>CAWCRB010000001.1:0-422789 GCA_963797905.1 uncultured Solirubrobacterales bacterium
TGCCGCCGGCAGGACTCGAACCTGCGCGCTTCGGATTAAAAGTCCGCTGCTCTACCAACTGAGCTACGGCGGCGTGCGCCCATGATCGCGCACGCCGGGGCCGGTGGTCGCTGAGCCGGCCGGTGCTGAGCATGTAGGTCGCGCTATGAGCAACCTAGATGCTCAGGCGATCGCGACGGCGCGACGGCGCCAACCGCGCGGCCCGGGCGAACCCGGGACCCCACGGCCAACGCAGAACCCCGGCCTACTACCGTCCGACGGGCACCGACACCGGCGCCGGCCCGAGCGGCCGGCCGCCGTAGACCACGCCACCGTGGGCGCCCGAGTACGTCAGCCACGGGACCGTCGGACCCTGGCTCACGCCGGGCTTGGCGTAGTTGCACACGCCGCCCGGGTACAGCGCCTGAAGCTGGGACCACTCGGCGTCCGTGAACGTGATCCCCGTGTAGACCGAGCGCCGGAGCGGTTGCAGGCGGCACTGGTTGTTGTCGGTCGTGATGGCGTCGCCGGCGACTGTGCGGGGAGTCCCGTAGATCGGCACCACACCGGACGGGCACAGACCGTTGGACAGCTTGTGCCCGGCGCCGTCCCAGCACTCATCGGTGATGTCCGCAGGCTTGTCGTGGGCGATCTTGGCCACCACCGAGATACCACGGTGGTCGCTCTCGACGGCGCCGAGCCAACGGTCCATGGCGATGAAGCTGTTGAGCTCGCAGTCGGTGTCGGCCTTGATGATCGACGGCCCCTCCCAGATCACCTGGTTGGCGTGGTTGCCGTTCTCGCGGTCGAGCCGGGCGCGGACCGCGAAGGCGCGGTACGCGTCGTGAGCCAGCCCCGGGTTCGGGCCGCGGCAGTCGATGATCGCCGTGCGGTTGAGGTTGTTCGTCTCGTTGATCAGCCCCGTCCGGTACGCGTTGCCGAGCGCCGGCTGATCGGCCACGCGGCGCTGCGCCGTCGGGTTGAGGTCGACGTCGGCCCCGCCGACGTACCGGTTGAGATCGACGAACTGAGCGGTCGAGATCTGGCCCGCCTTCAACGCCGAGAGTCCGTACTGCACACCGACGTTGCCGTAGGGCACCCCGGTGAAGCCGTGTCCGATCTGCTTCTCCTGCGGCGTCCAGGTGACGCGCAGCCGCGGCCCGAGCAGGTTGCGGCTGAGGTCCGCGATCGAGCAGCGCACCCCGCCGGGGTTCGTCTGGGCGTTGTACAGCTGCTGAGCGGTGACGCCCAGGCACGGCCAGTACGGAACCGCGCCGTAGAAGAAGCCGGTCGGGCAGGTGGCCGGCAGGTACGGCGGGTTGACGTTCGTGCATCCGACGCTGAGGAACGCGTTGCCCGTGTTCGGCAGACCCTCCACCGCCGCCTGCTGGTCCTCGGTCCACGAGATGCCGCGGCTGGAGGGAAGCACGTTGCCGGAGAAGTAATGCTCGAGCAACGCGTAGTCGGCGACCTGCGTCGCCGAGCTCCATGCATCGGGGAACGAGCAGGTCGGCAGGATGCCCTGATAGATGCCGGGATACGCGTTGGCGATCCACTGCTGGGCGAGCGAGCCGCCCGAGCAACCGGTGCCGATCGTGTAGCGGAGCGTCCCGTAGGTCTTGATGACGTGCTCCTTGGTCATCAGCAGCGACTCGGCCTGGATCGCGACGTTGCAGTTGTGGCTCGAGTTGTCGAGAGAGTTCGACATCGTGACGAACCCCTTGCCAAGCGCGTTGTCGGCGGCGGGATCGCCGGTCACGGCCGGGCCCGGCTTGCTCTGATGCTCGTCCCCGCACCCGAAGCCATGGGTGATGAGCATCTTATGGTCGAACTGGGACTGCGGGGCGACCGCGCTCCAGGTCTTACCGGGCTGGTACAGCGCCGCGACCTGGTATTGGTCGCGGTCGATGTAGCCCGTCTCGATCCGGACGATGAACGGCACCGTGACCCCCTGATCGGTGGTCGTTTGAGCGACGTCGGTGGCCGGATGGGCCGGGTCGTAGGCGAGGAAGCCGGTCTTGGCCGGGTCGGTCGAGCGGTAGAGATAGCTGTAGGTCGGAGGCTGGTCGCACTTGGCGTCCCTGGATCCCGCCGGGCAGACCCAGGGCTGGATCTGCGGCCCCGAGAACACCGGGCCGCCGTTCGGGTGGTCGACGAGCGCGATCCGTGCGCCGCGGCCGCTGGGCAGCGTCGCGCGCAGGACGTTCCGTCCGAGCCACAGGCCGGTGACGAGACCCTCGAGGCGTCCATCGGAGCGCACCGCGAACGCGTGGGTGACGTTCCGTCCGTCGACGGTGACCCGAAGCCGCCCGGCGGCCGACGCGGGCGAGATCGCCACGAGCGCCGAGCCTCCGCTGACGAGGTCGGCGCGGCCGGAGAGGACCGAGATCTGCACCGCCGGCAGCTGGTTCACCCGCCGGGCCGCGGCGGCCTGCGCGCCGAGCGCGGGCACGAGCACGGCGATCGCGAGGATCAGCGCTCGCAGAACGCGATTGGACGACGGTCGAAACCGGTTTCGCAACATCCCTCACTCCTCGCCTCGTGTGCAGCCCGAGGCACGAGTATCGCAAGGAAGCGGTCCTCCGGTGCCAGAACCTCGACCGGCACGAGCTCCCGCGCGGTCCCAGGCCGCGGCGAGCGCTACTTCAGCCTGGCGGTGAAGCTGACCGTGCCCGTCGTGCACGTCCGTCCGTCGGGCAGCGTGGCGAGCTCGGAATAGCTGCCGCGGAGCGATTGGCCGCCGGCGTTGGCGCGGGCGGCCAGCGTCTGGCGGACGGTCTTCGCCCGCGGGATGAAACCGGACGGCGGCAGATTGTGATCGACCTCGCGAATCGACATCCGCGAGCCGCTGATCCGGGCCGGGTTGTGTCGGAAGACGGCATCGAACACGTACGTCGAGCGCACGACGTACTTCGAGTGACCCGAGCAGTGGGCACGCATCCCGGCCAGAACGGTCGCCGTGCGCCCGCCCGCCGCGACATGGATCGTGATCGTGTGGTGCTGGCTCGTCGGACCGGCGTAGACCCCGCCCCTGACGAACTCGGTCGCCCCGGCGGCAGCGCCCGCGACACCGCCGAGCGCGATGCACGCTCCTGCGCCCCACCCTGCGATCCGTGAACTCCGCCCCATCACGATCACCGGAGGCTACCCAGAATTCGGAGCGAGCGTGATGTGTTGACTCTCCTCCCGGACCGGCGTACGGTCGGACGTCGAGGCGTTGCGGATCCGAGCCGTCTCGCCGAGGGAGTGCGGCTGGTCAGTTTCGTCAATCCTCGCTCGACGCTCCGGGTCTGCGCGAACCCTGTCCAACGTCCCGCGCCATCGCGACCGCGGTGGCGCTTGCGCCGTAGCGGCGCAGGGGGAGGAACGTGATGTCCGTACCACCCGGCCGCTCACACCCGCGTCGCGGCCGAGGGACCGCCGGCCTGACCGCTCTGACCGCAGTGATGGGCGCACTCAGCGTCGTGCCCGCGCTCGCGTCAGCCTCCCTGCCGGCGGCCTGTACCCAATCCGGACGAACGGTGACCTGTACGTACACGGCGGGAAGCAATCCGTTCGTCGTCCCCGCTGGCATTACATCCATCCACGTGCTGGCGGTGGGGGCGGTGGGAGGCGGCTCGGCCGACTGCTTCTCCCCCGGGACATGTCAAGCCGAAGGAACCGCCGGCCACGGGTCCGCGGTGACCGGCGACCTGCGCGTCGTTCCGGGCAGCACGATCTTTGCCGTCGTCGGCACCAACGGGACCGCCGGCGGAACGGGCGGTGGCGGCGGCGGTAGCGGAGGCGGCAGCGCAGCAGGAGGAAGCCTCAGCGGCTCCGGTGGCGGCGCCTCCGACATCCGCACCTCCCCGACCGATCTCCTCAGCCGCACGGCCGTTGCCGCCGGTGGCGGCGGCGCGGGAGCTCCGGGAATCATCCTGTTCGGGAGCATCAGGTCGGGGGGTTCGAGCGGCGGCGCTGGCGGGAGCGCCGCGGCGCCCGGTGCCCCCGGACCGATCGCCCCCGGGGCGTCGACGACGGCGCCCAACCAGGGCGCCGGCGGAGGCGGCGCGGGCGCCAGCACCGCTGGGGGTGCCGGCGGAGGCCCGGGTGTCGTCAGCTTCGGTAATTGCTCCCCGGTCTGCATCGGAGTGCCGGGTGTCTCGGGTCTCCGCGGGACCGGCGGAGCGGGAGGGGGAGGCGGACAGGTGGACGAGCCCGGGCACGTCTCCCTGCTCGGCGGCGCCGGCGGAGGGGGCGGCGGCGGACTGTTCGGAGGTGGTGGGGGCGGTGGGGGCGCGCCGTCAGCAGGCGGCGCGGGTGGCGGCGGTGGTTCCAGCCTGGTTCCGACGGGTGGTTCGCAGTCAGTCGACGCGACCGGGGTCCCGTTGGTGCGGATCTCCTACGTCACGGTGCCGACCCACGTCACGAGCTGCATCGTGGCCGGCTATGGCCGGCTGACGACAGCCGCCGGGGATCTGGCCACCTTCAGCGGGGGGGCGGTGGGGCCCCGGCTGTGGGGAGCCGAGAGCTACCGTGACTTTGGCCCGGTGGCCCGCTTCCGACTACGTTCGCGCTCCATCACCGCGGTCCGCTGCCGTGCCGGAGGTCATGCCGCGAGCGTGTTCGGCGAGGCCCGGCTTGCCGCGGGCGTCGTCGGCTACCGGATCGACGTCCGGATCGCCGCGAACGGGAGAGGTGACACGTACCGGATCCGGCTGTCCAACGGATACGACTCCGGACGAGCCACGATCCACGGACTGCTCGTGATTCGCGTGACGCGAGGGTCGACCAGCTAGCGCGCGAGCAACGAGGCTACGGCGAAGACGAATCGGACGATGGAGCGAGGGCGACGGCCTCGATCTCCACCAGCAGCCGCGGGTCGATCAGCGAGCTCACCTCGACCATCGTCATCAGCGGCCGCGTGTCACCAAAGGCGTCGCGGTGGGCGCGGCCGACATCGTCGGCGCGGGAGATGTCGGTGACATAGACACGGGTCTGGACGACATCGGCCAGCGTGCAGCCTGCCCGGCTCAGCTCGTGTGCGACGCGGCCGAGGACCTCCGCGGCCTGGTCGTAGAAGCTCTCACCGACTGGCGCGCCGCCCGGTCCGACGGCGGTCGTCCCACCGACGAGCACGAAGGCGCCGGCACGGACGACGCGGCTGAAGGCGTACTCCTCCTCCCAGGGCGACGGGGGGTCGCCCGGCAGCCGGCCGATCCGGGGGGTCAATGCCGGAAGTGGCGGCGGTCGGTGAACACGAGCGCGACGTCGGCGACGTCGCACGCCGCCACCACGTCGGGGTCGCGGATCGAGCCGCCCGGCTCGATGATCGCGGTCACGCCGGCCTCGATCGCCAGCTGCGGGCCGTCGGCGAACGGGAAGAATGCGTCAGAGGCCATCGCGCCGCCGGAGACCTTCCCGGCACCCTTCTCGAGCGCGATCCGGACGGAGTCCACGCGGCTCATCTGGCCGGCCCCGATCCCGACGCTGGCGAGATCCCGGCTGAGGACGATCGCGTTGGAGCGGACGTGCTTGCACACCTTCCAGGCGAACAGCAGCTCCTCCCACTCGGTCTCGGTCGGACGGCGCTCGGAGACGACCTGCACGTCCTCGCGCGCCTCGGAGTCGGCGTCCCGATCCTGGACGAGCATCCCGCCGACGACCTGACGCAGGTAGGGCTCGATCATGTTCGGGCTGCGCCGCTCCTGGTCGTCGAGCAGTCGCATCTTCGGCTTCGCGGCCAGCGCCTCGAGCGCGTCCTCGTCGTAGCCGCGGGCGAACACGACCTCCGCGAACTGGTCGACGATCGCCTCGGCGAGCGGCCTGTCGACGCGGCGGTTGAGACAGATGACGCCGCCGTAGGCCGACATCGGGTCACAGGCGAATGCACGCTGGTAGGCCTCGAGCGCGGTCGCGCCGATGGCCACTCCGCACGGGTTGTTGTGCTTGACGATCACACAGGCCGGGACGAGGAACTCGTCGATCAGCAGGCGGGCGGCGTCGAGGTCGAGCAGGTTGTTGAACGACAGCGCCTTGCCGCCGAGCTGGGAGACCATCGAGAGGACGTGCGTCCGGGCGCCGACCTGCGCGTAGTAGGCCGCGCGCTGATGGGGGTTCTCGCCGTAGGGCAGATCGAGCGTCTTCTCGAACGCCCGGACCATCAGCGGCGGGAAGTCCTCGCGCCGTTCCTGGAACCAGCGGGTGATCGCCGTGTCGTAGCGAGCGGTGTAGGAGAACGCCTCGGCGGCGAGCGTCTCTCGGGTGGAGAACGAGAGGCGGCGGTCGGACTCACGGAGCTCGTCGAGCACCGCGTCGTAGCTCTCCGGCGACACGACGGCCGCGGTGTAGCGGTGGTTCTTCGCCGCCGCGCGGATCATCGTCGGGCCGCCGATGTCGATGTTCTCGATCACCTCGGCGTCGCTCACCCCGCGGCGAGCGGCCGTGCGCTCGAACGGGTAGAGGTTGACGCAGACGAGGTCGACGAACTCGATCTCCTGCTCCTCCGCGGCTCGCATGTGCTCGGGGTCGTCGCGGACCGCGAGCAGCCCGCCGTAGAGCTTCGGGTGCAGCGTCTTGACCCGGCCGTCCATGATCTCCGGGAAGCCGGTCAGGTCGGTGATGGAGCGGACGGTGATTCCGGCCTCGGAGAGCTCCTGGGCCGTGCCGCCGGTCGACACGAGCTCGATGCCGAGATCGGCGAGGCCCCGGGCGAACTCGATCAACCCGGTCTTGTCCGACACCGAGAGCAGCGCCCGGCTGACCTGCACGCCGGGATCGGCGGCAGTCACGGCGTCCGACACCGATTGGCTCTCCATCGCGCCCGACTCTATCGATCGACGATGATGCGCCGAGGGTTCGCGGGGTCGGTGCGGACCGCGCCGCGGGCGATCAAGCGCACCGCCTCGGGGAGAAGCTCGTGCTCGATCGGGTGGAGGTGCTCGAAGACCTGCTCGGCGGTCTCGGCGTCGGGCATCTCGAACGCCCGCTGGAGGATTACCGGGCCGGTGTCGACCCCGTCGTCGACGAGGTGGACCGTGACTCCGAACACCTTGACGCCGTAGGCGATCGCCTGCTCGACGGCCCCGAGCCCAGGGAACGCCGGGAGCAGCGCCGGGTGGACGTTGATGACCCGGCCGGGGAAGCTGCCGAGGAACGCCGCGCTGAGCAGCTGCATGTACCCGGCGAGGACGACGAGCTCGACCCCCATCTCCGTGAGCCAGGTGGCGATCGCCGCGTCCCGGGCCTCACGGTCGCCGTAGTCCCTGCGCGGGAACACCCGCGTGGCGACGCCAACCGCGGCCGCGCGCTGGAGCGCGAGGGCCTCCGATTTGTCGGAGGCAACGGCGACGATCTCGACCCCGTCGCGGCCGTGCGCGCGCTCGAGCAAGGCCTGGAGGTTCGTGCCCGCCCCGGAGGCGAGGACGCCGACCCTCACGCGGGCCCTCCGACGAGAGCTCCGCTCATGCCGCAAGCGGGGACTGACCGGCCGTCTCGGCGAGCGCGAGCTTCGGAAAGCGACCGCCGGTCGAGCGCAGGGCCCCGTCGGTGATCAGCTCGTCGACGCAGGCGAGCACGTCCTCGGAGCGCAGGCCGCCGAAGGCGCCGTACCCGGGCAGCGCGTCGTACCCGTACTGGACGACGACCTTCGAGCGACCGCCGCGGAGGATCTCGACCGCGCGGGTGCGGCCGACTGCCGGCTCGGCCTCGCGGACGACGGCGAGGATCGCCGGGCGCAGCTCCTCCGGCGCGCCGTCGGTGCTGCCGGCCGCGCGCTCACGGCGCCGCGAACCGGCGGAGGCACGGGCCGAGCGGCCGAATCCCGCCTCCGCCCACTCGGCCTGGAGCGGATCGCAGACGTCGCAGCAGCCGCGCAGCGGCGGGCTCGCCGCCGAATCGCCGAAGTGGATCAGCAGCCGCCGGCGGCGGCAGCTGTCGCTCTCGACGTACTCCCAGACCGCGCGGTACTGCGCCCAGCGGGCACGCTCCGCCGCCTGGGCCGATCCCGCGCAGCGCCCGAGTTCGCCGGCGCCCCACGCCGGGGCGAGCTGCCCGCGAGCGCGGTCGGGCGGCGAGGGCTCGGGGGTGAGGATCCCGCCGCGGGCGAGGTGACCGATGATCGCCCGGGCGCCGTCCTCGCGGTCGCGCAGACCGGCGGCGGCGCCGAGCTCGCGCAGCTCGACGTCGTAGTGGCCGTCCATGCCGGCCCACCGGAGCCGCTCGGCGACCTGGGCGAACGCGCCGTCAGGGATCCGCGAACGCTGGATGAAGAACACGTGGAGGGCCTTGTCCTTGGGCTTGGCGAACAGCAGGCAGCGGGCCGGACGGCCATCGCGGCCGGCTCGGCCGGACTCCTGGTAGAGCGCTTCGAGTGATGGCGGCACGACGGCGTGGCACACGGTCCGCACGTCGGCCTTGTCGATTCCCATCCCGAAGGCGTTGGTGGCCACGATCACGTCGACGTCGCCGGACATGAACCGATCCTGGGTCGCCGCCCGAGTCTCGCGTGGCAATCCGGCGTGGTAGTGGAGCGCCGGACGGCCGAGCGCCTCTCCGAGGCGAGCGGCGAGCGTCTCGGTCGCGTCGCGCGTGCCCGCGTAGACGATCGCCGGCAACGCATCGGGCTCGGCGAGGGCCGCCGCGATCCGAGCGGCCTGATCGCCGTCGCCGCCGCAGGGCACGACGGAGAAGCTGAGGTTCGGGCGGTCGAAGCCGGTGCGGACCTGGACCGGGTCGCGGAGCTCCAGCCGTCGGGCGATGTCGGCCGCAACCTCGGGGGTCGCGGTCGCCGTGAGGGCCATCGTCGCGTCGGCGCGGAGCATCCGGGCGGCGTCGGCCAGCGCGAAGTAGTCCGGGCGGAAGTCATGGCCCCACTGCGAGACGCAGTGGGCCTCGTCGACGACGAACAGGCCGACGCGGGCCTTGGCGATCGCCGCGCGGAACCGCGGAACGCCGAACCGCTCCGGCGAGATGAACAGGATCCGCAGCTCGCCGCGGACCGCGGCGGCGACCGTCTCGACATTCGCCGCCCCCTGGCGCTGAGCGTTGACGAGACCGACCCGGCCTGGGGCGACCCGCTCGAGCGCCTGGGCCTGGTCCTGCATCAGCGAGACGAGCGGCGAGACGACGACCGTCAGGTCCTCGCGCATCAGTGCCGGGAGGCTGTAGCACAGCGATTTGCCGGCCCCGGTGGGCATCACGACGAGCGCATCACGGCTCGCGAGCGCGGCCTCGACGGCCTCGCGCTGGCCGGCCCGGAAGCCGGGAAAGCCGAAGATCTCCGCGAGGGCGGCGTCAGGGGTCACTCGGGCGACGATACCGGCGGTTGCGGGCGTCCCGAGGCCGCCGCACCGGTCCTGGCGCACCGAACGCCGGTCAGGCCTTGACGAGCGGGAGCGAGGACTCCAGAGCGAACTTCCCGTTCGCCCCCTCGCTGCCGCTCAGCGGATAATCGCCGCTGAAGCAGGCATCGCAGTGGACCGCCCGGGAGGTGCCGACGGCCTCGTAGACCCCCTCCAGGGAGAGGTAGTGCAGCGAGTCGGCCCCGAGCTCGGCCGCGATCTCGTCGATCGTGCGGCCGTGGGCGATCATCTCCTCGCGGGTCGACATGTCGATCCCGTAGTGGCAGGGGTGCTTGATCGGCGGCGCGGAGATCCGCAGGTGGACCTCGGCCGCGCCTGCCTCCCGGAGCATGCGCACGATCTGGCGGGTCGTGTTGCCGCGGACGATCGAGTCGTCGACGACGACCAATCGCTTGCCGGCGACGACCTCCGGCAGCGGGTTGAACTTCAGCCGCAGGCCGTGGCGGCGAAGCTCCTGACCGGGCTGGATGAACGTCCGGGCGACGTAGCGGTTCTTGATGAAACCGTCGTCCTGGGGCAGTCCGGCCGCCCGGGCAACACCGCGGGCGGCGGCGTTGCCGGAGTCCGGCACGGGGATCACGAGGTCGGCCTCGACCGGCGCCTCGCGCCACAGGATCTCCCCCATGCGCGCGCGGGCGACCTGGAGGACGGTCCCGGACATGCGCGAGTCGGGGCGGGCGAAGTAGATGTACTCGAACACGCAGAACGCCGGCCGGTCGGCGGGCATCTCGGCCAGCGTCTGGACGCCGCGCTCGTTCAGCGCCACGACCTCCCCCGGCCGGACCTCCCGGACGAGCCGGGCGCCGATCAGGTCGAGCGCGCAGGACTCGCTGGCCACGCAGTACCGAGCGCCGCCGTCGCCATCCTCGATCGCGCCGAGCACGAGCGGGCGCAGGCCGTGGGGGTCGCGGAACGCGACGACCGCCTCATCGGTCATGACGACGGTCGAGAACGCCCCCTGGAGCCGCGGGAGCACGTCGACGACCGCGTCCTCGATCCGCTCGGCGGGGTGGGTGGCGAGCAGCGCGGCGATGATCTCGGAGTCCGAGGTGGAGCGGAACGGGACCTCGCGGCCGCTCAGCTCGGTGTGGAGCTCGACGGCGTTGATCAGGTTGCCGTTGTGGGCCAGCGCGAGCGTCCGGCGATCGTCGCGGACGATCGGCTGGGTGTTCTCCCAGGCCGAGGAGCCGGTCGTGGAGTAGCGGACGTGGCCGATCGCCATGTCCCCCATCAGCGATCGCAGGGTGTGCTCGTCGAAGACCTGGCTGACGAGGCCCTGGTCACGGATCGCCATGATGCTGCCGCCCCGCGGCGCCGTGGCGATGCCCGCCGACTCCTGGCCCCGGTGTTGGAGCGCGAAGAGCGCGAAGTAGGCGAGCCTGGCGACGTCGTGCTCGGGCGCGAAGATCCCGAACACTCCACATTCGTCGCGGGGCCCGTCTCGATGGTTCCCAGAGAGCGGCGGCATAGGCCTCAGCGCAGCCGAGGCTAGCAGCGCAGTCGGGCGATCCGGAGGGCCTGTCCGCAAATTGGCGCCCCGGCGCAACGGGGCGTCACCCGGCGTCGGTGATCTCCTGCAGCCCGCGGCCATGGGCGGCCTGAAGCTCGGCCACCGGCACGGCGAGCAGCCCGGCGAGCTGGAGCGTGTCGCCGCCGACCTCGCCGATCACCGTGAGCCCCTCGAGCTGCTCGGGCGATCCGGAGACGATGAAGCCCTGACCGGGCGCTTCGGCGAACGCGTCGAGTCCCTCGGGCAGGCTGATCTCGGCCCCGATCCCGCCGGCGATGCAGCATTCGGCGAGCGCGACGGCGATGCCACCTTCGGCGATGTCATGGGCGCTGGCGAACGCACCGGACCGGACGCCCTCGCGGACCGAGGCGAGGGCCTCGCCGACCGCGGCGGGATCGATCGGGGGGAGCGCGCCGGCCGGCGGGCGGCCTTGGAGCTTGGCCAGCTCGGATCCGGCGAGACGGGGCTGGAACGGGCCGATCAACGCGATCGCGTCCCCGGGGCGGCCGAAGCCGAGTTGGGCGGCCCGGGTGACGTCGGGCAGCTTCCCGACGACCCCGATCACCGGGGTGGGGAGGATCGGGCCGCCTGGGGCCTCGTTGTACAGCGAGACGTTGCCGCCGACGACCGGCACCTCCAGCTGCTCGCAGGCCTCGGCGATCCCCTGGACCGCCTCGGTGAGCTGCCAGGCCACATGGGGCTTCTCGGGGTTTCCGAAGTTGAGGCAGTTCGTCAGCCCGAGCGGCTCGGCACCGGCGCAGGCGAGGTTGGCCACGCACTCGTACACCGCCTCGGCGGCCCCGGCGCGCGGATCGCAGGCCACGCGGCGCCCATTGCCGTCGATCGCGACGGCGAGACCGGACCCGTCGGGCAGTGCGAGGACGGCGGCGTCGGACTCCTCGGGACGGCGGACGGTACGGGAGCCGACGACCGGGTCGTACTGCTCGAAGACCGGCCGCCGGGAGGCGATGTTGGCCGAGCGGAGCAGCGCGAGCAGCGTCTCCCGGGCGGATTCGGTGCCGTCGAGCTGGGCCGCCGGAGCGTCGTAGATGCCCTGCTCGGGCGGCTCGGGCTCCAGGTCGTAGAGCGGGCAGTCGTCGACCATCACCGCGACCGGCAGCTCGCCGACGACGACGCCACGCTGGAGGATCCGCAGCGCATCGCCCTCGGTGACCGTCCCGATCGGAGTGGCCAGGACCTCCCAGTGCTCGCACACGCTCATCAGCCGGCCGACGCGCTCGGGAGCGACGACGCACAGCATCCTCTCCTGGGACTCCGAGACCATGATCTCGAACGGCTCCATCCCCGCCTCGCGCAGCGGAACGCTCGAGATGTCGATGTCGAGGCCGACCCCACCCTTGCTCGCCATCTCCGAGGCCGAGGAGGTGAGGCCGGCGGCGCCGAGGTCCTGGAGGGAGACGAGCAGCTCCTGATCGAGCAGCTCGAGGCAGCACTCGAGCAGCTTCTTCTCCGTGAACGGGTCGCCGATCTGGACCGACGGACGCTTGGCCGCGTCGGCCTCTCCCTCGCCGAGCTCGGCGCTGGCCAGCACGGACGCGCCGCCGATCCCGTCACGGCCGGTGAGCGCACCGAGCAGCACGAGCACGTTGCCGGGGCCGGCGGCCGCGGAGCGGATCAGGCGCTCGTGCGGGGCGAGGCCGAGGCACATCGCGTTGATCAGACAGTTCTGCTCGTAGCTCTGCTCGAAGTACACCTCGCCGCCGACCGTGGCCACGCCGATCGAGTTGCCGTAGTGGCCGATCCCGGCGACGGCGTGCTCCAGCAGGTAGCGGGAGCGCTCGGATTCCGCGGGCTCGCCGAAGCGCAGCGAGTCGAGCACGGCGATCGGCCGCGCCCCGACGGCGAAGATGTCCCGCATGATCCCGCCGACCCCGGTGGCCGCGCCCTGGAACGGCTCGACGGCGCTCGGGTGGTTGTGGGACTCGACCTTGAACGCGAGTCCGAGCCCACCACCGACATCCACGACGCCGGCGTTCTCGCCCGGACCGAGGAGCACGTGGGGGCCGTCCTTGGGCAGTCGGCGCAGCAGCTTCTTGGAGTGCTTGTAGCCGCAGTGCTCGGACCACATCAGCGAGAGCATCGCCAGCTCGACCTCGTTCGGCTCGCGGCCGAGCTTCTCCAGGATCAGCTCGTACTCGGCGTCGGTGAGGCCGAGGGCCTGATGGCGAGACTGCGAGGCGGCCGACATGCCTACACGGCGACCCGTGCGCTGACGCTGGCGGCGAGCGACTCGAACAGGCGCAGGCCGTCGGTGGAGCCGGTGAGGGCGTCGACGGCGTGCTCGGGGTGAGGCATCAGGCCGAACACGTTGCCGGCCTCGTTGCACACCCCGGCGATGTCCTCGAGCGAGCCGTTGGGGTTCTGCCCGGGCGCGTACCGGAGCACGACCTGACCGTTCTCGTGCAGCGCAGCGAGCTGGTCGGCGGGCGCGTAGTAGCGGCCGGTGGTGTGCTTGACCGGGATCGACAGCCGGGTGCCGGGCTCGCACGCGCGCGTGAACGGCGTGTCGGGGTTGACGAGATCGAGCTCGACCTGGCGGAAGACGAAGCGCAGCGAGGTGTTCCGCAGCAGCGCGCCGGGCAGCAGGCCGGCCTCGCAGAGCACCTGGAAGCCGTTGCAGATCCCGAGCACGAGGCCGCCGTCCGCGGCGAACCGGGCGACGGCGTCCATGATTGGCGCGAACCGCGCGATCGCCCCGGCTCGGAGGTAGTCCCCGTAGGAGAAACCGCCGGGGACGACGACCGCGTCGACCCCCTGGAGGTCACTGTCGGCGTGCCAGAGCAGCGTCGTGTCGCCGACGCGGGCGGCGGCGTGCTGGGCGTCGATGTCGTCGCAGGAGCCGGGGAAGCGGACGATGCCGAACTTCATCCCTGCGGGGTCCCGTGCGATGGGACGTCCTGAAGGATCTCGTAGTCCTCCACGAGCGGATTCGAGAGCAGCCGCTCGCACATCTCGGGCAGCCGGGCCGGATCGTCGACGTCGAGCTCGATCATCCGCCCGACGTGGACGTTGGCCACGCCGGCGAAGCCGAGCGCGGGCAGTGCTCGCTCGACCGCCTGACCCTGCGGGTCGAGGATGCCCTGCTTGGGCCGCACGAGGACCCGGGCGCGCACGTCGCTAGGACGCTCCCGCGCGCGAGAGGTAGGCCTCGAGCGGCTCGCCGGTGATCAGCCGGTAGGCATCGGCGTACTTCTCCTGGGTCTTGGCGACGACGTCGGCGGGGATCTCCGGGGCGGGCGGGTTGCGGTCCCAGCCGGTGGAGGAGGCCCAGTCACGGACGAACTGCTTGTCGAAGCTCGGCTGGCCGCGGCCGGGCGCGTAGCCGTCGACGGGCCAGAAGCGCGAGGAGTCCGGGGTGCAGACCTCGTCGCCGAGGGTCAGCCGGCCATCGCCGTCGAGGCCGAACTCGAACTTCGTATCGGCGAGGATGATCCCGTTCGCCCGCGCGTGCTCGGCGGCCGCCTTGTAGACGGCGAGCGACACGTCGCGCAGCTGCTCGGCGAGTGCGCGGTCACCGACGAGCTCGGCCGCGCCCTCGAAGTCGATCGCCTCGTCGTGGCCGACCTCGGCCTTCGTCGAGGGGGTGAACAGCGGCTCGGGAAGCTGCTCGGATTCCTGGAGGCCCTCGGGCAGCGTGATCCCGCTGACCGCGCCGGTCGCCTGGTAGTCCTTCCAGCCCGAGCCGGTGATGTAGCCGCGGACGACGCACTCGACCGGGAGCATCTTCAGCCGCTTGACGAGCATCCCGCGGCCGCGGACCTCCTCCGGCACGCCATCGGTGACCGACAGCATGTGGCCGGGAACGATCCCGGCGGTGTGCTCGAACCAGAAGACCGACAGGCCGGTGAGCACGCTCCCCTTGCCTGGGATCGGGTTGGGGTGGACGACGTCATAGGTCGAGATCCGGTCGGAGGCGACGAGCAGCAGCGTGTCGTCGGAGGCCTCGTAGATCTCCCTGACCTTGCCGGACGCGATCAACGACATGTCCTTTAGGGCGGTCACGGGGGCGATGCTAGCGAGCCGCGGCGACGGCTCAGGACCCGGTTCCGGGGCCGTCGAACCGCTCGCACAAACCCCCTGCTCAGCGCGCCAACGACCAGGCTCAGCGGTGGCGGCGGGGATGCCGCCGCACCGGCTCCCGAGCCGTCGTGAAGAACCTCAACCCACCCCTCGCGACCTCCCGCGGAGCACCCACCGCAGCCGCGAACAGCCGGTAGTGATACATCGTCCCCGGCCGCAACCCCGTCACCCGGACCGACACCAGCACCGCCCCGCGGCCGGTCGCCGTCGTCCGCTCAGCAGTCCGGAAATGACCGTGGCCGAGCACCGCCCCGACCTTGAAATGCCAGCGCACCGCCCGGCCGCGGGTCTCGATCAGCCCGAACACCCGGGCGGTTTCACGGCCGACATGGATCACACCCAACGTCCTCGCCGTCACCGACGCAGCCGGCGCCGTGCCGACGAACGCGTTGCCGACCGCATCGACGGTCACGCACAGCGTGGTCGAAGAACAGCTCACCGCGTTGAGCGCAGCCGCACCAGCGATCGGCTGGCGGGTCGTGCCGGCGGCCGTGCTGGGATCGAAGGACAGCGCGGCGCTCTGCGCCGCGGTCCCGGTCGCGTTAACGGTTGGCCGGTCGACGGCGATGCACAGCGAACTCGACGGACATGCGACGTCGTCGAGGAGGTCGGCCGTCCCAGACTCGATCGGCGTGGGACCCGCCGTCGCCGCCCCGGAGCCGGGATTGAAGGTCGTGGCGCGCTGCCCGGTCACCGCGGTGCACTGAGCCAGCGTCGGGCAGGCGAGGGCGTCGCCACCGACAGACTGCGTGCCGGCGGCGTTCGGGGTGCTGGTCGTCGGATTCAGGGTGACCTCCACCCCGCCGGCGATCGGCGTGCCCGTCAACGTGCACTGAGAGCTCGACGGACAGGCCACGTCAGAGGCAGCGATCTGGTCGGTCGCCGGGCCGCTGGTGATCGCGGCGCCGCTCACCGGGTTGAAGGTGTATTCGGGGGCGGGAGACGGCGAGCCGCCGAACGGATCGGAGACCGCGGTGCACTGAGTGGTCGAGGGACACGACACGGCACGCAGACGGCGGGTGCTGACCACCATCGTTCCGACCGCGTTGGGCGTTCCGGTCTGCGGATCGAACGTCACCTCGCTCCCAGATTCGTCGACGGCGGTGCACTGGGTCACCGAAGGGCAGGCGATGCCGTTGAGCGGCACACACCCGGGGGTGGGGCCGCACGTCGCCGGGAGGTCGACCCGGACCGGCGCGTGCACCGACCGGGCGATCGGGTCGAAGGTGACCTCGTTGCCGAGGGCGTCGACGCCGGTGCACTGGGTGCCGGAGGGGCACGCGACCCCGCGAAGCGCTGCACCTCCGTCGACCTTCGTCAAACCGGCACCGTTGAGCGCTCCCGTCGCCGGGTCGAACGTCACCTCCGCGCCGTTGATGTCGACGGCGGTGCACTGACCGGCCACCGGACAGGCGACCAGCGGGCCCTGCTGGGGGTTGACGGGGGCGTCAATGGCGCCGCCGCCCACGGCCACACGACCGGCCCCATTCACGGTGCCGGTGTTCGGATCGAAGGTGACCTCCGCGCCCGGCCGATCGAGCAGGGTGCAGCGGGTGCTTGATGAGCACGCGACGCTCACCGGAGCGTGGGCGGCGCTATCGACGAGCTTGACCCCGGCGGAGTTGACCGCCCCGGTTCCCGGAGCGAACGTCACCTCATGACCACCGTTGTCGGCCGCCGTGCACGCACCGCCGGGCAGGCAGCTCACGCTCACCAGGAAGCCGCCACTGTCGACCGTGCGTGTCCCGGCCGCGTTCGGCGACCCGGTCGTCGGATCGAACGTCAGCTCGTTCCCGCCGGCGACGCTCGTGCACTGCGTGGTCGTCGTGCAGCTCACCACCCCGAAGGTGGGGTCGGACTGGATCCCGGCGCCGTTGACCGCGCCGGTCGCCGGGTCGAACGTGACCTCGTGGCCGTTGCCGTCGGTCGCGGTGCACTGGCCCGCCGTCGGGCACGAGACGGAGTCCAGCTCGGGTGGGACGAACGGACCGGAGACGGTGAAGACGGTTCGGACACCGGCGGCGTTGACGGATCCCGTCCGTGGGTCGAACGTCACCTCGTGACCCTCCCCATCCACGGCGGTGCACTGGGCCGCGGTCGGACATGAGACCGACCGCAGTCCCGCGCCGACGAGGTCGATCGTCGCCGCCGTCGGATGGCCGGGTCCGGTGGGGTCGAATGTGACCTCCTGGCCGCTCGGATCGACGGCCGTGCACTGCGTGCTCGCCGGACACGCGACCGCATCGAGCGGCGTCGCGCCGCTGCGGTCGACCGTCAGAGGCCCGGACCACGTCAGCCCGGCCGCGGACGCGTTCGTGGTCAGCCCGAGCACCACAACGACAACGACCGCGAGGAATGCCGAGACGCCCCGGAGGCGCGGGGCGTTCCGAATACCTCCGCTGATGCTCACCCTTACCCCCTACGTCGCAAACTCGACGGATGTACGAGCCCCGCCGAGCATAATCGTGGACGTCCGTCCTGTCCAACGACGGGGTCAGGCGATGTCAGGCGATCGTGTCGAGCCTCCCGACGATCTCGCCGGCGTAGCGAACGTAGGGCGCGTAGTCGAAGATCGCGTCGAGGTCCAGACCCTCGCCCCCGGGGTCGGCGGCGAGCAGTTCGCGCAGGGGGACGCGGGTGTCGAGCGCCTGCTGGGCGAGCCGCTGGACGATCCGGTACGCGTCGTCCCGGCTCGATCCGCGAGCGACGAGCGCGAGCAGCACGCGTTGGGAGAACAGGGCCCCGTAGGTGATCTCCAGGTTCTCGCGCATACGCGCGGGGTCGACGACGAGCCCCTCGACGAGCCCGATCACCCGGCGCTGCATGTGGTCGAGCAGGGTCGTGGAGTCAGGGAGGATGACCCGCTCGACGGAGGAGTGGGAGATGTCACGCTCGTGCCACAGGGCGACGTTCTCGACCGCGGCCGAGGCGTTGCCGCGGAGCACACGGGCGAGGCCGCTCACCTGCTCGGACTTGATCGGGTTGCGCTTGTGGGGCATCGCGCTCGAGCCCTTCTGTCCGGCCCCGAACGGCTCGCGGGCCTCGGCCACCTCGGTGCGCGCCAGGTGGCGGAGCTCGGTGGCGAACCGCTCCAGCCCGGCGCCGGCCAGCGCGATCGCCTGGAGCAGCTCGGCATGCCGGTCGCGGGGGACGACCTGGGTCGAGACCGGCTCGGCGGCGAGCCCGACCTCCGCCAGCACCCGGGCCTCGAACGCCGGCGAGGTGGCGGCGTAGGTGCCGACCGCGCCCGAAAGGGCGCCGACCGCGACCTGGGCGAACGCCCGCTCGAGCCGATCGGCATTGCGAGCGGCCTCGAAGGCGAACCCGGCGAGCTTGATCCCGAACGTCGTCGGCTCGGCGTGGATCCCGTGCGTGCGCCCGGCGCACAGCGTGTCGACGTGCTCACGGGCTCGCGCGGCGAACACCTCCACGAGCCGCCGCGAGTCGGGCAGGATGATCTCGCCGACGGCCTTGAGCTGGAGCGCGAGGCCGGTGTCGAGGACGTCGCTGGAGGTGAGCCCGTGGTGGATCCAGCGGCCGGATGGCCCGGCATCGGCCGCGAGCACGTCGACGAACGCGGCGACATCGTGGTCGGTGACCCGCTCGCGCTTGGCAATCGCCTCGACCGTGAAGCGAGCGGCGCGGATCGCCGCGAGGTCCTCCGGGGTCGGGCCGTCCATCGCCTCGCAGGCCGCGACCTCGACCCGGCGCATCGCCTCGAACCGGGCATGGTCGGACCAGATCTCGCCGAGCTCGGGCCGGGTGTACCGCGGGATCACGAGTCGCCACACTCCACGTGAGCGATCATCGGCCGACGATGAGGGTGCGGGTCGCCGACGCGCGTCCGGTCCGCGAGAGTTCGACGCGAACGTGAACGCTCACCGAGCGTGGGTGGCGCAGCGCGCGGACCACGTAACCGGGGAGAGTGCGTCTGACCTTGATGGTGTGGCCGGCCGGGATCGTGACGTGAGCGAACAGCACCCGGACGGGACCGTAGGGGCCACCGGCGAGGGTCCGCATCGACTTGACCGTGAGCACGAGCACCTCGCCGGTGCACGGGGCACCGGCGGACGCGACACAGCTGACCGGGACCACCACGGCGCCGCTTCGTCGCGACAGCGTCACGGTCGCGCCGATCGCCCTCCCTGCCGGCACACCGTTGCGGACGGCGAACGTCACCGCGGAGCTGAAACCGCGGTCCGCCGGGGAGGAGAGATCGTCCTGCTCGGCCTGCGCGGTGTAGGTGCCGTCGCGCAGCGGGGCGCTCGAGGCGACGCTGAAGCCGGCGCCCGACCGGGTCGTACCGAGGGTCTGGACCGGCGTGCCGCTCGCACTCGCTCCCGAGAACACGCGAACGGTGACCGCCGGCGAGGCCCCGAACTCGGTGGAGGCGCCGCCGCTGAACGTGGGGCGGCCGGCGCCGATGATCGCGCCACCAACCGGACTGGTGAGACTCACGGACGGTCGACCGGCCGCGGTGTCGGCGATGCGGAGGGTAACCACGGCAGTCCCGCACTCGGGGTTGCTCACCAGACTGTCGACGGCCCGCGTGACGGTGAGGGCGATGCGGTCCCCGGGTTGGACCGAGGTGGAGGCGGAGAACGAGCCGGCTCCCGACCCACTCTTGCCGGCGAGCGTCGAACCGTTGCGGTCAAGGCTCCAGATGAAGCACGGGGTCCGATCGGCGCCGCCGACCGAGCCGCTGATGGAGATCGTCGCGACGTGCGACAGGGGGGACTTCCAGCCAACGGCGACGAGGCCGTTGGACGGCGGGGTCATCACCAGGGTCCTGGCCGGAAAGGTGTCGCCGAGGCCATCGGACAGCGACCGGCTGGTCGGGTTCCCGGCCACGAGGGCGGATCCGGTGCCGGTCCATCCGGCGAGCCCGCCGCGGGTGCTCGCGCTGAACGCATGGAGCGGGGTGAGCGAGCTGTGAGTCGGGGGCAGCACGAGTGCTCCCAGGCTCTGCGAGTAGCTCCACGGCTTCGCGCCGTACGCGTCGTGGTCGGGATTCGACCCGCCGCCGCTGAGGGTGAAGTTCGCCGGCATGTCCCAGGAGTAGGTGCCGGCGATCGCCGCCGCGGGCAGGCTGAGCAGCGCGAGGATCGCGCTCACGGCGATGCGGAGGAGGGTCCTGCGGGTCACCGGCGGGGAGGGTACCTGCGCGGGTCCGCGCAGGGGTGCGCTACGCAGCGAGGATGCGGGCCGCCAGGACCGCGGCGTTGCGCGCGTTGTCGACCCCGACGCAGGCGACGGGCACGCCGGGCGGCATCTGGGAGATCGACAGCAACGCGTCGAGGCCCCCGGCGACCGAGGTCCGGCTCGTGAGCGGCACGCCGATCACCGGCAGCTCGGTATGGGCGGCGACGACTCCGGGGAGCGCGGCCGCCAGGCCGGCGCCGGCGATGATCACCCGGATCCCGCGCATCTTCGCGTTCTTGGCGTAGTCGGCGACGGTGTCGGGGTCACGGTGAGCGGACATCACCCGCGTCTCGGAGCGGATGCCGCGCTCGGTGAGCTCCTGCTCGGCGCGCTCCATCGCGGCCATGTCGCTCTTGGAGCCCATCACGATGCCGACGCGAGGCGTGTCGACCTCGATGCCCTCGAGCTCCTCGGCCTCGACCTCGGTCACCGGCTCGGACGGGAGGGGTGCGGACTCGCTCACTCCGGCACCCCGGAGGCGATGTCGCGACGCAGCTGTCGGCCTTCGAACGTGATCACGTCCGCGGCAGCATAGGCGGCGCGGCGGGCGTCAGCGATCCGGTCCCCGAGCGCGGTGACGCTCAGCACGCGCCCCCCGGCGGTGACGACGCTCCCCCCGGGGCCCTCGGCGGTGCCGGCGTGGGTGACGATCGCGCCGTTGGGCAGGTCGTGGAGTCCGTCGATCCGATCCCCCGACGAGGAGCTCTCCGGGTAGCCGCGGCTGGCGAGCACGACGGTCACCGCCGGGCGCGGATCCCACTCGAGCGCGAGCGTCGGCGAGCCCGCCACCGCCGGGGGCAGCTGCCGCGAGCACCGCCAGCAGGTCGGAGGTCAGGCGCGGGAGGATCGCCTGGGTCTCCGGGTCGCCGAAGCGGACATTGAACTCGAGCACCTTCGGTCCGCCGGCGGTCATCATCAGGCCGGCGTAGAGCACGCCGTGGAACTGGACCCCGCGGCGGGCGAGCTCGTCGAGGACGGGCTGATGGACGAGCCGGCAGAACTCGGCGGCCCGGGCTTCGTCGATCGCCGCGACGGGCGAGAACGAGCCCATCCCGCCGGTGTTCAGGCCCTCGTCGCCGTCGAAGATCCGCTTGTAGTCGCGGGCCGAGGCGAGCGGCACCGCCCGGGTCCCGTCGCACACCGCGAGCAGCGACAGCTCCTCCCCGTCGAGATGCTCCTCGACGAGCACCTGCTCGGTGTCGAAGCGGTGCTCGACGAGCAGCGCAGTGAGCGCCGTTCGGGCCTCGGCCTCGTCGGCGGCGATGATCACGCCCTTGCCGGCGGCGAGACCGTCGGCCTTGATGACCACGGGGTACCGGGCGATCGCGGCCATCCCGGATTCGACGTCGGTGACGACCTCGTAGTCCGCCGTGGGGACGCCGGCGGCGACCATCACCTCCTTGCAGAACGCCTTCGAGCCCTCGAGCTCGGCCGCCGCCCGGGACGGGCCGAAGCAGGCGATGCCCGCCTCGGCGAGGGCATCGGCGAGGCCCTCGACGAGCGGCGCCTCGGGACCGACGACGACGAGCGCCAGCGTCCTCGTCGCGGGCCGTGGCGACGACCGCGTCGACATCCAACGGGTTGCCGGCGATCAGGCGGGCGTCGGCGGCGATCCCGGCGTTCCCGGGCAGGCAGAGCAGCTCGGGCCGTTGCGGGGATCGGGCGAGGGCCTTGACGAGCGCGTGCTCACGGGCGCCGCCCCCGACGACGAGCACGCGCGGGCGCGCGGGATCAGCGGTGCTCACGGGGTGCGCGTGGCGGGCGCCGAGATCAGATCGCGGAGATGAAGTCGTCGATCGGGATCGCGGTGAGCGTCTCGTAGCGGCCGGTGCCGCGCGAGCCGAGCTCGAGTGAGACCCGGGAGATCGTCTTCTCGTCCGGCGCCTCGACGACGTTGACGAAGTCGTACTGGCCGAGCGTCGCCCACTGGGCCTTGACCGTCGCGCCGAGCTGCTCGATCTCGTTGTTGACCTCGCGGATGCGCGCCGGGTTGTTCTTGATCGTCTGCACGCCGTCGGGAGTGAGCGTGGTCAACATGATGTAGGTGGGCATTCGCCGATCTCCTGTGGGTGAGGCTGGTGGGTCGGGGCTCGTGGCGCACTTGTACCATGCCGCGGCATGAGGGGTGAGCGAGTGCTCGGGAGAACTCTGGGGATCGGCCTGGCGCTGGGCGCCGGAGCGCTCGCCGCGGCCGGCGTTCCCGCGAGCGCTGCCACCGCCCCTTCAATCCACGTCGCCCACGGCTGTTACCTCGGCGGCCAGGCCGTCCAGGTCACCGGCGCCGGCTTCGCGCCGAGGCGGCGGTTCGACCTGACGATCGACGGCGTCGACTTCGGCCAGGCGACGACCAATGCCCTCGGAGGCTTCGCGGTCGCTCCCGGACCGGGCGGCCTGCCCGCCGGGGTCGCCGAGCACGTCGAGCACCTCGAGGTCACCGACGGCACCTCCACCGCGACGACGACGTTCACCCTCACCCGGCCGGCCGGCGCGCGACTGCTCGCCCTGAGCGGCCGGGCGAACTCGCTGAAGGCTCCGTTCGAGGCCTGGGGCTTCGGCGTCGACGGCTCCCGTCCCCCGCTGTACCTCCACTACGTCGCCCCGAGCGGGCGCGTGCGCACGACCGTGTCACTGGGCCGCAGCGGCGGCCAGTGCGGATATCTGCGCACCAAGCCGCTGCGGGTGTTCCCGTTCACGCCGTCGGCCGGCCGGTGGACGCTCGTGATCGACGCCGCGCGCGCGTATTCGAACCACGCCCGGGGTTCACGGGCGCGGATCTCGGTCCGCGTCGCCTGACGCGACGGGCCCCCCGAGGCTCAGCACCTCGGCGGCGCGCTCGATCAGCTCGGGATCGTGGGTCGCGCAGATGACGGTCTGCCCCTCGCGGGCGGCGGCGCCGTCGAGCATGTCGGCGACCATCGCGGCGTGCTCGCGGTCGAGCCGGGACGTCGGCTCGTCGACCACGAGCAGGCCGTCGGCGCCGGCCAGCGCCCTCGCGAGCGCGACTCGCTGGGCCTCGCCGGCGGACATCCGGCCGACCCGCTGGCGACCGCGCTCCGCGAGCCCGACGGCGGCGATCGCATCCCGGGCGCGCTCGGCGGCCGGTCCGCGCTCCCAGCCCCGGAGGGCGAGCCCGAGCTCGATGTTCTCGGCCGCGCTGAGGAACCCGAGCGGCTCGGGGTCCTGCGGGAGGTAGCCGATCCGGGCGCGGAGCAGGGCCGCCCGGTCCTCGTCGGACAGACCGCCCAGAGCCTGGCCGTCGACGACCACTTCGCCGGCGTCGGCCCGGGCGAGCCCGACGAGCAGTTCGAGCAGCGTCGTCTTGCCCGAGCCCGACGGGCCGGTGACGGCGGTGAGGCGGCCGGGTGGAAAGGTGAAGCTCGTGCCGGAGAGGACCGGGGTCGCGCCGAAGCGGACGGTGACCTCGCGGACCCCGACCGCGGCCGCAGGGCGACGGGATCGCGGTCCGTCGACCTCCGCGGGCGCGGCGCTGTCGGTGTCGGGCGCGGGCGCGTCCGGCCGGTGGTCCGCATCGGTAGCCGCTTGGCGGTCCGCATCGGTAGCCGCTCGCAGCACGATCTCGTCGCCGTCAGCCCGGGCGCTCACGTGGCCGCCGATCCCGGCCTCGGCGATCAGCGATTCCGGGAGCCGGACCCAGCCACCGCGGCCGACGACGAGGCGGCGGGCGCCCTCAGGGCCATCGCCGGCGATCCGGCCGTCGCTGATCAGCACGGTCCGCGAGGCGATCCGCGACGGTGGCGGGATCGTGCGAGACGACCACCGCCGCCGTACCCGTGTCGGCGACGACGGCGGCGATCGCGGCCCGGACGGACTCGGCGGCCGCCGCATCGAGCTCGGCCGTCGGCTCATCGGCGAGCAGCAGCGCAGGCCGGTGGGCGAGCGCCGCGCACAGCGCGAGGCGCTGCCGCTCACCGCCGGAGAGCTCCTCGGGGAGCGCGCCGGCCCGGTCGGTCAGCCCGGTGGCGGCGAGCAGCTCGTCGGCCCGCCGACGTCGCTCGGGGCCCCCGACGCCGCGGAGGGCGAGCGGCAGCGCGACGATCTCGGCCGCCGTCAGCTCGGGGACGAGAACCGCGGCGGGGCTCTGGGTCACGAACCCGATCTGCTCACGCCGGAGGCTCGCCCGCTCGCGTTCGGGGAGCCGCCCGATGTCCCGGCCGGCGAGCAGCACGGTTCCCGGCGGCCGGTGTCTGGAGGCCGGCGATCACGCGGAGCAGCGTGCTCTTGCCGGCACCGCTCGGGCCGAGCACGCAGACGAGCTGCCCCGGATCGACGTCCAGGGTCGCGCCCTGGAGCGCGGCGACGTCCCCCTCCGGCGTGCGGTGGACGCAGAACACCTCGTGCACGCTGAGCAGCGGCACGCTCATCTCGCCGGCCTCCGGCGTGCCGTCGCCACCCACCCTGCGGCGCTGAGCACGATCACCGCGGCGACCGCCCCGAGCGCGATCAGCCCGAGCGGCGCCACGGTGACGAGCGGCGGCTGCGGATCGGCGACCGCCCCTGCCGCGCGGACGGCGGCGACCGCGAGCCGGGTGAGCAGCGCGGTCGTGACCACCCCGGCGGCGACACCGAGCACCGCGAGCACGGTCAGCCGGAGACGGAGCTCGGTGTGCAGGCCGCGGGGCCCGAGGCCCTGGGCGCGGAGGTCGGCCTCGTACCGCCGGTCACTGAGCGCGCCCGCGAGTGCCACGAGCAGCCCGACGATCGTCAGCGCAGCGGCGAGGCCGGCCGCACCGAGCAGCGTCCCGAGCACGCCGCGGGCGATCGGCGTGTGGCGCAGCGCCGCCTCGCGGTCGCCGCGGAACGCCACGGCGAGCTCGGCGAGCGACGGCGTTCTGAGCGCGGCCCGGAAGCGGGTCGGATCGGGGGTGTCGACCCACAGCTCGTCGGGCCGACCCTGGCCGGGGAGCTGCGGCCTCGAGTGCGCCGGCGAGCCGGGTCTCGTCGGCGACGACGAAGCCACCCGCGGCAGCCGGGACGGTCGGGAAGCGAGGCAGGACGCCGGCGACGCGCGCTGCCACGGGCAGCCCATCGACGGTGAGCGCGAGGGTCCGCCCGCGGCCGGCAGCGGCCGCCGTGGCTCGGTCGACGAGGACCGGAAGCGGCGTCGTGTCGCTCGGCTGCGCGGGCCGCAGCACGCCCGGCTCACCGCTCTCGGCGAACCTCAGGCCGCCCCGGGCTGGAGCTGAGCGCACCGGCCCCCCGCCAGCGGCCGAGCGACGTGACGGCGAGCGGGCGCCCGCCCGGGCCGAGCACGGTCACCGGTCCGACGGCGACGTCGACCGTCCCCTGGGTGGCGGCGGCGGGGTTCTCGGCGTTCTGATGGCCGTTCGTGGCCAGCAGCCCGGAGGGCTCGCCGAACTCAAGTCCCTCGAGCTCCCAGCGGCCGGGTGGAACCGGCCCGCTCTGGACCGCCCCGTGCCCGGCGGCGAGCGGGACAGCGCGGACCTCGCCCGACGGACCGCGGAGCTCGGCGGTGGCGGTGACCGCAAGCGCGGGCCGCGAGCGCACCGTCACCGAGATGGCACGGGCGCCGCTCGGCAACGTCGGGCCCGGAGTGCGGACCGGGCCGCGTCCGGCGAGCCGGGCGGCGAGCACGGTGGCCGGGGCCGGGAGCTCGCCCGAGCGCCAGCCGTGGATCAGCGGCAGGCCGGATGCCGGCACCCCGAGCGCGGGGACGGTGACCGTCGCGCCACCGCCGGCCAGCGTCGCCTGGGTCCGCCGGATCGGGAGCACCGGACCGCCGGCGAACGTCCGCCAGGCGGTGAGCGACGCGGCCTCGAGCGGCGGGCGGAAGTCGGCACCGGCGACGACCGTCGCATCAAGCGGGATCTCCTGAGCGGCCTGGTCGGCGCTGCCCCGCTGGAGCGTCGCGCGGTAGACGAGCGCGAAGCCGCCGAGACCGGTGCTGACCGCGATGAAGGCCGCGGTGAGGGCCGGGGTCTCCGGCGCGCGGGAGAGCCCGGCGAGGGCCAGACGGACGAGCACCGGTCCACCCCGCAGGGCCCGCTCGCCGGCCCGGAGCAGCCGAGCCCCACCGCGGAAGACGAGGACGCCGACGGCGAGGCAGCAGCACGGGATCAGCGCGAGCGTGACCGACCCCCGCTGGTCGCCGCTCTGCGCGAGCGCCACGGCGAGCACGGCGACGGCGGCGAGCGCCGCGGCGTCGGCGGCGCGGCCGGCGGGCGCCGCGAGCAGCACGGTGAGCAGTGCCGAGGCGAGCAGCCACCCCGCGGCCAGCCCGGCGAGGGCGGCCGGCCGGACGAGGCTGTGGGTCAGGGTGGCGCCGACCGGCAGCCCGGCGCCGCTCGCGAGCAGCGCGCCGACGGCGATCGCCAGCACCGCGCCGAGCACCGCCGCGGCCGCGCACAGCCCAGCGGCCTCGCCGGCCACGAACGCGAGGCTCTGCGTGGCCCGCGCGCCGGCCACGGTCAGGCGGGCACGCTCCCGGCCCTGGTCGCGGCGCAGTCCGCCGGCCGCGAGGACGAGGAACAGCAGCAGGGCCGCGATCGCGCCTCCTCCGGCGAGGAACAGGCGCCGTGGGGCGACCGCTGCGGACGCGTGCGCGGTGGCGAGCGCCGCCCCCGGGCCGTCGAAGCTGAACAGCGGCGAGCCGGCGGTCAGGTTCGCCTGCGCGATCTCGAGGCGCCGCTCGAGCGTCGGCAGATCCCAGTCGTGGAGCCGGCCGGGGTCCACCAGCGCGACCCAGCCCCGTGAGCGGTAGACGCCGCTCAGCCCGGGCAGGCCGTCGAGGCCGTCCGCGTCTCCGGTGAGGAGCAGCGGTGGGTCACCGCCCGCGGGGCTCGGGACGTAACCGAGCGGCGCGGAAGAGCGGAGCCGGGTCGTACCCGCAACCGCGATGTGGATCCCCGCCGCCGCCAGGGTCGAGCGCGGGAGCCGACCGCCGGCGAGAAGCATCGGGCAGGCGGCCGGCCGGCACGGACCGACGACCGCCGGGGCGCTCCACCGCGAGAGCGGCTCGATCGCGGCGGGGCGGACGAGCAGCCCGTTCAGCCGGACGGGGTTGAGCAGCACGACGTCGGTCGCGCTCGGAAGGCCGAGGCCCCGCAGCGTCGCCGTGGCCCGCGCAGTGACGGCCGGGGTGACGTCGCCCGAGTAGCCGATCCGGACCGCCCGGTCGACCGGCGCGAGGGCGCCGAGCGCGCGACGGGCGGTCTGATCGCCCGCGACCGTCGCCTCGGTGAGAACCGCGCCGGCGAAGGCGATCGTCAGCGCGATCCCGAGCGCCGGCAACAGCCACGGCCCGGGGCGTCTCCGCACCCGGGCCGCGATCAGCCTCGCCACGCCGCTCACCCGCGTGACCCTAGATGGTCGATCCCCCGTCGAGAAGGACCAAGCTCACTCGATTCAGATGGCCACCTCGGCCACCGGCGCTCGGTTGAGGACGATCTCCCCGTCGATAGCCTCGGCGGTGACGCGGTCGCCGGCGACGAACCTGCCCTCGAGGATCCCGAGCGCGAGCGGGTCGACGAGCCGCTTCTGGATCACCCGCTTGAGCGGGCGCGCGCCGTACGTCGGGTCGTAGCCCAGATTGCCGAGCAGCGTCCGGGCCTCGTCGGTGAGCTCAACCTCGATCCCGCGCTCGCCCACCCGGGCGACGATCTTCGCCACCTGGAGGTCGACGATCTCGCCCAGCTCCTCGCGGGTGAGGGCGTGGAACTCGACGATGTCGTCGAGGCGGTTGATGAACTCCGGGCGGAAGCTCGCCTCCACCCCGGCCCGTCCGCCCGGGATGTTGGAGGTCATGATCAGGACGGTGTTCTTGAACGACACCGTCCTTCCCTGGCCGTCGGTCAGCCGGCCATCGTCCATCACCTGGAGCAGCGTGTTGAACACGTCCTGGTGGGCCTTCTCGAGCTCGTCGAGCAGGACGACCGAGTACGGCCGCCGTCGCACGGCCTCGGTCAGCTGCCCGCCCTCGTCGTAGCCGACGTAGCCCGGAGGCGCGCCGACGAGCCGGGACACGGAGTGCTTCTCCATGTACTCCGACATGTCGATGCGGATCATCGCCTCCTGGCTGTCGAACATGAACTCCGCGAGCGCGCGGGCGAGTTCGGTCTTGCCGACGCCGGTCGGGCCGAGGAACAGGAACGTTCCGATCGGCCGGTCCGGATCCTGGAGGCCGGCCCGCGAGCGCCGCAGCGCAGCGGACACGGCCTCGACGGCCTCGTCCTGCCCGACGACGCGGCCATGGAGCCGCTCCTCCATGTGCACGAGCTTCTCGATCTCGCCCTCCATCAGCCGGGAGACCGGGATCCCGGTCCACTTGGCCACGACCTCGGCGACGTCCTCGGAGTCGACGCGGTCCTTGAGGAACTGCGGCTCGGTCGGGTCGCTCTCGGCCGACTGGCTCTCGGCCGTGGTCAGGCGCTTCTGGAGCTCGGGGATCGTCCCGTACTGGAGCTCGGCCGCGCGACCGAGGTCGCCCTCGCGCTGCGCGCGCTCGAGTTCGGTCCGGGCCGTCTCGAGCTCGGTCTGGAGGTCGGCGACGGCGTCCGTCGCGGCCTTCTCGCGCTGCCACTCGGCGTGCATCGCGGCCGAGCGCTCCTTCTCCTCGGCGAGCGTGCGCTCGAGCTGCTCACGACGGGCCGCAGTCCCGGGATCGTCGTCATCGCCGAGCGAGGCGAGCTCGATCTCGAGCTGCATGATGTGCCGGTCGACCTCGTCGATCTCGGTCGGCTTGGAATCGATCTCCATGCGGATCCGCGACGCGGCCTCATCGACGAGGTCGATCGCCTTGTCGGGGAGGAAGCGGTCGGCGATATAGCGATCGCTGAGCGTCGCCGCGGCCACCAGCGCGGAGTCGAGGATCTGCACCTTGTGGTGGACCTGGTAGCGCTCCTTGAGGCCGCGGAGAATCGCGATCGTGTCCTCGAGTGTCGGCTCGTCGACGACCACGGGCTGGAAGCGCCGCTCGAGCGCCGGATCCTTCTCGATGTGCTTGCGGTACTCGTCGAGCGTCGTCGCACCGATACACCGCAGCTCGCCTCGGGCGAGCATCGGCTTCAGCATGTTGCCGGCGTCCATCGCGCCCTCGGCCGCGCCCGCGCCGACGATCGTGTGCAGCTCGTCGATGAACACGATCACCTGCCCGTCGGATTCGGCGATCTCCTTCAGGACGGCCTTCAGCCGGTCCTCGAACTCGCCGCGGTACTTCGAGCCCGCGACCATCGAACTGAGGTCGAGCGACATCAGGCGCCGGTCGCGCAGGCCCTCGGGGACGTCGCCGTCGACGATCCGCTGGGCAAGGCCCTCGACGATCGCCGTCTTGCCGACGCCGGGCTCGCCGATCAGCACCGGGTTGTTCTTCGTGCGCCGGCTGAGCACCTGGATCGTGCGACGGATCTCGTCGTCGCGGCCGATGACCGGGTCGAGCTTGCCCTGGGCCGCGGCCTCGGTGAGGTCACGGGCGTAGCGCTCCAGGGCCTGGAACTTCTCCTCGGGATTCTGGTCGGTGACGCGGTGGCTCCCGCGGACCTCGGACAGCGCCGCGAGCAGCGCATCGCGGTCGGCGCCGGCCTCACGCAGCGCCTGGCCGGCCGCGCCGCGGTCGGCGGCGATCGCGAGCAGCAGGTGCTCGGTGGAGAGGTACTCGTCGCTCAGCGCGCGCATCTCGGTCTCCGCACCGCGGAGCACCTGCACGAGTTCCGACGAGGCGTTGCCCGCCGGCTCGCCGCCGCTGCCGGCGCTCAGCTGGGGAAGCGTCTCAAGCGCCGCGCTCGTCGCCTGGCGCACGGTGCCCGGCTCGACGCCGAGCTTGCGCAGCACCGGGACGACGACGCCATCGGACTGCTCGAGCAGCACCGCGAGCAGGTGCTCGGGCGTCGTCTGCGGGTTGCGGCGCTCCTCGGCGAGCCGTGACGCGGCTGCCAGCGCCTCCTGGGACTTGATCGTGAATCTGTCGGGTTGCATCAGGTGGGGCTCTCGCTTCTCGTCCGAAAAATCTTAGTCTGCGTGACTAAGATTATGGCACGTCGCGGGCGGTTCGGCAAGGGGTGATCGCGCCGAATCTCGGCGAACTCCGATGCAGCGAAAACGGGTCGGTCAGCTCGTGACGCGAACGACGACGCCCGAGGTGACCTCGGCCGTGTGACCGTGGCCGTCGAGGCCGACGGCGTAGAGCTCGGCGTACACCTTGCGGCGACGGCCGAGCGCCGAGCGGACCATCCTGAGGTCCGATCGGCTCAAGCCGGCGAACGGTGTGACGGTCCCGCGGCGGCGGAGCTTGCGCGTGGCGGAGCGGATCGTGACCGCGTCGCCGTTGCCGAGCAAAACGATGCCGAAGGCGTAGACCGAGCAGCGCTGGCTGCACCCGAGCCGGACGCGGATCCCGTGCCCGCGGACGGGATGCTGACCCCGTGGGACCCCCACGCTGAGGTTGCCGATCCGCGGGAGCTTCGACTGAGCGACGGCGTCGAGCCCGCTGACGTTCACCCCGCCCCAGCCCGAGGCGGTGTCGAAGCCCGGCGTCGCGCGGCAGCAGCCGAGCGGAGCCCCGCCCGCCAGTGCGCTGCCCATGTCGTCGCTGCCGGTGACGACGTCGCTGAGGACGGCCCCCGCCGCCTTCGATTCGCCGATGCCGTAGAGCAGCGGGTTGAGGAATCCGATCGGGACGTGGCCGTGACGGGTGAGGTCCTGGTCGACGAGCGCCGTGCCGGCGGCGAGCAGCGGCGCCGCGGCGCTCGTCCCCCGACGGTGTGCCATGCCGGCCCACCGGTGCAGTCGGGGTTGCCGGTGGGGGTGCAGTAGACCTCGTAGCCGGGAGCGAGGTCGGCGAGCAGCGCCACGTCGGGGATCACCCGGCGCGAGTTGTGCACGACCGGCTTCTGGTAGCTCGGACGGCCGAACAGCTCGCTGACGCCTCCGCCGGCCGCGGCGAGCTGGACGGGGGTGTCGTTCCACACCGTCTGCCCGGAGATCACGTTCGTCGGCGTCAGCGAGACGTTGGTCCCGCCGACCGCGGTGACGAACGGCGACGTCGCCGGGTAGTTGACCGCGAGGCGGTCGACGATCGCCCCGCGTGAGTTGATGCACCCGGAGGACCCGTCGTCGCCGGTGGCCACGATCAGCGTGATCCCGGTGGCGGCGGCGAGCTCGACGTCGCGCTCGATCGAGGTCAGCGTCGCGCGGCTGAAGGCCAGCTCCATGTACGGCTCGCACAGGCCGAGCGAGGCCGAGATGACCTGGGGCTTGGCTCCGGCGGACAGCAGCGGCAGCACGACCGAACGCGTGACGTCGGCGGCATCGCCCGCGTTCTCGTACACGTCGATCGCCTTCAGATCGGGAGCGACGGCATCGACCACCTCGAGGTCGAGCGTCGACTCCTCGCCCGGTCCGAGCGGATGGTGGGCGCCGACCGTGTACGTGTTGATCGCAGGGATGTCGAGGCCGAAGCACGAGGCGAACGTCTTGATGTCGGAGTACCGGTAGCCGTCGACCTCGATCAGGGCGATCCGCTCCCCCTGGCCACTCAGCGACTGCAACCGCAGCGGCGTCAGCCCGTAGGCATTGACGTACTGGTTCGGGGTGAAGCCGCTCTCCGCGCCGCGGGCCTCGGCGCAGCCGGACTGGGTACCGCTCACCGGCAGGTACGCCGAGCCGAGCCCCCCGCCGCCCGCGCCTGGCGGCGATCGCCGTGGGCATAGGCGCCGGGCCGCGCCCGCGGCAGTGCGTAGGACGGAGTCAGCCGGCGCGTGTCGAGGCCGACCACTCCGGTGGCCACACCACTCAAGCCCGCCGGCAACGGCGGCGCGGCACGGCTCGCCGTCGCGGCGGCAGCCGGAGCGATGAAGTCCGGCGCTCCGCCTGAGCCGGCGAACCGCTCGAGTCGGACGCCGAAGACGCGATCGGCGTCGCGGACGGTCATCGTCGCCTCGGCGAACATCCCGGTCGGGTTGACCGACACGCCGGTCCCGCCGGCCGCGCGGAGAAAGTGGACGGCGCGGGCGCGGACCGCGGAAGTGGCGCCGAAGCGCTGGGCGAGCAGCGGCACGGGCTCGTACTGGCCGTACAACGGGGAGCCCGGCGTCGAGACGGACTGGGCGAAGGTGCGCAGCCCGGCGTCGTCGGCGACGAGCGGGATCACGAGGCGCAGGCGCTGCGCCGCCGGCGCGGCTGTGGCGGCGTTCCCGGCCGCCGCGACCGCAAGCGACGCGATCAGCGTGAGGACGAGCGCGACCGCCCACCGGCTCGGCCGACGGGCGGCGAGCATCGATTCAGCCATGGTGTTGGCAAGCGAACGGCAAAGAGATTCCCCCTGGAGATCACCACACTGCCCCCGGAGCGATGTTCTCACACCCGGCGCCCAGACCCGTCCGCTTGTCCTCCGCGGGCGGCTCGGGATGCGGCTCAGCGCTCGGGGCGCTGAACTGGGATGCGGTGGCGCGCGAGGTCCGCGCTGCGGACGATCTCGCCCCCACCGGTGTAGGGCACGATCTCCGCCCGGAGCTCCCGGCGAAGCGCCTCGAGCCGCTCGACCTCGCCCTTCAGTTCCTGGGCGCGCCGCTGGAGGGAGTCGACCTTCCGGGACATCGCGCGGAGCTCCTCCTCGAGCTCGAACACCCGCTCGACGCCGGCCAGGTTCATCCCCAGCTCGGCAGTCATCTCCTGGATCCGGCGGAGCCGGTCGACGTCCTCCTGGGAGTAGAGGCGGGTGCCCTTCGGCGAGCGCTGCGGCTCGATCAGTCCACGCGCCTCGTACATGCGCAGGGTCTGCGGGTGCATCTCGGCGAGCTCGGCGGCGACCGAGATCATGAACACGCCGCGGTCCGAGGAGACCTCGACCGAGGTCGTCGTGCGGGTCACCCGGCGGACCGAGCGGGGGTGGCGCGAGCTGCTCACTCCGCGCCTCCGTCGGCCTCGTTCGGCGGCGCGCCGCCGGCCGTGGCGCCCGCCGCCTGGAACAGCTTCGCCCGCGGGTCGCCGTTCATCACCGAGGAGAGCTTGTCGACCGCCTCGGTCTGCTCGGGCGAGAGCGAGGCCGGGACGTCGATCACGAAGCGGTAGTGGATGTCGCCCTTGCCCTTGCCGCCGACCTTCGACGGGCCCTCGCCGCGCAGGCGCTGCACGGTGCCGTGCTTCGTCCCGCGGGGGACGCGCAGCCGCTTGCTCCCGGCCAGCGTCGGAACCTCGACGACCGCGCCCTGGATCGCCTCCGGAATCGTGAGCGGGACCTCGACCTCGAGGTTCTCGCCGTTCCACTTGAACACCGGCGAGTCGCCGACGCGGGTCGTCACGTACAGGTCGCCGGGCGGCGCTCCGCGCAGCCCCGGCTCGCCCTTGCCGGCGAGCCGGATCCGACTGCCGTCGCGCACACCGGCCGGGATGTTGACCCGCAGCCGGCGGACGCTGCGCTGCGAGCCGCTCCCGCCGCACGTCGGACACGGCTGCTCGATGACCGTCCCTGCGCCGCGGCACCGCGAGCACGGCTGCGAGATCGAGAACACGCCCTGACTCTCCGCCTCGACGCCCCGGCCGTGGCACACCGGACAGATCTTCGGATGGGTTCCGGGCTTGGCGCCGCTTCCGCCGCACGTCTCGCACGGCTGCGAGGTCGGCACCGCGAGCGAGACCTGGGTGCCGTTCACGGCCTGGTCGAAGCCGAGCGAGATCTCGAACTCCAGGTCGGCGCCCTTGGCGCCAGGGGCTCGGCCTGATCGGACGTTGCCCTGGCCGCGGCCGCCGGCCTCGCCGGCGCCGCCCCCGCCGCCGAACAGGTTGGAGAGGATGTCGCCGAAGCCGCCGGTGAACGACCCGGGATCGAAGTTGCCGCCCATGCCGAAGCCGCCGAGCGGTCCCGTGCCGCGGTCGTATTCCTTGCGCTTGTCGGCATCCGAGAGGATGTCGTGGGCCTGGGAGATCTCCTTGAAGCGCTCCTCGGCCCGCTTGTCCCCGGGGTTGCGGTCGGGGTGGTACTGACGCGCCAGCTTGCGGTACGCCTTCTTGATCTCATCGTCGGAGGCGTTCTTGCCGACCCCGAGGGTCTTGTACGGATCGAGGCGGTCAGCCACGTCGGTTCAGCTCCTCCGAGAAGTCAACCGGCCACGACCACGCGCGCCGGGCGCAGCACGGTGTCGCCGATGCGATACCCGCGCTGGTAGACCTCGACGATCGTGCCCGCCTCCACCCCCGGGAACGGGTGCTGGGCGACGGCCTCGTGATGCTGTGGATCGAACGGCTCGCCGCCCGGCTCGAAGCGCTCGATGCCCGCCCGCTGGAGCGCGGTCAGGACCTCGGCGTGGACGAGCTTGATGCCGGAGATGAGCGAGGAGTCCGGCTCGGCGCCGTCACCGTCTCCGCCCCCGGCCTCGGCCGCCTCGAGCGCACGATCGAGGTTGTCGACCGCAGGCAGCAGCTCCTTGGCCAGCCTCGCCACCCCGCGCTCCTGGGCGAGCGCGTTCTCACGCGCCGCCCGCTTGCGGAAGTTCTCGAAGTCGGCCTTCGTCCGCTGCGCGAGCTCGAGGTACTCGTCGGCCTTCTGCGCCCTCGCGATCAGCTCGTCGAGCTCCCCGCCGGACGTCGACCCCGTCTCCGGGGCCGCTGCGGCTGGGTCCGCGTCAGCCGTCGCCTCCCCCGGCTCACCTTCCGCCTGGGGTGTGGGCACAGCCGCAGCGAACGGGTCGCCGTGCGGCGGCTCCGAGGTCGCCGTCGGCGGGGAGACTCGCGTCGCGGTCTCACCGCCGGTGGCGTTCTCGGGGGCGCGGTCCTCCGGGTTAGTGGCCATGAGGCTCGTCCACCACCTCGGCGTCGACCACGTCCTCCTCCTGCTCGTGGCCTGCTCCGTTCGGCGCCGCACCCTCGGCGCCGGCAGCGGCCTGCTCCTCCTGCGCGCGCTGGTACATGGCCTCGGAGACCTTGTGGAAGGAGGCGTTCAGGGCCTCGGTCTTCGCGGTGATGTCCTCGGCGTCCTCGCTGGTCAGCGAGTCCCGCACGGCCTTGATCGCAGCCTCGATCTCCTCCTTGGAGGAGGCGTCGACGGCGTCGCCGAGTTCGGTCAGCTGACGCTCGGCCTGGTAGGCCGCGTTCTCGCCGTTGTTCCGGGCCTCGGCCAGCGCCCGGAGACGCTTGTCGTCCTCGGCGTGCGCCTCGGCGTCGCCGACCATCTGCTTGATCTCCTCGTCGGACAGGCCCGAGCCTGCCTTGATCTCGATCTTCTGTTCCTTGCCGGTGCCGAGGTCCTTCGCCGACACGTTGAGGATGCCGTTGGCGTCGATGTCGAAGGCGACCTCGATCTGCGGGATTCCGCGCGGCGCCGGCGGGATGCCGGTGAGCTGGAACTTGCCCAGGGACTTGTTGTACTGCGCCATCTCGCGCTCGCCCTGGAGGACGTGGATCTCCACGCTCGGCTGGTTGTCCTCGGCGGTCGAGAACACCTCTCCCTTGCGCGTCGGGATCGTCGTGTTGCGCTCGATCAGCTTCGTCATCACGCCGCCCTTGGTCTCGATGCCGAGCGTGAGCGGGGTGACGTCGAGCAGCAGCACGTCCTTGACGTCGCCGGCGAGCACGCCGGCCTGGATCGCCGCACCGACGGCCACGACCTCGTCCGGGTTGACGCCGCGGTGCGGCTCCTTGCCGGTGAGCTCCTTGACCTTCTCCTGGACGGAGGGCATGCGGGTCATACCGCCGACGAGCACGACGTGGTCGATCGTCGCCGCGCCCTTCTCCTTGGCGTCGTCAAGCGCCTGGCGGACCGGCGCGACCGTGCGGTCGAGCAGCGTCGAGGTGAGCTCGTTGAGCTTGGCCCGGGTGAGGCGGGTGTCGAGGTGCTTGGGGCCGCTCGCGTCAGCGGTGATGAACGGCAGGTTGATCTGCGTCTCCTGCGTCGTCGAGAGCTCGATCTTCGCCTTCTCGGCGGCCTCGTAGAGGCGCTGGAGGGCCATCGGGTCGGCCGCGAGGTCGATGCCCTGCGACTTCTTGAACTCCGAGACGAGCCAGTCGACGATCGCCTTGTCGAAGTTGTCGCCGCCGAGGTGGTTGTCACCCGCGGTGGCCTTGACCTCGAACACGCCGTCGCCGATCTCGAGCACGGACACGTCGAACGTGCCGCCGCCGAGGTCGAATACGAGGATCGTCTGGTCGGACTCCTTGTCGAGTCCGTAGGCGAGCGACGCGGCGGTCGGCTCGTTGATGATCCGCTTGACGTCGAGCCCGGCGATCCGGCCGGCGTCCTTGGTCGCCTGGCGCTGATCGTCGTTGAAGTACGCAGGGACGGTGATGACCGCGCTGTCGACCGTCTCACCGAGATACGCCTCGGCGTCGGACTTCAGCTTCTGGAGGATCATCGCGCTGATCTCCGGCGGTGAGTACTCCTTGCCGGCGGCCTCGACGCGGGCATCGCCGCCCGAGCCCGCGATCACCTTGTACGGCACGATCGACTCCTCCTCGCGCACCTCGGCCTCCTTGCGGCCCATGAAGCGCTTGATCGAGAAGATCGTGTTCTGCGGGTTCGTCACCGCCTGGCGCTTGGCGACGGTGCCGACCAGTCGCTCGCCCGAACCGGTGAACGCGACCACCGACGGGGTCGTCCGCCCACCCTCGGCGTTCTCGACCACGGTCGGGTCGCCGCCCTCGAGCACGGCCATGCAGCTGTTGGTCGTCCCGAGGTCGATTCCGATCGTCTTACCCATAGTTGGTTCTGCTCCTGTCCGTTCGCAAAAATCTTAGTGCTGTTATAGCAGATTCGAGTGGGTTCGCACAGGGGTTCCAGGACAGTTCGCGCCCTGAAGGTGCGCGGGCTCCTGACCGACAATCGGCGTATCGGTGAGCGGGTGACGGCGTTGGGGTCCGCCCGAATCTTCGTGCGAGGCTCGAGGCACCGAGTTCCCATGGCCCGCACGGCGCGGCACTGTGCCTGGAAAGCTCCACTTTCCAGGTTCGAGAAAAGCCGCAAATTCCGGTCATTTTGATTTTGTGTACCCTCCAACAAGCGTCCAGAAGGGACTACAAGTTGTTGTGCATATGAGGGGCTTCCGCCGAAAGGGTTCGCGCGGCACGAGTAACATCGCGCGCAGAGATCTGCGTTTGGCCCTTCTCTGCCTGATCGCGCTGATCCTCAGCTGCGCGGGATCGTCCACCGCACTGGCAGACACACCGGCCACTGACGCCAGCGGCACAGCGCCCGTGACCGTCGGCCCGGCCACGACTCCGACCACGGACCCGAGCGCGACCTCCGCCGTCACGGTGGACCCGGCCGCAGCCTCCACCCCCACCACGGACCCAACCACCGTGGTCACGGACCCAACCGCCACCTCCACGCCGGCCACGGACCCAACCGCTACCTCCACGCCGGCTGACCCGGGCGCGACAGCGACCCCCATCCCTGACCCGGCCGCGACAGGACCTCCGGCGAGCAGTTCGACGCCGACCGCCGCTTCGTCGACGAGCACGAGCCTTCCCGGCTCGACGACCACCGCGAGCGGCACCCCTCCGCCGAACTCCATCGAAAGCCCTTCCTCCTCCGACCCCACCTCGCCGACAGATGCCCAAGTCGCACAGCCGACCGCAGCCGCCTCAACGGGTACGCCCAACGCATCGAGCGTGGTCGCCCCGGACGGTTCAGCGAACAGCCCGGCCGTGACGGCGGCGACGACTCCCGCTAATCCGAAGTCGACGGCCACTACGGTGACCGGAGCTTCGCCGGCAACCAGAATTCCAACCCCAGCCGCGCCGACGGTGCCGCCGTCGGCGATGCCCGTCAAAGCAGCAATCGCGCAACCGCCTCTGGTTCAGCACGGTCCAAGCGCGCGGCTTCCATCGCTCCTTCCCATCCTCCAGCAGCAGGCCTACCTGGTTCTGGCCTCGACGCAGCTCAGCATCCTGCGGGCCCAGCTGACGAGCGTCAGCTCGTTATGGCAGGCGATCGCGCCGCTCATGCCCGGACTCCAGCGCCTGGCCGCCACGAACCCGAGCGTCAGCGCCCTGCTGATTCGGCTGCAGCAGCTCTCGGGTTCCACGCCGACGATGGGCGGCCTGATCCAGCGCGTGGCGCTGCTCAAGCAGTTGCTCACCGAGCTGGCGAAGAGGGATCCGCACGCGGCCGGCCGTATCGCGGCACTGCTGCCCACGCTCCGTCAGGTGCTGCTGAACCTACACGCCGCAAACACCAGGCTCTCGACTTTGGCGGGGCAGGCGTTCGGGAACTTCGGCGTTGCTTCGGTCTCTCCCTTCACCTCGAGCACGGACACGCCTGGCGCCCTCGGCGGAACCACGGCGCCGAGTCAGAACCTCGCCGCTGACGGTCCGGCGATCGGGCTCGGCCAGCAGATTCGCAACCGTGCATCGACGGCGGCCCACGTTCATGCGGCTACTGGAAGCATCGCGCCGCCGGCGCCGCTCTCGATGATTCAGCTGACCCAGAGCGCCGCCTCCGCGGCGGGCGGCGGCAGCTCTGGTGGCGGGGCACCCCCGCTGGCCCTGCTCATGGTCGCCGTGCTGGCGCTCGTGGCGGTGTGGCTGCCCGGGCGTATGTCTCTGGAAGTTCCCGCGTCGATCTCGACGCTGGTCGCAGGACGCCTCGAACGACCTGGATAGGTCCTGGGCACCCGATCGCCCGAAGGATCCCTAGGGCGATCTCCCACAAGCCTGTCTAACGACAGGCGGCTCTGATCCAAGTCGCGGCGCTGCAGAGCCAACGCTCTGTGACGAGGCGATCCCATTGATCAAGGAGAAGCACCATGCATGCGAGGTTGCTCGCCGCAGCCGTCTTCGTCCTCGCCCTGGCGGTACCCGGGACGGCGATGGTCGCCGATGCCAGCACTCAGAAGCCCAGCTCGCCCAACGCGCTTAGCGTCGTCGATGTGCTGGGCCCGCGCGTCAGCGTGCCGGCGGGCAAGTTCGTCCGGGCCTACATGTGCCCCAAGGGCTACTACGTCACCGGCGGTGGCGCCTACAACGGTGCCATCACGGAGATCGTCTCCGGACCGACCGTCACGCACAACGGCTGGTTCGTCGACGGTGTCAACAACGATCTCAAAAAGCGTTCGTTCACGCACAACGCCGATGCCGTATGCGTGAAGGGGACCTCAGCGGTGCCAATTGCGGCGATCGCCGCGGGCCCGGCCACGGTTCGCCAAGCCGAACGCGACTATCTGGCAGCTCACGGGGGTGGAGCTGATCAGGCCGCCACGGACGGCGGAGGGGGCAAGACCCGCCAGGGGCGGCGGAGGGGGCAAGACCCGCCACGGGCGGCGGACGGGGCAATACCCGCCACGGACGGCGGAGGGGGCAACACCCGCCACGGACGGCGGAGGGGGCAACACCCGCCAGGGGCGGCGGAGGGGGCAATACCCGCCACGGACGGCGGAGGGGGCAACACCCGCCACGGACGGCGGAGGGGGTGAGGGTGGGCGTCCTCAGGTACGGATACCTGAGGACGCCCCCTTTTCGGAACGACGGCGGTGACGGCTACGCCAGCCCGACGCGCGGACACAGCGAAGCCAGCGCGCACCCGGGGCAGTCCGGCCGGCGGGCATGACACGTCCGCCGCCCATGCCGCAGCAGGTTCATGTGGAACTCCAGCTCCTGCCCCGCCGGCGTGATCGCGAGCATCTCGTCGTGGAGCTCCTCGAACGGCGCCCCCGGCCGGAACAGCCCGAGCCGCGTGCCGACCCGCGAGACGTGGGTGTCGACCGGCACGTCGTGCATCCCGAACGCGAACAGCAGCACGCAGGCCGCCGTCTTGCGACCGACGCCGGGAAGCGAGCACAGATACTGCTGGGCCTCGTCGACCGACCGCGCCGCCAGCCAGTCGAGCGACAGCTCCTCACCCGGAGCCGTCGCACTGATCGCGCGGAGGATCGCCTGGATCCGCTCGGACTTCACCTTCGAGATGCCGCCGGGCCGGATCGCGGCCTCGACCTCCTCCAGGGGCGCGTCGCGGACCGCGACCCAGGCCGGGAATCGCTCCCGCAGCCGCAGGTAGGCGACGTCGCGGTTGCGGTCGTTGGTCGACTGCGAGAGGACGGTGAGGATCAGCTCGGCGAGCGGACGGCCGTGCGGGGCCTGGCCGGGGATGCCGTAGATCTCGCGCAGCCGGTCGCGGATCGCACGGACCCGGCGGGCAGCCGGCCGCCGCCACTCCGATCGCGGCCGAGCCCGCCCGCGCACGGGCGCCGCCGCCATCAGTCGAGCGCTCCCCACCGCTCGCAGGCCACCCCAGCTCGGCCGACCCCCTCGGCCAGCCCCGCGGCGACCGCAGCCGGATAGAAGCCCGAGGAGGCGAGCCGCCCGACGAGGTGGCCGAACAGCGTGTCCCCGGCGCCGATCGTGCTGCGCACCTCGACCTTCGCGCCCGCCACATCGGCCCGGTGCCGGCCGCGGAGGATCGCGCCGTCGGCCCCGAGCGTGATCACGACGAGCTCGGCCCCGGCCTTGACCAGCGCGACCGCCGCCCGCTCGGGATCGGCCTCGCCGGTCATCACCTCTGCCTCGGCGCGATTGCAGCGGACGAGCAGTGCACCCGGCACGCAGGCGTTCGCGCTCGCCGCGGCGTCGGCCACCGAGCGCCAGCGGTGGAGGCGGAGGTTGGGGTCGAACAGGATCGCCCGGCCGGCCTCGCGCGCAGCGGCGCGGGCCCGCATCGTCAGCTCGCGCTCCTCCGCGTCGACGAGCGTGTTCGAGCTCACGACCAGAGCCGCCGACGCGCGGACCTCCTCCTCCACGCCGTCGCCGAGCGCCGCCGCGACGAGCCCGGGGCCGACGCCGTACACGTGGTAGGTCGCCTCGCCCTCCGGGCTCACCTCCACCGCCGCGATCGCGGTCTGGCGATCGGCGACGAGCGTGAACAGCGACGTGTCGACCCCCTCGCGCGACAGACGGTCAGCCAGCCAGTGGCCCCACGGGTCGTCGCCGGCGCCGCCCGCGAGGGCGACCTCGGCCCCGGCCCGCGCGGCCTGGACCGCGATGTTCGCCACCGTCCCCCCGAAATGGGGGACGAACGCGCTCGCCTCGGCGACGCTGTCCACCGGCCGCTCGCAGATCAGGTCGACGATCGCGTCCCCGAGGCACAGCACCCGTTTCGGCGTCGTGGCGGTGGCATTCATCCGGCGTCGCCGGCCTTGATCGACCCCATAGGGCCGGACGTTATCCTCGCCGCCGGGTGCGCGGCGCCGAGCACACGATCGAGATCGATGGGTCTCCAGTCTTCTACCGCTCGGCGCCAACGCCGAGTTCGGTCGCCGTGCCTCCGCTCTACCTCCACGGCCTACCGATGAGCTCCGACGACTGGGTCGAGCTGCTCGAGCGGACGGGCGGGCTGGCGCCCGACCTGCCCGGCTTCGGGCGTACCGGCAAGGGGGGGCAGCTCGACCTCACCCTCCACGGGCTGGCTGCGTTCGTCGCCGAACTGCTGCGACGCACATCGACCCCCCGCGTCGCGCTCGTGGCCCACGACTGGGGCGCAGCCGTCGCGCTCACCTTCGCCGCCGCCCATCCCGAGGCGGTCTCGCGAATCGCACTGCTCAACCCGCTGTGCCCGATCCCAGAACTGAAGTGGTTCGGCAGCGCGCGCCTGTTCCGGACGCGGGCCGTCGGCGAGCTGGCGATGGGTGCCGTCACGAGGCGGATGCTCGCCCGCTCGATCCGCCGCTCGGGCACGCGGCCCGACGCGTTCCCCGACGCACGGATCGCGACGATCTGGGACCAGTTCGATCAGGGCACGCAGCGCGCGGTTCTCCGGTTGCACCGCTCGATCGATGGTGAGCTGATGGACGAGGTGGCCGTTCAGCGGGTCGTCGCGCCCGTGCTCGTGCAATCCGGCGACCTCGACGCGTGGCTCCCCGAAGCCCCGGTCGAACTGCTCGTCGAGCGCCTCCCGGACGCGACCCTCCATCGCATCCCCGACGCGGGCCACTGGCCGTGGCTCGACGACCCGGCCGTCTCCGAGCGGCTGCTCGCGTTCCTCGGCCGGCCATGAGCTGGCGTCGCGTCGCCCCGACGCTATTGGCGAGCGCGTTCGCGCTCGCGTACGTGATCATCTCGCCGCGGAGTCTCGATCTCGCGGCCCACCTCGCGCGGGCCGAGCTGTTCCGGCGTGAGGGGTTCGGCCTGTGGGACAACTGGTGGTACGCGGGGCACCACACGCCCGGCTACAGCGTTCTGTTCCCGCCGCTCGCCGCCGCCCTCACCCCCCAGGTGGTCGGCGCCGTCTCCGCGGTGCTCACGGCGTGGCTGTTCGAGCTGCTCGTTTTCGGGGTGTTCGGCGAGCCCGCGTGGCTCGGAGCGCTGTGGTTCGGGGCCGCAACGGCGGTCAACCTCTACACCGGCCGCCTGGCCTTCGCCTTCGGGCTCCTGTTCGCGGTCGCGGCCGCACTCGCGCTCCAGCGCCGCCGCCCGGCGTGGGCCGCGATCGCCGCCGTCGCGAGTGCGCTGGCGAGTCCCGTCGCGGCGCTGTTCGCCGCGCTCGGTGCGGTCGCCTACGGGGCCGGAGCGCTGATCGCCGATCGCGATCGGCGGGCCGCGCTCGCCGGAGCGACCACGGCAGCGGCCGCGCTGCTCCCGGTGCTGGTGCTCGCCGTCGCCTTCCCGGAGGGTGGCAGTGAGCCGTTCACGCTCGCCACGCTGTGGCCGGTCGCGCTGATCGCCGCCCTCCTCGCCGTGCTGCCCGCATCCGCCACCGACGCGGACCGGCGGACGCTGATGGTGTTCCGGGTCGGGGGGGTCCTGTACCTCGCCGGCTGCCTACTCGCCTACGCCATCCCGACGCCCGCCGGGAGCAACGTCGCGCGGCTCGGCTCGCTCACCGCGGGACCCGTCGCGGCGCTGCTGCTGTGGCGCCGGCGCGAGTGGTGGCTCGCTGGGCTCGCGCTGCCGCTGCTCTACCTCGCCGTCCAGGCTCCAGTCCGTGACGTCCGGGACGCCGCCGGACAGCCGGCCGCGGGGCGGACCTACTGGCAGCCGCTGCTCGCCTTCCTGCGCCGCCAGAGCGGCCCGCCGTTCCGCATCGAGATCCCGTTCACGGCGTTCCACGGCGAGGCGTACGCCGTTGCTCCCTCGTTCCCGCTCGCGCGCGGCTGGGAGCGCCAGCTCGACATCGCCGGCAACACGCTCTTCTACAGCACGCCGCTCACCGCCTCGACCTACGCGGCCTGGCTGCACCGGATGGCCGTCCGGTTCGTCGTCGCGACCGACGCCCGCCTCGACTACTCGGCCCACAAGGAGCAGGCGCTGCTCGACTCCGGCCTGCCCTATCTGCGACCGGTCTGGCGGTCGCGGCACTTCACCGTGTACGCCGTCGCCGACCCCACGCCGATCGTCTCCGGCGCGGCGACGCTCACCGCGCTCGGGCCCGATTCGCTGAACGTCCGAGCCACACGGGCCGGGACCGCGGCGGTGCGCGTCCACTTCACGCCGTATTGGCGGCTCACCGGGGTGCCGGGCTGCGTCGCTCCGGCCGGCGATTGGACGCGGCTGACGCTGCGCCGGGCCGGCGACGCGCGCCTGGTGATCGGCTTCGCGGTGGGGCGCATCGGGGCGCGCTCGCCGCGCTGCACCCCTGGCTGATCGCTCACCCGCCCACTAGGATGCATCCCGCCCTCGATGCGCGAAACGCTGCAGAAAATTGACAATCGGCTGCTCCCCCACGGCTGGAAGGACGTCGTGCGGCAGATCCTGCTCGGGTTCGCCGCGTACATGCTCTACGAGCTCGTCCGGGCGCTCGCCGATGGCGGCGGAACGTACAAGCCGTTCGGGGACGCGACCAAGATCATCTACCTCGAGCGAACGCTCCACGTGTTCATCGAGCCGAGCATCCAGGCCTGGGCGCTCGCCCATCATTGGCTGCTGGACGTCGCCGACTGGACGTACATGAATGCGCACTACTTCGTGACGCTCGGAGCGCTGCTGTTCATCTACTTCCGCCGCAACGACTCGTTCTACTTCGTGCGCAACGTGTTCATGATCGCGATGGCGATCGCGCTCGTCGGCTACGCCGTGTACCCGACCGCGCCGCCGCGGCTGCTTCCGGAGTGGGGCTTCAGCGACACGATCCGTCAGCTCACCGGCGTCACGTTCGAGAGGAGTGGGCCGACGAGCGCGCTGCTCAACTTCTATGCCGCGGTGCCCTCGATGCACGTCTGCTTCGCGCTGATGGTCGGCTGGCCGATGTCGCGGCTCACGTCCCGTCGCCCGGTCAAGGTGCTGTGGCTGCTCTATCCGCTGGTGATCGCCTTCGTGGTGATCGCCACCGGCAACCACTACCTCACCGACGTCGTCCTCGGCGCACTCACCGCCGGTGCCTCGTGGATGATCGCCGGACGGCTTCTCGCCCGGGCCCGGCCCGAGGTCTGGCAGTTCGAGCAGACGGGGCGGTTCGAGCGGGTGGCGGCCTAGCCGCGCGCAGGAGCCGATGCCCGACACCCGCACCCGCCCGCCCCGCGATTCCCGCCGTGCGCGCCGCAACGGCGGCACGACGACCCAGGAGTTGATGCGCGAGCGGCTGATCGAATCCCGGCTGACCCCGAACGCGATCTCGCTCACCGGCTTCGTGCTCAACGTCGCCGCCGCCGGCCTCGTCGTCGGCCGGATGTTCTTCCTCGCCGGGATCGCCTTCATCGTCGGCTCGATCATGGATACGCTCGACGGCCGCTACAGCAGGATGTCGGGCAAGGGGACGCCGTTCGGCGCGTTCCTGGACTCCACCCTCGACCGGCTCGAGGAGGGCATCGTGCTCACCGCGGTCGGCGCGTACTTCGCATCCCGTCACGATCAGGTGGCCGTGGCCGCGGTCGTGGCCGCGGTGCTGTTCAGCCTGATGGTGTCCTACACGCGGGCGCGGGCCGAGGCGCTCGGTGTGGCGTGCAAGGTCGGGCTGGCCACGCGGCCGGTCCGCGTCGTCATCCTCTCGGTCGGACTCGTCTTCGCCAAGGGCGCGTCGATCGGGAACTTCGAGCTGCTCGCACCGGCGGTGTACGTGCTCGCCGGCCTCACCGTGGTGACGACGATCCAGCGGATCGCGTACGTGCGCAAGCAGCTGAACGCCGCCGCGGGCTGACCCCCCGGCAGGGCAGGGCGGGGTGCGCCGTGTAACCAACGGCCCCCGCCGGACTACCTTTTCACGTGTCCGCGCCCACGGCTCTGCCCGCGCGACACCCCCAACGGCTTTTCAATCAGCAGAGGACTTTCATCAAGTGAGCAAGACGAACGGTTCGAACGGTTCCCCCAACGGCGCCGCCCGCCATGGGCACGACAAGGTCCGCGTGGCGATCATCGGCGTCGGCAACTGCGCGAGCTCGTTCGTGCAGGGCGTCCACTACTACGCCAATGCGCCCCAGGACAGCCAGGTCCCGGGCCTGATGCATGTCGACCTCGGCGGCTACCACGTCCGCGACATCGAGTTCAGCGCGGCATTCGACATCGATGCGGACAAGGTCGGCAAGGACCTCTCGGAGGCGATTTTCTCCGGCCAGAACAACACGCTGAAGCTCGACACCAAGGTGGCCAACCTCGGTGTCCCCGTCCAGCGCGGCATGACCCACGACGGCCTCGGCAAGTACCTCAGCCAGAAGATCACCAAGGCCCCCGGCCCGACCGTCGACATCGTCGAGGTGCTGCGGGAGACCCGCACCGACGTCGTCGTGTCCTACCTCCCGGTCGGCTCCGAGCAGGCCACCAAGTGGTACGTCGAGCAGGTGCTCGAAGCCGGCTGCGGCTTCGTCAACTGCATCCCGGTGTTCATCGCCCGCGAGGATTACTGGAACAAGCGGTTCAAGAAGGCCGGCCTCCCGATCGTCGGCGACGACATCAAGTCCCAGGTCGGCGCGACGATCGTCCACCGTGCGCTCGCCCGACTGTTCCACGACCGCGGCGTCAAGCTCGTCCGCACGTCGCAGCTCAACGTCGGCGGCAACATGGACTTCTTCAACATGCTCGAGCGCGAGCGCCTGGAGTCGAAGAAGATCTCCAAGACGAACGCCGTGACCTCGATCATGGGTCATGAGCTCCCGCCCGAGGACGTCCACGTCGGTCCCTCGGACTACGTGCCGTGGCTCACCGACCGCAAGTGGGCTCACATCCGGCTCGAGGGCGAGGCGTTCGGCGATGTGCCGCTCAGCGCTGAGCTGAAGCTCGAGGTGTGGGACTCACCGAACTCGGCCGGGATCGTCATCGACGCCGTGCGCTGCTGCAAGCTCGCGCTCAACAACGGCATCTCCGGCCAGCTCGACGGTCCGAGCTCGTACCTCATGAAGTCGCCGATGCACCAGCGCCCCGACGACGAGGCGCGTGAGCTCACCGACAAGTTCATCGCCAAGAACGCTCTCGCCGGCAAGGCCGCTCAGACGGCGCGCGGCAAGGCCGGGTCGAAGGCGACCGCAACTTCCTGAGCCCGTCTCGCGGGGTGGGTCCGGCCGCCGGCCGGACCCTAACCCTCGCTCAGCAACAGCGACCAGCGTCCTGAGCTCACCACCGTGACCCGGTGGTAGGTCATCGGCGGTGCTCGGAACGCGCCGGCCCGCGCGGCCGAATCGACGGCCACCCCACCACCGTCGTAGAGCAGGCGAAAGCGGCCGGCGGAGTTGCTCCACCGGACCGTGGTCACCGGCCGACGCAGCACGATCGTGCCCAGCACACGGTCTCCGGTCCCGGTGAAGCTCTGGACGGCTGAGCCCCCACTCGCGGGTGCAGGCCTGGGCGCGGGTGCCGCGGGCCGGGTGACGCGCGGCGGCCTCGAGACCGCGGATGCCGACCGCGCCGCCGTCTGCACCGAGGTCGTCGTCACCGTGACGGTCGTGGAGCGGACCTCGGCGACGGTGCGGCCCCGCGATCCGGTTGAGGAGTTCGTCGCGAGCAACGCGCCCAGCGCACCACCGACGACGACCCCGACCGTGGCCGCTGCGATCGCGGCGCGATGCGATTTCAGCCAGCTCGGCACGTCGGCGAGCGGGGTGCGGAGGTCAGGACGCCGACCGCTCGATCAGCAGACCGCCGGGCGACGACGCCAACCCCGAGTAGGAACCGACCGCGGTGCACGGCAGGGCGGGGAGGCACGAGACGCTGTGCAGCGACTGGTCCCGCGTGGGTCCGGCCGGGAGCTGAACGGTCTGCGCCGTCCAGCTCGTGCCGCGCAGCCGATCGATCAGCGCGATCGTGCTGCCGCTCGGCAGGAACTGATATCCCACGGCGACGCAGGCGGACGGCGACGTGCACGACACCCCGTTCAGCAGACCGGGCTCCGGCTGGTAACCGCTCGCGACGGTCCATGTCGTCCCGTTCCAATGCTCGATCAGCGTGTCCCCGTTCGGGGGACCCTGGCCCGCGACCGTGCAGTCGACGGCCGACACGCACGAGACGCCTCCGAGGTCTGCCGTGGTCGCGCCCTGCGGTGGGCCCAGCAATGTCCAGGTGCTCCCGTCCCATCTCTCGGCGAGACCTCCGCTTCCGACCGCCAGGCAGGCCGTGGACGAACTGCACGACACCGACTCGAACGTGTCCCCCGACACATTGGGAGCGCTTTTGACGGTCCAGGCCGCACCGTCCCAGTGCTCGATGAGGACCTCGAACGTATTCAGGTTGACCGTCACCTGTCCCACCGCCGTGCAGTCGGTGCTCGAGACGCACGAGACGCCGGCCAGTCCGCTCGTGGTGGTTCCCGTCGGAGTCGGGACGCTCTGGACCGTCCAGGCCGAGCCGTCCCAGCGCTCGATGAGGAGCGTCCCGAAGGGCGAATAGAGCGTCTGGCGGTAGTTGCCAACCGCCATGCACGCCGTCGGCGAGGTGCACGACACGCTGTCGAGGTCACCCGCGGAACCCGACGATCCGACATTTGGACGGGGCACGTACGTCCACGCGGTGCCGTTCCACACCTGGCCGCCCGCCATGCACCACGTCGCCGAGGTGCAGGACACCCCGCCGAGTTGGCCGACGTTGGCGGGCGTCTGCAGGTTCCAGGCCCCCGGCGCCGCGTTGAACGTGTCGTAGTCGGCCGGCGGATCGGCCGACGGCGTGTCGAAGTGGCCGTGCGGACCGGCGCACAGGTAGTTCCCGCCGCCGTTGATCGAGCCGCAGAACACCCACCGGTACGGCGTGTTCGGATCCAGGCCGGTGACGTGCTGGGTGAGCGGTAGGTGAGGCGGGGTCTGCCCGAACGGCCCGAACACCTGCGTCTTCGTGCTCGAGCTCCGCGGCGCGCTTGCCGGCCAGTACTCCCAGTACCACGCGCAGCTCTCGCCCGTGTCGCACTGCACGGTCGCGTGGAGTTCGGCCGAGGTGGCGGTGACGTTGCTCGCACCCGTCGTCTTCGCCGCACACGCGCTCAGCCCGATCACCGCCAAGAGCAGGAGCGCCACCGACCCCCCGGGCCGCAGGAGGCCGGACCGCCGAGCACCCCGGCGTTGTTTCACGAGCTCGACCCTACGCCCCCTCATGCGATCCGTCCAGTTGGCCCGAAGGCCGGCCGCCGCTCGGCCCATCATGCGGCGGCCGGCCGGTCCGGTCCGCCCGGGCACGGTTGCCTATATTTGACGGCGGTGGCCCGGTTGCAGAATGCGGCGACGCAGAGTGTCGGCTGAGCGACTCGCGATCGCGCAGGTCTCGCCGTTCGCGCTCGAGGCGGACACGGAGGTCGGCCACTACGTCAGCCGCCTGTCCGGCGAGTTGGCGGAGCGCGGCCATCGGGTCCTGATCGTCGCCCCCTCGCATTCCTCGGCGCTGATCCGGGAGGGGCGCCGGATGCTGCGGGACCCGGAGGCCCTGCTCGCCCGGGCCGACGGGAAGGCGCTCGTCGTCGCGGTCGGCGAGGTGCTGCCGTTCTCGCCCGCCCGGCGGCGGAGCGCGTCGATCCCGATCGACGTCGCCCGGGCGATCGAGCAGGCCCTCGGCACGCTCGCGCTCGATGTGGCCCACGTCCACGAGCCGTTCGCGCCGAGCGCGGCGAGCATCGCGCTGCGGCACTCGCACGCCCTCAACGTCGGCAGCTTCCACGCTCCCACGGAGCGGATCCTCTCGACGCAGATCGCCGCGCCGCTCACGCGACTGCTGTTCTCCCGCCTCGACGCCCGCACCGCGAGCTACGCGGCCACCCGTGCGCTGCTGCACCGCTACTTCCCGGGGGAGTACGAGGTCATCACCCCTGGGGTCGACCCCGGTCCGCCGCGGTCACCGGCCCCGGCCGGTGGAGCCGTGCGTCTGCTGCTCGCCGGCGACGAGGAGCGCGGTGCGCTGCGGACGTTCCTGCGGGCGCTGCGCCTGCTCCCCCAGGACGGGAGCTGGACGGCCACCGTGTGGTCCTCCCGCGGCCCGACCGTCCCCGCGAGCCTCGGGCGGGCCCTCCGCGACCGCGTGCGGTTCGTGGCCGCCGAGCAGCTCTCCGAGCGGGACGCGATGGCGAGCCACGACGTGCTCGTGCTCGCCTCGGAGGGCGACCGTGTGATCCCGGGCACGCTGCTGCGTGGCCTCGGGGCGGGCCTGGTGCCGGTCACCTCACGGCTCGTGGCCTACGAGGAGCTGCTCGACGAGGGGCGCCGGGGGCTGCTGTTCGAGCCGCGGGACGTGGAGACGCTGAGCGCCCAGCTCCGACGGCTGATCGAGGATGCGGGCGCCCGCACCGCGCTCCAGCGGGCCTCCGACGGTCTGCGAGAGACGCTCAGCTGGGGTCGGGTGGCCGATCAGTTCGAGGCGATCTACGACCGCCTGGTCGACCGCCGCCACGACGGCCGGGACGTCCCCGAGATCCGCCGCCGGCTGGCCCGCCGGCCGCTGATCGACGTCGACCTGCACATGCACACCGACCACTCACACGACTGCGCGACGCCGGTCGAGGTGCTGCTCGCCGAGGCCGAGGAGCGCGGCCTGGGCGCGATCGCGGTCACCGACCACAACGAAATCTCGGGAGCCCTCGACGCCGCGGCGAAGACCTCCCGGGCGCTCAAGGTGATCGTCGGGGAGGAGGTGAAGACCGCCGATCAGGGCGAGGTGATCGGCCTGTTCCTCCGGGAGAAGATCCCCCGGGGGATGACGCTCCAGGAGACCATCGCCGAGATCCGGCGCCAGGGCGGGCTCGTGTACGTCCCCCATCCGTTCGACCGCCTGCACTCGGTCCCGGACTACGAGCACATGCTCGGCGTGCTCGAGGAGATCGATGCGGTCGAGGTGTTCAACCCCCGCATCGCGATCCACGAATTCAACGAGGAGGCGGTGCGCTTCGCGGCCAAGTACCGGATTCCGGGCGGGGCCGGATCGGACGCCCACGTCCCCCAGGGCCTCGGCTCGGTGCGGATCCGGATGCGCGATTTCGACGGCCCGGAGGAGTTCCTGCAGTCGCTCCGCGACGCGGACATCATCCGCAACCCGGCCAGCCTGCTGTACGTCCAGGCCCTGAAGTTCCTGCAAACCAAGGCAATGCCGGAGGCCGCTCGCCGCGCGTCGCGGGACCGGCGCGTCCGCCGGGCAACCCGCAAGTCCTGATGCATCGGCAGGGACAAGACCGTGCCGCGTCCAATCCGCAGGCGATGCCGGCCACCGACGACGAGATCCGGGAGAAGTATCTGGAGCGGGCGATCCGAGAGCTCAACACGTTCACGCGCGAGCTCCAGTCGTGCCCCCACTGCCCGCGCGGACAGCTGATGCCGGTGCTCGGTTCAGGCCACCCGCAGGCCGACATCTTCCTCGTCAAGTACGCGGCCAAGCCGGCCGAGGTCGAGGAGGGCGTTGCGTTCTACGGCCGGACCGGCAACGCCCTGATGAAGTCGCTGAAGCGCCTGAACATCGACCCCCTGGCCGTCTACGGGACGCTGTGCGTGAAGTGCCCGCTCTCCGACCCGGACCTCGCGGACCCCGGGTGCATCGCGCGGCTCACCGAGGAGCTCGCGATCGTGCAGCCGAAGATTGTCGTTGTCATGGGCGAGGACGCTCTCACCGCCGTCAACGACCTCGACGTCCCGCTCGGCCGGCGCCTGCTCGCGCTCCCCGGTGAGCTCCAGAACTTCACGCCCTCGATCGAGGCGCTCTACGTCCCCAACATCGATGACTCGCTCGACGAGGAGGACAGCAAGCGCGATTTCTGGACCGCGTTCCGGACGCTCGGTCAGTGGTGGGCCGATCTCCCTCCGTATTGACCCCGGATACCGCAGCCGAGGTCCGGGAATAGACTCGGGTCACGATGGGACTGGAAGAGCAGACACTGGAACGGCCGAGCGACCGCTGCGAGGAGTGCGGCGCGAAGCTCACTCCGCAGGAGCTGGAGGCCGTGCTCGAGTCCGGAGGACCGGCCCTGTGCTCGATCCATGCCGCCGAGGACGAGCCGGGACTCGAGGCCGCGGAGGCCGAGACCGCCGAGTAAGCCGGAGCGCCGACCGCGTTCGCGGTCGGGGAGGAGAACGCACGGTGCATAATTTTCGGGTGCAATGGCGACCGGGACCGCGCTGCTTGGGCTGATCGGCGATACCCATGGACTCGTCGAGCTCGGCGAGTTCCGTTGGGAGCTTCTGCGGGCGCTCGAGCGGGCGATCCCCGTCGACTGGATCTCGCTCAACGACATCGGGCCCGAGCCGGGCGACGTGTTCGTGCTCGCCGAGCCCGAACCTCCCGACGACCTTCTCGCCGCCTACGTCACCCACGCCGACCAGAACCCGCTCACCGCCTACTACGCGGAGACCCGGGACGGCCGGGCGATCCGCTTCTCGGACCTCGTCACGCGCGAGGAGCTCCACGCGCTCGACCTCTACCGGACCGTGTACGCGCCGCTCGGCGTCGAGTACCAGATGGCATTCACGCTCCCGCACGTCGAGGACCGCATCCTCGGCATCGCCCTCAGCCGGCGCGAGAAGGACTTCAGCGACGCCGAGCGCGACCTGCTCGAGCGGGCGCGGCCGTTCCTGATCCAGGCCTACCGCAACGCGATCCGCTACTCGGGCCTGATCGCCCGCGACGGGGCGCGCGACGGCGGCGGCCCGAAGCTACCCGCCCTGATCGCCCTCGGACTCACCCCTCGCCAGGCCGAGATCCTCCGCCTGATCGCCACCGGCACCGCCGAGCGCGAGATCGCCGCGCAGCTGGCGATCAGCCCCCGGACGGTCGAGAAGCACCTCGAGAACTCCTACCGGCGGCTCGGGGTCGGCAACCGGGCGCGTGCCGCGGCGCTCGCCTGGTCGACGCTCGACGGCGGCACGCCCCTCCCGCCGGTCCCCTGAGCAGTTCAGCCCGGGGACAGAGCCGGGGCCGCAGGCGAGGCCGTGCGACCCGGGATCGCCCGCGTGAACCTCCCGACGGCGTGGCGCACCGTCTTCACGAGGCTCTCCAGGTAGCTCGTGTAGCCGCCGAGGACCGCGACGAAGTAGTTCTCGACGCCAACCTTGTTGTCCAGCGCGCTGTGGATCAGGTTGAGGAACGTCGCCCGGACCTTCCCGTCGGGCCCGAACTCCATCATCGCCTCGCCGCCGAGCTCGAGCCCGGCGAGGATCTTCGTCTTCTTGGCGAAGTCGAACAGCCCCTCCTTGATCCACGTCAGCGTCTCCGGATGCTGCCAGCCGACCGCCATCAGCTTGTTGTAGACCCGGATCCGCTTCTCCGGACTGAGCGCGGTCCCGTCGGGCTCAGTCAGGTAGACGCCGTCCATGTCGCCGGTGACCCGGCACAGCGCGCGACCATCGATCGGCTTGCACCACTTCGGCAGCTTCCCATCGCGCGCGGCGATCTGGTTGAGGGCCGGGTTCTCCTGCAACGGGCGGTAGTAGAACTCGCCGCTCTTCAACTGGCTGGTCTCCAGCGAGAAATCACGGATCACCGAGGTGTTCTGGACGGTGAGGCCGTTGTCGGCGTAGTTGAAGCCGACGTTGATCTTGCCCTGCCGACTCAGCTGCTTGATCTTGGGGACGAACTCGGCCTCGCCGAACCGGGTCTTGGCCCGGTCGAGGACCGCCTCCTCCACCGCCGGGCTGAGGCGCTGCCGCTTGATGTAGGCCAGCAGCTCCTGCTGCTGCTTCTCCGAGTACGTGCGCAGGGCGACGAGGCCCTTGTCGCCGGAGTCGAAGCCGAGGTACTTGACGTCGATGTCGTTGACGTTCTTGGGCTTCAGTTCCTCGTGCTTCCACACGGCCCCCTCCTCGAGGTTCGCCACCGACACCGGCGAGCGCCCCCGGACGCCGATCAGCACGCCCTCCTCCTCGGCGATCGTCCTGAACGCCTTGTAGTCCTCGACGGCCAGCCCCCACAGTCGCTGCATCTCGGCGAACGTCAGCAGTCGGCCGACCGGCACCTTCGTGAGGTTGTTGAGGACCCCGAGCCGCTCCTCGCCATAGCGGATCAGCGTGCGGCCGACCGCCCCGGTCTTCTTGAGCAACCCGACCCCGATCTCCCACTCGGCCATCTGAATCGCGGTGTCGGTCAGCGTCTCCCCGCTGCCCTGGCCGAGCAGCCGGAACATCGTCTCGGTGTCGCCCCGGAAGTACGCATCGGCAACCTTCTCCAGCCACGTCCCGACGCTCTGCTGGATGCTGCTCTGGACCCCCTCCCAGACCTTGCCCGTCTTCGCCTCGAAGTCGTCGATGCACTGCTGGATGAAGTCAGCCCGCTCCTGCGGAGTGGCGAAGTACTCGAACCACGCCGAGGTGGCCGCCGCGTGGTAGAGCAGCGACAGGGCCGTCGACCCGGCGTGACCGAGCGCGGCGAAGAGCTTCGCCGGCGTGCCGTAGTTGCGGGCCAGCGTCGCACCGGACTCGTACAGGTGCGCGAGCGCCGTATACGAGCCCTGGGCGTACCCGCCGAAGAACTCCAGCGCGCCCGCTCCGCCGAGCCGCGAGCGGTACTTGTCGACGCGCACCTGGAAGTGCGTCGAGTCCTTGGTCAGCTTGACCTCGTCGGCGCTCAGCGGCGGGCGCTTGTCGGTCGACAGCACGTTGCACGCGTCCCCGGGCTCGCCCTTGACGGCCCGTGGCTTGAGCGCCACGGCGCTCGTCGTTCCTCCGCCGGCGTCCGTCTGCGCCCGCATCAGGAACGAGATCGTGTGTCCGGGGACGAGCGGCCCGGCGAGCGGCGGCGCCGGATCGTCGACCGGCACGACGCCGATCTCGTGGGGTCCGAGGCCGCCCGCGTTGCCCTCCCACTTCGGGAACATCGGGAGCACGCACAGCGTCTGGTGGCTCGAGAGGTTGCGGACGTGCCCGGTCACGTACCACGAGTCGCCGTCCTGGACGAACTTGTTCCGCGTCTCGGCGGTGAAGTACAACAGCGGCGCCTCCACGGTGAACTTGCCGCCCTGGCCGACGGCGCGTCCGTTGCCGCCGGGGCGGCTCGGATCGTCGAACAGCGCGAGCGCGTTGATCACGTAGCTGCCGTCACCGGTGACCTTGAGATCGAGCGTCTTGACCTTGCTGGCGCCACCCTCGAGGTCGCCGAACTTGACCGGCAGCGACCCGCGCGGGAACGCGAGCTGATCGAGCTGCTGAGTGCGGTCGGCCGGCACCGGCTGGAGCGAGAGCAGCTGCACGTGGGCGATCCGCGCGGCGGTCGGATTCTGGATCCGGACGCGCACCTTGATGTACTTCGGTGCGAGCTTCCCGGCCTGGTTGGCCTCGAGCTTCACCTTCTTCGGGTCGGCGACCATCGTGATCGTCAGACGACAGGAGCTCGCCGTCCGGGCGACGTCGCGGGCGAGCGTCAACCCGCACTCCGGCTCGGCGGAGAAGTTGACGCCGCTGACCGTGGCGAGCACGTCGACCTTGCGGCTGGCGGGCTTGAACTCCAGGCCGCGGTAGCTCGCCGCGACCTTGTAGCCCCGGCCCTTGGGCACCGTGATCACGTAGTGGCCCTGGGCGTCGGTCGTCGCGCCGGCGCTGCCGCTCGGACCGCTGGCGGTGACCGAGACACCGCGCAGCGGGACGACCTTGCAGGTATCGCCGCACTCGTGGGCGTCGACGGTCCCCTTGATCTTGTGCGCCGGGTGACCCGAGTTCCAGATCGCCCACAGGATCTTGTCGTCGTTGTTCTGGCGGACGTAGACGACCGACCAGATCGGAAGGCTCTGGGCGACGCGGACCTCGCAGACCGACTCGTTGACGCCACAGCCCTTGACGGCGGCCGCGCCCGACCCGATGTACCAGTTGAGGTGGTTGTAGACGCAGCCCTCGTCCCCGCAGGCCACGGGCTTGGTCGACTGGAGCGGCGCCGGGCCGGTGAGCACGAAGTCGCCCTTGCTGTCCTCGGGGGCGATCAGCTTCGTGACCGAGCCGCCGCCGGGGATCACCTCGCCCTGACAGAGGCCGTAGCCCGATCCGGTCTCGAAGCACGACGGCAGCGGCGGCGGCTTCTTCGCGGCTGTCGCCGCGGCCGGGAGGACAAGCAGGAGGACGAGCAGCGTGGCCAGGAAGGCACCCGCCCGGTCGATCCCCCACCGGCGCGACGCCCTCAGCGCGCTGCCCAGCCCAGCATCACGGTCCGCCCACGGCCCCATCGATGACACCCCCAAATTGAGTTCCCCTTGATCCGTCAGCCGGGCAAACTACACGGTGAGGGGCCGTGGCCAACCGACGCGGCCCGGAGATGCGTAGAAATACGTACGTGCGACGATCAGGCGCGCCGTCGCCGTCGTGGGTCGCCGGAGCGCGCGACGGGTAGGGTTCGGCGCGATGCAGGCCGTCACGATCATCGACAAGGAGCTCGCCGTCGCCGAGCGTCCGGATCCCGTTCCCGGGGCGGGCGAGGTCCTCGTCCGGGTCCGAGCCGCCGGGCTCAACGGCGCCGACATGATGCAGCGGCGGGGCCTGTACCCCGCACCGCCCGGTTCGCCGACCGACATCCCCGGTCTCGAGCTGGCCGGCGAGGTCGCCGGGCTCGGTCCCGGCGCCACGCGGTTCTCCGAGGGCGACCGCGTGATGGGGATCGTCGGCGGGGGCGGACAGGCGGAGCTGGCGATCGTCCACGAGCGCGTCCTGATGCCCGTGCCCGACGCGCTCGACTGGCCCGCCGCCGGAGGGACTCCGGAGGTGTTCACCACCGCACACGACGCCGTGTTCACCCAGGCCGGGCTGCGTCCGGGGGAGCATCTGCTCGTCCACGGCGGCGCCGGCGGGGTCGGCACCGCGGCGATCCAGCTCGCCCACGCCGCCGGAGCGCGGGTGACGGCGACCGTCCGCAACCCCGACTCCCGGGACGCCGTGGCCGCGTTCGGCGCCACCGTGATCGACCCCGAGGGCTTCGGCGAGCACGGCCCCTACGACGTCATCCTCGAGCTCGTCGGCGCGCCGAACCTCGGCGAGAACGTCGCGGCCCTGGCCACGAACGGCCGGATCGTGGTGATCGGGATCAGCGCCGGCGCGAAGGCCGAGCTCAACCTCGGCGCGCTGATGGGCAAGCGCGGCCGGATCCAGGCCTCGATGCTCCGCGCCCGCCCGCTGGAGGAGAAGGCGCTCACCGCCCGCGCGCTGGAGCGCTCGGTGCTGCCGCAGCTCGCCGACGGGCGCGTCACGGTGCCGATCGCCGCCACCTTCCCGCTCGCCGAGGCGGTTGCCGCCTACGACCGCTTCGCGGCCGGGGGGAAGCTCGGGAAGATCGTCCTCCTGCCCTGACGGGCGGGGTCAGGCTCCGCCGCGCTCGAGCACCGCGACGCACTCGATGTGGGGCGTCTGCGGGAACATGTCGACCGGGCGGACGCGGCGCAGGACGTAGCCGGCCTCGACGAGCTGAGCGGCATTGGGGGCGAGCGTCGTCGGGTTGCACGAGACGTACACGATCCGCCGCGGCGCGGCCTCGATGATCCGGCGGACGACCTTCTGCGAGAGACCGGCGCGCGGTGGATCGACCACGAGCACATCGGGGCGGCCCGACTTCTCGACCAGCTCGCGCAGCGCGAGCCGGACGTCGCCGGCGAAGAACCGCGCATTGTCGATCTCGTTCTCCCGGGCGGCGGCGATCGCGTCGGCCACCGCCTCCTCGACGATCTCCAGCCCCCACAGCTCCGCCGCCCGCGGGGCCATCAGCAGCCCGATCGTCCCGATCCCGCAGTACAGGTCGAAGACCCGCTCGTAGCCGGTGAGCGCGGCCGCCTCGACCGCGAGCGCGTACAGATCCTCGGCCATCTCGGTGTTCGTCTGGAAGAACGCCTCGGGTGAGATCCGCACGCGCAGGCCGCCGAGCTCCTCGTCGATCCGCTCCTCGCCGGAGAGCAGCTCGGTCCGACCGCCCTGGGTCGTCTCGGCGACGCTGTCGGTCTGGGTCCACAGCACCCCGGTCACTCCCTCGACCCCGGCCAGCGCTGCGGTGAGCCCCTCGCGATCGAGCCGGCCCGCCGTCGTCACGAGGCGGATCTGGAGCTGGCCGCTGCGCCGGCCCTCGCGGACGACGAGGTTCCGCAGCATCCCCTCGCCGCTGCGCCGGTCGTAGGCGCGCAACCCTGCGCTCCGGCACCACGCCACGACCGCCTCGCGTGCGCGATTGCCGGCCTCGGAGGCAAGCAGGCAGTCCGTGACCGGCACGATGTCGTACCAGCGGCCGGGGGCATGGAATCCGCAGACGAGCCCGCCGTCCGCGTCCTCGCCGAACGAGTACTCGAGCTTGTTGCGGTAGCGCCACGTCGCGCCGGCCGGAACGATCGGCTCGAGCGTGTAGTCCGACAGGTGGCCGATACGACGCAGAGCATCGTCGACCTGTTCGGACTTGACCTGGAGCTGGCGCTCGTAGGGCAGCACCTGCCACGGGACGCCGGGGTGATCGGCCCGCGGGGCGATCCGGTCAGGGCTCGGCTCGAGGACCTGGATCGCGCGGGCCTCGGCGTAGGCCCGCTTGCTCTTCCCCACGACCGCGCGGACCGTGTCCCCGGGGAACCCGCCCTGGACGAACACGACGTAGCCGTCGAGCCGGGCGACACCGGCGCCACCGTAGGCGAGCGTGTCGACCTTGAGCGTGAGCTCGTCGCCGCGCGCGGGGCGCGACCGCTGGGGGGCCGGGGCGGTCATCGGGTCAGCCGAGGGTGCGATCGATGCCCTCGAGCACCGTCTTGCGGTTGCCGTGCCGACGCTCGTGGTCACGGACGGTGCGCAGCTCGGCCGGTGTGAGCTCGCCGAGCCGCTCGAGCACCTGGCGGGCGGTGAGGTCGTCGTAGCCGGCGATCGGGAACCCGGCCGAGCCGACACTGCGGCGTGCGCGGTCGGCGCCGCGGACGAGCTTGTCGACCGGTTCGGTGCGGCGCACGCGGCGCGAGGCGGAGTCGATCTGGCCGCGGCCGCGGCCGCGGCCGAGCAGCGTCTCGAGGTTGCGCAGGACATCATCGCGTTGCTGGCGGCCCCGGGAGAACAGCTCCGAGACGAGCAGGTTGGCGTCCGAACGCGTGACACGGCCCCGCTCGGCGGCGTCGTCGAGGATCTCCTGGATGCGCTCGCGCGAGAGCATCACGACGTCGAGCTGTCGGGAGATCCGAGCGATCAGACCCGCGGCGGTATCGGCGGTCTCGGGCGAGTCGCGGTCCTCTTTGGGTGCCTGCGGAGCCACGCGTTCCTCCTCCGGGTCCGGTTCCTCCACGGCCGATCCCGCGTGCACTGCGACATCAGCCATCCCCGCGAGGCTACTCGACGTCGCCGAGCAGCACCGCGAGCAGGGCCTTCTGGGCGTGGCGGCGGTTCTCGGCCTGATCCCAGATCCGCTGGCGGTCCCCGTAGAGGACCTCGGCCGAGATCTCCTCGCCGGGGTGGGCGGGCAGACAGTGCAGGGCGATCGCGCCCGGAGCGGCGAGGCCGAGCAGGCGGTCGTCGAGCTGGTACGGCGCGAGCGCGGCCCTGCGTGCCTGCACCGATTCCGGTGGGTCGCCCATGCTCACCCACACGTCGGTGTACAGAGCATCGGCGTCAGCCGCGGCCTCAGCCGGATCCTCGATCAACTCGACCCCCGGCGGAGGGTCGGCGAGCGTGAAGCCGGGCGGCGAGGAGACACGCACATGGACGCCGGCCAGTGGACCGAGGACGGCGAGCGAGCGAGCGACGTTGTTGCCGTCGCCGATGTACGTGAGCGTCAGCCCGTCGAGCCGGCCGAAGGCCTCGCGAAGGGTGAGCAGGTCGGCGAGTGCCTGACACGGGTGGTGATCCGGGGTCAGCATGTTGATCACCGGCACGGTGGCGTTCTCGGCCAGCGCGGTGACGAGCTCGTCGGAGCCGGTGCGGATGCCGATCGCCGCGACGTGCCGGGAGAGGACCAACGCGGTGTCGCGCGGCGACTCGCCCCGGCTCAGCTGCATCTCCTCGGAGCGGAGGATCAGCGGATGGCCGCCGAGCTCGCTCACGCCGACCTCGAACGACACCCGTGTGCGCGTCGACGGCTTCTGGAAAATCAGCGCCACGCTCTGCCCGTCGAGCACCTCCGGGGCCCGCGGCGCGGCCTTCATCGCGAGCGCGCGGTCGAGCAGCGCGGCGAGCTCCTCGGCCGTCAGCTCGGCGCCGGTGATGAAGTGGCGGGTCAAGCGCGGCAGTGTACGTTCTGGCCGTGGCGCTGCGGGTGTTGAGCTGGAACCTGATGCACGGGCGCGCGCAGCCGCCCGCAGGCCGTGATCTGCTCGATGAGTTCGCGGCCGTCCTCGCCGCGTGGGAGTGGGACATCGCGCTGCTCCAGGAGGCACCGCCGTGGTGGCCGCGAGCCCTCGGCGAGCGCCTCGGGGCCGAGCACCGTCAAGTGCTCACCTCGCGCAACGCCCTGCTCCCCGTCCGCCGGGCGATCGCGGTCCGCCGTCCGGACCTGACCCGCTCCAACGGCGGCGGGGCCAATGCGATCCTCGTCCGCGGCGCCGGCCCGGTGCACGAGCACAGGAGCGTCCGGCTCGCGTGGTGGCCGGAGCGGCGTTCGATGCACGCGGTGAGGCTCGCCGGCGGGACGTGGGTGGGAAACCTGCACGCGACCGTCCGCGACGACGCACGGGCCCGGTCCGAAGCCGCCCGCGCGGCGACGACGCTGCTCGGCTGGGCCGGCAGGGCCCCGGCGGTCCTCGGGGGCGACTTCAACGTCCGCGGGCTCGCGCTCGCCGAGTACGAGCGTGCGGTGGTTCACGACGTCGACATGGTGTTCGCACACGGCCTCGGTGCCGCGAGCGCGGCCGGACCGCTCGAGCGCGGGGTCCTCTCAGATCACGCCCCGGTGGCCGTGAGCCTGGCGGCCGGCTGACCGCCCGGGTCAGGAGAACTGGTCGGCGTTCTGGCGGAGGAAAGTGACCAGCGCCGGGTCGGCGCTCGCGACCGACCCGCCGACGAACGGCGGCTCGGGGTCGTACTCGATCCCGAGCTGGATCGCCTGGGCGACCTCGGGCGAGGTCAGCTCGGCGGCGAGGGCGAGCGCCATGTCGATCCCGGCCGACACCCCGGCGGCGGTGAAGATCTTTCCCTCCCGAACGACCCGGCGCGACACGGGCCGGGCTCCGAGCTCGGCGAGCTGATCGAGCACCATCCAGTGCGTGGTGGCTTCGAGCCCATCGAGCAGCCCGGCCGCGGCGAGAACGAGCGACCCGGTGCACACCGAGGTCGTGAACATCGAGTGCGCGTGCGCGTTCCGCACCCAGTCGAGCACCTCCTCGTCGCGCATCACCTTCCGCGTCCCGATCCCCCCCGGGAGGACGATCACGTCGGGCTCCGGGATCTCGGCGAGGGCGAGATCGGCGACGAGTCCGAGCCGGCCGTTCTCGGTGCGTATCTCCCCCGGGGTGGCGGCGATGAAGTGGACCTCGGCTCCGGGGACGCGCTGGAGCACCTCGTAGGGACCGATCGCGTCGAGCGCGGTGAGCCGGTCGAAGATCGGGATCGCGACCTTCATGCCGCGCTCCGGGCGAACCGCAGCCGGTAGTCGCGCGGGCTCACGCCGAGGCGACGGGCGAAGCTCCGACGGAGGGTCTCGACCGTCCGGAAGCCGCAACAGCGGGCGATCTCAGCCAGCTGGGCGTCTCCGGTCTCGAGCAGCAGGCGGGCCCGTTCGACCCGCATCTCCTCGACACACGCACCCGGAGTGGTGCCGAGCTCGGCCGCGAACAGGCGCGAGAGGTGCCGCTCGGACACATGCAACCGCCCCGCGAGGGTCGGAACCGAGAGGTCGCCGTCAAGGTGCTCGGCCATCCACCCGCGCAGCTCGGCCAGCCCGCCCCGGTCCGGCGTCTGGGCGCCGAGCGCGGTGCTGAACTGACGCTGACCGCCGGGGCGGCGGACGAACAGCACGAGCTCGCGGGCCACGCGGAGGGCGACCTCGGCCCCGAGGTCTTCCTCGACGAGGGCGAGCGTCATGTCGATTCCGGCCGTGACACCGGCCGAGGTGATGATGTCGCCGTCGCGCACGAAGATCGGATCGGGTTCGACGGAGATCCGCGGGTACCGGCGGGCGAGGGTGTTGCAGGACGCCCAATGCGTCGTCGCGCGCCGGCCGTCGAGCAGGCCGGCGCGGGCGAGCAGGAACGCCCCGGTGCACACCGAGGCCACGCGTCGGGCCCGGGCCGCGGCACCCCGGAGCCACATCAGCGTCGCCGCGTCGGCGGCGGCGGCACGCGTGCCCGAGCCCCCGGCGACGATCAGCGTGTCGAGGCGGCGGCGGTGCTCGGCGATCGTCGCGTCGGGGGTGATGTGCAGGCCGCTCGAGCTCTCGATCGGACCGGGTGCAGGCGCGACGGTCTCGACGGTGTACGGCGCGCTGCCGGACTCGGCGAGTCGGCCCGCGAGCGACAGCACCTCGAGCGGGCCGGCGAGGTCAAGCGACTGGACTCCATCGAACACGAGGATTGCGACACGGCGGGACATGGCGTGCATGATCGCGCGGCCGAGCCCTGTCCGCAATGACCACTACCGGACAAATTCGGACAAGCGTCAGCTACGGCCGGCGCGGAGGCCGAAGCCCCGCAGCACGAGCAGTGCCTTCTCACCCAGCGTCCCCCGCGCGGGCAGGACGCCGAGCTGGGTGGCGGCGTCATAGAGGTCGAAGAAGCCGCGGACGCGGAGCAGCCGACCGCCGCGGAGCTCGCAGTAGAACAGCGTGTGGACGACGATGAACTTGTTCGTCGCCGGCAGGCCCTCGAGTCCGTCGCGGTGGGTGGCGAGCAACTTGCTCGGCGCGGCCACGAAGCGGCCGTCGGTCAGCCGCGTCCCGGTCCGCTCGAGCCGGGCGTCGGGGAAGCCGGCCCACAGCCGTCCGGCGTGCTCGCCGATCGCCACCGGACCCTCGAGCGGCTCGTCGGTGAGCGGGTCCTCGTAGGTCACCTCGGGCACGCAGAGCTCGTTGAAGGCCGCGGCATCCCGGCCCGACCAGGCGGACTCCCAGCCGTCGATCAGGCTGTCGGCGCTCATGGTTTGGCGGCCGGGAACTCGGGGATCCCCGCCATCGGCGTCGACGCCTCGGCGTGGCGGCGGCGCGGGATTCGCCCGGCGCCGGCGGCGAGCGCGCCGGCCTCCACGGCGAGCCGGATCGCCCCGGCCATGGCCACCGGATCGTGGGCCCGGGAGATCGCGCTGGCGCACAGCACGGCATCGCATCCGAGCTCGATCGCCAGCGCGGCGTCCGAGGCGGTCCCGATGCCCGCGTCGAGGATCACGGGGACGGTGGCATGCTCGACGATGATCGACAGGTTGTACGGGTTGCACAGGCCCATGCCGCTGCCGATCGGCGACCCGAGCGGCATCACCGCGGCACAGCCGGCGTCCTGGAGACGCCGGGCGAGGACCGGGTCGTCAGTCGTGTAGGGGAGCACCGTGAACCCCTCGTCGACGAGCGCCTCGGCCGCCGTCACGAGCTCGACCGCGTCGGGCAGGAGCGTCCGGTCGTCGCCGATCACCTCCAGCTTCACCCAGTCGGTCTCGAACGCCTCGCGCGCGAGCTGGGCGGTGAGGATCGCGTCGCGCGCGGTGAAGCACCCGGCGGTGTTGGGGAGCACCTCGGCTCCCACCCCGTCGAGGACCTCCAGCAGCGAGCCGCGGGAGTCCGGATCGAGCCGGCGCAGCGCGACCGTGCACAGCTCGGCCCGCGCGGCCCGCAGCGCGCCGGCGAGCAGCTCGTGATTGTGGAAGCCGCCGGTGCCGAGGATCAACCGCGAACCGAGCTCGCGCCCGGCGATCGTGAGCGGTCCGGGTCTCATCCGCCCTGCACCGCGACGAGGACCTCGACGGCGTGCCCGGCACGGAGCTCGGTGCCGCCCCAGGCGGAGCGGGGCACGATCTCGCCGTCGACCGCCACGGCGATGCCGCGGCCGTCGGGCGCGCCCCCGAGGTCGGCGACGAGGGCCGCCACCGTGGCGCCGTCGGGGAGCTCGCGGTGCTCGCCGTTCACGGTGAGGATCATCGCAGCGCTCCGGCGTGGACGGCGCCCGGTGCGAACCGTGCCGGATCGAACGGCCGCAGCGCCTCGCCCTCCGGCCCACCGGCGAGCAGCGCGGCGAGGTGGCGCGAGGTGATCGCGGCGAGGAGCACGCCGTGACGGTAGTGGCCGGTGGCCCACAGGAGGCCCTCCGGCTCGCCCCGCCCGATCAGGGGCGCGTTGTCGGCAGTGCCGGGCCGCAGGCCCGCACCGAGCTCGGTGATCGCCCACTCGCTGATCCCGGGGAGCACCTCACCGGCCTCGCGGAGCAGCTCGAACACCGCCCCCGCAGTGACCGTCCGGTCCATCCCGCGCTCCTCCATCGTCGCCCCGATCACGTACCGCCCGTCGCCGCGCGGGACGACGTAGGCCCGCTCGAGCCGCAGCACCCGCTCGATCAGGCCGGGACCGGCCGGGTCGCGCAGGGAGATGATCTGCCCCTTGACGGGCCGGATGAGCGGGGCCCCGAGCTCGCCCGACCACACCCCGGCCGCAATCACCACCCGCGCGGAGTCGATGACCGAACCGTCGGTGAGGCGGACGCCGGTGACGCCGCCGCGCCCGGCGAGAACCTCGACGACCTCCGCCTGTTCGCGCACCTCCCCACCGCGCGCCCGCAGCGCATCGGCGAGCGCGGCGGTGAGAGCGCGGGGGTCGACGGCGTGGTCGTCGGGAAACGCGGCGGCGAGCCGCAGCGTCGGCGCGAGCGAGGGCTCGAGCGCGCGGGCCTCGCTCGGCAGCAGCCTCCGGCCCGGGACGCCGAGCTCGGCGCGCAGACCGAGGGCGCGATCGAGTTCCTCGGCCTCATCGCGGTCGCGGGCGAGCCGCAACGTCCCGCACCGCAGGTAGCCCGGGTCGCGCTCGGTGTCCTCGGCGAGCTCGGTGATGAACCCCGGGTACTCCGCGGCAGAGGCGATGTTGAGCGCGAGCATGTCCGTCTCGCCAGGCTGGGCCTCGGAGACAGGCGCGAGCATCCCCGCGGCGTGGGCGGTCGTTCCGGCGCCGATCCGGTCACGCTCGAGGACAAGCACCGCAGCCCCGGACCGGGCAGCTCGCCAGGCCACCGCGAGACCGATCACGCCGCCACCGATGACGACGACGTCCGGAGGCTGTGCACTGTGTGACGACAAACGCATCTCCCTACGCCGGCACGACCCGGGTCAGGTTCGACGGTCGGCGGATCAGCTCCGCCCTCTCAGCCCGTCAGGGCTCCCGTGGTCCTCCGATGCTAGTGCCCTGCCAGACTTGGCGCCATGGCACCGCTGCGCGACCGGCTCGCTGGAGCCCGCCTGTACCTCGTCGCCGACCACCCGTCCGACGACCTCCTGCACGGGACGCTCGCCGGCGGCGTCGACATCGTGCAGCTCCGCATGAAGACCGCGCCCGACGAGACGATCCTCGCGGCGGCGGCACGCGTGCACGCGGCCTGCCGTCGTCACGGCGCGCTGTTCATCCTCAATGACCGCCCGGACCTCGTCGCCGCGGCCGGTGCCGACGGGGTCCACCTCGGCCAGGACGACGTCGGACTCGGCGAGGCGCGGGCGCTGCTCGGTCCCGAGCCGCTCATCGGCCTCTCCACCCACGACCCTGATCAGGTCGACGCCGCTGCCGGCAGCCCCGCGGACTACATCGGCGTGGGCCCGGTTCACGCCACCCCCACGAAGCCCGGGCGGCCCGCCGTCGGGCTCGAGCTCATCCGCCACGCCGCCGCGCACTCCCCGCTGCCGTTCTTCGCCATCGGCGGGATCACGCCCGGCAATGCGAGCGCCGTCGTCACGGCCGGAGCACGGCGAGTGGCCGTCGTCCGCGCGCTCACCGAGGCCGCCGATCCGCGGGCCGTGGCCCACACGCTGCGCGAGACGCTCGGCGCCGAGACCCGCGAGGGGGTGCGCGTTGGGACAACGTAGCCGCAAGCGCGGGCAGCGCGGCAAGCCCCGCGCCGGAACGACGCGCCCCACCGCCACCGCTTCCAGCTCCGCCGGTGCGGCGCGCTCCGGCGGCACGGCCCGCTCCGGGGCCCGCCCGGGGACCGAGGGGGCGCGCGTGAGCCGGACGGAGGAGCGCAACGCCGCCATCCGAGCGGGGCTGAAGCCCTTCGGACCGGGCGAGCGTCCGTGGACGATTCGGATCGCCGCGGGCGTGTGCGGGGCCATCGGCGTCGTCAATCTGATCGCGTGGGCGGCGGGTCTGAAGATCGCCGGCAAGCATCCCGCCGCTGGCGGGATCGTCCTGTTCGCGGTGCTGATGGTCGCCTGCGCCATCGGGATATGGCGCATGTGGTACGGCGCCGTGCTGGCGTTCATGGCGCTCCTGGCGATCATCGTCACGCTGTGCACGCTGCTCCTGATCGAGGCCAGCAACGCGCTGGGGTTCATCGTGACCCCGATCATCATCGCCGGATGCGGCTATCTGTTCTACAAGCTCGTCCGCGTCCTGAGCCGCATCCAGATGCCGCAGTACCCCGGCCGCTGAGCGCCTCCCCGGCCGGGGCCGCGCGGCGCGCTTTGGATAGGCTCACTGCGCATGGCTGACAGCACCTATGACCTCGTCGTGATCGGCTCCGGCCCGGGCGGCTACGTCGCCGCGATCCGCGGCGCGCAGCTCGGGATGGAGACCGCGGTGATCGAGAAGGACCGCGTCGGCGGACGCTGTCTCAACTACGCCTGCATCCCCGCGAAGGCCGTCCTCCGCGTGGCCGACGTCCTCTCCGAGGTGCGCGACGCCGACGAGTTCGGCATTGAGGTCAGTGAGCCGACGGTCGACTTCGCCGCCGTCGGCAAGCGCCGGGAGAAGGTGATCACCACCCTCACCGGGGGCGTGTCCGGCCTGTTCAAGAAGAACAAGATCGACGTGATCGAGGGTGCCGGCTCGCTCCAGGGCGAGGGTCGCGTCTCGGTCGGCGACGACACGATCACGGCGAAGACGATCGTCCTCGCCACGGGTTCCGTGAAGCGGCCGATCCCCGGGACGGAGTTCGGAGGGCGTGTGATCGGCACCGAGGAGGCCTGGGCGTTCACCGAGCTGCCGAAGTCGCTCGCCGTCGTCGGCGCCGGCGCCTCGGGGGCCGAGATCGCGTCGGCCTACGCGCGGCTCGGCGTCGACGTTCGCCTCTTCGAGGCGCTCGATCGCGTCCTGCCGACCGAGGACGCCGACATCTCCAAGGCCGCCGAGCGCGGGCTGAAGAAGCAGGGCATGTCGATCCACACCGGGACGCTCGTCACCGACGTCGAATCCCAGGCGGACAAGGTGACGTTCGCCTTCGGCGAGGAGCGCGGCGAAGCCGACTGGCTGGTGATCGCCGCCGGCCGCGGCGCCGACGTCGAGGGCCTCGGGCTCGATACCGCCGGTGTGAAGGTGGGCGAGAACGGTCTGATCGAGGTCGACGGCGCGCTGCGCACGAGCGCACCCGGGATCTACGCCATCGGCGATCTGGTGCCGGGGCCCGCGCTGGCCCACAAGGCCTCCGACGAGGGCGTCATCGCCGTCGAGGATGCGGCCGGGCAGAGCACCCACCCGATCGAGTACATCGACGTGCCCCGAGCGACGTTCTGCACTCCCAATGTGGCCAGCTTCGGGCTCACCGAGGCACAGGCCCGCGAGGCCGGCCACGACGTCGTCGTCGGCAAGGTCCAGTACGGCGCGGTCGGCGCCGGCACCATCTACGGCGACCGCACCGGGGTGATCAAGATCGTCGGGGACAAGCGCTACGGCGAGCTGCTCGGCGGCCACGTCGTCGGAGCCAAGGCGACCGAGCTGATCCAGGAGCTGGTCAACGCCAAGGCGCTCGAGGGCGGGTATCCCGAGGTGGCGCGGATCGTCCACGGGCACCCGACGCTCGCCGAGGGTGTGATGGAGGCGGCCCGCGCCGCCGATGGCTGGCTGATCCACGGCTGAGCACCGCGCGGTGAATCCGAGCGAGCAGGCTCCCGACGCCGCCCAGCCGGTCTTCTATCTCGATCTCGCCGACCCGTGGAGCTACCTCGCGGCCGAGCGGGTGATGACCACGCTCGCCGAGATCCCGGAGTGGGAGCCGGTCCACGGTGCCGATCTCGGGCTCCCCGCCGACCCCGAGCCCGCCCAGGAGGCGATCGCCGAACGGATCGCGCAGCTCGGCCTCCAGCCCCTGCGCTGGCCGGCACGATGGCCCCCGGGTGGGCGCCGGATGGCCCTCACCGCAACCTACGCCAAGCGGGGGGGTCGCGCGGTGTGCTTCGCCCAGGCGGCGATGCGCCAGACGTTCGCCGGGGGACGCGACCCCGACGAGGAGAGCACCGTGCTGCTCGCCGCAGCGGCCTGCGAGATGCACCCCACGGCGGTGCTGAAGGGAATCGCGCTGCGGGGTACCGCCGAGGCGCTCGAGCGCGCGGCCCGGCGCGCCACCGCCGACGGCGTCACCGCGCTCCCGGCCCTCGCCGCCGGTGGCCGGGTGTGGAGCGGTCCGGACGCCCTCGCAGAGGCCGCCGCCGTGATCGGGCCGGCCGTGAGCGCCCACCGCAGATGAGGGCCAACCGCGCCTACCGGCTGATCGTTCACCGCGACGGCCACGGCCCCGCGTTCTTCGCCGAGCCCGACCGGCTCGACCGGATCGAGGTCGTGTCGGTCGACGACAACGAGGTCGTGCTCCTGTGGGACCTGCCTCCGCGGGAGGCCGGCCACCTCGCGCGGGAGCTGAAGGCCGATCTCGCCGGCCTCAGCGCCCAGGAGTTCTGGGCCCGCTGGGAGGGTGCCGATAGCGAGCCGGCGCGCGAGGACTCGGAGCCGTGAGGAACGGCGGATGGTCGAAATCACCTTCTAGGGTTGGCGGACCATGACCGAGCGGAGTCCGTCCGGCGCCAAGGGCGCGGTGGAGGTCACTGAGCCCGAGCGCTGGGAGCGCGCGGTCGCGCGCCGCAGCGCCGAGTCGCGCGCGACGATCCCTGATCTGACTGTCGAGCTCGAGGCGATCGCGGATGCCGCTCGGGTGCTCGCCGACGAGACCGGCTGCGCGATCGGGGTCGTGGTGGCCCGCGCCTGCGCGCTCGCTCTCCGGGAGCACCCCCGCGTCAACGGGGCCTACCGGGACGGCCGCTTCGAGACCTACGAGCGCGTCAACCTCGGATGGCTCGTCGCCGATGAGGCGAGCTACACGATCCCCGTCGTGTTCGACGCCGACCGGCTCGGCCTCGACGAGCTCGCGGCCGAGATCGAGCGCCTGGACGGGCGGGCGCGCCGGGGCGAGCTCACACCGCCCGAGCTCGCCGGTGCGACGTTCACGCTGTGGGATGCGGGCGCGCTCGGTCTGGACCGGGCGAGCATCCCGGTCGTCTCGCCGCAGGCCGGAGCGCTCACCGCCGGAGACGTCCGTACCGTGACGACCGTGCGCAACGGGGAGATCGTGGCAGCCGGCGCGCTCACGTTGACGCTGGCCTGCGATCATCGGATCGTCTACGGCGCACGGGCCGCCGCCTTCCTACGGGCGGTGGGGACGCGACTGGAGGAGGCCGATCTGTGAACGACAACTCCGAGCAGACTGCAGAGCGCATCGCCGAGCGCGGCCGGGAGGCGCTGGTCGCCCGGCTCCGTCCCGCCTTCGCCGAGGCGGTGAGCGCGCACGCCGACGTCCTCTCGCTCGACGAGGCCCAGATCGAGGAGATGGTCCAGAGCGCGGCCGACCGCGCCGATGGCCTCCAGTGGCGCCGCGCGCTTGCCTCGGTGGCCACCGACGAGCTCGGGATCAGTCTCGGCGAGGCGCTCGGTCACCCCGCCGTGGCCCGGGCCCAGACGATCGTCGGGGCGCCGTCATACGAGGAGAGTCTGGCCAAGCTCGGCCTCGTCACCGCCGGTGATCCCGAGCCACCCGTCGCCCCGCCGTCCGAGCCTCCCGTGGCGGCAGACGCCGCCGAGCCCGTCGTCGAGGAGCTGGTTGAGGTCGTCGAGACGATGCCGGCGGAGCCGCCGGCCGCTCACGAGCCGTCACCGACCGAGGCGATCGACGTCACCGAGCTGCCCGACGCCGAGCCGGTCGTCCACCCCGGCGAAACGGCCGAGCACGCGTTCGAGCACGGAGGCTCCGAGGAGTACGACGCCATCCACGCGACCGCCGTGCACGAGAACGGGCCGCTCGCCGCCGAGCCGCTTGCCGAGCCCGACGCCGACGTGGCCGACGAGGGACCGCTGCGGCTGACGGCCACCCACCTCGGCGGGATCGCCACGCTCCAGCCGGGCGAGCAGAACCTCGAGCTGCGCTTCGGCGATGCCGGCCTGGACATCGCGCGTCGTCCCGGCCGGGTCCTCGGCCGGCTCCGCTGGCCGGAGATCAGCGCCCTCGAGGTCCCCTCGCCCCGGGGTCTGCGGCGGCGTCGCCGCCAGGAGCGGGCGCAGCTCGTGGTCCATACCGAGCATGGCGACGCCAGCTTCGAGATCCCCGCGGTGGCCGAGGACGAGCTCCGGGAGAGCGTCGAGACGGTCCTCGCCCGTTACCGCCCGGCGTAGCGGACGCGTCGCGCTGCGAGTCGGCTGAGGCAGTCGCGCGGTCAAACCCGTGGGGAGGGTGAGGTGGCGCCGGGCCGCCCCCCAGTGGCGGCCGTGCATCGAGAGGTCCTCAACGTGCCAATCGTGCGATGTGCACGAACGATTGGCAACATGACGACGCCAGGCGTCCTCAACCTGCCAGCCGATTCACAACCCAAAGGGATTGGCATGTTGAGGGACACGGGCCTGCGGACGGGCCCCGGATCCCGCCCCCACCCCTCCCCAGCGCAGTCCGACGCCTGCCGAGCCACGATCGCGCACGGGTGCGCCTCCGCCCCGCGAAGAGGGGGCTAGGCCGGCTCGCGCTCGAGCGCGCGGATGTCGTGCGCGAGGTCCTCGGGCCGCAGCTGATCGGCGGCGTAGCCGATCCGCTCGTGACCCCGCCGGTCGATCAGCAGCACGAACGTCGAGTGGTCGATGCCCTTCGCCACGGGCTGCATCGCGTAGTCGTGCCAGACCGGCCGCAGCTGTGCCGTCGTGCCGCCGACGAAGGCCAGCCGCGCGTCCATCCCCCACTCGCGAAGGAAGTGGTGGCGGCTCGCCGGGGTGTCCTCGGCGGGCGCCACGCTCACCCCGATCGCGGGCACGCCGCGGCCGCCGCCGGGCAGCAGATCGAGCGCGCCCTTGATGTCCTCGACCATCAGCGGGCAGGCGTCGTGGCACTTGGAGTGGATGAAGGTCAGGATCACCACCTGCCCGCGGTAGTTGTGCAGGGCCACTAGGCGGCCGTTCTGATCGCGCAGCGAGAAGTCGGCGGCAACGAGGTTCGCGGGCAGCGTCGGGCCGCGGAACGCACCGTTGCCGGTGCTCGCCCCGGGGACTCCGGAAGAGCCGCTGCCCCGGCCGTCACCGACGACGAGGACCACGCCGATCGCCGCCAGCAGCAGCACGAGAACCAGCAGCAGCGTGCGCTGCACCGCGGATGAGGCCAACATCACGGCCCATGATCGCAGGCCCGGCCGGGCGGCCGTCCCAGGCGACCGGCTAGCGCATGATCCCCGTGTGCCCGAGCGAGTACCGGCCGGGCTGCGGCCACACGCACAGCCCGTGGGGTCCCTGCTGGACCGGGATCCGCCGGATCAGCCGACCGGTGTGGGTGTTGATCGCGTAGACGACGGCGTCGTAGCGGCCCGAGAGCCACAGCACGTGGCCCGAGGCCGAGACGCCGCCCATGTCCGGGCTGCCGCCGCCCGGGATGTGCCAGGTCGCCCGGACCCGGCGGGTGGCGAAGCTGATCACCGAGATCGCACCGACACCGCGGTCGGACACATATAGGTCGGACGCATTGCGACTCGGGTACAGGCCGTGAGCCCCGGCCCCGGTGCGCACGAACCCGGTGCGACGGAAGCTGCGGGCATCGAACGTCCACACGCCCCCGTAGGTGAGATCGGCGACGTAGAACGTGCGACCGTCCGGGGAGAGCTTGACGTCCTGGGGCGACGCCCCACGGGGCAGCGGCAGCCGGCGGGTCACCCGCTCGCGGGCGACGTCGACGACGACCATCCGGGCGCCGAACTCGCAGCTGACGAGCATCAGCCGGCCGTCGGCGGTGAAATCGGCGTGGTTGAGCCCCATGCAGGACGGGATCGACAGCGAGTGGCGCAGGGCCATCGTGTGCGGAACCCGGTAGTCGATCCGGCGGAGCTGCTCGGCCATCACCAGGGCCGACCGGCCATCGGGCGAGAAGTACATGTTGTAGGGATCGGCGACCGGCACGGGCCGTCCCGGGGCGCCGTCCCGGGGGTCGATCGGCGTCAGGCTGTTGCCGATGTCGTTGGCCACCCACAGCGTGCGCAGGTCATACGACGGGATCACGTGCTGCGGGACCGCGCCGACCTTGAACGTGCGCACGATCCGGTACGTCCTCGGGTCGATCTCCTGGACGGTGTCGCTGGCACTGTTCGGGACGTAGATCAGCGGCCGATCGCCACGGACGGGCGGCGACAGGCCGCCCCGGCGGTCGGCGGCATAGACGTCGCGTGGGTCGAGCAGTCGCGGGATCCGCTGACCGCGCGATGTCTGCGCGGGGAAGACGGCGCTCAGCGTCAGCCCGGCGCGCTCGCCGGCGAGCCCCTGGGCGGCGAGCGACGCCAGCGCCCGCGGGTGGATGACGGCGGCGCTGCGGTGGCCGCCGCCGCAGGCGGCGAGCACCGCGCAGACGAGCGCCGCGACGAGCGTGACCCCGGCCCGCGCGCTCATCTCGCGTCGCCGCCGAGACGGGCCGCACTCACCGCGATCGCCTCGGGACTGTTGTCGATCAGGACGTAGCGACGGCCGAGCTCGCGGGCGACCGCGCCGAGCGTGCCCGAGCCGGCGAACGGATCCAGACACCATCCCCCCGGCCGCGAGGAGGCCGCGACGATCCGGCGCAGGATCCCCTCGGGCTTCTGCGTCGGGTAGCCGGTCTTCTCCCGGCCCGTCGTCGGCACGATCGTGTGCCACCACACGTCCGTCGGGCGCTTGCCCCGCTCGGCCTTCTCGGGACCGACCAGCCCCGGTGCCATGTACGGCTCGCGTTCGACCGCGTCGGCATCGAAATGCTGGCCGCCCGGCGTCCGCACGTAGACGAGGATCGTGTCGTGCTTGGCCGGCCAGCGGCGGCGTGGCTTGGCGCCGTAGTCATAGCTCCAGATGAGCTCGTTGAGGAACGCCTCACGGCCAAAGATCTCGTCGAGCAGCAGCTTGCAGTAATGCGCCTCGCGGTAGTCGATGTGGAAGTACAGCGTGCCGTCGGCGGCGAGCAGCTCACGACAGCGACGCAGCCGCGGCTCCAGGAACCGCAGGTAGTCGCCGAAGGCGTCGTCGTAGCTGAGCGTGCCGAGCAGCTCCGAGCGGTAGCGGCGGCCGCCGAATCCGACCCGCGTCGCGGTCGGGTCCTGGGCGGTGGCGACCGACTGGCGGCGCTGCGTTCGGCCGGTGTTGAACGGCGGATCGAGGTAGATCAGCTCGAACCGGCCGTCCGGCAGGCGCGGCAGCACCGTGCCGTTGTCGGCGGCGATCAGGAGGTCGTCATCGAGGGTCAGCGGCTTGTCGTCGCGGATCAGTTGCATGGGCGGTGGCCACGGTAGTACCTGCCCGGAGGTCGGAGCCCCGCGCTCCGCCGCTACATTCGGAGCGGTGCGCGACCACATCCAACGCGTCCGCCGCTCGCCCCTGGCGGGTCGGATCACCCGCTATTCGCTCGGTTCAGGGGTGGCGCTGCTCACCTCGATCGTCACGTTCGCCTGGCTGAACGCGGCCGGGGTCGGGACGACGCTGTGCTCGGTGCTGGCGTTCGCGGCCGGGGCGGTGCCGAACTGGATCCTCAACCGGAGATGGACCTGGCAGGTCCAGGGCCAGGTCTCGGTGCTGCGTGAGGTCGTCGGCTACCTGGTGATCTCGCTGCTCGCGCTTGCCGCCTCATCGTTGGCCACGGGCTATGCCCAGGGCCACGCCCACGAGATCACGGGATCTCCCGGCGGCAAGGTGGCGCTCGTCACCGCGGCCTACGTCGCCGTGCAGGCGGCGCTGTTCGCGGTCAAGTTCGTGGCCTACGAGCGCTGGGTGTTCGTGGGCCGCAGCCGAGTGCGCGCGGCCCTGCGGTCGCGGATGGCGGTGTGGACGACCGCCCGCGCGAACCGGATGCCGTAGAGCAGGTTCCCGCCCTTCTTGGTGCTCGTCGCCTGCGCGCCGCGGTCGCGCATCGTCGTCGGGACCTCGGCCAGCCGGTAGCCATGCAGCGCCGCGCTGATCATCAGCTCAGAGGCCTGATACTGCGGCTGCTCGAGCACGACATCGCCGGTCAGCTCGGCCCGCATCGCCCGCAGGCCGCATGCCGGATCGGTGATCCGCCGGCCGACCACCGCGCTGATCAGCGCCGCGAACACCGAGACGCCGAGGCGCCGGACCGGGTCGGTCGTCAGCTCGGAGCCGAGTCGGCGCGAACCACTCACGAAGTCGGCGCTGCCGGCGAGGATCGGCTCCACCACCCGGGCCAGCTCGTCGGTCTCGTACTGCCCGTCGGCGTCGATCGTGGCGATCACGTTGGCGCCACGCCGGCGGGCCAGCCAGTAGCCGAGGCGGAGCGCCGCGCCCTGGCCCCGGTTCACCGGGACGTCGCAGACGAGCGCCCCAGCCGCGGCGGCGCGCTCGGCCGTCGCGTCGCTCGCCCCATCGACGACCACGATCACCTCGGTGGCCTGGCCCGCGACCGTCTCCGGGATCCGGCCGACGACCTCGGCCACGGTCGGCGCCTCGTTGTAGGCCGGGATGACGACCGCGAGCGGCGCGCCGAGCGCGGGTGGATGCTCGGCGAGGAAGCGACCGGCGGGCGCTCGTTCGGCCGGCTCCAGCACCGAGAGATCGACCACGGTGGGGGTGTCGATCGCGGTCACGCCGCCACCCCGCTGGGAGCGGCGCCGGAGGCGAGGGCATCGGGGTCGGCCGCCGACCACTCCTCCCACACCGCTCGTAGACCGTCGGTGAAGCCGGTCCGCGGCGCAAACCCGAGCTCACGAGCGCGAGCCGGGTCGACGATCACCGCGGGCATCTCGCCAGGGCGGGCCGGCCCGTGGGTGACGGTGAGGTCCGCCCCCGTGACCTCACGCACCGACTCGACGACATCGAGCACCGAGTGCGACCGCCCGGCACCGATTACCACGGAGCCACTCCAGCGCTCGTCGCCGAGCGCGGTGAGGAATGCCGCGGTGACGTCGGAGGCGTTGACGTAGTCACGGACCTGGGTGCCGTCGCCGTAGATCTCGAACGTGCCCCCGAGCCGGATCGCGCGCATCAGCCGCGCGACGATGCTGTCCTTGGCCTGCATCCCGAGGCCGTAGACGTTCGTCAGGCGCAGGGCGACGCAGCGGACGCCCATCGAGGCGGTGAACGCCGACATCAGCATCTCGGCCGCGGCCTTCGTCGCCCCGTACGGCGTCAGCGGCGCGAGCGCGGCCGCCTCGGTGAGCGTCGGCCCGTGCATCGGGCCGGCGACGGCGTTGGTCGACGCGAAGGCAAGCGAGCGGACGCCCGCATCGCGGGCGGCGAGGAGCAGGCCGTGGGTGGCGGCGACGTTGGTGGCGAAGGTCAGCTCCGGTTGCTCCACCGAGCGGAGCACCGAGGTCACGGCGGCGAGGTGGACCACGGCATCGATCCCGCCGGCGAGCCCGCCCGCGACCACCTCCGGGTCGGCCAGATCGCCCTGGACGAGCTCGATCGCGGGGTCCGGGTGGGGCTTGAGGTCCAGCACGCGGACGTGCGCGCCGGACCGCTGGAGCGCGGCCACGACGTGGCGCCCGATGAACCCGCTGCCACCGGTGACGAGGACACGCGCGCCGGGGATGATCCCGCCCTCCGCGACGGGCCCGGGGTTCACGCGCTGGCCAGCGCGCCGCCGGCGCGCGGCAACTCACTGGCGGTGCTGCGCCAGCGCACGGTCGCCTTCATCGCGTTCGGATCGACCCGATCGCGATGGCGCTCGACGACGTCGAACAGGTGGTCGATCAGCGTGGTCGACAGCAGCGTCGGATTCAGCCCGAGCTCGACAAGTGCCGTATGCGTGACGTTGTAGTAGTGGCCCTGAGCCTCGACCCGCGGGTTCTCGACCTGCTCGATCGTCGCCTCGCCCCGGAAGGCGCCGGCGATCGTGTCGGCGATCTGGCGGACCGACATCGTCTCGGTCATCTGGTTGAAGACGCGGAACTCACCGCGCTCCGCCGGGTTCTCGGACGCGAGCCGGATGCACTCGACGGTGTCGACGAGGTTGATCAGGCCGCGGGTCTGGGAGCCGTCGCCGTGGACGGTGAGGGGACGGCCGAGCACGGCCTGGATCACCATTCGATTGAGCACCGTGCCGAACACGCCGTCATAGTCGAATCGCGTGGCCAGGCGCGGGTCGAGCTTCGTCTGCTCGGTGTCCGCCCCGTACACCACACCCTGGTTGAGATCCGTCGCCCGCAGCCCCCAGATCCGACAGCCGAACTCGATGTTGTGGCTGTCGTGGACCTTCGAACAGTGGTAGAAGGAGCCGGGCCGCTTGGGGTAGAGCATCCGATCGCGGCGGCCGTTGTGCTGAACCTCCAGCCAGCCCTCTTCGATGTCGATGTTCGGCGTCCCGTACTCGCCCATCGTCCCGAGCTTGACGAGGTGGATGTCGGGATCGAGGTCGGCGATCGCGTACATCACGTTGAGGTTCCCGACGATGTTGTTCGTCTGGGTGTAGACGGCGTGCGCCTGGTCGATCATCGAGTACGGCGCGGCGCGCTGCTCGCCGAAGTGGACGATCGTCTGGGGACCGAAGTCGCGGACCATCTCGTGGACGAACGCCGGGTCGCAGAGGTCGCCGACGTAGCTCTTGATCGGAGCCCCGCCAACCTCGGTCCAGGCGCTGAGGCGCTCATCGAGCGTCGAGATCGGAACGAGGCTCTCGACCCCCATCTCCTCGTCGTAGCCACGACGGGCGTAGTTGTCACAGACGGCGACGTCGTGTCCGGCTGCCGCGAGGTGCAGCGCCGTGGGCCATCCGAGATAGCCGTCTCCACCGAGTACCAGGATTTGCACTTGAGTCCGTTGAACCTCTTCGACTTCGACTTGGATAGCTGACTGCGGACCTGACACGGCCCGGTCATACATCCGAGGCTGGCGGTCCGCCGGGGTCGGCCCTACCGAAGCGAGGATAGAAGGCAGACGCGGGGCTTTGGTCCCGTCGTCGCCTTAAGCTTACGGTAAACCTACGAAAACCGGCGAGTCCCGGAGGGCGCGGGAAACCGTCGGCGTGCTACACCGGCACCGTGCCGGAGCGCCAGGTTCCCTCCCGGTTGCGGCCTCTGCTCGCCCTCTCCGCCGGGCTTCTGCTGATCGCCGCGATCGTCGCCACGACCCGCTCCGGCGGCCCCTCCGCGCCGCCGAAGGCCGGAGTCGGACAGGCCGCCAGATCGGGGGATCCGTTCGGGTACGTGCCCTCGCGCCAGGCCGAGTACGTGAGCCGCGCCACCGCCGGCTGCGGCCAGGTCCTGTTCACCAAGAGCCCCGGCGGCGCGGTGGCCACGGCCGCGCGCGTCGCGTCCTACCGGGGATTGATCAACGCCGCCACCCGGGGAACCGGGATCGACCCGGACCTCGTCGAGGGCATCGTGTTCGTCGAGAGCGCGGGCCGGCCGTACGTGATCGCCGGCAGCGACCCGACGGCCGCCGCGGGGCTGACGCAGATCCTCGCCGACACCGGCACCGCGCTGCTCGGGATGCACATCGACCTCGCCCAGAGCCGCAAGCTGCTCCACGCGCTCGACGGCGCCCAGTCGGCCGCGCAGGCCCGCTCGATCATCGGGCGGCTCGCCCGGGCCGATGATCGCTTCAACCCCCCGCGGGCGATCGCGGCCACGGTCCGCTACCTGCGGACCGCGCAGCAGCGCTTCGGCCGCAGGGACCTCGCCGTCGCGTCCTACCACATGGGCATCGGCAACCTCGGGACCGTCCTCGCGCGGTACGACGGCGGCCGCGCGGTCCCGTACGCGCAGCTGTACTTCGACACCGCTCCGGACCGCCACGCCGATGTCTACCGGCTGCTCACCGGGTTCGGCGATCAGAGCTCGCTGTATCTGTGGCGGGTGCTCGGGGCGGTCCAGATCATGCGGCTCTACCGCAACGACCGAAGCGCGCTCACGCGGCTCGCCTCGCTCCAGACGGCACTCGACTCGAGCGCTGAGGTGCTCCACCCGCCGGACCGCACGCAGAGCTTCGCCGACCCGAGCGCACTGTCCTCGGCCTACGCGAGCCGCACGCTCGTGCCGCTGCCGAGCAACGCCGCCGCGCTCGGCTACGCACCGGCGGCCGGGATGGCGCGGGCTGCCGGCGACACCACCGGCGCCCCCCCGGGGTTGTACCGCGGCCTGCGCCCGGCGGCACTTGACCTGCTCGGCGAGCTCGCCGCCCGGGTGCGCTCGCTGTCCGGCCTGTCAGCGCCGCTGACCGTCGCCCGCACGGTGAGCGACCGCGCCGCGCTGGCCCGGATCGGCGAGCCCGACCCGACGGTCGCCACCGGCTTCACGCTCACGCTCGCGCGCCGGTATGCGGCACCCGCTCAGGCGCAGGCGCTCCAGGCGTTGCTCGACCGGCTGACCGCGCTCGACCTGATCGCGTGGGCACGACGCGGCAACACGCTGTCGGTGACGGTCGCCGGGGACGCGTCCCACGTGATCGCTTCTGGCGTGTAGCGGTCCGGATGCGGCGCCGGTGGCATGTTGCTCCGCGACCGACTAGGTTGGCGCCATGACCGACGCGATCAGAACTCCGGACGAAGTCCTCACCGGCCTGCCCGACTTCCCCTGGGAGCCCCACTACCGGGAGTGGGAGGGGTTGCGGCTGGCCCACATCGACGAGGGCGACGGGGCGCCGGTGCTGTTCATGCACGGGGAGCCGACGTGGTCGTTCCTGTGGCGCAAGGTGATCCCGCCGCTGCTGGCCGCCGGCTTCCGCTGCATCGCGCCGGACCTCGTCGGCTTCGGCCGCTCCGACAAGCCGGTCGAGCTCGACTGGTACTCCTACGATCGCCACGTCGCCGCCGTCACGCCGCTGCTCGAGGAGCTCGACATCCGTGACGCGACAGTCGTGGTCCACGACTGGGGCGGGCCGGTCGGCCTCCGGCTCGCGGTCGAGAACCCGGACCGGATCGCGCGGATGGTGATCCTCGACACCGGGCTGTTCTCCGGGCATCAGGCGATGACCGACGCATGGAAGATGTTCCGTGACTTCGTGGAGCGGACCGAGGATCTCCCGGTCGGCTTCCTCGTCAAGGGCGCGTGCAAGAACGACCCGGGCGACGAGGTCATCGCGGCCTACGACAAGCCTTATCCGAACGCACAGTCGAAGGCGGGCGCCCGCGCCTTCCCGCTGATGCTGCCCACCTCCCCTGACATGCCGGGGGCCGCGGCCGGCCAGCGCGTGATGGACGCCCTGCGCACGGACGAGCGGCCGAAGCTGTTCCTGTGGGCGGACTCCGATCCGGTGCTGCCGCTCGCGGTCGGGGAGCGGTTCGCCAAGGCACTCGGGACGGAGGTCGCCCACACGATCCCCGACGCCTCGCACTTCCTCCAGGAGGATCAGGGCACCCTCATCGGCGAGCACATCGCTCGCTGGCTGACGAGCTGACGGCGGCCGCCGCAAGGGCGGCCGCGTCGCTCAGCGAGTGGCTTTCTTGACCGCGCTGCGGGCGCGCCCGACGGCGTTCTCCGCCTTGCCCTTGAGCTCCTCGGCGGCGCCGCGGAGCTCGGTTCCGGGACGGCCGGTGTCAGCACCGGCGTCGCGCTTGATCGAGCCCTTCACCTCACGGGCCTTGCCCTTCACACGCTGGGTGCGGTCACCCATGGCACTCCTCCTCTCGGGTCCTTTTAGTGAAGGAGGACTACCCCGAACGGCGCGAGCGCACCGGGAGGCGGTCCCGGTGCGCTCGGCGCGACATGCGCTGCGTCAGACCGACTCGGTCTGGCGCTCGGTCTCGGTGCGCTCGGTCTCGGTCCGCTCGGACTCGCTGAGCTCCTGGTGAGCGGGAGCGATCGTCTCCACCATCCGGGCCTCGTAGGCCGCCCGCTGGGCGTGGTCGGGCGCCATCAGGACCTGGTCGGACTTCATGAACCGGCCGAGGGCCTCCATCGCCTTCCGCGGCATCAGCGCATTGAGGCGGACCATGCCGCGTACCGAGCTCGGCACGAACACCTCGAAGCGATTGGTCTGGAGCGCCTCGACGATCGCGTTCGCGACGTCGCTCGGCTCCTGGGCGGTGAACCCGCGCGTGGTGGGCAGGCCCGAGCCGAGCTCGGTGTTGACCACGACCGGCATCACGAGGCTGACGTCGATGTTCGTCCCGTGCAGCTCGGCGCGGATCGCCTCGGTGAGGCCGACGACCGCGTGCTTGGTGGCGCAGTACGTCGCGCCGCCGGGGATGCCGGACTTGCCGGCCACGGAGGCGATGTTGACGAGGTGGCCACGGCCTCGCGGGAGGAACCGATCGAGCGCGAGCTTGGAGCCGAAGATGACCCCATGGATGTTGATGTCGACGAGCCGCTTGGCGGTCGCGTCCGACTCCTCGGAGAACGGGCCGATCGGCATGATGCCCGCGTTGTTGATGATCACGTCGATCGGGCCGAGGCGCGTCTCCACCTCGGTGAGGAACCGGTCGTAGTTGCCGCGGTCGGTGACGTCGAGCGCGAGCCCGACCGTGCCGGCACCGAGCTCGGCCGCGGTCTTCTCCGCCAGCGTGGCGTCGATGTCGCCGATCGCGACCTTTGCGCCCTGGGCGATCAGCGCCGATGCGGTCGCCCGGCCGATGCCGCGACCGCCACCGGTGATTGCCACCACCTGGCCGGCGAGCGAGCGTGGAACTTTGGCCATGAAACCTGTCCTCCTCGTCTGGAAGTCGTCCGGTATCGAACCGTACCGCTTTGCGCTGGCGGGGGTGGTTCGTCTGCGAGGGCCTCTTCAGCTCACCCGCGCCGGAACGCCCGGCACCCCGAGCACTCCCGCAGGTGCCGGCGGAGGTGCCCGCGGCGGAGGTCCGCCCCGCGCTGCGTGGCGAGCTCGGAGCGGATGTCGGCGCAGTCGGTGTGCCGTGCCTCGCGGGTGGCGATCAGCGACGCCCGGGCCTGGAACACGAGCGCCTTGACCTTGGCCCGCGGGACGCCGAGCACGCCGGCGATCTGCTCGTGGCTCATCGCCTCGAGTTCCGCGAGCACCAGGGCCGTGCGCTGCTCCCGTGGCAGGCCGCGCAGGTCGTGCAGGGTGTCGCGCAGGTCCTGGCGGCGCAGGACGGTCGTCGACAGTCCCTCGCCGGTCGGCTCGTCGACGTCGGCCACCGGCTGCTCGCGCCGGCTGCGGAGGACGGTGAGACAGCGGTTGCGGGCGATCGCGAACAGCCAGGGCCGGAGCGCGATCGGCTTCGCCGATCCGACGATGTTCAGATACGCGGCGAGGAACACGTTCTGGACCGCATCCTCGGCCTCGGCCTCGTCGGCGAGCATGCGGCGGCAGATCCCGAGGATCTCCCGGTGGTGGCGCTCGTAGACGGTGCTGAAGGCGGAGTGGTGACCGGCCCGGATGAGCGACACCAGTGTCACGTCGGGGATCGTCCGACCCGTCTGCGCCATGCCCACACCTTCCGCCCCGGCCGCCTCCTGCGGCCTGGCATCAAAATCCATACGCCCCCAGTATCCACCATGAGACAACACCAGTCCAGAAAGCTGGGTGCCGAGGCGCTCAGCCGGTGCCGGGCGACTCAGCCGGGGTTGTCGTCCCGCCACCCGCCCGTCTCCCCGCGGTACAGCCCGCTGCCACGGAGGACGAGGCCCATCGTCCGCCCGATGATCTGGAGATCGAGCCGCAGCGAACGGTGCTCGACGTAGTGGATATCGAGCTCGATCCGCTCGCGCCCACGGCAGCGAGGCGCGTCCGTTGATCTGCGCCCAGCCGGTGATCCCCGGCTTCACCTCCAGCCGGCGGCGCTGCCGGTCGCGTGTAGCGCTCGACCTGGACCGGCACCGTCGGCCGCGGCCCGACGATCGACATCTCGCCGCGCACGACGTTCCACAGGTTCGGCAGCTCGTCGAGCGAGAACCGGCGCAGCACCCGCCCGAGTCGGGTGATGCGGTCGTCGCCGTGGTGGACGGCGAGCCCGGCGCCCGTGAACTCGGCCCCCGCGACCATCGTCCGCAGCTTGTAGATCTCGAACAGCGCGCCGTCGCGGCCGACGCGGGTCTGGCGGTAGATCGGGTGGCCAGGACTCTCGAGCCGGATCGCCAGCGCGAGCACAGCGACGAGCGGCGCGGTGAGCAGCGACCCGAGGCCGCCCAGCAGGAGATCGAGGGCGCGGACGGCCATCGCGTCAGTTGTCGCTCCCGGAGGCTCTCACGATATCGCGTGCCCTCGCCGGCTCCCAGCCGGCCTCCGTCCCCTCCGTCGCCCAGTCCCACAGGCCGGCGGCGAGCGACGCGGTGGTGAGCACGTAGTAGCGGGCGACGAGCAGCGCCCGCATCCGGGACACGGGCGCGAGCGCGGCGGCGGCGAGCAGGCCGACCTGGGCGCCGGCGGCGGCGACGTACACCCCGCCCGCACCGACGAGCGCGAGGCTCGTGCCGAGCGCGATCGCATGCAGGAACGGCGAGGCGTACCGGATCGCACGGTGGGACACGATCATCCAGGCGTAGAGCGGGTCGTAGTCCCGTGGCGAGAGCATCCCGCCCTTGAGCACGATCGGCCAACCGTGACTCATCATCCGGCGCTTGCGGGCGAACTCGCCCTCGATGCTCGGGACCATCTTCTCCCGTGCCCGGGCGGCCGGCGACGTACACGGCGCGGCGCCCCCGCTTGACCATGTTGAACGGAAACGACAGGTCGTGGCCCATGATCGGGTCGACGACGATGTAGTCCTCCCGGCGGGTGGCGTAGATCGCGCCGTTGCCGCCGGTGACCGATCGGACTCGGGACTCGAGCGCCCGGATCCACATCTCGTAACGCCAGTACAGCCCCTCCTGGTTGGTGCCCGCCTCGTTGACGAACGCCACCTGGCCGCAGGCGTAGCCGACCTCGGGATCGGCGAACGCGGACACGAGCTCGCGAAGCGCGTCGGGCGCCCAGCGGGCGTTGGCATCGGAGAAGGCCACGATGTCGCCGAACGCACGGGCCACCGCGGCGTCCTGGGCTCGGACCTTGCCCCCGCGGGGGAGGTCGAGCACCACGTCCGCACCGGCCGCGCGGGCGCGGGCCGGGGTCGCGTCCGGCGAGCCGTCGCAGCTGACGATCACCTGGAGGCGGTCGGCCGGATAGTCGAGCTGACGGAGGTTCTCCACCCGGCCGGCGATCACCTCCTCCTCGGCGTATGCGGCGACGATCACCGTGACCGGTGGGAGCTCGTCCGCGGCACCGGACGGCGGACCTGGCCGCCCGCCGCGCACCCGGGCGAGCCCGGCCAGCGCAACGCGGGTACCCGACGTGGGTGTAGGCCAGCAGGCCGGCGGCACCCCAGAAGGCGAACTTGAGCGCGCTCATGGGTGCGCTCCGACCCGCCATCTCAGGTGGAACATCTTGGGCTGATTCACGAGCGCGGATTGTGCAGCACGGCGTCGTAGACGCTCCGGGTCCGGCGCGCGGCCTCGGCCCAGGAGTACGGACCCGCGGCCGCCGTTCGAGCGCCCGCGGCCAGCCGCTCGCGCTCCGCGGCATCACCGATCAGCTCGCGCAGGGCGACGTGGAGCGCGGTCGGATCAGCCGGGGCGACCGCCCGCGCGGCCCCCGCGGCGGCGAGCTCCGGGAAGCCCCCGATGGCGGACACGATCGACGGGCGGCCGAAGGCGAGTGCGGTGGCGAGCACCCCCGATTGATCGAACCGCTCGGTCCGCGTGTAGGGCAGCACGACGAGCTCAGCCCGCCGGAACAGGGCGGGCAGCTCCTCATCGGCGAGGAACCGCGGGATGAACCGGACTCCCGCGGGCGCGGCGGCGCGCAGCGGCTCGAGCGGGATCCGCGGCCGGCCGACGATCCACAGCTCGGCGCCGGTGATCCCCCGCCAGGCCTGCAGCAGCGTCTCGACCCCCTTGTAGGGCCGCAACAGGCCGAAGAACAGCACCACGGGCCCCTCGACGGCGGCGAGCTCGGCCGGGAGCGGGCGTGCGGGCAGCTCCGCAAGGTGGGTGAAGGCGCCGTGCGGGACGACGTGGACGCTTCGACCCATCGAGCCCGAGCCCGGTGACGAGCTGGTCGCGGCCGTAGGCCGAGTGGGTGATGATCGCGTCGACGCGGTCGTACAGGGCGTGCTGGGCCCGGGCCTGGCCGGGCCGGGGCTCACGGGGAAGGAGATCGTGGGCGGTGACGACGAGCGGCCCGTCGGGCAGGAGGCGGCGGTCGAGCCCCGGCAGGTCGAGCCACTGGAAGTGGGCGAGGTCGTGGTCGCGCGCCACACGGCGCAGCGCGAGCATGTCGGGGACGTGCTCGGCGAGCTTCAGCGCCCGGCGCCGGCGCGAGGCGGCCGGGCCGCGGGCGAACCGGTAGAAGATCTCGCGGCGGCGATAGCCGTCGGGGTCGGGAACGTCGCCGTAGGCGAAGCGGCTCGTGCACAGGGTCACGTCGACGCCCGCGCCGGCGAGCGCCTGGCACAGCGCGTGGTCATACGGGCGGGGTGAATGCCGATGGGTCGACCATGCAGACGGAGGTCATCGCTCGCACCCGGCCTCCGGCTCGTTGTCGTGGCGCAGGCCGCGCAGCTCCTCGAGTGCGAGCAGCAGATCGATGGCCAGGAACAGGATGCGGTCGCGGGCGCCGGGCCGGGGCGTCCGGGGCCGAGGGGCGCTGTGGCGTCGGCCGCGGGCCCGCCCGAGACGCCGCCGAGCGCCGTCCGCGTCCGCGCAGCGCTCGGGCGAGCGCCGGCTCGGGACGGTAGTCGGGGTATTCCCGGCGAGCCACGCCCGTCCCGCGGCGTACTCGCGCCATTGACGGCGGAGCGCGCCGATCGATTCGCGGTAGGCGTGCTCGACGGCGGCCGGCTCGCGGAGCTCGAGCGTCCAGCCGGCGCGCTGCAGGCGCCAGCAGAAGTCGGTGTCCTCGGCTGCCCGCAGGCCCTCACGGAAGCCACCGAGCCGTCGGAAGACCTCTGTCCGGACCATCAGGTTGGCCGCGGGCGCTCGCGGAAGGTACGGATGGGCGAGGTGGCCGGCAGGGCTGAGGAAGTTCCGGGCGGCGGCGTATCGCTCGGCGGTCCGGGCCGACCCCGGGGCGGGGCGGATCCCGCCCGAGAGCGCGCCGACACGCGGATCGACGGACGGCGGCGAAGAACGCGTCGAGGAGATCCGGCGGGGCGGTGGCTGTCGGCATCGAGGAACAGGATCCACTCCCCGGATGCCCGCGCCGCCCCGGCGTTGCGGGCGTGCGCCGGCGAGCGCTCGCCGCCCGCCCGGACGACCTCGATCCCGTCGAGCGCCGGGGCCGTCCCCCAGTTGTCGGCGAGGATCAGCTCGTCGCCGGGTCCGGTGGCGAGGCCGCGGAGCAGCGCCGCGGCGGCGAGGGCGCCGGCGGCGTCACCGCCGAACGGCATCACGACGCTGACCGCGGGGCGGCTCACGTCGCGCTCCGCGGGAGCAGCCGCCCCGCGATGCGCCGCAGCTGCTCGCGCTCGGCGGCGTGCGCGAACCCGACCGCCCACAGGACCACCGGGATCGCGGCGAAGGCGAGCGATCCGCAGCAGCAGCCCGGCCGCCCCGTGAGTCGGGGCGAGCAGCTCGCCGACGACGGTCACGGTGGAGATCACGACAACCGCACGGACGAGCCGGCCCCACTCGAACGGCACCGCGAACGCGTGCCGGGTGAGGAGGTACATCACGCGAGAGCATCGCGAGGTAGGCCCCGCAGAGCGCGATCCCGGCGCCGGCGATCCCGAGCGGACCGACGAGGACCACGATCAACACGATGTTCGCGACCAGCCCGGCGAGGGCGGCGGGGAAGTTCCGCCGCGTCGCTCCGACCCGGCCGGCGATGACCAGGAACACCACCCACAGCCCGTACATCGCCCACCCGAGCGCGAGCCACGGCAGCGCCCGGTGGGCGCCGGCGTATTCGGGCGCGGCCAGCAGGCGCAGGATCCACCGGCCGCCGAGCGCCAGCCCGGCCACCGCCCAGCCGCTGATGACCACGTAGTAGGTGGTGACGAGGCTGTAGAAGCGGGCGGCCTGGGCGTCGTCGGTGATCGAGTACGCCAGCGGCGGCCAGGCGTACTGGAAGGCCCGCACGATGAACGCCACCGAGCCGGCGAGCTTCACCGCGATCGAGTACAGGCCGACCGGTCCGGCGCCCTTGGTGTGGAGCAGGTAGTAGCGATCGACGATGCTGAGCGCGTACACCGACAGCTCGGCCGGGACCGTCGGAAGGCCGAACCGGAGCATCTCCCCGAGCCGCTCTGCGCGCCGGCGCCGCGAGGGCCGTCGACGGAGCCGGTGGCGGTAGCTCCACCACAGCGTGAGCAGCACGAGCGTCGAGACGGCGTAGTTGCCGAGCAGGTATCCCTCGGCCGCCCGGTGGAGGACGACGACGAGGATCACCGTGCTGAGGATCGTCAGCAGGACATTGGCCAGCGAGGCGATCGCGTAGGTCCGGATGCGCTCGTCGACGCGGAGCAGGCCGTAGGCGAGCTCGAGGTTGGTGAAGCTCCACAGGCCGAGCACCGCGATCCGGAACAGCCCGGTGTACCCAGGACCGCCGAGCACGAGGCGGGCGAGCGGTACGGCGGCCAGCAGCATCGCCAGCGCTGCGACCGTCGTGGTGAGCAGCAGGAACAGCGTCGCCCGCCGGGCGAGCGCGTCGCGGCGCTCGGGATCCTCGTCGATGAAGTAGAAGCGCAGGAACGCCTCGATGATCCCGAAGCGGACGAAGATGCTGACGAAGATGACGCCGTTGGCGAGCAGCTCGACCCGGCCGAACCCGGCCGGGGCGATGTACCGCGTGTAGACCGGCAGCAGCAGCACGGCGATGAACTTCGAGACAGATCGGCGAGCTGATATGCGGCGAGCGAGCTGACCAGCCGCTTGAACAGGCTGGTCACGCGAGAGACGGTACGAGGCGGGCGGCTACCGATTGGCCGCGACGTGCCACAGCCGAGCGAGCAGCTCCTGCGCGTCGACGTTGTGGACGGCCGCGGCGCCGAGCCCGGTGAGCCCGACGTCGACGACGACACCGCCGCCGGACCGGAGCGCGGCGATCGCGGCCGCGTCGCCGCCGGTCCCGGCGCTCGAGAGGAACGTGACCCCGGGTCCGGCCAGGAACGTCGCCGACGGTGGATAGCCGGACTAACGCGCCCGAGGTGCCGGAGAACAGGCCAAGGTCATCGCGCGAGGAGGTGATCAGGTCCCCGGACCGGGTCGGGGCGCCGGGCCGCACGCCGAAGATGTCGGCGGTCGCCGGGCGGCGCTCGGATCCCTCGCCTGCGGCCCCTCGACGGTGACGGTCCGGCGGAGCGCGTCCGGGCCGCCGAACGACAGCAGGCGGCCGCCCGGCGCGGACGAAGCCGCGGAGCTTCGCGGCCAGGCCCGGCGGTGATCCATCGCTCGTCACCGGCGAGGATCACGCCGGGATACGGAGCCGAGCGCCGGGCCGGTCCCGCGGATCACCGACGAGATCGGTCGTCACGTCATAGGCGAGGTGGGCCCGGTCGAGCGCGTCGAGCAGCGCGGCCTCGGCGGGATAGTCGGCCGGCAGGCCGTCGGCGAGGACGCGGTCGAGCGCCACCGGACCGCCGGTCGTGAGCAGGTTCGGGCAGCCCGTCACCGTCGTCGTCGACCGGGTTCAGGCCCTGCCAGGTGAGAAGCGGCAGGACGACGAGCACCGGCGGCGCGCCGGCGCCCGGTCCGCCCGGAGCTCGGCCAGCACCGGAACGGCGGTCCGGGCCGACCCGGAGCGCAGCGAGAGCGCGTAGGCCCCGGCGCCGCGGCGGGGGATCGGCAGCCGCAGCACCGGGCCGTCGCCGCGGCCGCCGCCGACGCTCTTGCCGGCGCGCGTCGAGCTCCCAGGTGTACGGCCGGCGCCGGGCGTCGACCAGCACGGTCGCGCGTCCGCGCCGGCCGGGACGCGGCCGGCGGGGGCTCGGCCGCGAGGTAGCGGATGCTCACCCCGGCGTGCGGCGTCGTCCCCGGCTCCGGCGGGAGCGCCGCCGGGAAACGGCCGACGTTGCACGCCTGGTCGGCGACGTAGAGCCCGACGAGGTAGGTGCCGGCCGGTGCGGGCGTCTGGCGGCGACCGAGCCGGCCGTTCCAGGTGAAGCTCGACCGCCCCGGGACCTTGAAGCTGGTGAGCGGCTGCGGGGTTCCGGGCCGGTCGGTGCGGTAGATCGTGACCCGGGTGATGCGGTTCTCGGTGCCGGTGATGCGGATCGAGCGGCGCGCGCGTCGCCCGGCGCGGGGAGCAGCGACGGGGACACGCGCGTGACGCGCGGGCGGGGACCGTGGGTGAGCACCTGGACGCCCACCGGCAGCTGGACGGTCCGGCCCTGGTGCGAGCAGCGCGACGCGCCAGTAGTACGTCCCGTCCGGCAGCCACCCGGCCGGCATCCGTGCGGCCGTCCCACGGGAAGTCGCCGTCGGGATGAGCGGACTCCCTGACGCATGTGACGGCCGGTGCTCAGCGTGCGTGACGATCGTGCCGGTCGAGTCGACGACGTAGACGGCGACGTCATCCGCCCGGTGCTGGAGGTAGAACGACAGCCGGGCGACGCGGGCGACCCCGCCGCAACCCGTGCCCTCCGGCGAGATCGGCCGGCGGCGACGGCCGCGGGAAGCCGTTGATGAGCGGGGTCCCGGCCTTCAGGTGCTGGACGACGAAGAATGCCCCGACGGTGGCGGCGGCGAGCGTCGCGAAGGCGAGCAGCGGCAGCCGTCTCAGCATCGCACGACTCCGCCTCGCCGGCGCGCACGTGGCTCACAGCTCCACCACCGCGAGGTTCGGAACCGTGAACTCGTGGAACGCGTCGAGGCCGCGCGGATCGCGGGCGCACAGCATCGCGCGGATGCAGCCGCCGTGGCAGACGACGAGCGCCGGCCACGGGCCCGGCGGCGCGGATCTCGCCCAGGGCCGCGCTCACACCGGGTCTGCTGTTCGCGTCAGCGACTCGCCACCCGGAAACCGGAAGTCCGCACCGGCACGCGGCGCCAGGCGGCGTAGAGCTCCGGCTCGGCGACGCTCGATGTCGACGAACCGCTGGCCCTCCCACCGGCCGCGGTTGCCCTCCCGCAGCCGCGGGTCGGCGCGCGGCTCGAGGCCGAGCTCGAGCGCCGATGATCTCCGCTGTCTCGACGGCGCGGGAGAGGTCCGAGCTCCACAGCGAGCGTCCGCGCGGATCGGTCGGCCGCGAGCTGGTCCGCGGCCTCGGCGGCCTGACGGCGGCCCGTGTCGTTCAGCGGGGTGTCGGTGAACCCCTGGGCGCGGATCGGCTCGCGGTTGTCGTCGGTCTCGCCGTGGCGGACGAGCAGGACCTGCGCCATCGGCGAGAGCGCGGCTACGGAATCGTGGTGAGGTCCGAGCCGACGGTCACCACGACGGTGCACGGGCTCCCGGTCAGGGCAGGCGAGCGCCTGGGTGCTGGGGTCGATCGGGGCGGCGGACGCCGGTCCGAGCTTGAGCGCGCGGCCACCCGCACGGCGTCGTCGTGGAAGCCCGGGAGGTAGGCGACGACGGTCGCGGTGTGGGTCTGGTCGGTCGCGGTCGCGACCTTGCCGAGCTTGTAGCCGCTGCCCTGGAGCTTCACCGCGACCCGGTGGGCGCGGCCGGCGGTCGGGGTGCCGTTGAGCACGAGACGGTCACGAGGCCGGGGTTGAACGCGGCCGTCTTGGGTCGCGCGCGGTGGTGGCGGGCGACCGGGGCGTTGCTCGTCTGGGACCGGCGGTCGTGCTGGCGTTGGTCGAGCTGCCGCCCGCCGAGCTCGTGACGACGAGCAGGACCACGGCGATCGCGGCGATCGACCAGCAGGCCGATCAGCGCCGAGCAGCAGCGAGCGTCCGAGCGCGACGAGCCTCCCGGACGGCGGCGGCTGGCGGGGCGGCGCGATCGGCTGCGGAGGGCCCGGCTGGGCGGGCCCGGTGCCGCCGATCCGTACTCGCGGCGGCGGGGTGATCGTGTGCTGGGAGCGGGCCCTGGCCCCGTTGCCGGCGGTCGGGGCCGGAGGCGGGGCCGGGCAGCCGGGGCGGGCCTCCCGGGCGGCGCGCTGGACCTCGGGGCCGCCTCGGGGATCAGGCGGGTGGCGTCGCTCAGCGGCGGCGCCCCGACTCCGGCCGGCGCCAGCGGCGGGTCGGCGAGGGCCATCGTTCGGACCGCCGCGTCGGCTGCGGCGGCTGCGGCACCGGCCGCGGGACAGGGCGGCGATCGCCGGCGACGGGGTCCGCGCGGCGCCGCGCCGCCGCGGCGGCTGGGCGGCCGGCGCGCGGGCGTGTCCGGCAGGGCGCGGGGCCGGGCGCCTCGGCGTTGCCGCGGGTCGGCCGCAGCTGCCGGGGGCGGACGCGGAGCTGACTCAGCCGGGACTCGAGCCTGGCGATTCGCTGGGCGGCGTCGGCGAGCTGATCGCGTAGCGACGCGGTCTCCCGCGCGTGCGCGAAGTACAGGAGCACAAGGATGGCCAGGCCGATGATCGAGGCGAAGCCCGCCTTGGCTCCGACCGAGTTGACGAAGTGGCTGACGGACAGCGAGGCGGTGACGGATGCGGGCATCAGAACGCGTGCAGTCTACGAAGGGATCCGGGCAGCAGGACCGCCGCGCTCGGCGCCGCGGATCGCCGGCGAGCCGCGAGACGTGCTCGGCGAGGCCCGGCGGCATCGCCGTCGAGGACGAGGAAGTTGATCCTGGGCGAACGTCTCCTCGACCCAGGCGGGATCAAGTGACTCGCGCTCGGCGCGCAGCAGCTTCTGGGCCGGAGTCGGCTGCGGGCGCTCGTAGGGGTTGAACAGGTCCTCGTGGAACTTCTCGCCCGGCCGGGCCCCGACGATCTCGATCGGGATCTCCCGGTCAGGGTCGAAGCCGGAGAGCGTGATCATCGTCCGGGCCAGATCGAGGATCTTCACCGGCTCGCCCATCTCCAGCACGTAGACCTCGCCGGTGCCCTGGCCGATCGAGCCGGCGCGGATGATCAGCTGGACCGCCTCCGGGATCGTCATGAAGTAGCGGGTCATCCGCTCGTCGGTGACGGTCACCGGGCCGCCGGCGGCGATCTGGCGGCGGAAGATCGGCACGACCGAGCCCGAGGACGCCAGCACGTTGCCGAAGCGGACCGTCGCGTAGCGCGTTCCGGGATGGCGGCCGGCAGCGGCCTCGACCGCCCACTCGGCGAGCGCCTTGGAGGCGCCCATCACGGTTGCCGGCTTGACCGCCTTGTCGGTCGAGACGAGCACGAACGTCCCGACCTCGTAGTCACCGGCGATCCGCGCGACCAGGCGAGTGGCCAGCGCGTTGTTGCGGATCGCCTCAACGGGATTGAGCTCCATCATCGTCACGTGCTTGTAGGCGGCGGCGTGGAAGACGACCGCGGGTCGATGATCCCGGAACACCTCCCGCATCCGCTCCTCCTCCTTGCAGTCGGCCAGCACCGGGACCGCCGTGCGGACATGTCGGTCCTCCTCGAGCTCGCGCAGGATCTCGAACAGGTTGTCCTCGGCGTGATCGACGAGCACCAACCGGCTCGGTCCGACGCGGGCGATCTGGCGGCACAGCTCGGATCCGATCGAGCCTCCGGCGCCAGTGACCAGGACGACCTTGCCGGCCAGATAGGAGCCGACTCGCTCCAGCTCCATCCGCACCGGCTCGCGCCCGAGGATGTCCTCCACGCGGACCTCACGAAGCTGACGGGTGACGCGGAGCTGGCCCTGACCGTCGGCCAGTAGCTCGAACACCGTGGGCGTGGTACGGACCGGGATCCCCCGACCACGGCAGGCCGTCACCACGCGGCCGCGCAGCTCGCCCGGGGCGGAGGGGATCGCGATCACCACCTCATCCGGCTCGACCTCGTCGAGGATCCGGTTCAGATCGGTCGCGGACGTCGTGCCGAGCACCTTCAATCCGTGCTCGTCCTTGATCCCCTGCTTGCGCGGGTCGTCGTCAACGAACCCGACCGGGTGCAGGGCGAGCTGCGGGTTGCGGATCAGCTCGCGGACGACGAGCCGGCCGCCGTCGCCGCCACCGACGACGAGCACGTTGCGGGCTCCCTTGGGCACACGGATCGTGCTGGTCACACGGCCCTCGACGATCAGGTGGACGATGAAGCGGATGCCGACCAGCAGCGCGGTCATCAGCAGCAGGAACAGCGCGATCACGCTGGCCGGCAGCGTCACCGCGGTCGTGCGCAGGTGGAACGGCGGCGTTGTCTCGACGGGGTGGACCAAGGCGATCGCGCCGACGAGCACCAGCGTCGTCACCAGCGAGCCCTTGACCGCCGCCTCATAGTCGCGCTGGCTGACGTAGGTCCACAGTCGCTGGTAGAGGCCGAACGCGGCCATCACGACCAGCGCCAGCGGCACGACCCACGGCAGCGTGTCCTCGAACAGCTGCTCGTAGGAGGTGGGAACGGCGTTTTCGAACCTCAGCCGGAAGGCGAGGAAGTATGCGAGCGCGACCAGAATCCCGTCCACCAGGAGCTGCGGGAGCGAGTGACGGTGAACCGGGAGGGCCGCCGAGCTGATCCGCCGGCGCATGCGCCGCGGATTCTAGTGAAGGCTCAGGCGGCCACCGCAACGGCTAACGCACGCTCAATGCGGGTACTTCGGGGGCTCGGGCGTGACGCCGTCGACCGGCGTTCTCAGCGCGACTGGGCCGCCGTCAGGAGCAGATCGACGAACACGTTCGGGTCTCTGCGGATCCGCGCTTGCACCGAGCGCGCGGCGCTTGGTCAGCGTGACGTCCTCGGGCGAGCTCAGCCGCCGCAGCGCGCCCGTCGGCGATCAGCCGCTCGTCGACGGCGCCGATCCGGCCCTCGAACACCGTCAGCACCGGGCGTGCCGAGCGCGACCGCCTCGCGGTTCATCGTCCCGCCGGCGGACACGACAAGGTCTGCGTGGGCGATCAGCGACTGGGCGTCGATCGCGTGGTCCGGGACGATCAGTCCACCGCGCCTGACGGAGCTTCTGACCGCTGTTCGGCGGTACGGGGCAGGACCACGGTCTGCGTGCCCTGGAGGCGGGCGAGGACCTGTCCGAACAGGTCGTTCTCGAAGCGGTGATACAGCGACACCGCCGGGGGGGTGCGGACCACCGCGATCGGGCTCCGGCGGATCGAGCCCCAGCTCGCTCAGAACGCTCGTCGGTGGGCTCGAAGTCGGCCAGGTAGTACTCCTCCTTGAGGCCCGGGTAGGCGTGGAGCTTGCCGCTGCGCGCCGTAGCGGTCCAGGCGCGCAGGCGGAATCGCGTCAGGTACGACGACGCTCCGCGCCAGCCGGCAGTTGACGTTGTGCTGGACCGTCGCCCACTCGTAGTCGAACGTGGTCGCGCACGGGATCCCAGCAGCTTCGCGGCGACGGTGATGTCGTTGGAGCCGTGGCCGAGCGCGAGGTCGAAGCTCGCGTCCGGTGCGCCCACCGCGCGAGCGCCGTCGAGCGGGAGGCGAGCCCGAGCGCCTTGGCGCCGAGCGACGGCGCCCCGGTGGCGGCCGATCGCCGTGTGCTCGATGCCCAGGCGCCGGCACAGCTCGAGCGTCTGCGCGAAGTCCCGCGCCGTCACTTCGACGTCGTGTCCGCGGGCACGCAGGATCTCGACCACCGGCCGCATGACCAGCACGTGCGGGGAGTTGGTCAGGTCGATCCAGACGTTCATCGGCGGTCGCTTCGGTCAGGCAGCTCGACTGCGTGAGCCTGCGATGCGAACACTACGTGGCTACCTTGCTCTCTGCGGCCTCAGTCACGGATTCGCTCGTCACGCTGGCGACCCACATCATCCGGGACCTCGGCGTGGCCGGGACCGCGCTGCTCAACATGACCTCCGGCGTGATCGGGATGCCGGGCACCGAGGCGACGATGCTGTTCAGCGGCTTCGACGTCTACAACCACAACCTGACGATGGTCGGGATCATCGTGTTCGGGGTGCTGGGGGACCTGGCCGGCGCGACGATCGCCTACGCGATCGGCCGCTACGGCGGCCACGAGCTGCTCGAGCGCCACGGCGGCAAGCTCCACGTCTCCCCGGCCCGGCTGGCCTCTGGCCCACCGCTGGTTCGAGCGCTACGGACGCGCCGGTGATCTTCGTCTCCCGGCTGATCCCGCTGGTCCGCGCCGTGTTCCCGTACGCCGCCGGCGTGGCCGAGATGCCTACGCCACGCTTCATCGCGTTCGCCGCGTCGGCTCGGTCGATCTGGATCACCGGCACTCGGCTTCCTCGGCAAGGCGGTCGGCAGCAACTGGACGCACTGGCGCAAGAACCTCGAGTACGTCGACTACGCCGCGCTCGTGCTCCTGGTCGCGGTTGATCGTGTGGTTCATCGTGCGGCGTTCCCGTGGGTCCGGGGGCTCGCACCCGAGGGCTCGGGCGACCCCGCCGCCGATGTCGTCGCGGAGTAGCGCCGCCGTGCGACGCCGATCCCGCTCGGCCAGGCCCTGGCCCTCGGCGCCCTGCACGGACCCGCCGAGCTGCTTCCGATCTCCTCCTCGGGTCACATCACGCTGGTCCCGTGGCTGCTGCGGCTGGTCCTACGGCGAAACCGACGCCGAGCTGCGCAAGTCCTTCGAGGTCGCGCTCCACGCCGGGACCGCGGCCGCGCTGCTGGTCACGCTGCGTGACGAGGTCGGCGAGGCGATCGTCAGCCTCAGCCCGCGGCGGGCGATGCTGATCGCGCTGTCGTTCTTGCCCCCGGCGGTCGACCGGGCTGGCGCTGGAGCGCCAGATCGAGGCGCACCTCGGGACGCCGGGAACGGTCGCCGGCGGACTGGTGGCCGGCGCCGGCGGCGATGCTCGCGGCCGATCGCTCCCCGCAGCGGCGCGACCACGACGAGGCCGGCGCGGCCGACTGCGCTGGCGCTCGGCGTCGCCCAGGCGTGCGCGCTCGTTCCCGGAGTCTCGCGCAACGGCGCGACGCTGGCCGCGGCCCGGTGGCGGGGCTTCCGGCGGGAGGACGCCAACGTGCTCTCGCGCCACGCCGCGCTGCCGGTGATCGCCGGGGCGACGGTGCTCAAGGGCGTGCGGCTGCGCCGGCGCGGACTGCCGCCGGGCGCCGCGGCGCGCTGCTCGGCGGGGGCGCTCGACCTCGTTCGCCTCGACGCTCGTCTCGACGTGGCTGATCCGCCAGGTCGAGCGCGACCGCTCGCTCGCGCCCTACGCGCTCTACCGCCTGGCCTGGCCGGGGTCGTCGCGGCCGCCTGCGCGGGACTGGGCACGCCGGACGGGCTGGTTCACGAGGTCCGCGCCGTCGGGCGAGAATGGCGGCGTGAGCGACGCGTACGCAGCCGCCGGGGTCGACACGGCCGAGGCCGACCTCGGGGTCGACGCCCTGGTCGCGGTCCTCGGCTCGATCGACCCGGGCCGGTCGACGCTGTCCGTCCCGCTGCCCGGCCACTACGCCAGCGTGATGCGGATCGCGCCCGGCCTCGGGCTCGCCCTGGCCACCGACAGCGTCGGCTCGAAGGTGATCGTCGCCGAGGCGATGGGCCGTTTCGACACGATCGGGATCGACTGCATCGCGATGAACGTCAACGACCTGATCTGCGTCGGCGCCGAGCCGCTGGCGGTGCTCGACTACATCGCCGTCGAGCGGGCCGACTCCGGCCAGCTGCGCGAGCTGGCCGAGGGGCTGAAGGCGGGGGCGGAGCTCGCAGGCGTCGAGATCCCGGGCGGCGAGGTGTGCCAGCTGCCCGAGGTGATCCGCGGCCACCCGTCGCCGTACGGCTTCGACCTCGTCGGGTCCGCGTTCGGGACGGTCGCGCTCGACGCGATCGTCGACGGCGGCGCGTCGCGCCCGGGCGACGCGGTGATCGGCGTGCCGGCCTCGGGGTGCACTCCAACGGGCTGACGCTCGCGCGGCGCGCGCTGCTCGAGCGGCCGCGGGCTGGACGCTGCAGTCGCGGCCGGAGGAGCTCGGCGGCGCCGACCGTCGGCGACGCGCTGCTCGAGCCGACGGTGATCTACGTCGCGCGCGGCGCTCGAGCTGCTGCGCAGCGAGGTGCCCGTCCACGGGCTGGCCCACATCACCGGCGGCGGCCTGCTCAACCTGCTGCGGATCGGAGCGGGGATCGGCTACGGGATCGACGATCGCCGCTGCCCGTGCCGCCGGTGTTCGACCTGATCGCCGAGCGCGGCGGCGTGTCGCGCCGCCGAGATGTGGGAGGTGTTCAACATGGGGTGCGGCTTCTGCGCGATCGTTCCTGCGGACCGCGCCGACGAGGCGGTGGCGGTGCTCGAGCGCCACCACCCCGGGGCGGCCCGCGATCGGCAGCGTCACCGGCGACGGCGGCGTCGTCGAGGTGCCCGGACTCGGGCTGCGCGGGACGACGGGACGGGATCAGCGCGGTCTGATGCGGGGCGCGACCGTGAGATTCTCGCTCGCCGTCTTCGATTAGCGCAAAATAGCCGTGTGAGCACGCGATGAGCACGATCCTCGGCACGACGCTCAGCGGCCGCTACCGGCTCGAGGCGCGGATCGGCGCCGGCGGCATGTCGACGGTGTACCGCGCCCTGGACGAGACGCTCCAGCGCCAGGTGGCGGTCAAGCTGATGAACCGCGAGGTGGCGAGCGATTCCGACCAGCTCGAGCGCTTCCGGCGCGAGGCGCGGGCCGTGGCCCAGCTCTCGCACCCGCACATCGTCGGGGTGATCGACGCCGGCGAGGACGAGGGCCGCCCGTACATCGTGCTCGAGTTCGTCGAGGGCGAGACGCTCAAGGAGCGGATCCGCCGCCTGGGCCGGCTCCCGATCGCCGAGGCGGTGGCCTACGCGATCGAGATCGCGCGGGCGCTCGGCGCCGCCCACGCCCGGCACATCGTCCATCGCGACGTCAAGCCCCAGAACGTGCTCGTCGACGAGGAGGGCTCGGCCAAGGTCACCGACTTCGGCATCGCCCGGACGCTGGAGGAGGAGGGGCTGACCGCCGACGGCCGCGTGCTCGGCACGACCGACTACGTCTCGCCCGAGCAGGCGCTCGGCCAGCCGGTCACCGGCCAGTCGGACCTCTACTCGCTCGGCGTCGTCCTCTACGAGATGCTCACCGGCGAGGTGCCGTTCAAGGGCGAGAACCAGGTCGCGGTGGCGATGAAGCACGTCCGCGAGCAGATGCCCGACGTCCAGCGCAAGCGCCCCGAGGTCTCGGCCGCGCTCGCCGCCGTGCTCGACACCGCGACGGCCAAGCGTCAGCGCGACCGCTACGCCAACGACGCCGAGCTGATCGCCGATCTGGAGGACGTGCTGGCGATCGAGACCGCGCGGGCGGGCAGCGCCGACCGGCGAGGTCACGACCGTCCTGCGGACGCTGCCCGCGCCGACCCAGCGCCGGATCCCGTTCGGGGTCCGCCACCGCACCGCAGGCCGTGCTCGCGGCGCTCGCGCTGCTGCTCGTCGGCACGGCGGCGTCGCGGCCTGGCTGCTCGACCCGCACCCACCACGGGACCGGGCATCTCGCGACCCCGCCGCCGCCAGCGACGCGCCGACCAGGTGCAGCTCTGCCCGACCTGCGCCCACGGCTTCAACCCGCTCGGCAGCCCGACCGACGAGCACCCGAGCGCCCCGCTCGTCGTCGACAACGACCCGACGCACGGCCTGGACGACCCAGCATTACACCGGCGGCAACCTCGGCAAGGCCGGGGTCGGGATCTACGTCGATGCGAGCCCGGGGTCGAGGCGCGAGGTCGCTGCAGATCCGGACCGCGACGGCGGGCTGGACCGCGACGATCTACGCCCGCAACGACACGCCGCCGCTCAAGGCGCCGGGCCCGGCTCCGGACTGGACCGCAGGTCGGCCAGCGCGGCGAAGGTCTCCGGGACGCAGCGGCATCCCGCTCAGCACCGGCGGCACCAAGTATCGCTACTACCTGGTGTGGATCACCGATCTCGGCGGCCACGAGCAGGTCGCGATCAGCGAGATCACGCTGTACGGTGATCCGCGGCCGGCCGGCCCGGCCTTCAGAAGCGGAACGCCGCGCTCGGCCTCGTGGCGCTCGAGCGCGAGCCGGACCAGCCGGTCGAGCAGCTCGGGATACGCCGACGCCGCTGGCCTCGAACAGCGACGCGAACACGCTCGTCGGCGGTGAACCCGGGCATCGTGTTGAGCTCGTTGACGAGCACCGCTCGCCGTCGACGAAGAAGTCGACGCGGGCCAGGCCGGCGCAGTCTGACCGCCGTGAAGCGTCGCAGCGCCAGCTCGCGCACCCGCTCGCGGGCCGTCGGGCGAGATCCGGGCCGGGACGACGAGCTCCATCCCGCCCGGCGTGTACTTGGCCTCGTAGTCGTACCAGCCGTCCTCGCCGGCGGCGGTGAGCACGATCTCGCCGGGCTCGGAGGCGATCGGGTCGCCGTTGCCGAGCACCGAGCACTCCACCTCGAGGCCGGCGCGCGGCCGCCTCGACGATCACCAGCGGGTCGTGCGCGAACGCCTCCTCGAGCGCCGGGCGAGCGTCGCGCCTCGCCGACGCGCGCGATGCCGACCGAGGAGCCGAGCCGCGCCGGCTTGACGAACACCGGCAGCCCGAGCGGCGCGAGCTCCGTCGAGCGCTGCCGCGCGGATCGGCGCGGTAGGTCGCGACGCGAACCGCGCGGTAGTCGACCTGGGGGACATCGCGCGCGGGCCATCAGCTCCTTGAACAGGTCACCTTGTCCATGCACACCGCCGAGGCCATCACCCCGGCGCCGACGTAGGGCACGTCGAGGCACTCGAGCAGGCCCTGGACGGTCCCGTCCTCGCCGAACGGCCCGTGGAGCACCGGGAACACGACGTCGGCCCCGTCGAGGCCCCGTCCGGGGGTGAGCGCCAGCTCGCTCGCCGTGCTCGCGCCACACCCCGTCGCGACCGATCTCGATCCGGCGCACCTCGTGGCCGGCCTGCTCGAGGCCCGCGGCGACCGAAGCGCTCGAGGCCAGCGACACCTCGTGCTCGGAGGAGCGGCCGCCGCCGAGGACCGCGACGCGCAGGCCGCTCACGTGTGCGTAGTGACGTCGACGTGGTGGTGCTGGTCGGGCTCGTCGTCGACGTGGTCGTCGTCGGGGACAACTGGCCGACGACGATCGTCACCTTGCTGCCCTTCTTCGCCGTGGCGCTGCCCGCCGGGCGACTGCGAGAGCACGATTCCGTCCTGGCTCTGTTGGTGACGGTCTCGGTATTGATCGTGACCTGGAAGCCGGCCGAGGTGAGCGCGTTGCGTCGCGCCGTTCGGTGTCGTCTCCGGTGACGGTCGGGACCTTCGCGGTCGTCGGCGCCGTGGCGATCACGAGCGCCACGTGTCGAACCCGATCGGTCGCCTGGGTGCCGCCCGACGGGGCTCTGGCTGATGACGTTGCCGGCCGGCACGGTCGAGGACTCGGCGGTCGTCGTCGAGACCGAGAACCCGGCGCCGCGGAGCGTCGACTCGGCGCTCGACTGGGACTGGCCGGTGACGTCGGGCACACCTTCTGGCGGCTTGCCCGAGGACATGAACAGGGCTCACGCCGCTGCCGTACGGCACGGAGTCGCCCGCCGGTGGGTCGGTCTTGATCGCCTGGCCGGGCGCGACGCGCGCCGAGGCCTGCGAGACGACGTTGGCGACCTTGAGGTGGGCGTTCGAGAGCTGCCTCGTTCGGCCTGGTGCTGGGTGAGGTCGGCGACCGACGGGATGCTGACGCTGCCGAGCCCGCTCGAGACGGTGAGCGTCACCGTCGAGCCCGAGGCGGCCTTCGTGTCGCCGAGCGGGTTCTGGGCGATGACCGTGCCCGACGGCGCCTGGTCGACGCGCGTGAGATAGGTTCGGGGTGAAGCCGGCGTTCTGGATCTGGGTCTGCGCGACGTCGACCTTCTCGCCGACGACCGTCGGGACGACCTTGTCGCTCGTGCGGGTGAGCAGGTAGCGCCGCGGCGCCTCCGGCGAGCAGCAGCACGATGCAGCGCGGCGAGCACCCACGGCCACCACCTGCCGCTCCTCCTCGTCCTCCTCGGACGGCCTCGTCATCGAGCAGGCCGACGGGGACGACCAGGAAGCTCGCCGTCCGCTCCCCGCGGGACTCAGCCGAGCGATCACCTCGCGCGCGGCCTCGAGCGCGGCGATCAGCGCGTCGGCGTCGGCCGGCCGGTCGGCCGGGTTCTTGTTCAGCGTCCACAGCACGACCTGCTCGAGCTCCGGCGGGACGGCCGGGTTGATCTGGCTCGGCGGGACCGGCGCCTCGGAGACGTGCTTGATCGCGATCGTCACCGCCGATTCGGCCTCGAACGGCACCCGGCCGGTGAGCATCTCGTAGAGGATCACGCCGATCGAGTACAGGTCGGAGGTCGGGTTGACCGCGTGGCCCTGGGCCTGCTCGGGGGAGAGGTACTGCGCGGTGCCCATGATCGAGCCGGTCTCGGTCATGTCCGAGGCGCCGGCGCGGGCGATGCCGAAGTCGGTCACCTTGGCGTGGTCGCCATCGTCGATCAGCACGTTGTGCGGCTTCAGGTCCCGGTGGATCACCCCGCGGCGGTGGGCGAACCGCGCGGCCTTGAGGATCTGGAGGGTGATGTCGATCGCGCGCAGCGGGTCGAGCGGCGCCTCGCTGCGGATCAGCTCCTTCAGCGAGGGGCCGGGGAGGTACTCCATCGCGATGTAGTACGTCCCGTCGAACGTTCCGCGGTCGTAGACCGAGACGACGTTCGGGTGCTGGAGGCCGGCCGCGGCCTGGGCCTCGCGGCGGAAGCGCTCGACGAAGTCGGGGTCCTCGGCGAACCGGCGGTAGAGCAGCTTCAGCGCGACCTTGCGGCCGAGCTGCCCGTCCTCGGCCAGGAACACCTCGGCCATCCCGCCGGAGCCGAGCCGCGAGATGCACCCTGTAGCGGTTGTCGATGATCGTGCCGTCGCCGATGCTCGCCATGCTCAGACGCTCCGCTCCATCATCAGTGCGCCCTCCGAGAGGAGTTGCTGGACCACCTGCTTGGCGATCGGCGCGGCGACCTGGCCGCCGAAGCCGCCCTGGGAGTGCTCGATCGTCACCGCGATCGCGACCTTCGGGTTCTGGATCGGCGCGAACCCGATGAACCACGGCTGGGTGAGGTTCGAGCCCTGGATGCCGACCGAGGCGGTACCGGTCTTGCCGGCGAAGTCGATTCCGCTGCCGAGCTGGGCCGGCGTGCCGGTTCCCTCGTCGACGACCTTCTTCATCATCTGGCCCGACTTCCGCGGCGGTCTGGGCGCTCATCACCTGGTTCATCACCGTCGGCTTGATCGTCTGCACCGTGCGGCCGTCCTGGTCGACGATCCGGTCGGTGAGCCGCGGGACCATCAGCTTGCCGCCGTTGGCCACCGCCGAGGCGACCATCGCCATCTGCAGCGGCGTCACCTGGAGTCCGCCCTGGCCGATCGCGATCCGGCCGATGTCCTCGTTGGGGCTGCCCGGGCGGCAGCGGCGCGCCCGCGGGAGGAGAACGGCTGGCTGGAGTTCAGCTCGTCCGGCGGGTAGTCGAGCGGCGGCTTGGCGTAGAACCCGAACCGCTGCATGTACTTGGTCATCGTCGCGCGGCCGAGGTGCTCGGCGACCTGGGCCCACACGGTGTTGACCGAGAACGTCAGCGCGCTCGTCAGGTCGATCGGGCCGAAGCTCTGGTTGCCGTCGTTGTTCAGCGGCACGCCGGAGATCGTCACCGGGGAGTTGCCGTTGACCGTCGAGTTCGGCGTGTACTGCCCGGAGTCGATCGCCGCCGTCGCCGTGACGACCTTGAACGTCGAGCCCGGCGGGTAGCCCGGCCTGGGTGGCCCGGTTGAACGTCGAGGTGTTGGCGCTGTTCGGAACGGGATGGTTGTCGTCGTAGCCCGGGATCGAGACCATCACCTTGACCGCGCCGGTGCGCGGATCGAGCGCGACGACCGAGCCGGCCTGCCCGCCCAGCGCCTGGAGCGCGACGCTCTGCGCCTTCGGGTCAAGCGTCGTGCACGACGTCGTCGCCGACCCGGTGCGAGCTGAGCTGCCCGAACACCGACGCCAGCCCGGTCTGGAGGCCGCGCAGCGCATCCTGGCGCGAGCGCTCGAGGCCGGCCGCGCTGCCCTGGGTGGCGACGAGATAGCCGACCGGCTGGGCGAACAGCGTCCCCTGGGGGTAGGTGCGGGTCCACGTGCCGTCGGGGCCGGGCAGCGACTTGGCGAGCACCGTCCCGTCGGCGGCGAGGATCCGCCCCCGCTCGATCCGCAGGTCGTTGAAGAACGTCAGCTTGTTGAGCGGGATTCGGTGTTCAGGCTCTTGGCCTCGAACACGGTCCACCGGCTCGTCCATCCGATCAGCAGCGCGAACAGCACCACGACGACGCCGAACAGCTTCGTGATCTGCGCGCTCATCGCACGGGCCTCCGCGCGCGGTCGGAGACGAGCAGCAGCAGCGCGAGCAGCACGAGGTTGGCCACCACCGAGGACCCGCCGTAGGAGATGAACGGCAGCGTCACGCCGGTCAGCGGGATCACCCGGGTCACGCCGCCGACGATCACGAACACCTGGAGCGCGAACACCGACGAGAGCCCGACCGCGAGCAGCGTCGAGAACGAGTCGCGAGCCAGGATCGCGGTCTTGAACCCGCGGGCGATGAACAGCAGGTAGGTGAGCAGCACGGTCACCGCGCCGAACAGGCCGAGCTCGCGAGACGATCACGGCGTAGATCATGTCCGTCTGCGGCGCCGGCAGCCAGAAGGCATGGGTGCCGGGGATCGTCAGCGTCGACTGGCCGAAGCCCTGGCCGAAGAAGCTCGCCGGCGGCCTGGGTGAACATCGCGTTGGCCTGCTGGTAGCTGCCGCCGATGCGGTGGTACAGCGCGCGGGTCGAACGGGTTCTGCCAGGCCAGGATCCGGTCGTGGATGTGCGCGATGTGACCGGCCGCGTACCAGGCCCCGATCGCGAACGCGAGCACGCCGACGACCACGAACGACAGCCGGCCCGTGGCGACGTACAGCACCGCGAGCAGCGCTCCGTAGAACATCAGCGAGGAGCCGATGTCGTGGAGCAGGAACATGATCACCATCGCGATCCCCCAGATCACGAGCACCGGGCCGAAGTGCTTGATCGGCGGGAGCGTCACGCCGAGGACCCGCCGTGCCCCCATCACCATCACCTGGCGGGTGTCGCGCAGGTAGCTGGCGAGGAAGATGACGAGCCCGATCTTGGCGAACTCGGCGGGCTGGAAGATGAACAGGCCGGGGATCCGCACGCCGAGGTAGGCCCCGTTGACCTGCGCCCCGATCCCGGGCACACGCGGGAGGATCAGCAGCCCGAGCGATGCGAACACGACCACGTACCGGTACTGCTCGAGCTTGCGGTAGTCGCGGAAGGCGATGATCGTCGCCGCGAACAGGACCAGGCCGAGCACGAACCACTGGGCCTGCTGGCGCGCCGAGCGTCGCGTCGATCCGGTAGATCATCACGATCCCGAAGCTGGCCAGGACGGCGACGAGCGGGAACAGGTACGGATCGGCATGGGGGAGCGTCATCCGGATCACGATGTGGCCGGCGATGCACAGGCCGAGGAAGATCGCGCCGTAGGTGAGCGAGACGTTCGAGAGCGCGTTCGAGCGCTGGATGAACACGCCGGCGAACCCCGCCGTGACGAGCAGCGAGGCGGGGATCAGGCCGAACAGCTCCCGGTTGCGCGCGCTCATACCGCTCACCTGCCCGAGCTCGAGGCTCGCGCACCAGGTTCGACGCGTCCTTCTGCGAGCGGAGGTCGTGGTTGAGGATCGTGGACCGGCGGGCTGCGGGGATGTCGGCCGCGGGCACCCCGGAGACGTAGAACGTCTCGTAGAGGCGGATTCCGGCCGGCAGCTCGTACGGGAACCCGCGGTAGACCGTCACGATCGCCCTGGGCGTTCGTGCCGATGAAGTACAGCTGGCGCGATGGCGAGGTATCCGCCGGCGCCGATCAACCCGACGATGATGATCACCGTGAGCAGCGCGGCCACCAGCTTCGCCCACTTCGGGTTGCGGCGCATCCGCCGGCCGCCGGCCGCCGGATGGCCCTGGGTGCGGGCGAGGCGGGCCGGCCGGCGGCGCCTCGTCGGGTCGGGACGGCGGCGGGAGGCCGGGTCGGTCGCGCTCGCCGACGGTGACCGCCGGTCCGCCGACCATCGTCTCCTCGTTCGCCGTCCCGTCGACCCCGACCTCCTCGATCGCGAACAGCACGACGGTGATGTTGTCCCGGCCGCCGGCCGCGTTGGCGTCGTCGATCAGCCGGTCGGCGGCGACGTTGAGATCGGCCTCTGAGGCGAGGATCTGGGCGATCTGCTCCTCGGAGATCATCGAGGTGAGTCCGTCGCTGCACAGCAGCACGATGTCCCCGCCGCGGACCGGGTAGCTCCACGTGTCGACCTCGACGGTCGGCTCCGGGCCGAGCGCGCGCGTGATGATCGACCGCTGAGGGTGGACCTCGGCCTCGGCCTCGGTGAGCTTGCCCTGACGCTTGAGCTCCTCGACGAGCGAGTGGTCCCGGGTGAGTCGGGTGAGCTCACCGCCGCGGAACAGGTAGCCGCGACTGTCCCCGACGTGGGCCACCGCGAGCTGCAGGTCATCGAGCAGCGCGGCGGTCAGCGTCGTGCCCATGCCGGCCCGTTCGCGCTCGGAGCGCGAGAGCTCGTGGATCTGGCGGTTCGCCTCGCGGACCGATTCGGCGAGCCGCTCCTCGGCCGCGCCGGAGTCCGGCAGACCCTGGGCGAACACCTCGACGGCGAGCTGCGAGGCGACCTCGCCGGCCTGCGCGCCGCCCATCCCGTCGGCGACGACGAACAGCGGGCGTGCGGGCGAGCGAGGAATCCTCGTTGCCCCGGCGCTGGCGGCCGGTGTCCGTGCGCACGACGCTCTTGGCGACTCGCACCATCAACCCGTCCTATCCGTCATTGCAGGTACGTGAACTCGCTGTCGCCGATCCGGATGCGGTCTCCCGGGTGCAGCGGCTGGGGACCGTCGAGCGGCTCCTCGTTGAGGTAGGTGCCGTTCGTCGACCCCAGGTCCTCGATCGCCAGCAGGTGGCCCTGGCGGCTGATCCGCGCATGGCGCGAGGACGCGAACGGGTCCTCGAGCCGGATCTCGACGTCGCCGCGGCCGAGCGTCGCGCCCCTCGGCGAGGTCGTAGGCCAGCCCGGACTCGTGGCCCGGCAGCCCGCTCCACGAGCAGCCGCGGCTCGAAGTCGTCGGCCACCCCGCCGATCGCCTCAGAGGCGTCGTACATCCCGGTCGCATCGGACGGGGGCGCGTAGGCGGCGGGGGCCGATCCGCGGCGCAGGTCCTTGAGCGCACTGCGCGCGACCCACAGCAGAAACAGGTACAGCACGGCCAGAAAGCCGAACTTGAGGGCGACCGAGACGGGCTCGAGCATCAGTCCCGCTTGCCTATCCACTACTCGAGCTCGAAGCGCATCGTCGAGGTCCCGATCTCCAGCTCGTCACCCGGCTTGAGCACCTCGGGCCCTCGATCCGGCGGCGGTTGACGGTCGAGCCGTTCGTCGAGCCGAGGTCACTGAGCACCCACGAGCCCCCGCGGGGACGGATCTCGGCGTGCTGGCGGGAGACGTTCGGGTCCTCGAGCACGACGTCGCACGCTCCGGCTGCGACCGATCATCGCACCGGTCGGGCCGATCACGAGCCGGCGACCGTCGAGGATCAGCAGCGCGGTGTGGTGGCGCGCCCGGGCGCGCTCCTCGAGCGGCTCGGCGACGCGGCCGGCGGTGCTGTAGATCATCGTCCGGCCCGAGGCCTCCTCGTCAGGGGCCGGGACCGGGCTCGGGATGCTCGGCTCGACGCCGGCGCGCTGCTCAGGCGCCACGACCCGGGTCTGGATCCCGAATTCGCCCAGCCCGAGCCGGTCGTCGGTCTCGAACTCGATCACCGGCCGCGAGAGCAGCGCGAGACGCTCACGGCGGGCGTGCTCGAGCAGGTAGGCGCCGAGCTCCGTGGCCAGCGCCTCCTCGTACGTCTCGAAACGCTCGCGGTCACGCGGGCTGAGGATACACCCGGTACTCGTTCGGCACGTACGTCCGGGAGACCGAGAAGGACTTGTGCTCCTCCATCTCCCGCGCCAGTTTCCGGGCGATTTCGACAGGCCTGACCTCCGAGCGAAAGGCTCGGCTGAAAGTGCCCTCGACGAGGCCGGCGATCTTGTTCTCGAGACTTCTGAGGACGCTCATAGCGGGGCCCGGACGGCCGGTTCATGCTACGCAAGTTCGGTCTGCGAACCCGGTGCCTGCCCCGCGCGCGAAGCGCGCGGCGAGGAGGCTCGGTGCCAGCGCGCACAGAGCGCCGACGAGCACCGACAACACCGTGATATCGGGCCTGACGATACTCCGCGCGTGAACGGTCGGGGCGCTGAGCGCCTCGGTGAGCACGTACAGCCCGACCGCCCAGAGAACAGCGACCAGGGCGTCGGCCGCCGCCGAGGTCCGGTGCAGCAGCCAGGGGAGTACCGCAGAGGCCACCGCCCACAGTGCCGCAGGGGCGAGCACCGAGGGTCCGAGCGTCGGGAGCAACACGTCGCTGACGGCCCGCCCGAACTCGTGCAGCCATGCGGGGGCGCCGGCGTGGAGCGGCGCGGCCACGGCCAGGTGACCGCGGGTGAGCTCGCCGGCGATCGCCAGCCACAGCCAGCCGAGGCCGCCGAGCGCCGCGCGCCGGATGCGCCGAGGCCGAGGCGAGCGCGGCCAGGCCCGGCCACGCGCCACCGAGGCCGATCAGGCCGAGTGCCGGAGCGGCCGCCGGAAGGCCCCAGAAGACCCCGCTGCGCGGGAGCGCGGCGAGCGGAGCGAACAGCGCCAGCATCAGCAGGCCCGGCGGCGATGTGACCCGAGAGCAGGGCGCTGACGATCAGCACGGTGCTCATCACCAGCCAGCCGAGCCGGGGGACGACGAGCACCGCCAGCGCGGCGAGCATCCCGACCGGCTCCGCGGGAACCGGCCCGCCGAGCGCGTGGGCGGTCAGCCAGCCGCAGGCCAGCCCGGCCGCGGCGGCGTTGATGCCCCTGCGAGCCGGATGCGGCTGGGGAACCGGGAGAGCGACGTCGGGGGTGGGCTCGCGTCGGGCCCCGGCGAGGCGGTCGCGGCGGCGGGCCGGACGAGGCGGCTCCGGGGCCGGGTCGAGATCGCCGTCGCCCCCGCCGGTGAACAGCAGCGCGCCGGGGGCGGGCTCGTCGGTCTCCGGCGCGGACGTCCAACTCGGCCGGAGCCGGGGGGCTCGACGATGCCCGGCGTGTCGTCGAGCTCGGCGACGACCGCGGCGAGGGAGAGGCGGAGGTCGTCGAGCGTGCCGCGCTCGCGGGAACGCGGGCGCAACGCGAGGTCGATGCCGCGGCCGAGCTCGCGCGGGAGGTCGCGGCGCTGCCGGCGGAGCGGCGGCAGATAGGTGCCGAGCCGGCGGGCGGCGGCCGGCCACGGCGCCGGTCCGGATCGGGTTGACCCCGGTGAGCGCCTCATAGGTGACGAGTGCGAGCGCGTACAGGTCGGTGGTCGGGCCGACGGGCAGCCCCTCTGCCTGCTCGGGGGCCATGTAGGCGGCGGTGCCGACGATGTCGCCGGTGCGGGTCAGCGAGTCCCCGCCGATCACCCGGGCGACCCCGAAGTCCGTCAGCTTCGCCGGATGGGCCGGGCTGCTCGGCCGCTCGGGCACGAGCACGTTGGACGGCTTCACGTCGCGGTGGATGATCCCGGCGCTGTGAGCGTGCTCGAGCGCGTCGCACAGGGACAGGGCGATGGCCACGATGTCGTGGTCGGAGAGCCGGCCCTCGGCGAGCAGATCGTGGAGCGTCTCCCCGCGGACGAGTTCCGAGACCAGGTACGCCCCGTCGTCGTCGACCGCGGCCTCGTAGAGCGTGACGATGCCCGGATGACCGAGCCGAGCCGCGGCCCGGGCCTCGCGCTCGAACCGGCCGCCGACGATCCGCTCGCGCGGGAGCATCTTGACCGCCACCTCGCGGCCGAGCCGCTCGTCCTCGGCCATCCACACGACGCCGAACGCCCCCGCGCCGAGGCGGGCCTTCAGCCGGTAGCGGTGGAGGACGAGCGCCGACGTGAACATCCCGGCGCCGCGGTGGGCGATGTCGGTCGCGGCCGTGCCGCCGGAGCCCCCGCCCACGCGGGCGGTGGGGGCGGTCGCGTCGGCGGCGGGGCGATCCGTGGCCCGCTCGGTGGCGGCGGTGCTCGCGCGCCGCAGCGTCGGAAGCTGACTGGCGCCCATGCGGCGGTTCTCTTCTCCGCGGGCGCGCGGGATCCTGCCTCGGCGGACCACGGAGGGGCTCACCGGGCGGGCCGATCTGGGGTCGGCCACAAGGCCCGGGTTTAGGCCGGTCGGAAGGAGTGCAGGCTCACTTGCGGAATTGGAGTTTCGCCCGCAGTGGAGGTCATACTGCGGCTTTCAGACCTGCGAGGAGACAGAAACAGGTTGTCGTTCTTCGACGAGGCGGACGAGCCGCCCGTAACGACCCGGAGCACCCCCCGTCGCCGTCCTCCCTCCGGAGGGGGTCGGCGCCCGCCGGGCGATCAGCAGGCGATCCAGGCCCGCCGGCTCATTGCCGCCGGCGCGGTGCTGGTCGTCCTGATCCTGATCGTGCTGGGGATCAAGTCCTGCCAGGACAGCGCCCATGTCAACTCGCTCAAGGATTACGCCAACGGCGTCTCCTCGCTCGTGCAGCAGTCGAATCAGGCCTCGCAGCAGCTGTTCTCGCAGCTCTCCTCGGCCGGCAACAGTGCCGGGAACTCGTCCGGGCTCCAGACCCTCCAGAACCAGATCGACCAGACGAGCGCCACGGTCCAGACGCAATATCAGCACGCGCAGGGGATGTCGGTGCCCGACGACATGCGCACCGCGAACGCCAACGTGCTGCTCACGATGCAGCTCCGCAAGGACGGTGTCGCCGACATCGCGAGCAAGATCCAGCCGGCGCTGAGCGGCGCGACGAGCAAGGACGCCGTCAACTCGATCGCCCTCGACATGGCGCGCTTCTACGCCTCGGACGTGATCTACAAGGGCTACGCGACCTCGCAGATCGCGAGCGCGCTGCACGGCGCCGGGATCGGGGTCGGCGGTACCGATGGGGTGCAGATCGAGGGCGGGCAGTTCCTCCCCGACCTCCAGTGGCTCACCCCGACCTACATCGCCGGCCGCCTCGGCGGCCAGACGACGGCCGCCATCCGGGAAGGTGGCGCCCGGACTCCACGGCCATTCACTTGACCAGGTGAGCGTCGGCGGCAACACGCTCCAGAGCGGCTCGACCAACACGATCCCGGTCTCGCCCGCCCCGTCGTTCACGCTCAGCATCACCAACGGCGGCACCAACACCGGAGCACAACGTCGTGTGCAAGGTGACCGTGAACGGGATCAGCGGCCAGACGGTCGTCCCGCAGACGCAGGCCGGTCAGGCGACCACCTGCAACGTCCAGCTGTCGTCCTCCCCACCCGCCGGGAGCTACACGCTGACCGCGACTGTCTCGCCGGTCCCGGGCGAGAAGAACACGTCGAACAACACCCTCACCTTCCCGGTCACCTTCCAGTAGTCGGGACGGCGTGGTGGGCCGGCCGCCGCGGCCGCCAGCGGCCGCGGCGCCACCTATGCTGGCAGCCGTGCACGATCTGAACAGCACGGCCGGAATCGTCGCGATCGCCGCCGGGGCGGTCGCCGTCGTCGGGCTGATCGCCGTCGTGGTGCTGTCGGTCCGCGTCTCGCGCCTGCGGTCCGACCAGCGGACGGTGCTCGGTGGCGCCGAGCAGGACCTCGTCGCGCACGCCGCGACTCTCCAATCCCAGTTCCAGGCCCTGTCGGAGTACGTCCAGGACGCCGCGGCCCGCCTCGACGAGCGGATGAGCCGGGCGGAGACCCGGCTCGACGGCACCGTCGCCTATCGCTCGCTCGTCCGCTACGACGCCTACGGCGAGATGTCCGGGCGCCAGTCGACCTCGATCGCGCTGCTCGACGCCAACCGCTCGGGGATCGTCGTCTCCTCGATCCACCACCGCGACCAGGCCCGGCTGTATGCCAAGCAGGTGACCCAGGGCGAGGCGGAGCTCGAGCTCTCGCCCGAGGAGGCCGAGGCGGTCCGGCTCGCGCTCAGCGGCGAGGCGCAGTCGGCGACGTGATCCGCGCCGGGTACTTCGGGCCGGCCGGGACGTTCACCCAGGAGGCGCTGACCGCGGCGAGTGACGGCCTTGAGCTCGAGACCGTCCCCTACCCGACGATCCACGATGCGGTGATGGCCGTCCACGAGGGGGCGGTGGCGCTCGCGCTCGTGCCGATCGAGAATTCGCTGGAGGGATCGGTCAACGCCACGCTCGACGCGCTCGCGCTGGAGACCGAGGACGTGCAGATCGCCGGCGAGGTCGTCCACCCGATCAGCCAGTGCCTGATCGCGCGGCGGGAGCTGCTCCTGGCCGAGGTCGAAGTCGTCGTCTCCCATCCGCAGGCGAATGCGCAGTGCGCCCGCTTCATCCGCACCGAACTGCCGCAGGCCCGCGTGATCCCGGGCGCCTCGACGGCCGAGTCGGTGCGGACGGTGTGTGAGCAGGATCGCCCCTGGGCGGCGATCGGTCCACGGGCGGCGGCCGAGCTGTACGGCGCAGTCGTGCTGCGCGCCGGCGTCGAGGACGTGGCCGGCAACGAGACCCGGTTCGCGTGGCTCTCCCGCCGCGGGGCGGACATCGTCGTACCGGGGAGTGGCACGCGCAAGACGGCAATCGTGTTCTGGGGGGCCGGGTCGGAGTCGCCGGGATGGCTCGTGCAGTGCCTCCAGGAGTTCGCGTCGCGGGCGGTGAACCTCACCCGGATCGAGTCGCGGCCGCTCAAGCAGGGCCTCGGGAGCTACATGTTCTTCGTCGATCTCGACGGCGGCATCGACGACCCGGCGGTGGCCGGGGCGCTCGAGGCACTCGGCGGACACGTCGAGACGCTTCGGGTGCTCGGCTCGTTCGCGGCAGCGTGAGACGGGGGGCCACAGCGCCCCCCCACCGCTAGAATTCGGTCCGCTCCATGGCCACTTCAGTACCAGCGCCATCTTGGTCCGCGTCGCGCTCCGAGCACCAGCGACGCGGACGGGAGGTTGGCCGGGTGCTCGTTCTCAATGCGACGTATGAGCCGATCAACGTCTGCACCGTTCGTCGCGCGGTGGTGCTGTTGCTCAAGGAGAAGGCCGAGGTCCTCGAGCACGGCGAGTGGGAGCTGCACTCGGTGAGTTCGACCGTCCCGCGGCCGGTCGTGATCCGGCTCGTCACCTACGTCCGCGTGCCTCGCGACACCCACCGTCGCAAGATCACCCGCCGCGCGGTCTTCGCCCGTGACGATTGGACGTGCCAGTACTGCGGCTCGCGCTCGAATCTCACCGTCGACCACGTCGTCCCCCGATCCAAGGGCGGGCCGTCGGACTGGGAGAACATCGTGGCTTCGTGCGCGCCGTGCAACCGCCGCAAGGGGAACGCGTCACCGCGCCAGGCGGGGATGCAGCTCCGCCGCGAGCCCCGAGTCCCCAACCCGAACGTGTTCATCCACGTGGCCAGCCCGACGATCCCGGTCGCCTGGCAGCAGTACCTGTTCGCCTAGCCCCGAGCCGCGGACGATGCCCGGCGAGTCGACGGCGACCGAGATCAAGCCGCAGGTCTACGGCGACCCGCGGCCGGCCTCCGAGCTCGCGCCGTACCACGCCTGGGCCCGTACCCACGAGCCGGGATGGACGTACGCGGCGGTCCGCATCGCGCTCACCCCGGTGGCGCTGCTGCTCTACCGCACCCGCGCCCGGGGGCGGGAGAACGTCCCGGCCACCGGGGCGTTCATCCTCGCCCCGAACCACTTCTCCAACATGGACCACTTCTTCTGCGGCCTCAACGTCCGGCGGCAGATCCGCTTCATGTCGAAGTCACAGTTCTTCGGGCGGAACCCACTCGTGAGCTATCTGTTCCGGGTCTCCGGGCACTTCCCGGTTCGCCGCGGCCGCGCCGACGAGGAGGCGTTCGTCACCGCCCACTCGATCCTCCGGCGCGGCGGGTGCGTGGGGATCTACGCCGAGGGTGGTCGCTCTCGCAGCGGCGGTCTCGGTGAGCCGCGGCCGGGGATCGGGCGACTCGCGTTGGAGTCGGGTGCACCGGTCGTTCCCGTGGCGATCCACGGCTCGCTCGCGGTGCGGGGCTGGCGCCGGGGTCGGTTCCCGCGGATCATGGTGAGCTACGGCACGCCCGTCTACGCTTGCGCGGGTCGAGAACCCCGATCGCGGGCAGCAGCTCGCGGCGGCGCAGATGATCTTCGACCGTATCCGCGCGCTGTACGCCGAGCTCGATCAGGCCGCGGCGTAACGCTGCGCGGCGCGGGCGCGGGCCTTCGCCGCCTCGGCCTCGCGGTTCTTCGGCGGGGCGTTCGTGTGGAGCGCGGCGAGCAGCTCGGTCGAGATCGCGGTGACCTGCTCGACGGCCCGCGTCGAACGCCTCCTGGTTGGCCTGCGAGGGCTTCGTGAAGCCACTGATCTTGCGCACGTACTGGAGCGCGGAGGCGTGGATCTCCTCGCTCGTGGCCGGCGGCTCAAAGTTGTGCAGCGTGCGGATGTTCCGGCACATGGGATGAGTCCTCTCTGATCGCTGACCGGTGGCGGAAGCTCGACGGCCGCCCCGGGACACCGATGTTAGGGGCTCGCGCAGGTGCCGCGGCGGCGCAGGTCGCCGCGGTAGATGTCCATGTCGGCCCGGACGAAGTCGCCGTGCGTCTGGGTCCGCAGCGCCGCGTCGTCCTCGCGGTGGTAGGGGCTGGACAGGCTCTCGTTGTGACCGATGACGTCACGGATCGGAATCCGGTAGAGACAGCGCAGCCAGTCGACGAGCCGCAGGCTGGCCGTGAGCTGGGATTGATCGCCCAGCACCTGCGCGTCGCTGAATCCGACGTGCTCGATCCCGATCGCGGTCCAGTTCAGCCCGACGGTGTGGCGGCAGATGACCGAGGTGGAAACGAGCTGGTAGATCGTCCCGTCGCTGCTGATCACGAAGTGCGCGCACGTCGCCGGCAGCTCGTGCAGCTCGCTGTCCGGAGCGTCGGTGGCGAACGTCGCGAACGTCGAGCCGAGGCTCGCCTCGGTGTAGTGGATGACGATCACGTGCGGATCGGTCAGTCGCCACGTCGGGGCCATGAAGCTGCCGTAGTGCCGACGGACGTAGGCCACCGTCTCGGCGCGTCGCGTCGGTCCGAAGGGGATCGGGTGCTGGACGATCGGGGGCGGGGAGGGAGGCTGGTCGGTGGCAGGTGCCGTCGTGGCGGGCGCCGACGTGGCGGATGCGGTGCTGCTCGACGTTCGCGCAGACGAGGCGTGGTCGCTTGAACATGCCGGGACCAGCGGCCCGTACGTCCGTCCTCCGCTGGCGGACGTCGTCTTCGCCACCGGAGCCGCAGTCGACGTGGGTCGCGTGGGGGGCCTGGCTGCCACAGCCACTGAGGAGCGAGCACCATCAGGGCCATCCCGGCCGCGGGCACGGTGGGCGCGCATGCGGCGATGCTATGCAGCCGGCGCGACCGTCCGCCCAGCGTCCCGCCCGTCGCCCCGGAACGCACGAAGGGCGCCGTCGACGTCGGACGCCCTTCGCTCACAACCTCTGAGTACTGACTTGCCGAGTAGGGCGGTGGTGTCGGCGGGACCAGCCCCGACGCCCATCTCGACGGTGTCACGGTTGGGACTCCGCTACGCGGTGTCAGTTCCCGACCTAGCGGCCGGACACCTCCAGGGTCCCGCAAAACATGTCAAACAAGCTCGGACCACCTCCTTTCTCTGGTACGCGAAAGATTAGCGAAGCCGGCGGCATGACTTAGACGGTTGTTCGTGGGGCCGTGGCAGACCCCCCCGGCGACAACTGCGCGGTGCGCGATTGTCGCCGGCGGGGTCTGCCGCGCCCCCTTCAGAGCCGTTCGCTCAGCCGCGACGGTGGAAGCTTTCGCGTCCGAGGCAGGCCGGTGCGGGTCCTCGCCCAGCGGGGAGGCGACGGCCGTCGCGGGCCAACGCTCCCGACGCCGAGAGTGAGCGAGCCGGCGCCGCCCGCCGACGTCAGCGGCTGGTGGGTGGACGACCCGACCGACGCCGCTACTCCTCTTCCGGAACGGCCCCGTTCTCGCCCGAGGCGTCGGTCTCGACGACGCCATCGACCGCCGTGCCATCACCGTCGAGCGCGAGTTCACCCGCGACGGGTGCCGAGGTCGCCGCCTCGGATTCCACGACGAGCGCGACCGCGCTCACCTGGTCGTCCTCGCGGATGTTCATCACGCGCACGCCCTGGGAGGCGCGGCCGTAGCGGTTGATCCCGCGGACCGAGGTGCGCTGGACCATCCCGTTCTGGGAGATGAACACGAGCTCCTGGTGCTCACGGACGACGAGTGCGCCGGAGAGCCCGCCCTTGTTCTCGGTGAGGGTGATCGTCTTCACGCCCATCGTCCCGCGGCCCTTGACCGGGTAGTCGGCGATCGCCGTCCGCTTGCCGTAGCCGTTGCGGGTCACGACGAGCAGCTCCTGGTCGTCGCGGGCGACGTCCATGGCGAGCACGGAGTTGCCCTTCTGGGAGACGTTCATGCCGCGGACACCGCTCGTGTCGCGGCCCATCGAGCGCACCTGGCTCTCGTTGAACCGCGAGGCCTGGCCGGAGACGGAGACCATGATGATGTCGTCGTGGCCGCTCGTCCGCCGGACGGCGACGAGTTCGTCGTCGTCACGGATGTTGATGGCGATGATCCCGTCCGCCTTGATCGGCGTGTTGTAGGCCTTGAACTCGGTCTTCTTGATCTGTCCCTTGCGGGTCGCGAACACGAGGAAGCGGCCCTCGCCGAAGTCCCGAGTGGCGAGCACCGACTGGACGCGTTCGCCCTCGCGCAGGGGCAGCAGCTGGACGAGCGCGCGTCCGCGCGCGGTGCGCGAGGCCTCGGGCAGCTCGTACACCTTCAGCCGGTAGACCTTCCCGCGGTTGGTGAAGAACAGCAGGTAGTCGTGCGTCGAGCAGACGAACAGGTGCTCGATGTAGTCGCCGTCCTTGAGGTCCATCCCCATCACCCCGACCCCGCCCCGGTGCTGCTGACGGTAGGTGGCGAGCGGCAGCGACTTCACGTAGCCGGACTTGGTGATCGCGATCACCATCTGCTGGTCGGCGATCAGATCCTCGATGTCGATCTCGTCCTCGGAGTGGGTGATCTCCGTGCGGCGGTCGTCGGCGTAGGCGTCGGAGATCTCCTGGAGCTCGTCCTTGATCAGGCCCAGGACGCGGGCCTCGTCACCGAGGATCTGGCGCAGCTCGGCGATCCGCTCGACGATGTCGGCGTGCTCGGCCTTGACCTTGTCGGTCTCCATCGCGGTGAGCCGGCGGAGCGTGAGGGCGAGGATCGCCTCGGCCTGGATCGTCGAGAGGCCGAAGCGGTTGATCAGCCCGGTGCGGGCCTCCTCGGAGTCGGCCGAGCTGCGGATCAGCTGGATGATCTCGTCGAGGTTGTCGAGCGCGATCAGCAGCCCCTCGAGGATGTGCAGCCGCGCCTCCTTCTGACGCAACTCGAACTTCAGGCGTCGGATGACGACCTCGCGCTGGTGGTCGACGTAGGCGCCGATCGCCTCGCGCAGCGAGAGCGTCTTCGGAACGCCGTCGACGAGCGCGACCATGTTGACGCCAAACGTCGCCTGCATCGGCGTGTGTTTGAACAGCTTGTTCAGCGCCACCTTTGGGATCGCGTCGCGCTTCAGCGTGATGACGACCCGCATCCCCTGCTTGTTCGACTGGTCCTCGATGTCGGAGATCTCGGTGAGCTTCTTGTCCTCGACGAGCTCCGCGATCCGCTTGATGACGCCGCTGTCCCCACCCTTCTTCACCTGGTAGGGCAGCTCGGTGACGATGATCGCCTCGCGGCCGCCCTTGAGCTGCTCGGTGTGCGCGCGGGCCTGCATGCGGACCCGGCCGCGGCCGGTTCGGTACGCGTCGCGGATCCCCGAGGTGCCGAGGATGATTCCGCCCGTGGGGAAGTCCGGGCCGCGCATGTGCTTCATCAGCCCCTCGACGTCGATCTCCGGGTCCTCGATGTAGGCGACCGTCGCCGCGATCGTCTCGCGGAGGTTGTGCGGCGGGATGTTCGTCGCCATGCCGACGGCGATACCGGACCCGCCGTTGACGAGCAGGTTCGGGAACCGTGACGGGAGAACGACGGGCTCCTGGTTCTTGCCGTCGTAGTTGTCGACGAAGTCGACGGTGTCGGCGTCGAGGTCCCGCAGCATCTCGGTCGCGATCCGTGAGAGGCGGGCCTCGGTGTACCGCTGGGCGGCCGGCGGGTCGTCGTCGATCGAGCCGAAGTTGCCCTGCGGGTCGACGAGCATGTGGCGCATCGACCACTCCTGGCCCATCCGGACGAGTGTGTCGTAGATCGCCTGGTCGCCGTGGGGGTGGTACTTGCCCATCACCTCGCCGGTGATCCGCGCGCACTTGACGTGCGGGCGACCGGGCGAGACGCCCATCTCGTTCATGCCGAACAGGACTCGGCGATGGACCGGCTTCAGGCCGTCCCGCACGTCGGGCAGCGCCCGCCCGACGATCACGCTCATCGCGTAGTCGAGATACGCCGAGCGCATCTCCTGTTCGAGCTCGCGGGACTCGATGTTGCCGCCGCTGAGTTGTTCCGGAGTGCCCATGGTCGACCTCCTAGACGTCGAGGTTGGCGACGAGGCGGGCGTTCTCCTCGATGAACTCCCGGCGAGGTTCGACCTTGTCGCCCATCAGCATCGTGAAGATGCGGTCCGCGGCCGACGCGTCCTCCATCGTCACCTGGACGAGCGTGCGCGACTCGGGGTTCATCGTCGTCTCGGCGAGCTGGTCGGCGTTCATTTCGCCCAGTCCCTTGAAGCGCTGGAGGCCGATGCCCTTCGAGACGGCGCGGAGCACCGAGCGATGGAGCGCCTCGAACGACGTCGCCTCCTCGCTGAAGTCCCCGAGGGTCACGGTGAAGGGCGGGTTGCCGGCGAGCTGCACGAGCTGCTCGTGAACTCGGATGAACGACCGGTAGTCGGTCTCCTCGAGCAGCGCCAGGGGCAGACGGTGGGTGCGAGCGTGGCCGGTCTTGCGCTCAACGGCGCGGACGAGCAGTGCGACCGCGTCCTCTTCCATGAGCTCCGTCTGCCACGGCTCGTTCTCGTCGTGGTTGGCACGGAGAAGGGTGACGAGGGCCGCGGGGTCGACGATCGCCTCGTCGAGGATCTTCGACTCCTCGAGGAACATCACCAGGTCGTGTCCGTGCTCGGCCCGGAGCGCCGAGCTCCAGCCCTCGTACTGCTTGAGCCGGCGGCTGAACGACTGCCAGCGGGTCTCGGTGAGCTTGAACGGCTGACCGGCGCGGTCGGTGATCTCGAGCCGCTCGTACTTGTCGCGCAGGAGAACCTGCTCGAGCTCGGACTCCTTCTCGATGTAGCGCGAGTTCTTGCCCTGGGTGAGTCGGTAGAGGGGCGGCTTGGCGATGTATACGAAGCCCTGGTCGACGAGCGGACGCATCTCGCGGAACAGCAGGGTCAGCGCGAGGGTCCGGATGTGGGCGCCGTCGACGTCGGCGTCCGTCATCAGGATCACCTTGTGGTACCGAAGCTTGTCGATGTCGAACTCGTCGCGGACGCCGGTGCCGATCGCCGTCACGAGAGCCTGGACCTCGGCGTTCTGGAGGACCTTGTCGATCCGCGCCTTCTCGACGTTGAGGATCTTGCCCCGGAGCGGCAGCACGGCCTGGGTGGCCCGGTCGCGGCCCTGCTTGGCCGGCCCGCCGGCGGAGTCTCCCTCGACGACGAACAGCTCGGCGAGCGCCGGGTCCTTGACCGAGCAGTCGGCGAGCTTGCCCGGGAGCTTCGCCGATGACAGCGCGGTCTTGCGTGACAGGTCGCGCGCTTTGCGGGCGGCGTCGCGGGCGCGGGCGGCGTCGACCGCCTTGCGGATCACGCGGTCGGCCACCTTCGGGTTCTCCTCCAGGAACTCGGCGAGGCCGCGGTTGACGACCGACTGCACGAAGCCGGCCATCCCGGGGTTGCCGAGCTTCGTCTTCGTCTGACCCTCGAACTGCGGGTCGGTGAGCTTCGCGGAGATCACGGCGGTGAGGCCCTCGCGGACGTCGTCGCCGGTCAGCGCCGGGTCCTTCTCCTTGAGGATCTGCTTCTCACGCGCGATCCGGTTCAGCGCGCCGGTGAGCGCCGAGCGGAAACCGGAGAGGTGCGAGCCACCCTCGTGGGTGTTGATGTTGTTGGCGAAGGAGAAGATCGACTCCTGATACGTCGAGTTCCACTGGAGCGCGACCTCGACCGCCCCCTCGTCGCCCTCGCCGGAGAAATACACGACCTTGTCGTGGATCGGGTCTTTGTTCTCGTTGAGGAACGTGACGAAATCCTCGATCCCGCCGTCGTACTGGAACTCGACGTGGTGGCCCTCGCCCCGTTCGTCGTCGATCGTGATCCGCAGCCCGCGGGTGAGGAACGCTGTGTCCCGCATCCGCTCTTCGAGCACGGTGGTGTCGAAGTCGGTTGTCTCGAAGATCTCGGCGTCGGGCAGGAAGTTGATCGTGGTCCCGGTCTCCTTTGTCGCTTCCCCGCGCGCGAGGTCGCCCTGGGGGACGCCGCGCTCGTACGTCTGCGTCCACACGTAGCCATCGCGGCGGACCTCAACGTCCAGGACCTCCGAGAGCGCATTGACGACCGACACGCCGACCCCATGGAGGCCGCCGGAGACCTTGTAGCCCCCGCCCTCGCCGAACTTGCCGCCGGCATGGAGGACCGTGAGCACGACCTCGACCGCCGGTCGCTTCTCCTTGGCCATCGTGGCCACGGGGATGCCGCGGCCGTTGTCGACCACCGTCACGCGGTTGTCGGGGTGAATCGTGACCGCGACCTCCGTGCAGTGGCCGGCGAGCGCCTCGTCGACCGAGTTGTCGACGACCTCGTACACGAGGTGGTGCAGACCGCGCGGCCCGGTCGAGCCGATGTACATGCCCGGCCGGCGCCGGACAGCCTCGAGACCCTCGAGGACGGTGATGTCCTGCGCGTCGTAAGTGGAGGGCTGATTTGCGCCCTCTGCCTTGTTCTCCTCAGGTGCCAACGAGCCTCCGATGAACATCGAGACGCCCCGGCTCGCAACGCTGCTCGCGCGCGCCGGGGCGTCGGAAACTTATGTGCACAAGATTAGCACAGGACGGCCCCGGAAAGCCGTCTGAAGAGTTACAAAAGACCCTGCAAATCAGCCGATTCTGCAGACCCTTGGGAGAACGTGGCGAGCGCATGTGCAAAACCCGCGACGAACCGCGTCGCGCGAGGCCTCATCGGGCGCCGCTGACCGACACGCAGCGCAGGCGCGAGATCGCCTCGGTGCCGAGCGCCTGGTTGAGCCGCGCAACGATCTCCGGACCCATCAGATCGAGTTCCTGGGCCCACACCGAGGCCGAGCACGCAACGGTCACCACGCCGGCGCGTTCGCGCTCCGGAACCGCCTCGTCTGCGATCCCCTCGCCGACCACCGATCGCCACACCCGCTGGACCTCGGCGAGCACCGTCGCCGGCTCCCAGTCCCCACGCGCCAGGTCCAACGCGAGTGAGAGCGGGCGCGGGCTGCGGCGCGATGGGCTCATGCCGCCACCGCGTCGGTGAGCACGTGTCCGCCGGCGACGGCGATGCGCGTGACCCCGGCACTGCGGGCCCCGGGAACGTGCTCGAGATCGGTCGTGGTGATCACCGACTGACCCCCGTCCGCCCGCAGCAGCTCGACGAGCGCCTCGCGGCGACCGGCATCGAGCTCGCTCATCACGTCGTCGAGGAGGACGAGCGGCGGTGTCCGGCGCATCGCGGCGAGGACCTCGCGCTCGGCGAGGAGCAGGGCGAGCAGCCCGATTCGCTGCTGGCCCTGCGAGCCGTAGACGCGGAGTTCGCGGCCATCGCGCCGCAGGACGAGCTCGTCACGGTGCGGCCCGTGACCGGTGAAGCCGCGCTCGAGGTCGGAGTCGATCCGTTCGGCGAGCTCGGCCACGAGACCGTCCGCATCGGCGGCCTTCGAGCGCGGCCGGTAGACGACGTCCGGACCGCCGTCGAGTCCGAGGGCCTCGGCGAGGCGGACGAACGCCGACTGCATCGCCTCCACGGCCTGACGCCGGTCGGACATCAGCTCGATGGCCAGGCCGGCCAGGCGTGCGTCCCACGCCGCGAGCGAGGAGCGGGACCCCTCGCCGGTCCGCAGGCGGGCGATCAGCGCGTTGCGCTGGGCGAGGGCCTGGGCATACGCGCGTCGCGTCGCGGCACGGGACGGCCACAACGCCGCGACGAACTGGTCGAGGTGGGCTCGTCGCGAGGCCGGAGCACCCTTGACGAGTTCGAGGCGGTCAGGAAGGAAGACGCTGACCAGCGGTCGCTCGGCGACGTCCAGCATCCGCTCGACGGCGACTCCGTCGACCTTCATCCGCTTCGGCTCCCCCGGGACGAAGCCGACGGTGAGCTCGTGGCGGCCATCCTCGCCAGCCGCGGCCACCTCGACCCGGGTCGCACCCGCCCCGAAGCGCACGAGCTCGCGCTCGTTGTTCGTACGGCACGACCGGCCGGTGCAGCCGAAATACGCCGCCTCGAGCAGGTTCGTCTTGCCGGCCCCGTTCGGGCCGGTGACGACGGTCAGCCTCTCGCCGAGCTCGACGCGGGCGGTCTCGTAACCGCGGAAGTCCCGCAGGCTCAGAGACACGACGCGCACCTGCGGGCCCGTCGCGATCAGACGTTGAGGCGGATCGGCATGATCAGGTACCGGAAGCGACTGTCGTCTCCCGCCTCGATCAGCCCTGGGCGGAGCGGGCTGATCAGCTTGAGCACCACATCTCCCTCGTCGATCGCCTCCAGCCCGGCGCGGAGGTACTCCGGGTTGAAGCCGATCTCGAGCGGCTCGCCCTGGAACGCCACCGGAAGTGACTCCCGGGCTTCGCCGACATCCGGTGTCTGCGCCGACACCGTCAGCTCGCCCGGGCTGAAGGCCAGACGGAGCGGGGCGTTCTTCTGAGCCAGCAGGCTGATCCGTCGCACGACATCGCGGAGCTCGGCCCCACCGATTCGCAGCTCGTACTCGAAGCTCTCCGGGAGCAGCTGGCGGAAGTTCGGGAACTGGCCGTCGATCATCCGGCTCGAGAGGATCACTCCGCCGAGCACGAACAGGACCTGGTTGTTGCGCACGCTCACGCTGAGCGCCGCCTCGGCGTCATGGGCCACGATCCGGGCGAGCTCCTGAAGGGCCCGAGCCGGCACGTTCACCTCGAACGCCGACGACAGTGGTGCCTCGAGCACGGTCTCCTTCACGCTGAGTCGGTAGGAGTCGGTGGCGACCATCCGCAGCTCACGTTCCGATGCCGAGACGAGGATCCCCGTGAGCACCGGTCGGGTCTCGTCGCGTGAGGCCGAGCCGGCCACCTTCAGCGCCGTCGACACGAACGCCTCGGCCGGGAGGGACACGGTCGTGTCGGCGTCGGGCTCGGGGAAGGGCGGGAAGTCCTCGGCACGGAGGACCCGGATGTGAAAGGTGGCGTTGCCGGAGACGAGCTCGACGTCCTGCTCGGCGCCGCGGAGCTCGAGCGTGACCTGGGGCGCCGGGAGCGCCCGGACCACGTCGAGGAGCAGGCGAGCCGGCAGCACGACGACGCCCTCGCGGACGACCTCGGCCTCGAGCGGAACCCGCAGGCCGACATCCATGTCAGTCGCACGGAGCTCACACCCGGAGGGGGAGGCTGCGAGCTGGACTCCGGAGAGGGCCTGGATCGCGCTGCGCGTCGACGCCACCCGACTGACCGTCTGGAGCTGGGTGAGAAGCGCATCGCGCTCGACGGAGATCTTCACGATGAATACCTCAAGAAGGAGTTAGAAGTCATAGGGCGAAGGAAGATGTGCAAAGGTCCGATTTGCCCGCAACGTGGGCGCGAGTTGTCGCATCGGGCCGACAGCCCAGTGTGTCAATGGTTGCGGTCGGCATCGGTGCCGTTGACGGCAGCGGTGAGTTGTTGAAGCTCGGCCGCGGCGTCGGATGCCTGGGCGACGCGAGCCGTGACGCGCTTGCTGGCGTGGAGAACGGTGGTGTGGTTGCGCCCGCCGAACGCCGCGCCGATCGCCTGGACGGACGTGGTCGTGAGCGCACGCGCGAGATGCATGGCGAGGTGACGTGGCCAGGCGACCTTCGCCTGTCGGCTGGCGGAGGTGAGCTCGGCCACGGTCAGGTCGAAGTAGGCGGCGACGGTCTGCTGGATGGCCTCGACGGTCAGCCCGGCGGACGGGGTGTCCTCAGCGTCGCCGAGGACCTCACGGGCGAGGGCGAGGTCGATCGGACGGCCGCTCAGCGAGTGGTGGGCCACGACCCGGATCAGTGCGCCCTCGAGCGCGCGGACGTTGTCGGTGACGCGGTGGGCGATGAACCTGAGCACGTCGTCGCTGACGGGCTGGAGGTGATCAAGCGCTGCGCGCTTGCGGAGGATCGTCACCCGCGTGGCGAGATCGGGCGGGGCGAGTTCCGCCACGAGGCCGGCCTCGAAGCGCTCACGGAGACGCTCGGCAATGCCGCCGAGCTCGGCCGGGGGGCGGTCGCAGGTGAGGACGAGCTGCCGGCCGTTGTCGTACAGCGCGTTGAAGGTGTGGAAGAACTCCTCCTCGGTCTTCGCCTTGCTGGCCAGGAACTGGACGTCGTCGATGAGGAGTACGTCGGCGTCGCGGTAGGCCTGCTTGAAGCCCTCGAGCTTCCGGGCCGAGAGAGCGGAGATGAAGTGGTTGGTGAAGGCCTCGACGGTCGCGTAGCGGACGGTGGCGCCGTCGCCGAAGCTGAGGAGGTAGTTGCCGATGGCATGCAGGAGGTGGGTCTTGCCAAGCCCCGGCGGGGCGCACAGGAACAGGGGGTTGTAGGCCTGACCGGGGTGCTCGGCGACCGACAGCGCCGCGGCGTGGGCGAGTCGGTTCCCGTCGCCGATGATGAACTGGCTGAAGCTGTACCGGGGGTTGAGCGTCGATACGGCCGCGACGGGCTCGCCGCCGGGGGCGCCCCGCCGTGCGGCCGCGGGGTGGCCCCGTTCACCGAGGTTGACGACGAGCTCCTCGCCGGCGACCTCGCGGACGGACGCAGTCAGCGCCGGTCCGAAGCGCTTTCTGATCCAGGCTCGTGTGGCGGGCGGGGCCTCGAGCGTCACCGTGTCACCGTCGACGCCGCGGTACTCGCAGCGCCGAGAGCCAGATCTCGAACTCGGAGTCCCCGACCCGCCGTCGGAGCGCGGCTCGGATCTCCTCCCAGAAGGAGGACGTGTCGAGATGCGCGGGCAGGGTCAAGCACTCCTCCCAGGAGTGGTCAGGCGAATAAAAGAGGGCCGGCCGGAGGTCCGTCCGGGGCGGCGAATATAACAGCGCGATTGGGCCTCGCGGGGGCCCTTGCCGAGGGTTCACGCAAAGCGCAAGGAAATTGCTCGACGGGCGATCGCGCGCGGGTCGCGGCAGCGCGCCAGGCGCGGCCTATACTGAGGCCCCGTCCAACCCACGGACACCTCTCTGAACCTATGAAACGCACGTATCAGCCGAAGAAGCGCAAGCGCGCCCGCACCCACGGATTCCGGGCTCGCATGAGCACCCGCGCGGGCCGGCTCACGCTCAAGCGCCGGCGTGACAAGGGCCGCAAGCGCCTGACGGTCTGAGGGCCCGCGCTCGATGAGCCTGCCGACGGGCGCCCGGCGCACGAAGGGCCGCGGCCGTCTGTCCCGCAGCGCGGACTTCGATCGCGTGTTCCGCAATGGCCGGTCGCATGCCGGCCGCGAGTTCGTGCTCTACGTATTCCCGCGCGGGGAGGCCGAGGGTCCCCGGCTGGGGTTGTCGGTGTCGCGCAAGGTCGGCGGCGCGGTGGACCGGAATCGGCTCAAGCGGCTGCTCCGCGAGGCCTTCGCGAGCGAGCAGGACCGTCTCGATGCCAGCCTCGACGTCGTGATCGTCGCGCGGCGCGAAGCTCGTGAGCTCGCGGAGCGCGAGGGCCTCGCCGGCGTTCGCGCCGCACTGGCCGATCTCGTCGGCCGCGTGTCGTCGCCGGAGCCGGGCGGATGAGGCCCGCGCGACAGGCCGCCGTGCTCCCGATCCGCCTGTGGCAGCGGGTGGTTTCGCCCCTGTTCGGATCGCGCTGTCGGTACTACCCGTCGTGCTCCGAGTACGCCGCGCAGGCGATTTCCCAATTCGGCATACTCAAGGGCCTCGTCCTGGGTGTCTGGCGGCTGCTTCGCTGCAACCCGTTCAGCCACGGCGGGTTCGACCCCGTCGAGAACCAGCGGCTGTTCCGGTCGCACCCCCCGCGTGAGCTGAACCTCCACTGATGCTGCTCCCCGCCAACATCTTCCAGCCGCTGATCGACGTCTTCGAGGCGGTTCTGAAGTTCTTCCACTCGGCCGGTGTCTCGTGGGGCTTCTCGATCGTGCTGCTGACCGTGGTCATTCGCGCCTTGCTGGTGCCGCTCACGTACAAACAGTTCTCCTCCATGCAGAAGCTCCAGGCGTTGCAGCCGCAACTCAAGGAGATCCAGAAGAAGTACAAGGACGACAAGCAGCGCCAGCAGCAGGAGTTGATGAAGTTCTACAAGGAGAACAGCGTCAATCCACTGGGCTCATGCCTTCCGCTTGTGGCCCAGCTGCCGGTGTTCATCTCGCTGTTCTACATGTTGCGCCAGAGCCTGCGAAAGGACATCTGCCCGAGCGTCCAGATCGCGGCGCACACGGTCCACCACGTCGCGCTCGGGAGCACCGTGCCGTGCACCGCCTACGGACCGTTCCCCAAGGCGTCGTTCCTCTTCATACCGGACCTGACGAACAAGGCCACCGGCGCCGTGCTGGTCGTGCTGATCGTGCTCTACGTCGGGACGCAGCTGCTCTCGAGCCGGATGATGGCGAGCCCGACGATGGACCAGACGCAGCAGCGGATCATGATGCTGATGCCGCTGTTCTTCGTGATCTTCATCATCAACTTCCCGGCCGGCGTGATCGTCTACTGGATCACGACGAACAGCTGGACGATGGGTCAGCAGTACGTGATCAAGAAGCGGCTGCAGCCGGCGGTGCCCGACGACGTCGCGGTGGCTGCGGCCGGGGGCGGTTCGCCCGGCGGAGGCCGAGGTGGCGGGAGGTCGACGTCCAACGGCGACGAACCGGAGAGCGAGGGCCCACGGGCCGCGCTGGCCGGCCTGCTCCGCGGCCGCAACCGCACCGAGGAGGCACCGGCCCAGCGGACGGCCCGCACGGCCGCCCCGCCGCCCCCGCCACGCAAGAAGAAGAAGCGCTCTGGGCGCCGGAGGTGAACATGAGTCAGACAAGTGATCCCGCCGACCGACTCGAGGACCTGCTCGACCGCATCGCCGACGCGATCGGGACCGATGCCGAGATCGAGATCGAGGAGGGTCCGGACGGACTCGTCGGCCGGTTCCTGGGCGACGACGTCGCCAGCGTGATCGGCCACCACGGCCAGACGCTCGACGCGATCCAGCACCTGGCCTACCGGATCGCCTACCACGGGGCCTCTGACCGCGGCCGCCTCACCGTCGACGCCGGTGGCTATCGCGAGCGCCGGGGCGCGGCGCTCCGCGCGACCGCCGACCAGGCCGCGGATGCCGCGGTCCGCGACGGCCGCGAGGTCGCGCTCGACGCGATGAATGCCTCCGAGCGCAAGCTCGTCCATGAGCACCTGAAGGACCGCGGCGACGTCGAGACGTTCAGCGAGGGGCAGGAGCCCCGGCGCCATCTCGTCGTGGCGCCGCTCGTCGGGCACTGACACCGTTTCACGTTTTTCTTGACGGTGAAACAGCGCGGGTGCTAGAACCGCCGGCGTGCCCGAGCTGAGCGAGTTCGACCGCGGCCTGATCGTCGGCCTGCTCGTCGGGGAGGGGTCGTTCGGTGGCGACGGCAAGCAGCCGCAGGTGACGCTGCGGATGCACACCCGCCATGAGGCGCTGTTCCTGTGGCTGATGGAGCGCATCCCCGATGCGAAGCTCTACGGCCCGTACCACCACGGCGGCCGGTCGTACTTCCAGTGGATGGCGCGGGGACGAGTGCTGGTGCGCGACCTTCTACCTCTGCTCGAGGGCGAGCTTGTGCCCGGAGTCGATGGGTACGCGCACGAGCGGTTTTCCGCTATGTGCGATCGGTATGGCGCGTTCATCGCCCGTGAGCGGGAGCGCCTGGCGGCCCATGGCTGAGGTCGAGGTTCAGGAACTCGCTCATCGGTGGGGACTGGGGGTGGATACGGGCGATCGGCTCGAACGTCTCGCTCACGTCCTCTCGGCAGATCCCGGGGCCCCGATCAGCGCGCGGTCGACCATGGCCGTCGTCGGCGATCACCTCGCCGACGCGCTCACCGGGCTCGAGCTCAAGGTCGTCCGGCGGGCGGACGCAATCGTCGACGTCGGAACCGGTGCCGGGGTACCCGCGCTCCCGCTGGCGATCGCGCTGCCGGAGGCTGATGTCGTCGCGCTCGACGCCAACAGCCGCAAGGTGGCGTTCGTCGCCCGGACGGCCGCCACCTGCGGCGTCGAGAACCTGGACGCGGTTGCCGCCCGCGTCGAGGACTGGACCGAGGGTCGGGAGCGGTTCTCGCTCGTGACCGCCAGGGCCCTTGCCCCACTGCCCGTCGTCGCCGAGTACGCGGCACCGCTGCTCCGGGTCGGGGGTGCGCTCGTCGCCTGGCGCGGCCGCCGGGACGCGGCGGACGAGCGGGCGGGCGAGGCTGCGGCGGAGGAGCTCGGGCTCTCGGTCGAGGAGGTCAGGCAGGTGTTCCCGTACCCCGGGGCCGCCCACCGCCATCTCCACGTTCTGCGCAAGATCACCCCCACGCCGCCTCGGTTTCCGCGCCGGATCGGCGTCGCCCGCAAGCGCCCGCTCGGCGCCGGCGTCTGACCGCTCCTGGCGCTAGCGTCTGGGGCGCATGGGGACCATCTACGCGCTCGCGAACCAGAAGGGAGGCGTCGGCAAGACGACGACGGCGGTGAACCTCGCCGCCTGCGTCGCCGAGGCCGGTTACGAGGCGCTCCTCGTCGACGTCGACCCCCAGTGCAACGCCACTCTCGGCCTCGGCCTGCCGAAGGATCGGGACGTCACGGTCTACGACGTGCTGCTCGGCGAGGCGGCAGCCGAGGAGGCGATCGTCGCAACCGGGATCCCTCACCTCTCGGTCATCCCCGCCGGCCCCGACCTCGCCGGGGCGACCGTCGAGCTCCCGCGCCAGGCGGGCTCGGAGAACCGCCTCCGCGACGCGCTCCAGGCGGTCACGGAGCGCTACAGCTTCGTCCTGCTCGACTGTCCACCCTCGCTCGGGCCGCTCACGGTGAACGCGCTCGTCGCCGCCGACCGGGTGATCGTCCCGGTTCAGGCCGAGTACTTCGCCCTCGAGGGTCTCGCCGGCCTGCTCGACACCCTCTCGCTCGTCCAGCGCGAGCTCAATCCGAGGCTGACCGTCGCGGGCATGCTCCTGACGATGCACGACGGCCGGACCCGCCTCGCCCAGGATGTCGAGCGGGAGGTCCGCGAGCACTTCCCGGAGCTGGTGTTCGACACCGTCATCCCCCGCAACGTCCGGATCGGCGAGGCCCCGAGCTTCGGCAAGCCGGTGATCCACCACGATCCCCACTGCGCCGGGGCCGACGCGTACTTCGAGCTGGCCAAGGAGGTGGCGGCCCGTGGCTGAGCGCCAGAAGGGCATGGGCCGTGGTCTGGCCGCGATCCTCGCCGCCGCACCGCGGGACGAGCCGGAGGAGCTCCGCCAGCTCCCCCTCGACCTGATCGCGCCGAACCCCAGCCAGCCGCGACAGACGTTCGAGGAGGGCCCGCTGCTCGCGCTCGCCGACTCGATTCGCGCGCGCGGGGTGCTTCAGCCCGTGCTCGTCCGTCCGCTGGCCGGTGGGCGCTACGAGCTCGTCGCCGGCGAGCGCCGCTGGCGTGCCGCCCGCCTCGCCGAGCTCGACCAGATCCCGGCGGTGATTCGCCACCACGACGACGCGGCCTCGCTCGAGGTCGCGCTGATCGAGAACGTCGTCCGCGAGGATCTGAGCCCGGTCGAGGAGGCGCGGGCCTGCGCGGCCCTCACCGAGGAGCTCGGCCTCACCCGTGAGGAGGTCGGCCTGCGGGTCGGCCGGAGCCGCGTCGCGGTCTCGAACCTGATCCGCCTGCTCGAGTTGCCCGACGAGGCGCTTGAGCTCCTCGACCGCGGTGAACTCAGCGAGGGCCATGGGCGGGCGCTGCTGCTCGCCGCGGACCATGGCGATCGCCGGCGACTCGCCCGCGAGGCGGCAGCCGGTGGGTGGTCGGTCCGCGAGCTGGAGTCCCGGGCCCGCCAGGCGCACGGCGAGGCCGGTTCAGGCCGGCGACCCGCCCGTCGCCGTCCCGCGGTCCACCCCGATCAGGCCGAGGCGGCCGAGCGGATCTCCGACTCGTTCTCGTCGGCGCTCGGCTGTGAGGTCACCGTCGCGCCGTCGGGCGACGGCTACCGGGCCCACCTGACCTTCGCCTCGGTCGACGAGGCGCTCGCGGTCGCCGAGCGGATCGCGGCCGGCGGCACGGCGCCCCAGCGGCCCGCGTTGCGCGGGATCGCCAACTACTTCCCGGGCAGCGAGGCCGCCGAGCGCTGAGCGACGCGGCTCAAGCTGCGGCGGCCGGTTGGGAATCGGTGCTCGTCACGCCCGTCGCGGGCGCGTCGAGAAGGTGGCGGTGCAGGAACGGCAGCATCGCGTCGAGCGCGCGGTCGAGCCCATCGATGACCGTGTCCGCCACCGTGCCTCCTCACTGCGTGCTGAACGACTGTATCTATAACTATACAGACGTATCGTGCGGTGACAGGGCACGTCGATACAGCTCGGCCGTGGCGCGGTTCCAGCGCTCGAGCTCGGCCGGCGTGAGCAACGGCTCCGGGAGATGCCGGCTGATCGCCGCCTCGAACAGCACGCTGGCGAGGTTGAACACGACGACGTGGATCGCTGCCCACTCCTGATCGATCCCGGTGGCGAGCGCCCGCTGCTCCGCGAGCGGCTCGAGCCAGTTCCGGCGGGCGATCGCGATCAGACCGTCGAAGATCTTCGCCGCCTCGGGGTCGCCCTCCGCGAGTGCACGGGCGACGTAGCGGACGGCCACGGCCTGCTCTCGCACCCAGGCCGTGACGGTGTTGCCCATCGCGGTCCAGTCCGCCGCCGCCTCCTCGTCACCGACGAGCCCCTGGAAGGTCTCGAGCGCGGTCTCGATCACGTACGCGTTCACGGCGTCGCGCAGGCCGGCCTTCGACTTGAAGTGGTGCTGCACGAGCCCCGGGGAGACCCCGGCCGCCGCCGCCACGTCCCGGATCGACGTGGCCGCGATGCCGCGCTCGGCGAATCCCTCCAGGGCCGCGTTGCGGATCCGCGCGGCGGCGGTGAGGTCGGAGGCGCGCGGCGGGGGCTGACGGGCGGCCATCCCGTCCATCGTATTGCGGACTGAACGGCCGTATTGCTCCGGCGAGCGAACGGGGTTCACCTGCTCGCGCGGCCCGCGCCCGGCCGTCCCGCCGGCGCTACCATCCGCCTCTCTCCGGGCGATTAGCTCAGTCGGTTAGAGCGCTTCTCTGATAAGGAAGAGGTCCCAGGTTCGAGTCCTGGATCGCCCACCTCTCCGGTCGCAGCCCCGACACCGCCCGACCGCGCTACGGGCTACCGATGCCGCCGCTGATCAGCCAGTGCCCGTTGACCTTGGTGAGCTGGGCGGCCGCGGTGCCGCCGACGAGGTGCGCCGTGGCGGTGGTGCCGGTGACCTTGATGTTCTCCACCTTGGCCTGATCGAGCTTCGTCTGCGTCCCCTTGGGGAGGTACTTGTTGATCTTGTCGATCGCGTCCGCGCACGACGTGGCTCCGAGCTGCGGCGCGCGTGACTGCGCGGCCTGGAGGACCTGGGCGGCCGCCGCGGACGTCAGCTTGCCGCACGTTCCCTGGCCGTCCCCGTGGCCGAGCGCCGACAGGTAGCCCTTGATCGTTGCGGTGATCTGCTGGCTGTCGGAGCCCGACGACGCCGACGAGCCGCAGCCCGCGATCGCGACAGCGGTGACGAGCGCGAATGCGCGCAACATGCGCCGCGGGGTGGTCGCGGAAAACGTCGACACCGGGGCCATTCAAGCGGCTCGCCGCGGTGCGTGTCCGATCGACGTCGCTACGCGGGGCAAATCGGACACGCTCGGACCGTGGGCGGCGCGTCTCGCTCGGCCGACGCACGCACTCACCCCCCGACCGCCCGCAACACCCCCGGCGCGACGTACACCTCCCACACCGCGGCTCCGACGAGCACCGGCACCGCGATCGCCACGGTGACGAACGTCGCGGCCAGGAGCTCGTCCCATCGGCCGGCGCGGCTGGCCAGGATCCACGCCGCGAGTGGCAGGAACAGCGCGGTGAGCTCGGGCAGCGCGTGGGGGGCCAGCCCGAGCAGCAGGGTCGATGGGGCCACGCCGACCGCGACCGAGACGTGGCCGACCTCGGTGCCGAGGACCAGCGCCTGCGCCGACAGCGAGAACACCGTCGCTGCAACGACGAACAGGATCGCGACCTGGCCGCCGTGTTCGTGCACCAGCCGGAGCACCCGGTTCCGCTGGGCGTCAGCCTGCAGCGGCAGTGAGCTTCCGGCGATGAAGCCGGCCACGCAGGCCATCGCGTGGAACGCGAGCACCAGCCCGTTGCGGGCGAGGATCCGCAGGACGTCCTCGGCGGTGCCGGTCTGGAACGGGGGTCGGTGGAGCTCCACCGGACCCGGCCCGAGCGCCAGTTCGCCGATCACCCAGACGGCGGCGAGCAGGCCCACCGCGGCGAGGAACGAGCCAAGCGTCCAGCGGCCGAGCACGCGCCAGCGATCCGCGCGCCAGCCGTCGAGGGCCGCTCGCGTCCGATGAATCCCGTGGACAAGCGCGTACGAAGACTCCACCCTCCCGCATCGACCGTGAGCGGGCGCGAGTTGAGGCGCCGCGCCGGGGTCTCGACGGCGACGGCGCCTCATACCCGCGCCCCACTGGTGCCCCCAGCTGTGCCCCCAGCTGCGCCCCCGGCCCGCCCCGGCCCGGCGCACCCGCTCAGCCGCTGGCTGCGGCCCCGGCCGGCTCGCGCCGCCTGGCCCGCCGCTCGGCGAGTGAGGCGACGGCCACGCTCAGCTCGAACAGCAGGTAGAGCGGGACGGTCTCGAGCAACATCGTGATCGCGTCGCCGGGGAGCAGCGCGGCGACGGCGGCGCACGCGGCGACGGCGTAGCGCCGGTTGCTTGCGCAGCTGATCCGGGGTGATGATCCCGGCCCGCGTGACCGCGAGGATCGCGACCGGGAGCTCGAACAGGAGCCCCATCGCGAGCATCGTCGTGGCGGCGAACTTGTAGTACTGGCTCGCCTGGACGAGCACGTTGAACTGGCCGCTGTTGAAGTTCTGGAAGAAGTGCACCGCGGCCGGCAGCACGACGAGGTAGCCGAACGCGACGCCGGCCACGAACAGCAGTGGCACGGCGGCGGTCATCGGCGCGACTCGCTTGCGCTGCTGTTCGTCGAGGGCCGGCATCAGGAACGCGTAGATCTGATGGAGGAGGAGCGGCAGCGACAGGATCAGGGCGAAGATCAGCGTCACCGTCAGCGTCGTCGTGAACGGCTCGCCGATCCCGAGCGTCACCGGACGGTCGCCTTGAGGTGGTGCCGACAGAGCGGTGACGTCGGAGTTGAGATGCGATGAGACTCCGGCGAGCACCGAGCGCGTCGCCTGGCCCGTGCTGCCACGCGGCTGCTGGGCGGCGACGACGCCGGCCAGTGATCGCATCTGCACCGCCAGATCCCGGGCACTCTGCTGGACGCGGTAGGTGGCCCCGAGAGGTCCGTGGCCGTCGCGCACCTGGGCCTGGGTCTGGTGGGCGAGCGGCGAGTCGATCAGGTGGAGCAGGCGGTGGTTCTGCCAGAAGCAGAAACCGAACGCGACCACGACCGCGACGAGCGACACGATCAGACGTGTACGCAGCTCGTCGAGGTGGCCGACGACGCTCAGGTGATCGTCGTGGCCGATCGGCCGCAGCCGGTTCGGAATCCGCATTCTCATGTCAGCTCCTCCGCAGGCTCGCGGCGACTAGGCGACGGGAGCGGGGGTGTGGTCGACCGGGGTCGGCTCCGCGACAGCGGTCTGGGCGGGCGCCGCGGGCAGCTCGGAGGACGTCGTCGTGGCCGTTGATCGACTCCTTGAAGCCGCGCAGGCCGGAGCCGAGCGAGCGACCCATCTCCGGCAGCCGCTTGGCGCCGAACACGAGCAGCAGGATGACGAGCAGGAATGCGAGGTGGATCGGATTGTCGAGACCCATGGTGATTCTCCAGTCAGTTCAGTGGTGGTGGGTGGTGTGGAAACAGGTGGGGTGTGATGGCGCGGCCCGCCGGCGAGGAGGGGGACCGGGATTGGGCCGCGCCACCACGTTTTCTGGCGCTGCCGGGGTCAGCCCTTGATCAGCGGGCCGGCCTTGGCGAGCACCTCGGCCTTCGTCAGCGGCTTGTCGAACGCGCCATCCGGCGTGATCAGTCCGCCGGTGAGCAGCGCGATCGCCGCCGCGTGGCGCGCCTCGACCTGGACGATCGAGCCGGCCGCCGCGAGGTACGCCGGGGTGGTGAGCGCCGGGCCGGCTCCGTTGTAGGCACCGACGCCCGTGTTCTCCAGCACGTAGGCGAGCTTCAGGAAGCTCGCCTGGTCGGTGGCCGGGAAGACGAACCTCGGCATCGCCGCCGGCGTGCCGCCGGCGCCCTTGATCGCCTTCGTCAGCGCGTCGACGTGCTGCGCCTCCTGGTCGCCGAACTCGGACGCGAGCTTGAGCGAGCCTCGCCACTCAGGCCGACCGCCTTGCCCTTGACCTTGTAGAAGTTGGTCTCCAGGTACTCGAGCGTCAGCGCGAAGTTGAGGATGTCGACATCCCCGCTGCCACCGGCAGCCAGCGCGCTGGACACCCAAGGGCCGACGGCAGTGGCGCCGTAGACGGCGCCCGCGGTGAGCGCGCCGCGGAGCAGGAAGCTCGCGCGGGTGACGCCCTGCACCTCGATTCCGGCCAGCTCGGGGCTGGCGAGATCGGTGTGAGTCATGTGTCTGGTTTCCCTTTCTACGACGAGGTCGTCGCCTAGGCGATGAACGGCTTGACGGCGGCCAGGACCGTGGCCATGTCGGCCGGCTTGGCGAACGCGCCGTCGGGGGTGATGTCCTGCTTCAGCACGCGAGTTGAGCGTCGCCGCGTGGCGGGCCTCGACCGAGTGGATCGCGAGCGCGGCGGCGAGGATCTGCTTGCTCTTGATGTTCCCCGCCTGGCCGAGGTACGCGGCGGCGCCGAGGTTCTCGACCGTCGCGGCAAGCTTGGTGACCGCGGCCGCGCTCTCGAGCGGGAACTTGCCGACCGGCTTGGCGGCCGGCGTGCCGAGACTCATCGCCACCTTGTGCAGGGCGACGGTGTGCTGGTGCTCCTCGGCGCCGAACGTCTTGATGACGTCAAGGATCTTGCCGCTGAACAGGCCGCTCTTGATGACCTTGGCGTAGAACTGATCCTCGAGGTATTCCAGCGTCAGCGCGTAGTTGACGATCGCCAGGTCGCCGGTCCCGCTGGCTGCGGCGGCGGTCGAGGTCATCGTCGACGAGCCGGCCGCGGCGGCCGTGGAGCTGCTCGACGAACTGCTGCTCGAGCCACACGCGGCGATGAACGCGCCGAGGGCGGTCGCGGCCGCGCCGGCGCCCATCTTGCGACCGGCCATGCTTCAGGAACTTCTTGCGCGCGACGTCGTCGCGGGCGAGCTGCTGGACCGCGCCCTCAGTCGGCTGCTCAGCCGTGGTGGTCGGTTCCGTCATCGGTTCTCCTTGTCTCGCCCGAGTGCGTCTGCCCGGGTTTGGGAGGCGATACGGAGCACGACCCCCGGCGGATCACTCGGACCCCGCGATTCGCCGACCGGCGCGTTCGCGTAGGTTTACCCGCATGACTCTCAAGCCCTCCGGCGTCCTGGGTGCGGGCGCCACACTCGCGGTGGCGTTCGCCATCGCCGGCTGCGGTTCGAGCTCATCGAGCAGCTCCACCGCTTCGAGCACCTCGTCCGCAGCGGCATCGAGCTCATCCGCCCCTGCGGCCAGTGGCGGCGCGGCCGCCGCCGCGCCCAGCTCGGGCAAGGTGGTCAAGGTCGCGATCAAGAACTACGCGTACACGCCGGCGGCAGTGACGGTCAAGGCGGGCACCAAGCTCGTGTTCACCAACCAGGATTCGACCGCGCACACGGCGACCGCGAGTGGAGGATCGCTCAGCTTCGACACGGGCACGATCAACGGCGGTGGAGCGAGTGGCAGCGTGACGGTCACCAAGCCGGGGACCTACCAGCTACATCTGCACGTTCCATCCGTTCATGAAGGCGACGGTCACCGTCACCGGCTGAGCACGGGACCGCGGCAGCGCCGCGCGGGCGCGCCGACAGCCCCACGCCGGTTCCGCGCCGATCGAGCCCCGAAGCAACCGGCCCCGGATCGCTCCGGGGCCGGTGGCAATTCGGTGCTGTGGACGCGCCGATCAGGCGACGTTGCGCAGCGAGTCGAGCTCGCCGCTGCTTGCCAGCCGCCGCAGGCCCTGCTCCTCCAGCCGGCGGGCCTGCTCGAGCGTGATGCCGAGCTCGGTACCCGTCTGCCGGAGCGTGCGGGGGTCGTCACCGGCGAGGCCGAAGCGCAGGCGGATCACGTTGCGCTCGTCCTCCGGAAGGCCGTCGACGACCGCGTTGACCTGCTGGTCACGCTGGATCGTCGCGACCTCCTCGACAGGCTCGGGCCGGTCGCTCGCCAGCAGGTCGCCGAGAGCGGTCTCGCCGTCCTCGCCGACGGGCTGATCGAGGCTGGCCAGTCCGCGACTGAGCTCGCGCAGCTCCGCGACCTCATCGGGGGTCAGCTCGGCCGCGTAGGCGATCTCCTCGTCGGTGGGCTCACGCCCGAGCCGGGTGTTCAGCTCGGACTCGATCTTGCGGACCTTGACCTGGCGCTGGGCGACATGAACGGGCACGCGGATCGTGCGCCCGTGGTTCTGAAGCCCACGCTGGATGGCCTGCCGGATCCAGAGCGTCCCGTAGGTGGAGAACTTGAACCCCTTGCGCCAGTCGAACTTCTCGACGGCGCGGATGAGGCCGAGCATCCCCTCCTGGACGAGGTCCTCCATCGGCAGGCCGTGGCCCTGATACCGACGTGCCTGGGCGACGACCAGGCGGAGGTTGGCGTTGATCATGCGGTCCTTGGCGGCGAGATCGCCGCGCTCGATCTGCTGGGACAGCTCGACCTCTTCCGCCGCGGTCAGCAGCGGGTGGGCTCGCGCCCGACGCAGGAACAGGTCCAGCGAATCGGTTCCGACGGCCGCGTTCGCAGCCAGCGCTCGAGGCCGAGATCGGCGCGGGCGCCCGCGTGCGCGACCTGACGCCGGGTCTGGCGCCGGTTGCCGCCACGCGCGGTTGCCCTGGTGGAGGCGGTCTGCGTGCGTCGTTTGTTTCTTCTGGTGGCGGTCGCCGCGCTTGCGCTGCGCTGTCGCGACCTTGGGTGTCAAAACTGCTCAGGGAAACTCCGTTGCTCTTAGTTCGATGTTATCGAATTATACCACTTGTTCGACAGATATCGCACAAGATCGACTAAGATCTTGCTCGACCGGTATACGCACGAAACCCCGATGCTCGTTCGGCCCAGCCGTCCGTTAACGCGAGGCGAGCGGGGCCCGGTCCTCAGGCGCCTCTGGGGAGGATACCCCATCGCTGCCCTGATGGAACGCGAACACCCGAAGAGGCCCGTAATTTCCTTCGCGGTGGCCGGGCCTGATTCCTGCTCCTAGCCGGAACGGCGAAGCCGAGCGGCGGTTGCGGCCCGACGTCCACTCCGAAGAAGTCGCGCTGGCCGGCTGCGATCGACAGTCCCGGCCCTCGGGCGGTTGAGCCGGGCGAAGGCCGTCCGGCGGCTCGGTCTCGCCTCGCTGCGGCGACCGTCCGAGCCCGTCCGAGCGGACGTCCGGAGGCCCCTTCAGGCTTCACGGGAGGCACCGCGGGGCAGCATATACTTGGCCGGTCCCCGCCGAATACGGAGCGTGCTGTGCAGGAGATGCAGATCTACGGTGTCAGCTTCGACATGGTCGGCAAGCAGCCGATCGTGCTGCTGAAGACCGTCGAGAGCAACAAGTTCCTGCCGATCTGGATCGGACATCCCGAGGCGGCGGCGATTCTGATGAAGCTCCAGGGCGCCTCGACGCCCCGGCCGATGACCCACGATCTCCTCTCCGACATGCTCGGCGAGCTCGAGGTGGAATGCACGCGGGTCGCGGTCACCGAGCTGCGGGAGAACACCTTCTACGCCTCGATCAGCCTCCGGGCCGACGGCCGGGATCTGGAGATCGACTCCCGTCCGAGCGACGCGCTCGCGCTCGCGGTCCGCTCCGGGGCGCCGATCTTCGCCGCCGACGAGGTGATCGCCGAGTCGGCGATCGAGTTCGAGCACGAGGTCGAGGACACCGAGGAGGTCGTCGAGAAGTTCAAGGACTTCCTCGACCAGGTCACCCCGGAGGACTTCGCCGGCGAGTGATCCGGTCGGCCGGCCGACGCGGTCCGCGGTCAGCCGAGGGAGCCGCGTCGGCCGACCCCGTCGCCCTGGCGGCCGCGAGCGCGCGCTCGACCTGCTGGTGGTGGTGGATCAGCGCGGGCTCGTTGCGACCGTAGACGACCTCCGGCATCAGGCCGGTGCGCAGCGAGCGGTGGATGTCCTGCTGCTGGCCGAAGTCCTCCTCGAACACGACCTTCGTGGTGAAGCGGACGTTGGCGTCCCAGAACGCCTGCTCCTCGTCGTCGGCGGGCGCCCGGGGGCGTAGAAGCTGACGTGACCCGGGTCCGGTGCGGGTCCTCGGGCTCCGGATACATCTCCCACAGCTCCGCGTGGCCGCTCATCGGCAGGTTGATCGCGACGCTCGGGAACAGGATGTAGACGATCGACGCGTTGGCTTCAGGTCCCACTCGGACTCCGGCTGCTCGAGCAGCTGCACGACCTCCTTGCGCATCACGACGCCGCGGGTGTGGGGCCCGAAGTCCTCGCCGACGAACGGCGTCGAGAGCATGTCGGGCGCGAGCGTGTCCCGGTGCAGCGAGAACACGTGGTAGCTCTCCAGGAACGTGTCGTGGATCAGCTTCCAGTTGGCGTCGAAGGTGCCCTCGCGCTCGGCCAGCAGGTGGTAGCCCTCGAACCCCCACTCACCGACTCCGGGCCCGAGCCCGTGGAGCTCGCCGGCGACGTCGATCTCGGTCCCGTCCGCCGCTCCGGGCGCGACGAGGATCAGCCCGAACCGCTCGGCCGCGGCGACCGGGATCAGCCCGAAGCGTCGCGGTCGAGCTCGGCGAACGCATCGCGGGCGAGCGGCTGTCCGAGCAGCTCGCCGTTGAGGTCATAGGCCCACGAGTGGTACGGGCACTTCAGCGCCCGGCCCGGCCGGCCTCGCCCGCTGAACACCCGCCCACCGCGATGGCGGCAGATGTTGAGGAACGCGCGGACGGCGGCGTCCTCGCCGCGGGTGAGCAGCAGCGGAACGCCCGCGACCTCCCGGGCCACGCAGTCGCCGGTCGCGGGGAGGTCGGCGGACAGTGCGGCGACATCGGCCGTCCGCGGAACAGGCGCTGCGGTCTCCTCACGCAGCCGCTCCGGGTCGGTGTAGACCGAGGACGGCTGGTGGAACACGGCCGGCGCCATCGACGTCGTGTGCGCCTCGCGGAGGGCGAAGAACTGGCGCAGGAGCTCGCGCTGGGTCTCATCGTTCATCCGGCCCTCGCGGCATCGTTCACTCTCCGCTGCGTCGAGAATCCGCTCGATCAGCGCATCGAACTATATCCCAGCCGCATCGGCGGCCTGCGGGAGCAGGCTCGTCTCCGTCAGCCCGGGGATCGGGTTGACCTCCAGCACGAACAGTTCGCCGCCGGCGGCGTCGAGCATCAGGTCGACCCGTGCGAAGCCCGAGCAGCCGAGCAGCTCGTACACCTCGAGCGCGATCTCCTGGGCGCGCCCGGCGACCGCGTCCTCGAGCTCGGCCGGGCAGACAAACCGGGTACGGCCGATCTCGTAGCGGCTCTCGAAGTCGTAGAAGTCCTCGTCCTGGGGCACCGCCTCGACGACCGGGAGCGCCCGCGGGCCGCCCCGTCCTGATCGATGATCGAGACGGCGAGCTCGCGGCCGTCGACGTACCGCTCGAGCAGGACCTTGCGGTCGTAGGAGAAGGCCGCCACGAGCGCGGCCGGGACATCGGCCGGGCGAGCGGGCGAACTTGATGCCGAGGGCGGAGCCCTGCGAGGCCGGCTTGACGACGATCGGGAACCGCAGCCGCTCGCCCATCGCCGGGAGCGCGACGGCCGCGCCGAGCTCCCGGAACGCCGTCTCGTTGAAGGCGTAGAAGTCGGGCGTGGGGATCCCGGCGTCCCGCATCGCGTGCTTGGCCAGCACCTTGTCCGAGGCGCGGATGCACGCCGACACGCCCGAGCCGGTGTACGGGATCCCGGCCACCTCCAGCAGCTCCTGGACGGTTCCGTCCTCGCCGTCTCGGCCGTGGAGGGCGACGAACGCGACCTCCGCCCCGCATCCGGACAGCTGCTCGACGAGGTCAGGGCCGACGTCGATCGCCACGACCGTCGTGACCGAGCCGCTCGAGCGCATCCTCGACCCGCGCGCCTGACTTCAGCGACACCTGACGCTCGAGCGAGCGGCCCCCCTTGAGCACCGCGACCCGCTTGGACGCGGTGCGCCCGCCGCGGCCAGGCCGCGCGCCCTGGGTCTCGGTCATCCCGCGCGCTTGCGCGTGAGCTGGACCACAGGCGCCAGCTCCGAGCGGCCCGGCTCGCCCTTTGCGCCGCTCGCCTCGCGGCGCGGGGGCGCGGCCGGGGCGCCGGTGAGCGTGCCGTAGAGGTCGACCTGCTCGCGCACGACCTCGCCGATCCGCCGGACACCCTCGCGGATCTCATCCTCGTTGACGCCGGAGAAGTTGAGCCGCAGCTCGTTGCCGCCGCGGCCGTCGACGTACGCCGCGCGGCCGGGGACGAAGGCGACGTGCTCCTGGAGCGCCCGGGCGAGCAGGTCGGTGGTGTCGATGTACTCGGGCAGCGTGGCCCAGATGAACAGACCGCCGCGCGGGTGCGTCCAGCCGGGCCTCGCGCGGGAGGTGCTCGGCCAGCGAGTCGAGCATCACGTCCCGCCGGCGGCGGTAGATCTCGATCAGCGAGTTCACGTAGTCCTGCCACGGCCCGGAATCGAAGTACGCGCTGACGAAGTACTGCGAGATCGACGACGAGCACAGGTCGGAGGCCTGCTTGCCGATGTTCATCTTCGCCAGCATCGGCGCCGGCGCCACCGTCCAGCCCAGCCGCACGCCGGGCGAGAGGATCTTCGAGAAGGTGCTCGCGTAGATGACGAACTCGTCGTCGAGCGAGAGCAGCGTCGGGAGCGGCTCGCCCTCGTAGCGCAGCAGGCCGTAGGGGTTGTCCTCCAGGATCAGCAGCTCGTGCTCGGCGGCGAGCGCGACGAGCGCGTGGCGGCGTTCGGCCGACATCGTCACCCCGGCCGGATTGTGGAAGTTGGGGACGGTGTAGATGAACTTCGGGCGCCGGCCCTCGGCGGCGAGGCGCACCAGCGTGCTCTGCAGCTCGTCGATCCGCATCCCGTCGCTGTCCATCGTCACCTGCACGACATCGGCCTGGTAGGCGCAGAACGTCGGGACGGCCCCGGGGTAGGTCGGCGCCTCGGTGACGACGACATCGCCGGGGTCGAGCAGCGTCTTGCAGACGAGGTCGATCACCTGCTGGCCGCCGGTGGTGACGAGCACGTCGTCGGGGTCGATCGCGCATCCCCTCGGCGGCCATCACCTGGGTGATGCACGTCCTTCACCAGCGCGAGGCCCTCGGTCGGGCCGTACTGGAGGGCGCGGGCGCAGGACTCGGCGGCAACGCGGCCCATCAGCGACGCATAGGAATTCGGCGGGAAGGTCGAGGTGTCCGGGTTGCCCGCCGGCGATCGAGATCACGTCGTCGCGCTCGGTGAGCGCCATGAGGTCCCGCATCGCCGAGGACTTCATCACTCCGGTCCGCTGGGCGAAGAGCCCGGCATAGCGCTCTATGTCGTGCGCTGTGGTTCGCCCGGGGCGCCGGGGCCGCCCCTGGCCGTCGACGGTCCTGCGAGGGCTCATCGCGCGCCTCTGCACTATCGTCACGGCCGTCCAGGCTACAGCACGTGCATCTCGTCTTCGACATCTTCCAGGGCGTCGGCATGGCGGCGGCCATCGGCATCCGGCCGCTGCTCCCCAGCCTGGCCGTCGGGGCCCTCGCGGCTGGTGACGTCGAGATCCAGTTCAAACACACCGATCTCGCCTTTCTCCAGAGCGCGCCGTTCCTGCTGGCGCTCGCCGTGCTGGCCGTGGTGCTCGCGCTGCTCGAGCGCCGGTACGGGCCCGAGCGGTCGCAGGAGGGGCCCGGGGCGATCGTTCTCGGCACTGCTCTCGTGCGTGCTCGGTGCGCTGTTCTTCGCCGGTGCCCTCGCCCACCATCACTACGCCGAGTGGCCGGGGTTCATCGGTGGCGTGGTGTGCGCGATCGTCGGCATTCTCGCCACCCGCCCGCTGCTCGCCCGTGTGCGCGTCCGCCTCGACGCCGAGGCTGCGGCCGCGCTCTCCGTGTTCGCCGAGGGGCTGGCGATCGCGATCGCCGCGCTCTCGGTCGTCGCGCCCCCCGTCGGTCCGATCGCGCTCGCGCTGCTGCTGTGGCTGCTGGTCGCCGGTCGCCGCCGCGAGGGCCAGAAGTATGCCGGCCTGCGGATCCTGCGGTGAGCGGCATGCCGCCCGACGGCATGAGCGCCAAGAAGCTCGTGCTCGTCGTGATCGACGCGATGAAGCCGGCGATGCTCGATCGGGCGATCGCCGCCGGCCGCGCCCCGGCGCTGGCGCGGATCCGCCAGGAGGGCGTGTACGTCGACGACTGCGTCGCCGCCTTCCCGTCGGTGACGCCGGTGTGCGCGGCGAGCATCACCACCGGCGTCGGCCCCGACGAGCACCTGATCCCGAGCATGAACTGGTACCACCGTGAGGAGGCCCGGTACGTCGAATACGGGTCGAGCTTCTCGGCCAGCCGCCAGTTCGGGGTGCTGCGCTCGCTCACCGACACCGTCTACCGGATGAATGCCGAGCACCTCTCGCACGGGGTCGAGACGGTGTTCGAGTCGCTCGACGACGAGGGCCTGCGCACCGCCGGAACGACGTACCTCATCTACCGCGGCCGCCACCCCCACGAGGTCGCGGGCGACACGGCGCTCGCCCGGATCGTCACCTCGACGCTGTTCCGCCGCACGATCGACGGGCCGACCGAGCTGTTCTACGCCGACATCTACGCCAGCCGCAAGACCGGCTGCCGCGGCCAGCTCGGGATGCCCGGCATCCGCGACCAGCACACCGGCTGTGTCGGGGCGTACCTGGTTGAGAATGACCTGTTCGACTTCATGCTGTTCTCGCTGCCCGACAACGACGCCTGGTCGCACAAGCACGGGCCCCACGCGCAGGTGACCTCGATCGCCGCCGCCGATCGCCAGCTCGAGCGCCTGATGCATGCGGCGGGCGGCCCCGACGCGTTCCTCGCCGACCATGCCGTCGTCGTCGCCTCCGACCACTCGCAGGCTTCGGTCGAGGAGCGGATCCGCCTCGACCGCGCGTTCGAGGACTTCGACGTCGCCGCGCCCGGCGGTGCCCGGGCCGCGACCGGCGAGCTCGCGCTCAGCCCCGCCCAGCGCTCGGCGATGATCTACGTGCTCGATCCCGATCGCCGCCGGGAGCTCGTCCCCCGCGCGGTGGACGCCGCCCGCGAGCTCGAGGGCGTCGATGTCGTCATGTGCCTGAACGGCGACGGCCACGACGCCGAGGCGCGTGTCATCACGGCCCGCGGGGAGCTCCGGTTCACCTTCGGCGGCGACGTCAGCGACCTCCGGGGCGGCCGGTGGAGCATCGAGGGCGACCCCGAGGCGCTCGGCGCGCGGGTGCGCGACGGCCGCTTCGAGAGTCCCGACTATCCCGACGCGCTCGCGCGGATCTGGTCGGCGCTGCGCTGTGCGACCGCGGGCGACGTTCTGCTCTCCGCCGCGCCCGGCTACGAGTTCGTGGACTGGGGCGGAGCGGACCACGTGGGAGGGGGCAGCCACGGCTCGCTGCACCGCTCCGATTCCGAGGGGGCGTTACTCTGGTGCGGCACCGGTCCCGACTCCCGCGACGCCCGAGAACAGTGGACGCTCCGGGACATCACCCCGATGATCCGCGACCATTTCGGCGCCAGTTAAGGGCCGGTTAGCGTCGGCCGGTCTTACCTGTGTCAAACATCTCGCCGATACAGTCCCCGACCGTGACCGTGACCGAAGAGTTCGCCGCCACCGCTGTTGAGCTGCCGTTCCGGGCCCGCGTCCGCCACGGCGTTCGCCACCCCGGCAACTGGCTTCAGCTGTTCCGCTTCGCGGCCGTCGGCGCGAGTGGCTACATCGTCAACCTCGCCGTGTTCGCGTCGTGCGTCCACCTGGCGAAGATCGACTACAAGGTGGCCTCGGTGATCGCCTTCCTCGTGTCGGTGATGAGCAACTTCTGGCTCAACCGCCACTGGACGTTCGACGCCAAGCAGGAGCATCCGGCCTCGCAGGGGATCCGGTTCTTCGCCGTGTCGCTGCTCGCGTTCGGGTTCGCCTACGTGACCCTGATCGCGCTCGTCGACGGCGCCGGGATGACGAAGGTCGTGGCCCAGGCGATCGCCGTCGTGGCCGGCATGCCGCTGTCGTTCGTCGGCCAGAAGCTCTGGAGCTTCCGCGCCTGAGGGCGCGTGCCCGCGCCGCACCGAGCGCTCCTCGCCGCTCTCCTCCTCGCGCTGTCCCTGGCGGGCGCTCCGTCCGCCCTCGCCGCCGGTCCGGCTGATCCGACGCCGGTCCTCGTCACCGGTGCCGCGGCGCCTCCCGGCCACCGGCTGACGCCACCTCAGGTCCGCCGGTCCGCCGGTCGTGACCCGCGGGTCCGCGCCGAGTTGCACCGCCACCCCGAGCTGCGCGCGTTCACCTACACCCGGGGGCCACACGGCTGGCAGGTGAGCTGGTTCGGTCCGGGACGGAACGGGCGCGAACTGATGGAGGCCGACCTCGACGACCGCACCGGCCGCGTGAGCGGGGTGTGGACCGGCTATCAGGTCGCCTGGACGATGGCCCGCGGCTACGCCGGTGCGTTCGGCCGCCAGGCCGACGCCTGGTACGTGTGGGTTGTCCTCTCCGCGATGTTCGTGCTGCCGTTCCTGCGCCGGCCGCTGTCGCTGCACCACCTCGACCTCGCGGCCCTGCTGGCGTTCTCGATCTCGCTCGCGTTCTTCAACCACGGGCAGATCGGTCTCTCGGTGCCGCTCGCGTATCCACCGCTCGTCTACCTGCTCGTCCGGCTGCTCCTCGGCGCCGGCCGGGGCCGTCCGCGGACGGCCGTCCGTTCACGGCTGCCGATCATCGCGCTCGCCGTGCTGACGATGTTCCTGGTCGGCTTCCGCGTCGCCCTCAACGCCGCCGACGGCAACGTGATCGATGTCGGCTACGCCGGGGTGATCGGAGCCGACCGCCTGCTCCATGGGGAGGGCGTCTACGGGCACTGGCCCGCCCAGGACGCTCACGGCGACACGTACGGCCCGGTGGTCTACCTGGCCTATGTGCCGTTCCGGGCGGTGCTCGGCTGGAGCGGACGGTGGGACGACCTCCCCGCGGCCCACGGCGCGGCGCTGGCCTTCGACCTGCTGACGATCGTGGGCCTGTTCGCGCTCGGGGCGCTGATCCGCGGGCCGGACCTCGGCTGGCTGCTCGCCTACGGCTGGGCCGCCTTCCCGTTCACGCTGTTCACGCTCGAGTCCGACTCCAACGACTCGCTCGTGGCGCTGCTCGTCGTGCTCGCGCTCGTGGCGGTCGCCTGGGGCGCGCGGGCCGCCGGCCCGGCGGCCGGGACGGCGCGCGGACGCGGGTGGCTGGCCGCCGCGGGGCGCGGCATCGCGATCGCGCTCGCCGGCCTGGCCAAGTTCGCCCCGCTCGGTCTCGTGCCGCTGTTCTGGCGCGGGACGGGCGAGGGGTGGCGGCCGCGTCGCGAGCGCCTGGTGTTCGCTGCGGCGGCGGTCGCTGCGGCAGCCGTCGTCCTCGCCCCGGTCCTCGCGGGCGGCGAGGCCTCGGCCTTCTGGCGCGACGCGGTCACCTACCAGGCGGACCGCAGCTCCCCGTTCTCGGTCTGGGGCCTGTGGCACCTCTCGGCGCTCCAGCACCTCGTCCAGGGCGGTGCGGTCGCTCTTGCGCTCGCGCTCGCCGTCGTCCCGCGGGGGCGCCGCGGTGTGCCCGAGCTGGCCGCGCTCACCGCCGCCGTGCTCATCGCGTTCCAGCTCGGCGTGACGCACTGGTTCTACCTCTACATCCCATGGTTCTTCGCGCCGGCGTTGGTGGCGATCTGCGCGAGCGGTCGCGCAGCGGGGGAAGCGTCGGCCGCGGTGCGGCGAACCCCGGCTGGGGAGGGGCTGGGAGTGGCGGCCCCGGCGAATTCCGGCCTCGAAGCGGAGGGCGTGTAGAGAAATGCACCATCTAGGCACAGAAATCGACATCGCTCCCGCCGAGCCGCCCGATCAGCCCCGCGCCGGCAGCAGCACCTGCTCAATCGTATCCGCCCGCATCGGCGCGCTCGCCCGGACCACGACCCCCATGAGCCACGGGTCGTCGTCGGAGGTCTCGAAGCGGACGGGCATCGTCGTGATCATCGCCTGCAGGGCCTGCTCGCGCTTGACGCCGATCACGCCGCCCCGGGGGCCGGTCATGCCGACGTCGGTGATGTACGCGGTGCCGCCCGGCAGCACCCGGGCGTCGGCGGTCGGCACGTGGGTGTGCGTGCCGACGACGGCGGTCACCCGGCCGTCGAGGTGCCAGCCCATCGCCACCTTCTCGCTCGTCGCCTCGGCGTGGACGTCGACGAGCACGTGGTCGACCCGGTCGCCGAAGCCGCGCAGCGCGGTATCGATCTCGCTGAAGGCGTGGCGGCCGGCGTTCATGTACAGATTGCCCGAGACCGACACGACGCCGAGGCGGACGCCCCCGTTCTCCACCACGCAGGTGCCGTGTCCGGGCTGGCCGGCGAGGAAGTTGACCGGGCGCAGGATCCGGTCCTCGGCGTCGAGGTAGGGGTAGATCTCGCGGTGGCGGTACGTGTGGTTGCCGAGCGTGATCGCGTCGACGCCGGCGCGCAGCAGGCCGTCGGCGAGCTTCGGTGTGATGCCGACGCCGCCGGCGATGTTCTCGCCGTTGACGACGATGAAGGTCGGCTCAAAGCGCTCGCGCAGCTCCGGGAGCAGGCCCATCAGCGTCCGTCGGCCGATGCCGCCGACGACGTCGCCGACGAACAGGATCGTCACGTTTTGCGGGTTCACGTCGGCCTCGGGCGCATACTTCGTTCTGCATGCTCCCAAGGATCTTCAGGCGCGGTCGCAACGCCGGTCGATCGGATCCCCCCGCCAATGGCTCTGCGGGCGGTCGGTCGCCGGCCGACGAGCGCCCCACGACGGCTCCGGATCCGGTCGGGCCCGTGAGCGCGGCCGCCTCCGAGTCGGCCGCACTCGCGGACACCGCACCGGCCTCCGACGGCAGCCCCACCGACCCGCCGCCGCGCCTCGATCCGCGGGAGCAGGTCGTCCCCTCGACCGTCGTCCCGCGCTGGATCCAGCTCGTGATCCTGCCGCTCGCACTGCTCGGCCTGTGGGCGCTCGCCCGTGCCGCCGGACCCGTGCTGCTGATCCTCGTCGCGGCCTCCGTGATCGCGTTGATCCTCAACCCGATCGTGAAGATGATCGAGCACCGCGGCCTCCCGCACGGCGCCTCGATTCTGCTCATCTACCTCTCGCTGATCGCCGCCCTGGTCGGTGTCGGGCTCCTGCTCTCGGATCCGATCAGCACCCAGATCAGCCATTTCCAGCGCGACGTGCCGCACCTCGTCCGCCAGGCCAACAAGGACCTCAACAACCTCCAGACGTGGCTGAACAACAACGGGATCAAGGTCCAGATCCAGAAGCAGGGGCAGACCGCGCTCGAAACGCTCCAGAAGAACCTGCTCAAGCGCTCGGGCGCGATCGTGTCCTTCTCCCGCGATCTGCTCTCGCAGCTCGTCACGTTCTCGTTCGACCTCGTGCTGGTGATCGTGCTGTCGATCTACCTGCTCGTCTACGGCCCCGCGATCGGCCGGCTCGTGCGGCGCGTGATGCCGCCAGGGGACGGATCGCCGGAAGATGACTTCCCCCTGCTCGCCCAGCAGGCGGTGTTCGGGTACGTCCGCGGCCAGATCCTGTTCAGCTTCATCATGGGCGCCAGCGCCGCCCTCTCGCTGTGGATCTTCGGCGTGCTCGGGATCTTCCCCGACGGGGCGCACTACGCCGTCTTCTTCGGCGCGTTCTACGGCCTGATGGAGTTCATCCCGTACATCGGGCCGATCATCGGGCCGCTGCCCGCGGTGCTGATCGCGCTGTTCAACGACCCGGTGAGCGCGGTCTGGCTGATCGCGCTGTTCGTCGCCCTGCAGCAGCTCGAGGGCCACATCGTCGCCCCCCAGGTGTTCCGCATCTCGCTGCGCATCAACCCGATCCTGATCATCATCGGGCTGCTGATCGGCTACCAGATCTATGGGATCGTCGGGGCGCTGGTCGCTCTGCCCGTCGCCTCGGTCCTCCGCCAGACGGTGATCTACCTGCGCCGCCATCTCGTGCTCGAGCCATGGGCCGTCGCGGCGGCCGGCGCTCCGGGGGCCTCGCCTGTGCTCGGGGTGCTCGCCGAGCGCTGCCCGGACTGCGGTGCGGAGACCGGTCCGCGCGACGCGTTCTGCCGTTCGTGCGGCGCCGAGCTCGAGCCGCGCGTCCGCGCCGGCCGGGGGCGAGGCGGTCCGGACTAGCTGCGGACCGTGGCGCGGAACATCACGATGCACACCGCGGCGACGATCAGCGCGACGATCGGCCACCCGGCGCTGGTGACCCCGAGCACCGCGAGGATCAGGCCGACGACACCGACCGTGCCCGTCACCCCGCCGGCGACCACGAGGCGGTATGCGCGCTGCTCGCGGGTTCGGCGTGGGGTGTAGCTTCCTCGGCGCTGGAGATCTGCCATCGGGACACAGCCTACCGTGCATCACATCCTCTTCTACGACTACGTGCCGGACATCCTCGACCGGCGCCCGCCCCACCGCGAGGCCCACCTCGCCCACGTCGGCGCGCAGCGTGATGCCGGCCGCGTCGTGATGGCCGGCGCGCTCGGCGATCCGCCGCACGGGGCCGCGATCGTGTTCCGCGACGTCGAGCCGGCTGAGATCGAGGCGTTCGCGGATGCCGATCCGTACGTCGTGGCGGGGCTTGTCGTGGCGCGGCGGATCGAGCCCTGGAACGTGGTCTGAGGCCCCGGGCGGGCTCGCGCCCGCCGATACCATCGGACGCGATGGCCTTTCCCCAGACCCGGTTGCGCCGGCTTCGAGCCACCCGCGCGCTGCGGGGGCTGGTCCGCGAGACGAACCTCTCGCCTGCGGATTTCGTCTATCCGATGTTCGTCGCCCACGGGCTCGATCGCCGCGAGCCGATCGCCGCGATGCCCGGGGTCGACCGGCTCTCGATCGACCACGCCGTCGCCGAGTCGGGCGAGGCGGTAGCGCTCGGGATCCCGGCCGTCCTCCTGTTCGGCCTCCCTGCGGCCAAGGACGAGGAGGGCTCCGGGGCCTGGGACGAGGAGGGCGTCGTCCAGCTCGCCACCCGCGCGATCAAGCGCGAGTACCCCGACCTGCTCGTGATCACCGATCTCTGCCTCTGCGAGTACACGAGCCACGGCCACTGCGGCGTCGTTCGGGGTGACGGAGCGGTCGACAACGATCTCACGCTCGAGCTCCTCGCCCGCACCGCGGTCTCCCAGGCCCGGGCCGGCGCGGACGTCGTCGCGCCGAGCGACATGATGGACGGCCGGGTCGGGGCGATCCGCACCGCGCTTGACGACGACGGCCTCACCGACACCCCGATCCTCGCCTACAGCGCGAAGTTCGCGTCCGCGTTCTACGGGCCGTTCCGCGAGGCGGCCGACTCCACTCCCGCGTTCGGCGATCGCCGGGCCTACCAGATGGATCCGGCCAACGCCTCGGAGGCGATGCGCGAGGCCCGGCTCGACGTCGAGGAGGGCGCCGACATGCTGATGGTCAAGCCCGCCTTGCCGTACCTTGATCTGATCCGCCGGATCAAGGACGACACCGAGATGCCGCTCGCGGCCTACAACGTCAGCGGCGAGTACGCGATGGTGAAGGCCGCCGCCGCGGCCGGCTACCTCGACGAGCGGGCCACGGTGCTCGAGACGCTCACCTCGATCCGTCGGGCCGGCGCGGACATCGTCATCACCTACCACGCGAAGGAGGCCGCGACATGGCTGCAGTAGACGGACCGGCCCGCACGCGTGGTGCGGAGGAGGCCAAGGGCGCCGGCTTCGGCCCCAAACTCCGCAGCCGCAAGGACGGCGCCGCGATCCCGCTCGACGACCTCGACAAGCGCCTGCTCAACCTGATGCAGGGCTCGTTCCCGATCGCCGCGCGGCCCTACGAGCACGTCGCCACCGAGGCCGGGATCAGCGAGGCCGAGACCCTCACCCGCGTCGAGCGGCTGCTCGCCGAGCGGATCATCCGGCAGGTGACGCCGATCTTCGACACCCGCGCGCTCGGCTTCTCCTCGATGCTGGTGGCGGCCAAGGTCGATCCCGAGAACCCGTGGCGGGCGGCGAACATCATCAACGAGCACCCCGGGGTCTCGCACAACTACCTCCGCAACCACGAGTTCAACATCTGGTTCACGATCGCCACCGAGCCGGATTCGCCGCTCGGGCTCGAGCGGACGCTCGAGGTGCTCTCCGCCCGGGCCGGCGCCGAGTCGATCCGCCAGCTGCCGACGCTGAAGCTGTTCAAGATCCGCATGGACCTCGAGATGGAGGGCGACACGGACGCGCTCTCCAAGGCGGCCGCGGCCGTCGAGCCGGCCGAGACCGAGCGTCAGCCCTACGACGACTTCGACATCGCGGTGATCCGCGCGGTCCAGGGCGACATGCCGACCATCTCCGAGCCCTACGCCCCCGCCGCGGCCGAGCTCGGGATCTCCCAGGAGCGGCTGCTGGCCCACCTGGAGGGGATGCGCGAGCGCCGCCTGCTGCGCCGCGTCGCGGCGATCCTGTTCCATCGCCGGGCCGGCTTCAGCGCGAACGGGATGGGGGTCTGGAAGGTCCCCGACGCCGACATCCTCACGGTCGGCGCGCGGATGGCCGCGTTCCGCGGGATCTCGCACTGCTATCAGCGGCCGACCTACCAGGACTGGCCGTACTCGGTGTTCACGATGGCGCACGGCCGCTCCAAGGAGGAGTGCGACGCGATCCTCGACTCGATCGCGCAGGACACCGGGATCACCGACCGCGCGACGCTCTACTCGTCGACCGAGTTCAAGAAGATCCGCCTGCAGTACTTCACCGGGGAGTTCCGCGCCTGGGAGCGCGAGCACGCCGGGGTGTGAGCGCCCCCCTTCTCAACACGGCCGGTTCGGCAAGGCTGTACGACCGCGCGCTCGGGCTGCTGCCGGGCGGCGTCAACTCGCCCGTACGGGCGATGCGCTCAATCGGCCGGGATCCGATCTTCATCGCCGGTGGAGCCGGTTCCCGGATCCACGACGTCGATGGCAACCGGTACGTCGACTGGGTGTGCTCCTGGGGCCCGCTGATCGCCGGTCATGCCCCTCCCGAAGTGATCGCCGCCGTCCACGAGGCTGCCTCGCGGGGCACCACGTTCGGGGCGCCGACCGCCGACGAGGTGGAGCTCGCGGCCGAGGTCGTCTCCCGGATGCCGTCGGTCGCGATGGTGCGGATGACCTCGTCCGGCACCGAGGCTGCGATGAGTGCGATCCGTCTCGCTCGGGCGGTCACGGGCCGCGAGCGCGTGCTCAAGTTCGCCGGGGCCTACCACGGGCACGTCGACGGCCTGCTCGCCGAGGCGGGCTCCGGCCTCGCGACGCAGGGGATTCCGGCCAGCCCGGGCGTTCCGGAGGGCGCGGCGGCGGCGACCGTGATCGTGCCGTGGAACGACGCCGAGGCGATCGTGCAGGCCACCGAGGCGATGCCGCTCGCCGCGATCCTCGTCGAGCCCGTGCCGGCGAACATGGGCGTCGTCCCCCCGGCACCGGGCTTCCTGGAGCTGCTCCGCGGCCAGGCCGACCGGACCGGGGCGCTGCTCGTCTTCGACGAGGTGATCACCGGCTTCCGCGTCGCCCGCGGCGGCGCTCAGGAGTACCTCGGCGTGCTGCCCGATCTCACCGTGATGGGCAAGATCGTCGGCGGCGGCCTCCCGCTTGCGGCGTACGGCGGCTCGGCCGCGCTGATGGAGCAGATCGCTCCGGCCGGACCCGTCTACCAGGCCGGAACACTGTCCGGGAACCCGCTCGCCACGGCGGCTGCGCTCGCGACCCTCTCGCTGCTCGACGCCGACGCCTATGCCCGTCTCACCGAGCTCACCGGGCTGCTCGCCGACGGCCTGCTGTCGGCCGCCTCGAGCGCCGGGGTGACGGTCACCGTGCACAGCGTTCCCGGCCTCGTCACCCCGTTCTTCGCTCCGGGTCCGATCGGCGACTACGCGGCCGCCGCGGCCACCGACCAGGCCGCCTACGGCGCCTGGTGCCGGGGCCTGCTCGCCCGGGGGGTGTACCCGCCGGCCTCGCAGTTCGAGGCCTGGTTCCCGTCGCTGGCCCACTCGGAGGCCGACATCGAGCTGACCGTGGCGGCCGCCGCGGAGGCGTTCTCGGAGTTGTGATGGCGGCCGGCGAAACCGACGTGCTCGAACGCGTGCGTGACGAGATGCGGGTCCTCGGGGGATCGCTCCCCGAGCTCGAGCACGCCCTCGCTCAGCCCACCCCCGAGCCTGCCCCCGGCCCCGCGCTCGGGGCGCCGCAGGTCGCCGCCTCCGGGCCGCGGACCGCGGCCGCGCGCGGCGAGTACGAGCTGCTGCTCGAGCTGATCCGCGAGGGCTACCTGCTCCACTACGGCCGCCCCCGCGTGCTCAGTGGCCTCGCCGGAGACCTCGCGCTGATCGTCGGGGATGGGATGTACGCCCGGGGTCTCGCGCGGCTCGCGGCGCTCGGCGATCTTCCGGCCGTCGGCGAGCTCGGCGACCTGATCTCGCTCGTCGCCCAGGCCCAGATCCGCGACGACCCGGAGCTCGCCGAGGCGGTCTGGACGGCGAGCGCCGTCGCGGTCGGCTGGGGCGCCGACGAGGCCCTGCGAGAGGCCAAGGAGCGGGCCCGCAGCGAGGACCCGGCCGCCACTCGGATGCTGCTCGATGCCGCCGAGCGACGCCGCGCTCAGGTTCGCCTCCGGACCCCAGCTGACGCGCCCGCGCGCGAAGGCGGTAACCTTTAGTGAGCCTTCAACGGAAGGTTCAACGGACCGTTTAGGTTCTCTCCCCTCATCGCCCGTGCCCGACCGTCACAAGCAAGCCAAATCGAAGTACACCACCGACCGCGAGATGCCGGGCGCCTTCGAGGGCGAAACCGTCACCCGGCGGCGGTTCATGAACGTCGGCGTCCAGACCATGGGCATCATCACCGTGGCGGGCATCGCGCTCCCGGCGGTCGGGTTCGCGCTCGGCCCGCTGTTCAGCCGGGTGCCGTTCGAGTGGCAGGTGATCGGCAGGCCGAGCGACTTCCCCGTCGACACGTACGTGACGCGCGTGCTCACCGTCGTCCAGGGCATCGGCGAGGCGGGCAAGACGATCGCCTACGTCCGGGCTCGCAATCCGGCGATCGATACGGAGCACTCCGACGAGTTCAACCAGTTCATCGCGCTGTCCTCGCGCTGCATGCACCTCGGCTGCCCGGTCCGCTTCACGCCCGCCGCGGGCCGCTTCATCTGCCCGTGTCACGGCGGCGTCTACGACTTCCGCGGCCTCGTCGCAGGTGGCCCTCCGGTGCGCCCGCTCGACCGCTTCTACACCCGGGTGCGCAACGGACAGGTCGAGATCGGTCCCCGCTACTCGGTCAACAGCGAGCTCCGGCGCTTCTCCCCGCGGGACCCCGGGCAGCCGCTCGACGGGATCGGCCAGTTCCTGTACCCGGCGCGTCCTTCGACCTCCGTTCGCCCCACCAACTAGCCCAGGCCCCACCATGCCCAGCCTTCCCGCGCCCCCGCTTCCCAGCATCCTCAAGCCCAAGCCTCAGCGGCCAGGTACCGGCAACGGCAAGCCGACGCCCAAGGAGCGCGCCGTCGAAGCCGGCCTCACGGTCGTCGACTGGATCGACGAGCGGACCTCGCTCTCCGGCGGCGTCCGCTGGATGCTGTTCCGCAAGGTCCCACGCGGTGTCAACTGGTTCTACACGCTCGGCTCGGCGACGATGTTCGCGTTCCTCTCGCAGGCGATCACCGGCGTGTTCCTCGCCATGTACTACCGCCCGGACGCCCAGGGCGGTGCGTACGAGTCGATCCGCTACATCACCGACCAGGCCTTCCTCGGCCAGTTCGTGCGCGGGATGCACAAGTGGGGCTCGTCGGTGATGGTGATCCTGATCTTCCTGCACATGGCGCGGACGTTCTTCTTCGGCGCCTACAAGTATCCGCGGGAGCTGACGTGGGTGATCGGCGTCGTGCTGCTGATCCTGACGATGGCGATGTCGTTCACCGGCTATCTGCTGCCGTTCGACCAGCGGGCCTACTGGGCCTCGGTCGTCGGCGTCAACATCAACGGCACCGGGCCCGTTCATCGGCCCGTACCTAGCGGACTTCCTCAGGGCCGGGCCTGAGTTCGGGGCGACGACGTTATCCAGGTTCTACGCCATCCACATGATGCTGATCCCGGGGGCGATCGCCGCGCTGATCGGCGCCCACCTGTACCTGATCACCAAGCTGGGGATCTCCGCGCCGCCGTGGCTCCACGCCGAGCCCGAGCCCAGCCCGGACGCCGACATTCCAGGCCGAGCAGTGGAGGTCTGATCATGCGCAGCGACTTGCGGCGCGCCAGCGGGTGAGGTGCGATGAACCAGGCCGAGAAGGAGGCATACCTCCGCGAATACTCGATCCTGAAGAACCAGGGGAAGCCGTTCTTCCCCTACATCGTCGCCAAGGACTCGGCGATGGCCGCTGATCGTGGTCGTTCGTGATCATCTTCCTGTCGCTGATGTTCGGCGCCGAGATCGGGCCGAAGACGGACCCGACGACGACCACCTACGTGCCGCGGCCGGAGTGGTACTTCTTCTTCCTGTTCGAGGTCCTGCGCGTCATGAAGAGCGTGCCGAAGTTCACGCCGATGGCGACGATCGGAGTGCCGACGATCTGCATGATCCTGCTGTTCCTGCTGCCGTTCTACGACCGCAGCCCGGAGCGTCGGATCCACCGCCGGCCGATCGCCCTGGCCGCCGGTCTGGCCACGATCTTCGCGATCGCCTACCTGACCTACGAGGGCGCCCCACCGGGGTCCCCGAACTCCGTCGACATGCAGCCGCCGGCCGGGCTCAGCGCGAGCGAGATGGCGACCTTCAACGCCGGCAAGCTCGTCGTCGGCCAGTCGGGCTGTCTGGGCTGTCACGTGATCGGCGAGAACGGCAACAACGGTCCCGGCCCGGTGCTGACCCACGTCGGGTCCAAGCTCCGTCCGGCGGCGATCGCCTCGACGCTGCGCAACCCGACCGCGCCGATGCCCTCGTTCCGCCTGCTGGCCCAGCAGTCGCCGCAGAAGTTCCAGAACCTGGTCAACTTCCTGTCGGAGCTGCACTAGCTCGTCGCGTCGCGATGAGCGCCGGACCCGCCGCGCCCCCGAGCACGGAGGCGCCGAGCGCCTGCCTCGCCGGGACGCTGCGCGAGCCCCAGGTGGAGGCGATGTTCGACCGCATCGCCGGGCTGTACGACCGCATGAACTCGGTGATGACCGCCGGGCTGCACCACGCCTGGCGTCGTCGCGCTGCCGATTTGGCGCGCTGCGCCCGGGCGAGCCGGCGCTCGATGTCGCCACCGGCACCGGCGATCTCGCCTTTGAGCTCGCCCGCCGGGTCGGGCCCGACGGATCGGTCGTCGGCGGAGACTTCTCCGAGCGGATGCTGGCGATCGCCCGCGACAGAGGCGCGGTCGCCGAGCACCGGCGGCGGAGGTGCGTTCGAGACGGCCAACGCGCTGGAGCTCCCGTACCGGACGCTCGCTTCGACGCGGTCACGGTGGGCTTCGGCGCCCGCAACTTCTCCGACCTCGATCGCGGCCTGCGGGAGATGGCGCGGGTCGTGCGCCCCGGCGGCCGCGTCGTGGTGCTCGAGATCACGACGCCGACAGCGGCCCCCGCTGTCGACGTTCTTCCGGCTGTGGTTCGACCGGGTCGTTCCGGTCCTCGGCCGGGTAGCGGGAGACCCCGAGGCCTACATGTACCTGCCGAACTCCGTCCGCCGCTTCCCGGGCCCCGAGGACCTCGCCGGCCGCTTCGCCGCCGCCGGCCTCGCCGACGTCCGGTACCTGCTCACCGCCGGCGGGATCATCGCGATGCACGTCGGGACTCGGCCGTGAGCGTCGTCCCCCGTCGCCACGAGGGTCCGGGACGCCGATGAGCGCGACCGCCGGCGCCTCGGCGCTCCAGGCCGTGATCACCGCCGGCGGGCCGGCGCTCGCCGAGCTGATGGCCGAGGTCGAGGAGCGGCTCGGCGCCAGCTGTCGGCCGGCCACGGCGCGGAGCTCGCGACGCTACGGCGGCGACACGATCGCCGCCGGCGGCAAGCGACTCCGTCCGCTGCTCGTGTGCCTCGCCGCCGGAGAGACGGTGGCCGACCGCGCGCTGCTCGTCCGCGCGGCGACGGCGATCGAGCTGATCCACGCCGCGAGCCTCGTCCACGACGACGTGCTCGATCGCTCGCCGCGAGCGGCGTGGCCGCCCACGGTCGTCGCGGCCGGAGGTCAGAAGATGGCCCTGGCCACCGGTGACCTCCTGTTCTCCCGCGCGTTCGCGGAGCTCGTGCAGAGCGGCTCGGCGGACGCCGTCCGGATCCTCTCGCGGGCGAGCTCGGCGCTGGTCACCGGCGAGCTGATGCAGCGCGCCGACGCCTACCGGACCGACGTCAGCCTCGAGCGCTATCTGGAGCGCTGCCGGTTGAAGACGGCGGTCCTGTTCCGTGCCGCGTGCGAGCTCGGCGTGCTCGCGGCCGGGACTCCGGCGCCGGCGCTGGCGGAGTTCGGCGAGACGATCGGCATCGCGTTCCAGGTCCTTGACGACGTGCTCGACGTCTCCGGCCCGCCCGAGCGCACCGGCAAGCCCCGCGGGACGGATCTGCTCGACGGCACCGTCACGCTGCCGCTGGTCCTGGCCCGCGAACGTGACCCGGAGCTCGCCGCGCTCGATCTGCGTGGCGTGCACGGCACCGAGCAGGCGGCCGCGGTGTGCGACCGCATCGCCGCGACGGGCGCGCTCGAGGTCTGCCGTGCGCGAGGGTGGGCGATGGTCGCCTCGGCGAAGGACCTGCTCGCGGGGGTCGACCGTCGTCGGGCGTCGGTCCTGGCGCTCGTCGCCGACGGCGTCGTCGAGCGCTACGCCTGAGTCGGACTAGAAGTCCTCGGGGAGGATCAGGTCGGCGCGCAGCGCCGCGATGAAGCGGTTGATCTCCTCGTTCATGTTCACGTGCGTGAGCCGGCGGAGATCCTCGAGCATGTCGGCGAGGCCCTTGATCGAGCTCGTCCTCGAGCGCCTCGACCTGCTCGCGCTCGTAGGTTCCGACCTCGTGCCATCCGCAGTTGGGGCATTCCAGCGTCAGCTCCCAGCGCGACGGAGCGGCTTCGCTCCAGGCCACGGGCTGGACGAGATCCGAGTCGCACGCGGCGGCACATGTGCAGCCGGGTGCCGCGCTCGGTGACCTCGCCGTCGCCGAAGCGGACGACTTCGATCGTGCGGCCGCTCGGCAGCAGGATGCGTTGGACGGTGTGTGGGTCGGTGTGCTCACTCATGCGGTTTGCCTCGATGTGCCCTCTATCGGCCCGCTGCGGAGGCCCCTTGAGCGGCCTGGACACCTCGTGGACACCGGCCGTCGTCCCGCTCCAGGTCCGGGGGATCGTCCGGGTCGCGGACGACGGCTGCACCGGTGAGCGGCGGTCCTGGGCGGCGCGGACGCTACGCTTGGGGGCGCACCTCGGAGAGGCCTGACCGTGTTCCGAAACCCCACCACCGATCTGATCGTCGTCCTGGTGATCGTGCTGCTCATCCTGGGGCCGAAGCGGCTGCCGGGACTGGGTCGCTCGCTGGGCACCGGGCATGCGTGAGTTCAAGGACTCGATCACCGGCGACTCGGAGGACGAGGACTCCGAGGACCGCGCCGCGCTCGGCGCCGCCCCGGCCCAGACCGGCGGCTCCGCTGAACCATCGGCGACGCATGACGCGGCCGAGCCTGAGCCCGAGGCCGCCGGACGCTCGACGGAACCCGGCGCTCAGCGGCGCGTCTGAGCGCCCGTCCGCGCGCGGGAGGGCACGTGGCGATGACGCAAGGTCCTGCGACCGATCGGGCACGAGGATCGGCTGAGCATCGTCGACCACCTCGACGAGCTCCGCAACCGCCTGATCATCGCGGTGCTCGCGCTGGCCGTCGCCTTCGGCCTGTGCTTCTGGCAGAACCAGAAGCTCCTCGACGTGCTCAACCGGGCGCTGCCGGCCGCACCGAAGACGACCGCCAACCACATCTCCGGTCTCACCGACGACTCGGTCAAGGCGGCACGGAGCATCTCCGCGCTGGCCGGCGATCTGCGCCGGCTGTCGATCTCGCCCCATCAGTCGGCGACCGACCGGGGCGCGTTCGCCGCCGCGGCGACCAACGCGGAGGCCGCCGCGAAGGCGCTGCCGCAGTCGACGCCCAAGCGGTTGCCGATCACGATCGGGATCGGCGAGCCGTTCACCACAACGCTCACCGTCGCCGCGTACTTCGCGCTGCTGTTCGCGCTCCCGGTGCTCATCTATGAGGCGTACGCGTTCATCATCCCGGCGCTCAACCCGCAGGAGCGAAGAGCCGCCTTCCCGGTGATGATCGTCGCCCCGCTGCTGTTCATGATGGGGGTGGTCTTCGCCTACTTCATCGTCCTCCCGCCGGCGGTTCGCTTCCTCCAGGGCTACAACAGCCAGAACTTCGACATCCTCGTCCAGGCCAAGACGTACTACTCGTTCCAGATCCTCACGATGCTCGGGATCGGGGTCGCCTTCCAGCTCCCGCTCGGGCTGCTCGCGCTCCAGCGTCTCGGGGTCATCAACGCCCAAACGCTGACCAGGAACTGGCGCTACGCTGTGGTCGCGATGGCCGTCATCGCCGCGGCGATGCCGGGGGCAGACCCGGTGACGACAGGCCTCGAGATGTTGCCCCTCGTCGTGCTCTTCCTCGCCAGTATCGTGATGCTCAAGATTGCCGATCGCCGCATGGCCAACCGCGCTGCCGTCGAGTTGAGCGGCATCGACGAGCCTTACCTTGACGACGAGGAGTTCGCCGGCGTCCACGGGAGCGGTTCCCACGAGCCCGGGGACGAGAGCTGATGCTGTTCGATCTGCGCAGCCGCGGCCGCCGACGGACGGTGCAGGCCGTGTATCTCGGCCTCGCCCTGCTGATGGGCGGCGGCCTCGTGCTGTTCGGCGTCGGCGCCGGTAACGGTTTCGGCGGGATCCTCAACGCCTTCACCGGGAGCGGCTCCAGCGGCTCCCAGAAGGCGGTCATCAGCCAGGCCGAGAAGGACGCCCTGCGCCAGACCCGCCTCACCCCGACGAACCCGGCCGGCTGGTCGGCGCTCGTCCAGGCCCGGTGGAGTTCGGCCGGTCAGGGCAACAACTACAACGCGAGCACCGGCACGTTCACGAGCACCGGCAAGCAGGAGCTCGCCGGTGCCGCCCAGGCCTACACCCGCTACGCCTCGCTCGTGAAGACGGTCGACCCCTCGACCGCAATCCCCGCCGCCCGCGCCTACGCCGCGCTCGGCCAGTACGCCAACGCCGCGAACGTGTGGGAGCAGGAGACGCTCGCCGCTCCGAACGAGTCGAAGGGCTACCAGTGCCTCGCCGCCACCGCCTATGCGGCCAAGCAGAACCGCAAGGGCGACCTCGCCGGGGCCAAGGCCGTGAGCCTCACGCCCAAGGCCTCCCAGCTCACGCTCAACCAGGCGCTCCAGCAGGCCAAGACCAATCCGGCCGTCGCGCAGAGCTGCTGAGCGTCCGGCCGGTCGGGCGGGCCTGCGCTCGCGGTCGTGGCTAACATTCTGAACCCCCTGGGCCGTTAGCTCAATTGGCAGAGCAGGGGACTCTTAATCCCAAGGTTGGAGGTTCGATTCCTCCACGGCCCACTGCAGAAGCCCCGCGCAAGCGGGGTTTTCCGGTTCTCGGGGCGGTCAGCTTCCGGACCGTGTCCCCAATACGTCCCCAGATCGGCGCAGGGCTCTGCTCATACGCGGGGTGCGGTTTCGGCCGATGACCCGCGCTGCGAATCAGGAGAACGGCTCGGTCTATGACGCGAGGCAGCTGGCGTCGGCAGGCGGATCGTCGAGCCCGTGTGGGTCGTCTGCGGTGTCGGCTTGGTGCGGGTCGACCCTCGGCCGTCGCACGATGCGTCCGGGCGGCCGAGTGCCTCGGCTCGGCGGGGACTCGACCGCAAGCGCGACGGTGGCAATGTCGTCGCGAACCGGCTCGATGCTGCTGCCCAGGGCGGCGCTCTCGAGAGCCCGGAGGAACTCCTCGAGCGGCTGCGGGGCGCAGTCGGACGCGATTGCCGCGAGCGCTTCGGGCGTCAGGATCCGCTCCGGTGCGTGCGCCTCGAGAAGCCCGTCGGTGTAGGCCACGAGGATGTCGCCCGGCCGCAGGCGGTAATGGTGCTCGTGGAACTCTACGTCGCTCCATACGCCCACGAGCGGCCCGCCGGGATCGGGTGGTGTTTCTGCTCGGCCGTCCCTGCGGATCACGAGCGGCATAGGATGCCCGCCGGCCGCGATCGTGACCATCAGCTGGTCCCTGGCGCGCTCAACCAGAACACAGACAAGCGTGCAGAACGTGAGTTCCGAGCGCTGGGCGATCATCGCATCGTTGAGCAGACCCAGAAGCTCCCCAGGACGCGGCTCATGCGCGGCCTCGGCCCGCAGGGTGTAACGGACCATCGCCGTCAACGCGGCCGCCGGTGGCCCTTTGCCGCACACGTCGCCGACCACAAGCAACGAGCGATCGCCATCCAGCGCGATGACGTCATAGAAGTCGCCGCCCACTTCCTGCCCGGCGCCAGCGGGCACGAATCGTGACTGCAGCTCCACGCCGGAAACCTCGGGCAGCCGAGCCGGCAGCAGGCTGCGCTGCAGGGTCGCGGCGATATATCGCTCACGCTCGAACACCCGCGCGTGATCGATCGCCAGCGCGGTCCGATCGGCCGCGAGCTGCAGCAGCGCCAAGTCCTCCTCATCGTAAGGTCGTGCGTCATGACGGCCAACCTCGAGCGCGCCGACAACGCGCGAGCCGACCAGCAAGGGCGCCCCCGCCACCGCGCTCATGTCACGCAGTGCTGTCAGCCGAACCTGCGACGCGATCTCACGCTCGACAAGCGCCAGCGGACGCCGCTCCTCGGTCACGCGAGCCGCCAGCCCGACGCCCGGCAACAACCTGGCTGCGTCGCCGGACGGCTCGAATCCGAAGGCCGTTCGTAGCACCGGAGCGCTCAGCGGAGTATCGACGAGCAGCAATGCGCCGGCATCGGCCGGCAGGCCCTTGCAGACCCGTGCCAACACCTCCACCAAGAGATCCTCCAGCGGCATGGACGCCAGCGCGGCGTCCGCGATCTGCCACAGCTCCCGCGTGCGGTGTCCCCGCTCCGCTTCCTGGGTGGCGTCATCGGCCCGTCGCTCCGCCTCACGCACACGCCGCTCCTGCTCGGCCCGCGACTCGCGCAGCCGCTGCGCATACACCATCAGTCCTCCCGCTACCGCAGCAGCCGCGCCACCGAAAACCTGAGCCCGCCGCGCTTGCCCCATCCGCCGATCCTCCCACACGGCCTCCCCACCGTCCACCGAGCGGCCCTCCGCTTGCGCGAGGCCGCCCAAGCGGCGGGCCCGTAGTCGGCTCTCGAGTGGCTGTCGGTAGGCTCTCGCTTGATGCCGGCATTTCCGTTGAGCGGCAAGGTCGCGCTCGTGACCGGCGGTGCGCGCGGGATCGGTTTCGGGACCGCCGAGGCACTCGCCCGGCGCGGCGCGACAGTGGTCGTCGTCGATCTCGAGCAGGCTGCGGCCGAGGCCGCCGCGAGTCGTCTCTCACAGTCGGCGCGTGGGTTCGCCGCCGACGTCACTGATCGTGGCGCGATGCAGCGGGTGGTCGCGACGGTCGTCGAGCAGCAGGGCGGCCTCGATGTCGTGGTTGCGAACGCCGGGATCGCCTCCCGCGGGGCGACGGTGCGCGCGATGAACGGCGAGGCGTTCGACCGCGTGCTGACGGTCAATCTCGGCGGGGTCTACAACACGGTGATCACTGCGCTGCCGCAGATTGCCGCGCGCCGCGGGCACATCGTCGTCACGTCGTCGGTGTACGCGTTCGTCAACGGCCTCGGCGCCGCACCGTACGCGATGGCCAAGGCCGGGGTGGAGCAGCTCGGTCGGGCGCTGCGGGTGGAGCTGGCGCCGCACGGTGCCGGTGCGAGCGTTGCTTACTTCGGGTTCATCGACACCGAGATGGTGCACCGCACGATCGATGGCGACCCGATCGCCAACCAGCTCGGGGAGGTCCTGCCGGGGCTGCTGCGCAAGCGGCTCACCCCGGCGCAGGCCGGCGAGGCGGTGGCGCGCGGTATCGAGCGGCGTGCCCCGCGGATCATCGCGCCGAAGCGCTGGGCGGCGTTCAGTGCGCTGCGCGGAATCGTCAACCCGGCCATCGACGCGTACATGGTCCGGGATGCCGCCACCCAGGCGATCGTCCGTGAGCTCGACGACCGCGGCGACCAGGAGCAGCCGCTCACTGCCTGAGCCACCCGCGGCCGTAGCTCGAGATTCGGGTATCGACAAGCCGGCGGCGCGCCGCTACCTATCGGTGGCCGCCACCTCGCGGCGTTGAGCTGTTGCTGCTCGATCAACTGCCCGCGAGGCGCGATTGATCGAACGACTACGAGCGAGCGATCGGCGCGGGCATCGCCGCGCTGCAGGGCCCGGAAATCGTAGTCCGCCAACGGATAGTGCCCACTGCGCCACCAGGTCTCGACGCTCGTGTTGGGCCGCAGCCCTGGAGCGTCGCCGCGAGCATCGAAGTAGTAGCTGTTGGCGTTCTCGCAATGGTTGTTGAAGAACGCGGTGCCGCCCATCCGGCTGAGCACGCGTTCGAGGTAGAGATCGTTCGCCTTCCTGGAGACCTCCACCCGCGTGGCGGCGCGCTTGCGCGTTTCGGTGATCGCGCGGACCGCGTGACGCACGCCCGCTTCCGAACCGGCGAGGAACGACAGGCTCGTCGTCGAGTACGGGCCGAACGTGAGGAAGAAGTTCGGGTAGCCGGGGATCGAGGTTCCTTCGTAGGCCTGGTGGCGATTCTTCCTCCAGAACTCGCTCAACTCGACCCCGTCGACGCCGTGCAGCGGGAAGCCGGGGATGTTCCCGTAGTCGAAGACCTTGTACCCGGTGGCGAGGACCAGCGTGTCGATCTCGCGATGCTTCCCGTCGGACGGTCTGGATCCCGGTCGGTGTCACGCGCTCGATCGTGGTGGTGACGAGCTCGACGTTCTGACGGTTGAAGGTCCGCAGGTAGTCGTTGGAGACCCCGGGACGCTTGCAGCCGAGGCCGTAGCGCGGGGTGAGCCGGTCCGCCAGCTCAGGGTCCTGCACCTGCTCGCGGACGAAGGCGCGGCCGCTGCGCTCCGCGCGCCTGGTGAGGAACGGCAGCCGCTTGTTGTGCACCACGCCAAACCACAGGACACCGTCGGAGATCATTGCGGCGACCGCCCTGAGTGCAAGTTGAGTCACCGGCACGCGCCGGAAGAGCGTCCTGACTGTCGGCGGGATCTCGTAATCCGCGCGCGGGAATATCCAGATCGGCGTGCGCTGAAAGACACTGATCTGCTCCACGATCGGAGCGATCGCCGGCAGCACCTGGACGGCTGAGGCGCCGGTCCCGATCAGCGCGACCCGCTCGCCCGTGAGGTCGTGGCCTTGGTCCCAGCGTGCGGTGTGAAGAATCTTGCCCGCGAACTCCTCGATGCCGTCGATGTCCGGCACTCTCGGGTCGGTGAGCGCGCCGCTGCAGCTCAGGATGAACCGCGCGCGAATGACCCCACGCTCGGTGTGCAGCTCCCACACGTGGTGCTGCTCGTCCCAGACCGCACGCTCCACGTTCGTATTCAGGCGGATCCGGGGGCGCAGCGCGTACTTGTCGACGAGCCGGTCGGCGTAGGCCTTCAACTCGCGCCCCGGAGCATAGGTTCGCGACCAGTCCGGGTTGGGCTCGAACGACAGCGAGTAGTGCGCTGACGGCACGTCGACGGCGATGCCCGGATAGGTGCAATCCCGCCACGTCCCACCGATGTCGTCGCCCCGCTCGATCATCGCGAAGTCGATCCCGGCCTCGCCGAGCTTGATCCCGGCGCAGATCCCGGTGAGCCCGGCACCGACGACGGCGACCTCGTGGTCAACCGGCCTCAACCCATCGCTCGACACTCGCTCAAGCCTATACGCGAACTGCGAGCGGGAGCGGTTCGGAATCGAGAATCAGGAAGCTTCGACCGCCGCCTTGATGCGCTGCGCGAAGGCCGGCGCGTCCTTGACAGCGGCTCGTAACGCAAAGCCGACGATGAGCTTCCCGAAACCATGCCCCTCGAGCTCGTTGTGAACCGTCACCTTTGTCTGGCTGTCGCTCACCACCTCGAGGTCATAGCCACCCTCGGGGACCGTGATCATGTTCTTCGACCGCTCAGCCCAGCGGATCTTCGTCGGCGCTTCGACAGCCGTCAGCTCGAACTTCCGGCTCGTCGTCATTCCCGCATCCTTGACCTTGCTCTCGAACACGGTCCCCACGCCGATCGGTCCGTCCGTGGTCTGTCGAATCTCCTGGACCCGGGGGCTGAACTTCGGATCGTTGGTTCCATCGCTCAGGAACGCGAACACTGCGTCGATGGGCCGGTCGATTTCGGCGGAGCCACTGAACTCATGTGCCATACGCAAACCTCCTCAAGGGGCCGACATCGACCGGGACCCTACACCTCGTCTTGCTCCCGGATCGGAGGTGGCGTGCGCCGCCGTTTCTCACCGACGGGCCGCGCCTCACGCTCAGATCGGTTGCTTGACCGGCTGCTCTCCGTGGGATCGGAGGAGCTCGGTCCACCTCTCAGCGGTGTACGCGGTGGGGTCAGTCGTGGCGATGAAGTCATCGACCAGGTCGATGAACCGCGCGGGGTCATCGAGCTGCGGGAGGTGGCCGGCATGCTCGAAGGTCTCCAGTCGGCTGCCGGGGATCGCCTCGTGGGCATCGCGGGCATGGGCGACGGGCAGCATCGCGTCGTGCTCCCCCCACACGATCAGGGTCGGCGTGTGCTGGGCCAGGTACAGACGGTCGCGCGCATCGACGAGCTGGCCGCTGGTTCCGACGACGCCGCGGAGAGTGCCGAGGAATCCGGCGCGTGTGTCGGGGTCGGCGAGCGTCGTGAACGTGCGCGCGTAGAACTCGACGTCCGGGGCGGCGCGCAGCCGCAGCCGACGTCCCGCCCTGGCGGCCAGGTTGGTCAGTGAGCGAGCCGCGGGCGCGGTCAGCGAGAGGAACAGCTCGCTCCCGGGGAGCGTGGCCAGACGGAGGATCCAGCCGACGTCGGGACCGAGGCCGCCGCTCGACACGAGGACCAGGCGCTCGCAGCGTTCGGGGTACTGGTAAGAGAACTGCATCGCGATCCCGCCGCCGAGCGAGTGGCCGATGACCGTCGCGCGGTCGATGTCCAGCGCGCTGGTGAGGTCGCGCAGCGCGCTGGCGTGGGCGCCGAGCGAATAGTCGCCGGCGCTCCCGGCCGACTCGCCGTGGCCGGGAAGGTCGACCGCGATGACCCGGTGGTGGCGGGCGAGCCCGTCGAGCACGGGTTCCCAGGTCCGCCAGTCGCCGCCGATCCCGTGGATGAGCAGGACTGTGGGCCCCTCGCCACCCGTGAGGTAGGCGAGTTCGCGCCCGTGGAGGCGGACCGATTGATGCACAAGCGTCGTCGTCATGTAAACAGAGGTTACACCATCAGTTACACTGCGCCCGTGACCGCCCCCCACCGGCCCCTGGCTGCCATCCGCCGCACCCGCGAACGGCAGATCATCGACGCGACCCGTGCGCTGCTCGATGAGCACAGGGGGACGGGAAGCGCCCGGATCGACCGCATCGCGCGACGGGTCGGGATCAACAAGGCGCTCGTCTACCGGCACTTCTCCTCGAAGGAGGAGCTGTTCGTGGTGACCACGACCTCCTATCTGGTCGAGGTCCGCTCCCTGTTCGAGGCCATCGACGAGGGCACCACCGAAGCGCCCGAGCGCCTCCGGCACGGGTTCGAGGCCTTCGCCGACTACGGCATCGAGCATCCCGCGTTTCTCGACTGCGCGCTCTCGCTGCTCGGCCAGCCCGCCGAGGAGTTGCGATCCCAGGTCTCGGACACGGTCTGGGTGCGCCTCGGGCGGGCGACGGGGGCCTGCGTCGGCTGGCTCGCCGAGGTTCTCGGCGAGATCGGCGTGGCCGACCCCGATCTGCTCGCCAACCAGCTCTACCTCCAGGCGATCGGGGTCCTCCATCTCGCCCGTTCGGGTGTCGCGATGCGCAGCATCGCGCCCGGCGTCGCGGAGTCGTTCGCCGTCAGCGACGAGGAGGTGCGGGCCGCGTGCGTGCGGCTCGCCCTCGACGCGGCGCGGGAACGCTAGCGTCGGCTCGATGCAACGGTCAGCTCACTCCTGGCGCTGGCTGGCACTGGCGTCGGCGTGCGCGGTCGCGTGCTCGGGACTCGTTGCCGCCGGGAGGGCGCAGGCGAAGCCGAGCATGCCGTTCTTCGCCATCCACCAGGTCCGGATCCCCGTTCCGAAGCAGGTGGGCGTCGCGTACCCCGAGTGGTCTCCGGACGACAGACGGATTCTGTTGAGAACGTCAACGACGGAACCATCTGGACGGCGGCGCGGACCGGAAAGGGCGTGCGGTGCCTGACATGTGGCCAGTCGGGCCGTCCCTCCTACGAGGGCTTCTACTACCCGTTCCCGGACGACAAGCGGCTGTGGCTGAACCCGACCCTCGGCGCGACCGGCGGCGTCGACTCGGGACAGAATGCCGACGGCGTCATCCTCGAATGCGCACCGAGCCTGTACGACTGCCGGACGCACAAGTACCTGGCGGTGGACATGTCCGAGGACCGCGCCATCAGCGGCCTGGTCATTCAGCGCCGGACCTGGCACCTCGCGCCCGACGGCGTGCACGTCGGTTGAATGGAGGTTCGTGCCAACGCCACGTTGATGATCGTCGGCAAGCTCCAGCGGCAGGCCGACAGGTACACGGTGATCGATGAGCGGATCGTCAATCCGCCCGGCCCCAGCTCGCCCACGGAGACGAGCCCCGGGGGATGGGCGAACGTCGGGCAGCTCTACGAGCTGAAGAGCTTCGCCGACGGCGGCCGCTCGATCCTCGCCGTCGCCGAGCGGCAGGGAACGAACGCGGACGTGATCAAGATCAACCTCGCCACCGGGAGAACGACCCAGCTCACCCACAACGCGGACTGGGACGAGGACGGCGCGATCTCGCCCGACGGGAAGCTCTACGAGCTCGCCACATGGCGTACCCGCCACCGCCTCGACGCATTCGGCTGGATCCCGGAGCTTCCCCCGTTCACCTCGTTCCCGCTCGCGGCGGCCGGCGCGGTCCAGTACGTCTCGACCTGGCCGGGCTTCCAGTGCGACCTGTCGCCGTGGCTGCTGCCGGCCGGCGGTGACGCCGGAGGGAGCCTGATCGGTCAGCCGCTGAACACCTACGCGGGCGAGGAGACGGCGGGCAACAACCTCATCGGCCAGCAGATGTGGAGCCCCGACAGCACCGAGGTGCTGATCCACGAGAAGCTCCGCACCCGGCCCCCAGCGGACGCGAACACCACCGTCCAGCAGGCCGGCCTTTCACCGAGTCGGATCCTCGTCGACCGGATCGCTCGCAGGCCGACGCGTCCGGTGCCCATCGTCAGCTCGACCGTCCGCGACTGGGCTCCCACCCCGGCCGCCTACCACGACCCGTTCGCAGCTGGGGTCAACGTCACGATCGACGGGTCCGGCGGGGGAACCGCGCACCTCGTCGTGACGGGGAACGTGATCGGGGGCGGCACCTGGGCGGTCACCTTCAACCGCTACTCAGCTGACGGCAGGACATTCCTCAACGGCACCCAGTCGGTCACGTTCGGCGCCACCGTCCTCCCCCTGCACGTCGACGCCGCGGTCACCGTCTCAGGCCAGCACACCGGAAGCCTGAACGCCAACCTCACCTTCGACAACGGTGCCCAGCCCGTTCCAACTCACAGCGGGACCTACACCGCCGTCTACGACGGAAAGACCGCGCCTGCGCTGCCGAACGTCGGGCCGTGCTACGGCACGCTGCCCAGGCCATCACGGCTGCGTCTGAGCCTCAAGCGCTCCGGGCGCAGCGTGCAGGCGACCGTCACCGCCAACGTCGACGGCGACGTCCGTCCCGTGCAGGGCGCGACGGTCTCCGACGGCCGCGAGAGCGTGCCGACCGACGTCGGCGGCCGGGCGGTGCTGCGGCGCATCCACGGCCGGCGCGCCCGGGTCACCGCGACTGCCGGCCAGACGTTCCTGTCAGCCACGCGCATCAGCTGAACCTGGACGTTGTCACGGCTCCCGCCGGAGGCTGGCATGGACGGCGAGTGTCGCCGGTGACCGGGTCATTCCGAGCGGGCTCCACGTCATCCCCAGCTGTCGCTGATCCACCGTCGTCGTCACGTCGAGCTCGAGCCGGTCGACGGTCTGCCGGAGCGTCGGCTCGAGGATTAGGCGCACGCGCTCGCCGCCGGCTTCGAGCTCGCCCTCGACCCGAACCCGGTGATCGGCGACCTCGCTCACCTCGGTCGAGCGAAAGCGCACCTCCGGATGCTGGTCGGTGTCGAAGAAGTCGCCGGCGCGCAGATGCTTGTCCCGCTTGCTGATGCCCGTGTGCAGGCTGGTGGCGTCGATCGTGAGGGTCATGTGGCGCTCGCGGTGACCGTCGAGCTCGAGCCAGCCGTCGAGACGCTCGAAATGGCCCTTGACGGTGACCAGCCCCCAGAAGTGCGGTACCCGGAAGCTCGCCGTCGAGGCTGACGGGTCAAGCCGCCAGCGCCCCTCGGCGAGCGGCCGCTGAGTCCGGGCGGTGGGAGTTCTGGCGTGCATGGTTTCTCCTTGGGTCTGGTGGTTGAGGGGGCTCGGCGGCGCACGCGCTCTTGCGCGCGCGACGGACCGGCGCGATGGTGTGCGACCGCAGCATCGCGGTGAACACCGCGAGCGCGCCCGCGCCACCGGCGAGCGCAAACGCCGCGGCGGGTCCAGCTCGGTCGGCCACGATCCCGGCGCCGAAGGCGCCGAGGCCGCTGCCGAGTGCCATCGCGGTGGCAAGCCAGGCGAAGGCCTCGGGCACGGTCCCGGCGGGGGCGGCGTTGTCGACCATCGCGTACACCGACGCTTCGGTCGGCGCGATCGCCGCGCCCGCGAAGACGAGCACGGTCCCGAGCGCGAGGGCGCTTCCGTCGGCGGGGACCAGCGCGAGGTGTCCAGCCGTGAGCACAGCGAGCAGGAGGGCAAGGCCCCCCGCGCCGCGCGCCCCGCCGCCGAGGCGGGTCACAAGTGCGCCGCCGATGAACGAACCGGCGCCCCACAGGGCGAGGAGCGGCGCGGCCACCGCGGTGCTGTGCAGCGTCCTGGCGGCCGCCGTCACCGCAACCTCGCCGGCACCGAGCAGAGCGCCGACGGCGACCAGAACGATCACCAACGTCCGCATCGCCGGGGTCCGCAGAGATCCTCCGCGCGGCCAACGTCGATCCCGCACGGGGGCCCACCGGCGGATCGCCGGCTGCGACGCGAACGCGGTGGTCGCGACGAGCAGAACCACACCGGCAATGCCGACGGCTGCGCCGGTGGACCACAGCACCCCGAGGCACAGCGCCAATGGCGGGCCGGCGATGTAGGTCAGCTCGGCCACCGATGCCTCCAGCGCGTATGCGGCTCGCACGGCACCGGGATCGGACAGCAGCGTCGGGAGCTGGGTTCGCAGGCAGGCCCCAACCGGAGGAGTGGCCAGCCCGATGCCGGCGGCGAGCGCGACGAGGACGACGAGCGAGGCGCGCGCCGGCAGCACCGCGATTGCGATCACCAGCGTCGTGCACACGCCCGTGCTCGCGATCAGCACCGACGCCTGTCCCCGACGATCGATCAGTCTGCCGAGTGGCGGCCCACCGAGACCCACCGCGATCGCGTAGACGCCGGCGACGAGGCCGGCGGCGGCGAATGAGCCCGTCAAGTGCCGGGCATGCAGCAACAGGCCGATCGCGAGCATCTCCGTTGGCAGTCGGGCGATGATCGAGGTGGCGAACAGGCGTCGTGCGCCGGCGACAGGGGCGATCGAATGCATACGGCGATGCTAGGTTCGACTGGTGCAGATGGAAGATCCAGAATCGTGGCGCTAGACGAGACCAGTCAGCCGCTCGAACTGCTCGTCTCTGTCAGCCGAGAGAGCTCGCAGACCCTCGGGGCGCAGATCGAGGACCAGCTTCGGCAGTCCATCCGGGACGGCGCGCTGCGCGCCGGTGGGCGGGTGCCGTCCACCCGGGACCTGGCACGCCAGCTCGGGGTTTCCCGGCGGGTTGTGGTGGACGCCTATGCGCAGCTCGGCGCCGAGGGCTACCTGAGCCTGCGCCAGGGCGCCCGTCCCCGTGTCTCGGATGCGGCGGCGGCCGCGAGTGAGGCGGAGACCGGGCCATCGGCCGCGCCGCCGCGCGCACGGTTCGACTTCCGTCCCAGTGTGCCCGACGTCTCGACGTTTCCGCGTGCTGCCTGGCTGCGCTCGATCCGCCGGGCGCTGACGACGATGACCGACGCCGACCTCGGCTATGGCGACCCCCGCGGCGTCGAGGTGCTGCGCTCCGCGCTCGCGGACTATCTCGGCCGCGTGCGCGGCGTCGTCGCCGACCCCGAGCACGTGGTCATCACCAGCGGCTACACCCAGGGTCTGGGCGTGGTCTGTCACACACTTGCGGCAGCCGGCGCGACGCGGATCGCGCTGGAGGACCCCAGCAACCCGGACGACGGGCTCGTGGCTGCCCGCGCCGGGCTCGAGCCGGTTCCGATCGGGGTCGATGACGGCGGAATGCGCGTCGACGAGCTCGAGCGCACCCGCGCCGACGCGGTCGTGTTGACGCCCGCCCATCAGCACCCGACTGGCGTCGTGCTGGCCGGCCAGCGGCGAACGGCGCTGCTCGACTGGCTGCGCGACGGTGACACGATCGCGATCGAGGACGACTACGACGCCGAGTACCGCTACGACCGGGCGGCGATCGGGGCGCTCCAGGGACTCGATCCCGACCACGTCGTGTACGCCGGCTCAGCCAGCAAGACCCTCGCGCCCGCACTCCGCCTCGGCTGGTTGGTCGTGCCCCCGGCGCTCCTCCAGGCAGTCAGCCACGAGAAGCTCCTGGCCGACCGCGGAACCGCCCGCATCGAGCAGCACGCGTTCGCCGACTTCCTGCTCCGCGGCGAGCTGGACCGCCACCTCCGCCGCATGCGTGCTCGCTACCGCGCTCGGCGCGACGCGCTCACCGAGGCGCTCGCCCGAGAGCTCCCGGAGGGGACCGTCCTCGGCGTCTCCGCCGGGCTTCACGTCACCGTCCAGCTGCCCGGCACCGATGACGAGCGGGCGGTTCAGGACGAGGCTCGTGCCCGCGGGGTCGAGCTCGAGACGATGGACGACTATCGACCCGCGTCCGGCGGCCGCCCACCAACCCTTCTGATCGGCTACGCGCAGATGCCCGAGCCGACGATCCGCGCCGGCGTCCACGAGCTCGCCAGCGCGGTCCGCGCGGCGCGAAGCCGCGCCTGAGCCCGATCTCCCCGTACGCCGGGTCCGGACTCACGATCGCCGTCGGGCCTGATCGCGGTTATGGTCCTGGCGTGGACACGCCGCGCGCATCGATCGAGTTCCCCGCCGACGATCCCGACCGTGCCCGGCGATTCTGGTCCGGACTGCTCGGCGTCGAACTGGCTCAGCGCAGCGCGACGCAGGGGCGCGGCTGGCAGACCGACGCCGCGGATCTCGCCGTCGGCATCCATGAACGCGGCACCGGCCCCGGCGACACGGCATCACTGCCCTACTTCGCCTGTCCCGACATGGACAGCGCGCTCCAGCAGGTCACGATGCTCGGCGGGAGCGTCATCCACCCCGGCTCTCAGTGGTCGATCTGTCGCGACTCCGAGGGGAGCCCGTTCGGGCTCGCTCTCGACCCCCAGGCCTCGTAACCGGTCACCGTCACGCTCGTGCGCCGCGATCGGCGGTGGCGCGTCTCGACTCAGGAAACGGCGATCGTGTCGGGAACCTCGGCCCGGGCCAGCACCGTCACCCCGACAAGTGCGGCGGCGAGCGCCACGAACGCCGCCGCGGCCTCCAGGCTGCTGGCATGGAGCTGCTCATCGAAGAGCGTGAGCCCGAGCGCCACACTGACGATCGGGTCGAGCGCGGTGCTGCTGGCGATCGTCGCGGCGAGCGCCCGTGTATTCAGCGCCAGCTGGTTGAGCGTCATCGAGACGTAGCCGACGCCGACCAGGGCGTAGGGCTCCCAGCTCGCAAGCACATGCACCACGCCGCGGGACAGCTCGTCGACCACGGCCTTGGTGAGCGCGGCCGTCAGTGCGAACAGGACCCCGGCGGCGGCCCCCAACAGAGCGGCGCGCCGCGCCGGAGGGCCGTGGCGGCCGAGCAGCGACAACGGAACGCAGACTGCCGCGCACACGATGCCGGCGACGACCCACTTGCTGAGCGGCGCGTCGCTGCGTCCACCCGTGGGGTTGGCGATCGCCAGGAACACGACCAGGGCGCCGACCACGAGCACTGCCGCCGCCGCCTCACGGCGTCCGACGTGCTGGTGGCTGAGACGAGCGCCGAGCGGGAGGGCGAACACGACGCTGAGGACGAGGAGAGGCTGCACGACGGCGAGCTGGCCGAGCCGCAGCGCCGCAGCCTGCGCGACGAAGCCGAGCGTGTCGCAGGCGATCCCGGTCAGCCAGATCGGCTGGCGTGCCATCCGCCACAGCAGTCCCGAGCTCCTCACGGACGGGCTCGTGTCGAGGCCGGCCTTCTGCTGGAGCACGGTTCCGAGCGCGAACAGCAGCGCGGAGATCAGGGCGAGGACGACTTGCACGGGGCGTCGGGCAGGTTACGCGCGCGCTCTGGGCGACGGCGACACGAGGGCGACGCGTCGGCGGTGGCCTAACCGGCGCTCGGCCCGCGCCCGAAGCCCGGCTCCGGCTCCCCGAGCTCGGCGAGCAGCACGAGGCCCGAGACCCGGCCGTAGCGGCGCTGGGCGGGCGAGAGCTCGGGGGTGTCGGCGACCCGCGCGATTCGCGGGTCGAGCAGCGGGTACGTGTGCCCGCCGCGGACCACCCGGCCGCCGCCGGCAGCGGTGAGATTGCGAACCCAGTCCGAGTGCTCGCCATAGAGGATCGTCACCGACAGCGTCCGCCCATCGCGGAACGCGACCACCGGCGTCCTGTAGGCACGCCCGCTTCTGCGACCTCGATGGACGATCACCGACCACGGGGGTACGAGCCAGGCGAACTGCCCCTGAATCGGGTTGGTGACCCGCTTGTTGAACCGGGCGACCGAACGAGGAATCTGCACACGAAGGACGGTACCCAACCGGTCGCCGCCCATCGCCAGGGCCTGAGCCCTCAGGTGGTGCCCGACGGCCGTGTCGTCAGCGAGCGAGGGCCCCGGAGTCGCTGACCTGCTGGGCCCGCTTGATCGCGACGGCGAGCCCATCGCTCCCGATCAGGCTGTGCGAGCTGACGATCAGCGGCTTCAGCGCGGCCAGGCCCAGCCGCGCGCCCCGGTCGACGGGGGCGACCCGCGCCTCACTCACCAGCGCGGTGGTCTGTGAGCTGACCGGCTCCGTCCACGTCGCGAACAACACCCGCACCGTCCCACGGGCCGTCCAGTGGCGGAATTCGTCGGGATCGGCGAGCGACGGATAGTCACGCCGCAGCGTCCAGATCCGCCCCACGAGCCCGGATACCAGTGCCCCCTCGTCTCCGTCGAGCACGGTGAACGGCGGCGACCGGAAGAGATCATCGAAGCGGACATCGGAGGACACCCCTGGGATCCGCAGCCGGATGAGCCGTCCGAGGGCACGCGTATCCGCCAGTCGGACGGAGCGGGCCGCAGTCCACAGCACGCCCGGGTCGACGTTCGCCTCGCGCCGGTGGTGGATGCGGACCAGTGGCTCCCTGAGCCAGCTGTCGAGGTCGGGTCTCACGGCCCGCGTCTGCCGAGGGTTGTCGCCTTCCGCACCCCGTCAGTGTGGCGCGGCGCGGACAGGGAGCGAATCGGCGGTATGTTCGCCAGATGGCCCGCGACCGCCGAAGCGTGAGCGAAGCGGTCATCGCCGCCGCGGCCTTCAGCGGGGCGCCGTCCACGTTCCATGCGCTCCTCCTCAGGCAGAGTCTGCGCTCGACCGCTGACTATGTGCTTGAGGCGACTCGCGCGGCCGGCACGTTGCTGCCGCCGGGTCGGCCCGGTGTGGTGCGGGGCGCGGTCGTCCACATCGGGATCTCGTTCGCGTGCGGAGAGCTGCTCGCCCGAACCCTCCCCCGGCGGCATTCAGCCGCCTGGGGCGCAGCGGCCGGGCTCGCGGTCGGGGTGGTCAACCTCGGCGTGATCGGCCGGCGGTTTCCCGCGATCAACGCGCTCCCCCTCGGGCCCCAGCTGGCAGATCACGTCGCATTCGGGACGCTGTTCGCGCTCGTCGCCGACCGACGGGCGGCCGGCCGCTCCCACGGATAGGCCCGTGCGGCGCAGGTCCGCCGCAGGCGCGGCGGTTGCATTGGTGGCATCGATCGGTTAGAGATGCGCGTGCCCGATCAGCGGGCACCTTCGACGAAGGGCAACATGGGCGGACCAGAACGGGGCTCAGGATCGGCGCGGCCACGATCGCCGTTCGTCGGTCTGCTGCTCGCGATCATCGTGATCTCGCTGTGCCTCTCGGCATGCGGCGGGTCGTCCGGTTCCTCGTCCGGATCGACGACAACCACCGCGGCCGCCGCCACGCCTCCGGCGGGGACCTGGACTGCCTCCACGCCGGTGCGCTCGGGGCCGTTCACCAACCTCGTCTATGTGCAGTGCAACGGGAGCAACAACTGCTACGCGGATGGGTTCTCCCAGGGGAACTCGGTCTTCACCGACTTCCTACAGCATTGGGACGGGCACGCATGGACGTCGAGCGAAGGCCCGGTCGGCACCGGCGGGCCGTTGCAGGTCGGTGAGCTTGATTGCCTCCCGTCGGGTTTCTGCGTGGTGCCGTTCACGACGAACAAGGTGATGATCGACCAGGTCGTGGGAAACCGGTGGACGGCGATGCCGGTCGCTGACCCGACCACGCCGCAGCTGCCGTTCGCCGGCGCCAACGCGGCTGCCTGCTACTCGGAGACCCTCTGCTTCGCCGTCGGCGGGATCAGCAATCGCGCGCAGGACCACGCTTCCTCCCTCGGTCTGGTCTGGAATGCGCACCGCTGGCAACCGACCGTGCTCGCGCCGCAGGGTCCGGACCCGGTGCAGAGTCTGTTGTCGGTGTCTTGCGGATCGCAGTCCTTCTGCCTCGCCGTCGGGTACACGGCACGCGGCCCGGCGGATACCGGACCGGAGCACACGGCCATCGCCGCACGCTGGGACGGCTCGCGATGGTCCTCGGCCCCAATGCCTCCGGGGACCCGACTCGACGACATCGTCTGCATCTCGCCGTCCTCCTGCCTCGCGGTCGGCGCGAATGGCTCGAGCGGGCTGGTCCTGCATTGGAACGGCAGCGGTTGGACCAAGGAGCCGGTCCCGCCGTCCAACGATGTGTTCGCGATCAACTGCGCCTCCGAGGATCTCTGCATGGCCGTGCAACGTCCGGACGCGAACCGTCCGCTGGGCACCAAGCCGGTGCTGCTCCGCTGGCACGGACACTGGTCCAACGTCACCGGCTATCCCGCGCCGGCGGCCTACCTCAGCGGGGTGTCGTGCTACGACGGTGGCTGCGTGATCGTGGGTCAGTCCCGGGCCACGCCGTCGAGGAGCGCCACGGACGTGAACGGCGCTCAGGCCACGGCCGCCTTCTACAACTTCAAGAGCAGCGGCACCGCGACGACGACGGCGACCACCGCGGCAACGACCTCCTCGGCAGCGGCCGCGCCGACGACGGTGACGAGCGCCGCTCCGACGGCCAACCACGTGGTGATCGGTGGGCTGTACCACGCGACGCTCACCGCGCGGCCGAACGAGTGCTCGGTGTCAGGGAACGTCCACACCATCCAGATCAAGGGGTTGGACAGCCAGGGCGTCAGCACCGTGCTGACGGTCACCGACCAGAAGAACTATGCGCAGGTGCTGCGGGGGATCAAGCTCTACTTCTACAAGAGCGGCAAGCTCACGGTGACTCCGAGCACGGCCACGTTCACCAACGTCGTCATGCCGGAGAGCGATGGCTTCGGCCACGGGACGATCACCGTCAACGGGACGGTCGCCTGCTGAGTCGGCATCCCCCGGCTCGAACTCACCGCCGAGGGCGCTATCGCCCGGCCGTCGGCGCACCAGCGAATGCCACCTCGTTCCCGTCCGGGTCACGATAGGTGGCCTTCCGCGCGCCGTTGCCGTAGGTCTCCTCCACGTCGGGCCGCAGGCCGCGGGCGGCGATCGCATCCACGTGGGCGTCGAGATCGCCGAGGAAGATGGTGAGCACGCTGCGCCCGGCTCCGTCCGGGTGCTCGACGACGTACACCGACCGACCGGCCGCGAGCGTCCACACCGCCTCGGTGGCGTGGGGCAGGAAGCTCGGCTCGCCGAGGAGCCGCTCGTACCACGCGCGCGCCGCCGCGAAATCGCGGACGCGCAGGCGGGAGGGCGAGGCGCCTCAGCCCCCTCCGCGGCCTTGGAGGGCTCCGATGTCGGATCTCGTTCGGCCATCTTCCGGACACCATCGCAGGCATCTCGGCCGTTGGTACGGTGGCCGCATGAACCTGTTCCTGGCGGGGATCGGCCGCGCCGCGGTTGATCCCGAGCCGGCCCGCCGGGCGCTGGTCGAGCTCCTCGCCGAGTTCCCGTTCCTCGATCCGTCCGCGATCCGGACCTGGCGCTCGCCCGCCGGACGGACGGCGGCGGTGAGTGTGGCCCACGCCGAGGAGGTGACCGGCGGCGCCGACTACGCGCGGTTCGCGCCCGACCGGGCTCTGATGTTCGCCGGCCGCCCGGTGCGGTGGACCGGGTCGGCGGCGGCCGACGGGACGGGCCCGCTCGACCCGTCGAGCTACGCCGACCCCGCCGCTGACTGGGCGGACGAGCTCGACGGCCGGTTCACGGTCCTGTGCGCCGACGACGGGTCGCTGACCCTCGTCACCGATCCGCTCGGGGCCTACCCGATGTTCGAGCTCCGCTCGGCGGGCGCGACGTGGTTCAGCAACAACCCGGAGGTGCTGCAGCGGATCGGCGGCGAGGACGCGATCGACGAAGAGGCGCTCGCCGGGGTGCTCGGGGGAGGCTGGTCGCTCGGCGGTCATCCCGTGTGGCGATCGGTCCGCCGCGTCGACCGCGGGGTCGTCCTGCGGCTGGCTCCCGACGGGACGCGGGAGCGGCGCGAGCTGCTTCCGCTGAACGGGATCATCGACCACGTCGGCGGCCCGCTCGACGTCGCCGGGGCGGCCGAGCGGCTGGTCGCTCTCACCGGTGCCCTGGCGTGCTGGCCGGGCCGGCCCGACGCCGTGCCGGTCACCGGCGGCCGCGACTCCCGCGTGGTGCTCGCCGCGGCGATCGCGGCGGGGTTTCCGTTCGAAGCCTGTACCGGTGGAGCTCCGACCGACCCCGACGTCGTCATCGGGGCGCGGCTCTGCGAGCTGAGCGGGCTCGAGCATCACCGGCTCGGCGCGGACCCGCACGGCGACCGTTTCAGCCGGCTCCAGCGCGCGGCGCGGCTCACGTTCCTCGCCTCGGGCGGGACGGCGACGCTCCAGGACGCGGCGGGCTATCCGCTCGGTCCCCGCCCCGGTCCGCTGCCGATCTGGCACAGCGGCCAGGGCGGCGAGATCGCCCGGGGATACTTCGGCGTCGGCGGCAGTGCCACGAGCGAGCGGCTGTACGCCCGGTTCGTCGGGCGGCGGCCGGGCCGCACGGAGATCGTCTCGTCCGACGCCGCCGCCGTCCTGCGACGGCGGATCGACGGCTTCGTCTCTGAGATGCGCGACCACGGCGCCGACACCGAGGACGTCCCCGACCTCTTCTACCTGCTCGAGCGCATGGCCTGCTGGGCGGCACCGAGCCACGGGATGGTGGAGCTGATCCGCGACACCACCTCCCCCCTGTGGTCGGCGCGGATGCTGCCCTACCTACTCGCGCTGCCGGCCCGGGAGCGGGCGCTCGAGGCCTTCCACCACCGTGTCCTCCAGCACCTCGCCCCGGAGCTGGTCGGCGAGCCGTTCCAGGACGGATCGGGTTGGCCGGCGGACCAGTCGGCCCTCGGTCGGCGAATCGCCCGGGCACGGGTGCTCGGCGGGAAGGTCCGGGCCGAGGCCGTCCGCCGAGTTGCGGGTCGCCGCCGGAGATCGCCCTCGTCATCGACGCCGGTATCCGCGCGGCCGACCGCCGCCGTCGACGCGGTCCCGCCTGCGCCCGATCCGTTCGAACCGATTCTCGCCGCCGTCCGAGAGGCTGCCCACGGCCTCCCCGCCCATCCGGCCTGGGCGGTGCTCGACCGTCCCCGTGTGCAGCGGCTGCTCTCCAGCCACTCGGTCGAGCTCGACGAGATGAGCCGGATGTACATCTGGCGGCTCGCCTCCGCGTTTCTCGGCATGTGAGTTGCACCGGGGCGCGTCGGTAGTTGCCCCACGTCCTCTGCGGCGCCCGTCGGATGCCGCGGTCGGGTGCACATGATCGAAATCCGGCCCCTGATGCCGCCGAGCCCCTTGGGGCGACGGGGCCGGGACCGGCATGAGGCGCATACCAATCCACATCGCGGGACGAACCGCACTCGTCACCGGCGGCGCCAGCGGGATCGGCGCGGCGGTGGCGACGAAGCTCGCCGACCGCGGCGCCAACGTTGTCATCCCCGGTCGGAGCGGCCCGCGGCGCGAGCGCCGGAGTCGTGTACCCGGGTTGGGTCGCCACCGAGCTCGTCGGTCCGGTGTTCGGCCGGGACCCCGTCCTCACCGAGCTCCGTCGGCGGGTGTTCAAGGGGCCCCTCGGCCGGGCGATTCCCGCTGATCGCCTGGCCGAGACGATCGTGTCGGGAATCGAGCGGCGGTCGGCTCGGATCGTCGTTCCGCGCGCGTGTCCGTGCTCTCGACGCTGCGGGGCGTGCTCAACCCGGCGATCGACGCCGTGATCGAGCGCGAGGGGGGCGATCGCCCGGCTGCTCGAGGAGCTCGAGACCAGTCGCGAGGCAACCGGGCATCGACCGCGACCGCCGCCGACGACAGGCACTGACATCGCTTGCTAGGCTGACGTCAGTAACTGACATAGCTGCCGGAGGCCGACGAGGCCTCTGCAGCGACACCGACGGGAGATCACCTCATGCGCGTATTCGTCACCGGAGCGTCGGGCTGGATCGGCTCGGCCGTCGTCCCCGAACTGCTCGAGGCCGGCCACGACGTCGTCGGGCTGGCCCGCTCGGATCAGTCCGCCCAGGCCCTCGCCGCCGCCGGGGTGGCGGTCGAGCACGGCGGGATCGACGACCTCGACACGCTCGGCCGGGCCGCGTCGGACGCCGATGCCGTCATCCACCTCGCGTTCATGCACGACACGGCCTTCTCGGGAGGATTCGAGACCGCGGTTGCTGCCGACCGCCGCGCGATCGAGACGTTCGCCGATGCCCTCGCCGGCTCCGGCCGTCCGCTGATGATCGCCTCCGGCACGCTGGGGATCACCCCCGGACGCCTGCTCACCGAGCGCGACGGCATCGCCCCGGTCGAGTCTCCGGCGGCGTTCGGCGGCGCGGAGCAGCGCCTGGCCAACGCCCAGTTCACCCTCGCTCTCGCCGCAAGGGGCATCCGCACGTCGATCGTCCGCCTGTCGCCGACGGTCCATGGAGAGGGCGATCACGGCTTCGTCCCGCGGATCATCGACGCCGCTCGCCAGGCGGGCGTGTCGGCATACGTCGGTGACGGCTCCGCCCGCTGGCCCGCCGTGCACCGGTTCGACGCCGCGCGGCTGATCTGCCTCGGGATCGAGTCGGCACCGGCCGGCTCGGCGCTCCACGCGGTCGCCGACGAGGGCGTCCCGATGCGCGAGATCGCCGAGGTCATCGGGAGCCATCTCGGTGTCCCGGTTCGCTCGCTCACCCCGGAGGAGGCCCCAGGGCACTTCGCGTGGCTGGCCGGGTTCGTGTCGCACGACAGCCCGGCGTCGAGCGCCCTCACCCGCGAGTTGCTCGGGTGGGAGCCGACATGGCCGGGCCTGATCGCCGATCTCGGCGCCGGCCACTACTTCCGCGTCGCCTCCGCCGCAGCGAACTGAGGCGTCGGAGCGCCTGCGGGTCATCCCGCCGTCGCTGCGGTCACTCCCTGATGGTCCGGGGCAGAGCGGGGGACAGGATCACGGGCATGCCCGTCACCCGTTCCCTGCTCACCACGCTCCTCGCTCTCGGCGTGTATCGGGTAGTGGTGCGCGGGCACGTCCTCAACTGGGGCGTGTCCGCGGCCGAGGGGGCGGCGCAGTGGCCCGGCGACGAGCTGCTCCCGGACGCCGACGGCGTCTCAACGCGGGCGATCGCGATCGACGCCCCGGCCTCGGCTGTGTGGCCGTGGCTGGTCCAGATGGGCCCCACCCCACGCGGGGGTGCGTACACCTACGACTGGATCGAGAACCTGCTCGGGCTCGACATGCACAGCGTCAACCGGATCCTGCCCGAGTTCCAGGATCCGGCGCCGGGCGACACGATCGCCTTCGGGTCGAACCGGATGCGGCTGGAGCGGCTCGAGCCGGACCGGGTCCTGGTGTGGCGCTCCGACGACGGCAAGTGGGTCTGGGCGTTCATCCTCACCGAGCGTGATGGCACCACGCGCCTGGTCAGCCGCAACCGCTTCCGTCTCCCCACCGCCCTCGCCAGAATCGGCATGGGCCCGGCGGAACCCGCCTCGCTCGTGATGGAGCACAAGATGCTCCACGGCATCCGTGACCGGGCCGAGCGACTTGCCGCCGAGCACCCGGCCGGCGTCGTACCGCCGATCGCCGGTCAGGCGATGCCGGACGCGACCGGCGGGTCGGCCGCCACCGCGCGATAGCGCGTGTACATCCGGCTCACCCACTGGCCTCCGGGCCGCGCGGCGAGCGGCCCGAGGAACGCCGCGGCCTCGGGTGGAACCTCGGACGGAGTCGGGTAGGGAAACTCGGCCGGAAGCACGACGGGGTAGAAGAGGGCGGCGGCGGTGAGGTCGGCGACCGAGAAGCGGTCGCCGACGAGGAACTCGTTGCCGCCGAGTTCCTGCTCGAGCCGATCCATCGCCGCGACCATCTTCGCGCGGCTCGCCCCGGCGGCCTCGGGCGTGATCACGAATACACGCCGCATCGCCATCCGCATTCCGGGAAACGTCATCCGGAGCAGGGCGCGGGTCGGCAGTGGCTGGTTGTGGGCGAACAGCGGGCGCACGATCTCCGGGTTACGCAGCAGCTCGTGATAGGTCGCACGACGGATGTGCGGTCCGAGCTCCTCATCGAAGAACTCCTCCAGGTCCAGGGCCCGCCGTCGCTCCTCGGGATCGGCGGGGTACAACGCGGGCTCCGGCCAGCGGCGCTCGAGCTCCGCGATGATCGCGGTCGAGTCTCCGACCGAGCGGCCGTCGATCGTGAGGACCGGAGTCGTGTCGCACTCACCGCCGGTGAGGTGCTGGGCCACCGCCGTGTGCAGTCCGGGGAGCAGCGCCCGGCGGACGTGCGGGATCCGCTTGTAATCAAGCGCCCAGCGAACCTTTTCGTTGTAGTGCGAGACCTCGAGCTGCCAGAGGACGGGTCGCGCGTCGGTCCCGGTCACCGGTCACTTATACACCCTGCTCCGCTTCCGGGAAGATGCCCGACATGGACCACGACGCGGCGGAGAACCTGCTCGGAGAACTTCATCGGGCGCAGAACGCGATGTACTCCGGCGGCCCGGACGACGCGGTGCGCGCCCTGCTCACGCCCGACGTGACCTGGACCGTCGCCGGGAAGAACGCGATCGCCGGGTCCTACCGCGGTGTCGACACGGTGCTGGCGTACTTCCGCCGTCGACGGGCTCTGGCCGGCGACACGCTCCGGCTCTATCCCGGTCCGCTGCTCACCGGCGGCGGCGAGCACGTCGCCGCACTCACCGACGGGTCGGCGACGGTGGGCGGCGTGGAGCGGCGATGGTCGACCGTCGGCCTCTACCGGGTGCGGGACAGGCGGATCGCCGCGTGCTGGCTGCTGCCGCTCGACCCGGCCGCGTTCGACGCTGCCTGGTCGTCATCCGCTCCGCTCACCGTCCGCCGCTCGACCCCCCAGGATGCCCGCCGCATCGCCGAGATCGTCGCGACGGTCGCCGTCGAGGGCTCGCTCGGGGCCGAGCCGCCGGTCGACGTCGCCGCACGGAGCGAGCGCATCGCCGGCTCGATCGAGGACGGGACGTCGAGCTCGTTCGTGCTGGAACGCGAGGGCGAGATCATCGGGGGCGCGTCGGCCGCCGACTCGGCAGCCGCCGGGGTGCTCTCGTTCGGGATCGTGATCCTGCCCGAGGGCCGCGGTCGCGGCGGCGGGCGGGCGCTGACGGAGGCGGTGATCGAGGATGCGCGGAAGCGCTCCGCGCACAAGCTGGAGCTCGAGGTGTGGCCCGACAACGGCCGCGCGATCGCCCTCTACGCCGCCCACGGGTTCGCGATCGAGGGGTTCAGACGCGATCACTACCGCCGACGCGACGGTTCGCTCCGCTCCGCAGTCGTGATGGGGCTGGCGCTCGGCGACTAGGATCGGCGTCGCCCCCGAAGGCCGAGGAGGGCCCGCATGGAACTCGAGATCTGGTCGGACATCGCCTGCCCGTGGTGCTACATCGGCAAGCGCCGGATCGAGGCCGCGCTCGCCGCCTTCCCCCATTCCGGCGAGCTGACCATGCGCTGGCGGAGCTTCGAGCTCGATCCCGGCGCCCCGCCTGAGCGGCCCGGCGAGCTCGCCGAGCTGCTGGCCCGGAAGTACCGGATGTCCGTCGAGCAGGCCCGGGAGGCCCAGGCTTCGCTCACAGCCACGGCGGCGGCCGAGGGTCTGCACTTCCGGCTTCAGGACACCCGCAGCGCAAACACCTTCGACGGACATCGCGTCGTCCAGCTCGCCGCCGAGCACGGCCGCCAGGACGCGGTCAAGGAGCGCCTGATGCACGCCTACTTCGCCGAGGGTCGGCTGCTGAGCGACGCGGACACCCTCCGTGAGCTCGGCCTTGAGGTCGGCCTTCCGGCCCCGGAGCTCGACGACGTACTCGCCGGGGACCGTTTCGCGGACCGGGTCCGCGGCGACGAGCAGACGGCGACCGAGCTCGGCATCGCCGCGGTCCCGACGTTCATCGTCGACCGCAGGGTGGGCGTGACCGGCGCTCAGCCGGCCGAGCTGCTGCTCGAGATGCTCCGCCGGGGCTGGGAGGGTCGTGAGCTCAGTGCCGGCGCAGGCGCGGCTTGAACGCCGGGACGAGCGCCGCCGACATCGCCAGCGTCGCCGCAGCGCCGATCAGGGGCCACCGGCCATGGGTGCCGAGCGCCACGCGCCCGATCCTACGAGAACCCGCGGTGTGCGGGGACTTTGATGCTCCCGCAGACACCCGGGATCGGCCTGGGCAGGGGTGGCGAACGGCCGAGCGATGCATCTATGCCCGGTGAACGGGTAGCCGAAATGCACGATGGGACCAGGCGTCGTACAGATGCTCGAGGCCGACCCGGACCTCGGCGAGCGGATGAGCCCCGAGGCTCGGCGGGATGCGGCGGAAATGATCCGCCTGCGTGTCTACGAGGTCCGTAAGGGGCCCTGGATGCCCCCCGACATCGATCACGGATCGACCGGATTGCTGCTGCTCAGCGGGCTGATGGTGCGCACGCTCCGTCTCGGGACGGTTGCCTCGGCCGAGCTCGTCGGGCCGACGGACATCATCCGTCCCTGGGAGCGCGATGTGATCCCGAGCGTCGTGCCGCCGCTCACCGATTGGCGGGTGCTCGAACCCGTCCGCGTGGGATTCATCGACACCCGGGCGACCGCCCTGATCGGTCGCTGGCCCGAGCTCTCGGCGGCCGTCTCGGGGCGGATGCTCCGGCGGATGCGCTCGCTGGCCTACCTGATGGCCGTGCAGCACTTCCTGCGGGTGGAGGATCGACTGCTCGCCACCCTGTGGCACGTCGCCGCCCTGTGGGGCCGGGTCACCCCGCGCGGCACCGTGATCCCGTTCCGGCTCACCCAGGACACGCTCGCCGACCTGATCGGTGCACGCCGGCCGACGACGACGACCGCGGTCCGCACGCTCACCGAGCGCGGCCTGATCGCCCGCGACGACGACCGCCGCTACGTGCTGCTCGGCTCCCAGCCCGAGTGGCAGCACGACGGGGCCCAGCTGGCCGCCATCGAGGTCTGAGCCCGCCCACCGAGCGGGCGATCATCGGCGGGGGCTTCAGCGAGGCGACCGGCGCGCCGATCATGCTGATGAGACACCGAGCCTCACGGACAACATCGGTGGATCATGTTTAGCCGTTTGGCGAATGGCGAATCAGGCACTCACGACGAACATGATGAGCGACGGTTCCAACGACATCGGAGGCTGGCGATGAGCCCACAGCGATCAGACGCCTACCGCCGCGTCCTGCGGACGCTGGCCGACCTCGGCCCGACCAAGCTGCTCGCTCCGGAGCAGGAGCGGATCCGTGCGGCCGCGGACAACCTCATCTTCAGCGCACAGGTCGACGGCGAGGAGGCCCTCGCCGCCGTCGACGACATCGAGTCGCTGCGCGGATCGCTCGTCGACAGTGGGCGCTGGGAGCGTGCGACGGCCGACCAGCTCGTCGCCGACATTCGGGCCTGCGGGCCGGCCGAGCCCGAGCCGGTGCTCCGCGCCGCGTAGTTCTCCGCACCGGGGCGCACTCCCGGGCCAGGAGTGTGTCGAACGCCGGCCACCGGGTAGCAGTCGCCGATGGATTCCCAGCGCTACTCGCCCACCGAGCCGAAGCCGCTCAACGGGTACGCCGTGCTGCTCGTCGTCTTCAACGGCCTCGTGGCGCTGCTCGGTATGGGGATCCTGCGCTCCCGTCGGCGCCTCCCCGAGCGGATCCCGCCCGCGGATCTGGCGATGATGAGCGTGGCCACGTTCAAGCTCAGTCGCCTGATCACCAAGGACAAGGTGACCGCCGCCGTGCGCGCGCCGTTCACGGAGTATCAGGAGGACGCCGGCCCCGCCGAGGTGAACGAGCGGGCTCGCGGCGGTGGGCTCCACCGCGCGATCGGCGAGTTGCTCACATGCCCGTACTGCATCGGCCAGTGGATCGCCACCGGCCTGATCGCGCTGTTCGTGTGGGAGCCACGCCTGGCCCGTGCAGTCGCCTCGCTGTTCACCGTCGTCACTGGTGCCGACGTGCTCCAGCAGGGCTGGGTCGCGCTCGACCGCGCGGCTTAGCGGCTCACAACCACGGCGACGGCGGGTGCCAGTTGCCGGTGTGGTCGATCGTGAGCACGAGGCTCGTCCACCGCATCTCCGTGCAGCCCGGAGTGAACGTCAGCCGCAGCACGATGTCGGTGGTGCTCGCCTCGGTGCCCTGGACGATGTGCCAGAGCATCACCGCGCCCCGCGTGCGCACCGTCAGCGCGGCCGGGGGCTGCAGCTGCCCGCTGCGGATGTGGACCAGACCGCCGTCCTGGACGTGGACGGTCTCGGTGGCGGCGATCCGGCCGGCCAGCGTCCCGGTCAGCTCCGGCGGGGTGCCGCGGCAGCTGTAGCTCAGCGTCCCGATCCCGGCCATCGTCAGCGTGCCAGTCGCGCGCGTGCGGCCGCCGGCGGTCCCCGGGGCGGGCGGAATCGTGCCCGCCGCGGGCAGCGGCCCGGCCGTTGCCGTCCCGGATGACACGGTCACGGTCCTCGTCGTCTGGCCGCCACATCCAGCTGCCGCGAGCCACAGCAGGAGCGAGAGCGCGCCCACCGCGACCGGTCTGTGCACTCGACGTCCCACGAGCGGGCGAGTATGAGCGCTCCACCGACGAGTGTCCATCCCGGAATCGGTTTGAGAACCGGCGCTCATGGCAATGCTGACGAACGTGTCCCAGTAGGGCCACGATCTTGACGTGAAGGAGATGCAGACATGGCCACAGCGGTGAGCAGCGAGTCAATGACAAAGGTGCCCGGTGTCGGCGAGCGGACCGATTCGACCGCGCTGTTCGTGCGTTGGCAGCAGCACGGCGATCAGCGTGCCCGCGAGGAGTTGGTCGCGCGTTTCCTGCCTCTCGCCCGCAAGCTCGCCCGCCGCTACAGCGGCGCCCACGAGCCGTTCGACGATCTGCTCCAGGTGGCCAGTCTCGGCCTGGTCAAGGCGATCGATCGCTATGACACCGACCGGGGAACCGCGTTCTCGTCGTTCGCCGTGCCGACCATCCTCGGTGAGCTCAAACGCTACTTCCGTGACCTCGGCTGGTCGGTCCACGTCCCCCGCGGCGCCCAGGAGCTCGCGCTGAAGGTCGAGGACGGCCGCCAGCAGCTGATGTCCCGAACCGGTCGGCCGCCGAGCGTGCAGGACCTCGCGCAGTACCTCGAGTTGCCCGTCGAGCAGGTGCTCGAAGCCCTCGAGACCGCCGGCGCCCACCACACCGCCTCGCTCGACTCCCCGCGGGAGGATGGCGAGGAGGAGTCCGGGACCCTGGCCGATGCCTTCGGTCAGGTCGATGAGCGCTTCGAGATCGTCGACGCGAAGGTCACGATCGCCGATGCCGCCCGCCACCTCGGGGCGCGCGAGCGCCGGGTGCTGCTGCTCCGCTTCGTCGAGGACTTGACCCAGAGCCAAATCGCGGAGATGATCGGGGTGTCCCAGATGCAGGTCTCCCGAATCCTGAGACGAGCCCTTGACCAGTTGCGTGAGCTCACCCAGGCTGACGCTCTGGTCGATATGTAGAACGCGTCCCCGTCCGCCGACTCCGGCACCCGGGTCCGATTCCCGATTTCGACCATCGGAGGGGCATGACCGCTGAGGTCGCCTCCACCTCCGACATCGTGTTCCCCGCGATGGCGCTGCGGCTTGACAACCGGCCGCACGCGGTGACGCTCGTCCGGGCTGCGCTGAGCGCGCTCGCGGAGCGGCTCGAGATCGATGCCGAGCTGCTCGACGACATGAAGACCTCGATCAGCGAGGCCTGCAACAACGTCGTCATGCATGCGTACCCCGGTGAGCGCGGAATGCTCGGCTTCGAGCTGTTCCTGACCGAGGACGCCGTCACCGCGGTCGTCCGCGACCGCGGCATCGGGCTCGACATCCGGGCCGTCGACTCCGGTGGCGTCGGTCCGGATGCGATCGGCGGGGTCGGGATCCCCGTGATCCGAGCTCTCGCCTCCGAAGCCCAGTTCGAGCGGCCGGCGGGCGGCGGGACCGAGGTGAGGATGACGTTCGCGACCGAGCGGGACGGCATCTCGCTGCTCGAGCCCGGAACGCCCGCCGCCATCCTCGGCGGCGAGCCTCCGGAGGGCGGCGATGTCGTCGGGTCGATCTCCCCGATCACGCTGCTCCCGCCGGTGCTCGGACGTCTGGCGCGGGCGCTCGCCGCCGGCGCCCGCTTCTCGCTCGACCGCTTCTCCGACGTGTACCTCGTCACCGACGCGATCGGCGCGCTGCTTGATTCCGACGGCGCCGGGGACCGCGTCTCGTTCGACCTCATCGGTCGTGACCGCCGGCTGGAGCTCCGGGTCGGGCCGCTCGCGCGCGGCTGCACCGAGCGGATCCGAGAGCTCGACGCGACGGGCGCGCGCCCGTCACCGCTGGTGTCGCTCACCGACTCGTTCGCCACCGAGGAGGGCCCGGAGGACACCGAGGAACTCCGCGTTGTGCTCGTCGACCGGCGCGAGTCAGCCTGAGCGGGCGCTCAGGGCTGCTCGATCGCCTGCTCGGGCGTCTCGACGATCGCGAACCGGCCGCCGGCGCCGCTCAGCTCGAGAACGCGCCGAACCTGCTCGGGACCCTGGACGAGCGCAAAGCGCGCGTCGGCCTCGCGGGCCCGCGTATACGCGGTGAGCAACGTCCCGATCCCGGTGGAGTCCATGAAGTCGACCTCGCGCAGGTCGACGAGCAGAAGTTCCTGTGGCTCGAGCGGCACGCGCTGGAGCTCCTCCTCCAGCGCAGGGCTGGTGGCCAGGTCAAGCGCACCCCTGCACGTCACGAGTTGAGCCGCGCCAACCGTCGAGACCTCGACGCTGAACGGAGACATCACCGGGGGCGCAGCCTATCGCGTAGAGGGTTCGCGGAGTGGGTAGCTCCCCACCGGGAGGCCCGATATCCGAAACGGAAGGAAGGCTGAAAAGTTGGTTGCTCTGATCGTTCTGCTGCTCATCCTCGCGCTGCTCGGCGGCTTGGGGTTCGCGGCTCATTTCCTGTGGATCGTGCTCGTCGTCGCGCTCGTGCTGTGGGTGCTCGGCTTCTTCATCGGTGGCGTGGGGTCCGGCGTCAGCGGCGGACGCCGCCGGTGGTACGGACGCTGAGAACCGCGTTGGCCTGAACGTCGTCAGGCGGGGGTGGCCGAGGCCTGGCCACCCGCCGCCGGGCCACGCTCGCTCGTGAGCTCGTGCAGCCGCGCGAGCGACCGGCGCAGGAGGCGGGAGACCTGCATCTGCGAGACGCCGATCCGCTCGGCGATCTCGCTCTGCGTGAGGTGTTCGCTGAAGCGGAGGTACAGGATCTCGCGCTCTCGGCGGGGGAGATGGCGCGCGGCGGAGAACACCGTCACTTCGTCGTCGATCCGGCCGAGCCGAGCGTCGTGCGAGCCGAGCGACTCGAGCCGCGTCGTCGCCTCGTCGCCGTCGCCGACCGGGGCGTCGAGTGAGAGAGCGGCATGGGCCTCGGCCGTCTGCAGGCCCTCGAGCACGTCCTCCTCGGAGCACTCGAGGTACTGGGCGATCTCCACGACGGTCGGCGGGCGGCCATGCTTGGCGCTCACCCGCTTCTGGGCCTCCATTACGCGGCGCGCTCGCTCCTGCGCGCTGCGGTCCACGTGCAGCGCCCATCCGGCATCGCGGAAGTACCGCTTGAGCTCGCCGACGATCGTCGGGACGGCGAACGAGGTGAAGGCGAAGCCGCGATCCGGGTCGAACCGCTCGACCGCCTTGACGAGGCCGAGGCTCGCCACCTGGGTGAGGTCCTCGTGGGAGTCCGCCGAGGAGGCGTAGCGGCGCGCGAGCTTGCGGGCCAGCGGGAGGTGGCGCTCGATCAACTGGTTGCGAGCGTCGCGGTCCTGCTCGCTCCGCCAGCGCCGGAAGAGGTCGGCCGAGTCCGCGCCGGAGATCGGTGCGGGAGTCTTCGACGTCTCCTCCAAACCGACCCCCCTCGCGTTAATTGCCGTCACGGGATTTCTAGCATAGGCCGTGCGGGAATCGAACAGGCGTCGAGCCGGCTCGGGGCGCGCCGGCGGCGCGGAGCCCCCCGTGAGCAGGCCTTTTATGCGGCCTCTGCGTGGTGCAGGGTGTCCGCGCGGATCCGCTCGTCGAGCAGGTCGAGCACCGCCTCCTCGAGCCGGGCCCGGTCTCGGTCCTTGGCCGGATCGATCTCGCCGAGACGCTGGAGTGCGGCCGCGATCGTCCACCCGGAGAGGTACCGGTCGAACACGCGCGGATCGATGTAGGAGCGCCGGGCGACCGCCGGCGTGTTGCCGAGAATCTCGCTCACCCCGCGGACCGCGGCGTTGATCGCTCGCTTGCGCGCAGCCTGCGAGGTGACGTCGGGGGCGCCCGCCCCGAGCGACACGGCGGCGAGCACGGTGGCGTTCCAGGTCCGGAAGTCCTTGGCCGAGAAGTCTTCGCCGGCGACGCGCTTCAGGTAGTCGTTGACGTCGTCGGAGCGGATCCCGCACCATCCCCGGCCGGACCGGTAGGCCAGCAGCTCATCGGGCCCGCTCCGCCGTCGCCGGAGCGCCTCGACGAGGTCGCGGCTGACCGGATCGGTGATCGCATGGACCCGGCGGACGCCCCCCTTGGCCGGATAGTCGAACACGATCGAGTCGCCCTCCACGCGGACGTGGTCGCGGCGAACGGTGGCCAGGCCGATGCCGTGATCCTCGTCGGCGTACTGCTCGGAGCCGATCCGGAACAGGCCGACGTCGAGCAGTCGGACGGCACATGCCAGGACCGCATCGTGGGTCGGCTCACCGGCGCGCAGCGCCCGGGCGATGGCACGGCGCATCCTCGGCAGCGCGCGGCCGAACTCCTCCATCCGCTCGAACTTCTCCTGGTCGCGGCGCTCGCGCCAGCGCGGGTGGTAGAGGTACTGCTTGCGCCCGGCATCGTCGATCCCCGTCGCCTGGAGATGGCCCCAGGCGTCGGCGCAGATCCACACCTCCCGCCAGGCCGGTGGAATCGCCAGCCCGCGAAGCCGTTCGACGGTCTCCTCGTCGCGGATCGGCTCTCCGGAGGCGTCGAGGTAGGAGAACCCGCGGCCGCGACGGACACGGGTGATCCCGGGCCGTGAGCAGTCCGAGCGGCGCAGGCGGGGACGGAGGCGGGTGACGGACATCGCGCGGTATCTCTACCCACCGGCGTGCGACTTGATCCCCGGCACGGCAACGGCCCCACCTCTCGGCGGGGCCGTCGATCGTGCGCGCGCGTCGCGGCTCAGGCGAGCTGCTTGATCCGCTCGGCGACGCCCTCGGCCTCGGCACGGACGTCCTTCGCCCGCTTCTCGAGGTCCCGGCGGGCGGCGCGCGCATCACGCTGGACGCCGTTGCGGGTCCGGCGCAGCGAGCGCTCACTGCGGTTCAGCACCTGCTGACCACGCCGCTCGTACCGGTTGAGCTCCTTGCTCACGCTCTGCACGCTGGTGAGCGTCTGGGCGGCCTTCGACACCCGGTCGCGCAGCTCGACAGCGGCGCCGACCTGGATCAGCATCACGCGCTCGGCCTGACGGCCGACGGCGTCGATGCGGGCCGCAGCCTGCTCGAAGCGCCGGCCGGCCGACCGCGTCGCCTGACGCGTCGTCCGCTGGGCGCTGCGGGTGGTCTGCTTGGCCTGGCGGGTGGTCGTGCGGGCCGACGTACGGCTCGCCGATGCACTGCTCCGCGCGGCGTTGCGCTTGCGGGTGGCGGCGGCCTTGTTTCCGGCGGCCTGGCGTTGGGTCTTCGTCTGCGGAGCCATTGGGACTCTCCTCTACGTCGTGGTTGCAGTTCCAGCGGCCCCTCTTCCCCTGATACAGCCCTACCCGACCCCTCGGCCTGCAAACGTGCGTTCGTACTGCCAGAAACCCATCAAACGTCCGATCGGCAGTCTCTAAGCTCACGTCCGATGTCCGAGGAGCGCTTCACCTCCGAGCTCGCCGCCGGGCTCGTCGACGACCTGGCGGAGCGCTTCCTGCGCTATGTGCGGGTTGACACGACCGCCCGTCGCGAGCACCGCGGCGCCCCCAGCAGCGAGGGTCAGCTCACACTCGGGGCGATTCTCCGCGATGAGCTCGCTGAGCTCGGATGTGACGACGCCGTCCAGGACGAGCGCGGGTACGTCACGGCGACGATCCCGGGCGCTGCCGGCGACGCTCCGGTCGTCGGGCTCATCGCCCACGTCGACACCAGCCCGGACGCCCCGGGCGCCGGCGTCGATCCGATCATCCACGAGGGCTACGACGGCGGTGTCCTCGTGCTCCCGAAGGGCGGCACCCGCCTTGATCCGGCGGCGATGCCCGAACTGCGTGGCAAGGTGGGCCACGACCTCGTGACCTCGAGCGGAGACACGCTGCTCGGCGCCGACGACAAGGCCGGTGTGGCGACCATCATGGCCGCCGCACGCCACCTCATGGCCCACCCCGAGCTGCCCCGACCGAACCTCCGTGTCGCCTTCACCGTCGACGAGGAGATCGGGGAGGGGGCCTACGGCTTCGACCTCGCGGCGTTCGGAGCGCGTTGCGCCTACACGATCGACGGGTCCGAGATCGGCGAGCTCCAGGACGAGACGTTCAGTGCCCTCGCGGCCGATGTCACGGTCGAGGGGATCGAGGTCCACCCGGGGCAGGCGACGGGAAAGATGGTCAACGCCACCCGCCTGCTCGCGCAGATCGTCGACGCGCTGCCGCCCGAGCTGACCCCGGAACGGACCTCCGGCCGCGAGGGGTTCATCCACGTCTACGAACTCGCCGGCGACGCCGGTCGCGCCACCCTACGGGCGATCGTGCGCGACTTCGACGATGCGCTGCTCGACCAGCACGTCGAGCTCCTGCGCGCGACGGCCGAGCGGGTCGTCGGGGCGGAGCCCCGGGCGCGGGTCTCGGTCGAGGTCCACGAGCAGTACCGCAACATGCGCAACCACCTCGCCGGCGTCCCGGAGGTCGTGGGCGCTGCCGAGCAGGCGATCCGCGCCGAGGGCATCGTGCCGGTTCGCACCCCGATCCGCGGCGGCACCGACGGCTCGATCCTGTCGGCCCGTGGGCTGCCGACCCCGAACATCTTCACCGGCGGCCACGAATATCACTCGGTCCGCGAATGGGCCTCGCTCCAGGACATGGCCGCTGCGGCGGCGGTGATCGTGCGGTTGGCCGAGGTGTGGGCCGCGGGAGTTCCCGCCGGCGGCGATGGCCGGCTCGGAGCCGTCGGCCGATGAGCCTCGCATCGCTCGCCAGTCTCGATGGGGAGATCATGCCCGCCGGAGAGGCGATGCTCCCGGTCACCGACGACGGCCTGATCCGCGGCGACGGTGTGTTCGAGGTGATCCGGGTCTACGACGGGATCCCGTTCGCGTTCGAGGAGCACCTCGCCCGACTCGAGCGCTCGGCCGACAATCTCCGCCTTCCGATCGATCTCGAGGCGGTCCGCAGCGAGGCCAACCGGCTGCTCGCGCAGGCCGGCGCCGGTCCCGACCACGAGGGGCTGCGCATCATGCTGACGCGCGGCGGACGGCGCGTCCTGATGACCGAACGGCTGCCCGAGACCGCGGACAGCGTGCGGTGCGGGACGGTCACCTACTCGCCGACCCGCATCCTCGACGGCGTGAAGTCGCTGTCCTACGCCGCCAACATGCTGGCCAGCCGGCTGGCTCGCGAGCAGGGCTACGACGAGGCGCTGCTCGTCACGCCGCACGGCCGGGTGCTCGAGGCCCCGACGAGCTCGCTGTTCTGGGTCCGCGACGGCGAGCTGCTGACCCCGCCGCTGGACGACCACATCCTCGCCTCGATCACGCGGCGGCTGGTGATCGAGCTGGTGGGCGCCCGCGAGGCGGTCTGCACGCTCGACGATCTCGCCGCCGCCGACGAGGCGTTCCTCGCCTCGACGATCCGCGAGGTGCAGACGATCTCCGCCGTCGACGACATCCGATACACCGGCGAGTTCCCGATCACCGACGCGGCACGCCGCGCCGTGCGCGAGCGGATCGCCACCGAGCTCGCCACCGCGGGCTGACGAACGCCGCGGCTCAGGCGCCGGCCGGCTCGCCGGCTCCGGCCTCGGCGAGGTCGGCGCCCTCGCCGGTCCAGATGATCTCGTCCCCGCCGGGCCCGACGCCGACCAGCGCGATCGGCACACGCACGAAGTCCGAGACGAACGTGAGGTAGTCGCGGGCTGCGGCCGGCAGCTCCTCGAGACGCCGGCACTGGCTGAGGTCCTCGGTCCACCCGGGCAGCTCCACATACTCGCCCGAGGCGTGGTGGAGGACCGACTGGTGGTACGGGAAGTAGTCGAACTGGGCGTCCTCGGAGCCGCGATAGCTCGTGCACACCCGGATCGGGTCCATGCCGCTCAGCACGTCGAGCTTCGTGACGGCGAGTGCCGTGAGCGAGTTGATCCGCGCGGCGTAGCGCAGCGCGACGAGGTCGAGCCAGCCGACGCGGCGGGCACGGCCGGTCGTCGTGCCGTACTCGCCGCCGCGCTCACGCAGATCGTCGGCCTGCGGCCCCTCGAGCTCGGTCGGGAACGGACCCGCCCCGACGCGCGTGCCGTAGGCCTTGGTCACTCCCCACACCTCGTCGATGTGCTTCGGTCCGACGCCGGCGCCGATGCACGCCGCACCGGCCACCGGGTTCGACGAGGTGACGAACGGATACGTCCCGTGGTCGATGTCGAGCAACGCGCCCTGAGCGCCCTCGAACACGACCAGCCGCCCGGCATCGAGGCAGTCGAGCACGAGCCGGCTGGTGTCGGCGATGTGGCGCTCGAGCCGGTGGCCGTAGGTGAGGTACTCGTCGGTCATCGCCTGGAGGTCGAGCTTCGGGTCCTTAGCGAACGGCCGCAGCGACAGTCGCTTCGGCTCGAGCGCGGCGATGATCTTCTTCTTGAGGATCTTCTCGTCGAGCAGGTCCTGGACCCGGATTCCGAGCCGCGCCGCCTTGTCCGCGTAGCAGGGCCCGATCCCCCGCCGGGTCGTCCCGATCTGGAGGTTGCCGAGCCGGGCCTCGCCGGCGTGATCGAGCATCAGGTGGTAGGGCATGATCAGGTGGGCGTTGGCCGAGATCCGCAGGCCACCGATGTCCACGCCGCGCCGGCGGAGCTCGTCGAGCTCATCGGTGAGGACCTTCGGGTCGATCACCACGCCGTTGCCGATCACGCACAGCTTGCCCGGGTGGAGGATTCCCGAGGGCATCAGGTGGAGCTTCCATGTCTTGCCGTCGCGGACGATCGTGTGGCCGGCGTTGTTGCCGCCCTGGAAGCGCACGACGGCGTCGGCCCGCTCGGCAAGCAGGTCGGTGATCTTTCCCTTGCCCTCGTCGCCCCATTGGGCGCCGACTATCACGAGTCCCGGCATCCGAGCGTGAGTGTAGGGCTCGCGACGACCGCGGCCGTGACGTGGCCGGGGGCCGGAGTAGTCTCCCGACCGTGAGTGAGGATCCCGAGGCCACCGAGCTGCGGGAGCAGCAGCAGGACCGGGCGGATGCCGAGCAGCGCCTCGAGCGCGAGTCGCTCGACGACCCCGAGGCCGCCGCGCACCGTCGCCGGGCCGAGAAGGCCGGCTACCTGGAGGAGAAGCTCGCCGAGCGCGAGCGCTCCGAGTCGCCCTGACGCGCGCCTCCGCCGCCGTCAGAACGCTGTCAGCCTGCGGTCACCGATTCGTTTGCCGAGCGGGTGCTCGGGTAGCTCAAGGTGGTCAGTCTGATCGAAGCGAAGGAGATCCACATGGACGACGGAACGTTTGATGACACCAAGGGACGCGTGAAGAAGGCAGCCGGTGATATCACCGACGACGAGAGCCTGAAGAACGAAGGCCGCGTCGACAAGGCGACCGGCGCGATCAAGGACAAGGTCGGCGACGCCGCCGACGCCGTCAAGGACGTCGTCAACCCGAAGGAGTAGCGCGGCTCGTGCGGCCCGTCCCCGTGGGCGGGCCGCCGACGCTACGCGGGGCGCAGCTCGACGCGCCGGTCGGGCCCGTCGAGCGGAAGCTGGCGGCACATCTCGACCAGCCGCGAGACGGTCCGCTCGGAGATCTGCTCGCCGAGCTGGTCGTAGTCGAGGTTCGTCGTGATCACGATCGAGCGCTCGTCCTCATAGCGCGCGTTGACGATCGAGTACAGCTCCTCCAGCACCCAGTCGGTCGTCCGCTCGGCGCCGACGTCGTCGATGTGGAGCAGGTCGACGGTCGTGAGCCGGTCAAGCAGGTCGATGTGCGAGCGCTCGGCCCGGTGCGTGTCGCGGATCTCGTTGAGCAGCCGCGGGAGAGAGTAGATCGCCACCGAGCGGCCGGCCTTCAGCGCGGCTCCGGCCACGATCATCGCCAGCGTCGTCTTGCCCGTCCCGGTCGGGCCGGAGAACCACAGACCGTCCCCCGCGTCGAGCCGCTCGTCGATCCGGGTGACGAACTTCCGCGTCTCCTCGACGATCACCCTCGGCTCGATCTCGGTCACCGGCGCGCGCTCGAACGACACCCCCCGGTAGCGCCGCGGGATGACCGCGGACAGGCTCCTGGCGTGATTCTGCGCGATCCGGGCGGGTCGGCACCGGCACGGGTACGCGGTGTTCGTCTCGTTGTCCTCGATCAGACCCGAACCGTCGCACAGGTCGTACGGGCAGGCCGCCGGTGGGCGGATCGTCCGAGCGGCCTCCATCAGCGCGCGCCCGTCATGCCGCGAACCGCTCGCTGGCGAAGTTCATGAACTTCGGATAGTCCTTCTGGAAGGTGAGCACGACGTTGCCGATCGGCCCGTTGCGGTGCTTGGCGATGATGATGTCGGCCTCGCCGGGGCGCTCGGAGTCCTTCTCGTAGTACTCGTCGCGGTAGATGAACATCACGAGGTCGGCGTCCTGCTCGATCGCGCCGGAATCGCGGAGGTCGGACAGCACCGGACGCTTGTCGCCGCCCCGCTGCTCGACGCCACGGCTGAGCTGCGAGAGGGCGATCACCGGAACGTTCAGCTCGCGCGCGAGCCCCTTCAGTCCGCGGGAGATCTGGCTCACCTGCTCGACCCGGTTGTCCACCCGGCCCTCGTGGCGCATGAGCTGGAGGTAGTCGATGATGATCAGCTTCAGCCCACCGTCGACCTGGTTGTGCAGCCGGCGGGCCTTGGCCCGGATCTCCAGCACGCCGGTGTCGCTCGAGTCGTCGACGAACATCTGCGCCGCCGACAGCCGCCCGCAGGCCTCGAGGATCCTCGGCCACCGGTGCTCGGCCACCTTGCCCCGGCGGAGCTCCTCGCCCTTGATCTTCGCCTGCGAGGCGACGAACCGCTGAGCGAGCTCGGACTCGGACATCTCGAGCGAGAACAGGGCCGTGGGATACCCCTCCAGAACGGCGTTCTCGGCGATGTTGGCCACGAGCGCCGACTTCCCCATCGACGGACGGGCGGCGACGATGATCAGGTTGCCGGGCTGGAAGCCGCCGGTCTTCTCGTCGAGGTCCTTGAACCCCGACGGCGTCCCCGTGAGCGCCGTCTTCAGCGTCGAGAGCTTGTGGAGCTTGTCGGTCTCGGCAATCAGGATGTCCCCGATCCCGCGCATCTTCCGCTGGCGCTCGTCGTGCGCGACCTCCAGCATCGTCCGCTCGGCCCGCTCGACGAGTTCCTGGGTCGGCATCTCCCGGGAGAGCACGCTGGCCTGGATCTCGTAGGAGGCGGTGAGCAGCGCCCGCAGCTGGGCGAGCTCCCGGACGATCCGTCCGTAGTCCCGGGCGTGGCCGGCGGCCGGCACCCAGCCGGCGAGCTCCTCGATCGCCTCGGCCCCGCCGGCGGCGTCGAGCTTGCCGGTGCCGTTCAGCTCCTCGGCCACCGTGAGGTGGTCGATCTTGCGGTCGGCGTCGTACAGCGCGAGCATCGCTGCGTAGGCCAGTCCGTGGCGCTCCACGTAGAAGTGCTCGGCCCGTAGGTGCTCCTCCACGAGCAGCGCGTTGAGGTGGCGGTCGTCGAGCAGAATCGCCCCCAGGACCGACTTCTCGGCCTCGGGATTGTGGGGCGGAACGGCGATGTTCTGGACCGCGGTCATCTCGTTTTCCGAGCATAAGCGCGGACCGGACGGCAGCGCACACGCACTTCCCGGAACGAGCAGGATTGTTGTGTGCGGCCGCGGCGGCGGAGTCGCGACCGCGTGCGCGAGCCCGGCGGCGGCGTGGACGCCGCCGCCCAGAGCTCAAGTGCCGGCGGCCCGGGTCCGATGTCGCCGGTACGAGTTGCGGCGGAGCATCTTGTCTTGGGGCGCGGTTCACGGGGCGGTCGCGGCCGGCGGAGATGCCGGCCGCGACCACGTCCGTGATCTCGAGTCCCGGGCGTGGCCCGGGGTTCGGCGCCTAGTTGACCGTGTACTTCGTGAGCAGACCCTCGGCGAAGTGCGGCTTGCCGCCGTCGCGGTCCGTCAGCGGGCAGAAGAACACGTACGTGCCCCGCTTGAGGTCGACCGTCGTCACCTGCGAGCGGCCGCCATCGAGGACCGCGGTCGTGCGGTACGTCGGGAGGTCGGCGAAGCTCGGCGGCCCGTTCGACGCGAACGACTTCTCGATCTCGGCCAGCGACGGGTTCTGCCCCGGCTTGATCGCGATCGCGATCAGGACGTGAAGCGCCTGGGCGCCCTCGCTCTTGAACGTCAGGCGGTTCGGACCGACATGCAGACCGCTGAGCTTCCAGCGGTACTTGTCCGTGCCCGCGGTGGCTGCCGTCACCGTGGCCGGCGTCGAGGGCAGCGCCGTGGCGCCGGTCCCGGGGGTGACGGTCAGGCTCGTCTGCGCCGGAGCGAGCGTCGCGCCGGGCCCGGGCGTCTCGGTGACGAGGTACTTCCCGGCGCTCAGGTCGACCGTCGCGCTGTTGCTCTGACCCGGCATCGTCGTGCTTACTCCGCCGGCGGCACGGAGCCATCCCGGCGTCTTCGTCGAGTTGCCCTGGATCTGCTTGTACGCCTCGGCGACCGTGTGGTCGCCGACCACCTGCGCGAACTGCAGGTTGTGCGGCGACTTGCCGGTGTTCTGGAGCGTGACCGCCACCACCCCACCTGCCGTCGTCGCCGGACCGGAGAGCTTGGCCTCCTTGCCCGCCTCGGAGATCGTGAGGTGAAGCCCGGCAGCGCTGGCCGCCGAACCCGTGGCGCTACCGCTCGTGGAGCTGCTGGTGCTGGAACTGCTGCTGCCGCAGGCCGCGATGGCCAGGGCGGGAACGAACGCGGCGCAGAGCGCCGTGAACCGCTTCGACATCTGGATGTACCCCCACTTGAGTTGAGGCCCCGCTTAAGCGGGGGGCACTATACATCCAGCCCCGCGCCCGGCGTCAAGCTGCCGCGTCCGGTCGATCACACGGGGTGGTGGGGGTCGGTCGCGCTAGCCGGCGACGACCATCGTCTTGACCGTGGCGGTGACCCCGTCCACGACCTCGACGACGACCATGTAGGTGCCGATGTTGCGAATCGGCTCCTCGAGGTGGATCTTCCGCCGGTCGACCTTCAGCCCGCGCGCGTCCCGGATCGCGTCGGCGATGTCCTGCGGCGTGACCGATCCGAACAGCCGACCATCGTCGCCGGCCTGCTGGGGGATCGTGAGCACGGTGCGGGACAGGGTCGCGGCGCTCTCCTGCGCGCGCGCCTCGGCCTCGCGCTGGGCGCGCTCGGCCTGTTCACGGCGCTGGGCGGCCGCCTGGATCGAGCCCGCCGTGGCCGGCTCGGCCAGCTTGCGCGGCACGAGGTAGTTGCGCAGATAGCCGGACGAGACGTCGACGACCGCGCCGCGCTCGCCGAGGGTCTCCACGTCCTGGAGAAGAATCGCCTGGGGCATCGCCTGTGCTCCGGTCTAGCGGTCGCGATCGCGGTCGCGTCCGCGACCACGCTCTTCCTGGCCACCCTCGCCGACGTACGGCAGCAGGGCGAGCTCCCGAGCGCGCTTGACCGCCCGGGCGACCTGGCTCTGGTGCCGGCGGCAGGCGCCGGTGATGCGCCGCGAGCGGATCTTCCCCCGCTCGGACACGAACCGGCGCAGCAGCGTCAGGTCCTTGAAGTCGACCTGATCGACCTTCTCGCGGCAGTACGGGCAGGGCTTACGGCGCCCCGAGGAGGGGCCGCCCTTCCGATCACGCCGGCGAACCGGCCGTCTACGTTGCTTTGCCACCTGGCATCACCTGAAATCTCTTGACTATCGAACGCTGCTTAGAACGGAATGTCGTCGTCGGCAGCACCGGTGCTCACGGGCGTGCGCTCGAAGTCGCTGGCATCGATCGGGATGTCGCTGTCGGCGGCGCGAGCACCGCTCGAGTAACTGCTCCCGTTTCCGTTGCCGGCGCCGTCGTTCGGGCCGCCCAGGAACTGCACGGTATCCGCGATGATATCGACCGATTCACGCTTCTGTCCCTCGACCTCGTACTGGCTCCACTCCAGCCGGCCGTCGATCGCCACCGGACGCCCCTTGCGGAGGAAGTTCGCGCAGCTGTCGGCCTGACGGCCGAACACGGTGACGCGGAAGAAGTTCGGCTTCTCCTCCCAGTTGCCGTCCTGGCCCTTGCGGCGCGTGTTGACCGCGATGCCGAGCTTGCAGATCGACAGCCCGCCGGGGGTCTGACGGTGGTCCGGGTCGCGGGTGAGGTTCCCGGTGAGGATGACGCGGTTGATGTTCATGAAAACGGAGCTCCTTCGGCTGAATCGCGGGCTTGGCCGAGTCTAGGCGCGACTCAGGCGGCAGTCGGCGATCTGCGCGGAAAATGGGCTGAAAGGTTGCACTCTCGACGCAGAGCCGTCACACGCGGGCGGCGGCTGGGTCCTCGAGCGGTGCTCAGGCGGCCGGCTCTTCGCCGCCCTCGCCACCCGCGGGGGCACTGGCGGGAGCGGCGGGACTGGCTGCACCGGCGGCACCGGTGGCCGCGGCGCCGACGAGCGGCGGCGGCGAATCGGGCGTCGGGGGCGTGCCCGGCGTCACCTTGATGATCCGGTGGCGCAGGACGTCGTCCGCGATCCCAAGGTTGTGGGAGAGGGACTCGAGCACCGGAGTCGGGCCCGAGAACTGGAGCAGTTCGTACTGCGCCTCGGCCTGGTGGTCGATCGGGAACGTCGTCGGCCGCACGCCCCACGACTGCTTGTGCTCGACGCGGCCGCCGCCCTGGTCGATCGTCGCCTCGACCTCGGTGAGGATCCGCGCGCGATCCTCGTCGGACGCCTTGGTCGACAGGAGTAGAACGAGGTCATAGATGGTGGGGAGCTTGGCCATGAGAGGTGGGCCCGGAGGCAGCGGGCGACTATAGCAATGGGGCCTGGATTTCCGGGGACCGCGACGCGTCACACGTGATTGCACAGCGACCCTCCGCGATCACCGTCGCTGTTGACCCGAGACGCACGATTGCACGACCACCCGCCGCCGCGACGGTCGATGCGCACGATCGCGTCTCTCAGACGCGGAATCGCGCCACGAGCGCCCGGGGCGCCGCTTGTGGCGCAGTTGCGCGTGTCCCCCCACCGCCCGTCCGGCCCCGATATAACGACCACGGTGCCGAAACCCCCCAAGCCCGACCTCCCGCTGCTCCAGTTCGACGGCCCCCTCGACTGGGAGCAGTGGCTCTCGACCCACCACGACACCCCGGGCGCGTGGCTGAAGATGGCCAAGAAGAACACCGGCGTCACGACGGTCACCTATCCGGAGGCGCTCGACGTCGCGCTGTGCTGGGGCTGGATCGACGGCCAGGTCGGCCGCCTCGACGAGACCTTCTATCGGCAGCGGTTCACCCCCCGGACGGCCCGGAGCAAGTGGTCCCAGCGCAACCGCGACCACATCGAGCGGCTCACCGCGGCAGGGCGGATGCGCCCGCCCGGCCAGGCCGCGGTCGACGCGGCCCGGGCCGACGGCCGGTGGGAGGCGGCGTACCCCGCGCAGAGCGAGGCGACCGTCCCCGACGACTTCCAGCACGCGCTCGACGCCCATCCGGACGCGAAGGCGTTCTTCGCCACGCTGACCGGCTCGACCCGGTACGCCTTCCTCCACCGCCTGCACAACGTCCAGCGGCCAGAGACCCGGGTGAAGCGGATCGCGGACTACATCGAGCGGCTCAGCGCGGGCCGCACGCTCGACTGAGCGCCGACGGCGCTCAGCACACTCGCAGCGACCCGGTCAGCGCCGTGCTCACGACCACGGTGATGTGCCGGTGCCGGCGCACCATCTGCTCGGAGTACGCCGCCACGATCTTCAGCCGGTGCGCGCCACGCCTCAGCCCGCGCAGTCGCAGACTGACCGTGCCCGGAACGTGGTGGAGCACGGCGTTGGCCGTGTAGCTCACGGTGACAACCGTCACGCGACGCCCGCGGCGGCGCACGACGTGGCGGTGCCGGTGGGCCACGCCCCGGTCGACGTACAGCGCCGCCGAGCGGAAGCTGAGTCGCGTCCGCCGCGACCCGCGCACCGCGGCCGAGGTGAACGTCAGCTTCGCCGAGGACGAGGCGGCCAAGCAGATCCCCGACGGCGGTGTGGTGAAGGTGAGGTTCTGGTTGCCGAAGGCTCCCGTCACTGACGTCGACGGCGCGGTGCCGATCGTCTTGAACGTCGCCACCTTCCCGGTCGCGGTGCCGAACGGATTCTTGGCCACCACCTCGTAGGAGTACGTCGTGCCCGGCGTCAGTTTGGGCAGCGTCACGCCGATCGCGATGGGGTCGGTGCCGGCGGGCACCGTCCGGGCACTCGCCGAGCTGGTCAGCGCACTCGTCGTCCCGTACCGGATCGTCACCGTGGCCGGTGAGCCGAGTGGGGTGACGGTGCCGGCGATCCTCGCGCCCGTGTTCGTGATCAAGCTCGCCGCGCCCGTGCTCGCGGACGGCGGGAGCTGAAGTGCGACCTGGGCGATCGCGCGCGTGGTCCCGTTGTCGTCGAACCACAGGTTGCCGTCGGCCCCGGTGACGAGCTGGTCGCCGTCGGCCCCGGCCCCGGGGTTCAGGCCCTTCGTCGTCTCCGTGATCTGACCGCTGGGAGTGATCCGCGCGACGCCGCCCGGTGTCGACTGCTCGACCCAGAGGTTCCCGTCCGGCCCGAGCGCGATGTCATCCGGCACGCTCATCTGGTTCAGCCCGGCGCTGAACTCGGTGATCGTCCCCGACCGGGTGATCCGCCCGACGGCTCGCTTGGCCGCGTTTTGGTCGGCGAACCACACGTTGCCGTCGGGGCCGGCGGTGAGCGTGTCCGGCGCCGAGCCGGAGTTGAGGCCCGTGGTGAACTCGGTCAGCGTCCCGTCCGGCGTCACCCGCCCGATGGCCGAGGGAGTGCCGTCGTCGGTGAACCACACGTTGTTGTCGGGCCCGGTGGTGATGTCGTTGGGGAACGCGTGCATCTGGTCGAGCGTCCCGGTGAACTCGGTGATCACGCCGGCGGTGGTGACCCGGCCGATCGCCTTGGTGTCCCCGTGATCGGTGAACCACAGGCTTCCCGCGGAGGAGGTGAGGCTGTTGAGCACGCTCGTGTTCGACGCCACGCTGAACTCGGTGATGACCCCCGCCGGTGTGATCCGTCCCACCGCCTTGGTCGTCCCGTCGTCAAGGAACCAGAGGGTTCCCGTCTGGCCCGACGGTGAGGTTGTTCGGGTCGCTCATGGGGTTGAGGCCGACGGTGAACTCGGTGATCACACCGGCGGGGGTGATCCGCCCGATCGCGTTGTTCGCCGAACCCTCCTCGGTGAACCACACATTTCCGTCAGGGCCGAGCGTGAGATCGCTCGGCTTGCCGTGCCCGCCGAGGGTCCCGGTGAAGTTGGTGACCGTCCCGGACAGCGTGAACCGGCCGATCGACGGTGTCGTCCCGTTGTTCGTGAACCACAGGTTGCCGTTGGACCCTGCGGTGAGCCCGCTGAAGTCGACCCCCGTGGGGAGCCCTGCGCTGTGCTCGGTGATCGCCGTCGCGCGCGCGCCGGCGGGCAGCGCGATCGCGACCAGTGCCGCGGCGAGGATCGCGATTCCCGCGCACCATCGCCGCCCCTCCACGATCCCAATCATCCCTGATGCCACGTGGCCAGGGACATTACCTCCTCCGGCAACCCCGCCCGCTACGTCGGCGGTGCCCCGTCAGTCCTGCGCTTTGCGGTGGATGTCCGCAAGCTGATCGTCGATCCAATCGCCCGGGTTGCGCGCCGTGATGATCGAGCGCAGCCCCTCGTGCCGCCGCTTCCGCTCGGACTCGGGCATCGTCAGCGCCGCGTGGATCGAGTCGGCGAGTTCCTGGAGGTCGAAGGGGTTGACCGACAGCGCGTACTCGCCGAGCTCCTCGTGGGCGCCGGTGTTCTCGGACAGGATCGAGACCCCGAACCGCTCGTTGACGATCGGCCCCTCCTTAGCCACGAGGTTCATGCCGTCGAACATCGCGTTGACGATCAGCACGTCGTAGTGCTTGTACGCCGCCACCGCTTCCTCCAGGTCGTCACGCAGCTTGAGCTGGATCGGCATCCAGTCCGGTGATCCGTGGCGGTGGTTGACAACCGCGACGACCGCCTCGATCCGCTCCAGGTACTCGGCGTACTCGGGCACGTCGGTCCGGGACGGCATCAGCTGGGCGATGAACGTCACCCGCTCGCGGAACTCGGGGTGCTGCTCGAGGAACAGGTCGAACGCCGAGAACCCGCGGAGCACGTTCTTCGACAGGTCGGCGCGGTCGACGCGGAGGATCAGGAACTCCCGGCGGCGGCGCAGGAGCTCCTCCTCGAAGTGCCGCGAGCGCTGCCGCCGGGCGACCGCGGGCGAGGCGGCGGCGTCGATCGGCAGCGGGTAGGCACGGACCCAGACCTCGCGCCCGTCCTTACAGCACACGACGCCCCCCTCGTGGTCGACGTCGAGGCCGAGCAGGTCCTCGCAGCACTGGAGGAAGTTCCGCCGGTAGGAGCGGGTGTGGAAGCCGATGATGTCGTTGGCCAGGATCCCGTCGAAGATCTCCCGCCGCATCATCGAGGGCAGCACCCGCCACGAGTCCGACTGGCTCCATGGGATGTGGACGAAGTGGTGCAGGAACACGTCCGGCCGAACTCGGCGAATCATCGCGGGCAGCGTGTACAGGTGGTAGTCGTGGACCATCACCACCGGCTGGGACACGTCCTCGATCTCCTCCAGCACCGACCGTGCGAGATCCTCGTTGACCTCGTTGTAGCCGAACTCGAACGCCTCGGTCTCGTTGCGGCGGATGTCCGGCGCGTTCGAGAGGTCCCACAGATAGTGCTGGATGAACCACAGCATCGGGTTGGCGATGATGTTGTAGAAGCGGTCGTAGGCCCCGGCCTCGGAAGCGACCAGCTTGACGTTGTACTCGCCTCCGTCGGGGGCGCGGACCGGGAACGGGCGGCCGTCGTTGCGTTCGGCCACCGCGACGTCCTCGTCGGTCATCGCCGAGGCGATCCAGGTCACCTCGCGGTGGGAGGCGAGCCCGGTGAGGGCCGTGACGAGGCCACCCGTGCCCCGCTTGACCTCGCCGCCGGGTTGAAAGGTCACCGGACCTCGGTTGGAGACCAGGACGAGCGGCGAGTCGGCCATCAGGGCGCTGAGGGGGGAAGGATCATGACGAGTTCTCTACCCCGTCCAGTGTCTCGAACAGCTCGAGCCAGTCGCGGAGCAGCCGCGGCATCAGGAAGCGCTTGCGGGCGCTCTCCTTGCCCGCCTTGCCGAGTCGTCGCCCGAGGTCCGGGTCGCGCAGGATCTCGATCGCCCGCGCGGCGCACTCCGCCGGCGTGGAAACGAGGAACCCGGTCTCCCCGTCCTCGATCTGCAGCGGGATTCCGCCGACCGCGCCGCCGATGAACGGCCGCCCCTTCCAGATCGCCTCGGTGACGGTGAGGCCGAAGCCCTCGCGGGTCGATTTCTGGATCACGACATCGCAGTGTGACTGGAACGCGTTGACCTCGATCGCGCCGACGTTGTTCAGGTTGTTGAGGATGTGGATGTCCGGGTCCCCGTCGGCGTACGCGACGGTGGAGTTGAAGAAGTCCCAACCCTCCGGGTCGTCGGTGGCCATCGAGCCGACGAGCGCGAGCTGGATGTCGGGGACCTCCTCCTTGACCATCCGGTAGGCGTCGATCACGCCGAGCGGGTCCTTCCACGGGTCGAACCGGCTCACCTGGCAGAGCAGTGGCCGGTCGACGTCGATCCCGAACTGCTGACAGATGTAGGTCGCGTCGTCGGGGGCGAAGGCCATGTTCTTCGGGGCCAGCGGGTCGATCGCCGGCGGGAACACGTGGGCGTCCGCCTCGAGGCCGGGCGGGACGTAGTCCCGGAGGTGGAAGACGGCCGCCGGGTAGGCGTTGACCGACGGCAGCAGCCCGGCGAGGGTGTCGGGGTTCGGTGAGGAGAGGTCGATGTGGCAGCGCCACACCCAGTGGCGCGACTTCTCGCCCGACGAGGCCACACAGGCCGGCCGGCTGGGGGTCGTGGACGATCGCCACATCCCACCCGTCGCTCAGCTGCTGGGCGTTGATCTCGTTGTAGTGGCGCCAGGTCGCCCACTGCTCGGAGCTGAGGTCCTGCGGGTTGCCCTGGAGCGCGTTGTGCATGACCTTGGTGGCGTTGAAGAACTCCTCGCGGCCGTAGATGATCTGCCACTCGACCTCGATGCCGACGTCGGCCATCAGCGGCACGAGCGTGTAGAGGATCTCCGAGACCCCGCCGCCGAAGGCCGTGGCCGAGAGGTGGACGACCTTGCGGCCCTTCAGCCGCTCGGCCCGCTCGCGGATCTCTTCGACGAGCGGGCGTCCGACGATGCTGGCGTAGTCGGAGAGGTTCTTGTGGGCGACGAGGACGTTCTGGAGCATGGCGGCGACGCGGCACGATACCGGTGATCTGCCCGCGGCCGGGGCTGAGGCGGAGCCACGGCCGGGTGCGAGCGCCGGAGGAGCCGCCCGGAATGCCGTCAGCCGCCGGCCTGCGAGCGCAGCCGGGCGACCCCGGCATCGAGCGCGCGGACGAGTGCGGCGTGCAGCTCGGGGGTGCCCGCGGTGATCGAGGACATCTGGAACTCGTGGCCGGAGCCGAGCAGCCGGCGGCCGTCGAGCGGGGCGCCCCAGCCGTCGGTGACGATCCCGCCGGCCTCGATCACGCACAGCCATGGCGCCGCGAGGTCGTACGGGGAGTTGTTGAGGATCCGGCCGTGGCCGATCCGCTCGAACTCGGCCCGCAGACCGGGGACCTCGTCGACGAGCCGGGAGCCGATCTCGACCACCGCGTCGAGCTGGCCGGTGACCACGCGGGTCATCACGAACGCCTGGGAGCCGAGCTCGAACGTCCCTCCGCCGACCGACGAGGCATCGATCAGCTCGGCGAGCAGTTCGGCCGTGGCGCGGGCGGGGCGGCCGCGGAAGCCGTAGCCCCAGAACATCCGCCCGACCTCGCGGTTCGTGCTGAGGCGGACCTCGCGGCTGGAGCGGACGCCCGCGCCTCGCCGTGCCAGGAACCACTCCCCCGACTTGATCTCCAGCACGCATCCGGCGAGCAGGTCGCCCATCACCGGATCGCCGTCGTGCAGCGGCGCGAGCGCGACGGCCACGCACGCCGACTCCAGCCCGGCCATCGCCGGCCGCGTCCCGTCGATCGGGTCGACGACCAGCACGTGGGTCGCGTCGGGCGCGGCGACGAGACCGCGGTCCTCGGAGTAGAAGGCCAGCCGCGGGGCCCGCTCGGCGATGAACCGCTCGAGCTCGCGCTCGCCGAGCTCGTCGATCGCGAAGGTCGGATCGCCGCCCGCGCCCTCGCCGAGGTTGCGGCGGCCACGCAGCGAGCCGAGCTCGGGAAGCACGACGTCCCGCAGGCTCTGCGCGAGCTCGAGGATCAGCTCCGGTTCCGGGTCGAAGGCCACGTCGCGATTGTCGCCGGTCGACCGTCGAATCCGCTCGGCGCCGTCGCCCCTCTATGCCGGGAGCTCGAGCGTGAACACCGTCTCGCCCGGCTCCGAGCGGGCGCTCAGCCCGCCGCGCATCTGTTCGGCGAGCTCGGAGGCGATGGCGAGACCGAGCCCCGAGCCGCGGGCCCCGTCGGCGGTGTAGAACGGGTCGAAGATCCGCTCCATCGCCCCCGAGTCGATGCCGCTTCCGTCGTCACGGACGGCGAGCCGTACGCGCCCGTTGACCGACGAGCAGGTCACGCCGATCCGGGTCCCGGCGGTTGTGTGGGTGAGCGCGTTGTCGAGCAGGATGCGGAGCACCTGGGCCGCCCGCACCGGGTCGCAGTAGGCGTCGACCGGCCGCGAGGGCAGTCGCAGCTCGAGGTGAGAGTCGTGGGTCGCGAGCGCGGGTTCGAACTCGGCCGCGACCGACCGGATCAGCTCGCCGAGGTCGACCTCCTCGGGCCGGAGCTCGAGCGAGCCGGCCTCGAGGCGGGAGAGGTCGAGCAGGTCGACGGAGAGCTTGCGCAGCCGCTCGGTCTGCGCGCGGACCTGCTCCAGGAAGCGGCGGCGGGTCTCGGGGTCGAGGTCGTCGTCCTCGAGCAGCTCGACGAAACCCCCGAGCGAGAAGATCGGCGTGCGCAGCTCGTGCGAGGCGGTGGCGATGAACCGCTTGCGGGTCTGATCGAGCGCCGCAAGCTGACGCTGCATGTCGTTGAACGCCTCGGCGAGCTGACCCAGCTCGTCCCGCGGCCCGACGCGGATCGGATGATCGAAGTCTCCGGCCGCGATCCGGGTGGCGGCGAGCTCGAGTCGCTTGACCCGGCGCGTCAGCGCCCGTGCGACCCCGTACCCGCCGATCGCGGCCAGCACGAGCGCGATCGCCCCGGCGACGAGCATCTGGTGGCGGACGGTGGCGACGCCGAGCACGATGTCCGAGAAGGGCGCCGAGTAGACGATCACCCGGTCGACCCGGCCCTGGTAGACGACCGGCTCCGCGGCCACCGCGATCTCCCCCGCATCGGTGTGCTCGGTCCCGGTCGCCTGACGGTGGGTGAGCACCGCCATGCGCGCCACGGTGAACCCCAGGTGGCCGGCGACGCTCGCGCTCGTGGAGTCGGCGAGCGTCGAGATCTGCGGTCCGCCCGGCGTGACCGCCTCGCTCACCGACAGCAGCGTCACGCGTGAGCCGGAGGCGAGCGCCGCCTGGTCGACCTTGGTCTGGATCGTGCGCAATGTGTCCGTCCCGCCGACGGTGGCCGCGATCGGCGCCGAGAGCCGCGTCGCCCGGTTGGCGAGCTCGCCGAGCTTCTGGGTGGCGAGCCGGCTCTGGAGCCCGGGGGCGACGTACAGGTACAGGGCGCCGATGGCCAGGAACGTGATCGCCGAGAAGATCAGCGCGATCCGGTTGCTGAGCGACAGGCGCGGGCGCATTCGGCAGCGGAGCGCTCAGAGGTCCGTGTCGCGGAAGCGGTAGCCGACGCCGCGCACGGTGAACAGGTACTCGGGATCCTTGGGGTCGCGCTCGAGCTTCTCGCGCAGGTGGCGGATGTGGACGTCGATCGTGCGGGGGTCGCGGTACGCCGAGTCGCCCCAGATCCGCGACAGCAGCATGTCCCGCGTGAACACCCGCCCCGGCGAGCGAGCGAGCGCCGAGAGGATCTCGAACTCGACGAACGTCAGCTGCGCGTCGTTGCCCCGGGCCCGGACCGTGCGCTTGGGGAAGTCGATCCGCAGCCCGGCGACGCTGAGCGGCAGCTCCTCGGCGGAGGTCTCGGCGATCCGGCTCAGCTCGGCCCGGCGCAGCACGGCCTTGATCCGGCTCGAGAACTCGCGCAGCGAGAACGGCTTGGTGATGTAGTCATCGGCGCCGAGCTCGAGGCCGAGGACCTTGTCGATCTCCTCCGAGCGGGCGGTCAGCATGATGATCGGGACCGCGCTGCGGCTGCGCAGCCGCCGGCAGACCTCCAGGCCGTCGAGCCCAGGCAGCATCACGTCGAGCACGACGAGGTCGAACGGCTCCTCGTCGAAGCGCTGGAGCGCCTCGGTGCCCGTCGGCGGCGAGGACGACGTCGTAGCCCTCCTTCTGGAGCGGGTACGAGAGCAGCGTCTGGATCGACTGCTCGTCGTCGACCAGCAGGATGCGGGCGCTTCTCTCCACCACACCGCGCAGATTAGTCGTCTTGCGGGCTATTTCACGGGAGCGCCCGAACTAAGCTTGCAGGCAGCCAATGCTCGATCCGCGCCTCTACCGCACGGGTTTCATCGCGGTCGCCATGGCGCTGATCGTCGTCGCGTTCTCGCTCGTCAACCAGCCGGGCCCGTTGGGCTCGAGCCTGGCCCCCGACGCCTTCAACGGCCCGACCGCGTTTGCCCAGATGGGTTCGCTGGCACGAGCGAACCCGCAGCGCCGTCCCGGCTCCCCGGGGGACGACGACGTCGCCTCGATCGTGGCCGGCAAGCTCCGCGGCGACGGCTACTCTGTCCGGCAGGACACGTTCACCGGGCGCACGGCCGACGGCCGGCGGACGCTGGAGAACGTCGTCGCCACCCGCACCGGGCTCACGCCGGGGACGATCGTCGTCCTCTCCCACCGGGACTCGCTCAACTCTCCCGGCACGCTGACCTCTCCGGGACGGCGGCGATGATCGAACTCGCGCGGGCGCTCGCCGGCCAGCACGTCCAGCACACGCTCGTGATGGCCTCCGTGTCCGGGTCGGCCGGCGGGGCGGGGGCCCGCCGGCTCGCGCAGACGCTCCCCGGACCGATCGACGCGGTGATCGCGCTCGGCGACCTCGCGGCCGCGCACCCCCACGGAGCCGCGGTCGTGCCGTGGTCGATCGGGCCGCAGGTCGCCCCGCCGGCGCTGCGGAACACCGTCGCCTCGGCGCTCACCGCCCAGGCCGGCGTCCCCGCCGGCAACTTCGGGATCGCCGGCCAGCTCGGCCGCCTCGCGGTGCCGATGACGCTCGGCGAGCAGGCTCCGTTCGGAGCGCGCGGGATCCCGGCCGTCACGCTGTCGCTGATCTCCGACGCCCGCTCGACTCCCGGCGAACCGCTCTCCCCCGATCAGCTCACCGCCACTGGGCGCGCGGTGCTGGTCGCCGTCAACGCGCTGGACAGCGGTCCGCGGATGCCGACCGCGAAGCCCTACCTCGTGCTCTCCGGGAAGGTGATCCCGGTGTGGGCGGCCCAGCTGCTGGTGCTCGCGCTGCTCGTGCCCGTGATGCTCGTGGCGGTCGACGGTCTCGCCCGGGCCCGCCGCCGTGGCTACTCCGTCAGCTCCGGGATCCTGCGTGCCTTCTCCGGAGCGGTCCCGTTCCTGCTCGCGGGCGCGTTCGCGGTGCTCGCCCGCGTGCTCGGCTGGGTCGACGCTCCGCCGGGCCCGGTCGGCTCCGGCGAGTTCCCGCTCCAGGGGGCGGGCGTCGGGCTCGTCGTCGTCGTCGGACTCGTGCTGGTGATCGGAATGCCCCTGTGGGCGTGGCTCCAGTTCCGCCGCCGCGGCGCGCAAGGACCCGATCCTGCGCAGGCCGTCGGCACGCTGCTGCTGCTCGTGCTCGTCACGTTCGCACTCGGGATCGTCAACCCGTTCGACGCGATTCTCGCCGTCCCGGCCGTGCACCTGTGGATGTGGCTGCTCGACGGCGAGCTGCGGCCGCACCCCGCGCTCGCCGTCGCGTTGATCGTGCTCGGCCTCGTCGCCCCGGTCCTGATCCTGCTCGACTACGCCCATGCCCTCGGGCTCGGCATCGGCGAGCTTCCGTGGAACAGCCTGCTGCTGATCGCCGGCGGGGCGATCGGGCCCGTGCTCGTCGCGCTGTGGTGCGTGCTCGCAGGGTGCACACTGGGAGTCGTGACGCTTGCCACGCAGAAGGTGTTCAGCCCGTCGCCCGAGGACGGCCCGGTCACCGTGCGCGGCCCGGTGACGTACGCCGGGCCGGGCTCGCTCGGCGGAACCGAGTCGGCGTTGAGGGTCCGTCGATGAGATGCCTGCGGTCCGAGGGGGCCGACACGCGTCGCGGATGCGGCGTCCTCGGGGCTCGGCGCAGCGATGCTGCGCCGTCACCCCTGCGTCCTTGCCCCGCTCGCCCGTCGGCCCCCTCGCATCCGCACCCACCTCACCGGCGGACCCTGGGGGGCCGATGACGGTCGAGAAGGACACGGCCGCCGAGACGGACGCCGCCGCCGAGAAGGACGCCGCCGTCGAGGAGTCGCCGGCGACCGCCCCGGAGGGAGGGGCCACCGTGCGGAGATCACCGATCACCGTCCGCCGCCTGATCCGCGACGTCTCCTCGGTCCTGATCATCTCCGGCCTGCTGCTCGTCGCCGATGCCGCCGCGACGATCCTGTGGCAGGAGCCGGTGACTGCCGTGATCGCCGCGATCAAGCAGGCCAACGTCGACACCCGCCTGCTTTCCGAGCACGCGACGCCGCTCTCGGGCCACGATCTCCGTGCGCTCCGCGCCGCGCGGACCCAGCGCGCCCGCGTCGCCTACCTCGCCCGTCGTGAGTCCCGCCAGGCCCGCACCGGCCAGGCCGTCGGCCGGATCCTGATCCCCAAGATCGGTGTGAGCTTCGCCGTCATCCAGGGCACCGACGCCCCGAGCCTCGAGCGCGGTCCCGGCCACTATCCCGACACCGCCTTCCCCGGCCTCGGTCGCACGGTGGCGATCGCCGGTCACCGCACGACCTACCTGGCGCCGTTCCGGCACATCGACAGCCTGCGGCCGGGCGACCGGATCGAGCTGCGGATGCCGTACGCGCACTTCACCTACCGCGTCCAGCGGACCCAGATCGTGCTGCCGACTGCGCTGTGGGTGACGCACGACGTCGGCTACGACCGCCTCGTCCTCTCGGCCTGCAACCCGCTGTACAGCGCCGCTCAGCGGATCATCATCTTCGCCCAGCTCGCCTCCGTGCAGCCGACCGCCGAGGCGGCGGCCGGCGGGCCGCTGAAGACGACGACGCTGCGGGGGTAGCCGCGCTGGGGCCACGCCGCGCCCATTCAACACGTCACTCATGCGCGGTTGGCCGGCGTGTGACGTGTCAAGCCGCCTGGCGCGGCCTGGTGCGTCACGCGCCGCGCCGACCGCCGCGCCTGTCGTGTCATGCCGCGCAAACCGCGGCATTCCCTGACACTCAGTGGCCCCCGGGTCCCGCACCCACATCCCCGTGTGTCAGCCCGCCATTCCGCACCGGATTTTCGTGCGGAGACGGCGGGTATGGACTGTGATGACGGTCGATCTCGTCCCCAGTGTGATCACGATCGACGGGATCGTTCGTCTGTGGGGTCCAGACCCGATAAGGCATCCGTCGATGCGCGCCGATGCTGGAGAACACCATGAACAGAAATCAGGAGAGATTGAGTGATCTGAAGGCGCGGGTCGGCCGCGGCGAGTACGTCGTCGATCCGCATCGGGTCGCCGACGCGATGGTCAACCGCCTGCGGTTCCTCGCCGCGACGCGCGCCGAGCGCGTGGAGGCGACCGCCCGGGCGGAGGCCCGGGGCCTCGCCGATCACCCGATGTGGTCGTACCCGCGCAGGCCCGGAGGGCCGTCCGCGAACACCGCGGCGGCCTCCCCGGGGACCACCCGCCCGACCCAGCTGAGGGGAAGCGGCGGCTCGACCTCGGCGAGCAGCCGCTCAGCCGCCGCGCGCGCGCAGGCCGGCAGGCACAGGCACAGCTCGTAGTCCTCGCCCGCGGTGGCCGCGAACGCCCCCGGGTCCTCGCCGAGCTCGACCGCGACCGCGGCGACGCCCGGCGCGAGTGGCAGCTCTCCGAGCTGAAGCTCGATCCGCACCTCAGAGCGCCGTGCGAGCTGGGCCGCGTCTCCGGCCAGCCCGTCGGACAGGTCGATCATCGCCCGCGCGCCCGCCGCCGCCAGCGCTCGCCCGGCCGCCAGACGCGGTCGCGGGGACGCGTACCGCTCGCGCAGCGCGCCGGCCGTGACGGGATCGGGCGCCGTCGCCCGGCCGTCGAGGAGCGCGAGCCCGGCGCCCGAGGCGCCGAGCGTCCCGGTCACGCCGACCAGGTCACCGACCTGGGCCCCATCGCGGCCGACGAGCCGCTCCGCCCGGTCGGTCCAGCCGACGACGGTGAACGCCACCGCGAGCGCCGGTCCGCGGCTGACGTCGCCCCCCGCGATCTGAACTCCATGCTCGGCGGCGAGGCGGGCCGCGCCCGCCATCAGCTCGGCGGCGGCGCTGCGTGGGAGCTCGGCCGGCACCGTCAGCGCCGCGTAGGCCTCGATCCCGCCTGGGCCGAGGCCCATCGCGGCGAGGTCCGACAGCGCTCCGGCGAGGGCGCGATGGCCGATCTCCGCCGGTGTCAGCTGGGCGCGACGGAAGTGGACCCCGTCGACCATCTGATCGACCGAGGTGACTGCGTAGCCGGCTCCGCGGGTGACCGCCGCGTCGTCTCCGATCCCGCGGAGCAGACGTCCACCCGGCTCCGGCAGCCCGTGCGCGAACTCCTCGATCAGCTCGAACTCGCCGGAGGGTGGATCCGGCTCGTCGGCGCGCGGAGGGGGAGTGTCAGCGATGGCGGTAGACGATCCGGGCCCGGTCCAGGTCGTAGGGCGAAAGCTCCACGCGGACGCGGTCGCCCGGCAGGATCCGGATCCGGAAGCGGCGCATCTTGCCGGCCACGTGGCCGAGCACGACGCGGTCCATGTTGTCGAGCTTGACGCGGAACATCGCGTTCGGCAGGGCCTCCACGACCTCGCCCTCGAGCTCTACCTTTTCTTCCTTGGGCATGCCGCCGCGAGGCTAGCAGTGGCGCGTCCGGGTGGTCGGCGGCTGCCGCCTAATGGTGCTTGACGCCGGTCCCGCCGGTGCTCGGCGAGTGGCCGTTGCCGAAGCCGGACGGCGGGGTGTTCGTCGCCGGCGCGGGGCTCGCCGCGGGCTGCGGCGGGTGGGCGTACAGCGTCGAATTGTTGTACGGGTTGCTCACCCCGGCGCCGCCGGTGGTGCTCGTTCCGTTGCCGGAGCTGTTCCCGTTGCCGTTACCCGAGCCATTTCCGTTCCCGTTGCCCGAGCTGGAGTTGCCGGTGGTCGAGAAGCGGCCGAAGAACGCGGTGCCCTGGAACGGGACCGACGGCTGGGTCCAGTCGCTGCAGTAGCCGTTCGATGCCGCGGCCATGTAGTCGTGCCAGATCGGCGCGGCCAGGGTGCCGCCGAAGCCGGGGCCGAGACCGTTGACGTCGTTCATCGAGATCGTCGAGTTCGGGTAGCCGACCCACACGGCGGTCGTCAGCTGCGGGGTGAAGCCGTCGAAGTACGCGTCCGTGAAGCTGCTCGTCGTGCCGGTCTTCCCGGCGGCCGGGCAGCCGTAGTCGGCGGCGGTGCCGGTGCCGTGGGTGATGACGCCCTTCATCACCTGGATCGCCTTGTACGCCTCACCATCGGTGAACACCCGGCGTGACGGGCTCTGCCCGAGGTTGGCCACGCTGCCGTCGCCGAACACGACCTTGCTGATCGCCGTCGGGTCGTGATGGACGCCGCCGTCGGCGATCGTCGCGTAGGCGTCGGCCATCTCCAGCGGCGACACGCCGACGGCGCCGAGCGCCTCGGAGGGGAAGCCGGTGAGCGGCGAGGTGATGCCCATCGCGTGGGCCATGTCGGACACCTTGGCGATCGTCAGGTCCTGGGCGAGCTGCGCGAACACGGTGTTGTCGGACTGCGCGGTGGCGTCGGTGATGTTGATCGTGCCGGCGTAGGAGTGCTCGGAGGTCTGCACGTGGTAGGTCGGGTACCCCGGCAGCCAGCCCGGGAGCAGCTCGTGTGAGTCGTAGTAGGTCTGATCGGGGTCGCCGTGGTAGTCGTGGATCAGGGTCATCAGCGAGAAGACCTTGAACGCGGAGCCCGTCTGGCGGTGCGACTGCGTGGCGTAGTCGAAGTTCGTCTGGCCGTAGTTGGAGGTCGTGGCCATGGCCATGATGTGGCCGTTGTGGGGGTCGATCGAGACGAGCGCGGCCGCCGGATCCCCGGGCTGGCCCTCGTTGTTGAGCAGCGCCGTGCGGGCCTCGGCCTGGCGTTTGAGGTCGATCGTCGTATAGACCTTCAGCCCGCCCTTCTCCACCGTGCGTAGCCCGAAGTGCTGGATCAGCTGGTCCTTGACGTAGTCGAACACGTACGGCTCGCGCTTGAGGCCGTAGGTGTTGTTGCGCTGGAGCTCGAGCGGGGCGTGCTCGGCATCGTCGGCCTGCGAGCGCGTGATGTAGTGCGACTGCACCATCGCCTCGAGGACCTGCTGGCGGCGGCGGAGCGCGAGGTGCGGGGCGAGGAACGGGTTGTACTGCGACGGCGCCTGGGGCAGGCCGGCGAGCAGCGCCATCTGCGGCAGATCGAGCTTCGTCACCGGACGGTCGAACAGGAGCTGCGAGGCGGCGGCGACGCCGACCGCGGTCTGACCGCCGAGCGTGCCGTAGTCGACGTCGTTGAGGTACTGGATCAGGATCGAGTTCTTGCTGCGCTTCTTCTCGAGCTGCTGCGCGAGCTTCGCCTGGATGATCTTGTACCGCAGGTCGTGGTGGTTGCGGATGTTGTTCGGCAGGTAGTCGTTGTCGACGAGCTGCATCGTCAGCGTCGAGCCGCCCTGCACGCTGCGGCCACCGCCGAACACGTCGCGCACGCCGGCGCGCAGGATGCCCTGGAAATCGACCCCGCCGTGCTGGTAGAAGCGGCGGTCCTCGATCGCGACCGTCGCCTGCTTCAGCGTCTTCGGGATCTGGCTGTCCGGCGCGTACGTGCGCAGCACGTCGGAGGCGATGTAGCCGAGCAGGCTGCCGTCACTGCCGTAGACCTCTGAGACCTGACCCGGGTCGCGGGCCTGCAGCTGGCTGATGTCGGGAGCCGAGTCGGCGACGTTGACCACCCATCCGGCCACGCCGGCCACGCCCCCGGCGAGCGCGATCACGGTGAGGATCACCCCGACGAGCAGCACCCGCCGGATCGGATGCCCACGGTTGCGCTGACGCCGGCGCTGTCGCTCACGGCGGCTCATCGGCGGGGTGCGGGCCGCGTCTCGACGCGGGTGGGGGTCGTGGGTTCAACCATCGAACTGGCGGGCTGGGCGACGACGAGGGACCTGGTCGCCGCCGGCGAGGACAGGGATTTTAGTCGGTCGCCTTCGCCGGCCCTCCGGTTGTTCGCGGATCGCACCTGCGATCCTGCCGCCGGATGGCGGCGTGCGCAGCGTGACTCCCGGTGAGCGTCCGTCCCGCCGCCGGTCCGCGCTGCTGATCGACGCGCTCGGCACGCTCCTGGCGCTCGAGGACCCGGTGCCCGCGCTTCGTGCCGAGCTCCGTGGGCGGTTCGCCGTCGCGGTCAGCGAGGCCGAGGCCGCGACCGCGCTGGCGGCCGAGATCGCGTTCTACCGCGCGCATCTCCAGCAGGGGCGCGACCGCCCGGCGCTCGCCGCGCTGCGCGGTCGCTGCGCGGAGGTGCTCCGGGACGCGCTGCCCGACCGCGACGGCCTCCACGCGCGCTCACGCGCGGAGATGACCGGGGCGCTGCTCGCCGCGCTGCGCTTCCGCGCCTTCGCCGACGCTGCCCCGGCCTTGGCCGGCGCTCGCGCGCGCGGGGGTGCGGATCGTCGCCGTGTCGAACTGGGACGTCTCGCTCGAGGACGTGCTCGGGCGGGTGGGCCTGCGCGAGCTGCTCGACGGCGTCGTCACCTCCGCGGCGGCCGGTGCGCGCAAGCCGGACCCGACCCCGTTCCGGGACGCCCTTCAGCTGGTCGGGGCGGGCGCCGACGAGGCGCTGCACGTCGGTGACAGCGCGGCGGAGGATCTCGCCGGGGCACGCGCGGCCGGGATCGAGGGGCTGCTGCTGATCCGCGATCGGGCCGAGGCGGCCCCGTCCGGCGTGGGTGTGATCCACAGCCTCGACGAGCTCGCGGTCCATCTAGATTCACCGCCGAGATGAGCGTCCCCCCGCCCCCGGTCTCCGCGGCGCCGCCCGTCGGCTCCGAGCCCGCACCTCCGTTCCCGCTGTGGACGGCCCCGGCCGCGATCCTGCTCGGCCTCGGCCTCGGACAGGTCGGGGTGATCATCGTCGGGGTCATCGGCCACGCCGCCGGCGGCTCCACCCTCGCCCATCCCTCGCCGGCGGTGAGCCTGATCTCCGACGTCGTCGCCGACGCGGCCTTCGTGCTCGCGGCGCTCTACTTCATCCGCATCGGGCGGCGGGTCACGGCGGCGGAGCTCGGCTTCGTGCGCGTTCCCCTGGCCAGGGCCGTGATCACGGTCCCGGTGGTGTTCATCGTCTACTTCCTGGTCACGCTCGTCTACGCCTCGGTGTTCTCCCTGCACGGCAAGGACAAGCTGCCGAGCGAGCTCGGGATCCACCACTCCACGGCGGCGCTGGCCGCGGCGGCGGTGTTCGTGTGCGTGATCGCCCCGATGGCCGAGGAGCTGTTCTTCCGGGGGTTCCTCTTCGGGGTGATCTCCCGTGCGAGGGGGGGTGTACCCCGCCACCCGTGGCCCGCGGCGGTGATCGTCGGCGTGCTGTTCGGCGCGGCCCATCTCGGATCCGCCTCGGCCGCCTACCTCCCGCCGCTCGCGTTCCTCGGCTTCCTGCTCTGCATCGTCCGCTGGCAGACCGGCTCGCTGTACCCCTGCATGGCGCTGCACGCCCTCAACAACGGCCTCGCGCTCGGCCTCAACGAGCTGCACTGGAACGCGGCCGAGATCGCGGGGCTGATCATCACCTCGTGGGTGCTGATCGCGGTTGTTCACCTGGCCGCTCGCCGCCCCCCGGGAGCCCGTGCCCGTCTGAATGCGGACGCATGGCGCGTTGCGGGCCGGCCCAGGGCCGCGACATTCGCCCGGCGCCCTGATTTACTGACCGCCCATGGCCTCCCTCCTCCCGCGGGCGCTCGCGCTGTCCGCCGCGCTCTCGCTGTTGCTCGGAGTCGCGGTGGCTGGTGCCACGACCCCCACGAGCACCACCACGACGACGACCACCACGACGTCGTCGACCACGACCGTTCCGAGCAAGCCAAAGCCGAAGCCGAAGCCGGCGGCGAGTGGGACGCTCCACGTCCACACGACCGGGTTGTTCTCCGTCGCTGGTCAGCCGATGACCGTCCCGGGCCGTGGCGTCTGGGTGTCCGGCGTCGTGCGTCCGTACGTGGCGCACCAGGTCGTGACCATGCGGGTGGTCCTCTCCGGGCGCACGATCGCCACCCGGCGCGTCGGGGTCGCCGCCTCCCGCGGCCGGACCTACGGCCACTTCAGCCTGCGGCTCGCGCCACGCAGCTCGGGCGGCCTGACGGTGCTCATCAGCCACTCCGCCAGCGCCCAGCAGAAGTCGTTCTCGGGCCGTGCGGGGTACGCGATCGTCGATCCACACGCCGGGTTCGGGGCGACGGGACGTTTCGTCGAGCTGATCCAGCAACGCCTCCAGTCGCTGCACATCTTCGTCCGCCGGACCGGCGTCTACGACGGCCAGACGGGGCTCGCGATCGACGCCTACCACCGGCTGATGCGCTGGGGCACCTCACAGAGCCTCGGTCCCGCGACGATCGGCGCGCTGATGGCCGGCCGCGGGGCCTTCCACATCCGCTACCCGAGTCAGGGCCACCATGCCGAGGGCAATCTCGGGCTGCAGTTGCTGGCCCTCGCCGATGGGTCGCGCGTCCGGTACATCTACCCGATCAGCTCGGGCAAGCCGTCGACGCCGACGATCCTGGGCAGCTTCCGGGTCTACCGGCGGGACCCCGGCTACCTGCCCGACGGCATGTACTACTCGAGCTTCTTCACCGGTGGCTACGCGATCCACGGGTTCGACCCCGCGCCGGACTATCCGGCCAGCCACGGCTGCATGCGGGTGCCGATCGGTGACGCGATCCCGATCTACTACTGGCTGGGCTTCGGCAACTGGGTCGACTCCTACTACTAGGAGCCGATTCCGGGTGGGCCTCGGCCCGCGGCACCCGGAGGATGCGCGGGCTCAGCTGAGTCCGCGTGAATAGCGGGCCAGGTATCCCAGCCCGAGCCCGTAGACGATCAGTCCGACCGCGGTCGGGATGCCGTGCTTGACCCAGTCGCTGTCCGACGGCACGATCGCGGCGAACGGCGAGGTGAGGGCATGGGCGGCGCCGTCGATGAACCGGCGGGGCTGGGCGGTGTGGTGAACCGGCGGGGCGGCCGGCGAATACTGGCCGGTCCCCTGGGCGGACTGGGGCGTGCCGGCGACGAGCTGGCTCACCTGCTGCTTGGACGCACCCGAGAGCTGGCTCAGCGCGAACAGCCCGAACGAGATCGTGATCAGGGCGCAGCAGAGGAACGACACGAGGCTGAGCGAACGATGCACCATCGCATCACTCGGTATCGAGCGCTCGTCGGGTTAGCATGAGCGCCGCCGATGCCACTCGACGCTCATACGGCCGCCCGTGAGGCGCTCCTCGCCGAGTTGCGCGACCACGCGCTCGTGATCGGCGAGGTGACGCTCACCAGCGGAGCGACGGCCCAGTACCTCGTCGACGCCAAGCGGGCGATCCTCAGGCCACGCGGGTTCGCCGCGCTGGCCGAGCTCGTCGCTGCGCAGGCCGCCGAATGGGGCGCGACCGCCGCCGGCGGGATGACGATGGGTGCCGACCCGATCGCCTGCGCCGCGCTCGCCGGCGGAGCCGATGTGAAGGCGTTCTTCGTGCGCAAGGAGGCGAAGACCCACGGCCTCTCGCGGCGGATCGAGGGTCCGGTGCTCGACGCCGGCGACCGGTGCCTGCTGCTCGAGGACGTCGTCACGACCGGCGGCTCGACGATCCGGGCGATGGACGCCGTGCGCGAGGAGGGCCACGAGCTGTGCGGCGTGCTCGCGATCTGCGACCGGCTCGCGGGCGGCGCGGCCGCGATCGAGGCTTCGGCCGGGCCCGGCGTCCCATACCTCGCGCTGACGACGATCGACGACGTCTACCCCGAGCGGCCCGACCGCTGACGGCGCCGGCGCCCGTCCGGGTGCCCGGGGGCGGTCAGTGCGGGAGGGCGAGGCAGCTCGCCGTGTGTTGATGGAGCGCGCGGATCCGCCACCCGCGGCGTGAGGTGGGGGTGAACAGGACGATCGGCCGGCCGCTGGCGATCGCGCGTGGGAACTTCCATCCGATCCGGGCGACGTTGATGTTGAGGCTCCAGCTGAGGATCGACTGGTACTCGAGCATCGTCAGCGGCTCCCCGCAGGCCAGCAGCCGCTTCGCGCCACCGGCGGCGTTGATCGCGGTGGCGAGGCGGTTGATCTGGTCCGTGCGCGTCCGCTGGGCGGCGAGGTCGGTCCGCTCGTCGCGGGCGCGTGAGATCGCCGTCGGCACGAGCGCGCCGATCAGCACGGCGACGAGCAGCGCACCGGCCCACGCGGGCAGTGGAACGCCCGGGAGTGGTCCCGCCAGCAGTCGGCCGACGAGCACGGCGGCGATCACCACGGTGACGCCCGAGGCCTCGAACAGGTACCGGGCGAGGCCCGGCCAGCCGCGCAGCGCAAAGCCGACCTCGACGAGCACCCACAGCACGACACCGGCGCACAGCAGCAGCACCGCCCGGTCGCGCCGCCACGCGGCCAGCGCAAACGACAGCAGCGCCGCGATCTCCAGCGGCAGCGCGTGGAGATCGAGGTAGCGCTGCACGGTGCCGCCGATCTTGTTCGAGTGCAGGGCTCGGACCGAACCGAGCGCGTTGTCCCCGGCGACGAACGGCGAGCGAGAGGTGAGAGCCGGGATCCCGAACCACAGCGCGGCCATCGCCACCGCGACGCCGACCATGTACAGGCGCAGGTCAGAGCGCACGCGCCACAGCCAGAGCCCGTAGAGCCCGAGCGGGGCCCACACCTCGGGGCGACCGAGGCCGGCGAGGGCGCCGAGCGCGAACGCCCAGCGCGGCCGATCGTTGAGGTGGCAGTCGATCGCCCCCAGACAGAGGGCGACGATCATCGGGTCCGACTGCGCGCTGAGGATGTAGTGGGAGTAGTTCTGGATCCCGAGCAGCGTGATCCCGGCGAACGCGCCGGCTACCCAGCCCGCCCACCGGCGCTCGGGCGGTGCCGCCGTGAGGTGGTTGGCGATCCGGGCCGCGAACACCACGCCGCTGAGCGAGATCGCCACCGCGGTGATGAGCCACAGGATCACCTGGACGTGGCCGGCGAGCGCGAAGGGGACCGTGAATAGGTATGGCAGCGGCTTCCACGACGGCGCGGCGTTCGTGTTGAGCGACCACGAGATCGTCTGGCGGCCCCACGACAGCCATCCGTAGGGGTCGAACCCCGGCCGGGTGTGGGCCCAGAGGACGATCAGCGCGCTGAGGACGAGCAGCCCGGCGGCTGCGGCGATCACGGTCCGGCGATCACGGTGTGGGCTCCGGGCCGGGGTGCCCATCGGGCCTCCGCGCGTGGTCAGCTCAGGAGAGGTTGCCGCGGATGTAGTGCCGGCGGACGCCGGAGGGGTGACGGGAGGTGAAGACAAACGAGCCCTTCATCGCTCGGCACGCCGCGTAGTCGGAGCGGTGGTGCCGGAGGTGCCAGGGAAGCACAGACCAGCCCGTTGGCGAGCGGCACGAACACCATGCGCGGCGAGTGGCCGCGCATGTCCCGCGGCGGATGGTGGCCGATCGGGGCGACGTTCATGTGCATGGCGTAGGCCAGCGGCGACATGAACCGGACCGTGATCGAGAGGCGGCCGCACCGGCGGATCGCCAGCGGGCCGCCGAGGCGGGTGACGACCGCATCGAGCCGGAGGATCTGGTCGGTGCGAGCCCGCTCGAGCGTGAGGTTGGAGTGCTCGGCGCGCACGCGTGCGGCAGCGCCGGGGACGAGCGTGGCGAGCAGTCACGACGGCGAGCACCGGGCCGGCCACCTGCGGCACGCGGATCCGCTCGAGGCCCGGGAGCGCGGCGGCCACCCATCCGATCAGGACGGCGGCGAGCACCGGCATGATCGCTCCGGCCTCGTACATGTACCGGGGCAGGCCGGCCCAGCCGTGGAGGGAGAAGGCCACCTCGACGAGGACCCACACGATTGCGCCGCCGGCGAGCAGCAGGATCGGGAGGTTCCGGCGCCAGACGCCGAGCAGCGTGGCGCCGAGGGCCATCAGCAGCACCGGCAGGTAGTTGAGCTCGGTGAAGCGGCCGATCGTGCCGAGGATGATGTTGTGGTGGAGTTGGCGCGGGGAGTTGAGCGCGAGCTTCGCCGACACGTTCGGCTCGCCGTTGGTGATCGTCGGGATGCCGAACCACAGGCCCAGGACCACGGCCCAGCCGAGCAGCACGGGCCAGCGCATTCCCGGGATCCGACGCCACGCCCACACCGAGTAGACGCCGAGCAGCAGCCACCCCTCGGGGCGGCCGAGCGCGGCCATCGTCGCGCACGCCATCGCCCAGCGCGGACGGCCGCGGAACTGGCAGTCGATCGCGGCGAGGACGAAGGTGACGATCACCGGGTCCGACTGCGCGCTGAGGATGTAGTGGGTGTAGTCCTCGATCCCGAGCAGCCCGAGGCCGGCCACGACCGCGGCGAGGATCGCCGGCCGGCCCGAGAATCCGAGCGTCTCGCACACGCGGTACGCGATCCGGCCGGCGAAGATCGTCCCGGCCAGCGACATCGCCACGGCGGCGGTCATCCACAGCGTCACCTGGGTGTGGCCGAACAGCGCGAACGGCGTCGTGAACAGCCACGGCAGCGGCTTCCACGACGGGGCGCCCCCGAGGTTGAGGCTGAGATGGATCGTCTGGTAGCCCCAGGTGAGCCAGCCGAAGGAGTCGAAGCTCGGGCGGGTGTACGCCCAGCGGACGATCACGTAGGAGAGGATCAGCAGCGCGACGCCGCTGCCGACCCAGGGGCCGGCGCTCTGTACCCAGGCGGGGGTGTTCAAGCGCGCGCGCCCAGGGACGCCCGGGCGCATCGAAGGCCCGGACGCGGTCGCCGGCTCGGCCGCTCCCAGAAATGACTGCTCCATGAGGAGGGCCGAACGTAACCGCGGATCCTAAAGATCTCCTTGAGAGCAGGGATTTATGGAGCCGTAAGGCTGGCGATACCCCCGGCAGGAATCGAACCTGCATCCCGCGCTTAGGAGGCGCGTGCTCTATCCATTGAGCTACGAGGGCCTGGCGGCGTGTGGGACCGCGCTCGCGACGCGGCGCGATCGGCACGGCGCTGCGGCGGAGCCTATCTGGCGCCCTCGCGACGATCGCCGATCGTCGAAACTCGCCGTTGCGGATGACCTCGCCCAACGGACGTGCGCCCGATCGGCGGGGCGCCTTTACGGCCAGGTTAGGACAGGATGCATCCCGGCCAACGCTGTGGTTAGCTCCGGCCCAGTGCGGAAGGGAATGGAGCGCCGGCAGGGAAGTCCGACCTCGGCCATATGAGCGTCGGCACATCAGAGCTCCTCGTCGAGAACGAGGCCGCCCTCGACATCGTCGACATCAGTGGCGGCGACATCAGCGCCCGCTCGCCCTGGGCGCTGTTCTGGCGGCGGTTCCGGGCCGACCGGGTCGCCGTCGTCTCGGGCCTGTTCATCATCGCCCTGATCCTCGTTGCAGTGTTCGCGCCCGTGGTGACGGGCATCGTCGGTGCGCCCGGTCCGAACACACCCGACCAGAACGCCGTCAACCAGTTCGGCCTGCCGAGCGGCCCGGCCCACAACGCTCTGTGGCCGTTCATCGCCGTGATCGCCGGCGTGCTCGTCGCCGTCGTCCTGCGCCTGACGCCGTGGCGGGTGGCCCGGACCCGCGGCGCGGCCGCGGCGCTCGTCATCGGACTGATCGCCGGGGTCGTGCTGGCGATCGCGTTCTGGTCCGGCGCCAAGCACATCTTCGGCGTCGACCTCGACCACTACGACGTCTTCTCCCGGGTGGTCTACGGCGCCCGCACCTCGCTCGAGGTCGCGATCCTGGCCACCGGGATCTCGATGGTCATCGGCGTCACGCTGGGGATGCTCGCCGGCTTCTACCGCGGCTGGGTCGACATGGCCATCAGCCGCGTGATCGATGCGCTGCTCGCGTTTCCGATCCTGCTGCTCGCCCTCGGAGTCGGCGCGGCCTGCTCGATCGGCGCCGCCGGCAAGCCGTCGCAGGGCTGCCTCGGCGGCGTGCTCAAGCCCGGCCTGCCGGTCGTGATCGCGGTGATCGCGTTCGTCAACTGGACCTACATCGCGCGGATCGTGCGCGGCCAGGTCCTGTCGATGCGCGAGCGCGAGTTCGTCGAGGCCAGCCGGTCGCTCGGAGCCTCCAACCGCCGCATCGTCTTCCGCGAGATCCTGCCCAACCTCGTCGCCCCGATCATCGTCTACGCGACCCTGATGATCCCGACCAACGTGCTGTTCGAGGCCGCCCTCTCCTATCTCGGAGTCGGCGTCCCGCCGACCACGGCGAGCTGGGGCAAGATGCTCTCCGACGCGAGCAGCGGGAACCTCGGCATCAACACCGTGTGGTGGCTGATGCTGTTCCCCGGGCGTCGCGCTGCTCATCACCGTGCTCGCGTTCAACCTGCTCGGGGACGGGCTCCAGGACGCACTGAATCCGAAGGCGGATCGGGCATGAGGGAACCGGGGCGGACACACCAAGGGGCATCTCACCATCCAACGAAAGGAACAGCATGAACAGGCTGATGCGGATCACGCCGCTGCTGATCGCAGCGAGCGTCGCCGTCATCGCGCTGTCGGCTTGCGGCTCGAGCAGCAGTAGCAGCAGCTCGGGCGCGAGTGCCTCGTCGACGAGCGGCGCCAACGGCGGCGTCATCACCGTCCTCGACGTCGCCGGCGGCGTGGACAGTCTCGACCCCGGCTACTGGTACTACCAGACCGACTACGCCGATCTGAGCGAGCCGACCCAGCGGCAGCTGTACTACTGGGCACCGAACTCCCTGCAACCGGGGCTCGACCTCGCGACCAGCCTGCCCGTCTCCAGCGACGGCGGGAAGACGCTGACGATCCACATCCGGCCGGGCATCAAGTACAGCCCGCCGCTGCAGTCCCGGACCGTCACCGCCGCCGACATCAAGTACGGCCTCGATCGCTGCTTCGACGCCAACGTCGGCAACGGCTACGCCGGCTCGTACTTCGGCCACATCGTCGGTGCCCCCAGCACGCTGCCGAGCTCGGTCCCGAACGTGTCCGGGATCCAGGCTCCCAACGCCACGACGCTCGTGATCAAGACGACACAGCCCGTCGGCGTGCTCGCCAACGGCCAGGCGCTCGCGCTGCCGTGCACGACGCCGGTGCCCGAGAGCTACGCGGCCAAGTACGACAAGGGCGCAACGCCGTCCTACGGGCAGCACCAGGTGTTCACCGGCCCGTACATGATCAAGGGTGCCGGGAGCGGCACGGTGCCGGCCGCAGGGCTACACCGCGAACAAGATCCTCGATCTCGTGCGCAACCCGAGCTGGGTCCGGTCGACCGACCCCCGCCCGGCGCACTTCAACGAGATCGTGATCAAGGAGGGCTACCAGCCCGAGGGCGCCTCGCAGTCGATCCTCACCGGCCAGAGCCTGCTCAGCGGTGACTTCGCCGCGCCCCCGCCGGACATCGCCCAGAAGTACCTGCAGAGCAAGGCGAGCCAGTTCCACGTCGAGCCGAGCCAGAGCATCCGGTACATCGCGATGAACCCGAAGATCAAGCCGCTGGACAACATCAACGTCCGCAAGGCGATCATCGCGGCGACCGACCGCGACGGCGCTGGTGCTCACGCGCGGCGGCAAGTACATCGGCCTGCCGGCGACGCACATGATCCCGCCGGAGATGCAGGGCTTCGACCAGTCCGGCGGCAACGCCGGCCCGGGCAACGACTACTACGCCAACCCGGCGGGGAACCTCGCCCTGGCGGAGTCGTACATGAAGAAGGCCGGCTACCCGTCGGGCAAGTACACCGGTCCGACGCTGCTCGCGGTCGGTGACAACTCCTCGCCGGCGAAGGAGACGGCCGAGACGTTCGTCCAGCAGATCAAGCAGCTCGGGTTCAACGTGCAGCTCACCGAGGTGCCGCACAAGACGATGTACTCGAAGTTCTGCCAGGTTCCCAAGAGCCAGCCCGCGTTCTGCCCGAACATGGCCTGGGGCAAGGACTTCTTCGACTCGCAGTCGATGGTCGACCCGCTGCTGAACGGGGCGAACATCGCCTCCAGCGGCAACAGCAACACCGCGCAGGCCAACGATCCGACGCTGAACAAGATGCTCGATTCGGCATCGCAGATCATCGACGCGTCGGCCCGGGCGACGGCGTACGCGAACATCGACAAGTACGCCACGGCGCACGCGCTGTACGACGACTGGATCTGGGACAACCAGGTCAACCTCACGTCGAGCAACGTCAACGCCGTCTACAACAAGCAGAACACCGACTGGGATCTGGTCTTCAGCTCCCTGAAGTAGGGACCTGAGCCCCGCCGGCCGCCGCAGGCCGGCGGGGCTCTCCCTGCACCGTCTGATCCAAGACCGTGACGCGCTACATCATCCGACGCCTGCTGTGGGTCATCGTCCTGATGCTCGTCGTCAGCTTCGTGACCTTCGTCGTCTTCTACCTGTTCCCGGCCGCCGACCCGGCCGCGCTGCGCGCGGGCAAGAACCCGTCGCTGATCCCGGTGATCCGCCACAACCTCGGCCTCGACAAGCCGTTCTACGAGCAGTACTGGCTGTACCTCAAGCGGCTCGTGTTCCACTTCGACCTCGGCACCAGCTACGCCCAGGAGGGCGTGTCGGTGAAGAGCCAGATCTTCGACCGCCTTCCCGCGACGGCGTCGCTGGCGATCGGCGGAGCGATCGTGTGGCTCGTCGCCGGGATCGGGATCGGGATCATCTCTGCGGTCAAGCGCCACTCGATCTTCGACCGCATGGCCATGGGCACGTCGCTCGTGGCGATCTCCGCGCCGGTCTTCTGGCTCGCGCTCCTGAGCCTCTTCCTGTTCGCCACCGACGTCGGCAAGGTCCCGATCTTCCCCGGCGCGGGCAGCTACGTCCCGATCTCGCAGGACTTCGGGAAGTGGTTCACCTCGCTGCTGATGCCGTGGTTCGTCCTCGCCGCCTCGTTCGCGGCGATCTACGCCCGATTGCTCCGGGCCAACCTGATCGAGGTCATGTCCGAGGACTATGTCCGCACCGCCCGCGCCAAGGGCCTCTCCGAACGCCGGGTGATCCTCCGTCACGGCCTGCGCGCGGCGATCACCCCGATCGTCACCGCGGCCGGCATCGACATCGGCGTGCTGCTCGGCGGCGCGGTGCTCACCGAGACCGCGTTCAACATCCCCGGCATCGGCCGGCTGGCCTACGACTCGATCCAGAACGCCGACCTTCCGATGATCCAGGGCACCGTCCTGTTCGGCGCGTTCTTCATCCTGATCGCCAACCTGGTCGTCGACATCCTCTATGCCTTCCTCGATCCCCGGGTGCGTTACTCGTGAGCGCGACCGTCGCCACCGACCTGCTCACCGTCGAGGACCTCCAGGTCCAGTTCCTCACCGCCGACGGCGTCGTCCGCGCGGTCGACGGTGTCTCCTATTCGGTGGCTCCCGGATCGACCCTCGGGATCGTGGGCGAGTCCGGCTCCGGCAAGACGGTGAGCTCGCTCACCACGATGGGCCTGACCCGCGGGCCGCGGACGCGCATCGCCGGCCGGATCAGCTTCGACGGCCGTGACCTTGTGGCCGCCTCGGGCGAGGAGCTGAAGTCGATCCGCGGCAACGAGATCGCGATGATCTTCCAGGACCCGCTGTCCTCGCTGCATCCGTTCTACAAGGTCGGGTGGCAGCTCGCGGAGATCATGCGCGCCCACCGCGAGATCTCCAAGGCGGCGGCCCACGACCGCGCGATCGAGCTGCTCGAGCTCGTCGGGATCCCGGATCCCCACCGCCGCGTCGACCAGTACCCGCACGAGTTCTCCGGCGGCATGCGCCAGCGGGCGATGATCGCGATGGCGCTCGCCAACGATCCGAAGGTGCTGATCGCCGACGAGCCGACGACGGCGCTCGACGTCACCGTGCAGGCCCAGATCCTCGCCCTGCTCGAGGACCTTCAGGCGCGGCTCGGGACGGCAATCATCATCATCACCCACGACCTCGGCGTCGTGGCCGAGATCGCCGACGAGATCGCGGTGATGTACGCCGGCCGGATCGTCGAGCGCGGACCGGTGAGGGAGATCTTCGCCGCTCCCCAGCACCCGTACACGTGGGGCCTGCTGAAGTCGATCCCCCGCCTCGATACACCGCGCGGCGAGGAGCTCGTGCCGATCTCCGGTCGCCCGCCGAGCCTGATCCAGCCCCCGTCGGGCTGCCACTTCCACCCCCGCTGCCCCTACGCGATGGACCAGTGCAAGACCACCGACCCCCAGCTCGAACCAACGCCGGCTCCCGAGCATGAGGTGGCATGCCTGCTCGACCCCGCCACGAGGACGAGAACATGGGCTGACCTGCGCGAGGCACATGCGGCCTCCTCCAGCCGTCCCCTCGCGGCTCCTTCGAAAGCCGCCCGGCCCTCGTCCGGGAGCGCGGGGACGGGGGAGGGAGCCGCATGAGCGCGCAGTCTCCTGAGGCCCTGATCGAGGTCCGAGACCTGGTCAAGCACTTTCCAATCACGCGAGGCATCATTTTGCAGCGGCAGATCGGGGCGGTGAAGGCGGTCGACGGGATCTCGTTCGACGTGCTGAGGGGCGAGACGCTGGGGATCGTTGGGGAGACCGGCTGCGGGAAGAGCACCACGGCGCGGCTGCTCGTCCGGCTGCTCGATCCGACCTCGGGGGCGATCCGGTTCGAGGGCGAGGACATCGCCCGCCACAAGGGCGCCGCGCTGAAGGGGCTCCGCCGCGAGGTCCAGATGGTCTTCCAGGACCCGTACTCCTCGCTCAACCCACGGAAGACCGTCGGGTCGATCATCGCGGACCCGTTCGTGATCCACGGGATGCTGCGGACGGAGGCCGAGCGCAAGCGCCGCGTGCAGGAACTGATGGACCGGGTCGGGCTCAACCCCGAGCACTACAACCGCTACCCGCACGAGTTCTCCGGCGGCCAGCGGCAGCGGATCGGGGTGGCTCGCGCGATCGCGCTCGGGCCGAAACTGCTCGTCGCCGACGAGCCGGTGTCCGCGCTCGATGTCTCGATCCAGGCCCAGGTCCTCAATCTGCTCCGCGAGCTCCAGCGGGAGATGGGCCTCACGTTGATCTTCATCGCCCACGACCTCTCCGTCGTCCGCCACATGTGCGACCGGGTGATGGTCATGTACCTCGGGTCGGTGGTCGAGTCCGGCGCCAGCGACGATCTCTACTCGTTCCCCCGCCATCCGTACACCGGAGCGTTGCTCTCGGCCGTGCCGGTCCCCGATCCGACCGGCGCCCGGCGTGAACGACAACTCCTCACCGGCGACGTCCCGAGTCCCGCCAACCCGCCGTCGGCCTGCCGCTTCCACACGCGCTGCCCGAAGGCCCAGGCGCTGTGCGCTGAGGAGACGCCGGCGCTGACGACCAAGGGCGATGCCGGTTCGGGCACGCTGGCGGCCTGCCACTTCCCGCTCACCGAGGACGAGGTCCGCGAGCGCCTGCCCGCCGCCCTCGCCCACGGTCGCTGACCCGCGCGATCAGCCGGTCGCGCGGGGAACGGTGAGCAGGGCCGCGCTCGCCGCCGGAAGCGTCACGGTGTAGTGGCCGGCGGCCGGGGTCAGCTTCGTCACGGTCCGCGTCCCGGTCAGCGTGCCGGTGGTGGTCGGCGCCGCGAACGACTGGCCGGCGAGTGTGCCGCCGGTCGTCGACGATGCCGAGGGCGCGATCAGCCGCTCGAGCTCCGCGCTGCGACGGGTCTGGCCGGCGACCGCGACCGCGACGGCGAGGCGGCGGTGGAGCGACTTGTTGATCAGCACGACCCGGACGGTGCCATTGCTCGCGCGTGTCGCCCAGACCTTGAGGCCGGGCAGGGGCGTCGCGAGCGCCGGGACGAGCCGCGAGCCGGCCGGCGCCGCCCGCGCGAACATCAGCATCCCCATGTAGGGCATCGCGACCCGTGCCGCCCACCGGCCGCCCGGGTCGGTGAAGCTGAACGGTGCGTAGCGCGCGCCCGGAAAGGTGTGGACGTTGACCCCATCGGCTCCCGCGCGGTGGAGCTCGAACAGTGAATCGAGCATCCACAGGGCGGCCGCGAACGAGTTGCTCACCCCTCGCCGGCCCCCGCACGAGACCGAGCCCAGCTCGTCGATCCGGAAGGGCAGCCCGTGGGCGTGAGCCTCGGCCGCGTATTGGCTCACCCCGAGCGCGAGCCCCGTCGAGGCGTACGGGGTCAGCAGGTTGCGGATCGAGGCGTAGTTCCGGCGCCCGGGGTGCGCGAAGCAGCTGAGCGGATAGCGGTGGAAGGTGACCATCGCGAGCGTCCGCTCGTTGTTCAGGAACCGGCGCAGGTGGGTCATCCAGTGGTCGGTCCCGAGGGTCGGGCCGGCGAGCGGATACCCGTTCAGCCCGCCGCGGACGCGGTTGAAATCCCGCACGAAGGCCGGAAAGTCGTAGCCGTGCGTGCGGGCGAAGAACCTCTGGCCGGCGATCCGGTATGCGGCGAAGCTGGCGTAGTTCGATGGCTCGTTGCCGATCTCGAGCGCCTGGAGGTGCCCGCGGCCGAGCCCCGAGATCAGCGCGTGGGCCTCGGCGACGGCGACCGCGGGAAGCCCGGACTTGAGGTTGACGCCGGCGACCACTCGGGCGTGGAGCGCCCTGATGAGGGCTCGGGCGCTGGCCATCCACTCCGGGGTCAGGTCGTAGCTCACGCTGCGCGGCCGTGACACGCCGGCGATCGGCCACCAGGTCGCGTCGGTGCTGTCGCCGCCGATCCGCAGGACGGGCGAGCCGTCCGGCGCAACCGACCGCATCAGCTGAACGAGGACCGGGTTGATCCCGGCGGTCGCTGATCCGGCGTACCGGGTCACCGCCGAGTACTCGAGCGAGAAGCCGACGAAGCCCGGGGCGACGGGCCGCGAGACCGCGGAGCGGGTGTCGCCGACCACGACGGCGGCGTCGACCGGCGCCGTCCACGTCGGCGGATCGTGCACGACGACCGCGGGGCTCTGGGCGTCGGAATCCGGCAGCTCGCCGGAGACGGCCATCACCACGAGCGTGATCACCGTGCTCACGGCGAGCAGTGTGGCGGCGAGCCGCGCTCGCGCGAATGAGATCCTGTTTTCCATTGCCCCTTTGACGGTCCGGCTTCGTGCTACGCGTCTGTCTGTGTGTTCGCGCCGGCGGCGGCGCGCCGGAAGCTACCCGGTCTGGACTGGCATCGTGTCGCTCGGAAATGACGGGTAGCTAAAGCCCCCGTGCGAATCCTGCGGGGTTCACGTGGGGTCCCGGTGTGGCGGCGAACGGCCATTCGCTCAGCGCAGGATCCCGGTGTGCCCGAGGGAGTAGCGGCCGGGCTGCGGCCAGACGCACAGACCGTGCGGGCCGGCCCCGACCTTGACGCTCCGCAGCAGGTGTCCGGTCTGGGTGTCGATCGCGTACACGACGCCGTCGTAGCGGCCCGAGAGCCACAGGACGCGACCATCGGCCGACACGCCGCCCATGTCCGGGCTGCCACCGCCGGGGAGGTGCCAGGTGGCGGTCACCCGACGGCGGTGGAAGTCGAGCACCGACACCGAGCCCGCACCGCGGTTGGAGATGTAGAGCCGCTGCGAGTCCCGGCTCGGATACAGCCCGTGGGCGCCGGCCCCGGTGGGGATCAGACCGGTCACCCGCCAGTGCCGCGGGGTGACCGTGAACACGCCGCCGTGGGTGAGATCGGCGACGTAGAACACGCGGCCGTCGGGAGCGAGCTTCACATCCTGGGGGGAGGACCCGGCCGGCAGCACGATGCGCCGGACGATCTTCTCGGTCGACAGGTCGACGACGACCAGCGCAGAGCCGAACTCGCACGTGGCGAGCATGTACCGCCCGTCGCGGGTGAAATCGGCGTGGTTGACGCCGGCGCACATCGGCACCGCGAGCGAGTGGCGCAGCGCCATCGTGTGGGCGTCGCGGAAGTCGATCCGGCGCAATCGCTCGGCCATCACGATCGCCTCGGTCCCGTTCGGGGAGAAGTACAGGTTGTAGGGGTCCTCAACGGGGACGGGCCGTCCCGGGGTGCCGGTGCGGGGGTCGATCGGGGTCAGCGAGTTGCCGATGTCGTTGGTGACCCACAGTCGCGTCAGGTCGTAGGACGGCACGATGTGCTGGGGCAGCGCCCCGACCGGGAAGTGACGGACGATCCGGTAGGTCCGCGGGTCGATCTCGTCGACGGTCGCGCTCTCGCTGTTCGGCACGTACACGAGGCTGCGGGCCTTCAGAGCGGCGCCGGTGAGCATCCCCGGGCGGTCCGCGGCATAGACGTCAGCGGAGTCGAGCAGCGGCGGGACTCGGGGGACTGCGGCGGTTGGGTGGGACGACGTCGTGCTGGTCGTCGCGGCCGTCGTTGTGGTCGCCGTCCGGGTCGTCCGAACGTGCCGGTCGGTGCCGCCGCAGCCCGCGACGGTGACTGCCGTGAGCGCAGCGAGGGCCAGCCCGCCGATCGCCCGCCGATGGGGGAGCCTCATGGCGCGGTACGGGGGACCAGCGTGAGCACGGCGTCGCTCACCGAGCCCGACGGGGCCCGGCCCCCGGCGACGAGCACGCGGCCCGCGACCACGCCGGCTCCGATGTCCGACAGCGGGCCCGGCAGCCGACCGGCGGAGGACACGTGACCGCTCGCCGGGTCGATCGCCCGGATCGCGTCTGTCTGGGTGCCGAGGTCGGTTCCCCGACCGCCGATCACGTACACCCAGCGGCCGACCGTCACCGCGGCCGCGTGCGTGAGCGGGTGCGGGAGCGTTGCGAGGTGGCGGACGGTCCCGCCCGCCGGGTCGAAGACCAGCACCTCCCGTGAGGCGACGCCGGCCACCGAGCCGCCGGCGATGATCAGCCGGCCGCGGGCGGCGGTGACGGCGGCATAGCGGAGACCGGCGGGGAGCGCTCCGGCCGCCGTCGCGGTGCCGTGGCCGGTGAAGCGGACGATCGTGCGCAACGAGTTCGCGCCGTCGTAGCCGCCGACAACGTAGGCCGTGCCGCTGAGGGTGGCCGCCGCGACGTCGGAGGCCGGCGCGGGCAGATGACCGGCGAGGCCGGCCGGCGCGCCGGGGCCGAACGCGCGGATCTCGGCGTGCGAGGGCTCGCCCCCGCCGAACACGTACGCCGTTCCGCCGACCGTGGCCGCGGCGGCATCATGGATCGCCTCGGGAAGCGGCGGCCCGGAGCTGACCGCCGTGGGTGTCACGACGGTGACCGCGTCGACCGAGGTGTCGGCGGCGCTGAGGCCGCCGGCGAGCAGCAGGTCGGTCCCCACGACGGTCGCCGCCGGGAGCTGGACTGGCGCCGGGAGCCGCCGGCGGCCGGCCGGCACGAGCGCGGGGGGCGTCGTGGCGGCGGTCGTTGTCGCGTGGGGGGCGGAGGTCGTCGCGGCGGTGTGGCTGGTGGTGGCGCTGCTCGTGTTGGAGCTCGAGCTGGAGCCGCCGCAGGCGGCGAGCAGGACGCTGCAGAGCGCCGCCGCGCCCATCGCCGTGCGGGCCGCCCCGCCTGTCAGGGTGGTGGGCACTCGCTCGATGCTGTCCGTGATGCCTGAAGCGCGACTAAGCGCTTGATGACGAGGTTCTACTCGTCGTCGACGTACAGCGACTCGACGGCGAGCTCCTCGCCGCGCCGGCCCCACAGCTTGATCTCGAGGTAGTCGCCGCGGTAGTCATCGGCGGCCAGCAGCGTGAACCGCTCGTCGACCAGCTCGCACTGATCGACGGCGAGGTTGGCCAGCTCGGCCGTGACGAGCGTCCCGCCGGGGACCATCGGCACGCCCCAGACCAGCGTCATCTGAGCCCGTTTGCCGTCCTCGCCCCGCCACTCGCCGATCACCTCATCGTTGAGATCGAGCTGCCACTCCGGGTTGGAGTCCGCCGTCTCGGAGGTGAAATCGGCGCCGGCGGTGAAGTCAGCCGGGCCGCCGGAGGCCTCGCTGAAGGAGACGAATCCGAACACGTCATAGCCCTCGTCGGTTCGGGTGACCGCCGGGACATAGGTGCGACCGGCGTAGGAGCGGTCCGGGAACCAGGCCACCTCCCCGACCTGCCCGATCTCCTCGCCCTCGGTGTCGATCTCGGCGACGGCGCGCATGAAGTGCTCCCGCAGGGTGTCGGCCCAGCGGCCGTAGGGGATCCCCTCCTGCGGGGGCTCGGCGGCGAAGCTGATCACGAAGCGGTCGGTCGGCGGCATGCCGGCGGGAGCGTAGTTGGTCGCTCGGTGGGTCGTCGGGTCGGGCGGCGCAGAGCGCTCAGAACGCTCCGCGCCGGGTGAGCACGGCGGGAATCGTCTTCAGCAGGATCGACATGTCCAGGAACATCGACCACCGCTCCAGGTACAGGAAGTCGAGGCGTACGAGGTCGTCGAAGTCGAGGTCGGCACGGCCCGAGACCTGCCACAGCCCGGTGATCCCGGGCAGCACGAGATAGCGCTTCTTGTGCCACTCCTCGAGCCGCTCGAAATCGCGCATCGGCAGCGGACGCGGTCCGACGAGCGACATCTCGCCTCGGACGACGTTGGCCAGCTGGGGCAGCTCATCGAGGGAGAAGCGGCGCAGGAAGGAGCCGGCCGGGGTGAGGCGCGGATCGTCGCGGATCTTGAACAGCGCGCCCGACTTCTCGTTGAGGGCCTCGAGCTGCTCCTGGTTCTGGTCGGCGTGCTCGAACATCGTGCGGAACTTGAAGCACGCGAACGGCCGGCCGCCGATCCCGGGGCGGACGGAGCGGTAGATGATCGGACCGCGCGAGGTCAGCTTGATGGCGATCGCGATCAGCATCAGCACCGGGGAGAGCACGAGCAGCACCAGCGAGGCCACGACCAGGTCGAACATCCGCTTGAGCACGAAGTCGACGCCCTCGAACACCGGCGGGCGCAGCGTGAACAGCGGCACGGTCTGCCCGGGAACGAACTCCGCCCGCTTGATGAGGATCTCCATCGTCGTCGGCGCGATGTTGACCGTCACCCCTCGCTGATGGCAGGTGTCGACGAGCTCGATCGCGCTCTCCTGCGGGAAGTCCGGGTCGGCCAGGATGACCTCCTGGATCCGCTCGGCGGCGATGATCTCCGGCAGGTCGGCGAGCACCCCGAGCGAGCGCAGGCCGTTGTGCGGCCGCGGAGCGACCGACACGAACCCGATCAGCGCGACGCGCGTCCGGGCGCGGTCGGCGAGCGCCTCGGCCACCGCCTCCAGGTGTTTGCCGGACCCGACGAGCACCGCGCGGCGCTCGTAACCCGCCTGCTCGAGCATCCACCCGGTGACCCGGAGGTGGAGCTCGCGGAGCCCGGTGAGATACGCGATCCCGAACACGAACGTCCCGTAGAACACGAAGTAGCTCTGGAACTTCTGGCCGCTGGCCAGCGCGAACACGAGCGCCACCACCGCAGCCTGGAACAGGGCCTTGGAGATCCGGCCGAGCCCGAGTCGCCGCGGGCGGTCGGCGTAGAGGTCGGCGTGGGCGAACATCAGCACCGTGATCAGGTAGGCGAACGCCAGCCATTGTTTGGTCTGGTGCAGCACGTCGCGCAGGACGAAGTCGTCCTGGAGGGCGGTCTTGATGGCGAGCGTCGTGGCCAGGGCGGCGGCGACGCCGATGAGGTCGAGCGCCAGCAGCGACAGCACACGCGCCACCCGGCGGGCGGTCTCCAGGCGCAGCACGAAGGAGAGCAGCGGCGGCCGCTTGGAGCGGACGTCACGGACAGGGGAGGCTGTCCCGGCGCTATCTGTGCGGGTAGCCGTCGGCGGAGGCTTGGCCTCTGTCTGCTCTGGGGTCACCTCAAGATGTGCGGACAGCGCGTTCCTACAGGTGAGAACGGGCCGGGGAACATGAAGTTACGGCCTAGAGTCGCGCGCAGCGGCAGCGCGCGGATGGTCCGTTGACCGGGAGTTTACGTTGCTCGGGTATTCGCCGCTCACCGCGGAGCGCCGACCAGCGCCTCGACCCCGGACTGGTCGATCGTCCGCCGGAGACCGTCGCGGAGGTCGATCTCGGGCTCCCACGAGAGAATCTCGCGGGCGAGCCTGATGTCCGGTTGGCGGACCTGCGGGTCATCCGTGGGCAGGGCCTCGAAGATGATTTCGGACTTCGATCCGGTGATCTCGATCACGGCCTCGGCGAGCTCGAGCAGCGTGAACTCGTTCGGGTTGCCGACGTTCACCGGGTCGTGGTAGCCGGATTCGGCCAGGCCGATGATCCCGCGGATGAGGTCGTCGACGTAACAGAACGACCGGGTCTGGGAGCCGTCGCCGAACACGGTGATCGCGCGGTCCTGGAGCGCTTGGCGCAGGAACGTGGGGATCGCTCGCCCGTCGTGCGGCCGCATCCGCGGTCCGTAGGTGTTGAAGATCCGGACGATGGCGGTGTCGACGCCCTGCTGGCGGTGATAGGCCATGGTCAGCGCCTCGGCGTAGCGCTTCGCCTCGTCGTAGACGCCGCGCGGCCCGATCGGGTTGACGTGGCCCCAGTAGGTCTCCGGCTGCGGGTGGACCTGCGGGTCGCCGTAGACCTCACTCGTCGAGGCGGTGAGGAACCGCGCGCGATGCTTCTTGGCCAGCCCGAGCGTGTGGTGCGTGCCGTAGGACCCGACCTTCAGCGTGTGCAGGGGAAGCCGGAGATAGTCGATCGGCGATGCCGGCGAGGCGAGGTGGTACACGAAGTCGACCGGCTCATCGATGAAGTACGGCTCGATGATGTCCAGGTTGAGGTGCACGAAGTCGTCCGTACGGATGTGCGCGATGTTGGCCAGCGATCCGGTCTCGAGGTTGTCGATGCAGATCACGCGGTGATCGCGGCGCAGCAGCTCCTCGCACAGGTGCGAGCCGAGGAAGCCGGCGCCGCCGGTGACGAGGGACGTGGGCATTCCGGGGAATCTAGCGGGGAACTGGGGCGCGGTCGGCGAGCGCGGCCGGTCAGGACTCCGGTTCGCGGGCGGCCCGGCGCCGGAGGACGTGCACCTCGCCGCGCCGGATCAGCACCCGCTCGGAGTCGAGATGCTCGAGCAGGGCCTGGGCGCAGCGGCGCGAGGTGGCGAGCGCGTCGCGGACCTCACCGAGCCGCACCGCGCCCCCGTTCTCCCGCGCGAGCTCCACGATCCGCTGCTCGGCTGCCTCCAGCACCTCCCGGTGGAAGTGCTGCGTCCGGGCCACGCGCACCGCAGCTCCGGCCTCCCGCAGCGCGGCGAGGTCATCGGCATCGAGCTCCGCATCCGACGGCGGCTCAAATCGGGCCGCTCGCAGTCTCCGCTCGAGCTCCTGAGCGCTCGCGCTGAGCGGCCCTGGCGCACCGTCGGCCGCAGCCGACCCGCCGAGCGGGACGTGCTCGCGCGAGTCCCGCTCGGCGGCTTCGCCGGCGGCCGAGTCCGGTTCCGGGGCTGTGCCCGCCGCGAGCGATCGGAGTCGGCGCACCACTGACTCGCTTTCAGCGTGGCGAGCGGGGTGGGCGTCGAGGATCCGGACGCCGCCGAGCGTGTCGGGCGGCGCGATCCGCCGGACCACGGCGCGGTCGCCGGCCAGTGCGATCAGCGGCGCCTCGAGGCGGAGCTGCAGCAACCCCTCGCCGAGCGGGGTGACGCGGGCCGGGGCCTCACGGGTGCCGTGGTGGACCTGGACTCGCTCGCCGCGGTAGAGCGTCTGCCCGGGATCGAGTTCAGTCGCACAGTCGAGCCGGAACGTCGCCGCGTTCGCCGCCGCGGGGTCGGCGAGGACGTCGCCCCGGCCGAGTTCCTCCACACCGACCCCCCGAAGGTTGACCGCGACCCGCTGCCCGGCGGCCGCCGCCGGCACCGCCTGATCGTGGACCTGGACCCCCCGGACACGGACTCGCCGGCCCTGGGGGAGGAGCACGATCTCGGCGCCGCGCGTCACCGATCCGGCCCACAGCGTGCCGGTGACGACGGTCCCGGCGCCCCGGATCGAGAACACGCGGTCGATCGGCAGCCGCAGCGGTCCTGGGGCCGACCCCCGGGACGGGGTCGCGGCGGCGAGGCGCGCCAGCGCGGCGCGCAGTCCGTCCAGTCCGGCGCCGGTGCGGCTCGACACGGCCACCGTTTCGGCTCCGGGGAGGAGCTCTCGGGCGGCAGCGGTTGCCGGCCCGGGATCCGCCAGGTCGCTCTTCGTGATCGCCACGACCCCACGGGCGAGACCCAGCGCCCGCAGCACGGCCGCGTGCTCACGCGTCTGCGGCATCACCCCGTCGTCAGCTGCGACGACCATCAGGAACATGTCGATGCCCGTCGCCCCGGCGACCATCGTGCGCACGAACCGCTCGTGTCCGGGGACGTCGACGATCGACAGGCGCCGCTCGTCGGGCAGCGTCAGGGCTGCGTACCCGAGCTCGATCGAGATCCCGCGCTCGCGCTCCTGCGGGAGCCGGTCGGTGTCGACACCGGTCAGCGCCCTGATCAGCGCCGTCTTGCCGTGGTCGATATGACCTGCGGTGCCGAGCGTGAGCGGTCCGGTCACCGGGGATCCGGTCACCGGGAAGCCTGTCGGCGGGCCCTCACGGCCGTCGGCGCCCTCTCACGCCAGCGCCGCGCGCGTGATTTCGGCCGCCTGCACAGCCTCCTCGTCGGTGAGCGTCCGCGGGTCGAGCAGCACCCGTCCATCGTCGATCCGCGCGATCACCGGGGGGCGTGCACGGCGCAGGCGCCCGGTGAACGACTCGGGATCGGGGACGTCGATCGCCACGGCCGGTCCGGGCAGCTCGAGCAGCGGCAGCGCGCCCCCGCCGACCCGGGCCGACGAGGTCACGATCGAGCAGCGCCCGTCGCCGATCCCGTCGCGGAGCGCCGCGGCTCGCGCCGCAAGCTCGGCTTCGCCCGCGGCGAGCATCGCCAGCACCGGGATCTCACGCACGGCGCGGTCGGGGTCACGGTGGAGGTGAAGCGTCGCGTGCAGCGCGGCGAGCGAGAGCTTGTCGATGCGCAGAGCGCGGGCCAGCGGGTGGGAGGCCGCCGCGGCGATCGCCGTCCGCGTCCCGACGAGCAACCCGGCCTGTGGCCCGCCGAGCAGCTTGTCGCCCGAGCAGCACACGATCGCCGCTCCGGCGCGCAGCGAGGACCGCAGGTCCGGCTCGCCATCGAGCGCCGGCAGTCCGTCCCGCCGCACAACGCCGGACCCGAGGTCGTCGATCACCGGGACGCCGAGCTCGCACAGCGCCCCGAGCGGAGCCTCCTCGACGAAGCCGACGGTGCGGAAGTTCGACTGGTGGACGCGGAGGATCGCGGCGACGCCCGCTCCGAGCGCGGCGCGGTAGTCGTCGAGGCGTGTGCGGTTCGTCGTCCCCACCTCCACCAGCCGCGCCCCCGACTGCGCGACCACATCGGGGATCCGGAATCCCCCACCGATCTCGATCAGCTGGCCCCGCGAGACGACGACGCCACGGCCGGTCTCCTCGGCTGAGCGAGGTCCGGCCAGCGCGGCCACCGCCAGCAGCACGGCACCCGCGCCGTTGCCGACGACGAGCGCCGCCTCAGCGCCCGTCAGCTCGCGGAGCAGGCCCTCGACGTGGGCCTGGCGACTTCCCCGGCGGCCGGTCTCAAGGTCCAGCTCGAGCGCGCCGTAGCCCGCGGCGGCCGCCGCCACAGCGGCCTGCGCCCCGGCGGCGAGAGGAGCGCGGCCGAGGTTCGTGTGCAGCAGCACGCCGGTGGCGTTGAGGACGCGGGCCGGCACCGGTCGCTCGTCCGCCTCCAGCAGCTCGATCGCCCGGGCGGCGAGGTCGCCGGTCGGACTCCGGCCGGCCGCGACATCGGCCCGGCGCTCGGCGATCGCCCGTCGAGCGGCGCTCAACCGCCCCGCCGGCGAGGCGCTCTCCGGCAGCGTGGCGACGAGCTCGTGGACCGCCGGCAGCGCCCTCAGCGACCGTCCGCTGTCGGCGCCGTTCCCGTCGCCCACTCACCCTCCTCTCGCTTCCAGATCGGAAGCCGTGCCTTGATCACGTCGATCAGCTCCCGGGCCCCGGCGAAGGCGGCGTCGCGGTGGGGTGCCGAGGCGGCGACGATCACCGCCGGCTCGGAGAGCGGAACGACGCCGACCCGATGCTCGGCGGCCGCCGCGCACAGGCCGTGGCGGGCGATCGCGGCTTCGATCAGCTCGGTCATCTGGCGCTCGGCCATCGCCACGTACGCCTCGTAGAAGAGCTCGGGAACCTCCCGCGTGCTGCCGGTGAACGTCACCGTCGCTCCGGCCCGCGGGTCCCGGACCCGGTCGACGAGGTCGTCGAGGCGCAGTGGCTCCCCGCTGACCCGGGCGTGGACCGCGGCGACGGAGCCTCCCGAGACAGGTGGGATCAGTGCGAGCTCGTCGCCGCCGGCGAGCGCGGTCCCCGGATCGGCGTACTCGTGGTTGACCGCCATCACCACCGGCAGCTCGCCGGTGAGCTCGCGCAGACGGTCCAGCGCATCGGCCACCCGGGCGCCGGCGGGAAGCTCCAGCTCCAGCCCATCGGTCCCGGCCCGCTCACGGAGGCCGGCGAACAGCGCGACGCGCACCAGCACGCGACTGAATCTAGATCATGGCCTCGGTTCGTGAGCGCGCCCGCCCTCGCGGGCCATCGGCGCCCGTGTTGACGGCGGGTTAGCGATGGCCGGGGCCCGGAGCAGGTCCCATATGCTCCCGCGGGGCGGGGTAACGATTTTCGACATGGAGGAACGCTCTGTATGAAGCATCGGTTGAGGCTCTCGGTCGTCGTACCGACCCTGCTGGCCGCCGTCGCCGTGGTCGGCTGCGGCTCGTCCAGCTCCTCGAGCTCGAGCTCGAGCTCGTCGAGCGGTAGCGCCACGAGCGCGGCCGCGACAAGCGACCCGGCGGTGGCCAAGCTCGTCCCGTCAGCGATCAAGTCGAAGGGAACGATCACCGTGGCCGCTGACGCGAGCTACGCGCCCAACGAGTTCTTCGCGACAGACGGCCACACCGTGATCGGCATGGACGCCGACCTGAGCAAGGCGTTGGCCGAGACGATGGGCCTCAAGGCGAACGTCGTCAACGCCACGTTCGCGACGATCATCCCGGGCCTCGCATCGGGCAAGTACGACCTCGGTGCCTCGTCCTTCACCGACACCAAGGAACGTGAGAAGACGGTCAGCTTCGTCACCTACTTCTCCGCCGGGACCTCGTTCTACACGAAGGCTTCCGGAGGGACCTCGGTCACCGGCCTGTCCGACATCTGTGGCCTGACGGTGGCCGTCGAGAGCGGAACCACACAGAAGGACGACGCCACCGCTCAGAGTGCGAAGTGCACGAAGGCGGGTAAGAAGCCGGTCAAGGTGCTGGTGTTCAACGATCAGAACGGCGCCAACCTGGCGCTGGCCAGCGGCCGGGCACAGGTCGTGATGGCTGACTCGCCGGTGGCCGCATACGCCGTCAAGAAGTCAAACGGCCAGTTCAAGATCGTGGGTCAGACCTACGGCACGGCGCCCTACGGGCTGGCCATTGGCAAGTCCAGCGGCCTGTCGCCTGCGGTCCTCGCGGCGGTCAAGAAGCTGATGGCGGACGGCCAATACAAGGCGATCCTCACGAAGTGGGGCATCCAGTCCGGCGCGATCACCGATCCGAAGATCAACGGGGCCACGAGCTGACGGGTCGCTCTCGCTGAGGTGAGCACCCCGGAGCTGACGGACGAAGGACCGGGACGCCCGGAGGAGATCCAGGCCGTCCCGGTTCGGCGTCCCGGGAGGTGGATCGCTGCGGCGCTCGTGGTGGTCGTCGCTGCCTCGATCGTCCGTTCCGTGGTGACCAACCCGCGGTTCCAGTGGTCGGTCGTCGGTCAGTATCTGTTCGACCCGCGGATTCTCCACGGTGTCGTCGTGACCCTGGAGCTGACCGCGGTTTCGATGGTCGTGGGCATCCTGCTCGGAGTGCTCGCCGCGGTCATGCGCCTGTCTCCCAACCCGCTGGTGTCCGGTGCGAGTTGGCTGTACGTGTTCTTCTTCCGCGGGACGCCGCTGCTGGTCCAGGTCATCTTCTGGGACAACATCTCAGCCCTGTATCCGAGGATCGGCATCGGAGTCCCGTTCGGCCCGGCGCTCATTCACGCCAACGGGAACACGCTGATCAGCGGATTCACCGCGGCGGTGCTCGCCTTCGGGATCAACGAAGGGGCGTACATGTCGGAGGTCGTCCGGGCCGGCATCATCTCGGTCGACGAAGGGCAGACGGAGGCGGCCCAGTCGCTCGGCATGAGGCGGCTCGCGATCATGCGTCACATCGTGCTGCCCCAGGCCCTGCGGGTGATCCTCCCGCCGACCGGCAACGAGACGATCTCGATGCTCAAGAACACCTCGCTGGTGTTCGCCATCGGCTCGGTGTTCGACCTGCTGTTCGAGGCCCAGCAGATCTACAACGCCAACTACTCGATCATTCCGCTGCTGATCGTGGCCAGCCTCTGGTATCTCGCTCTCACCACGATCGCCTACATCGGCCAGTACCTGCTCGAACGCCGCGTCGGACGCGGCTTCTCGCGTGTCGCCCCGACGTCGATGCGGGACCGCTGGCTCGGATTTCGGTGGGAGCGAGGATGAGCCCGCCGATGGTCTCCGCCCAGGGGGTACACAAGCGTTTCGGTCGCAATGAGGTCCTGCAGGGCATCGAGCTGGAGGTGGACCGGGGGCAGGTGATGTGCCTGCTTGGGCCCTCGGGTAGTGGCAAGTCAACCTTCCTGCGCTGCATCAACCACCTGGAGAAGATCAACGCCGGCCGCCTGTTGGTCGACGGTCAGCTCGTTGGCTACCGCGAGCACGGCGGCAAGCTCCACGAGCTGCACGAGCGGGACGTCGTCCGCCGGCGAGCCGAGATCGGCATGGTCTTCCAGCACTTCAACCTGTTCCCGCACATGACCGCGCGTGAGAACGTCGCGCTCGGTCCGGTGCGCGTCAAGCGCGAGTCGCGGGCGGCCGTGCGTGAGCGGGCGGATCAGTTGCTGGCCCGAGTCGGACTCTCGGACAAGTGCGACAGCTATCCGGTGGCGCTCTCAGGCGGCCAGCAGCAGCGGGTCGCGATCGCGCGGGCGCTCGCGATGGAGCCGAAGCTGATGCTGTTCGACGAGCCGACCTCGGCCCTCGACCCCGAGTTGGTCGGAGATGTGCTCGAGACAATGCGCGGGCTGGCCGCTGACGGGATGACGATGATCGTCGTCACCCACGAGATGGGCTTCGCCCGCGAGGTCGCCGATCAGGTCGCGTTCATGGACGCCGGCCAGGTCGTGGAGAGCGGGCCGCCGAGCCAGGTGCTGAACCACCCGCGCGAGGCGCGGACCCAGTCCTTCCTGCAGAAGGTTCTCTAGAGCGCCGAACGCACCGGCGCGAGAGGGGTCGCGCCGGTGCGTGTGGCTGCGGGCCGGGGTGCACCGGCTGGCCGATGGGTTACGGCTTGAACTTCGCGTCGCAGGCGGCGATCTTCGAGGTGTCGGTGCCGGCCGCGGCGATGCACGAGGTCAGGCTGGTGACGCTCGCGGGGATCGCACCCGGGTTGCTGGCATTGCTCTTGGCCACGCTCTGGTTGAGCTGCTGCTCACCCTGCTTGAGCGCCTGGTTGGCCGTGTCGATCGCGCGGTTGGCGGTGTTGTCGCTCGGCCGGATGAACGCGAAGTACACGACGACCAGGATGATGAGCGAGCAGCCCAGTGCAAACAGGCGCTGAGCAGGGGTGCGGGGGATGACGTACACGGTGCCTCCTGAAGGGGGTTGATCTGTACCGGGCACGCTAAGTCCGCAACCCCGCGGCGTCAGTGTCAGAGCAGTCTCGATTGAGTCTGAGCCTGGCCGTCCCGCCTCACGGTCCGCCACGGCGGCGGGGGGCTCACGCCGTGCAGGCCATGATCGTCGCCGAGGCCCCCACTGCCCAGCCGTGCGTGGCGTCCCGGAACGTCATTGCGTAGACCTGCTCGCCGGATGCCGGGTCCGGGCGGATCCCGAAGCTGAGGCCAGCGTTGTCGGAGTACAGGAGGTCGCCCTGGTAGGTGCCGACCCATCCGTGCCGGAGGTCGGTGAAGGCAACCGGGACGAACCGGATGTCGTCGTGGTTGGTGGCCACGTGGCGGTGCCACGTGCGCCCGCCGTCGGTCGTCTGGGCGACCACGCCGTGGTTGGCCGAGCCGTCGTCCTCCGATCCCGCCTCCCAGCCGTGCAGCGCATCGAGGAACGTGGCCGAGGCCACGACCTCCTGCTTGGCCGGGTCGGCGGAATACGAGCGCCTCCAGGTCGCGCCGCCGTCGGGGGTCGTCAGCACAGCGCCGTCTCCGGCCACGACCCAGCCGGTCCGGGCGCCGACGAAGCCGATCCGCGAGAGGTCCTCGGTCGTCCCCGCGCTGTGTGGCGACCACGTGCGACCACCGTCGGTGCTCACCCGCATGACGCCCCTCTCGCCGACGATCAATCCGTGGCGGGCGTCGGTGAACGCGACACCGGACAGGTTGACGCCGCCGGGGACCTGCGGATCGTCCCGTGCCCAGTGCGCACCGCCGTCGACCGTGCTCAGCACGAGGCCGTCGACGCCGACGGCCCAGCCGCGACGATCATCGACGAACGAGACCGCGTCGAGACCGTCGCTGCCCGCCACCGGCTGGGCCCGCCACGTCGCACCGCCGTCGCTCGTGGCCTCGATCACCGGCCGGTCGATCCCGCCGACCGTCCACCCGTGTGTGGTGTCCGGGAAGCTCACGCTGTTGAGGTCGTCCGAGACTCCGGCCGCCGATCGCTGGGCGTGCCAGGCGCACGCCGCCGGGCCGGGCGTGGGCGGGCCGCCGGGACCGCATCCGAGCAGCGCAACGGCCGTGATCAGCGCTGCGAGCAACGCTGCGAGCAGGCGCCCTCGGCGCACGCGGGCATCGTCGCATGACCCGGGAGGGCGGTCAAACGACAGGCGCGTGACCGCCTCGGACCCGCTTCACTGGGCGGCCGGGACACCGCAACTTGACGCGTACGGGGCTGTTGTAAGTCATTCGAGACCCCGAACGGAGGATCACGTTTTGCGAAAGCTGAAAGGCATGTTCCCGCTCGCGGCGACGACCGCCGTCCTGGCGACTGTTGCCGCCGTGGCGCTCGCGGCCGGACCGCCGAGTGTCACCACCGACCACGCCACCAACCAGGGCAACTCCAGCGCGACGCTGAACGGGACCGTCAACCCCAACGGCCAGGCGACCCAGTACGCCTTCCAGTGGGGCCCCACCTCCGGCTACGGCCATGAGACCACGCTCACATCGGCCGGCGCCGGGAGCTCGCAGCTCTCCGAGTCGGCCGCCGTCACCGGGCTGAACCCCGGGACGACCTATCACTACCGGACGATCGCGATCAACGCGTCCGGCACCTCGGTCGGACCCGACTCCAACTTCACGACGACCGGCACCGCGCCGGCGCCGAGTCCGGCGCCCACCGTCGGAGGCGGATCGTCCTCGAAGGTCACCGCCACGACGGCCAACGTCGCTGCGACGGTGATCCCGAACGGTCAGTCGACGACGTACCTGTTCGAGTACGGGACGACGTCGGACTACGGCTTCCAGACGACCCCGGCCAGCGCGGGCTCGGGCAGTTCGAGCATCGACGGCTCGGGCGGCCTGGCCAACCTCCAGTCCGGGACCACCTATCACTACCGGGTGGTCGCCTACAGCACGGGTGGGACGACGCTCGGCACCGACCACACGTTCACGACGCTGAAGCCTCCGTCGCCGACGACCGGCTCGGCGAGCGGGGTCGATTCCGCCGACGCGACGCTCAGCGGCGTGATCAACCCCAACGGGCACACCACGAGCTACCAGTTCCAGTTCGGCACGACGCCGTTCCTCGGCCTGAACACCCCGCCGGCCGGGATCGGCTCGGGCACCGGGCAGGTGGCCGTGCACCAGCAGATCACCGGCCTGGCCGCGAACACGACGTACTACTACCGGCTGATCGGCTCGAGCTCGAGCGGCACGGGGTACGGCCAGACGCTGACCTTCAAGACCGCGGGTGGCCCGCAGGTCACCTCGAAGGCCCGGCTGCTGGTCAACTTCGGCTTCGTGGCGACGAACAACGTCGTCGGCATCGGCACCGGCTGCTTCGGCGGCCAGACCTCCTGCACCGGCAAGATGACGCTGACCGTCGGCAGGACGACGTACGCCTCGCGGATGTTCACCCTCGCGGCCAACGACGGCGGGTTCGTCCACACGACGATCTCGGCCGCCGGCCGCAGGACCCTGTTCCGTCATTACCACGGTCCGGTGAGGATCCGAGTCAACGTGACGCTGGCCAACGGGCAGAAGCTCAGCACGGTGCTGCTCTTCGCCCTCTACAGCTAGCCGAACACAAGCGACCCCAGGGCTGGGGCGAGCGGGAGGGGCGAGGGCGCTGGGGGGCGCCCTCGCCCCGGGTCATCCCGTACCTTGAGTGGGGCTCGTGAGCACCCTCGACGCTCTTCCCAACATCACCCGCACCGACCAGGACGACTTCGGCGAGATCTTCCGCCGCAACATGCCCTACGGCACGGTCTCCGACCACGGGACGGTGTTCGTGGGCTTCGCTTCGGCGCAGGCCATGCTCCACCAGATGATCGAGAACATGGCCGGCCTGCGCGGGCCGCGTGACGCCATCACCCACTACACGGCAACGCTCACGGGCGCGTACTACTTCGTGCCCCCGGTGGCGGCGATCCGCTCGCTCGCGAGTGCCGAGGCGCTCGAGAGCCCGTAACCTGCGGCCCATGGCCAGTACCGACGAACACCGGACGATCGCCCCGATCGTCGGCCCGGACGACCTCCGCCGGTTCACCGACTCGGGCATCGAGATCCGCCCCCTCTACACGGAGGACGACCTGCCCGAGGGGCTCGCCGAGGAGCTCGGCCAGCCCGGGGCCTATCCGTTCACGCGCGGCGTGCACGGCGACATGTACCGCAAGCAATTGTGGACGATGCGCCAGTACGCCGGCTACGCCAGCGCCAAGGAGTCCAACGAGCGCTACCGCTACCTGCTCGAGCACGGCTCGACCGGGCTCAGCATGGCGTTCGACCTGCCGACCCAGCTGGGGCTCGATTCCGACGATCCGCGCTGCCTGGGCGAGGTCGGCCGCACCGGCGTGGCGATCGACACGATCGACGACATGCGGACGGCCTTCGACGGCATCCCGCTCGACCAGGTCTCGACGTCGATGACGATCAACGCGCCCGCCAGCGTGCTGCTGCTGCTCTACGAGCTCGTCGGCGAGGAGCAGGGCGTTCCCGCGGAGGCGCTGCGGGGCACGACCCAGAACGACATCCTCAAGGAGTACGCCGCGCGCGGGAACTTCATCTACCCGCCCGAGGGTGCGATCCGCCTCACCACCGACCTGTTCGCGTATTGCAATGAGCGGGTCCCGCGGTGGAACACGATCTCGATCAGCGGCTACCACTTCCGCGAGAAGGGCTGCTCGGCCGTCCAGGAGGTCGCCTTCACCCTGGCCAACGGGATCGCCTACGTCCAGGCGGCGCTCGACGCCGGCCTGGAGATCGACCGCTTCGCTCCCCGGCTGGCGTTCTTCTTCAACGGCCACAACAACGTCTTCCAGGAGGTGGCGAAGTTCCGGGCCGCCCGGCGGATGTGGGCCAAGATCATGCGTGAGCGCTTCGGCGCCGAGGACGAGCGCTCCTGGCGGCTGCGCTTCCACACGCAGACGGGCGGCGTGACCCTCACCGCCCAGCAGCCCGAGAACAACATCGTCCGCGTCGCGCTCCAGGGCTTCGCCGCGGTCTGCGGCGGAACCCAGTCGCTGCACACCAACGGCTTCGACGAGGCCCTTGCGCTGCCGACCGAGCGCGCGGCCAAGATCGCCCTGCGGACCCAGCAGATCATCGGCTACGAATCCGGCGCGGCCGACACCGTCGACCCGTTCGCCGGGTCGTACTTCGTCGAGGCGCTCACCGACGAGATCCAGGAGAGCGCCCAGCGGCTGATCGACAAGGTCGACGAGCTCGGTGGGTCGGTCCAGGCGATCGACTTCATCAAGAACGAGATCGAGGAGTCGGCCTTCGGCTACCACGAGCGCTACCGGATCGGCCAGGACATCGTCGTCGGCGTGAACAAGTTCGTCGAGGACACGCCCGAGGTCCCGGACATCCTGCGCGTCGACCCGGAGTCCGAGCGCCAGCAGGTCGGGCGGCTCACGGAGTTCAAGGCGAACCGCGATCAGGACGTGGTCGAACGCCGGCTGCAGGAAGTCCGAAACGCCGCCGAGAGCTCGGATAATCTGCTGCCCGTGCTGCGGGAGGCGCTCAAGGACCGCTGCTCCATGGGTGAGGTGTGTGGAGCGATGCGGGACGTCTTCGGCGAGTATCAGCCCACCTTCTAGCCAGGAGTCCGTCGCATGCTCGTTCCCGCCGTCCAGTTCAGCGATGTCGTGCTCGGAATCCACATCCTGGCCGTGGTCGTCGCGTTCGGGGTGACGTTCGCGTACCCGCTGCTCGGGGCGGTCGTCTCCCGGGCCGATCCGCGCTCGACGCCGCTGCTCCACCGGATGCAGCACACGATCGGCACGCGGCTCATCAATCCCGGCCTGCTCGTGGTCGTCATCGCCGGGATCTACCTGGCTAGCGACGAGCACGTCTGGAAGGACTTCTACGTTCAGTGGGGGATCGGGATCTCGGTCTTCCTCGGTGCCGTCGGGGGCGCGTACATGGCCCCCCAGGAGCGCAAGCTCATCGAGCTCTCCGAGCGTGACGTCAACGCCGCCGCCGGGGGCGAGGTCTCCTTCAGTGACGAGTACGTCGCCCTCGCCCGCCGGGTCTCGATGATCGGCGCCGGCCTGAGCCTGCTCGTGGTGGCCACGATCTTCATCATGGCCCTCCACGTCGGCGCCAGCTGACCCCGGAGGGGTCGCGCCGACCCCGCTGTCTCAATCGGACGGTATGAGCGCCGCGGCCTCTCGCTCGCCCTCGGTCCGGAACACCGGACCGCGGTAGGCGGCGGGCTTCGGTCGTGACCTGCCGCCGGGAAGGGCCAGGCGGAGGATGGTGCGCTGCACCTGCCCAAGCTGACGCAGGAAGGGGCCGGTGTTGTAGGGAAGGCCGTAGCGTTCGCAGATCTCCCGAACCCGGGGAGCGACCTCCCCGTAACGAGTGCTCGGCATGTCGGGGAAGAGGTGGTGCTCGACCTGGTAGCCGAGGTTCCCGCTGATGACATGGAACAGCGGGCTGCCGTCAATGTTGGCCGCACCGAGCAGCTGGCGGACGTAGCGCGCTCCGTCGCTCTCGGACTCGTACTCCTCGGCGGTGAACGTGTAGGTCTGGTCCGGGAAGTGGCCGCAGAAGATGATCGCGTAGGACCACACATTGCGGACGATGTTGGCGGTGAAGTTGGCTCCCAGTGTGGTCAGGAACGAGGGGCCGCTGAGTGCGGGCCAGAGGACGTAGTCCTTGACGATCTGTCGCCGGGCCTTGCCCAGGATGCCGCGGAAGTCCTTGGCCACCTGCCACAGCGACTTCTCGCCCGCTCGCACAGCGGTGAAGTCGAGGTCGTGCAGCGCCACCCCCCACTCGAAGAACGCCATCAGGAGCAGGTTGTACAGGGGCTGCAGAAGGTAGACGGGACTCCATTCCTGGTCGGGATCGATGCGCATGATCTCGTAGCCGAGATCGCGGTCCAGGCCGAGGACGTTCGTGTAGGTGTGATGGATGAAGTTGTGTGAGTGCTTCCACGCCTCCTTGGTCGAGGCGGTGTCCCAGTCCCACACGCGAGAGTTGACGACCGGGTCGTTCATCCAGTCCCACTGGCCGTGCATGACGTTGTGGCCGATCTCCATGTTCTCCAGGATCTTGGCCAGGGAGAGAACGGCCGTGCCCGCCAGCCACGCGGGTGGGAACAGCGACGGCAGGAGCAGTGCCCGCCCACCGACGGCGAGTTTGCGGTGCATCGCGATCATGCTCCGGATGTAGCGTGCATCGCGATCGCCCACGCTGTCGAACACCTCGTCGTGCAGCCGGTCGAACTCCCGCCCGATCTCGTCGATCTGCTCGGCGGACAGGCGGTCAAGGGGGTGTACGTCTGACATCTGATTCAGATCCTTTCCACGTCGCTGTGCACTGAACCGAATGAGTAGTCATCGATCGGGAATGTGCGAGCGGCATCCCACGCCTGCCGGGAGCTGGTGGGCCGCAGGAACGGCGTGTCCCCGTGGCGATCGAAGTAGTAGCTGTTCGCCGAGGCGCAGGATCCCGAGTGCCACAGCGAACGCGACAGCCGTCGCACGGCGAACTCGGTCCAGCGCTCAGCGGCTCGCGGCCTCACCTCCACGACGCTCGCCTGACGCCGGCGGGCTTCCTGGATGACGCGCACGATGTGGTGCGCGGCGGTCTCCACCAGGACGTGCCACGTACCGCCCGTCCAGCCGTAGGGACCGAAGATCATGAAGTGGTTGGGCAGCCCCGGCATGCTCACGCTCTCGTACGAGCGGACCCGGTTCTCGGCGTAGAAGGCGGCGAGGTCGAACCCGTCGCGGCCGCGGACGGGATTCTGGCGATAGTTCTCCGGATCGGTGGCCATCCGGAAGCCCGTCGCGAGGACCAGCACGTCGGTCGTCCGCTCGCGGCCGTCGACGGTCCGAATCCCGGTTGCCGTGATGCGATCGATCGGCTCTGAAACCAGTTCCACGTGGCGTCGATTGAACGTCCGCAGATATGAATTCGACACGGATGGCCTCTTGCAGCCGATCTCGTAGCCGGGGGTCAACCGTCGACGGACGTCCGGTTCACGAACCTGCGCCCGATACCAGACGTTCCGGGCCAGCCAGCCGCCGGCGCGAGTGATCCAGCCGAACCTCTGGTGGTCCACCACCAGCCCAACCAGCCCCGCCTCGACTCCCCGGGTCACGCCCGCCCTGACGAGGCCCTGGAGTTTGGGGAACCGGTGGAACAACCAGCGCGCGGCACGCGGCGTGCGCCAGTCGAGCTTCGGCCCCACCCAGATCGGTGTTCGCTGGTAGACGTCGAGGCGGGCGACCTCCTTGGCGATCTCGGGCACGATCTGCACGGCGCTGGCCCCGGTTCCGATCACCGCGACGCGCTTGCCCCGCAGCATCACCGACGGATCCCAGGCCGCGGAGCGGAGCACAGCGCCCTGGAAGCTCGCCAGGCCCTCGATCGTGGGCTCGACGGGATTGACGAACGCGCCGACCGCGCTGATCACGAACCGTGCGGTCATCTCCCCGTCAGGGAGCTCGAGCCGCCACAGGTGCGATTGCGCATCCCACGCGCGCGAGCGGACCTCGCTGTCGAGCCGGACGAACCTGCGGACGTCGTGGCGGTCCGCACAATGGTCGATGTAGGCCTTGACCTCCGCTCCGGACGCGAAGACCCGCGACCAGTCGGGCTTCAGCTCATAGGAGAACTGATACGCCTGGGCCGGGATGTCGACCGCGATGCCGGGATAGCGATTGTCCCGCCAGGTGCCGCCGATATCGGACGCGCGCTCGAGCACCACGACGTCGTCGATCCCGGCGCGACGCAGCGCGATCACCATCCCGATGCCCCCCAGCCCAGCACCGATGACGGCCACCTCGTGGTCGGGCTCGAGCCGCGTGCGCTCGCGCCCAGCTTGATTGATCGACGTTGCGCTCATCCAGACCCCTGATCGCGGTGGTCGAGACATTCTGCCACCACGACCGTGCCATCAAACATGTCGCATCATTCGCGAACTACCCTTTCCTCGTGCCCGACGCCGCCTCCGACGAGCTGACGATCGACGAGCTGGCTCGCGCGACGGGTACAACGGTGCGCAACGTCCGGTCTCTGCAGACGCGGGGACTGCTGCAGCCTCCGGCCGTCAGGGCGCGGACCGGGTACTACGGCCGGAAGCACGTGTCCCGCGTTCGGATGATCCTCGCGATGCAGGCCGAGGGGTTCCGGCTCCAGGCGATCGAGCGGCTCCTGGACCAGCCGGAGGCCGCCGCGGAGCAGATCTTCAACTTCGGACGCATGCTGCTCGAGTCCTTCGCCGCTGCAGCCCCGGAGTTCGCCACCTCCGAGGAGCTCGCCGCGCGGTTCGACGGTCAGTTCGACCCCGGCCTCCTGCGGAAGGCCGAAAAGCTGGGGCTGGTCAAAGGACTCGGCCAGGAGCGCTGGGAGATCCGTAACCCGACGCTCGTCTCCGCCGGCGAGCAACTCGTCGCGCTCGGCGTGCCGCTGTCCCACGCGCTGGCGGTAGCGGAGAAGATCGAGCACCACACGGCTGCGATCGCCAAGGCCTACGTCCGGCTGTTCCAGGCCGATGTGCTCGGCGGTTCGAACATCAGCGACCGCTCGACCGAGGAGTGGACTCGCATCCAGGACAGCCTCAGCCGTCTTCAGCCGCTGGCCGTCGAGGCGATCCGCGCCAGCTTCGAGCAGGCCATGGGCGAGCAGATCGAAGAACGCCTCCGCAAGGCGGTCGACTCCTAACCGGACAAGTCCCGTGGTCGGCGGGATGCACCGGAAAAGTCCGGAAGGAGACGACCCGCGACGGGCGAATGCCTCGCCGTGAGCAATTCGAGCGCAAGTCGGACCCTGGTCAAATCCACCCCCGAACTGTGGACCGAGTGCAGCGAGGTGGACTCGCTGGCCCGCCATTTGGAGGGCTTCGGAGAGATTCGCATCACGAGGCTCGAGCCGGAAACCGCCGTCGCCTGGGAGGGCGTGAACGTCAGCGGCACGGTGCGGCTCGAGCCGTCGGGGTGGGGAACGAAGGTGACGCTGACCGCAACCGTCGACGGCGAGGAGCCGGCCCCTGCGCCTGCGGCGGCCCCGCCGGAGCGGGCCCTCGATGCGGTACCGGTCTTGGCTCCGCGGCCCGAACCCGAACCCGAACCCGAACCCGACCCGAGCGCGAGCGCCAGCCCGAGCCGGTCGCCGAGTCCGTGGTCCCGCCTGAGCCGGAGCCGCCCACCGAACCGGCACAGCCGGCCGAGCTGGAGACGGCCGGTCCTCCGGAGCGCCCGGCCGGCCTCTTCGCGCGGATCCTCGGCTGGTTCCGCGGCCCTTCGCCGGCGATCGAACCGCCCGGCGGGATCGAGCTCGACGAGCTGGAGCCCGAGCCCGTGGCGGAGCAGCCCGTGGCGGAGCAGCCCGAGCCCGAGCTGCTCGTGCCCGAGCCCGAGTCCGTCGCCGAGGAACCCGACCCCGCGCCGGTCGCGCAACAGACCCCCCTCGAGCCCGAGGTGGTCTCCGCGTCCCCGGCCGCGGAGCCGGATCCGCACGAGGACGCCCTGCGCGCGGCCCTCGACAGCCTCGGCCAGGCGCACCACCGCCCGTTCTCCCGCGCCTAGGCGCTCCCGCGCGGGAGTCAGTTCGGCCCGTGTCGTAACTGCGACGGCGTCGCACCCAGGGCCCTCACTCGGGCATACATTCCGGCTTCACCCCAGCCAGAAGGAGTTCGGAATGGATCGTGAGCGGTGCGATGGACCGGGGTACGACCGCCGGTCGTTCATCAAGTCATCAGCGGCAGTCGCCGCCGGCGCGGCGGCAGTCGCCGCCCCCGCCGCGCTCGCTCTGCGAGGCGACACCGGGCCGGCGGCGCGCAAGGTCGTGCCCAACCCGGCCGCCCCGACACCCGAGGAGCCGGTGACGGCGTACGTCCGCGACGCGACGCGCGGAGAGGTCACCGTCATGTCCGGAACCGGGGAGACGACCTTCGAGGATCCAGCGCTCGTCAAGCACCTGCTCGACGCCTCACAGACACTCGACTGCGATCGGAGGTGGCCCTGATGTCGTCGCACCGTGAAGCTCCCGAGATCAGCAAGGATCCGGTCGCCGACAACACCGACGTCTACGCGTTCGTCAGCCCGGACCGGCCCGACACGGTCACGCTGATCACCAACTTCGTGCCGCTGCAGGAACCGGCCGGGGGCCCGAACTTCTTCGAGTTCGGCGACGACGTGCGTGTATGCGATCCACATCGACAACGACGGGGACGGGGTGCCGGAGATCTCCTACGTGTTCCGGTTCGAGACCCGGCTCCGCAACCCGAACACGTTCCTCTACAACACCGGCCCGATCACCTCGCTGGACAGTCGCAACTGGAACAAGCGCCAGTTCTACTCGGTGACCCGCGTCGAGGGCGACGACACGACCCGGTAGCGGCCACCACGCACCATCGGCTGCAGGACGCGCGTGCTGGGGCGGGACCTCGCCGTGCCCGCCGTGCAACATCGGACCGCGCTCGACGCCGAACTACGCAGCGCTCGGCGACGCCGCCGTGCACTCGCTCTCGGGTGGCGCCAGGGTGTTCGCCGGCCAGCGCAACGAGGGGTTCTACGTCGACCTCGGGGCGATCTTCGACCTCGGCGACCTGCGGCCGTTCCAGAACCTGCATCTGATCCCGAGCGCCGCCGCCATGGGCGTGGATGCCACCAAGGAGCTGAACATCCACACGATCGCCCTGCAGGTTCCGATCGCGGAGCTCACCGCCCGGGGCAACCGCCCGCGCGACCCCGACCAGTCTCAGAAGCCGTGATCGGCGTGTGGAGCTCGGCCAGCCGGCGCCGGGTGCGGATCATCAACCACCGCGGCGCCGGATCGGAAGCCGGTCCCTGGGTCCAGGTCTCGCGGCTCGGCAATCCGCTGTTCAACGAGGTGATCGTGCCGCTCGGGAAGAAGGACGAGTGGAACCGCGAGTACCCGGCCGGCGACCGCGGAGTACCTGCCGAACGTCCAGCAGCCCGAGCTCGCCGGTCTGCTGCCGGTGCTCTACCCGAAGGTGTTCCCCAACCTGGCCGCGCTGAAGAAGCCGCGCGCCGACCTGGTGGCGATCCTGCTCACCGGCCTGCCCAGCGGGATCATCCCGGGCTTCCAGAACTACACCGGCAGCACGCTGGCCGACCAGCTGCGGCTGAACGTGGCGATCCCGCCGACGACCAGCAACCCGAGCCAGTTCGGCCTGCTCGGCAACGATCTGGCCGGCTTCCCGAACGGCCGCCGGGTGTTCGACGACGTCGTCAGCATCGAGCTGCGCGCCATGGCCGGCGCGACGTTCCCGCTGGTGGACAAGTCCTACACGCCGGATGCCGCCGCGGGCGAGCTGACCGAGGGGCTGAGCCCGCGCTCGAACTACCGAGGCTCGTTCCCGTACCTGGCTGACCCGCTGGACGGCTTCAGCCATCCGCTGGCGGCGTAGGTGGCGACGATGCACTCCGACGAATCCGGCCACGGGAACGGCCACAGCAACGGCAACGCGCACGGAAACGACGAGCACGGACAGACCATGCGGCCCCCAGCCACGGCACGACGCCGACCCGGCGCCCACCCCGAGTACGTGGTGCTCGATCTCGGCGGCGAGGTCGGGGCCCTGATCGTCCACACCGATCCAGGAGATGCACGGGGTCGAGGTGGAGATCAGTCCGGAGGGCGAGGACGACGACCCGCACGCACAAGGACGTGCTCGAGCGCACGATGGGCGACCGCCCGGCGTTCACCGCGGTGTTCGACGGGCTCACGTGCGGGTCGTTACACGCTGTGGGTCGGGGACGAGGCGCGGGCCCGCGGCGTGCAGGTGACCGGCGGCCGTGGTGGCCGAGCTGGACTGGCGCGACGCGCTCGTTCCGAGATGATCGCGGGTTGGTGATCCACCCGCCCCTCGTCGCGTACGGAGGGGTGGGAGGCGCCCGCAATCACCATCGCCGCCGGGGCGAGGCGGCAGAGGAGCGGAGCGCAGATGACCAACACCAGACCCCGGCACACCACGGCGGTGCCGAACCTGGACAGTGCTGTGACGAAGATGCGCGACTCCGGGCTGCGTCTCTCGAGCGCCCGACGCGTCGTGCTCGCCGCGCTGTACGCCGCCGACGGACCGCTGTCCGCCGAGCAGATCGCCGACGGGGATCGGGGGTCGCGTTCCCGCTTCGGACGTCGCCTCGGTCTATCGCAACCTCGAGACACTCGAGCGCCTCGGGATCGTCCGCCACGTTCACCTCGGTCACGGGCCGGGTCTCTACGCGATCGCCGCCCACGGCGAGCTGGAATACCTCACCTGCGAGCGGTGCGCCGACTTCCTCGCTGTGCCACGCGAGCGAGATGGACGAGATCCGTGGGGCGATCCGAGCCGAAGTTCGGCTACGGGCCAGCTTCGCGCACTTTCCGATCGTCGGGCTGTGCGCGCCGTGCGCGGAGGTGTCGCGATGAGGCTCCTGCAGTCGGCTCTCACTTCTGCCGAGCGCCGCACGCGTGCTGGGTATGGCCGTCGTCGTCGTCGGGCTGCACGTCGTCGGGTTCGTCATCCTGCTTGCGCTCGTCGCGCCGCACCGCTACGCGCTCGGGGCGTCGGGAACGTTCACGGTGGGCGTCGGGATTGCGGCGTACACGCTCGGGCATGCGGCACGCCTTCGACGCCGATCACATCTCGGCGATCGACAACACGACCCGCAAGCTGATGGCCGACGGCGAGCGACCACTGAGCGTCGGCTTCTTCTTCTCGCTCGGCCACTCGACGATCGTGTTCCTGCTCGCGTTCCTGTTCGCCGTCGGGATCAAGGCGCTGAGCGGCCCGGTCCAGCACGGCGGCTCCGACCCTGCACGACGTGACCAACTGGATCGGCACCGGCGTCTCGGGCACGTTCCTGTACGTCATCGCCGCCATCAACGGCGTGATCCTGTGGCGGATCGTCACCGTGTTCCGTGAGATGCGCTCCGGGCGCTACGACGAGGAGCAGCTCGAAGCCCAGCTCCAGGCCCGCGGTCTGATGGGACGGTTCTTCGGGCGGTTCTCGCGCTCGGTCACCCGGCCGTGGCAGATGTACCCGATCGGCATGCTGTTCGGACTCGGCTTCGATACCGCGACCGAGGTCGGCGCTGCTGTTCCTCGCCGCCGGTGCCGCCGGTGCCGGGCTGCCGTTCTACGCGATCCTGTGCCTGCCGATCCTGTTCGCCGCCGGGCATGTCCCTGCTGGACACGATCGACGGCTCGTTCATGAACTTCGCCTACGGCTGGGCGTTCTCCAAGCCGGTGCGCAAGGTCTTCTACAACATGACGGTGACCGGGCTGTCGGTGGCGGTCGCGCTGGTCGTCGGCACGATCGAGCTCGGGGGCCTCGTCGCCCGCAAGATCGGCGCCCAGGGGGCCTTCTGGAACTGGTTGGAGAACATCAACATCAATGCTCTCGGCTTCATCATCGTCGGGATGTTCGTCGCCACGTGGGCCGTCAGCCCTGGCCGTCTGGCGCCTCGGGCGAATCGAGGAGCGGTGGGCGGTCCGAGCGCCGACAGTCCCGGCAGATATTCGCCGCGGGCCCTAAACTGCCCGGCCCCGATGCGCGAGAAGGCCCCCGAGACCTACGAGGAGAAGCTCTCCCAGCTCCAGGAGCTGCGCGATGAGGCGGTCCACGCCGGCTCGGCGTCGGCGGTCGAGAAGCAGCACGCCAAGGGCAAGTACACGGCTCGCGAGCGAATCGAGAAGCTGCTCGACCCGGGCTCCTTCCAGGAGCTCGACACGTTCGTCCGCCACCGGACGATCGACTTCGAGATGCAGAAGAACCGGCCGTGGGGCGATGCGGTGGTCACCGGCCACGGCACGATCGACGGTCGGCCGCGTCTGCGTGTTCAGCCAGGACTTCACCGTGTTCGGCGGCTCGCTCGGCGAGGTGATGGGCGAGAAGATGTGCAAGGTCATGGACCTGGCGGCGAAGATCGGCTGCCCGGTCATCGGCATCAACGACTCCGGCGGTGCGCGGATCCAGGAGGGGGTCGTCTCGCTCGGCGCCTACGGCGACGTGTTCGTGCGCAACGTCAAGTGCAGCGGCGTGATCCCGCAGATCAGCCTGATCATGGGCCCGTGCGCGGGCGGCGCGGTGTACTCGCCGGCGATCACCGACTTCATCTTCATGGTGAAGGAGACCTCGCACATGTTCATCACCGGCCCCGACGTGATCAAGACGGTCACCGGGGAGGAGGTCGACTTCGAGTCGCTCGGCGGCGCGATGGCCCACAACTCCAAGTCCGGCGTGGCCCACTTCGCCTCCGACGACGAGGATCAATGCCTGGAGGACGCGCGGTACCTGTTCAGCTTCCTGCCCCAGAACAACCTGGAGATCCCGCCGCGCGTCCAGCCCACGGACGACCCGCAGCGGATGGAGCCGGACCTTGATCACGTCGTCCCGGACAACCCGAACAAGCCCTACGACATGCGCGACGTGGTGCGGCTGATCGTCGACGACGGCGAGTTCTTCGAGGTCCACGAGCACCACGCCCGCAACATCATCTGCGGCTTCGCCCGCCTCGACGGCTTCTCGGTCGGGATCGTCGGCAACCAGCCGAGCTCAGCTGGCCGGCGTGCTCGACATCGACTCCTCCGCCAAGGGCGCGCGCTTCGTGCGCACCTGCGACGCGTTCAACATCCCGCTGATCACCTTCACCGACGTTCCCGGCTTCCTCCCCGGCACCGCCCAGGAGTGGGGCGGGATCATCCGCCACGGCGCGAAGCTGCTGTACGCCTACACCGAGGCGACGGTCCCGAAGATCACGATCATCACCCGCAAGGCCTACGGCGGCGCCTACGACGTCATGGCCTCCAAGCACATGCTCGCCGACTTCAACTTCGCCTGGCCGACGGCCGAGGTGGCGGTGATGGGCCCCGAGGGCGCGGTCAACATCATCTACCGTCGCGACATCCAGGCGTCGCCGACGCCCGATGAGCGCCGGCAGAAGCTGATCAACGACTACAAGGCGCACTTCGCCAATCCGTACGCGGCGGCCGAGCGGGGCTACATCGACGACGTGATCGTCCCGCACGAGACCCGGCCGAAGATCATCACCGCCCTGCACACGCTGCAGACCAAGCGCGAGCCCGGGCCGAAGCGCAAGCACGGCAACATCCCGCTGTAGGCAGCGGGATGAACCGCCGCCCCGAGCTGTCGATCGTGGCTCCCGGGCGCCTCGCCGGAGGAGGCCGCGGCGGTCGTCGCGGCGCTCCAGCAGTTCATGCGCGCGACCGCGCCGTCACCCGTCGCGCGCCGAACCCGAGCCGCCCCGCTGGCAGCAGGCCGCGCTCCACGAGGGCGTCACGCGCGAGCCCGCGCTGCCGCCCTTCTGGGCCTGAGACCCCCTCGGGGTTGCCATACTGATCCCCAGGCGGCGCGGCCGGACACGGCCAACGGCCCGACGGCGTACTCAAGCCCCCTGTGGAGGGCGTCGATTCAACCACGATGTCCGCGACGGAACGCATGCGACGGTTGGCCCCGCTGATCAGCGGACTGATCGTGGCTCTCCCCCCGGCGGCGCTCGCCGTTCCGGCATCCGCCTCGACGGCCCACGTGATCCGCCTCAGCGGCGACACCGTGCACGCGCCCCGCGGCGCCCGCTCCGATGGAGCGCTGCCCGCCTCGACGACGGTCGACGCCTCGATCGTGCTTCGCCCGCGCGACCCGGCCCGGCTCGCCTGGTACGCGCGGAGCGTCACTGACCCGGTCAGCCCGCTCTACCGCCACTACCTCACGGTCGCCCAGTTCGCGGCCGAGTTCGGGGCCGCACCGCGGACGGTCGCCGAGGTCCGCGCCGCGCTCGCCGTAGCCGGCCTGCGCACCGGTGGAGTGTCGGCGAACGGCCTGTCGCTCACCGCACGCGCACCGGCCGCGACGATCGATCACGCGCTCTCGGTCTCGCTCGTCCGCTTCCGGCTCGCCGACGGCCGCCGCGGCTACCTCAACACCGCCGCCCCGGCGCTGCCGGCCACCGTCGCCCCGCTCGTCCAGAGCGTCGTCGGGCTCGACACCGTCCACCTCCGCCGGCCGGCCGGTCTGCACCGTCTCCCGCGCGCCACCGACCGGCCCTCGCCCCGCCTGACCGCCAACACCGCCGGGCCCCAGGGATGCCCGTCGGCCGCGTCGGTCGGGGTCACCGCCAACCAGATCGCCGCCGCGTACCGGTACAGCGGGCTGTACTCGGCCGGCGACACCGGCGCCGGTGCGACGATCGCCCTGTACGAGCTCGAGCCGTTCTCGGCAGCCGACATCGGCGCCTATCAGTCCTGTTACGGGACCTCGACCTCGGTCACCACCGTCGGCGTGGACGGGGGCGCCGGGTCCGGCGCCGGCGCCGGCGAGGCGGCGCTCGACATCGAGGACGTGATCGGGCTCGCCCCGGCGGCCCACGTCCGCGTCTACGAGGGTCCGAACTCCGGCAGCGGCCCCTATGACGTCCTCCAGCAGATCGTCTCGGACAACACGGCGAAGGTCATCTCCACCTCCTGGGGCCTGTGCGAGTCCGAGCTCGGCTCCTCCGACGCCCGGGCCGAGAGCGTTCTGTTCTCGGAGGCCCTGCTCCAGGGGCAGAGCGTGCTCGCCGCCTCGGGGGACTCCGGGGCCGAGGACTGCGGTGGCGGCTACCTGCCGACCCGCGCGCCGTCGACGACCCTGCGAGCCAGCCGTACGTCACCGGCGCCGGCGGCACGAAGCTGAACGCGCTCGGTCCCCCGCCGAGCGAGACGGTCTGGAACAACGGCAGCGGCGCCAGCGGCGGCGGAATCTCGACACTGTGGGCGATGCCGAGCTTCCAGTCGGGCGCGAGCGCCTCGCTGAACGTGATCAGCGCGTCGTCCTCGCGGACGCCGTGCGGCGCATCGAGCGGGTACTGCCGCCAGGTGCCCGACGTCGCCGCCGACGCCGACCCGAACACCGGTTACGCGGTCTACTACGGCGGAAGCTGGGGGAGCATCGGCGGGACCAGCGGGGCCGCACCGACGTGGGCCGCGCTCGTCGCGCTCGCCGACGCCTCGCCGGGCTGCGCGTCGGCGCCGGTCGGGTTCCTCAACGCCGCGCTGTACAGCGCGGCCGGTGGCGGGTACGGGGCGACGTTCGACGACGTGACGAACGGCGGCAACTCCTATGGCCTGAGCGGCGGCTTCAGCGCCGGGACGGCCTACGACATGACCACCGGCCTCGGCACGCCGAACGGCGTCGGCCTCGTCACCGCGCTCTGCGGCCCGCTGTCGACGACGACGACCACCTCCTCGTCCTCTTCCTCCTCCTCGACGACCTCGAGTACCACCACGACGACGACGACGAGCACGAGCGCGGCGCAGAGCTCGACCACCTCCTCGACGGCCTCGACGTCGACCGCGACCTCGACCTCCGCCCCGACCACCACCGCGGTGGTGGCGACGACGAGCACCGCCACGACGAGCACGAGAACCACGACGAGCACCGCCACGACGATCAGCCCACCGGCTGCCCCACACGTCGTGACCCTCACCGTGCCGGCGAAGGTGCTGGCCCACGTCGGCGCACCGCTGCACGTGACGGTCAGAGCCCGCGATGGCGGCGGTCTTCCCGTGGCGTTCGCGGCACGCTCGCTCCCCGCCGGACTGTCGATCGACGCCCACACCGGAACGATCAGCGGCACCCCGCGGCAGGTCGGTCGATCGACCGTCGTCGTCTACGCGGCCGATGCCTCCGGTGGGCTCGCGCAGGCGAGCATCGCGTTCACCGTCGCCGGGGCGCCGAAGCTCCGCACCGACATCTCGCGGCTGCCCTCGCTCGCACTCACGCTCAACGCCGGCCGCGATGCCCCCGCCGTGGCGAACATCCGCCTGGGGATCCACGGCGTCACGATCGCCCGGCACTGGCGTGCCGCGGTTCGGGTCGACGGCCACGCCATCCGGGCCGCGGTCACAGTCACCGGCACGACGCTCTACGTCCGACTCGGCCACACCGGCCAGGCGGTTCTGATCACCCTTTCCGGGGCAAGCGTGCCGCGCCGCGCCGGCCACCGTCAGATCCGAGCCGAGGTCCGTGTCAGCGGTTCGGTTCGGGACGCCTCCGGGTATCTCACTTCCGTCTGACGCGCGTTCGCGCGTCTCCGAGGCCGCCCAACGGCCTGCTCAGCCCGGCAAATAGGCAGTAATCAGATTGCCTTTTGGTACATTTGACCGCCGACCTTTGCCGGCCGACCGGAGGACGCCCAAACCATGTCGCTGCACAGCACCGAGACCAAACCTGCCCGCGAGGGATCACTGGAGAACCCGGAGGTCCTGCAGAACGTCCCGGGCCACATGATCCCGATCCTGACGCGGGAGTTCGACGACTTCGACACCGAATCGACCCGCTACCTGAAGGGCGCGCTCGAGGAGGACGACTTCATCAAGTTCCGCCTCAAGCAGGGCGTCTACGGGCAGCGACAGGCGGACGTCCAGATGATCCGCGTGAAGCTGCCCCTCGGCGGGATCACCCCGGAGCAGTTCGAGGCCTTCGCCGATGGCGTCGATCGGTGGGTGCCGTTGCGCAAGGGCCACATCACGACGCGCCAGAACGTGCAGATGCACCACATCCCGCTGCCCGATGCGGCCCAGCTGATCCGCGAGCTCGGCGATGCCGGGCTCTCCAGCCGCGAGGGCTGCGGCAACACGATGCGGAACGTCACGGGCGACCCGCGCGCCGGCGTCCAGGACGGCGAGGAGTTCGACATCACTCCCTACGCCGGGGCATACGTCCGGTACTTCGTCCGCCACCCGACGACCCAGGCGATGCCGCGCAAGGTGAAGACCGCGTTCACGGCGACCGACGCCGACCACGCGATCACCCGGATTCACGACATGGCCTTCGTCGCGCGGGTTCGCGACGGGGTCCGCGGCGTCGAGATCAGGGTCGGTGGCGGCACCTCGATCATGCCGCGGCTGGCGCCGACGCTGTACGAGTTCGTCGAGCTCGACAACGGCGATTTCCTCAAGGTCACCGAGGCCTGCATGCGGATCTTCGACCGCCAGGAGTGGCTGCGGGTCAACCGCGCGCGGGCGCGGATCAAGGTGCTGATCGACAAGATCGGGATCGACGAGTTCCGGGACCTCGTGGAGGAGGAGCTTCGCGGCGACTGGGTCGCCGAGCGTGACTTCAGCCTCGACGGGATCCTGTTCGATCACGACGAGGAGGCGAATGCTCCGGCTGAGCGCGACGCATACGCCTCGCCGAACGGCGATCTGCGTGAGTTCGATCAGTTCGCCGCGTCGAACGTCGCCGCCCAGCGCCAGGCCGGGTTCTCGACCATCGAGGTCAAGATCCGCCGGGGTGATCTGACCCCCGAGCAGATGCGGGGCCTCGCCGCGATCATGCGGGAGTACACCGGCGGCTACGCCCGCACGACGGTCCACCAGAACCTCGTGCTTCGGTGGGTCCGCGAGGGCGCGGTCTACGAGGTCTGGAAGCGGCTCAGCGAGCTCGAGCTCGGCGACGCCGGCGCGGACGAGATCACGGATGTCGTCTCGTGCCCCGGAACCGATTCGTGCAAGCTCGGGATCACCAGCTCGATGGGGCTGAACCAGGCGATCCAGGATCGCGTCGTGGCGATGGACCTCACCGACGAGCTCACCCGCCAGATCCACATCAAGATGAGCGGCTGCCCGAACGGGTGCGGCCAGCACCACATCGCCAACATCGGGTTCTACGGCGCCTCGATCAAGGTCGGCGACCACACGATCCCGGCCTATATCCCCCACCTCGCCGGGACCTACGCCGACGGCGACGTGCGGTACGGCAAGCGGCTGAAGGCGCGCCTGCCCGCCAAGCGCGTGCCCGAGGCGGTCGAGCGATGGATTCGGTACTACGAGTCCGAGCGCGAGGCCGGGGAGCCGTTCAACGTGTTCGCCGAGCGGGTCGGCGTGGGCGAGTTCGAGGCCCTCGTCAAGGACCTCACGTTGCCGGTGGAGTTCAATCTGGACAACATGAACATGTTCATCGACTGGACGAAGAACGTGCCCTTCGAGGTCGTTCGCGGCGAGGGGGAGTGCGCGGTCTAGGCCGCGCCGGAGCCGTGAGATGAGCACCTCCGTGCCCCAGCTCGAGTCGGCCTCGGCTAAAGGCGTTCTGGCCTATGCGGTCGAGCGGTTCCACCCCAGCCTGACGATGGCCTGCTCGTTCCAGAAGGAGGAGTCGGTGCTCGTCCACATGCTCACCGAGATCGAACCGCAGCCCAACGTGTTCACGATCGACACCGGGGTCCTGTTCGAGGAGACCCTCGCCACCTGGAAGCAGTTCGAGGATCGGTTCGGGCTGCGGATCGAGGTCCAGGACGCGCGCAGCCCCGATGAGCCGTGGACCGCGGCCCGGTGCTGCGGTGAGGCGAAGGTCGAGGCGTTGGAGCGGGCGCTTGCCGGCGCTGAGGCGTGGGTCACCGGGATCCGCCGCGAGCAGGCGCCGACCCGCGGTGGCGCCGCCAAGCTCGAGCGCGACGAGCGTCGCGGGATGTGGAAGGTCAACCCGCTCGCCGACTGGACCGAGCGCGACGTGTGGCGGTACATCCACGAGCACGACCTCCCCTACCACCCGCTCCACGATCAGGGCTACGCCTCGATCGGGTGCGCGCCGTGTACCCAGCCGGGCACCGGCCGCGACGGCCGTTGGAGCGGCGAGGACAAGACCGAGTGCGGCCTCCACGTCTAGCTCGTGGCCGGGCCACGCCGCCCGGGCGAGGCGCATGAGCCTCGCCGCCGCCTCCCGCTACGAGCTCTCGCACCTCGAGACGCTCGAGGCCGAGTCGATCCACATCTTCCGCGAGGTCGCGGCTGAGTTCGAGCGCCCCGTGCTGCTGTTCAGCGGCGGCAAGGACTCGATCGTCCTCCTGCGCCTCGCCGAGAAGGCGTTCCGGCCGGGGCGGTTCCCGTTCCCGATCATGCACGTCGACACGGGCCACAACTTCCCGGAGGTGATCGAGTTCCGCGACCGCCGCGTCGCCGAGCTCGGCGAGCGACTCGTCGTGGCCAGCGTCCAGGACTCGATCGACTCCGGCCGCGTGGCCGAGGAGACCGGGCCACGCGCCTCGCGCAACCGGCTCCAGACGACGACGCTGCTCGACGCGATCGAGGAGCACGGCTTCGATGCGGCGTTCGGCGGCGCTCGGCGCGACGAGGAGCGCGCCCGCGCGAAGGAGCGCGTGTTCTCGTTCCGCGACGACTTCGGCCAGTGGGACCCGAAGGTGCAGCGCCCCGAGCTGTGGTCGCTGTACAACGGCCGGATCCGCCGCGGCGAGCACGTCCGCGTGTTCCCGATCTCGAACTGGACCGAGCTCGACGTGTGGGAGTACATCGACCAGGAGCGGCTCGAGGTCCCATCGATCTACTTCGCCCACGAGCGAGAGGTCTTCCGCCGCGACGGGATGCTCTACGCGGTCAACGACTACGTCGAGCGGCTGCCGGGGGAGGACCCGTTCCCCGAGTCGGTCCGCTACCGCACCGTCGGCGACATGACCTGCACCGGCGCGGTGCGCTCGCGGGCGGCCACCCTCACCGACGTCGTGGCCGAGATCGCCGCCACACGGATCACCGAGCGTGGCGAGACCCGGGCCGACGACCGCGTGAGCGAGGCGGCGATGGAGGACCGCAAGCGTGAGGGATATTTCTGAGGTGGGAGTCGCACCGCTCATGACCGATGATGACGCCGTCACCGCGGACCTACGCTCCGGCGAGCTCCTGCGGATCGCCACCTCCGGCTCGGTCGACGACGGCAAGTCGACCCTGATCGGGCGTCTGCTCCACGACTCCGAGGCGATCCTCGAGGACCAGCTCGCGCACGTCGTCACGACCTCCGAGCGCCGAGGGGACGGCTACGTCAACCTCGCGCTGCTCACCGACGGCCTGCGCGCCGAGCGTGAGCAGGGGATCACGATCGACGTCGCCTACCGGTACTTCGCCACGGCCCGGCGGCGGTTCATCCTCGCCGACACCCCGGGCCACGAGCAGTACACGCGCAACATGGTCACCGGTGCGTCCACCGCCGACCTCGCGATCGTCCTCATCGATGCCCGCAACGGCGTCTCCGAGCAGACCCGCCGCCACGCCTACATCGCCGCACTGCTCGGGATCCCGCACCTCGTCGTGTGCGTGAACAAGATGGACCTCGTCGACTACGACCAGGCCGCGTACGACGCGATCAGCGCCGAGATCGGTGAGTTCCTCCAGCTGCTCCGGATTCCCGAGGTGACGACGATCCCGATCTCCGCGCTGCGGGGCGACAACGTCGTCGAGGCCTCGGACGCGATGCCGTGGTACGACGGGCCGCCGCTGCTCCGTCACCTCGAGGAGGTGGTGATCGCCACCGATCGCAACCTCGAGGAGGTCCGGTTTCCGGTGCAGTGGGTGATCCGCCCGATGAGCGAGGACCACCACGACTACCGGGGCTACGCCGGTCAGGTCGCCGGCGGCGTGCTGCGGCCCGGCGATGAGGTCGTCGTGCTCCCGCGCGGCTCCCGCACCCGGATCGCGGCGATCGACACCTTCGACGGTGAGCTCGACGCGGCCTATCCGACGATGTCGGTCACCGTCCGTCTGGTCGATGAGCTCGACGTCTCCCGCGGGGACATGATCGTCGGGGCCGCCGATGTGCCGACTCCGACGCGGGAGCTCGAGGCGACCGTGTGCTGGATGTCAGATGTCCCGCTGCGCCCCCGCTCCCGCTACCAGCTCAAGCACGCGACGACCTCGGTCCGAGTGCTCGTCGACTCGATCGAGGGCCGCGTCGACATCAACACCCTCGCCGAGGCGCCGGCCGCCGAGCTCGGCCTCAACGACATCGCCCGCGTGCGCCTGCGCACCGGGGCGCCGATCGTCGCCGATCCCTACGTCCGCAACCGCACGACGGGCAGCTTCATCCTCATCGACGAGGGCTCTGGCGACACGGTTGCTGCCGGGATGATCGTCACCGGCAGCGACGCCTGACGGCCGTCGCGCGCTCCGTCGGTTCCCCCGCGGCGCGCCATAAGATTCGTATTAGGAATCGGTTTGCCTTCCCGGGTTGCCGGGGGGCACCCCTTTATATTCGGAGCCGCCCATGTCCGTGACGCGTCTGACCAGCGCGCCGCGCCGAGCGCTGCTCGGGCCCGCGGCGTTCATCCTCCTGAGCGTGCTGACGGTGGTCCTCGTCGGCATCCCCTACCAGCGCGACGCGCTGGCGATCTGGCTGCTCGTGGGGCTGCTGTGCTTCTCGCTCTCCGACATCCGCGGCTACGTGCGCGGGGTGATCCTCGACTGGCTGCCGTTCCTGGCCATGCTCATCGCCTACGACTCGCTGCGCGGCAGTGCGGCGCACGTGTTCGCCACGCACTACCTTCCGCAGCTCGACGTCGACCGCTGGCTGTTCGGCGGACGGCGCCGACCCAGTGGCTCCAGCAGCACTTCTGGCACGGCCACGTCACGTGGTGGTCGTCGGGATGTGGTGCGTCTACCTCACCCACTTCTTCGCCACCCCGGTCCTCGCCGCGATCCTGTGGAAGGTCGACCGCGATCGCTTCCGGCGCTTTGCGGTGCTCGTCACCGCGCTGTCGTTCGCCGGTCTCGATCACCTACGCCCTGTACCCCGCGGCGCCGCCCTGGATGGCCGCGCGCGACGGATTCATGGCCCCGGTCACGCGGATCATCCCCGAGGTGTGGCACAGCCTCGGGGTGGGCTCCGCCGGCTCGCTCGTGGAGAGCGGCTACAAGTACGCCAACGACGTCGCCGCCGTCCCGTCGCTGCACTCGGCGTTCTCGCTCCTCGTGGCGATCATGCTGTGGCCGCGCAAGCACAACTGGCTGCGACCGTTCGTCGATCGCCTATCCGCTGCTGATGGCGTTCACGCTCGTGTTCGCCGCCGAGCACTACGTGTTCGACATCCTCCTCGGATGGGGATACACGGCGGCCATCGTGCTCGCCTCGCGGCCGCTGTGGCGCCGCTATCAGGCGCGCCGGGCCGAGCGTGAAGGCGGCCGAGGGCGTCGGCCGCGTGCTCCCCGAGCCGGCGCTTGCCGAGTCCTCCGCCAGCGCCTGATCGGGCGGGCCCGCACCGTCGCCCGGCGTTGTCCTCGGGCCTTGAGGTGACTCAGCACGCCTTCGGCCCTGCGTCCTCGCCCGGCTCGCTGCATCACGCCCGCTCGGATAAAGTCACCGCCGCGCATGTTCGAGAAGATCCTGATCGCCAACCGCGGGGAGATCGCCGTCCGGATCATCCGGGCCTGCGAGGAGCTCGGCGTGGCCACAGTCGCCGTGTACTCCGAGCTCGATCGCGACGCCCCGCACGTCCACCGCGCCGACGAGGCGTTCCTGCTCGGTCCGGGTCCGGCGAGCGAGAGCTACCTGTCGATCGAGAAGCTGCTCGAGGTGATCGATCAGTCCGGCGCCCAGGCCGTCCATCCCGGCTACGGGTTCCTGGCCGAGAACGCCGCATTCGCGAAGGCGCTCGAGGACCACGGCACGGTGTTCATCGGGCCGCCCGCGTCGGCGATCGAGGCGATGGGGTCCAAGACCCGTGCCCGCGAGCTGATGGCCAAGGCCGGCGTTCCGATCGTGCCCGGGACGACCGAGCCGGTCGAGACGATCGAGGACGCCCGCAAGGTGATCGAGGACACGATCGGCTATCCGGTCGCAGTCAAGGCGGCGGGCGGCGGCGGTGGCAAGGGCTTCCGCGTCGCGCTCTCCGAGGACAAGCTGAAGGACGCCTTCGAGGGCGCCGCCCGCGAGGGCGAGAAGTTCTTCTCGGACGCGACCGTCTACCTCGAGCGCTACCTGCCCGATCCCCGCCACGTCGAGGTCCAGGTGCTCGCCGACTCGCACGGCAACGTCATCCACCTCGGCGAGCGCGACTGCTCGCTGCAGCGCCGCCACCAGAAGCTGATCGAGGAGGCTCCGGCCCCCGCCGTCGACGAGGAGCTGCGGGCGCGGATCGGCACAGATCGCCACCGAGGCGGCCGCGGCGGTCAAGTACACCGGCGCGGGGACGATCGAGGGCCTGCTCCAGGACGGCGAGTACTTCTTCCTGGAGATGAACACCCGGGTGCAGGTGGAGCACTGCGTCACCGAGATGGTCACCGGGATCGACATCGTCAAGGAGGGGATCCGGGTCGCCGCCGGCGAGAAGCTGTCGATCGCCCAGGAGGACGTGCGGCTGAACGGCCACGCGATCGAGTGCCGGATCAACGCCGAGGACGCCTCCAAGAACTTCGCTCCGGCACCCGGGGCGATCACCACTACCGCGAGCCCGCCGGTCCCGGCGTGCGGGTCGACTCCGGCGTCGGCCCCGGCTCGGAGATCTCGCCGATGTACGACCCGATGGTGGCCAAGCTGATCGTCTGGGACGTCGACCGCGAGCAGGCCACGCTGCGGATGGTCCGCGCGCTCGGCGAGTACGAGATCGGCAACTCAAGACGCTGATCCCGTTCCACACCGCGATCCTCCAGACCGACCAGTGGGCGAACGCCGAGACCTGCCGCGACCTGATCGAGGATCGCAAGTGGCTGAAGACGCTCGCCTTCGAGCCGCCGGCCGCGGCCGACGGCGACGACGAGGAGCCGAAGGTCGAGCAGGACTACACCGTCGAGGTCTCCGGCAAGCGCTTCGCGGTCAAGGTCATCGGCCCGCCGTTCGCCGGTGGCGCTGCCGCGGCCAACGGCGCCGGCGCCGGCCGCGGGCGCCGCGCAAGCCGCGTCGTGAGCGGGCGGCCGGCGGGTGGCGGAGGCGGAGGCGGCGACGCGCTCGCCCTCGCCGCTGCAGGGCACCGTGCTGAAGGTCGCCGTCGAGGCCGGCGCGACCGTCGAGGAGGGTGCCCTCATCTGCGTGATCGAGGCGATGAAGATGGAGAACGAGATCACCGCGCACAAGGCGGGCACGGTCAAGGAGCTCCCGATCTCGGTCGGCGCCGCGGTCGCCGGCGGCGACACGCTCGTCGTCATCACCTCCGGCGAGTAGTCCACCCGCCCGACATCGCCCCGCGTTCAGCGGCGGGTTCCGTGGGTAGCGAAGAGGCAGATCACCGAGAAGGAGATATCTCGATGAGCAACGTTCCCACGATCACGCTGAACAGCGGCTATGACGATACCCCAGCTCGGCTTCGGCGTCTTCCAGATTCCGCCGGAGGACACCGCCGAGGTGACCGCCAAGGCGCTCGAGATCGGCTACCGCCACATCGACACGGCCGAGATGTACGGAACGAGGAGGGCGTCGGCCAGGCGCTCCGCGACTCCGGCCTGGACCGCGGCGAGGTGTTCGTGACGAGCAAGCTGAACAACGGATACCACGAGCCCGACGACGCCCGCCGCGCGTTCGAGGAGACGCTGCGCAAGCTCGGCACCGACTACGTCGACCTGTTCCTCGATCCACTGGCCGCTGCCGACGCTCTACGACGGCGACTTCGTCTCGACCTGGAAGACGATGGAGGAGTTCGCCGCGGACGGCCGGGCGCGGTCGATCGGCGTGTCGAACTTCCAGGTCGAGCATCTCCGCGCGGCTGGCCGACGAGTGCGACGTGACGCCGGCGGTCAACCAGATCGAGCTCCATCCGTACTTCCTCAACGAGGACGTCCGCGCCTACGGCGAGGAGCACGGGATCGCCACCGAGGCGTGGTCACCGATCGCCCAGGGCGGCGTTCTCGACGATCGACGGATCACCGAGATCGCCGAGCGCGTCGGCCGCATCGCCGGCCCAGGTCGTCCTCCGCTGGCACCTCCAGCGGGCAGCATCGTGTTCCCGAAGTCCGTCGACCCCGGAGCGGATCCGGGAGAACTTTGCGCTGTTCGACTTCGAGCTCGGCGACGAGGACATGGCGGCGATCGCGGGCCTCGACCAGGGCGAGGACGGCCGCACCGGGCCCGAACCCGGACAGGTTCGACATGATCCCCAGCTACGTCCGGCGTGAGCAGCGCCCGGTCCGCGGCCGCCGTCAGCCCGGCGGCGGCCGCCACGGCGTTGCGCTCGTGGATCCGGCGCTGCTCGCGCGTCCGCCGGCCTTCGGGCAGCGCCGCCGCAGCGCCGTCGGTGCTCGAGGCGCCGAGGTACGCGCGGTCCTCGCCGAGGATCGCCTCGGCCCGTCCCGGGCGATCGGCGCCGCCGTGCCCCGGGACGACGGTCTCGACCCGGGGCAGCAGCGCGCGCGAGCCGCTCGAGCGTCTCCCGGTAGGCGGCGAGCGAGCCGCCGGCCGAGATCATCGGGATCTCGACGGGCGAGAGGTAGTCGCCACACACGAGCGTGCGCGAGCCACGGGATCACGAACGCAGTCCCGTCGGCGGTGTGGCCGCCCGCCGGATGGAGCTCCAACTCGCGTCCGTCGCCCTCGGGAGCCTCCCCGAGCGCCGAGCCGCCCGGGACCGGGAGCTCCTGCACCCCGGCCAGCGCGAGCGGCCCCGGCCGCTCCACGTAGTGCTCCTCATCGAACTCGCGCAGCCGGCGCTGGGCGCCGCCGATCTCGGCGGCCAGCCGCCGTGCGTGCTCTCCCCGCAGCCGAGCGCCAGCGTCGGGAAGCGCGAGGCGGCCGAGCAGGTGATCCCAGTCGCCGTGGGTGCACAGGAGCCCGCTGACCGGGAAACCGGCCTGCTCGAGGACACGGCGGGACGGCCTCGAGCTCGTCCGGGAACACCGGCGAGTCGATCACGAACCCCTCGCCGCCGGATCGCACGGCCGTGCAGGTCGTCTGCCAGACGCGGCTGACGAAGACGATCAGGTCAGGGTGGGGGGCGAGGACACGCATCCGGAGATTCTGGTCCGCGCCCGGGGACCGGGACGCGGCTGCGACCCGAGCTACCCGATGCCGATCAGCTTCGCCGCCTCGCGCAGGGTCGCGACCTCGGCGTCGGGCTTCTTCTGGCCCGGACTCGAGCTGCTGCTTGCGGCGGTTGACCCAGATGACCGGGATCTTCTTCTTCAGGCACGGCTCGACGTCGTGGTAGTAGCTCTCGGCGACGTGGACCCAGCCCTTCTTGGACCCGATCCGCCGCTCGCACTCGGTGAAGTGGGCGGGATCGGGCTTGTAGGAGCGGACCTGCTGGGCGGTGACGACGAGGTCGAAGTCGAGCGGGATGTGGCGCCGGGTCTGGCCGAGCAGCTTGTCGTCGATGTTCGAGATCAGACCGACGCTGTGCTTCTTGGCGATCTTGCCGAGCACGGAGTTCGTCTCCTTGAACGGCTTCCAGCGCTGGATCGAGTCGGGCAGGAAGCCGGAGCGTGACGGCTCCAGCGGCCAACCGAGGGTCTTGGCGATCTCGACCGCCGTCCGGCGCAGGACCTCGGCGTAGAGCTCGTACGAACCGGCCTGGATCCGCTGCTGGACCTCGTGGAACAGCGGGATCAACTCGTCGCGGTCGATCGAGAAGCCGTCCTTGCCCGCCTCGGTGGTGAAGGCCTCGTACGCGCCGCCCTCCCAGTCGATCAGGGTGCCGTACACGTCGAAGGTGACGAAGGAGACGTTCTTGGGAATGGCCATCGCGGCGTGATGATGCCACGCTGGCGCTCCGAGACGCAGCCTCGGCAACGACCTCAGTACAGTGCTCTGCCGAATGGACCTGCTCGAATATCAAGGCAAGCAGCTGTTCGCCCGCCACGGCGTACCCGTGCCGAGCGGCCGTCCCGCGAGCACCGTCGACGAGGCCGTCGCCGCCGCCGACGACATCGGCTATCCCTGTGTGGTCAAGGCCCAGGTGCAGATCGGCGGTCGCGGCAAGCTCGGCGGAATCAAGCTGGCCAAGGACGGTCCGGAGGCCCGCGCTCACGCCGAGGCGATCCTCGGAATGGACATCCGCGGTCTCACCGTTCACGAGGTGTGGGTCGAGGGGGCGTCGGAGATCGCCTCCGAGTACTACGCCTCGGTGGTGTTCGACCGCTCGGCCAAGGCGCCGCTGGTGATGCTCTCCACCAAGGGCGGAATGGACATCGAGGCCGTCGCCGACGAGGACCCGGACGCGATCGCCCGCCTCCACGTCGATCCGCTGCTCGGCTTCCAGGACTTCCATGGCCGCCGCCTCGCCTTCGAGGCCGGGGTCGACGGCGACGTCGTGCGCCCCGTCGGCACGATGCTGAAGAAGCTCTACGAGGCGTTCATCGCCGAGGACGCGACGCTCGTCGAGGTCAACCCGTTGATCGTCACGCCCGACCGCGACGTGAAGGCGCTGGACGCGAAGGTCACGCTCGACGACAACGCGATGTACCGCCATCCGGAGAACGCGGCCCTGCGGGACATCTCCAAGGAGGACCCCCAGGAGCGGATGGCGAAGGAGCGCGGTCTCACCTACGTCAAGCTCGACGGCAACATCGGGATCCTCGCCAACGGCGCCGGGCTGTCGATGTCGACCCTCGACGTCGTCGCCGAGGCCGGCGGTCAGCCCGCGAACTTCCTCGACGCCGGCGGCGGCTCGAAGGCCGAGGCGATCACGAGCGCCGTCGAGGTGATCCTCTCCGACCCGAAGGTGAAGGCGGTGCTGTTCAACATCTTCGGCGGCATCACCCGCTGCGACGAGGTGGCCAAGGGGTTGATCGAGGCGTTCGCGCAGATCAAGCCGACCGTTCCGTTCGTCGTCCGGCTCGACGGCACCAACGGCGAGGAGGGCCGGCAGCTGCTGGCCGACGCCGACCTTCCGAACGTCCACGCCGAATCGACCATGGACGGCGCCGCCGCCAAGGTCGTCGAGCTGGCAGGCTGATCCGATGGCGATTCTGGTCGACGAGAGCACCCGACTCTGCACCTCCGGCATCACCGGCCGGGAGGGCACCTTCCACTCGATCCGCAACCTCGACTACGGCACCCAGGTCGTCGCCGGCGTGACGCCCGGCAAGGGCGGCCAGAGGGTCGAGGACCGGATCCCCGTGTTCAACACCTTCCACGACGCGGTCGCCTCGGAAGGGGCGAACACGGCGATGATCTTCGTCCCGCCGCGCTTCGCTGCTGACTCGATCCTCGAGGCCGAGGACGCCGGCATCGAGCTGATCATCGCGATCACCGAGGGCATCCCGGCCCACGACGAGCTCCGCGTGTTCAACACCCTGCGCAAGAACGGCCGGGCCCGCCTCGTCGGTCCGAACTGCCCCGGCATCCTCTCGCCCGGGAAGGCGAGCGTCGGGATCATCCCGGCCTCGTTCTTCAAGCCCGGCAACGTCGGCGTCGTCTCCCGCTCGGGCACGCTCACCTACCAGATCGGCAACGTCCTGGCCCAGAGCGGGTTCGGCAACTCGTCGATCGTCGGGATCGGCGGCGATCCGGTCCCCGGGACGGACTTCATCGACGTGCTCACGATGTTCGAGGCCGACCCTGAGACCGAGCTGATCGTGATGTGCGGCGAGATCGGCGGCGACGCCGAGGAACAGGCCGCCGAGTTCATCGCCGAGAACGTCACCAAGCCGGTGATCGGCTACATCGCGGGGTTCACCGCACCGCCCGGGAAGACGATGGGCCATGCCGGTGCGATCGTCTCCGGCTCGCACGGGACCGCCGCGGCAAAGGCCGAGGCGCTCGAGGCCTGCGGCGTTCGCGTCGGCCGCACGCCGACGCAGGTCGCCGAGGCGGCGATCTCGTTGCTCGGCTCGGCGGCCTGACCGTCCCCGACGCGCTGATGCAGACGTCCGAGCTCGACCGGCGACTGCGTGAGATCCAGCTCTCGCTGCTGCCCGACTCCGAGCCTGCGCCGCCGCTGCGGTCCATGGCTCCGGTCGGAGTGGAGTCGCCGTCCGCACCCGGGGCCGCCGGGGTGTCGGTCATCGCCGGCCCGTTCGATCGGATCGCCGCCGTGCGGGCGTTCACCGCTGCGCTGGCCGGGCTGCCCGAGGTCGCCGGTGTCGAGCTCCGCGGATACGAGGCCGCCGACCGTGCGGTGCTCGGCGTACGGCTGCGTTAAGGTCTGGGGCATGGCTGCCACGATTTCGTTCGCCCGCGGAGCGCCCTCGCTCGACATCGTCGACGTCGACGGCCTGAAGGCCGCCGCGGCCGAGGCCTTCACCGAGGACCCGGCGGGGACCACGGCCTACGGGACGTCGATCGGCTATGTCCCGCTGCGGGCGTGGATCGCCGAGCGCCACGGCGTCGCCCCCGAGCAGGTGCTCGTCACCAACGGCTCGATGCAGGCCGACGCGTTCCTGTTCGAGACGCTCGTCTCGGCCGGCGACACCGTCGTCGTCGAGCGGCCGACCTACGACCGCACGCTGCTCTCGCTCCGCGGCCGCGGAGCGGACCTGCGGGCGATCGCGCTCGAGCCCGACGGTCTCGACGTCGCCGAGCTCGAGTCCGAGCTCGCTGCCGGCGCCCGCCCGTCGCTGGCCCACATCATCCCCAACTTCCAGAACCCGGCCGGCTACACCCTCTCCGCCGACAAGCGCCGTCGCCTCGTCGAGCTCGCCCGTGAGCACGGCTTCACGATCTTCGAGGACGATCCGTACGTCGATCTGCGGTTCTCCGGCTCGCCGCTGGCCACGATGCTGTCGCTCGGCGGGGAGGAGGTCGTCTACGCGTCGTCGTTCTCCAAGACCGTCTGCCCGGGGATCCGCGTCGGCTATCTCGTCGGCCCGGCCGAGACGATCGCCCGGGTGGCCAAGCTCGCCACCGAGACGTACATCTCGCCGAACATGGTCGCGCAGTCGATCGTCCACCGCTTCTGCCTCTCCGGAGCGCTCGAGCGCTCGATCGAGACGGTCAAGACCGCTCTCGCCGAGCGCGCGTCGACCCTCGCCACCGCGCTGCGCCGGGAGATCCCGGATGCCCGGTTCGTCGAGCCCGAGGGTGGCTACTTCCTGTGGGTCGACCTGCCCGACGGGACCGACGTCGCCGCTCTGGCCACGGCCGCGGCCGAGCGCGACGTGGTGTTCGTCAAGGGGACCGACTTCATGCTCGACGGCGGCGAGTCGAGCCTTCGCCTCGCGTACTCCGGGGTCACCCCGGAGCAGATCGACGAGGGCGTCACGCGGCTCGCCGAGGCCTACGCCGAGGTCTCGGCGCGGCGTCCATGCGGCGTGAGGAAGCGGCCGGCGTCACCCAACTGGCCGGCGATCTCGCCGGCGGCCTGACTGAGCGGATCCACGAGACCCACCGCGCGATCGCGCGGCGCGCGTTCGCCGGCGTCGGTCCGGCGGCGGCCCCGGTGGCCGCGGTCCACGATGCGATCGCCTCGGTCAGCTACGGTGCCGCCGCGCGCGGGTTCCGGCTCGGCGGCCGGGCCGTCGGGCGCGCGGTGGCCTCCGGGCTGCTCCCGGCTCCCGGATCGAACGAGCTCACCCGCAGCACCCGGGGACGGCGTGCGGTCGCCTTGCTCAACGGCGCGGTCGGCGATCGCCTCGAGGCGAGTGGCAGCGCTCTCCATCTCGGGATGGCGATCCACGCCGGCGGCCGCTCGGTGGCGGTCGAGCCGGACGCGATCGCCGGCGCGTTCCCCGGGGCGGCCCCGCGGATCGCCGTGCTCGTGCACGGTCTCGGGGCGAGCGAGGCGGTGTGGGCGGCCCGGGGCCCGGCGGACGGGATCGACGTGCGGCTCCGCGCCGCCGGGATCACCCCGGTGACGGTTCGCTACAACAGCGGCCGCGCACTGGAGCGCAGCGGCGCCGCGCTCGCTGAGTTGCTCGACGAGCTGCGCGACGCCTGGCCGGTCGAGGCGCAGGAGCTGATCCTCATCGGTCACGACCTCGGCGGCCTCGTCTGCCACCGCGCGGTCGAGCAGGGGATGGCTGTCCCGACCTCGGTCGTGTGCCTCGGCGCGCCGCACCTCGGGCTCGGCGCCGAGCGGCTGCTGGACCGGCTCTCCTCCGCGCTCGAGCGCCTCCCGGAGACCCGCGCCCTCGGCCGCACGCTGGCGATGCGCAGCGCCGGCCTGAAGGACGGTGGCGCGGCCGACGCCCCCCGGCTCGATCCCCGTATCCGCTACCTGTTCGTGTCCGGCAACGTCGTACCCGACGCCCGCCATCCGGCGGCGGGGTGGTTCGGGGACCTCGTCGTCTCCAGGGCGAGCGCGTGGGCGCAGCCCGACGGCGAGGGGGTCCGGCTGCCGCTCGACAGCTACCGGGAGATCGGCGGCGTGGGCCACTACGCACTGCCCGCCCACCCGGCGGTCCACGACCAGGTGCTCGCCTGGCTGACGCGTCCGGCCCTGCCCGCCGCCCCGGCGGCGCTGCCCCGGGCCGACTCCGGTCCGCTCGTCGAGGCCGAGCTCCGGCGCGGCGAGGCCGGTCGTCAGCGCCCGTAGCGCTCGCGGCCGAGCACGAGCTGCTCGGGCAGCGCGATCCGCGGCGGCGGCGAGGGATCGGCCAGCACCGAGACGGTCTCGGCGACGCTCCGGGTCACCTCGGACTCGCCGTGCTCTCCGCTCACCGTCACGTGCTCGTCGTCGGCGGCGGAGACGGTGCCCTTCAGGCCGGGCTCGATCCCGCACGCCTTCAGGTAGTGGAGCAGGTCCTCGGCCTCGTTCTCGAGCCGCAGGATCTTCACCGCGGCCCCGATCTCGCAGTCGGCGAGCGGCACGCCGTCGATCCGCTGGCCGACCCGGATCGGATGGCCGTGCGGGCAGGTCTTGGCGTCGCCCACGGCCGACCGGACGTAGGCCTCGAAGCGCGGCGTCATCGCATGCTCGAGGTGCTCGGCCTCCTCGTGCACGTCGTCCCACGGGACGCCGACGACATCGGTGAGGAACCGCTCGATCATCCGGTGCCGGCTGACGATCTCCTCGGCGTGCCCGCGGCCGGACCGGGTGAACTCGATCGCCCGGCCCGAATCCCGCGAGATGTAGCCGTCGCGCTCGAGCCGGCCGAGCATCTCGTGGACCGTCGGGGCCGACAGCTGCATCGCCCGGGCGAGGTTCGCACCGGTCATCGGCAGCTTGGCCTCGAACAGCCAGTACAGCGACTGGAGGTACTCCTCCTCGGCGATCGTCGCGTGGCCGTCAGCCATGACTTCAGGGTACCGTCCGAGGTCGTGGCGCTCCCGCTCGAACCCCCGATCGAACCCCAGCTCGCCCGGGGGAAGCCCGAGCTGCCGGTCGGCGACCAGTGGGTCTACGAGCCGAAGTACGACGGCTTCCGCGCGATCGCGTTCGTCGACGGCGAGGACGTTCTATGTCCAGTCCCGCTCGGGCAAGCCGCTGCTCCGCTACTTCCCGGAGCTCCGCTTCCCGCCCGGCCGCTACGTGATCGACGGCGAGATCGTGATCGACGGCGCCGACGGGGCCGAACAGGACTTCGGCGCGCTGCAGCAGCGGATCCACCCGGCGGAGTCGCGGGTGGCGATGCTCGCCGAGCAGACACCGGCACGGTTCATCGCCTTCGACGTCCTCGCCCACGGCGACGAGGTGGTGATGGACCGCCCGCTCGAGGAGCGCCGGGTGATCCTTGACGAGATCGTGGCGCGGGCCGATCACGGCCACGCCGCTCGCCGACACCCCCGAGGACGCCGAGCCCTGGCTCCACACCGGTGAGGGCGTCGTGGCCAAGGACCGGCGCGCTCCGTACCGGCCGGGAGCGCGCACCGGGATGGTGAAGGTCAAGCGCGTGCGGACGATCGACACGGTCGTCGTCGGCTACCGCCCGGGCAAGGAGGCCGGCACGGTCGGCTCACTGATCCTCGGCCTCTACGACGACGACGGCAGGCTCCACGTCGTCGGCCACTCCTCGGGCATCCGCGCGGCGGACAAGAAGGCTCTCGTGGCCAAGCTCGAGCCCTACGAGACGGGCCACCGCGGCCACGGCGACCCAAGCCGCTGGAAGAGCGAGAAGGACCTCGAGTGGATCGAGCTGCGCCCCGAGCTCGTCGTCGAGATCACCTTCGACCACGCCAGCGGCGGCCGGATCCGCCACGGCACGAAGATCCTCCGCTGGCGCGAGGACAAGCCTCCGCGGCGAGTGCCACCTCGCCGCAGATGCAGAGCTGACCCGGCGGCTCAGCTCTCCTCGCGCGCCCGGCTCGGCTGGACCCGCTTCGGCTCGCCGGCGCGCTTGCGGTAGTGCGGCGGCCACGGCGCGTCGCCGAGCCCCTCCTCCTCGTGCTGGGCGACGAGCTCGAGCAGCGCGGCGAGCGATCCGGCGTGGTCGTCCATGTCTTCGCTGGGGTCGCCCAGCTTCTCCACCCGCGCCGGGACGGTGTCGATCCGCAGCTCCGCCGGGTCGACGTCAGGGACCTCGTCCCAGGTGAGCGGGGTCGAGACCCGGGCGTCGGGGACCGGGCGGACGCTGTACGCCGAGGCGACGGTCCGGTCGCGGGCGTTCTGGTTGTAGTCCACGAACACCCCGTGGCGCTCCTCCTTCCACCACTTCGTCGTGGCCAGCTCCGGGACCCGGCGCTCGACCTCACGGGCGAGCGCGATCGCCGCTCGCCGGACCTCGTCGAAGTCGTGCTCGGGGACGATCCGGGCGTACACGTGGATGCCCCGCGAGCCGCTCGTCTTCGGGTAGCCGGTGAGCTCGTGGTCGGCGAGCACGTCGCGGACGGTCAGCGCCACCTGGCGGATGTCGTCCCAGCTCGCCTCGGGCGTCGGGTCGAGGTCGACGCGCAGCTCGTCGGGCCGGTCGAGGTCCGGCTCGCGGACCGCCCACGGGTTCCAGTCGATCACCCCGAGGTTGACCCCCCACACGAGGTGGGCGGCGTCGCTCGGCACGAGCTCTCGCGCGGTGCGGCCGCTCGGGAAGGTGACGGTCGTCGTGTCGAGCCACTCCGGCGCCGAGTCCGGGATCCGCTTCTGGAAGAACGGCTTCTCGGCCGCGCCGTTGACGTAGCGCTTGAGCACCGTCGGCCGCCGGCGCAGGTGGCGGAGCGTCGGCTCCGCGACCGCGAGGTAGTACTCGACGAGGTCGAGCTTCGTGATCCCGCGCTCGGCGAAGAACACCTTGCCCGGGTTCGAGAGCCGGACCTCCCGCCCGGCGACGTCGATCGTCGTGTGATCGTCGGCCATCCGCCTGAGAGGATGCCGGATGCGGTGGAAGTTCGGGGGATATGCGCCCACAACTTCCACCGACCCCCGCCATGCCCGCTCGCCCCGCTCCGATCACCGCCCCATTCTCCTCGCCCCCGACTCGTTCAAGGGCACGTTCTCGGCCACCGAGGTCGCGGCCGCGCTCGCCGATGGCGTGCGCGCCGCCGGGGATCGAGGTCGACCTGTGCCCGGTCGGTGACGGCGGCGAGGGGACGCTCGCCGCGCTCGGCGCCGCGCTCGCCCGTGGAGCGGCGGACCGCCGAGGTCCACGACCCGCTCGGCCGGACGATCACCGCCGAGTATCGGGCTCGTCGCGGGCTCGGCCGCCGGCCGGCCACCGGAATCGTCGAGGTCGCCGCGGCGAGCGGCCTCAGCCGGGTCGCCGAGGCCGAGCGTGATGCCCGGGCGGCGGACAGCGCCGGCACCGGCGAGCTGATCGCCGCGGCGGTCGCGGCCGGCGCTCGCCACGTGCTCGTCTGCGCCGGCGGGAGCGCGACGACCGACGGGGGCGCCGGAGCGCTCCGGGCCGTCGAGGCAGCGGGCGGGCTGTCCGGTGCCCGGCTCACCGTGCTCTGCGATGTCCGCACCCCGTTCGAGCGGGCAGCGGAGGTGTTCGCGCCGCAGAAGGGCGCCGATGCCGAGACCGTCCGGGCGCTCACGCGACGCCTGCGCCGCCAGGCCGGCCGACTCCCGCGCGATCCGCGCGGGGTCGCCATGACCGGCGCCGCCGGTGGCCTGGCCGGTGGCCTGTGGGCGGTCCTCGGGGCCGAGCTCGTCGCCGGGCGCGGCCTACGTGCTCGACGCCGTCGGCTTCGACGCCCGGATGCTCGCGGCCCGGCTCGTCGTCACCGGCGAGGGCTCGCTCGATGAGCAGAGCCTCGCCGGCAAGGCGGTCTCGGAGGTCGCCACCCGGGCCCGCCAGTCCGGGGTCCCGTGCCTCGCCGTCGCCGGCCGCTCCGAGCTCGGCCCGTTCGAGCGGCGGATCCTCGACCTCCAGGAGGTGATCGAGGCGACCGACCGCGCGGCCCTGCGGCGCGCCGGCCGCCGGATCGCCGAGGCGCTGGAGGTCCCTCGCCGGGCTAGGGCGTCGATTCGGCCCCGACGTCCGACGGTGGCGCGGGACTCGTCGTCGCGGCCGGCGGGGTGGAGTGCGCGGGAGCTCCCGCAGCTCGCGCTCGTCAGGCGCCAGGCACACGCGGCAGAAGTCCTCGCCGAACGGGGTGAGGTGGATGCTCCGGCGGACCATCTTCGCCTGGCGGACCGAGTGGATCGCCTCCAGCACCTCGGGCTGCGCCTCCAGCACCTGGTAGCGGGTGTGGTCGCGGAGCGTCTCGCGGGAGAACCACACCATCCCGAGCCGGAACAGGTTGTTGAGGTACGACGGCACCCGGTCGACGTAGCGGCAGCCCGCGCGGGCTCCGATCATCGACAGGCCGGGGGCGATCAGCCGTGAGCGGACGAGCCCGAGCGGGCCGCCGGTGCGGACGTCGACCGACGCCTGCGGGCCCTCGAGCAGCAGCAGCCGGAGGATCCGCCCCTCGTCGGGCGCGAGCTCGGACAGGATCCGCTCGTACGCCGGATGGGCCTCGACCTCGAAGCGGACGTCGCGCGACTTGTGGAGCAGCAGCTCGCCCTCCTCGCGCAGCGTCCGCGGCTCCGCGCTGTGGTCGGAGTTGTTCTCCGAGCGAGCGCTCGTTCGGCGTCCTCCGCGCACGTGGTCACCCCGGCCGCGCCGGCCGACCACGTCCGGCACGACGTCGCGCAGCGATCTTGGCCAGCTCCCGGCTGCGCTCGGGCGAGAGCGCGAGCTCGACCATCACCCGCGGCGCCTTGACGCCGGCACGGACCGCCCAGCCGGCGGTGTGCCACCACGCGGTGACCGCCACCCGCGCCATCCCGGGCAGCACGTTCAGCCCTTCCGGGCCCTCGTACTGCTCGGGAGAGCTGTCGTCGTCGGAGGCCATCACGTTCCGAAGATCGCGAGGTGGATGATGCCGCCGGCGAAGCCCATCACGGCCCCGTGGAGGTACAGCATCCACTCGTCCTCCTTGATCGCCGCGCGGAGCATCTCGACGAAGTCCTTGGGCGGCAGCTCCCGGGTGCGGGCCGCGAACAGGTCGCGGATCCGCTCGCTCTGCTGGCGGCTGAACTCCGGATCGCGCAGGCCGGTCATCGCGTGCCCGGCCGTCTCCGGCGCGAACGACTCGCGGATGCTGTCGTACTCGCGCGTGCCGACCGCGACGCGGACCGCCGGCCGTGCGAGCCCGACAGCGCGGTCGATCGCCGGCCCCATCGCCTCCTCGAGCATCTGCCGGGTGCGGTCCCCGCGCGGGCCGTCGAGCAGGAACGTGCCGAAGTTCTCGAGCGTGACGACGTCGTCGGCGATGATCCCGGCGTACACGTCGGCGACCTCGTCCTGCCGGCGCAGGAACAGGCCGTGCATCCGGAACGGGCCGATCCTCCGCGGCTCGACGGGCTCGAAGATCACATACATGCCGAGCAGGTTCGTCGTCCATCCGACGAACACCCCGAGGATCGGAAGCAGCCACCACTGCGTGGGCGAAGTGGTCGATGATCGCCACCGGGATGCCGAACAGGAACCCGAACAGGAACCCGAAGTTCACCATCAGACGCAGCTCGCGCTGTCCGATGTCCCGGAAGATCCGGTTGACGAGCGCGGGGTGGCGCTCGAAGTGGTCGACGACCATCAGCTTCGGGTCGAGCAGCTGGTCGATGTAGGTTCCGATCTCGTCGGTCATCTGACGGACGATCTCCGGGAGCTGCTGGCGGACGCGGGCGTAGATCGCCTGCTTGACCCGGGGCGGGACGTTCTGCCACAGCTCCGGCGACTCCCGCCGCATCGTCCGGTCGACGATCGCCGGGATCTCCGGCTCGTAGAGCGAGACGAGGTGGTCGGCCACCTTCTCGGGCTGGAGCTCGCGGTAGAACTCCTGCGCGGTCCCCAGCTTGGAGATCGCCTTGTCGACCGAGATGCTCCCCATCTTCGCCGCGCGCGCGGGAACGATCCCCTGCCAGCCGATGCCGCCCTGCATGATCCCGGGGATCTCCTGGAGCTTGCGGGGGAGCAGCGTCGAGAGGTCCTGGAGGCCCGGGACCCGCACGCCGTGGAACCGCACCGGGTTGAACAGCATGATCAGACCGGTCCAGTTGATCAGCCAGCCGACCGCGCCCGTGAAGAACGGAATCGAGATCAGCTTCAGCCAATCACCTGTGCTCATGTCACGCCGTCGCCTCTCCGCAGCCTGCCGTCGGGCGCAGACGCTACCGCCTGGCGGGATCTGGCGGGCCCCCGTACCTGGGCGCCCGGGCGAGGCTCAGCAGCGCCTGCCGGACGGCCGCCCGGCGACGCGCCGCAGCGTGACGCCGATGTTCGCGCCGAGGCCCCCGAGGAACTGCGCCATCTCGCGGCCGGAGTTCGTCGGCTTGCCCTCGCGGTAGCATCGGCTCGGCGCGGGTGTTGCCGTCGGCGTCGGCCCAGCCCATCTCGATGTACGGGTAGCCGGGCACGGCGACCGCGATCTGCTGCCCGGCCCGGACGTGCCGGCCGGCGAGGGCGAGCTTCGTGAGGTGCTCGGCGACGTAGATGACGTCGCCGGCCAGCGGACCGTCGGTGAGCTGGTAGAAGATGTAGCGGCCGCCCGGCCAGCCGCTGTGGTTGCTCGAACCGAGGATCACCGCGTCGCCGACGGCGAGCACCGGCAGGCGGCGCAGCGGCGCCCAGTCCATCCCCATGTCGATCCGGCCGGCCTCCCACCGAGGGTCGGCGAACGGGTTGATGTAGCGCGGTCCCGAGTGGGTCACCGCCGTGGCCGCCGCGGGGGCGAGCAGGCACGCGGCGGCGACGAGCGAACCGATGAGCCGGGGCATGCGCATGTCCGTCCGTCATCGACGGCCTCCGCGGGGGGCTTGAGGCGATGGACCGGAAACTGTTCGACGCCTGACAGCCGGAACGGACCGACTGTCGACGTCTCACTCAGTGCTTGAACGCCTGGCGCTGCTCCTTCTTCGGCGCCGGCATCGGAGCGTCGAGCGACTCCAGGAACTCCGTCTGCTCGGCGAGGTGCTCGAGCAGCAGGTCGGCCATCTCCTCGTTCATGCCCGCACGCACGACGATCCTGAGCACACTGAGGTCCTCGCGGTTCTCCGGGAACGTGTACGCGGGGACGAGCCAGCCGCGCTGGCGCAGCTTGTCCGAGACGTCGAACACGGTGTAGTTCTTCACCTCGGGCTTGAGCGCGAACGCGAACACCGGCAGGTCGCTGCCGTCGCTGAGCAGCCAGTACGGCCCCAGCTTGGCGATCCCGGCGGAGATCCGCTTGGCCACGTCCTGGGCGGTCTGCATCACCCGCTGGTAGCCCTCGCGGCCGAGGCCCGCGAGCATGAAGTACTGGGCGATCACCTCGCTGCCCGGCCGGGAGAAGTTGAGCGCGAACGTCGGCATGTTGCCGCCGAGGTAGTTGACGTTGAACACCAGCTCGCGTGGGAGCGCCTCCTCGTTGCGCCAGATCGCCCAGCCGACGCCGGGGTACACGAGCCCGTACTTGTGGCCCGAGGCGTTGATCGACTGCACCCGGGGGAGCCGGAAGTCCCAGCGCAGATCGGGGGCGAGGAACGGCGCGACGAACCCGCCCGAGGCGGCGTCGACGTGGACCGGCACGTTCAGCCCCTTGTCGGACTCGAGGCGATCAAGCGCGCTCGCGATCTGCTCCACCGGCTCGTAGCTGCCGTCGAACGTCGAGCCGAGGATCGCCACCACGCCGATCGTGTTCTCATCGCAGGCCGCGACGGCGCTGTCGGCATCAAGATGGAAGCGCTCGCCCTCCATCGGCACGATGTTCGGCTCGACCTCCCAGTAGCGGCAGAACTTCTCCCAGCACACCTGGACGTTGGAGCCCATCACGAGGTTCGGTTTGTCGGTCGGCTTCCCCGCGGCCTCGCGGCGGGCCCGCCACCGCCACTTCAGGGCCATCCCGGCGAGCATCGCCGCCTCGCTCGAGCCGGTCGTCGAGCAGCCGGTGGCGTGCTCGTGCTCCGGCGAGTGCCACAGCTCGGCGAGGATGTTCACGCACCGGGACTCGATCTCCGCGGTCTGCGGGGTACTCGTCCTTGTCGATCATGTTCTTGTCCGCGGTGTCGGCCATCAGCTTCCCCGCGATCGAGGGCATCCACGTCGTCACGAACGTGGCCAGGTTGAGCCGGGCCTGGCCGTCGAGCAGCAGCTCGGACGAGATCAGCTCATACGCCATGTCCAGGCCGAGGCCGGAGTCACGCAGCGAGTCGATCGGCATCTCCACCCGCGGGTCCGGCTGGTGGACGGGTGCGGAGACGGGGTGGGAGTGGGGCGTGCTGTGGCGGGGCCGGTTGAGCGGCATGGCGCGATCGGACTCCTTGCTCTGGCTGGCGGTTGGGTCCATCATCCCGCACCTTGACACCTAGTGCACCTAGGCTTAGGATGCCGAGGCATGCAAGGTGATGTGATCAAGGGACACCTCGACGCGCTGCTCCTCGCCGTCGTCGCCGACGGGCCGGTCCACGGCTACGCGGTCGTGCAGCGGCTCGCCGAGCGCAGTGGCGGCGGCTTCACGCTGCCCGAGGGCACGGTCTACCCGGCGCTCCACCGGCTCGAGGCCGACGGCCTGCTCCGCAGCCGCTGGTCGAAGGCCGAGGGCCGCCGCCGGCGCGAGTACGAGCTGACCGCGACCGGCCGGTCCCGGCTCGGCGAGCGGACGAGCCAGTGGCGGGAGTTCGCGTCGGCGGTCGAGCGGGTGCTGGGATCCGCGGCTGGTTCCCCGAAGGGCGCGACCCCCACCGCCGGAGCCAGCCGATGATCACCGACTACCTCGCCGCTCTCGGCGCCGAGCTCGAGCTGCCGTCCCGCCGTCGCCACCGCATCCTCGCCGAGGTGGAGGACCACCTGCTGTGCGCGGCGGCCGATCTCCACGCCGGCGGTCTGTCGGTGGGTGAGGCGGAGCGCCAGGCGGTGGCGCGGTTCGGCGAGTCGTCCGAGCTGGCCCGGATCTTCACCGCCGAGCAGGCCGCGCGCACCGCGAGCTGGCTCGGGCGGCTGACCCTCGGCCTCGGCGCGCTCGTCGCCTTCTCGCTCGCGCCGGCTCGCGGGCTCCCGGGAGGTTCGCTTCTCGCGGGCGTGGTCGCATTCACGCTGGTGCAGGTCGCGCTCGCCACCGGCGTCCTCACCTGGTGGCGCGCCCGCGCGGCGCGGGCCGCCGGTGCGCTCGCCGCTCCGGGACTCGAGCTGATCCGTCGCGGCGCGTTCGTCGTCGCCGGGGCCGCCGCCCTGGGAACGGTTGACATCGTGGCCCACATCCCGTTCGGCGCCGTTCCGGCCTCAGCCCTCGTCGGCGGGGCGCTCAGCGCGGCCGGCGGTGCCACGTGCCTCACCGTCGCCCGGCGGGCGCGGCGGCTCGCCGTCGCCGGCCCCGTCGTGCCGGACCCCGTGCTCAGAGCCAGCGGGGCCGTCGCCCGGTGGGTCGCGCGGCGCTCGCCACGGTTCGCCCGCTGGGTCGATCTCGTTCGCCGACCGTGGCGCGTCGCGGTGCTCGTCGCGGTCGCCGCCGGGCTCGCCCTCGCGGGCGGGCATGGCGTCGCCGAGGGACTGCCGTCGGAGCTTTGGCGCGGTCTGCTCGCCGGGGGCGTGCTCGCCTCGATCGAGGCCGCTCTCGCTCTGAGCGGATTCGCGGTGCTCGGCCGGTTCCTCGGCCTGCGCGACTAGGGCCGCCAGCGCACCCAGAGCGTCTCCGGCTTGCGGAACACGAGTCCGGTGATCGCGGCCGGTCGCTCCTCGTCGAGCTCCAACCCATCGAGCCGCGCGAGCACTGCGGCGAGCCCGGCGCGGGCCTCGAGCCGTGCGAGGTGGACGCCGACGCACACATGCGGCCCCTGGGCGAAGGCGAGGTGCCGGCGGGCGTCGCGGCGGCCGAGGCGGAACTCGTCCGGCGTCGGCGAACACCGAGGGATCGCGGTTGGCGGCGGCGATCGACAGCCGCACCAGCTCGCCGGCGGCGATCTCGGCCCCTCCGAGCGCCGTGTCGGTCGTCGCGTAGCGGTCGATCACCGCGGCGGCGGGCTCGAGCCGGAGCGACTCCTCGATCGCGGCGCCGATCAGTTCCGGGTCCGTGCGCACGGCGGCGACGACCGCGGGCCGCTCCAGCAGGTGGAGCACCGCGTTGGCGATCATCCCCTCGGTCGTCTCGATCCCGCCGAACAGCAGCACGGCCGCATTCGCGGCGATCTCGGCCGGCGACAGCCCGGAGCTCGCCGCCGCCGCGGCGAGCAGCGAGCCGCCCTCGCCGCGGAGCGCCCGGTCGAGCATCGCCGACAGGGCGGCGTACGCGTCACGTCCGTCCTCGCCGTCGGTCGTGCCGGCCGTGATCTCGGTCACCGCGCCGACGATCCGGCGGTACAGCGCGAGCACCTCGGGGACGTCCTCCCGCCGAAGCCCCAGCGCGAGCGACACGATCGCCGCCGCGAGCGGCCCGGCGAACTCGGTGCGCAGCTCGGCCTCGCCCCGGACGGCGACGCCGTCGATCAGCCGGTCGGCCTCCTTGGCGACCGGCCCGGCGAACCGCTGTCCGACCGCCGCCGCCCGGAACGGGGCGACGAACGGGGCGCGGTGGCGCTCGTGCGTGGCGCCGTCGAGGCTGAGCATGCTCGGCCCGAGCACCCGGGCGGTCGAGAACCGCTCGTCGTCGACCGTGAATCGGTCCGCGTCGCGCATCGCCTCGGTGGCGAGCCCGTGCGAGGTGACGAGCCAGCCGTCGAGCGCCGGCAGCCAGGAGACGGGCTCGCGCTCGCGCAGCCGGTGGAGCAGCGGGTGGGGATCGCCGCTCAGCTCCGCGATGCTCGCGCCCGCGCCGAGCGGAAAGCGGCTGGCGCGATCCTGCGGCACGAACCGATTTCAGCATGCCTGTGGGGGCTCGCACCCGATCTCGTGCAGGTACTGACGGAACGCGGCCTCGTCGCGGTCGGGCGCGAACGGATCGAGCCCGTCCCGGAGCAGGTCGGCGACCCGCTCGAGCTCGTAGAGCAGCGCGAGCTTGCCGGGCGGGTCGTCCCACTCGCCGCCGTCGTAGCGCTCGACCCACGACGCGAGTGCCGCGAGTGCCTCCACCTGGATCGCGTTCGCCCACCACTCGGTCCGGACGGGCAACCGGTAGCGACGCCGCAGCGCGCAGGTGTCCTCCCAGAGCTGGACGAACCACAGCCACCGCTCGCGCGGAAGCAGACCACGCCAGTCGAGCGGCCACCGCGGCGGCAGCGGGTCGGCATCGAGTCCACGCCAGCCGAGCGGTTCCTCGTCATCGTTGCGCTCCAGCAGGTCGTCGTCGAGGTCGCGGTCCTCGTCGTCGTCTCGCCAGCTCATGATCCTCCCATCGCTCGTAGGTTTCGGTTGCGGAACCACATGCGCAGCCGGACGACGACCGCGGGGAGGCGCCCGTACAGCAGCAGGGCCTGACCGGGCGCGAGCTGTCGCAGTTCCTCCGGCGCGATCAGCGGCTGCCGCCTGCGTCCCGTCGAGCGCGACTGCCCGCCGGCCCCGGTCGTCCGTGTGTGCTCGCGGACCTCGGCCTCGCCGGCCAGTCCGGAGAACATGCGCAGCGTCTCGAGGTCGGCGACGCCCGGCAGCAACATCCGCGCGCGGTGGCTGTTGACGACCGTCTCGGCCTGGCCGCCATATCGGCTGCGGGCCTGCGCGAGGTCGTGGAAGATCGAGATCAGCTGGATGTTGTGACTCGGGGCGGTGGTGGCGATCTCGGCCAGGGACGGAAGCGGTGCGACGTTCCCCGCCTCGTCGAGACACAGCAGCAGTGGCTGCGCGAGGCGTCCGCCGGCGAGCGTCGCTCGCTCATAGGCCCGGTCGACGACCTCCGACAGGAGCGCGAGGAAGATCGGGCGCAGCAGCTTCGAGGCCTTCGCGTCACCGATCAGGAACAGCGTCGCGCCGGTGTCGAGCAGACGGTCGCCCGATATCTCCGACGTGGCGGCCGAGCGGGCCACGCGGCGAAAGCGGTACGCCCGCAGCAGCGCCTGGGCGGTGGCCTCGATCGAGGATCGGGTGCGGTCGGCCTGGGCCTCGAAGGCGCGCACCGAGTCGTAGGCCGCGTGAGCGTCGTGGAGCTCGCTCTCGTCACGGGCCCGCCCGGTGATCGAAGCGAGCGCCTCGTCGAGCTCTCGGCGGCCCTGGCCGTTGACCCATCGGACGAGGCCTTCGACGCCGGCCCCACTCCGCGCGGCCACGTACAACAGCGGCGCCAGACGCTGCTCGGCGGCGGTGGCCCAGAAGTCGCCGCCCTCGACGCCACGGCCGTCGAGCTCCCCCGCGGCGGCGAGCCGCCACGCCACCTCGAGGGCCCCATCCCACGTGCCCGCTGCGTGCAGCGGCGACCAGGTCGAGGCCTCGGCGCCGGAGAGCTCGAAGGGATCGAACACGAACACCGGCCCGAGCTCGCGACGGCGACGGATCGTCGCCGCCAGCAGGTCCGTCTTGATCGACGAGGCAACCGCCGGCCCCTCCCACTCGAGCAGCGCCGGGACCGCGAGCCCGGCGGACTTGCCCGACTGTGGTGGCCCGAACGCGACGAGGGCGTGCCGCGCCTCGGCGAGCAGCAGGCGGCCGCCGTGGCGGCCGAGCGCGAGCCGGCCGAGCCGCCGCCCCCCGGGCCGGAGCCGCAGCGACGCCAGGTCACCGCGGGTGGCCCACCGGGCACCGCGGCCGCCAGGCCTCGGGGCCCCGCCGCGGAGCGCATGGACGAGCGGCCCGAGCAGGGCCCCCGCCAGAGCCAGCGTGATCGCGAGGGCGCCGTAGACGCCGGCGGTCCCGGGCAGCTCGCGCCGTGCCGCCGCAGGCCAGGCCGACCCGGGCGCGGCGAGGCGTGCGGGCAGCCGCCCGAGCACTCCGGCGATGCTGCCGGCGTCCATCGATGGCCAGCCGCGCCCGAACAACGCGCCGGCGACGCCGCCCCATGCCCACACGAGCAGCCCGATGCCCACGAGCGCTGACAGCGCACCGATGACGGCGAGGTCGGAGACCGCCGACGGGGGGCGATCGGGAGTCACCCGCGAGCACCGGGGGAGGAATCGAGACGCATTCCGGTGTCGGTGTCGGTGAGCCGGGCCTCGAGCCGCGAGCGGTCGTGCTGGACGACGAACGAGCGCGACCCGACCCGCCACAGCGCCTGGCCGGCCGACAGCCGCGTGATCAGCAGCGACTCGGTCTCGGACAGGCCGAGGAGGTCGCGGGTGAGCGGGACCTGGCTCTCGTCCTGGTGGTAGACGATCCGCGTCGAGGCGTCAGCGATCAGCCCCTCGGCGATCCGCGCCGCCCGCGACCCGGCGTCGCCGGCCGCCTGGAGGTCGGCGAGCTTGTGCAGCACGACGAGGTTCATCACCCCGAACTGGCGGGCGAGCTTGAAGTTCGACTGGAACCACTCGCCGAGCCCGGTGTGCTGGACGATCTTCCACGATTCGTCGGCCACGTTGATCAGCCGCTCTCGTCCCGGGCGCTCGGCAGCGCGGGCCAGCAGTGCGCTCATCCAGGCCGTCGCGCAGGCCATCAGGATCCCGACGGCCGGCGAGTCCCGGACAGCGTGGAGGTCGAGCACGAGGAGTCGCGCGTCGAGGTCGAGGCCCGGCGAGGTCGGGCCGTCGAACATTCCGCGCAGCGGCCCCTCACACAGGTCCTGGAGCGCGAGGGCCACGCGCCGCGCGTCGCCGGCCAACGTGCCTGCGTCGGTCTGAAGCCCGTCGGCCATCGCGGCCACCGGGCTGAACAGGAGCCGGGCGATCTCCGGCAGCGTCGGCTCGGTGGCCGTACGCCGGACGGTGCGGAGCGCCTCCCGCAGCGCCGCCGACTCGATCTGGCGCAGCGTCCCGCCGAGCGCCGTCGTCGCCACCGCCCGCAGCAGCTCGAGCTGGGCGTGCTCCTCCGGCCGGGAGGCGAGCGGGTTGAGCCGCACCCCGGCGCCGGGCGCGAGCGACACGGGTCGGACGCCGACCGCGGCGCACAGGGGTCCGTACTCGCGTTTGACATCGAGCACGAACGCGCGGCGGCCGAACAACAGCATCCTCCACAGCAGCGTCTTGACGAGCGCGCTCTTGCCCTGACCGAGCTTGCCGAGCACGATCACGTTGGGATCGTCGAGGCGGCCCTCCCCATACAGGACCCAGGGGTCGAAGCAGAACGCCCCGCCGCCGGCGTCGCGGCCGACGAACACGCCGCGCCCGCCGAGGCCGCCGGTGCTCACGAACGGGTAGATCGCCTGGGCGTGGCGGGTGGTCACCCGGTGGCCCGGCCGCTCGGCGGCGCGGACGCTCATCGGAGCCCCCGGCACAGAGGCAGCGTGAAGGTGAAGGCATCGGCCTGCTGCCCGTACATCCGGCGCAGCTCGAGCCGGGCCCGCGCCGCGTGCTCCAGCACCTCGCTGCTCGCTCGGCGCAGCTCGCCCTCGTCACGGCCGGACACGGTGATGAAGCCGGCCAGTCGCACCTCGCAATGCCCGGCGGCGAGCTCGGCCTCTCGTCGCCGCGTCGCCTCCTGGGCCTGGCGCTGGCGGGCGGTCTCCGACTGGCCGAAGCGCCTCCGGAGCTCGCCGTCGGCCCGGTCGCGGGTGATCGCTGCCTCCACCTCGCGCGTCGAGCGCTCCGGCGGGACCGGCTCGAACGTGACCGCCACTGTGCGCACGGCGAGCGAGCGTCCGAGCAGAGCATCCATGAACATCGGAGAGACGTCGACCCGCGGCCACCCGGCGACCCAGTACGTCGCGTGGAGGGCGCCGTCGCAGCGGTAGTGCTCCCAGCTCTCTTCGGTCCCGAGCGGCCATGGACTGCCGGTGGCCGCCGGACGGGACGGGTCGGCAGCGTCGAGGGTCGCGAGCTCGGCCCGGGCGAACGGGTCGAACGCCGTCCGCAGCGCGCGTGAGAGCTGGGCTTCCCCGAGCGCCCCGAGCACCGAGACCTCGGCCGCCTCGAGCCCCTGGGCGATCCGCTCGGTCGAGTCGAGCAGCGCTCCCGCGGCGGCGTCGCGACCGCGCTCGCGGACCCGTCGCGCGTCGACCTGTACAGCGACGAGGATCTCGTGGTCCTGGGTGACGCGCGCGGTCGCGCCGATCAGCTCGAGGTACGACTCGATCATCGGGGTTCCCCGCAGCGGCACGTTCGGGTCGCGCTCGGCGTGCAGCCAGCGAGCCAGTTCGTCGCCCTGAGCCGGGGCCGTCCGCTCGATCCAGCCGATCCGCCGTACCGCGGTCCCGGCCGCGCCGGAGAGCACCAGGCCCCAGCGGTGCAGCCGCCGCTCCTGAGCTTCCGCGTCGAGCAGAGCGAACGCTCCCACGCGGCACGCGAGCACCGCGGTGAGGCGGTTCCCGGAGTGCTCGGAGAGCGCACCGATCGTCCGCCGCCGGTAGTCGAGCGCGACGACCCGGACGTCACGGAGCGGACGGGGCGCCCGCGCGGCCGAGGCGAGCGGCCCCCGGACGAGACGCCCACCCGCGATCGCCGCTCGTAGGCCCTCGGAGGGCTGCGTCGCCCGCTCGCGGTGGCGTCCGCTCGGGCGGCGCACGCGCGAAGGCGAGGACCACCGGCAGCCACTCGTCGAGCGTGCGCCGGCCGACCGGCACGAGCACCCCGGCGCAGGCCAGCGCGAACGTGGCGAGCGCGAGCAGCGCGCCCGGAGCCGAGGGCGCCGCGTCGAGGACGAGCACGGCGAGCCCCGCGGCGACGGCCAGCGTGCCCGCCTGTGAGGCGCGCACCCCGCCGGTGAGGCCGCGCCGCTCGAGCGGCCCGAAGCGGTAGGTGAGACGTTCGTCGCTCACAGCTCGCCGTCGAGGCGGTGGAACGGGGGCCACGTCGGCTCGTCGGGCTCGGGCTCGTCGGGCTCGGGGTTCGCGAGCGGGTGGCGGCCGCCGAAGCCCTCCTCGGCCATCTCGGCGCCGAGCAGGACCGGCGACCAGCCGTCGAACACCGGCCGCTCCGGCGGGTCCTCGGGTGGGGCCGGTGTCGGCTCGTGCGTCGCCCCGGGCTCGACCGACCCCGGTTGGCTGGTCGGCGCCTCCGGCCCGCTGGCCGCGAGCTCCGGTCCGGCCCGCTCGATCGGCACATCGGCATCGCTCTCGCTCGCGGCGCCCCTGTTGGACGAGCTCTGTCCCGCCCCGGGACGGTTCCCTCCGATTGCCGCGAGCGTCGCGCGACCGGCCTGCGCTGTGTCCCCGGCCAGGGGCGCGTCCTCGGCGCCGGCTCGCTGGCGCTCGAGCCGGGCCGGGAGCGAGCTCACCCACTCCGCCGCTGACTCGATCCCGACGTCGGCGAGCATCTGGGCCTGCCGCCGGCCCGGGAGCTCGGCGCTGAGGTGTGCGGCGGCCCCAGCGGCGATCTCCGCCATCGGTAGCAGGCGCAACACGGCCCACGGCGCGCCGACGGAGAGCAGCACGAGCACCAGACCGACGAGCATTCCTCCGGCTCCGCTCCCGGCATGCCCCAGCGCCTCGCCGCCGAGCGCGAGCACGCACACCACGGCGAACTTGGCCAGGATCAGGGCGACGAGCAGCTCGACGCTGCGGATCGCCCACGTTCGCCGGGCAGGCCACACGAAGCCCGCGAACACCAGCGGCAGCATCAGCACGACGATGTAGATCGCCGCCTCGCGCATCAACATCTCGACCCACAGCAGGATCGCCGCTCCGACGAGCATCAGCCCGACGAAGAACGTGACAAAGGGGGACTGGGCCAACAGGCTGAGTCCGCTGGTCACCGTTCCGAGCTGGGTGAGGAAGCGCGTCGCGGCCCCACCTGAAGCTGCGGCGACGGTCGCCGACATCCCGTCGGTGGCGGCGAGCAGCAGGGTCGTGACCGGAGCCGCGATGCCGACCGCAAGGAGCGACAACGGGAGATACCCGAGGGCGGCGCGGAGCAGCAGCGTGAGGTCGGAGCGGAGCAGGGCCTGGATTGCGGCGGCGAACAGGAACGGGAACAGTCAGCACCGCCGCGATCCCGGCGATCCGCCAGTAGGTCCCGGAGAACCAAGTCGCGGCCGAGCTGCCGGTCGGGTGGAGCGGTCGATCACCGACGCGGTCAGCTTCAGCGCGACCCGCGCACCCGCGGCGACCCAGGCGCCGACGGCCGCGAACCCGACGGTGAAGATCGCGCGGCCTGCGGTCGCCCCGGCTGAGGAGACGGCGCCGCTGATCGCCTGCTGCGCCGCTCCGGCGGGATTGCCCTGGACGAGCGCTCCGCCGGCGGAGCCGGCACCGCCGGTGCCGCCGTCCTTGCAGGACCGCGGCGAGCGGTCCTGGAATCACGCTCGCCGCCTTGCACGCGGTCGACATAACGCCCGCGTGCGCCGGGGGCGTCAGCAGGGCGAGCCCGAGGCAGACGGTGGCGACGGCCGCGGTGAGCCACCTCGCCGGCGGGCGTACGGCAGGCGGCGATGGGGTCCGATGCGGAGACGAACGACATCAGCGCGCCTGCGTCCCGAGGTGCTCGAAGAAGTTGACGAGCCCGGGCGCGGCGCCGACGACGAGCGCCGCAGCGCCGGAGATGAGAGCGGCCATCCGTCCGCGCGCGGCGTAGTGGTGGTTGTGCGAGTGGGAGGCCACCGCCCAGAGCGCCGCGCCGATGAACGCGCCGAGCAGCGCGATCGCGAGCGCCCACGCCTCGGCGCCGTTGACGAGTTGCTGGAGCACGTTGCTGCCGGGAAGGCCGCTCGGATTTGGGTGGGCAGTGACGGCCGGGGGGATGAGCGACGCAGATCTCCTTACAAATGAATCTAGTTGACACTAATTGAACCTAGCGAGTATGTTCGAGCCGACGCTAGCCCGTCTTGTGTCAACTTCGTTCCAAATGGAGACCGCAGTCAGATGACCTCACTCACTGTCCTGCCCGGCGAGGGCCTTGATGCGCCGGAGATCGACGGGCTGTACCGCGCCCACGCCGGCAGTCTGCGGGTGATCGTTCGCAACGACGTCAGCCACGTGCACGAGGCGGTGGTCGAGGACGCCTGTCAGTTCGCGTGGATGCGGCTGATCGTCCACGCCGCGCGGATCCGTGGCGACACCGCGCTCAACTGGCTGGCGCGGACCGCGATCAACGAGGCGTTCAAGCTCCTCGCGCGGCAGGCCCGCGACGTCTCACTGGAGGAGACCGAGGACCGCGAGGCGCCGGTCATTCCGGAGCCTGGACCGGGGCCCGACGAGCTGGCTCTCGCCCGGGCCCGGCTGGCGATCACCGGCGACCTCTCCCGTCGCCAGCAGCAGTTCGTGTGGATGCATGCCGCGGGGCTGACGTACGTCGAGATCGCGGCGCGGACCGGGCGCGACGGTGCGGACCGTCGAGCGTCAGCTGCTGCGGGCGAAGCGGAGGCTGCGGGCGAGCGCGGCGTGAGGCCGGCGTGACCGACCTGCGCGCGGGACGCCGGGCGGCGCCGGGCTCAGACCGGGGGCGGCACGAGCGCCGGGTCGTGCTCCTTCTCGCGGAAGAAGCCGACCATCGCGTCGACGTACTCGGGGAAGCGCGGGCACCGCATGCCGTTGCGCGCGAGCAGCTCCGGTCGCCTGGCGGGTGTCGAACCGGACCGGGTGGTTGAGGTAGCGGATCGACTCCGACGGGGCGCCGGAGAAGTAGTCGCGGACGCGCTTGACCTTGAGCGACTGCTCGAGCATCTTGCCGGGGACCTTGAGCGTCGGCTCGCGCTCGGCGTACGCGCGGCTGAGCAGCTGGTTGAGCTCGGCGGCGCTGACCGGGTCGGGGTCGACGAGGTGGTAGCGTCTCGCCGACGGCGGCCGGGTCGCGGCTGCCCGCAACGAGCGCCTTGACGATGAAGTCGACCGGGACGACGTTGAACGGCGACTTCGGGCTGCCGATCTGCGGGATCGGCCCGCCGCGCTCGATCGACCGCGCGATCGTGCGCAGGATGTAGTACGGACCGTCGAACTTCTCCGTCTCGCCGGACTGCGAGTCACCGACGACGATCGCCGGCCGGTAGATCGTCGTCGGGATCTCGTCCATCCGCATCCGCGGACCCACAGCTCGGCCTGGAACTTCGTCGACTCGTAGTGGTTCTTGAAGCTCCTGGCCGAAGCACGAGCTCGTGCTCGTAGACGACGCCCTTGCGCTCGCCGGCGACGTACGCGGTGCTCACGTAGTTGAGCCGCTCGAGGTTCTTGCACCCGGCGCACAGATCGAGGACGTTGCCGGTGCCGTCGACGTTCACCCGCTGGGCGATCTCGAGCGGGACGGCGAGGTTGTAGATCGCGGCGAGGTGGAAGACGCTGACGATCTCGCCGCTGGAGGCGCTCGAGCTGGGCCTCGTCGAGGCCGAGGCCGCGCCGTGAGATGTCACCGGCCACGAGTTCGATCCGCTCGCTGTCGATCGTCTCCGCGGTCGCGCGCGCCTTGTCGAGCTGGGACTCCTCGACGAGCGCGACGATCCGAGTCTTGGCGTGCTCGGCGAGCAGCGCCCGCACGAGCCGGCGACCGATGAAGCCCGGGAAACCGGTGATGAACATCGTCTTCGCCATCGGGGCCGGAGTCTATGGGGTGTGGTCGCGCGGTGAACCCCGGGCTGGGGAGGGGGAGTGAGCAGGTCTGAATGCACCTGCGTCGGCGGCTTGGTACGACAGCGGCGCGCGTTCAGGTGACGCGTGACGGGTGGAGCCGCCATGCGCGGCTCACCACGACAACCGAGGCCGGGGCGGGCGCGTGTGACGCGTTCTGCCGCGGACGAACCGGTCAACCGCGCCCGATCGCGCCACCGTTGTCGACTTCTTCCGCGCCGCGCGGAGGATCCGCGCACGCAACGCTGATCAGCTCATCAGTGACAGGATCTGCCGCGATCCCGTGGCGTCCGGGAGGCGCAGCAGTCGCAAGGACACGCCATCGCCCGCCACCCTCCCCAGCGGGGTTCCCGCCGCGCAACAGCCGCCGCGTCACACGCGGCGACTCGCCGCGCGTCAGCGCACGCTCAGCGCCGCGCCCGCCCGCGCTTGCGCCGCCGGCGCTCAGCCGGGCTGAGCTTGCGCGGCTTGCGCTTCGCCTTCGACCCGTCCCGCCGCCCCTCCGTATCGAAGCCGCCTGCGCCGTGCTTCACCGGCGCGCGTCGGCGCGCGTCGCGCCAGATGTACAGCGAGATCAGGGTGAGGACGACGACGGCGATGATCGCGATCGCGATCGCGCCGCTCCCCGAGAGGCCGCTGTCCCCCGCCGAGGTCGTGGAGACATTGGTGATCGTCGGAGTGCTCGCGGTCGTCGTCGAGACGGTCGACTGCGGCAGCCCCGGCGAGAGCGGGCTGTTCGGCGGGGCGCCCCCGAGCGCCGATGCCGGCGCCGCGGCCGCCGCCGTGGACGTGGTGGTGCTCGTCGTCGCCTGGTGGGCCTTCGGGCCGGAGCCCCCGGCCGCCACCGCGGCGGGCGGCAGGCCCGGCAGGCCGAGCAGCGCGATCACCGCCGCGAGCGCGGCGACTGCCGACCCGCGGTACCCGCGACCGCTCAGGACCACTAGCGCCCCGGGGCGAGCGGCTGCTTCATGCCCTCCGTCTCCGGAGGGTTGATGTACGGCTGCTCGGGCTCCTGGTGCTCCTCGTGGTACACGCTCTCGGCGTTGACCGCCCAGATGTCGTGGTTGGCGCCGAGGAGGATGTTGTCGACCGCGCGCATCGCGGTGAGCATCGAGTGGTCGGAGTTGTTGTAGCGGTGCAGACCGTTGCGGCCGACCTGGATCAGGTTCGGGACGCCCTCGAGCCAGCCCCGGATCGTCGCCACGCGCTCGGCGTAATCGGCGTCGTAGATCGGGTAGGCCTTGTGCACGCGGGCGACGAAGCCGAACTTGACCTTCTCGGCCTTGGCCAGGCCGAGGTCCTGGATCTCCTTGGTGGCGAACTTGACGAGGTCGTCGTCGTCCATCGTCCACAGCGAGTCGCCCTCGAAGCAGAAGTACTCCATGCCGATCGAGGCGTCCTGGTCGTTGGGCACCATCCACGGGCTCCAGGACTTGAAGTTCTGGATGCGCCCGACCTGCACGCTCGGCTCGTGGATGTAGATCCAGTTGTCCGGGAACAGGTCCTCGCCCTCGATCACGAGCAGCACGGTGAGGAACTCGCGGTAGCGGAGGCCGCGCGCGGCGTCGCGGACGTGGCCCGGCGCCTCCGGCTCGGCGATCCCGACCGTCGAGCGCAGCGGCAGCGAGGAGACGACGTGCGAGGGGGTGAGCGTCTCGCCGCCGGCGATCACCTCGGTGACGCGGCCGTTCTCGATGTGCAGGCGGGTGACCGGCGCGTTGAGCCGGACCTCGCCGCCCTGCTCGTTGATGTCCTTGGTCATCTGCTCCCACATCTGGCCGGGGCCGAAGCGGGGGTAGTTGAACTCGGAGATCAGCGACTTGATGTTGCCCCGGTTCCCGAAGAAGGCCGAGTACGCGGCGCTGAAGAACGACAGACCCTTGATCCGCTGCGCGGCCCACTCGGCCCGGATCTCGTCCGTCGGCACGCCCCACACCTTCTCGGTGTAGGACTTGAAGAAGTGGTTGAACAGCCGGCGGCCGAAGCGGTTGGTGACCCAGTCCTCGAAGGTCTCCTCACGGCCCTTGGGCTTGATCGCCGCCCACATGTACGAGATGCCGCACAGGAACAGCTCGACCGGGCCGAGCTTCTTGATCACGTCCATGCCCTGGAGCGGGTATTCGAGGAACTTCTTGCGCCAGAAGATGCGCGACTGCCGCGGGCGCTTGAGGAACTCCTCCTTCATGATCTCGTGCCACAGATCGTCGACCTCCTTCACCTTGGTGAAGAAGCGGTGGCCGCCGAGATCGAAGCGGTAGCCGTCGCGGACCTCGGTCCGCGCGATGCCGCCGACCTGGTCGGTCGACTCGAGCACGATGACCGGCTTGCCCTGCTTGGCCAGCAGGTAGCCGGCGGTGAGGCCCGCCGGGCCGCCGCCGAGGACGACGACGGGGTGCTCAGGGGTGATGTCCGCTCCGGGAGCGCTGTTCTGGGTGTGGGGGGTATCGGTCATCTCAGCTCAGGCGATCTTTTTGTAGAGGACGGCGCTGTCGGCCACGCAACAGGAGCCGCGGTAGTTGTGGGGGGCGACCCAGACGGGCGTCAGGCTCTTGTCGGCGGAGAGGATCGCTCCCCATTGAGCAGAGCGCCGGCGCACCAGCTGTGTCCACGGTGCCTCCCAACTCTGGGCTCCCTCGGTCAGTGGACGTAGGAACAGAACCTGCTGGCCGGGCCGCAGGTTAGCAATGATGGGTCCGAGGGTCGCAGCGGGTTTTGCATTCTGCATCCGCTTCAGGGCGTGGACCCAGTTCATCGACTGCGGGTCGTTGCTGTAGCCCGTCGTGTCCGCGAACCGGAGTCCGCCGGGCAGGTAGTACCAGGCAAGTGGCACCTGTTCGGGCTGGCCGCTGATGACGATGTCGCCGGGGTGCAGGTAGCGGCCCATCTCGCCCGAGATGTCCTTGACGTCGCTCTTGTACTGGGGCGTGTAGGCGGCGGGCTTGATCCAGAAGATGACGACGAGCGCGAGCGCGATCAGGCCGACGCCCTTCGCCCGCGCGAGGCCCCATGCCGCGAGCAGCAGCAGCGCGGCGAGGATCGGGGCGAAGTACCGGTACTGCCATGCCGGGGAGACCTTCGAGACGAGCCAGCCGAAGGCGAGCGTCCCGATCGGGAGCAGCATCAGCGTCCACATCGTCATGCCCTCGCGGGTGAAGCGGCGGTCGCGGCGCCACAGCGAGGCAAGTCCGAGGGCGCCGGCGAGCACGAGCGCGGTCGTCGCGCGGTCGCCGCCCATCAGGTTGCGGGAGATCTGGACCGGGGCGCCGAAGTTCGGCGAGGGATCCCAGGGGCTGCCGGTGTGCGTGGCCTGGTAGAGCAGCGTCGGCAGCCACGGCAGGAACAGGATCGCGGCGGCGCCGAACGCCTTCAGCGCGTCGAGCGTCAGTTCACGGCGCTCCGCGCTGCCCGCCTCGGTGTTGAGCCAGATCGGGATCAGCGAGATGAATGCGCCGACCCCGAAGAAGATGCCCCAGCCGTGCGTGTAGAGCATCAGCGCCTGCGCGACGGCGAACAACACCAGATAACTCCGGCGGCGGTAGATGAAGCCCTGGATGAAGCCGGCCGTGGCGAGCAGGCCGAGCAGCGCCATCAGCGTGTACATCCGCGTCTCCTGGCTGTACGCCGTGATGAACGGGTTCAGGCAGAACAGCACGGCGGCGATGAGGCCGGCGCGGCGGCCGAACAGGCTCCACGCCACCCACGCCCCGACCGGGACGGTGAGCACGCCGAACAGGAGCGAGAGGGCGTGCGTGGCCGACTCGCTGGAGCCGAACACGCTCATCCACACGTGGAGCAGGAGGTAGTAGAGCGGCGGCGAGCCGTCGTGGCGCAGGACGCCGGGGATCGAGGTGAACGAGTGCGACGAGATCCCGACCGAGAGGCCCTCGTCCATCCAGAACTGACCGCTGAGGTAGCGGCTGCGGATGAACGCCGAGAACAGGACGAGCAGCACGATCGGCACGGTGGCGATCGCCCACCTCGGCATCCGCGCGATGCGGTCCGGAAGGTGGAAGTCGAAGTCGATCCGGCTTCCGCGGGTGCTTCCCTGCTGAGGAGCGGTGATGGTGGCCATGTCCCTGCCTCGATCAGGCTACTTCCCGCAGTGCTCGTACACGCGGAAGGTGCGGTTGCGGAGGACGAGTCGGTAGCTCGTGGTGGGCCACGTGCTGAGCGCCGGCAGCAGGTGCGACTTGCGCTGCGCGCGGGTCTGGAAGATGACGTTCGGCGCGGGCGGGGTCGGCTGACCCTTGACCGGCGCGGCCTGGACGTTGTCGGTGTGAACGCCCAGCGACCAGGCGAGCAGCGGGACCTGGAAGCCCTCGGTCATCACCGAGCCGCAGGCGAAGATCTTCCCTCCGCCGCCGAGCTTGTCCACGGCGCCGCCGGCGCTCTCGCGCAGGTGGGCCTGGTAGACGAGCGCCCGGTGGGTGCGCTGCAGGTCGATCAGGCTGCCGCCGACGAAGTTGGGCAGGAACACGAACACGACCGCCAGCAGCGTCGTCACCCCGGCCGATGCGAGCGCCGGGTTGGCGGTGAGGCGCTCGCGGAGCGCCGAGATCCGGCGGGGCAGCGCGCGGGCGATCGCCACCGCGGCCCAGCCCCAGCCGACGGCACCGGCGACGTTGAGCAGCGCCGAGCCGAGCACGAGGTAGCGGTCGTTGCCCGAGAATCCGGCCTCGGTCATCACCGCGATCAGCACCCACCAGCCGAGCCCGAGGCCGCCGATCACGATCAGCGCGAACCAGGCACGCTCGTACGGCGTCTGCAGCCGCCACGAGCCGCGGGGCCGCAGCGCACGCCACAGCAGGATCCCGGCGGCGCCGACGGCGAGCAGGGCGCCGATCTTCACCCGGCTGAGGACCGAGATCCAGGCGTGCTTGCCGAACTCGGCGCAGAACGGGCAGCTCGCGTTGGCGGCGCTGTTGGAGCGGACGGCCTGCGCCCGGCTGACGCCGCGGAAGAAGTGGCCGCTGCCCCAGTACTCGGGGAGGAACCAGAGCACCGGGATCAGCACGAACAGGGCGGCGACGAGCCGCCGCGCGCCTGGGTCCTTCCAGAACAGCCACAGGCCGTAGGGGCCCCACAGCAGCCAGATCTCGGGCCGGTCGAGCGCAGCGAAGAAGGCGACGGCGAACGCCTGCCGTGGCTTGCCGTCGAGGTGGCGCTCGACCGCGATCAGCACGAGCGCGGTCATCAGCCCCTCGGAGTAGCCGAGCGCGTTGTCGCTGATCACGCCCCGGGCCATCGTCAGGCCGAGCACCGCGATCGCGCCCGCGAGGATCCCGGGGAGCAGCCGCGCCACGCGGGCGTTGGTCGTGAGCTCGCCGGCGGGCGGATCGCCCTCGAGCTGGGCCACCAGCCGCATGCACAGCTTGAAGACCATCGCGACCATCATCACCGCGCCCGCCCGGGCGACCATCAGCCACAGGTCCGGGGCGGCCTTGCCGAACGGCGCGAACAGCGTCGTGAAGATCAGCGGCAGCGGCTTCCAGGACGGGCCGCCCGTCGTCTGCAGGTTGAGGTGGACGATCTCGCGGCCCCAGATGATCCACGCCCACGGGTCGTAGCTCGGCGTCGAGGGGAGCAGCAGCGAGAGCGCCCCGAGCAGCAGCGATCCGGCCGCGATCCAGAGGTACACGCGGGCCCCGGAGAGTCGGGCGGCGGGGGCGCTGACGCGGCTCCCCGGTCGGGAACCGGCGACCGGCGCGGTCAGCTCGGCGGTTGGCACAGACATGACGATCGGTACACCTGAGGACCGGACCGGCCGGAGAGAGGGGGCGGCGCGGCTCGGGTGGAGGCACGACACCTGCGCGCACGAGGCGCACAGGCGAGCGCGGATTGTAGAGGACGATCCTGCGGTTCCGGGATCAGCCGCCGCCGACGCGCCGCTTGAGCGCCACGATCCGGTCGTACGCCGCGACGATCGACGCCCGGCTGAGCCGCCCGCGCGTGTAGTCGTGCAGCAGCGCCGGGAGCTCCCCGGCGGCGTCGTCGGTGTAGAGCAGCACGTCGGCGCCGGCCCGGGCCGCGAGCTCCCCGGCGGTCACCTCGTCGTGGCCCGTCGGCGTCCCCAGCGCGTCGGTGATCGTCACACCGCGGAAGTGGAGCTTGGTGCGGAGCAGGCCGGTGGCGATCGGGGTCGACAGGGCGGACGGCGCGCCGCTGGGGTCGTAGCCCGGGAACCCGGCGGTGGAGAGCATCACGGTGTCGAGGCCGCCGGCGATTGCCGTGCGGTACGGCTGGAGCGCGGCACTGCGCTGAGCCGCGCTCGGGCGCAGCTCGTCAAGCTTGTTGTCGGTGTCGACCGCCGCGCTGCCGACGCCGGGGAAGTGCTTGCCGGTGGCGGCCACGCCACCGTGCTGAAGCCCGCGCGCGAACTCGTTCCCGAACGTCGCCGTCGTGTTCGCGTTGAAGGAGAAGGCCCGGCCCTGCTGCCAGATGAAGGCGCCGCCGAAGGTGGGGACGTCGAGCACCGGCGCGAGGTCCCAATTGATTCCGACCCCCTTGAGGTATCGGCCGGTGGCGACGCCCTCGCCGTAGGTCCGGCTCGGGCTCCCGGTGGCGGCCATCTGCGGCGGCGAGAGTCCGGGCGGACCGTTCGGCAGGCGCTTCACCTGGCCGCCCTCCTGGTCGGTGGAGATCAGGATCGGCGGGTTGCCGCCCTGCCGCGCCGCCCGCTGGAGGCTCCCGGTGAGTGCGCGGAGCTGCGCGCTGCTGAGGATGTTGGCCCGGAACAGGATCACCGAGCCGACGCGGCCGGCCCGGATCCGGCTGAGCAGCGATCCCGAGGCCACCGGCCCGCCGAAGCCGACCATGATCCGCTGACCGAGGAGCTTCGTCACCGAGACCGAGCGCGCGGGGGACGCCGGCGGCGTCGCGGACGTGGTGGCGCGGGCGGGGGCCGCAGTCGCCCGCGCGGGAGCGGCGTATGACGGCGCACCGGCGCTCTGCGCGGCGCCGCCGATCAGCGCCGTGCTGGCGAGCAGCGCACGCAGCACCACCGCTACCCGGACACCCCCTCGGAGAGGCAGTCCTCGATCGTCTTCAGGTTCGAGTCCGAGGCGTTGCCCGGGTAGAGCAGCGTCGAGCCGATCACCTCGGCCCCCTGCACGTGTCCGGAGATCTGCTCCTCCTGGGCGGCGCCGGGGGTGGGGGCGAAGCTCGCCCGGATCAGTCCGGCGCTGGTGTTGATGAACAGGTCCGCGGTCCCGTTCCGGGTGACGACGAAGTGCTTGCGCAGGCAGCGCAGGTGCGTCGTGCGCAGGTCATCGACCACGCCGCGACCGGCCGGCTTGGTCCGGTTGAGGCTGGGGGAGCCGGCCACGGGCTTGGCGGACGTTCCACAGGCGGAGAGCGTGACCGCGGCGAGCGCGCAGGCCGGAGCGAGCGATCGCAGGCGCACGCCGGGCAGGGTAGACGATCCCCTCCCGGCTGTTCTCTACTCTCACGGCGTGCCGCTCGCCGTGCTCACCGGGCTGACCCCGAAGCTCGGCGTCATCGCCGTCGCACTCTGCGCCGCCGGCGTGCTGCTCGTCGAGACGCCTCGGATCCGCGGCGCGTTGCGGCTCGTGGCGCTCGTTCTCGCGCCGGTGCTGCTGTTCGCCGACATCTGGCATTCGCCCCAGCTCGCGGTCGTCCATCGCCATCCACTCGTCGCCGTCGTCGCCGTCGGGCTCGGCGTCGTGGTGCTCGCCGTGGCCGCACGGCTGCTCGCCGGCCGGCTCTGGCTGATCGGGCCGCTGGCGATCGTCGCGCTGCCGTTCCGCGTCCCGATCGCGGCCGGGGGCAGCACCTCGAATCTGCTCGTCCCGCTGTATCTCGTCGTCGCCGCGGGGTCGCTCGCCGTCGCCGTCGGCGAGCTCGCCGGGCGCTCCGCGACGCCCCGCCCGAGCCGGCCGGGGTGGGTCGAGCGGCTGCTCGCGGCGTACGTCGTCCTGTACGCGATCCAGGCCCTGTACTCCGGGGACGCGGAGAAGGCGCTCCAGCAGATGGTCTTCTTCTACGTCCCGTTCGCGCTGCTGTTCACGCTGCTGCGCAACCTTGATTGGACGCCCCGGCTGATCGCGCTGTGCATGCGCCTCGTGGTCGTGCTCGCGCTCGTGTTCGCCGGGATCGGCTTCGTCGAATACGCGACGAAGACGATCCTGCTCAACCCGAAGCTGATCGCGGCCAATGACCTCCATGCGTACTTCACGGTCAACTCGGTGTTCTTCGACCCGGACATCTTCGGGCGGTTCCTGGCCCTGGTGATGATCGGCCTCGCCGGCCTGCTGCTGATCGAACGTCCGCCGCGGGCGCAGCTGACGGTGATCGGGGCGCTGGCGATCCTGTGGGCGGGCCTCGTGCTGACGCTGTCGCGCTCGAGCCTCGGCGCGCTGCTCGTCGGCCTCGGCACGATGGCCGCGATCCGCTGGCGGCCGGGGCGGATCCTGCTGATCGCCGCGGCGATCGTCGCGATCGGTGGCGCCGCGGTGCTGATCTCACCGAACACGTTCGGCCTCAACCAGGGCCTCAACGGCGCCTCGAGCGGCCGGGCCGATTTGGTCAGCGGTGGCCTCCAGATGTTCACCGACCGTCCGCTGTGGGGATATGGGTCGGGTGCGTTCGTCTACGAGTACAAGCGGCGTCACTCGACCGGTCTCGGGACGGTCTCGGCCTCGCACACGATCGCGGTGACGATCGCCGCCGAACAGGGCCTGATCGGGGAGCTGCCGTACATCGCGCTCGTGATCGTGGCCGGCGTCGTGCTGCTCCGCGGTACGCGTGGCGACCCGGTGCGCACCGCGGTCGCCGCCGCCTACGTGGCGCTCGTGTTCCATACGCTGCTGTACGCCGACTTCCTCGAGGATCCGGTCACCTGGACACTGCTCGGGGTCGGGCTCGCGCTTGCCGCGCAGCCCCGCACGGTGGCGGCGCGCGACGCTGAGATGGCACCGCGAGCCGAGCGCCCCGGTCTCGGCGCTCTGCCTTCCGTCCCGGAGGCGACCGGGTGATGATGACCACGATCACGCGCTGGGTTCTGCGCCACCGCCGTTTGGTGGCGATCTCCTGGCTGCTCGTCACGCTCGTCGGGATCGCCACCGTCGGGAAGGCGACCGGGTCGTTCAGCAACAAGTTCACGGTGCCCGGCCGCGAGGGGTTCGTCACCAACAGCCGGATCGTCGCCCTGTACCACGGGGGCGGCCGGAACGCTCCGCTCGTCCCGGTGGTGACGCTTCCCGCCGGAACGACCGTGCGATCGCCCGGCGTTCGCGCCGGGCTGCTGTCGGTCGAGGCAACGCTGCGGCGGACGCTGCCGGGCGTGCGGATCGCCTCCTACGCCGACACCGGCAGCCGGGCGTTCGTGTCCGCCGACGGCCGCACGACGTTCGTGCTCGCCTTCCCGCTCCCGGACAACGAGGCGTTCGGCGACAACACCAAGGCCGCCGAGGCGGCGACCCGCGCACTGGCCGGCGCCACGATCGCGGGGGCGCCGGTCCGCGTGACCGGCGTCGACGCGCTCTCCAGCCAGACGGGCAGCTCGGGTGGCCCCGGCGTCCTGCTGGAATCGGTGCTCGGCGGCCTCGGGGCGCTCGTCGTGCTCGCCTTCGTGTTCGCCTCGCTGCTCTCGTTCGTACCGCTGCTGATGGCCGTCGTCTCGATCATGACCACGTTCCTCGTTCTGTGGGGCGTCGCCTCGGTGACCGACGTGTCGATGATCGTCGAGTTCCTCGTCGCGCTGATCGGGCTCGGGGTCGCGATCGACTACTCGCTGCTCGTCGTCGTGCGCTGGCGGGAGGAGCGCGCCCACGGCCACGAGGGGGAGGAGGCCATCGTCCGGGCGATGGCCACCGCCGGACGGGCGGTCGTGTTCAGCGGCACGACGGTCGCGATCGGGCTGCTGGCGATGATCGTGCTCCCGTTGCCCTTCCTGCGCTCGATCGGGTTCGCCGGGATGCTGATCCCGCTGATCAGCGTGATCGTGGCGTGCACGCTGCTGCCCGTGGTGCTGCTCAAGGCCGGCCCCCGGCTCGACTGGCCGCACGTCCGCACCGACGACCGGGCCAGCGGCTCGTGGACCGCGTGGGCGCGGCTCGTCGTCCGCCGCCGGTGGGTCGCCGCGACCGGCGCGCTGCTCGTGCTCGCCGCGCTGGTGCTCGCCGCGACCTCGCTCCAGCCCGGGTCGGCGAATCTCGACACGCGCGCCCACTCCGGCGAGGCCCGCACCGGTCTCGTCGCGCTCGAGCGGTCCGGCATCGGATCGGGCGCGCTCGAGCCGATCGAGATCCTCTCGCCCGCGGCGCAGCGCTCGGCCGTCCAGGCGCGTACGGCGACGCTCGACGGGGTCCACGGCGCCGTCGCCCCCAACCTCCCCGGCTGGACTCGGGCCGGTACCGGCCTCACCGCGGTACTGCCCCTGGCCGACGCGTCGAGCTCGGCAGGGCGCGAGACGATCACCCGGGTCAAGGCCGCCGCGCACGAGGTCGGCCCACTGGTCAGGGTCGGCGGCATCGGCCCGGAGAACGCCGACTTCGTCTCGGCGATCTACGGCAGCTTCCCGGAGATGATCGCGCTGATTGCGGTGCTGACCTTCCTGCTGCTCGCACGCGCGTTCCGCTCGCTCCTGCTGCCGCTCAAGGCGGTGGTGCTGAACGTCATCTCCGTTGCCGCGGCGTGGGGCGTGATCACCCTCATCTGGCAGGAGGGCCACGGCTCGAGTCTGCTGTGGGGGATCGCCGCGACCCATTCGGTGACGGCGTGGATCCCGCTGATGGTGTTCGCCTTCCTGTTCGGGCTCTCGATGGACTACGAGGTGTTCATCCTCGCCCGCATGCGCGAGGAGTGGGATGGCAGCGGCTCGACCGACGCCGCGGTCGTCACCGGGATCGGCCGCACCGGTCGGCTCGTGACGAGCGCCGCGTTGATCCTGTTCCTCGCCTTCGTATCGATGGCCTCGGGTCCGGTCACCGACGTGAAGGTGTTCGCCACCGGCCTCGCCGCCGGGATCCTGCTCGACGCGACGATCATCCGGGCCCTGCTCGTGCCCGCGATCGTCTCTCTGTTCGGGCGGTGGAACTGGTGGCTGCCGCCGGGGCCGGCGCGACTGCTCCGGGTTGAGCCCTCACTGCCGCCGGCGAGCTGAGCCCGCCTACAGCGGCGTCGTGTACGCGCCGCTCAGCCCGCCGTCGACGAGGAACTCGGTCGCGTTCACGTACGAGGACTCGTCGCTGGCCAGGAACAGAACCGCGTTGGCGATCTCCTCGGCCCGGGCGAACCGACCCATCGGGACGTGGACGAGCCGTCGGGCGGCCTGCTCGGGATCGGCGGCGTAGAGCTCGCGCAGCAGCGGCGTGTCGACCGGCCCCGGGCACAGGGCATTGACGCGCACCCCGCGGCGCGCGAACTCGATCCCGAGCTCCCGCGAGAGCGAGAGCACCCCGCCCTTCGAGGCGGTGTAGGAGATCTGCGAGGTGGCCGAGCCCATCACCGCGACGAACGAGGCGGTGTTGATCACCGAGCCGCCGTCGCCCTCGAGCAGGTGGGGGATCCCGTGCTTGCAGCACAGGAACACGCTGCGCAGGTTGGCCATCTGCACCCGATCCCACGCCTCGAGCGAGGTCTCGAGCACCGAGGCATCGTCGGTGGGGGAGATCCCGGCGTTGTTGAACAGCACGTCGATCCGGCCCATCTCCGCGCGGGCGCGCGCGTAGAGATCGTGGACCGCTGGCTCGTCGGTGAGGTCGGCCTGCATCGACAGCTCGCCGACATCGTGGGCCCGGAGGTCGACGCCGACGACGCGGGCGCCCTCCAGTGCGAACCGCTCCGCTGCCGCGGACCCGATCCCGCCGGCCGCACCGGTGATCACGCAGACCTTGTCGGCGAGCCGCCCGTCGCTCATGCCGTCGAAAAGTAGATCGACTTCACCTCGGTGTAGGCGTCGAGCGCGTGCGGCCCGAGCTCGCGCCCGTAGCCGGACTGCTTGAAGCCGCCGAACGGGGTGCTCACCCGCACCGAGGTGTTCGAGTTGATCGACAGAACCCCGGTGTCGATCATCCGTGCGACGCGCAGCGCACGGGCGCCGTCGCGGCTCCAGATCGAGCCCGACAGGCCGTAGATCGTGTCGTTGGCCAGACGGATCGCGTCGGCCTCGTCGGTGAACGGGATCACGGTGGCGATCGGGCCGAAGATCTCCTCGCGCGCGGGCCGGGAGGCCGGATCGACCGGGCACAGGACGGTCGGTGGGAACCAGTACCCCGGCCCATCCGGCGCGCTGCCGCGGATCGCCACCGGGGCGCCGTCGTCGACGAACGAGGCGACGGCCTCGCGCTGGCCGGCGGAGATCAGCGGCCCCATCTCGCTCGCCTCGTCGAGCGGGTCGCCGACGGCGATCGCCTCGACGGCATCGCGCAGATGCTGCAGGAACGGCTCGAGCACCGACTCCTGCACGAGGATCCGGCTGCGCGCGCAGCAGTCCTGACCGGCGTTGCCGAACACCGCCCCGGGCGCGGCGGCGGCCGCCGCCTCCAGATCGGCATCGGCGAACACGATGTTCGGCGACTTGCCGCCGAGCTCGAGCGTCACGCGCTTGATCGTCGCCGCGGCCCCGGCCGCGATCGTCCGGCCGACCTCGGTCGAGCCGGTGAACGCGATCTTGGCCACGTCGGGGTGCTCGACGAGCCGCCGCCCGCAGCTCGAGCCCGGGCCGACGACGACGTTGACGACGCCCTCGGGCAGGCCGGCCTCGGCCGCGAGCTCGGCGAAGCGCAGCGCGGACAGCGGCGTGAGCTCGGCAGGTTTCAGAACCACCGTGTTCCCGGCCGCGAGCGCGGGCGCGAGCTTCCACGCGGCGATCGTCAGCGGGAAGTTCCAGGGGACGATCAGCCCGACAACGCCGAGCGGCTCGCGCACGGTGAACGCCTCGCCGCCGGTCACCGGGATCGTGTCCCCGAGCAGTCGCTCCGGCGCGCCCGCGTAGTAGCGGAAGGTGTCGATCACCATCCCGATCTCACCGCGGGCGTCGCCGATCGGCTTGCCGGCGTTGCGCGCCTCGAGCACCGCGAGCTCCTCGTGGTGGCCGGCGAGCACGTCGGCCAGCGCGCGGAGGTGCCCCGCCCGGTTCGCCGGTGGGACCGCCCGCCAGCCCGGGAACGCCTCGCGGGCACGTGCCACCGCGGCGTCGACGTCAGCGGGCTCGGCTCGGGGCACGGTGGCCAGCACCGCCTCGGTGGCGGGCTCGATGACCTCCAGTGTCACGGCCTAGGCGGTGCCCGGTTCGGGCTCGGCGACGGTGACCCCATCCTCCTCGAACTCGATCGTGCGGATCGGCCCCTTGAACGAGTTGCGCGCCGAGAGCAGGTACCACAGGGTGACGACCACCATCACTCCGATCGTCACGATCGGCGCGTAGTTGACCGAGGACCAGCTGAATTTCTTGTTGCCCGGCACGCCCGCCGGCACGAACGGCAGGCAGAAGATGACCACGCAGATGGCGACCCAGACGAACGCGATCGGGTTGATCCACTTGTACTTGGCGCCGAGCGTCCACGGCCCGCGCTGGAAGCTCTCGCCCATCCGCCAGCGCAGGAAGACGGGGATGGTGTAGGCGATGTACAGCCCGATCACCGACACCGAGGTGACGGCGAGGAAGGCGACCGGGGTGCCGGCGCTGTTCGGGAAGTAGGCCGGGATGGTGATGATCAGCGCGAACAGGCAGACGAACAGCACCGCCCAGGTGGGGGTTCTGTTCTTGCCGAGCCGCCGCCACAGGTTGTGGCCGGGCACCGCGCCGTCGCGGGAGAAGGCGAACGTCATCCGCGAGGCGCTCGTGACGCAGGCCATTCCGCAGAACAGCTGCCCGACGGTGGAGATGAGGATGACCGCCTTGGCCGCCGCGGTGGTCAGCGCCAGGGTGAAGATGGTCAGCGCCGTGTAGCCGGGCGCCAGGACCTTGGCCTCCTGGTGAACGGGCACGGCGAAGGTGATGGCGAGCAGCACGATCCAGCCGATCGCCGCGGAGTAGAAGACCGACTTCCAGATGCCCTTCGGCGCCGACTCGGCGGCGCCGTGCGTCTCCTCGGAGACATGGGCCGAGGCGTCATAGCCGGTGATCGTGTACATCGTCAGCAGGAAGCCGAGCGGCAGCACGTAGAGCCAGAAGAAGGGTACGTGCGTCGCGCCGCCCTTGAATCCCGAGTTGTTGATCGTGTGGCTGAACACGTACGAGAAGGACGCGTGGTGGCTCGGCACGAGGATCAGCAGGACGACGATCACCGTCACGCCGATGACGTGCCACCACACCGAGACGGCGTTGAACAGCGACACGAGGTGGCTGGAGAACACGTTGATCAGGCCGTGGAGCGTGAGAACGCAGGCGAAAACCGCGAAGGTGACGTGGGCGGTGTAGTGCACGTTCGTCGCCGCGGCGGCCTTCGTGAAGTTGAAGATGAAGTGGACGTCGTAGAGCCCGAGCAGATAGGTCAGGAAGGCCGAGCACACGTAGTCGACCGAGGCGACGACGGCGACCAGGCCGATCAGGTTGAACCAGCCGGTGAACCAGCCCCAGCCCGGGCCACCGAGCTTGGAGGCCCAGTAGTAGATCCCGCCGGCGGTGGGGAAGGCGGAGGCGAGTTCCGACATGGAGAACGCGACGCAGAGGACGAGCAGGCTGATCAGCGGCCAGCCGATCGAGATCGCGATCGGGCCGCCGTTGTTGAACGCCTGCCCGTAGGTCGTGAAGCAGCCTGCGAGGACCGAGATGATCGAGAACGAGATGGCGAAGTTCGAGAACCCGCTCCAGCCTCGCTTCAGCTCCTGCTTGTAACCGAGTTCGGCGAGTGTCTGTTCGTCGCGGGACAGTGCTTCGGATGCCACGTGCGGCCCCTCTCTCCGGTAAAAGGTCTGAACGTCCGTCCTTAGGCCGAAACCCTACGTCGGAGCAGGCCGCAACGTCAAGGGCTGCATCGCAAGATGGGCCGCATGGATGATCGGCTCGCCGCGGATTGGTCCCGGCGGAGCGCGCGGGCTGTGCCCGCCGGTGCTCGCCATACGGCGCCGCGTCAGGGGAGCAGGCCGGCGAGCACGTGCTCGGTGCCGTGCAGGTGCTCGGCCATCGCCCGGGCGGCCCCGGCCTCGTCGCCCCGGGCGACCGCCGCGAGCACGTGGCGATGCTGGTCGTTGGCCGAGTCGAGGACCTCGGGCGGGTGCGCGATGTGGGAGATCAGCTCAGTCATCTCGCCCTGGGCGTCGGTGACGGCGTGGACGAGCCGGGCGCTGTCGGTGGCCTCGGCCAGGCCCACGTGCCAGCGCACGTCGAGGGCGCGGTAGGCGGGGAAGTCCTCGAGCGCGCCGTCGAGCGCGGCGATCAGCTCCTCGAGCTGCTCGATCGCCGCGCGGTCCGCCCGCTCGGCGGCGAGCATCGCCACGCCGACCTCGACCGCGAGCCGCGCATCGCAGGCCTCCCGCCAGTGGGTCAGCAGGTCCTCCGACGGCGGGCGCGTGGGCGGCTGGGGGTCGGCCACGAACGTCCCTCCGCCGCGGCCGCGGGTGGCCCGCAGGTGGCCGCTCTGCCCGAGCGCGACGAGCGCCTGGCGGAGCGTCGAGCGGGCGATCCCGAGCTTCGCGCACAGCTCGCGCTCCGCCGGCAGCCGGGTGCCGGGCGGGAGCAGGCCGAGCTTGATCGCGGTGCCGAGACGCTCGACGGTCTCCTCGAACGCCGTCTGCGAGCGGACGGGGGCGAACACCGTCCGGAGCGAGACGACCGACTCGAGCGCCGTGGGCTCGCTCACCGTCGCCTCCCGGCTCACAGCCGCTCGAAGCCGCGCTCCCGCTCCCAGTCGGTCACCGAGCGCTCGAACGCGGCCAGCTCGACGTCGGCGGCGTGGACGTAGTGGCGGACGACCTCGGGCCCGAACGCGGTTGCCGCCACCGCGCTGTCGGCGAATCGGTCGCGCGCCTCGCGGAGCGTCGTCGGTAGACGGGGCTTGTCCGTGGCCAGGTAGGCGTTCCCGATGTACTCGGGCTCGAGCTCCAGCTGCTGCTCGATGCCGTGCAGCCCGGCGGCGACGAGCGCGCTCAGCGCCATGTACGGATTGAGGTCCGAGCCCCCAGCCCGGTTCTCGAACCGCCGGCCGGCGCCGTGGCCGACGACCCGGAGCGGGCAGGTGCGGTTGTCGGTCGCCCACGCGATCGCCGTCGGGGCGAACGAGCCCTCGGCGTAGCGCTTGTAGGAGTTGATGTTCGGGGCGAACAGCAGCGTGAGTTCCTGCAGGCATGCGAGCTGGCCGGCGAGGAAGCTGTTGAACACGTCCGGTTCCCGCGCGAACAGCGGACCCTCATCGTCCGCGAGCGAGAAGTGGATGTGGCACGAGCTGCCCTCGCGCTCGTCCCACTTGGCCATGAAGCTGATCGCCATCCCCTCCTGGTCGGCGATCTCCTTGACCCCGTTCTTGTAGATCGAATGGTTGTCGGCGGCGAGCAGCGCCTCCTCGTAGCGGAAGTTGATCTCGTGCTGGCCGAGGTTGCATTCGCCCTTTGAGTTCTCCACCTCCAGGCCGGCGGCCGACATCTCGTTGCGGACGCGGCGGATCAGCGGCTCGACGCGCGAGGTCCCGAGTAGCGAGTAATCGATGTTGTAGAGGTTGGCCGGGCGCAGGTCGCGGTACCCCTTGCGCCACGCCTCCTCGTACGTGTCGCGGAACAGCAGGAACTCGAGCTCGGTCGAGGCGTTCGCGCGCCATCCGCGCTCGGCGAGCCGCTCCAGCTGGCCGCGGAGCACCTGCCGGGGGGAGGCGATCACCGCGCTCCCGTCGTGCCAGACGAGGTCGCTCAGGCACAGCACGGTCGCTGGGAGCCATGGCACCGGGCGGAGCGTCGAGAGGTCCGGGCGCATGACGAAGTCGCCGTAGCCCCGCTCCCACGAGGACATCTCGTAGCCGTCGACCGGGTTCATCTCGACGTCGACGGCGAGCAGGTAGTTGCATCCCTCCGCGTGGTTCTCGGCCACCTCGTCCAGGAAGTGGCGGGCGGTGAGCCGCTTGCCCTGGAGGCGGCCCTGCATGTCGGTGAGCGCGAGCAGGACGGTGTCGATCTCGCCACGCTCGACGGCCTCGGTCAGGTCCTCGAGCTTCATCGCCGCGGCCACCCGAGCGAAGGTATAGGAACCAGGCCTTAAGCGCCAGCAGGTGTAGGTTGTGAAGCGATGGCCGAGCCGGTGCTCCCGTCGGACCGATTGACGGCGATCGTCGCGTCGCTCGCCGAGCGCCACGGGGTGCCGGCCGGGGATCCGGAGCCGCTCGACGGCGGCTTCACCAACCGCAACTTCCGCGTGCGCTTCGGCGGCGAGGACTGCGTCGTCCGGCTGGTCGGCAAGGACACCGGCCTGCTCGGGATCAGCCGCGAGGGCGAGCGCCAGGCCACGGCCGCCGCAGCGGAGCTCGGGATCGCCCCGGAGGTGCTGGCAGCCGGTGAGGGATACCTCGTCACGCGCTACGTCCCGGGCACGACGATCGACCCGGCCGCGCTCCGCGCCGATCCCGCGCCGATCGCCCGGGCGCTCCGCGCCTTCCACGGTTCCGGCGTGCGGCTTCCGACCCGCTTCTGGGTCCCCGAGCTGCTCGAGGCCTACGCCGCCGTGATCGCCCGCCGCCGGGCGCCGGCGAGCGCCGAGCTCGCGACGGCCCAGGAGCTCGTCGCCCGGATCGCCGCCGTGGTGCCGTTGCAGGTCGAGCTGCCGTGTCACAACGATCTGCTGGCCGGCAACATCATCCGCCGCCCGGAGGGTCGGTTGACGCTCGTCGACTGGGAGTACGCCGGGATGGGCCACCACCTGTTCGACCTCGGGAACCTTGCGGTCAACAACGAGCTCGACGGGGCGGACGCGGAGCGGCTGCTCACCGCGTATGACGGGCGCGCGCCGAGCGTGGGACGGCAGGCCGCGCTCGCGCTGATGCGGCTCGTCTCCGATGCCCGCGAGGCCGCCTGGGGCGCGGTCCAGGGGGCGATCTCGGAGCTCGATGTCGACTACGCCGACTACGCCGGCCGTCACTTCGCCCGGCTGCTCGCCGCCGCCGAGGATTCCCGTTTCGCCGATTGGCTGGAGGTGGCCGATGGTTCGTCCCCGTGAGCTGCCGGACCGCGCCCGGGTGGTGATCATCGGGGGCGGCGTCGGCGGCGCCTCGATCGCGTACCACCTCGCCGAGCTCGGTGAGCGCGACGTGGTGCTGCTCGACCGCAACGAGCTCACCAGCGGCTCGACGTTCCACTCGGCCGGGCTCGTCGGCCAGCTGCGCTCGAGCGTCTCGCTGACGAGGATGATGATGCACTCGGTCGAGCTCTACGGGCGCCTCGACTGCGGCTGGGTCGGCTGTGGCGGGATCCGTCTCGCCTGCACGCCCGAGCGGGAGGAGGAGGTGCTGCGCCAGGTGGCCTGGGCGCGGACGTTCGGGCTGCCCCTGGAGCTGATCTCGGCCGCCGAGGCCCAGGCCCTGTTCCCGGAGATGGTGACCGACGGGGTGCGGTGCGCGTCGTACCTGCCGACCGACGGCTACCTCGATCCCTCGCTGCTCACCTACGCGCTCGCCGACGGGGCGCGCGCGGGCGGCTGCCGCGTGTTCACCCACACCCGGGTGCAGGCGATCGATGTCGTCGACGGCCGGGTCCGCGGCGTCCGGACCGAGTGGGGGGACATCGAGGCCGAGATCATCGTCAACGCCGGGGGGATGTACGCCGCCGAGATCGGCCGGCTGGCCGGTGTCCGGGTCCCGATCGTCCCGTTCGCGCACGAGTACCTCGTCACCCAGCCCTTCCGGGAACGCGCTGCCGGCGAGCACCTCGCGACGTTGCGGGACCCCGACAACCTCATCTACTTCCGCGAGGAGGGGGCCGGCCTGGTCATGGGTGGCTACGAGCGGGCCAGCGCTCCGTGGTTCCTCGATTCCCACGCCCGCGATCGGATCCCGGCCGACTTCAACGGGCGTCTGCTGGAGGAGGACTGGCCCCGGTTCGAGGAGATCGCCGCCAACTCGTCGCGGCGGGTGCCGGCGATGGAGGAGGTGAAGGTGACCCGCCTGATCAACGGCCCTGAGGCGTTCACCCCCGACAACGAGTTCTGCCTCGGAGAGAGCGACGTCGGCGGCTTCTTCGTGGCCGCCGGGTTCTGCGCTCACGGGCTCGCCGGTGCCGGCGGCGTCGGGGAGGTGATGGCCCACTGGATCCGGGACGGCGAGCCGCCGATCGACGCGTGGGCGATGGACATCCGCCGCTTCGGCCCGCACTACCGCTCCCCTCGGTACACGCTCGCCCGCGCCCGCGAGACCTACGAGACGTACTACGACATCCGCTATCCGGGCCACGAGCGCGAGGCGGGCCGGCCGCTGCGGGTCTCGCCGGTGTACGCGTGGCACGCGCAGCACGGCGCCGCGTTCGGCGAGAAGTCCGGCTGGGAGCGGGTCAACTGGTACGCCGCCAACGAGGCGGCCGGGGACGAGGACCTGCGGCCCCGCGGCTGGGCCGGACGCCACTGGTCGCCCGCGATCGGGGCCGAGCACCGGGCGACCCGCGAGGCGGCGGGGCTGTTCGACGAGTCCTCGTTCGCCAAGTTCGAGGTCTCCGGTCCCGGCGCGGCCGCGCTCCTGCAGCGGCTGTGCGACAACCGCGTGGTCCGCGACGTCGGGGCCATCACCTACACCCAGATGCTCAACCGCCGGGGCGGGATCGAGTGTGACTTCACCGTCACCCGGCTCGGCGAGGAGAGCTTCCAGATCGTCACCGGGACGGCGTTCGGCAACCACGACATGGCCTGGATCCGGCGTCATCTGCCGGCCGACGGATCGGCTCGGTTGACCGACGTCACCTCGCGGTGGGCGTGCTTCGGCCTGTGGGGGCCGGCCGCGGCGGCGATCCTTGCGCCGCTCGCCGCCGAGCCGCTCGACTTCGGCTACATGCGGATGCGCGAGCTCGCAGTCGGTGACGTGCCGGTCCGGGCGTTCCGGGTGACGTTCGTCGGCGAGCACGGGTGGGAGCTCTACTGCCCGGCGGAGTACGGCGCCGGGCTGTGGCGAAGCCTGTGGGAGCAGGGCGCGGACCACGGGCTCGTGGCCGGCGGCTACCGCGCGATCGACTCGCTGCGCCTGGAGAAGGGCTACCGCGTGTGGGCGGCGGACATCACCTCCGACGAGACCCCGTACGAGGCCGGCCTCGGCTTCTGCGTCCGGAACGAGGAGCCATTCATCGGCGCCGATGCGCTTGCACCCGAACCCGAGCGCCGGCTGCGCTGCATCGTGCTGGAGGACCCGCGCTCGGTCGTCCTCGGCAACGAGCCGGTCCGCCTCGACGGCGCGATCCGTGGCCGGGTGACGAGCGGCGGCTTCGGCTACACCGTCGAGCGGTCGATCGCCTACGCCTACCTGCCCGCCGAGGCGGGTGTCGGCACCGAGGTCGAGATCGACGTGTTCGGCCGCTGGGTGCGCGGCGAGGTGACCACCGAGCCGCTGTTCGATCCTGAGGGTGCCCGCGTCCGCGGCCGCGACGACGCGGCGGGTCTCGGAGCCCCGTGAGCGCGGCTTGAGGCGACCACGGCCGGTGGTAGCGTCCTCGGCGTCATTGCCGGACCGGGTTCTGGAGGGGGTGAGACAGTGCCTCGCATTCGTTCGATCTGGGCCACCGTCGTGTCGGTGGCGTGTGCTGCCGTCCTGGGGGTCGCCCTGCTCGGCGCCACGACGACGTCGGCGCTAATGGCTCACCCGTCTGGCGCCGCGTTCGTCGCGGCGGCGAAGAAAGGTCCTGCCCGAGTTCCCGACTGGAGTCCTGGCCGGCAGTCTGATCGCCGCCGCCAAGCTGTCGACCGCCCTGCACAGCAGGCTCAGCGCGATCCAGGACGACGGTGGGGCGTACTCGTCCTCGGTCCCGGGTTTCACGAGCCAGGCGGAGGTCGCCACGAAGTTGACCGTCCTGACCGTCAGGCTGACCAGCTATCCCACGCAGCACGGAGCCGCCGCCGGGTACGCGGCGCTCGCGGGTCCGGGGACGGGGTCGCACCGCATCGCCGGGCTCGGCCACGCCGGCGCGACGCAGTCGGACGGCACCGTGTACGTGCTCTCCGGCCATCAGGTGCTCGTCGTCCGGCCCACCGCGACCGTGGCCGGGAACAACTACGTCGCGGCGCAGGGCAAGAGCTCCCAGAGCCTGCAGACCGTCTTCTACGGCCCTGCGCTGACGGCGGCGCGGGTGCTCGCGCGGCACATGTCCGGCCACGCGCCGTCGGGACCGCACTTCTACCTCCCTCCCGGCGCGCTCTCCCCATGCATCGGTACGGCGGCCTCGTTCCACAAGGCCACCCACAAGGCGGTCACCATGCAGCCCGTCGTGACGCAGTCACCGCCGGCGCAGCAGTGTGACTTCACAATCGCCGGACAGCCGTTCCAGACCACCACCTACACCGGCGCGCAGGCGAGGTCGGCGATCTCGACCGGCTCGCCGCAGGCGGTGTTCGCTGCCGAGCGCACACGTGCTGGCGGTCGGCGGGTCAAGAGCGCGACCGTCGGCCCGATCAAGGCGTTCATGGTGCAGGACACCGACTGGCAGGTCGACTTCCTCGTTCACGGCTTCGTGGCCCCCCGTGCGGCGGACACGAGTCGTGGGACCGGGCCGACGGCGAGGCCGGCGACCCGGGCCGGCGATGCGTTGATCGAGACGCTCAACGGCTACACGTTCACGGTCAGCTACGACGACTGCTTCAACACCATGAACTATGAGCTCGGCGGGGTGCTGGGGCCGACGTTCAGGGGGCTCGGGTCCGCTGGGGACGCCGCCAGGGCCAAGCTGACTCAGGACATGAAGGACTGGTGCCGCGGGCTGACATCCCAGGGCGGTTGACCCGGGTCGCGCCGGTCTCGGTCGCCGCGCAACCGCGCGGACCGCGCTGAGCGCGCCACCCCGCTACCCTCCGGCGCCGCATGTCGGTCACGGTCGTCGGATCGATCGCCTATGACGCGGTCATCACCCCCTTCGGAGCGCGCGAGCGGATGCTCGGCGGTTCCGCCGTGCACTTTGCGCTCGCCGCCTCGTTCTTCGACGACGTCCGCGTCGTCGGCCCGGTCGGCGATGACTTCGGCGAGCCCGAGCTCGACGTGCTCCGCGGCCGCGGCGTGATCACCGACGACATCGAGCACGTTGCCGGCGGCAGGACGTTCTTCTGGAAGGGCGAGTACGGCTGGGATCTCAACGACCGCGAGACGCTCGACACGCAGCTGAACGTGTTCGCCGAGTTCGAGCCGAAGCTCTCCGACGCCTCACGCGCCGCCGACGTGCTGTTCCTGGCCAACATCCAGCCGGACCTCCAGCAGGGCGTCCGCGCCCAGTGCGAGCAGGCCCGCTTCGTGGCGCTCGACTCGATGAACCTGTGGATCGACATCGCCCGCGACTCGCTCGTCCAGGCAATCGGCCAGGTCGACTGCCTGATGCTCAACGATGCCGAGCTCCGCCAGCTCACCGGCGAGCCGAACATCATCCGGGCCGCAGCGAAGATCCGGGAGTGGGGTCCGCAGATCGTCGTCGCCAAGCAGGGCGAGTACGGCGCCGCGCTGGTCACCTCCGAGGGCTTCTTCTCGCTGCCGGCCTTCCCGCTGTCCGACGTCGTCGATCCGACCGGCGCCGGCGATACCTTCGCCGGGGGCTTCGTGGGGTACATCGCGGCGCATCCCGAGCAGGCACCCGGTCACGACCTGCTCACCCGTGCGATGGCCTACGGCACGGCGCTCGCCTCCTACAACGTCGAGGAGTTCGGGACCGACCGTGTCGCCCGGCTCACCGGCGACGAGGTCGCCGACCGGGTCGCCGAGCTCCAGCGGATCACGAGCTTCACCGAGATCCCGATCGCCCTCCGCGGCTAGTCGCCCGCGACTCGCCCGCAGACCCACGGCTGGCCCGCGTTTGCGAACGGCCTGAACTCCGCTGGGGAGCGGGTGGTGGGCAGCGGCTTAACGCGTCACGCGTGGTGTTTCGGTCGGTGTGTGACGGGCGGAGCCGCGTGGCGCGGCCTGGTGCGTCGCGTGCCCCCCGAAGCGGCACGGTTGTCGTGTTGTGCCGCGTCGACCGCGGCATTTCCTGACAACCACTGGTGTGCCGCTCGCCGTTCCCAGGATCTTCCGCGCTGCGCGGGAGAACGTGACACTGACGGCTCACACTGCCCCCGTGGTCAGGATTTCCGCCCCGCACAGGTCGCGGCTGCCCCCGCATGACCCCCTTCCCAGCGGGGTTTCGCCGCGCGCCCGCCCGCGCGTCTCCGGACGCCCAGTTCGCGCGAAAACCCCGAACCACTTCCGATGTGACAGCGCGCCCCGGGCGGGGTAGAGTGGCGCCCTGTGACGTGGGGATTCCTGTGGCTGATGCTGGCGCTGAAGATTCCGCTGGCTGCGCTGATCTATCTCGTGTGGTGGGCGATCAAGCAGGAGCCCGAGGAGTCGCCGCCCGGTGACGGTGGCGGCGGCCTGCGAGCCCCGCGTCCGCGCCCGCATCCGCACAAGCCCTTCCCGCGCCGGCCGCGCCGTGGCCCGCACGGAGATCCGGCGCCCCGCCCGCCGGCCCGCACCCGCTCGGTGCGCGCCCGGGCCCGCTCGATCGGCCACTAGGTCTCCAGGCGGGCGTCGCCGGTCCGGCGTCGCTGGCAGACTGCGCCCCGATGACCGACGCCCCCGCCTCCGTCCTGTCCGACGGCACGATCCTCCGGCTCGTCCAGGAGGGCCGCATCGGGATCGACCCCTGGGACCCGGCGCTCGTCCAGCCGGCCAGCGTCGACCTGCGGCTCGGCGACTCGTTCCGCGTGTTCCACAACCACCGGGCCTCGGCGATCGACCTGCGCGATCCCCCGCAGAACCTGACCGAGGAGGTCATCGTCCCGGCCGAGGACTCGTTCGTCATCCATCCCGGCGAGTTCTGCCTCGGCCGGACGCTCGAGTGGGTCGAGCTGCCCGACGACATCGTGGCCCGGATCGAGGGGAAGTCGAGCCTCGGGCGGCTCGGGCTGATCGTCCACGCCACGGCCGGGTTCTGCGATCCGGGGTGGAAGGGGACGCTGACGCTCGAGCTCAACAACCTCACCCGGGTTCCGATCAAGCTCTACCCCGGGCTGCTCATCGCCCAGCTCTCGTTCATGTCACTCGATCGCCCGGCCGAGCGCCCGTACGGCAGCGCCGAGCTCGGCAGCCACTACCAGGGCCAGCGCGCGGCGACCGAGAGCCGCTACGAGGGCGACCGCTCCTCGATCGGATAGTCTGCGCGCGTGCTGTCGCTCCTGTTCGCCGCCGCCGAGCCGTCGAAGACGCCGTTCCTGATCGCCGGCGGCGTGTTCGCGGTGTACGCGGTCGTCCTCTCGGCCGTCGGCCTGCGCAGCCCGACGTTCCCCGGCGGGGCCGGGGGCGCGCGAGCGGTGATGGGCCTCACGTTCCTGATCATGGTCGTCGCCATCGCGATGGCCGTCACGAGCGACTGAGTCGCTCCACGCGGGTCGGCGACGCCGGCACGGAGGCGTCGGGGCTGACCGAGAGGGGTAGAGTTTTTCCGGACGGGCTCGAGGCCTGAGCCTGCCCGCCCGACCTTTGCGAGAGGAGTGCCGATGACGACCGAGACCAAGCAGCAGGACGGTGCCGACGTAGCCCAGTCCGGCGAGACCCTGACGATCACCGACAACCGGACCGGCAAGCAGTACGAGGTGCCGATCCAGGACGGGACGATTCGCGCCACCGAACTGCGCAAGATCAAGGTCGCCGAGGATGACTTCGGGCTGATGACCTACGACCCCGCGTACATGGCCACGGCGTCGTGCCGCTCGGCGATCACGTTCATCGACGGCGAGCGCGGGATCCTCGAGTACCGCGGCTACCCGATCGAGCAGCTGGCCGAGAAATCGAGCTACCTCGAGGTCGCGTACCTGCTCGTCCACGGCGAGCTGCCGGCGCAGAGCCAGCTCGACGAGTGGACGCACCTGATCACCACCCACACGTTCGTGCACGAGAACGTCAAGGAGTTCATGCAGGGGTTCCGGTACGACGCCCACCCGATGGGCATGCTGCTCGCGTCGACCGGCGCACTGTCGACGTTCTATCCCGAGGCGAGCAAGATCAAGGACGAGGAGGTCCGCTACATGCAGATCATCCGCCTGATCGCCAAGATGCCGACGCTCGCGGCCTTCTCGTACCGCCACAACCGCGGGATGCCGTACGTCTATCCGGACAACGACCTGTCCTACGCCGGCAACTTCCTCTCGATGATCTACAAGATCGCGGAGCTGAAGTACCAGCCCGACCCGCGGCTCGAGCACGCCCTCGACGTGCTGTTCATCCTCCACGCCGACCACGAGCAGAACTGCTCGACGAGCGCGGTGCGCAGCGTCGGCTCCTCCCAGGTCGACCCCTACTCGGCCGTCGCGGCCGGGGTCGCCGCCCTCTACGGCCCGCTCCACGGGGGCGCCAACGAGGCCGTCCTGCGGATGCTCCGCCGGATCGAGACCGTCGAGAACATCCCGGACTTCATCCAGGGTGTGAAGGACGGCAAGGAGAAGCTGATGGGCTTCGGCCACCGCGTGTACAAGAACTTCGATCCGCGGGCGAAGATCATCAAGACGGCGTGCGACGAGGTGTTCGAGGTGACGGGCAAGAACCCGCTGCTCGACATCGCCACCGAGCTCGAGAAGATCGCCCTCGAGGACGAGTACTTCATCGACCGCAAGCTCTACCCCAACGTCGACTTCTACTCCGGTCTGATCTACGAGGCCCTGGGGATGCCGGTCGAGATGTTCCCGGTGCTGTTCGCGATCGGGCGGACGAGCGGCTGGATCGCCCAGTGGCTCGAGATGATCGACGACTCCGAGCAGAAGATCGCGCGGCCACGGCAGATCTACACCGGCGGCCGCGAGCTCCAGTACGTGCCGATGCACGAGCGCGGCTGAGCCGACCGCGCCGGCACCCCGTGTGCGCGGGGCCACACAAACACACGTTCGCCTGCCCTACGGTGATGACATGGATTCAGTGCGTCTCCGCAGTGGCAGGCAGGTGGTCATCCGTCCGATCCGCTCGGCGGACGGCGCGGCGCTGGCCGCGGCCCACGACCGGCTCTCACCGCAGTCGATCTACCGCCGGTACCTGGCGCCCAAGCCCCACCTGAGCCTGGCCGAGACCCGCTACCTCGTCGAGATCAACGGCGTCGACCATCTGGCGCTCGTCGCCACCCCGGCTGAGAACGCCGACGAGATCCTCGCCGTCGCCCGGTGCGTCCGGCTCGCGGATGCCCCTGAGATCGCCGAGTTCGCGATCGTCGTCGGGGATGCCTATCAGCACGAGGGCCTCGGCTCCGCCCTGATGGACCGCCTCGCCGCCGCCGCGCTCGTCCAGGGCATCACCCACTTCCGGGCGACCGTCCTGGCCGAGAACGGCCCCGCCCGCGCGCTCGTGCACAGCCTGCCCGGCGATATCGTGGCCGCACGCCACGAGGGGATCGTCGACGAGTTCGACGTCCGGCTGAGCGCGGCGCTGCCGCTCGCGGCGTAGCAGCCGCCTCGGCGCGGGTCAGCTACAGCCGCCGCGGGGTGCCCGTGGCCCGGGCGAGAAATGCGTCGTTGACCCGCGTCGGAGTGATCGCGGTGAGCGCCAGCTGGACCCGTGACTGAGCTCCGACCGGATACCGCGCGCGGGGCCGGGCGACCTCGAGTGCCCGCTCGATCGTGCCGACCACGTCCTCGACCGGGACCGCGAGTCGCTGGACGAACTTCACCGTCCGGCGGAAGCCCGTGAGGTGGCGGGCGTAGAGCTGCTGCTGCGTGCCGTCCCAGCCGGCTGCCGCCTCGTCGACCCGCTCCGGTGCCTTGTCCCAGAGGTCGGTGGCCGTCGAGTTGGGCTCGATCAGGATCACCCGGATCCCCCACGGCCGCAGCTCGACTCGGAGCGCGTCGGCCATGCCCTCGAGGGCGAACTTCGAACCGTTGTAGGCGCCGGTCATCGGCGTCGAGACACGGCCGCTGACCGAGGAGACGAACAGGATCCGGCCCGCCGCCGAACGGATCCGCGGGAGGACGGCCCTGGTGAGGGCGTGCGCGCCGAACACATTGACCTCGAACTGCTCCCGGACCTGGTCGGTCGAGAGCGCCTCGAGCGGGCCGTCGACCACGACCCCGGCGTTGTTGATCACCGCGTCGAGCCGCTCCGGGAGCCGCTCGTCGAGGGCGGCGATCTGCGCTGCATCGGTGACGTCGAGCGTGACCGGGACGATCCGCTCGCGGCCGGCCTCGCCGGCCAGTCGCCGGCCGTCAGCCTCGGTCCGGACGCCGGCATACACCTGCCAGCCGTCAGCGGCGAGGCGCAGCGCGGTGGCGTGGCCGATCCCTCGGCTCGCCCCGGAGATGAGGATCGTGCGCTGAACGGTGTCGGACGGTGGCACGGGCGCCCACCGGACATTAGACGTTGCCATTCCTCCGTACTCTTCCGACCGATGCCGTGGAAGCTCACGATCCGCAGCGGCTCGCGCGTCCGCCGCGAGCGCCACGACTCGATCGACGCGGCACTCTCCTCGGCCGAGCGGCACGCGCGTGAGTTGGCCGACGGGGCTCCGCGCCGGCCGGTCGACGCGAAGATCCGCCGGTTCGAGCCCGTCGAGCAGGTCGTCGGGCGCGTCGAGTTCTCGGGTCCGGAGCGGTTCGTGTCCTCCGTCCGCGCGGGATTCGACGTCCGCGGCGACGGCTCGACCGAGGCCTACGTCGGCCGCGTCCGGCGGGAGCTCGTCAAGCAGCGGCGCGGCGAGACCCCGTTCAAGGCCCTGCGCCGGGTGCTGACGGAGACCGCGGACGGGTAGCGCGCCGGGCCCGGGCTTCGGTCAGCGGGCGTGCCGGCCCGCCTCGGTGAGAAAGCGGCGGCAGAGGGCCGCGCCGAGCCGGTTCCATGCCGGCAGCTCATCGGCGGTCCGCGCGCGCAGACGATCGGGATCGAGCCTGGTTCGCACGGCGTCCGGGTCGGTGCCGTAGTCGCGTGTCCAGCGCTCGACGTCGCCGGCCGCGACCTCGGCGTGGAACTGGATCCCCCACGCCCGGGAACCGAGCCGGTAGGCCTGGACGCAGACCGTACTGCGAGCGAGCACCACCGCGCCCGGGGGGAGCCGGCACGCGTAGCTGTGCCAGCCGAAGGCGGTGAAGCTCGGGGCGAGCGGACTGAGCAGGGGATCGGCTCGGCCCTCGTCCTCGACCGTCACCTCGTGCCAGCCGATCTCCGGCCGAGCGGCCCGCTCTGCGGCTCCGCCCGCGGCCTGCGCGAGCAGCTGCGCCCCCAGGCAGACCCCCATCACCGGCCGGTGCGCCGAGAGCAGCTCGGCCAGTACGGCCCGCTCGGCGCTCATCCACGGGAGGGTCTCGCCCTGGTCGGGATGCGCCGCCCCGCCGAACGCCAGCACCGCGTCGTACCCGACGGGGTCGGCCGGCGGCGCCCCGCCGGCAGCGATCGGCCACTCGTCGAGCGTCCAGCCGTGCGCCAGGACCGCGTCGGCGAACACGCCCGGCCCCGCGTCGGGCTGGTGGACGATGGCCAGCGCCCGCACGTCGTCGCCTCAGGCGAGCACGAGGGTCGCGCCGTGGTGACGCAGCCACCTCGACCACCGCCGGTGGTCCGGGCAGTGGCCCTCGAGCAGCGCCCAGAACCGCGGCGAATGGTCCATCACCTGGAGGTGGCAGACCTCGTGCCAGACGACGTAGTCGAGCACCGCCTCGGGGGCAAGCAGCAGCCGCCAGTTGAAGCTCATCGCGCCGGAGTGGGAGCAGCTCGCCCACCGGGTGCGCTGCGCGCGGATGCTCAGCTTCGTGTAGCGATGGCCGGTGATCGCGCAGGCCCGGTCGAGCCGGGGCGCGATCTCCGTCCGGGCCGCGCGGCGGTAGAAGCGCTCGAGCGCAGCGAGCCGCTCCTCGGGGTGGAGCGGGACAAGCAGCTCGCCCTCGCCGAACAGCGCGTCCCGGCGGGTCACCTGCTGCCGGCCGCGCTGGGGGACGAGCGTGAGCATCTCCCCGAGGTACGGCACCCGCTCGCCGCGCTCCTCGACCGACATCCGCGCACGGCGGACCTCGGCCAGCCGTCGCTCGATCCACGGCCGCAGCTCGATGACGGCCGCCTCGGCGTCGCGTTCGGCCGCCCGACGGGGGAGGACGACCTCGACCCCCCGCGTGGCGTCGACGATCACCCGGACACGCCGGGCGCGCTCGGAACGGCGGATGCTGTAGGCGAACGACTCCACCGCGCGCAGGGTACGGTCCTCGGACGACGTGCCCGCCCTGCCTGCACTCCCCGAGCCGCTCACCGACGGCGTGATCGACCTGCGCCCGAGCGCCGAGCGGGACATCCCCGAGATCCTCATCGCCTACCAGGACGATCCGACGCTCCACCTCCGGCTGGGCCAGGCGAGGCCGCCGAGCGGCGCCGAGCTCGGCGCCGCCGCCGAACGGGCCGAGGCCGAGTGGTCACGGGGGACGTTCGCGGCCCTGACGGTCACCCAGCACGGCGTTGATGTGTGTCTCGGCGAGCTCACGGCGCAGGAGTTCGACTGGCGCCACCGCCGGGCCGAGCTCGGGCTGTGGCTCGCCCCCGCGGTCCGCGGCCGGGGGTGGGGCGGCCGGGCGCTGACCCTGGCCGCGAACTGGCTGATCGACCGAGCCGGTCTGGAGCGGCTCGCGGTGCGGACCGAGCCCGCCAACACCGCGATGCTGGCGTGCGCCCGTGTCGCGGGGTTCCGCGAGGAGGGCGTCCTGCGTGGCTACACCCGGGAGCAGGGCCACCGCGTCGACAACACGCTGCTGTCGCGGCTGGCGACCGATCCGGTGCCATGAGCAGCGGCTCCGATCCCGTGTGGCGCGTGCCGCTCCCCGCCGGCGTCCGTCCGCCCCTCGAGGTGTACGTCAACGGCGTCCGCCAGGAGCTCGGGACCGACTACCGGATCGTCGAGGGTGAGCTGCGCTTCAGGCGCGAGCTCGTGAGCGGCAAGCTCGGCCGCGGGGCGTGGTTCCTCGGCTTCTGGGGAATCGGCACGTACAAGCGCAACGATGTCGTCGACGTCCGCTACGAGGCCGACGGCCAGCCGACCGTGGCCCACGCGCTGCCGATCATCGCCCCGGAGGCGTCGGACTAGGTCCGGACGATCTCACGCCGTACCCACGGCCGGAGCAGCCGCAGGGCGGAGAGGATCGCGCGGGTGGCCGGCGAGCGGTTGAGCGTGCAGAAGTGGATCCCCGGTGCGCCGCGGGCCAGGAGCTCCGCGCACTGCAGCGTGGCGTAGGCGACGCCGAGCTCGATCACGGCGTCGCTGTTCTCGGCCCGAGCCTCGAGCTGCTCGAGCAGCGTCGGCGGGATCGTCGCCTTGCACAGCCCGGTGATCGTCTTGATCTGGGCCACGTTGGTGATCGGCATGATCCCGGGGATGATCGGCACATCGATGCCGATCTCACGGGCCTCCTCGACGAAGTGGAAGTACAGCTCGTTGTCGAAGAACAGCTGCGTGATGAGGAAGCTGGCGCCGGCGTCGACCTTCTCCTTGAGGAAGCGCAGATCGCTCGCCATGTCGACCGCCTGGGGGTGGACCTCGGGGAACGCGGCCGCGCCGATCGCGAGCTGCGGGTACGTGCCGGCGATCAGGGACGCGAGCTCGGTCGAGTAGTGGAAGCCCTCCGGGTGGGGGGTCCAGTCGGTCTGCCCGCGAGGCGGGTCGCCGCGCAGCGCGAGCACGTTGTCGACGCCGGCGTCGACGATGCCGTCGAGCGTCCCGCGGAGGTCCTCGCGGCTCGCCCCGACGCAGGTGAGGTGAGCCATCGCCTCCAGCCCGAGCTCGCGTTTGAGGTAGGTGACGATCTCGAGCGTGCGGTCCTGCGTGGAGCCTCCTGCGCCATACGTGACCGAGACGAAGTCGGGTGCCATCGGCTGCAGCTCCTCGAGCGCAGCGCGGAGGTTCGTCTCGCCCTGATCGCTCTTCGGGGGGAAGAACTCGAACGAGAACGTCGGCTCGGAGGCCTCGGCGAGGATCTCATCGATGCGCATGGCGGGAACGTACAACCTTGACAGAAACGTGTCAAGGTTGGCCCCAAGGCCCCTGGCCGCGCCCCGGATCGCTGTGCGGGCGGGTCAGCCGGCCGCGGACCAGCGCTCGGTGGACCCGTCACGCTCGGAGACGGCCTCGCCGAGCACCGAGAGATGGCGCAGGTAGGCGAGCGTCTCGGTGAGCCGCCAGCCGGCCGTCATCTCGTTGAGTGGCTCCTGGGAGGTGTGCGGTCAGGACGTCGACCGCGGTCTTCGGCGGACCGTCGGCGAGCGCCGCGCGGATCGCGGCGAGCCGCTCCGCGACGAGCGCCCGGTTGCCCTCGACGTGGGCGTGGACGTCGGTGAACGGGCGGCCGTGTCCGGAGAGGCAGAGCCGGGCGTCGAGCGCGTCGACGGTGTCAAGGGAAGACAGGAACTCGCCCGCCGGGTCCGGGGTCCAGCCGTAGTCGTAGAACAGCGAGATCCGCCCCAGCAGGTGGTCGCCGGAGATCAGCAGCCGCTGCTCCGGCTGGTAGAGGCAGACGTGCGAGGGGGCGTGGCCGGGGGTCTCGTAGACGTCGAAGCGGCCGAGGTCGGTCTCGACGACGGCACCTGGGACGAGGTCGCGGTCGGGCTCGATCGCCGCGGCGAGGCCCGACCGGGCATCGCGCATCCGCTCGCGGTAGGAGGCGAGCGCGGCCTCGGGGACGCCGCTCTGGCGGCCGACCTCGATCCGCCGCTCGAGTGCCCGCTCAGGATCCTCGCGCGGCCGGGTGGCGTGTTCGTGGTTGGGGTGCATCCAGAACTCGCACCCCGCGCGCTCGACGATCGGCGCGGCCTGGCCCCAGTGATCGGTGTGGGCATGGGTGCAGACCAGCAGCCGGACGTGCTCGACGCGGAGGTTGACCTGGTCGAGTGCCCGCTCGAGCTGGGCCATCGAGCCCGGGAGGTGCATGCCGGTGTCGACGAGCACGATCCCGGAGCCCGCGGCCAGCGCCCACGCGTTGCAGTGCGGCACGCCGGGCCAGGGCAGTGGCAGCCGGAGCCGCCACACGCCCGGCCGCACGCGCTCGCCGCGGCCGAGCTCTCGGGCTTTCGTGGTCACGACCGCGCACCATATTGGGCGGCGCGTAGACTGCGCGCCCTCGCCCCTATGGCCTCGACCACCGACATCGCCCGCCGCTACTTCGAGGCGCTCACCGCCCACGACCTCGACGCCGCCGTCGCGCTCTGGAAGCCGGGCGCGATCGACCGGTTCGTCGCCCAGCAGGAGGTCGTCGCCCCGGACGGCGTCCGGGGGTACTTCTCCGAGCTGTTCGCAGCGTTCCCGGACTTCCGGCTGACGGTCATCGAGATGACGACCGGCCGTGGTCGCACGGCGGTGCGCTGGCGCGCGACCGGGACGTTCGCGGGGCCGGGCACGTTCCAGGGCTTTCTGCCCAACGGCGCACGCCTGTCGCTCGAGGGCTGCGACGTCGTCACGGTGGCCGACGATCTGATCGTCCACAACGACGCCTACGTCGACAGCGGTGACATCGCCCGTCAGCTCGGACTGCTGCCGGCCACGGGGTCGAGCGGCGAGCGGCGGCTGACCGCGCTGGCCAACCTCCGCCAGCGTGTCCACGACTATTTCAACGGCGCCGACCTGGAGCGGATCGCCGTCGGCGTGTGGCTTGTCCGCGGTGGCCGGCCCCGGACGATGAACGTCTACCTGATCGAGGACGAGGGCGGTGTGACCGTGTTCGACGCCGGGATCTCGGCGATGACCGACTCGCTGCGCGCGCTCACCGCTCGCTTCGGCGGGGTCAAGCGGGTCGTCCTCGGCCACGCCGACTGCGACCACCGCGGCACGGCCCCCGGCCTTGACGCCCCGGTGTACTGCCATCCGCTCGAGCGCGAGGCGGCACAGTCGCCGAGCAGCTTCCGCCCGTACTGGAAGCTCGACCTCCTGCGCCCGTACGCGCGTCCGATCTTCCCGCTCCTGCTTCGCACATGGGACGGCGGTGCGGTGGCGATCGAGGGCACCGTGTCCGAGGGCGACGAGGTGGCCGGTTTCAAGGTCGTCGAGCTGCCCGGCCACGCCCCGGGCCTGATCGGTCTGTTCCGCGAGTCCGACCGGACCGCGCTCGTCTCGGACTGCTTCTACACCGTCGACCCGGAGACCGGACGCGAGAACGCGGCCCACGTCCCACACCCGGCGTTCAACGCCGACACCGACCAGGCGCGGGCCTCGATCCGCAAGCTGATGGAGCTCGATCCGCTCGTCGCCTGGGCCGGGCACACCAAGCCGGTGAGCGGCGACGTGGCCGCGCAGCTCCAGCGCGCGGCCGACGGTCCCGCCTGAGCGCGCCCGTGGGCCGCCGCAACCGCCAGCGCGAGAAGCTCGCCGCGCCGGTCGACGAGTACCCCGACGCGGACGGCAACGTGCTGGCGCTCCGTGGCGCGCTGTCCCCAGCCACCCGCCGTCAGTACGGCGAGATCCTCCACGGCGGTCTGGAGCGCGAGGACGCCTGGCAGCGAGCGGTGGAGTTCCTGTTCGAGCGGCTCGCGGTGTCCTGGACGATCGCCGGAGCGCCGATCACGCGCCAGAAGGAGCTGCTCGGCCGCCTGCGGATGGCCTCGGCCTCCGAGCGCGAGTTCGTGCGCGAGACGATCCGGGCCCACGTCGCCGAGCACTTCCCGGAGCTCGAGGCGCCGTGATCGACGCCGGACGCGTACGCCGGGCTGCTGTGCGACTGGTGCCTGGAGGTCGAGCCCGGCCAGCAGGTGGTGATCGTCGCCAGCCCACTCGCGATGCCGGCCCTTCGCGCCCTCCACCGCGCGCTGCTCGCCCGCGAGGCCTGGCCGCTGCTGCGGATCGCCCCGGACTGGGAGACGGGCGACTTCCTCGCCCAAGCCGGCCCGGCCCAGCTCGACGCGCACGCGCCGATCGATCTGCTGACCGCGGAGAATGTCGACGCCCAGCTCTCGATCATGGCCCCGGCGAACACGCGCGAGCTCGCCGGCGTCGATCCGGCCCTGATCGCCCGGTTCGCCCGGGCCCGCCGCCCGGTGAGCGAGGCCCGCCTCGCCCGGCGGTGGTGCGGCACGCTGTGGCCGACTGCCGGCGCTCGCCCAGCAGGCCGGCATGGGCGAGGCGGAATACGCCGCGTTCGTGGCCGGCGCGCTGTTCCTGGATCGGGACGATCCGGTCGCGGCCTGGCGCGCGCTCTCCGAGCGTCAGGCGGAGCTCGTCGAGCGGCTGTCCGGCGTCGAGGAGATCCGGATCGAGGCCGAGGGCACGGACGTGCGGCTGCGGGTCGGCGGCCGGACGTGGATCAACTCGGACGGACGCCGGAACATGCCGAGCGGGGAGGTGTTCACCGGGCCGCACGAGGATTCGGCCGAGGGCACGATCCGCTTCACGGTCCCGACGAGCCCCGGGGGGCCGAGGTCCGCGGTGTCGAGCTCACCTTCGTCGGCGGCGAGGTCGTCGCCGCCCGGGCCGACAGTGGCGACGAGTACCTCCAGGCCGCGCTCGCCACCGACGCGGGTGCCCGGCGGCTCGGCGAGCTCGGGATCGGGACCAACCGCGGACTGCACCGTGCGACCGGCACGATCCTGCTCGACGAGAAGCTGGCCGGCACGGTCCACCTCGCGCTCGGTCGCTCGTACCCCGAGACCGGCGGCACCAACTCCTCGGCGCTGCACTGGGACCTGATCTGCGACCTCCGGAAGGGCGGTCGCCTGAGTGCGGACGGAGAGGAGATACTGCTTTCGTGATCGTCACCGAGGCCGAGCTCGCGGCCCCCGCTGCGGTCCCCACCGACTTCCAGTACACCGAGAACCTCCGCCGTCCGTCGGTCCGCGCGCTGCGTCGGGCCGTCCGCGCGGCGTTCCGGTTCGACCCCGCTCCGGCGCCGCACGTGTTCGACGCGTTCGTCGCCGACATGTGGCGCGGGGACCCGCTCGCGGAGACCTACGTCGACGAGGTGTTCTTCGGCGACACCGGGCCGCGCAAGGGTCGCCAGCTGCTCGACCGGGCGCTGAACGAGGGCATCGCTGCCGTCCCCGAGGCCCCGGAGAGCATGCGGGCGCTGTTCACCGAATTCGAGCGTGTCCCGGAGTGGGTGCGGCCCGAGCTGCGTCGAGTAGGGTGCGGCGATCTGGCGGCGCTGGGGCACCGACCTGTTCGGGTGGCCGGGGCCGAGACGCTCGAGATGTACACCGAGGCCGCGGTCGCGCTGCCGCTCTCGCTCACCGGCGGCTACGCCGGCGACAACGCCCTGCGCCGGTTCCTCGAGACCGCCAGGTTCTGGATCGACGTCTCCGAACCGGGCGCGCTGTTCGGACCTCGGCAGCGCCGGACGGGTGACCGCGCTCCGCGTCCGCGTGATGCACGTCTCGGTCCGCCGGAGGGTCGGCGAGCACCCCGAGTGGGATGCCGAGCGCTGGGGACTGCCGATCAGCCAGGCGTACATGTCACTCACCCTGCTCGGCGGGAGCATCACTCCGGCGCTATTCATGCTGATGCTCGGGTACGCGACATCGGGCGACGAGATCCGTGCGCTGCTCCACTACCAGCGCTTCCTCGGCCACCTTCTCGGCGTTCACCCGGCGGCGTATCCGGAGTCGGTGGGCGAGGCGCTCCAGCTCGTGTTCATGGTCGCCGTCGGCCGGACGTACACGGCGGGCCACCACGGCGCCGAGCTGATCGAAAGCTTCCCGCGGGCGTTCGCCGGCCGGGCCGAGGGGGGCCGCCCGCGCGAGCGCCTGCGCGCCGCCTACCACCACCGGCTGATCTGCGCCTACACCGCGATGATGATGTCCCCGGCCACCCGCCGGCGCTACGACATGCCGCCCGCGCTCCCGTGGGTCCTGATCCCGCTCGCCCGCTGGCCGCTGATCGCCGCCTCCGAGGCCGCCCGGCGGATCGTCCCCTCGCTCGATCCGGTGCTCGACCGCCGCAGCCGCACCCGGCGTGAGGCGTGGTATCGGGAGCAGATGGCCGGCCGCGAGGCCGAGTTCGAGGCCGCGAGCCACCTGCGCCGCTGAGCCGGGGCGAGCGCCGGTCCACTCGCGCTCGGTGCAGGATCACCGTCGCTTATCCGGACGCAGGGCCGCGGTGATATAGCGTGCGGGTCATGCGCCGGACCAAGATCGTGGCCACGATCGGCCCCGCCTGCCGGGATCCCGAGACCCTTGCCCGGATGGTCGATGCCGGCCTCGACGTCGCCCGGCTGAACTTCTCGCACGCCGACCGCGACGAGCACGCCGAGAACGCCGACCGAGTCCGGCAGGCGGCGGGCCGGGCCGGGCGTCAGGTGGCGCTGCTCCAGGACCTCCCGGGCCCGAAGATCCGGATCGGCGCGCTCACGACGGGATCGCCGAGCTGAAGCCCGGCGAGACGCTCGTCCTGTGCTGCGGCTCGACCGACGAGCCCGGCGACGAGGCCCGGATGTCGGTGTGCTGGGCCGGGCTCGTCGGCGGCGGTCGAGGCCGAGGACGTGATCTACCTGGCCGACGGCGCGATCCGGCTGCGGGTCCAGGGCGTCCGGGAGGGCGACGGCGAGATCGAGACGCGGGTCGAGATCGGGGGAACGGTCGCCTCCCGCCAGGGACTCAACATCCCAGGCTCGACGCGCGGGTTGCACGCCGTGCCCGAGGGCGACCTCGACATGCTCCACTTCGGGGAGACGATCGGGGTCGACATGGTCGCGCTGTCGTTCGTCGCGCACCGCCGAGGACGTCACCAACGTGCGCAAGCACACCCGGCTGCCGCTGATCGCCAAGATCGAGAAGCCACAGGCGGTGGACGCGGCCGAGGAGATCATCCGCGCCGCGGACTGCGTGATGGTCGCCCGCGGCGACCTCGGGATCGAGCTGCCGATCGAGGAGGTGCCGATGGTCCAGAAGCGACTGCTGCGGGTCGCCGGCCAGCTCGCTCGGCCGTCGATCACCGCGACCCAGATGCTCGACTCGATGGTCTCCTCCTCGCGGCCGACCCGCGCCGAGGTCGCCGACGTGGCCAACGCGATCATGGACGGCACCGACGCCGTGATGCTCTCCCAGGAGACCGCGATCGGCGCCTACCCGGCGCAGGCGGTGCAGATGATGGCCGCGATCGCCGAACGGACCGAGAGCGCGTTGCCGTTCTCGGAGTGGAACGAGCATCGCGTGCGGCGCGACGCCCGCGATCCCGCCTACACCGTCGCCTACGGCGCTGTGCGCCGCGGCCCGGGAGCTCCACCTCGCCGCGATCGTCGTGCCGACCCTCTCCGGCCGCTCGGCCCGCCTGATCTCCGCCCACCGCCCGCAGGTGCCGATCTTCGCGCTCTCGCCGGGGCGCGAGACGGTCCGGCGCTGCGGGCTGATGTGGGGGGTCCGCCGGCTCGATGCGCCGCCACGAGGTGACCGAGACGCTGATCGCCGATGCCGCGCGGCGGGTGGTGGAGCTCGGCTGGGTCAAGTCCGGCGCGCGGGTGGCGATCACCGCCGGGCTGCCGAGCGGGCGCCCGGGGACGACGAGCCTGATGCAGATCCAGCGGGTGTGAGTCCCGGACGCGGCCCTCAGGCCGCGACCCGGCCGTAGAACTCGGCCTCCTGCTCGCCGAGCTCGGTCGCCGGCGGATCGCCGTAGAACCACTCGCGGACGATCCGGTGGAAGTTGCCGCGGGCGCGGAGCTGGGCGATCACCGCCAGCGTCAGCACCTCCATCCGTCGTCCGAAGATGTGGTCCGGCGGCGCCGACTCGTGGCGCATCTGGCCGAAGTACTCCGAGCGCGGGTCGCTCATGTCGATCAGCACCTGGGTGGCGTACTCGGGGGTCAGCTCGACTCGCCGATCGGCGGTGTACCAGGCGGTGGCCGCGCGGAAGTGGGCCAGGACCTTGTCGGCGTCGAACCGCTCCGGGTCGGGGAAGAACCCGGACTCGGTGCCCAGGTCCGCATCACGGTCTCCGTTGTCGCCCTCGATCACCGCGCGGGCGACCTTCGATCTCGAGGTCGACGGTGCCGTCGGGCATCCGCTTGAACAGCCCGAAATCGAAGAACGCCATCCGGCCGTCGCCGAGCAGCATCGAGTTGCCGGGGTGGGGGTCGCCGGAGAACTGGTGGTGGCGGTACAGGCAGCCGAAGTAGAAGCGGAAGATGATCTCGCCGATCCGGTCGCGATCGTCCTGGGGGTAGCCCTTGAGCTCCTCGAAGCCGATCCCGTGCACGAACTCGGAGACCATCACCCGCTCGTGCGAGAGCGAGGTGACGACCTCGTGGCACGACGATGAACGGGTGGCCGCGGAAGATCCGCGCCAGCGAGCGCTGATTCTGGGCCTCGAGCTCGTAGTCGAGCTCCTCCTCGATCCGGTCGCGGATCTCGGCCCCGATCGCGCGGGCGTCCATCCCGGGCGCGATCCGCTTGGCCAGCCGCAGGATCAGGCCCAGGTTCTGCATGTCGGCGCGGACCGCCGCGGCGACGCCGGGGTACTGGACCTTGACCGCCACCTCCCGGCCGTCGAGCAGCTCGGGCGCGGTAGACCTGGCCGATCGACGCGGCCGCGATCGGCTCCTCGTCGAACTCGTCGAAAGACGTCCTTCAGGCGCTCGCCGAGGTCGTCCTCGATTACCGCCCGCATCTGCTTGAAGGTCACCGTCGGCGCCGCGTCGCGCAGCGCGGCGAGCTTGCGCTGGAACTCCTCGCGGTACTCCTCGGGGACGAGGCCGGGGTCCAGGAACGACATCACCTGGCCGACCTTCATCGCGGCGCCCTTCATCGTCCCCAGCGCGGTGACGATCTGCTCGGCAGCCTCGATGTGGCGGCTCTCGAGCGCAGCCTGGCGGCCCTCGGGGGTGCGCGTGACGTTCGCCGCGCGGGTTCCGGCCTGGCGGATCGCCTGGCCGGCGGCCAGCCTCCCGACCTTGGCGGTGCGCCCCACGCGGGAGGTGGGGATCTTGTCGTTCGGGCTCATCCGAAAGGTGGTGGCACCGGTCGGCTAGGGCGCGACTCGGTCTAGGCGTCGGCGACCTTGCTGAGCCCGGGACGATGTCGTCGGCGCCGTCCGGCCAGCGGACCCAGGCCTTGTGGCCGCCGTCGTAGTCGTCGCCGAGCAGGATCAGCGTCGCCGGCTCGCCCATCGCCGTGCACGGCGCGTCGCCCTCGGGGTCCGACCCCGCGCCAGATCCGCACGAACCGGTTGTGCTCGAGCTCGTCGGCGACGGTGCGTCGGATCGGTGTGGCCGGGGTGGATCCGGGTCGTCGGGCGGCAGCTTGAGCAGCGTGTCCATGATCGAGCTCTTCAGGTCGGCGTACGTCGTGTGGCCGGGTGCGCGTACGCCCGCCGACCGAGCCCTTGAACAGGGTGTCGCCGGTGAACACGTCGGTGCCGTTGACCAGCAGTGAGAGCATCCCCGCGGTGTGGCCGGGCGTGTGCAGCGGCACGATCTCCAGCGCGCCGCAGAAGATCGGCTCGCCGGGCGCCATCGTGCCGGTCGCCTGGCGGCACCTGGTCGCGCTCGAGCTCGTGGATCAGCACCGGAGTTCCGGGATGGCGCTCGAGCACGGCATCGAGCTCGGCGACGTGGTCGTGGTGGTGGTGGGTGAGCAGCACGTGGGTCAGCGCGTACCGCATCCGCGTCCACGACGTCGAGCAGCGGGCCGACCGGGCCGCCGGCGTCGATCAGCGCTGCCTGGGAGCCCTGCTCGTCGGCCACCAGGTAGGTGTTCGACAGCCAGGGGTCGCTCATCGAACGCTCGACGATCATCGGCCGTCAGCGTATCCTGTCCGAGCGCTCGACCGGAGCATCGCGCGGAGCCATGAGCCTGATTCACACCTGCTACCGGATCTCGAACATCGATCGCTCGGTCGCGTTCTACAGCGCGCTCGGCTTTCGAGAGATCGGCCGGATGCCGATCCGCGACGAGGCGACGAACGTGTTCATGGGCCTGCCCGACGACGGTCCCGAGCCGCGGCTCGAGCTGACCTACAACCACGGCCACGACGAGCCCTACGAGCTCGGGACCGGCTACGGCCACATCGCGATCACCACCGCCGATCTCGACGGCGTGCTGGGCGCGCTGGCCGAGCAGGGGATCGAGCCGGAGCGGCCGCCGTACAGCGGTGCGCGAGGGCGGCTCGCGGCTGTGCTTCGTCCGCGACCCGGACGGCTACCGCATCGAGATCATCGAGCGCGATAGAGCCGTCAGTAGTCTCGGAGGCCGTGGCCGCCGACACCGCCAAGATCGCCTACCTGCTCGAGCGCGTTGCCCAGGGCGTCGCTGCCCACGACCGTGAGAACCCCGGCCACCACACCTGGGGGATCGGGATGGCCCACTTCGACATCGAACGGCTCGGCCTCGACGAGGGCGAGCAGCTGCTGCCCGGGATCGTCCTCCAGGCGGACGGTGGCGTGACCGGTGCGTTCCGCGTGCTGTGCGACGGCGACCACGACACCGAGCTCGAGGAGGAGGAAGAGGAGATCGTCGAGGCGGTCGGCAGCGACGAGATCCTCGCCCCCGCACATGCGCCCGGTGTCCCGGGACGTCCCGGTGACCCCGAGCACCCGGACGAGGCCCCGGAAGTCCGCCCGCCGTTTTGATCCGCGGGTCCGCCGGGGCACCGCGCTGAGCCCGGGTCCGCCATGACCTACTCGATCGTCGCCCTCGACCCGGACTCCGGCGAACTCGGCATCGGGGTGCAGTCGCACTGGTTCTCCGTCGGCTCGGTCGTTCCCTGGGCCCGGCCCGGCGTCGGTGCGGTCGCCACGCAGGCCGCGCCCGAGATCGATTTCGGCCCGCGCGGGCTCGATCTCCTGGCGAGCGGCGCGACGGCCGACGAGGTCGTGACGCGGCTCCTTGCCGACGATCCTGCGGCGGCCAGCCGGCAGCTCGGTGTCGTCGATGCCGCTGGGCGGGCGGCGGCGCACACGGGGTCGGCCTGCGTCGCGCACGCCGGCCATCTCACCGGGGTCGGTGTCGGCTGCCAGGCGAACATGATGGCCGTGCCGAGCGTGTGGCCGGCGATGCACGCCGCCTTCGAAGCCAGTCGCGGCCCGCTCGCCCGCCGCCTGCTCGCGGCCCTCGACGCCGGCGAGGCCGAGGGCGGAGACCTCCGCGGTCGGCAGTCCGCGGCGCTGCTCGTTGTGCCCGCGTCCGGGGAGCCATGGCAGGTGACCGTGTCGCTGCGCGTCGAGGACCACCCCGAGCCGCTCGACGAGCTCCGCCGGCTGCTCGGCCTCAGCGACGCATACGCGATCGCCGCTGAGGCCGACGAACTCGCTGCCCGGGGCGAGCACGCCGCGGCCGCCGAGTGGTTCCAGAGGGCCGCCGCGCTCGCGCCCCAGTCCGTCGAGCTGCGGTTCTGGTCCGCGCTCGGCGCGATGCAGTCCGGTGACGAGGCGAGGGCGCTCGATGAGGTGCGAACCGTCCTCGCCGACGGGGGTGACTGGCGCGAGCTGCTCGCGCGGCTTCCCGCCGAGCTCGTGCCGGCGGCACCCCGAGCTGCTCGCCCGGCTCGAGGCGAGCGGAGTCTGACCGCCGCCCTAGCCGCTGACGGACCCCGGGTCGCTCACGGTTCCCCTGAGGCCACCATCTAGCCTCGCTCGGGATGGCGAAGACCGGAATCCCCGCCCCGCGCGCGCCGGCCGAGCTGACCACCGAGCGGCTGCGGCTGCGCCCACTGCACGCGGAGGACGACCTGTCGACGCTCGCCGCGATCAACGCCGATCCGCAGGTGACCCGCTACCTCGGCGGACGCTCCGGACCGGAGACCGCGGCGCCGTTCCTGGCCATGGCGGGCGCGCACTGGCGGGTCCACGGCTACGGCTACTGGGGGATCGAGTTCCGTGAGGGGCCGCGGGCGGGCGAACTGGTCGGCTTCGCCGGCCTCGGCCACCCGGTCCTCGCCGAGATCCTCGGCCGGGTCGAGCTCGGGTGGCGGCTCTCGCACGAGGTGTGGGGGCAGGGGATCGCCACCGAGGCGGCGACCACGATCCGCGACACGACCTGGTCCTGCCTGCCGCTCCGCGAGCTGATCTCGCTGATCCATCCTGAGAACGCGCGCTCCCAGCGGGTGGCCGAGAAGCTCGGGATGGTGCTTGACGGCCACGCGTTCCACCCCGCGGTGGGGATCACCGTCCAGGTGTGGCGGCTCCAGGCGCCCGCCGGTCGAGCGACGGCCGGCTGAGTCATTGCGGCGGGAGAGGCCGCATCCGTGCGGCCTCTCCCTCCCGTGGGCGCCTGGTCAGGCCAGCGAGCCCACCACGCCGGCGAGCTGGACGACCAGCGAGCGATTGCCCGCCTTTCCGTCGCCGCCCTGGGCCCCGGCGTCGCCGCCGTTGCCGCCGGTCGCGTCACCGCTCGTGGCGGTGGTGTCGCCGCCGGTCGAGCTCACGCTGCTGCTCGACTGGCACGGCGGCGGGGGCGGTGGGCACTGGCCGCACTGTCCGCCCTGGTTCGGGCCGCCGGTCAGCCCGCCGAGATCGCCGAGACCGATCGCCACGCTGTTCCCGTTGAGGATCTGCGTGTTGCCGGTCGAGGCGTTCCCGCCGTCGCCGCCTGTCGCCGTGGCGTTGCCGCCGCCGGCGGTGTTGTCCCCCTGGGTGGTGGTGGCGTCGTTGCTCGCCCCGCCGCCCTGGGGTCCGTTCCAGCCGCCGGACCCGGGTCCGGACGACTGGCTGATCTGGCCGGTGGCCGCCTGGTTGCCGGCCTTGGCGTTGCCGCCCTGGGCGCCGGCGTTGCCGCCGTTGCCGCCGGTGGCGTTGCCGCTCGTGGCGGTGGTGTTGCCACCGCTCGAGCTGACCTGGCTCCCGCCGTGGTTCTCACCACGGCCCTTGCTCGAGCCCTGGCTCTTGCCGTAGCCCGACTCGACCGGCCCGCCCGGCTGGCTCTGGCCACTCGCGTGGCTGTTGCCGTTGCCGAACTGGGTGTTGCCGGTGGAGGCGTCGCCACCGGAACCGCCCTTGGCCTTGGCGTTTCCGCCGGTGGCCGTGTTGTCGCCCTGGGTCGTCGAGGCGCTGTTGGAGGCGCTGTTCGACGGACCCTGCGGGCCCTTGCCCTGCGGGCCATTGTCCTGCCCGCCGGGTTACACCCGCACGGGTTGCCCTGCGGACCGCCCTGCGGCGAGTCCTGCGGGGTGCCCTCGGGGTGCTCACCCTGCGACGGGGTGGGCGACGTCGACTGGCCGATCTGGCCGGTCTGTGAGCCGTTGCCGGCCTTGGCGTTGCCGCCCTCGGCGCCGGCGTTGCCGCCGTTGCCGCCGGTGGCGCTGCCGCTCGTGGCGGTGGTGTTGCCACCGGTCGAGCTCACCCGACCACTGCCGACCGCCACGCTGTTCCCGTTGAGGATCTGCGTGTTACCGGTCGACGCGCTTCCGCCGTTTCCGCCGGACGCCTGGCCGTTACCACCAGTGGCGTTGTTGTCGCCCTGGTGGGTCGTGGCGTTGTTCACCACGCCGTTGACTGTGGACATCACTCCGCCAGCGCTCGGGAGTTGACCGCCGGGTAGTCCCCCGGCGCTCGCAGGCGCGGCGGAGGCCGCCGCGACCGCTCCGGTCGCGAGCAGCACACTGAGACTGCGTCTCATGTGGTACCTCCATCGATTGGTTCTCAGGAATACGTCGGGACAGGCGTCCCGACGCGGAGCTCTGAACCTCCCGGTGGTTAACCGGGGCGGTCAGGCAGGAGAACCAGGGGGGCCGATGGCACCCCCGCGTCCTTCGGGAGCAGGCGACGCCCTGCCCACGCGAAGAGGATGAAGGCTGCGGCGAACAGCACGCCGACACCACCGCCAGCACCGCCGCCCGCGCCGGCGGAGGTGAAGCCCGTGCCGCCGGGCGCCGGGGTGGTGCTCGGCTGGGAGGCCGGGGTGGCGAAGGCCGGTTGCGGGGCGATGCCCGACCGGTAACCCCCCGTGTTGCCCACGGCCGCCGGAGCGCCGGTCGTCACGGGCGGAAGGCCACCGCGGATGTCATGCGGGGACAGGGGTGCGCGAACGCCGCGCCTGGCCACGGTGCTCGATGGCGCGGCTCGCGGCCTGCTGCGGGGCGGAGTGCACGTCCTGGCGCAGCGGCCCGCGGGAGCCGGACCCGAGCCGGTTGGCGACGGGGTCGCCGTCGACGGCGGCGCCGCAGGCGGGGGGGCAGGTGCGGTGCGGGCGGGAACCGGTCGCGCCTGGGGCGATGTGGTCCTCGCGGTCCCGGACGGGCTCGCTGGCGCACTCGGCAGAGACGTGGTCGGCCGAGCCGCGGTCCCACCGCCGAGCCGTGCGGAGACCATGACCGGCGGCAGCGTCCCGACCTGCGCCGCGACATGCGTGCTGAGAGTTGGACCGGCCGTGCTCGCATTCACCTGCGCGGTGACACGCGGCAGCCCCGAACCGGTCGTGGTCGCGCTTGCAGTCGCGGCGACCGTGGGGAGCGCGACGCCGGAGCCGCTCACCCGCGTGCCGGCCGCTACCGCCGCCTGCGGGCCGCCCGCCCCGGTGGACGCCGTGGTGTGGACGCCGGCGCTCACCGTGGGGACGGGTGTGGACGGCGCGGGCTGCACTGTCACTGACGCGTGCACCCCGAGCTGCACGTTTCCCACTCCGACATGGAGATTGGCCCCGACTCCCGTACCGGATGCTGCGGTCCCGTTTGAGGTGGTCCGTGACGCGGACGTCGGAGTGGCACCGTGGATGACACTGCCGAGTGACGGAAGCTCGGCGCGCGCGCCCGCGGGAACAGCGGCCAGCAGTCCGGTGGTGAGAACCAGCCCCCACACACGTCGCGACGCCGGAACCCGCACTGGACGAACACCGCGGTTCGCGATCCGACTCCTCCGGCCCATCACTCTCTCGCCCCATCACTCCATCGGGTCTACCAACCAGACCTGCCGATCTCTCCCTCAATGTTCACAAACTGACGTAAATCTCCAAAAACTGGGGTAAAGCTCAAGGTGGGGTCGAGGCCGATCGAGGACCGTTTGCGTAACCACGTAGACCGATCGTCGGAGTCACGCTCGCAGGGCTCCATGCGCTTGCGCCGGCCCCATCCCCACGACCCCGGGCAGGCCGGGGCCCGTCTATCGCGGGTCGATCAGCACGCCCGGGTTGAGCGCGCCTGTGGGGTCGAGTGCCGCCTTGGCCGCCCGCAGCGCGACCGCGAACGGGTCCGGGCGCTGCCGGTCATACCACGGCCGGTGATCTCGTCCGATGGCGTGGTGGTGGGTGATCGAGCCGCCGGCGGCGAGCACGGCCTCGGATGCGGCGGCCTTGATCTGCGCCCACTGGTCGAGCTCCTCCCCGCGGCGGGCGGGAGCGAGCACGGTGAAGTACGGCGCGGCGCCGTCGGGATAGACGTGGGTGAAACGGCAGGTGACCGTCCCGGCTCCGCAGACCTCGTGCACCGCGGCGGTCGTGCGCTCGGTCACCGCGCGGTGGAACTCCGGGAGGCGGTCCCAGGTGATCGCCGTCTCGAACGTCTCCGAGAAGATCCCCATCGCCACGAACGTGTCCCGGAGGTATGGCGCGCGGAGGAACGCGGAGCGCCATTCGCCGCTCGCGCCGCCGTGCGCATCGGCGCTCGGCTCACCCTCCCCGCCGTGGGCGCGGCACAGCTCGAGCGCGGCTCGGAGCGAACCGTCGGTCGGCGGCCCGGCCGACTCGAAGCCGAGCACGAGCAGCGCGTGGGAGCCATCGCCGGCGCCGGTCGTGCGCGCCTCCTCGGGATCGATCAGCCGGCACGCGGCCGGGTACAGCCCGGACTGGGCGATCGCCCGGACGCCGTCCGCCCCTGTGGCGAAGTCCGGGAAGCGGACCGACGCCGAACTGCGCTCGCTGGGGCGGGGCCGGACGCGCACCCAGGCCTCGGTGATCAGCCCGAGCGTCCCCTCGGAGCCGATCAGCATCCGATCCGGTGAGGGCCCGGCGCCGGAGCCGGGGAGCCGGCGAGACTCCCACACCCCGGCCGGCGTGATCGCCCGGACCGACTCGACGAGATCGTCGATGTGGGTCGCGAGTGTCGAGAAGTGACCGCCCGCGCGGGTGGCGATCCAGCCTCCGAGGGTCGAGAACTGGAATGACTGCGGGTAGTGGCGAAGCGTCAGCCCGTGCTCGCCAAGCCGCGCCTCGAGCTCGGGGCCGAGCGCACCGGCGCCGATCAGCGCCGCGCGTGAGACCGGGTCGACCTCGAGCAGGCGGTTCATCGCCCCCATGTCGATCGTGACCACGCCCTCGTAGCGATCGAGGCCGACGGGCTCGACGCCGCCGACGACGCTCGTGCCGCCGCCGTACGGGATCACGGCGGCTCCCGCCGTGATCGCCCACTCGAGCAGCCGCTCGAGCTCGGCCTCGCCCCGTGGGCGCGCGACGAGGTCCGGCACGTGATCGAACTGGCCGCGGAAGCCCCGCACGACGTCGCGGTAGGAGCTGCCGAGGCCGTGGCGCGCGCGGTCGCGATCGTCGTCGCTGCAGATCGCGCGGAGCGCCTCGGGCGGATGGAGCCGGGGGAGGGAAGCGCGGGCAGCGGCGCCGGCGATTCGAGCTCGGTCGATCCGAAGCCGAGATGGGCGGCGATGAACTCGGCGCCGGAACGCGCCTCGTCGGCCGACGGCTGCTCGTCCTCGTAGCCCCAGCCCCACACCTTGCGCCGTCGGGCGCCGCTCCCCGGGGAGGCCATCGAATCAGCCATCTCCACGCAGCCTACGGGAGGCGCGGTCCGCTCGGTACCGTCTGCGGTCGTGGCCGGCCTGCCCCCCGATCTCCTCGCGCGTGGCCCCTGGGAGCCCCACCAGGTGACGGCGACCTGGCGCTCGGAGGTCTACGAGCCCGACCCGGCGGTGATGGCCGCCGCCGACGATGCCGTCGAGGCGCTCCGCCGCCGAGGATCGCCGAGCCACGACGGGTTCGCGGCCCGGCTGTCCGGCTTCGAGGCCGACGAGCGAGGCCTCCGCCTCGAGCTCCAGCCGGCCCGGTGGGCGCTCCGGCTTCATCCCGAGGATGCTGTCGGGAGCATCTCCGCGCTGTGTGTCGTGCGGGCGGCCGATGGCCGCTGGCTGGCCGGACGCCGGGGTGCCTGGCTCGCCTCGTGGGCCGGCCGGTGGGCGCTCGGTGCCGGCGGCTCGGTGGAGGTCGACGAGAACCCCACCGACACGCTCGGTCGCGAGCTCCAGGAGGAGTGGTCGGTGTCGCCCGAGCGGCTGGGGGTCGAGGCCCTCGTCCGGCTGCCGAGTGGCGTCGTGCTGCTCGTCGGTCTGGCGTGGCTCGCCGACGGAGCGAGCGTCACCCCGGATGACGAGCACGACGAGTACGCCTGGTGGCCCTCCGACGTCGCGCAGTGGCCGCCCGAAGGGGATGAGCCGCTTCGGCGGATGGCGTCGCTGATGGCCGGCGCCTGAGCGCCGCCGTCCGAGCCGCCGACACCCCCACATGCATCCGAGCCGTTTCCTCACCTTCCGCGGTCTCGAGCTCGTCTCGTTCACCCATTCGGCGGTCTACGTCGCGCTGCTGGTGTGCGCGTTCGCGGCCGGCAAGCCGCAGCCGGCGACGTTCATCCTCGGCCTCGCCCACGGGCTGCTGTGGATCGGGATGTCGCTGGCCTGCATCGTCGCCGCGAAGCTGCGGATCATCCCCTTCTGGCTGGCGGTGACGGTCGCCGTGCTCGGCGGCCTCGGCCCCTTCGCGGGGTCGATCGGGTTCATCGTCGCCGACCGGCGGAGATCGCCGTCCCAGCCCGATTCCGCCCCCACAAGCACGCGTTACAGTTGAACCCCGGAAATGGCGGTTGAAACGAGCACGGTCCAGGTCACGATGCCCGCGATGGGGGACTCCGTCGCCGAGGGCACCGTGCTGGAGTGGAGCAAGCAGGAGGGCGACTCCGTCGCAGTCGACGAGACGCTGGTCGAGATCTCCACCGACAAGGTCGATGCCGAGGTGCCCTCGCCGGTCGCCGGCACGGTGGTGAAGATCCACGCTGCCGAGGGCGACACGGTCGCCGTCGGCGGGCTGCTGGCCGAGATCGCCACCGACGGCGGCGGCAGCGGCGCCTCCGTTGCGGGCGCGAACGGCTCCGCCAACGGAACCGACGCACCGGCCACCCCCGCTGCGCCCACCGCGCAGGCCTCCGGGGAGTCTCCGCCGGCCACCCCCGAGGAGGCCTACGCCGGCGCGGCCACCGAGGCCGGCGGCGCCGCCGCGACCCAGGTCGCGAGCGGAGAGGCGATCGACATCGTCACCCCGACCGGCGGCGAGTCGGTCACCGAGGGGACGATCCTGGAGTGGGCGGTGAAGGTCGGCGACACCGTCAAGGACGGCGACACGGTCGTGGAGATCTCGACCGACAAGGTCGACATGGAGCTTCCCGCGCCTGCCGACGGGACGATCGTCGAGATCCTCGCCGACGAGGGCGAGACGGTCACGGTCGGCCAGGTGATCGCGCGGATGACGGCCTCGGCCGGCGCGCCCGCCGGGAAGGCCCCCGCCGCGAGCGCACCGAGCGCCGAGGCGCCCATCCCCGCCGGCCCGACACCGACGGCCCCGGCTGCCAACGGCGACGCAAACGCCTCGCCCGTCGCTCGCCGGGTCGCCGACGCCAACGGGATCGATCTCACCGGCGTGACCGGCACCGCCCGCGGCGGCCGGATCACGAAGGCCGACGTGCTCGCCGCCCAGGCGGGCGGCAACGGCGCGACTGCCGCCCCGGCCGAGAAGCCGGCCGGCGCCCAGCTGCTGAAGGGCGGCGCCGCCGCGCTCGCCCGCTACATGGACGAGAGCCGCCAGATCCCCACGGCGACCTCGTTCCGCACGCTGACCGTCTCGGTCCTCGACGGTCGCCGCAAGCAGCTGAAGGAGGCGGGCCAGCGGGTCTCGTTCACCCACCTGATCGCCTACGCCATCGCCCGCGTGGCCACCGACGAGATGCCGGTGATGGCCCACCACTTCGCCGAGCTCGACGGCAAGCCGCACCGTATCGACGATGGCGCGGTCAACCTCGGCCTCGCGGTCGACGTCGAGAAGAAGGACGGCTCCCGGACGCTGATGGTCCCGGTGATCCGCGATGCCGGCCGACTGACCTTCGCCGGCTTCCTCGATGCGTACAACGCGCTCGTCGAGAAGGCCCGGACCAACACGCTGAAGGCCGACGATTTGAGCGGCGCGAACGTCTCGCTGACGAATCCCGGTGGCATCGGCACCGTCGCCTCGGTGCCCCGCCTGATGGCCGGCCAGGGGACGATCGTCGCCACCGGCTCGATCGCCTACCCCGTCGGTCTCGGGGAGATCGGGGCCGCGATCGGTGCGGAGAAGGTCATGACGATGACCTCCACCTACGACCACCGGATCATCCAGGGTGCCGAGTCCGGCCGCTTCCTGCAGCGGATCGAGGCGCTGCTCCAGGGCGAGGAGGGTTTCTACGAGCGCGTCTTCACCGATCTCGGGGTCGATCTCCCGGCCGCTCCCGAGCGGCCGAAGCCGGCGGTCGCGCCGGCACCCGCCGCCGCGTCGACGAGCACGGCTCCGTCGACCTCGGTCGTCCCCGACGAGGAGCTCCTCCAGGCGGTGCAGGCTGCCACCTCGCTCGTCAAGGCCCACCGCACGCACGGCCACCTCGCCGCGCGCCTGGATCCGCTCGGCCGTGAGCCCGAGGGCGACCCGGCGCTCGACCCGGAGCCGCTCGGTCTCACCCCGGAGATCATGGACAAGATCCCGGCCCACATCCTCCGGATCCATGTCGCCGGCGAGACGCTGGCCGACGCTCTGCCCCACCTGCGGGAGACGTACTGCGGCGGGATCGCCTACGAGATCGAACACATCGCGTCGCACCGCCAGCGGCTGTGGCTGCGGGAGGCGATCGAGTCCGGCCGGTTCCGGGCCCCGCTCACCACCGACGAGAGCAAGGCACTGCTCAAGCGGCTGACCGAGGTCGACGCACTCGAGCGGTTCATGCACAAGGCGTACCTCGGCCAGAAGCAGTTCTCCGTCGAGGGCCTCGATATGACCGTCCCGATGATCGACGAGGTGATCCAGCTCGCCGCCGCGGGCGGCACCCGCGAGGTCGTCATCGGCATGGCCCACCGCGGCCGGCTCAACGTGCTGGCCCACAACCTCGGCCGGCCGTACGACACGATCTTCGCCGAGTTCGAGGGGACCTCGACGCTCCAGCCGATCACCACCATCCCCCAGGGCGGGACCGGCGACGTCAAGTACCACCACGGCGCGAGCGGCAGCTACCAGCTCCCCGGCGGCGAGTCGATCATCGTCCGGCTCGAGTCCAACCCCTCGCACCTGGAGTTCGTCGCCCCGGTCGCTGCGGGCGCGACCCGCGCCGTCCAGACGACCCGCCAGGGGCCGCATGCCCACCGCGACACGAACGCCGCGATCCCGGTGATCCTCCACGGTGACGCTGCATTCCCGGGCCAGGGCGTGGTCGCCGAGACGTTCAACCTCCAGGCGCTCGACGGCTACACCGTCGGCGGCACGATCCACCTCATCCAGAACAACCAGGTCGGCTTCACCACCGACCCCGACGACGCACGATCGACGACCTGGGCCTCGGACCCGGCGAAGGGCTACGACGTGCCGATCATCCACGTCAATGCCGACGACGTCTCGGCCTGCGTGAGCGCCGTCCGGCTGGCCTTCGCCTTCCGCCAGGAGTTCGGTCACGACGTCCTCATCGACCTGATCGGGTACCGCCGCTTCGGCCACAACGAGGCCGATGAGCCGGCCTACACCCAGCCCGAGATGTACAACGTGATCAAGAAGCACCCGCCGGTCCGCGAGCTCTACGCCAAGAAGCTGATCGAAGCCGGGATGGTCTCCGAGCAGGACTCGACTCAGATGACCGACGAGGTGTGGTCGGTGCTCAGCGAGCAGCACGGCGAGCTCAAGGAGCGGATCGCGCGGGCGCGCGAGCTCGAGCACGCCACCGGCGAGTACCAGCTCGACCGCACGGCGTCGCCCGAGGTGCAGACGGCGGTCACCGCCGAGCGCCTCCAGGTCCTCGGCGAGGAGCTGCTCGCGGTCCCCGACGGATTCACGGTCCACCCGAAGCTCGTCAAGCAGCTCGACAAGCAACGTGCCGCGCTGCACTCCGAGGAGCCGTCGATCGTGTGGGCGCACGCCGAGGCGCTGGCCTTCGCCACGCTGCTCACCGAGGGGATCCCCGTGCGGCTCACCGGCCAGGACGCCGAGCGCGGGACGTTCTCCCAGCGCCACCTGGTGCTCCACGATCCGAAGACCGGCCAGGAGCACTGCGCGGTCCAGCACCTGCCCGGGGCACTCGCGCCGATGGAGCTCCACAACAGTCCGCTGTCGGAGATGGCCTGCCTCGGGTTCGAGTACGGGTACTCGCAGGAGGGCCCGGAGACGCTCGTGCTGTGGGAGGCGCAGTTCGGCGACTTCGTCAACAGCGCCCAGGTGATCATCGACCAGTTCATCGTCTCGGGGATGGCCAAGTGGGGCCAGACGAGCCGGCTCACGCTCCTGCTCCCCCACGGCTACGAGGGCTCCGGCCCCGAGCACTCCTCGGCCCGGCTCGAGCGCTTTCTGCAGCTCGCCGCGGAGGGCAACATCCGGGTGGCCAACCCGACCACGCCGGCCCAGTACTTCCACCTCCTCCGCCGCCAGGCCCGCATCGCCAAGCAGCGACCGCTCGTGGTGATGACGCCGAAGAGCCTGCTCCGCCTGCCTCAGGCCCAGAGCGCGATGCGCGAGATGTCGGAGGGCCGCTTCCAGCCGGTGCTCGCCGACCCGACGGTCGACCCCGAGGCCGTCCGCCGGCTGATCCTGTGCAGCGGCAAGATGTACTACGACCTCAGCGGCCACGCCGGGCGCGCCGCCGCCACGGACGTCGCGATCGGTCGCGTCGAGCTCCTGTACCCGTTCCCGCAGGGTGAGATCCTGCGAGCTCGTGCAGACCTACCCGAACCTCGTCGAGGTCGTCTGGGTCCAGGAGGAGCCCCGCAACATGGGTGCCCGGGCCCACATGTCGCCGCGGTTGCTCCAGGTGCTGCCGCGCGCATCTCGACTTCGGCTACATCGGTCGGCCCGAGCGGGCGGCCTCCGGCGAGGGGTACCCGGTCGCCCACTCCCAGGAGCAGAACCGAATCGTCACCACCGCGCTCGACACGACCGAGTCGGTCTCGCAGTATCCCCGCAAGGCCCCCGGCGAGCGGTAGGCCGGCGGTCCGGCCCGCCATCCACGTCGCGTGCTCGCCTGCGCGGCCGGGCAGAACATGGCCAACCAGGTGCTGGCGGCGCTCGGGTAGTCCGGCGCCGGGAGGCGCGGGATTGCAGGGACAAACCCGCACCTTTCGTCCCACGCCTCCACCGCACGCCCGGCGTCTGCTTCTCTAGACGTATGGGCTTCCGACGCGACGGCTCGCGCCGCGACACCTCGCGGCGCCGGCTGGCCCCCAACCTGGGGGTCAACGACATGGCGATCGACCTCGGCACCGCGAACACGCTGGTGTACGTGGCCGGCCAGGGGATCGTCGTCTCCGAGCCGTCGGTCGTCGCCTCCGACCTCGACACCGGCGAGGTCCACGCCGTCGGAGCCGACGCCGAGCGGATGATCGGCCGCACCCCGGCGACGATCTCCGCGATGCGGCCCCTCCGTCACGGGGTGATCGCGGACTTCGAGGTCACCGAGGAGATGCTGCGGTACTTCATCCGCAAGGTGCGCAGCCGCCGTAACTCCCATCCGCGGCTGATCGTGTGCGCTCCGTCCGGGGTGACCGAGGTCGAGAAGCGGGCCGTCGAGGAGGCCTCGCTGGCGGCCGGCGCTCGGCGCGTGCACCTGATCGAGGAACCGATCGCGGCCGCGATCGGCGCCGGCGTGGCGATCGAGGAGCCCATCGGCCGGATGGTCGTCGACGTCGGCGGCGGGACGAGCGAGATGGCGGTCATCTCGCTCGGCGGGATCGTCGTGTTCCGCTCGGTCCGCGTCGGCGGCTACGAGCTTGACGAGGCGATCGCCGCCCACCTGCGCGCAGCCCACGGTCTGGCCATCGGCTCGCAGACCGCCGAGGCGATCAAGATCGGCATCGGCTCCGTCGTGCCGCTGGCCCAGGAACGCACGATGGCCGTCCGCGGCCGTCACCTGCTCAGCGGCCTGCCCCAGGAGGTCCAGCTCTCCAGCGCCGAGGTCCGCGCCGCGATCAGTGGTCCGGTGGCCGAGATCCTCCGCGCGATCCGCGACACCCTGGAGGAGACGCCTCCCGAGCTCTCGAGCGACATCGCCCGCGACGGCATCCTGCTCGCCGGGGGCGGGACCCTGATCCACGGCTTCCCGGAGCTCGTCGGCGAGGAGACCGGGATGCCGGTGGCCCGGGCTCGAGACCCGCTCACCTGCGTGGCGATCGGCTCCGGCCAGGCGCTTGATCACTTCGATCAGCTGAGCGCGGCGGCCCGGGGGCGGCGGATGGCCGTCACCCCGGACTGGCGCACGGCCTAGGGTCTCGAGGCGGACCGGCCCCTCGACCCCGAGGGGCGTGGGAAGAAAGGTTCGCTATGCGGGCCCTTGCATCCCACGCTGCCGTGGCGTGCGGACCCGGACGGTCAGTGGATGCCGACGATGCCGGCGCAGACCCACTGCGAGGCGCCGGAGCCGCCGGCCCAGATCCGCGACGCGACCGCATCCTGCTCGGCCTTGCTGGCCAGGTACGCCGCCGGACCGGTGCCGCCGTATCCGGTCCAGGTGCTCGGCATGATCTGGTAGTAGCCGCTCGCGCCCGGCGGAGTTCGGCGGCAGGTTCTGGCCGCCCGACTCGCACATCACGATCGCCTCGGGGATCGCCCAGCCGCCGGAGGGCGGGGGCGTCGATCCGGAGCCGGTGGAGCTCGACGAACCGGCGGACCCGGATGACCCGGAGGAGCTCGAGGAGCTCGAGGACTGCTGCTGAGCCTGGGCCGCGGCGGCAGCCGCAGCGGCCGCAGCCGCCGCCTGGCGCGCCTGCTCCTGCGAGATCTGGTGGCGCAGGCCGGCGCTGCGGGCGCGGCTCGCGGCGAGCGCGTTCTGCTGGGCGCTCTGGAGCCGGGCGAGGGTCGCCTGCTTGGAGCTGAGCAGCCCGTCCATGCCGGCGAGTGCCTGCGCCTGGAGCGCGGCGCCCGTGGCCGCCTGAGTCTGGGTGCGCGCGAGGCCGGCGAGCTGCCGCGCGGCGGCGTCGGCCTGGCGCTTCGCCGTCCGCGTGAACACGATCAGCGTCTGCTGCTGGTTGACCGCGCGGTGGAGGAAGTCGAGGTTCTCGAGCAGGTCGGTGAACCCGTGGGCGTTGAGCACGACGCTGATCAGGTCGGCCTTCGGGTTCTCGTAGCCCGAGACGAGCTGGCGGGAGAGGAGCGTCCGCGCGCGGGCGAGGCGGGCCCGCAGCCGGGCGACCCGCGCCCGCTGGACGACCAGTGAGCGCCGGGTCGAGGCGAGGCGCACGCGGTCGGTGGCGAGCGCGGCGCGGACCTCGGCCTCACGGCTCTGGACGAGCGCGATCTGCGACTGCACCGAGGAGATCAGGCCCGACAGCCGCGCCACGTCGCTCGACAGACTGCTGGAGTGCGCGTTCTGAGCGCTGAGCTGGGACTGCAGCGAGCCGATCGTCGACCCGGAGGCGGTGGCGAGCCGGATGCCGGCGGCGAACGCGACCAGGCAGAGCACCGCGACGGCAGCGGTCACGGCAGGGCGGATGGCTCGCGGGCGGATCGATCTGGGCATCTTTGGGCCTACGGGGTTAGCTGTCGGGCTCGCGACCGCCTTGCGGCGGGCGCTACACGGCCATCAGACCGGATTCGCCCCAGGGAACCTATGGGTCCCCCGCTTCCCCGCTACGAGCAGGGAATTCGGCGTCGGCGAGCATAACAGTTGCCGCCGCCCGGGGCCGGCCGGACCCTAAGCTTCACCGATCAGCTCGCGACGCCAGCTCATCCTCGACCGGGTTCGCTCCACCCCGCCGGGCTTCGTCCGCACCTACGGGGACGTCTCGCCCAGCGCGCCGCGGATGGCCGGCGCGGTCCTCAGCGAGGTCGACGAGCCCGACCTGCCCTGGCACCGGATCGTCCGCGCCGACGGCACGCTCACCCAGGGCGAGCGCCAGCGCCGTCTGCTCGTCGCCGAGGGCGTCCCCTTCCACGGCCCGCGGGTCGATCTCGATGCCGCCCGGCTCCCGGACGGTCCTCTGTGAGCGTGATGCTCGCCCGGCACGCGTCGACGCCCCCGGGCGGCGGCCGGGCCCGTTAGCCATGTGGGTCCAGCGGCGGCTCACGCTCGATCCCCGGCCGCGGGGCTTTCACCTCGTCTCCCGCGAGGTGCTCGGCGAGCTGCCCGAGATCGCCGAGGTCCGCACCGGGCTGCTGCACCTGCTGATCCAGCACACCTCGGCCTCGCTCACCCTGAGTGAGAACGCCTCGCCCGACGTCCGCCGCGACTTCGAGAGCTGGTTCAGCGCCGCGGTCCCCGAGGACGCGCGATTCTGGACCCACACTCTGGAGGGGCCCGACGACATGCCGGCCCACATCAAGGCCGCCTTGCTCGGCCCCTCGTTGACGATTCCCGTGTCCGACGGCCGGCCCGCGCTCGGGACGTGGCAGGGGATCTACCTCTGCGAGCACCGCGACCGCGGCGGCCCGCGGTCGATCGTGGCCACGCTGAGCGGCGAGTAGCGCTCGCCGCTCGCCTCAGCGCCCGCGCCAGACCGGCGGGCGCTTCTCGGCGAACGCGGTCGCGCCCTCCCGCGCGTCCTCGGATCGCATCACGGGCTCGACGTGCTCACGCTGCCGCGTGAAGAACTCCGCCTCCGGCCAGTCGGCCGACTCGGTGAGGATCCGCTTCGTGGCCGCGAGCGCGAGCGGTCCGTTGACCGCGATCCGCTCCGCCAGCGCGAGCTGCCCCGGCGAGTGCCTCACCGGGGTCGGCGAGCGCGTTGACCAGGCCGAGCTCGTGGGCCCGCTCGGCCGAGATCGGATCGCCGGTGAGGGCGAGCTCGAGCGCGATCGGCCGCGGCAGCGCGCGCGGTAGGCGGAGCAGCGCGCCGCCGGCCGCCACGAGCGAGCGCTTCACCTCGGGGACGCCGAGCCGCGCGCCGCGCGCAGCGACGATCATGTCGCAGGCCAGCGCGACCTCGAGTCCGCCGGCCACGGCGAATCCCTCGACGGCCGCGATGATCGGCTTGGCCGGCGGCCGCTCGGCGATCCCGGCGAAGCCGCGGCCGGCGGCATAGGGGACCTCGCCGGCGACGAACGCCTTCAGGTCCATCCCGGAGCAGAAGCCCTTGCCGGCCCCGGTGAGGACCGCCACCGAGAGCTCGGCGTCGGAGTCGAGCTCCTCGAGCGCGGCGGCGATGCCGGTCGCCACCGCGGCGTTGACGGCGTTGCGCTGCTCGGGCCGGTTGAGCGTCACCACGAGCACCCGCTCGCGGCGCTCGGTGAGCACGTCGCTCATGCCGCGAACAGCTTCAGCTCGGGCTCGCGCTCACCGCGGAGCAGGGCGAGCTCGACCTCGACGCACGCGATCCCGCGAGCGTTGGCCAGCACCCGTGCCTGGGGTTTGATGGCCTGGGCGGCCAGCACCCCGCGGCACTCGCCGAACGCCGGGTCGAGGCGGATGCGCTCGAGGTAGCGGGTGAGCTGTTCGACCGCGTCGATCCCGGCCACGCGCTTGATCTCCACCGCGACCCAGCCGTCGTCCCCGTCGCGGCACATGAGGTCGACGGGTCCGATGTCGGTCGCCCACTCCCGGCGGACGAGCCGCAGCCCGTCGCCGCACCAGTGGGGCTGCTCGGCGAGCAGCTCCTGGAGGTGGGCCTCGACGCCGTCCTTGGCCAGCGCGACGTCCTCGTCGGGCGAGCCCATCTCGTGCTCGACGTCGGACAGGACCTCGTGGACACGGATCTCGAGCCGGTCCTCTGAGGCCCCCGCCCGCTTGCGGACCACGATCACCCCGGGCTCCTCCTCGATCACCGTCGGCGGGGTCATCCAGTTGAGCGGCTTGTATCCGCCCGCATCGGCGTGGACGAGCAACGAGCCGTCGGCCTTGATCATGATCAGCCGCAGCGCCTCGGGCAGGAAGGCGTCGAGACGGCCCGAGTAGCGGACCTCACAGCGGGCGACGAGCAGGCGCATGGGCGGCTCAAAGTACGGGCCGCGGCGGACGGCACCGGGCGCTCGGCGATCGTGTCAGGGACCTATGATCAGGCCCGTGGCCAACCAGCTCAGACCGCTGTTCGACCGGATCGTCATCAAGGAGCTCGACCCCGACCGGATCCGCCGCTCGGGCCTGCTCGTCCCACCGGGCTCCGATGAGCCGCCGCCCCAGCATGGGATCGTGCTCGCTGTCGGCCCGGGCCTCGACTGGTGGGATCACGTCGGCGTGCGGATGCCGGTCAAACCGGGCGACCACGTCGTGTTTCCGGCCGCCGCCGGGGCGTGGGTCGAGGTCGACGAGGAACGGCTGCTCGTCTGCCGGGTAGGAGAGATCCTCGGGGTGCTCGACCGCGCTGAGGACTGCCCGCGCTGCGGCGGCCAGGGGCTACCGGACGAGACCTGCCCGGTGTGTGGCCGCGCCCCCCGCGTCAGCGCCGGCTGAGTCCGCAGAGAAACGGGCCCGGCTGGGCGCCCCGTCCTCGATTTCCCTGCGCTTCTCGATGCCCGCCGGCTAGCGGACCTGGATGTGGCGGAAGTTCGCGAACGCGAAGTTGCTCGCGTACGCCGTCTCGTACCGCTTTGTCGCGATCCACTTGGTCACCGGGCTACATGCGCCGCGGGGGACACAGGCCCAATTGCGCTTCCACAGCCGCTGGTGAACCGCCTTGGTGAAGAACACGGGCTGGTACTGCACCTGCCAGACGTGGTGACGGGGGACGTGGTAGCTCGCCCCGCCGGTCAGCGACGTCGACTTCGTGACGTTGAACCCGACCGAGAACGAGAGCACGCCGTAGCTGACGCCGACCTGCCCGGACACGGTGTTCGACACCGAGATCGAGTGCGAGCAGCTGATGTCCGCGCCGCCGCCGCCCTGGGCGCACGTGACCCAGCGCCCGTAGGTGCGGTACGCCCTGCTGACGCGGTTGACCCGCCACTTGTACTGAGTGCCGCCGAACGGAGTCGCGAGAGCCGCGGGAGCGAGCGCCAGCAGCAGCAGCCCCGCGGTCGCGACGGTCAGCCTGAAACGTCTCATGGAACCTCCTTGTCGCGACACCGCTGCCGGTGTCGGAGCCGTGGTGACCGGCCGTCGCTGTGGTCCTTCCCGGCCGGCAACCGACCGAAACGCCGGGAGATGGAGTGTCGGAGGCGTCACGCTGCGGTGCGCTCGGAGATCGCGCGGGGGGCGAGCTCGGCGACCCGGGCCTTGAGGTCCGCGACTTCCCGATCGGGGCCGAGCGCGAGGGCCCGCTCGCAGGCCTCGATGCACTCGGTGAGCCTGTCCGTGCGGGCGAGCGCGTGTGCGAGGGTCGACCATGCCGCGGCCGACTCGGGATCGATGACGGTCGCGGCCTGCGCCGCCGATACCTCGGAACCGACGTCGCCGGCGAGGTGGTGGGCGAGCGCGAGGTCGAGCAGCCCCTGGAGCGAGGGCTCGAGCTGCCGCGCTCGCTCGAGCGCCGCAATCGCACCCTGACGGTCGCCGAGCCGCATCCGCAGCCGGCCGACGCGCTCCCAGGACAACGCGTCGCGGGGGGAGCGGACGGTCGCGCGCAGGGCGGCGTCGCGGGCGAGATCGAGCGCGCCCATATCCTCGTAGATGCGGGAGGCGAACCGCTCCGGGGTGGGGCGGTCGGTTTCGGCCCGGGCCCAGTCGCGCACGGCGCGTGCCGCGGCGGGGAGGTTCCCGGACTGCCAGAAGGCGGCCGTGAGCAGCCGGAGCACGGTCGGGTTCATCGGGTCGGCGTCGCGCGCGTAGACGAGCCGCTGAGCGGCGAGCGCCGGCTCGCCCTCGGCGAGCGCGTGTTGGGCGGCGGTCATGAACCGCTCGACGCGGTCGGCCCCTGGATCGGGCTTGGAGAAGTCGACGAACTGGAGCGAGCCGGCCGGCACGGTGCGAATCCCTACGGCGAACTGCAACCGGGCCCACTGCTGAACGTCGTCGCCGTCGCCGGAGAAGTAGATCCCGCTCACCGTTCCGACGCCCCACTCGGGATATGAGATGCAGCGCGCGTAGCGGTGCACGACCGAGTGGTCCGGGACGCGGGCGCCGAACGGGTCGTGCTGGGCCCGGTCGGCCTCGTGGGCCCGGCGCCGCTGCTCGGCCTCGTAGGCCCGGCGTCCCTCCTCCTCGCGGGCCCGTCGCGCTGCGGCTGCGGAGACCTTGACCGCGTTGCGGCTGACGCGGCCGCCGCGTGAGGTCTCGGCGAGCTGCTGGAGCTGGTCAGCCGCCTCGTTGATCGCCTGGAGGTGGCGCTGGTGTTCGTGCTGGCGGCCGGGCGGTGCGATGTCCGGGTGCCAGCGCTTGGCCATCCGTCGGCGAGCCAGCTGCACGGTCCGCTGATCGAATGGGGCTTCGAGCTCGAGCAGCAGCATCGCCTGCTCGACGTCCAGGATCCGGGGCATTACCCCAAACGTTAGCTAGGTCGACGAGCGACGAAAAGCACCCGGCGGGGGTCTGTGACAAGTGTGTGCCAATCCGGGCCGACGGGTGGGTGGCGGCCGTACCGTCCGGCTCATGCCCGCTCCGCGCACCGCCCGCCGACCCGGCAGCCGCGCCGCGGTGGCACTCGCGCTGTTCGCCGGAATCGGGGCGGCCGGGCTCGGCGCCGCGCTTCTCACGGTGATGCTCGGGGCGCTCGGCAGTGGCAGTGGCTGCAGCGACGGCTTCACCGCGTCGGCGATCGCGCTCGGGGGGTCCGGGTCCGGTGAGCTCGTCGGGGCGACCGAGTACGGCGGCCCCGGCGATCCGAGCTCCGGGGTCACCGGCGCGCGGGGCGACAACCTGATCGCCCATCCGGACACCTATGCCGAGCTCGGCGGCCTCACCTGGCAGACGGCGACGGCGATGGGCGGCCTGTCCTACATGACCCCGCTGCGGATCACCTTCTCCGGCCACTCGGCGATCGCCTACAAGCGTGACTTCGGGCTCGGCGGCGCCCCGGTGGGTGGGTTGCGACGAGAGATCGATCTGTGGTGGCAGCTCGCCGGCCGGCTCGGCATTCCGTACGAGAGCGGGCTGTGGTCAGGTGCGGTGCGGATCACGCGCCCGCCGGCGGGCGGGGCGGGCAACCTCCTCGGCGCCGTGAGCGCCGACCCGGCCTCCGCCGCAGCGCCCGCGCCGGCGCAGGACTGCACTGCGAACGGCGTCGGGGGTGTGGCGCTCGTCGCCGGGCCGCGGGCGACGCTGCTCCCCGGTGGGGCGGCCGCGGCGCCCGCCGGCGCGCCGGCCGCGATCCGGTCGATGATCGCCGCGGGCAACCAGATCGTGGACAAGCCGTACGTCTACGGGGGCGGCCACGGACTCCCGCTGTCGGAGATCGCACCGGGGTACGACTGCTCGAGCAGCGTCGAGCACATCCTGTACGGCGCAGGTCTGCTCCCGGTGGGCTACGGCGCGGCCTCGTCGGCGCTCGAGTCGTTCGGGCTGCCAGGGCCCGGGCGATGGGTGACGATCTACGCCAGTGCGGACCACGTCTTCATGTACGTCGCCGGGCTGCGCTGGGACACCCACGACGCGGCCGGGCCGGGGGATGGTTCGGGCGGGATCGGCTGGCATCCGCTCGTCCGCAGCGCGGCCGGGTTCGTGGCGAGACATCCGGTGGGGCTGTGAGCCGCGGCGCGTCGACCACGTTGCCGAGCGTGCTCGCGGTCCTCGCTGCGCTTGCGCTCGGCGGATGCACCGGTCTGGCGTCCCCGCCGGAGCGCCCGTCGCCCCCCGCCGGGACCACGTCGTCCACCCCCGCGGTCACCCACGAGATCCCGACGCCGGTGCCGCGTCAGCACGCACTCGCCGGGGCACCGAGCGCGGCGCGGGCGGTCCGGGCGTTCGCCGTGGAGTACATCAACTGGCGGGCCGACACCGTCGCCACGCAACTGCGCGCGCTCGCCCGGCGGAGCATCGGCCAGGCCCGCTCGATGATGGAGCTCCAGGCGGCGCAGACGGCCGGCGACGGCGAGCTCCACGGTGGCGGGATCGCCAACCACGGCACGGTGGAGGCCGTCGCGCCGCTGGCCGGGGCGCCCGGCCGGTATGCCGTGGTCACCCGTGAGCGGACCACGGCCACGCTGACGAGCGCCTACGACGGGCTGCGCCCGGCCTGGCACGTGACGGTGGCGACGGTCACCGAACCGGTGCCCGGGCAGTGGGTCCTCAGCGGCTGGCAGCCGGAGAGCTGACGCGGGTGCCCGGTCGCGCCGGTACCCGGGCCGTCCGTGCTGTCAGTCCCCGACCGGCTCGCCGTTCGCCGTGAGCGCGACCTCGATGTTGCCCCGGGTGGCGTTCGAGTACGGGCACACCTTGTGGGCCGCGGCGACGAGGCCCACGGCCTGCGCGCTGTCCTCCACGCCCGGCAGCGAGACATCCATCTCGACACCGAGCTTGAACCCCCGCTCGGGGGTGGGGTACAGGCTGACCCGGCTGTCGATCAGGACGTCGCCGAGCTCGAGTCTCTCCCGCCGTCCGACCGCGGCCAGCGCACCCTCGAAGCAGGCCGCGTAGCCGACCGCGAACAGCTGCTCGGGGTTCGTTCCCTCCGGCGTCCCGCCGTCGCCCGCGGGTGGCCGGAGCTGGACGTCAAGCGCGCCGTCCGAGCTCTGGCCGTGACCCTCTGCCCGGCCGCCGGTGACGTTCGCCTCTGCGGTGTAGATCGCCTTCGCCATCGCCTCTCCCGTCTATCCCTTGGTTGCCTCGTTCGAGCGTACCCGTCAGCGACGGAACCCGGTCGGCCTTCAGTGGCCGGCCACGTTCGCCCCGACCGCACCCAGGAACAGAACGACCGCCGCCGCGCGCAGCCAGAACCCGGTCCGGTCGTTCGGTCGGCCGGTGACCATCCCGACGATCGCGAGCATCATGCAGGCGACGGCCGCGAGGGCGAGGATCGCGGCCAGGACGCGCAGCATGGCCCTGTTCTACCCTCGGCTGGAGATGTCCGCCCAATACATCTACACGACGTACAAGCTCTCCCGCCGGTTCCCGCCTGACAAGGAGGTCCTCAAGGACATCTCCCTGTCGTTCATGCCCGGGGCCAAGATCGGCGTGCTCGGCTACAACGGCGCCGGCAAGTCGACGCTGCTGCAGATCATGGCCGGCCGCGACACCGAGTTCGACGGCGAGGCCGTCCTCGCTCCGAACGCGACCGTCGGCCTGCTGGAGCAGGAGCCGGACCTCGATCCCGACAAGGACGTGAAGGGCAACGTCGAGGACGGCGTGGCCGAGATCCGGACGCTGCTCGACCGCTTCACCGAGCTGTCGATGAACTACTCCGACGAGACGGCCGAGGAGATGGGCCGGGTCCAGGAGCAGATCGACACCGTCGACGGCTGGAACCTCGACACGACGCTCCAGATCGCGATGGACGCGCTGCGCTGTCCGCCGGCCGACGCCGACGTGACCACGCTCTCCGGCGGCGAGCGCCGCCGGGTCGCGCTCTGCCGGCTGCTGCTCTCCCAGCCTGACCTGCTGCTCCTCGATGAGCCGACGAACCATCTTGACGCCGAGTCCGTGGGCTGGCTCGAGCGCCACCTCCAGGAGTACCCCGGCACGGTCGTGGCCATCACCCACGACCGCTACTTCCTGGACAACGTCGCGGGCTGGATCCTGGAGCTGGATCGAGGCCGCGGCATCCCGTATCAGGGCAACTACTCCGGGTGGCTCGAGCAGAAGCGGATGCGGCTCGCGCAGCAGGAGAAGCAGGAGAGCGTCCGCAAGCGGACGATCGAGCAGGAGCTCGAGTGGGTGCGGCTGAACGCCTCGGCCCGGCGCAACAAGCCGAAGGCCCGCCTGAACGCCTACGAGGCCCTGCTCGCCGAGGACCGCAACGTCAAGCTCGATCAGGTCCAGATCCACATCCCGGCCGGTCCGCGGCTCGGCGGGGTCGTCGTCGAGGCCGACGGATTGCGCAAGGCCTACGGCGATCGCCTGCTGATCGACGGGCTCTCGTTCCAGCTCCCGCCGGGCGGGATCGTCGGCGTGATCGGCCCGAACGGGGCCGGCAAGACGACGCTGATGCGGATGATCACCGGCGCCGAGCAGCCCGACGGGGGCACCCTCCGGCTCGGCGACACGGTGCAGCTCGCGTACGTCGATCAGTCCCGCGACGCGCTCGATCCCGAGAAGACCGTGTGGGAGGAGGTCTCCGGCGGCGACGAGAAGATCAAGCTCGGCGAGCGGACGGTGAACAGCCGCGCCTACGTCGCGGGCTTCAACTTCAAGGGGACCGACCAGCAGAAGAAGGTGGCCAAGCTCTCCGGCGGTGAGCGCAACCGGCTGCACCTCGCCAAGCTGCTGCGCACCGGCGGCAACCTGCTGCTGCTCGACGAGCCGACCAACGATCTCGACACCGACACCCTGCGCGCGCTGGAGGAGGCGCTGCTCAGCTTCGCCGGCTGCGCCGTCGTCGTCTCCCACGATCGCTGGTTCCTCGACCGGATCGCGACCCATGTGCTCGCCTTCGAGGGCGATTCCCAGGTCCGCTGGTTCGAGGGGAACTTCGACGCCTACGAGGCGTTCCGCCACGAGCAGCTCGGCGCCGAGGCCGACCGCCCGAAGCGGATCACCTACAAGAAGCTCGTCCGCGGCTAGCCCGCGGGCGACGGGCGCCGCCTCGCCACGCTGCGCCGCCAGGGCGTGCTCGCGGCTGTCCCGCGAGGAGATCAGCGTGAGCGTCAGCACGAATCCGAGGGCCGCGAACCCGGCGCCGATCAGGAACGCCTGGCTGAAGCCGTTGGTGAGCGCAACCCTGACGGTGTGGACGGCCCCGGAGCGCAGGTCGTCCTTCGTCGTGCTGTTGGCGATCGACGCGAGGATCGCCAGGCCGAGCGCCCCGCCGATCTGCTGCGAGGTGTTGATCAGCCCCGAGGCGAGACCGGCCTCGCCGGGCGTGGTGCCGCTCACGGCGGCGATCGTCACCGGCACGAACGACAGACCGAGGCCGATCCCGGCGAGGATCGACGGGAACAGGACGTCGCCGACGTAGGAGCCGCCGGGGAACTTCACCGCCGAGAACCACACGAGGCCCGTGGCGACGAACGCCAGCCCGATCAGCAGCGTCGTCTTGAAGCCGATCTTCGTCACGAGCGCCGAGGCGAGCGCCGGCGCTGAGGATGATCGCCACCGACAGCGGCAGGTAGGACAGCCCGGCCTTCAGCGCCGAGAAACCGAGGATCTGCTGGAGGTAGAGGGAGATGAAGAAGAACATCGAGAACAGCGACATCCCGATCAGCAGGCCGACGATGTTGGCCCCGCGCAGCGTCTGCAGGCGGAAGATCGAGAACGGCACGAGCGGCTGGCGCTGGCGGAGCTCGACGGCGACGAACGCGGCCAGCAGCAGGACCGCGCCGGCGATCTTGCCCAGCGTCGCGGAGGAGGTCCACCCCGACGTTGACGGCGTCGACGAGCGCGTAGACGAGCAGCGACAGGCCGGCGGTCACGAGCACCGCGCCGGGGACGTCGAACGTCGGGTTCTCCCGCTCGTCACGGCTCTCCACGAGCAGCCGCGGGGCGAGGAAGGCGGCGAAGAGTCCGATCGGCACGTTGACGAACAGCACCCACCGCCAGCTGAGCGAGGTCGGTGAGGATCCCGCCGAGCAGCACCCCGGCGGCGCCGCCCGCGCCGGCCACCGCGCCCCACACGCCGAGCGCGCGGTTGCGCTCGGCGCCCTCGGCGAAGGTCGTGGTGATGATCGACAGCGCGGCCGGGGAGACGATCGCGGCGCCGAGTCCCTGCACGGCCCGTGCGGCGATCAGCCACGCCTCGGACTGGGCGAGGCCGCCGACCAGCGACGCGAGCGAGAACACGATCAGTCCGGTGATGAACATCCGCCGGCGACCGAGCAGGTCGGCCAGCCGGCCGCCGAGCAGCAGCAGGCCGCCGAACGTGAGCACGTAGGCGTTGACGACCCACGAGAGGTCGACCTGGGAGAAGTGCAGGGCCTGGCCGATCGAGGGGAGGGCGACGTTGATGATCGAGGCGTCGATCACGATCATGAACTGCGTGATCGCGAGCAGCGCGAGGGCGATGTTCTTGGCGCGAGGGGTGTCGAGTGAAGTTCTCATATGGAAGTGGACCTCCGGTTCCGCTTTGCTCGTCAGTACGATACGGAGTTACCATTCCGTTTGTCAAGAGCCGTGTCTGGATTGTGACCCCGTACCAAGACCGTGATGTGTCCCGAGACCGAAACCACCGCTGAGCGTCCCCTGCGGTCCGACGCCCGTCGCAACCGGGAGCGGATCCTCGTCGCCGCCGGCGAGGTGTTCGGGGCGAAGGGCTCCGAGGCGCAGATGGACGACGTGGCCCGCTGCGCCGGCGTCGGCGTCGGCACGCTGTACCGCCACTATCCGACGAAGGCCGCGCTGATGGCGGAGCTCGTGCGACGCAAGCTCCGCCGGTTCAGCGCGACGGCGCGTGAGGAGCTCGCGCGCCCCGGCTCGGAGGCCGACGGGCTCGCCACGGTGCTCCGCCGCAATGCCGAGTCGGTCGAGCGCGATGCCGCGACGCGCTACGCGATGGGGGCGGGGATGGAGATCTGGGACACCGTCGCCGAGGAGCAGGCCGAGCTGGTCCCGCTCGTCCAGGAGCTGATCGAGCGCGGCCAGGCGGCGGGGACGGTCCGCGCTGACCTCGCGGCGACCGACGTCCCGATGCTCATGTGCGGCGTCGCCGCGAGCATCGACCGCGGCATGGACTGGCGGCGCCACCTGGAGCTGCTGCTCGACGGGCTGCGGCCCCCGGCGCCGCGGTAGCCGGGCGGCACCGCCCCGCGGAGGGGCAGTGGAAGTTGAGGGCGCTATAGCCCCTTAACTTCCACCGACCGCGAAACCGTCAGCCGAGCCGGGCGAGCGCCGCGCGCAGCTCAGCGGCATCGCCCGCGATGTCGTCGGCGCCGTCGAGCTCGTCGGGGCCGTGCGGCCCGGTCGTCACCGCAACGCACCGCACCCCGTCCGCCTGCGCACAGGCGATGTCCCGCGGCGTGTCGCCGATGATCACGGTCCGCTCCCGGGGGTGCGCACAGCCGTCGGCCCCTGCTCGGTAGCGAGCGATCCCGGGCAGCGCGGCCCGGTCCTCGGAGTCCGAGCCGAACCCGCCGGGGCAACCCGCGAACCGTGACCCGATCCCCGCCCGGCGGAGCTTCAGCCGGGCGACGGGCTCGAAGTTGCCGGTGACGAGCCCGAGCCGGGCGTCGTCCCGGCCGCTCAGTTCATCGAGCAGCTCCGGGATCCCGGCGATCACGGTGTGGCTGAGATCCTCGTCCGGCGTGCGGGCGAACAGCTCGCAGCACTGGGCGCGCACGTCGGCGGCCCGGTCATCGATGCGCTCGGCCGAGATGCCCGCTCCGAGCAGCAGCAGCCGCGCGATCTCGCCGTCGGTGCGACCGGCCGGCGACGGGAGATTGGTGACCCGGTCGGCGTCGACTCCGTGGACGGCGTGAAGCGCCTGGCGCAGCGACTGGGCGTGGGCGTCGGTCGCGCCGGCGACGAGCGTGCCGTCGATGTCGAACAGCACGAGCAGGGGCGCGGCGGCCGAGCTCATGCCGCCCTCACCGCACGAACGACGTGTCCGCGGCCATGCGCAGCGCGAATGCGCTGATCAGGCGGGCGGCGGCCTCGATGTCGTGGAACGAGACCATCTCGACCGGCGAATGCATGTAGCGGCAGGGGACCGAGACGAGCCCGGTCGGGACCCCGGCGCGGGAGAGGTGGATGGCGTCGGCGTCGGTGCCCGTGGAGCGCCCGAGCGACTCGACCGTGAACGGGATGCCCTCGGCCTCGCCGGCCTCGTAGAGCATCTCGAAGATCTTCGGGTGCAGCGTCGTCCCGCGGCTGATCACCGGGCCGCTGCCCATCTCGTGCTTCGTCATCTGCCCCAGCTCGACGCCGGGCTGGTCGGTGGCGAAGGTGACGTCGACCGCGATCGCGACGTCGGGGTCGAGAGCGAAGGCGCTCGTCCGCGAGCCGCCGAAGCTCGTCTCCTCCTGGGCGACGGCCATCGCGGTCACCGGCCCGGGCGCGCCGCCCTTCTCGGCGACGAGCCGGGCGGCCTCGGCGGCCACGAAGCAGCCGACCCGGTTGTCGATCGCCCGCGAGATGATCCGGTCGCGCGCGGAGCTCGATCGGCTCGACGTCGATCACCGCCGCGTCCCCGATCCGCACGAGCTCGCGGGCCTCGTCGCCGTCGGCCGCGCCGATGTCGATGTGGAGGTCCTTCAGCTCGGGGGCCTTCTTGCGGTCGTCGCCGCGGAGGAGATGGATCGGCTTCCGCGCGATCACGCCGACGACGGGACCGTTCCGGGTGCTGACGCGGACGCGCTGTCCGACGAGCACGAGCGGGTCCCAGCCGCCGACCTCACCGAAGCGCAGGAAGCCCCCGTCCTCGATGTGGGTGACGTGGACCCCGATCTCGTCGATGTGGCCGACGACGATCAGCGAGCGGCCCTCCGCGGTGCCGTTGACCCGGGCGAACGACGAGCCGACGACGTCGCTGCCGACCTCGTCCGCCCACGGGGTGCACCCGTCACGCCACACGCGGGCGGGCTCGGTCTCCTGACCGGAGGGGCCGGCGGCGCTGAGCAGATCGAGGAACAGCTGCGGGGTCGCGGACATCTCGCTCGCAGGCTAGCGCTGCGGTGTCAGGCGGAGATCTCGGTGAACGTGTGCCGTCCGCCGCCCGGCTCGACGAACCGCGACGGCGGGAGTGCGGCGATCTGGTGCGCGCTCGTGAAACCCCTCTGCCAGAGCAGCTGTCCGTCGCGATACAGCGCTCGCGGCCGCCGGAGCAGTGGCAGGTCGACCACGCCGCGCGTCCCGGCCGGGGCTTGCACGGTCAGCCGGAGGTTGTGGGCCGTTCGCACCCAACGCGAGGTGATCACGCCGTGCGGCGAGGGCACGGTGCCCTGCGCCCACTTCAGGTCGCCGAGCTGTGGGGCGATCCGCCAGCGGGCGAACCCGGGCGCCGTCGGCTGGACACCCAGCACGAACGCGGGCAGCGCCGAGGCCGAGCCACCGGACCAGCCGTGAGCGAGCGACGTGCTGCCCGCCGAGGCCGGAGCGCTCCCGCCGGGGAGCTTGGAGCTGAGCGCGTTCGGGGTGTAGGACTCGGGGGTGCCGTCGAGCCCGACCTTCTCCCACATCGTGCCCGGGTCAGAGCGGGCCATGTAGCCGAACAGCCGGCGATCGAGCGCGAGCGCACCCGCCGTCTGACCTTGGCCGAACCGGGCCCACAGTTCCCAGGAGGAGATGTAGGGGGAGATGTAGCGGCTCATGTATGGGTCGCCGGAGTACTGGCCCATCGCCGGGCCGAAGCGGGTCTGGAGGTGGTGGCTGACGAACGCCAGCGCCCGCGTCGCCTGCGAGCCCGTCAGCACTCCGGACACGACCCCGTAGACGTTCGCGTCCTGGGGGTGATCGCCGGTCGTGTCGTTCGTGTTGCCGCGCAGCGCGCCGGTGTGGGAGTCCCAGAACGTCCGCAGGAGCGCGGAGCGAAGCGCAGCGGCCCGAGCGGTGTACGTGGCGGCGAGGTGGCCGTCATGACCGACGGATCGCTCCAGGGTCGCGCCGTCGCGCAGCGCCTCGTAGACGACCTCATTGGTGTGCGCGTCGATCCCCGCCGCGACGTCGAACGGATGCCAGTTGAGCTCGTTCGAGAGCGTGGCGTCGTACAGGCCGCCGTGCTCGCGCGAGGCGAGCCAGGCCAGCGCGCGGGGCACGGCGGGGAGCTGACGGGCCACGAACCGGCTGTCGCCCGTGTACTGGTAGTAGCGCTCGAGCGCGACGATCCACCACGGCGTGTAGGAGCCGATCGGGATCGCGTCGACCAGCGGGTTGGGGTTGACGTGGGCCGAGGGTGCGGTCGGGTCGCTCGCCGGGCACGTCGTCTCGATCGGGCTGGCCTCCGGGAGGAACCCGCTCGCCTCCTGCTGGCACGTGAACACGGCGAGTGAGTTGCGGATCACGGCCGTCGCCTTCGGTCCGGTGTAGAACGCCGTCAGCCCCTCGACCGCGAGGTCTCCGAGCCACACGAGCCGGTCCCGCTTGGCCCCGTCGACGACCACGCGCGGCGCGCCGGGCGCCGCGATCGAGCCGAGGCTCTGGGTGTAAACGCTCGCGTACCAGGTCCGGTTGAGCGTCGGGTCGCTGGACAGGAAGTGCCCGACGTAGTCGGCGCTCCGCAGGGCGAGGCCGTCGTAGCGAACCTGGACCGAGGCGATCGTCGCCGTGCCGGGGCCGTCGAGGCTCAGCCGGATCCACCGCTCGCCGCCGCGGATCCCGGGGCTGACGAAGCTCGTGCCCGCGGTGGCCGCCGGCACCACGTCGAACCGGCCGTCGGGGTTGTCGTCGAGTCCGAGCGAGCCGCCCGTGCTGTCCCCGGAGGTGCTGAGGTATCGCTTGGCCTCGGCGTAGGCGAGCCGGACCGGCGCCGTCGAGTGGGCGATCCGGACCTCGATCCGCCCGCCGACGTCCCGGCCGAGGTCGAGCAGCACAACCGGGCTCGCGGTCGCGGTGCCGGTGAGTGTGATCCCCGTGCCGGGGAGCGCTCCACCGACCCCCGCCGGGTCGGCCAGGATCCGATCGGTGACCGGGCCGACGGCTGCCGAGGTGGGGTCCTCGGGGAGGGTTCGCCAGGCGGTCCTCTCCGGGACCGCCGCGCACAGCGCTCGCGGACACGCAGGCTGCGGACGCAAGCGTCGCGCCGGGGCCGATCAGACCACCGAGCCCCGCGGCGAGCGCGAGGCCGAGCAGCGCAGCACGTGGGCGGATCCCCCTCACTGGCCGCCATCCTACGGCTCCGCGGCGCAGCGGACGGCGCTTGCCCGGACCGCCGTCGGGCATCCTCCCAGTGGTGCTTGCACTGGTGCTGAAGATCTCGCTCGCCCCGGCCCTCGTCGCCACGGCGACGCTCGCGGCGCGGCGGGCCGGCCACGGCATCGCCGGGATGATCAGCGGCCTCCCGGTCGTCGCCGGCCCGATCGTCCTCGTCCTCGCCGTCCAGGACGGTGTCCCCTTCGCCCACGGCGCGGCTGCGGGAGCCGTTCTCGGCGTCGCCTCGCTCGTCGGCTTCTGCGTCGCGTACGGCCTGGTCGCGCGACGGGCCGGTGCTCACGCGGCGCTCGTCGCCGGCGGCGTGGCGTACGCGCTCGGCACGGTCGTGTTCTCGTTCGTCCGCCCCGGCCTCGTCGTCAGCATCGTGATCACCGCGGCGGCGATCGCGGCCGGAATCGTGACGCTCGGCCGGGCGGCGGCCGCGCACCCCGTCGACGTCGACCTTCAGACCGGGCGGGACCTGCTCGCGCTGCGCCTGCTCATCACCGTCGTGCTCGTGCTCGCCCTTACCGCGATCGCGCGCGGACTCTCACCCCACCTTGCCGGTCTGCTCACCCCGTTCCCGATCATCACGTCGGTGATGGCGGTGTTCACCCAGGTCCACGCCGGCGGCCCGGCCGCGATCTCGCTGCTCAGTGGACTGACCCGGGCGCTGACGAGCTTCCTCGCATTCTTCGCCGTGCTCGCCTGGGGGCTGGGCGCGGTCGCGCCGGCCGCGGCGTTCGGGCTCGCCACCGCCGCCGCCCTGCTCACGTGGGCGGCGACGGTGACGGCGGTTCTCACTCTGCGGCGAGCTGACGGAGCACGTACTGGAGGATCCCGCCGTGGTGGTAGTACCGCTGCTCCTTCGGCGTATCGATCCGCACCGTGACCTCGAACTCCGTCTCGTCGGCCTTGACGGTGACGGTCCGCGGGATCTCGTCGACGTCGGCGAGCCCGGTGATCGTGAACCGCTCCTCGCCGGTCAGCCCGAGTGACTCGACGGACTCGCCGTCGGCGAACTGGAGCGGGAGCACGCCCATGCCGACGAGGTTCGAGCGATGGATCCGCTCGAAGCTCTCGGCGATCACGGCGCGGACGCCGAGCAGCCGGGTTCCCTTGGCCGCCCAGTCCCGCGAGGAGCCCGAGCCGTACTCCTTGCCGGCGAGGACGACGAGTGGGGTCTCCTTCTCGGCGTAGCGCATCGCGGCGTCGTAGATCGACATCTCCTCGCCGTCGCCCTCGCCGAGGTAGCGCGTGACTCCGCCCTCGGTCCCCGGCGCGAGCTGGTTGCGCAGGCGGATGTTGGCGAACGTCCCGCGCATCATCACCTCGTGGTTGCCGCGCCGCGAGCCGTAGGAGTTGAAGTCCTTCGGCTTGACGTCATGCTCGGTGAGGTACGAGCCCGCCGGGTGAGTCCCGCTTGATCGAGCCCGCCGGCGAGATGTGGTCGGTCGTGACGCTGTCGCCGAGCTTCGCCAGGACCCGCGCGCCATCGATGTCGGTGATCGGCTCGGGCTCGGTCGGGAGGTCGGTCGAAGAACGGCGGCTGGCGGACGTAGGTCGAGCCTCCGTCCCAGTCGAACCGCTCGCCGGTCGGCACCTCCAGCGTGTTCCACCGCTCGTCGCCGTCGAACACCTCGCCGTAGCTCTTGCGGAACATGTCCGACTGGACGGCGTCGCCGACGGTCTCGGCGACCTCGGCCGCGCTCGGCCAGATGTCCTTGAGGTACACCGCCTCGCCGCGGTCGTCCTCGCCGAGCGGCTCGTCGTAGAGGTCGATGTCCATCGTCCCGGCGAGCGCGTAGGCGACGCACAGCGGCGGCGATGCGAGATAGTTCATCTTCACGTCCGGGTTGATCCGGCCCTCGAAGTTGCGGTTGCCGCTCAGCACGCTCACGACCGCGAGGTCCTCGGCGCCCACGACCTCGGAGATCTCCTCGGGCAGCGGGCCCGCTGTTGCCGATGCACGTCGTGCAGCCGTAGCCGACGAGGTGGAACCCGAGGTCCTCGAGGTACTCGGTGAGCCCCGCGCGGTCGAGGTACTCGGTCACCACCTTCGAGCCGGGCGCGAGCGATGTCTTCACCCACGGCTTCACGGTCAGTCCGCGCTGCACGGCGTTGCGGGCCAGGATCCCCGCGCCGAGCATCACCGACGGGTTCGAGGTGTTCGTGCAGCTCGTGATCGCGGCGATCACGACGTGGCCGTGATCAAGCTCGGTGTCGGTCCCGTCGGCGAGCGTCACCGGGGTGCGGGTGCTCTCGCGCTCGGCGACCTGGGCCCCTCCGGTGCCCCCGCCGGGCTCGTGGCCGGCGCCGTTGGCGTGCGTGGGTGGACACCGGGTCGCTCGCCGGGAAGCTCTCGTCGATCGCCTCGTCCTCCTCGGAGTCCTCGGGGAGGAAGCCCTCGAGCGCCATCCGGAACGCGCCCTTTGATTCGGTGAGCGAGACGCGATCCTGCGGCCGCTTGGGCCCGGCGATGCTCGGCACGACCTCGGACAGGTCGAGCTCGAGCGTCTCGGAGAACGTCGGCTCCTCGGAGTCCTCGTCGTGCCACAGGCCCTGCTCGCGGGCGTAGGCCTCGACGAGCTCGATCAGCTCCGCGGGTCGGCCGGAGAACCGCAGGTAGTTGATCGTCTCGGCGTCGATCGGGAAGATCGCGCACGTCGAGCCGAACTCGGGCGACATGTTGCCGATCGTCGCCCGATCGGCGAGCGGGAGGTTGGCCAGCCCGGCGCCGTAGAACTCGACGAACTTGCCGACCACGCCGTGGCGGCGGAGCAGCTCGGTGACGGTGAGCACGAGGTCGGTCGCGGTCGCGCCCTCCGGGAGCTCGCCGGAGAGCTTGAAGCCGATCACCTGCGGGATCAGCATCGACATCGGCTGGCCGAGCATCGCCGCCTCGGCCTCGATCCCGCCGACGCCCCAGCCGAGCACGCCGAGGCCGTTGATCATCGTCGTGTGCGAGTCGGTGCCGACGAGCGTGTCGGGGTACGCGACGCCCTGCTCCTCGTCGACGAACACGACGCGGGCGAGGTACTCGAGGTTGACCTGGTGCACGATGCCGGTGTCCGGCGGCACGACGGCGAAGTTCTGGAACGCCTCCTGGCCCCAGCGCAGGAAGGCGTACCGCTCCTGGTTGCGCTCGAACTCCAGCTCGGCGTTGCGGGCGAAGGCGTCGCGGGTTCCGAACGCGTCGACCTGGACCGAGTGGTCGATCACGAGCTCGGCCGGAACGAGCGGGTTGATCTTCGTCGCGTCGCCGCCCATCGAGGTGATCGCGTCGCGCATCGCCGCGAGATCGACGATCGCGGGGACGCCGGTGAAGTCCTGCATCACGACGCGGGCCGGGGTGAACGAGATCTCCTTGCTCGGCTCGGCCTTGGCGTCCCACGCCGGCGAGCGCCTCGATGTCCTGGCGCGCGGATCGCCTCCCCGTCCTCGTTGCGGAGCAGGTTCTCGAGCAGGATCTTGAGCGAGAACGGCAGGCGGGCGACGTCGAACTTGGCCTGGAGTGCGTCGAGGCGGATAGATCTCGTAGGAGCGGTCGCCGACCGACAGGCGGTCCCGGGCGTCGAAGCTGTTCTGGCTCATGTCAGTGTCTCCTGGAAAACCGTCACATTGGGGTACCTACTCAAGTGCTGCCCGCAGGACGCTCGGTCCCACCAGAGGTCTCGCCCCGAGCGGAGGTCGTGCCGCCCGGCCGTCACCGCGGACGCTCATACATTGCTCTTAGCGACGTCTTCGACCGCCTTCACGCCACTAAGGAAGCTCTCATCCACTGAGTTCCGCCCCCCAAGGAGATCGCGATGAAGTTCCTCACCCGTACGCTCACCGGCCTCACCGTCGCCGCCGCCGGCGCGATGCTCGCCGTGGGCTTCTACGCCGAGACGCACCGCACCCCCGGCCAGCCGTGACCCGAACCTCTGAGCACCCGGGCCCCGTCCGAGGGGGTCCTCGTTCGTACGCGATCCGATGAGCCTCGATACCACGCCCCGGGCCGCCCTCGGTCGGCTCCGCTCCCGTCCGCGCGCCGCCGCCTGCGCTCGCTGCGGCTGCCCGGTCCGCCCGAGCTGATCGGCCTGCTCGGCGTCACCGCGGTGCTCAACCTGTGGGGGCTCTCGATCAACGGCTGGGCGAACACGTACTACAGCGCCGCCGTCCGCTCGATGACGCACGAGCTGGCACAACTTCCTCTTCATCTCGCTCGACCACAGCGGGCTGATGACCGTCGACAAGCCGCCGCTCAGCCTGTGGGTCCAGGCGCTGTCGGCGCGCGTGTTCGGGGTCCACCCGCTCAGCCTCCTCGTCCCGCAGGCACTGATGGGCGTGGTCGCCGTCGGCCTGCTCTACGACCTCGTCCGCCGCCGCTTCGGCCGCGTCGGCCGGCGCCGTCGCCGGGCTCGTCGCTGGCCACCACCCCGGTCGTCGTCGCGGTCTCCCGCCACAACAACCCCGACGAGCTGCTGCTGCTGTGCTCGGTCGCCGCCCTGTGGGCCGGCCTGCGGGCGCTCGACACCGGCCGGACCCGCTGGCTCGTGGTGTGCGGCGTCGCCGTCGGGCTCGGCTTCGAGACGAAGATGGGCGTCGCGCTGTTCGTCGTGCCCGGCCTCGCCCTGGCCTGGCTCTGGATGCGGATCATCCCCGCGCTCCGGCCGCCGCAGCCGCTGGCGGGCGACCGTGCAGCTGCTGTGGGGCGGACTGGCGATGCTGCTCGTCGGCGGGGCGTGGCCGCTGCTCGTCACGCTCACGCCCGCCGCCGACCGGCCCTGGATCTCCGGCACCTCGGACAACAGCGTGTGGTCGCTGATCTTCGGCTACAACGGCCTCGGCCGGGTCGCCGGCCAGGTCGGCGGCCCGGGCGCTGGCGTTTCGGCGGCGGTGGCGGTTTCGGCTGCGCGCGCCCTGGTGGCTCCGCCCCGGCGGGGGCTCGGGCTTCGGTCGCCCCGGCGGCGGCGGCGGCCCGGGCGGCAGCATGTTCGGCGGCGCGACCGGTCCCGGCCGGCTGCTCCAGTCGGGACTCGGCGACCAGGCCGGCTGGCTGCTCGGCTTCGCGCTCGTCGCCGGCCTCGGCTGCTCGTCCTCACCCGGCTGCGCCGGCGCGATCCGCGCACCGGCTGGCTGATCGTCGTCGGCGGCGCGTTCGCTCACCACCGCGGTGGTGTTCAGCTTCGCCAGCGGCATCTTCCATCCGTACTACGTCTCCCTGCTCGCGCCGTTCACCGCCGCCCTGATCGGCGGCGGGGTCGGTCAGATGATCGCCCTCACCCGCGATGCCGGCGCCCCGCGCTGGTGGCGGCTGTGGGCTGCCGGCGGCGCTGATCGCGGGTGGGGCCACAGAGCTCGTCGTGCTCGGCGGGATCGACGGCCGGCTCGGCCTGGGCGACGCCGCTGGCGATCGCGGGCGGTGGTGGCCGGGTCGGCCTGTGGCTGGTGCTGCGCTCGCCGCGGCTGCGAACCGTGGCGCTGCTCGCTGCGCTCGCCGCGCTGCTCGCCGCGCCCGCGGCCTGGGCGTCCGAGACGCTCGGCCACGCCACCAGCGCGACGTTCCCCGCGGGCGGCCCGGCCTCGGCCGGTGGTGGTCTCGGTGGGCCGGGCGGCTCCGGGATGCGCCGGTTCCAGTTTCGGTCGGCGGGCTTCCCGGGCGGCGGTGCGCCGACCGCGAGCGGGCAGCCCGCGGCCGGCTTCGGCGCCGCCCGCCGGTTTCGGTCCCGCGGCCGGCTTCCCCGGCCCTCCCGGGCCGTGCGGCTCGGCGCCGCCTCGCGCGGCGCGTTCCGCCGGTCCGGGCGGCGGCGGCGCAGGTGGTCCCGGCGGCGGCGCGTTCGGCGGCGACAGCACGGCGCTGCGCACGGCGATCGCGTACGCCCGCGCTCACGGCGGCGGAACGATCGGCGTCGAGTCCCAGAGCAGCGCGGCGGCGGCGATCATCGACCAGAACGCCGACGTCGCCGGCCTCGGCGGGTTCTCCGGCCGGGAGAGCACGGTGAGCGTGGCGTGGCTCGCCGACGAGGTCGCCTCGGGCCGGTTGCGCTGGATCATGACCAGCGACGGGGCCGGCGGCGCGCCTGCCCGGCGACACCCGCCAGGGCTCGACGACGGCGCTCGGCGTCGCCGCCCGGGTGTGCCGGTCGGTGACCGCCTCGGTCCTCGACCGGCCTGCTCGACTGCGCGGGGCGCGCTGGGCGCCATCCGGCAGGCAGCACAGCGGTGATCGCACCGCTTCAGGTCACGTAGGATCAGTGCGACGCCACCACGATGCGCCGCCACGTCCTCCATCTCCTGCTCGCCACCGCCGCGTCGGCCCTCGCCGTCCCGGCTGCGGCGATGGCCGACACCGGGACCTCGACCAACTGGTCGGGCTACGCGATCCATCGCAACCGCGTCCGCTTCACCCGCGTCGTCGGCGCGTGGCGCCAGCCGACCGCTCGGTGCGTGCGCGCACAACCCGACCTACTCGGCGTTCTGGGTCGGGATCGGCGGCTTCTCGGAGACCTCGAACGCGCTCGAGCAGATCGGCACCGAGGTCGACTGCACGAGCTCCGGGTCGGTCTGCCTCGAGCGCCTGGTACGAGCTCGTCCCGGCGCCGTCGGTCAAGCTCTCGATGCGGGTCCGGCCCGGCGACGCGATGGTCGCGATCGTCTCCGTCAACGGCCACACCGTCGGGATGGCCCTCAAGGACACGACCCGCCACACGCGTCTTCCAGCGCAACTTCCGCGCCTCGGACATCGACACCACCTCGGCCGAGTGGATCGCCGAGGCGCCGTCGGAGTGCTCGAGCGACACGAGCTGCCAGACGCTGCCGCTCGCCGACTTCGGCTCGGCGACGTTCGCGTTCGCCTCGGCCCGCTCCGGTTCGCACACCGGGTCGATCGCCGACTCCCGCTGGGGGACGACGGAGATCTTCCTCAATCCCGGCAGCCGTCGGTACGTGACCTACAGCGGGGTCGGCCCGGGCATCGGCACCGCGTCCCCGTCACGGCTCGGCTCCAAGGGCACAGCGTTCACGATCGACTTCGGGACGATCCCGCTGTCCGGCACGCGGTTCCTGGCCACGAAGGCCGACGTGCCGCGCACGCTGCCCGGCGGCCGGCTCGTGCACCCGCTGAGGTAGGCTGGGCCGCCTACAGACCCGGCGGGTGGCGGGCGACGAAGGCCGAGGTGTCGGTCATCGACTGCGTCCAGCGGGTGCCGCCCTCGGCGAGCGCGACGGTGTCGAAGCGCCAACCGTCGACGACCATGAACGCGTGGCCCGCGTTCGCGTACACCGTGATCCAGCGGCCGGGACCGGCGTCGCCCCAGCTCTCGAACCCGGTCGAGTCGAGCGGTGAGCTGAGCAGGCCGGCGGCGGCCAGCGCGTAGGACACCGAGCCCGAGCAGTCGTAGCCGCTGTCGTGGAAGGAGCCGTGGCCGCCGCCCCACACGTAGGGGAGGGTGGCGATCGCGTTGCCGGCGGCGATCACCTGCGCGACCGCGGCCGGGGCTCCAGCCGACGGCTGGGCCATGCCGCCGGTGTTCACCGCGATCCCGCCGACCGGAGCGGCCGCCGAGCCCGCCGCGGCGGCAGCGGCCTTGCGGGCCTCCGCCGCGGCGCGCGCCTCGAGCGTGCTCAGCTGTCCGCGCAGGCTGTGGAGCTTGGAGCTGTCGCGGGAGCGGGTGCTCTCCTGAGCGATCTCGCGCCGCAGCAGGGCGTCGTGGAGCGCCGCCACGCTGTTGCGCTGGGAGAGCACCTGCTCGGTGAGCGTCCGGTCGCGGGCCTCGAGTCCGGCCAGCGCTGTCGCCTGGCGGGCGACCGCGGCCCGGGCGATACGGGTGCTCGACACGATCGCGGCGTCCTGGTGGCCGATCCGCTGGAGGAACTGGATCTGCTCCAGCAGGTCGGTGAAGCCGTGCGAGTCCAGGATCACGTTGACGATGTCCGGGCGGCTGCCCTCGTAGCTCTGCGACGAGGTTCGCCGACAGGGCCTGTGAGGCGGCCTGCAGCCGGTTCTCCAGCGCGAGCAGGTGGTCGCGCGCCGCGACGAGGGCGTGCTGGGTCTGGTTCAGCTGGGCCTCACGGGCGCTCAACTGGTTCTGGAGGTTGTCGAGCCGCCCCTGGGCCGCGGCGAGCCCGCCCGCGGTGCTGGCGATGTTCGCGCTCTCGGTCGCGACCTGTCCGCGCAGCGAGTCGACCGCCGAGCGGCTGGCGTCGATCCGGCTCTGGAGGTCCCCGGCGCTCGTCGGCGTGAGGCCGGCGGCGATGATCCCCAGACCGGCGGCGGTCGCGGCGAGGGTCCGCCGGGCGCGCCGTGGGGCGCGGGAGCGGCCGGCGTCGGGACGTGGACGGGTGAGGGCGTGCGGATGCAGACACGATCGAGGGGGGCGAGGGAGGAGGACGAGCGCGACCGCGAAGGGCCGCCGCCACCGCGTTTTCCGCGACGGCCGAAAGCCACCGTAACACCGCGCGCCCGCCGTTCCTGCCTTTGCAAAGAATCCTGCAAAACGGAGCTTTGCGAGCGGCCCGCCACCGCACGCGCCGGGGCCCCGGGACGGCCGGTGGCAGGGGGAGCGTCCGCAGGGGTCGGGTCGCGTTTGTCATACTCGCCCCGATGTCGAAGCTACGCAAGCTGATTCTCACCACCTCGCTCACCGCGACACTGATGAGCCCGGCCGCCGCCCTGGCGACCGGCGCAGGCGACCAGCAGTACTGCGATCCGCTGGCCGGATGCAGCTCCGGTTCCACCACGCATTCGGGTGGTGGAGGCGGCGGATCGAGCAGCTCCGGCTCTGGCTCCAGCTCCGGCTCGGGCAGCAGCGCCGGGTCCGGCGCGGCCTCGAGCGGCAGCAGCGGTAGCCCGAGCGCGGTCGCCGCGACCTCGACGGTCTCGACGACGGCGGCGTCCGGGTCGGGCACGGCCGCGGACCACCGCCGGTGGCCGGTCGCTCCCGTACACCGGGATCGACGCCGGTCTGGTCGCGTTCGTCGGCGTCGGCATGCTCGGTGCGGGCTACGCGGTTCGTCGCCGCATCTCCCGCGAGCGCGGCTGAATCACCCGACCAACTTTGAGCGGCCGTCGATTCCCCCCGACGGCTGCAGTCCGGCGTGGCCATCAACGCCCGCGCCGCCGTGCGCGCCGAGATCGGCGGCGTCGAGCGCTACGCGCGGGAGATGGCTGCTCGACTGCCGGCGCTGGCCCCGGAGCGGTACACGGTGATCCGCCCGCCCCGGCGCTTCGCCCACCGCGCCGGGCACGCCTGGGAGCAGTTCGTGCTGCCGCTCCGCACCCGGCGGCGGGCGCTCATCTACTCGCCGGCGAACCTCGCGCCCGCCGCCTCGCGGCGCAACGCGGTCGTGATCCACGACGTCGCCGCGCTGCGCCACCCCGAGGCGTACTCCGTCGCTGTACGTCGCCTACCAGCGGGCGATGCTCCCGGCGATCGCCCGGCGGGCGCGCGCTCGTGCTCACGGTGTCGGAGTTCTCGCGCTCCGAGCTCGCGGAGCTGCTCGGGATCGACGCCGGTCAGGTCGCGCTGGCTCCCGGAGGCGTGGACGGGCGATTCCGCGCCGACGTGCCAACCGCCGACGTACGCAGCTCGACTGTCACTGGAGCGCCCCTACGTGCTCGCGCTCGGGACGGCCTCGGCGCGGAAGAACCTCGCCGTCCTCGGGCCGGTCGCGGCGCGAGCTGGCCGGCGACGGGCCTCGAGGTGGTGCTCGCGGGTTCGGACCGCGGCTACATGCGGGCTGAGGTCCGGGCCGGTGGTCCGCCGGCTCGGGTACGTCGCCGAGGAGGACCTCCCCGCGCTGTACGCCGGCGCGAGCGCGTTCGTGATGCCCTCGCTGCACGAGGGGTTCGGCCTGCCGTGCCTGGAGGCGATGGCCGCCGGCACGCCGGTCGTCGCCGCCGCGGCCGGCGCGCTGCCCGACACCTGCGGCGACGCGGCGCTGCTCGTCGACCCGACGGATCCCGCCGCGATCGCCGCCGCGCTCCGTCGCGCGGTGATCGACTCGGCTGTCGGCGCCCGCCTTCGGGCGGCAGGGCTCGCCCGCGCGGACGGAGTTCTCGTGGGAGCGGACGGCCCGGCTCACCGACGGGGCGATCGGGCGGGTGCTCGGGGCGTAGGGGCGCGGCCCGGCGCTTCGTCGGGGCCTGAACCCGGCGTTGCGCGGCGAACCCCCGGCTGGGGAGAGGTGGCAGTGCGGTCTGGTGCGACAACGGTGACGGCCCGGGCCGTGCGTGGCGTGTTGAGCCGTGTGGGGCGGCCTGGTGCGGCACGCGTCGGCGAGCGCGGCGGGCGCGTCGTGTTGTGCCGCGGAAGATCCTGGAAATGGCGGCGGTTCGGGCCACGGATGTCAGCTTCCTCCGCCCGGCGCGGAAGATCCTGTCAACCACGATCGTGACCGAGGTCGCTTTCCAGGATGTGCCGCGCGACAGGGTGCCACCACCCCGGCCGGCCCACCTCCCCAGCCAACCCGACCGAGCACCCGTTGCCCGAAGGTGCCGCGACGCCGACGCGGCACAACCTCAGATTCCGAAGCACGTCCTCGTCGCCGCCCGCTGGGCCCGGGCCGCGGCAGCCCGGCGGTGAGCGCGCGCGTCGTCCGGCGTCGTGCCGCCCTGCGGCGGGTGGACGCCGAACCAGTCCTCTCGGTCGGCGGGGTTGCGCTGCGCGGTGACCCAGGTGTAGAAGAGCACCGAGGCGATCGTGCAGTCGGTGTGGGCGAGGCCGTCGAGCGTGGTCTGGATGTACCCCGGCCGCTGCGTCTCCGGGAGGTAGTTCTCGGCGCCGGCCGGCTTGGTCGTCCAGCCGAACTCGGTGATGTAGATCGGCACCCCGCTCAGCCCGGCTAGAAGTCGAGCACCGAGCGGTTGGAGTGCATCTGGTGGATGATCGTCGTGCGGGTTCGGCCCGTAGGGATGGATCCCGACGCCGTCGATGTGGCCCTTGAGGTCCGGCCGGGCGCGCAGCACCGCGGCACGAACGTGTTGGGGTCATCGAGGCCGCCGATGATCACGCGGATGGACGGGTCGGCCGGTCTTGGCCTGCGAGCCGGGCGGCGGCGTACATGTTCGCGTAGCCGGCCGGGTCGGCGACGGGGCGCCAGAAGGCGCCGTCAGGCTCGTTCCAGATCTCCAGCACCTGCACCGGCAGGCGTGGCAGCTCGGGGTGCGCCTGCCAGAACGTGCCCGTCGCGCCGTAGCGGGCGGCGAACGCGCCCGGCGTAGGCCGCGTAGGCGGCGGCGGAGCTGGGCCCAGAGTGGTCCTGGCCCGGGGACCGACTCGGCCCATGGCGCGGAGTAGTCGATGATCGGCAGCCAGCGGATCCCGTGCCGTGCGAGCGCCGTCGGCGACCTTGTCGTCGAAGGCCCAGTGCCAGGCGTGGACGCCGTTGACCGGGGCGGTGGGCTCCGTCGCCTCCCAGAACGCGTCCGCGCGGGCGTCGGTCACGCCCTCGGCGCGCAGCGCGCGGAGCTGCGCGTCGATCGCCGCCGGACTGAAGTGCTTTCGTTGAACACGTGGTTGACGTTCACCCCGAGCGACGGCGGTGGCGGGCGCGGACAGGCGCCGGCGGACCGGGTGTGAAGACCGGGCTGGGTCAGGCTGCCGGCGGGCTGGGTCGCGGTCCCGGAGGAGTCGTCGTCCCGGTAGTCGTGACCCGTCCGCCGCCCTGGTTGATGCCGGCGACGATCAGGACGCCGGCGCTGACCAGGATCGCGCCGAGCACGCGCGCGATCACCCGCCAGTTGCGATCGGGCTCGTCCATCAGGCCGCTCCTGCCCAGCGGTCCGCAGCGGCTCGCAGCTGGCGGAGCTCGCGGTCGGCCGGACCGCCCGAGCGCACGTTTGAGCGCGCCCGGGAACCGAAGGTGATCGCCTGCGCGGCCAGATCAACGGCCGCGACCCCGGGCCCCCCGCCGCCGGCGCAGCACGGCATGCCGGGCGCTGCAAGACGCTCGAACGGCCTCGCCGCCGAACGCTCGCTCGGAGCTCGTCGCGCGGTGGTGCAGCACTCGCGAGTCCGGGCAGAACCAGGTACTGCACTCCCCGGTCAGCGGCCCTCAGGCCGAGATCCATGTCCTCACCGTAGAGGAAGATCCGCTCGTCGAACGGACCCAGGGCGCGGAGCGTCTCGGTCCTGCGCGAGGACCGCGCACCCCACCGCCCAGCCGACGGGCCCGGCGCCGGCGGGCACGCCACGGCGCGAGACGGACGCCGAGCCGGCCGGGGAGCGCGGCGGGCGGCACGAGCGCGGCGAGCAGCTCGGCAGCCGACGCCGGGCGCGGATGCACGGTGTCCTGCCGCGACCCGTCGCCGTTGAGGACGAGCGGGGCGAGCAGCCGGTCCGTCCCGGTGAGTGCGGCCTCGGCGAGCTCCGCGAGCGAGCTGTCGAGCAGCTCGACGTCGGGGTTGAGCAGCGCGGTCACTGGTTCGGCCACGGTCGCCACCCCGCGATTGTTGGCCACCCCGAAGCCGACGTTCTCGCCGAGCTCGAGCACCTCGACACCGGCCGCGCGCGCGACGTCCACCGAGCCGTCGGTGGATCCCGAGTCGACGACGATCACGCGGGCCTCGGGGAGCTCTCGCGCGGCGGACGCCAGCAGCCGTGTGAGGTCGCCGGCCGAGTTGTGGGTGACGGTGACGATGGCCAGCCGTCCGGCGGCCCGGCGGACCGGATCCGGACGCTCGTCCCCAGGCCCGAACACCGACGGGGCCACGGCACCCACCGCCTGCCGCCACCGCGCCTGGGTGCCCGCCAGCCCGAACGCCGCACGGGCCCGTACGCGTCCCTCGGCGCCGAGCTCGGCCGCGAGCTCGCGCGACCCCGCGACCTCGACGAGCGCCGCGGCGGCGGCGGGCGCATCGCCCGCCGGATAGCGTCGCCCGCACTCCTGATCGACGATCTCCGCCGGCCCGGCGGCATCGGGGACGACCGCCGGCCGGCCGGCGGCGAGCGCCTCGACGATTGCCAGGCCGAACGGCTCATGCGGAGCGGTGTGGAGCAGACACGTCGCCCGGGCGAGCTCCGCCGGCATGTCGCCCACCGGCCCGAGGAACTCGACGGCGTCGACCACGCCGAGCTCCCGGGCTCGGGCGGCGAGCTCCGCGCGAAGCCGCTCGCCCTCGGGGCCGAGCGCGCCGCCGGCGAGGCGCAGCCGCAGGCCGGGCAGCCGCGCCCGCGCCGCCGCGAGGGCATCGAGCGCGATGTCCGGCCGCTTCCACGCCACGAGCGCGCCGGCCACGAGCACGACCGGATCCTCCGGAAGTGGCGCCTCGGCGGCCGGGGCGAAACGGTCGAGATCGACTCCCGGGTGGACAACGGCGACCGGCGCCGCGAGCGGTCCGTCGGGGGCGAGGTCGGCGGCGATCGCGTGGGAGAGCGCGATCGTGAGGTCGACCCGCCCGGCGGCCCGGCGCACGGCCCGGCCGATCGTGGCGCCGGGGAGCAGGTCGTTGTGCTGGAAGACGACCGGCGTCCCCGCCGCTCCACTGCGGCGCCGTCCGGGGGCGCCGCCGAGCGTCCATCCGAGCAACGTTCGCATGTTCCACAGCACGACGAGCTCGGACGCGAGGTCGGCGGCGAGGCGGTGGGCCTCCCGGCCGTGGGCGGCGAGATCGCGGAGCGCCGCCGCGCGGACCGCAGGACCGCCGCGCAGCTCGAGGCTCCGGGCGCGGAGCATGAACGTCCGGAGGCCCGCGGAACCGGCACGCTCGGCGAGCGCACCCGGGGGGCTCGCGATCACCGCGCGTGGTCCGACCCCCGCGGCGACGTCGAGCAGGATCTGCTCGGCGCCGCCGAAGCTGCCTGAGTAGCTGACGAACAGCACGGAGGGCATCGGGCGGGCAGCGTAGATGGTTGATCCGGTGATCCGGACGGGATGGCTGTATTGCAGCTTTTTTGAGTGCGACGGCCCAGCTCGCCCATCTGTCATGGTCAGAGAGGATCCGGTTCACGGCCGGAACACAACCCGGAAGGCGATTTAGACCATTGTCCATTTGCGTGTACGGCGACAACACATAGAATCCGGTCCTGTGAGAGTGAACGGACACCTCTCCGCGGCGCGTCCTCGGGTGGCCCTGGTGCATGACTTCCTCCTCGATCTTCGAGGAGGCGAGCGTGTGTTCCTGGAGCTCTGCCGCATCTGGCCCGACGCCGACGTGTTCACCGCGGTCTACGACGAGGAGGGCACCGAGGGCCGGTTCGCCGGCCGGCGGATCCACACCTCGTTCCTCCAGCGGCTGCGCCCCTCGGCCCGGAACTTCCGCGTGCTGTTCCCGCTCTATCCCACGGCGATCGAGTCGTTCGACTTCTCCGGCTACGACCTCGTCCTGTCGAGCTCGTCGGCGTGGGCCCACGGGGTTCTGTGCGATGAGCGAACGGCCCACGTCAGCTACTGCCACAACCCCTTCCGCTATGCGTGGAATGATCGCGAGGCGACGATCACCAGCCGTCGCAACCCGCTCGCCCGGGCGTTCCTGCGTGAGGCGTTCGCCCGCTGGCGCGAGTGGGACTACGTCGCCGCGCGCCGCACCGACCGGTACATCGCGAACTCTCGCGTGACCCAGGACCGGATCCGTTCGTACTTCGGCCGGGACTCACGGATCGTTCACCCGCCCGTCGACACCGGACGGTTCGGGCCCGGCCCGGTGCGCGACTACTACGTCACCGTCGCCGAGCTGATGCCGCACAAGCAGCTCGACGTGGCGATCGAGGCCTTCAACCGGCTCCGCCGACCGCTCGTCGTCGTCGGCGACGGACCCGCGTTCCGCACGCTGCGCCGCCTCGCCGGACCGACGATCAGCTTCACCGGCCGCGCCACCGATGCGGATGTGGCCGCGATCATGTCCGGCGCCCGCGCGCTCATCAACACCTCGGTCGAGGAGTTCGGGATCGCCGCCGTCGAGAGCCAGGCCTCCGGCCGCCCGGTCATCGCCCGGCGCGGAGGCGGCGCGCTGGAGACGATCCTCGATGGACAGACCGGATGCTTCTGGTCCGGCGGGCCCGACCATCTCGCCCGCGCGGTGGCCGAGTTCGACGACGAGGCCGTCGACCCGCTCGAGTGTGTGCGCAGCGCGGCGCGATTCGACATTCCCAGCTTCCGCCGCGGGATGCTTGATGAGGTGGCGGCCGTCGACAGTGCGCCACCGCGGCCACCCGTGACGCGCCAGCCGCTGTCGTCGACGCGCCTGATGACGCTCGCTGGGAGCGGACGACGCTAGTGGTCGGTTCCGCGCGCGGACGACGCTGAGCGCAGATGCGCGTGCGGTTGCTCTGGGGCGCTCGCGCTGCCCTGCTCGCCGGCCCCACCATCCTGTCGTTCTTCAGCGGCGGCTATTTCGATGAGTCGCGCGCCTGGGCGGGCGCGATCGCCTGGGCGCTGTTCTTCATCGCGCTGTGCGCCGCGCCGGCTCCGCTCCCGCGCTCGGCCGCCGCACGCGCGACCCTGATCGGGCTCGGGCTGCTCGCGGTGTGGACGCTGCTGTCGACCACGTGGGCGCCGATCGCCGGCAACGCGTACCACGCGGGCCAGATCCCGATGCTGTACCTCGGCGGCCTGCTCGCTGGGGTGGCGCTGCTGCGCGGACGCTCGGGGCTGCGGGCGGCCGAGCTCGCGATCGGAGGCGGCGCCGCGGTCGTCGTCACCTACGGCCTCTCCGAGCGGTTCCTCCCGGGCCTCCTCTCCTTCCAGCGCTCCACGAGCGCGCTCAGCCGGCTCGATCAGCCGCTGACGTACTGGAACGCGATGGGCGAGCTCGCCGCGATCGGGCTGGTGCTCGCGGTCCGCGTCGCCGGGGATTCCGCGCGGGTCCGCGGGGTGCGGCTCGCCGCGACCGTTGCCGCCGTGCCGCTCGGCCTCGGCCTCTACGTGACGTTCTCACGCGGGGCGCTGTTCGCGGCACTCGCCGGTCTGATCGCCCTCGCCGTGCTGTGCCCGACCCGCGACCAGTGGCGCAGCGGCGCCGTGGCCCTTGTCGCGGCGGTGCTCGGAGCGGTCGCCGGCGCCCCGTTCCCGGGCGTCACCGCGCTCGATGGAACGCTGTCCGCCCGGGAGCAGGATGGAGCGATTGTCCTCGGCCTGCTCGTGCTCATGGCCGCGCTCGCCGCCGCGGTCCAGTGGTGGCTCACCCGCGAGGAGCACCCCGGTGAGGTGCGGCTCCCCCGCCGCGCGCCGCTGATCGCGCTCGGGCTGATCGTCGCCGGCCTGGCGTTCGCAATCGTCGCCGGGGCCAAGGAGAAACCCCCGAAGGCGACCGGTGCACATGCGAGCCGGCTGACGTCGCTGGAGAGCAACCGCTACGCGTACTGGAGCGTGGCGATGAAGGCGTTCCGCGACGAACCTCTCCACGGGGTCGGAGCCGGCGGGTGGGCGGTGTACTGGCTGCGTGACCGCAAGGTCAACGAGTTCGCGGCTGACGCCCACTCGCTGCCGCTCCAGACGCTGGCCGAACTCGGGTTGGTCGGAGCCGGACTGCTCGCCGTGTTCGTCGTCGGCGGGGCCCTCGTCGCCGTCCGCGCCCACCGCCGCTCGCCGCCGCTCACCGCGGGGGCGATCGCGGTGCTCGTCACCTACGCCCTCCACGCCCCGCTCGACTGGGACTGGGAGATGCCGGCCGTGACCCTGGCCGCGCTGGTGCTGCTCGCCGCGCTGATCGGGTTCGACGACGACGCGGAGCGCGAGGCCGTCGCGCCCGCCAGCGAGGCCACGCCCGCCGGGCTGGCTTCGGCTGAGCCGTTGACGGGACTCTCTGCTCAACCGGGGATGTGAACACCCCTTCCGTCCCCGTTGCCCGGATAAAGTAATCTTGAGCTGAACGTTAGGAACCGATCGCGGATAGGCCCCTGGGAGGGCAGGGCGACCGCGTCGAAATCTCGAGGAGTCAAAGATCCGCAGATCCGGTGTTCAGCCTGGTCCGATGAGCGCTGGACGATGAGCGGGTTCGCCGCCGCCCGACCGTCTGACTGGCGCTTCGGTCTCCCTCGCCCGCTCGTCGCGGCGGAGCCCGCGCGTGCCGCCTGGACGCTCGTCGGCCTGCTTACCGCCATCGCGCTCATTCTCCGGCTCGTCACCTTCCGGGACAGTCTCCAGGGCGACGAGCTGTACATGTTCAACATCGTTCACGGTCGGAGCCTAGGACAGGCCTTGCACCTCGTCCGGACCACGGAGAAGACCCCACCGCTCGTCTTTGTTCTCGATTGGTTCACGAGCCGTCTCGGCGACCCGACGTTGTGGATCCGACTCCCATCACTCACCTGCGGGGTCGCGCTCGTTCCCGTGACGTACGCGCTTGGCCAACGGATCGCCGGCCGTGCCGCCGGGCTGGTCGCCGCTGCGCTGGTTGCCCTCAGCCCGTTCGCGATCTTCTACGGAGTCGAAGACCGGTCCTATGCCGCCGTCGCGCTGTTCTCGGCGCTCTCGACGCTCTGCCTCCTCCGAGCGCTGGATACCGGCCGCCGCCGGTGGTGGGCGGTCTACGTCATCGCCGCCGTGGCGGCGATCTACAGCCATTACATCGCCATCTTCGTCGTCGGAGTCCAGGCGGTGTGGGCGCTCTGGCTCCATCGCGATCGTCTGAAGACGCTCATCGCGGTCCACGGCCTGATCCTCCTGGCATACGTTCCCTGGCTGCCATCGTTCCTCGTGCAACAGAGCCACAGCGCAGACGAGGGCCGTCGCCTCGCGCAGCTCGTCCCGGCGTCGTTAAATCTGCTGGTCTCGATCAATCTCCACGAGTTGGTTGGTCATCCGTTCGTTCCGCTGACCCAGGTGCCGGGGACCGTTCCGTTGGTCCTCGCGCTCGCAGCCGTCGTCTTCGCCGTGATCCTGGCCGGGGCGCGGGCCTGGCAGTCCTGGACACGCCCAAGCTCCAGCCTGTTACTCGCCGGTGCGCTCGCGATCGCCAGTCCGATCGGAGTCGCCCTCATGAGCGCTCGACCCGGCGAGAGTTTCATGATCGCCCGGAACCTGAGCGCGTCCTTCGCGATCTCGCTAATCCTCATCGCCTACCTGCTGGTCTCCGCGCGCCGGGCGGCGCCGGTCCTGACCGCGACTGTGCTGGCGGTGATGGCCCTCGGTGCGTGGCTGACCGTTCAGCCGGCGAACCGCCGAAGCGCGTACCGCTCAGCCGCGCACTTCATCGATGTCCACTCAGCCAACAGCGCCCCGGTGATTCAACAGTTCTTCCTTCCGATCACGAGCGGGCCGCTCGCCCAGGTGACCGCGATCTATCTCCCGAAGGAACAGTCGGTGGCCACGGAACCGATGACCATCGCCCAGGCGTGGAAGCGCGCTCGACGCGACAGCCCGGTGTTCATCGTGCAAGACCTGCCCGGCATCTTCAAGCGCATCTCAGCGATGCCGAAGCAGATCGAGCACGACGGCAGTTTCGTGCTCGTCCAGCAGCGGAAATACCTCGGGCTCAGCGACGTGCTCGTCGGCGAGTACCGCCACATGAACCCGTGAGATCGCGAGCCGGGCGCCGTACGGGCGCGTTGCCCTGGGAACGTCACCTAGAGCCGCTCCGCCCGTGCGGAGACCGACAGCCGGATCATGTGGCCGGCGCCCGGAGCGCCAGAACCCCCGCCGAACCAACCATCTAGACTCAAACGGCCGCCCCAGCGCGCCCTGAGCTCATGATCGTCTTCGGTTCCGCCATTACCAAGCCGGAGATCTACGCGCGCAACGCGGAGGTCGGCATCCGGCTCGCCGCCGAGCCCGATTCGGTGGTTCTACCGCTCCCCTCCGAGGGCTCGATCTTCCACAACTACAACCTGCTGATGGATCGCGCGGCGAAGCTCGACAACCTCGAGGCGCTCGTCCTCGTCCACCAGGACGCCGAGCTCGTCGACCGGGACTTCGCCTCCCGCATCCGCACCGTGCTCCAGGACCCGGACGTCGGGGTCGTCGGCTGCGTCGGCGCGATCGGGGTGCGGACGATCAGCTGGTGGGAGGGGTCGGTGGCCCAGGCATCGTTCGTCCACCGCTACGAGGAGCACGGGGGCGGCGATCTGCCGTCGTTCTCGTGGGCCTGGGACGAGGCGCCGCCGTACGCCCGCGTCGGGGAGGTCGACACGATCGACGGGTTCGTGATCGTGATGTCCCCGTGGGTGGTGGAGAACCTCCGCTTCGACGAGTCACTCGGCCAGTTCCACGGCTACGATTTCGACTTCTGCCTCCAGGTCCGCGCAGCGGGCCGGAAGGTCCTCACCGCCGACTTCCGGGCGATCCACAATCACGCGCTGCAGCCGTTCGACGATCCGGAGCCGTGGATCCAGGCCCACATCGACATCTGCGAGAAGTGGGACGGTCGGATGCCGGGGATCGGCGAGGTCTCGGGCAGCTGGGAGGAGCGCGCACTGCGGGCCGAGGCCGAACGGGACATGGCGCGCATGATCGATCACGACAACGCGCTCGAGCTGCTGGCCCAGGAGCGGAAGCTCACCGCCGCCCTCGACGAGGCGCGTGCGAGCATCTCGTGGCGGATCACCGCTCCGCTGCGTCTGCTCACCGGGCGCCTGCGCCCACTCGCGCGGGATGCCCGTCTGCCGGCGGGCGCCCGATGATCGCCTTCGGCTGCGTCGTCTCCGAGGTCGAGCCCTACGCGGCCTACGCCGGTCCGGGGATCCGGCGCGCGTCGGAGCCGGACTCGGTCATCTTCCCGTTCTCCTCGGTGGGCACACTCGGCCGCAGCTATAACCTCCTGCTCGAGGCGGCGGGTCGGCACGAGGATCTCGAGGCGCTCGTGATCGTCCACCCCCACGCCGAGATCGCGGACCCCCAGTTGTGCGCCAAGGTCCGCGAGGCGCTGGCCGACGATTCGGTCGCCGTCGTCGGCTGTCTCGGTGCCTCCGGGGTGCGCTCGATCGCCTGGTGGGACGGTGACGTGGTGCGGGGCTCGGTCACCCACCGCTACTCCGAGCACGGGGGCGGGGAGATACCGGCCCTCGCCTGGGCCGACGCGACCCCGGCTCCCGCCGAGGTCGAGACCGTCGACGGCTTCGTGTTCGCGCTCTCGCCCTGGGCGGTCCGCGAGCTCCGCTTCGACGAGGGGTTGATCTACAGCCACGGCGTGGAGCTCGACTTCTGCCTCCGGGCGCGCCAGGCCGGCAAGCGGATCGTCGTCGCCGATCTGCGCGTGATCCATCACCGGGGACTCGAGCAGGTCGAGGTCCCCGAGCTGTGGACCGAGGCCCACATCCAGTTCACCCGCAAGTGGGACGGCAAGATCGACGGCGTGCCGCCGGCCCCGTCGGACTGGCGGATGCGGGCCCGCCGGGCCGAGGCCGAACGCGAGGCGGTGCGCCAGCAGATGTTCTCCCGCAAACTCGCGAGCCACGCCCGTCTTACGGATCTCGACCGCCAGCTCCGGGCGACGACCGAGACGCGATCCTGGCGCCTGACCAAGCCGCTGCGCGAGTTCAACCGCTGGCGCCAGCGTCGTGCCTGGTCGTGAGCGCCACCCAGGCCGTCCCGGCAACGGGGGACATCGAGGCCGCGCCGAACCTCACTCCGCCGTCCGGTAATCCGCGCTTCCCGCTGTTCGACTCGCTGCGGGCGATCGCCGCCCTCAGCGTGTTCCTCGGCCACACCGTGACCGGCACCTACAGCGTCGCCGACCACCGCACGCTGTTCGGGTACGCCGTGCAACTCGCCGATCAGGGCGTGGCGGTGTTCTTCCTCATCTCCGGCTTCCTGCTCTACCGGCCGTTCCTCGTCGCGCGCCGTGACGGACGGACGATGGCCCTGACCGGATACGCCCGTCGGCGGCTGCTGCGGATCGTCCCCGCCTACTGGACGGCGCTGACGATCGCCGTGGCCCTCGGGGTCGTGATGGGCGTCACCTGGGGGAACTGGTGGATCTTCTACGCCTTCGGCCAGATCTACAGCCCGGTCAACCTCGGCCACGGAATCGGCGTCGCCTGGACGCTGTGCATCGAGATGACGTTCTACGCGGTGCTGCCGCTGCTCAGCTTCGCGGGCGGCCGGCTCGGCGGGCGGAGATTCTCGATGCGGGGCGACGTGGTGATGGTGATCGTGCTCGCCGCCGGCTCGCTCGCCTGGCGGGCCCACTTCTCGAGCTTCCTCGACGTGTGGAAGGTCTCGACCCTGCCGGGGACGTTCACGTGGTTCGCGTTCGGGATGTTGCTCGCCGTCGCGAGCGTGACGCTCGAGGGCCGGCGCGTGTCGGACTCGCCGGCCGCCGTCCGGCTCGTGGCCCGCTACCCGGGCGGCTGCTGGGTGCTCGCGGTGCTCGTGTTCATCGGCTTCCACGAGTTCGCTTCACACGTCTTCGGTCAGGGCGCGCTGCTCGTCGAGCACGTCCTGTTCGCCGTGGTGGCGATGTTCGTTCTGCTGCCGGGCGTGTTCGCCGACGAGGCGGGCGGCAGCGCCCGGCGGATCCTTCGCGGCCGCTTCCTGGCCTGGATCGGGCTCGTGTCCTACGCCTTCTACCTCTACCACACGCTGGTCATCCAGGAGCTGAACAAGGTGATCGGGCCCCACGGTCCGCTCCGCTACCCGCTGATGCTCGTCAGCTCGTTCGCGATCTCGTGCGCGCTCGCGGCCGCGAGCTACTACGTGATCGAGCGGCCGGCGATGCGGCTTGGCCGCAGACGGCCCTCGCGGTCACGACCGGCCGCCGCGGAAGGGAGATGACGAATTGAGATGGCGCCCTCCCTGGCGGGCGAAAGCCGCCACGTTCTTGATGCTTGCGGCTTTGTCGGTGCCACTGATCGGTTGTGCCGGAACACGGACCGGCGCCCGTCGGTCCTCTCTCGTTCTCACGCCACTCACCGGGGCGGTTCTCAGACACGTCCAACACATCGCCATCAAGGGCGCGGTGTCAGGCAACCGTGAAGACGTATTTGCCAAGGTCGGAGACTCGAATACCGCAACCGACCACTTCCTGCGCCCTCTCGTCTGTCCCCGCGTGCCCCGTGGACTGCCGGCCGAGTTCCACGGAACGGTCTCGTTCTACTCCCGCCGCCAGCTTCCGGCGGGTTACGACCCGTTCCTCTTCGCGACTCCAACGACTTGCTCGAGCAACAGCTTTGTCCGGATCGGATTCTCAGCCCGGCCCGGTTGGAGGGCAGCCGACTTGTTTCGCCCTTTCGGGCTCTCCCCCGTCCGTCTTCATGCTGGGCAGTCGTTGGGCCTCGGACGTCGCGTCCATGGGAACCCGGTGGTGTACGTCGAACACCGGCCGAGCGGTAACTGCGCGGCGAGGACAACGATTGTGCTGCGGTGCGAGTTGCAGGCGATCCAACCCGCCTTTGCAATCGTCATGATCGGGACGAATGACGTGTCTCGCACCCCGCTCGCTGTCTACCGAAGAGAACTGAACGCGGTCGTCGGCACGACCGAGGCGGCCGGGGTGGTACCGGTCCTGAGCACTCTTCCGCCCCGCGCGACTGGTCATCTCGAACAGCGGGTGCTGGAGCTCAACGCGGTCATCCGCTCGATCGGGATGACGCGCCATCTCCCAGTGTGGGATCTGTGGCGGTCACTGACTGCGGGGGGAATGATCAATGACGGCCTCTTGCCTGACGAGACGCACTTGAGCGTCGCGCCTACTGGCGCCGCCCAGTTCGACCGGGCTTCCCTCGCATACGGGTCTAACCGCCGCAACTATGAGGCCCTAGAGGTCCTGAGGCGCATGCGCGCGGCGTTGCGTCTGTCGTACGCCCAGCGTGCGCGCATGTGACGACGCTACCCGCAACTCCTGGTTGACCCCGCCACGAGTCCGGAGCTGTTGAGCGGCGCCTACGACCGCCTCCTGCCAGACGGCTGTCCGTCACGTTCGCAGCCCGTCGGCACGACGTAGCGGACCAGATCCAGTGTCCGTCTCACTGCCGCTGGTAAACGACCAGCGCCGTTCCGGCGATGCCCGGGTACGCGAATTGCGTGATCTCGCGGTAGCCGGAGATGGGCGGGCCGAGGTGGGGGTTGCGTGACAGGGTGTCGGCGTCAGGCTGGCTGAATCGGAAGACCCCATTGACGGCGACGAAGATATGCCCCGGGCGCCTTGCACGGGCTCTGAGAAGAGCCTGTGCGAGCGACTGGACGCGCCCAACCCGAGCGAACGGAACCGATCGTTGTGTCTCGCCCACCCGCAGGATCAGCAGCTTGCGGTGCAGGACGGTGTCGATCGGGTCCAGCGGGCCCGGGGTGAAGTACACGCTCTCGTCGACGACCGGATCGGTGGCCGCCGCATGGCGGTCGATATAGGCCGCGATGGAGGTGAAGTCGGGGCGCTGATAGCCCGGATCGAGCATTCTCGCCGAAGCGATGGCGAGCGCGATCATGGCGAGCAGCGCGGCGACGACCCGGACCCGGGGGGCGCCGGCGATGAGCGCGGCCACGCAGAGAATCAGCGCCGGCAGCGACGCCGCCAGGTTCCGCGCGGTGAGCATCTGGGTGCTGAAGGCGCTCACGACGGCCTCTCCCACGAATGTCGACACCGCCCAGACGATCAGCAGGTCGAGCCGCCGGACGCCGGAGTCTTCGCGCTCGGGACCGTCGTCCGCGTTCGACCGACCCCGCTGTCGACGGCTCCTGACCTTGTCGGTCGCGCCGGTCAGCAGAGCAACGGCCAGGAGCGCCACGGCGAGCAACCCGGGGATCGCTCGGAGCGACAGCGTCCCTCCCGCGATGGGGTCGCCGAGCGTCCAGTGAGACACCGCGCTGAGCACGCTGTTCGGCGTGAATGGCGAGAGCACAGACAGCTCCGCCGTCGTTGTCGAGCTCTGCTGGCTGCGGAATGATGAGATCCACGGCAGGTAGAGGACGATCGCACCAACATTGGCCAGCAGGAGAGGGCGCCACGCGTCGCGTGAGCGCCACAGGGCCCAGGCCAGCTGACCCACGAGCGCGAACGCGCAGGTGTAGTGGGCATACATCGCCCCGCAGGAGGCCAGCCCATAGGCGACGTACCAGCGTGGGCGGCCGGTGTCGAGGGCGGCGAGCAGGGCGAGCGTCGAGAGGGCGACGAACAGCATCGCCAACGCATACGGTCGAGCCTCCGCCGAGTAGTACACCATGAACGGAGACAGGGCGGTCAGGGCGGCGGCGATCCGCGCGCCCGCCTCCCCGATCGTGCGCCGGCCGATGAGGTAGACGGTCGGGATCGTAAGAACGCCGGCGACGAGCGATGGGAGGCGCAGCATCGCGCCCGAGTGCTCGATTTGCAGCGGGAGCCAGGCGAGGAGGAAGTACAGCGGTGGCGAGATCTCGGGTGTCGCACCGCCGTACTGATGGCCGAGCAACGACCAGATCCCCCCGGGGCTGCGACCGGCTGAGATCCAGAACGTCGAGAGCTCGTCCGCAAGGAGGGTCTGGCGGGCCAGCGCGATCCGCGCGACGATCCCCAGGGCGACGGCAAGGGCGACGGCGACGATCGGCCACCAGCGTCCCGCTCGTTGCGCCCCTACTGCCACTCTCGCCGGAAAGCTAGGTCTTCAGCGCGCGTTTCAGATCGTCGCGCATGATCGGCGGGTCGCCGGGCGCGATTCCGGCCCGTACCCGCAGCCGGCCGAGCCGCTCCGCCAACGAGAAGGAGCTCGAGCGCAGCAGCCGCTGGAGCAGCGACTCGAGCTGGCGTGAGCGCTCCTCGGCCTGCCAGACGGCGATCCGCTGGGCGTGCTCCTGGGCGATGTGCATGACGCGGTTGCCCTCAAGCCGCTCGAGCAGCTGGTGGCGGTCCCATGGATCGAGAATCGTGGCCAGATCGGAGGCGAACTTCGCATTCTCGTGCCAGACGGCGCCGAAGCCGAAGAAGGCGGGTACGACGGCGAGGCGCAGCCCCTCGTGCTCCGCGACGAAGTCCTCGATCGCGGTGAGGACGCCGTTGCGCGGGCCGCCCTCGTGGGCCGCCGAGCGCGGGTAGGGGAGCCCGTCGGCTCGAACCCCTGGATCGCCGGGGAAGATCCCCTTGCCGTCGCCGACCATCGGATGGCGGTACTCCTCAGGGATCAGCGACTGATCGAAGTAGTCGTCGCGGCGGCCGTGGGGCCAGCACACGTCGTGGAACAGGAGCAGCGGGAGCTTTTTGTCCCTCACTCGCTCGCCGATCAGCCGGAGCTCCTCGTACACCGTGTAGTAGTTGTGGTCGCCGTCGAGGATGGCCACGTCGGGCATCTCCACCTCGGGCAGCGCCTGAATGCTCGTCTGGCGCACGAGCTCAACGCCCTCGTGCTGCTCGGAGAGCTCGACGAGCGCGGGCTGTGGGGAGGGGTCGACGGCGAGGACGCGAGCGCCGGTGCCGGCGGCCCAGTCGGCCAGCACCCGGGTCAGGTCGCCGGCGTAGGCGCCGACCTCGAGCACCGACTTGGCGCCGACGGCGTCGAGGCAGGCCCGCATCAGCTGGGCGTGCTGCGACATCGACGCTCCCCACTGGAGCGGATCGTGCAGATACGGGTCGAGGTCGAGAGAGGTGGAGGCCACGGGACGCGAGAGTGTAGATGGTCCGTCCTTCCGGGGGTCGCGGCCCGGCTCGCCGATCCGGACACCTCACCCGGCGGACCGACCGCCGGTGAGCGCGGTGAGCCGCCGCAGCGGTGCGGTCAGCCGCCAGCCGATCGAGGTCTCCATCACCTCGCGCTCGTGATCGTGGGCCCGGGCCAGCGCCTGGACCCGCATCCGGTGGCCGATCGCCCGCGCCCGGACGATCGCGGCGTCGGCCTCGGCTCGCCGGGCCCGCTCTCGCCAGTCCCCGGGCGCCTCGCCGAAGCCCGGGATCACGCCGGACCACTTCTCGGCGATCGTCACGTGCGCCTCGGCCCAGGTCACGAGGTCGCTGCCGTAGATCGGATGGTGGTGGACGACCTTCAGGTCGGCCGTGGCCACCTTGCGTCCCGCCGCCCGCACCTGGAGGCAGTAGTCGAGGTCGTAGCCGTGGAGCATCTGCCCGAGCGACGTGTCGAAGCGGACGTGGCGGACGGCCCAGGGGGAGAACGCGAGCAGGAAGCCGTCGACCGAGTCGACCTCGCCGAGCGCCGCCCACGACGGGACGCCCTCCGGGACCCAGGTGTAGGACGGCGAGTATCCGCCGCCGAGATCCTCGTAGCGGTGGGTGAACGACGCCCAGGTCATCGACCCGTCCCACCAGGCGAGGCTGCGGACGCCGACGGCACCGGCACATCCGACGACCGCCACGTCCGGATCGGCCAGCGCCTCGCGCAGCCGGGAGCAGAACGCAGGGTCGACGATCTCGGCGTCCTGATGGAGCAGCACGAGCGCCTCGAGGTCGGCGAGCTCGGCCGCCTCGTCGAGGATCGCGTTGTAGCCGGAGAAGATCGAGCCGCTCGCCGGGCGGGCGATCACCGCCGTGTCGGGCTCGGCCGCAAGCCGGATCCCGGGCTCGGCGCACCGCCGGAACATGTCCGGTGAGGTGACCGAGGACCCGAAGGCGATCATCGGTCGCCCCGGTCCTGGCTGCGCAGGCGCCGTTCGCGCAGCCGCCGTCCGATGACCACCCGCGCGTCGCCCGGCCGGGGCACCGGGCGCTCGGGCCGCCGCGGCTGCAGGGCATGGAGCCGGCGCAGCGGGGCCGTCAGCCGCCACCCGATCGACGTCGTCATCAGCGCGCTCTCGCGCTCGTACGCATCGCGGAGCGCGCGGACGCGGAGCCGACGGCCGATCGCCTCCGCCCGGACGGTCGCGGCCTCGGCCTCGGCCCGGCGCGCGCGCTCCCGCCAGCTCCCGGGGGCGTCACCGACACGGGGCAGCCGGCCCTGCCACTTCTCGGCCACCGAGACGTGGGCCGCTGCCCACTCCGGCAGGTCGTTGCCGAGCACGAACGAGTGGTGGTGCACGACGCGGAAGTCGGCCGTGGCGATCTTCCGCCCGGCGGCGCGGACCGAGAGGCAGAAGTCGAAGTCGTAGCCGTGGAGCTTCTGGCCGAGCGTTTCGTCGAAGCGGACGTTGCGCACCACCCACGGTGACAGCGCAAGCACGAACCCATCGACCGAGTCGACCTCGCCGGTCTGGCCGTAGGCCGGCACCGGGCCCCAGGTGAGCGACGGGAGGTCGGCACCGCCGAGCTCCGGGTAGCGGTGGATGAACGACGCCCACGTGATCGATCCGTCCCACCACGCAATGCTCCGCACCCCGATCGCGCCGACGCAGCCGACGACGCCGACCTCGGGGTCGGCGAGCGCCGCGCGCAGCCGCGGACAGAACGTGTCCTCGACGATCTCCGAGTCCTGATGGAGCAGGACGAGCGCCTCGAGGCCCTCGATCCCCGCGGCCTCGTCGAGCAGCGCGTTGTAGCTCTGGAAGATCGATCCCCGGGCCGGTCGCGCGAGTACCTCGGTGTCGGGCTCGGCGGCGAGGCGGATCCCGGGCTCGGCACAGCGTCGGTAGACGTCGGGCGAGGTGATGGCGGAGGCGAAGGCGATCATCGTCGGCGAGCCGGTGCGAAGGGCGCGAGTCTAGGGCTCACCGCTCGCCCGCAGGCCCACGGCTGGGGTAACGTGCCCGGCCGTGATCGCCTACGGCTGCTCGATCGATTCCGACCCCGTGTACCGCCGCTGCGCCGCCCCCGGCCTGCGCCGGGTCGCCGAGGCCGACTCGCGGCTGTTCCTGTTCTCCACCGCGCAGTCGATCGCCGCGACGTACAACCTGATCCTTGACCGGGCGGCGGCGATCGAGGACCTTGAGGCGCTCGTGCTCGTCCACGAGGACGCGGAAATCAATGACCCCGCGTTCGTCACCAAGGTCCGGCGCGCGCTGGCCGACGAGCGGGTGGCACTCGCCGGCCCGGTCGGCGTCAGCGGCGCGACGAGCATCGCCTGGTGGGACGGTCTGAGCTGGATCGCGGCGCGCGTCCGCTACCCCGAGCTCGGGGGCGGCGAGCTGCCCTGGCCGGCCCCGGATGACGGTGCCGGCGCCCGCGGCACCGGCGAGGTCGACGCGCTGTACGGCGTGCTGCTCGTGCTGTCTCCCTGGGCGGTCCGCAACCTTCGCTTCGACGAGGCGTTCGGCGCCTACGGCCACGACTTCGACATCTGCGCCCAGGCGCGAGCCCAGGGCCGCACGGTTCTCGCCGCCGATTTCGACGTCGTCCACCACCACTCGCTTGAGATCCTCGCCGACGAGGGGGCGTTCGCCGACGCCCATATGCGGATGGCGGAGAAGTGGGACGGGGCCGAGCGCACCGAGGAGGAGTGGCGGACGCGGGCCCGACTGGCTGAGGCCGACGCCGGCGCGGCGCGCCTGCTCAGCGCCTCGACGCTGCTCGAGGTCGACGCGACCGAGGCCTACTACGAGAACCGGCTCGACGAGGTCCGCGCGACGCGGAGCTGGCGGTGGACCGAGCCGCTGCGCCGAGGCAACGCGCTCGCGCGGCTCGCCCGCGCCCGGCTCACAGCTCCTCGGCGATCCGCGGCGCCTCGCGATTGAAGATAAACACGCCGAGCGCGCAGATGGCGAGGCCGATGCCGAACGGGAGCAGCAGCTTGGCGTAGCCGCCGGCCGCGGCGGCGGGTCCGGGCGCGCTCGGTTGGATCATCCACTTGCGGGCGAGCTCGAAGATCGGCGAGAGCGGGTTGAGCAGGAGGATGTCGTGGACGACCCCGTGCACCGCCTGGATCGGGTAGAGGACCGGGGTGGCGTAGAACAGCACGGTCGAGAACACCGTCCACATGATCGAGATATCCCGCAGGCGGGGGTAGAGCGAGGAGACGATCATCGACACCGCCACGGTGATGATCGTCAACATCAGGATCAGGACCGGCAGCAGCAGCCACGTCAGGAGCGGTGAGACGCCGAGGACGAGCATGAACACGAACACCACGATCATGTTCAGCCCGAGGTTGAACAGGCTCGTGAGGACGACCGCGAGCGGGATGATCAGCCGCGGGAACTGGGTCTTGCGGACGATCGACTCCTGGGCCACGATCGAGGTCACCGAGACGATCGTGGCCTCCTGGAAGAACCCCATCAGCACGATGTTGAGCAGCAGCATCACGGGATAGTGGGGGACCGAGTGGCCGAGGCGGAAGATCTTGGTGAACACGACGAGCTGGACCGCGAACAGCATCAGCGGCCGGGCCAGCGACCACACGTAGCCGAGCGCGGTCCCGAAGTACGTCTGCTTGAACGAGGTGATCGCGATCACCAGCAGCAGGTCGAACGACCGGCGCCAGCCACCGCCCAGTGCCGTCGGCCCCGGAACGTCCCTCAGCACGACCTCGCCGGTGGTGGCGCTCATCGCGTCGCTCCGGAGCCGGGCGGTTCGGCGACCGGCTCGATGTCGGACTCGAGCATCACCAGCCCGTGGCGCGGGGCAGTGCCGTACACGACGAAGCTGAGCAGCCGGATGCCCTGGACGGTCATGTCGCCCTTCTGGCGGTCACGGCGGATCCAGCAGTCGATCGTGTACCGCCCCGGGACGAGGGGGTTCTCGATCTTGCCCCGTAGCGAGACGATCTGCCCGGGCGCGAGGCGGCCCTTGAGCGTCCTCGACTGGCCGAACACGACGACGTGGTCGTCGTTGACGACGTGGAGCACGAACGTCGTGTCCTGGAGCTCCTTCGCGGCCTCGATCGCGACGTCGATCGCGATCGGCGAGCCCTGCTCGAGGTTCGTCACCGAGTTGCCGGCCGGGTCGAGCAGCCGGGCACGCACGAGCCGGCCGTTGATGTCGACCTCGGCGCCCTCGGCGGGCTTGAACACCTCGCCCTCCTCGTTCGTCTGGCCCTCGAAGTTGAGCCGGTAGTACTTCAGCGCCGCGTCCTCGGGGTCCCCGGTGTACTGGAGGTCGCCGTCGTGGAGGACCATCGCCCGGTGGCACATGGACTGAACCGTGGCCATGTCGTGGGTGACGAGCACGATCGTCTTGCCCGCGTCACGCCGCTCGTGGAAGACGTCCATGCACTTCTGGCCGAAGGAGGCGTCGCCGACGGCGAGCACCTCGTCGATCAGCATGATGTCGGCGTCGGCCTGGATCATGATCGAGAAGGCGAGGCGGACCATCATGCCGCTCGAGTAGTTCTTCACCTTCAGCTCGACGTAGTCGCGGAGCTCGCCGAAATCGAGCACGGCGTCGAGCCGCCGGGCCGCCTCCCGGCGGGAGAGGCCCATCAGCACCCCGTTGAGCTGGACGTTCTCGCGCGCGGTGAGCTCGGGGTTGAAGCCGACGCCGAGCTCGATGAACGGCGCCATCCGGCCCGCCATCCGGATCCGGCCGGTGTCGGCGCGATAGATGCTGGCCAGCAGTTTCAGCAGCGTGCTCTTGCCCGATCCGTTCCGTCCGACGATCCCGAAGAACTCGCCCTGGTGGATGTCGAAGGAGACGTCGCGCAGCGCGTTCAGCTCGCGGTGGCCGCCGCGGGAGAACGGGTGTGAGACCCGCTCCTTGAGTGTGTCGACCTTGTGGTCTGGGATCCGGAAGGTCTTGCTGAGGTTGCGCGCCTCGATCACCACCGGTCCGCTGCCCGCGCCCCGGCGCGTGCCGACCCGCTCGGCCTCAGCCGGAACCGATTCATCTGTCGTGATCGAAGGCTGCATGGGCACGTCGGTTGCGGACCCGGCGCGGCCCGTGGAATCAGGCTAACAGCCGACATTCGGCTGGCTCGCCCGCACGGCTCGGCCCAATCGCACCGACAGGTAGATTGAGCGCCGATGGACGTGATGGGAGTCGAGGGCGAGGGGTCGTCGGGCCGCTCCGACATGGCGCGCGGCGAGCGCGACTTCTGGTCCGCTTTCACGCTCGCGCTCGTGTTCACGCTCACCGGAGCGATGCTCGTCGTCGCGGCGCTGCTCAGCGTCGTACACCCGAACGCAGCGTCGTACTCCGGGAATCCGTTCTTCGCCGCCATCGCCGCCAGTTACGCCCTCCAGGCGCAGGGGGCGAAGACAGTCCTCTACGTCGTCTGCTTCTTCGTCGTCCTGCCGCTGTCGCTCGTGATCGGTTCGAGGCTGGCGACCATCCTCCAGACCTCGGCCGGTCGGGACGTGAGCCGAGGAGTGGCGGCGGCGGCGTCGGCCGGAGTGCTGCTCGTGCCGCTGGTCGTGAAGGGACTGGGCACGGTCGGCGCCGGCAACGGCGTCCACGTCCTGTTCGCCGTCAGCCTCGCGTATACGTGCGCGCTGTCGGTCGCCCTCTGGTTCGGCCTGAGGCACCCGGACGCCCGGATCCTCACGTGGCTCGGCACAAACATGCGCGCGCTGGGGGCGCTCACCCTCGCGCTGATCGTGGCCGTTCTACTGACGCTCACGCGCATGCACTCGGTCGACGCCGTCGCGCTCGTCCTCGCCGTGGCGGCTTCCGCAGCAGTGTTCGCGTGCTGGGGGCGGCTGCGGCTGCCGGGCCTTCCACGCAGGGTCGCGGTCGCCGTCGAACTCATGGTCGCCGCCCTGCTGCTGCTGTGCATCACGAACGTCGTCATCTACCACACGAGGGGGCTTCCCTCCCCGCTTGGGCCCCCGGGGATCTATCAGTTCCACCAGGACTACCTTCTTGGTCCGACCAATCAGCTCCTCGGCGGGGGTGCGCTGCTCGTCAACGTGCCCGTGTCCCAGTACGGCGTCGGGTTCATCGACTTCCTGTACGGCTGGTTTCACATTTCGCCGATCGGCTACGGCACGTACGGGCTACTCGATGGGGTCGTCACCGCCCTGTTCTACATCGCCGGGTATGCCGTCGTTCGCATCGCGGGCGTGCGTCGCCCGCTCGCTATCGCCGCCCTCGCCCTCGCGGTGGTGGCGTTCATTCTCCACCTCAAGTACCCGGTCGGAGCGCTGCCGCAGCAAGGTCCGCTGCGTTTCGGCCTGCCGATCCTCGTCGTGTTGGCGGCGGTTCTCGGCCACCGCTGGCCGCGCCGCGTCGGGAGTGCGCAGGCGCTCTCGACGGCCGCTGTCGCCGTCGCCGCCGTGTGGTCGGCGGAGATGCTCGTCTACACGGTGTTCGTGCTCGCTGCGGTCACCGCCTGTGAAGCGTGGTTGCGCCCGGCCGAGCGGAGGAGCTTCGTCATCGGGAGAGTGACTCGGGCCGCGGCGGCGATTCTCATCGCCCACGCCGTGCTCGCAGTGTGGACGCTCGCGGCGACCGGCCACCTGCCCGACTGGGGTGGGTACCTCAGCTACGTCAACGCCCTGGTCCTCGGGCACAGCGATTACGGCCAGATCAGCTATGGCTTCGATTCATGGTCGCCTGGGCTCGCGATGGGATTTGGGTGCCTGGCCTCGGGCGCGGCGCTCGTGCTGCTCCTGATCCGGGCGCCGGAACGCGCACGCGCCGCGCCGGTGACGATCATCGCGATCGCCGGTACCACGGCATACGCGGTGGCTCTGTTCAGCTACACCGACAACCGATCCTCCACCTACCTGCTGCCCTACGTCGCGCTTCCGCTGCTTCTGAGCGGCACCCTGTGGTTGGACATCCTCATCTCATCGCGAACGACGATGTCCGCAGCCGTGCAGCGCGCAGCGGTTGCCCTCGCGCTCGCCGTCGCGTCGTTGATGCTTGCCGCCGGCTGGCCGACGGCCGCCCGCCATTTCTCGGACACCGCATTGGCGCACGTCGCGCCCGGCGCGGGCCTCCGGACGGCGCTTCGCCGACTCTGGCATTCGCCACCGATCGATCCGCGTTCGCTTGCGGGCGTCCGTCTCCTGGCGCGCTATGAGCCGGGCCACGGCGCTCTGGTGGTGTTTCCCGATGATGAGGATCTCGGGACCGAGATCCTGATCCGCTCTCGCCGTCCGAACGCCCTGTACATCGGAGACCCGAAATCGGATGCACTCATTCCCCCATCGCAGTGGACGGGGAAGATCGGTCACACGTTGTCGATGCTGCGGCCCGGCGCCCGGTTAATCACCGATGCCACCGGACTGCGCATCGCGAGGCAGCTCCGCAATCTCCCCGAGTCGGTGCCCCTCCGGCATCCGCTGGACTTCCTGAACCGTGAGCTCGAATGGGTGCTGTGGCGGATCTCGCGCCGCTTCGATCTGAGGCCCGTGCAGATGGATCCCAGCGGCCTGACCGTGGTGGAACTGCGCTCTCGCTCATAGTTCGGCGCGGCTCACACTTGGCGGCTCACCGTTGCCTCTCCCGGCTCTACGACTCTCCGTCCTGCCGCGGAGTAGCAGCTAGATTGAGGTGAGAATGCTCCCGCATCAGCTCGCGCGCCCGGCGGCGGCGGTGGGTCCCGAGGACGCGCGGGGCAGCACGCCGGGATTCGCGGTGGCACTCGTGCTGGCCCTCGCGCTCACCCTGGCCGGCTGCCTCGTCGTCTGCGCCCTCGTCCTGTCCGTCGTGCACCCGGCGGACGCCACCTTCGCCCAGTCGCAGGGGGCCAAGACGCTGCTCTACATCGTCTGCTTCGCCGGGGTGCTCCCGGTCTCGCTGCTCGCGGCGGTGCGGCTCGAGCCGGTGCTCGTCCGCCGTGTCGGGGGACCCGCGGCCCGGGGGCTCGCCGGGCTCGCGGCGCTCACCGTGTTGCTCGTGCCGCTCGCGGTGAGGACGCTCTCCGGGCTTGGCGGCCCGGGCGGCGTCCACACGGTGCTCGCGGCCGGCCTACTGTGGTGGGCGGCGGCCGTCGCCGTCGCCGTGCTCGTCCGTCGCGGCTCGGGAACCGCGATGCTCGCGCGGCTGGCCGGCGCCGCGCCCGCGATCGAGGTGCTCGCCGCGGTCGCGGTGCTCGGCGTCCTGCTCACGCTCACCGACCTCCCGGGGATCGACCCCGTGGCGCTCGTCGTGGCCCTGGCCGCGTCGGCCGCCGTGCTCGCCGCCGTCGGCCGCATCTCGCTCCCCCGCCTGCCTCGGCCCGGTGGCGTCGCGCTCGACGCGGTGTTCGTGCTCGTGCTGCTCCTCGCCGTCCCGAACGTCGTCGTGTTCACGGCCGGAGGGATCCCGAGCATCTACTTCCCGCCCGGGATCATCCAGTTCCACCAGGACTTCCTGCTCGGGCCCGCCAACCAGCTGCTCGGCGGCGGCGCGCTGCTCGTCAACGTCCCGGTGTCCCAGTACGGGGTCGGTTTCATCGACTTCCTCTACGGCTGGTTCCATATCGCGCCGATCGGCTACGGCACCTACGGCCTGCTCGACGGCATCGTCACGGCGCTGTTCTACGTCGTCGGCTACGGGATCCTCCGCGCCGCGGGGGTCGCCCGCGCGCTCGCCGCGGCCGCGATCGCGCTGTCGGTCGTCGCGTTCGTGCTCCACCTGTACTACGTCGTCGGCGCGCTGCCACAGCAGGGTCCACTGCGATTCGGTCTCCCGATCGTCGTCGTGTTCGCCGCCGTGGCCGCCGAGCGCTGGCCCCACCGGCGGGGCTCGCCCGCGGGCTCGCGCTGGCCAGCCTCGCCGTCGCCGGGGTGTGGTCGGCCGAGATGCTCGTCTACACGCTGTTTGTTTACGTCGCGCTCGCGGTGTGGGAGGCCTGGATCGCCCGGGGCCGAGCGGCTACGGCTGATCGTCCGCCGCGTCGCGGTCGGGATCGGCGCGGTGCTCGCCGGCCAGGTCGTGATGGCGCTGTGGACACTCGCCGCGACGGGGAGCCTTCCGGACTACGGCGGCTATCTCGCTTACGTCGATGCGTTCGTTCTCGGCCACAGCGGCGAGGGTCACGTCAGCTACGGGTTCTCCCCGTGGTCCCCGGCCTTCGCCGTCGGCCTCGGCTGCCTGGCCTCGGTGGCCGGGATCGTGGTGCTCGCGCTGCGCCGGCCGGAGCTTCGCCCGTTCCCAGCGCCTCCGGCTCACCGCGCTCGCCGGGAGCACCGCGTATGCGGTGGCGCTCTACAGCTACACCGACAACCGTTCGGCGACGTACTTCCTGCCCTACGTGGCGCTCCCCCTGCTCCTCGCCGGGGCCCTGTGGATCAGCCTTGCCCTCACCGGGCGCGCCGGCGATTCCCCGCGCCGCCGCCGTGTCGTCCTCGCCCCCGGCCTGATCGTGGCCTCGCTGATGCTCGCGGCCGCCTGGCCGACGGTCTCCGAGCGCTTCTCGCAGTCGGCGCTCGCCCATGTCCTGCCGGGCCACGGCCTCCGCCGTGCCCTCGCATCGCCTGTGGCACGCCCCGGCGATCGATCCCCGCTCCCCCGAGGGTGTCCGCCTGCTCGCCCGCTTCGAGCCCGGCCACGGCGCGCTCGTGGTGATCCCCGACCTGCCGGACCTCGGCACCGAGATCCTGATCCGGTCACGTCGGCCGAACCGTCTCTACATCGGTGACCCGAAGGCCGACGCCGCAATCGACTCCTCCCAGTGGACCGGTCGGCTGCGGCGCCAGCTCGCGGCGTTGCCTCCGGGAACACGGATCCTCACCGATCTCGCGGGCCTCGTGGTCGCCCCGCGGCTGCGTGGGTTCCCGGAGTCGGTGCCGTTGCACCACCCGCTGGAGTCCGCCCAGGGAGCCTCCGAGCTCGAGTGGGTGCTCCAGCGGCTCGCCGAGCGCTTCGACCTCGTTCCGATCGCCCACACCGCGAGCGGGCTGGTCGTCGCCGAGCTCCGTCCGCGCGCGCTGAGGTGGGCAGGACCGAGGGCTCGGCCCCGGCCGACCGGTACATTTTCGAGCCAGATGGCCGCCTCCGAGGTCGCAGAGGCACCCGCAGCCGGAGCGGGCGCCGGGACACGCGCTGCCCTCGCACGACCCGATCGACGCTCGTCTCGCGTGGTGGCTGGTCGCCGCCCTTGCCGCGGTCGGGTTCGTGATCCGCCTAGATCGTCGCCCATCAGCCGCTGTTCGCCGACGAGCTCTCGACGTACTGGATCTCGGCCACTCACAGCCTCGGCGGGGTGATGTCGCTGATGTACGGCAACCACCACATCCAGCACGCGGAGATCACCCCGCCGCTCGTGTTCGTGGCCACATGGCTCGCGGCGCAGATCAGCCACGCCCCTGAGGTCCTGCGGTCCCGTCGCTGATCGCCGGGACGCTCACGATCCCGCTTATCTACGCCGTCGGCCGCCGCACAGTCGGCCAGCGGGCCGGGCTGCTCGCCGCGGCGCTCACGGCGCTCTAGACGTTCATGATCTACTACTCCGCCGAGGACCGCAGCTACGCGCTGATGATGTTCCTCGTCACGCTGTCGACGTTCGCGCTGCTGCGCGGGGTCGCACGAGCCGGAGGTCGGCGATGGTGGGTGTTGTTCGCGGTCAGCGCTGCGGCCGCGTTCTTCACCCACTACACATGCTTCTTCGTGCTCGCCACCGAGGTCGTGTGGGTGCTGTGGGCTTACCCTCAGTCCCGCAGGCCGGTGATGATCGCGTCCGTGGCGGGCGCGGCGTCCTGCTGCTCCCGTGGGCGCCCGGGCTGATCAACGACCTGCGTTCGCCGACGACCACGATCCTGTCCCAGCTCTCCCCGTTCACCGCCCATGAGGTCCGGCTTCGATCCAGCACTGGGCGCTCGGTTATCCGTATACCGTCGGCGGGGGCCTCGCCGACCTGCCGGGTATCCCGCCCTGTGATGCTCGGCGGGGCCGTGCTCGCGGTGCTCGCCGGGCGCCGCCACCCAGCTCCGCCGGCACGGGGCCCGGGAGCTCGTTGCCCGGCTCCGCCGCGAGCACTACTGCTGCTCGCCTGCTGCTCGCCACCCCGATCGGCGAGGCGATGGTCAGCGCGGTCAGCACGCACCTGTTCGGCGTTCGCAACCTCGCCGCTTCCTGGCCGGCCCTGGCGTGCACTGCTGCCGCCGCGATCGTGTGGTCCGGGCGTCGGCTCGGTGCGGTCGCCGCGATCCTCACGGTCGTCGCCTTCGCCCTCGGCGCCGCGAAGATGCTCAGCTCGCGGTGGTCGCGCCCGGACTTCGTCAGCCGCCGCCCACGTGATCCAGCATCGCCCGCCCCGGCGACGTGGTGATCGACGGGACCGGCGTGCTCAGCCCGGGCCCGCTGACCGGGCTCGACGTCCCGCTTCCCACATTTCGCCGGCCCGGAGTTCCGGGCCGGGGCGCCCCAGGAGCGCGATCACCCATATCGACTTCGCGGATCCGATCCAGACCTTCGGCGCCGCCGCCGTGCGCGCGCGGCTGGCGGCCCACGGCGCCGGATCTTCGTCGTCATCTATCCAAGCACGCCGGTGAGCGGGCTTGCGCCGAATTACCGCCTGGTGGCCATCCAGAAGCTTCCCGACTTCATCCCGGCGCCGGTGCCGAACGGTCCCGCGGAAACTGTACGTCGAGACCTGGGCCCCGCGCGCCGCGGCGCGCTGATGGCGGTCGCTGCTCCACCCAGGCGTCCGGCGCGCGCCGTCGGCGGCCACGGCCGGCATCGCCGACGCGCTCGTCCTGACCCTGGCGCTCGCGCTGGCGTCGTTCCTCGGCCTGCTCGCGGTCGTCCTGCTGCTCTCGCACCCGCAGGTACCAGGGACTCAGCGCCGCCGCACGGGCGGCCGCCAACCAGCAGAACCAGACCGCCAAATCGTTGCTCTACATCGTCGGCTTCTTCGCCCTCGTCCCGGGAGCGGCGATCGTCGGGCCCCGGCTCGCCGACGCCATCGCCGCGCGCTCCGGCCCGGAGGTGCTGCGCGGGCTGGCGCTGCTGCTCGGCTGCTGGGTGTGTCTCCTGCTCCTCGCCGTCAAGCTCTCCGGCGGGCTGCCGTGGGGGGACGGGGTGGGGACCGTCCTCGTTGTGTTCGGCGTCGGCGGAGCGCTCGCCGCCGCGGTGCTGTGGCGCGCCGCCCGTGTCCCCGTCGCACCGCTCCGCGCCCTCGCGGGTCGTGAGCTGTGGCTCGCCGGAGCGCTGGCGGCGCTCGTGTTCGCAGCGTGCTCTCCGTGTCCCACGTCGACCGGCTGGCGATCGTCCCGGTGGTGACTCGGCGCGATCGGCCTCGTGGCGGGCCTGCTCGCCGGCGATCGGCTGGCCGAGCTCGGGTCCCGCCTGCGTCGCACCGCGCGGCGCGCGCCGGGCGGTGGACGCGCTCGTCGTGGTGCTGCTCCTGCTCGCGGTTCCGGACGTCGTCATCTACCACACCTCGCCGGGGATCCCGAACGCGTTCTTCCCGCCCGGCGTCTACCAGTTCCAACAGGACTGGATCATCGGGCCCGCCAACAACCTGCTCGGGGGTGGCGCGCTCCTCGCCGGCCAGCCCATCTCCCAGTACGGCGTGGGAATGCTGTACTTCCTCGACGGCTGGTTTCACATCGCGCCGGTCGGCTACGGCAGCTTCGGGCTGCTCGACGGGATCCTCACCGCGCTCGTCTACATCGGTGGGTACGCGTGCTGCGGCTCGCCGGTGTCCGTCGCGCCGGCCGCGATCACCGCGCTCGTGATCGTCGCGCTGATCGTCGGGGTGTACGCGCTCACGCTGCCCGTCGGAGCGCTGCCCGAGCAGGGGCCGCTGCGGTTCGGCGTGCCGATGGCCCTGATCGCGCTGCGGATGGCAGCCTGCGCTGGCCGGGCTCCGGCCGGGCGTGGCGTGGCGCGGCGCTCGTCGTCCTGGGGATCTCCGCGGTGTGGGCGCTCGAGGCGTTCGCCTACACGCCGCTCACGTTCCTGGCCATGACCGCGACCGAGGCCTGGCTGCGCGGCGCCGGAGACCGCCGCCGGTGGCTCGGCAGCCGAGCTCGCATCGGGCGCGGCCGCCGTGCTCGCGGCCCACATCCTGTTCGCGCTCCTGACCCTGGCCATCGCCGGCCGGCTGCCGCACTGGGGCGACTACCTCGCCTATCTCCACGCGCTGCTGCTCGGTGGCAAGGAGGGGTCGATCACCTACGGCTTCGATCCCTGGGCGCCGGGGCTCGCGGTGGCGATCGCCGCCGGGGCCTCGGCCGCCGCGCTGATCGTGCTCGTGCGCCGGCGGGGGCCCGACCTTGCTCCCCACCGGCCCTCGCGGTCGCGTTGGCTGGGACGACGATCTACCAGATCGCCGAGCTCAGCTACACCCAGAACCGCGCCTCGACGTACCTCGTCCCGTACACCGTCCTCCCGCTCGTGGTCGCCGGGACGCTGTGGCTCACCCTGGCGGTTCGGACTGGCGCGCTCGGCTCTCGGCCGGCCCGGCGGATCGTCACGGTGCTGGTCGTGGCCCTCGTCACGGTGCTCGTGGGCAGCGTCTGGTCGGGGATCGGGACGCGGTTCTCCGAGAGTGCACTGGCCCACCTCCGCCCCGGCGGCGGCCTGCGCGCCGCAGTCTCGCGGCTCGTCCACAACCCGGTCCTCGACCCCCGGGCTGTCCAGGGGGCGGCTCTGCTCCGCCGCTACTTCCCAGACAAGCACGTGATCGTCCTGCTGCCAACCGACATGGACCTCGGCATCGAGGTGCTGATGCGCGCCGGTAAGGTCAACCGGCTGTTCATCGGCGATCCGATCATGGACGACTTCATTCCCGACGTGTGGGTGCCGAAGATCCAGGCCGGGATCGATCGGCTCACCCCTGGCACCCACATCCTCACCGAGCGAAGCGCGCTGCCCGTCCTGCGCCGGATGCGTGCCCTTCCGCCGTTCGACCCGCTTGGCTCGAGTATCGACCGGCGAGAGCCCGTCGAGGTCTTCGACGCGCCCGAGCTCACCTGGACGCTGCAGCAGATCGACCGGCGTTTCCGCACGCGCCTCATCATCGCGAGCGGGACTTTCGTCGTGCTGGAGATCGTCGGGCGGCGGTGAAAGGACGCGCAACGCACGCACGGGCCAAGCTCAGTCCCGTGAGGACAATTCGGCCCTCGTCGGGCTCAGGTGCCCGGATCCGTGATCTCGCGCGCGAACAGGGGCTGCTGCTCGCGCTGCTCACCGTCGTGGCCCTTGCGCCGCTGGCCCTGGTGGCGCTCTATGTCTCTCGCCACGGCGGCGTACTGACCGGCGTCAACGGCGGCGACTACTACGACCAGTTCCAGTACCTGGCATGGACCCGCGACGCGGGAGCGAACGGGCTCGCATCGAACCTGTGGGTGATCGGCTCCACCCCGCACGACTACCTGCAGCCGATGTACCTCATCTCCGGGTTCCTCTGGAGGATCGGTCTTGGCTTCCAGCTCGCCTACCTGATCTGGAAGCCGGTCGCGATCCTCATGGTGTTCCTCGGTTTCGCGGCATACGTGCAACACATGGTGGACGGCGGGCGTCTCGCCCGGGGTCGCAGCCTTGGCGCTCGCGCTGTTCTACGTGACCCCCTTCTCGCCCATTGCCGACTGGCTGCACTGGCTCTCGCCGGCGCACGCCTATCAGCTGCTGTATCGCCGTCGACGATCCCACCACCTACCTGCAGCTCTGGGGCTTCGAGCACATCGCGATCGCGATCGCGCTGGCCCCGGTGTTCCTCATCGCCTGCGAGAAGACCCTCGCCGCCTCCGGGCACAGCGCGCAGGTGGTTGCTCACCGCGTCGGCGGCCGGAACGATCGCGGCGTGGCTCCATCCCTGGCAGGCGGTGATGGTGCTGGGAGCCCTCGCCGGGATGTTCGTCCTGCGGGGGCCCCGGCGCCGCTACCTGCAGTTGTGCGATCCCGGTCGCGGCGACGCTGGTGCCGCTGACTCTACACGTTCGTTCTGTCCCGCACCGACGCCTCGTGGCGTGGGTTCGAGCACGGTCTGGCCACCGTCGGACGGGCGCCCTGGTGGGCACTCGTCGCGTCGTTCGGGCCGCTCGTGCTGTTCGCGACCCTCGGGTTGCGGCGCCCGGAGCGGGACCGCGACCTGATGCTGCTGCTGTGGCTCGGCGCGAGGGCGGTCGTGTACTTCGCCGTCCCCGACTCACCGTCCCACGCCCTGTGCGGGGTCACCCTGCCGCTGGCCGTCCTCGCGGTCGGGGGATGGCAGCGCGCCACCGCCTGGGTCCACGCCCGCCGCCCGTGTGGACGCCGCTCTCGGTGCGGGCGACGCTGGCCGTGGCGGCAGTGCTCGTCGTCACCGTGCCGGGGCTGGTGTCGCACTTCCAGAACGTCGCCGACAGCACCGCGAACACCCTCAGCGGCGCGGTCTCCCGCGCCGATGATCCGCCTGACGGACGACCAGGCCGCGGCCCTGCGCTTCCTGGATCACGACCCACGGGCGGGCGGGGTGCTCGCACCCCAGCTCCTCTCGCTCGCGGTGCCCGAGTTCACGGATCGCAGGGTGTTTGTCGGGCATGCCTATTGGGAGCCCGCCGGCCGCCTGCTCCAGGCCGCGACGTTCTTCGCCCCGGGATCGTCGCGCGAGCGTTCCGGCAGAAGCATCCTCCGCGCGTCGGGTGCTCGGTTCGTGATCGGCGACTGCACGGCCCCGGCGTCGCTCGGCGCAGACCTCGTGCCCCTCGCGCGCCCGGTGGCCCGGTTCGGCTGCGTGAGTGTCTACGCCGTCGCCTGACCGCGCTCAGCGGGTGGCGAGCACGACGTTGTGCGCCGCGAGGTTCCGCAGCCCCGGTGTCCGCTCGACGAGCCGCTCGGCTCGCACGAAGGCCGGCAACGTCCGCGGCGGCGCGAAGTCCGGGACGAACCCGAGGCGCTGACTGCTCAGCACCCGGCCGCCGCCGGCTCGCAGGCCGCCGAGCACCTCGTGCTCGGGGATCAGCCGCTCCTCACCCGTGTCCTGGGGGACCCGGGCCATCAGGATCTTCCAGTACGGGTTGCGGGGATTGTGGTCCCAGATCACGATCCGGCCGCCCGGGCGGCACACCCGGACCATCTCGCCGAGCGTTCCCTTGACCCCCTCCGGGGTGGCGATGTGGTGGAGCGCCGCGACGGTGATCAGCATGTCGAAGCTCCCGTCCTCGAACGGCAGCGCGTCGCCGGGGGCCTCGACCGGCGTCACCGCGCTCGTCCGCCGGCGCATCACGTCGAGCATCCCGGCCGAGGGGTCGACCCCGGTCATCTCGTAGCCGGCGGCGGCGAGCCGCTCGGCGAGCACCCCGGTGCCGCAGCCGACATCGAGCCCCCGGCCCCGGGGGCAGTTGTCGAGCACGAACTGCGTGCGCTTGACGAGGTAGTGCTCGACGACGTGCGCGGGAAGCGACTCGTCGTACTCCCCGGCGATGTCGTCAAAGTGGGAGACGCTCACCGGGCCTCCCGACTTCGGGCTGGCGGTCGATCACGAAGGCCGGCGGACGGGACCGGCGCCGTGGCGAGGAGCGCCGTGAGCCGAGCACCAGGGCGATCATCCGGAGCCCGAGCACGACGGCCTTCAACCGGTTGCCGGTCACCGACGAGGTGCCGACGCGGGGCAGGTAATTGACCGGCACCTCGACGAAGCGGACGCCCGAACGGATCGTCAGCAGCATCAGCTCGGTTCCCGCCGAGCTGCCGCCGATCGTCATCCGCTCGGCGAAGTCGCGGGCCACCTCGACCCGGAACAGCTTGTACGTGCAGCCGACGTCGCTGAGGTGGCTGGTGTTGAACAGTGCCTCGACCAGCTTCGCCACCGCCCAGTTGCCCCAGCGGAGCATCCAGTCCATGTTCGCGTCCTGCCACACGAGCTCCCAGGTGGTCCGGGTCCCGAACACGACGTCGCACTCGTCGCTGTAGACGAGCAGCTTCGTGATGTCGCTGGCCAGGAAGGTCCCGTCGGGCTCGGCGAGCACGACGAGCTCGCCGTCGGCCTCGGCCAGGCCCCGCCGGGTGGCGTGGCCGTACCCCTGTTGGGGCTCGTAGACGATCCGGGCCGGGGTGTGGCCGACCTCGTCGTCGGTGCCCGGCTGGGCGTTGTTGTTGACGACGAGCACCTCGTCGACGTACCCGGTCGCGTAGAAGTCCTCGATCACATGTCTGATCGAGTCCCGTTCGGCATAGGTCATCAGCACGACGGAGACGCGTTTACCGTTCCACATACTCAGCCTTGGGTCGGCGACGGCGGCGACTGGGATTGTAGGTTGTGCTCATCGTCGGTCGGCCGGTGGGCGAAGGCCCACACCTGGAGCGGCATGTCGGGCTCGTTGCGCAGCGTCATCCACGGCCGCTGCGCCGGCCAGTGGCGGAGGTTACCGTTGAGGCAGCGGCGGTTGCCCCAGCTGTCGACATGGTCGACGACGAGGCCGGCCCGCTCGAGCAGCGTGCGCAGGCCACGCGGCGTGAACCGCCAGTAGTCCTGCATCCCCCAGATCTCGTGGACGCGGATCAGGAACGGGGTCGAGACGACGACCTGGCCGCCGGGGACGCACAGCTCCAGGAGGTTTCGGACCGCCGCGCCGGGATCGACGACGTGCTCGATCACCTGCTCGCAGATGACGACGTCGAAGCGATCCTCCACCGTCAGGGGAGCGCACAGGTCGAACTCGGGATAGTCGAGGCTGGTGAAGCTCCGCCAGCCGAGGTCGGACTGGCCCGCGCCGCTGATCTCGGCCGCGCGCAGCCCCGAGGGGCCGAGCGCGCGGAGATGGCGGCGGACGTTCTCGTTGAGAACGGTGCGCTGCCACTGCTCCTGGCCGGAGGTGGCCTCGGGGAGGAGGATCTCGTCGCGCCGCGTGCGCAGCCGCGCGAGGAAGCTGGCGGGGCCGCCGCTCAAAACCGGTCCCGCCACTCGTCGGGGATCTGCTCGACGTTCATCTTCACACCCCGAAAGTACGCGTCCTCGTAGAACCAGCGGTCGAGCTCGTCGCGCTCGACGATCTGATTGTGGGCCGCCCACCGCTCGCGCTCGTCGTGCGGCGCCCACGACTTGCGTGAGCGCGTGCGGTGGCGCTCGAGGCAGATGTCGTAGTCCATCCGGTGCAGATGGATCATGCGCAGGTCCGGGTCGGGCTGGAACTGGAAGTCGGTCCGGCCGTGGAATCCCGGCCTCCACTCCAGGGGAATCGTCGCGACCGCCGCCTTGTCGTAGGCATCGTTGGAGAACCACCAGCCGCGCTGGGCGAGGATCGGCTGCTCAAGGTCGAGGGCCGGCTCCAGGTCGCGCCGGTGGAGCAGTTCGTAGCCGAGACAGTTGACCCAGTCCTCACGGAACCGGTCGAGATAGTCGCCGAGATCGCCGAGCTTCGGGGCCGGCGCGATGATCTCGTCGGCATCGGTGGCCACGACGACGTCGTAGCGGTCGAGCAGCTCGTGCTGGAGGCCGGCGATCGTGTCGACCATCCACTGGTGATCGACGGTGTCGTGGGTCACCGGGATCCGGACGAACCCGTCGCCTTCGGACGAGCCGTCGGTCGTCTGGTTGTCGAGCACGTAGATGTTCTCGGGATCGAAGAACCGCGAGTAGTAGCGCAGCCACAGCGGCAGGAAGATCGGCTCGTTGTGGACCATCGTGATGATCGCCCGCCGCCGGCGGGCGGTGGGGTCGGCGTCGGGCCGGCGGTTGGCCTCCCGGGTCTCGCGGTGGTGAGCGAACCACGGGGCCAGCGGATGGCCCGGGCTGTCCTGGGGCTCGAGGACGACCTCCCCGGGCGGTGGATCACCCCAGGACATCAGCGACGACCCCCGCCCGGGTTGCGGGTCGCGGCCACGGCGCGGGGCACCGTCAGATCGCGATGGGCGCGTAGGGCAGGGGGAAGCCCGAGGCGCCGAAGAACCAGCACTCGAGCGCGTATCGCGGATTCGGCATCGACGCGTCGGAGCCCGTCTGATGGAGGAACAGGTCGTCGAACAGCATCGCGTCCCCGGGCTCGAAGATCGGGCGCACAATGCCCCGCTCGCCGGCGGCCTGGAGTGCCTTGGCGTGCGACACCTGGGTGTCGAGCGTCGCCTCGTCGGTCTGGGTCTCGACGTAGCGCTCGAGCCGCTGCGGAACGATGTCGAGCCCCGGAGCGACGTCACCGCAGTGCGACAGCGACAGCCACAGGTTGAGCGCGCGCACGGGGCCCATGAACTTGCCGTCCTGGTGCCAGGTCCCCGGCACCGACGGATCGGCCTTGCGCAGCGTCGTCTTGTGCACGGAGATCAGCCCCTGCTCACCGAGGTACCCGTCGACCAGCGCCGGCATCCCTGACTCGTGGAGCAGCTCGATCATCTCGGCGCTCAGCGTCGGGGAGTCGGCGGCGTAGACGCCGCCGCCCATCTTGATCCAGGGCCGGCCGAGGAACGGGTCGAACGGCGGATGCAGGACGAATTCCTCGTACAGCCCGGGCTCGACCGGGCTGCCGGCATCGTGGTTCTCGCGCTGGGCGAAGCTCTGATCGATGTGCTCGGCGAGCTGCTCGGCTTGCTCGCGCGGGACGAGGCCCCTGACGAGCAGGCAGCCGTCGCGGAGGATCCCGGCCCGCAGCAGACCCGGGGTGACCTCGGACGCCGGGATCGGCGGCGGTCCGTCGACATACGGGGGAAGCTTCTCGTCGTCGGGCTCCGGGTGGCTCGGCCGAGCCTTCTCGAGCACCCGGATCCCCTCGAGATGGCGGAGCGTGAGTAGCCGTCGCTGCTCCTCGGCGCCGGTGCCTGCGCTGATCTTGGCCCGCAGCGTCTCGATCTCGGCGCGCAGGTCCTCGTCGCTGCCGTCGAAGCGCGGCGGGACCGGCTTCGGCCGGGCGAGCTCCTCGGCGATCGCGGCGGCCAGCTCCGGCGACATCTCCTCGGGCTCGGCGACGGCGGGGCCGGCGCCGGGAGCCGCAGCCGGAGCGCCGTTCGCCGCGGTGGGAGCGCCGTTCGCCGGGGCGGCTCCGGCGGCCGGCTCCGGGCGTTGACGTCGATTCAGGAAACCCATCGCGCCGGGCTAGACCGCGAGCAGCGGCGCGTACTCGGCCGGGAACGCCGAGCCGCCGAAGAACCAGTTCTCGATCGCGAACCGGGGGTTCGGCATCGACGGGTCCGAGCCGGTCTTGTGCATGAACACGTCGTCGAAGAACAGGGCGTCCCCGGGCTCGAAGATCGGACGCACGATCCCGGCGTCGCCGGCGGCCTCGGCCACGACCGCGGTCGGATGCGGTGTAGTCGAGCAGCTCACCGTCGGTCTGGGTGGTGAGGAAGTCGTCGAAGCGCTTGGGGACGATGTCGAGGCCGGGGGAGAGGTCCCCGCAGCGCGACAGCGAGACCCACAGGTTGAGCGCGCGGACGTGGCCCATGAACTTGCCGTCCTGGTGCCAGTGGCCGGCCACCGAGGGGGCCGCCTTGCGCAGCGTCGTCTTCTGCGCGGTGATCAGCGGCCGGCTCCCCGAGGTACGCCTCGACGAGCTCCGGCAGCCCGGCCTCGCGGAACATCTCGGACATCTCGAAGCCAGCTGCGGCGAGTCGACGGCCAGCACTCCGCCGCCCTCCTTGATCCACGGCCGCCCGAGCTCGATGCCGACGCGGGGGTCGGGGGCGAACTCCGAGTAGTAGCCGTCGTCGAACGGCTCGGCGGAGTCGTGGTGCTCGCGCTCGGCGAACGAGCGGTCGATCTGCTGGGCGAACCGCTCGGCCTCGGCGCGGGGCACGAGCCCGCGGACGAGCAGGCAGCCGTCGCGCAGGATCCCCGCGCGGAGGATCTCCGGGGTGACGTCGGTCGCGCTGGAACTCGGGCAGCGGGTCGCCCGCGGGCAGCCCGGCGAAGTCGGGCTCGGGGTGGGCGGGCTCGTCGGCCGCGGCGTCGAGCCGGCGGATGCCGGCGAGGTTGCGCAGGCGCAGCAGCTCCCGCTCGGTGTCGTGGCTCGGCGTCGACGCGGTTGCGCTCGGTCAGGGTCGCGATCTGGGCCAGCAGAGCCTCGTCGCTCCCGGGGAAATCGCCAGCCGGCCTGCTCGGCGACGGCCGTCGCCCCACCGTCGTCCTTGCGGGATCTCGCTCTGAATCGGAACATGCCCGCAACTTACCATGCCCGCTGGCCCGGCCCGCCAGGGGTTTCCACGGCTGCGGAGCCTCGCCGCGGGCTCAGACGGCGATCGGCGCGTAGTCGGCCGGGAACGCCGAACCGCCGAAGAACCAGTTCTCGATCGCGAACCGCGGGTTCGGCATCGACGGGTCCGATCCGGTCTTGTGCAGGAACAGCTCGTCGAAGAACAGCGCGTCGCCGGGCTCGAAGATCGGCCGGATGATCGCCGATCTCAGCGGCCGCCAGCTCGGCCTGGTTCTGCGAGACCATGTTGAAGAACCACGCCGCCTCGTCGGTGCCGGTGGTGACGAACTCGTCGAACCGCCGGGGCACGAGATCGAGCCCCGGGGACTCGTCGCCGCAGCGGGACAGCGACAGCCACAGGTTGAGCGCGCGCACCGGGCCCATGAACTTGCCGTCCTGGTGCCAGGCGCCTGACACCGAGGGGTCGGCCTTGCGCAGCGTCGTCTTCTGCGCCGTGATCAGCGGCGGCTCGCCGAGGTAGCCCTCGACCAGCGCCGGCAGGCCGGCGCTGCTCGAAGTACTCGAGCATCTCGAAGGCGAGCAGCGGCGAGTCGACCGCGAGGACGCCGCCGCCGTCCTTGATCCACTCCCGGTTGCACTCGGCGCCCTGAACGCGGATCGGGCGCGAACGGCGCGAAGTAGCCGTCGTCGTGCGGCTCGCCCGTGTCGTGGAGCTCGCGCTCGGCGAAGGAGCGGTCGATCTGCTCGGCGAAGTGGATCGCGTCCTCGCGGGGGATCAGTCCGCGGACGAGCAGGCAGCCGTCGCGCAGGATCCCCGCCCGGAGCAGCCCGGGCGTGAGCGTCCGCGGCGGCGATCTCGGGCAGGCCGTGGCCGTTGGCCGCGGGCAGGGCGGCGACGTCGGGCTCGGGGTGGACGGGGTCGCCGGCGGAGCCGGCGGCGGCCATCCTGCGCAGGCCGAGCGCGTTGCGCAGCGCGAGCAGCCGGCGCTCGGTGTCGTGGCTGGGCTGGGCGCGGTTCTCCGCGGTCAGCCGCTTGATCTCGGCCGTCAGCTCCTCGGCGGTGCCGGTCGGCCGTGCTCGGCCACGGCCACGCCGCCGGAGTGCGCCGCCGCCGTGCCGTCCTGCCCCTCGCTCGCCCTACGCCTGAAGAATCGCATGCGCGGACCGTACCAAGCGCGCATCAAGCCCGCCGGAGGGGTGCTGCGCGCCGGCACCCCCCGCGCCACCGCGCCCGTCGGGCACGTCGGCGACGACCACGGCATTCGCGCCGATCGTCGCCCCGGCGCCGACCTGGACCGGCCCGATCACCTTCGCGCCGGTGCCGATGCTGACGTTGGCGTCGATCGTCGCCCCGCGGACGTGGCCGGCCCGCAGCCCGATCGTGACCCACGGCATGATCACCGCCCCTGGCCCGACCTCGACGAGGCCGTCGATCACGATCTGCCCGTGGACGACGTAGAGCCCCGGGGCGACGACGACCGGGTCGCCGATCGAGACCTGGGCCAGGGCCATCGAGCAGCCGGTGGGCGATCCGGGGAAGGATCGGGACGCCGAGGGCCTGGAGCCGTGCCTTGACGCGATACAGGGCCTGGGCGAGGAAGGCGTCGCTCACCCACGCCAGGCGCAGGATCTGGGCCACCGCGTCGAGCCGGCCGGCGAACTCGTGCCGCTCCCCGCGGTGCAGGGCGGTCATCCGGGCGTCCTCGACGAGTGCGACCCGGAGCCGGGGGTGGCGGGCCCGCAGCGCGCGCCAGAACTCCTCGGGGGTGAGCGCGTCGCCGCCCGCCTGCGCTGGTTCCGCCATCGCCCAAACGTACCTCAGACCCTACGCTTGGCGGCCGTGCCCTCCGGTTCGCTCATCGCGCAGCTCGACATCGAGCTGCCTCGGACCCTGGCCGTGGGGGCCGGGACGGCCGTGTTCGTCGTCGGACGCTGCTTCGACTCTGCGCACGCGATCCGTGAGCTGGAGCTGATCGTCGACGGTGAGCGGCAGCCGCTCGCGGCGTTCGGGATGCCGCGACTCGATGCCGTCGAGGCGCTCCACCCCGGGACCGACGCGCTCGCGCTGCTCGCCGCCGGGAACGATCCCGCCTCGGAGATCGATCCGCATGCTGCACTGCTACCGCAGCGGCTTCTGGGGGCTGGCCGAGATCGGCCCCGGGGCCATTGGGGAGCTCCGGCTCGAGCTCGCCGCGACGCTCGCCGACGGAACCGAGGTCCGGCACGAGCTCGGCCGGGTGCCGATCGAGCCCCCGCCCGCGCCGATGGTCGCCGCCTGGCCGGCGACGCGGCCCGCGGATCGCCGTCGCGATGGCCACCTACGACCCGCCCGAGGACCTGTTCACCGGCCAGATCGAGTCGCTGCGTGCCCAGAGCCACGCCAACTGGGTGTGCGTGATCAGCGACGATTGCTCGAGCCCCGAGGCCACCGAGCGCCTGCTCCGAATCATCGGCGAGGACCCCCGGTTCCTCGTCTCCCGCTCGCCCCGCCGGCTCGGCTTCTACCGCAACTTCGAGCGCGCGCTCGCGCTGGTGCCCGCCGATGCCGAGTACGTCGCGCTGGCCGACCAGGACGACGTCTGGCACGAGGACAAGCTCACCAGCCTGCTCGGCGAGCTCGGCTCGGCCGAACTCGTGTTCAGCGACGCCCGGGTCGTCACCCCGACCGGCGAGGTGGTATCCGAGACATGGTGGGACCGCCGGCGGATCAACCACACCGATCTGCTCTCGGTCCTCGTCGCGAACTCGGTCACCGGCGCCGCGTCGCTGTTCCCGCGGGGGCTGCTCGACGATGCGCTCCCGTTTCCGCCGGCCCAGTTCGCGCACTTCCACGACCACTGGCTCGGGTCGATCGCGCTCGCCCGGGGCGAGCTGCGCCTTCGTCCGACGCCCGCTCTACGACTACGTCCAGCACGGGGCGGCGTCGCTCGGCCACGCCGGCGCCAACGTGATGCCGCCCTCGCTGCGCGAGCGGGTGCGCCGGCTGCGGCCGACGCGCGACCGGGTCCGGATGTGGCGGTTGCACTACTTCGTCGACTTCGCCCGCATCGCCCAGTTCGCGACGATCATCGAGCTGCGGCTCGGCGACCGGATCGCCCCGGACAAGCGCCGGGCGCTGCGCCACATGCGCGGGGCCGACCGCTCACTGCGCTCGCTCGTGCTGCTCGTCGGCCGCGGCGCCCGCGAGCTCACCTCCGACACCCCGGAGACGCTCGGCGCCGAGTGGATGCTCGCCCACGCGCTGGCCTGGCGGCGGCTGCTCGCGCTCACCGCACGTCTGCCGCCGCGACGCGGGCTGAGGATCGACTCGCTGCCGCCGCCCTCACTCGTGCTCCAGCCGGGCCGCCGCGCCGCCGGCCGGCCGCCGGTCGAGATCGGCGAGAAGATCGCCCCGCTGCGCTGGACCGTCGCCGAGGATGCCCCGCCGCGGGTCAACCTGCTGATCCCCACCGTCGACCTCCAGCACTTCTTCGGCGGCTACATCGCCAAGTTCAACCTCGCCCGGCGGCTCGCCGAGCGCGGCTGTCGGGTCCGGATCGTGACCGTCGATCCCACCGGGCCGCTGCCCGGCGACTGGCGGAGCTCGCTCGGGCGCTTCCGGGGGCTCGAGGGGCTGCTCGATCGCGTCGAGCTCGCCTTCGGCCGGGAGGCCCAGGAGGTCGAGGTGAGCCCCGACGACACCTTCATCGCCACGACGTGGTGGACGGCCCACATCGCAGGCGAGGCGCTCACCCACGTCCGCGCCGAGCGGTTCCTGTACCTGATCCAGGAGTACGAGCCGTTCACGTTCCCGATGGGGAGCCTCGCCGCGCTCGCCGAGGGCTCCTACGCCGAGCCGCACACCGCGCTGTTCTCCTCGGAGCTGCTGCGCCAGTACTTCCGCCGCCACCGGATCGGCGTCTACCGCGGGAGTGAGGCCGACGGCGACCGGCGACTCGCGCTCGTTCCAGAACGCGATCACCCCGGTGAGCGCCCCGAGCGCCGCCGAGCTCTCCGCCCGCACCGCGCGGAGCCTTCTGTTCTACGCCCGCCCCGAGCCGCACGCGGCCCGGAACATGTACGAGCTCGGGGTGCTGGCCCTCGCCCGCGCGGCCGCCGAGGGCGTGTTCGCCGGTGACTGGACCCTCCACGGCATCGGCACCGTGCGCGGTGCCCGGCAGGTCGAGCTCGCCGACGGGGTGGCACTGGAGCTCGTCCCGCGCTCGGACCAGGACTCCTACGAGCAGACACTCGCGCGCCCACGACCTCGGGCTCGCCCTGATGTACACGCCCCATCCGAGCCTCGTTCCGATCGAGATGGCCTCCGCCGGGCTCGTCACGGTCACGAACAGCTTCGAAAACAAGACGGCCGAGGCGATGGCTGAGATCTCGCCCAACCTCGTCACCGTTCGCCCCGACGATCGACGGGATCGTGGGAGGACTGCGGGCCGCAGCCGAGCGCCTGGGCGACGTCGAAGGCCGCGTCGACAACAGCGAGGTGGCCTGGTCGAGCGACTGGCAGCGGTCGCTCGACGAGCCGCTGCTCGACTGGGTGCTCGGCGCCCTCGGCGGCTGACCGGCCCGTTCAGCGGGACGTCAGCGCCGTGCCGGTAAGCTTTCCCGCCATGTCGACCACCACGACCGCCGTCGGTGGCGAGCGCGTCGCCAGCGCGGAAGGGGGCTACAACCCGAGCTTCCAGCGCCACCGCTCGCACTACAAGTTCGCCGCCGCGCGCCTCGGGCCCGGCCGGGTGATCGACCTCGGCTGCGGCACCGGCCACTCGTGGGAGGAGCTCGCCCCCCGCGCGACCGTCGGGGTCGACATCGATCCGGGGGCCCTCGCCGAGCAGGAGCGCGAGACCTGCGCGGCCGACATCCGCTCGCTCCCGTTCCCCGACGCCTCGTTCGAATCGCTCGTCTCGATCCACTCGCTCGAGCACGTGCCCGATCCCGAACGCGTCGTGTGCGAGGCCGCGCGGGTGCTGACGCCGACCGGCCGGGCCATCTTCGCCACGCCGAACCGCCTCACCTTCGGCCGCCCGGACGAGATCATCAACCCGTACCACTACGTCGAGTTCGACGCCGAGCAGCTGCGGGAGGTCTGCCTGCGGGGGTTCGCCGCGGTCGAGATCCTCGCGCCTCAACGCGTCGCCGCGCTACCAGGCGATCCACGACGACGAGCGCCGCGAGCTCGATCGCATGCTCCGCCGTGACCCGCTCCGGGTGCGCCGGCTGATCCCGCGACGGGTCCGTCAGCGCCTCTACGACTGGCGGCTCGATCGCGATCGCGCCGCCCCCCGGCCGGGCGCGCTCGACATCACCCCCGAGGACTTCACGCTCGGCCCCGAGGGCCTGGCCGAGTGCATCGACCTGGTCGCCGTCTGCGACCAGCCCCGGCGCTGAGCCGCGCCCCGACCGTCCGGCGCGTCGCGCCCCGGCGTGGTCGCGTCGCGTTCCCGCCCGGCGCTGCGCGGCCTCAGGTGAGGAACTTGCGCGAGCGGACGAGCCCGCTGCGGTGGAGCAGATACCGGCCCGCCGCGGCGAGCGTCTTCGCGCCGTAGATGATCGACTGCGAGGCCGACGCCGAGGAGGCGTCGTCGTGGTAGCGCGTCTTGGCCGGCACCTCGACGATCGGCAGCCCGAAGTGGACGGTCTGCATGATCATCTCGGAGTCGAACACGAAGTCGATCGAGTTGCGCAGGAACGGGACGGTGAGCAGCAGCTTGCGGGAGAACGCCCGGTAGCCGGTGTGGAGCTCGGAGAAGTCCGTCCCCAGCAGCTTGTTCTCGATGATCGTCAGGCCCCGGTTGGCGACGAACTTGTACCGGGGCATACCCGACGTGCGCCAGTGGCCGGGGATGGCCAGCCGCGAGCCGAGCACCATGTCGGCCTCGCCGTCGAGGATCGGCTGAACCATCCGCGGGATCAGCGACGGCTCGTATTGGCCGTCGGGGTGGAGCATCACGACCACGTCGGCGCCGCGCTGGAGCGCCTCGAGATAACAGGTCTTCTGGTTGCCGCCGTAGCCGACGTTGTGGGGGTGCCAGATGACGTGGAGCGGCAGCCGGCGAGCGACGTCGACCGTGGCGTCGGTCGACTTGTCGTCGACGAGGATGATCTCGTCGACCACGTCGGTCGGGATGGCCGACACGGTCTGCTCCAGCGTCTTGGCCGCGTTACGGGCCGGCATCACCACGACCACCTTCGCGGTGCGCGGCGAGCGATGGCTCGGCTCCTGCTCCCCGTCGGGCACGGTTATGTCGGTTCCACTCGCCATGCCCGCGGAGAGATTAGCCGTATGTGCCGCTCGGCGCGGCGCTCACGGCAATCCGGGCGTGACGATCGGTTCCAGGTAGTGCAGGCGCGCCAACGCGTAGCGCAGCGCGGCGGAGTCGCTCTTCGTGGCGGGACCGATCAGCAGACCCCATACCGACCGGTTGTCCGGTTCGACACGCCCAACGCCCTCGATCATCGCGATCGCCTGACGATTCTGGCCACGCTCGAACGCGACCTTGGCCCGTAGGAGCTGCACCGTGCGGTCCGGGTTGAGCGTGCCCGCCGAGTCCAGCAGTGAGCGTGCGCGGGCCGCAGTGGCGGCATCGATGTGCAGCGGGGTGGCGAGCGCCAACGCCCCCGCGGTGTCGTGGGCTTGGCGGGCGCCGAGCACGAACCAGGCGAGCACCACGGCCGCGATCACCGCTCCCGCCACGCGAGGGACGCGGCTCACGTCACCTCTGCGTGCGTGCGAACGTCGATCGGAGGGTTGCCTCCGCGATGCCGGCGAGATTGAGGCGAGTGGCTGGGTGGGGGAGGAGTCATGGGGAGCGAACGCACGAGCCTCGCCGTCGACCACTCGAGTATGACGAATGGGGCCGGGGCCCGCGGCGTTTGAGCCGGCGTGCGGGTGGCAAGCCTTGAGCGGATCCTTCGCGCCTCTCGGTTGCGTCCCTGCACTCAGCGCCATAGGGTCGAGACACGTGCTGGGAGAGACGATGAGCACCGTTCACGAGACCTCCGAGCCATCGGACGAATTGACCGCCGGATCTTGACGCGGCCACGCATCTCCGCCGACGGGTGGGCCCTGCTCGCCATCGCAGCGGCGGTGGTGCTGGCCAACCTCCTCTACCTGATCGGGCTGTTCGACCCCAATCCACTCGGGCCCGCCAGTGGCCTGACCGGCCACGTCACGCCTGGGCTGCTCCGGGGAGCCAACGCGCTCGACGCGAGCAACGGCGTGGTGTCACAGTCCCTCGGCCACCGGGCGTAGTGATCTCCTCCACCTCAGGCTCCCGCTCTGGAACCCGTACGAGGCGACCGGCGCTCCACTTGGGGGCGAGATGCAGTCGGCGGTCTTCTTCCCGCCGACGCTGCTGACGGGTCTGGCCAACGGTCAGGTCTACGAACACGTGCTGTTGGAGCTCATCGCGGGCTTCTCGACCTACCTGCTGTTGATCCGGCTCTCGATCAACCGGTGGGCGAGCGCGGGCGCGGCCGTCGCGTTCGCGCTGAACGGGACCGCGGCCTGGTTCATGCACCCCGCCGTCAACCCGGTCGCCTTCCTGCCGACGCTGCTGCTCGGAATCGAGCTGACCTACGCGGCCGTCCGGGATGGCCGCCGTGGCGGCTGGTGGCTGATCGCGGTGGCGGGAGCGCTGTCGATCTACGCCGGCTTTCCCGAGGTCGCCTACTGCGACGGGCTCCTGGTCATCGTCTGGTTCGGGTGGCGTTGCAGCTGTCTGGAGCGGCGACCGCTCGTAGCGCTCGTCCGGAAGTCCGCCACCGGAGCGGTCGTCGGCTTGCTGCTCGCCGCGCCCGCGCTGATTCCGTTCATCGGATACCTCGACCACGGCTACACGTTCCTCCACCTGGGCACCCAGCTCGGCTCCCATCACCTCGTTGGACAGAGCCTCTTCTCCCTGTGGCTGCCCTACGTCAACGGACCCATCGACGGCTTCGTCGGGCCACAGCTGATCGTCGCCCGGGTCTGGGCCGACGTCGGGGGGTTCATCACGACGACATTGCTGCTGTTCGCCCTGTTCGGGGTGGCGTCGCGCACTCAGCGACGGTTGTCCCTGACGCTTGCCGTGTTCCTCCTGCTCGTGGCCGCGCGGATCTACGGGTTCCCGGTGCTGGGCGCCGTGCTGGGTGTCCTGCCCGGTATGTCGAACGTGGCCTTCTACCGGTACGCCTGGCCGGCGCTCGAGATGGCGGTTGTCGTGCTGGCCGCGCTCGGGCTCCACGACCTGATCACCGGCCCCGTCCGGCTCCGGCGGGTGGTCGGCGTCGCCGGCTGCGCGTTGGTGCTCGTCGCGGCGGCCGCGATCGGCGCTCGGACGATCGCCTCACCCGGCAGCGGCTCCTACTTCGCCTTCACCGTGATCTGGGGAGCGGGGCTCGTGGTGGCGGCGGCGGGGGCCGCCACTCTGTCGAGTCCTCAGGTGCGCCAACGTGCGCTCGCGCTGGTCATCGCTGTCGATGTCGTCGTGCTGTTCGCGCTGCCCGAGCTGTCGGCGCCGCGCACGGTGAACCTTGATCTCGCCCCGGTCAGGTTCCTCCAGCAGCATCTCGGCACCGGCCGCTTTCTCTCCCTGGGGCCGTTGGGTCCCAACTACGGCACGTACTTCGGAATTGCCTCGCTGAGCGCCAACGACGTGCCCGTGCCGCAGGACTTCGCCGATTACGTCCGTTCGCACCTCGACCAGGCCACCTCGAATCCAGCCGAGTTCGTCGGCATCGTCAGCCTGGCGCGACGTCCGGGAGCTCCGACTCCTCAGGACGAGCTTCTCCGGAACCTCGCCAGCTACCGCCAAGCCGGGGTGCAGTACGTGCTCACGCCGCCCGGCCAGCTGATTCCAGCCGGGGCGTTGAGGTTGGTGGAGCGCACCCCGAGCGCCTCGATCTACCAGCTCTCCGGATCAGCCTCCTACTTCACGACGACGCCGGCGTGCGCGCACACCGGCAGTGGACGCGAGTCGGTCCAGGTCTCGTGTCCGTCACCGGCGGTGCTCGTGCGGCGCGAGACCTACTTCCCGGGCTGGAGCGCGAGCGTGGACGGGCACTCAGTCCCGATCCATGAGGCGAACGGCCTGTTTCAGGCCGTCACCGTCGGGGCGGGTTCCCACCGGATCACGTTCCGCTACTGGCCACCTGGCTTCGGCTGGGCGATCGGAGGATTCGTCGTCGGTTGCCTGTGGCTCGTGGCTGCGGCCGTCGTCGGGCGCAGGCGGCGGTTCTCGCCGGGCGGCTGACCGGCCAGTAGGTGAGCACGTCGGTCGGCACCTGGCCGGCGTAGTGCTCACGCGCGACGAGCCTGTACCCGGGGAGGCGCGGGCTGAGCGTGAGCGGGAGCGGGGCAGTGCGGCGATCGTGTCGTCGAGGATCACGTACACCGGCCGGTGGCCGGAGTCGGCGGCGAGCGCCTGGCCGATCGGGGGTACTGCGGGTGCGGCCGGCGGAACATCGCCGGCACGACGAGACGGGTGACGATCGAGGCGTACACCACCGGGTCCTTCGCGGCGGCCCGGCGATCGATGTAGTGGGCCAGCGAGCGGAATGGCGGGCGGGCGTACGCGGGACTGAGGCTCCTGATCGATCCGATCAGCAGGTCGCGAGCACGACCGTCACGCAGGCCACCCGGACGGCCAGTCGCGGTGCGGTGAGCACGGCGCCGAGGACGACTGCCTGAGCCGGGGCCGAGGCGTAGATTCCGCGCGGGAGCCAGATGTCGACGTCGAGCAGGCTGTACAGGAGCACGCCGACCGGGGTGGCGAGGGCGAGGATCGCGATCAACACCACCTTCGGATCGCGCCACCGGGGGGCGTCGCGCTCGGTGGGAGCGGGTGCGGCGGCGGCTTCCGGCGGGCGCCGCCTGCGGATCGCGGCGACGAGTCCAACCGCGCAGCAGACGGCGATCGCGATGAGCCCGAGCACCCCCGGGATGCCGCCCAGGGAACCGTTCGGGAACCCGATCACCGGCCGCAGGGCGTCGGTCGCCACGCGGTGGACGCTGAGCGGATAGAGCCCGTTGAACGTCGACAGCGCCTTTCCCCGGACGTGGGGGAGCCAGGGCAGATACAGCAGCAGCGCGAGACCGTGCGCGAGCAGCGCCAGGCGCAGATCGCTCCGGCTCACCCACAGCGCCCACGCGGCCTGCGCCGCGAGCAGGAAGATCGCGGTGTAGTGGGAGTACGCCGCCCCGGCGACGGCCACCGCGTACAGCGCCCACCACCACACCGACCGCGTCCGCACGGCGTGGAGCAGGGCGAGCGTCGAGAGCGCCACGAAGAACGCCATCGTGGCGTACGCCCGGCCCTCCACCGAGTAGAAGATCGCGAACGGGCTGAGGGTGACGATCGGCCGCCGCCGTCAGGCCGGCGAGCCGCCCGAACACCTCCCGTCCGATGCCGTACACGACGGGCACGGTGGCGGTGCCGAGCACGATCGACGGCAGGCGCAGCCACACCGACGGATCGCCGATCTTGGCCGTGAACCAGGCGAGGATGAAGTACAGCGGCGGCGAGTTCTCGCCCCCGGCGTTGACCAGCGAGATCGTCGATCCGAGGCTCCCCGCCGAGATGTCCTGGAACGTGTAGCCCTCGTCGCCGACGAGGCTCTGGTCGATCTGGCTCAGCCGCCAGACGAGCGCGAGGACCGTCAGCGCTCCGAGCGCGAGCAGCACGGGATCGATCGCACGAGCGGCCGCGTCGTCCCCCCGGAGCCTCGCCCAGACGTCCCTCCCGTCGCTGCGACGCTCACGCCGCTCGACAATACAGGCGTCACACGGGGCGGCGGCCCGCTACCCCGCGCGGACCGGTTTTCCGTCGAGATGAGCGAGAGGGGAGCGACGCAAGGACGCCCCCACGGGGTCCGATGAGGCGCACTGCCACGGCAGTGCGGCGCGGTCCGGCGGCAGCACACCGACACGGGCGCACCGGCTGCCAACGCGATCTTTGGGACGATGAAGACTTCGTGTTCGCGATCCTCACTCGGCTCCCGTACGTTGAGGAACCGGTAGCGCGCCGCGAATCGGCGGATCTGGAGCGTGGCGACCGATCCGGGAAGGGTTTGCGCGTACACCGTGCCGGCCGCCGCGTCAGCTCGGTCGCCGCCGCGCCCTGATCGACGTGTCGGCAGCGGGGCCTGACGGTCCGAGATCCGGAGCTGCGGCGGAGGGCCACCTCCTCGGCGGTGCCAAGGATCAGATCGGCCGCCTCGCGCGCGGGTTCCGGCTGACGCTCGATGACAGGAGGGGTGTCCAGCGGGCGAGCCGTAGTGGTCCACCGTGCGATACAAGGGCCCGGCGGTGACCGACAGCAAGCCGTCGTATTCGATCGCTGTCCCGACGAGGACGGTCGACGGGGGTGAAGTTGGCGCGCATGTGGTCGCGGGCGGCGAGCATCGCTCCACCCTCCGCCGCCGTGAACGCGCTGTTCGTTCTCCAGCCCGCAGCGGCGGTGTCGAAGATCGCGAGGTTCGACGCCGTGATCGACCGCCGTCGCAGCCCGCTAGAATCGTGCCGTCGCGGGGTCTCGGTCGCCAGCCGTCGAAGCTCGCGACGAGGACGAGCAGCAGCAGCGCGGCCGAGTAGTACTGGAAGCGACTCTGGTCGGCTTCGCGAGACGGGAAGTAGGCGAGCGCCGCGGCCGCCCACAGCGCGATCGCGCCCGCGGCGGCCGCCCATGCCAGCGGGGCGACGTTGCCTCCGCGGAGGCGCCGGGCCGTGACGAGCGCGAACAGGAGCGCCAGTGCAAACCAGCCGGGGGTGGCGTTGACGGTGATCAGCGGAGGCCGGCTCCGTCCCAGACCGGTGATCGAGGCGGCCGCCGCCGCGCCGGCTCGGCGACGTACAGCGGTACGCGATGCAGATTGGCGCTGCTCGCGTCCGTCACCCCGTAGCCGACATACCACAGGGCGTACATCAGCTCGGCGATCGCCGGCCATTACGCGTCCGCCGGCGATCAGCCCGCGGCGCTGCGCAGCACGATGCGAGCCGCGGTGGCCGCCGCGCGTGGGCTGGCCTACGGCGAGGCCGCTGACCTCAGCGAGCGCGCGCTCGAGCTCTGGCCGCGGGTGGCGGGCGCCGAGACCCTGCTCGGTATCGACCACGTCGAGCTGCTCAGCCGCGCGGCTCGCAACCATGCACTGGCGTCCGATCGGGCCCGGGCCCAGG
>CAWCRB010000002.1:0-206256 GCA_963797905.1 uncultured Solirubrobacterales bacterium
CGACCACGTGGTGAAGTCGGCGGCGTCTGCTTCGTTGCCGTTGGTGTTTGCTCGAGGCCGTGATGGGACCGCGGTACGGGGGAGCACACTCGGAGCGTTCGAGTCAGCGCTGGAACCGATCCGTCCTATGTCGTCAAGGACCTGAAGACCGGAGCCCTGGTGAACACGTGCTTGCGCCGTACGCGATGCGCTACTGCGGCAAGGACGTCTCGGCGGCATGTGCCCGATCGCTGTGGTCCGCGATGCAGGACGGCGCGAACGACCTGGTCCGCAAGCATGGAGAGCGTGCTGAGCTGGCGGATCAACCAGGGGTCCACGAGTTTCATCCCCGGGCTGATCCCGACGAAGTTCCCGTCGACGAACCGGCCGACCTACCAGCAGGTCATCTCACTCGCCCCCAAGCCGTAGCGGCGACGGCAGCGGACAGTTCCTCGTCCTCGACGCCGGATCGGCATGCTCGCTTGCAGCAGCTCGCGCGAGCGCGTGTCGAGCCAGATCGACACGCCGGCATCGTGAGGGGTGCTCGTTTCCGGACAGTTCGCGACCTTGTGGCGGGCTCCGGCCTCGCGTTCGTCGAACGGCGCGCGCACACGCTGAAGGGTGTGCCGGGCAGATGGCACGTCTATGCACTCGCGGCCGCCGATCGACCAGCGATTCTGCCGACCGAGAGGTCACTTGAGACGCCGCTAAATCAGTCGCGCTGCGCACCGCCCGTGCCGCTCCTCGGGCAGTGCGAGCCGCCTTGCGAGTCGGCAACGCATTGCAGCGTTCCCGCGCCCGGGCAAGGGACAGACAGCGTCTAGTCCGTCGATAGGGACCGGGCCGCCGCGATACCCCAACTCGACGGACGAATGAAGTCGCACCTTCGCCCGGCAGAGACGCAGCGGGCGACCTGACGGAAGACTCCCATCGCGCAGCAGAACCGAGGTCGCCGCTCGCACGATCGCGTTGCATGTCCTCGGGCTACCTCTGTTCTGCCATCGCTTCGGCGACGTAGTGATTACGCGCCTTCACACGCCGCGGCGGCTGCCACCGCGTTCCCCCGCGGCTGCCACCGCGCTCCCCCGGGAGCGCGCACCGTGGACTACGCAATCGCGGTGGGAGAGACGACTTCGTCCGGCGCATCGTCGGATGGGTGCCCTTGAAGGTTTTGCCGCCTCTTCTGGCGTGAGTCGCGGACTCCCAGTCCTTCGAGGCAGCGGGATTAGCGGTGGAGCGCGTTCGCGAGGTGCACGGCGGTCGAGATCGTGTACGCCAGCCCGAGCAACCGCCGGAACGCGTTGACACCTTGAAAGAGCTCGAGGTAGGCCCAGATCGCCATCGCCAGGTAGGAGACGGCTTGGGCGTAGGAGTGCTCGAGGCCGTGGCTGTGGTGGGCGAGCAGCCCGGACGCGAACGCGAGGATCAGCGGCGCGTTGGGGAACTGCACGATCGGATAGGACCGCGGGAAGCTGAGCTGCGTCAGGCGCTTGAACGCGCGCCAGCATTTGCCCGGGGCGTTCAGGACCGGGTGGCGGGACGGGTCGATCGGCGAGCTCACGCCGGCGGCTGGGCGGAGGTCAGGAGCGCGAGCTTCGCCGGCCGCGGCAGGCGCTTGATGCGTGCCTCCTCGCGGCGGGCGGCGGTGCGGTCGGGCATCGGGATCGCGAGTTCGAGCTCGACGGGCAGCCGGCTGGCGGTGTAGCGGCTCGCGACACCGGAGCGGTGGCGCGCAAGCCTGCGCTCGAGATCGACCGTCCAGCCGGTGTAGAGCGACCCGTCGCGGCAGCGCAGCAGATACACCCAGGCCTCGGGCATCGTCCTACAGGTTCGCCGCGGCGGGGCTCGCCCTGCACGTTGGCGTGATCCAGCACCGGGCGCCGCGCCTGGTTTCGCGCGTGAAACAGGTCGTCGACGAGCTGGCGTTGTGGGTGCCATTTCAACCACGGCGAAAGGAGCGGTGAGCCACTTGACCGACACGGAGAATCCAGAACTGACGCGGAGAGGACTGTTCGGCATGCTCGCCGGTAAGGCGTTTGCCGCCCTTGCCGTGGCGGACCAGGATCGCCCCCCGGTTGGGCTCCAGGTCGCTCTCGGTCAGCGCGAGCGCGTCGCTGATACGCAGGCCTGCGCGCCACAGCACGACGTCAGCCCGCGCAGACGGAGAGCGTCGGCGTCGTCGCCGCGGGCGCGCATCACCGCGACGATCTCACCAACGGTCGGCGGATCGGCCGGGTACCGCAGGCCCTTGTTGCACGGTGGGCGACCCTGATGGAAGCCAATCGCGTCGGATGCCATGAGCGAGATGATCTACTGGACGGCCACGCTCAACGGCTACACCCCGGTTCATCTCGGATCCGCGCGCGCGAGCCAGCGCTTCAACGCGTCGCGCCCGACCAGAGTGAGTTCGCCGGAGGGCGCGATCCAGTCACGCGCCCGCAGTTCGCCGACCAGGCCGATCGGCTGGCTCGGACCGGGCCCGCCGGCGACCGGCACCAACTCCTCGGTCCCGGGGTCGACCTTCCAGCGACCCGAGTCAAGAGCGCTGAGCGCCAGTCCCTGCTCCTCGGTCGGCAGATCGAGCGGGTGTGGTCCGTCCCGCGGGCCGCGGTCCGCAGATGCGGGTTGGCCGGAGGGAGTCTGAGTCTGCCTTCTGATCCATTGCTCCGCCAGGCCGGCCAGTTCACTTGCGCGCTCGGCGCTGATCCCCGCGCGCTCGGCCAGCTCGCTCAAATCAAGGTTCTCGATCGCACGCTCGATCGACCCGCCGATCTCCTCGGCGATGGCACGAATCTTCGCCTCGAGACTGTCGCCGTCGGGATCGTCAGCAGCTATGACCTACTGAGGTGTGCCTGGTCGCTCTTTCTAGGCACGGCCGGCCGACACAGGCTGTCACGCAGCCCTCCTCCTGGCGATTCCAGGGCCGGATCGCGGCTACTAGAAACCTGCTCCGCTGTCATTGTGGTACTCCGATCGAGCGGTGCCGGTAGCGGGCATACGTCGATTCGCCAGCAAGGTTCGGAGGCCGCGGCCGCGCTAGCGGCCCGTGAACCGCGGCGCTCGCCGCTCTCTGCTCGCCGCGATCCCCTCCGCGAAATCATCGGTCCCGAACAGCCTGGCCTGCTCGGCGCCCTCGTGGGTGGTGGCCTCGAGCACGCGGGCGGACAAATCGCCGCGCATCGTCCGACGGATCGCCTTGACGGCCAGGGGCGCCGAGGTCGCGATCTCGCTGGCGAGGGCGATCGCTGCCGTGCGCAGCTCCTCGCTTGAAACCAGCTGGTCGCACAATCCGATCTTCAACGCGTCCGTGCCGCGGAGCCGCGCGCCGGTGTAGAGCAGCTCGAGCGACTTCTGGTGCCCGACGACGAGTGGCAGCGTCACCGTGAGCCCGAATCCGTGGTGGATGCCGAGGCGGGCGAAGTTGGCCGAGAAGCGCGAGTGGGGCGTAGCCACCCGGAGGTCGGCAGACAGCGCCATGCCCAGCCCGCCGCCGATCGCCGCTCCTTGGACCGCCGCTACCACGGGCACCGAATACGAGAACAGCCGCACCGCCTGCTCGTACAGCGCGTCCGAACTGGCCGGGTTCTCATCGGTGAAGTTCGCGCCCGCGCAGAAGTGTCGTCCCGCCGACGCGAGGACGATCGCGCGACAGCCCTCGGTCTCAAGCCGCTCGTATGCGTCAGCGACGCCGCCGATGAGCTTGGCGTCGAAGAAGTTGTGCGGCGGGCGATCGAACTCCACGATGGCGAGACCGTCGGCCACCCGCTCGATCGACACCTCGTCGCTCGCCTGCTCCTCGGCTCACAGCGCCTCCAGGAAATCGCTGACCACGGCATTGAACTCCGCGGGCGCGTCGATGTTGGCGGCATGACCTGCCCCCTCGAGCACGACCCGTCGCGCGCCCGCGACGCGCGCCTCCATCACCTCAGCGGCCGCGCGGAACTGCGTGTCCTCGGAGCCCACGATGATGAGCGTGGGGACGTCGATCTCGCCGAGCGAGTCGAAGACCGACGAGTCCTCCTGAACAAGGATTCCGCGCGCCACGTGGGCGATCCCGCGCGTGCCATGGACATGCTGGGCTTGCGCCTGTTCCCGCCCGGTCGGGAGCGCGTCCACGCCGCGCGCCTCCAAGTCGTCTGCCTGCGCCCGCGCCCACTGGTTCCAGCGCTCGCGCGCGGCGGGGTCGCGGAAGCCGGGGCCGGTGTCGACCAGCACCAGCGCGCGCACGCGGGCGGGATACGCGAGCCGGAAGCGCAGCGAAAGGAAGCCGCCGAGCGACATCCCGCACAGAACGGCCGCCTCGACACCGGCCGCGTCAAGGAGCGCCGCCATGTCCTCCACGCATGCGTCGTGCGCTGTAGAGCGAGCCGTCGCCGGGGGAGTCGCTCGAGCCGTGGCCGCGCATGTCCCAGGTGATCGCCACGCGATCACGGCCGAGGACGGGGAGGTTCGGCTCCCACATGCGGCCGCTGGCCCCGTACCCGTGGGTCAGTAGCAGCGGGCTGTCCTCACCGCCGCCGTGGACGTCGTAATGGAGCTTCACGCCGTCGCGGTCGAGAATGGCCATGCTCAGACCTCGAGCTCCCGCGAGCCGCCGGTGATCGCCGGGTAAAGCCGCTCGGCCCCTGCGCGCGCCGCTGGCGCGCCGAGCCGCTCAGCCCACTCGCGCTCGCCGCCCCATTCGCACCTCCAGGACCACAGCCGTCGGGTCTCCACGCCAAGCGGATGTACCCGCGTGACACCGCGGGCGCCGTGCACCTGGTGGGCGGCGCGCGTGGCGGTGATGGCCGCGCTGGCGGCCAGCCGCGTGGCGGCGGCGATCTCGAACGCACCTTGGCGCGCCACCGCGGCGTCGACCGCCACACCGACGAGCGCCGTCTGTTGGGCGATCGTGACCAGGTGGGCCTGCACCGCCTGGAAGGAGCCGATCGGCCGGCCGAACTGATGGCGCTCGCGTGCGTAGGCGATCGACATCTCGCAGATCCTCTCGAGTGCGTGCGCCATGAGCACGGACCGGACGAGTGCGCCGCGCAATCGGACCGCGTGGGCAGGCACGGCTGCGTGGGCGACGGGCTCGACGCCGTCCAGCCGCACCGTGTCCCGCTCCTCCCCAGCCAGGTTCTCGCCCGGTTCCACGATCGCACCGGACAGCGCCGACAGGGCGATCTCCTCGCCGGAGGCGACGATCATCCAGTCTGCCCGGCGCGCCCAGGGAACGCGCTGCGTCCCGGGGGTGATGGACACCGTGATCAGGCCGCCGGGCGTCTGGATCCCAGCGACGTCCAGCAGCCATTCCCCGAATGCCCGGCTCTCGAGGGTCGGATCCGGTCCCCGGTCCCGCAACTCGCGCAGGGCGTCACTCATGCCAGCAACGCCCTGGCCGCCACGGTGCGGAGGATCTCATTGGTCCCGCCCCGGATCGTGAACGACGGCGCACCAAGGATGGCCCGTGCCAGCAGCTGCTCGAACGGCGACGGCGCCGCCAGGTCGGGCTCTCCGTCCACCAGGGTCCAGATCACGTCGAGTGCTTCCTGCTCGAATCGCGTTCCGAGCTCCTTGACCAGCGCGGACTCGGCGGCGGGCGCCGCGCCGGCGTCGATCGAGCGGGCCACCGAGAGCGACAGGGCGCGGATCGCCCACCACTGGGAGAGCAGCTCGCCGAGCAGTCGCGTCGCTGAGCAGTCCGCGCCGGACCGCCTCCTCCACCAGCAGGTAGGTCGAGAGCCACCGCTCTGGCCCAGCGCGCTCGAACGCGAGCTCCGACGTGTTCTGCGCCCACCCTTGCCCGACCTCCCCGAGCACCAGCTCGTCGGGCACGAACACTTCCTCCAGCGTCACCTCGCAGAAGAACGCCTGGCCGTCGAGGTACTCGATCGGACGGGCGGTCAGTCCAGGCGAGCGCAGGTCCACGATCAGCTGCGACAATCCCTCATGCTTGCCGCGAGCCCGCTGAGGATCCTCCTTGCTCGTTCGGCACAGGACCACGACCCAGTCGTTCACGTGGGCGCCACCCGTCCAGAGCTTGGTCCCAGTGACGCTCCAGCCGCCATCCACCTGGGAAGCCCGCGTGGAAATCGCAGCCAGGTCGCTGCCTGCGCCGGGTTCGCTCATCCCGATGGAGAACGACAGCTCGCCACGACAGATCGCCGGGAGGAAGCGCCGCTTCTGCTCCTCGGCCCCGAACCGGGCCAGCATCGGCCCGGTCTGCCGGTCGGCTACCCAGTGGAACCCGATCGGCGCGCCCCAACGCAGCAGCTCCTCCACGACGATGAAGCGCTCGACCGCGCTTCGATCACCGCCGCCGTACTCGGCGGGCAGCGCCATCCCGACCCAGCCACGCACGGCCAGCAGCCGGGAGAAGTCGGGGTCGCGCGGGGCAGCCATCCCCAGACCGGGCGTGAAGCCGCCTCGCGGTAGCTCTCGGGCCAGGAACTCCCGCACCTCCGACTGAAGCGCGCAGCTCGGCGTCGGTCAGCTCGGTGAACGAAAAGCGCATGGGACGAAAGTGTTCCATGGGCACGGCTGCCGTTCACCCTCCGACACCCCGCAAGAGGTGTAATGGGCAAGACCACGGGGCGAGCGTGAAGAACGACAAGCACTACGAAGGGCTTCGCAAGAACGGCAGGAGCAAGTCCACGCGCAGCTGCGATCTCCAGTGCAGCAGCACGACATGAACCCGATCTAGCGCCTCCCGAAAGTCCCAAAACGGGCCTCGACCGCATCACGATCGCCCACACGCGGACCCCAACTCACAGATCGCTGCACCAGGCGCAAATCGTGGCGACCGATTGATGGTCTCGAAAACCGGTATGGGCGGTTTCGTCCGTCGAGGGTTTGAATCCCCTCGCTCTCGGCTTTCGGATGCCTGTCTTGGGCGCAGTGCCGGGGCTTCGCCGCTTCGCCACGGCACCTCAGGCGCGACGATGCGGGTTGATCGGGTGGCCTGACCGGCGATTTCGGCGATCGGGCGGCCGTTGCGGCAGATGACCGGTCAGGTGCCGATCGCACACGAGCCGGCGCGCTGGGCTCCACACGCCCTTCACTCGCTGACCTCCCGGTCGCCTCGGATCACGCGCACCGTCTCTGGCGCGGATGGCACGCAAGCGCCTCGGGATGATGGTCCGTGACGGGCGCATGCGGGGCCACGTGGGGTGCGGAGTGCCGTGCCGACCAACCGGACGGCACCCCGCGATCCCCTCAGCCGGGGATCCCGCTGGCCGGCGGAGCCGGCTGTCCACCGGAATACGGCGTGATCGGGCTGCCGGCCGCCGGATCGGTGGTCTTTGGGCCACCGAACAGCACGACCTTGCCGCCCTGGATCCGTCCGATTTCCGCTCCGCCATAGCCTCCGTGCTGGGTCGTGCTGTACCGGAACGGGACGAGTCCTGGGCCCTTCCATGAGCTGCCGGACTTGTTGATCGCGTTGACGAGGTCCTGGCGCGTCAGGTTCTTTCCTGCCGCCTGCAGCGCCTGAACGAGCGTGTACGCGCTGGCCATTCCGTACTCGACGTTGCCGTCGAACGGTGTGCTCGCGTCGTACTGGGCGTGGACCTTCATGAACAGCTGGATCCATGGGTTCGACATGTCGGTGTTCGACGGCAGATACCCGTCGGTGATCGCGCCTTCGATCAAGGCAGTCCCGGAGGCCTTGCCCTTGGAGACGGTCTTCAGGAGTGCCGCCACCGTGGTCGGGTCGATGCCGACGCTGGACGTCACCAGCTGGGGCTTGTACCCGAGCGTGAACGACGTCAGCTGGCCGATCGCGGTGTAGATCGGCACAGTGAAATCAACGAGCACCTTCGCCCCTGAGCCCTTGATCGCGGTGATCTCCGGCGCGAGCGTCGTCGCCCCGACCTGGTAGGGCTGCTTGGAGACGATGTCGGCCGCGGGCACCTCGTCCTGGATGCCCTGGAGGCCGCCCTGCCCGAAGTCGTCGTTCTGGTACAGGACCCCGACCTTCTGCCCGGGGAAGTGCTGCTTGATGTACTGACCGAGGATCTTGCCCTCGATCGTGTAGTTCGGCTGCCACCCGAAGGTGAACGGCTGACTGCTCCCGTTGTCCCAGCAGGGGCAGCCGGAAGCGACGAACAGGTCGGGGATCTTTGAGGCGTTGAGGAAGCCCACGACCTTCGTGTGGGTCGGGGTGCCGAGCCCCTCGTAGATCCCGAAGACGTGGCTCTGGAGCGTCAGCTGATGGACGACGTTGACGGTGTTCGTCGGGTTGTAGGCATCGTCCTTGATAATCAGGTGAATCTTGCGACCGAAGACGCCTCCATGGGCATTGACGTAGTTGAAGTAGGCCTGTGAGCCGGCCGCGATCTCGCTGTACCCCGGAGCCGCAGGCCCGGTCAACGGCGTGTGCGTCCCGAACGTGATGCTCGTCGAGGTCACGCCCGGAGCGCTACTGCTCCCGCCGCCCGACGAGCCGCACCCCGCGACGATCCCGGCTGTCGTCGCCACGACGAGCGTCGCGGCAAGCATTCTGAAACCATGCTTTCCCAACTGTCCTCCCTCCTCGCTGGTGACCACGAATCGGTGCAGACCTCGAACTACCACGGTCATGGCAGCGGCACCACATTAAGTTTGTTACATCTTGCCCATGCCGTCTCAAACGAACGGAGCCGCGGACACCGGGGCGCGCAGGGGCCGGCCGGCGACGGCGTCGCGCGAGGACGTGCTGGCGCTCGTGCGCGCGCAGTTCCTCGCCGGTCGCCGCGTCGACCTGACGATCGTCGCGCGTGAGCTGGGGCTCGGACGGGCGACGATCTACCGGTGGTTCGGCTCCCGGGACGGGGTTCTCGGCGAGGTCATCGTGAGCGAGCTGGAGGTGCTGCTCGATCGCCACCGGCGGCAGGTCCGCCACCGGGGTGCGAGGGGGCTGCTGGCTGTGTTCGATCGCGTCAACCGCGCGCTGTCCCGGGCGCAACCGTTGCGCCGGCTGCTCGAGCAGGAGCGGGAGGGCGCGCTGCGGATGCTCACCTCAGGCGGCGGACCGGTTCAGAGGCGAGCGGTCGCTGCAATCCAGGCGTTGATCGACGACGAGGTGGCGGCGCATCGGTACGACCCTCCCGCGGACACCGGCACCCTCGCCTACGCGATCGTCCGTCTGGCCGAGGCGTTCCTGTACAACGACGCCGCCGTCGGGATTCGTGGCGACTGGGAGCGCCTGCGTCTGGTCGAGGCCGCGCTGCTCGGCGTGCCGGCCGACGCTACGCGGGCTCGCGCCCGGACGCCGGGGAGGTCCGGAACCGGCGGCGCAGCACGCCGGCCAAGGCGCGCAGCCCGCCCTGGATCCCGCTAGGCCACAGAAGCATCGCCCCCATCAGCACGAGGCCGTAGATGGCCAGCGGCAGGTTGGCGGAGACCCGCGTCGAGAGGGAGAACGAATGCGCGAGGTCGCTCGTCCAGTTCGGCAGAAAGACGAGCAGTGCGGCTCCCCACGCCGCGCCCGCGAGCGATCCCAGCCCACCGACGACCACGCCCGCAAGCAGGAACAGCGACAGCTGAATCGTGAATGCTCCCGGCGAGGCCAGTTGCTCGACCACGGCGGCGAGTAACGCGCCCCCCAGGCCGGCGCAGCCGGCACTGACCACGAACGCCACGGTCTGCGTGCGGCCGACGCGCACACCGCATAGCGCCGCCGCGATCTCGTCGTCCCGGACGGCTCGCCAGGCCCGCCCGACGCCGCTGTGCACGAGGTTGTAGAGCACGAACAGCACCACCAGCCCGCCCAGGCACGCGACCCATGCCTCCCAGCGGAACAGGTCGAAGCTCGAGCCCAGGAACGATGGCGGCGGAGGAGGATTGAGGGTCAGTCCGTTCTCGCCTCCGAACGTGGCCGGGTACTTGTCGGCCAGGGCGGGAAGACCGACGGCGAGCGCCAGCGTGGCGCCCGCCAGGTAGGGACCGCGCAGCCGGCTGGCCGCGGCGCCGACCGGGACGCCGACGAGCAGCGTGACGAGGACCGCCGCGAGCAGCGCCGGAAGCAGGGCCCAGCCCTCGCGGCCGACCAGCAGCGCGACGGTGTACGCGCCGACGGCCATCAACGCTCCCTGTCCGAGCGACACCTGGCCGCTCTGCCCGGCGAGCACGGTCAGCCCGGCGAGCGCCGCAAAGTAGTAGGCGCCGGTGGCGAGCTGCGTATTCCGGTAGTCGCTGATCAGCTCCGAGAGGAGCAGCAGCGCAGCTCCGCAGACGATCACGAGCGCGAGCGAACGCAGCAGCGTGCTCCGCCTCATACGCGCCGCTCCTTGCTCGCCGAGAACAACCCCCCGGGACGGACCATCAGCACCACCACGAGGATCACGAGGGCGGCGAGTGGAACGAGCGCCGAACCCGCGTACCCGGAGACGTAGGACAGAGCCAGTCCGAGCGCGAGTCCGCCCACCACCGCTCCCGGCGGGCTGTCCAGGCCGCCGATCACCGCCGCGACGAAGCCGCTGATCAGGAGCGGATCGAAGCTGTTGGGCCCGAGGAACACGGACGGCGCGACGAGCACCCCCGCGAGCGCCCCGACGACCGCGGCCAGGGCCCAGCCGATCGTGAACATGCCGCCGACCCGCACCCCCAAAAGCCGCGCGACCTCAGGTGCGAACGCCGAGGCCCGCATCCGCAGCCCGAGCGAGGTGAACCGGAACAGCGGCGCCAGCAACCCCGCGACCGCGACCACCGTGAGCACGATGAACGTGTCGTTGGGGGTGAACAGCAGGGTGGTTCCGCCAACCCGGTAGCCGCGCAACGAGAAGGCCGCCGGGAACGAGCGGGGCGTGTTGCCCCAGATCATCCCCGCCGCGGCCACCAGCAGCGTGTACAAGCCGAGGGTCATGATCACCGCGTTCAGCGGCGGAGCCGATTCCACCGGTCGGATCAGGACACGCTCGACGACCGCCCCGAGCACGAACCCGGCCACGAGCGCGACGACGAGCCCGAGCGTGTACGAGCCCGACTTCGTGATCACCGCGGAGGCGATGAACGTCGTGAACATCAACATCGCGCCCTGCGCGAAGTTGACGATCCGGGTCGCGCGCCAGATGAGCACCAGCGCGAGAGCCACCGCCGCGTACACGGCTCCGTCGGAAATCCCGCTGAGCGTGAGGTCGATGAATCTCGTCATCCCCGCCCCCAGAACCCCAAATAGGCGTGGCGGAGCCGCTCGTCGCCCGCGAGCTGATCGGCCGGCCGGTCTGCGACCACTTGACCGAGGTTGAGCACGATGCCGCGATCGGCGACGGACAGCGCGCTGCGTGCGTTCTGCTCGACGAGCAGGACGCCGAGGCCGAACCTGTCGGCCAGCCTCCGGACGCGGGCCATGATCTGTGCCACGAGCAGCGGCGCCAGCCCCAACGAGGGCTCGTCGAGCAGCAGGACCTTCGGCCTGGCCATCAGCGCCCGCCCGACCGAGAGCATCTGCCGCTCGCCGCCGGAGAGCCGTGAAGCCGGCTGGCTCTCCCGCTCGTGCAGACGCGGAAAGAGCTCGTAGATCTCCTCGATCGGTGCGGCGTCCCCGCGCCGCCACAGACCTCCCAGTCGGAGGTTCTCGGCGACGGTGAGCTCGCCGATCACCCCCCGGCCTTCCGGCACGTGCGCCAGACCGCGGCGGACGATCTGCTCGACCGCCAGCCCGGTGATGTCCTTTCCGTCGAGCAGTACCCGACCGCTACTGGGGCGCACGAGGCCGCAGATCGTTCGGAGCAGCGAGGTCTTGCCGGCGCCGTTGGCGCCGAGGACCGCGATGACCGAGCCGCCCGGCACGGTGAGAGAAATTCCGTCAACGGCGCGGACCGGGCCGTAGTCGGTGGTGAGCTCCTCGATGGCAAGCATCATCCGCCCTCGTGCGTGGCCAGCGATCCGGTGGAGTCTGCCTCGCGCCCCAGGTAGGCCTCGAGGACCTCCGGGTTCTGCTGGATCTCCGGCGGGATGCCCGAAGCGATCACCTTGCCGAAGTCGAGCACCACAACCCGGTCGCAAACGGATGTGACGAGATCCATGTGATGGTCGACGAGCATGACCGCGATCTCCTGGCGGAGCGAGTCGATCAGGCGGGCGAGCTCGGACAGCTCAGCCGCCGAAAGGCCTCCGGCGGGCTCGTCGAGCAGCAGCAAGTCCGGCTCGCTGACGAGCGCGCGGGCGAGGGCCACCCGCTTCTGCATCGCGTACGGCAGGCTTCCCGGCAGGGAATCGGCAAGATCCGCGCAGCCGAGCCGCTCGAGAGCGGCCATCGAGCGTTCACGCAGCCGCCGCTCGTCCCGGTCGGAGCCGGGCAGCGCGAGCAACGCGCTGGCGAACCGCGCCCGCCGGAAGCGCTGGGCGCCGAGCATCACATTCTCCAGCGCGGTCAGGCGGGAGAAGAGCCCGACGCCCTGGAGCGTCCTGGCGATGCCAAGTCCGGTCAAGCGGTCGGGACGGATCGAATCGAGGACCTGTCCGCGCCAGCTGATCGCACCCGCATCCGGCTCGACGAATCCGCAGATGACGTTGAACAGGGTGGTCTTCCCCGCCCCGTTGGGACCGATGATCCCCAGCACCTCGCCACGGTCGACCTCGACCGACACGCCGTCGAGCGCCGTGATCCCGCCGAAGGCGACGGACACTTCGCGAACCGTCAGGCCGGTGCCGGAGTGCGGCTCCCTCTCCACGCGCGGGCACGCTACCGCAGCCGAGCGCGACTGCCAATTGGGGACATCGGGCGCTACGCGTTCTTAATCGAGGGCGGTCGCTTCCGGCACTCACAGTTCAAGCGACGACTGCACCTGTCCGTCGAGGGTTCGGATCCCTCCCTCTCCGTTGGAAGCGGCCGTGCGCCGGCTATTCCCGGTTGGCGAGGACGGACGCGGCAAGGACGAGGGAGACGGCGACGAGGGCGCCGAGCGCGGCGACCCAGTTGAAGCCGGTGCTCGAGCGGACGTGATTGGCGTAGGCCACGAAGCCGATCGGGATGGCGATCGACAGGACGAGGAGTGTCGCGCGCAGGGCCTCGCGCCTGCCGTGCCCGCGGTCCTGCTGCTGGCGGGCGGCGGCGATCGCCGCCTGCGCGCTCTCGGCATCACTGTCGTAGAACAGGAGTGCTCGCCGTCCCAGTTGGCGGGCGTGGGTTTCGCATCCCCAGGCCATTGCGATCATGAACGTGACGGGGAGAACCCAGGTGGTCACCCAGATCGCCGCTCCGAAGAGGAACCCGAGCGAGGCCTTCAGCCAGTGGTGGGCTGATTCGTCGCGCTTGTCGGATGGGGCCGAGATGAACCCGCCGAAGACCAGCAGCACGGTGATGCTGTGGACCCAGATCCGGACCGAGCGTCGGTGGCTCGGCTTGTCCGGCAGCGGGATGTCGCGGACGTTCTCCAAAGCCGTCCGAGCCGCGTCGACGGTCGGGTGCACGCCGCGGAGCGTCAGCACCTGGGCCGACGTCTCCAGCTCGGTGGGATCGCGTCCGTACAGGGCGGCCGTGCGGAGGACCATGCGCCCTTCCTCTCGCAGGTAGGAGAGGTACCCGGGCACCAGTGCGATCAGGAACGGCGTCCCGGACACGGCTCCGTCGATCCGCGCCACCTGTGCGGTCTGCGTCCGGAGTTCCTCGGCGATGACGGCGCGGGGGACCTCTGGGCGCGCCGCGCGGACGCGGTTCGCCCACTCCTGCGATGGCTCGCCGAGGATGCGGGCGCCGTACAGCGTGAGCCGTTCGGCGACGTGCTCCGGGTCGCGGTAGGCGATCCGACCGAGCTGGCGCCAGCCCGACAGCGTGCGCCCGATCCTCCTTCTCAACGACCGTCGCGGCTCCACCTCGTCCGGTGAGGGCCCGCCGGTCTCCGCCTCAGCGGCCATCGGGCCGGCGTCCGGGCTCCGGGTTTCGTCGCGGCGTGAGCGCGTGGGTCAGGCCATGCCCATTCGTGCGGCAGCGCGAGGCGTCGGGCCGATCAGCGCGCCGACGATCCAGAGGAACGGAAGGAAGAACCCGATCCAGAACATCCAGTAGTGGCCCTTGCGGAACGTCGAGAGTCCGAAGAAGACCCAGCACGCGACGTAGACGATGCCCAGCAGAATCCAGAGGAAGGTCATCTTGTGCACCCCTTCGAGGTATGCACCAGGGCGATCGCAGCCGACCCCGGTGTAGCGGTACGTGTTTCCTCACACCAGCCTCACACCCGCGACTGCGCCCGGCAACGGCGGGAAACCATGGCCTCGCTCCGTAGTTCTCCTGACGGCGGTCATCGGGTCGATGACCCCGGCGCCGGCTTGTCCACTGCCGCTTCGATCTTCGCCAGTCGTTGGCTGATCTCGTCCAGGTGACGCGCGGTGTTCCCCTCGGATTCTGCGGTGAATCGCCGTCGACTGCTCTCGATCAGCGATGCGGTCACCGAGGCGGTGATCACGGCCAGGAACCCGATCCCGGCGAGCATCACAACCGCGCCGATGAACCGTCCATCGGATTGCTTGGGCGTCACATCGCCATATCCGACCGTGGTGACCGTCTGCAGCGCGAACCACAGCCCCTTGCCGATCGTGGGGAATTCCTTGTGATCGACGACCCGTTCGAGAATCCCGCCGGCAACGGTGATCAGCACGGTGAACGCGGCGATGATCCCGGCGGCGCGGCGCGCGGTCAGCGACTGGTGCAGCACCAGTCGCGCGGTCACATCGAGCTTCTCGGGAGGAGTACCCGCATTGCTCTGAGTCGTCGGGGCTTCGCGGGCCTCGCGCTCGCTCACGTGCGGCCACCTCCACGTCGGGGGTTCTTCGGATGCGGTCGGCCTGTGGCGCCGGCTCGGCCAGAACCAGTGAGACTCGCATTCACGGCGTGATGGCGCAACCCGGCGAACCACAGCGCGGCCTCCGTAGTTGCCCTTGACCCGAGGAGGCGCAACGCTGAGACGGTCAGGAGGGGCTGGCTGCCGCATTCGGCCGCGACGCTGACGTCAGGGTCGCGCTCATCTTGATCGCCTTCACCGCCCCGGTCGCCCCGGCCTGGAGGGTGACTCCCACCGCGAACACGAGGATCCCGACGATGAAGATCACCACGCCGCTCGACCCGAGCATCAGGAGCCCGATGCGGCCGAGGACGTACGGCGGCGTGCACACGGTGACGCTCAGCACGCCCCCGACCGCCGTGGCCGCCAGCCTGTCTCGTTTTGACTGCTTCGGCGGCTTCGCGCCGATCAGTCGCGACGGGACCGCCACGTAACACACCATCAGCACGCCGACCGCGATCCCCAGGGAGATCGTGAACCACGGTCTTCCCCAGCGGGTGACGATCAACGTCGAGAACGCCAGCAGCGCCCCGACGGCGGCACCCCAGGCCACGATCGTCGTCAGGTGCTTCCGTGCCTGCGCGACTGCCGGTCGGACCTCGGGGCTGCCGGCGCTCGAGACCGCGAATGCGAACACGGCGTTGAGGAAGAAGCTGGCGACCGTGATCGCGATGACCAGCAGGACGGGCACGATCACGGCCGGGCCACGGAGCACGTCAAAGGACCGACCGCGCAGCACGTGCACCTTGAGATCGAACATCGCCAGCCAGATCCACATCGCCGGGAGGACCTGGACCAGCGTGAGCCGCCAGTTGGTCACCAGCAACCGGAGACCGTTGAACAGCATCACGAACGCGCCAACGGCGAGCGCAAGCGGGGCGAACGCGCGCCGTGACTCGCTCAGGCGAAGGATCGCCTGCTGGATCCTGGCCTCGTCGTTGTCCTGGATTGCGCGCACCAGCACCCTGATGCGCACCGAAAGAGAGTCGAACCGCCGCGGGCGTCTCCGGCCCGAGGAGCCGTGAGCCGACGCTGAAGGTTCGGCACCACCCGGCGGGTTGCTCGCGTCCGACGGCTCCGTGCTCATCGCGGAGCCGCTCGTGCGCTCACGCGTAGGGATCCTTGGGCGAGCGGTCGTCCGACAGCGAGTCGCGTGAGGCCGTGACGAGCTGTTCGATCGCATCGGCCAGATGGACCGGTGTGATGTTGCGGTCGCCGGCGCTGACCCGCAGCCCGTGGGCCGCAAACAGGACGTCGGCGTGCGTGTGCCCGGCGGGAGGCTCGAACCGGTACGACGCCAGCTCGATCAGGAGCCCGAGCGGATCGGTGAAGTAGATCGAGTCCATGAACCCCCGGTCCTTGACGCCGCTGTGCGTGACCCCGCGCTCGTCCAGCCGCTCGACGGCCTGCGCGAACGTCGCCTGGGACACCGCGAAGGCGAGATGGTGCACGCAGCCGGGGTCGGTCGGAGTCCGCCCCGGGTCGGACGGGCGCTGCTCGTTGGTGAAGACGGTGATCAGGCGACCGTCACCGGGATCGAAGTACAGGTGGCTCTCCTCGGCGTTGTCGAGGTTGGGCTGCTCGAAGATGAACGGCATCCCGAGCACGCCCTCCCAGAAGTCGATCGAGGTCTGGCGGTCGGCGCCCACCAGCGTGATGTGGTGGACGCCCTGGCTTTGGATCTTTCGCATGACGGTCAGTATCCCGCGCGGGCGCCGCCGACACCGGCAGGGCGGGGAGCTACGGATCACAGAGCGCCGGGCGAGCTCTACGCTCAACGATTCACCGTGTCTCCCGGACCTGCGCACCGCAGCAGCATCACGGACCGGCCGAGGGTCGGCCTGGTGCTCGGCGCAGGCGGCGTTCTCGGTGGGGCCTGGCTCACCGGAGCGCTGCATGCGATCGCGTCCGAGAGCGGCTGGGACCCGGGGAGCGCGGACTACATCGTCGGCACGTCGGCCGGGTCGATGATCGGCGCTCTCGTCGCCTGCGGCGTACCGCCGTGGTTCATGGTCGCGCACTCCGCCGGGGAGGACCTCCAAGGGCTGAACGACGCCCGCGGCGAGGCGGCCGCGTCGGCTGACCGCTCCGCGGGCGCGACGTTCCGGCTCGATCGCGGCGGGTTCACGCTCGGCCCGGGATCGTGGCGACTCGCGGTTGCGTCGCTGGCGCGGCCCTACCGGTACTCGCCGATGGCGGTGATCTCGGGCTGGCTGCCCGGGGGACTCGTCTCGACCGAGCCGCTCAAGGACACGGTCCGGCGGGCTTGCACGGACGACTGGGCGCCGCATCCCAACTTCTGGCCGATCGCCGTCGACTACGCGACCGGACGGCGAGTGGCGTTCGGTCGTGCCGGCTCGCCACCCGCTCAGCTTCCCGATGCCGTCGCCGCGTCGTGCGCGATCCCGGGCTTCTACCGCTCCGTCGAGATCGACGGCCGCGACTACGTCGACGGCGGTGTGTACTCGACCTCGAACCTCGACGTCCTGCGCGATGAACGCCTCGACCTCGTGCTGGCGCTCAACCCGATGTCCTCGCTGCACGCCGGGGCGCCGCGGACCGTCGGAGAGCGCCTCGCGTTCCGAATGCGCGAGGCAGCGGGCCGCCGGCTCGGCTCAGAGGCCAAGCGACTCCGCGCCACGGGCACCGAAGTCGTCCTGATCCAGCCGACGGTGCACGACCTCGATGTGATGGGCGGCAACCTGATGAGCAGTCGGCGGCGCCACGAGGTCATCGAGACAGCGGTGCGTACGGTGACCGAGCACCTGCACGAGACGCCGCTCGGCGCGCGCCTGGCCGAACTTCCGGCGGGCGATCCGCGGCTCGTGCGGCGCCCGGACGGACCGCCGGCGTCGTGGCCGGACTTCCGCGCCGCCGCCCGCGACCGCTGCGCGGCCCCTCAGACCGCCTAGCGCCGGCCCGGTGACCGTCGCGTTACTCGGGGTGGGTGCGCTCGCCGCGGCCTGTGTGCAGTCGAGTACCGGGCTCGGGTTCGCGCTCGTGCTCACGCCGGTCGCCTTCGCGCTGATGCGCGCGCCGGCGGCGATTCTGGTGGTCACCGTGCTCGGGATCGTGCTGAACGTGCTCGTGCTCGCCGGCGAGCAGCGGCGGCCCCGGGTGGTGTGGGGCGAGGCCGTTCCGATCCTGATCGCGGCGATCCCGGGAACGGCGGCCGGGGTGCTCCTCCTCAATGCGCTATCGAAGCCGGTGCTCCAGGTCGTGGTCGGCGCCGGGCTGATCGTGATCGCCGCCCGGCGGTTGCGCTCGCTCGTGCGGCGCCGGCGGCAGCCCGGGGCCTCCGAACCGGCCGGGCAGGCCCGCGCGCCCGCGCAGACCGAACCGGCGCGGACCGCGCCGGCGCGGATCGCGCTCGGTCTCGCCACCGGGGTGCTCGGGACCTCGACCGGGATCACCGGGCCACCGCTCGCGATCTGGCTCCAGCGCCGCGGCCTCGCTCCCGCTGAGCTGAGGGACTCGCTGAGTGCCATGTTCCTCGTGCTCGGCCTCGTCGGCTGCGTCGCTCTCGTCCCGCTGTTCAGCCGCGCGCACCCGCAGGCGGCGGTCCTGATCGGGGGGATCGCCTGTGTGGCCGGCGGACACGCCCTCGGCCGGCACGTGTTCGCCCGGCTCGCACCGCACCGGTTCGACCCGCTCGTCCACCTCGTGATCCTCGCCGCGGGGACGGCCACGCTCGTCGCCGGCCTGAGCGCCCTCTGACGCGGCGGGCGCGCTCCGCGGCTCAGACGCGCTCGCGGGCCGCGAGCTGCTCGGCCAGCCGCTCCATCGCGCGGGCGTTGACGCGGCGGAGCATCGCGCGCGCGACGGGCGCCATCAGCCGTTCGGACAGCGGCGCCGCGCTCCAGACGTACTCGAAGCGGATCCGGGTCCCGCCGTCGGGCAGCTCCACCAGCCGGTAGGTGCCGTTGCCGACGCGTCGGCCGCCCGCACCGACGTTGCGCTCGGCGATCATCTCCGGCGCCTTCGCCGACACGACCTCGATGTCGATCCGGTCGGGACGGCCCCCGGCAACGGAGGTGACGGCCGCCTTCGAGCCGACGCCCCGCTCGGGTCCGCTGCACGTCCAATCGCGGAGGGCGTGATCGGTGAAGCTCTCGTGATTGGCCATCACGTCGAGGAAGTCGTAGACCACCTCGCGGGGCTGGGGGACCTCGATGGCGACTTCGACCGGGCGGATCATGATGTACCAGATGGTACAGTCGCCCGCCATGAGCGTCAAGACCCCTCGCGAGGCGCTGCTCGACCGGGCCGTGGACGAGGTGCTCGAGCGCGGGCTGTCCGGCCTCAGCCTGCGAGCGCTCGCCGCGCAGCTCGGGACGAGCCACCGGATGCTGATCCACCACTTCGGCTCCAAGCAGGGGTTGTGGATCGCGATCGTCCACGCCGTCGAGGCACGCCAGCGCGAGTTGTTCAGCAGCTTCGTCCCTGAGCCCCGACACATCGAGTCGGGAGTCCAGCTGGGCGTGGTGGAAGCACATCTCCGACCCCGCGCTGTGGCCGGCCGAGCGGTTGTTCTACGAGCTCTACGGCCAGGCCCTCCAGGGCCACCACGCGCAGTTCCTCGACGGGATCGTCGAGAGCTGGGTCGCGCCGCTCGCCGAGTCAGGCGTCGCGCACGGGTTGCCGCTGCCGACGGCCCGGGCCCACGCCCGTCTCGGGATCGCGGTCACCCGCGGGCTGCTGCTCGATCTGCTCGCCACAGGTGACGTGGCGGGAGTCGACGCGGCGATGGCCGCGTTCCTCGATGCCATGACGCCCGCGCCGTGACCGCCCGGGCTGGTGTGCTGGCACGGCTGTCCGGGCACGGCTGTCCGGGCCGGGGCGGAAGAGCCTCGGACCCGGACAGGCCGCCCGGGGCCACGGCGCCCGTCGCGCACCGCGGCCCCAAGTCTGGCCCGGAAGTTCTCAGCCGTACTGCCGAAAGCGGCGCTGACGCGCCACCCGCAGCGCCCGTTCGATCCGCCGTCGGTACTCAGCATCGCGTGTCTGCGCAGGAGTGGTCCGTGTCGCGACGCTCACACGCCGCGGCCTGGAGACAGCTCGCCAGCTGAATGATTCGGTGATCGAGAGGGGTGGCCTGAAGACTTCCATGCCCGGCAAGCTACGCCGCGGCCGGAGACCGAAAATCCGCTCGCGCCCGTCGATCATTGTGGCCGCCCCGCAGCGCGGACCCGTAGTTCACCCCATTGCCGAACATCGCCCCGGCGGGGTACGGCGGCGAGACTGACACCAGTTCAGCGCGGTGGCGCGCTCCCCGTATCCGTATTGGACCGCAGACGGCCCCGGTCGCCCGACTCAGGTCGCTCTGCGGCCGGCGTGGCGGCGCACCACCAGTCGCCGCAGCTCATCGGCGCCCCACACGATCTTGAGGAACCGTAAACCTGGCCTGCTTCACTGCAGGCCAGGAAATGTCGCGGGGTGCGACCTCCTGCTCATGACCATGACACGCAAAACGCTGCGACGCGCGGGACTGACCGCTGCCCTGATCCTCGGCCTGGCGCTGAGCGCTGCCGCGTTGGCCGGTTGCGGCGGGGGCGGCGCCGAGTCGGCCGGGGCGGCGACGGTCCAGTCGGGCACGCGGACCGCGCCGACCACCCGTCCGAACATCGTGTTCGTCCTCACCGACGACCTGTCGATGGACCTGCTCCGCTTCATGCCCCATGTGCAGGCGATGGAACGCGCCGGGATGACGTTCCGCAACTACTTCGTGACCGACTCCCTGTGCTGTCCGTCGCGCTCGTCGATCTTCACCGGACAGTTCCCCCACGACACCCAGGTGTTCTCGAACTCCGGACCCGACGGCGGGCTGGCCGCGTTCCGGGCCCACGGCGGCGAGAGCCGGAGCTTCGCGATCGCGCTGCAGCGGGCGGGCTACCGGACCGCGTTGATGGGCAAGTACCTCAACGGCTACCTCGCCAGCCGGAAGTCGAGTGACGGCGCGTCGGGCGGGACCGGCAACTACACCGCCCCGGGCTGGGACGAGTGGGATGTCGCCGGCTGGGGTTACCCCGAGTTCAACTACCACCTCGATCACGACGGCACGCTGCGGTACTTCGGCGCGAAGCCGAGGGACTATCTCACCGACGTGATCAAGCAGCGCGGGCTGACCTTCGTCCACAACTCGGTCGCCATGAACCGGCCCTTCTTCCTCGAGCTGGCGACGTTCGCGCCGCACGGTCCGTACGTGCCGGCCCCACGTGACGCCAACCGCTTCCCCGGCCTCCAGGCCCCCCGCCCCAGGAGCTTCGACCGGCTGCCGAGCGACCCGCCGCGCTGGCTCGCGCACCACGTGCCGCTCGCGCCGTCGGACATCGCGACGATCGATCAGGTCTTCCGCCACCGCGCCCAGCAGGTGCTCGCCGTCGACCGGATGATCGGCGCGATCGAGGCCGAGCTCCGCGCGGTCGGTGCCGAGCAGAACACATACCTCGTGTTCAGTTCCGACAACGGTCTGCACACCGGCGAGTACCGGCTCGCCCCGGGCAAGATGACCGCGTTCGACACCGACATCCAGGTGCCGCTGGTGATCGTCGGTCCGGGGGTGCGCCGCGGCGTGGTCAACCCCGCGGTGACCGAGAACGTCGATCTGGCCGAGACCTTCGCCCAGATCGCGGGGACGACCGTGCACGCCGACGGCACCAGCCTGCTCGGCCTGCTGCACGGGAACCCGGCGAGCGGGTGGCGGACGGCCGCGCTGATCGAGCACCGCCGACCCGATCCGGTCGGCACCGACCCGGACTTCCAGCCGTTCGGCGCCGGCAACCCCCGCAGCTACGAGGCGCTGCGGACCGCCGGCTTCCTGTACGTCGAGTACAACGACGGCGAGCGGGAGTTCTATGACCTCCGCAATGACCCGTTCGAGCTCCACAACGTCGTGAAGGGTCTCCCCGCGACGACCGCCGCGACGCTGCACCACGCGCTCGCCCGGATGGTCGCCTGCCACGGCCCGAGCGCGTGCTGGCGGGCCGGACACGTGTCGAGCCTCGGGTACACCCCCCGGCTGCCCTGAACTGGACGGGCGGCGCCGCGGACGTCATGATGGAGCGGTCCCGACCGGGGAGGGAGCGCATGCGAGTGCTCGTACTGGGCGCCGGGTTCGGCGGCCTCGAGCTGACGACCAGACTGTCCGAGGAGTTCGGCGATGCCGTCGACGTCGTGCTGATCGACCGCAGCGATGCGTTCGTGTTCGGCTTCTCCAAGCTCGACGTGATGTTCGGCCGCGCCGTGGCCGAGCACGTCCGCCACCCCTACCGGGACGTGGTCAAGCCCGGCGTCGAGTTCGTGCAGACGACGATCCGCTCGATCGACCCGCGCGCGAAGACGGTCGAGACCGACGCGGGCCGGTTCGAGGCCGACATCCTCGTCGTCGCCCTCGGGGCGGATCTCGACCCCGACGCCACCCCCGGCCTGCGCGAGGGCGGCCGCGAGTTCTACACCGTCGACGGGGGCTTCGCCGCCCGCGAGACGATCGCTGAATTCGACGGTGGTCACGTCGTCATCGGGGTCCTCTCGACGCCGTACAAATGTCCGCCCGCGCCGAGCGAGACGGCGCTGCTCCTCCACGAGAATCTCGTCCGCCGCGGGCTGCGCGAACGGTCGGAGATCTCGCTGGTGATCGACTTCCCCCGGCCGATCCCGCCGTCGCCCGAGGCCTCGGCAGCGCTCGTGACCGCGTTCGAGGAGCGCGGCATCACCTGGCACCCCCGGCGCGAGGTCCATGAGCTCGATCCCGCGCGGAAGGTCGCGCACCTGCGCGACGGCGGCGAGATGGCCTACGACCTGTTCCTCGCCGTCCCGGTGCACATCGCGCCCAGCGTCGTCGTCGACGCCGGGATGACCAAGGACGGGTGGGTCCCGGTCGACCCGCTCACGCTCGAGACGTCGTTCCCCGGGGTCTATGCGATCGGGGACATCGCGGCCGTCGGCACACCGCGCGCCGGCGTGTTCGCCGAGGGTCACGCCGCCGTCGCCGCCGAGCGGATCGGCGCGACGATCCGGGGCATCGCGGGCACCGCGGAGTACGGGGGGCACGGCATCTGTTACCTGGAGTTCGGCGGGGGTCAGGTGGCCACGGTCGATGTGACGTTCTTCGGCGACCAGCGCCGCGGCGAGCTCGTCGGACCGTCCACGGAGCTCGCGGCGGCCAAGGCGGACTTCGGCGCCGAGCGGATCCGGCGGTGGTTCGGTCGCGACTGGACGCCGGTCGCGACAGCGGCGGACCCGCCCGTGGCCTGATTCCCGGCGCCGAGGGCTGTGCGACCATCCTCCGGATGGCACAGGGTGCTCGGCGGGGCCCACGGGGTGGCTGGCTCCTGCTCGGCGTGGTGCCCGCGCTGTTCGCCACCGTCGCGCTCGCGGTGCTGTTGAGCCGCAGCGGGACGACGGCGAGCAACGACATCCACGGGCATCGGAGCTCGGCCCGGCCGGCCACGGCGACCGCGAACCGGCCGGTCACGATCACCGTCGAGGCGAGCGGGGACCTGCTGATCCACTCTCCGGTGTGGGAGGCGGCGCTGGCGGCCGGCGGCGGCAGCCACTACGACTTCGCGGCGCTGCTGAAGCGGATCAAACCGATCATCAGGGGCGTCGACCTCCCGCTGTGCCACGTCGAGACACCGATGACCTCGGCGCCCCCGACGGGCTTCCCGGTGTTCAACACGCCGCCCGAGCTGGCCACGGCGATTGCCCAGACCGGGTTCAGGGCCTGCTCGGAAGCCGCCACCCATTCGCTCGATCAGGGCCAGGCCGGGATCGACTCCACCAACCGGTACCTCGATCGCGCGGGGATCGTCCACGCCGGCGAATACTCCTCGGCCGCCGCGCAGCGCACGCCGGCGATCATCGTCGTCAAGGGGATCAAGGTCGCGCTGCTCAGTTACACCGACATCACGAACGGGATCCCCTCCCCCACCCGTGGTCGGTCAACCGCGCCTCGGCCCCGGCGATCCTCAGCGAGGCACATCGGGCACGCCTGGCCGGTGCCCGCGTGGTGATCGTCAACCTCCACTGGGGCGACGAGAACGTGAGCACGCCGAACGCCTTCCAGGTCGGACTGGCGCGGGCGCTGACCGCCTCGCCCGACATCACCGCGGTCGTCGGCCAGCACGTCCACATCGCCCAGCCGATCCGCTGGATCAACCGCAAGCCGGTGGTGTTCGGGGAGGGCAACCTGATCTCGAACCAGACCGAGGCCTGCTGCCCGACCGCATCGCAGGACGGCCTGATGGCGATCCTCACGATCCAGGTCGACCGCCACGGCGCCCGGGCGACCTTCGTCCACTACGTCCCGATCTGGGTCCAGCACCCGTCGTTCGTGGTTCTGCCGGTCTTCACCGGGCTGCGCACCGACCCTGCCGATGCCGCGCTGCTGCGGGCCTCCTACGACCGCACGGTCGCCGTTGCCGGGCGGGGCCCGCTCGTGCAGCCGATCCCCGCTCACCTGCCGAGATAGGCTCCGTGGCATGAGCGATCCGATCACCCCCGCCGCGGCCGAGTACGCCGAGCGGCACACGAGCCCGTTCACCGGGCTGATCGGTGAGGCGATCGGCTGGACGCGGGAGAACACCGCCCTGCCACAGATGATGAGTGGGCTCGCCGAGGCCCGTCTGCTCGAGGCGCTCGTCGTGGCCACCGGCGCGCGAGAGGTGCTCGAGGTGGGGACGTTCACCGGCGTCGGCGCCCTCGCGATGGCCGCGGCGCTGCCTGAGGGCGGCCGGATCACGACGCTCGAGGTCGACGAGGAGGCGGCGGCGACCGCGCGGCGCCACTTCGCCGCGAGCCCCCACGGCGAGCGGATCAAGCTGATCGTCGGCGACGCTCTGGGCTCGATCGAGGCGCTCTCGGGCCCGTTCGACCTGGTGTGGATCGATGCCGACAAGCGCGGCTATCCGGCGTACTACGAGGCGGTCCTGGGCAAGCTGAACGACCGCGGGCTGATCGTCGCCGACAACCTGTTCCGCGGCGGCCAGGCGATGGACGACTCGGTGCAGAACGCGGACGTCGGCGGAATCCGCGAGTTCGCCCGCCTCGTCCAGGCCGACGAGCGGGTGGACAACGTGCTGCTCACGATCGGCGACGGCGTGATGCTCGCCTGGCGCCGCCCACAGTGATCCGTCGGCCGCTCCGGAGTGTGGTTGCCGGCGCCGCCGGAACGGCGGCCTTCACCGCGGGCTACACGTTCGAGCGGTGGCTGCGGCGCTCCCAGGTCCCGCTCGATTACGACGACAGCGACGTGCCGGGCGAGATCGTGGCCTCGATCCTCCACCTGCCGTCGGTGACCGAGCACGACGAGCATGATCTCGGGCTGGCGCTGCGCTGGGGGTACGGATCGGCCTTCGGCCTTGCCCACGCCCTGCTCCGACGGCGGCTGGACGAGCCGGCGGCGACGGCGGCCTTCGGCACGACGCTGATCGCTGCCACGGTCACCCTGTTCCCGCTGCTCGGACACACGCCGCCGGCCTGGCGTTGGTCGCGCGGGTACGTCATCACCTGTCTGTTGACGCACACCGCATACGCGGTGACGGTCGGCGTCGTCGACGACCGATTGCGCCGACGCTAATACCATCCGTCGCCGTGTCGGCGACGAGCACCCGCACACGGTGGATGATCCCGGCCGCGCGGCCGGCGAGGATGCGGGCTGCCCTGAGCGCCGACGAGGAGTACGGCCGGCCCGGCCAGCCCGACTGGCGAGCGATCGATTGGGCCCCGCTGATGCAGACGGTCGAGATCGACGGACGCGGGGTCAACGTGGTGAGCCTCGGCGAGGGCGACGGGCCGCCGGTGGTGTTCATCCACGGTCTCGCCGGCTGCTGGCAGAACTGGCTCGAGAACCTCCGCGCGATCGCCGAGCACCGCCGCGTGGTGGCCCTCGACCTCCCCGGCTTCGGCGAGTCCGAGATGCCGCGCGACGGGGTCTCGATCACCAACTACGCGGCTTGCGTGGAGGAACTGTGCGCGCGGCTCGACCTCGGCGCGGTCGCGGTCGTCGGCAACTCGATGGGCGGCTTCACCGCGGCCGAGATGGCGATCCGCCATCCGGACCGGGTGGAGCGGCTGATGCTCGTCGATGCCGCCGGAATCTCGATCAGCGACCTGCGACGTCAGCCGATCATGACGTTCGTGCGGCTGTTCGCGGCCCAGAGCGGATCACCGGCCCGCGAGCGCGCGGTGCTGCTCCGCCCGCGACTGCGTCACCTCGCATTTCGCGCGGTGATGCGTCACCCGACGCGGATGCCGCTCGATCTGCTTCACGCCCAGGGCACCGGCACGGCGAAGCCCGGCTTCCTGATGGCGATGGATGCGCTCGTGTCCTACGACTTCCGCGACCGCCTGCCGGAGATCGCGTGCCCGACGCTGATCGTCCACGGCCGCGAGGACGGGCTGGTTCCGGTCGCCGACGCCGACGAGTTCGGCCGGCTGATCCCCGGCTCCCGGATCCTGCTGCTCGACGAGACCGGCCACGTGCCGATGATGGAGCGGCCGCTGGCGTTCAACCGCGAGCTGCTCGCGTTTCTCGCCGAGTAGGCGCCGCCGGGGACGGCCCACCGTGCTGGCCGACAACTGGGGCGCGACCGAGGCCGAGCAGGCACTCCCGCTGCCGTGCGATGACCTCCTCCCCGGTGCCGCGCTGCGGGCCAACCGCGCGGTCACCGTCCGGGCGCCCGCACCGGTCGTCTACCGGTGGCTGTGCCAGCTCCGCTTACGCGCCCTACAGCTATGACCTGATCGACAATCGTGGCCGCCGAAGCCCGCGGCGGCTCGTCCCCGGCGCCGACGAGCTCCGGCCGGGGCAGCCGATGGTGGCGATCTTCCGGCTGCACTCGGCGACGCCGGACGAGCAGCTCACGCTCGTCACCGCTCGCACCGCGATGACCTACGCGGTCCGGGCGGGCGAGCACGGAACCCGGCTGCTCGGCCGGCTCGTGTTCGACCCGCCGGGCGGCCGGCTCGGCGCGGCGGTGATCGGGCCGGCGCTGTCGCTCGGTGACCTCGTGATGATGCGCCGCCAGCTCCTCAACTTCAAAGCCCTCGCCGAGCGGACGGCAGCCGGGGTCCCATAGGATCGCGCCCGTGCCTTCGGCGCGGGACATCGAGGCGATGGAGGCGCTGCTCTCGCCATGGGAGCTGATCACCGATCCCGTGTTCTTCGGAATGGAGCACATCCCGAAGCGGGGGCCGGTGCTGTTCGTCGGCAACCACACGATCTACGGCCTGCTCGACCTGCCGCTGATGGTCATGCACGTGCACCGCGAGCGCGGCCTGTTCATGCGCGGGCTCGGCGATCGTGCGCACTTCCATGTCCCCCTGTGGGGTGAGTTCCTGAGGCGGTTCGGCGTCGTCAACGGCACCCGGGAGAACGCCCGGCAGCTGCTCGCCGAGGGCGAGCCGGTGCTCGTCCTGCCCGGCGGCGGCCGCGAGGTGGCCAAGCGCAAGGGCGAGCGCTATGAGCTGATCTGGAAGCAGCGGCTCGGGTTCGCCCGGATCGCGATCGAAGCGGGCTGCCCGGTGATCCCGTTCGGCGCCGTCGGCGCCGAGGAGACCTACGAGATCGTGCTCGACGCCGATTCGCTGCTGATGCGGCCGGTGCGGACCGCATTCGAGCGGCTGGGAGGCCGGACCGACCTGCTGTGGCCGGTCTCGCGCGGGTTGGCCGGCACCCCGCTGCCACGCCCGCAACGGTTCTACTTCGCCTTCGCCGACCCGATCTCGACCGACCGCTACAGCGGCCGGGCACAGGACGGGCGGGCGGCGCGAGGCCTCCGCGACCGCGTCCGGAGGGCCGTCGTCGACCGGATCGAGTTCCTGCAGAGGGTGCGGCGCGAGGACCCGGACCGGGATCTCCTCCCCCGGCTCGCCCACCTCGCCCGCGAGCGGCTGCGGGGAGGCTGAGCCGCGCGGACCTCGGCCGGATGCGCCCGGCTCAGTCGCCTGATTCGACGATCCGGGCCAGCAGGACGATCGCTCGCTCGAGCGTCTGGCGCTCATCTTCGGTCAGGTCCTGCTCCATCGCGCCGGCGAGCCATCCATCGCGCCGTCCGCGGTCCTCGACGAGCATCGCGCGCCCGGCGTCGGTGAGCTCGAGCAGGGTCCGCCGCCCGTCGGTCGCGTCGGGCCGGCGACTGACGAGGCCCTGCGCCTCCAGCTCGGCGAGGGTCTGGCCCATCGACTGCGGCCGGACGTGCTCGGCGAGTGCGAGGTCAGCCGTGCCCTGCGGCCCCTCGCGGTCGAGCCGGCTGAGAACAGCAGCATGGGCGAGCGGGAAGCTGCGGTCCGAACGCAGCCGGCGCAGCAGGCGCCCCAGGATCATGCGCAGCTCCGAGGCGAGCACCGTCGAGTCGGTCCCGGTGTTCGTCGGCACGGCCGCAAGCGTAGCGCAATCAGCAGGCAGACTGCACAGTTTACCTTTGCATCTCTGCTAGCCTCGGCCTCCGTGACCGCCGATTCGGGCCGCTACAAGTGGATCGTCCTGTCGAACACGACCCTGGCGATCCTGCTCGCGACGCTCGACGCCTCGATCACGCTGATCGCGATGCCGGACATCTTCCGCGGCATCCACCTCGATCCGCTCGTCCCCGGCAACAGCTTCTACCTGCTGTGGATGGTGCTCGGCTACCTCGTCGTCTCCAGCGTGCTGATCGTCTCGCTCGGCCGCCTCGGGGACATGTTCGGGCGAGTGCGGATCTACAACCTGGGCTTCGTCATCTACACGGTCGCCTCGCTGCTGCTCACGATCGACTGGATGACCGGCCGGGCGGGGGCCACGTACCTGATCGTGTTCCGGATCGTGCAGGGCGTTGGCGGCGCCTGCCTGCTGGCCAACTCAGCCGCGATCCTGACCGACGCGTTCCCGGCCAATCAGCGCGGGATGGCGCTCGGGATCAACAACATCGTCGGCGTGTCGGGCATGTTCGTGGGGCTCGTGCTCGGCGGCCTGCTCGCCCCGATCAGCTGGCGGATGGTGTTCCTGATCTCGGTCCCCGTGGGCCTGTTCGGCACCGTCTGGGCGTACCTCAAGCTGCACGAGCTCTCGACTCCGCGCCGGACGCGAGTCGACTGGCTCGGCAACCTCACGTTCGCCGTCGGGCTGATCCTGATCATGGTGTCGGTCACCTACGGGATCCGGCCCTACGGCACGAGCTCGACCGGATGGGGCAGCCCGCGTGTGATCGTGCTGCTCACCGCAGGGGTGATGACCCTGATCGCGTTCGTGGTCGTCGAGCGTCGAGCGCAGGACCCGATGTTCCGCCTCAGCCTGCTGCGGATCCGCGCCTATACGTTCGGCACGGTGTCGACGTTCCTCGCCGCCGTCGCGCGGGGCGGCCTGATGTTCATGCTGATCATCTGGCTCCAGGGGATCTGGCTCCCCCAACACGGCTACGACTTCACCCGCACGCCGCTGTGGGCGGGGATCTACATGCTCCCGCTGACGGTCGGGATGCTGATCGCCGGGCCGACGTCGGGCTACCTCTCCGACCGCTTCGGCGCGCGCCCGTTCGCCACCGGCGGGATGGTCGCCGCCGCGTTCAGCTTCGTGCTGCTGATGCTGCTGCCGACCGACTTCTCGTATCCGGTGTTCGCCGTCGTCCTGGCGATGAACGGGATCGCGATGGGACTGTTCGCGTCGCCGAACCGCGCGGCGATCATGAACAGCCTGCCCGCCGGCGACCGTGGCGCCGGCGGCGGGATGAACCAGACCTTCCAGAACTCCGCTCAGGTGCTCTCGGTGGGCATCTTCTTCTCGCTGATGATCATCGGCCTCGCCGGATCGCTCCCCCACACGCTGGCCGCCGGGCTGCACGCTCACGGCGTCGGATTGGCCGACGCCACACGGGTCAGCCACGCGCCGCCGGTGTCGATCCTGTTCGCCGCGTTCCTCGGCTACAACCCGGTCCAGCACCTCACCGGGGTCCACGTGCTCGCCGCGCTGCCGGCCCACGCCCAGGCCGTGCTCACCGGCCGGAGCTTCTTCCCGGAGCTGATCTCGGCACCGTTCCGGTCGGGGCTGCACAGCGCATTCACGTTCGCGATCATCGCCTGCCTCGTGGCCGCGGTGGCCTCCCTGATGCGCGGCGGCCGCTACGAGCACACCGACGCGCCGCCGGCCGAGGAACCGGGCGACCGCGCGCCCCGGGCGGAGCTCGCGGTCGCCCGATAGCGGTCCGGTGGTGGCTAGCCGACGAGCGTCGGCTCGAGCGTGATCTCGCCAACTCCGGCGAGCGCCTGCGACACCGGGCAGCCCTCCTTCGCCTGACCGGCGTACTCGGCGAACTCGGCGTCGTCGATCCCGGGGACCCGACCCTCGGTGACGAGCTCGATCTGGCTGATCGCCGGGCCACCGTCGACGATCCGCAGGTGGACCCGCGCCGTCGTCTTCACCGACTCCGGAGTGTGTCCGGCCTCGCTGAGGATGTTGCTCAGGGCCATCGAGAAGCAGGCCGCGTGGGCGGCGCCGATCAGCTCCTCGGGGTTCGTCCCGGCACCCTCCTCGAACCGGGTCGAGTACGAGTACTGACCCTCGAACAGGCCGCTGTCGACCGTCACCGTCCCCTTGCCACCGCGCAGGTCACCCTGCCATTCCGCGCTGCCGTTGCGTGTCGCCATCGTCCTGGTACCTCCGTGGGATCGTGAACAGGTATCGCTGCCCTTGACTTACCCGTTTGGGCGCAGGGCAGCCGCGAGGTTCAAGCCGGCGTGCCGCGCGGCCGACGCGCCGCGGTGATCCGTCGCGGCGAGGGCGGCGAAAATAGGGGGATGGCCCTCCGCGCACTGCCCGATCCGGACTCCCCCGAGACGCCTGAGAGCACCGGCACCGTCGACGCCCTGCGCTACCGCCTGCTCGACCGCGCACTCGAGCGCGACGTGCTGCCCGACGCCGTGCTCCGCCTCGGCTCGCGGTACGGGACGCGGATCCGCGAGCGGCGCGAGGCCCGTGGCGGGGTGGCCGCCCAGGAGGAGCGGCTTCGCGCCCTCGTGCACCGGATGTCGACCGGCCCGGTCGCCGAGGTCCCGCACAAGGCCAACGAGCACTACGAGCTCCCGGCGGAGTTCCTCGGGCTGATCCTCGGACCGCGCCGCAAGTACTCGGGGTGCCTGTGGCCGCACGGCACGGAGACGCTCGCGGCCGCGGAGGAGGCGATGCTCACGCTCACCTGCGAGCGGGCCGAGGTGCGCGACGGGATGCGGATCCTCGACCTCGGCTGCGGCTGGGGCTCGCTGTCGCTGTGGCTCGCCGAGCAGTACCCCCATGCCCACATCACCGGCGTCTCGAACTCGTCGCGTCAGCGGCAGTGGATCGAGGCCCGGGCTGCGGCCCGCGGATTCGAGAACCTCCGGATCATTACCGCCGACGTCAACGACTTCCGGCCCCAGACGCACTACCACCGCGTGATGTCGATCGAGATGTTCGAGCACATGCGCAACTGGCGGGAGCTGCTCCGGCGGGTGGCGAGCTGGCTGCGCCCGGACGGCAAGGCCTTCGTACACGTGTTCAGCCACCGGACGCTGCCCCACGTTTTCGAGGGGACCTGGGCGGCCGAGCGGGTCTTCACCGCGGGGCTGATGCCGAGCCACGAGCTGATGCTGCGCTTCCCCGAGCACATGCGCGTGGCCGACAGCTGGATGGTTCCCGGAACCCACTACGCGCGGACCCTCCGGGCCTGGCTCGAGAATCTCGACGCCCACCGCGACGACGCGCTCGCACTCCTGCGCGCCGACGGCCGCTCGCCCGCGGAGGCCCGCCGGCTGCTCGGCGGCTGGCGGCTGTTCCTGCTCTCAACGCGGGAGATCTGGAACTACCGCGCCGGCAACCGCTGGATGGTGAGTCAGTACCTGCTCGAGCCGGCGCGCTGAGGCGGCAGCTCAGAGCCGGCGCGGCGGAAGCGGCAGGAAGCCCGAGGTGCGCTCGATGTAGTCGGCGTAGCCCGGCCGGCGTTTGGCGATGTCCTTCTCCAGCAGCCCCTTGCCCGACACCCGGACGAGCAACACCGTCATCACGATCGGCCCGACCGCCGTCCACCACGTCCCCCCGCCGACGAGCGCGATCAGCCACAGGCCCCACCACACGCACGCGTCCCCGAAGTAGTTCGGGTGGCGGGTGTAGCGCCATAGACCACGATCCATCACCTGTCCCCGGCTGGCCGGGTCGGACTTGAAGCGGCGCAGCTGGGCGTCGCCGATCGCCTCGAACGCGAGCCCGAGGGCGAACACGGCCACGCCCGGCGCCGCGGCCCAGGTGAGCGCGTCGGTGCACTGGGAGGCGGCCTGGAGCGGCAGCGACACGATCAGCACGAGTACGCCCTGGACGCCGAACACCGCGTACAGGCTCCAGAGCGTGAAGCGGTCGCCCTTGCGCCGGCGCATCACCGCGTAGCGGCGATCCTCCTCGGAGTCGCCGAGCTTCCGCGCGACCAGGTGGGCGCCGAGCCGGATCCCCCACGCCGCCGTGAGGCCGAGCAGCAGCCAGCGCCGGGCCGCGTCGCCACCGCCGGCGAGGGCGGCGACGAGCGCCACGAGCACGAACGCCGGACCCCAGATGGGATCGACGATCGAGACGTCGTGCAGGCGGATGCTCAGCGCCCAGGTGGCGAGCATCAGCACGGCGACCGCGGCCGCCGCCCAGGCGAGCACGATCCCCGGGCCGATCATCGCCGTCGCCCTACGGGAGCGCGGACTCGATCGCCGAGACGATCTGCGGGTCCTCGGGCGTGACCTTCGTCGCCCATCGGGAGATCAGCCGGCCATCGGCGCCGACCAGGTACTTGGTGAAGTTCCACCCCGGCGGCTTGGAGTTCGGCTGGCTGGCGAGCTCCTGCCACAGCGGCGTCGGGTCGGCCCGGACCGAGACGCGCTCGCTGAGCGGAAAGCTGACGCCGTAGTTCTTTTGGCAGAACTCGCCGATCTCGTCGGCGCCGTCGTACTCCTGATCGGCGAAGTCGGCCGACGGGAACCCGACGATCTCAAGGCCACGGTCGTGGTACTGGTCATACAGGGCCTGCAGCCCTGCGTACTGGGGCGTGTAGCCGCACTTGCTCGCGGTGTTGACGATCAGCGTCGGCTTGCCCCGCAACGACTCCAGGTCGAGCTGCCCGCCGTCGAGCAGCGTGATCTGGTGTCCGTAGATGTCGCTCGGTTGGTCCAGCGTCTTGGTCCGCCTGAAGTACATGCGGACCGTGGAGAGGATGCTCATATGAGCAATCTACGCGGGACGCGGGCTTTCGGTTCACCGGGCGGGCGCCGTGCGCTCTGCTCCGGTGCCCCACCGGGGGGGCATGAATGGCGATTCACTCCCCACCGTTGGGGCGTGAATCGCCATTCATCGGGCGCGGGGGCCCACCGCTCAGGCCGGGACCGGCTCCGGGGTCGGCATGCTCGTCGGCACTTCGGCGACCGCCTCCTCGCGCACGACGACCGGAGCCGGCGCGGCCTCAGGGGCCGAGTTCCGACCACCGCGGCCGGGCAGCGCGAGCCGGACGATCTTCTTCACGACCGAGCCGAACTGCTTGTGCAGCGGCCCGGTGTTGTAGGGCAGGCCGTAGCGCTCGCAGATCGCCCGGACCTCGACGGCGAGCTCGGCGTACCGGTGGGCCGGGATGTCCGGGAACAGGTGGTGCTCGATCTGGTGGCTGAGGTTGCCCGAGAGGATGTGGAACAGCTTGCTGCCGGTGAGGTTGGCCGAGCCGAGCATCTGGCGCAGGTACCAGCCGCCGCGGGTCTCGTTCTCAACCTCCTCCTCGGAGAACTCCTCGGTGCCCTCGGGGAAGTGGCCGCAGAAGATGATCATGAACGACCACACGTTGCGGACGATGTTGGCGGTGAGGTTCCCGGTCAACACGAACGGTGCGAACGGCCCGGCGAGGATCGGGAACGCGACGTAGTCCTTCAGCACCTGCCGGCGGCCCTTGGCCCAGATCGCGCGGAGGATGTCGCGCTTGTCCTCGAGCGTCACCTCGCCGGACTCGAGGCGGTCGACCTCAAGGTCGTGGAGCGCGACGCCCCACTCGAACAGGAGCATCAGCAGCGTGGCGTAGACCGGGTTGCCGATGTCCCGCGGCCGCCACTCCTGGTCCTCGGACATGCGCAGCACGCCGTAGCCGATGTCCCGGTCCTTGCCGAGCACGTTCGTGTGCGTGTGGTGCATGTAGTTGTGCGAGTGGCGCCACTGGTCGCCGGGGCAGGCGGTGTCCCACTCGAAGCGCTTGGAGTCGAGCGCCGGATCACGCGTCCAGTCGTACTGGCCATGCATCACGTTGTGGCCGATCTCCATGTTGTCGAGGATCTTCGACAGGCTGAGGGCGACGACACCGCCGATCCACGCGGGCGGCAGGGCACCGGCGAACAGGAGCCCGCGGCCGGTGATCTCGAGCGCGCGCTGGGCCTTGATCATCCGCTGGATGTACTGGACGTCGCGTTCACCGAGGTCGTCGATCACGCGCTGGCGGAGCTCGTCGAGCTCGCGGCCGAGCCGCTCGACCTGGTCGGGATCAAGTTGGGGGCGGGTGGTGGTCATGGTCTGGCGGTTCCTCTCTCAAGGGGTCAGGGTCAGAGTTCGAGCTCGACGTCGCCGGCCGGGACGGAGATGCACAGCTGGATGTCCTCGTCCTCCTCGGTCGAGACCTCGCCGGTGCGGACGTTGCGGACCGCGCCGGCGCGCTTGCGGCAGGTGCACGTGTGGCAGATCCCCATCCGGCAGCCGTAGTCCGGGGTGAGGCCGGCGGCCTCGGCCTGCTCGAGCAGGGTGCCGGCGGCGATCGGGGCGCTCAGCTCGCTGCGGGCGAACCGGAGCGTGCCCTCGGCGGCGTCGCCGACGGCGATCACCGGCGGGGTGAACGTCTCCGCGCGGACGCGCTCGGGCGCCCCTGCCCACAGCTCCTCGACGGCGTGGATCAGCGCGGGCGGTCCGCAGACGGCGACATCGGTCTCCTCGGCGAACCGAGCGCCGAGCCAGTAGCCGAGCGTCGCGGTGTTCAGCTTCGGCCCACCCTCGCGGGTCGCGACGTAGTGCACGCGCGTTCGCGGGAGGGTGCGTGCGAGGGCCTCGACCTGCGGCCGGTACAGGAAATCGGACGCGGTGCGCGCATAGTGCACGAACGTGACCTCGCCGTCGTGGCCCTCGTCGCGGAGCGTGCGGAGCATCGACAGCACGGGAGTGATCCCGCTGCCACCGCTGATCAGCACGAGCCGCTCGGGCCGGCGCTCGGGGAGCGTGAACTCGCCGGAAGCCTCGCCGAGGTGGAGGATCGAGCCGGGGGTGAGCGCCTCGCGCAGGTGGCGCGAGACGAGGCCTCCGGGATGCAGCGTGACCGTGAACTCGAGCAGGCCGTCGTCCCGATGCGCGGAGGAAGCCGGCGAGTACGTGCGCGTGCGACGGACACCGTCGATATCGACGCCGACGCGGACGAACTGACCCGCCCGGAAGCCGGCGAACGCCGCGTTCGGCCGCACCGTGAGGGTGACGCTGCGGGGGGTCTGGCGCTCGACGGCCACGACCCGGGCCCGAGCGTCGTGGATCGTGAACTCGGGGCGAACGAGCTCCAGGTACCGGTCGACGCCGTTGGGGCCGAGCAGGAGGTCGACGAAGGTCGAGCCGAGGATGCGCTTGGTGACGGAGGTGGAAGGCATTGTCACAATCGTGTTAGTGGACAACTGTTCACTGAATACTGAGACACTCTTCCCGACCTGTCAAGAACTAAGCTCAGGAACTGTGAGCCAATGCACACGAACTCGGTGAACGGCCGTGCCGCCCTCGTCGTCCGACCCCCGGCGGCGCCGGCCGTGAGCACCGGCCGCCCCCATCGCACGCAGGCCGAGCGCCGGCGGCACACCCGCCAGGCGCTGCTCGACGCGGCGCTGCTCCAGGTCGAGGCCGGTGAGAGCTTCGAGAGCCTGAGCCTGCGCAGCGTGGCCAAGGCCGCGGGGATCGTGCCGACGGCCTTCTACCGCCACTTCGACAGCATGGACGCGCTCGGCCTCGCGCTCGTTGACGAGTCGATGCGCACGCTCCGCGGAATGCTCCGCCAGGCCCGCGACGAGGCCGCGCCGAGGGACGTGATCCGCCGCTCCGTCGAGATCCTCGTCGACCAGGTCGCCCGCAACCCGCAGCACTTCACGTTCGTGGTCCGGGTCGGCTACTCGGGCAACACCGTCCTGCGCCACGCGATCCGGACGGAGATCCGGCTGTTCACGAGCGAGCTCGCCACCGACCTGGCCCGGTTCCCGATCCTGCGCGACTGGACGACCGAGGATCTTCAGATGCTCGCCGGCCTGCTCGTCAACACGATGATCTCCACCGTCGGCGCGCTCGTCGATGCGCCGGTCGCGGCGCCCGACGCCCGCGAGGAGATCGCGGCGACGGCCGAGCGCCAGCTCCGGCTCGTGATCCTCGCCGTCCCGTCCTGGCGCTCGGAGCGCTCGGAGCGCGGCGGCGGCGAGCGGCCGACCGGCCCACGCCGGTAAGTTCTCACCGGCGATGGAGCCGACCGCCCCCACCGAGCCGCACCCTCCGCTGTCGTGGTGGGGCTGGGGCGACCCGGCGAAGGTGCCGGACCTCCCGCCGGCGGTGCTGTCGCTGCTCACCGAGGGCCTCGGCGTCACAAGGCCTCTCCCGCGCCCGCCTAGCCCCGAGTCCGTCGCCCTCGTGGCGCCCCGGCTGCCCGCGGATCTCGCCGGCCGGCTCACGACGATCGTCGGCGAGGCGAACGCCGCCGACGACCACGAGACACGCCTCCGGCATGCTGTCGGCCGCTCGACGCCCGACATGCTCGCGCTGCGCGGCGGCGCGGAGCTTCCGGCCCCGGACCTCGTGGTCCGCCCCGCGAGCCACGATGAGGTCGCTGAGGTGCTCGCCCTCGCGTCCGAGGCGCAGATCGCCGTCGTTCCGTTCGGCGGCGGCACCTCGGTCGTCGGCGGCCTCACCCCGGAGGACCCGGCCCACGCCGGGTGGATCGCGCTCGACCTCGAGCGCCTCAACCGGCTGATCGATCTCGATCCCGTGTCCCGGCTCGCGGTGATGGAGCCGGGGCTGCGCGGTCCCGAGGCCGAGGCGCTGCTCGCCGCCCGGGGTCACACGCTCGGGCACTTCCCCCAGTCCTTCCAGTACGCGACCCTCGGAGGGTTCGCCGCCGCTCGTTCCAGCGGCCAGGCCTCCGCCGGGTACGGCCGGTTCGACGAGCTGGTGATGGGCCTCCGGGCGGCCACGCCGGTCGGGTCGCTCGCGCTCGGCCGGGCGCCCCGCTCGGCCGCCGGGCCCGATCTGCGCCAGCTGCTGCTCGGCTCCGAGGGCGCGCTCGGAGTGATCACCGAGCTCACGCTCGCGGTCCGGCCGGTGCCCGAGCGCCGGGCCTACGACGGGTGGCGCTTCCCGTCGTTCACCGACGGCGCGGCCGCGCTGCGCGGCCTCGCCCAGGACGGGCCACGGCCGACGGTGCTCCGGCTCTCCGACGAGGCCGAGACGGCCCTCAACCTCGCCCGCCCCGACGCGATCGGCGCCGACGGAGCATCCGGCGGCTGCCTGGGGATCGTCGGCTACGAGGGCACCGACCGGGACGTCGAAGAGCGGCGCGCACGGGCGACCGAGCTGCTCACCGCCGCCGGCGCCGAGCCCGACGCCGAGGCCGGTGAGTCCTGGGCCCACGGCCGCTACGAGGGGCCGTACCTCCGCGACGCGCTGCTCGACGCCGGCGCGCTCGTCGAGACGCTCGAGACGGTCTGCTTCTGGTCGCGCCTGCCCGGGCTCTACGCCGCGGTCGGCGACGCCGTGCGGACCAGCCTGGCGGCCGCCGGAACCCCGCCGGTCGTCCTGTGCCACATCTCGCACGTATATCCGAACGGCGCCTCGCTGTACTTCACCGTCGGCTGCGCGGCGGCCGAGGATCCGACCGCCCAGTGGCGGACGGCGAAGGCGGCGGCGTGCGACGCGATCCTCCGCGCCGGCGGCTCGATCACTCACCACCACGGCGTCGGCCGGGACCACCGCGCGTGGTACGAGCAGGAGATCGGCCCGCTCGGCACCGCGGTCGTCCGGGCGGCGAAGTCCGCCCTGGACCCGAACGGGATCCTCAACCCCGGCGTGCTCGTCGGAGCCGAGGCGGGCGATGACGGAGCCTGAGGGACGGATCGAGCGGCTGGCCGAGCTGATCGTCGGCTTCGGCGCGAACGTCCAGCGCGGCCAGATCGTTTCGATCAGCACCGAGCCCGGCAAGGAGGAGCTCACGCGGGCGGTCGCCGCGGCGGCCTACCGGGCGGGCGCCCGGTTCGTCGACACGCGCCATTTCGACCCCCACATCAAGCGGGCCCGGGCGCAGTACGCAGACCCCGAGACGCTCGACTACGTGCCGCCGTGGCTCGGCGAACGGGTGCTCGCCCTCGGCGAGGAGCGCGGGGCGATGGTCGCGCTGGCCGGGACGATGGAGCCCCATCTGATGGACGGCGTCGACCAGGCCCGGCTCGGCCGGGACATGCTCCCGCGGCTGCGCGAGACGGCGAGGATCGTCGACGAGCGGACGGTCAACTGGACCGTCGCCCCGTGCCCGACCGTCGGCTGGGCCGAGCTCGTCCACCCCGACCAGTCCGGCGCAGCCGCGCTCGAGCGGCTGTGGTCCGATATCGAGCGCGTCTGCCGGCTCGACGAGGCCGATCCCGTGGCGGCGTGGAATGCGCGGATGGACCGACTCGTCGCGGTGACCGAGCGGCTCGACGGCCTCGCCCTCGATGCGCTCCACTACTCCGGCCCCGGCACCGACCTCCATGTCGGCCTGATGGCCTCCGGGCACTGGCAGGCCGCCCGGTTCGAGACCGTCGACGGGATCGTCCACGCCCCGAACCTCCCGACCGAGGAGGTGTTCACGAGCCCCGACCCCGTCCGGACCCACGGCCACGTGAGATCGACCAAGCCCCTGTTCGTCGCCGGGGGCGGGCTGATCGAGGGGCTCCGGGTCCGCTTCGAGGAGGGGCGGGCGGTCGAGATCGAGGCCGACTCGGGGGCGGAGACGCTCCGGGGACTGACGAGCCGGGACGCGGGGGCGGCGATGCTCGGTGAGGTGGCGCTCGTCGACCGCGAGAGCCGCATCGGCCAGCTCGGAACGGTCTTCTACGACACCCTGCTCGACGAGAACGCGGCCAGCCACATCGCGTTCGGGTCGGGGTTCTCGAGCGCGGTCACTGACGAGCGCGACGGCGATCGGGTCAATCGCAGCGACATCCACATCGACTTCATGATCGGCTCCGACGAGCTCGCGGTGACCGGGATCACGCGTGACGGCGCCGAGGTCCCGCTCCTGCGCGACGGCGCCTGGCAGATCTGAGCTGTCGGCTCACATCTCGATCTGGGTCCCGAGCAGGACCGTCCGGCTCCGCGGCAGGTTGAAGTACTCCGCCGAGTCCGAGGCGAGCGAGGCGGTGGCGAGGAACAGCCGCTTGCGCCACCGTGACATCTCCCTCTCGTCGGTCGCCACGACCTCCATCTTCGACAGGAAGTAGACGGCGTCCTCGGTGTCGATGTCGCGCTCGAGGCCGACCTCGTGGGCGCGGCGGAGCAGCGCCGGCACGTCGGGTCGGTCGAGGTAGCCGATATGGGCGAGCACGTGATTGACACCGTCTGTCGGGTGGCCGAGCTCGGAGATCTCGACCTGCTCCTCGGACGCAACGTAGGGGGCGGTGCCGGTCTCGATCGTGAGGATCACGACGGCGTGGTGGAGGGTCTGGTTGTGCTCGACGTTCTCGCGCATGGCGAGCGGGGTCGTGTCCGGGTTGCGGTTGAGGAACACCGCGGTCCCGCGCGCACGGTGCAGCGGCGGCCGGCGGGCGTTGACCTTGGCGATGAACTCCGGCAGCGACCCCTCGGCCTTCTGCCGCCGCTCGGACACGATCGCCTGTCCACGGCGCCAGGTCGACATCACCGTGTACACGCCGATCGCGACGAGGATCGGCAACCAGCCGCCGCTCGGCACCTTCTCCAGGTTGGCGGTGAGCAGTGCGAGGTCGACGATCCCGAGCGGGATCCCGATCAGAACGAGCTGCCACACCGGCATTCGCCTCATCCGGTGCGAGACGACGAGGAACAGCGTCAGCGTGATCGTGATCGTCCCGCACACCGCGACGCCATAGGCGGCGGCGAGCTTCTGTGAGCTCCCGAAGCCGAACACGAGCACAAGCACCGCGCCGAGCAGTCCCCAGTTGAGCAGCGGGAGGTAGACCTGACCCGCCTCGCGCGCCGAGGTGTGGAGGATCCGCAGCCGCGGCAGATAGCTGAGCTGGATCGCCTGCCGGCCGAGCGAGAAGGCGCCCGAGATCACGGCCTGGGACGCGATGACCGTGGCCAGTGTCGCGAGCAGCACCATCGGGACGCGGGCACCGTGCGGGATGAGCAGGAAGAACGGGCTCGCAATCCCCTTGCGGTCGCCGATCAGCTGGGCGGCCTGCCCGAGGTAGTTGCAGATCAGCGCGGGAAACACCACGAGCAGCCAGGCCCGGCGGATCGGCCACTTCCCGAAGTGGCCCATGTCGGCGTACAGCGCCTCGGCGCCGGTGACGGCGAGGACCACGCCACCGAGACTGAGGAACGCGGTGAGTCCGTCGCGGGCGAAGAAGCGCACGGCCCACGATGGGGACAGCGCCACGATCACACCCGGGTGGTGGGCGATGCCGCCGATCCCGAAGACGGCGATCGAGATGAACCACAGGAGCATCACCGGTCCGAACAGCCGGCCGACGAGGCCGGTGCCGAAATGCTGGATCACGAACAGCAGGACGAGGATCGCGGCGCAGATCGGGAGGACAGCGCTGTGCAGCGACGGAGAGATGACGTTCAGGCCCTCGACGGCCGAGAGGACCGAGATCGCGGGGGTGATCATCGAGTCGCCGAAGAACAGCGCGGCCCCGAAGATGCCGGCCGCTGACAGCCCGACCACCGCGGCCGCCCGGAACGAGCCCTTGCTCGCCGTCCGCTGAAGCAGCGCGATCAGGGCCATGATCCCGCCCTCGCCGTCGTTGTCGAGGCCCATCATCAGGCCGACGTACTTGATCGTCACGACGATCACCAGCGCCCAGAAGATCAGCGACGCGCTGCCGTAGATCTCGACCCTGCCGGGCGTCACGACGCGGTCGGCGTCGCGACTGAAGATCGTCTGCATCGCGTACAGCGGGCTCGTGCCGATGTCGCCGAACACGACGCCGAGCGCCCCCAGCGTGAGCGCGGTCGCCGCCGTTCTGTTCGTCCTTGGGTGGCTCACGTTCGGGGGCGGTACTTTCGCACGGGCTCCGGTGGAACTTCAGTCGCGGGTGTTTCCTCCCGAATTCTCCGGCCGTCCGAGAGGTCCCGGGCTCGTGCGCCCCGCCCCCGGCTGCGTCATACATCTGTCGAGCGCGGGCCGGGGGGGTTATGCGCCGAGGGCAAACGGTCGATGGCTTATGACGACGCACAGCCGGGGTGCGCGGACATCGCACGGGAGGTGCAGATGTTGAGCTGGGCGGGGAGAAGGCCACGACGGGTACCGACGTGGTCGGTACCGATACCAGAGAAGCCGCACGAGGGCCAAGGCGGGACCACCGGGACCGAATCCGAATCGTCGGGACCTCGTGACCGTCCACCGCGGTTCACGTTTCGCCACGCACGGTGCTATCACCTCGCCCGCTGCGCGTGTCTGGAATGCGGTGCGCACCTCGTCACCGGTGTCGGCTACAAGATCGCCGGTAATTGCGCGAACTGCGGCTCATTCGAGCTGGTCGAGATCGCCTCGCTCACCGGAGCGGACCTCGCTCCCGGCGGTCTTGCGGACCACCTGACCATGGGCGCCGTTCGGGCCACCAAGCGCACCGCCTAGGAACCGGGCTGGCGCACCCGGTACGGCCGGTCTGCATCTGCTTTGACGATCGTCCGATTTCGACCGTCGTTGGAAACGATCGCGTGTACGGGGGCTCCGGCAACGACCGGATCGGCACCGGTCGCGGAAACGATCGGGTCTGGGGCGGCTCCGGAAACGACAACATCAGCGTCGGGAACGGTGACGACTGGGTCTGGGGCGGAGCTGGCAGCGATCGTATCTACGCCGGCAACGGCGCAGACCACCTGTTCGGCCAGACCGGCAACGACCGGATCTACGGGCCGGGCGCGGTTGTCTACGTCGACTGCGGACGCGGGCGCAACCTGGCCTACGTGAACTCCACGGGCATGCACTACGCCCGGGTTCACGGATGCCAGGCGGTCCGCCGCATTCGGATGCGGCGCCTGTAGGGGTCCACCCCAGGGGGCGGCGGTGTTCGGGGACCGCCGCCCCCCTCACCTTTGCCGAGCAGCCGCGCGGGTTCGCTTGAGCAGCGCGATCCGGGGCCCTCGCCGGGTAGGCCGGCGACCCGGCCGCCCACGTCGTACTACTCTCTGCGCGCACATCAGGAGAGGTGCCGGAGCGGCTGAACGGGCGCGACTGGAAATCGCGTAACGGGGGTCAACCTCGTTCGGGGGTTCGAATCCCCCCCTCTCCGTCCAACCCAGCCGTTCGCAACCATCGGTGCGGTCGGTTCGTCTGGCCGCTGTTCGCGTCCCGAGCTACGCGGTTCGTCGCCCCGTCAACCCCGGGTCTGGGCGACCTTCGCGCGACCTGCAAGCTCCTCGGCGAGGTCGTCGCGTCCGGCGCGCCGCATCGTCTGGGCGAGGCGTAGGAAGAATTGTTCCCAGAGGACGGGTACGTGCTCAGACCGGACGTGCCCGCGCCGGATGGCCAGCGCCATCGCCTCGCCGAAGCCGGCGGTATCGACGCTCGCCTTGATCCCATCGCACGCCTCACCGATGCGATGACGCGAACTCTGGCCTTGAACGTCTTGAGGCACGCGGTAGCGGGTCGGGACCCGCTCGGCGAACGCCACCCCGGCGCCGCCAGCCGACATCCGAAGCCAGGTGTGTTGATCCTCGGAAAATCTCACGACGGGAAACGGATGGGCGATGGCCAGCTGCGTCCGGGCTGCGACCGTGGAAGTCACACAGGTGTAGCCCAACTCGGTACCCATCCGAATCCAAGCGTTGGGTCCCTCCAGCGGCGGGCACTCATGCGCTTCGAGGATCTCCCTCAAGGCAGGAACCAAGCGCTCACGCGGCAGGTCCGCCCCGTACTCGTCAATCACGAGAATCGGCGAGTAGATGAAGTCCACGGCCGCGTGCCTCATCATCGACCTGACCACCTCGAGGCGGCGAGGATGCGAGATATCGTCGGCATCGTGGAACAGGACCAACGGCGACCCACGCTCCTCAGCCCAGAGGACGCCTTGGTTCCGGCACGCCCCCGCCCCGCGATTGCGCTCGTTGAACAGCACGAATATCCTGCCGGTGTGCTCGCGTGTCAGCGCTCGCAAGCGGTTGCGCGCCTGAGCGCTTGGTGACGCGTCGTCCACAATGATGAGCGACCAATCGGGATCGCTCTGGGCCATGAGGCCGTCTATCGCCTCATCCAGCCACTCGACGGACTGAGGCCGGTCTGCGTAATGAGGCATGACGAACGTCGCCGGAGCTTGAGCCTGGGCGTCCATCCAACGTCGTCCCTCCAACCCCGCTTCGCTCGCTACCGCGGGGGCGGCGGACTGACGAGGCGCTCGAGCTCGTCGACGACCTGGTGGTTGGCGGCCCGCATCGCCAGCGCGTAGATCCCCGGCGCGAATCGCTGGAGGCGGTGGAGCGCCTTGATGTCCGGCGAGGTGTAGACGAGGTAGCGGTTCGCGGTGACAGCGCCGAGAATCCGCCGGGCGACGTGCTCGGGGCTGACGGCATGGCGCTGGAAGCGCTTGGTCAGCTTGCTCTCGGACATCGTCTGCGGGTCGACCCCGGCGATCTGGACGGTGCCGACTAGCGGGGTGTCGACGCCACCCGGACAGACGAGCGTGACCCCGATGTTGTGGCGGTGGAGGTCGAAGCGGAGCACCTCGCTCACTCCACGCAGGCCGTACTTCGAGGCGCTGTACGGGGCGTGCCAGGGCAGCGCGACGAGCCCGGCCGCCGAGGAGACGTTGACCAGCTGGCCGCCGCGGCCGGCCCGGACCATCTCGGACACGAAGCACTCGATCACGTGGATCGGACCCATCAGGTTGATCTCGACCGGTCGCCGCCAGTCGGCCGCCGTCAGCCGCTCGACCGCCCCCCACGTGGCGACGCCCGCGACGTTGATCGCGACGTCGACGGCGCCGTGCGTGGCGTGGACCTCGTCGGCGAACGCGCGGACCGCGTCGCGGTCGGTGATGTCGAACGCGCGATCGGCCGCGAGGGAGCCCGTCGCGCGGAGCTCGTCGGCGACGTGGTTGAGCGCCTCGGCATTGATGTCGGTGATCACGAGGCGGGCCCCGGCCTGAGCGGCGCCGAGCGCGGTGGAGCGGCCGATCCCGCTGGCCGCGCCGGTGACGAGCACGAGCCGGTCAGAGAGCGAGGGGACGGGCGGCGGCCCCTGGCGGGCGGCGCCGAGTCGCCGGACGCGCCCGACGGCGTAACGGAGGCGGGAGCTCATCGCTCGTCCCCGGCGGGCGGCAGGACGGCCGGGGCGCCGGCCCGTTGAAGGACGTCGGGCAGCGCGACCGAGCCGTCGTCGCGCTGGCCGTTCTCGAGCAGGGCGATGATCGTCCGCCCGACCGCGACGGCGGTGCCGTTGAGCGTGTGCAGGGTGGCCGGCTTGCCGGCCTCGTCGCGGTAGCGGATGCCGAGCCGACGGGCCTGATAGTCGGTCGTGTTGGAGGTCGAGGTGAGCTCGCGGAAGCGCTCCTGGCCAGGTAGCCAGGCCTCGCAGTCGTACTTCAGCGCCGCCGAGGCGCCGAGATCGTCGACCGCGATTGCGACCACCCGGTAGGGGATCCCGAGCTCCTGGAGGATCTCCTCCTCGATCGCGAGCAGACGCTCGTGCTCGGCCTCGGAATCGCCCGGCTCGACGAACGAGAACATCTCGACCTTGTCGAACTGGTGCACGCGGAAGATGCCGCGGGTGTCTCGGCCGGCGGCACCGGCCTCGCGCCGGAAGCAGGGTGAGAAGCCGGCATAGCGGAGCGGCAGGGTGCCGGCCTCGAGGATCTCCTCGGCGTGGAATGAGGCAAGCGGCACCTCCGAGGTCCCGGCGAGGTACAGGTCGTCCTCGGGCAGGTGGTAGATCTGCTGCTCGGTGTCGGGCAGCATCCCGGTCCCGACGAGCGCCGGGGCGCGGACGAGCACCGGCGGGATCACCGGCTCGAAACCCGCGGCGGCGAGCTTGCCGAGCGCGTACTGGACGAGCGCGAGCTCGAGCATCACGAGGTCGCCACGCAGGTACGCGAATCGCGAGCCGGACACGCGCGCGGCGCGCTCGGTGTCGATCCGCCAGCCGGCGAGCTGGAGGTGATCGGCACCGCTCGCGCCGGGCTCGCCGACCTCGCGCAGGACCGTGTCCTCAGGCGGCGCGGCCGCGGACGGGAGGTTGGGGAGCGAGAGCAGGGCCTCGTCGCGCTCGGTCCGGATGGAGGTCTCCTCGTCGCTCAGGCCCCGGCCGCGGGCCGAGAGCTCGGCGAGCTGGGCGCGCTCCTGGTCAGTCGGCGGTCCCTTGCGACCGCGGCTCGCCTGGTTCTGCGCGGCGCGCACCTCCTCGAGCTGGGTGGTGATCCCCCGCCACCGCTCATCGAGCGCGAGCACGCGATCGATCGCCTCGGTGGCGCCGGGTCCCCGCCGCGCAAGCGCTGAGCGGAAGACGTCCGGTTCCCGGCGGATGGCCTTCAGGTCGAGCACGTTCGCACTGCCGCCGGGTCCGCGGCCCCGCCTACTTCTTGGTCTTCGTCGACGAGGTCTGGGTCGTCGTCGACGTGGCGCTCGGCGTACCCGCCCCGGGCTGGACCCCGGTCTTGACCTGGGAGCCGCCGCTGCCGCTGTTGGCTCCGGACTTGCTCGCCGGCTTCTTCGTGGTCCCGGTGCCCTGGCCGACCGCCGACTGGGCGCCCGCGCCGCCGACGGACGAGGCGGCGGTGGCGAGCTGGCCCGGGGCTGGGAGGGTGCCGACGGGCTGGGACTCACACGGCACCTGGCCGACGCTCTTCGGCGCGCTGCGGCCGGCGTATTCCGAGACGAACTGGGCGACTTCCCGGGCGTCCACACCGGTGACGATGTTCTGGGGCATGATCGCTCCGGAGAACCCGCCGTTCTCGATCGCGTACAGGACGCGCGTGACCGGGCGCTCGCAGCGGACGTCGAAGTTCGGTCCGTTGTTCGGCATCGCGGTGCGGACGTTGGCCGCCGAACCGTGCGTTCCGGCGTACGACAGCGTGTGGCAGCCCGAGCAGCGCTGGGAGAACAGCACGGCGCCCGTGTGGTACGAGCTCGTGGAGGCGACATTGATCTTCTCTGTGCCGCAGGCGCTGAGCAGCGCGGCGGCAGCCACCGAGATGAGCAGCAGGCTGAGCACCCTGATCGACCGGTTCATCGGCGGAGGATCATACGGACCTTCCTCCGGGCACGAGGCTGTCGCCTCACTCCACCTGTGCTGACCGTCTCGTGAAGGAGCCGGGGGCGATGTGTTGAACCTCACGTGAGCCCCGGCGCCGGCCACAGACGCTCGCCCCCTTTTCACAATGCGCGATCGTCCTCCTACGGCGGCAACCACAGGAACCGTCGCCGGGGCTTACATGTTCCCGCGGCCGGCGGCCCGGGAGACCGAGCGGCGGGCCGGACCGCGACGAGCGTTCACGGCGCCGCGCGGGCGGGGATGATGCGAGGCGATGGCACCTGATCCGAGCGATCCACGTCAGCCGGACCCCGAGCACTTCCGCGAAGTGTTCGGCCGCTTCGCCACCGGCGTCGCGGTGATCACCGGCGCCGGGCCTGCGGGGGCCGGGGGGATGACCGCCAACGCGCTGTGCTCGCTGTCGCTCGACCCCCTGCTGGCACTGGTCTGCTTCGAGAACCAGGCCCGGACGCTGCCGATCGTCCGGGAGGCGGGCCGGTTCGGCGTGAACATCCTGGAGCGCGCCCAGGAGCCGCTCGCCGGGGTGTTCGCGTCGAAGCTGCCCGAGGCCGAGAAGCTGACGGGGGTCGCGCACCGCTTCGAGGACGGTGTCCCGATCCTCGAGGGCGCGCTCGCCTGGGCGGCGTGTGAGCTCCAGGAGCTGATCGCCGGCGGCGACCACACGATCGCGATCGGGCGGGTCCGCTCGCTCGGCCTCGGCGACGGCGAGCCGCTGCTGTGGTTCGCCGGGCGCTACCACCGGCTGGCCGACTAGGCCGGCTCCGTGCACCCGCCCGCCGCGGTCAGGCGGTCGCGGCGGCCCGTGCCAGCAGGACGACGATCACGATCGCGGCGAGCGCCATCACGCCGACCTCACGCTGGACGATCGCCACGACCACCGCCCGCTGCTCGTCCGCGGGCAGCTCGCCAACCTCCGCCGCGGACTCGAAGCCACGGCCGTCGAGCACCATCTGGGCCGCGGCGACGCGGAGCTGCTCGGCCACGAACGACACGGCGAGCGGCAGCAGGCCGTAGATGATGTGGATGCTCGGAGCCTTAGGGTGGCCGAGCTGCTCGATCCCGCCGAGCGCCGCCTCGAGGATGATCAGCACCTGCCCGGCGCGCAGCGTGCGCCAGAACACCGGGCTCTGCAGCCCGCGCCACCAGCACCACGCCCCGAACACACCGGCGACGGCGTTGACCGCGATCGCGGCGACGCCGACGGCGATGTGGACGGCGTTCACCGCGTCCTCGGCTTGTGGCTCAAAGCACTAAGTAACAACCTGTTACAAACTACCTCGCTGCGGTGATATAACGGTCCGCGCATGCTTCGCACTTACCTTCCGGCGATCGTCTTCCTGGGCCTTGGAGCTCTCGTCGGGACGGCCTTCGCGGTGCTCAACCTCGTCTTCGGCAAGGCGACGCCGAACCGGGCCAAGGCGGCGCCGTATGAGTGCGGCCTGCCATCGGAGATCCAGAAGGGCTTCCGCTTCGGGATCAGCTTCTACCTGATCGCGATGCTGTTCATCCTGTTCGACATCGAGGTCATCTTCCTCTACCCCATCGCCGTGCAGCTCCGAGCCTTCGGGACGTTCGCGATGACCGAAACGGTGGTGTTCGTGGGGCTGCTGACGATCGCGCTCGTATACGTGTGGCGGCGGGGTGCGCTCGAATGGCGCTGAGTCGCGAGCCGATCGACCCGACCGACTTCCGGGTCCGCCAGCTCCAGGCCCGGGACATGCTCCGCGGCGACCTCGAGGGAGCCGACCTGGAGCGGTACGTCGAGGAGCGGGTGCTGACCACGACCGTCGACAAGGCGGTCGCCTGGGCCCGCGGCAACTCGATGTACCCGCTCACCTTCGGCCTTGCCTGCTGCGCGATGGAGATGATGGCGATCGTCGCCGCGCGGATGGACATCGCGCGGTTCGGCTGGGAGGCGCTGCGGGCCTCGCCGCGCCAGGCCGACCTGATCCTGCTCTCCGGCCGGGTGTCGATCAAGATGGCGCCGGTCATCCGCCGCCTGTGGGATCAGATGCTCGAGCCGAAGTGGGCGATCTCGATGGGCGCCTGCTGCTCCTCGACCGGCGTGTTCAACAACTACGCGCTCGTGCCGGCCGACAAGTTCATGCCGATCGATGTGCACGTCCCCGGTTGCCCGCCGCGGCCCGAGAGCCTGGCCCACGGCATCCTGCGCCTGCGGGAGAAGATCCAGGGCAACGAGAAGGAGGGGTGGCGGATCCGCTACGAGGCGGTCGGGACCGAGGAGGTCGTCGGACCCGACGCAACGAACGGGGACCCCGCGATCAACCTCTTCCGGGACGGAGACACAGCAGGTGCCTGACGCCACGGGGCTCGAGCTCCTGGCCCAGGAGCTCCGCGACACGGACCCCGACTGCGTCCTCGGCACAAGCTTCGAGCGGGGGCGGGCCGAGCTGCTGGTCAACCCGCCGGCCGTCAAGCCGACGATCGCGTTCCTGCAGGGCAAGGGCTACGGCGCGCTGGCCAGCCTCCACGGCCTCGACTACTACCCCCACGAGCCCCGGCTCGGCGTCGTCTACGAGATGCTCGACATGGTCGAGGTCGACCGGGTGACGGTGAAGGCGCGCGTGCCGATCGAGAAGCCCCACCTGGAGTCGGTCGTCGACCTGTTCCCGGGCGCCAACTATCCCGAGCGCGAGGTCTACGACATGTTCGGCGTGATCTTCGCCGGGCATCCGGACCTGCGGAGGATCCTGATGCCCGAGGACTACGAAGGCCACCCGCAGCGCCGCGACTTCCCGATCGGCGGGGAGCCGGTCCTGTTCACGTACAACGAGGCCAGGAACTACGGCAAATGGCAGTGAGCGATTACAGACGATGCGCGAGGAGTCGATCACCCTCTCCTCCGAGCCGGCCGAGAGCCACGAGCTGCTGACGCTCAACATCGGCCCCCACCACCCGGCGACCCACGGGGTCCTCCGGCTGCTGGCCACGCTCGAGGGCGAGATCGTCCGCGACATCAAGCCGATCATCGGCTACGTCCACACCGGGATCGAGAAGACAGCCGAGGACAAGGCCTATTGGAAGGTCATCCCGGTGATCGAGCGGATGGACTACCTCGCCTACTACTTCAACGCGATGACGTACTGCGGCGCGGTCGAGGACCTGCTCGGCGTCGAGGTCCCGCCGCGGGCCCAGTACCTGCGCGTCATCCACCTCGAGCTGTGCCGGATCGCCTCGCACATGCTGTGGCTGGGAACGAGCGCGCTCGACCTCGGCGCGATCTCGATGTTCTGGTACTGCTTCCAGGAGCGGGAGAAGATCCTCGACCTGTTCGAGATGTCGTCCGGTCAGCGGATGCACACCCGCTACTTCCAGGTCGGCGGCGTCATGGAGGACATCCCGGTCGGCTTCGCCGAGAAGGTTCGTGCGTTCACCAAGGAGATGCCGACGCGGGCCGACCAGATGGCCGACCTCCTGGAGAAGAACGAGATCGTGCTCGAGCGCCTCCGCGGCACCGGCGCGGTCGACGAGGCGACGATGCTCTCGCTCGGTGTCACGGGCCCGCTGCTCCGCGCGACGGGCAACCCGTGGGACCTGCGCAAGGCCCACCCGTACTCGTCCTACGACCACTTCCAGTTCAAGATCCCGGTCGGCACAGTCGGTGACAACTACGACCGCTACCGGGTCCGCCACGCCGAGATCTACGAGTCGGTGAAGATCATCGACCAGGCGCTCGACGGGCTGCCCGAGGGGCCCTACATCACCACCGACCGCAAGGTCGCGCTGCCGCCGCGCCACGAGCTGGCCACGAGCATGGAGGCCCTGATCCACCACTTCAAGCTCGTCACCGAGGGCTTCCGGGTTCCGCCGGGCGAGAGCTACTACCCGATCGAGGGGCCGCGCGGCGAGCTCGGCTGCTTCGTCCGGGCCGACGGCTCGGCGAAGCCCGCGCGCGTCCACATGCGCGACCCGAGCTTCGTCAACCTCCAGGCGCTGGTCCACATGGTCAAGGACAGCTACATCGCCGACCTGATCGCCACGCTGGCGATGCTCGACCCGATCCTCGGAGGGATCGACCGATGAGCGCCACCCGCGACGATCGCGCCGAGGGCGCCCTCGCCCGCACGGTCACCCGCTTCGGGCACGGCTCGCGCGTCCCGGGCTGGGACGAGGCCGTCGATCTGACGAAGCCGCCGGCGACGGTCCCGGACCCGGCGACGACCCAGGTCCCGGCCGAGCTGCGGGCCGAGATCGAGGCGTCGATGGCCAAGTACCCCGACCGCCGCTCGGCCGCGATCCCCGCGCTGCACGCCGCCCAGCGCCTCCACGGATGGTGTTCGCCGGAGGCGATCGAGCAGGTGGCGGCGGTGATGGCCGTGACGCCGGCCTATCTCACGTCGGTGGCCACCTTCTACGACATGTTCTCGACCGTCCCCAAGCCCCGCAACGACGTGTACGTGTGCACGAACATCTCCTGCTCGCTGCGCGGCGCGGACGAGTTCCTGGAGGCGATGATCGCCGCCGCGGCCGAGAGCGAGGACATCAACGTGCGCTCGTTCGAGTGCCTCGGGGCGTGCGACATCGCGCCGATGGCGTCGGTCAACGGCGAGTACGTCGGGCCGCTCAGTCAGGACGACGCGGGCCAGATCGTCGAGGACCTGACCGCAGGCCGCGCGGTGCTGGAGCACAAGCAGCTCCGCTACCGGGCATGCGCCGACCCCGGCGTCGATGCGGGCGCGGGCGAGTTCAGCGCACCGCCGAGCGCACCACAGACCGACACCGCCGGCCTGCCCCCGCAGGGCGAGGGCGACCGGCCGGGCCCGACGGCGGCGATCGAGGAACCGGCTGATGAAAACGGAGGCGAAGCGTCGTGAAGCTGCTGTTCGACGGCATCGACGAGCCGGGGCTGGCGACGCTCGACGTCTACACCCGCCGGGGCGGATACGACGCGCTGCGCAAGGCGCTCGCGATGCCGCGCGAGGAGGTTCTCTCGAACCTGATGGAGTCAGGCATCCGCGGTCGCGGCGGCGCCGGCTTCCAGATGGGCAAGAAGGCGTCGTTCCTGCCCCACGGCGACATGGACAAGTACCTGGTGTGCAACGCCGACGAGTCCGAGCCGGGGACGTTCAAGGACCGCGAGCTGATGCAGAAGAGCCCCCACATGCTGATCGAGGGCATCATCATCTCCACCTACGCGACCGAGATCTCCCGCGCCTTCATCTACATCCGCGGCGAGTACGACCTCCAGGCCGACATCCTCGAGGCGGCGGTGGCCGAGGCCCGGGACGCGGGCTTCCTCGGCGAGGGGATCCTCGGCTCGGACCACACGCTCAGCCTCGTCGTCCACCGCGGCGCCGGGGCCTATATCTGCGGCGAGGAGACCGGGCTGCTCGACTCGCTCGAGGGTAAGCGCGGCAACCCGCGTCTGAAGCCGCCGTTCCCGGCGATCGAGGGCCTCTACCACGGCCCGACGCTGATCAACAACGTCGAGACGCTGGCCACCGTCCCGGCGATCATCCGGCTCGGCGGCGAGGAGTACGCCAAGCTCGGCACGGAGACCTCGACGGGGACGAAGCTCGTGTCGGTCTCCGGCGACGTCCAGCGGCCCGGCAACTACGAGATCGAGCTCGGGACCCCGAGCCGGGAGATCATCTACGGCCTCGCCGGTGGCCCGGAGGCGGGCCGCGAGGTGAAGTTCTGGTTCCCGGGCGGCTCCTCGAGCCCCGTCCTCACGCGGGACGACCTCGACCTCCCCTACGACTTCGACACGCTGGCCAAGGCCGGCTCGATGCTCGGCTCCGGCGCGATCATCGTCGTCGACGACAGCCACACGGTCACCGAGGTGGCCTACAAGCTGGCCAAGTTCTACGCCCACGAGTCCTGCGGCAAGTGCGTGCCGTGCCGTGAGGGGACGAACTGGACACAGAAGATGCTCTCCCGGATCCAGTCCGGTGAGGCGACCCCGATGGACCTCGACATCATGGCCTCGGTCCAGGAGCAGATCATCGGCAACTGCCTGTGCGTCCTCGGCGACGCGATGGCGATGCCGATCGGCTCGCTGGTGGAGAAGTTCCGCCCCGAGCTGGAGGCGGAGATCGAGGCAGCGCGGGCGGCGGCCGGGGCGGCCCCGCTCTCCGATGTGGTCGCGATCGGCGTCGCCGACGAGCACGCAGGCCCGCTCCCCGTTCACTAGAACTCGCCCCCCCGACATGCCCCGCCCCCAGCAGAAGACAGTCCACCTGACGATCGACGGCCGCGAGATCGGCGCCGTCGAGGGCACGATGCTCGTCGACGCGGCCAAGCAGGGCGACGTCGAGATCCCCTACTTCTGCTACGAGCCGAAGCTCGGCAACCCCGTCGGCGCCTGCCGGATGTGCCTGGTGGAGATCGAGGGGATCCCGAAGCTCCAGACCTCGTGCTCGACCCCGGTGAAGGACGGGATGGTGGTCCACACCCAGACCGACCGCGTCCGCCACGCGCAGAACGCGGTCGTCGAGTTCCTGCTCGTCAACCATCCGCTCGACTGCCCGGTGTGCGACAAGGGCGGCGAGTGCCCGCTCCAGGACATCACCTTCGGCTGGGGCCTCGGCCGCTCCCGGGTCGTCGAGCCCAAGCGACACTTCGAGAAGCCGCTCGCCCTCTCCCCGCTCGTGGCCATCGACCGCGAGCGCTGCATCCTCTGCTACCGCTGCGTGCGCTTCTCCCAGGAGGTCGCCGAGGACTACCAGCTGATCTTCGCCGAGCGCGGTGCGCACACGTTCGTCTCCACCCACGACGGCCACCCGTACGTCGCGCCGTTCAGCGGCAACATCATCGAGCTGTGCCCGGTCGGGGCGCTCACCTCGCAGCCGTACCGCTTCCGCGCGCGCCCGTGGGACATCGAGGGCGCGGGCGGCCTCTGCACCCTGTGCCCGTCGCAGTGCAACGTCACCTTCACCGTGCGCGACGAGAAGGTCCTCCGCGTCCTCGCGCGTGACCATCCGCTGGTCGACGACGGCTGGCTGTGCGACAAGGGCCGCTTCGCCTACCAGGCGATCCACGTCGATGAGCGGATCACCGCGCCGCTCGTGCGCGACGGAGGCGAGCTGCGCGAGGTCTCGTGGGAGCGGGCACTCGAGGTCGCCGGCGGCCTGGCCAAACACCCCGGTCGGGTGGCAACGCTCGTCGGAGGCCAGGCGACGAACGAGGAGGGTTTCCTGCTCGGCCGCCTCGCCCGCGAGGGACTGTCCTCGCCGCACATCGACTCCCGGCTGCGGGCGGGAGCGCCGACGGGGCTCGCCCCGGCACTGGCCGACCCGAAGCTCCAGGCCTCGGTGCCGGACATCGAGTTCGCCCACACCGTGCTCGTGCTCGGCTGCGAGCCGCTCGACGACGCGCCGATCCTCGATCTCCGGGTCCGCAAGGGCGTCCGCCGCCGCGGCGTCCAGCTCGCCGTGGCCACCGCCCGGCCGAGCGCGCTCGACCCGAACGGCCAGGTGATCCACCGCTACGCCCCCGGCGGCGAGGCTGCGTTCCTGCGCGAGCTGATCGACGACATCGCCGGTGATGCGCGCAGCGAGCTCGCCCAGCTCCTGCGCGACGGCGGCGAGGACGTCGTGATCCTGTGGGGCGAGCGGCTCGGGGCTGCCGCGCCCGAGCTGCTCGAGCTCGCCGCCGCCCTCGGCCTCGCCGACCGCCACGGCGCCGGGCTGCTCGAGATCCCGGCCGGGGCCAACGGCCGCGGACTGCGCGAGGCCGGCGTGCTCCCCGCCTACGGCCCGGGCTACGCCGCACTCAACGGCGACCAGATCGGGATCGGCGTCGACGAGCTTGCGAGCGCCGGCAGCGAGATCACGGCCTTCCACCTGTTCGGCCTCGATCCGATCCGGGACCTGCCCGACCGCCCGGCCTGGGAGCGGGCGCTGCACGGCGCGGGCCTCGTCGTGGCGCACGCCTCGGTCCTCACCGAGGGGCTGCTGGAACACGCCAATGTCATCTTCCCCGCCGAGTCGCATGCCGAGAAGGAGGGGACCGTCGTCCATCCCGACGGCCGGGTCCAGCGGCTGCGCATGGCGATCGCCCATCCCGGCCAGGTCCGGTCCGGGTGGTCGGTGATCGTCGACATCGCTGCCCGCTGCGGACTCGACCTCGACGTGCTCACCGCGGGCATGGCGTTCGAGCAGCTCGTCGCCGCGGTTCCGTTCTACGCCGGCCTCACGCTCGGCGAGATCCGCGGCCGCGGCGTGCGCTGGCCGGAGCGCGAGCAGGCCTCGGCGCTGCCGATCCCGACCGAGCCCGTAGCCCGCGCGGCGCCGGAGCCGACTCCGGCCGCGTCGAACGGCGAGCTCCGCGTCGGCACCTACCGCTCGATCTGGGCCTCGCCCGAGGTGGAGATCTCACCGGCGCTGCAGTTCACCGTCGCCGAGCAGCTGATCGAGCTCGCGCCCGAGGACGCTGAGCGGCTCGGCATCATCCCCGGCGCCGAGGTCGACGTCGCTCAGAACGGCACGCGCCTGCGTGGCCGCGCGCACGTTCGCACCGGTGTCCCGGCGGGCAGCGCGTTCCTCGCCGAGGGGATCGCCGCCGACTCGGCCAACGCGCTCACCGAGCCGCTCGTGGAGGTCCGTCCGGCCTGATGTTCTACAGCGTCGTCACCTACTTCGAGCCCTGGTGGATCCAGATCATCAAGGCGCTCGTGATCTTCGGCGTGGCGTTCGCGATCCTGCCCGTGCTCACGATCTACGAGCGCAAGCTGATCGGCCGCTTCCAGGGCCGCTACGGCCCGAACCGGGTCGGCCCGTTCGGCCTCATGCAGCCGTTGGCCGAGATCGTCAAGTTCGCCACCAAGGAGCCGTTCCGCACGACGACCTCGGTCGCCTTCCTCTACCGGCTCGCCCCGGTGGTGGCGATCCTCACCGCGATCGGCGGTCTCGCGCTGATCCCGTTCGGCGACGTCCAGAACATCTTCGGCCGCTACATCGGGATCTACGGCATCGACGTCTCGATCGGTCCGCTGTACGTGTTCGCGCTCGCCGGGATCTCGTTCTACGGGATCATGCTCGGCGGCTGGGCGAGTGGTTCGAAGTACTCGTTCCTCGGCGCGATGCGCGGCGCGGCCCAGCTGATCTCCTACGAGGTCTCCCAGGGCCTCGCGCTCGTCGGCGTGGTGATCAGCGCCCAGACGCTGTCGCTGACCGGGATCGTCCACGCCCAGAAGGGAATGTGGTACGTCGATCCCGCAGTTCGTCGGCTTCCTGATCTTCATGGTCGCGTCGTTCGCGGAGACCAACCGGGCGCCGTTCGACCTCGTCGAGGCCGACGCCGAGCTCGTCGGCGGGTACTTCACCGAGTACGGCGGCACCCCGTTCGTGTCGTACCTGTTCGCGGAGTACATGAACATGATCGTCGTCTCCGGGATGGCGGTGACGCTGTTCCTCGGCGGCTGGCTGCTGCCGTTCGGCATCCACCCGCCCGGCTGGGTCGATCCGATCATCGTCGTGGCGAAGATCCTGCTCATCGTCACCTTCTTCATCTGGATCCGCTCGACGCTGCCGCGCCTGCGCTACGACCAGCTGATGTCGTTCGGATGGAAGATCCTGCTCCCGCTGGCCACCCTGAACCTGCTCGTCACCGCGATCCTGGTGGCCTCATGACGACCGCTTTGGAGGTCCCCCATGCCGTATGAGCCCGGAGATGTCGTCGAGGTCATGCGCGCTCCGTCGCCGAGCCGAGCGGCGGGCGCCTATCGGGTGTTCGGCGAGACCCTGCGCGGCCTGAAGACGACGTTCGGACGGCTCGTCGAGGGGCCGGTGACGATCCAGTACCCGGAGGAGAAGACGCCGGTCTACCCGCGCTACCGGGGCCGCCACCGCCTCCACCGCTTCGAGGACACCGGCCTGGAGAAGTGCGTCGGCTGCTCGCTGTGCGCGGCCGCCTGCCCGGCGGACTGCATCCGCGTCGTCGCGGCCGAGAACACCCCGGAGAACCGCGTGTCGGCCGGTGAGCGCTACGCCGCGGTGTACGAGATCAACCTCAGCCGCTGCATCTTCTGCGGCTACTGCGAGGTCGCGTGCCCGTTCGACGCGATCACGATGGGCCACGACTACGAGATGTCCGACTACACCCGCTCGGACCTCATCTTCACCAAGGAGATGCTGCTCGCCGAGCCGATCGAGCGGACGCCGCTGCGTTCGGAGGGCGAGTGATGCACCGGAGCCTCGCACGATGAGCGCGGTCCTGTTCTTCATCGCGGCGATCGGCGCGCTCGCCGGGGCGGTGGCGGTCGTCACCCTCCGCAATCCGTTCTACAGCGTGCTCGCGCTCGTCGGCCATCTGATCTCGCTCGCCGCGCTGTTCCTGCTGCTCCGGGCCGAGTTCGTGGCCGCCGCCCAGGTCGTCGTGTACGCCGGCGCGGTGATGGTCCTGTACGTGTTCGTCGTCGCCTACATCGGCGGCAGCGACGAGGAGCTCCGCGGCGGCACATCGCTGCGCTTCCTCGGCCCGGTGTTCGCGCTCGCCCTCGCGATCGAGCTGTGCCTGGCCATGCTCGGGTCGGCCCTGAAGGGCATCTCGGGCCACGGGGCGCCCTACATCGCCGGCTTCGGCACCCCGCAGCACATCGGCCGCCTGTTCCTCACCACGTATCTGTTCCCGTTCGAGGTCGCCTCGCTGCTGCTGATGGTGGCCGCGGTCGGCGCGGTCGTGCTCGCCCGCCGACGGCGGGGCCTGGAGCCGATCGAGGACGAGGGTGCCGGTGTCGAGACCCGCCGGCCCGCGCTCACCGGGACGATGGCCGAGGCGGCGGGCATCCGCTGGGCGCTCGACGCAGTCGAGGCCGAGGCGGAGGCCGAGCGTGAACGGGAGCGCGTCGGTTCCGGCCTGCCGCCCCGCCCACCCCGAGAAGGCGGTTGGTGAGCGATGGCCATCGGCTGGTACCTCGTCGTCTCCGTCCTCATCTTCTGCATCGGCGCGGCCGGCGTGCTCACGCGGCGCAACCCGCTCGTGGTGCTGCTGTGCCTCGAGCTGATGCTGAACGCGGCCAACCTCGCGCTCGTCGCGTTCGCGCGGATGCACGGCGGCGAGGACGGCCAGATCTTCGCCCTGATCGTGATGGTCGTGGCGGCCTGCGAGGTGACCGTCGGCCTCGGGCTGATCGTCGCCATCTACCGCCGCCAGCTGCCGATCGACGTCGACGAGCTCTCCGAGCTGAACGGCTGAGGCTCGGGTGATCGCGACCTTCGGCTGGTTGATCCTGCTCTGCCCGCTCGTCGGCACGGTGCTGATCGCCGCGCTGCGCGAGCGGCTGCCCGGGAAGACCGCGGGCTGGCTCGCGACGGCGGCGATCGCGGCCTCGTTCGCGTGCGCGGTCGTCGTGCTCGTGACGATGCTCGGCCGCCCGGACACCGACCGGACCGTCTCCTCCACGCTGTGGAACTACGCCGTCTCGGTCGGCGTCGACGCCAAGCTCCAGATCCTCGTCGACCCGCTGTCGATCTACATGGCGCTCGTCGTCTCCGGGGTCTCGACGCTGATCCACGTGTACTCGGTGGCCTACCTGTGGGAGGACCGCGGGTACGTCCGCTACTTCGCGTACCTGAACTTCTTCGTGTTCTCGATGCTCGTCCTCGTGATGGCGGGCAACTTCCTGTTGCTGATCATCGGCTGGGCGTTCGTCGGTGCCGCCTCGTACATGCTGATCTCGTTCTGGTACCGGCGCCGGACGGCGACCCGAGCCGGCATGAAGGCGTTCGTGATCAACGTCCTCGGCGACGTCGGCCTCGTGCTCGGCACGTTCTTCATCTTCCGCCACACCGGGACGGTCGACTTCCAGAAGACCTTCCACGCCGTCCCCCACGTCTTCGCCCACAACTCCACCGACCTCGTGGTCGGCTGCCTGCTGCTGCTCGTCGGCGCGTTCGCCAAGTCCGCCCAGGTCCCGCTCCACACCTGGCTCCCGGACGCGATGGAGGGCCCGACCCCGGTCTCGGCCCTGATCCACGCCGCGACGATGGTCACCGCCGGCGTGTACCTGATCGCGCGCATGCACCCGCTGTTCGAGCAGGCGCCGACGGCGGCCGACGTCGGCGCGATCGGCGGCTGTGTGACGCTGATCCTCGCCGCGACGATCGCCATCGTCCAGACCGACATCAAACGGGTGATCGCCTACTCGACGATGTCCCAGATCGGCTACATGATCATGGCCGTCTCGGTGGGGGCCTACTCGGCCGGCCTGTTCCACCTCATGACCCACGCCTTCTTCAAGGCGCTGCTGTTCATGGCCGCGGGCTCGCTGATCGGCGCGATGGCCGGCGTGCAGTCGCTCGACCGGATGGGCGGGTTCCGCAAGGCGATGCCGTTCACGTTCATCTGCTTCATCGTCGGAGGCCTTGCGCTCTCCGGGATGCCTCCGTTCAGCGGCTGGTTGTCGAAGGACGACATCATCGCCTTCCTCGACCACCGGGGCGGCGGCTTCGAGGTGCTCGGGATCCTCGGCTACGTCGGTGCGCTGCTCACCGGCGTCTACACCTTCCGAATGATCTTCCGCGCGTTCTTCGGCGACCCGGTGCCCGAGGCCCGCGAGCTGCAGGACGGCCACCTCCACCACGCCGAGGTGCCGACCAACCCGGCCAACGGCGAGGAGGAGGACACCGACGTCGGCTTCCCCGGCCCCGGCCACTTCATCGCCGAGCGGGAGTGGCCGATGAAGGCGGCGATGGGGACGCTGGCGTTCCTCGCCGTCGTCGGTGGGATCTTCCAGATCCCGGGCATCGACTCCGGCATCTCCCGGTTCCTCAGCCCGGTGTTCGCCGACTCCCGCCTCGTGCGCGACGAGCCCTCCAACGGGTCAGCGTGGGTCGGGCTCACGATCGGCGCGCTGATCGCCGTCGCCGGGGTCGCGATCGCCTACCGGCTGTGGGTCGTCGACACCGAGGAGCCGGCCCGCCTGCGTCAGCGGCTGAAGCCGCTGTACACGTTCCTCATCAACAAGTGGTACTTCGACGAGCTGATCGACGTGCTCGTCGTCCGTCCCACCGCCGCGATCGGCCGGTTCGCGTCCACCGTGCTCGAGCGCGGGGTGATCGGCGACGGGATCACCGGCGGCACCACGGCGATCGTCCGTGCCGGCTCGGCCACCGTCCGGCGGTGGCAGAGCGGTCTCCTGCGCGGCTACGCGGCCGCGATCGTCCTCGGCGTGTTCGGCGTCGCCCTCTACTTCCTGATCTCGGCGAGTTGACCCTCTCGTTCCTCATCTGGCTCCCGCTGGCGATCTCGATCGTCGCCGCCTTCCTGCCCGGCTCCGGCGCCGCCGGATCGCGCCTCGTCGGACGGTTCGTGGCTGCCGGCAGCCTGCTCACGCTCGCGCTGGCGATCTCGTTCGTGGCCCGATTCAAGCTCGGCCACCCGGGCCTGCAGTTCGCCACCGATTCGGTGTGGATCGGGGCGCTCGGGATCCACTACAAGCTCGGCGCCGACGGGCTGAACATGATCCTGATCCTGCTCACGACGGTGCTGTTCAGCGCCTCGTTCATCTGGTCCGCGCTGCGCGAGTGGGACCGTCCGCGGCTGTTCTACTTCCAGCTCGGGCTCGCCGAGGCCGGCGTGCTCGGCGCGTTCTGCGCCCAGGACCTCGCGCTGTTCGTGGCCTTCTTCGACCTGATGCTGATCCCGTTCCTGTTCCTGATCGGGAGCTGGGGCACCGGCGACCGCGTGCGGGCGACGATCAAGCTCGTCATCTACACGCTGATCGGATCGTTCCTGATGCTCGTCGGCGCGATCGCCACCGGCGTGCTGGCCTCCTCCGAGCACGGGACGTCGCTGACGTTCGTGCTCTCGCAGCTCCAGGGGCTGCGGCTCTCCCACGCCTCGCAGGAGTGGATCTTCCTGTGCTTCGCGGCCGCGTTCCTGGTCAAGATGCCGCTCGTCCCGTTCCACGGCTGGCTGGCCGACGGCTACAAGGCGATGCCGACCCCGGCCGTCGCGGTGTTCAGCGGCGTGCTGTCGAAGGTCGCGGCGTACGGCTTCCTGCGGATCGTGCTGCCGCTGTTCCCGTACGCCGCCCACCACTTTCAGACGCTGATGCTGTTGATCGCGCTCGTCTCGATCCTGTGGGCAACCTCGGTCGCGTTCACGACCCCGGACGCGCGGCTCGTGATCGCGTATTCGAGTGTCGCCCAGCTCGGCTTCATCACGCTCGGGATCTTCGCCCTGCGCCCGGAGGGCGTCCAGGGGGCGCTGCTCCAGATGGTCAACCACGCGCTCGTCACCGCCCCGCTGTTCTTCATCGTCGCTGCGCTCGCGGCGCGCTCGGGCGGGTCGGAGAAGCTGGCCGACATGGGCGGAATCGCGTTCCGGGCGCCGGTGCTCGCGACGCTGTTCCTGATCGTCGCGTTCGCGACGCTGGCGATCCCCGGCTCGGCGAACTTCGTCGGCGAGTTCATGATCCTGCTCGGGGTGTTCAAGGCCAAGCTGGTGATCTCCGTGATCGCCTTCCTCGGCGTCGTCGGCGCCGTCGGTGTACGCGCTCCGGGTGTTCATCGGCGCGATGCACAACCGCGTCGGTCCGAACGTCGACTCGCGGGAGATCGGGTTCCGTGACCTCGCCGCGCTCGTGCCGCTGGTCGGGGTGATCCTGGTGCTCGCCTTCTATCCCCAGTTCGTGCTCAAGCGCTCGGAGCCGACGGTCCGGGCCGAGGTCGGCAACCCGTCGCCGCCGACGCTCGCCACCGCGTCGACCCCGGGCGGCCGGACGGCCTACGCGCGAGTGGGAGGGACGCCATGACGGTGCTCGCCGCCGCGCGCATCAAGGGCCCGCACGTCGACTGGCTCTCGCTCTCACCGATCGGCGTGCTCGCGGTCGGCGCGATGGTCGTGCTGCTCGCCGGCCTGCTCGGCCCGCGCACGATCCGCGAGCGGCTCGTGCCGGTGCTCGCCGTGCTCACCCTGATCGCGTCGATCGCGCTCGAGATCGCCCGCTTCAAACACCCCACCTCGATCATCTCCGGAGCGCTGCGGATCGACGACCTGGCACTGACGCTCGACCTGATCTTCTCGGTCAGCGCGCTCGCCACCGTCCTGCTGGCCTGGCGCTCCCGCGCGGCCGAGATGGCCGGCCACGGCGAGTTCCACAGCCTGCTGCTGTTCAGCGTGATGGGGATGGCCGTGCTCGTCAGCGCGCAGAACCTCGTCACGCTGTTCCTCGGCCTCGAGCTGCTGTCGATCCCCCTGTACATCCTGTGCGCGTCGGAGTACCGGCGTGAGGGCTCGCTGGAGTCCGGCCTGAAGTACCTCGTGATCGGCTCCGTCGGCTCGGCGACGCTCGTCTACGGCCTGGCCATGATCTACGGCGCGACCGGCTCGATGGACTTCTCGGGCATCGCCGCCGCCCTCTCGGGAGGCCACCTGGCAGGCGGGGTGCTCGGCGACCCGCTGCTGTTCGCCGGTCTCGCGCTCACGCTCGTCGGATTCGCCTTCAAGGCCTCGGTGGCCCCGTTCCACCAGTGGACGCCCGACGTCTACGAGGGCGCCCCGACGCCGATCACCGCGTTCATGGCCACGGCCACGAAGGCGGCCGCGATCGGGGTGTTCATCCGCTTCTTCGACGTCGCGGCGATCGGCGCTCAGGACACGTGGGCCCCGCTGTTGGCGGCGCTCGCGGCGATCACGATCATCGTCGGCAACGTCGGCGCCCTCGGCCAGCGCTCGTTGAAGCGCCTGCTCGGCTACTCCGGCGTGGCCCAGGCGGGCTACATGCTGAGCGGCGTCGTCGTCGCCTCCCAGCTCGGGATCCAGGCGACGGTTCTGTACCTCCTCTTCTACCTGGCCATGAACCTCGCGGCCTTCGCCGTCATCTGTGCGGTCGAGGCCACCGGGGACGAGAGCGACGACATCGACGCCGTCAGCGGGCTCGGCTCCCGCGCTCCGTACCTCGCATGGCCACTGACGATCGCGATGCTCGCACTCGCCGGGATCCCCGGCACGGTCGGGTTCATCGGGAAGTTCCAGCTCATCCACGCGCTCGTCGACGGCGACTACACCTGGCTCGCGATCGTGCTCGTGATCGGCTCGATGATCTCGCTCGGCTACTACCTCCGCGTCATCGCCGCGATCTGGATGGGGCCGTCCTCCGAGGCCGCGCCCGCCCGGGCGGCCCTCGCTCCGATCGCCGGCGGATCGCCGGAGGCCGACGGGCAGACGTTCACCACGGTCATCGCGGAGGGCGCCCCCGACGGATGGCCGACGGCGGCCCAGGCGAGCCCGGCGCCGGCCGCGACCTTCGTCGCGCTCGTGTTCGGCGCGGCCTGCGTGTTCTTCGGGATCTTCCCCTCGCCGCTGTTCCACCTCGCGGCCCACGCGGGCCACGCGATCAGCGGCCTGTTCTAGGCTTCGGCCGTGGTCGCGCGGGCCGGGCGGCTCGAGCGGGGACTGGACTGGGAGGGTGGGCTGAGGTGTCCTCAACATGCCAACCGTCCGGCGCGCGGGAACGGCTGGCACGTTCAGGACGCCATACCGTCCTCAACATGCCAACGGATCGTGCGGTTTGGACCTTGGCACGTTAGGGACACGCGGACGTGCTTGAGACCCCCCGTCCGTGCCAACCCCTCCCCAGCCATGCCGCGCAACTGACCACGCCGACCAGCCGCGCGAACGCCTACGTGAGCAGCAGCGCCAACTGGCGCGACTGAGCGACGAGCGTCCCGTCCGGGAGGTGGACGGTGCCGTCCTCCTCGAAGAATCCGTCGCGGAGGAGCGAGGAGCGGAACGCGGTGAGCGTCGGGCCGGGCGGCAGCGGCAGCGGCGCGCGGATGTGGACCGTGAGGTCGACGGTCGGCGCCGGCGCGGGCCCGGTGAGGCGGACGAACGGCGCCGGGAACCACGCGTCCGTGAGCACCACGACGAGCGCCGCGTCAAGCGGGTGGGACTCGACGAGTTCGAGCCATCCGCCGGACTCGACGGCGTGCTCGGTGTCGCCGGAGAATGGCGCCGGCCCCACAACCGGCACCATCCGGAAGTTGTAGGACATCCGCGGCAGGCCCTCGCGCTCGGGCGGCGGTGGCATCGGGTCCGGGGGCGGCGCGAGTCCCAGCGGCAGCCCGGTGTCGCTGTAGGCGTCGGTGACCTCGAACGGCGTGGCGAAGGCGGCGACGGCCAGCGCGAGCACGCGGTCGCCGTCGAGCAGGCGGGCCGAGAGGTAGCTCACGTGCCGCCCGCTGCGCTGCACCTCGACGGCGACCTCGCACGTGCCCTCGGGCGGAATGGCGAGGAAGTGGGTGGTGAGCGAGCGGAGCTGGCGTCCCGGGTCGCCGAGTTCGGCCTCCATCGCCCGGACGAGCAGGGCGGCGACATACCCGCCGTTGGGTCCGCGGACGACCCACCACGACGGGGTCGAGCGTCACCCGGTAGCGGCCGTCGCCGAGCGGGTCCGCGGCCGTCGCGCGGTCGAAGGCGGACACGGCGGCCACGCACCCAATGCTGCCAAATCGGCCGCCGAGGCGTCGTCGCCGCCCGGCCCGGGTAGCCGGAGGGAATGGACGACGAACGCAGCTCAGACACCGCCGAGACCTTCGGCAGCCAGGGGCCGCCCGGCGCGGTCTCCGATCAGAACGGCGAGGAGGGTTCGGCTCCTGGAGGGTCGGGCGGCTCGCAGCCACCGGGCCACGAGTCGGACTCGACCGACCAGGAGGCCGGGCGCAAGCGCGACGGCCAGTCCGAACGCGCCGGCGGCGCCGGCGAACACTCGCAGGCCACGGGCAGCCCGGACAGCGCCGGCTGACGATCGGTGCGGAAAGTGCGGGCGCGGGGCGCCGGCCGCGGCGGCGAGCGCCGCGGCCGGCGTTAGCATCGACCGCCCGTGAATTACCCGGTCGAGACCTTCAGCGACGACGAGCGCGCCCGCCTGGCGCCGCACTTCACGAACCTCGACCGGCCCGTGTTCGCGCTCGTCAATCTGCCCGAGACGGTGAAGGGCGCCCTGTTCGCCCGCTACTCGCGCTATCCGGGGACGCTGCGGCGGATGTTCCTCGACGAGTTCGCCGGGGACGTGTCCGCCGCGACCGCCTTCGACGGCGAGGAGGGTCACCGGGCGGCCGAGCTCTACGAGCGGATCTTCCTCGGCTACGGCGACGACTCGGTGGCCCAGCTCGGGGGCGCCCACGTCGCCTGCGAGTGGGTCTCGAACGTCCTCACCAAGGTCCTGCAGCGTCCCCGGCTCGGGGCCTACCTCGAGCAGTCGACGCGGTACATCGCCTATGACGCGCCGCTGCCGGACCCGCCGGGCGGCTACCGCTACTACCGCAGCGCCGAGCTCGGCACCGAGTACACCGCGGCGATGGACCGCCTGTTCGGGATCTACAGCGCCGCGCTGCCCACGGTCACCGCGTGGGCCGAAGCCGAGTTCCCCCGGGCCGAGGGCGAGCCTGCTGCCGCCCATGCGCGGGCGATCAAGGCCAAGGCGCTGGACCTGCTCCGGGGGCTGCTCCCCGCCGCATCGCTGTCGCATATGGGGATCTTCGCCACCGGCCAGACGTACGAGTCGCTCGTCCTGCACCTGCTCGCCCACCCGCTGCCCGAGGCCCGCGAGGTCGGCGCGATGATCCTGCGCGAGATCCAGTCCGTGATGCCGAGCTTCGTCGCCCGCGTCGAGCGCCCGGAGAGGGGCGGCGAGTGGATCGGCTACCTGCGCGAACGGGCCGACGCCGGGGCCCGCTGGGCCCGGCGGCTAGCGATGGACGACGACGAGGAGCGCAGCGCCGGACCGTCGGTCCGCCTGCTGCACGTGGACGGGACCGAGGACGACCTGCTCGTCGCATTGCTGTTCGAGTCCTCGCACGAGGCGGAGACGACGCTACGCGAGCAGGTGAGCGCGCTCGCCGACGACGAACGGGCGGCGATGCTCGCAGACCTCGTCGGGGAGCGGGCCAACCGCCGCCACCGTCCCGGGCGCGGGTTCGAGGCGCTCCGCTACCGGTTCGAGATCGTCGCCGACTACGGTGCCTTCCGGGACCTCCAGCGCCATCGGATGCTCACCGTGCAGTGGCAGGCCCTGACGCCGGACCTGGGCGCCGGCGTCCCCGAGCAGGTCGAGCTCGCCGGCGCCGGCGACGAGTACCGCCGCGCACTCGAGATCTCCCGCCGCGAGTACGAGCGGCTCGTCGAGGCCGGCCCTCCCGGGGCGGCGCCGTATGCGCTGTGCCTCGGCTACCGGATCCGGTTCGTGCTCGACCTCAACGCCCGTGAGGCGATGCAGCTGATCGAACTCCGCTCGGGCCGCGAGGGCCATCCGAGCTACCGGGCCGTGGCCCACGAGATGCACGCGCAGATCGCCGAGGTCCACCCCGCCGTGGCCGGAGCGATGAAGCATGTCGACACGACCGCCGAGCCACGGCTCGAGCGGATCCTGTCGGAGATGCGCAGCCACGCGCGCGCCGCGGCGCTCGGCGGCTGAGGGGTCCCGCTCAGCCCTCGTCGGCCTCGCCGTCGCTCCTGCCGCCGTCGGCAAAGCCGCGGAACTGCGCCGTCATCCGCGCGTCCTCCTCGTTCTCGGCCGCCGGACCGGGCTCGGCCGGCGCCCGATCGCCGGGCTCGGCGGACCCCCGATCGCGCTCTTCGTCGGCGGCGACGGCGGCGTTGGCCTGGGCGACGACCGCCTCGAGGTGATGTCGGAGATCCTGCTCGCTCCCGGGCGTCACGTCCGCGACCCGCAGATGGCTCTTCTTCAACGTCAGCTCGCCCCACTGACCGCTGCCGAGCAGCTTCACCGTCGTCTTGAAGTGCTGCCGCCAGCCCTTGTGCGGCTCGCCCTGCAGCGCGACCCGGAGCTCGTGGTCATGGACCTCGGCGCTCGGCCAGTCGAGGCTGATGGTGTCGCTCAGATGGTCAGCCATCGCAGATCGCGGTCCTCACGAGTCCAGCAGTCACCCCTGGCCATCACGGCTCAATCGCGCTGGCGGAGCTCAATCCGGCGGATCTTACCGGTGAGCGTCTTGGGCAGGTCGGGCACGAACTCGATCTGCCGCGGGTAGGCATATGCGGAGAGGTGGTCGCGCACGAACGCCTTGATCTCCTCGGCGAGCTCGTCGGAGGGCTCGTGGCCCTCGGTGAGGATGACGAACGCCTTGACGACGTTCCCCCGGCGCTCGTCGGGCGCGGCGACCGCCGCCGCCTCGGCGACGGCCGGGTGCTCGAGGCAGGCCGATTCGACCTCGAACGGCCCGATCCGGTACCCGGCGGAGATGATCACGTCGTCGGCCCGGCCCTCGTACCAGACGTATCCGTCCTCGTCCTGGCGGGCTGCGTCCTTGGTGTGGAACCACTCCCCGCCGAACACCTCCTCGGAGTCCTCCGGCCGGTTCCAGTAGCCCAGCGGGTAGTGGGGGTTCGACCGAGCGCGCAGGCAGATCTCGCCGCGCTCGCCCTGGGCCACGGGCCGTTCGTCCTCGTCGAGGATCGCGACCTCCCAGCCGGGCATCGGCCGGCCCATCGAGCCCTCCCGGACCTCCATGAACGGGAAGTTCCCGCACAGCGGATAGGACTCCGAGAGGCCGTAGAAGTCGAACACCGTGACGCCGTACTGATCGCGGAACCAGCGGATCGCCTCGGGGTTCAGCGGCTCGCCGGCCGAGCACACGATCCGGAACTGCTGGGGGTACCGGGAGCCGGCGTCGGAGATCCCCATCATCGAGCGGATCGCGGTCGGGGTGGCGAACACGTTCGTCACCTCGTGGCGGGAGAGGAAGTCGAGCTGGCGGCCCGGGTCGAAGCCACCCTCCCGCTGGAGCACGCACTGGAGCGCCCCGTGGCGCCACGGTCCGATCAGCGGGCAGATGCCGGCCGCCCAGGCCCACTCACCCATCCCGTGGAAGCGCTCGCCGTCCCGGACGTCGTGGCAGTAGATGAACTCCTCGTGGCCGAGGATGTACCGGTGGGCGTGGAGGATTCCCTTGGCCAGCCCGGTCGTGCCCGAGGTGTAGTAGAGCTGGGCCGGGTCCTCAGCCGAGGTGTCGACGCAGGTGAACTCGGGTGAGCCCCCGGCGAGCAGCGCTTCATCGAGCACGAGCACGTGCTCGACCAGCTCGCGGTCGATCCGGTCCGCGTTGGCCGCGTCGGTGACCACGACCTTCGCCTGGGAGTCGGTGAGCCGGTGGCGGATCCCCTCGTCGCCGTAGAGGACGGACATCGAGAGCAGGATCCCGCCGACCTTCCACGTCCCAAAGAACGCCGCGGCCGTCTCCGGCGTCGGGGGCAGCACCATCGCGATCCGGTCGCCCTGAACGACCCCGTGCGCGGCGAGCACACTGGCGAACCGGTTCGAGAGCGCCTGCATCTCCCCCCAGCTCACGTGCCGCACGTTTCCGTCGGGATCCTCGTGGATCATCGCCGGCTTCTCCGCCGGATGGCGGTCGCAGACGTCGGCGGCGATGTTGTAGCGCTCGGGCACATTCCACTCGTGCTCGGCGCAGGCCTGCTCGTAGGAGGCGAAGTGCGCGGTGGTGGTCATCGGCCCATCATCCCGCGCGGCACCGGCCTGCACAACCGTTGGCAACCGTCATTCGGGGTTTGACAAGTCATCGGGCGTGGGAGGACTGTATGTGGATCCGTCGCGCTAGACGACGGATAGATCAGACGGGCCGAAATGGGCCGCTGTCGTGCTCATCTCACCCGTCGGAGAGGAGAGTGCAGATGGCGACAGTCACCGGAAACGAGCCGCCCACCCCGGCGGCGGAGCGGGCAGCGGCAGCGGGCGGCTGGGTGCCGGCCGATCCCGGTCCACTCGGGTTGGCGGGCTTCGGCCTCACCACCCTAGTGCTCAGCGTCATCAACGCCAATCTGGTGGCCGGCACAGACACGCCGGTGGTGCTAGGCATGGCGTTCGCATACGGCGGACTGGCGCAGCTCTTGGCCGGGATGTGGGAGTTCCGCCGCGGCAACACGTTCGGCGCGGTGGCGTTCACATCGTATGGGGCGTTCTGGATCTCGTTCTTCATCCTCGTCACCTACGACGTCAAGCTGCTCGCGCTGCTCCACGCCAATTCCGCCATCGGGCTGTACCTGTGGTCGTGGGCGATCTTCACCACCTACATGTTCTTCTGCTCGTTCACGCGGTCGCGGGCGGTGTCGGCGGTGTTCTTCTTCCTGGCGGTGACCTTCGTCCTGCTGGGCATCGGCAACAGCGGTGCCGACAAGTCGATCATCCACGCCGGCGGCTGGGCGGGGATCGTGACCGCGGCGGTGGCGCTGTACACGTCGTGCGCCGAGGTGATGTTCGCCGCCTACGGCAGGTGGGTGCTGCCCGTGGGGCCGCCGAAGGCTGATAGCCGGCCCAGTTTGTAAAGGCCGCCACGAGCGGATAGATGCTCGGAGGGGCACCACCGCCGCCGGCGGTGCCCCTCCGGTGCAAGACTTGAAGGGGACAGACAGCGAAGGGAGAGGCGATGGCAACCGAGCGACCACGGGGACGATCATGCCCTCGAGCACGAGTTGGAGCGCATGCTGGACATCGAGACCTTCGACCCGCCGGCGGAGTTCCGTGAGCACGCGCTGCTGAGCGACCCGGCGATCTACGAGGAGGCCGAGAAGGACTGGCAGGGATGGTGGGCGAAGCAGGCCCGCGAGCTCCACTGGTTCACGGAGTGGGACACCGTCCTCGACGACTCCAACCCGCCGTTCTACAAGTGGTTCACGGGCGGCAAGCTCAACGTGTCCTACAACTGCCTCGACCGCCACGTCGAGGCGGGCAACGGGGACCGCGTGGCATTCCACTGGCACGGCGAGGAGGGCGACCAGCGGACCCTCACCTACGCCGATCTCCACCAGGAGGTCCAGCGGTTCGCCAACGCGCTGAAGGATCTCGGCGTGAAGAAGGGCGACATCGTCGGGATCTACCTGCCGATGATCCCCGAGGTCGTCGTGGCGATGCTCGCGTGCACGAGGATCGGCGCGCCGCACAACGTCGTGTTCGGCGGCTTCTCGGCCGAGTCGGTCCGGGAGCGGATGGAATTCTCCGAGGCCGGGACGCTGATCACCGTCGACGCCGCCGCGCGCAAGGGCAAGACGACGCCGGTCAAGGGCAACGTCGATGAGGTGATGGGCGACCTGGAGACGCTGGAGCGGATCATCGTCGTCCGCTCGAAGGGCATCGACTGCCCGATGAAGGACGGCCGCGACCACTTCTACGACGAGATCGTGGAGAAGGCCGACCCCGAGTGTGAGGCCGAGCCGATGGACGCCGAGGATCCGCTGTTCGTCCTCTACACATCGGGCTCGACGGCCAAGCCGAAGGGCATCCTGCACACCACGGGCGGCTACCTCACCGGCGTCAACGCGACCCACCGCTACGTGTTCGACCTCCACCCCGAGGAGGACGTGTACTGGTGCTCGGCCGACGTCGGCTGGGTGACCGGCCACTCGTACATCGTCTATGGGCCGATGAGCAACGGCGCGACCTCGGTGATGTACGAGGGTGCTCCCGACTACCCCCACAGGGGCATCTGGTGGGAGCTGTGCGAGAAGTACAAGGCGACGATCTTCTACACCGCGCCGACGGCGATCCGGGCGTGCATCAAATGGGGCGTCGAGCACGTCGAGAAGTTCGACCTCTCGAGCCTGCGGCTGCTCGGCTCCGTCGGCGAGCCGATCAACCCGAAGGCGTGGCTCTGGTACCACAAGGTCGTCGGCGGCGAGCGCTGTCCGATCGTCGACACGTGGTGGCAGACCGAGACCGGCGCGATCATGATCACGCCGCTGCCGGGAATCACCTCGACGAAGCCCGGGTCGGCCACCCAGCCGTTCCCCGGGGTGAAGGCCGAGGTGGTCGACGAGCACGAGGGCAAGCCGATGGACGAGGGCCAGGGCCTGCTCGTACTCACGCGGCCGTGGCCGTCGATGCTGCGGACGCTGTACAAGGACGATGACCGGTTCATCGAGACGTACTTCAAGCGATACGGCAACGAGACGTACCTCGTCGGCGACGCCGCTCGCAAGGACAAGGACGGCTACTTCTGGGTGATCGGGCGGATCGACGACGTCGTCAACGTGTCCGGGCATCGGCTGTCGACGGCCGAGGTCGAGTCGGCGATCGTGGCCCACGACTCCGTCGCGGAGGCGGCCGTGATCGGCCAGGCCGACGAGGACACCGGCCAGGCGATCTGCGCGTTCGTGACGCTCCAGGGCGACCTCGAGGGCACGGATGAGATCGTCGAGGGCGTCCGCGAGACGGTGGCCAAGCGGATCGGCAAGTTCGCGCGGCCGAAGCGGATCATCTGGGCCGACGACCTCCCGAAGACCCGGAGCGGCAAGATCATGCGCCGGCTGCTGCGCGACATCGCCGACGGCCGGGCGCTCGGGGACGTGACCACGCTGCGCGACCCGGACGTGATGTCGAAGCTCGAGGGGAAGATCTCGGCCGAGCAGGCCAAGGAGGAGTAGCCGGGCGGGCGCGGGGTCGCCGGCGGGCGGCCCCGGCGCGGCGGCCGGTGGAAGAAATGGGCGCTATAGCCCCCGAACTTCCCACGCCCCCCGCGCGACTCGATCTGCGTGGGAAGAAGGGGTCCACAGTGGACCCTTTCCTCCCACGGATCAGCGGCGGCGCTTGCGCTTGCGCTTCGGCGTCGACGAGCGGGTGCGGGGCTGACCCGCCCCGGCGCCGACGGTCTCGGCCGGTTCGGCCTTGCCGTCGTTCTTGCCCCGCGCGGGGGCGGGGCGCTTGCCGCCCCGCTCGTTCCCGGCCTTCATCCGCTGCTCACGCATCTGGGCCGACGAGGGCCACGGCTCGGCCTTGCCGCTCCGCCACGTCGGCGGCACGCCGCTCGGCCAGCGACCGGTGAGCAGGTAGGCGAGGGCGAGCAGCCAGAAGGCCTGGACGACCGGCACCGGCGAGCCGATCGGGAACAGCACAAGGATGCCGGTGAAGATCCCGAGGTAGCCCATGAACCGTGTGAGCAACCCGACCCGCATCGCCTGGAGCGAGGTGAGCACGAAGCCGACGGCGAGCGCGAGGGCCGCCGCCTGGCCGAGGAACGGGAGCGCGAGCAGGCCGCCGCTGCTGGTGAGGTGGTTCGCCTGCTGGTAGGTCTGCGCGCCGTGGCTGACGAAGTCGTCCGCCGCCGAGGAGATCACGACGGAGTAGACGATCCCGCTCACGCCGGCGAGGACGCCGCCGAGGACCGCGATCGGACCGACGAAGTTCTTCAGCGACTCGTTGCGAGCCCGGACGAGACCGAACAGGAACCACAGCGTCGCGGCGAGCGCGACGAGCCCGAGTCCGTTCAGCACCGCTCCGACGAGATCGAGGGGGAAGCGCTTGTGCGCAGTGATGAGATCAAGCGTGATCTCGTTCACCTTGGTGTGCGGGCCTGAGATCTGGACCGCGGCGGCCGCCACGAGCAGCACCGCCGCCGCGGCGGCGATCACCGCCTGGCGGTCGCGCACGCGTGATTCGTAGAGCAGCTGATCGTCGACGACGCTCATCCGGGCCTATGCTAGAGCCGTCCGGGCCGGGGCGCGGGGCCGTTCAGCGCTCCCGCGGGCGCAGGCCGCGCGGGGCCGACTCGCCCTCGGAGGGCATCCGCGCCGGGACGTAGCCCGGATCCTCGCGATCGAGCACGCGCGAGACGCGATCGCCGACCGCGAGCATCAGGTCGAGCAGTGGCGAGACGAGCCGGATCCCGAGCTCGATCCGGCGGCGCAGGACGGGATTCGGCGGGCCGGCCATGGCGGTGGGGCGAGTGTACGCGCCCGGAGCGGGCACCGAGACTCGCGCCCGTGGCGAGCCCCGACGAGACCGCCTGCCCGGCCTGCGGTGCCGTGCTGCGGCCGTGGCAGCGGATCCCGGCCTCGGACCCGGTGCTCACCGGAGCTCTCTACACGCTGCTGCGCCGCTTGCCCCGCTTCGCGGCGCTCGCCGAGTTCCTGGCCGGACGCGCCCACCGGGGCGGGACGGTGGCGGTGCTGGCCCGCCGCCCCGAGGGCGACTGACCGGGCGGAGTACCATTGGTGACATGGAAGGCAGCGGATTCGGTGGACTGTTCGGAGACCCCGACGACCTGCAGCGGCGGCTGAGCGAGTTCGCCGAGCAGATGTCAGGCGCGCAGAAGCTCGCCTGGGCCGACAACGCGATCAAGCTCGCGGTCGATCTCACGGTCGCGGCGATGAACCGGGCGAACATCCAGGGCACGACCGAGCAGCAGGCGGAGCAGCTCCGCGCGGTCATGGCGATGGTGTTCCCCGAGGCCGTCACCCTCGTGCGCGAGGCGCGCGAGGGACTTCAGTAGCTACGCGCTGAGCTCCCCGAGCGCCTTCAGCACGACATCGTCGTGGGTCTTCGGTGAGGCCTTCGGGATGACGTGGGCGACCGTGCCATCGGCGTCGACGATGAACGTCGCCCGCTGCACGCCCATGTACGTCCGGCCGTACATCGACTTCTCCAACCACACGCCGTAGCGCTCGGCGACGGCGTGGTCCTCGTCGGCCAGCAGCGTGAAGCCGAGCTCGTGCTTGTCGGCGAACTTGGTCACGCGGGAGACCGGGTCAGGTGAGATCCCGAGGACGCGGGCACCGAGCCGCTCATAGTCGGCGCGGTGGTCGCGGATCCCGCACGCCTGGGTCGTGCACCCCGGCGTGTCCGCCTTCGGGTAGAAGTAGACGACCACCGGGCTGCCACGGAGCTCGGACAGCGTCACCGGCTCACCGTGCTGGTCGGGGAGGGTGAAGTCCGGAGCCTGATCCTCAACCTTGAGCATCGGCGCCCATCCTAGTGTCCCCGTCAGGACCGGCGGCGCCCCGATCCCCGGCCGTACAGCGCGCGGATCATCAGCGAGGTCAGCCGGCTCCCGATCCGGTTGTAGGGGAAGTAGTACAGCTCGCTGTCCAGCCCGAAGCGGGTGACGACCAGGTTCTGACGCTGGCAGTACTTCTGGATCCCAACCTTACCGTGACGCGCGCCGACGCCGGACTGCTTGGCCCCACCGATCGGGATCTCCATCGCGAAGTAGTTGACCAGCGCGTCGTTGATCACCGCTGAGCCCGACTCCAGCTGCCGGGCCACACGCTCGGCATGGGCCGGGTCGCCCGCGAACACGCTGGAGTCCAGCCCGAACTCGGAATCGTTGGCCAGCCGGATCGCCTCCTCCTCGGACTCGACCCGCATGATCGGCAGCGTCGGCCCGAAGGTCTCCTCGACCATGATCCGCATCGAGTGATCCACGCCGGTGAGCACGGTCGGCTCGAAGAACCGGCCCTCTCCCGGACGCTGCTTGCCGCCGGTGCGCAGCTCGGCTCCCTTGGCGACCGCATCGGCCACGTGGGTGTTCAGGATCTCGATCTGGTCCGGCGAGATGACCGCACCAAGGTCGACGGTCGCGCGATCGCCGGGCGCTCCCTGCCGCAGCGCATTCACCTTCTCGACCACCTTCTCCACGAACGGCTCGTACGCATCACCCTCGACGTAGATGCGCTCGACCGAGATACATGTCTGGCCGGCGTTCTGCAGGGCGCCGAACACGGCCGCATTCGCAGCCCGCTCGAGGTTGGCATCGCGCAGGACGATCATCGGGTCGTTCCCGCCGAGCTCCAGCGTGATCGGGAGGAGCCGCCTGGCGGCGCGCTCCGCGAGCCCACGGCCGACCTCGGTGGAACCGGTGAAGTGGACCATGTCGGCCGCGTCGACGAGCGCGCTGCCGATCTCGTTGCCCGGGCCGAGCGCGACCTGGAAGACGTCCTCGGGAACGCCGACCTCGCGCATGCCCTCGGCCATCAGCAGGGAGCTCAGCGGAGTGATCGTCGCCGGCTTGAGCACCACCGTGTTGCCGGCCATCAGCGCCGGAATCGCATCGCCGAAGTTGTTGATCAGCGGATAGTTCCAGGGGCCGATCACCGCGACCGCGCCGTACGGGACGTAGCGGTTGACGACCTTGCGGCCCAGCAACATCGGTGAATGGGGCCGCTCGCGCTCGTCGCGCAGCCACTTACCGGCCCGTTTGGCCCAGAACCCGAGCGCGTCAGCGCAGTAGAACAGCTCCATCTGGGCGTCCTCGTAGGGCTTGCCCGCCTCGTCGCCGAGCGTGCTGATGATCCGCTCGCGATTGCTGACCATCCACGCGCGCACGTCCTTCATCAGCGCGCCGCGACCGTCGAAGCCGAGCGCCTCCCAGGCGGGCTGCGCTGCACGGGCTCGGCGCACGAGCTCCGTGGCGCCATCCCGGTCCAGCGCCATCAGTTCAGCGACCGTGGCACCGGTCGCCGGATTCTCGACGGTGAACGTCCGACCCTTCGGGCCGCCGTTCACCGGGTCGATGCTTGTCACGGTGGTGGCCATCGTCATCTCTCCATCCGCTGTCGGTTGCTCCAGCGATCATCGCAGACGCGCGCCGGCCGAAATCCGTTTATTTGAGCAACCGCGAGAGCCGCCGGTCCTTGAGCAGCTTGCCCTCGGTCTGGCATGTCGGGCAGTAACACATCACGTAGTCCTCGTAGAAGACGGCCTCGAGCTGGTCCCCGCACCGGGGGCACGGCTCACCGTTGCGGCGGTGGACACGGAGCGGCATCGGGAGCTTGTCCTTGATCGGGAGCGCGATGTGCTCCTCGTAGTGAGCGATCGCGCGGCCGAGCTCGCCGACGATCGCCTCCCGCAGGCGCTGGGCCTCGTCGGGCTCGAGATCGTTTCCGCGCTTGAACGGCGAGAGCTTCGCAGCGTGCAGGATCTCATCGACCCACGAGCGGCCGATGCCGGCGATCACGTGCTGGTCGCGGAGCAGGGCGTAGAGCGGGCGCGGGAGATCGAGCAGCTCGCCGAGCGGCGGCGGGTCGGGCCAGGCCTCCGGCCCGAGCGCGGCAATCGTCTCCTCGGAGTCGACGTCGGCGGACGGCACGAGCTTCACCCACGCCCGCTGCTTGGTGCCGAACTCGCGCAGTCGGAGCTCGCGTCCGTCGGCGAGGCGGACGAGCAGACGCGAGCTGCGATCGCGCAGCGAGGCGCGGGTGTCGAACAGCTGGAGGCGTCCCGCGGACATCAGGTGGATGACGGCGGTGAGGCCGCCGTCGAAATCGATGAGGAACAGCTTGCCGCGACGGCGGATGCCGACGACCGTCGTCCCCTCGAGCGCGGCGAGCGGGGGCTCGAACGTCTTCAGCGCGTTGATCCCCGGGGCAAGGGCCGACTCGACCTCCGCTCCGGCCGCCGCCGCCCCGACCAGACGCGCCGTGATCTCGACCTCGGGTAGCTCCGGCATGTTCGCTCTGAGCGTACTTCGGACAGTCCGTTCTGCACCGGATTACCGACCCGTATTCAACTGTTCATCCGTCTTCAGCAAATCTTTACCTTTCGGGAAGAGAGTGGCCGCAATGAGTGATCTGCTCGCGATCGTGGGACCCCCGGAGATGGACGATCAGCTGCTTCGCGAGCTCGCCCGGCGGCATCCCGATCGGGTCACCGTCCTGATGGATGACGCCCAGGCCGGACGCCGCGATCCCGACGGCGCCCCGGCGGCGCCGACCCGGGACCGCCTCGCCCGTCTGCTGCACGCGATAGAGCGCCGCACCGGCGCCGTCGTGGTCGGCCTCGCCGGCAACCGCGACCAGCTCCGTGGGTGGCGTTTCGACCGCATCGTGGGCGGCGACGGCGGCCGCCTGCTTCCCGGCTCGAGCTGACGCCGAAGCGCCGCCTGCGGCTCTCGGTGCGGCAGCGGTCGCGCCCGCGCGCGCGCCGGTACCCTTGCTCACCCCATGGCCGTCGCGCTCGCTCCCGACGACATCGTCCGCACCCATGCCGAGGGGGCGGCGAACGATCGCGAGCCGCTGCTCGTGATCGAGCCGCTGCTCCGGTTCCTTGACGCCCACGGCCTCGCCGCCCCGGAGGATCTCAGCGCCGAGCCGATCGGCGACGGCCACTCCAACGTCACCTTCGCGCTGTCGACTGACGTCGTGCTGCGCCGGCCACCGCGCGGGCCGCTGCCCCCGAGCGCCCACGACGTGCTGCGCGAGGCGCGGCTGCTCACGCGCGCTCGAGCCGACGATCGTGCGCACCCCGAAGCGTGCTCGCGGTCGGCGACGACACGGAGGTGATCGGGGCGCCGTTCTACGTGATGGAGCGCGTGCCCGGCGAGGTGATCACGACCGAGATGCCGCCCGCCCTCGACATCCCGGCCGAGCGGGGCCGCACGGCCGACCAGCTGATCGACTGCGCTCGTCGAGCTCCACGCGCGTCGACTGGACGACGATCGGCCTCGAGGGGTTCGGCAAGCCGACCGGCTATCTCGAGCGTCAGGTCCGCCGGTTCCTCGGGCTGTGGGAGCACAACAAGACGCGCGAGCTGCCCGAGGTCGAACAGGTCGGCCAGTGGCTCGGGGCGAACCTCCCGGAGTCGCCACCGGCGACGATCGTCCACGGCGACTACCGGCTCGGGAACACGATCTTCTCCGCCGACGCCCCGGCGCGGCTGCGGGCGATCCTCGACTGGGAGATGGCGACGATCGGCGACCCGCTCGCCGACCTCGGCTACATGATGATCCACTGGGTCCAGGAGGGCGACGAGATCGGCCAGTTCAACCTTCAGGCGGTGACGACGCTCGAAGGGTTCCCGAGCCGGCAGGAGGTGCATCGCCCGCTACGAGGAGCGCTCCGGGCCGCTCGATGCAGGCGCTCAACTGGTACGTCGCGCTCGCGCTGTGGAAGGGCGTCGTGTTCATGGAGGGCAACTACAAGCGGGCGGTATCGGGCTCCACCGACGACCCGTACCTGAAGTCGTTCGGTCAGGGCGTCATCGAGCTCGCGCGGCGCGCGCTGGATGTGACCCGCGATGGCTTCTGAGGGCCCCCGGCGGGCCTGCTCGTCGACTACGGCGGCGTGCTGACGACGAACCTGTTCGAGTCGTTCACCGCGTTCTGCGCCGAGGAGGGCCTCGAGCCGCAGGAGATCTTCCGCCGCTTCCGCCACGACCCGGAGTCGCCGGGCGCTGCTGATCGCGCTCGAGGAGGGCCGGATGGAGGAGCCGGAGTTCGAGGTCGCAGTTCGCGGCGACGCTGGGCGTCACCGGGGACGGGCTGATCGACCGGCTGTTCGCCGGCTCGGGCCCGGAGCCGCGGATGATCGACGCCGTCCGGCGGGCGCGCAGCGCGCGGGATCCGCACCGGGCCTGATCTCCAACTCGTGGGGCACCCGGCGCTACGACCGGCACGCAGCTCGCGCGAGCTGTTCGACGGCGTCGTCATCTCCGGCGAGGTCGGGATGCGCAAGCCGGCGCCGCGAGATCTACGAGCTCGGCGCCGAGGCGATCGGGCTGCGCGCCGGCGGCAGTGCGTGTTCGTCGACGACCTGCCGTTCAACCTCGATCCCGCGCGCGAGCTGGGGATGGCGACAGTCCACCACACCGACACGGCCGAGCACGGTCGCCGAGCTCGAGCGGCTGCTCGAAGTGGAGCTCGCACCGCGATGAGGCGCGGCGGGGGCGCGGATCGCGGCCCCCGTGATCGCGCTGGTGGCGCTGATCGCGGGGTGCGGCAGCTCGACGCTGTCGCCGCCGGAGGTGCGCACGCAGGCCGACGCGATCTGCCAGACCGCCTGCGCTCGGCTGGCCAAGATCCCGCACCCCGGCGGCACCGACCGGCCGCGGGGCCGTTCCTGACCCGGGCGTGACCGTGCTGAAGGCGGAGCTGACCGAGCTCCGCGGGCTCCACTCCAGCGGTCAGACCGACCGCGACCTTCGGGCGGCGGTCGACGCCTTCGACGCCCGCCTCGGCCGGATGCGCGTCCGCCGTCCGCGCAGCTGAGCGGCGGAGCCGACCCGACGCAGGCGATCACGCGATCTCCAGACAGCGATCAGCGCCGCTCAGCGCCACCGAGGACGGCGCACTGGCAGGCGCTCGGGGTCCCCGGCCTGCCTCAGCCGCTGAGCCGCGGCGTTCGCGGCTGGATCGCGCCGACCGCGCGCGGGTAGACTCGCGCCCGACAGGTCGGCCAGGGAGGAGAGACGATGTCGTACAAGCCGGGTGATCTGACCAAGGGCGTCGCGCAGCGTGTGGTGCGCACCGGTCTCGACGTCGTCGACCGCGTCGCCGAGTGGTGGGAGCTGCCGCTCCCGGGCCAGCTGCTCCAGCTCGCGCACTTCCGCGAGGACCTGCGGCGGTTCAACCTCTACGACACCGAGCAGGCTCGAGAACGGCGGCGTCGCGGTCACCGCCGAGCCGCCGCCGCTACCGCACCTACGACGGCTCGCAGACCGACCCCGCGCACCCGGCGATGGGCCAGACCGGGACGCGGTTCGGGCGCAACGTGCCGCTCGAGGCGACGTACCCCGAGGAGCAGGCGATGCTCGACCCGAGCCCGCGCGAGGTCGCCAACCAGCTCCTCACCCGCGACAGCGTTCAAGCCGGCGACGACGCTGAACGTGCTCGCCGCCTGCTGGCTGCAGTTCCAGAACCACGACTGGTTCAGCCACGGCGACAACTCCGAGACCGAGTTCATCAAGGTGCCGCTGTCCGAGGACGACTCGTGGGACGGCGGGATCATGGAGGTCAGGCGCACCGCCCGGACTCGACCAACTCCGGCGGCAAGCTGCCGCCGACGTACGTCAACAAGGTCACGCCGTGGTGGGACGGGTCGCAGCTCTACGGCTCGACCGAGGAGCGCAACCGCGAGCTGCGCTCGGGCGAGGACGGCAAGCTCGCGATGACCGAGGACGGCCGGCTGCCGGAGGAGACACGGCCGGACCTGCACGGCGTCGACCTCACCGGCTTCGCCGACAACTACTGGGTCGGGCTGTCGATCATGCACACGCTGTTCGCGCGCGAGCACAACGCGATCTGCGACATGCTGAAGGGCCACCACCCGAGCTGGGACGACGAGCAGCTGTTCCTCAAGGCGCGGCTGATCAACGCGGCGCTGATCGCCAAGATCCACACGATCGAGTGGACGCCCGGGATCCTCGACCACCCGGCGCTCCACGTGGCGATGAACGCCAACTGGTACGGCGTGCTGCCGAAGTGGGTGAAGAGGACGTTCGGCCACATCGGCTCGGGCGAGCTGATCAGCGGCATCGTCGGCTCCCCGCTCGACCACCACACCGCCCCGTACTCGATCACCAGCGAGTTCGTGTCCGTCTACCGGATGCACCCGCTGATCCCCGACGACTACCAGGTCCGCTCGCACCGCGACGACTCGGTGATCGCCGAGACCGACTTCACCCCGCTCCAGGGCCACGGGACGCGCAGCGGCGCTCGACGAGCACGGGATGGCGGACTGGATCTACTCGTTCGGCCTCGCCCACCCCGGCGCGATCACGCTCCACAACCACCCAACGCGCTGCGCCACCTCACCCGGGTCAACGGCGACCACGTCGACATCGGGACGATCGACATCCTGCGCGACCGCGAGCGCGGCGTCCCCGGTACAACGACTTCCGCGAGCGGCTGCGCAAGCGCCGGATGGAGAAGTTCGAGGACCTCACGCCGAACCCGGAGTGGAACGAGCAGATCCGCGACGTCTACGGCGGGCGAGATCGACAAGGTCGACACCCAGGTCGGGATGCTCGGCGAGGAGCTGCCCCCGGGCTTCGGCTTCAGCGACACCGCGTTCCGGATCTTCATCCTGATGGCCTCGCGGCGGCTGAAGTCAGACCGCTTCTTCACCAACGACTACACGCCCGAGGTGTACACCGCCGAAGGGCTCGAGTGGGTCGAGGAGCAACCTGTTCGGCGACGTCGTCCGCCGCCACTTCCCGGAGCTGGCGCCGGCGCTCGAGGGCTCGGAGAACGCGTTCGCGCCCTGGAAGAGCGTGCGCGCGCCTGAGCACCACGGACGGCCCGGCGGAGCTGCGGTCGCCCGCGCAAGCCGCCCGCGGCCGTCAGCCGGTGCTCCGATCGGACGGTGGTGACCCGATGCAGCAGTTGCTTGAGCGTCAGGCTGTCGGCTGCAGCTCAGGTGAAGACGCCGTCGGCGGTGCGCACGTGCGCCGTGCCCTTCCCCGTCGGGCCCTGCACGGAGGCACCGGTCCCCCGGCGACCGTGAGGGTTCCGGTGTAGTCGTCCGCGGCGAACGACGTCGCCGCCGAACGACTGCCGCTCCTGTCGGCGTCAGGTCGATACGTCCCGTGGACGCTCCCGGCGGCGAAGAACATCCGGAACGTGGCCTGCCGTGTCGCCGCTGTCCTGCGACGGTGAACGCGTCCGCCTGCGACGCCGTCCGTCCGAGCCGGGTGCGACAGCTCGGCCGATCCGTACTCCGGCGCCGACTGGACCGGCGTGGATCACCTGCGTCTCTCCGCCGCGAGCATGACGCCGACGTCAGCGTGCACGCACCGCGATCGGGCGTCGGCTTTGACTGACGGCCTTGTGTGCCGGCGGCTCCGAGCCGCCGCGACCCTGATGCGACGCAGCGGTGCCACGCACGAAGTACGACGTCTCACGACACCTCCCGTTCAGTGTCGACGTGTCTCACGACGCGACCGCCGGCCGTATCGTGGCGTGCATCAGTGACCAGGACATGCCGCTCGGCCCGGCGCTGGTGCGACCGGGCCAGTGCCGGCTCATGGGTCCTTCTCGGTCGACTCAGTGGATGCGGTTGAGCACCGCCCGACCGGCATTGCGCACCACCGACGGGATCGGCGCGAAGTCGAGCCGCGGGCCGAACGCCTGACCGCTGCGCCCAGGCATACGAAGATGAACGACTCCTCAGCGACCCGCCCTGCCGGCGCGTTCCGAGGCTGACGATCGCGTACGTGAACGTCGAGATCGGGTAGGCGATCCTGGCGCTGCGTCGGCGGGTTGACGATGTGGAGCTCGTTGTTGCCGGGCACCGCTGGACCGACGACGCGGCGTTCGCGATGTTCTTGAGGTTCGGGCACCTCGTAAGTTGCCCGCGGCGTTCTGATCGCGGCCGCCGGCAGCTGGTTGCGCGATCAGGTACGACGACCGCGACGTAGGCGATCGCGCCGTTGCGTCCGCTCGAGCACGCGTGACCATGCCGCTGTTGCCCGTGGCGCCGACGCCGACTGGGAACTGACGGCTTGGTCGCCGCGGCCGACCTGGCTCCGAACGTGCTGCTGACGTCGGACAGGTAGTCGGTGAACGCGTACGTGTCGCCCGAGCCGTCGCTGCGGTAGACCGGCGTGATCGCCAGGTTCGGCAGGTGCGCGCCCTTGTTCAGCGCCGCGATCCGGCTGGTCGTTCCAGTTCGTGATCTGCCCGAGGTAGATCTGCGGCGAGCACCGGGCCGGTCAGGTGCAGTCGGTTGACCCCGGGGATGTTGAAGCCGACGCCGGTGGCCGACAGCGCCCACGGGATCTGGACGCAGCCGCCGCACGCGGTCGTCGAGCGCGAGGACAGCGGCGCGTCCGAGGCGCCGAAGTCGACCAGGCCGGCGCCGATGTCCTTGAGCCCGTGCCCGAGCCGACGGCCTGGTAGGTCGGGCTCGAGTTGCCGGTCTGAGCTGCGCCCACGCCGTGGCCCACTCGGCCTCGAGCGGGGCGACGAGCGTCGACCCGGCACCCGTTGAGCGGCCCGCGGCCGACGCGGCCGCAGCCGCGTCAGCCCGAGACCGCGCCCGCGATCAGCGCGGCGCAGGCCAGCGTTGACCAATCTCTTGGAGTAGCAAAACAGACTTCCTTTCGGTGTGAGAACAGGAGGACTGAGTGCTCGCTGCGGCCCGGCCGCCCTGTCGAGCCGCCGGGCAAGGATCCGCGGCGTCGGACCGACCAGCTGTTGCCGACTTGTGACCAGATCTTGTAAATGTTGTGAACACGGAGTTGCGCAGCCGCCCGCGAACGTGTGACATGTGTCTACGCTGCCGCGCCGTGTCACTCGAGGGCAAGGCTCCGCTCTCCGCGTGGTGTCGGCGTGCGCGCGCGGCGCTCAGGTCGACGGCGCTCGCGGCGGCGATCGGCGACCGCGTGCTGCGCGGCCTGTGCGCGCTCGCCGGGGTGCTGACCGTGGTCGATGCTCGTCGAGGTCGTCTACCAGGTCGATCAGCGGCGCGCAGCCGGCGATCTCCGTTCGGGCTCGGGTTCCTCGGGCACCTCGACCTGGGCGCCGAACTTCGGCATCTTCGGGGCTGCCGCCGCGATCTACGGGACCGTCGTGAGCTCGCTGATGGCGCTCGCTGATCGCGACGCCGCTCGGGATCGCGATCGGCCTCTACCTGAGCATGATGGCGCCGCCGGCGGTCCGCGCGGTCGTCGGGCCGCTGGTCGAGATGCTGGCGGCGATCCCGAGCGTCATCGTCGGCTTCTGGGGCGTCGTCGTGCTGGCGCCGTTCGTCGCGCAGCACGTCGAGCCGCTGCTGCACAGCGTGCTCGGCTTCATCCCGCTGTTCGGCGCCGCCGCAGACGACGGGCTGAGCATCTTCACCGCCGGCGTCGGTGCTGACGCTCATGGTCCTGCCGATCATCGCCGCGCTCAGCCGCGACCTGTTCCTCACCGTCCCCCGGAGCTGAAGGACGGCGCGGCGGCGCTCGGCGCGACGCGCTGGGAGGTGATCCGCGGCGTCGTGCTGCCGACGACCGCTCCGGGCGTGGCCGCCGCGACCGTGCTCGGCCTCGGCCGCGCGCTCGGCGAGGCGATCGCCGTCACTCAGATGATCGGCGACGGAGCGGGCATCCACGCCTCGCTGTTCCTGCCCGGCATCGACGCTGGCGAGCCGGATCGCGAACGAGTTCAACGACTCCCGAGAACAAGCTCCACATCCCGTCGCTGTTCTACCTCGCGCTGATCCTGCTCGTGATCGGCCTCGCTCACGAGCCTGCTCGCGCGGACGATCGCGCGCCGCTTCGACGTCCGGCAGGCGCTGGCGGCATGAGCGGCCGCTCGAGCGACGCCGGCCCGGCGACGCCGCTGTTCGACCCGACGGCGCCGCTGACCGCCGACGGGCAACCTGCGCCGGCGGACGCTGGTCAGCCGGTGCGTGAGCGCTGGGTCGCCCGGGTCGGCGCTGATCGCGGTCGGCGCTGCTCGTGGCTCGTCGTCGTACGCGGTCGTCAGCCACGGCGCGCAGGCCGCTCAGCCTCGACTTCCTGACCCAGAACCCGGCCGGGCTCGCCGGCGGCGGCATCGCCAACGCGCTGCTCGGCACGGTCGCTGATCGTCGCTGGTCGCGGCGCTGATCGCGGTTCCCGTCGGGGTCCTCACGGGCTCTACCTGACCGAGTTCGCCGGCCCCGAGTCGCGCTCGGGCCGGGCGCTGAAGCTCGTGCTCGACCTGATCCAGGGCCTGCCGACGATCATCGTCGGCGTTGTTCGTCTACGGCCTGATCGTGGCCACGACGCACCAGGAGACCGGCTTCGCCGGCGCGGTCGCGCTGGCGATCGTGATGCTGCCGCTGATCGCGCGCTCGAGCCAGGAGGTGCTGCTGCTCGTCCCGGGGAGCCTGCGCGAGGCGGCCGATGCGCTCGGCGTCGACCGCTGGCGGACAGTGCTCGGCGTGATCCTGCCGGCGGCCGCCGGCGGGATCGCCACCGGCGCGATCCTCGTCGATCGCCCGCGCCGCCGGCGAGACCGCGCCGCTGCTGTTCGTCGACAGCATCTACAACCCCGACGCCACCCAGCTGAACATCTTCGGCCACGGCGTGCCGAACATCCCGATGCTACATCTTCACCACTACGACCTCGCCGACCCCAGCGGCGTTCACCGCGCGTGGGGCGCGGCGTTCGTGCTGCTGGTGTTCATCCTGTTGGCCAACATCGGCGCGCGGCTGCTGCTCGCCCGCCGCCGTGCGAAGATGGGCAGCCGATGAGCCGTCCGGGACTCGAGCCGCCGAGCGAGCGGTCCCGGGCGAGACGCGTGCCGGCCGGGTCCGCCGGATCGGCGACCGAGCCGCGGCGCCGACGCCGCCCGAGCCGGCCGAGCTCAACGGCACGCGCGGCGCGCCGTCGCGCGCGAGGCGGTGTTCGACATCCGCGACATGGCGGTCCACTACGGCGACAACCAGGCGCTCGGCGTGGACCACGCTGAAGATCTACCGCAACCTCGTCACCGCGGTGATCGGCCCGTCGGCTGCGGCAAGTCGACGTTCATCCGCAGCCTCAACCGGATGAACGACTCGATCCCCGGCTTCCGGCTCGACGGCCAGGTCCTCTACCACGGCCACGACGTGTACGGCGCCGGCGTCAACCGGGTCGAGGTCCGCCGCCGGATCGGGATGGTGTTCCAGAAGCCGAACCCGTTCCCGAAGTCGATCTACGACAACGTCGCCTGGGCGCCGCGCAACCTCGGGATGAAGGACGAGCTCGACGAGCGCGTCGAGCGCGCGCTGCAGCCAGGCGGCGCTGTGGGACGAGGTCAAGGATCGCCTGCGCGACAGCGCGCTCGGCCTCTCCGGCGGCCAGCAGCAGCGGCTGTGCATCGCGCGCGCGATCGCGGTCGAGCCCGACGTGCTGCTGCTCGACGAGCCGGCCTCGGCGCTCGACCCGATCGCGACGGCGTCGATCGAGGAGCTGATGCACGCGCTCAAGAACCGCTACACGATCGTGATCGTCACCCACAACATGCAGCAGGCGGCGCGCGTCGCCGACCGGACGGCGTTCTTCAGCCTCGATCGGCACGAGCGCGTCGGAACGCTGATCGAGTACGACGACACGCGAGACGATCTTCCGCAGCCCGCGCGACACGCGGACGCGCGACTACGTCACCGGCCAGTTCGGCTGACCGCGCGATCAGCCGCTAGCGGCGCCGTCGGCGCGCGATCGCGTCGCTCGTGGACCTGCGCAGCAGCGGCTGGCCGCACTGCCAGCAGTACGCGGCGCCGCTGGAGTGGGGCGCGCCGCAGAGGCGCACTCGCCGGCGGTCGACGTCTGCTCGAGCCGCAGGATCCGCTCGACCTCGCCGAGCTCGGCGTCGGCGTTCTGCAGCCGCCGCCCGGCGCACGATCACGTCGACCCGGATCCGGTCGCGGATCGCCATCTCGTACACGAGCCCGCCGAGGTCCCACTGGAGCTCGGCCACGCGGGCGCTGCAGCTGGTCGCGCCGGCGCTGAGGTCGACGACCGCCGCGTTCGTCGCTCGGCGTTGGCGCCGAACGGACCCGGTTGGCGCCGCCCGAGCGCCCTTGGCGGCGTCGCACGCGCCGACGCATCGACGAGCGAGGCTTACGGCTCACGGCCCCCCGAAGAAGTTGCCGGTGAACTTGCCGCTCTGGCAGCCGGCCGCCGTTCGCTGCACGTTGCTGCCGACCTGCGTCGGTCGGCGTCGCGAGGTTCTGCCGCGGCGCCGAGCGACCTTCGCCGGCCGCCGCTGTTGACGGCCTGAGCGACCTTCTTGGTCAGATGTGCGACCTTCGGCGTCTTCGATGCCTTCGACGCCGCCTTGGCGTTCTGCTTCGCCGCGCCGCGGTCGCCGACGCCGCCGTCGCCGCCGCCGCCGCCGCCGACGGTGATCACCTGCGGAGCTGCGCGGCCTGGCGCGCCGTCGTGCGTTGCTGTTGCCGTTCTGCCCGATCAGCACGCCCACGCCCATCGCCAGCAGCAGCGTGGCGACCCCCGCGATCGAGCGTCGCTCGCCGAGGACGCGCCGGAGCGCGGTCGACGGTCGGCCGCTGGCGCCGGGCGCCGGCTGGGCGTCGACTGCGGCGCCTGGAACGAGAACCGCGCCTTGCCCGCGGCGCTCGCCGCAGTGCACGCAGTAGCGCTGGTCGCTGGCGAGCGGCGCCTCGCAGTTCGCGCAGCGGTCGCCGACCGCCGGCGCGGCGACCAGCTCGGTCGCCGTGCCTGTCCGGTCGGCGCGGTGCCGGCTCGATCGCCGGCGTCGGACAGTCGACCCCGTCATGGAGGACCGCTGGCGCCCAGCTGCGACCATAGCGCCGTCGAAGCTATCGTGCCGGACGCCTTGTGCAACATGCTGTTACACGTCAGCCGGCGGCGCATCTCCGCACTCATACTGGCGGTCGTGATCGAGCGACACGAGCGACGACGGCGCCCGCGGTCGACCGCTGCGCTGTGCGAGTGCGCCGCGCGCGCTCGCCCACGATCAGCGCTACTGCGTCGAGTGCGGCGACGCGGCGCGGGCCGCTGCCGCGGCCGGATCGCCGGACGCATTGGCGGCGATCCTCGAGCAGGGCGGTCGAGCGCCGGCGTCACGTCGACCGAGCGGCCACCGCGAGCGGCGTCGGACGCCGCCGCCGACTCGACCGTGCTCGGCCTTCGCGGCTGCCCGACGCCGCGCGCCGCGGCGGTCGGCGGTGATGGGCGATGCTCGGCTTCGGCGTCGTCGTCGGCTCGATCGGTCGGCCCGAGCGTGGCGAGCGCTCGCTCGCCGCGCCGATCGTCGCTGGTCGGCATGCCGACGGGCGGCTCGGCGTCCGGCGACCGCGGTGCGAGCTCGGGCGGCGGGACGGTGGCGGCGACGGCGGTCAGCGAGACGGTCACCGTCGGCGGCGGCGGCGGCCGCCGGACGACCGGCGCGGCGCCGGCGGCGAGCTCGCAGCGGCGGCGGCGAGCGGCGCACCGCGGCGAGCGACCCGGGCGCGGCGCACCACGCCGGCTTCACGGGCTCCCGCCGGTCAAGCACGTGTTCCTGATCGTGCTCTCCGATCAGGGCTACACCGAGACGTTCGCCCGTCTCGACCGACACGTACCTCGACGAAGACGCTCGCCAAGCAGGGCGAGCTGATCCACAACTACTACGCGGTCGCCGGGCGGCGCCGCTGGCCAACGAGATCGCGCTGATCAGCGGCCAGGGCCCGACCGCGCAGACCGCGGCCGACTGCCCGCGTTACAGCGACGGTCAGCTCCGCCGGCACCGGCGAAGCTCGGCCAGGTGCTCGGCAGCGGCTGCGTCTATCCCGACCACGACCGCAGACGCTCGCCGACCAGCTGACGCGGCCAAGCACGGCACCTGGAGGGCGTACGTCGAGGGGATGAACGACAGTCCGGCTGCTCGCAGCCAGACGTGCCGCCATCCGCGCTCGGCACCGCCGACCCGAGCTCAGCGCTCCGCCGCAGCGATCCGTACGTGACGTGGCGCAACCCGTTCGTCTACTTCGACGTCGCTCACGCAGGCAGCGCCTGCGCAAGCGACGACGTCGGGCTCGACGCAGCTGACGAAGCGACCTGCAAGGCCGACGAGCACCACGCCGGCGCTCGCCTACATCGTCCCGAGCCCCTGCGACGACGGCAGCGACCAGCCGTGCGCGCCGGCGCGCCCGCCGGCCTCGCCCCGGCGCAGACACTTCCTCAAGACGGTCATGCCGGAGATCGAGCACTCGCCGGCGTACAAGGCCGACGGCCTGATCGCGATCACCTTCGACCAGGCGCCGCAGACCGGCGCCGCGACGCCGGATCCGAGCGCGCTGCTGCAACAACCCGACCTACCCGAACCTCACCGGTCCGCGGCGCGCGGCACGCGCCGACGACCGCGCCGACCGCGACCACCGGCGACCCTCGACCGCGACGACCGCCACGACACCACGACCACGACCACCGCCGGCGCGAGCCACGACGACGACCACCACGACGCACGACGCACCACCTCGACGCCCGGTCGCCGAGCGGCGGCCAGACGCACGCCGACCGGCGGCGGCGGCCAGGTCGGGCTGCTGCTGATCTCGCAGCTACGTCAAGCCGGGCACGCTCGACATGCTCGACTACTTCAACCACTTCTCGCTGCTCGGCGAGCATCGAGAAGCTCTTCGGCGCTCAAGCGGCTCGGCTACGCCGACGACATCGCGCTGCCGGTGTTCGACGCCGTCGGTGTTCAACGCCACGGCTGACCGGCCTAGCCCGCGGCGGCGATCGTCACGACGCCGGCGAGCGCAGCCGCGATCCCGAGCTCCTGGATCCGGCCGACCCGCTCGCCGAGCACGACCGGGCCAGCAGCACGGTGACGAGCGGATAGAGCGACGAGCGACCGCGACGACGCTGAGCAGGCCGTGGCGGGTGGCGAGCGCGTAGAAGGCGTTCGCCGCGAGATCGAGCGCCGCCGATCCCCGCGAGCACCGGCAGGCCGCGGAGCGTTCGCCGGCGCCGGCGCGGCGGCCGCGCCGGATCAGGAACGCGACGCAGGATCGGCGCCCAGCCGGCGGCGCGGGCGGCGACCAGCGCCCACAGCACGTCGTGGCGTGCGCTCGCGCGCATCCCGACCGCGAACGACCCGAAGCCGACCGCGGCCACGAGCGGCGAGGGCCAGCACGGCCCCGCTGGTCCGGCTGCGGTCTTGCTGCGGCGAGTGCGCGGGCACCTCCGCGGTCCCCTCGCGGCTGGCGAGCATCGACCCCGACGATCGTCGCGGCCATCCCGAGCAGCCGGACCGCACCCGGACGGTCGCCGCCGGCGATCCCGACGGCGACCGGGACGAGCCACCCGGCGGCGGCGATCGGGGCGACGATGCTCATCGTGCCGACGGCAAGCGCACGGTAGAAGGCGCTCAGCCCGATCACGCCGGCGAACCCGCCCGCCGACCGCCGGCAGGAGCACGTACAAGCGGCGGGCTCGGCGCGCCGCGGACCGCCGGCCGCGACGAGCAGCACGAGCAGCGCCGCACCCTGGCTGACGAGCATCAGCCAGACGAGCGGGACGCGCCGGGCGCTGAGCCCGCCGGCGAAGTCCGACACCCCCCAGCACAGCGAGGAGGCGAGCGCCAGCGCCAGCCCGAGCAGGGCCGCCGTCCGATGTCGGGCTCGGGCTGTCGGCCGGCTCAGTCCCGCTTGCCGCGCCCGTACATGACCCTGAACATCCGGCGCAGCAGCTTCGTGCGGCTGGCCTTGTACGGGAACATGAACGGCTCGCGCTTCAGCGCCCGGCGGGTGACGAGCAGCGACTGGACCTTGGTGTACTTGCGGATCCCGTTCGCGCCGTGGCGCGTGCCGAGGCCGGAGGCCTTCCAGCCGCCCATCGGCAGGTTGAGCGCCGTGTAGTTGACCTGGGCGTCGTTGACGCACACCGCGCCCGCCTGCGATCCGGCGAGCGAGCTGCCTCGCCGCGGCCGACATCGCTCGTCCACACGCTCGCCTGGAGGCCGTAGGTGGAGTCGTTGGCCAGCCGCACCGCCTCCTCGGCGTCGGCGACCTTCATGATCGGCAGCGTCGGGCCGAACGTCTCCTCCTGCATGCACTTCATCGAGTGGTCGACGTCGACGAGCACGGTCGGCTCGAAGAAGCGCCCGTCGCCCTGCCGGCGGTGGCCGCCGACGAGCACCTTGGCGCCCTTGGCGACGGCGTCGCGGACGTGCTCGTCGACGATCTCGAGCTGCGGCGGGAAGGTCACCGCGCCGACGTCGACGCTGCCGGCGCCCGCCGGCGGGCCCTGGCGCAGCTCCCGGACGTTGTCGGTGACCCGCTCGACGAAGTCGTCGTAGACCGGCTCCTCGACGTAGACGCGCTCGACCGAGATGCAGACCTGGCCGCCGTTGTTCATCGAGTAGAAGGCGGCCGCGTTCGCGGCCCGCTCGATGTCGGCGTCGGCGCAGACGATCATCGGGTCCTTGCCGCCGAGCTCGAGGTAGCACGGGATCAGCGCGTCGGCGGCGGCCTTCATCACGGCCTTGCCGGTCCGGGTGGAGCCGGTGAACATCACGCAGTCGACCTGCGCGATCAGCGCCGCACCGGTGACGCCGTCGCCGGTGGCGACCTGGAAGACGCCGTCGGGGGCCCCGCACTCGCTCATCATCTCCTCGATCAGCAGCGAGCTGAGCGGCGTCACCTCGCTCGGCTTGAGGATCACGCTGTTGCCGGCCATCAGCGCCGGGATGCAGTCGCCGAACGAGTTCGCGATCGGGTAGTTCCACGGTCCGATGACACCGACCAGGCCGAGCGGCTCGTAACGGATCAGCAGCTTCTTGCCGAACGCGATCGGGTTGTTCCACGACGGGACACGCTCGTCGGCGAGGTACTTCGGCGCTTCCTTGGCCCAGAAGCCGAGGGCGCTGACCGTGTAGCCGAGGTCGGCGAGCTGCGCGTCCTCGACGGTCTTGCCGGCTCTCGGAGACGACGGTGTCGACGCACCGGTCCGCGTTGTCGAGCATCCACTTCTGCGCGCGGCGCATGATCCGCGCCGCGCCCGCTGAACCCCATGCCCGCCCAGCCGGGCTGCGCCGCCCGGGCCCGGGCGGCCATCTCGGCCACCTGCGCCTGGTCGAGGATCGGAATGGTCGTGATGACCTCGCCGGTGGCGGGGTTCTCGACCGGGATCGTCGCGGGATCGGGACCCGTTGGTCTCGGTGCTCGTGCTGCTGCTCGACCGTCGCCATCGTCTCTCCTTGAGCCGCTCTCGATTGACGGTCGATTATGGCGCTTTCCGGTGCACGGCCTCAGGCCGCGCACCGGGCCGCGCGTTCAGTCGGAGAGTTCGATCGACTCGATGGTCGGCGGATCGACCGGCCGGTCGCGACTTCCGGTGGGGACGCCCTCGATCGCGTCGACGGCATCCATGCCGGCCGTCACCTGGCCGAACACGGTGTGCTTCCCGTCAAGCCACGGTGCGCTGTCGACGGTGACGATGAAGAACTGCGAACCGTTCGTGTTCGGTCCCGCGTTCGCCATGGCGAGCGCCCCGCGGACGACCTTGTGCTGGTTGAACTCGTCCTCGAACGTGTACCCGGGGCCGCCGGTGCCGGTGCCCTCGGGGCATCCGCCCTGGATCATGAAGTCCGGGATCACCCGGTGGAAGATGATCCCGTCGTAGAAGCCGTCGGCGGCGAGCTTGCGGAAGTTCTCCACGGTCTTCGGCGCGTCCGCGTCGAACAGCTCGAGCTCGATCGTGCCGTGCGTGGTGTTCATGTTGGCTGTGGACATGCCGACGAGCCTACCCGGCTGCACGCCGTCGACCCTGACCGACGCCCTCGCCGGCGCGGTGATCCGCTAGCCCGGGGTGAGCTCGAGCGACAGCCGGTGGCCGTTGACCTGCGCGCCGGAGACGAGCTCGGCGACCCGCTCGGCGTCGGCCGCGGGGACCTCGACGAACGCGAACCGCTCGAGCATCCGCACGTTGCGGACCGACTCGCCGTCGAGCCCCGACCCCGAGGTGATGGCGTGGATGATGTCCGAGGGCTCGAGTCCGGCCGCGCGGCCGCCGGACACGATCAGCTTGCGCATCGGCTCCGGGCCGTCCGTGTCCTCGTGGGGCTTGGAGTGGCGCCGCGGCTTCTTCGGCTTCGCCGCCGTCGGGGCGACATGGGCGTTCTCGGTCCACGGCGAGAGCTTGACCCCCGCGTGGCGCTCGATCGCCTCGATCTCGCGCGACTGGCGCGGCTCGTGGAAGGTGATCGCCCGCCCGCTGCGGCCGACCCGGCCGGTCCGGCCGATCCGGTGAACATAGACGTCGGGAGAGATCGGGACGTCGAAGTTGATGACGTGCGAGACGCCGGAGATGTCGATGCCGCGGGCGGCCACGTCGGTGGCCACGAGCAGCGGCAGCCGGCCGTCCTTGAAGGAGATCATCACGCCGTCGCGCGAGCCCTGGCTCATGTCGCCGTGGAGCGCCTTGACGTTGAGGCCGCGGTCGCGGAGGGTGCGGTACAGGCTGTCGCAGCGGATCTTCGTGCGGACGAACACGAGGGCCTGATCGGGCCGCTCGGCCCGGAGCACCTCGACGAGCCGGTCGGCCTTCTCCTGCGGACGGACCGCGAGCTCGAACTGCTCGACCGTATCGACGGTGAGCGTCGCGGTCTTCACCTTGATCGTCTCGGGGTCGTAGAGGTACTGGTCGGCGAGCCGACGGATCTCCGGCGGCATCGTCGCGCTGAACAGCGCGGTCTGGCGGCTGGAGGGCGTCAGCGCAAGGATCCGCTCGACGTCCTCGAGGAAGCCGAGGTCGAGCATCTCGTCGGCCTCGTCGAGGACCACGAAGCGGCAGGCGTGGAGCATCAGCGAGTGACGGGAGATGAGGTCCTTGACCCGCCCCACGGTGCCGACGACGATGTGGCCGCCGGCCCGGAGCTGGGCCTGCTGGGTGCGGATCGGCGCGCCGCCGAACACGGCGACGACGTCGACCCCCTTCGTCTTGGCGTAGGCCCGGAGCGCCTGGGTGACCTGGATGCACAGCTCGCGGGTCGGGGTGAGCACGAGCCCCTGGACATCGTGCTCGGTCGGATCGACGTACTGGATCATCGGCAGCCCGAAGGCAGCCGTCTTGCCCGAGCCGGTCTGGGCCTGGCCGATCACGTCGAGCCCCTCGAGCAGCGGCGGGATCGCCTTCTCCTGGATCGGGCTGGGCGACTCGTAGCCGACGTCGCGGATCGCGGTGAGGATCTCGGGCGAGAGGCCGAGTTCGGTGAAGTCCGTCATTCAGAAGCTGAGGGTAGACGGCGACCCGTCGCGGGGGTGTCCGCCCTCTCACCGGCCCCTGAAAGTGGTGTGCCACTGCCCTCTGAACGCGAACGGCCCGCTCGTCCGAGCGGGCCGCGTCACGTCGTTGCTGTCAGCGTGCGACCGGTCTAGATCGGCTGCACGTTGGCGGCGTTGGGGCCCTTCGGGCCCTGCTCCGCCTCGTAGGAGACCTTTGCCCCCTCGGCCAGCGTGCGAAAGCCGTTACCGGCGATCGCCGAGAAGTGCACGAACAGGTCCTTGCCCTGATCGTCGGGCGTGATGAACCCGTAGCCCTTCTCGTCGCTGAACCACTTGACGGTTCCTGTCGGCATCTTCCCTCCCGGGAATCTGATCGTGTGCTGCGAAACGCGGGAGGTGCTCCTGAGAACAACAACTACGGACGCTGGCACTGATTTGACCGGGCCCACGGCCCGACTGTCGCGCGTGAGTGTAGACGCGGATACGGCGGGCATGGAAAAGAGACCGGGGTTGCGAAGATTTCTTTCGGTCCCTAATCTTTCGGTTCCGATCCATTTTCCACCCGTCCGAAAGCTCTCCATGACCTCCTCCTCCAACCGCATCGAAGCCCACGTGTGGCGCATCAGCGCCGTGGTGATCGTGGGGTCGATGATGTCGATCCTCGACACGACGATCGTCAACGTCGCGCTCGCCACCCTCGGCCGCGATCTCCATGCCTCGATCTCGGAGATCCAATGGGTGTCGACTGGCTACATGCTCTCGCTCGCCGCCGTGATCCCGGTCACCGGCTGGGCGGCGCGACGGTTCGGCGCCAAGCAGGTGTACCTCTGCTCGCTCGTGTTGTTCACCATCGGCTCGGCCCTCTGCGGCCTGGCCACCTCGACCACCGAGCTGATCGTGTTCCGTGTCCTCCAGGGCCTCGGCGGCGGCATGATCCTGCCGATCGGCCAGCTGATGATGGCCGAGGCCGCCGGCCCCGAGCGCATGGGCCGGGTGATGAGCGTCGTCGCGGTCCCGATGATGCTCGCACCGATCCTCGGCCCGACGATCGGCGGCCTGATCCTGGACAACGCGTCGTGGCGGTGGATCTTCTACGTCAACGTCCCGATCGGCGTGCTCGCCGTCGTGGCGGCCCTGTACTTCCTCCCCTGGGTCGAGCGCCAGAAGGCCGATCCGCTCGACGTCCGCGGTCTCGGGATGCTCGCCGTCGGCCTGCCGCTGCTCACCTACGGCCTGGCCGAGGTCGGAACGACGGGCAGCTTCAGCTCGCCGAAGGTCGTCGTGCCCGGCCTGGTGGGGATCGCCCTGGTCGTCGCGTTCGTCTTCCACGCGCTGCGCACCCGGTTCCCGCTGCTCGACGTCCGGCTCTACCGCCGACCGACGTTCTCCTCGGCCTCGTTCGCGATGTTCTGCCTGGGCGCCGCCCTGTTCGGCGGGATGATCCTGCTGCCGCTGTACTGGCAGGAGATCCGCCACCAGAGCGTTGTCGACACCGGCCTGCTCACCGCCCCGCAGGGCCTCGGGGCCGCGCTGGCGATGCCCCTGGCCGGCCGGCTCACCGACCGGTGGGGCGGTGGCCCGCTGGCGCTGTTCGGAGTGACCGTCACCCTGCTGGCCACGATCCCGTTCGGGTTCGTCGGCGTGCACACGTCGATCGCCGGGCTGTCGGTGGCGATGTTCGTGCGCGGGATCGGGATCGGCTTCGGCTTCATGCCCGCGATGACCGCGGCGTTCGCCTCACTCCATCGCTCCGAGCTCGCCCACGCCACGCCGCAGCTCAACGTCCTCCAGCGGGTCGGCGGTTCGATCGGCACCGCGGTGCTCGCGGTCGTGCTCCAGCGAGCCCTGGCCGGGGCCCACACGCCCGCCGCGGCCGCGGCGGCCTACGGCACGGCCTTCTGGGCATCCGCCGGGATCATCGCGCTGGCGATCGTGCCGGCGATCATCCTCGTGCGGGCCGAGCGCACGGCCCGCCGGGAGAAGGCCGAGGCGGGGTCGATTCCGCGGGAGGCCGTGGCGGAGGCGATGGCGGCATGACGGCCGAGACCGGAACCGACGGCGGACCCCGCACGGCCCCGGCCCGCGTGGGCGGCGCGACGGAGGCTGATCCGCTCGCCGCGATCGGACCCGCGTTCAAGGCGACGGTCGCCGCGCACCGCCGCCTGCGAGGGCGCGAGCGCCGGCACCCCGAGGGCCTGCGCGATGCGCAGTACTCGCTGATGTTCGGGCTCGTCGGCCATGACGCGCTCTCGCTCGGTGAGCTCGCGGCGCTCGCCGACCTCTCGCCCGCGGCGGCCACCGAGCTGCTCGGCGAGCTCGTCGACGCCGGACTGGTCAGCCGCCTTCGCTCCGAGCGCGACCGGCGGATCGTGCTGATCTCGCTCACCGACGAGGGCCGGGCGCTCGTCGACGAGCACCGTGCCGCCGTCGAACCCCGGTGGCGCGCGGCGTTCACGGAGTTCTCGGACGACGAACTGCGCGCGGCCGCGGCCGTGCTCACCCGGATCGGCGAGTTCTTCGAGGAGCTGGCCGAGGAACGTTAGGAACCGCTCAGGCCGTCGCGATGATGCGTCGGCCGGCCCCGGTGACGACGCCGCGGCCCGCCCCGGCCGCGACGTCGCCCGCTCCAACCACAAGCCCGCCGCCGGCGCTCTTCGCGCTCCGTAGGGCGTCGTCGGCGGCGGCGAGCAGCTCGTCGGCGGTGTATCCGGGCCGCGCCTGGGCGACCCCGATCGACGCACCGAGCGGCTCGTGCGCCCCGGTCAGCGCCGTGGTGGAGATGGTGGACCGCAACCGCTCGGCGAGCGCGATGGCCGCACGCTGCTCGGTGTCCGGCAGGATCGCGACGAACTCGTCACCGCCGTAGCGCCCAAGCGTGTCCCCGAGCCGCATCGCAGACCGAAGTGCCGCGGCGACCTCGGCGAGCAGTTCGCTGCCACGCGGGTGTCCGAAGTCGTCGTTGACCTGCTTGAAGCGGTCGAGATCGATGAAGCAGCAGGAGACCGGGCGGTGGTTGCGGACACTCCGTTCGAGCTCGCGCTCGAGCTCGGCGCGGATCGCGCTGTGGTTCAGACACCCGGTGAGGCCGTCCACGCGCGCGGCGGCGAGCAGTCCGTCAAGCACACCCTCGTCATGCATGCAGAGCTCGGCCAGCCCCGCGTAGCGCTCGACGAGCCACAGCGTCAGCGACGGATCGCGGTGCAGCGGTGCGGTCGAGTACCCGATGCAGAGCGCGCCCCGCGGCCCGGACGGTGGCCGGACAGGCGCGCCGGCGGCATAGCGCAGCGGCGGCCCCGAGGTCGTCAAGCCGAGACTCTGGTCGTACTCGGGGTCGAGGATCTCGACGGCCGCGTGCCCGGACTCGAGCACACGGCCGACGAAATCCCGGCCTTCAGCCAGGCAAGTGGCTGGCAGGCGGGCCCCTTGATGCGCGGCGCCGGAGAAGCAGACGACGTGCACAAGCCCATGATCTGGGTCCACGACGGCGAGCAGCGCAGTCTGCGCCTCGGCCCGCAGGGCGAGGTCGCGCGTGATCAGCCCGAGCTCGCTGCCGGCGAGCGAATCGGACGACTGAAGCGGAGTCGGTTCCACCCGCCGCAGAGCGGAAATACGAGGGATATCGGTAGGCGATCGGTCCTGCATCCGTCAACTCCCGGTCAAGGTCGACCATCTACGGACCAGGCGCTGGCGGCCACTGACGTGACCGCGTGGATCGCTCCGCTTCCCAGGCAAATCGGCACGGCGATCGATGACCACACGCGCTGAACTGCGTCCTGAACTCTAGCGCGTGTTCGAGGGCTGTCCACCCGATCTTCACTTCGCTGAGCGGCGCGCTTCTGGTGCCCGCTGAGCAGGGGCAAAAGTCCTGCAGCCGCTAGGATCAATGCCCAGCACACCTTCGTGGGTCCTTCTTCTCTCTGCCCAACGGTGGTTTCACCTCTGAGAGACGGAGGCTCACTGTGAGCACACCTCAGGACAGACTCGACGGTGGTCGGCTGAACGCCGCGCTCGCCAACGAGATCGGTCGGCTGATCGCGGACTTCAGCGGCCGTGGGGCGACCAGATCGCGGGCGTTCGTCGACCAGGACGTTGTCGTGTGTCTGCTCGAGGACGGTGCGACGCGGGCGGAGACGCATCTGGTCGAAGCCGGCCGGGAGGAGCTCGTCCGGATCCAGCGCGACGCCCTCCAGTACGCGATGCAGGGCCAGCTCGTCGCCGCCGTCGAACGGCTCACCGGGCGGACGGTGCGGAAGTTCCTGTCCGGCGGCAGCGAGTTCGCGGGCGATTGGGTCGAGGTTTTCGTCCTCGAACCGTCCTCGGCGTCCGCGTAGCAATACTTGGCCGCGGGGGCCACCAAAGCCGGCAATTCAGCGCTACGCTCTCTCAGAGACGAAACGGTCGGTCGGGGTCACTGACTCCCAGCGATCGGGTCGAGCAAACCCGCACATTGGACGGACGAGGTCTCGCAGGCCTCACTGGACACCGGGAGTGGTTTCCTTGGAAAGTTCCGAGACGCAGGACGAACCAGCACCCCTGGCAGGGGGTCAGCTACTTGCGGCGATCTCGACCCAGATCGTCGCGATCCTCCGCGAGCACTACGGCCGCGGCCCGATGAAGGCCAAGACCTACGCGCTCGACGACCTGATCGTCGTCGTGATGCGCGGGAGCGGCTTCACGCCGCTGGAGAAGACGATCGTGGACGCCGGCGATCCTGACCGGGTGGTCGCGATGCGCCACGACTTCCAGCACCTGATGACGAAGCGGTTCACCGAGACGATCGAGGAACTGACCGGCCGCAGCGTGCTCGCGTTCCTCTCCCAGGCCCACGTCGATCCCGACATCACGATCGAGATCTTCTTCGTCGACGCGCCGCTCGAGGGATTCGGCGCCGTCGAGATCGTCGACCCCGACTAGGCCGGGGGCGCGAGCACGGGGCGCGAGCGCGCGTCAGCCCCTACTGACCCGCCCGTCGAGGTGCGGGGTGTCCTTGCGCGCGTCGCGCACCCCGAAAAGCGTGCCGGCGTCGCCGTCGGCCCCGGAGGCGAACACGACGGTCCCGGGCAGCAGGATCGGCTTGCGGAACGCCACCTCGACGGTAAACGCATCGGGCAGGCGCGGCGCGAGCGCGGCGAGGCAGCGGGCCTTCGTCCACATCCCGTGGGCGATCGCTCGGCGGAAGCCGAACAGCCGGGCGCTCAGCGGATGGACGTGAATCGGGTTGTAGTCGCCGGAGACGGCGGCGTAGCGGCGGCCGAGATCGCCGGGCAGCTTCCACGTGCTCCCGGCGGCGAGGCCGGCGCTCGACGGGATCTCCGGCGCGCTGCCCCCACCCGACCCGCCGCCGCGGCGGAGGTTGGTCGAGGTCTCCTCCCAGACGAGCTCGTCGCCGGCCCGGGCCTCGGAGAGCAGCGAGAACTGCTGACCGCGCGGGTGGGGCTCGAGCGGCGAGGCCGTCACGGTCAGCGACAGCCGCTCGCCGACCCGCACCGGCCGGTGCTGGACGATCCGATTGGAGATGTGCACGAGCCCGATCGCCGGGAACGGAAAGCTGCCGTCGGTCATCAGCGCGAGCTGGAGCGGGAACGCAAGCATGTGCGGGTACGTGGCCGGGAGCACGTCACCGACGTCGAAGCCGCACACCCGCTCGTACGCGGTCAGCCGGTCACGGTCGACCGCCGCCTCGGGCAGCGTGAGCGTCAGATCGGGAATCTCGTGTCCGCCGCCGCCGACGAACGGCAGCGCCGAGGCGCCGGGGATCATCCCGGCCCCGGCACGGGCGAACAGCAACCGCATGTCGGGCGGCGAGGAGAGCTCGCGGACGCTCATGCTCAGGCCCCGAGCAGTGACTGGCCGCACACCCTGACGACGTTCCCGCTGACGCCGCCGGACCCGGGCCCGGCGTACCAGGCGATCGTCTCGGCGACGTCGATCGGAAGGCCGCCCTGAGCGACGCTGTTCATCCGCCGGCCGGCCTCGCGGGTCGCGATCGGCATCGCCGCGGTCATCTGGGTCTCGATGAACCCGGGTGCAACGGCGTTGATCGTGATCCCCTTCGGCGCGAGCTCGGGGGCCATCGACTGCACCATCCCGATCACCCCGGCCTTCGAGGTGGCGTAGTTCGTCTGCCCCGCGTTGCCGGCGATCCCGCTGATCGAGGAGACGGACACGATCCGGCCATTGGCGCGGATCAACTCGCGGGCGAGGAGCTCGTCGTCGATCCGCTCCTGAGCGACCAGGTTGATCGACAGCACCATGTCCCACAGCTCGGCGCTCATCCGGCCGAGCGTCTTGTCCCGGGTCACGCCGGCGTTGTGGACGACGACGTCGACGCCGCCGTGGCGCTCCGCGAGGTGCTCGGCGATCGCCGCCGGTGCACCGTCATCGGTGATGTCGAGCGTCAGCGAGGATCCACCGAGCTTGTCCGTGAGTTGCTCCAGGTCCGCCGCCTGGGCCGGGACGTCGAGGCCGACGACGTGCGCGCCGTCCCGGGCGAGAACCTCGGCGATCGCCGCGCCGATCCCGCGCGACGCGCCGGTGACGAGCGCGACGCGCCCGGCCAGCGGCTGCTCCGGATCAAGTTCGGCGACCGTGGCGACGGCCGGGCCGATCCGGATCACCTGGCCGGACACGTACGCCGACTTCGGCGAGAGCAGGAAGCGGAGCGTCGACTCGATCGCCCCCTCCGCACCCGGCGCGACGTACACGAGCTGGGCCGTCGCCCCGCGGCGGGACTCCTTGCCGATCGAGCGGCTGAGTCCCTCGAGTGCGCGCTGGGCGGTCGCCGGCCGCGGCCCATCGGCCGCCTCAGGCGGAGTGCCGAGGATCACCACACGGCCGGACGGCCGGACGCGGCGGATGCAGGAGTGGAAGAACTCCCAGGCGGCATGCAACTCGACGCTCGACGTGATCCCGCTGGCGTCGAAGATGACCGCCTTGAACGTCTGCTCGGCGGGAGAGGCGTCCCCGGCCCAGACCTTTGCGTCGACCCCGGCGGCCGCGGCGGCGGCACGGAGCTCGTCCTGCATCGGGGTATGGAGCTCTGCGCCGACCGTCGCCAGCACCCGGGCGAGCGGTTCGGCAAGCCGACCCCCCGGCGCGGCACCGAGCAGCACCGGCCCGTCGATCACCGGCTGGCCTGCTCGGTAGCGCTGGAGCTTGGCGGGCTGGGGAAGGCCGACCTGCTTGGCGACGATCTGCCCGATCGGGCTGTTGATGAGCTGGGAGTAGCGGTCAGACATCTGCGGCCTCCATGATCGCGGTGACACCGAGGCCGCCGGCGGCGCAGACCGAGATCAGCCCGCGGCCGGAGCCCCGCTCGGAGAGGAGCTTGGCGAGGTTGCCGACGATCCGTCCGCCGGTGGCGCCGAACGGGTGGCCGGCGCCGAGCGATCCGCCGCGCACGTTGAGCTTCTCGCGGTCGATCGACCCGAGCGGCTCTGGGCGTCCGAGCCGCTCCTGGCAGAAGACCGGGTCCTCCCAGGCCTTCAGCGTGCAGAGCACCTGAGCCGCGAACGCCTCGTGGATCTCATAGAGGTCGAAGTCGCCGAGACCGAGGCCGTTGCGGTCGAGGAGCGTCGGGATCGCGTAGGCCGGGGCCATCAGCAGACCCTCGTGCTTGTGGACGTAGTCGACGCCGGCGGTCTGGGCATCGACGAAGTACGCCTGGACCGGGATCCCGTGCGCCGTCGCCCACTCCTCGCTGGCCAGCAATACCGCCGAGGCGCCGTCGGAGAGCGGAGTCGAGTTGCCGGCGGTCATCGTCCCGTCCGGTCCGCCGAACACCGGCTTCAGCTTGGCCAGCTTCTCGACCGTCGAGTCGGGGCGGAGGTTCTGGTCGCGCTCGAGTCCGAGGAACGGACGGACGACGCCGTCGAGGTAGCCGCTGTCGTAGGCGGCGGCCAGCTTCTGATGGCTCGCGGCGGCGAGTTCATCCTGCTCGGTCCGCGTGATACCCCAGTCCTGGGCCATGATCGCGGTGTGGTCGCCCATCGAGAGCCCGGTGCGGGGCTCGGAGTTGCGGGGGATCGCGGGGATCAGCTGCTGGGGACGGAACTTGGCCAGCGCCCGCAGGCGGTCGGCGTTGCCCTTGGCCCGGTTGGCCTCGAGCAGGATCTGGCGGAGGTCCTCGCCGATCGCGATCGGGGCGTCCGAGGTGGTGTCGACGCCGGCCGCGATTCCACAGTCGATCTGGCCGAGCGCGATCTTGTTGGCGACGAGGATCGTCGTCTCCAGGCCGGTCCCGCAGGCCTGCTGGACGTCGTAGGCCGGTGTCTCCGGCGCGAGCTTGGACCCGAGCACGGATTCCCGGGTGAGGTTGAAGTCACGGCTGTGCTTGAGCACCGCGCCGGCCGCAACCTCGCCGACGGGCTCGCCGGCGAGCCCGAAGCGCTCGGCCAGCGCATCAAGCGTGAACGTGAGCATGTCCTGGTTCGACGCTTTCGCGTACGGCCCGTCCTGACGGGCGAATGGGATCCGGACGCCGCCGAGGACGGCAACCCGGCGGGCACTGGGGTTCATCTGAGTCCTGCTCCCTGGGTCGGCTTTGTTACAGCCGTGTAGCTTAGACGGTGCGGCTCAGTCGCCGGACTTCGTGGCGGTGGTGAACGCGCCGCCCGAGGTGGCGCGGCGCACGAGGCCGGGGAGCAGGATCCGGGCCGCCGCGGCGAGTCCGTAGCCGCGGGGCACGTACCGCTCGGCCTTCCCGCCGGGGCCCGCGTCCCAGATCGCGTCCGCGACGACGTCCGGGGTCGAGACCAGCCACCGTGTCGTGGCCTTGGCGAGCAGTTCGGCAGCCGGGAAGCCCTCGGTGCGGACGAAGCCGGGCAGCACGAGCCCGACGTGGACGCCGTGCGGGGCCTCCTCACCGTGGAGCGCGTCGCTCCAGCCGGCGAGGGCGAACTTGCTCGCCGAGTACGCGCCTGAGTTGGGTCGTGAGACGCGGGCTGCGGTGCTCGCCACGTTGACGATCGAAACGCGCCGGTCGGCGTCGCCCGCGGCGGTGCGGCGCAGCAGCGGCAGCAGTGCCTCGGTGAGGCGGACGGGGGCCTCGAAGTTGAGGCGCATGTGCCGCTCGATGTTCTCCCAGCCGGTCTCGGCGAAGCGGCCGCGCCAGGCCGCCCCGGCGTTGTTGACGAGCATATCGAGGCGGCCGTGCGCGGCCTCGACCTCGGCCCGCACCCGCTCCGGGGCGCCCTCCGCGGTGAGGTCCGCGGCGATGACCGTGGTCGCCGACGGCAGCTCGGCGGCGACCGCCTCCAGCCGCTCGCGGCGGCGGGCGACGAGCACGAGGTGGATGTCGACCTCGCGGGCGATCCGGCGGGCGGCGGCCTCGCCGATCCCGGCCGAGGCACCGGTGATCAGAGCGACGTAGGGCATCGGGCAAGGCTATTTCACTCGGCTGCGGAGGCGACGAGCCGCCCGGTGGGCCGCCGCGCGGCACCGCCCGAGGCTCCGAGGTCAGCCCGTGAACGCGGCGGCGAGCCCCCGAACCGCGTCGGCCTCACGGGCCACGGCGCGCGCCGAGGGGCGGCCCGGGGGCAGCTCGACGACGAATGCCGTCGTCCCCGGCAGGACGTGGTCCTGCCAGCCGACAGCGCTCCCCCGGTAGCGCGTCAGCTCGCGGGGCGGCAGCCCCGAACGGCTCGCGAAGGCACGCTCGACGCGCGGATCGCCGCCGGAGAGATCGGTGACGCCGAGTGGCTGGTGGAACCAGATCGCGATCCGGGGCGCGATCCGCAGGATCAGCCGGGCGGCGGCCGTGCTCTCGGGCTCGGACAGCGGCCGCGGCCCCTGGTACTGCTGGTCGCCGGGCTGGTAGGTGGCCCGCCAGCGGTAGGGGAAGTTGCGGTTGAGATCGACTCCATGCGCGTTCTGGCGCGTGTCGGCAGCGACCCCATCCGGGTTGAGATCGGGGATCAGCCAGAACGTCTGGCCGGCCACCGGACCGCGGTGGATGAGCTCGTCGACGATCCGGATCCCGCCCGGTTCGTTGCCGTGCACGCAGCCGACGACGAGGATCGGGTGGGGGCGACGGGGATCGCCGAGCACGACGGCGCGGATCGAACGGTGGCCGACCGAGGTACCGAGTGTCATCTCACGCACCTGACCGACCGGCGCGGCGACGATCGTCCGGGTCCGGGCCTGGGCGCGGATATGCGCCCGGTGGCGGACGCGGGAGCGCGAGCCTCCGGCGACGACCGCGACGACGATCACCAGGGCGATCGCGACGAGCACAGCGGCCACGAGCCGACCGGTGCGGAGGACCGGCGGGGTCCGTCCCTGCGGGGGCTCGTCTGCCGGCCGTTCGGCGATCCCGTGAGGCTACTGCGGTTCGGGCCGTCGCTCACGTAGGGTTGGCACGCGGTGAGCCACAGCACTCTGGCCCTGATCACGGTCCCGTTCTTCACCGGCGCGATCGGCTACGTGACGAACTGGACCGGCGTGCTGATGCTGTTCTACCCCGTGCGGTTCCGCGGGCTCCGCGTCGGCTGGCTGCGCTCGCTGGCACACGTGCTGCCCCGCCGGCTCCAGCAGATCCCCGGGATCATGGTCGGCGGAATCGGCTGGCAGGGGATCGTCCCCTCGCGGGCGGCGAAGATGGGGAGCCTCGCCGTCGACGTCGGGATCGCGAAGCTCGGGACCCCGCAGGAGTTCTTCAACCGGCTCGACCCACAGCGGATCTCCGAGCACATCGCGCGGCGGCTGCGTGACGACGTCCCGCAACTCGTCGACCGGGTGATGGAGCGCGAGCGGCCGGGGCTGTGGAGCGAGCTGCCGAGCGCGGTCCACGCGCTCGTCTACCGCCGCGTCCAGCAGCAGCTGCCGGAGATCGTCGACGAGCTGACGGGGCAGATCGCCGAGCACATCGAGCAGCTCGTCGACGTGAAGCTGATGGTGATCAAGCGGTTCGACCCCGAGCTCGCCAACCGCGTGTTCCTGGACATGGGCCGCCGCGAGCTGAAGTTCATCCAGAACTTCGGGTTCTTCTTCGGCTTCGCGCTCGGCATCCCGGTGGCCGCGGTGACCCATTTCGTCACCTGGTGGTGGCTGCTGCCGATCCTCGGCGTCGTCGTCGGCTGGGTGACGAACTGGGTCGCGCTGTGGATGATCTACGAGCCGGCCCTGCCGCACCGGGTCGGGCCGATCCGGCTCCAGGGCCTGTTCGTCCGCCGCCAGCCCGAGGTGTCCGACGTCTACGCGCGGATCGTGGCCGAGGAGATCCTCACCGTGGCCAACTTCGGCGGCGAGCTGCTCGGCGGGCCGCAGGCCGATCGGACGCGGACGCTGATCGAGGACGCGATGCGACCCGCGATCGACCGGGCGATCGGTCCGGCTCGCACGGCGCTGCGGATGGCCCTCGGATCACGGGATTACGAGGCGATCAGGTCGGCGCTGGCCAGCGAACCGGTCGAGACGATGATGATCCCGCTGTCGGACCCCCAGTTCAGCGCGGAGCAGAGCGCGACCATGCGTAAGCTGATCGCAGAGAGAATGAGGGAGATGGCGCCCACCGAGTTCGCCGAGATGCTCCGGACGGCCACGCGGGAGGACGAGTGGCTGCTGCTGGCCCACGGCGCCGTGCTCGGACTGGCCGGCGGGATCGTGCACGCGCTGGTGTTCGCATGATGAGCGAGCGGGAGCCCGAGCATCCTGACGGCGGCACGCCGGGCCAGGAGCTGAGCGTCGCCGAGACGCTGCCCGTGCTCGCCCGGGCGGCCGCCGACGCGTGGGTGAAGACGGCGTGGTGGAGCCTCGCCGTGTCGCTGCGGGTCGGCAGCCGGCTGGCCCGGGTCGCACTCGATCCCGGCGCGGCGATCGAGCTTGCGCAGGGCTTCAGCAGCGGAATGCGCAACTACGCGCGGGAGTTCCTGGGGGTCAGCGACCTCGATGATCGCGTTCGGCAGCTCGGGCCGCCGGCCGGCACGCTGTCGGCTCAGGGCCGGCGCAACGGCTCCGCGACCTCCGGGCCCCCGTCGCTGCGCGACCTCGGGGCGGAGCTGCTCCGCCGGGCCGCCGACGTCGAGGCCGCCGACGGCGCCCATCCGGCGTATGCCCGGATCCTGTCCGAGCTCGCCCCCGACGAGGCCCGGATCCTCCGCCTGCTCGCGGTCGAGGGACCCCAGCCGGCGGTCGACGTGCGGGCCGGGAACCTGATCGGCGGCGGCTCGCAGCTCGTCGCCACGGGGCTGAACATGCTCGGCCCGGCGGCCGGCCTGCGCCACCGCGAGCGGGTCACGGCGTACCTCAACAACCTCGTCCGCCTCGGTCTGATCGACCTCGGCGGCGAGCCGCTGTCCGATCCGCTCGTCTACCAGGTCCTCGAGGCGCAGCCCGATGTCCTCGGGACGATCAAGGCGACCTCCCGCGCGCGCACGATCCGTCGCAGCGTCGGTCTGACGGACTTCGGTCAGGACTTCTGCCGGGTCTGTCTGCCGGTCGACACGGCCGAGTTCGAGGCCGTCGCGGGCAACGGATCGGCTCCCGCCCGGAGCGCGAGCTCGAGCTCGAAGCGGCCGCTCGGCTCGTCGAGCTCCTGACCGAGGAGCTCCCGGAGCTTGCCCAGCCGGTAGCGCACGGTCTGCGGATGGACGTGGAGCTCGGCCGCGACCCGGGGAACGTGGCGCTGATGGTCGAGCCACGCCCGCAGCGTGGCGAGCAGGCGCTCGCGCTCGGTCTCGCCGAGGTCCAGGACCGGGGCGAGCCGGCGCCGGGAGAGGAGCGCCGCGAGCTCGGGGTCGCCGTGCACGACCATCGTCCCGAGATGGTCCTCGACGAGCGTCGGGCGCTGATCGGGGAGCGTCCCGGTCGCGACGAGCGCGATCGCCGAGCGCGCCCACCGGAGCGAGCGATGGGCGTCGGCCGGCGGGACGGCCGGTCCGAGCGCGCTGACCACCTCGGCGGCCTGCACGGCACGGCGCACATCGGCCAGCCGCCCGGGCCCCCGCGGATCGGGGATCACGAGCCACGAGCCGTCGGCCCCGCCCCCGGCCAGCACGTCGACGTCGAGTCCGCGAGCGACGGCGGCCGGCGAGTCACCGGCGAGCGCGAGCACGGCAAGCGTCCGCGGCAGCGGCCACCGGGCGGGCTCGGCGGCCCGCTCGATCGCCTCCCGCTCATGGCCGCCCGGGTCGAGCAGCAGGCCCGCGAGGTGACGGCGCCGGCGCTCGCGCTCACCGGCCTCGTCGGATTGGATCCGCCGGTAGCCCTCGGCGACGTCAGCGGCGAGCGTCTCGCTGTACGTGAACACGCCCTCGGCGAGGCCGACGACGGCGGAACCCTCGACACCGACCTCGATCGCGATCTCGGCCGCGGATCGCCATACGGCGCGCGTGCCGGTCCGGAAGGCGCTGCGCAGAGCCTCGAGCGAGCGGCCGGCCTGAAACTCGGCCTCGCCGAGCCGCCGCCACATCTCGTCGGTCTCGACCGCCGGGGCCTCGCCCCGCTCGATCGCATCGAGGAACGTCCGGATCGCCTGCTCGATCCCCATCCGGATCCCGAGGCCCGCCGGGTCCCTCAGCACTGCGGCGTATTCGGGGTTCTCGGCCGCGACCGCGTCGAGCACGTGCTCGACGACCTGCGGGAGGTTCGCCCGGATCGCTGCGAGCGTGTCCCCCGGAAGACCGTCGGCTGACCACGGTGTCGCCACGGCGAGAAGTGTCCTGCACCCGGCGCGTGACGATCGCCACGACCGGCACGGCCTAAACGGACCGCGGTGTGACTTATGCCCAGAGGGGGTAGTTGATGAGACAACCTTCTCTTCGAAAGGACCCGTCATGAAGCTTGCACGTCTGTTCCTCCGGGTGACGGTCGGCGCCCTGTTCGTCGGCCATGGCACCCAGAAGCTGTTCGGCTGGTTCGGCGGCAACGGCCTCGACGCCACCGCCGGTTTCTTCGACACGCTCGGGATGCGCCCCGGCCGGCGCAACGCGATCGCGGCCGGGATCTCCGAGGCCGGCGGCGGCGCGGCGCTCGCGCTCGGCGTCGGCCACCCCGCTGGCCGGCGCGGCGCTCACCGGGACGATGCTCACCGCGATGCACCGCGTCCACCTCAAGAACGGCCCGTGGGTGACCGCCGGCGGCTACGAGTACAACCTCGTGCTGATCGCCGCCGTGCTCGCGCTCACCGAAGCCGGCCCAGGGCCGCTGTCGATCGATCGCGCGGTCGGGCGCGAGCGCTCGGGCACCGGCTGGGCCCTCGCGGCCGCGGCCGCTGGAGCGGTCGGGGCGGCCGGCGTCCACTACGCCGCGCAGGCCGCGAGCGCTCCGTCGGAGCCGGCCGAGACCGCGCCGGCCCCCGACGCACCGACTGCCGAGGACGAGGCCGCAGCGCCGACCGGCGCCGGCATCGCCTGATCCCGAATCGGGGGCGCGTCGCCGGACGGGCGGCGCGCCCTCCTCACACCCGGAGCACCCGGGTGAGGAACTCGGTCTGGTCGGCGACGGCGCGCTCGAACGGCGCGCCGAGGTAGACGTCGAAGTGCCCGACGGGGTAATGGCGGATCTCGCCCAGTGGGGCCGTCCTGGCCAGCGTGACGGTTCGCCCGGCGGGAGCGACCGAGTCGCGTTCGCAGACGCAGAACAGGATCGGGCAGGAGAGCCGGGCCGCCGCCAGACCGGGGCGGTAGCGGCCGACCTGGAGCACGATCCGCGCCGCGACCCGGTTCTCCCACGTCGTCTGCGCCGGGACGAGCGCGCGGAAGCCGGGCTCTGAATCCGGCGTCGTCATCACCGCGAGCGAGCCCGGCGGCCCGACGGCCGGGATGTAGTGCGGTGGGCGGCCCCGGAGAGCGGCGAGCGCATCGGCCAGCGCGAGGCCCGTCGCCCGCGCCGCCGTGAGCGGAGGCAGCGTGGCGAGCGAGGCGAGCCCGTCGGTGAACGGGCACTGGGCGACGACGGCGGCGATCCCGCCGTCATCGGCGGCGACCGCAATCACGTGACCGCCCGAGAACGAGCTGCCGAACAGGGCGATGCGGTCCTGGTCGACCCAGGCCAGCCCGCGGGCGTAGGCCAGGGCGGCGGCGAAGTCGGCGTGCTGATCGCCGATGTCAAGCAGCTGGCGCGGCTCGCCGTCCGAGGCCCCGAAGTGGCGGTAGTCGAACAGCAGGACACCGAGGCCGGCGGCGCAGAACCGCTCGGCGTAGGCGTCGAGCCGGAGCTCGCGGGTGGCCGAGAAGCCGTGGGCCATGACCACGATCGGCACCGGACCCTCGCCGCGCGGCCGGTACAGCCACGCGGCGCACCGTGTCCCGGCCGAGGTGAAGCTGGCGTCCTGGCGGTCCATCGCGCCCGGCGAGCATACCCGGGCCGACCTCCCGCGCCGGATTAGCATGTTGTGATAAATCGAGCACGGAAACTCGTTGTGGATACGCGTGGATTTGATCAACTCTCCAGCGTAGGTTTCCGCACCATGACCGCCACCGCCCCACGTCGCCGCAGCATCACCGACACCCACGAGCGCATCGCCCAGCTCGGCTGGGAGCCCGAGTACCACCAGCCCGCCGTCCGCTACCCGACGCGGTACCGGTTCCCCGGCAAGGCGAAGGACCCGATGAAGCACATCATGCGGGAGTACCTGCCGATGGAGCTTGAGAAGGACGACCGCGTCTACGGCGGGCTCGACGCGGCCGTGCGAGCGAACATGCCGGCCAAGGCGAACGAGCGCTGGCTGGAGATCCTGAAGCCGTTCATCGTCGTGACGAACTTCGCCGAGATCGGCGCCGGCCGCTGCATGTCGATGCTGATGAGCGCGGTCCCGAACAACGAGCTGCGCAACGGCTACCACGTCCAGTTCGTCGACGAGATCCGTCACACCGGGATGCAGATGTCGCTCGCCCGGTGGTACGCCAAGAACGTCCCCGACCCCGCCGGCTGGAACCTCGGGCCGAAGGCGTTCACCGGGTCGGTGCTCACCAACCCGGGGCTGAACATGCTCAGCCATTTCATGGTCGGCGACCCGATCCAGTGCGCGCTCACGCTCCAGGTGGTGGCCGAGACGGCATTCACGAACATCGTGTTCGTCGCGCTTCCCGACGTCGCCGCGCGCAACGGTGACTTCACCCTGCCGACGACCTACCTCAGCGTGCAGTCCGACGAGGCGCGGCACATCTCCAACGGCTACGCGACGCTGCTCACGGTCCTCCAGGACGACCACAACGCGCCGCTGATCGAGCGCGATCTCCAGCAGGCGTTCTGGATCAACCATGCCTTCATCGACATCTTCTCGGCCGTCGTCATGGAGTACTTCTCCAAGGACCGCTCCGACCACGAGTCCTATCTCGACAAGTGGGACCGCTGGGTCCGCGACGACTGGCACCGGGCGTACGTGCTGAAGCTCGGCAAGCTCGGGCTCGACATCCCGACCGACATCTTCGAGCGGGCCCGCGAGCGGCTCGTGGCCGGCGTCCACCACCGCCACGCGATCCTCGCCTTTGCCGCCTGGCCGTTGTCGTTCTGGCGATTCGATCCGCTGGACGAACGGGACTTCGACTGGTTCGAGAGCAAGTACCCGGGCTGGTACGCCAAGTACGGGGCGTTCTGGGAGGCGTTCCGGCAGAACACCGACCCCTCCTCCCCGTTCCTGCCGCTCGACCTGATGAACATGGCCCCGCCGTTCTGCTGGACCTGCCAGGGGCTGTGCGTCTCCGAGGACGACCGCCGCCATCGGATCGTCGACGATGGGACCGGAACGCCACGCACCCGCTTCTACTGTTCGCACGAGTGCGCCTGGATGGACGAATCCAACCCCGGCCGCTACACCGGTGACCGCAACTACCTCGACCGCTACCACGGCTGGGAGGCGAGCCAGGTGATCCAGGAGCTCGGCTTCGTGCGGGCCGACGGGAAGACCCTGATCGGCCAGCCCCACCTGCGCGACGAGGGGCGCTGGACACTGGCGGACATCCGCAAGCACGACCTGGAATTCGTCTCGCCGAACATCCGCGTCGCGGCCGAGCTCGGACTCCCGAGCGGGGATTGGAGCGGGACCGCGTCGGCCCCCGGGCTCGTTCTGGCATGAGCCCGACCGTCCGCCTCGAGCCGGTCGGGTTCGAACTCACCGTGCAGGACGGCGAGACGGTGCTCGACGCCGCCTTCCGTCAGGGCCTCAACCTGGTCTATGGATGCCGCGAGGGCCAATGCTCGGCGTGCAAGTGCTTCCTGCTGGAAGGCGACGCCGACCTGAAGCGCTACTCCAACTTCGCGCTGTCGGACACCGAGCGCGAGAACGGCTACTCGCTGATGTGCCGGGCGATGCCGGAGAGCGATCTCACGATCGAGCTCCTGCACTACGACGCCGACAACCTGAAGCTCCAGCACGCGCCCGCCGACGGCCGGGCCACGGTGACGGCGATCGAGCCGCTGACCCACGACATCACCCGGCTCGTCCTGCGCGCCCAGGACGGCTTCGCGTTCACCCCTGGCCAGTACGTCGACGTCCACGTGCCCGGCGACCCCGACGGCGCCCGGCGGTCGTTCTCGATGGCCAACCTCCCCGGCGACGGCGAGATCGAGCTGATGATCAAGCGCTACCCGGGCGGCCGGCTGTCAGGCATGCTCGCCGGCGAGGACGGGGATGCGCGGATCGCGGTCGGCGATGAGCTCGGCTTCACGGGGCCGTACGGGGCGTTCCGCCTCCGTGAATCCGAGCGGCCGATCCTGATGGTCGCCGGCGGCTCGGGCATGGCGCCGATCCTGTGCGTGCTCCGCCAGCTCGCGGACGAGCAGTGCGCGCGGCCGGTTCGGTTCTTCTACGGCGCGCGGACCGAGAGTCGACCTGTTCCACCCCGACGAGATCGCCGCCCTCGGCGAGCGGCTCGTCCGACTTCCGCTTCGCGCCGGTGGTCGAGCGCTTCGTCCACGAGGCGGTCGATGAGGCGCTCGCCGCCGGCGAGCTCGACGGCCCGGACGTCTACATGTGCGGGCCGCCGCCGATGATCGAGGCCGCCGAGGAGATGCTCGAGGGCCACGGCATCGACGAGGACCGGATCTTCACCGACAAGTTCACGACCTCGGCCGACGCCGCGGCCGAGGCTGAGGCCGGGGGCGGCGGCCCGACCGAGGCCGCGCCGCCGGTGAAGCGGTTCGACACCGGGTCGCCGCCCGGCGAGCGATGAGTCCGAGCGGGAGTTCTCCTGGTTCGCACCCCGGGCCCGGCGCGCGACCCTCTATGAGGACGTCACCGTCGACACCCAGCCCTCGGTCCACCGCCATCTGCTGCGCGGCTGGCCGGTCTCGTTCGAGGACGGCCGCGGGACCTGGAACGACGCCTCGACGGAGCTGCGCTCGGGCGACTGGTTCGCGTTCCGCGATCCCGGCGAGCAGTGGGAGCGCCCGTACTACCAGCGCGCGAGCGCGCTCGAGAACCAGATCGAGGGCGCGATCCAGTCGGCCGCCACCGACGGATTGCTCGCCGACTTCGCGCCGGAGTGGGTCGAGTTCCTGCGCCAGAACCTCCAGGTGCCGGCGTTCGTCGAGCACGGGCTGTGGTTCGCGCTGGCGACGATCGCGCGGGACTGCCTGTCGGACTCGGTGGCCACCGCGGTCTGCCTCCAGGCGGCGATGAAGCAGCGCTCGGCCCAGGCGCTCGTGCTCTACGCGATGGACCTCGAGCGCCACCACGGCGAGTTCTCGACCGAGGCCGCCCGCGACCGGTTCCTGCACGAGCCCCACTGGCAGCCGACGCGGCGCTATCTGGAACGGCTCGCGGCCACGCCCGACTGGGGCGAGGTCGTCGTCGCCATCAACCTCTGCTTCGAGCCGCGCGTCGGCACGCTGCTCCGGCGCGAGCTCGGCATCCGGGCCGCCGCGGCGAGCGCGCGACACCGTCACGCCGGTGCTCGCCCGCGTCGCCGCCCAGGAGTGGGAGTGGGCGCGGGCGTGGACCGCGGAGCTCGTCCGGATGCTGGTCGAGGACCGTGACCACGGCGAGCACAACCGGGCCGTGATCGAGCGGTGGGTGGCCGACTGGGCGCCCGCCGCCGAGGAGGCCGCGGCGGGTCTCGCCGAGCTCGCCTCGGTCGAGGTCCGGCCGAACGGCGTGGACCCGGTGGCCGCGCTGCTCGCCGAGGCCGGTCTCGGCGCGGCGACGGCCGACGGCGGGAACGGCGCCGACCCGGTACGAGCCCGCCGCGTCCGTCCTCCGCGGGAGCGCAAGGTGCAGGTGAAGACGACCGACCCGTCGTCCGTCCCGGACCCGTCGGTGCAGGAGGACTATGTCGGGATCGTGATGGCCAAGAGCGCCGAGGGCGACGCCGTCGCCGCGATCCTCAGCCGCCGCGACGGGATCGAGGTGATCGAGCAGCCCTCGTTCTGGGACATCCGCTCACGCGACCGCATGTCGATCCCCTACGACGACGTCTCCGAACAGCTCGGCTACGAGATCGACGCGTACTCGATCCAGCACGAGATGTCGACCCACTACGGCCGGATGGTGACCACCGACGACGCGCTGATGCTGTTCGCCGATCCGACCGAGGCGATGCAGTACCTGATGACGGCGGATGACTCACGCGACCTCCAGTTGGCGAGCCTGGACGGCGAGCGGAGGTCAGGCGTGAGCGCCCCGTCTCGCAGAGCTCCGCCGGCGTAGCGGCGAGCGGCTCGCGGGAGTGGCCGCGGCCGGCGCGCCCGGCACCCAGGCGGTCGCGGTGCGCGCCGTGCTCACGGCGCTCCCCCACCAGTTCGACGCCTCCCGCGCGACCGACCTCAACGCGACGATCGAGCTGCGGATCCGTGATCCCCGAGGCGGTCCCGCTGCGCCGATCGCGCTGCGCATCGCGGACGGCGAGCTCACGGTGGTCCCGGGAGCGGCCGAGGGCGCCCAGGCGACGGCCGAGCTGGGCGCCGACGACATGATCCGGCTCGCGGCCGGCTCCGCGGCGTGGCCGGAGCTGCTCGCGGCGAGGCGGATGACCTTCAGCGGGGACCCGTTCCTCGCGCTGCGCTTCCCGGCGCTGTTCGGGTTGCGGGCCGGGTAGGGCGACGCCCGGCGGCCGGACCGCCGCCGCGGGCGACCCGGCCGCGGCTCGGCTCAGCCGGCCCCCGCGGCGTAGACCCGGTTCGACTCGTAGCCGTCGAACGTGACCCCGCCGGGGAACGGCTGCCGGTCGCGCACGACGACGCAGTAGGTCCGCAGCCGGGGAGCGTCGGGGACACAGATCCGATACATCGCGCCGGGCTCGATCGCGTAGACGTCGACGACCGACATGCTGCGCCGGAACGCGTCCGGGGCCCGCGCTCCGATCCAGGCCTGGGCGCGGACGATCGCGTCGCGCTTGGCCACACGGTGCTGGAGGATCGCCGGACGGTGGGCGAGGCCGGCGACGAGCAGCGCCACCGTCACCCCGGCGATCGCGATCGTGCCGCCGTAGTTGCGGGCCACCGACACCGGGAGATCGGGGCGGCGCCGGCGCAGCAGCGCGCCGATCGGCCAGCTGCCGAGGACAACCGCGAACAGGTTCAGGAACGCCGCGATGATCGCCGCGCCGAACACCGCCTGGGTGTCGCCCGAGGGCGGGAGCAGGACGCCGATCACCGCGTCGGCGACGATCGCCGAGACGAACACCGGCCACATCCACGCACCCCGCCAGCGCCAGCGCAGCCGAGCGATGCGGGCACTCTCCATCCCCACTCAGGGTACGCGGACAGCGCGTCAAATCTGCGTCCATGGGCCCTTTTGCACCGCCGCCCGCAGGAGTAAGGTGACGCTCGGAGCGAGCCTGCGGAGATCCCGCAAACGCGCTTCACGACACCGATGGACCGGCCGGAGATCCCGCGCCGGGCCAGAGAGGAAGGAGACATAGATGGCGACCGACCTGGCCGTGCATGCGGCCGGCGAGGGCTTTGGCGATCCCGAGCCCGCCGGCGTACCCTCCCCGCTCACCCCGGACGACCGCGTCTGGCTGCTGCGGGCGATGCTGATGATGCGAGGCCTCGAGGCCCGCGCGATGAGCCTCTACCGGCAGGGCAAGGTGCCGGGCTCGTTCTACGACGGATTCGGCCAGGAGGCGATCTCGGCCGGCGCCGCGTTCGCCATGGCCCCCGAGGACCGGCTGTGCGTGCTCCACCGGGACCTCGCCGCGCACGTGACACGCGGGGTCACCCCGGCACGGATCCTCGCCCAGTACATGGGCCGCGCGACCGGGGTCACCGGCGGCCGGGACGGCAACGTCCACTTCGGCGACGCGAAGCTCGGCTGCGTCGCGATGGTCTCGATGCTGCCCGACATGATGCTCGTCGCCACCGGGATGGCGATGGCGTTCAAGCTTCGCCAGGAGCGGCGCTGTGCGATCACGTGGTTCGGCGACGGCTCGACCTCCCGCGGCGACTTCCACGAAGCACTGAACTGGGCCGGGGTGCAGCGACTGCCGGTGATCTTCGTCCTGGAGAACAACCAGTACGCGTACTCGACCCCGCTGCGCAAGCAGTTCGCGGTCGACCCGGTGGAGCGCGCCGGCGGCTACGGCGTCCACGCCGCGACGGTTGACGGCAACGACGTCGAGGCGATGTTCGCGGTCACGCTCGAGGCCCGGCACCGGGCGCTGTCCGGCGGCGGACCGACGCTGATCGAGGCCGAGACGATGCGGATGCACGGCCACGCCGCGCACGACGACATGCGCTACGTCCCGCCGGAGCTCGTCGAGCACTGGCGCGAGCGCGATCCGATCGACCGCCAGGCGGCGCGGGTCGCCGAGCTCGGCGTCGACGTCAAGGCGCTCCGCGCCGAGGTGGAGAGCGAGATCGAGGCGGCGGCCACCGAGGCCCTGGCCGCGCCGATGCCCGATCCCGCCGACGCCGTCCGGGGCGTCTTCTGCGAGGGCGAAGCCGAGCCGCTGGGCGACGGCCTCGCGCGGTTCAGCGGGTACCGGTCATGAGCGAGCTCACCTACCTCCAGGCGATCTCGGCCGGGCTCCGCGAGGAGCTGCGGGACGACGAGCGGGTCGTCCTCATGGGCGAGGACATCGCCGAGTTCGGCGGCGCATTCAAGGTGACCGACGGGTTCCTCGACGAGTTCGGGGCGGACCGCGTGATGGACACGCCACTCGCCGAGTCGGGGATCATCGGCTGCGCCGTCGGTGCCGCCGTCGTCGGGCTGCGGCCGGTGTGCGAGATGCAGTTCGCGGACTTCATCTCCTGCGGCTTCGATCAGCTCGTCAACGTGGCCGGCAAGATGCACTACCGCCAGGGCCTCGCGGTGCCGATCGTCGTGCGATTGCCGTCCGGCGGCGGCTTCTCCGGCGGGCCGTTCCACTCCCAGAACCCGGAGGCGTGGTTCATGCACGCACCGGGGCTGAAGGTGGTCGCGCCATCGACGGCCGAGGACGCCAAGGGGCTCCTGCACGCCGCGATCCACGACCCCAACCCGGTGTGCTTCATGGAGCACAAGCACCTCTACCGCCGGATCCGCGGCGAGGTGCCCGACGCGCCGTATGAGACGCCGTTCACCGCGCGCGTGGCGCGGCCGGGAAGCGACCTCGTGGTCATCACCTACGGGGCGATGGTGCACACCGCGCTCGAGGCGACGGCCGACCTCGGCGGCGCGTCGGTCGAGGTGCTCGACCTGCGCTCGCTCGTCCCGCTCGACGTGCAGGCGATCCTCGACTCGGTGGAGCGCTGCGCGAAGGTGGTGATCGTCGACGAGGCGAACGGCACCTGTGCCGCCGGGGCTCAGGTCGCCGCGGTGATCGCCGAGCACGGCTTCGAGTCGCTCGACGGCCCGGTCGTCCGGGTCAGCGCCCCGGACGTCCCGATCCCGTTCTCACCGCCTCTCGAGGCGGCTGTCCTGCCCGGAGTCGAGCGCGTGAAGGAGGCCTGCCGTGAGCTCCTCGAGTATTGAGGTGACGATGCCCCAGATGGGGGTCTCGGTCGCCGAGGGGACGGTCGTCGCGTGGCGGGCCGAGGTCGGCGAGACGGTGCGCGCCGAGCAGACGGTGTGCGAGATCTCGACCGACAAGATCGACAGCGAGGTTCCGGCGCCGGCCGACGGAGTGCTCGCCGAGGTCCTCGTCTCCGTCGGTGAGACGGTCCCGGTCGGGACTGTGCTCGCCCGGATCGGGGCGGCCGTGGCGGCGGGCGTTGCGGCCCCGAGCGCGCAGCCGCGCCTGACGCCGGTCGTCCGCCGGATCGTCGCCGAACACCACCTCGACCTCACCGGCGTCACCGGAAGCGGGCGCGGAGGCAGGATCCGCAAGCAGGACGTGCTCGCGCTGCTCGATCGCCCGGGGCGCAACGGCAGCGGCAATGGCAACGGCGCCGGCGCACCCGAGCCGCCGCTCCACATCGAGTCGCCCTACCGACCTGACGGCCCGACCCCGGCTCCGTCCGCGGCCCCGGTTCCGACGCCGGCCCCGTCCGCGACCCCGATGCCGCCCGGGCCACTGGCCGGCGGGCTCTCGCACGTCCGGCGTCAGATCGGCGAGCACATGAAGCGTTCGCTCCAGACGGCGGCGACGTGCACGAGCTGGATCGAGGTCGACATGGGCCGCGTCGAGCGGGAGCGGGCCGAGCGCCGACTCACCGCTCTGGCCTACGTGGCGCGGGCGACGATCGAGGCGCTGCGCGCACACCCGTCGCTGAACGCGACGCTCGACGGCGACGCATATGCCCGCCACGACGCCGTCCACCTCGGGATCGCCGTCTCGCTCGGTGACGCCGGGCTGATCGTGCCGGTGATCCGCGACGCGCACGAGCTGTCGGCCGAGGGCCTCGGCGCCCGGGTGAGGGACCTCGCCCGACCGGGCACGAGCCGGCGAGCTCTCGCCGGACGAGGTCCGCGGCGGGACGTTCACGATCACCAACCCCGGTCAGTACGGCACGATCATGGCCACCCCGATCATCAACCAGCCGCAGGTCGCGATCCTCGATCTCGAGGCCGTCGTCAAGCGGCCGGTCGTGGTCACCGACGCCGGGGGATCCGACGCGATCGCGATCCGGCCGATGTCGATCCTCGGGCTGAGCTGGGATCACCGCGCGCTCGACGGCGTCGAGGCCGCCCGGTTTCTGGCCACGGTCAGGGATCACCTCCAGGGATCGGCGGTTGCCACGTGAGTGCCGGGGAATACGCTCAACAGATGCTGCCGGAACTGTGGGTCTGCCATCTCGGAACGCTCGACTACGCCGAGGCGCTCGCGCTGCAGGAGGAGGTGCGGGCGGCCCGGCAGGCCGGCGCGGTGCCCGACGTTCTGCTCACGCTCCAGCACTGGCCTGTGCTCACCCGCGGGCGCCGATCGGCCGACGGCGAACTGCCGATGGGCGCGGACTGGTACGGGATGCAGGGCATCGAGGTCGTCGAGACCGACCGGGGCGGGAAGGTGACCTACCACGGGCCCGGTCAGCTCGTCGGGTACCCGATCGTCGCCGTGGACGACGTGGTGGCCTACGTGCGTCTGCTCGAACGGGCGCTCGTTCGGGCACTCGCCGAGGAGGGCGTCGAGGGCCGCGCGCGGTTCGACGATGGCCCCGACTTCACCGGCGTGTGGGTGCAGCAGCGCAAGATCGCCTCGATCGGAGTCCACGTCCAGCGCGGCGTCACCACCCACGGCTTCGCGGTCAATGTCGAGAACGACCTCCAGCCGTTCTCGTGGATCGTGCCCTGCGGTCTCGACGGGGTCCAGATGACCTCGCTGATCAAGGAGACCGGCCGTCTCGCCGGGCAGCTGCCGTGCTTCCGCAAGCGCGCGGCCTACGCCGTCGCGCAGGAGCTCGGCCGGCGTCAGCGGCTCGTCAGCCTCGAGCGGCTGAGGACCGCCGTGGCGAGCCACGTCGCCACGGCGACGCTTTGATTCACGGACCGACTGGGCGCTAGCCTTCACCGGACGATGAGCGCCACCCGTTCACGCGCGAATCCAGGCGGGATCGCCGACGTGCTCACCGTGCTGCAGACCGAGAGCGTCGAGCCGCTGCGGGGCCGGAAGCCGCCGTGGTTCAAGGTGCCCGCCCCGGGCGGCCCGCGGTACCGCGAGCTGAGCAAGCTGATCGAGGCCGAGAACCTCCACACGGTGTGCCAGGAGGCCGCCTGCCCGAACATCGGCGAGTGCTGGCAGCGGGGCACGGCGACGTTCATGATCCTCGGCGACACCTGCACCCGCCGGTGCGGGTTCTGCAACGTGAAGACCGGCAAGCCGACCTGGAACGACCCGCTCGAGCCGGCGCGCGTCGCGCGCAGCGTCGCCCGCATGGGCCTGCGGCACGCGGTGATCACGAGTGTCGACCGGGACGACCTCCCGGATCTCGGGGCCGGCGCATTCGTCGGGGTCATCCGTCAGATCCGCCGCCAGGCGCCGCGGTGCAAGGTCGAGGTCCTCACGCCGGACTTCCGTGGCGAGGAGATGCCGCTCTCCCGCGTGATCGCCGAGAGGCCCGACGTGTTCAATCACAACGTCGAGGTCGTCCCCCGGCTCTACCCCGTCGCCCGCCGTGGCTCGACGTGGGAGCGCTCCAACCGAGTGCTGCGGACGGCGAAGGAGCTCGGCGGCGACGAGGTGACGACGAAGTCCGGCCTGATGGTCGGTCTCGGCGAGAGCTTCGAGGAGATGGTCGATGCGCTCGGCCAACTCCGCCAGAACCACGTCCAGGTCCTCACCGTCGGCCAGTATCTGCGCCCGACCGAGCAGCACCTGCCGATCGTCCGCTACTGGCACCCGGACGAGTTCGCGGCGCTCGAGCGGGCGGCGTACGAGCTCGGCTTCAGCCACGTCGCGGCCGGTCCACTGGTGCGCTCGAGCTACCACGCCGATCAGCACATCGTGCAGGACGAGCCCGGGCGGGGACCGCTCGCGGAGGCGGTCTCGGCATGATCCGCCGGGTGGGGGCGCGCGCGGTGCGGGGGATGCTCGGCGCGGCCGTGCTCCTCACCATGCTGACGCCCGCTGCGCTCGCGCGCGGCGGCAGCGGCAGCTTCCACTTCGGCGGCGGCGGTGGCGGTGGCCGCGGCTTCAGCGGGCTCGGCCGGGGGTTCGGACACGGCCGGTTCTTCTTCATCCCCATCGGCGGTGGGGGCGGCGTGATCCTGGCCATCATCGTGATCGCGGTGATCGTGTACTTCGTCCTGCCACAGGTGATGAAGTGGTGGCGCGGCCAGGCGAGCCGTGGCCGGACGTCGTCGCACAAGGTCTCCGACCGGGCGCTGCGGGTGCAGCGCGCCGCGGCCGAGGCGGCCGAGGAGGATCCGGCCTTCGCCCCCGACGAGGTCAAGCCCGCGGCGGCGAAGCTGTTCACCGACATCCAGCGGGCGTGGGACGCCGGGGACCGGGTCCGGCTGCGCGGGCTCGTCGCCCCCGGGTTGATGGCCGAGTGGGAGCGCCGCCTCGACGACATCGACAGGCGTGGATGGCGCAACCGGGTCGAGGTCATCGATCAGCCGAAGGTCGACTACGTCGGGCTGCACAACGCCGGCGACGACTCCGGCGACCGTGTCGTCGTTCGCATCCGGGCGCGGCTGCGGGACTACATGCAGGACGGCTACGGACAGCGCGTGAGGCGGACCGACTCGCTCACCGACACGAGCTCGGTGCACGAGTACTGGACGCTCGGCAAGCGCGAGAACCACTGGGTGCTTGTGTCGATCGAGCAGGGGGCCGAGGGCGCCCACGCGCTCACCGACGAGATCGTGGCCAGCCCGTGGGCCGACGACCGCGCGCTCCGCGACGAAGCCCTCACCGAGGCGGCGGTCGCCGAAGCGCTGCCGGAGGGCACGAGCGTTGCCGAGGTCGCCGACCTCGACTTCCGCGGCGACGCCCGCGCCGCCGCCAACGACCTCAGCCTCGCCGATGGCCGCTTCGCTCCGGACATCCTCGAGGTCGCCGCCCGCCGCGCGGTGGCCGCCTGGGCGGAGGCCGTCGACGGGCCCGACGACGCGCTGACGGCGATCGCCCACCCCGACGCCGCTGACGCGCTCCTCTATCCCGGTGATCCGTCGCACCAGGCCCGCGTCGTGGTTCGCGGTCTCAAGGTCCGCCAGATCACGATCGCCGGCCTCGACGCCGGGGCGCAGCCGCCGACAATGACGCTCGAGCTCGCCCTCAACGGCCGCCGTTACGTCGAGAACCGCAACACGGCGCAGATCCTCCATGGCAGCCAGAACCACGCCAGCGACTTCACCGAGCGGTGGACGCTCGCGCTCGACGGCAACGAGCGCCAGCCGTGGCGGATCGCCTCGGTGCAGTCGGCGCAGGCGACGCGCTGAGCCGGTCGCGGTCCGATGCCGGGCCGACGCGTTGTGAGCCGCACGGTGAGCGCCGGGGGCTAGATTGACCGCGCGTGATCCCGATCAAGGACAACATCCCCACCGAGCGGTTCCCGCTCGTCACGGTGCTCCTGATCCTCGCCAACGTCGTGGTGTATCTGCTCACCATCCGCCACGGCGGATCGCTGATCTCGGGGCCGACCGCCCCGGAGGTCGTGAGGTACGGCGCGATTCCCCGGGCGATCACCCACTCGGGGACGCAGTGCGCCGAGGTCATCCGCCAGGGGCTCGGCGCGAGTGGTCAGCCGGAGGTCCTGTGCGACGGGACGCAACTTGCGCGCAACGCGATCACGCCCGAGAACACGCTGCCCGCGTGGCAGACCGTGTTCACGTCGATGTTCATGCACGGCTCGATCCTCCACATCGCGGGGAACATGCTGTTCCTGTGGATCTTCGGCAACAACGTCGAGGACTCGATGGGCCGGCTGAAGTTCATCGCCTTCTATCTCCTCGGCGGGATCGCGGCACTCGCGCTGCAGGTCGCCATCGCCCCCAATTCGGTGGCGCCGACGGTGGGCGCGTCAGGCGCGATCGCCGCGGTGCTCGGCGGCTACCTGCTGCTGTTCCCGCGTGCCCGTGTCCTGTCGCTCGTGATCCTGATCTTCTTCTTCACCGTGATCGAACTGCCGGCGCTCGTGATGCTCGTGATCTGGTTCGCCGAGCAGGCCGCGTTCGGCGCAGCCGGGCTCGTCCATCCGGCGGGCGGAGGCGGCGGCGTGGCGTACTTCGCCCATGTCGGGGGGTTCGTGTTCGGGCTGGCGACGGTGAAACTGCTCGCCACCCGTAAACCGGTCGGGGCCGCGGTGCCGGCATGACCCGGATCGTCGTATTCACGGTCGCCGTCGTGTTCCTCGGCGGCCTCGCGGTGCTCACCGTGAGCGACATCGTCCAGCACGGCCTCACCGGGATCGGGATCGTGTCGCTGCTCGTGCTCCTCGTCCTCGGTGTCGGCATCATCGGGGCGATCACCCACCCGCCGCCGAAGTGAACCTCGGGGTCCTCCAGGAGGGCCGCGTTCGGCGAGCGCACGAACGCGCGCTGCGGCGACGCCGCCGGCGGCGTCAGATCGGCGCGGCGACGGCGGTCCTGCTGCTCGCGCTGCTCGCCGTGCTGCTCGTGTTCATGACCGGCGACACGGCCCCCGTCGACGCACCGAGCCTCGTTCGGGCCGCCCGTCGGCCATCGCGTCGCCCGTGCCGCCGCCGAGCCATACGGCGCAGCCCCCGCGGCGGTGCGGCTCCACCCGAGGCTGCACGGGACGCTGCGCAGCGGCCTGCTGTTCGACGTCGGGACCGGCCGCGTGCTGTGGGAGCGCGACCCCCAACGGGTCCTTGCGATCGCCAGCCTGACGAAGATGATGACCGCGCTCGTCGTCTCGCAGCGAACCCGGCCGACCGACCGGGTCCTGATCACCCCCGCCGCGGTCCACTTCAGCGGCTCGGGGGTCGGCCTGCTCCCGCTCGGCAAGCGCGTCGCGCTCACCCCGCTGCTCTACGGCCTGATGCTGCCGTCGGGCAACGACGCGGCGATCGCACTCGCCCAGCACGTTGCCCGGACCGAGCAGCGGTTCGTGGGACTGATGAACGCCGAGGCCCGGCACCTCGGCCTCAGCTGCACCCACTTCTCCTCGGTCTCCGGGATCGTCGACGCCGGGAACGCCTCATGCGCGAGCGACCTCGCTCGCCTGGCTCACGCCGTGCTCCGCCGACGCCAGCTCGCGCGGGTCGTCGCCACCCGTGACGCGATCCTGCCGTTCCCGATCAAGGGCGGGAAGCTCTACCTGTACAACAACAACCCGCTGTTGCGGATGAACTTCCCGGGCACCGACGGCGTGAAGACGGGGTACACGGTCGCCGCCGGGCTGTGCCTGGTCGCCACCGTGCGCCGGGGCGGACGGTGGCTCGGGGTCGTCCTGCTCCATTCGAGCGACCCCCCGGGACAGGCGACCGAGCTGTTCAACCGCGGTTTCGCTGCGCCCCGGATGTGATTTCTGCCTGGGTGACGCCGAGGCAGCCGAAGCAGCGCGTGCACACCGATTACCGACATGGCAGGATTTCGGCATGGAACGCGAGGTCAAGGCTCGGCTGGCCGCCAATGAGGACACGTTCCGCGAGGTCAACGAGGGCATCGCCCGCGGTCGCTGGCCGGGTGACCCGAACGCGGCGATCGGCTTCCGCTGCGAGTGCGCCCGGCTCGGCTGCAACCGGCTCGTCGAGCTTCCGCTCACCGCCTATGAGGAGGTCCGTGCGCACCCGCGACGGTTCCTCGTCGAACCCGGACACGAGCTGCCCGAGGTCGAGACCGTGGTTCTGCGCCGGGGCGGCTACGTCGTGGTGGAGAAGCGCGGGGAGGCCGGGCGAGCTCGCCGAACGGCTCGACCCGCGGTCCTGAGCCGCCTCCGCGCCGTCACCTTCGAGACCGAAGCACATCCGCACCTCGGTGCCGCCGCTCGCGCGGTTCATGATCGTGAGCGCGTCGCTCGCCTGCGCGATCAGCGCGAGCCCGACCCCGAGGCCGGGGCTCCTGGCGGTCGACCGCAGCCCGTCGCCGTCATCGCCGATCAGGATCCACAGCTCGGTCCCGGCGAGGCTCGCGGTGAGCGAGATCTGGCCGCCGCCGTGCGTGTAGGCGTGCAGGACGACGTTCGTCAGGGCCTCGGAGGCGGCGAGCCGGATCGCGTGCAGCTTCTCGGCGTCGGCGCCGAGACCGTTGGCGAACGCGATCAGCTCCTGACGGGCAACCGGAACTGAACCGGGAACCGCCGGATAGGACCGAGTCAGATGTCTCGCTACGTACGAAGACTCATCACGCTGGATTACGATTTACCCGGTTTTTCGCGGGGGCAATCCCCGCCGTCAGAGGGCGGACGGAGCTCACACTGCGGCCGGCGGCCGGGCCGCGGGCCGGCCGGGGTCCCGGCCGGGCTGCGCCCTGCACCATCGTTGATCGGTGCCGCCTGATCACCGGGGTCGGGGCGGCTGCGGACGGCGAGCCAGCCGAGCGCCGCGACGAGCGCGCAGGTGACGGCACCGACGGCCAGTCCGGCTCGCGCGCCGGCCGCGGCCATCACCACAGCCGATGATCGGTCCGCCGATCGGCGTCGACCCCTGGAAGGCGACGAACCACAGCGCCATCACCCGCCCCCGCATGTTCGGAGCCGCGGTGAGCTGGAGCGTCGAGTTGCCGGTCGACATGAACGAGATGCTCGCGGCGCCGGTTGCCGCGAGCGCGACGAGCTCGATCGCGAGCGACGGCGCGAGCGCCGCGCAACCGACGGCGAGGGCGAACGCGGCGGCGCTCGCGGTGAGGAACGGCAGCCCGGTGCGGCCGCGGGCGGCGACAACGAGGCCGCCGGCGACGGCGCCGATGCCCATCGCGGCGGTCATGAAGCCGAAGCCGTCGGCCCCCACGCTCAGCCCCTTGCTGGCCATCACCGGCAGCGTGACCTGGAACTCGTAGGTGAGGCACCCGACGACGGCCATCATCAGCAGCGGGAGGGCGAGGTCGCGGTTGCCGGCGACGTAGCGCAGGCCCTCGCGGAGCTGGCCGCGGGCACGCGCGGTGGGCTCCGTCGGGTTGAGCAGCGTGGCATCCATCCCGACGAGCGAGATCACGACGGCGACGAAGCTCGCGCAGTTGAGCAGGAAGCAGACGCCCTCGCCGACGCTCGCGATGAGCAGCCCGGCGGCAGCGGGACCGAGCGTTCGGGCGACGTTGACGAGCACCGAGTTGAGTGTCACCGCGTTGCGGAGGTGGCGGGAGCCGACGAGCTCCAGCATGAATGACTGGCGGGCCGGGTTCTCGAAGGCGTTGTTGAGGCCGAGCAGCGTGGCGAGCACCCCGATCTCCCACAGCCGGACGGAGCCGGTGACCGTGAGCAGGCCGAGGATCAGCGCCTGCACGCCCATCGCGGACTGCAGCCCGATCATCAGGCGGCGCTTGTCGAGCCGGTCGGCGAGCACCCCGCCGTAGGGCGCGAGCAGCAGCACCGGGACCGTCTGGAGCGCGATCACCACGCCGAGCGCGGTGCTCGAGTGGGTGAGCGTGAGGCACGAGCCAGGCCTGGGCCGTCATCTGCATCCAGGTCCCGGTGAGGGACACCGCCTGGCCGAGGTAGTAGCGGCGGTAGTTGGGCACCGCGAGGGCGGCGAAGGTCGTCCGCGAGACGGCGAGCACCCGGGTCATCGGATGCAGTCGCCCCCGGCGAGCTCCTCGGCCAGCGACTCGAGCGCGGGCAGTGCCCGGACGAGCGCCTCGCGCTGATCGGCCGGCAACTCGTTCAGGGCCCGGTCGACGGCCTCGGTCCGCTCCCGCCGCATCTGCCGGGCGAGCCGACGGCCCTCGGCGGTCGGGGCGACCCAGGCGCTCCGCCGGTCCCGGGCGTCACTCGTTCGCTCCACGAGCCCGTTGTCGACGAGATGCGCGATCACCCGGCTGAGCATCGTCGGGTTGATCCCGTCGGCCCGGGCGACATCGGCGAGGCGCAGCGGGCCCCGGCGGACGACATCGAGCAGCACCGTGGCCCGCGTGGGCGTGAGCTCGGCGGCGCCGCCGGCCGCGGTCGGCCGCAGGCGGCGGGCGAGCCGGCCGATGGTGACGCGGAGGCGGGCAGCGGCCACGGTCTCGGTGTCCGGTGTGATGGTGGGGGTGTTTGCGGGCATCAGGTGTGTGGGGCGTGGCGTTGGCCGCGGGCGATAGTTGCCTGCTGGCAAGCATTAGGTTAGCAGGGCACGTCGCGCTGTCTGCATGAGCGGCAGAACGCGACACGCGCGGGCTTTCCGCGCACCGTTGTCAAGTTGAGCCGCCCCACGCGGTCGAACACGACACGCGTGAGCGAGCCCGGCGCGGTTGTCGTGTTATGCCGCCGGAAGGGTGGGTCCGGCCCTCCGCGGCGCCGGCGCGTGTTCGATTTGCCCCACCTGGCGACGCTTATCCGACACGCATCGCGTGCAGGCCCGACTATGGACGGCGCGGCCACCAGGCCTCATAACTTCCGCGGCAGGACCGGAGGCGCGCTTCGCGTTCGTGGCCGGGCCACCTGACGGTCGGCCGCCGGGATCGCCGTACCGCGCGCTGAGCACCGCATGCCGCACCCTCCGCCGCGCTGCCCTAGGATGCGGAGCGACGGGCGCAAAGGGACGAGGAGGTAGGACGATGGACAGGTTTCGCCCACGAGATTCGCATGCGCGTCGCCGGTTGTCGGTGACGGTGCTCACCGGCCTGATCGTGCTCGGCGCCATCGCGCTGACGGTGCTCTCGAGCTCCGGCGGCGCCGGCAACCCCGCCACCGCCACCGCCCGGACCTCCGTCCCGACGGCCCAGGGGATCCACAAGATCAAGCACATCGTGATCATCATGCAGGAGAACCGGTCCTTCGATCAGTACTTCGGGACCTATCCCGGCGCGGATGGAATCCCGCGGGACAAGCACGGCAAATTCACGGTCTGCATGCCCGATCCGGCCAAGCACACCTGCGTCAAGCCGTACCTCGAGACCGCCGATGTCAACTCCGGCGGCCCGCACATGTACGTCGATGCGGTCGCGGACATCAACCACGGGAAGATGAACGGGTTCATCGCCTCGCGGGAGGCCGGGCACCTCGACACCTCGACGCTCGCATGCGCGCTCAAGGGCCAGCCCGGCTGCGACGACGTGATGAGCTACCACAACGGCAAGCAGCTGAAGAACTACTGGGCCTACGCGAAGAACTTCGTCCTCCAGGACCACATGTTCGAGCCGAACCTCGGCTGGAGCCAGATCGCCCACCTGTACCTCGTCTCCGGGTGGTCGGCGAAGTGCACGCCGAACAAGCCGAAGACGTGCAAGACCGATCTCTACAACCCGGATCCGTATCTGGACAACGGGAATCCGACGGTCGGGGTCCCGGCGCTCACCGACGTCACCGAGAAGAGCAACCTCCCGCACCCGGACGCCAAGAACCAGCCGCCGTACGCGTGGACCGACCTCACCTACATGCTGCACAAGAACCACGTCTCGTGGCGCTACTACCTCTCGCAGGGCACCGAGCCCGACTGCGCGAACGGCGCGATGACGTGCACCCCGGTGCATCAGGACGTGAAGACGCCGCAGATCTGGAACCCGCTGCTCAACTTCACCACCGTCCACCAGGACAACCAGCTGAACAACGTCGTCCCGACCTCGCAGTTCTACACGGCCGCCAAGAACGGAACGCTTCCGGCGGTGTCGTGGGTGATCCCGAGCGGCGACGTCTCCGAACACCCGCCAGGCCCGATCAGCTACGGCCAGAACTACACCACCGGGTTGATCAACGCGGTGATGAAGAGCAAGGACTGGAACTCGACCGCGATCTTCCTCGTGTGGGACGACTGGGGCGGCTTCTACGACCACGTCAAGCCACCGACGGTCGACGGCGCGGGCTACGGCATGCGCGTTCCGGGCATCGTCATCAGCCCGTACGCACGCCGCAACTTCATCGACAAGCAGACACTGTCGTTCGACGCGTACGTGAAGTTCATCGAGGACGACTTCCTCGGCTCTCAGCGCCTGAATCCGAAGACCGACGGCCGCCCGGATCCCCGTCCGACGGTGCGGGAGAACGTGCGCCGGCTCGGCGACCTCCGGCGCGACTTCGACTTCAACCAGAAGCCGCGGAAGGCGTTCCTGCTGCCGGTGCTGCCGTACAGCAAGCTGGCGAAGTTCAACTTCGGCATCACGAACTAGCGGTGCGCCGGCCGTCACGTCACATCGAGGCGTGACGGCCGCGACCGCGCACGCCGGGCCGGGGTCCTCGAGCGAGACCGCGCTCGAGGTCTCGGGGCTGGTGAAGTCGTTCGGCGAGCGGCGAGCGCTCGACGGAATCAAGATGTCGGTCGCGCCGGCCGAGGTCCATGGCCTGCTCGGCCCGAACGGGGCCGGGAAGACGACGCTGCTCCGCGTGCTGCTCGGGCTGGTCCGACCCGACGCCGGCGACGTCCGGCTGTTCGGGGCGCCGGCGCCCGACTACGGCGAGCCGCCGGCGGCGGGGATCGCCGGGCAGGTCGAGGCGCCGTCGTTCTACCCCTACCTGTCGGCCCGCATGAACCTCGAGCTCGCCCAGGCACTCGACGGGGGCGGCCCGCCGCAGGAGCTCACCGAACTGCTCGCGCGGGTCGGGCTGGCCGACCGGGCCGAGGACCGTGTCTCGGGCTTCTCCTCCGGCATGCGCCAGCGTCTCGGGATCGCGGCCTCGCTGCTGCGGCACCCCCGGCTGCTGTTGCTCGACGAGCCGACCGAGGGGCTCGACCCGGGTGGGATCGAAGCGGTGCTGGAGCTGATCGCCGAGCTCGCGCGCAGTGGCGTCGCGATCCTGCTCAGCGGCCACCGCATCGAGGAGGTCGAGGCGACGTGTGCCCGGTTCACCGTGATCCGCGCGGGGCGGGTGGTGTGGAGTGGAACCCGTGAGCGACTCCGAGCGGAAGCACCGAGCGCGATCTTCCAGATGCGCACGAGCGACGACGCCCGAGCCGAGCAGCTCGCCCGGACGGTCGACGGGATCGCGCTGCACCGCGGCGCCGGCGGCGAGCTGATGCTCGAGGCGCCCGAACAGACCCGCGACGCCTTCGTGCTTCTCCTGGCTCAGGACGGCATCGCAGTCCGGGAGCTCGAGCTCCGCCAGGGATCGCTCCAATCGCTGTTCGCCCGCCTGACCGACGACCCCGCCCCGACGCCGGAATGAGGCGCGCCGGAGTCGGCGCCGCGCTCGGGGTCGAGCTCCGCAAGCTCGTCCGCCAGGGACCGATCCGGATCCTGATCCTCGTCTCGGTGCTCGGTCCGTTCGCCTACGCAGCGGTCCTGAAGACCCAGGCCGGCGTGCCGGCCGACTCGCTGTTCGGGATCTGGGTCCACGAGTCCGGCTTCGCCTCGCCGCTCGTGATCCTCAGCTTCGCGGGCTCATGGGGACTGCCGGTGCTCGCCGGGATCCTCGCCGGGGACATCTGCTCCTCCGAGGATCGCCACGGCACCTGGAAGCTCGTGCTGACCCGGGCCGCCGGCCGGCGGCAGGTATTCACCGCGAAGGTGGCGGCGGCGATGCTGTTCGCGCTCGGGCTGATCGCGCTGCTCACGGTGACAAGCCTGCTGGCCGGCGTCGTGCTGGTCGGCACGCAGCCGATCGTCTCGCTCGGCGGCACACTCGTGCAGCCGGGTCACGCGGTCGTCCTGGTGCTCCTCAGCTGGGCGACGACGATCCTGCCGACGCTCGCCTTCGTCAGCCTGGCGATCCTGTTCTCGGTCGCCACACGAAACGGGATCGCCGGCGTGCTGGGACCGATCCTCGTCGCGCTGGCGATGCTCCTGCTCGGCTTCATCGGCGGCGGCTACTGGGTCCACACCTGGCTCGCCGCCTCGGCCTACGACGCCTGGCATGGACTCGTCGTGCCGCACCCCTACCTGCGGCCGCTGCTGCTGGGCGGCGTCGTCAGCCTGGCCTGGATCGCGGTCGCGCTCGGCGCAGCGTGGTCGATCCTCCGCGGCCGGGACTTCGCCGGCGCCCCGGTCGGCCGACGCCGCGGCTGGGTCACGCCCGTGGTGGCGGTCCTCGGCACGGCCGCCGCCGTCGGGGTACTCGCCGCAGCGAGCAACCTCGGACCGGCTGCGGTGACGGCGAACCGGTTGACGGCATCGCTGAAACCGACGTTCGAGCAGCTCACGATCCGCCAGCAGCTGCTGCTCGGCCGCTCGGTGCCACGGGGGGCCCACCTGCGCGACTACGCCAGCTGCGTCCGCCGCTCCGGCGCGACGAAGGGCCCGGGCGAGGACTGGGTGTGCACGGTCAATCTGCTCGTCGGGTTGAACGGACCGAATCCGTTCTCGCTCACGCCGGTGGCGTTCGACGTCTCGGTGAAGGCCAACGGCTGCTACAAGGCACAGGGTCCGCCGTCGTTCATCGGACAGCCCCAGCTGCGCGACAGCCACGGCCGGGAACGGGTTAACCCGCTCTACCAGTTCGACGGCTGCTTCGACGTGACATGAGCCGGCCGTACGAGGTTTCGTCGGGCCCTTCGGCGGAGAGAAGCTCGCCGTGAGCCTCGTCTCCGCATCAGGCACCTTCGCCATCGGCGGCGAGTTGTCCGTTCACCGCCTCGGGTTCGGGACGATGCAGCTCACCGGCCAGGGGGTGTGGGGCGCGCCGGACGACCCCGACGAGGCGCGACAGGTGCTGCGGCGGGCGGTCGAGCTCGGCGTCACCTTCATCGACACCGCCGACTCCTACGGACCGTTCGTGGCCGAGGAGCTGACCCGGGAGGCCCTCCACCCCTACCCGGACGATCTTGTGATCGCGACGAAGGCCGGCCTCACCCGCTCGGGCCCGGGCCGATGGCTGCCCCTGGGGCGCCCGGAGTATCTGCGTCAGCAGTGCGAGCTCAGCCTCCGCCACCTGGGGCTCGAGCGGATCGAGCTCTACCAGCTCCACCGCATCGACAAGAAGGTCCCGCTCGCCGAGCAGGTCGGCGAGCTGAAGCGCCTCCGCGAGCAGGGCAAGATCGGCCACATCGGGCTCTCTGAGGTGAACGTCGAGCAGCTGAAGGAGGCCCGCGAGACGGTCGAGATCGTCTCCGTGCAGAACCTGTTCAACCTCACTCGCCGCGACGCCGAGCCGCTGCTGGAGTACTGCGAGGCCGAGGGGATCGCGTTCATCCCCTGGTTCCCGCTCGCCACGGGCAAGCTCGCGGTGACGGGCGGCCCACTTGACGAGCTGAGCGCCGAGGTCGGCGCCTCGCCGTCACAGCTCGCCCTGGCCTGGCTGCTCCGCCGCTCACCGGTGCTGCTGCCGATCCCGGGGACCTCGAGCGTCGAGCACCTTAAGGAGAACCTGGCGGCGGCCGAGATCGAGCTGACCGACCCGCAGTTCGACGCGCTCACGCAGGCCGGGGACTGAATCGCACCGCGTCCGCTTGCTGGACGGCCGCCCGCGAGGTTGACCTGGAGCGCACGCGGGCGTACGGTGGCCTGAGCACTCGTCCTGAGGAGGTGGGCTGTGACCGTACGTGCCCGGGTGTCCGCTGGGTTGATTCTGGTGCTCGTGACGGCGTCGCTCGGAGCCTCGAGCGCGAGTGCTGCGGTCGTGCGGCCGGCCTCCGGCACGGTGACGCTGATGGGGATCTCGTGCGCAGGATCGCCGATCTGCGTCGCCGTCGGCAGCGGGCCGATTCCCCCCGGAACCCCGCCCGGCCCGGCCGTGACGGCGCCGGTCGTCGTCCCGGTGACCGGAGGAACGCCCGGCGCAGCAACGGTCGCCGTCGCGCTCCCGTCGACCGTGGGTGCGCTCAGCGGTGTCGCCTGCCCGATCGCGGGCAACTGCATCGCGGCGGGCAGCGCATCGTTCCTGTTCGGGACAGTGGTCACGATCCACAACCGCCTGCCCACCGGCGCGACCCCGGTTCCGCAGAGCATGGAGGTGACCGGCGTCGCCTGTCTCACGGCGACGACGTGCCTCGGCGTCGGCAGCGACAGCCTCGGCGCCCCACCGGAGGCCGCGCTGCTGCCGATCACCAACGGTACCCCCGGGACGGTGCAGTTCGCCGCCCTCGGCAGCCTCGACGGCGCGGCCTGCCCGACCAGCACCACCTGCGTCGCGGTCGGGCGGCAGATCATCCTCCAGCCGACGCCACCGCCGCTCGGCGAGATCGTCCCGTACACGAACGGCGTACCCGGCGTGGCGGTACCCGTGCCGGGATCGGACGAGCTGACAGCGATCACCTGCACCGGTCCGGCGGCGTGCCTGGCCGTGGGACGCACCACCGTCGCCGGCACATCGGTCGCCGTGCTCGTCCCGGTCGCGAACGGCGTCCCCGGTGCCGCCATCACCGTTCCCGGCATCTCGACGCTGAACGGCATCGCGTGCCTCACCGCCGGCCGCTGTCTCGCCGTCGGGACCGCCACCGTCGGATCGGCCAGCATCGGGATGCGGGTGAGGATCGCCTTCGGACGGCCGGGACGGGTGACCGCCGTGCCGGGAACGACGGCGCTGCGCGGAGTCTCGTGCGGAGCGGTGAGCCGCTGCTTCGCCGTCGGCGACCAGACGGCCGCGGGCGCCTCGCACGGGGTCGCCGTCACGTTCCGCCTGCCCCGCGGCTAGCCAGGGCCGGCGGTCCGGCACGCCTGCGAGATGGAAGAAAGGGTCCACTGTGGACCCTTTCTTCCATCGCTCGCTGCGACTACGCGCTCACCTTCGGCTCGGAGGGGACCGCCTCGGGGGTCGCCGCCGGCGCGTCGCTGCGCGGCGGGATCATCGGGCCCTCGCCGGCCGGGTCGACGACGTCGTGCTCGAAGAACGCGTACCGCCCGTCGAGGATGGCCTGCGCCCGCTCGTACTGGGCGTCGTCGTCGTTGGCGAACAGCTCACTGAATAGCGCCTCGGCCCGCCGGCGGGCCTGAGAACAGAACAGGTCCGCGAGCTCGTAGATCGCATCGCGGTGCTCGGGGCTCTCGCCGGCCTGGGTCGACGCGTAGGTGCACGCGCAGGCGATCGCGAACAGCTCGGCACCGATGTCGACGATCCGGCCGAGCAGCGCGCCCTTGTGCTCGAGCCGGGCCTGGTAGCGGCCCATCGCGTAGAACGTCGAGCGTGCGAGCTTGCGCGAGTTGCGCTCCGCGTACCGGAGGTGCTTGGCCAGCGGCCCGAACTCCGAGAACGCACTGATGTTCTGGCCCTTGCCGGTGGTCAGCGACGGGAACCACTTGGCGTAGAACGCGCCGGCCTTGGCCGCGAGCTTCGCCTTCTCGGCCACACCGCCGTCGCCGAGCAGGATGTCGCCGGCGATCTGGAGGTGCTGATCGACGGCCTCCCGGGCGATCATCAGGTGCATGATCTCGGTCGAGCCCTCGAAGATCCGGTTGATCCGCATGTCACGGAGCATCTGCTCGGCGGGCACCGGCTTCTCGCCGCGGGCGGCGAGCGACTTGGCCGTCTCGTAGCCACGACCGCCGCGAACCTGGACCATCGTGTCGACGGCCTCCCACGCACGCTCGGAGGCGTAGAGCTTGGCGATCGCGGCCTCGATGCGGAAGTCGCGCTTCTTCTCGTCGGCCATCCGCGAGGAGACATCGACCATCGCCTCGAGCCCGTACGCGGTCCCCGCGATCAGGGCCAGCTTCTGGGCCACGGGGTCGTGCTTGCCGATCGGCTGACCCCACTGCTTGCGCTCGTTCGCCCACTGACGGGCGATCTTCAGCGAGTACTTCGTGGCCCCTACGCAGATCGCCGGCAGCGATAGGCGCCCGGTGTTGAGCGTCCCGAGCGCGATCCGCAGCCCGCGGCCCTCGCCCGCGATCACGTTCTCCGCGGGGACGAACACGTCATCGAACTCGGTGACCGAGTTCTCGAGGCCGCGGAGGCCCATGAACTCGTTGCGGTGGCGGACCGTGATCCCCTCGGCGTCCATCGGGCAGATGAACGCGGTGATCCCGCCCTTCTTGCCCTCTCGCTTGGGCACCACGGCCATCACCACGACGACATCGGCGATGACGCCGTTGGTGGCCCACAGCTTGGTGCCGGTGATCCGGTAGCCGCTGCCGTCCTCGGTCGGGACCGCCTGGGCGGACAGCCGCGCCGGGTCCGAGCCGACGTCGGGCTCGGTGAGCAGGAAGGCCGAGATGTGATCGGTGGCCACCTTGGGCAGCCACTCACGCTTCTGCTCCTCGGAGCCGTACGTCTTCAGCGGCTCCGGGAGACCGATCGACTGGTGGGCCGAGAGCAGCGTCGAGATCGCGGCGTGCCAGGTACCGGCAAGGGACAGCGCGCGGTTGTAGTACACCTGGGTGAGGCCGAGGCCGCCGTACTCCTTGGGGATCTTCATGCCGAGCGCCCCGAGATCCTTGAGGCCCTGGACGACATCCTCCCCGAGCTTGCCCTCCTCCTCGATCTGGAGCGGGTCGACCCGCTCGGTGAGGAACGCCCGGAGGCGGCGGAGGAACGCGTCACCCTCGGCGACCTGCTCCGGCGTGGCCTTGGGCTGGGGGTGGATCAGATCGAGCTCGAAGGTGCCGAGGTACATGCCGCGGCCGAAGCTCGGGAGCGTGTACTCGCCGTCACGACTCTCCTCGGCGACCTGCTTTGACTGTTCGTACGTGGGATTGTTTTCGCTCATGACGGGATTATCGCTACCCGCCGTGGCCGGCCCTCACGCCGGCGCGCCCGTCCGCACGGCTCTCAGGCCTCGTTCAGCTTGGCCCGGAGGCCGTCCCGCGCCTTATCACCGAGCCGGTTGAAGCCGAACTGGAGGACCGGGTCGGCGAGCTTGCGGACGCCCTTGAGCTCGATTTCGGCGTCGTAGGTCACCTCCGAGCCGCCGTCGGGGCCGGCGGCGACCTCGATCGTGTCGATCGAGACCATCGAGGCGTTCTCGCCCCGGAGCACGATTCGGTGGGGCCGCTGGAGGTCGACGGTCTCGTACTCGAGTACGACGTCGCTCACGGTGGTGCTCGTCGTGACGCGGAAGATCGCGCCGACCTTGACCGGGTCGTCGCCGTTCACGTGCTCGGAGCGCTTGATCGACGGATCCCAGTCGGCGACGGAGCGGAAGTCGGCCAGGTAGGCGAAGACCTCATCAGGTGGTCGAGGCGAAGTTACGGTGGCTGTGTAGGTTGCCATCGGGCGCTCTCTGCCCCCCGGGCGCGGCCGCCAAACGCAGCCACCGGCGCCAGGCGGGTCCTACGGGGCGAACGCCGGCGGCACCGCCCCGGTGATCTCCACCGGCACACGCGCGTGGTCGCTCTGCTCCCACTCCGCCCGGAGCATCGAGTAGACGACGACGTCCCGCGGCTCGTCGCCGTGGCGGTGGAAGGACCGCAGGACACCCTCGCGGACGAAGCCGACCTTCTCGAGCGCGCGCTGGGAGCGCCCGTTGCGCACGTCGGCGTAGGACGCCGAGCCGTTCGAGCCCGAGCGGGCCGAAGGCGAGATGGGCGACGAGTGACTTCGATTCGCGGTTGGCGCCCGGTGCCCCAGTGATCGCGGCCGAACCACGTGCCGACGACACCGCGTCGGTCTCGGCGCTCGAAGTCGTTGATCAGAGTGATGCCGATCGGCAGTGTCGCTCTCGTCAACGATGGCCAGCTCGAGGGCGATCCTCGGACTCCCGCCGGCTCGGGAGCGTCTGCAGCCAGCGCTCCGCCTCGGCGACCTCCCGGTACGGCCCCCAGGAGAAGAACCGGGTGACCTCCGGGTCGGAGCCGAGCGCGTACAGCGCGGCGGCATCGCTCGAGCTTGGGGGATCCGTAACCCAAGGTGCGGGCCCCGGACGTGCAGGTCCTCGCCGGTCCAGACCGCGATGGTGCCCGGAGCCGTGCACACGTCGCTGCCGGACGTGCCGAGGCGGAGGCGAGGCCCCATCGCCGGGACGATCGGGAGTGACCGGCGTCCCGGGAACGGCTTTCCCGAGCGGCTCGCCGAGGCTGCCGTCGCGTCAGAGCCCGGCCGCGGCGGGGGCGGCCTCGGGCGCACGGGACGAGCGGCGACGACGTTTGTCGTCGTACATCGCGCGGTCGGCCGCGCGGAGCAGGCTCTCGCTGTCAAGCGTCTCGCCGGAGTGGATCGCGCAGCCGATGCTCGCGGCCACGTTCAGCTCGCGACCGTCGACGAGAAACGGGCTCGCAAAGGCGCCTTCGAGCCGGGAGCACATCGCGGACGCGGCGTGGACCGGTTCGGGAGCGGCGACGAGGATCGCGAACTCGTCGCCGCCGAGGCGGGCGACGACGTCCTGGGGGCGGGTGCACCCCGGAGCCGCTCGGCCACCGCGACGAGCAGCTGGTCGCCGGTGTCGTGGCCGAACTCGTCGTTGATCGGTTTGAACCCGTCGAGGTCGAGGAAGACGACGCCGACGGCCTCGTCGCCCTCTCCCCCGATCGCCCGCCGGAGCCGGTCGGAGAACTGGAGGCGGTTGGCAAGCCCGGTGAGGTCGTCGTGCAGCGCACGGTGGGTGATCTCGTCGACGAGCCGCCCGTTCTGAAGGGCCGTCGTGGCCTGGGCGGCGAGGCCGGAGAGCCGGTCGAACAGGTCCGCGGACGGCGCCAGGCGGGCGTGCTCGTGCATGATCGAGACGGCGATCAGACCGAGCATGCTCTCGCCGGTGACGAGCGGGACGAGGATCGTGGCCACGGCCCCGAGGTCCGCGAACAGCGCGCGGGCGAGGGCGTCACCGCTGTCGGCGTCGATGAACACCGGGTCCGGACGGGGGTCAGCGACGAGGCGCTCGAGCAGGCCGCCCGGGGCCGGGGCCCACCGCCACTCGGTGTCATCGGCACGGACCGAGGGCATGTCGAGCTCCGCCGGGACGCTCCCTCCGACGGCGGCCCGGACCAGCTCGCCGAGGGCGCTGTCCCACAGGTAGACGCCGACACGGTCGCAGTCGACAACCGCGGGGACGGCCTCGCAGAGCTTGCGCGCGACCTCGTGGCTGGTCCCGGCGACGGCGAGAGCACGGGCGAGCGAGAGCAACGCGGTCGACTGCTCGTAGCGACGGGTGGCGTCGAGCAGCGCGGTCGCGCTGTCGAGCACGCTCGCGGCGTAGGTGGCATAGACGCTGAGCAGCTCGCGCTCCTGGGCGAAGAACCGCGAGCCGGGCTCGTACATGGCGAGCAGCCGGCCGTAGTCGCGGCGGCCGGAGCGAACCGGCACCACGAGCCAGTTCTCCGGCCACGAGGCGGGGTGCGCGTCGATCGCGCGCTCGGCGCACGCCTCGGCCTCGCCGGGTTCAAAGCCCCGGTGGTGGCACAGCAGCTCGCCGTTCTCCTCGAGCCGGACGGCGAGCAGGTAGCGCTGCGCGCGGACCTCGCCGGCGGCCCGGTCCGTGATCCGCGCCAGGGCGTCTTCCATCTCGTCGGCCGCGATCAGATCCCCGGCGGTTGCGAACACCGCGCTCAGGCGTCGTTGGGCGGCATCGAGCTGCTCGCGGAGCAGCGAGGTCTCGGCCTCGATCACTCCACCGGTCACCGGCACAGGAGCCGGATCCCAGGTCACGTCGTAGCGGCATTCGGGTGCCCCCAGGGCCGCACAGCGCTCGTGGGTCACGGTCGCGGGCCGGAGCCCGAACAGGATCGGGACCTGCGAGAGCAGTCCGCAGGTCATCGCGCAGTGGTCCGCGGAGCGGGGGAATGGATCGACAGCATGCGCGACGACGTGGGCCTCGCCGGGACCGACCGCAGCGGCCGTCAGCGTCGTGGCCACGCTGTACTTGGCCGCGGTCTCGGCAATCCGCTCGTACACGGCCTCCGGCGTGCCGAGCGAACGCAGCAGTGCGGCGACCGGAGAGGCATTGAGGCGCTTTGCGGCGTCGGTGCCGACGGCGTTGGCGAACCACGGGTGCTGGGTGACCTCGGCGCCGGCGGCGAGCAGCGCGAGCGCCTCGTCGTAGGAGACCCAATTGCTCACGTCGAGCAGGTACTCCACTGACCGCTCGCTCCCGGCCCGGCGGAGCAGCTCGCCAACGGCGGCCTCACCTCCGGCGTCGCGGACCCGCGCGATCACGACCGACATCGTCGAGCACGAGAAATGCTGCCCGGCGGTGCTCACGCCGATGCCGTTCCAGAGCGCATGATGGGGGTCCTATCGGCAAACCGCCCGAGACCTATAGGACTCCAGGCCGTCCCCTGACTCGACGTCCGCCAATGTCGCAGCCTCGGCGCGGACGACCGGCAGCGCCGTCTGGAGCGCGCCCCGAACGGACCGGGTGAGGCCCTCGCCGAACCGAAGCGCTGACCGTCGATTCCGTAGACGACCGCGACCGGCGGCAGCCGGCCGAGCGCGCGGGCGAGCTCGACCACCTCGCCGAGGCCGACGGCGTGGCTCGAGAGGATCTCCACCCCGGCCGGAAGCCCCGATCTGCTCACGTCCCAGCGGCGCACCGTCCCGGCGGCAGCGCCCGAGCGGACGGCATCGAGGAACACGACCGCGTCCGCGCCGGCGATCAGATCGATCACCGCCAGCGGGTCCCCCGCGTGTGCGCGCACGTGAACCTCGGCGTGCGGTGGATCCACGGCGAGCCGGCGGGCGAGCTCGAGACCCGCGCCATCGTCCCCGCGCTGCGCGTTTCCGACCCCGATCGAGCTCAACGGCACTCACCGCCGGTCGACGGTGAGGTCGAGGAAGTGCGTCGCGCATGAGATGCACGGGTCGTGGTTGCGGATCGCCTGCTCGCAGCGCAGCCGCAGCTCGTCGTCGGGCAGCTCGATGTGGCCGGCGACGACCGCCCGGAGGTCCTCCTCGATCGCGCGCTGGTTCTGCGAGGTCGGCGGGACGATCCGGCGCGTCGAGGATCGTGCCGTCCTCGTCGATCTCGTAGCGGTGGTAGAGCATCCCGCGGGGCGCCTCGGTGGCGCCGTGGCCGACCGCGCGCCGCGGCTCGACCTCGACCGCCGGGCGCGTCGGGCTCCTCGTAGGCGGCGATGAGCGCGAGCGCCTCGTCGCAGGCCTGCGACGAGCTCGACGGCGCGGACGATGATGCTGCTGGAACGGGTTGCGGCAGGCGGCGCCGAGCCCGGCCTCCCGCGCCGCCTCGCGCGCGAGCGGGCCGCAGCGCCGCCGAACGCCGAGGCTGTAGCGGGCGAGCGGGCCGGTCAGGTAGCTGCCGCGCTCGCGCAGCCGGGCATGCAGCGCGTTCGAGTGCTCGACGTGCTCCTCGACGAAGTGCTCGTCGAACTCCGCCGGCGCGATGTCGAGCCCGCGGTCGGAGACGATCCGGCCGAGGTCGATCGGGTAGCGGCCCGGCTCGCTGAGGGCGACCAGCTCGGGCGAGCGCTCGACGTCGGGGAAACGGCAGCGTCGGCGGTCCAGCGCGACGGTCGCCAGCGCGATCTCGCGCGCGCGCTCGAGCGGCTCGACGCAGCGCGCTCGAGCTCCCGGCGGCGTCGGGCGCCCGGTAGAAGCCGCCGACGCGGAGGTTGATCGGATGGACCTCGCGGCCGCCGACGAGCGGCGATCGACGGCTGTTGCCGGCCTTCTTCATCGGCAGCGCCCTGCTCGACGATCTCGCGGATGGTCGCGCGCCATCTCGACGACGCCGGGATAGCCGAGGAAGTCGGGGGCGTGGAGCATGTAGACGTGCAGGCTGTGGCTCTCGATCCACTCGCCGCAGTAGATCAGCCGCCGCAGGTCGCGGATCGGGCCCGTCGTCGATCGCCACGCCGCAGGCGTCCTCCATCGCCCGCACCGCGCTCATCTGGTAGGCGATCGGGCAGATCCCGCAGATCCGCGCGGTGATGTCGGGCGCCTCGGTGAACGCCCGTCCGCGCAGCAGCGCCTCGAAGAAGCGCGGCGGCTCGTAGATGCGCAGCTTGACGTCGACGGACCTCGCCGCCGTCGAGCCGCACGTACATCGCGCCCTCGCCCTCGACGCGCGCGAGGTAGTCGGTGCGGATCGTGCGGTCGGCTAGCGCTCGCTCATGCGGCCTCGCTGGCGGCGCGGAACGCGCGGCGCGGCGGCGTTGAAGGTGCGGTAGACCCGCACGAGGTCGACGTCGTCCTGCCGAGGTCGCCGACCAGCGCGTTCAGCGACGCGGTGTTCGGGGTCTCCATGCGGCCCGTAGCAGCCGTAGCAGCCGCGGTCGTAGGCCGGGCAGATCGCGCCGCAGCCGGCGTGGGTCACCGGGCCCAGGCACGGCGGTGCCGTGGGCGACCATCACGCACACGGTGCCGCGCCGCTTGCACTCGACGCAGACGCTGTGCGCGCGGACGCGCGGCCGGCGCCGGTTGCAGGTGGGCGCTGATCACCTCGAGCAGCTGGTGCTTGTTGATCGGGCAGCCGTGGAGCTCGAAGTCGACCGGCACGTGCGGCGCTGATCGGCGTCGAGGTGGCGCAGCGTCGAGATGTAGTCGGGCGAGGCGTAGACGACCCGCGTGAAGTCCGTCGACGTCGGCGAAGTTGCGCAGCGCCTGGATGCCGCCCGCGGTCGCGCAGGCGCCGATCGTGATCAGCGCCGCGCGAGCTGGCGCCCGCACCTCGTGGATCCGCTCGGCGTCATGGGGCGTGGTGATCGAGCCCTCGACGAGCGAGACGTCGTAGGGGCCCTCGACCGTCGCGCTCGAGGCCTCGAGGAAGTAGGCGATCTCGATCTCGCTCGGCGAGCGCGAGCAGCTCGTCCTCGCAGGTCGAGCAGGCTGAGCTGGCAGCCGTCGCAGGAGGCGAACTTCCACACCGCGAGCGTCGGGCTTGCCGGTCGCGCCATCACAGCTCCCGGATCGCGAGCCAGCGGCTCGAGCTCGGCCCAGCGGTAGACCGGGCCGTCGCGGCAGACGAGCGTCGGTCCGAGCTGGCAGTGGCCGCAGTGGCCGATCCCGCACTGCATGTTGCGCTCCATCGAGACGTACGATCCGCTCGGCGCGCGACGCCGCGGGCTCGCGCAGCGCGGCGACGGCGAAGCGCATCATCACCTCGGGGCCGCAGAGCAGCGCGACCGTGCGCGTCCCGTCGATCGCCGGCGCGGCCGCATCAGCCGCGTGACGACGCCGACGTGGCCGAGCCATTCCGGTCCGGCGCTGTCGACCGTGACGTGCACCTCGAGCCCGCGCTGCGCCCACTCCGCGAGCTCGTCGGCTCGTAGAGCAGCTGATCGGGCGAGCGCCCGCCGTAGAGCAGCACGAGCCGGCCGTAGCGCTCGCGTCGCCGAGCAGCGCAGGATCGCCGGGCGCAGCGGCGCGAGCCCGATGCCGCCGGCGGCGATGACGACATCGGCGCCCTCGCATCTCCGCGACCGGCCAGGCCGTCGCCGAACGGGCCCGCGCACGCCGAGCACCTGCGCCGGGCTCGGCCGCGCAGATCGCCTGCGGTCGCCAGGCCGACGGCGCGCACCGTGTGGACGAGCGCGCTCGGCGCCGTCCGGGTCGCCGCTGATCGAGATCGGCACCTCGCCCGCCCCGCCGGCCGCGAGCATCGTGAACTGGCCGGGCGCGAACCGCAGCGGCGTCGCCGTCGCGCGCCTCGAGCTCGAGCGTCCACGTGTCGGCGGTGTCGCGGCGCTTGGCGACGACCGCGAACGGCTGCCGGCGACCATCGGCCCGCGCGCGGCGGGCGTCAGCGAGCGCGGGCATTGCCGTAGACGTCGAGCAGCTGGAGCCGCGTCGCCTGGAGGCGCTCGACCACGGTCGCGGCGAAGCGGCGCATCAGCTGGTAGCCGAGCTCGTGGTCGGCCTCGCACTTGCCGCGCAGGCAGGCGCCGTCGAACGCGACCAGGCTGCAGCGGCTCGATCGCGCGCCCGTCGAACTGCCAGCGGTAGGGCGCGAACAGCCACGACCAGCCCGACGACGTCGCCGGCGTGGAGCGTCTCGATCACGAGCGCGCCGCGCCCGGGCGCGTGGACCTCGAGCGCGACCGTGCCGTGGCGGATCAGGTAGAAGCGCGTCGGCCGGCGTCGCCCTCGCGGAGCAGGTACGCGCCGGCGTCGGCGCTGCTCGTTGCGGCGCGCAGCCGGCGATCAGCTCGAGCTGGTCTGCGCTCGAGCCCGGCGAACACCGGCGCCTCCGCGATCAGCATCCTCAAGCGTCTGCATCGGCTCCGCTCCGTCGCTCGTCGCGGATCGCGCGCGCCTCCTCGGTGATGTCGATCGCCGACCGGGCACCAGGTGATGCAGCGCCCGCAGCCGACGCAGCCGGAGCTGCCGAACTGGTCGAACCAGGTCGCGAGCTTGTGCGTCATCCACTGGCGGTAGCGCGAGCGCGCCGAGCCGCGCACCGCGCCGCCATGGATGTGCGAGTAGTCGACCGTGAAGCACGAGTCCCAGCGCTGGTGGCGCTCGACGTGCTCGCCCGTCGAGGTCGGTGACGTCCTCGACCGTCGTGCAGAAGCAGCGTCGGGCAGACCATCGTGCAGTTGCCGCAGGTCAGGCAGCGATCGGCGACCTCGTCCCAGCGCGGGTGCTCGTAGTTGCGGTACAGCAGCTCCTTGATGTCGGTCGATGTCGAGCTCGCGGCCCATCTGCGTCGCCGCGTGCGCGCGTGCACCGCGCGGCGCAGCGGCCTGCTCGGCCGTCGGCGGCGGCGCGGTGCGGCACGCTCGGCCAGCGACCTCGCGCGCCGCGGTCGCTGCCGACCTCGACGACGAAGTAGTGGCGCTCGCCCGTCGAGCACCTCGGTGAGCGCGAGGTCGAAGCCCGCGCTCGGCCACCGGTCCGGTGTTCATCGAGACGCAGAAGCAGGTGCCCGCCGGCCTGCCCGCACTGCACGGCGACGACGAACAGGTCGTCGCGCCGCGCCTGGTCGGCCGGATCCGGGTGGCGAGCCGCCGAGCAGCACGCGGTCGAGGATCCCCATCGCATGCAGCTCGCACGAGCGGGCGCCGAGGAAGGCGTAGCGCGGCGGCTCGCGCGGCGGCTCGACGAGCTCGGTCAGGCTCGCCGTCCGGCGTCGACGCCGCGCGCGCCACAGCTGCACCTCGGCCGGCAGCTGGTAGCGCTTCCACGAGTGCGGGCCGACGGCGTAGCCGAACAGCGCCGCGTCGTCGCGGCGCCGCAGGCGGTAGTGGCCGCCGTCCTGCTCGTCGGTCCAGCCCGACGGGCAGGTCGCGCGCTCGAGTCGATCTCGTCGTAGACGATCGCCGGTCGCGGACCGTCGGCCCGACGACGGTGTAGCCGCGCCCGGCGAGGGCGAACAGGAGCGCGTCGAAGTCCCCGCGCTCGATCACCCGATCGCCGCCCATGGATGCCAACGTTACGGTTCCGGGGCGGCCCCGGACTCGCGGAAAAGTACGGAACTTGCCCCGAAGCGCTCAGCCGCGCGAGCGGAGAAGTCCAAGGGCATCGTCGACGCCGGCTACGTGTGGAGCGCGAGCACGCCGTGCTCGCTGGCGAACTCCAGGCAGCGTCGGCGACCGTCCGGCCGCAGGCTCTCGTAGACGAACTCGCCGTCCGGCGTGACGAGCGCCCACCCGCCCAAGGACGGCACCAACACCAGCTGATGACTCATCGGTTCACTCCTTCGCGTTGCATCGTGAACAGAGCGTGACCGAGGCGCGTGGGAGCCCGGTATGAGCCAGATATGAAAATGATGAGAGCCGTCACCCGGACCGGGGTTTACGGACCGGTGGAAGCGGCGGCGATCGCCGGCGCGACCGTCGTCGGCGGGGCCTGGGGCTCGACCACGGTCTGCACAGCGGGCAGCTGCCGGACGACGATCCGGCCGCCGACGTACTGGAGCACGCGCACACGGTGGATGGCGATCGTCGGAGACGCGCCGGCCGACGCGGGGAGCAGACGGAGGCGCAGCAGGGTGATCCGCGCGCCGGCGCGCCCGAGGGGGACCTTGACGACCGTTCGGCCGTGGCCGCCGCCGTACAGCGGGTACGTCGTGCCGAAATCGTTGGTGTACACGGTCGAGCTGCCGGCGAGCCGGAGGTCGACGCCGACCGCGGCGGCCGCCTGCGTGGAGGTGTCGAGGTCGACGGTCAGGTACTGCCGAGCGTCCCCGGCCGCGGTCGAGGCCGGATCCGTGGAGTAGTCGGCGCGGATCCGTGGCAGCTCCTGACCCATCACGCCGTAGGTCCACGGGTTGCGGTCCATCGCGCCCTCCCGCGTCGCCCCGGACGGCGGCGGAGCGGAGAGGCCGAGCTGGAAGCGCAACGGCGTCGTGCCGACATCGGAGAAGTCGTTGTTCCCGGTGGCCACCCGAAGGATCGGATGCCCGGCGAAATAGTGCCCGGTGAACGGGACATCGGTCTCATCGAGCGCCGTGCGATTGGGTGGAAAGTCCGGGCCGCAGGTCACGCACCCCAGATACGTCGACCGGCTGACGTGCCCCTGGGCGTCGACGTCCATCGCGATCGCCGTCTCGATGTCGGTCATCCGACCCCACGTCCCCCACTCGAGCCACGGCACGAACCCGGTACCCGCCGTCTCGTGACTCCAGGTGACGACGTACGTGAGCCGCCGCAGGCCCGGGCTGCCGGTCACCGGGTCATCCGTGGCGTACGTCATCAAGGGGGTGTCGCGGGTCGGGCTCACGGCGCGGCCGAACATCACCGGTGCGTGGGCGAGCTCGGTGCCGAGTGCCGTCGTCGGCGCGACGACGGCGAGCGACACCCGCAGCAGGCGCGCCACCGGCGCATGGGAGGTGACGTGCGAGAGGTCGGGGCGGATCCGTACGCGGACGAGATGGGGCCCGGTCCTCAGTGGTCCCGTGAACGCCTCGTAGGTGAACGGCGTCGCGCCCTCGAACAGGACGATCTGCTGGAACGGGCGGCGGTCGACGCTCACCTCGGCGACGACCGAGGTATCCGCGGCGCTGCTCCAGCTCGTGCGGGGCGCCATCATCGTCAGCGCGAGCAGCCCCTCGCCGCTGAGCGGTCGCCGCGGCAGCGGTCGGGTCGGCAGCCGCGGCGTGAGGCCGATCCGCCCGTCGCCGAGGGCGCCCGCCGGCCGCGCGAGGAGCATGCGCCGCGCAGGCCGTGTCGCGGTGATCGAGTCCCGAGTGATCGGGATCCGGAACCGGATCTGCGGCGAGGCCGGGCTCGGTTCGGTCGCCGTCGGGGAAAAGCTGAGCGGCAGGATCGCGACCTGGAGCGGGGCGCCCTGGAGGACGCCGAGGTTGAGCGCACCGAGCAGACAGGCACCCGCGGGCCGGCAGTCGACCGGGCCAGACGGAGTCTGGATCTCCGGGTGGACCACGGTACGGAGCGCGAAGCCCCCGGCACCGTCGCTCGGCTGCGCGGCGACGCGCGACTGATCGCAGAAGTCCAGAGCGCTCGTCGTCGCCTTCAGGGCGGCGGCGAGGGCGCCGGTGCTGCATTGCGCGACGGCGACCATCGCGTGGGCGCTGAAGCCGGTTCCGGTGACGGTGATGGTCCGAGGTCTCGTGAGCGTGCCGAGCGCGGCCGCGTGGGCCAGCTGGCTCCGGAGATGGACCACCGTATGGGGAGCGGCTCGACCACCGGGCGCCGGCTGCGCGGCCGCGGCTCCGACCCAGGTCAGGCATGCCACGACGGCGATCGCGGTCCCCTTGCACCAGTGCGCCACGAGTCGCAGCCTAGAGCCTCGCGGGGTTCCGGCGGAGCGGTTCCTCGGTCGCCTCGGCGCGGTGTGTGCAGGAGCAAAGCGATCGGTTTAGCCTGAGCGCCAGAGCACGGTTGACCGAGCACAGCCTCACCGACGACACCTCCCGCCGCTCGGCGCTGCTCGTGTGCCGGGCCGCCTCCGTGCTCGCCCGGACAGCCCGGCTGGGCGTCGCGGGCGCGATCCTCGCCGCGGCGACGGCGGCGACCGCGGCGTCGGCGAACGTCCCGCAGACGATCCCGGCACTCCGCATCTGGCACGGCGGCCACGGCTCCTGGCGGCTTGCCCGCGACGCCCGGATCGTGGTCCGGACCCGCGACCGTCATGCGCTGCTGTCCGAGGCGGAGGTCCTCGCGGAGGACCTCCGTGGGGTCGTCGGCCGTCGGATCGGGGTCTCGGTCCAACCGCCCGGGCGCGCGCGAGAAGGCGATGTGGTGCTGGCGGCCGAGCCGGGCGCCCGCGGCGTGTCGGGCGGCGGATACCGCCTGGCGATCGGGGCGACGCTCACGATCTCGGCGCCCACCGCCCTCGGGATGTTCGAGGGTGGCCGGACCCTCCTCCAGCTCGTCCGCGGCGGGCGTGCCGTCCCCCGGGGCACCGCGCGCGACTGGCCGCGGTACCCGCAGCGCGGCCTGATGCTGGACGTTTCCAGGACCGTCTACTCGGCGGGATGGATCGAGCGCGAGATCGGCCGGCTCGCCGCGCTGAAGCTCAACCTGCTCCATCTCCACCTCACCGACAACGAGCGCTGGGGCATCGCCAGTTCGGGTCACCCGGAGCTGACCGGCCGCGACGCCCTCACCGCGGCTGATGTGCACCGGATCCTCCGCGTCGCGGCGCGCGACCATGTCACCGTCATCCCCGAGATCGACATGCCGGGCCACATGGCGGCGCTGCTGGCCCGACATCCGGAGCTCGCACTGCGGCCCGCCGGCACCGTCCCCATGAGCGCCCATCCCAGCGACCTCGACATCACGAGCCCGGCAGCTCGACGCGTGGTCCGGCAGCTGCTTGACGAATACCTCCCGCTGTTCCCCGGCCGCTACTGGGACATGGGCGGCGACGAGTACCTCAACGCCGCCGAGATCGCGCTCTATCCCCAGCTCGCCGCGGCCGCACGCCGGACCCACGGCCCGATGGCCACCGCCCACGACGAGATCCACGACTTCATCAACTGGGTCGACGGGATCGTCCGCGCCCACGGCAGGACGCTGCGGATCTGGAACGACCAGGTCGCCGGGCCGGGTGTCGTCCCGGTGAACCGCGACGTGGTCGTCGAGTGGTGGATCAACGCCTCGCCGCTCGGCGACCTCGTGACCGTCCCCCCGGCGACGCTGCTCGCCGAGGGCCACCAGGTCCTCAATGCGGGATGGTTCCCCACGTACTACACGGCCGACATCGGGCCACTTGCGGGCCGGTCGAACATGCAGCAGGCCTACGCGGACTGGCAGGTCGACGACTTCGAGGGACCGGAGCTGAAGACGGGTAGGCGGATGCCCGGCCAGACGGTCCGCGCGACCGCACCCGGTCTGCTCGGCGCGACGCTCAACGTCTGGGGACCGTTCACCGAGACGGTCGAGCAGACCGCGGCCGGCATCGCCCCCCGGCTGGCGGTGATCGCGCAGAAGACCTGGGGCTCGCCGGCGCCGGCACCGACGTACGGCGGTTTCGAGAAGCTGATGGCCATGGTCGGGGCGACCCCCGGCTGAGAACGAGCGGAAAGGAGACGTGACGCCCGAGCATGTGACCCCGTTTCTGATGTTCCAGGATGGCCGCGCGGAGGAGGCGCTGCGGTTCTACGTCGACGTCTTCGACGGGGCCGAGATCCTCCAGCTCGACCACTTCGCCGCCGGCGAGCCAGGTGCCGAGGGGACGGTCAAGCAGGCGCGGATCCGGATCGCCGCGACTGAGCTGCGCCTGCTCGACAGCCCGGCTCAGCACGCGTTCGGCTTCACTCCATCGGTTTCGCTGTACGTGACCTGCGGCGATGCGGATGAGCTCGAGCGGGCGTTCGGCCGGCTCGCCGACGGGGGCGAGCAGCTGATGCCACTCGGCGACTACGGCTTCTCGGAGCGGTTCGGCTGGGTCAACGACCGCTACGGCGTGTCGTGGCAGCTCGACCTCCCGCGGGCCGGGTGAGCCGGGCGATCGACGTTGTCAACCAACGTGTCGAGGGCTGGTCAGCCGATCACTGGGTAGCTCAGACGGACCGGTCAGAGGCGAGGAGGTCGTAGATCCGATGGATGATCGACAAGCCCAATTTCTCATCGCCGTCGCCGACCTCAGCGCGGCCGCAGCCACGGCGGACCTCCCGGTCGAGGTCCGGACCCTCCAGGGCGAGGTGCACGACGGAATCCCCACCCCTGTCTCAGCCGGCTTCGGATCGGCTCAGCTCGAGCAGATCGGCTACAGCGACCCCCTGTACATCGACGGGCACGGGCTCCCGCTTCAGGACATCATCGCCTGCACGATCCGCGCTCCCGAGCCGGGCGACGACGGCTAGCGGGCTCCGTCACCTCGCAGCGACGGGTGGATCACGGAAGCGCTCGATCGAGGCGTGGTCGAGCAGCCAGCCTCCGGGTTCGGCCCGAAGCTGCCCGGCCTCCTCCAGATGGCGCAGGCCGAGGCTGATCGTCGGCCGCCGCGCGCCGACCATCTGAGCCAGCGTCTCGTGGGTGATCGGCAGCTCGACCCAGATGCCGTCGGCACGGACGGTGCCGTTGCGATCGGCAACGGTCCAGAACAGCGCGAGCAGGCGGTCCTCGACGCGCGGGAGCTGGCTGATCGCCTGCTGGAGCAGCGAGTGACGGGTCTGCTGGGCTGCGCGCTGAAGCACGTTCGACAGCAGCGCCGGCCAGCGGTTCCCGATCACCATCAGTCGATCGTCGAACAGTGCCAGCGAGACGTCGCCGATCGCCGACCACCCCCACCGCAGGGGCAGCGAATCGGTCTCCATGCCGTCGAGCAGGACGACCTCGCCGCACGTGAGCAGCCGGAGGCAGGTGCGCTCGCCGAGCTCGACGCTCATCGTCACGCAGCCGGCGAAGACGAGGAAGCCGCGCACCCGCCCGTGGACGCCGGCGGCTTCGGCGAGCTCGTCGAGACTCCACAAGCCCTCCTCGAGATGAACCGCGGGCACCTTGGCGTACCGCTGAACCTGAGTGAGATGTTCCGGGCTGAGACCCTCGCCGAGGCTGGGGTCTGCCTCCAGCAGCCGGATGCCGCCGGGCGTGCCGTCGGGGTGGTCAGGGAGATGATCGGATGCGGTCGAACTCACGCGTGAGTTGCTGCTGTCAGCGCGACGCTCTGCACCGGTACGGAGCGTCACTACGGTCATACCCGGAAGCGAGCCGGTTCGGTCGAAAGTTGGCGGTTGATTTCAAACCGTCGCGGCCGCGTCCTCTAGGCTCCTCCACAAGCTCGGAGAGGACGGTGCGGTGATGGAGTCGTGGCAGCTGGATCAGGAAGTGGTCGAGGTGCATTCCCCCAGGGTGTTGCACTCCGACGACGGTGCGGTGCGGACGATCCTCGTCAGCCTCCCGGCGGGCGAGCAGCTCGCCGATCACCAGGTCCACGAGCACGCACTCGTACTGGTGCTCGAGGGGCGGGTGTCCGTCGAGGCGGGCTCGGACGAGCAGCAGTTCGGGCGGCACGCCCTGCTGCACTTCGAACCGGCGGAGAGGCACGCGGTCAGCGCACTCGCCGACACGCGTCTGCTGCTCGTGCTCGCGCCGTGGCCGGGCGTGGGGCACCCGAGCCGAACGGATTAGGCGGGTGTCCGGGCGCTGACCCGGTCCGGTTCGCCATGTCTGTCGCGGTAAGGAGTGACTGACACCGCGAAAGGAGCAGACGATGGGACTCACCGACAAGATCAGCGGCAAGGTAAAGCAGGCCGTTGGGGACGTGACCGACGACCCGGCCACCCGCCGCGAGGGACTGCAGGAGGAGCGGAAGGGCGAAGCGAAGGACGAACTGGCCCACGCCGAGAACAAGGCCGACCGCAAGGCCGACGAGGTCGCCGACCTCGAGCGCAAGACCGCGTAGCAACGTCCGAGGGAGCGCCTGTCCGACCTACGGACGGGCGCTCCTCGTGCGTCACCTGGATCACGTGCCCGGGTCAGGCCAGCGCGCGCGGCTACGGGCGGAGGTCGAGAGGTGCGGCAGAGCGGATCCGACGCGCTCTTCCCTCGGTGCCCTGAGGTTGCGTACTTTCCACGCTTGTGACGGGTCGCGCCCTTCCGTAGGTTCGCCAAGTACGGTCGAGTCTTCAATGCTTCCGAAGGAGGCGCGAATGACCAAGGACGAGTTCGCAGCGCAGACCCAGCAGTTGTTCGAAGCATGGAACTCTCACGACGCGGGCGCGGTCGCGCAGTTCTTCACGGGCGGAGCGACCGTGCGGGACTCGACGGACCCCGACGACGCGGCAACGGGGACGGAGGCGATCGTCGACCGTGCACGCATGATCCTCGGCGGCTTCTCCGACGCGAGGCTCGAGGTCCTCGGGACGTGCCTCGATGGCAATCGTGGCTGCACCGAGTGGCGCTTCACCGGTACGCACGATGGCGAGTTTCTCGGTGTGCCGGCCAGCGGCCGACACGTCGACAACATCGGCGTGAGTGTCGACACTTTTGACGACACCGGAAAGATCGTCGCTGAGACGGGGTACTGGGACGTCGCTCGGTTCCTGCGGCAGTCGGGGGCGCTTCCCGAGGCGGCGGCGACCGGAGCCACCTCCTAGATCTCCCACCCGAACGCGGGTTGCGCCCCGGCAGTACGGGACGCCGGGCGCGCCCGGCGTCCCGGTTCGCCGCCGATCGGCCGCGGTGGGAGACACTGTGAGCATGGCGCCAGCCGGGATCGAACCGGCGACCTCCTGCTTGCAAGTCGGCCTGCGCCGCTGCTACCTGTTGCCGTCTGTCGCCAACGCCTGATTTCACGGGTGCGAGCGACCGATCGCACACCGAGCCGGCTGCTGCCTGCTGCCACCTGACGCAGCCAGCACGCAGCCAAGACGGGCTCGGCGGGCACTCACCCGCCGCTGTCGCTCCTAGCCCGAACCGGCAGCGGGCGAAGGTAGACGAACGACTGAGTGTCGCCTCGGGGCCCGTTTGTGGCGAGTGAGGCGCGGGTAGTCGCTCCCGCGGAGAGGCAGAGAGTGGGGGAAGCTGGAGGTTACCGGCGGGATTGCTCCGAGTCTCCTCTGCGGGCGATCGATGCCCGCGCGGCCCGAAATCAACGTTCACGGTCGGCATGACAGCCGACTGAACATCTTCAAGGAGGAGCTATGTCCCTACGCAGGATCTCTGCGACGGCGGCGGTCGTCTGCGCCGTGCTGCTCGCCGTCCCGATGAGTGCGCTGGCCGGCACCGGCAGCGCGTCCGCTCCAGCGCATACTTCGAAGCTCTCGCTCACAGCGAAGATCACCAGCTTCCACGCGACCCGCGCTGGTGTGGTCGCGACCGGAGTGTTCAGCGGAACACTGCGCTCCGGAACGGGTGTATCGCGCAACAGCGCCCCGGTGCGCTTCGCAGTTCTCGCCAAGGCCGGCGCCAGGCAGTGCAACATCTTGACGCTGCACCTCGCGCCCGTCTACCTCGCGCTGCTCGGGCTCCAGGTCCAGACGTCGACCATCAATCTGAACGTTTACGCCCAAAAGGGCGAGGTCCTGGGCAACCTGTTCTGCGCGCTGTCTCGGGCCAAGATCTCCTTCCCCAAGGCCGCTCACGATCTAAACGCCCACATGCACGGTCGGCCGCTACAGGTCATGGCGGCATCCGACACGCTGCTCGCAGGCGCGGCGGCAGCTCAGCCAGTGGCGTGCCAGGTGCTCAAGCTGGTCTTGGGGCCGCTGCATCTGAACCTGCTCGGCCTTGAGGTCGATCTGTACGGCCAGACCACATCCAGTCCCGTGGTGGTCACGATCAACGCAATTCCTAGCCAGGGCTTGCTCGGGCAGTTGCTGTGCGGGCTTGCGGGCGGGACCGGCATCAACAGCTTAAGCGGGCTGCAGGGCCTGCTCAGCACCCTGGGCCTGAACAAGTCAGCGACCCAGATCCAGAACGTGCTCAACTCGCTCGGGATCACCAACCTGACCTCCGGGCTCAGCCAGACTGACATCAACCGCATCCTGCAAGCGCTCGGGCTCGGCTCGGCAGCCCCAGCGGGCGGCTGAATCGAGTTGACGTAGGACATGAGAGAGGCCCCGGCCAACGCCGGGGCCTCCTTCTGTCGACGAGACGGCATTCTGGGGTGATCCCGGTGCTGCGGGCCTACGCGCTTCGCCAGCGGCTTTCGCTCTGATCGAGAAGCAGCAGTCGGATGGTGCGTGGTTACGCTCCGCGCATGTCGATCAGGGCTGTCATCTTCGACATCGGCGGGGTGCTCGAGATGACGCCGGCGACCGGCTGGGAGAATCGCTGGTGCGAGAAGCTCGGTCTGACCCGTCATCAGTTCGAGGCTCGCCTGGAGCCTTTCTTTATGACAGGGGCAAACGGACGCGCTGGGCTGCCCGAGATCGAAAGCCAAATCAGACAGGCGCTAGGACTCGGTGAGACAGAACTCGCGCGGCTGATGGCAGATATCTGGCACGAGTACCTCGGGACCCTCAACGAAGAGCTTGTGAATTACTTCCGTGGGCTGCGTCCGAGGTACCGAACAGCGATGCTCAGCAACAGCTTCGTCGGCGCGCGAGAGCGCGAGGAAGCGCGCTACGGGTTGGGCCGCATGTGTGACCTGATCGTCTATTCCCACGAGGAAGGGCTCTTGAAGCCCGACCCTCAGATCTACCGCATCGCCTGCGAACGGCTAGCGATTCCAGCCGAGGACTGCGTGTTCTTGGATGACGTCCCGACAAACGTCGAGGGCGCATGGTCAATCGGCATGCACGCAGTCGCCTTCGAGAACGACGAACAAGCGATTCAGAAGCTCGAGGACTGCTACGCGGCACCGGCTGACCACTACCGCCTGGATCGACGAGCGGCAGTTGAGACGAGTCCCGCCCACCACTGGGCGCCGGTGGGCGTACCCGACGGAGCTACAGGTGCTGGGCGACGTTGATCGTCCGTCCGGAGGGATCACGAACGAAGAACCTGCGGATACCCCATGGCTCGTCTCGGAGCCCCCGGACGATCTCCAGCCCCTCGGCCTCAGCCGCTGCGTGAGCTGCGGCGACGTCGGCGACCTCCACCGAAAGATCGACCATGAGCAGCTCCGGATCCAGCGCGGACGTACTCGGCCAAGCGATTATCAGCTGTGTCGTCGGGGTGCTCCGCGAAGCAAGCATCAGCATCCCGTCTTCGTCCATGGCCACCCGAAAGCCGAGAAAGCCCTCGTAGAACCGGCGCGCCTCAATCGGCTGGTCGGTCTTGATAACTGGCATCGCCCGACGTATCTCCATCGGAATGGTGTACCGATTCGGCACCAGCAGTGTTGGGGCGCCGAAGTCGGGCTGTTCCGCGAGGACGGAATTCGGCGCGCGAGCCGCGTGCCGAACGTGAGGCGGGCGCGCATTCGTCCGCTGGCGCGCCCGCACTTCGCTTGCGCCTTGATCGAGAAGGAGCAGCGAAGCCTCGACGCGCGACGTGCAGTCCGTCCGCCTGTTGCTTCTAGCCCAAGGCGGAAGCGAACGTGACGAGCGCATATCGCGCGCATTGCGATGGTCAGCTTCGCTGATGTTCGAAGCACGTTCGTGCCGCGCGTGCATATGCACGGCACCCGCGGCGCGCCGTCGAGTCAGGGAGCTACTCGTGGCGAGGAGCGGGCCCGTGGCTTGTTCGGGGCGACGCCGCTGTCCCGATTTGGTGCAGCGGGCTCGCGCCGGTCGCTAGCTGGGGAGGAGACCGAGCTGGCCGAGGAAATCCATCTGATCGAAGAACAGATGCTCGGACTTCAGCGTGTTGCCGTCGGTGACGTAGACGGCCGCCCACCGGAGGTCAACGTCGCCCTGTCGGCGCGACATCTCCGTTAGGGGTGTGGAGCACGCCGTCATGGGTGCCCACCAGCGTCCCTTCGGCCGCGGCGGCTGACCCGTTGGTCAGGAGCTGCTTGATCTCAAGGCGAAGGTCCGGGAACGCTTCGTGGAACACGCCCAAGAAGCCAATCACGCCGTCTCGGCCGCTGGCCTGGCCTCCTGGCGCCACAATCTCGGCATCGGCGGCCCACGGGTCAGCGTCGCTATCACGGTCGTTGACTGCGGCGATGTGCTGCAGGATCACGTCTTTGGCGTTCGTCATCGTCTCTCCTTGCAGTTGACGGTGCGACTCTCTCAGATGCGCTTACCGGGTGCGCATTTTTGTCGACAGCAATCCCCCGTCTCACCAGGCGCCGCATTCCGGTCCGAGTACGGCAGCGCACGTGCGCTGCCGCAATGATCGAGATGCGGCAGGCGCTCCTAGCCCATACGGATAGCGAGGCGTCACGTCGTGATGGCGACCGCTGTCTGTGGATAGGTGACCGCCGGCGGTGGGTCCCCGCTGTCCGCAGCGCAACAGCAAGTGAAGCGCACGATGGACCGATGGGGGTTGCCTCCGCATGCCAGGATGGGAGTAGCCTCCGGGTAGGATCAGCGTGATCGTCGCCACGACCGAAGTCGAGGCGGAAGCTATGAGGCTGCCATGAAAAAGCTTCTAGAACTCCTGTTGTGCATCTTGCACCCGATTGCCGTCGTGCTGATCTGGGTCAACCTTGCTGGGCGCAGCGATCTCGGTTTGATCGCAAAGCTGACCTGGGGGGTTGCCAGCATCGTCCCACTCGTCCCGTTCGTGTATGTGCTGACGGGAAACGACTTCATTTAGGCCATAGCTCTGGGACCCAACGCGGGCACCGGCTGGCTCACGGCATTCGTTTCATGATCACTCTGCGCGCTGGTTGCTAGGTGCCTGGCTGGCGCTCCTCGATTGAACGCACCCCCGTCAGCTGTCGGTCGTAGCCCGATTCGACACTCTCCGCGCGAGACGAATCGCGTCTACGGCGGGCCGATCGCCGCCAGATCGAAGCCGTCGGGGAGGCGCGCGTGGTCGATCTTTCGCCAACGCGTCGCGGGGTCGAGAATCGCGTGGGCGTCGAACACCTGGATGCAGCTTTCGCACTAACGCCGCGATGGAGTCAGCGACCGGGCGCGCCGTGCTGCCGTCGTCCTTCGCGCGGTAGGCGACCGCCGAGGTTGATCGGTTCCGGCTGCCGGGCCCGGCGTCGATGACGAGCATGCCTCCCACGCTGTCGCGGGCCAGTGGTAACCAGTCGCGGTTCCATACGCTGCGCGCGATCTCTTCGTGGATGCGACCGCGGCCGTATGGGTCAGCGACCTCAACAGCGATCCGGCGCATCATCTCCACGTCCTCGATCGCGTGCTGGAGCGATCCGAAGGCGTGCCCGCCACCACCGAACATGAAGTTCCGCTCGGCGCCGTTGCGCCAGCCCCATAGCGTGCGCGCCTCCGGCGGCAGCACAAGCCCGACCCTCGCCGCAAGCCCGCTCATCGCCTCCTCGGATAGGCCGGGCTCGAGTGCGTGCGCGATCGGAGCGTCGCTGGCGTGCCATCGGCGGGCAAGCTCGTCCAGAAGCGAGATTGTTAGTGCGTCAGCTGGGCCACTCATCTCAATTTCTCCCGATGGCCGAGACCATGCAAACGTCGTGTCAGCAGCGACTCGCCTCCCGCTCTGATCGAGAAGGAGCAGCGGAACTCGACGCGGGCGCTGTGCAACCCATCGGCCTGTCGCTACTAGCCCGAACCGGAAGCCGCTCGCCGGCGTCCCAGAAGGTGGCTTCCCCAGACCGCAGCCGCCGACTTAGCAGCCGGCGGGATTCAGCGGCCTCACGATCTTGAATATCAGAATCCACGATTGTGCCGGTAACGCATCCGACAATTGCGCACCAGGGTCGCGGAGGGTCCATGCACTCTCCGGCGAATAGCTCAACATCCGCGTGACGGCATCTCGCGCTTTGGCCGTCACGACATACCGGTAGTGGCCCTGGTCGACCGCCCGGCGCCACCCTTGACACGAATCGATCGGCACGAACGAACCGTGGGCACCGCGTTGAGCAATGTACTCCACATCATTGGAGTCGTCCGCCCCCCACAGTGGGTATTGAAGCGACGCCGCGCCAGTACCACCTAAGCCGATGCGCACTGCACGGAGGCCGCGAACCGAGTTCCAGAGCCTTTCCATCGTCCTGTTTGGCAGCGACGCATACCGACGGGCAAGGTAGTGTTGTTGTGCGGCATACCCGCCTGCGCCAATCGCTCCAAGTACAGCCACACCGAGAGCTGCGGCAAGCCGCGGCATGCCGATGCGGTGGGGCGTCGGAGCACCGAGTGACAGGGCACCTCCGATGAGCAGGAGAAGCGCGGCGATCACTGCCCCCGCAAGATAACCGCTGCGCCAGGGCTCGAGATCAGCCAGAGTAAAACCGATCATGAGCAGCAGGGCCACCATCGTGATCCAGCGCATGCGCCGGCCACACAGCGGTCGGGCAAGCGGAGCAGCCGTTAGCGCCAGCGTCAGCGCTGGAGCGGCGTACCGGAGGTTGAAGCCGAACCCACGTGGCTGTCCGAGGACACCGGCGGCGGTGCCGGGAGTCACAAGGAAGCTGGCGACCGAGCAGAGCGTCACGAATCCGATCGCGCGTACCGAGCGGCTCGGCCCGAAGATCAACCCCAGCAACGCGCCAACGACACCGATCGCCAAGATTGCCAGCCAGCACGGGCCGAGATTGGCTCTCAGCGCCGGGATGAAGATGTGCCTCCACACGCTGGCGTCCGTCAGATAGTGTGAGACCGCGAACTCGGTCCGCTGCATGAGAGGCGCGTGCGGAGTTGGGAGAACGCCGCCACCGAACCACGGAAGGGGATTGCCAACCGAAACGAGGTTGCGCACGTACCAGAAGCCACCGGCGGCCGTAACCGCGGCCATCCACACCCCGGCGATAGCTCGACGCCGCCCTAAGAGTCCGATGGCTATCACCGCCACAGACAACACAAGCACCGGAGCAAGTAGGTTGAGCCGGACCGATACCGCAAGCCCCGCGGCAATCCCAGCAACAGCTAGCGCCGAGCGACCCTCTGGGCCAAACGTCGCCGCCACCGCTGACCCGCCCGCCGAGGCAGAAGGAGCCGATCGGCGCATCGAAGTGGCGTTCAGCCAGAGCGCCACAGCCGCCATCAGGAAGAACACGCCCAGGGTGTCAGTATCAGCGCTTCCGGGCTGTGAGTTGAAGAGGGCCACAACCGTCATCGACAGCGTCGCGCCGGCGACGGTCACCGCTCCCAACCCCCGTGGACTGCCAATGCACCAGGCGGCCAAGAGCAAGAAGGCCAGCACGACCAGGTTGAAGAGTGGCGACAGCAGGTCGTTGCCCATCAAGACGATGCCCATGCCGTGAAAGAGCTCCCCCGTCGCTGGGTAGAAAGCACTCAGGTATTGGACATCCGCGTAATGCACGGTCGCAACCTGACCCGATTGCGCATACCACGCCGCCCATGGCAGGTGAAACCAGAGTGAGTCCAGACCAAGCATGCCATGGTCATAGACCGTCAAAGTCTTCGCTGCCCATGGCACCAGCACGAGACTCGCGACGAGAAGCGCGCCGCCTGACCACCGAGATTCCCTCCAGCGCAGGCCATCTCGTGGGCGGTCGCGGAACCCGGCTGGCCCAACACGGCCAGAGCTAAACCAAAAGCCAATACCGACAACCAGTGATGTCACCACGATTGGGCCCAGCCGAAACAGTCCAACTGTCCCGAGGCCTTCGGCCACTGCAGTCACCAGTGCGAAAGCCAGTACGGACTCCGCCAGGCGGGCAGCCGCGCCCTGCCAAGTGGGAAGCAGGGTACGACGCAGCCCGAGCGCACCCAACCCGAGGGATGCGATCAAGGCGACCAGCGCCCCATAGCCGATGATGTATCTCCAGATGGTCATGTGTCCTAACGCGATGTCGAGCACCGCCCAGCCGGTTCGAGAATCTCAGCGAGCCGAGGTTCGAGCGCGGCGGCGCCGGTCATTATCTAGGCTTGGTTGACGGCTGAGCGTCTACCGCCCGAACGTTTGGTGAATCGTGTCGGATGGGTCATCGGGCGCGAGCGTGCTGTCGACGTGTTCGACGTGCGCGGTCGTGAGCAATGGCAGCTGATCAAGACGCTCCTCCCCTCGGAAGAACCGGCCCTCGCTGTCGGGTTGATCGAGGACCGGAAGCTGGGCTGCCGGTCCTAGCCCCAAGCGGAAGCCGTCCCTCCAATCCGAACGCGCTTGGGTCGGTTTTGACTCGCGCGGCTCAGTGGGTGTAGCGTCGCCAAGATCATCTGACGAGGGGAGAGGATCGAGACACCGGCCCGCTCACGCTCACCCAGCTGGCTGATGCTGTTGGACGCGATGCGAGAGACCGGACCGCCAGACGGGTTCGCGGCAAGCTCGTGAAGAACGGCAAGCTCGAGCGACTGCCGGATGGCAGGACGCAGCGGTGTCCGGGTGGCACGGTGGCAGACCCTAGGGGTTTGACACCTGACACCTGACACCGTGACACCGCCCGCAGCGACGGAGGTTTCGGGGGACTCCGCCGCCGCCATTCGGCCGCTTCCAGATGAGAGCTATGAAGTCTGGGAGACGCGAGTCGAGGCCACGTTTGGGGCAGCGGCATGAGCGCTCAACTTGCCGGCCATCGTCGCGGGATTGGATGATGCTGCGCTCGACGCGCTGGCCGACCGACTCGCGTCAAGGCTTGCCGTCCGAATCGCCCCGCCCGATCCTCCGCCAGATGGCTGGCTGGACGCAAGCGGTGCTGCTGGGTATCTCGGGATCACCCGGAACGCGCTGCATAAGTACACCGCCGCACGAGCGATCCCGTTCGAGCAGGACGGTCCCGGCTGCAAGCTGTGGTTTCGACCCACCGATCTCGATGCCTGGCGGCGCGGCGGAGATCGTTACGCAGCCAAAGCGCAGCCAAGTTGCCGCATCAAGCGTCATGCGAGCCAGCGCGGCACGTAGAAAACCTCGAACTAGCTGGGCTTGCTCTCAGTGGAGCCAGCCGGGATCGAACCGGCGACCTCCTGCTTGCAAAGCAGGCGCTCTCCCAGCTGAGCTATGGCCCCTGGGAGGGCCGAGTCTAGATGGTCGGCCGGGGATCGAAGAACGGTCCCTCGGGCTCACCGGCCGGGTTTGGATGCCCTGCATTTCGGCAATCCAGAAGCCATGGACGAGGCCACCGACGGCCGACGGGGCAGGATCGTCTGGACCGGCTCGGCACCGTTCTCGGGCAGTTGGGTCGGAGCTCGCCCGCCCGCGGGTGCGCGGTCCTCATCGGCGTGCCGCTGATCGTTCTCGCCGCGACCGTCGCCGGCAACTCGATCTGGACCCTGCTCCTGTTCGTGGTCGGCGTGGTGCTGCTCGTCGTCGTGTGGTCGGGCGCTGGCTCGAGGGTCACTTCGCCGTCGAGTGGGGAGAGCGCGGCGCGCAGGTGTCGCTGCGGGCGCTGGTGAAGCCGAGCTCCGGGCCCGTTGGCCCTTCCCGGGGCGCATGCCCGCGCCGGCGCTCGCGCTCGGACGCGGCGTGGAGGTCGACGCGACCGGCCAGACGATCGAGATCGACGTCGCAGAGCTGAAGGCGCTCGTCGACGCCGTGGCGGTCGAGGCTGCCGAGCCGACGCCCACCCAGCCTGCGGCCACCCAGCCGGGTCCCGGCGCCCTCGGAGCGCAGGGCCGCCTGACTCAGCGCACGACGAGCCGGGCGTGCATCCCGTGGGCCCGGTGGCCGGGGAGCGAGCAGTAGAGCTCGTAGACCCCGGCCCGCAGGTGCCACGACGCCGACGTGATCCCCCCCGAGCCGGTCTTCCGCACGGCACCGAGGACATGGCCGAGGGCGCCGTGGGCGCCGAGCCGCGCGACGCGCAGGTCGTGGGCGTCCTGACCACGGTTCCAGAGCTGGACCGAGACCCCACCGGCGGGCACGCTTCCCCGTGAGGACCACACCGACCACTCCTGCGTGTAGACGAGCATCCGCGCGGGCGGCTTGCGCGTCGGCTTCGGCTTCGGCCGCCCGGCGTGGGCCGGCCCGGCGACCGGGAGCAGGATGGCGAGCACGAACGCCGGGATGAGCACGAGCCAGCGTCTCATCGCAGCAGGGCGTAGCGGGGAAGGGACCGCGCACCCGGAATCACCGCGGCGGCATCGTGGCCGAGCCACTGCTCGAGCAGCGAGCAGTACAGGCCCCGGAAGTCGGTGTTGGCCAGAGCGTTGCCGTCCTTATCAAGGCGGTTCAACCCCGACCACTCGCCGACCATCTGGCCCCGGACGCGTGAGCCCATCAGCAGTGAGATCCCGGCCGTGCCGTGGTCGGTCCCCTTCGAACCGTTCTCCTCCGGGCGGCGGCCGAACTCCGACCACACGTGGACGAGCACCCGGTCGGCGATCCCGCGCGCCTCGAGGTCGGCCTGGAAGGCCTTCAGCGACTCGGCCACCAGCTTCACCCCCGGATCGAACGTCTGCGCCTGCGCGGAGTGGGTGTCGAACTGGGTGTCGGCCATGAGCGCGACGCAGTGCAGCGGCACCCCGCCCGCGATCATCGCGGCCAGGCCGGCGAGGCGCTTCGGGAGGTCCCCATCGCTCGTGCTGGGGTAGGAGACCGGGGTCGTGTACGCCGCGCTGCCGTCGGCCTTGCGGAAGGGAGCCAACGCGGTGCGGACGTCGCCGACCTCCGAGGCCGCCTCGGCCACCTGCGCGATCGCGAGGTCGCTCGAGCGGCGCTGGTGCGCTCCCAGCGATGCGGCGGCGTCGAGCGTCCACTCGAACACGTCCCCCCACACTCCCTCGAGCCAGAGCTGGAATGCCTCCGGGGTGTCGATCGCGGCGATCGGATTCGTGGCTGTGGCGAGCACCGGGTTGAGACCGCTGTCGAGCGACAGGCCCTGGAGCGGGTTGGTCGACGAACCGACCTGATCGAGGTAGCGGCCGAGCCAACCGGTCGTGGCGCGGGTGTCGAGGGCGCCGACCTCCCAGTAGTGGCGGGAGGTGAAGTGGGACATGTCCGGGTCGGTGTAGGCGATCGCGGGGAACACCGTGAGCTTGCCGGCGGCGTGCAGGCCGGCCAGCGCCGCCGCCGACGGGTGCCAGCGGAGCGTGGGGTCCTCGGCGAACGGCTCGCCGCCGCCGGGTGCCACGGCGAGCGTCGGACGCAGGCGGCGGTAGGTGGGGTCGGTCGCCGGCGCGAGCACCGACAGCGCGTCGAGGCCGCCGGGCACGAACAGCGAGACGAGGACCGGCGCCCGCGGACCGGCGGCGGCCTGCGCGATCCCATCCTCGAACACCGCGGGCCCGAGTCCGAGGCGGCCCGCGCCGTACACCGCCAGCAGGCCGCCGGCCGCTCCGGCGAGGAACCGGCGGCGATCGATCCCGGTCCCCGCGGGGAGCGGCATCCGGGGGTCCCACTCACGCGGGGAGGCGCTTCCGCCCTGCAGCGAGGCACGCAGCGCCTCGGTCTGGGCGAAGCCCCGGCAGCAGAGCTCACGGCGTGAGGGCATCAGCAGGTCTGCCAGTCGGGGGTCGTGGGGATGAGCGCACGGAGCCCGTTCTGGCGCAGGATCCGGTAGGTGACCTGCTCCCAGTCGGCCGTGATCCCGTGCTGGGCGCGGCGGGCGAAGGCGAGCAGGTTGTCTCTCGTCGCCGACGAGAGCGCCGGGTGGTCCCACAGGGCGAGCGCCTTCTGCACCGCCTGCTGCGGGCTCTCGTGGACGTCGTAGTGCCGGGTGTTGGTGTCAAGGGTGACGCCGTCCATCGCGTAGGTGACGGCGGTGAAGCGACCGGCCCACCGGGACGTGTCGAGCCAGCGCGTGTAGTCCCAGCCGGCGACGTTCGGAGGCAGGAACAGCCGCTGGCCGGACTGTTCGGAGATCCACGACCACGCGTCGGTGGTGACCGTGCGGCGCAGCGCCCGGAGCATGCCGGCGGCGTGGACGACGGGTGGGATGACCATCCGCGGTCCGTCGTAGAAGAGCGGGTGGCGGAGGATCGCCTCGACAAGCGGGCGCACGGCGTATCCGCTGCGCCGGTAGACCCCGGTCAGCGCGGCCAGATCCCGGCGCGGAATCGGGGCGCCGACGAAGTACCCCCACAGCTTGGACACCATGAACCGGGGATGCTCGGGATGCGAGACGCAGAGGCGGCAGGTGTCGAGCCAGCTGAACCGCCCCCGACGGCCGAAGATGACCTTGACCCCGGGGTCGTGGAGGGTCGGGTCGAATCGGAAGTTGGTCGGCCCCGAGCTGTCGGACCAGTCGTTGGTGAAGCCGGTGAGCGCCCGCGCCTGCTCGCGCACGTCGCGCTGGGTGTACCCGCGATCGGCTCCGAGCGTGAACAGCTCCATCACCTCGCGGGCGTAGTTCTCGTTCGGGTTGTACTTGTTGTTCTCGACCCCGGTGAGCCACAGCAGCATCGCCGGGTCCTTGGTCACGTTGACGAGCAAGTCATGGAAGTTCCCGAGCGCGCGGGCCCGCATCATCCGGTTCTGTCCGAGCATCAGTGCCTGCGTGGAGGCCTCCTGCGAGGTCGCGAACCAGCTGTGCCAGACGAGCGTCATCCGCTCGATCAGCGAGTGCTCGGAGCGGATCATCCGGTCGAACCACCAGCAGTGGTCGTGGCCCCAGACGTTGATCGGGTCGAGCGGCTGATGGTGAGCGTCGTGCGGAGGGGCTCCGATCAGGCGGCCCGGCCCGCGCGGACGGGTGAGCGAGGCGACGGCGCCCTCGAGGCCGAGCGCGGCGAGACGGCGTGCCTGGCCGGGGCGCGGGCCGAAGCCGGCTCGCCACAGCAGACGCGTGGCGTGCCGCTCGGTGAACCTGCCTCGCAGGACGGCGGTCGGGGACGTGGGAAGCGCAGCCATGGAACGACGAGATGGCCCGTCGTCGACCTATCGGCGCACCGCGGTGGGCGCTTGAGGGCGGTGGGTCGCGCGCGGACCATCGCCGGCCCGCGGCCGCGGTCACCTCCCCGGCGCGGACCTACTTGTCGAAGTCGAAGTCACGCGGCGGGCGCTGCTCGAACCACAGGCGATCGTGATCCGGGGTGTCCTGGAGGAACTCCGGCGTCTCCTCGAGCGGGTCCTCGCCCTCGGCGTGTCCCTCCTCGGCGTGTCCCTCCTCGGCGAGCGCGTCCTCGACGTGGTACTCCACGGTCTCGTCGCCGGCGCTCTCGCTCCGCCGGGCGGGCGGATCGGCGAACAGCTCGTCGTCCATCAGCAGATCATCGGGCTCCGGGTCCGGCGCGGCGACCGGCTCCGGGGTGCGGGCGGCGGGCTCGGGCGGCGGCGGGGCATCGTCGGCCGGTCGCTCGCGGACCTGCGTCTCCTCCCCCACCGGCTCGTCGGCGAAGGGATCGTCGTCCTCGTCGTCGTAGGACAGATCGGGCTCGGGCCGCGGCTCGGAGCGCGGCGGCACCCGCAGCAGCTCGGTGGCCTCGGGGTCGGCGCGGCGCTCCTCGCCCTCCGGTTCGTCGTACTCGTCGTCCCAGGCCTCGTCGGCGTGGGCGTCGTAGGGCAGCCCGCCGGCCTCCTCACCCTCGTCGTACGGGACCCCGGCGGCCTCGGCATCATCGGCCGTCATCGGCTCTGGACCCCGTCGTACGGGGCCGAGGGCCTCGCGCTCGGCACGCTCGACCTCCCCCGGATCGGCACCGCGACGGCGCTTGAGATCGAGGTGCTCGCGGATCGCGTCGTCCAACAGACCCATGGCCTACCGAACCTTACTCGCCGACGCCCACGTTCGCAGCCGTTGAGTGCGCGCGCAGGGTCCGGTTCTTGCCCTCCCGCTTGGCGCGGTACAGGGCCGCGTCGGCTTCGGCGATCAGCTCGTCCTTGTCGCCGCCGGTGCGGGAGGCAGACCCCGAGGCTGGCGGTGATCTGCAGGGGTTCTCCGCCGTCGAGCCGGCGCACCCGCAGCGCGGCGATCGTCTGGCGGACGCGCTCGGCGATGGCGAACGCGCCCTCGATCTCGGTGTGGGGGAGGATCAGGGCCATCTCCTCGCCACCGTAGCGAGCAGGGGTGTCGGTTTCGCGGGAGGAATCTTGCAGCACCCGGGCGACCTCCCTGAGGACCCGGTCGCCCTGCTGATGGCCGTAGGTGTCGTTGACGGACTTGAAGTTGTCGATGTCGACCATGATCAGCGCCACCGGGTAGCCGTACCGGCGCACACCGTCGAACTCGGCGCTCAGCCGGTCCTGGAACCGGCCGTGGTTGGCGAGGCCGGTCAGCTCGTCGGTGACGGCCTGCCGGCTGACCTGGAAGTGGAGATCGACGTTCTCCAGGGCCAGCGCGGACTGCGCGGCGAGCGTCCGCAGCAGCGCGCGATCCTCGTCGGAGAACGGCTCCCCGCGGCGGACCACGGTGATCACGCCCCGGCTGCGGTCGCTTCCCTCGATCCGCCCGAGGCTGGCCGCGAGCACGTGGTGGTCCCGCTCGCCGTCGGTCGCGGGCTCGACGATCTCATCACGGTGCATGGCCTCACGCTCGGCCTCGAGCACGGGCTCCTGGAGGCCGTGGAGCTCGCCCTCGCGGGCGGCCTCGGTGAGCGCCCCGCTCGCCTCCGAGCGGATCGAGATGCGGCCGCTGTCGGCCTGGGCCGCGTCGATTGCGGTGTGCAGCGCGAGCCGGGCCAGGCCCTGGCGGTCGAGGTTGTGCGCAAACGCGTCGCCGATCCGCGTGACCGCGTCACGGAGGCGGGCCTGCGCCGCGGTGAGCGCCTGGAGTCGCTCGTCGAGCTGGCGGGACATGTTGTTGAACTCGACGCCGAGGGCCGCGAACTCGTCGCCGCCCTCGATCGGAACCGGCGAGGAGAAGTCCGCGCTTCCGAGCCGCCGGGTGGCCTGGAGGAAACGCAGCAGCTGACCCTGGAGCGCGCGCGAGGAGAGCAGCGCGAAGGCCACGGCGAGCAGCAGGAAGCCGATGATGATCATCAGCGCCACGAGGCGACTGCCGGTGGTCGAGCCTCCCGTCGCCCGGGGGTCCGAGAGCACCGTGACGGCGAGCCGCGTGCCGTTGAAGTCCGGGAGCAACTGAGTGATGACGCGGTACGCGACTCCCCCGAGCTGGACCGTCCCCCGCACGGGCAGGCTGAGGCGCCGCGGCGCGTGCAGCGTGGCCGCGACGACGTGGCTCCCGCGCGTGACGACGACCTCGGTCCCGGCGGCGCGGGCGAAGCCGGCGACGTAGTCCGCGGCCGTCAGGGCGGAGGCCGACACGGTGAGGTCGGGGCGGCGGCGCGACCGGACCCGCGCCGTCCCAGGGGCGATCGCGGTGCCGTCGCCGACGTCGGCGACGCGGTGGCCGCCCAGGGTCACGACGACCCGTGCGAGGCCGGCCTGGGGCAGCAGCACCGTGAGCCGGGTGACGACCGTGTTCGCCGGCGCGGTGCTCAACTGGCGCGCGATCGTCCGCGCGTCGGCGCGGGCGGCATCGGCCTGCTGGAGGTAGACGCTCGCCACCGAGCTGGCCAGGCCGCTCGCCCGCGCGTCCGTCTTGCCCTGCTGGCTGTCGCTGATCAGCCGGAACACCAGGGCACCGACCGCAATCATCGGCAGGACGACGATCAGGACGAAGAAGGTGGTCAGGCGCTTCCGAAAGCTCATGTCTCTCCCCGGCCACGGCGCACGAGGCCTGGTGCGCCGGATGATCCAGCGTATCGGCCGGAATCGCCAGAACGGCAAGCGCTGGCCCATCGCGCCCGCGCGCGCGGGCGCTGGAGACCGAGTAGCCCCGTTGCCGGAGGCGTTCCCGGAGCCCTACACTGGGGGTGCCTGTCCGCGGCCACTCGCCGCCACACGGGGCTATAGCTCAGTTGGGAGAGCGCCTGGATCGCACCCAGGAGGTCGCCGGTTCGAGTCCGGCTAGCTCCATTTCGCATGACGCCGGACGCGGGGCAGCGTGTTCGATTTGCCCCGCCGGGCCGACGTCAATCGTGCACGCTGCGGCAGCAGTTGGTCGCTCGTGGTGGGTCCGGTTTCACCCGAAAGGGACGATGTCGTCCCGCATGACCGGCGCGACGCTGCACACCGTGGCCACCGATGATGAGACCCCCGCAGCGCCCCACGGAGCCGCGCCTGACACAGCCGCGCCCGACAAAGCCGTGATCTCCCGCGGGCGGCTGATCGCCATCGACGCCCTGATCGCGTTCACCACCCTTCTCGCTGTGGTCGGCATGCTGTCGATCTGGGCCAACCGCCTGCTGTTCAACCCGGACAACTGGGAGACGACGAGTACCCAGCTGCTCCAGAACAGCGACATCCGCAGCGCCACCGCGAACTATCTGACCGACCAGCTGTACGCCAACGTCAACGTCGCCGGCGTGATCAAGTCCGGGCTGCCGACCAAGCTCGAGCCGCTCGCCGGGCCCGCCGCCGGCGCCCTGCGCAACGTCGCCGTCCAGGGCGTCGAGCTCGCCCTCAGCCGCCCCCGGGTGCAGGCTCTGTGGGGGACGGCGAACCGCGCGGCGGACCAGACGTTCATCGCGATCGTCAACGGAGGCAAGGGGGCGGTGGGCGTCAACAACGGCGTCGTCACCCTCAAGCTCTCCTCGATCGTGGGCAACATCGCCTCGCGTCTCGGGCTGCCGGCGGACATCAGCTCCAAGCTGCCGCCGAGCATCGCGACGCTCACGGTCTTCCGCTCCAGCCAGCTCAGGCTCGTCCAGGACGCAGGGAACGCGGTGAAGAGCCTGGCGCTGTGGCTGACGATCCTCGTGCCGCTGCTCTACGCCGCGGCAATCGCGCTGGCTCGCGGGCACCGACGGAGGACGCTGATGACCGTCGGGTTCGCGGTCGTGCTCGCCGGGGTGATCGGCATCGCCGGGCGGGCGGTCCTCGAGTCGCAGCTCAGCACCTCGCTGACCAACGACGCCTCGCTGCAACCGACGATCCGTGCCGTCGTGACGATCGCGACCCAGATCCTCGGCCAGATCGCGAGTGCGTTCGTGCTGATCGGCGTCGTGTTCGTCGTCGCCGCCTGGTTCGCCGGCCCGGCGCATCCGGCCGTGGTGACGAGGCGAGCGTTCGCCCCGTTCCTACGCGAGCAGCCACTCGGCGCGTTCGCGACGACGGCCGGGGTGATGCTGTTGGTGTTCATCTGGGATCCGATCCCGGCGACCGGGACTCCGGTCGGGGTCATCGTGTTCCTCGCCCTCGCGATGTTCGCAACCGAGGTCCTGCGGCGCCAGACAGCGCGAGAATTCCCGGATGCCCAGAGGGGCGAGGCGATCGCGGCGATCCGCGCACGCTGGACGGCGTTCCGGGAGCGGCGCCACGAGACTCCACGTGAGACGGCCGGCCATCAGCAATCGATCCCGGATCAGCTCGAACGGCTCGCCGCGCTCCAATCGAGCGGGGCGATCACCGCGAGCGAGTACGACGCGGCCAAGCAGGCGTTACTGAGCACCTAGATGGTGGGCGAACCCGGCGAGCTGCTCCGTCACCTCGCGGCCGGCGACGAGGCCGCGCTCCGGTCGGTGCTCGCGCCGTCATCGCGCGGGGAGGAGACGCTCGAGCGCAGGACCCGGACGCTCGTCGCGCTGGGCGCGCTGCTCGCGACCGGCGCAACGACGACGACCCTGCGCTGGGCGGTCGATCTCGCCGAGGCCACCGGCGCCGGGATCGACGCGGTCGTCGCGGTGCTGCTGACGGCCGCCCCTGTCGCCGGTTCCGCGCAGCTGGCCGTCGGCGCCTCCAGGCTGGCGCTGGCGCTCGACCTCGACGCCCCGGCCGAGATCTAGTGGCCGAGCAGGCCCGCGGCCCGGGCGCTCTCGACGGCCTCCGAGCGTGAGGCCGAGCCCAGCTTGCGGTACACGGCGTGGGCCTGGGTCTTGACCGTGTTGGCTGAGACGCCGAGCTGCGCGGCGATCTCCCGGAAGGACCGGTGGCTCGGGAGGAAGCGCAGAACGCGGAGCTCTGCGATGGTCAGCGCCGACGCGCCGCTCAACGCCTCCTCAGCGAGGTCGTCCATCGCCGCCCACGCCTCGTCGAACCAGCGCTTGAAGACGGCGGCGCCGGTCATCCGGCGGGCGAACCGAGAGGCCTGCGCGAGCCGGGTCCGCGCTCCGACGACGTCACCGAGCCACAGCGATCCGTAGGCAAGCAGGATGCTGGCCTCGGCGCCGTACCACGGCGCGAGGTCATGGTTGGCTGCGAGGAGATCGGCTCCGGCCCGCAGCGCCCGGCGTGACTCATCGATCCGCCCCTCGTGGGCGCAGGCGGCCGCGGCCGCGGCAAACGTCAGCGCACTCGTCGGCTCCGCCTCCAAGCGGTGGGAGACGAGAACGGCGACAGCCTGATCGGCGAGCTCGCCGGCGAGGACCCAGTCCTGCTGTTCGAGGGCGATCATCGTGCGCTGGGCGAGCGCGAGGGCGGCAGCCGCCGGCGCCGTCTCCCCGGCGAGGATGACGGCCCGCTCGAGCAGCGGCACCGCGGCCTGGTGATCGCCCCGCAGGTGCTCGGCGATTCCCCACAGCGAGAGGCAGCTCGGCTTCCACGCGCTCATTCCCGGTTCGGCCTCGGCGGCACGCCGTGCGACCGCGCGCATCGTCTCCACTCCGGCTCGGGCAGCCGTGGCATCGATCACGGCGATGCCCGTCTCCGTCGACGGCGGCCGGCTACCGGGGTCGAGCTCCTGTGCTTGGGCGCGGGCGCACTCGGCCCACCGCTCCGCGGTCTGGAGGTCGCCGGCGGCGAGGCGACTGTGGGCCGCGCAGAGCGTGAGCGCCAGGTGCTCGGCGATCTGGGCGTCCCCGAACCCTGAGAGCCATCCGCGGACGGCTTTGCTGCCACTTGTCGTTTGAAGCGGGATCAGGTGCCGCCAGAGCAGCTCGCCAACGCGGTCCGCGTCTGCGGCGGCGCAGCCGTGCTCGATCGCGCGCTCGGACTGCCCCCGGGCGGCGTAGAACACACCGGCCCGATCGTGCAGGCGTCGTTCGCGGACACCGGCGGTACGCCGCAGCTCCCCACGGAGAGCCTCCCGGAACAGCGGGTGCCACCGGTAGGAGCGGTGCGCCGGGTCGAGTGGCGTCAGCAGCTCAGTCTCGCGGGCGAGCGCGCTGAGGGTCGCCACCGATCCGTGGCCCGCGAGCACCGCGTCGCACGCGGCGCCGGTCAGCTCATCGAGGACCGACGTGCAGAGCAGGAAGCTCCGGAGGTCCGCCGGCAGCGCGCCGAGAACCTCGTCCCGCAGGTACTCGGCCAGGAGGTGATCGTCGCCGCGGAAGCTCACCGGGCCCACGTCGGCGAGGCACCGATCCTGCGACAGCGCCGCCAGATACAGCGCCACGGGCCATCCCCCGGTGGTGCACACGAGTGCCTGAAGCCCCGCCTCGTCGAGCTCGTGTCCGGCCTCGCGCATGAGCTCGCCGGCCTCCTCGGAGTTCATCGCGAGATCGGCCATCCGCACCTCGGTGATCGTCCGGTGTGCGCGCAGGCGCCCGATCGGCAGCGGCGGTTCGGTCCGGGACGCGATTGCGAACACCGCGCCGGCCGGAAGCTCCTCAAGGACGGCCTCGACCAACTCGCGGAGAACCTCCGTGGGGAGAAGCTGAGCATCGTCGAGGACGACAACGCCGCCCCCGACCGCGTCGAGACCACGCATCACATCCGCGACCACGAGTCCGCCGTCCGATCGGGATCCCGGTTCGGGCACGAGCCACACGAACGGCCGCCCGTCGCATTCGGCCCACTCCGTGAGCAGGCTCGTCTTCCCGAACCCTGGCGGCGCGACGATCAGAGCCAGCGGCGCTCCGCCGGGGCTGCTCAGGCGGTTGACCAGCGCGGACCGTCGCACGGACCCCGGCGCACGCCCCGGGGGCGGGGCGCTCGTCAGCACGGTCCGGGGCGCATCGGGTTCCGCCAGCCACCCCGCCGGCCGGCGGTGGATCAGTGCAGCGGCTTGGGCGGTTGGCATCGGCGCAGGACGTCTTTATCGGACCTTTTGGTTGTCCCGCATCGCGCTCGCTCGGGCAAGGAGGCGCACCGGAGTCTTCCGGGGGGGCGCACACCACCACGCGAACCGCGATCGTCACCCATTTGGGAGGATGCCCGCCGTCAGCGCCGTCGTAGGGTCGCTGCGTGGACGATGTCGAACGCCTTCTTCGCCGGCTGGCACTCAACGATGAGGAGTCGGTCGAGTGGGTCCTCGCCGGGCGACGTAAAGCGCTCGACGCGCCGACACTGAAGCCGAAGGAGGATCTGCTCGTCAGGCTCGGTGCTCTGCTCGCCCTCGGGGCCTCGACGCCATCGCTGCGGTCCACGGTCGAGAGCGCACGCGAGGCCGGCGCGACCGATTCCGAGCTCGTCGCGGTCCTCGCCGCGGTGGCCCCGGCAGTGGGCCTGGCCCGGGTCGTCTCGGGCGCCCCGCGGCTCGCATCTGCGATCGGCTACGACTTCGGCGCCGACGAATGAGACGGCGGCGTGACGGCCTCGCTCACTCGCGGGCCATCATCGCGGCGGCCTCGCGCTCGAGGTCGACGTACGCCTCACCACTCACGTCGACGGCCACGAAGTGGATCTTCCCGCCGGTGAAGGTCCACGTGCGCTCGCCCGGGTAGTCGTAGGTGATCGCGTGGAGGCTGCGCCCGACCGTCAGCCCGGACCCGGTCAGCCCGAATGCCGCCGGCTGTGTCTTGATCCGTCCCTCGCCGACCTTGTCCTCGCCGTAGTAGAGCGAGAGGATGCCGGAGCAGACGACCCCCGGCGCATCCTCGCTGTCCTTGACGAACTCGGCCGACAGGATCAGGTTGTCGCCGACCGGCAGGTCCTTTCCGGCCACGATCTTCTGTTCGTCCATGCCGACGAAGTTGTTGACGTAGTGGAGCCGGTTGTCCTTGACATACAGCGTGTGGCCGCCGAAGTGCGAGCCGTGCGCGAACAGCACGCCGGCCGCACCGGGCTCCGGGATGTCGACCCACGCACCGACGATGAAGTCGCGGTTGCGAATGTTGACCGCCTGCGCCTCGGGGACCTCGGCGACGCCCGGGAAGTACCGGTAGCGGTTGCGCGGGCTGGTGAGCTGCGGCCGTGGCGTGTTGAGGATCTCGATCGGCGAGCGGTCATCGAGCGGAAACGCGCCGTTCTGGCCGGCCTCCAGGAACCACAGGTTGATCATCTCGCGCAGCCGGTCCGGCTGCTCGGAGGCCAGGTTGTGGAACTCCGCGCGGTCGGTCTCGACGTGGTAGAGCTCCCACGTGTCGTCGTTGAACTCACTCCACCCGGCGACCGTGGGATGCGTGCTGACGGCCTTCCATCCTTCGTGCCAGATCGCCCGTGAGCCGAGCATCGAATAGAACTGCGTCGCTCGGGCGGTGGGGATCGATGCCTCGTCGAAGCTGTAGCGCATGCTGATCCCGTCGAAGGAGCTCTGGACGTTGCCCTTGATCACCTCGGGCGGCTCGACGCCGAGGCAGTCGAGAATCGTCGGTGTCACGTCGATCGCGTGGTGGTACTGGTGACGGATCTCACCGCGGGCCTTGATCCCCGCAGGCCAGGACATGATGCACGGGTCTGAGCTGCCGCCGTTGAACTCGTAGCGCTTCCACATCTTGAACGGCGTGTTGAAGGCCATCGCCCAGCCGTTGGGGTAGTGGTTGTACGTCTTCGGGCCCCCGAGCTCGTCGATCATCGCGAGGTTGGTCTCGATGTCGTCCGGGACGCCGTTGAAGAACTTGTTCTCGTTGAGGGACCCGTTCGGCCCCCCCTCGCCGCTCGCGCCGTTGTCGGAGACGAGCACGATCATCGTGTTCTCGAGCTGCTCGGTCTCCTCGAGGTACGCGAGCAGGCGGCCGATCTGGTTGTCGGCGTGCGCCAGGAAGCCGGCGTACACCTCGGCCATGCGGCAGAACAGCTTGCGCTCGTCCTCGGAGAGAGATGCCCACGGGCGGGTGAAGTCCAGGGCCGGGAACGGCTGTCCCTTCGGGCCCTTGCGGTCCTGCGGGGTCCCGATCGGGTTGATCGGCGGCAGCTCCGTGTCCTCCGGGACGATGCCGAGCTTCTTCTGGCGGGCGAGCGTCTGCTCGCGCATCGCCTCGTAGCCCATGTCGAACTGGCCCTTGTACTTGTCGATCCACTCCTTCGGGACCTGGTGCGGCGCGTGGCACGCCCCGGGCGCGTAGTACAGGCAGAACGGCTTGTCGGGCGCGACGGCCTTGGCGTCCTGGATGAACTCGAGCGCCCTGTCGGTGAGGTCCACGGTCAGGTGGTAGCCGTCCTCCGGCTGACAGGGCTGGTCGACGGGATGGTTGTCATAGACGAGGTCGGGATGCCACTGGTTGGTCTCGGCCCCGAGGAAGCCGTAGAAGCGCTCGAAACCGCGCCCGGTCGGCCAGTTGCGCCGCGTCGAGGCGAGGTGCATCTCATCGGTCGGACAGAGGTGCCACTTGCCCGTCATGTACGTGTTCCAGCCGAGCTCGCCGAGGATCTCGGGCAGCATCCCGTTCTCCGGCGGAATCGTCCCGCTCGCGTTCGGGAACCCGATCGCGGCCTCGGTGATGCAGGCCATGCTGTTGCGCGTGTGGTTGCGCCCGGTCAGCAGGCAGGACCGGGTGGGCGAGCACAGGGCGGTCGTGTGCCATTGCGTGTAGCGGATGCCGTTGCCGGCGATCCGATCGATATTCGGCGTCTCCACGGGGCCGCCGTAGCAGCCGAAGGCCGAGAACCCGACATCGTCGAGCACGATGTAGAGGACGCTTGGCGCGCCGTCGGGTGCCTTCGGGGGCTCGAACGGCGCCCAGTCAGGAACCGAGTCGCGGATGTCGACGTTGATCATCCCTTTGAACGGCTTGCTCATCTCGACCTCGGGTTTCGGGCTGGACGCATGTGCACACTGATGGCGCGAGAACCCGACGGTCCCAGAGCGCCGAGGGCGTGGCAATGGGGTTGGCACGACCAACGCCGGAGGCTGACACGACAACCCCGCCGCTCACCCGATTGAGACGATGCGGGACGGGCACCGGGGACCTACGCTCGGACGCTCGTGAAGTGGTCACTGGCCATCGTCGCGCTCGCCCTGCTGGCCGTCGCGGCCGTGTCCCGCCGACTGTCCGGCACGCCCGTGACGGCGCCGATGGTGGTCGTCGGGATCGGAGTGCTGGTCGGGCCCGAGGTCACGGGCGAGGTCAACGCCTCACCGACCGGCGAAGCTGGTTCGCACGCTCGCCGAGGCCACTCTCGCCCTCGTCCTGTTCGCCGACGCGTCGCGGATCCGGCTCGATGCCCTTCGCCGCGAGTACGTGCTCCCCCTCCGGCTGCTCGGGCTCGGGCTTCCCCTGACGATCGCCCTCGGCGCCGGTGTGGCCGCGATCCTGTTCACGCAGTTGTCGATCACCGAGGCGCTCGTCCTCGCCGTCCTGCTGGCGCCCACCGACGCGGCGCTCGGCCAGGCCGTCGTGACCGACCCGCGGCTGCCGTCCAGGATCCGCCAGGGTCTCAATGTCGAGAGCGGCCTCAACGACGGCATCTGCGTCCCGCTGCTGTTCATCGTCCTCGCGGCGGCCGACATCGAGTCGCAGATCGCCAGCGGCCACCACGCGATCACGATCGTGGCCGAGGAGATCGGCTATGGGATTCTGGGCGGAGCGGGCGCCGGGCTGCTCGTCGCCGCCGTCGTGAGGATTGGGCGCCCGCGGAGACTGATCGCGGAGGCCTGGCTGCCGCTGATCCCCGTTGCGGGAGCCGCGCTCGCCTACGGCGTGGCGTCGGCGCTGGGCGGATCGGGATTCATCGCCGCGTTCCTGGCCGGGATGCTGTTCGGAGGCCTCGTCCGAGAGTCGGACGAGATGTCCGGGGTGAGCGAGGCACTCGGCGCGCTGCTGGACGGTGTCACGTTCCTCACCTTCGGCGCGGTCCTGCTCGGCCCGACGCTCGCCCACCTGAGCTGGAGCATCGCCGCCTACGCCGTGCTCAGCCTGACGGTGGTCCGCATGCTTCCGGTGGCGATCGCGATGCTGGGGATGGGCGCCCGCCGCCCGACGGTTGCCTTCGCGGGATGGTTCGGGCCGCGCGGCCTGGCGTCGATCGTGTTCGCTGTGATCGTCGTCGAGCAGTCACGGCTTCCGCATGTCCAGACGATCCTGCTGACGACGTACGCCACGATCGGACTCTCGGTGCTGCTCCACGGGCTCTCGGCCGCGCCGTTGGCCGATCGCTACGCCCGATGGTACGGATCCCACAAGCGGACTGAGCTCCCGCCGATGGAGAGCGTCCCGGTCGCGGTCCACCGGACCCGCGGGGCGATCACGCCGGCGGCGCCCGCCACGGCCGTTGGATCACCCCGTTCGGGTGAGGGCGGTTGATCTCGATGGTGTTTGCTACGGGCATGGACGAGTCCGGCCCGCAACCCGGTGGCTGCTGCAGCCCGTCGCGGGGAACCCGTCCCGACGCCCCTGTGGCCGCCGTGCCGATCGACCGTTCCGCGCACACCTCGACGAGCGGCATGGTCGCGCTCGGCGGCGGGATCACGATCATCGGCTCCGACGATCCGTGGAGCTACCCCGACGATGGGGAGAGCCCTCGGGAGGTGCAGATCTCCCCGTTCATGATCGACACGTGCGCGGTGTCGAACACCGAGTTCGATGCCTTCGTCGCCGCCACCGGATACGTCACCGAGGCCGAGCGGTTCGGCTGGTCGTTCGTGTTCGGCGGGCTGCTCCCGGATGATTTCCCGGAGACGCGTGCGGTCGCAGCCGCGCCGTGGTGGCGGCAGGTCTACGAGGCGGACTGGCGACACCCTGAAGGACCGCACTCGGACATCTCCGAGCGCGCGGATCATCCGGTCGTCCAGGTCTCGTTCAACGACGCCGTCAGCTACTGCACGTGGGCGGGGAAACGACTCCCGACGGAGGCCGAATGGGAGTTCGCAGCCCGTGGTGGTCTGTCGGGCGCCGTGTTCCCGTGGGGTGACGAGCTCGAGCCCGGAGGCGAACACCGCATGAACGTCTGGCAGGGGCGGTTCCCGCTCGAGAACACCCTTGACGACGGCTACCTGGGCACCTGTCCGGTGGATGCCTTTCCCCCGAACGGCTACGGCCTGCACAACGCCACCGGCAACGTCTGGGAGTGGACCGCGGACTGGTTTCACCCCGCATTTCGTGATCACGACCGCCGGCTCGATCCGGCTGGACCGCCAACCGGGTCGCACAGGGTGCAGAAAGGCGGGTCCCACCTGTGCCACTCGTCGTACTGCCGGCGTTACCGCGTCGCGGCCCGCCAGGGCAACGAGCCCGAGTCCTCTACGGGGAACCTCGGCTTCCGTTGCGCGGCTGACGCCCCTGAATAGCCGGGCCGCCGGGCGCCCGGGTCAGTAGTTTCCCCCATCGCGCGGGCATCAGGCCCGACCCTAGACTGGCGTCCGGGACCGAGCTCGTGAGCAAGCTCACGGGCGCGGTTGCTTGCTTGACAGCGGAACGGGTTACCGGGGTCACAGGGTGGCCGCAGAAGCTTCGTGCCGACCAGCTGGAGCTACGGGCCTAAGCGCCAGGAGACCGCGCCGTGATGGTTCCCTTCCACCCACTCCACCGGCCGGCGGGGCCGTGACCGAGTTCGCCCCGGCCGAGCTGAGTGGCTGGATCCGTCGGCGGCCGGCCCGACCGCCGGCGCTCGCGGTTGCGCTGCCCGTCTGCCTGCTGACGCTGGCCGGCGTCACGGTCGTGCTGCTGGCCGCACCCGTCGGTACACGCGCCGTCGCGATGCCGGTGTTCCTGATCGGCGCCGGAATCATGTTCAGCATCGGCCTGTCCGACCTCAGTCGGACCTACGAACCCCGATTCGCGCTCGCGCTGATCATCGCCGGTCTCGTGTGGTCGCTGTCGGCGCTCTCGGCGTCGGGCAATTCCGCCCTCTACAGCGTCGGACGCTTGAGCCAGTGGTTCGCCCAGCTGGCGATCGTCTACCTGTTGCTGAGCTACCCATCCGGGCGACTGACGGACACGACCCGCCGCCGGCTGTTCGCCGCCGGTGCAGGCCTGCTCGGTCTGCTCTACCTCCCAATGGCGCTGATCACGCAGTTCCCCCAGCCTGGCCTGTGGTCGCCATGCCGCGCCGGCTGTCCCGGGAATGCGTTCGCGCTCGGGCACTCGGCCCGGCTGGTCCAGGACGTGGTCGTGCCGCTGCGCGAGGGGCTCACGGTCGTCCTGTTCGCCGCCGTCGCGACGGTCGTGACGCGACGGCGACGGCAAGCCGAGCTCCATGTCGGCCAGCTGTACTCGCCGATCGCGTCGGTGGCCGTCCTCGAAGCGGCGGCGGTGGCGTTCTACTTCGTGATTCGCGCGGCCACGCCCGGAGCCTGGGCGCTGCAGCCCTTGAGCTGGATCTTTCTCCTGGCGCTTCCGGGGGTGGCCCTCGCGTCCGCGGCAGGCCAGCTGTACCGCCGAGTCCACACGGCGGACACCCTCGACCGGATCGCGCGCTCTGCCGGCGACCAGCCACACCCCCCAGCATGTGCGCCGCGCCCTGGCCGACGCGCTCCACGACCGGGCGCTGAGCATCCTTCACTCGTTCCCCGACGAGTCGGGGTCGTGGGTCGATGAGTCGGGCTCGGCCGTCGGGCCACCGCAGCCGGGACCCGCGCGGGCGATCACCGAGGTGGCCGGCCACGGCGGGCGGATCGCGATCCTCCACGACCCGGCGCTGTCGGTCGACCCGGCGCTGATGAAGGCCGTCGGGTCCTACGCGCTGGGCGCGCTGGAGAACGATCACCTCAGCGGGCAGCTCCGTTCCTCACAGCTCCAACTTCGGCAGTCGCGAGCTCGCCAGATCGCCGCCGAGGATCGCGAGCGCCGGAAGATCGAGCGTGACCTCCACGACGGCGCTCAGCAGCGCCTCGTCGCGGTGCGGGTCAAACTCGGCCTCGCCGCCGGGCAGCTCCAGGATCGCGATCCGGCCGGCGCGGAGCTGATCCGTGGGCTCGGACAGGAGATCGACGCGACGATCGACGACGTTCGGGCATTCGCCAGCGGCGTCTATCCGCCGTTTCTCGCCCAGACCGGTCTGCGAGAGGCCCTCCGGGCGATCGCTCGCAGCGCCGCGCTTCCGACCACCGTCCACGCCGACGGGCTCAGCCGGTTCTCGTCGGAGATCGAGTCCGCGGTCTACTTCTCGTGCTCGGAAGCGCTTCAGAACGCGTGCAAGCACGCCGACGGGGCAACGGGGGTGGAGATCTCGGTCCACAGGGACCGCGCGCTCCGCTTCGAGATCCGTGACGACGGGGCCGGCTTCGATCCCTCGGCCACGTCATGTGGCGTCGGCTTCAGCAGCCTCCAGGAACGCCTCGCCGCCGTCGGCGGAAGGATCACGGTCGTGTCCGAGCCGGGACGGGGGACCACCGTCACCGGTTCGATCCCGCTCGACGCGGGCCGGCCGGCTCGCTGAGCTCAGCGCACCTGGAGAGCCGGCTGAACGTCCTCGCCGGCGAGGAAGATCAGCGCGGCCTTCACGCGCCGGCTGATGTCCTCGGATTCACGCAGGTTCAGCTTCATGAAGATCGCGTTGATGTGCTTCTCGACGGCGCGCTTGGTCAGAAACAGCTGCGCGGCGATTGCCGCATTGCTCTTGCCGGTCGCGACCTCGGCGAGAACCTCTCGCTCACGTCCGGTGAGCTCGTCGAGTGGGGAAGCCGACGCCCGGGAACGCTCGGCGATCAGCAGATCGATGATCTTCGGATCGACCACGGAGCGCTTGTCGGCGACCGCCTGGATCGCCTCCACGAGCTCGTTTCGGTCCCCGATCCGCTCCTTGAGCAGATACGCGCGGCCGTGGGACCCGCCGGCGAACAACTCGAGCGCCATCACCGGATCGGCGTACTGACTGAGGACGACGACCCCGACCTCGGGATGGGTCTCGCGGAGCCCCGCGGCGAGGCGGATGCCCTCCCGCTCGCGAAACGGCGGCATACGGATATCGGTGACCACCACGTGGGGAGCCACCCGCGCGACCGCGTCGAGCAGCGAGTACGTGTCCTCGCACACCGCGCTCAGCTCCAGCAGTGGATCGCCGTCGAGCAGCTTTGTCAGCCCCTCACGGACGAGGTAGCTGTCGTCGGCGATCGCGACACGTAGCGCCATCGGTCGACACTAGCTCCTCCGACTGCGGTCAGACAACGACCCGGACCCGGATCGAGACTGCGGTCTTCTACTGAGTGGCCTTCATCCGCGCCGCGCGATCCCAGGCGCGCCTGAGCTCGGCCGGGCGAAGATCCTGCTTGCGTGCCGAGAGCAGATCGCCGAGCGCGTCGACTCCCGGGTAGAGCCGCGGATCCTCGACCGAGATCAGCATCACCACCACCCCCGGGCATCGGCTCTGGATCTCGCCGGCGGCCGCGATGCCTCCGATCCCGGGCATCACGATGTCCATCACCACGAGGTCGGGATGGAGTTCGCCGACCGCCTCGATCGCCTTCTCCCCCGACTCGACCTCCCCGACGAGGTCGAACCCGACGGCGGCCGCGACGAGCTCCCGGAGCGTCTCGCGGAACACCTGATTGTCGTCGACTACGAGGACACTGACGGTGCGCTCGCTCTCCGGGCCGAGGTGGTCATCTCGCCTTGGCCGCGCCATTTTGCCGAGAAAGTGTCGCAAGCAGACGGACGCGCAACCAGGGTGTTGACAGGCGTGCCGACGGGTGTCCACTTCTCCGTTGGCCGTCCCTCCCTCCCGACGGGTCACGGGCCCCCACGACCGTGACCACGCCGAGGCGGTAGCGTGGCTCGAGTGCCGGGACCGCACTCAGAGCTCGTCGTGTACGGCTCGGAGATCTCGTACTTCACCGGGAAGTTCGAGACCTACCTCCGCTACGCCGAGGTCCCGTACGAGTATCGGGGCCTCCACATCGGCCACTACCGGTGGACGGTGCCGCGGGCGCTCGGGGCGACCCAGTACCCGAGCGTCAAGCTCCCCGACGGGCGGTGGATGAGTGACACGACCCCGATGATCGCGTGGCTCGACCGCGGCCGGAACGGATCCTCGGTCTATCCATCGGATCCGGTGCAGCGGTTCGCCGCGCTGCTCGTGGAGGACTACGCCGACGAATGGATGTGGCGGCCGGCGATGTGCATCCGGTGGACCCACGGCGATGACCGGCGCGTGGCCGGCACCTCGCTGGCGAGCGAGATCGTGCGGCTCCCGCTCCCGCTCGGCATCCGCCGCTGGTACGTCTCGCGCCGCCAGACCTCGCTGTTCGTCACCGGCGACGGGATCGACGCGCGCTCGCGCGCGCACGCGCACGCGAGCTACCGCCGGCTGCTCGACTGCCTGGAGCCGATCCTGTCCGAGCGCCCGTTCCTGTTCGGCGAGCGACCGACGGTCGCCGACATCGGCCTGATGGGTCCGTTCTGGCGCCACTACGTCCACGACCCGACCCCCGCCAAGCTGATGCAGGACACCGCGCCGTCGGTGTGGGAGTGGGCGGCGCGGATGTGGAACGCTCGCGTCAGCCGGCTCGGCGGGCGGCCGCTCGTTGACGGGCGTGCCGGACGACCTCTCGCCGCTGCTGCGGGAGATCGGCGAGACCCACCTCGAGGCGCTGGCGCTCAACGCCCGCGCCCACGGTGCGGGAGACGCGGAGCACGACCTCGTCGTGCAGGGCGTCACCTACCGCGGGGTGCCGACCAGCGCCTACCGGGTGTGGTGCCTGGAGCAGCTCCGTGCCCGCTACGGAGAGCTGGCCCCCGGCCGACGCCGACCGCGTCCGCGAGCTGCTTGAGCGACACGGCTGCTGGGAGCCGCTGTGGCGAGAGGCCGACATCGCGTCCGGCCACGACCCAGCGGCGAGGCACCGTTCTGCCGTGCCCTGCGGATGGTCAGAGACGAGCAGGTGGGGCGGCGAGCACCGTGGGCGCGGCGCCCTGACCGGGCTCCGACTGCGCCGGGACCATCGGCCTGAGCGGGTCCTCGCCGGCGGCGAGCGCACGCTCGAGCCCGCGGCACAGCGCCTCGACGACGGCCGGGTCGAACTGCGTTCCGGCGCAACGCCGGAGCTCGGCGATCGCCGTCGCGGGGGCTGCGGGCGGCCTGGTAGCAGCGGTCCGAGGTCATCGCCTCGTACGCGTCGCAGGCGGCGATGATCCGCGCGCCGAGGGGGATCGCACGGGCGGCCACACCGTCCGGGTAGCCGGCCACCGTCCCACCGCTCGTGGCTGGCGCGGACGAGCCGCGCGACGGGCCGGAGTGCGGGATCGGCGTTGAGGATCCGCTCGCCGACGATCGGGTGCTGGCGCATGAACTCCCATTCGCTCGCCGTGAGCGGCCCGGGCTTGGAGAGGATCTCATCCGGGACCGCAAGCTTGCCGATGTCGTGGAGCTCGGCGGCGCGCAGCAGCTCGTCGAGCTGATCGGAATCGAGCGCGAACTCGCGCCCGAGCGTGCGGACGAGCCGCCCGACCCCGTTGACGTGGTCGGCGAGTCCGGGAGTGCGCTCGCTGAGAATCTGCATGAGCACGTCGCGGGTCCGGCCGCGGGCGTTACGGCTCGTGCGGCGGCTCTTGTCGGCGTACATCCGCTCGTCGGCGAGCTGGAGCGCCGCGCTGGCGGAGACCGCGTCGTCGGGGATCGTGGCGAGGCCGTGCGAGGCCCCGACGGTGAAGCCGCTGCCGTGCTCGGTGAGTGCCTCGGCCGCCGCGACGACGAGCGGGTCATCACGGCCGAGCCGTTCGGGGAGCAGCACGCAGAACTCGTCGCCCCCCAGGCGGTAAGCCCGGCCCCGCCCCCGCACGGCCTGGCGGAGCGCGGCCGCGAGCCGGCTGAGCAGCGCATCTCCCGCTCCGTGGCCGAAGCTGTCGTTGTAGCGCTTGAACCCATCGAGGTCGAAGAACACGAGGGTCGAGGCGTGGCCAACCTGGGCGTGACGGGCGGCGGCCTGGAGGTCGTCCATCAGCCGGCGGCGATTGCCGAGCTCGGTGAGGTTGTCGGTCACGGCCTGGTGTGCGCTCGCCCGGAGCATGCGGAGGTTCTCGCGGTAGGTGAGCGCACCGCGGAGCATGGCGAGCAGCAGCGCGCCGGCAGCGAGGGCGATCGCCACCGGGGTGACGCGGTGGAACGCGGCGATCACGAGCACAGCGAGCGCGCCGACGGCCGAGGCGAATGTCACCACGGTCGTCTGCGGAGCCACGATCGCCATCCGCGTCTCCCGGCGCGCGGGCTGCCACGGGGCCTGGGCGAGCACCGCCATCGAGAGCGGCCACACCGCATCGAGCACGCCGCCGACGACGTAGGTGCCCTTGGCGTTCTGGTAGACGTAGATGAGGTCGCCGGTCGCACTGATGGCGATGCCGATGCCGAGCAGCAGCCACATCCGGCCGGGCCGCCAGCCCGCGAGCGAGAACGCGACGCCGACCATCGCGAGCAGGACCAGATCGCCGATCGGATAGGCGAGGCTGACCGCGTCGCTGAGGAAGTGACCGCTGTTCGTCTTCAGCAGAATCGGGAGCACGAGCCCGGCGCCGGCGGCGGCGATCGTCAGCCCCACGACCGCTCCGTCGAGCCACTGGGCGGCGCCCTCGCGGCGCAGGCGCGAGCGGAGCAGCAGCATCACCGCGACGTACAGGACCGGGTACATGGCGAGATACAGCCAGTCGGCGATCGAGGGCGTCGGCGGGTTGGCCGAGTCGCCGAGCCACACGGTCCAGGTGAAGTCCCCGGCCGTCCAGGCGACCAGGCCGACGGTGAGCAGGATCCAGGCCAGCCGGTTCTCGCGGTGACGCAGCGCGCCGGCCGCGCAGACGAGCACGGCGAGGAACTCGACGGCGGTGTAGACGCCGTCCTTGACGAACGAGTCGATGCCGTGACCGCCGAGACCGAACAGCGCGTGGCTGACCTCGGTGAGCACACCGAGCCCCAGCACGACGCGGGCGAGATTGAGCAGGTGCGAACGGGACGGACGGGGCATGACGTCGGCGGGCGCGATTCGCGCCCTTCGGCCCTTACATCGACAGCGCCGTCGTTTCCCTCAAGCGCGAGGGGGCGCCGCGGCGCGCCTCAGCTCTCGTCGGTCTCGTCGCGGGCGGCGCGGAACAGCTCGGTGAGCTCGGGGTTCATCGAGAAATCGGTGCCGCCGTCGTCGCGGGCGCTCGTCTCGATCGGCAGCGGTCGGCCGAGCTTCCGGCACCACCGGCCGGGCCACGCGAGAACGCCGGCGACGCCATGCGACCCCTTCTCCAGCTCGAGCCGGCGGGCCAGCTCGTTGCCGCTGAAGCGCTCCCCGGGGTGGTCGATCAGGAGGTCGAAGAGCTGGCGCGCGCCGCCCGAGAGCTTGCGGTAGATCCACGCCGCCTGGGCGGTGTCCTCGCTCGACCAGGGGCTCGGGTCGGGCCGTCCCGGACCGCTGAAGCCGGACCGGGGACCGAAACCGTGGCGCCCGCGGTGGCCGCGGCGGCCACCCCGCCAGGGGGGACCGAACGGTGCGCCGTGGGCTCCGGGCCCGCCCGCTTCGTCAGGGCCGGGCGGGCCGCCCCGCTCCTCGCGGGACGGCCCGTCACCGCCGGTCGGGGCCGCGGAGAGGAACTCCGCGAACCAGGCGTAGAACTCGGCCACGCGCTCCTCGGGGACCCCGACCGTGATCTGCTTGTCGGCCACGCTGTCCGCCTAGACCGTTGTCGTCCCGGCGGGGCCGGCGTCACGTGCGCTCTCGCCGGCGGCGGAGTCGCCGTGGCGGGAGTGGCACCGGCCGCGTCCGCCCTCGGGGGCGTGCTCGGCCATCGCCAGGTGGTACATCGCCCGGCGGATGTGGCGGGCGCGGCGTCCGCCGCGTCGGCCGCCCGGTCCGCCGGTCGGCCTCCCGGTCCGCGGTGGCCACGGGGACCGCGGCCGGCCCGGGGGCCGCGCTCGCCGGCGCTCAGGAAGCGTTCGACGAAGCGGTTGAACTGCTCGACCCGGTCCTCGGGGACCGAGACGGTGATTTCCCGCGTCTCAGCGGCGGGCTCGCTGTGTGGTTGAGTGCTTTCGCTGGTCATAGTTTCTCCTTGTTGATTGAACTTGCCAGTTAGTTTACCACTACAGTTACTTAAGTCAAGGGATATTTACTGGCATAGCTAGCTAGCGTGCCCAGCGGCAACGCGGAACGCCCGCCCGACGAGCCTGGGGCGCACCCGGTTCGCCATCTCGTCGCGGCCGGGACCGCACCGCGCGCCACAGCGGAACAAATCCGTCGTCGCGCGGTTGGAAATCCCGGCATTCGGGTAACTCGCGCTTTAGATCGGGACCGCTTCCGCCGATCGTGTGCCTACATTCCCCACTCAACGTGGCACCGATGACATTCACCAGCATCGTCCGAGCGATATCGCCCGGCTCCAAGAACCGCCACCTCGCGCCGGTTGCGCCCTCGCAACCCGTCGCCGAGGAGTCGCGTCGCCGCCATCCCGCGATGAGCGGCCTCAGTGTCTCCTCGGTCCACGGCCAGCACTGCATCTGCGAGCGCTGCGACCCCGAGCACGGTCGGCTCGCCGGCTGAGCGCCTCGCCTGACCAGGCGCTCGGGCCCTCGGCGATCACGCCGTCGGTCCGTCGTTCGGGCCGGCTGTCGTTCGGTCCGGCCGTCGGCGAGCCGTCGTCGGCGACCGGTCTCCGACGTGTTCTCGCCCATCCGGCGAGCACACCGGCAAGCAACACGGCAAGCGCAACCAGCGTGACGACCCCGCCGATGGTCGCACTGGGCGGGCGATAGGAGAACCGCACGAGATGCCGCCCCGCGGGGACCGCAACGGCGGAGAAGGCGGCATTGGCCGGTCGAATCTTCGACGAACGGCCATCGACGTCCGCCCGCCAGCCGGGGTAGTACGTGCTGAGGAACACGAGGTAGCCGGGGGCTCGCGCATCCACCTCCACGGCGGCGGCGGTGTCCGTGTGCGACAGCACACGCGCCGGGGTCGCGGGTTGCCCTGACCCGGGGTGGGCGCCGAGTGCGCCCGTCTCGATCACCGGCTCGTCTCGAGCCTGCCGGGCCGTCCCGAGCGCCGTCAGCACCAGCGACTGATCCAGGCTCCGGCTGGTACGCCAGCCATAGGCGACGAACGCCGGGGGGAGCGCGCCCGGATTCGAGATCACGGTCCCGTCCGGCCCGCGGTACGCGACCGGATCGCCGCTCAGCACCCCCGGGTCATGGCGGGAGGGAAGGATGACGGCTTGGACGCCGAACACGTCGAGGAGCCTCGGCGTCCGCGGATCGCGGAGTGCGACCCCGTTCGAGGCCTGCTCGATCGTTCCCCCGAGCGCAAACCACAGCCGGCTGTTGCGTGCGAGCGCCGGGTCCTCGTGGCCGCGGGCATCCCGCAGGCCCCATCGCGAGGCCGTGTTCGGCTGGAGCGCATCCACGCCGATGACCTGTCCTCCCGTGGACGTGAGCGTCCGCAGGACGTTGACCGCCGCGGGCGTCGGCGGCATCGCCTGGGCGATGGTGATGGCCGGGTTGTAGCCCGCCCCCATGAGCAGCAGATCGAGGGCGGTGAGGGCGACGGCCGCGACGAGCAGGGCCCGGGCCTGCCGACGACTCCGACCCAGCACGACGAGCACGCCGATGGCGACGATCGAGAACAGCGTCCAGCGGATCACCGCGGCGAGGCTGATCGCATCTTCGGGTTCCACACCGACCCGATCGAGCAGCTGATCGACCGCGGCCTTCCCCTGGCTGAGCCAGCCAGGGTGCAGCGCGAGCGTGACCAGGACGGGAACGAGGGCGACCGCCGCCGCGACGATGACCATGCGCCGGCGCTCTGCCGCGGTGCCGGTGAGGAACAGCTCACATCCGTACGCCGCCAGCATCGCGATCGCGAACGTCGACACGATCACCGCGCGGGTGAGGTTGACGTGGTCCAGGACGGGCAGTCGACGGATGAGATCGGCCACCGGGTTCTCGAAGGCGACGGCAAACCCGGCCACCGCCATTCCGGCGAAGAACAACCGCGGCCCGCGGGGTCGCCGGGTCACCAGACCGGATACGGCCAGGAGGATGGGGAGCGCGCCGAGGTAGACGGTCCGCTCGGCGAAGTTCGACGGCCCGAAGATGGCACCTGAGGAGTCGGGCCGTCCCCACAAGTCGGGGAAGAAGAGGCTGAGCGCGGCTCTCAGCGGCGTCGGGTCCGCCGCGCGTGACGTGTGGTAGGACTGCTGGAGCGACTCGATGAACGGCACCAGCATGACCGCCGCGATCCCGAGTCCGAGAATCAGCGCCCCGACCGCCGCCGCCGCCCGGCGGACCTCCTCGCGTGGGGGCACCCCGGCCACCCTGATCCGGTAGATGGTCCAGCTCCCGGTGGCCGCGGCGACGATCATGCCGCTCTCGGGTTGCCCGCCCAGGAAGCCGAGACCGAGCAGACCGGCGAGTGCCGCGGTGGCGCGCAGAGATCGGCCGGCGGCCACCCGATCTCCGGCGAGGAACAGCCAGGGCAGCAGCACATAGGCGTTGGAGTGCGGATGCATGAGCCAGACGATCAGGTACGTCCCGAACCCGAACGTAAGCCCGCCGAGGAGCGCCGGCGCACGGCGCAGCGCGAGCGCACGTGCGAGCAGATAGGTGCCGAAGGCGGCGAGCATGAGCTTCAAAACCGCGATCCACACGAGGGCTCCGAAGAACGGGAACACGACGCCGAGCCAGGTGAGCGGAAAAAGCGGCGCGCTCTGCTGAGCGGCGAGCAGCGGCCGGCCGTTGGAGAGGCTCGAGGACCACAGCGGCAGGCGGCCGGCGCGGAGGGCACTCCGAACGGCCAGGCCGTCCGGTTCGAAGACGTTCGCGGCGTCGAACTGCAGCCCGTTGGCGGGGTGGGTCGCCGCGGTCGGCGCGGGGTACGGAGGCTCGAACAGCGGGATGTCGCCCGCGGACAACACGCGATCGCCAATCGTGGCCGGCCAGAACAGCACGACGGCCAGCAGGAACAGCAGAATGGCAGGCACGGCGGCCCCCGGAAATCGCGCCACCACCGTGAAGCTTAACCGATCCTAAAGGCGCCCGGTTGCAGTGGGGCGAACGCCTCCACGGCAATCGCCCCGTTCGCCGGTTCCCGCAGGGGGCGGTCGCGCCCGCGCACACCTTCTATCGTGGTCGCGCCCATGCCCGCCCGCGAAGATCTCCGCAACATCGCCATCGTCGCCCACGTCGACCACGGCAAGACGACGCTCGTCGACGCGCTGCTCTGGCAGTCGGGCGCGTTCCGCCAGAACCAGGACGTGGCCGATCGCGTGCTCGACTCGATGGACCTCGAGCGTGAGAAGGGCATCACGATCCTCGCCAAGAACACCGCGATCCGCTACGGCGGGATCAAGCTGAACATCGTCGACACCCCCGGCCACGCCGACTTCGGCGGCGAGGTGGAGCGGGGCCTGACGATGGTCGACGCCGTGCTGCTGCTCGTCGACGCCAGCGAGGGGCCCCTGCCCCAGACCCGCTTCGTGCTGCGCAAGGCGCTCGAGGCGCGGCTGCCGGTGATCCTCGTCGTCAACAAGGTCGACCGCCCGGACGCCCGCATCGATGCCGTCGTCGACGAGGTGTACGAGCTGTTCCTCGATCTCGACGCCGACGAATCGCAGATCGACTTCCCGATCGTCTACACGAACGCCAAGGCGGGGTGGGCGACGCTCGATCCGGACACCCCGGGGACGGACCTCGGCCCGCTGCTCGAGCTGCTCGTCGAGCACGTCCCGGCCCCGGAGTACGACCCGGGCCACCCGCTCCAGGCCCACGTGACCAACCTCGACGCCTCGCCCTACGTGGGCCGGATCGCGATCTGCCGCGTCCGCCACGGCACGATCCGCCGCGGCGAGACCGTCGCGTGGTGCCGCGCCAACGGCGAGATCGAGCAGGTGAAGGTCACCGAGCTGTATGTCACCGAGGCGCTCGACCGCGTCGACGCCGAGGAGGCGGAGGCCGGCGAGATCATCTCGGTGGCCGGGATCCCGGAGATCACGATCGGCGAGACGCTCGCCGATCCCGACGACCCGCGGCCGCTGCCGGTGATCACCGTCGACGAGCCGTCGCTGTCGGTGACGATCGGCACCAACGATGCCCCGCTCGCCGGGCAGGAGGGCGACAAGCTCACCGCGTCACAGGTGAAGGCGCGGCTCGAGCGGGAGCTCGTCGGCAACGTCTCGCTGCGGATCCACCTCACCGAGCGACCCGACGTTTGGGAGGTGCAGGGGCGGGGCGAGCTCGCGCTTGCGATTCTCGTCGAGCTGATGCGCCGCGAGGGGTTCGAGCTGACCGTCGGTAAGCCGCGGGTCGTCACCCGTGAGCTCGACGGGCGGATGCACGAGCCCGTCGAGCGGATGAGCGTGGACGTCCCCGAGGAGTATGTCGGCGTCGTCACCCAGCTGCTCGCGCTGCGCAAGGGCCGGCTCGAGCAGATGATCAATCACGGCAGCGGCTGGGTGCGGATGGAGTATCTCGTCCCGGCCCGCGGGCTGATCGGGTTCCGGACCGAGTTCCTCACCGAGACCCGGGGCACCGGCCTCGTCCACCACGTGTTCGATCGCTGGGAGCCGTGGCACGGCGACCTGCGTACCCGGCCGACCGGCTCGCTCGTGTCCGACCGCCGCGGCGCCGTCGCGGCCTACGCCCTGTTCAACCTCCAGGAGCGCGGGACCCTGTTCGTCGAGCCCGGCGACCCGGTGTATGAGGGGATGATCGTCGGCGAGAACTCCCGGCCCGAGGATCTCGACGTCAACGCCTGCAAGGAGAAGCATCTCACGAACATCCGCTCCTCCACGGCCGATGAGCTCGTCCGTCTGGTGCCCAAGCGCGAGCTGTCGCTCGACCAGGCGCTCGAGTTCCTGCGCGAGGACGAGTGCGTCGAGGTGACCCCGGCCGCGGTCCGGCTGCGCAAGGTCGCGCTCGATCAGACCGAGCGCCGCAAGCACGCGCGGGCGCTCGCGGCGCGCGCCTGAACCTGAAAAGACCCCTTGCGCTCGGCGACAGCCGAGGTCTACTGTCGGGCCATGCGTCCATCTCGCCTGCTCCCACTCCTGATCGCGGCCGCGCTCATCGGATGCGCGCTTGCCGCCTCGACCGCTTCGGCACAGACCGTCTGGCTCTGTAAACCCGGTCTCGCCGCCAATCCGTGCACGCCGGGACTTTCGACCACGGTCTACAGCCCGACCGGCACCGCCCTGCGCGTGACCCATCCGCGACGCGTCCGGCATCCCGCCGCGGACTGCTTCTACGTCTATCCGACCGTCAGCGATCAGACGACCCCGAACGCGAACTTCAACATCGACCCCGAGGAGCGGTCGATCGCCCTCTACCAGGCGGCGCGCTATTCGCAGTACTGCCGGGTGTTCGCGCCGGTCTACCGCCAGCTGACGCTCGCCGGGATCGGCCTCGGCGGCGGCACCGGGACACCGGACCCGGCGCTCGCGCTGTCCGACGTCCGCAGTGCGTTCGCGGACTACCTGCAGCACTACAACCATGGACGGCCGTTCGTGCTCATCGGCCACTCGCAGGGCTCGTTCGTGCTGCGCTCGCTGATCAAGGACGACGTCGACAACACGCCGTCGGTCCGCAGGCGGCTCCTGTCGGCGATCCTGCTCGGCGGCAACGTGCTCGTCAAGACCGGGTCGGACATCGGCGGCGACTTCCAGCACATCCCGGGCTGTCATTCACCGTGGCAGGTCGGCTGCGTCGTCGCCTTCTCGACGTTCGACACCCCGGTCCCGGCCAACAGCAAGTTCGGCATCAGCTCGACGGCCGGCGAGTCGGTCCTGTGCACGAACCCGGGCGACCTCGCGGATCCCACCAGGTCCTCACCGATTCATCTGATCACGCCGAGCGCGCCGTTCGCGCCCGGTACCTTGATCGCCGCGGGCATCACGATCCTGGGCCTCACCCAGCCGATGCCCCCGACGGTGTGGATCAGCGAGCCCGGCGGCTACACCGCGGCATGCTCTTCGGCGAACAATGCGGACGTGCTCCAGGTGACGCCGATCAACGGAGCGCAGACGCCACACCCGAGCCCCGACGGGACGTGGGGCCTACACCTGCTCGACGCGAATATTGCGCTCGGGAACCTTGTCCGTCTCGTACGCACCGAAACGGAGGCGTACGTGTTCCGGCACGAGCGGGGACGGCACCACCGCGGCTGGTGGTGGAACTGATCCATCGGCCGCGCGCGGGCTCCGGCCGAGCCGGCGGGAGCTAGGCGGGTCTGAATCGCCACGCTGCGGCCGCGAACGCGGCCGCAGCCACCGCGATCATCGACACGGCCACGGTGTCGCTGAGGCGGTAGCTGGAGCTGATCAGCCGGTGGCGAGTGAGCACCACCGGGAGCACGGCAAGCAGGAGCATCTCGCCCGCCCGAAGCGCGAGCACGCCACGGGCGATGCGCGACCGCCCCCAGGCAAAACCTTCAGCACACTGCTCGGCAGCGAGCACGACGACGAGCGCCAGCACCCACGCCTGAAGTCCCTCACGCAGCAGCCCCGTCGAGGCGTCTCCCCAGTAGATCGCGAACACCACGAACGGCGCGACGATCACGGCGGTGACGGCCCACGGCCACCGGCGACCCGCGCGCCATAGGCCGGCGAGCAGCATCGGTAGGAACACGATCGCCAGCCCGAACGGGACCGACGTCCAATATTGAAACAGCACATGAATTGAGGCGGGAGAGGTGTGCCCGCAGAACGGTGTGCAGTGACCGTTGGCAGCGTTGATCGACGGATCATGCGCAGAGAGCAGAGGGAGCCGAAGGGGGACCAGCGTGTTGGCGAGGGACACGAGCCGGTCCCTGATCCAGTCGCCGACGGTCGCGGCGTGCGGATGACCTCCGAGGCGCGCGAGCAACTGGTTGGTAAAGGCCTGATTTCGCCCGGGCTTCGTCAAGTATTTGAGGAAGTTGCCCTGGGTGTAGTGATGGAGGTTGACGATTCGCCACGCCAGGACTCCGGCAGCGGCGCCGAGAAGCACCCGGCCGGCCGGTCCATAGCGAGGATGCCTCCACCGTGGTGCCGCGTCCGGCCACAGCGCGACCGCAAGCAGCGCCGGGAGGGCGAGCAGAGCGACGGGATGGACCAGGTACCCGGTGCCCGCGAGGAGCCCGCCCGCCCCGGGGCGGCCATCGAGGATCGCAATTCCGGCGAGCAGGACGAGCGAGGCGGCGAGCAGCTTCGGCCACGTGAACCAGACCTCATGCACGAGGAACGGAGTCGTCACGGCGAGGATCAGCGCGAGCCACCCGGCTCGCGGGCCCGCGACCCGCCGGGCGAGGCTCCAAACACTGAGGAACGCGGTTCCGGCGAAGGTCATCATGGCCAGCCGGTAGGCCATGAATCCGTCGGCGTCGAACGGAGCCCACTGGCCAACCGCACCGCTGGGGGGACGGCCGCCGCTGATCATCACGACCGGCGCACTCGCGAGGCCAGCGAGGGGACCGCGATCCGAAAACGTGTAACCGCCGAAGTACCCCCGAGCGAGCCTCCCGTACGGAGAGGTGCCATGGGCGATGAGCCTCACGATGCCGAACGACAGAGCGCTGTCGCTGCGATCCCCAACCTCGAGCGTCCGCGAGCTCAGACCGGCAAACAGCTCGCCTGCGGGACCAAGCGACCACAGCGCCTTGCCGACCGCGATGGCGATCACTCCGGAGACGAGGGCGAGCACCGGGCGCTCGCCGGGGCCGAGCAGCTCGCTCGTGTCGTGACGCAATGAGAGGAGCGTGAGGCCGGCGATTGCCGGAACGACGATCACGGCACAGACGAGGCGCGGTGAGATTGCTCCGGCGAGCAGCCACGCGAGAGCGCCAGTCAGCGCGAGCAGCGCCAGCCCCGGCAATGGCACGAAGGCCAGGTCGAGCCGCCACCTCGGTCGTGCAAGACGGAGCGCAAGGCCGGGCCCGAGCACGAGTACGACGGCGAGCGCGGTGCAACTGCCGACTCGAACGACGGCGAGGGCTTCGCGTCCAATGCTCAGCTCTCCGCCGGATCCGGGTGGAAAGCCGAGCCCGAGCACGCAGCCGAGCGCCGCCAGTCCGCAGATTGCCGGCGCCGGTGGCGGCCGGCGCAAGCGCTACTCGCTGCCGGCGAGCGCAGCGACCCCGAGCGAGGCGGCAAAGACCGCCGTCCCGGTCACGAGCACTGCCGAGAACTTCGGCAGCTCGCCGGCCCGGCCGGCGAGCACTCCGGCGGCGGCGTCCGCGACATCGCACGCGATGCCGATCCGCAGCCACAGGTCGAGCTGCGCGCCCTCGCTCGTGACGAGCCCGTAACCGAGCGCGGCATCACGCACGCCGAACAGCCGGGCGAGGTATGGCGCCTGCGGGTTGGCGGCGATGTCCAGGCCGAACAGCTTGCCGGTGAGCCGGGGAGCGACCCAGGAGCCCACTCCAATCGCGCTGCGGGTGCCGACGAGGTTGGCGATGATTTGGTTCTTACCCATGGGTTGACCCTATCCCGCGCGGCCGCTGGCGCGCAACCCGAGCCTCGGCATGGGCGAAGGAACCGGCAATCACGGTGCCGCGCCACTGGTATGGTCGCGCCCGGGAAGCCACAGACGAGGAGGAAGGGATGCGCGATCCGATTACGCGCCGCGAGGCGCTGAAGACCGCTGGGGCCGGAGCGGCGGGGCTCGGAGGCCTCGGCGCGATCGACGGACTGCTCGCGGCGGCGGCGGGGGCGCGGACGCGCCACTCGTCACTGGCCGACATTGAGCACGTCGTGATCCTCATCCAGGAGAACCGCTCGTTCGACCACTACTTCGGGACGCTCTCCGGCGTGCGCGGGTTCAGTGATCCGAGGGCGCTGAAGGGGGTATTCGCCCAGAAGGGCCTCGACGGAAAGATTGGCCGGCCGTTCCACATGCCGAACAACGGGTGCGTGGCGGACATCACTCACAACTGGGGTCCACAGCACCAGTCCTGGAACGGCGGGCGTATGGATCAGTTCCTGGCCGTCCACGAGGCAGCCGATCGCAGCGGCGCGACCGATTCCGGGCCCGAGACGATGGGCTACCACACGCGCGAGGACACGCCGTTCTACCACGCGCTCGCCGACGCATTCACGATCTGCGACGGCTACCACTGCTCGGTGCTCGGGCCGACCGACCCGAACCGTCTCATGTCGCTGTCGGCGACGGTTGATCCGGCGGGGCACCACGGCGGACCGCTGCTCCACACCAACGTTGCGGGCCGCCAGGGTGGGTTCAGCTGGACGACGATGCCGGAGATGCTTGAACGCAAGGGAATCAGCTGGAAGCAGTACACCGACCCGGCCGCCGGGATCCTCGACAACGTGCTCACCTACTTCAACCAGTACGCCAAGGGCACCGCTCTCTACAACCGCGGCATCGCGCCGACCTACGACGACTTCCTCAGCGATTTGAGCGCCAAGAAGCTGCCGCAGGTGTCGTGGCTGCTGCTGGGGGTCGAGGAGTCGGAACATCCCGGCTTCTCCGCGCCACGGGCCGGTGAAATCGGAGCTCAGAGGGTCATCCAAGCGCTGCTCTCTCACCCCGCCACCTGGCGCAAGACCGCGCTGTTCATCACCTGGGACGAGAACGGCGGCTTCTTCGACCATGTCCCGCCCCCGACGGCCCCGCCCGGGACGCCCGGCGAGTACATCACCGTGCCCACGCTACCGGCGGACGCCTCCGGGATCCGCGGACCGATCGGCCTCGGATTCCGGGTGCCGATGCTCGTCATCTCGCCGTTCAGCCGGGGCGGCCTCGTGTCCTCGCAGAAATTCGATCACACTTCAACGCTGCGGTTCCTGGAGACCCGCTTCGGAGCTCGGGTGCCGAACCTCAGCGCGTGGCGGCGGCGGACGACCGGCGATCTCACGGGTGCGTTCAACTTCGCCGCACGGGCGAACACGACCTTCCCGCGGCTTCCGGCCATCGCCCCTGAGGTCTGCGCGAGCTTCCCGGCGATCGGTGAGATGGCCGGTGCGGTCCCGAAGCAGGAGCGCGGTCGGCGGCGGCGGCCGAGCGGAATCGTCAGGTAGAGGCGCTCGACAGGGCGGGCAAGCAGGCGCAGGCTCCCCAGCGCTGTGGATGTGCCTCATCGGTCGAGAGCGAGCGCCGAAATCCTGCGACGTGCCGGAATGCGGCGCCGGGGTCTGATCGCCCTCGCCGTGCTCATCACTGGGCTTGCCGCGACGCCGGCCAGCGCGCTGCCCCCGGCCTGCTCGCAGTCAGGAACGACGGTCACCTGCCGCTACACCTCGGGGTCGAACCCGTTCGCGGTACCAGCCGGAGTGTCCACGCCTCAAGGTCGTGGCCACGGGCGCGGCTGGCGGTGACTCTTTTGTGAGCACTGGAGGACACGGCGCTACCGTGACCGGCGAGCTCCCGGTACGGCTGGGACGACAGTGTTCGCGGTCGTCGGCAGCAGCGGCGCGCAGACCGGCGGCGCAGGCGGAGGCAGCGCCGGTGGCGGCTCCTGTCCGGCGGCGGGGGAGGCTCGTCAGACGTGCGAACGAACGCGAACGACCTCTCGACCCGGCTCCTGGTCGCCGAGGCGGGGGAGGAGTGGGCGGCCTGAGCCGAATGGAGCCTGGGCTTTGCGCACAGCTTCACGGGAACGAGCGGACAAGGTGGCGACGCGGGGGGCGGCAACGGCGCGGACTCACCAGGCGGCGGCGGCGGCGGTCGCGGCGCCGGGGCCGCGGTGGGCGCCGGCGGAGCAGCCGGCGCCAGACGTGCCACTTCACGCCTCCACCGTTCCCGCCGATCTGCGCGTCCGGTGACGCCGGTCAGCCCGGTGTGACGGCGGCGGGCGGCGGTGGAGGTGGCGGCGGCGAGTTCGGGTCGCCGGGGCCATCGTCCCTGTTCGTCGTCGGCGGCGGCGGCGGCGGAGGAGGCGGTGGCCGGTTCGGCGGTGGTGGGGGCGGTGGTGGCGGCCTCGACAACGGCGGTGGAGGGGGCGCGGGCGGCTCCAACCTCGTTCCGCAAGGCGGGTCGCACTCGATCGACACAACCGGGATTCCGCTCGTGCAAGTCTCGTACTCGATCCCTTCGGACCCGACGTCGACTACGGTCAGCTGCGCGCCGAGGACCCTCGCTCCCGGTGACACGACAACCTGCACCGCGGTCATCGACGACGTGGCCAGCGCACCGCGGGGAATCCCGACGGGCGCCGTTACATTCGATTCGAGCGGGTCGGGCGAATTCAACGCGAGCACCTGCGCGCTGGCGGGGAGCGGCACCACGGCAAGCTGCACCGACTCATTCAGCACGATGACGCGCGGGTCGCAGATGATCACCGCCGCCTACGGCGGCGATTCGTCGCACGGCCCGAGTCATGGGGAAACGTCGGTGAAGGTGGCCCTCCCGGCGAGCACGCGCGGATGTGCGATCGGCGCGGCTGGCGCCATCACCGCCCGTGACGGAGACTGGGCGGAGATACTCGCGTTCGCAGGCCCGCGCGGTCGCCACGGATTCGTCCACTACGGTGAGCGCGGGCCGGCCGAGCGGTTCGAGCTTCAGTCGCACCGCATCGAGGCGGTCGTGTGCGCCTCCGGCGCCTCGCGGGCGAGCCTGTTCGGCGTCGCGAGCCTCGACCGCACCATCCGCGCCGAGTACCGGATCGACCTCACTCCTGGCGGGGAGCGCGCCGGTAGGGGCACCTTCCGGATCCGGCTCGCCGACGGCTACGACTCCGGGACGCAGACACTTCGTCGTGGGGGGGTCACAGTCCATCGACGCCGCGGGTGAGCAGGGAGATTCGCCGCCACGGACGCGTCACGCAGGCGGTCGATCCCAGCTCTCGCTGATCGCAGCCGGGTTTCCTCCGGCCTCTGCGCCGCGGATCGGCCGCGCGGGCACGACCTCCTCGATCGGCACCGCGGCCGCCGCGCGAATCGCGCGGCGCGCCCGCAGACCGGCGATGACGAGTGGCCCGGCCGCCACCGTGGCCCGCAGGTGCGTGAGGAGCCGGCCCTCGCGGGCGGCGTGCGACGCCCACGAGACCTGGCGGTAGGCGACCTGGGGGAGCCACCGGGCAGGGAAGTAGCGGGCGATGAGGGCAAGCGTGTTGCGCTGCACGAGGTACAGGTGGCCGCGGGCGAGCGCGGCGCCCGAGCCGCCGCCGGCATGGAGGGCGACCACCGGCTCGTACCGACACCGCCACCCTGCGAGCCGCAGCCGGACGGCGAGATCGACGTCCTCCAGGTAGGCGAACAGCCGCGCGTCGAACTCGCCGACCGCGAGCAGCGCATCCCGGCGGTAGAGCGCCGCCCCGGCGCACGCGCCGAAGATCTCGCCGGGGGCGTCGAAGCTGCCATCGTCGCGGTGGAAGCGGCCGCGCTGCTCGCAGGCGCCGTCACGGCGCAGAACGTCGCCCGCGTCATCGATCTCCTCCGGGTCACGGAGCGAGACCATCTTCGTGGCCACGGCCGCGGCGCCGGGATCGGCCGCGAGCACCGCGCCGGCGCGGCCGAGCCAATCGGGCGCGAGTTCGACGTCGCTATTGACGAGCGCCACGAACGGGCTGCGGGCCGCACGCACCCCGACGTTGGCGGCGTGGGCGAAGCCGGTGTTGCGGCCGAGCTCGATCAGCGTCACCACGGGGAGCGCCTCGCGCAGCCAGGCCGGTGAATCGTCGTCGGAGCCGTTGTCGACGACGATCACCTCGGCCGGGGGATGCTCCTGGCCGAGGATCGCCCGCAGACACTCGGGGAGCCAGCGGCGGCCGTTCCAGTTCGGGATCACGACGGTCACCTCGGGCTGCCCGGCGCTGCTCACCCCGCGACCCCGCTCGGTGACGGACGGCGGAATCGCGGGCGGGTACCGAGGCCCAGGATCAGCCACACGCACCCGGCGAGGAACGCGACGAGCCCCCACACGATGTTCGGCGGCGTGTAGGCGAACGTCACCCGGTGCGATCCGGCGGGGACCGTGACGGCTTGGAAGACCCCGCCGGAGCGACGGACGGCCGTCGCCCGGCCGCCGACCGAGGCGGCCCAGCCCGGGAGATCGGTCTCCCGCCGGACGAGCGTCGCCGGCGCCGGGCAGCTGACGTCGGCCGCGGTGCGGCTGACCGGGGCGACCCGACACCGGGGGTCGCTCGCGGTGAAATAGGAGGCTGCACCGGCGAGGTGGTAGATCGTCGCGCTCGGACTGCGCATCGCGACCGTGAGCGTGGCCGGACTCGTCGGCAGCGTCACACCGGGCGAGGCGAGCACCCAGGCCACCCCGGCCGCCCGGTAGCCGGGCAGATGACCGAGCAGCGCCGCTGGTGAGGTCGGGCTGTAGAGGCCGGCCGGATCGGCCTGGCCGAGCTCGCTGTGGACGAACGTGGCGTAGGGCTTGGGAACCGGCACATCCTCAGCGTCGATCGCCGCGAGCCCCCAGTAGGAGCCGTAGTTGGGGGCGAGTGGACCGAGGGTCGCGAACCGCTGCTGGCCGGCGTGGGCGCGCAGGAACGCGACCGGCGCAGGATCCGACGTGACGACCTTCGGCGCGGCGAGTTCCGGCACTGCGAACAGCACGATCGCGTCGACCGCGACGACCGCCGCGAGCAGTGCGCCCCGGCCCCGTGGTGTGCGCAGCGCGGCAGCCGCCGCGACGGCGACGATCCCTCCCAGCGCCCACGCGACCGCGAGCAAGTAGTACGGGTGGTGGGCGACCGCGATCCCGGCGCGGCGGGCGAGCGGGAGCGCGCCGATCGCGGCGAGCACGATCACCGCGATCGCCGCCAGGACGGGCCAGGCCCGGCGGACGAGGGTCCCCCGGGCGACGGGGATGCGGGCACCGACGAGCGCGTCAATGCCGAGCGCCGCGAGGACGATGACCGCGAACTCCACCGACGCGAACCCATAGCGGAAGAAGAAGATGTGGGACATGCCCGGCAGCCAGCCGAGGACGTGGCCGAGCACCGGCGTCCCGTACATGCGCGAGAGGGCGAGGACGATCCAGACGAGGAGCCCGACCCGGAGCCCGCGGCGCCCTCGGGAGGCGAGCCCGGCGAGACCGAGCACGACGATCGAGGCCGACAGGTACCCGCCGACGTTGAACCACACCCGGAGCACGTCAAGCCTCGGATCGTTGAAGGCCGCAATCGTCCCGTACACGTACGGGAGCAGCAGCTGCGGCAGCGCGTGGGCTGGGAGGTGGCCCGAGGCTGATCGCGTGCTGTCATGAAAGCCGACGTCACCATGCGCGAGGTAGTCGATTGCGGCGATCAGCAACGGCGCGGCGAGCAGCGCCCCGACCGCCGCGCCACTCAGCGCCTTGCGCATGAGGGCCATCCGGCGCTCGGGGCCGAGGCATCCGACGCGCCATGCGAACCAGATCACGGCGACGAGCGCGTCGATGTAGGCGACCTCGGGGAACCCGCCGTAGAACGACAGCGCTCCGGCGAGCGCGATCAGCCACCAGCCTCCCCGACGACCGTCGCGGGCCGCGGCATAGGCCAGCTCGACGCCGAGCAGCAGGAGCGGGAGGAACGGGACCGGGTTGATCGTCGCGTGGGCGAACCACGCAAACGTGCCGTTGAGCGCGAACGCGATGCCCGCGGCGGTCGCCGCCGTGCGGCCCAGCGCGAGCCGTCGCAGGAGCAGAAGTGTGGCCGCGCCGGCGATGAACTCGAGCAGAATTCGCTCATACAACTGGCCGTTGGCGAGCAACGTGAGGATCGTGGGCGGGAAGAACACGGCCGACTGCATCTCGCCGGCCAGCGGCGCTCCGGTCCCCTCATACGGATTCCACCACGGGACGCGCAGGTGCGTCCAGTCAAGCATCGCGCGGTGGCCGAAGGCCTGCGAGATCAGACCGTTGTTGGGATCGATCGTGGCCGCGCCCGGGAGGTGACCGGGAAGCACCCCGGCGACGAGCCGTGAGCCGGGGCCGAGCGGATTCGGGTCGGTGAAGTCGAGCAGGTAGACGAGGTTGGCCACGATCACCGCGAGCGCGATCGCGATCAGAGCCCACGTGTCCGGGCGCAGGCGGCCGGCGGCCCGCCGTAGCCGCTCCCACGTGGCGGCCTCCGACCCATCGCCGTCCCGTACGGCTTCACCCCGAAGTGCACTCACTCCGCGACAGTGTGCACGGTCGGACATGCGTGAGCCCCGGGAGCCGCGTGGACGGCGCCGACGGTCACGCGGTGGAAGAAGTGGGCGCTATGGCCCCCGAACTTCCACCGCCCTCGCTCAGTGCCGGGCGGGCGCCGTGCAGCGCGGGAGCGCGAGACGGCGCAGGGCCACGGCGGACGCCATCGCGTGGTAGCCGGCCACGTTGGGATGGACCGGGTCGCCGGCGTCGGCCGCCCGCATGTCCCCCGGCGAGTGCGGATCGCGCAGAGCGGCGTCGAAGTCGACGATCCCGTCGGACAGCCGCTGGGTCCGGATCCACGCGTTGACAGCACGCCGGAGCGGCTCGCCGGGCGCGCCGAGCGCGGTCAGCTCGCCCCCGATCGGCGTGAGGGTGCCGAGCTGGATCCGCACGCCGGCCCGGTGGGCCGCGGCGATCAGCCGGTGGTAGCCATCAATCAGCTTCGACGCCGTGATCCCGGGGGTCTGGAGGATGTCGTTGACCCCCTCGAGCGTGATCACGTCGCTGATCCCGGCGCGCCTGATGGCGTCGGCGTGGAACCGAGCGAGCCCGCCGTGTCCGCCCTGGAGCAGGCGGTTTCCGCTGACGCCGCCGTCGAGCACCGCGAGCGGCAGGCGCGCGGCGTCGATCCGCCGCTGCAGGTCGTCCGGGTAGCGCTCATCCTGGTCGATCGCCGCCGGAAGTTCGGTGAGGGCGTCGCCGACGCCGGGGAAGCCGTCGGTGATGGAGTCCCCGAACGCCACCACGCTCCCCGCCGAACCCGGTGCCTCGACGTCGACCGTGTTGAGGAAGTACCACCCGAAGACCCCGAAGCCATTCGTGGACGGGGCGAAGCCCTGGGCGCCCCGGCCGGTGACGTCGCCGCTCCCCGGGTCGCTCACATAGCTCATCTGCGCGGTGACGGCATGCTCGGTGGGCGCGGTCACGGTCCCCGGCACGAAGACGTTGACCACGAGCTTCTGGAACGCCTTGATCCGCAACGGGACCGGGTCGCTCAGCACCTCGCTGCCGGTGGCGATCCTCACCGTCCGCCCGCGGTCGAACGTCACCGCCCGGACCGACCCGTCGGACAGCCGAGCGCCGCCGGCACTGACGGCGACGGTGACCGGGCCGAGCACGACCGGGCCCGAGCCGAACCGGTTGCTGAGATGGATCCGCACCCGGGTGCCGCCGAGGTGCGGGGACACGATCATCCGCAGCGTCTGGTCGTGGAGCGCCGCCGGCGCCACGGCGGCGTCACTCGGGGGCGCCTCCCACGTCCCGACCCAGTGCGGGGTGCAGACAGCGGCCGTCCTGCCGACGGCCGGCGCGACGGGCGCGAGCGCGCCCGACACGAGCGCGGCGGGCACGAGGCCCGCGAGCGCGCCCATACGGACTGCCCGCGCAGTGACGCGGCGAGGTTGGGCCCTACCCCACACACACCCGAACATACCCTCGTCAACGGCAGTCGGACCGAGAAGGTTGAGCGTCGGGGTCGCCGACCCCCGCGGATGGCCGGCGATCGGCCGGGCAAATCGGGCCTACGATCGGGCCTATAGTTCCCGCGCGTGAGCGTCGCAGCGACGGAAGGGACGTCTGGGCGAGGCTTTGGGGGGACGACGCGGGCCACCAGCGCGATCGATCCCGTGCTGCTCGCGCTCGGAGCGCTGACGGTCCTCGCGCTCGTCTGGCGGCTGAGCCAGATCGACCAGAGCCTCGTCGGCGACGAGGGCTACACGTTCCAGGACATCTCGGCCGGGAGCCTCGGATCGACGATCTCGCTGGTCAACGCCGGGGGCGAGAACTCGCCGCCGCTGTACTTCATCCTCGCCTGGTTCACGGCCAAGATCGGCGATCCGTCGGTGTGGCTGCGCCTGCCGTCGATTGTGCTCGGCACCGCCACCGTGCCCGTCGTGTACGGCATCGGACGGGAGGTGTTCGGGCGGCTCGCCGGCCTGACGGCGGCGGCCGTCGTCACCCTCAGCCCGTTCGCGATCTTCTACTCGGTGGAGGGCCGGGCGTACGCCACGATGGCGTTCTTCGTGGCGCTCTCGACGCTCGCCCTGCTCCACGCCGTGCGGACGCGGTCGGTGTGGTGGTGGGCGCTGTACGCGGTGGCCGTCGCCGGGGCGGCGTACTCCCACTACACCGCGATCTTCCTGCTCGCGGCGCAGGCCGCGTGGGCGCTGTGGGTGAGCCGGAGCGAACTCCCGCCCTTGCTTCTGCGCGACCGGACCGAGCACCGCCCGGCTGGTCAGGTACACCAGCTGGGTGGATAGCTTCGCGATCCTGCTGGCTGCGGGTCGCCACCCTGCGGGTCCTGGCCGACGGAGTAGAGGATGTCCGCACGGGCTCCGTAGGTTTTCGGCAGAATCAGCGCTGCGGCCAGTCCGGCGGCAACCCGAGCTTCGCCGGCGCTTCGCCGAGACCATCCCGTCGCGCCTCGTCGGCGGATGCAGCGGGCTCGGCATCGACGCGACCGTCGCCGCCTGGACCTTAAGCGATGATTGGCTCGACGCCGTCGTCGCCCATCTGACCGCGGCGCGCGACCGGGTGATCGAGGTGCTCCGCGCGGAGCTGCCGCAAGTGCGATGCCACGCGCCCGAAGGCACCTATCTTGCTTGGCTCGACTTTCGCGAGCTTCACCTCACGATGCCGGCGTTTCAGTTCTTCCACGATCATGCGCGCGCGCATTGAGCCCAGGAGAAAATTTCCATTCCGAATGCGCCCAATTCGCGCGATTGAACTTCGCGACCTCGATGCCGATCCTCGGCCGCATTCTCGACAGGATCATCACCGCGGCGAAAAGCGCACCCGCCGGCCGCTAGCGGATCGCGGGCCGCCTGCGACGGTAAGCGATCGGTTAAGATTTCTCTTAGAGCACGCCGGCTTCAAGTCCAATGGCCATTTCAGTCTAACTTGTTAGCCCGAGACCCGATTGTACCAAAACGAGAGGTGGATTGCGGCCTGCCGTTCTTTCATGAAAGATGGGGTGAACTGGCCCAGACGCCAAGCCGATAAGATCGCCCAGGGAGGCACGCATGCGCAAAAACATCAAGCCCACCCATGGGGTGCTTGCGCTTTTGTGCCTGATGTATTTCATTACCTATATCGATCGCGTGAACTTCTCGACGGCGGCGATCGACATCCAGCCGGAATTCGGGCTTACGAACACCGAGCTCGGCTTCATCTTCTCGGCCTTCAATTATTCCTACTTCTTCTTTCAGGTGATCGGCGGTTGGATCGGGGATCGGTTCGGACCGCGCAAGACCTTGTTCGCCTGCGGGGCGGTGTGGGCCGCCGCGACCATCCTCACCGGAGCGACCAGCAGCATGGTCACCACCTTGATCCTCGTGAGAGTGCTGCTCGGCTTGGGCGAAGGCGCGACCTTTCCGACCGCGACGCTCGCCATGCAAAATTGGGTCGAGCGCGGCAAGCGCGGATTCGCGCAAGGAACCACCCATTCCTTCGCACGCCTCGGCAATGCGATCACGCCGCCCGTCGTCGCCTTCCTGATGATGACCGTCACCTGGCGCGGTTCCTTCGTCGTGCTCGGATGCATGAGCCTAATCTGGGTGCTCGCCTGGGCCTGGTATTACCGGGACGATCCGAGGGACCATCCCGGTATCACCCCTGAGGAGCTCTCCGTCTTGCCGGCACCGGAGGCGGGGCAGCGCCCGCAAATTCCCTGGAGCCCGCTTGCGACGCGGATCTGGCCCGTGACGCTCACCTATTTCTGCTACGGATGGTGCCTTGCGATTTATCTGAGCTGGCTGCCGCTCTTCTTCAAGAAAAGCTACGGCCTCGATCTCCAGCAATCAGCGATCTTCTCCTTTGGCGTCTACCTAGCCGGGGCCGTCGGCAATTCGATCGGCGAATCGCCTCAGACCATGTTTTGCGGCGCACCGGCAATATCCGCTTCGCGCAACTCAGCGTCATTCTCGTCGGCTTCGTCGTAACCTTGTCGCTCGTGCCCTTGCTCTTCACGCGCGATCTCACGTCGGTCATACTTTGCCTCTCCGCCGGCTTCTTCTTCTTCGAGCTGATCATCGGGCCGATATGGTCGATCCCGATGGATATCGCGCCGAAATACTCCGGCACGGCCGCCGGCATGATGAATTCAGGGTCCGCCCTGGCGGCCGCCGTCTCGCTGCCGATCTCGGGCTATCTCATCGACATCACGGGAAGCCGCGTCCTGCCGTTCACCATGTTGATTGGCATCCTCGCCGTCGGCGCGGTCGCCGCCTTCGCCATGCATCCGGAAATCCCTTTGGGCGATTTCGGCTCGCGAGCCGCGGACGATGGAGAAGCTTCGGCGCGCAAGACCTCGGGCGCGGCGCCGGTGCCGTAGCGATCGGACGCTTCAAATCGCGCTTCGCCTTTTGTACCAAACCACATCCCCAGGTAGCCGCTCCTTGACGCGCATGGGGAGGATGCGGGCACTATGGCCGCCGTGAACCCTGGGAGAGCACCGTGCTGAGACCGACGCGACGCACGACCCCGCACGTCGCAGCTTCGTCGAGACGGCCAATCTGGCGCGCGCCGATTTTCCCTTCCAGAATCTGCCTTTCGGCATCTTCAGGCGGCGCGCGACAAGGCGGCAGGGCGGCGTCGCGATCGGCGACCAGATCTTCGATCTCGCCGCGGGCAGGGAGGCCGGGCTTGTTCTCCGGCCTCGCGGAGAGGCCGCCCTCGCGGCGAGGGCCCAAGCTCAACCCCCTGATGGCGCTCGGCAACCATGCGGCGTCGGCGTTGAGGTCGAGGCTTGTGCAACCTCCTCGATGCCGACGGCCCCGAGCGCGAGAAGGTCGAGGCAAGGCCGAGCGGTCCTCGTGCCGATGAGCCAGGCGGTCGATGAGCTGCCGGCCGCAATCGGCAATTTCACCGATTTCCTCACCTCGAGCTTTCACAGCGAGCGGCTCGCGCCCTCGGCGTGGTCGCGGCCGAACTTCAAGAGCATGCCGATCGCCTATCACAGCCGGGCGAGCTCGGTCAGGATCAGCGGCGAGGCCATCGCGCGGCCGCACGGCCAATGGCTCGACGAAGCGGGCGTGCCTGCGATTCGGCCCGACGCGGGCGCTCGATTTCGAGCTCGAGGTCGGCGCCTTCATCGGCTCGGCAACGGGCTCGGCGAGCCGATCGCGCTCGAGGATGCGCGCCAGCATATCTTCGGCTATTGCCTCCTCAACGATTGGTCGGCGCGCGACGTGCAGCGCTGTCGAGAGCGTGCCGCTCGGCCCTTTCCTGGCGAAGAGCCTCTCGACCAGATCTCGCCCTGGGTGATCACCGAGGCCGCGATGCGGCCCTTCCGCGCGCCGGCCTTCGCGCGCGCCGCCGGCGATCCCGCGCCGCTCGCCCTATCTCGCTCGAAGCGCGAAGAGCGAGAGCGGCGGCCTCGACCTCAAGCTGCGCGCCTTCCTGCTCACGCAGCGCATGCGCGAGGCGCGGCAAGGGCCGGCGCGGATCACGAGCAGCAACTCAAGCATATGTATTGGACCTTCGCCCAGATGGTCACCCATCACGCGAGCAATGGCTGCAATCTCCAGCCCGGCGATCTCGTCGGCGAGCGGCACGACCTCGGGCCGTCCGAGGAGAGCCGCGCCTGCCTCGCCGAGATCACCGCGCGCGGCGCGAAGCCGTCACGCTTGCCGAACGGCGAGACGCGCCGCTGGCTCGAGGATGGCGACGAGGTGATCTTCCGCGCCCGGGCCGAGCGCGAGGGCTTCACCTCGATCGGGTTCGGCGAATGCCGGGGCGTCATCGCCCGGCGATCGAATGGCCGACGGCTCCGCTGAGCGGCCGCGCGCCGAAGCTTCGACGCAAGAGGACGCCATGGCCCGCCGCATCATCGACATTTCGGTTCCGCTCAAGGCGGGCATCGCGAGCGATCCGCCGCACATGCGTGCCGAAGATCGAATATCAGGATCACCAGCAGACGGCGCCGCGAATGGCCGACTACATCGGCGTGCCGGTCGAGCGCTTGCCCGACGGCGAATATTGCGCCAGTCGAGCGCTGCGCGATCTCGACGCACAACGGCACCCATCTCGACGCGCCCTATCATTACTTCTCGACGATGAACCATGCGCTGAAGCCCGGCGGCGAGCCCTCCATGCGCATCGATGAGGTGCCGCTCGAATGGTGCTTCCAGCCGGCGGTGAAGCTCGATTTCCGCCATTTCAGGACGGCTATGTCGCGACGCCGGGCGACGTGGAGGCCGAGCTCAAGCGCATCGGCCATGAGCTCGGCCGCTCGAGATCGTGGTCGTCAACACGCGCGCCGGCGCGCGCTACGGCGAGGACGATTACGTCGATGCGGGCTGCGGCATGGGCAAGGCCGCGACGCTGTGGATGCTCGAACGCGGCGTGCGGCTCGTCGGCACCGACGGCTGGAGCTGGGACGCGCCGTTCTCCGCACACGCGCCGCAGGTCGCAGGAGACCGGCGACGTCTGCCTGATCTGGGAGGGCCATCGCGCCGGCCGCGAGATCGGCTATTCGCATCTCGAAAAGCTGCACAATCTCGATGCCCTGCCGGCCGACGGCTTCGAGATCGTGTGCTTCCCGGTGAAGGTGCATCGCGCCTCGGCGGGCTGGACGCGCGCGGTCGCGATCCTGCCCGAGTAGCGTTCAGCGATAGACGGCCTTCATCGCCGCCTCGGGGTAGCGCAGGCCGGAAGCTGCACCCACCGGCACCGTGCCCGAGATCTCGATCGGCCTCCGCTGGCGAGAGTCGCACCCGCAAGGCGCCGAGATTCTCGTCTAGCCGGTCGATGCGCTTGGTGCCGGGGATCGGCACGATGTCCTCGCCGCGCGCCAGGAGCCAGGCGATGACGAGTTGGCCGAGCGTGCAGCCTTTCTTCGCCGCAATGGCGCGCAAGGGCTCGATCAAGCCGAGATTTCGCGCAAGATTGTCTTCGGCGAAGCGCGGGTGGCGGCGATGCGGATCGTCGGCCTTCATGTCGCTGGGGCTCGCGAGCTTCCCGGTCAAGAGGCTTCGGCCCAAGGGCGAATAGGCGACGAAGCTGATGCCGAGCTCGCGCGTCGTGCGCAAGGTTTCTTCCGCCTCGACACGGTAGAGCAGGGAAAACTCCGATTGCACGGCCGCGATCTTGTGCACTTTGTGTGCGCGCCGGATCGTCTCGGGGCGCGCCTCGCTCAAGCCCAGGGCGCGCACCTTGCCTTGGTGCACGAGCTCGGCCATGGCGCCGACCGTTTCCTCGATCGGGACATTGGGATCGACGCGGTGTTGATAGTAAAGGTCGATCACCTCGGTGCCGAGGCGCTTCAAGCTCGCCTCGCACGCTTCCTTCACATAGGCTGGGCGACCGTCGACGCCATTCGCGCCGCCAGGCTGCCGCGTCTGGCCGAATTTGGTGGCGAGCACGATCTCGGAACGCCGCTTGCCGAGCGCACGACCGAGAAGCGTCTCATTATGGCCCCAACCGTACATTCGGACGAATCGAAGAAGGTGACGCCACGGTCGAGCGCCGTATGGATCACGCCGAGCGCGGCCTCGTCGTCGCTCGGCCCGTAAGCGCCGGAGAACGACATGCAGCCAAGCCCGAGCGCCGACACGCTCAAGCCGCTCGCGCCGAGATTCTGCGAGGCAAGGTCGTCATAGATGCAAGCTCCGATTTCGCTGGGCGGAGAGCGCGGCTCCATGACCTGCCCGCTCTCGAGGATCCGGGTTTCTTGCCTGTCCTGCGAAGCCCGTCAACGGAAAAAGAAACGCATGTGCCCGCCGTGCACCCCACGGCATTAGCCTCGCCGAGAGCTTGATAAGAGCTCGAACCCCTTCCTCATTTCTCGACGAAAGCACGCTCGATGACGTAGTGGCCGGGCGCCAATGATTGCCCTCGACGAAACCGCGCTCGTCGAGAATGGCGCGCAGATCGCTGAGCATCGAGGGGCTGCCGCAAAGCATCACGCGGTCGTGCTCGCAATCGAGCGGCGGCAAGCCGAGATCCTCGGAAAGCATGTTCGAGGTGATGAGATCGGTGAGGCGGCCGCGATTGCGGAAAGGCTCGCGCGTCACGGTCGGGTAATAGATGAGCTTGCCGCGCCCGAGGTCGCCCAGAAATTCGTGATCTGGCAGCTCGCGCTGGATGAACTCTCCATAGGCGAGCTCGGCCACCTGGCGGCACCCATGCAGGAGCACGATCTTCTGATAGCGCTCGTAGGTTTCGGCGTCCCTGATGATGCTCAAGAAAGGCGCAAGGCCCGTCCCGGTGCCGAGAAGGTAGAGCGTGCGCCCGGCGATGAGATTGTCATGGACCAGCGTGCCGGTCGCCTTCCTGTTCACCAGCACCTCATCGCCGGGCTTGAGATGCTGAAGGCGCGACGTCAAAGGGCCGTCCTGCACCTTGATGCTGAAAAATTCGAGCCTCTCCTCGTAATTCGCGCTCGCCATGCTGTAGGCGCGCAACAGGGGCCTGCCTTCGATATCGAGGCCGATCATGGTGAACTGCCCGCTCTGAAAGCGAAAGGCGGGGCTGCGGGTCGTGGTGAAGCTGAACAGGTTCTCGGTCCAATGGTGGACATCGAGCACGCGCTCACGATCGAGATTGCTCATGTGTTGAGATTGCTCACGGGTGAGGAGGTCCAGGGCATCGACGCGAATGCGGTCGGCCAGGAGGGTTTGGGGAGCCGAAAGACGCACATCAAGGCCCGTCTCCGCGGGGGAGCTATGCGCACGCGCACGCCCCTCAAGCCGTGCCTGACCAAATGTCGCGCAAAGGCGCCGCGCGTGCGGGACTTGCCTTGCCGAATTGGCTAAGCTCGGCGGCTCTTAAGACGCGCCCTCCGGTGAGCGTCAAGGCACAGAGCGCCCTACATCGTCAGACGTTGCGATGAAAATGAGGCTTGCATGAAGTTCGGCGAATATCCCAAGCTCGCGTCCTTCGGCAGCGTCGCCGCGTTTCGAGCCCATCTGGACTCGCTTGGCCTCGACATGCCGTGCGACGACATCGTGGCCGGCGGGTCGACCTCGCTCTTCGCCGCGCCGATCGAGGTCGCCGGCTTGAAAATCGGCAATCGCCTCGCGCTCAATCCGATGGAAGGCTGGGACGGAGAGCGCGACGGGCGGCCGAGCGAAAACAGCTGCGGCGATGGCGCCGCTTCGGCGCGAGCGGCGGCAAGCTCGTCTGGGGCGGCGAGGCCGTCGCGGTGCGCCCGGACGGGCGCGCCAACCCGAACCAGCTCGTGATGGCGGCATCGACGCAATCCGCGATCGCCAGTTGCGCAAGCCTTGGTCGATGCGCATCGCGAAGCGATGGGCAGCGACGAGGGCCTCGTGATCGGCTTGCAGCTCACCCATTCGGGCCGCTTCTGCAAGCCAAACGACCAAGAGATTCGAATCGGTATGGCTTTCGGCACCCCCTGCTCGATCGGAAACTCGGCTACCCCGAAGACCGGCCGGTAATGAGCGACGACGAGATACGCCGCCTCGTCGATGATTTCGTGACCGCGGCAAAACTTGCGCGGGAATGCGGCGCCGACTTCGTCGATATCAAGCACTGCCATGGCTATCTCGCTCATGAATTCCTCAGCGCTCATACCCGTCCCGGGCTTTATGGCGGCAGCTTCGAGAATCGCACGCGTATCCTGCGCGAGATCGTGGCAGGCATCCGGGCGGAAGTGCCGGGCATCGGCATCGGCGTGCGGCTGAGCGCCTTCGACAACGTGCCCTTCCGTCCCGATCCTGCGCAATCGCAGCCCGGCGAGCTCGGCCCCGGCATTCCGGAAGAGTTCGGTCGCTCCTGCCCTATGCTATGGCTTCGGCGTCGACCCGGAAGATCCGACACAGATCGATCTTACGGAGCCTTCGCTTTTGTCGAGCTCTGCGTGAGCTCGATGTTCGCATCGTCAATATCACGCTCGCGATCCCCTCCTACAAGCCTCATGTCACGCGCCCCGCCCTTTCCCGCCAGCGAGGCTATTTCCCGCCGGAAGACCCGCTCGTCGGTGTCGGGCGGCAACTCGAAAGCGGTGCGCCGGATGAAGGCACGCCTTCCCAGATCTCTACGTCATCGGCTCGGGCTACACCTATTTGCAGGAGTTCCTGCCGAATGTCGCACAGGCCGCTCTGCGCTGAGATGGGCCGATGTCATCGGCCTCGGCCGCATGCTGCTCGCTTATCCTGAGCTGCCGCGCGACATTCTCGAGGGCAAGGCCGTACAGAGGAAGCGGCTTTGCCGCCATTTTCAGCGATTGCACCACGGCGCCGAGGAACGGCCTCGTCTCGGGTTGCTACCCGCTCGATGCGCATTACAAAAAATCAGAAGAATTCAAGCGCTTGGCCGCGCTCAAGAAGCCTGCGCACACAGCGTGAGGCAAAGGGCGCGCGCATAGGACGCAAGGCCGAGCTTTTGCATCCGGCCGCGCCCTCGCATAAAAGGTGGCACGCAAAAAGGTCCTGGGCTTGCTTCAGCTTTTCGGGAGCACACCTTCCTTTTTGTCGCATTCTCTCGAGCGGAGCCGATGACACGACGCGTAGGAAGTTTTTTGAGCAAGTTCATCATATTTGAGAGGGTTTGAAGTTGAAGTCTGGCCGGACAAAGCCGCCTGATCCCGTTGAACCTTCGCCTCGCCGGGCGATGGGAGGGCATTTGCGTGTGCTCGCCGAAAGTTTCTTGGAAAGCTCCCCGGGCTCCAAACGCATGGTGAATTTCTTCATCCAGCGGCCGATCTTCGCCTCCGCGATCGCCATCATCATGGTGCTCGCGGGCGCGGTCTGCTATCGCCTCTTGCCCGTCTCGCAATTCCCGGAAATCACGCCGCCGCAAGTGGTGGTGAGC
>CAWCRB010000003.1:0-312094 GCA_963797905.1 uncultured Solirubrobacterales bacterium
CGGGCGACGACTTCGGCCCCGAAGATCGGCACCGTGACGGTGAGCGGGCCGCCGTCCTCCCGGGTGACGAGTGCCGCGGGCTCGCGCTCGGGGTCGGTGTCGACCCAGTACTCGTGCTGCCAGCCGCCGGCGTCGAGGCGCTGGCGGAAGTAGCCCTTGCGGTACATCAGCCCGACGGCGACCATCGGCGTGGCGCGGTCCGAGGCCTCCTTGACGAGGTCGCCGGCGAGCGCGCCGAGGCCGCCGGAGTAGATCGGGAGCGAGACGTGGATCCCGTACTCGGCGCACAGGAACGCCACCGGGCGCTCGGGGGTGGCCGAGCCGGTGGCGGCCGGGCGGCCGAGGTCGGCGTCGAGATCGGCGAGCAGCCGTACGGCGGCCTCGGTCCGCTCGGGATCGGACGCGGCGGCCTGCAACCGGGCGGCTGAGGTCTCCTGCAGCAATCGGACGGGGTTCTGCCCGCACAGCTCGAAGCGGCCGGGGTCGATCGAGCGGAACAGCTCCTGGCCGCCGCGGCTCCAGCTCCAGCGATAGTTGTAGGCCAGCCGGGCGAGCGGGGCGAGTTCGGCCGGAATCCGGTGGGCGAGGTCGTCGGCGGCGCGGGCCAGGTCGTGACCGCCGTTGCGGCGTGCGTCTGTCTCGGTGCTCATGGTCAGGGGTTTATAGCCTTGCTGGGTTCCTGTGACCATCACCCCTACGGCACAACCGAAAGCGGCCGATCGCCTCGGCGTGCTGGCGTTCGGCGATTCGATCACCAACGGAGGCGGCGAGCTCCAGTGGGGCGTCGCCCTCCAGTCCTGGGCGCTGTGGGTGGCCCGGGGCCTCGGCCTGCCGTTCACCAGTCTCGCCTTCGACGGGGCCTCGGCGCACGACGTCGTCGCGGCCCAGATCCCGGCCCACGTTGCCCACGGGGCGATCCCCGACCCGCGCTACCACCTCGGCTGCCTGTACGCGGGCGCGAACGATGTCCGCGGGCCGGCCTGGGACCCGGAGGCCTACCGCGCCGGCCTCCGCGCCGCTCTCGCCTATCTCACGGAGCGCGCCGCTGTGACGCTCGTGGCCACCCTCCCCCGCCGGCTCGGCCGCCCGGCAACGCCGCCGGCCCGGATCGACGAGGCCAACGCCGTCGTCACCGCCGAGGCCGAGGACGCCGGTGCGTTCGTCGTCGATCTCCGGGCCTTCGGCGCGCGCAACCACGTGATGGCCGACCGTGTCCACCCCACGGCGTTCGGCCAGATCGCGATCGCCGAGCGGGCGTTGGGAGTGCTCGCCGGCGCGGGCCTGCCGACCCGGGTCCCTCCGGCGTCGCTGATCGCCTACGAGACGACCCGGTGGGGGCGCCTGCGCGGCGATGCCACCTACACCTACCGGGCGGCCAAGCACCAATACCGGATGGCCCGGATCAGCCTGCGGGCAGCCGGCCGGTCGCAACGGTGAGCTCGCGCAGCCGGCGGGCCAGCGCGGGGGTGAGCGCTCCGTCGCGCAGGCGCCAGCGCCAGTTGCCACCGCGCCGGCCGGGGTCGTTCATCCGGGCCTCCGAGCCGAGGCCGAGTACGTCCTGGGCCTGGACGATCGCGGTACGGCCTGGGGAGTGCAATGCGAGCGAGATCAGCGCCCACCACGGCTCTTGCTCGTCGATCCCGGCGTCGCGCAGGTCGCCGTCGAGCATCGCCCGCTCGGGGTCGCCGAGCGACTCGTAGAACCCGCGGGCGGTGTCGTGGTCGTGGGTGCCGGTGTAGATGAACCGGTTCTCGACGTGGTTGGGGAAACGGTGCGGGCTCGTCGGGTCCTCGGGGTCGCAGCCGAACTGGACGACGAGCATCCCGGGCAGGCCGAGCTCATCGCGCAGGCGCTCCACCGGCGGCGTGATCACGCCAAGGTCCTCGGCCACGAGCGGCAGCCCACCGAGCTCGGACGCGATCCGGTCGAAGAGGGCCCGTCCCGGCCCGCGCACCCACCGGCCGTCGCGGGCGTCGGCGGCCCCCGCGGGGACCGACCAGTACGCGACGAACCCGCGGAAGTGGTCGATCCGCACGGCGTCGTAGAGCTGCAGGGTCCGCCGCATCCGCTCGGTCCACCACCGATAGCCACGGCGGCGCAGCGCCGGCCAGTCGTACAACGGGTTGCCCCACAGCTGACCGGCGTCGGAGAACGCGTCCGGGGGCGCCCCCGCGACCGCGCCGGCCTGGAACAGCTCGGGGTGGGCGCGGTGGTCGGCGCTGCCGGGCGCGACGTAGATCGCGACGTCGCCGAACAGCCGGATCCCGCGCTCGGCGCAGTAGGCCCGCAGACGACCCCACTCACGGTCGAAGCGCACCTGGTCATCGAGCGCCCCCCGGCCGCCGAAGCGGATCCAGTCCTCGATCCACCCGGGCTCGCGTTCGCGGAACGCGATCCGCTCCTCGGCGCTCACCGGAGCCGCGGGCTCGGCGAGAAACCCCTTCCAGGCGGCGAACGCCGAGCTCGACTTGTACGGCGAGCCGTAGCGGTCCGGCGGCCCGAGCGGGAGCACCTGCCACCACGTCTGCCCGGCGTCCGCGAGCCAGTCGGCAAACCGGTAGGCGGGATCGCCGAGGCGGCCGCCGGGAAGTGAGGACAGGTGAAGCAGCACGCCGCTGCTGCGCTCGTGGGCACGGACGTTCACAGGCGGTGTGTTTACCCCACTGGGGCCTCGGGATACTGTCGAGGGGAGTGAGTTCGTCTTCCGCGTCCCCCCGCACCCGCCCCCGCCAGGCCCCCGCGGACCCCTCTACGACCCCGGCGCCGCGGCGGATCGTGATCTCGCTGCCGGCTCCCGTCGTGGACGGCGGCCGCTACCCCGTGAAGCGGTGCGTCGGCGACACGGTCGACGTCGGCGCCGACATCTTCCGCGACGGCCACGAGCTGCTGCGGGCTGCCGTGCGCTTCCGCGGCCCGGGCGACGCGGAGTGGCAGGAGTGCGAGCTGCACCAGACCGACGCCCACCTCGACGGCGTCCGCTGGGCGGGGAGCTTCCTGGTCGAGCGGATCGGCCGCTGGGAATGGACGATCGTCGCCTGGACCGACGTGTTCGGGACCTGGCGCGACGAGCTGCGGCGCAAGATCGAGGCCGGCCAGCACGATCTCGCGGGCGAGCTCTCGGAGGGCGAGATGCTGCTCGCGGCAGCCGCCGAACGTCCCGCGGGCAACGAGGAGCAGGCGCTCATCGGGCACGCGCTCACGACGCTGCGCAGCGAAACGGCGCCGGCGAGCGTCAAGCACGACACGGTCCTCGGCGAGGAGCTCCACGCTGCCGTCGAACGCTCGGCGGAGCGCTTCGGCGCGACCGAGCTCGAGGCCCCGCTGCCGATCGATGTCGACCGCCTCCGCGCCCGGTTCGGCGCCTGGTACGAGATGTTCCCGCGCTCGTGGGGCGGCCTCGCCGGGGTGGCGCAGCAGCTCCCAGCGCTCGCCGAACTCGGCTTCGACGTCGTCTACCTGCCGCCGATCCACCCGATCGGGCTGACGAACCGCAAGGGCCGCAACAACGCGCTCACCGCGACGGCCGACGATCCAGGCTCGCCGTGGGCGATCGGGGACGCCGCCGGCGGCCACGACGCGGTCCATCCCGAGCTCGGCACGAAGGCGGACCTGCGCGCGCTCACCGCCGCCGCGCGGGAGCACGGCATCGACATCGCGCTCGATTTCGCGATCCAGGCCTCGGCCGACCACCCGTGGCTCACCGAGCACCCGGAGTGGTTCCACCGCCGGCCGGACGGGACCCTGAAGTACGCCGAGAACCCGCCCAAGCGCTACCAGGACATCTACAACTTCAACTGGGACTCCGAGGACTGGAAGGGCCTGTGGGACGCGCTGCTCGGCGTGATGCTCGGGTGGGTCGAGTGCGGGGTGAAGGTGTTCCGCGTCGACAACCCGCACACGAAGCCGTTTGCGTTCTGGTCGTGGCTGATCTCCGAGGTCCACGCCCGCGACCGGGAGGTCGTGTTCCTCGCCGAGGCGTTCACCCGCCGCGCGGTGATGCGCCACCTCGGCAAGATCGGCTTCAGCCAGTCCTACACCTACTTCACGTGGAAGAACGCCCGCTGGGAGCTGACCGAGTACGTCTCGGAGCTGGCGTACTCCGGTGAGGGGGAGTACTTCCGCCCCAACTTCTTCGCCAACACGCCGGACATCCTCCACGAGTACCTCCAGCACGGCGGCCCGGGGGGCATTCGTCGGCCGCCTCGTGCTCGCTGCGACGCTCAGCCCGAGCTACGGGATCTACTCCGGCTACGAGCACTTCGAGAACGTGGCCGTCCGCGAGGGCTCGGAGGAGTACCTGGACTCCGAGAAGTACGAGGCCAAGGCGCGACGGCTCGACGGGCCGCTGCTGCCGACGGTCGGCCGGCTGAACGCCATCCGCCGGGAGAACCCAGCGCTCCAGCGGCTCGCCAACGTCACCTTCCTGGACACCGCCAACGAGGGTCTGATCGCCTACGCCAAGCAGTGCCCGGGCAACACGGTCATCACCGTCGTCAACCTCGATCCGTGGGGCCCGCAGTCAGGGCTCGTGACCGTCCCGGCCCATCTCGGCCTGCCGCCGAGCTTCACCGTCGAGGACCTGCTCACCGGCGAGCACTACAACTGGCGGATCGGCCAGAACTACGTCGGCCTCGCGCCGGATGGCCACCAGGCCCACGTCTTTCGGATGATCGGATAGTGGGCCTCCCAGCACAACGTCCGACTGAGGCCCAGTCATGAGCGTCGGGCCGCCGACCCTCACCCACCTGATCGCGGCCGAGCAGGGCGCCCGCGCCGAGCCGGCCCCCGCGGTCCCCGAGCACTCGACCGTGGCCCACTCGCAGGCCCGGCAGTGGTTCGAGGCCGAGCCGCTGTGGTTCAAGCGCGCCGTGTTCTACGAGATCCACATCCGCGGCTTCCACGACGGCAACGGCGACGGCTCGGGCGACTTCCGGGGCCTGACCGAGAAGCTCGATTACCTCCAGTGGCTGGGGATCGACTGCATCTGGCTGCTCCCGTTCTACCGCTCGCCGCTGCGGGACGGGGGCTACGACATCTCGGACTTCACCGGCGTACATCCCGACTACGGCACGGTCCAGGACGTCCACGACCTGATCGACGCCGCCCACGCGCGGCGGATCCGCGTGATCGCCGATCTGGTGATGAACCACACCTCCTCCGATCACCCATGGTTCCAGGAGTCCCGCTCGAGCCCCGACTCGCCCAAGCGCGACTGGTACGTGTGGTCGGACCGCGACGATCGCTTCCAGGACGCGCGGATCATCTTCATCGACACCGAGACCTCCAACTGGACCTGGGACCCGGTCGCCGGCGCCTACTACTGGCACCGGTTCTTCGCCCACCAGCCCGATCTCAACTACGACAACCCCGAGGTCCAGGAGGCGATGATCGAGGTCCTGCGCTTCTGGCTCGACCTCGGCCTCGACGGATTCCGGCTCGACGCCGTGCCGTACCTGTTCGAGCGCGAGGGCACGAACTGCGAGAACCTGCCCGAGACCCACGCCTACCTCAAGCGCGTACGCCGTGAGATCGAGGAGAACTACCCGGACCGGGTTCTTCTCGCCGAGGCCAACCAGTGGCCGGCCGACGTCGTGCAGTACTTCGGCGACGGCGACGAGTGCCAGATGGCGTTCCACTTCCCGGTGATGCCGAGGATGTTCATGGCCGTCCGGCGCGAGGAGGCGGCGCCGGTGTACGAGATCCTCGAGAACACGCCGCAGATCCCCGACAGCTGCCAGTGGGGCCTGTTCCTGCGCAACCACGACGAGCTGACGCTCGAGATGGTCACCGATGAGGAACGGGACTACATGTACTCCGAGTACGCCAAGGACCCGCGGATGAAGCTCAACCTCGGGATCCGCCGCCGGCTGGCGCCGCTGCTCGACAACGGCCGCGACGAGATCGAGCTGATGACCGCGATCATGTTCTCGCTGCCCGGCTCGCCCGTGCTCTACTACGGCGACGAGATCGCGATGGGTGACAACATCTTTCTCGGTGACCGCGACGGGGTGCGGACGCCGATGCAGTGGACCGGGGACCGCAACGGCGGCTTCTCGCGGGCGGACTTCGCCCAGCTCTACGCGCCGCCGCTGATGGACCCGGTCTACGGCTACCAGGCGGTCAATGTCGAGGCTCAGCTGCGGACCGCGACCTCGCTGCTGCGCTGGGTCCACCGCTTCATCTCGCTGCGCAAGGAGCACCCGGTGTTCGGTTTCGGGACCTACGAGCCGATCTCGCCGTCGAACCCGCGGATCTTCGCTCACATCCGGCGCTTCGAGGACGACCTCGTTCTCTGCGTCCACAACCTGGCGCGGTCCGCCCAGGCCGTCGAGCTCGATCTGCGGGCGTTCGAGGGCCGCTACCCGGTCGAGCTGTTCGGCCGCAGCCGCTTTCCCCGGATCGGCCAGCTGCCGTACCTGCTCACCCTCGCTCCGCGCGGGTTCTACTGGTTCTCGCTCCAGGACGACGAGGATGCACCGGTCAACCAGGACGGCGGACGATGAGCGAGCGCGTCTCGATCGCGGCCGAGGACATCCGGCGCTGCCTGGATGAGGAGAGCCTGCGCGAGTGGGTCCATGACCAGCGCTGGTACGCCTCGAAGTCGCGCTCGGTGGCGGCGATCGAGGTCGTCGAGGGAGTCACCCTGCGCGAGGACCCGATGCTCTACCTGGCCCTCGTGCAGACGCGGTTCGCCACCGGCATGCACGAGCTCTACCAGCTCCCCCTCTCGGTGCAGGCCGACGGCGAGCCGGGACCAGGCCGCGGGATCGCGAGCGCCGGCAGCTGGACCGCGTTCGACGCGCTCGAGGAGCCCGACCGGCTGCTCGAGCTGATCCGCCGGATGGACGCCGGTGAGGAGATCGCGGGCAGCGACGGAACCTTCAGCTTCCATCTCTCCGAGGGCGCCGAGGCGGCCGGGCCGCTGACGAGCGCGCGGGCGATGGGCGTCGAGCAGTCGAACTCCTCGGTCGTGATCGACGACGCGATCGTTCTCAAGGTGTTCCGCAAGCTCGAGCCGGGGATCAACCCCGAGCTCGAGCTGCTGCGGTTCCTCACCGCCCGCGGCTTCCCGAACATCGCCTCACTGCACGGCTGGTACGACTACGACGGCACGGCCCTGGGGGCGACGCTCGGGGTCGCCCAGCAGTACATCTCGGGCGCGGTCGACGGCTGGGAGCTCGCGCTGGAGGAGATCCCGCGCGATCCCGAGCGACTGCTCGAGCGGCTCGCGGCGCTCGGCACGGTCACCGCTCAGATGCACAGCGTGCTCGCCTCCGACGCCTCCGACCCGGCGTTCTCGCCCGAGGAGCCAAGCCAGGAGGCGCTGTCGCTGCTCACCGCGACGGTCGACGAGGACATCGAGCGGATCTTCCTGCGGCTGCCCGACGACGACCGCGTGTCGCAATCCGCGGCCGCGGCCAGGACGTCCGCGAGCGGCTCGCCGCCCGGTCGGCGATCGGGGTCGGCGGACGGGTGATCCGGACCCACGGCGACTACCACCTCGGCCAGACCCTGCTCACCGACGAGGGCTGGGTGATCATCGACTTCGAAGGCGAGCCCGCGCGCTCGCTCCCCGAGCGACGGGCGAAGCGCTCGCCGCTGCGCGACGTGGCCGGAATCCTGCGCTCGTTCGCCTACGCCGCCAGCTCGGTCGAGCTCCAGCGCGGAGAGCGGGCGCCGGAGGATTTCGAGGCCGCGGCTCGCGAGCGCTTCCTCACCGCGTACCTGGCGGAGGTGGACGCCACGCTGCTGCCCGCGGGGGAGTCGGCAACGGCCAACCTGCTGTCGGTGTTCGAGCTGGAGAAGGCGATCTACGAGCTCCAGTACGAGCTTGACAACCGGCCGGACTGGGTAGGCATCCCCGTGGCCGGAATCCGCCGTCTCCTGGAAGTCGAATGACCGTCGCGACGGCAGAGCTCGACGCTCTCGTCCGCCGGGAGCACTCCAACCCGCACTCGGTCCTCGGACTCCACGACGGGGTCGTCCGGGTCCTCCGTCCCGGTGCCTGCGCGATCACCGCCCACCCGGAGAGCGGCGAGCCGATCGAGCTCGAGCAGATCCACGCCGGAGGGGTGTTCGAGGCAAGCGGCATCGAGGGCCCGTACGAGCTCGAGGTCGATTACGGGGACGCCGGCAGCTTCCGGATCCACGATCCGTACGCGTTCGGCCCGACGGTCGGCGAGCTCGATCTGCACCTCATCGGGGAGGGCCGCCACGAGGAGATCTACGAGAAGCTCGGCGCCCACATGCGTGAGCACGAGGGCGTCACCGGCGTGGCCTTCTCGGTCTGGGCGCCGGCCGCCCGGGCGGTCAGCGTCGTCGGGGAGTTCAATTCGTGGGACGGTCGCCTGCATGCGATGCGCACGCTCGGCTCGACCGGGATCTGGGAGCTGTTCCTGCCCGACGTCCAGCCCGGCGCACGGTACAAGTACGAGCTGCTCGACGCCGAGGGCGAGCTGCGGCTGAAGGCCGACCCGTACGCCCAGGAGGCCGAGCACCCGCCGAAGACGGCGTCGATCGTCACCCGCCCGGCTCACCGCTGGAGCTCGGCCGACGACGACTGGCTCGCTGCTCGCGCCGAGCAGGAGCCGCTCACGGGACCGGTCTCGATCTACGAGGTCCACCTCGGGTCCTGGCGGCTGAACACCGCCGATGGCAACCGCCCGCTCACCTATCTCGAGCTCGCCGACGAGCTGTCGGCCTACGTGAAGGACATGGGCTTCACCCACATCGAGCTGCTGCCGGTGATGCATCACCCCTTCAGCGGATCGTGGGGCTACCAGGTCACCGGCTACTTCGCCCCCACCCCCCGGCACGGCTCGCCGGACGATCTCCGCGAGTTCGTCGACCGCCTCCACGGCAACGGCATCGGCGTGCTGCTCGACTGGGTGCCGGCCCACTTCCCGCGCGATGAGTTCGCCCTCGCCCGCTTCGACGGCACCGCGCTGTACGAGCACGCGGACCCGCGGCGTGGCGCGCATCCCGACTGGGGCACGCTGGTGTTCAACTTCGGCCGCCATGAGGTCCGCAACTTCCTCCTCGCCAGCGCGCTCTTCTGGCTGCGCGAATACCACATCGACGGGATCCGGGTCGACGCGGTCGCGTCGATGCTGTACCTCGACTACTCCCGGCGGGCGGGCGAATGGGTGCCGAACGAGTTCGGGGGTCGGGAGGACCTCGAGGCGGTCGCGTTCCTCAAGGAGCTCAACGAGGTGATGTACGGCCGCGAGCCGGGGATCATCTCCGCGGCCGAGGAGTCGACCGCGTGGCCCGGCGTCTCGCGGCCGACCTACCTCGGAGGCCTCGGCTTCGGCTTCAAGTGGAACATGGGCTGGATGCACGACACGCTCGGCTACTTCCAGCAGGACCCGATCTACCGCCGCTTCCACCACCACGAGCTGACGTTCAGCCTGATGTACGCGTTCAGCGAGAACTTCATCCTGCCCCTGTCCCACGACGAGGTCGTCCACGGCAAGGGCTCACTGCTGAACAAGATGCCCGGCGACCGCTGGCAGCAGCTGGCCAACCTCCGCTCGCTGTACGCCTACATGTGGGCCCACCCGGGCAAGAAGCTGCTGTTCATGGGCGGCGAGCTCGCCCAGGAGCAGGAGTGGAGCCACGAGCGGTCGCTTGACTGGCACCTGCTCGAGCAGCCCGCCCACGCCGGGATCCAGCGGCTGGTCGCCGACCTCAACCGGCTCTACCGCGACGAGCCGGCGCTGTGGGAGGTCGACACCGACCCGTCGGGGTTCTGGTGGATCGAGCCCAACGACGCCGACCGCAACGTCGTCGCATTCGCCCGGCAGTCGGCCGGCGGCGAGCGGGTCGTCGTGTTCGTCGCGAACCTCTCCCCGGTCGTGCGCGAGGGCTACCGCCTCGGCCTGCCGCGGTCGGGTCGGTGGCGCGAGGCGCTCAACACCGACTCGACCTTCTACGGCGGCGGCGACATCGGCAACCTCGGCGGGGTGGAGGCCGAACCGATCCCGTGGCACGGCCAGCCCGTGTCGGCCGAGGTGACGCTGCCGCCGCTCGCCGCCGTGTGGCTCGTGCCCGAGCGGGCGTGAGCGACCAGCACGGCGGCTCGGAGGCTCCCGAGCTGCCCTGGGAGCGCCGCCTCGGCGCCCGCGTGCTCGGGGACGGGCGCACCGAATTCCGCGTGTGGGCGCCGCGGGCCGATCACGTCGAGCTGGAGCTGCGCGGCGAACGGGTCGGGCTCGCGGACGCCGGGCTCGGCGTGTACGAGGCGATCGCCCCGGCCGGGAACGGCGACGAGTACCGATTCGTGCTCGACGGCACCCCGCTGCCCGATCCGAGCTCGCGCTGGCAGCCGGCCGGCCTCCGCGGCCCGTCGCGGGTGCTCGAGCTCCCGCCCGTCAGCGACGGGCTCCGCGCACCGGCGCTCCGCGATCTCGTCCTCTACGAGCTCCACATCGGCACGTTCAGCCCCGAGGGGACGTTCGCCGGCGCGATCCCCTACCTGGACGAGCTCGCACGGCTCGGCGTCACGGCGATCGAGATCATGCCCGTGGCCGAGTTCCCCGGCGCGCGGGGCTGGGGGTACGACGGCGTCTACATCTCGGCCGCGCAGTCCTCATATGGCGGCCCGCACGAGCTCGCTGCGCTCGTCGCCGCGGCCCATGCCGCCGGGCTCCTGGTGATCCTTGACGTCGTCTACAACCACGTCGGCGCCTCCGGGGTGACCGCGCTCGAGACCTTCGGGCCGTACTTCACCGAGCGCTACGACACCCCGTGGGGTCGGGCGATCAACTACGACGACGGCGACAGCGATCCCGTCCGCGAGTGGGTGCTCCAGAGCGCCGTGGGCTGGGTCGCGGAGTTCGGGATCGACGGCCTGCGGCTCGACGCGATCCACGCCATCTACGACTCGGGAGCGGACCCGATCGTCGCCGCCCTCGCGCGCCGCGTCCACGCCGTCCGCGACGACGCTCTGGTGATCGCCGAGAGCGGACTCAACGACCCGAAGGTGATGCGCGGGCCGGAGCGCGGCGGCTTCGGCTGCGACGCGGCCTGGGCTGACGACTTCCACCACAGCCTGCGCACACTGATCACCGACGAGCACGACGGCTACTACGCCGAGTTCGGCCGCGTCGCCGACCTGGCCAAGGCGATGCGCCGGCCGTTCGTCCACGACGGCGTGTGGTCGAGCTTCCGCCGGCGGCGATTCGGCGCGCCGGCGTTCGACGTCCCGCCAGAGCGATTCGTGGTCTTCGCCCAGAACCACGACCAGGTCGGCAACCGGGCGTTCGGCGACCGGCTGCCGGCCCCGGCCCGTCCGCTCGCCGCGCTGTGCACGCTGCTCGCCCCGTTCGTCCCGATGCTGTTCATGGGCGAGGAGTACGGCGAGCCGGCGCCGTTTCAGTTCTTCTGCGATCACATCGACGAGGAGATCGCCGTCGCCACCCGGGAGGGACGACGCGCGGAGTTCGCCGCGTTCGCGTCCTTCGGTCAGGAGATCCCCGATCCGCAGTCCGAGCAGACCTTCCTGAACTCCAAGCTCACCCGCGAGGCGGACCCGGCGCTCGCCGCGCTGTACCGCGAGCTCCTCGGCGTCCGCCGCGAGCTGCCGCCCGGCGACGCGGACGAGGTCGATTTCAGCGAGGATGAACGGTGGCTGCGCGTCCGTCGCGGGCCGTTCACACTCGTGCTCAACCTCGCCTCCCACCGCCAATCGATCGCCTGCCCCGGAGAGATCGTCCGGCTCGTTGCCGGCGGCGGCGGCACCCTCGACGGCGGCTCGATCACGCTCGACGGCCTCTCGGGGGCCGTCGTCCTCGGGGCGGCGTGATGGAGGTCTGGCCCGGCAAGCCCTTCCCACTCGGCGCCGTGTGGGACGGGAGCGGCACGAACTTCTCGCTGTTCTCCGAGCACGCCGAGCGGGTCGAGCTGTGCCTGTTCGACGACGAGGGCACGGAGACGTGCGTGGAGATGCCCGGACGGCGCGCACTCAACCACCACTGCTACCTCCCGGGTGTCGGCCCCGGTCAGCGCTACGGGTTCCGCGTGTACGGCCCCTACGCCCCGCACGAGGGCCATCGCTTCAACCCGGCGAAGGTCCTGATCGACCCGTACGCCAAGGCGATCGAGGGGGTCGTCGACTGGGCCCACGACGCCAACGTGCTCCCCTACGTGCCAACGGGCGAGGAGGACGCCGACCTGGAGCTCGACGACGAGGACGACTCCGGCGCGGTGCCGAAGTCGGTCGTGATCGATGACGCGTTCCTGTGGGAGGGGGACCGCCTGCCGCAGATCCCGTTCACCGAGACCGTCATCTACGAGACCCACGTCAAGGGCTTCACGATGACCCATCCCGACGTGCGCGAGGACCTCCGCGGGACCTACGCCGGTCTCGCCTCGGACCCGGCGATCGCCTACCTCAAGGATCTCGGGGTGACCGCCGTCGAGCTGCTGCCCGTCCACCACATCTCCAACGAGTCGTTCCTCGCCGAGCGGGGGCTGTCGAACTACTGGGGCTACAGCACGATCGGGTATCTCGCGCCCCACTCCGAATACGCCGCCACGGGCCGGCGCGGCGAGCAGGTCCGCGAGTTCAAGGGGATGGTCAAGGCGCTGCACCGCGAAGGGATCGAGGTGATCCTCGACGTCGTCTACAACCACACCGCTGAGGGCAACCACCTCGGGCCGATGCTGTCCTTCAAGGGCATCGACAACTCGGCCTACTACCGGCTGATGCCCGACGACCCGCGCCACTACATGGACTTCACCGGGACCGGCAACTCGCTCAACCCGGTCCATCCCAGCGTCCTGCGGCTGATCATGGACTCGCTGCGCTACTGGGTGGTCGAGTGCCACGTCGACGGGTTCCGGTTCGACCTCGCGTCGGCGCTGGCGCGCGAGTTCTTCGACGTCGACCGGCTGTCGGCGTTCTTCGACGTCATCCACCAGGACCCGATCCTCTCCCAGGTGAAGCTGATCGCCGAGCCGTGGGACGTCGGACCGGGCGGCTACCAGGTCGGCAACTTCCCGATCCTGTGGTCGGAGTGGAACGGCGTGTACCGGGACGTCGTGCGTGACTACTGGCGCGGCGCCGCCTCCTGCGGCGACTTCGCCGAGCGGCTCTCCGGATCGGCCGACCTCTACGAGAAGGACGGCCGCGAGCCGTTCGCCTCGATCAACTTCGTCACCGCCCACGACGGGTTCACGATGGCCGACCTCGTCGCCTACAACGAGAAGCACAACGAGGCCAACCACGAGGACAACCAGGACGGGACCGACGACAATCGCTCATGGAACTGCGGCGCCGAGGGACCGACCGACGACCCGGAGATCCTCGCGCTGCGCGGCCGCCAGCACCGCAACTTCCTCACCACGCTGTTCATCTCCCAGGGCACGCCGATGCTGCTCGGCGGCGATGAGATGGCCCGCTCGCAGGGCGGCAACAACAACGGCTGGTGCCAGGACTCGGAGATCTCGTGGTTCGACTGGACGCCGAACCCGGAGAAGGACGAGCTGCGGGCGTTCACCCGGCGCCTGATCCACCTCCGCCGGAACCATCCGGTGTTCCGGCGCGAGAGCTTCCTGCGCGGCCGTGAGGAGGAGGGTTCGGGGCTCCCCGACGTGTGGTGGTTCCGCGCCGATGGGATGAAGATGACCCGCCGTGACTGGCAGGACGGTGAGCGCGTGCTCGGGATGTTCATCAACGGCGACGAGTTTCCGATCCCGGATCCGGAGGGCGAGGAGATCCATGACGACTCCTTCGTGATCCTGTTCAACGCCCACCACGAGGACCGCACGTTCGTGCTGCCGCGGCGGCGGTTCGGCGCCCAGTGGGCGCTCGAGCTCTCCACCGCCGACCCGGCCGCCGAGGCGGGCAGCGTCCACCATGACGCGCGGGCCGAGGTGCCGGCACCGGCCCACTCGATCGTGATGCTCCGGCGGGTGGCGTGAGCGACGGGCGCGCCGCGAGCCCCTCGGCCGTTCCGCTCCGCGCGACGTACCGGCTCCAGCTCACGCCGGCGGTCGGCTTCGCCGCCGCGCAGTCGCTGATCCCGTACCTGCGCGACCTCGGCATCTCGCACCTCTACCTCTCGCCGTCGTTCCAGGCCCGGCCCGGCTCCGAGCACGGCTATGACGTGATCGACCCCGGCCGGCTGTCCGAGGACCTCGGCGGCGAGACGGCGTTCCGGTCGCTCGCAGAAGCCGCCCGCGCGGCCGGGATGGGGATCGTCCTCGACGTCGTGCCGAACCACATGGCCGCCGATGACGCCAACCGGTTCTGGGCCGACCCCGAGCTGCGCGCGCAGTTCTTCGACGTCGATCCGGTGAGCGGCCGCCACCGCCGGTTCTTCGACATCGACGACCTCGCCGGGGTGCGGGTCGAGGACCCCGAGGTGTTCGAGGCCACCCACGGGATGGTCCTCGGCCTCGTCCGCGAGGGGCTCGTCGACGGGCTCCGGATCGACCACCCCGACGGTCTCGCCGACCCTGCGGGCTACCTCGCGCGGCTGCGCGACCGCGGCGCGGGCCGGGTGTGGGTTGAGAAGATCCTCGATCCCGGCGAGCGGCTGCCGGACTGGCCGGTGACCGGGACCGTCGGCTACGAGTTCCTGAACGATGTGTGCGGGCTGTTCGTCGACCCGAGCGGCGAGCCCGCGCTGACTGCGCTGTGGGAGCGGGTGTCGGGCGACGCGCGGTCGTTCGGCGAGGTCGCGCTGGAGGCCAAGCGCGAGCAGGCCCACGGGACGTTCGCGCCCGAGGTGGAGCGGCTGGCGCGGACCCTGGAGAACCCCCGGGACGCGATGAATGGCGATTCACCGGCACCCCCTGACGGTGAATCGCCATTCATGCCCGGGACGGAGGAGCTGGTGGAGGCGCTGACTGCGCTGCCGGTCTACCGGACCTACGTCGACCCGGCGGCCGGGCGTGTGGCGGAGGCCGACCGTGCGGCGCTCACCGGCGTCGACCCGGCGATCGCCTCGCGGCTGCTGCTCGAGCATCCGGCGCCGGCCGAGTTCGTCACCCGCTTCCAGCAGACGACGCCGGCGATCATGGCCAAGGGGGTGGAGGACACCGCCTTCTACCGTTACGGCCGGCTGCTCGCCCTCAATGATGTCGGCGGCGATCCGAGCCGCTTCGGAATCACGGTCGAGGAGTTCCACGCCGCCAACGCCGAGCGCGCCGCGCGGTTTCCCGAGGCGCTGCTCACGACCCAGACCCACGATGCCAAGCGCTCGGCCGATGCACGGGCCCGGCTCGCGACGCTGTCGTGGATGGCCGAGGACTTCGCCGTCGCGGTCGACGGCTGGATGGCGGCGACCGAGGAGCTGAGGGCCGACGGCGCGCCCGACGACGCCGAGCGGCTGTTCATCTTCCAGACGCTGCTCGGGGCGTGGCCGATCGAGCTCGAGCGGATGCAGGCGTACATGGAGAAGGCGCTCCGCGAGGCGAAGGTCCACACCAACTGGGTGGATCAGAACGGCGAGTGGGAGGGCGCGGTCGACCGGTTCCTCGCGGCGCTGTACACCCACCAACCCTTCCTGGACGCATTCGAGCCGTTCGCGGCCCGCGTGGCGGCCGCCGGCGAGCGCCCGGGCCTCGCCCAGGTCGTCCTGAAGCTGACCTGCCCCGGTGTCCCCGACATCTACCAGGGCGACGAGCAGCAGTTCCTCGCGCTCGTCGACCCCGACAACCGGAGGCCGGTGGACTGGCGCTGGCACCAGGCGATGCTCAGCCGGCTGATGGGCGGCTCGCCACCGGACCCGCCGACCCGCAAGCTGTTCCTGATCCTCCGGCTGCTCGGTCTCCGCGCGCGCCGGCCGTCGGCCTTCGCGCCCGGAACGGGGAGCTACACGCCGCTCGAGGCGCCCGAGGGTGTGTGCGCGTTCCTCCGCGGCGAGAGCGAGGTCGCGGTCGCCGTGGCCACGCGCGAGCGCCCGGACGGCGCGGCCGCGATCGAGCTGCCGAGCGGCCGCTGGCGCGACGTGCTCCGCGGTGAGGAGCGCACGATCGGCCCCGGCGAGCGGCTGGGGCAGATGCTCACACCGCGGGGGCTGGCCGTGTACGAACGGCTCTGACCGAGCGGCTCTGACGCGCCGTCGGACGGGCCCGAAACCGCGCCTGCAGGGCCACCCGTCGCCAAGGAGACGACACCACCCGCGCCCGGGTGATTGGCTTAGGGCGTGGGCACCGAACCCGCAACGACCTCGCTCCCGCGGATGCGCCAGGCGGTGATCGCCGCCCGCGAGCTCGATCCGGTGGTGGAGCGACTGACCGGGACGCTCGGGCTGCGGGAGCCGTTCCACGATGAGGGCGTCGGATACTTCGGCCTGCGCAACGCCGTATTCGCCCTCGCCGACGGCTTTCTGGAGGTGGTCTCCCCCGTCCGTGAGGACACCTCGGCCGGGCGGCTGCTCGACCGGCGCGGCCGGGACGTGTGCGGCTACATGACGATGTTCCAGGTCCGCGATCTCGCCCCCGCCCGCGTCCGGGCCGAGCAGGCCGGGGTCCGCGAGGTGTTCGCGGTCGAGCTCGACGACATCGACGAGGTCCATCTCCACCCGCGCGAGATGGGTGGGGCGATCGTGTCGCTGAGCACGCCGACCCCGGTCGATGCGTGGCGGTGGGGCGGGCCGGGGTGGGCGCAGCGCAGCGCGCCGCTCCGCCTCACCGGCGCGGCGCTCGCCGTCAACGATTCCACAACGGTGAGCACCCGGTGGCGGACGGTGATCGGCGGCCTCCCCGGGATCCGGTTCGCCGAGGACCCGGGCGACCCCGGGCTCGTCGAGATCACACTCGGAGCAGCGCCGGGCGGGCCACGGACCGAGATCGACTTCGGGGGCGTTAGGGTGGTCGTGCAATAGCGCGACCGCGTGGCGAGACGAGAGGAGAACAGGTGGACGACACGGTTCTGATGGAGACCCGGGACGGGGTGGCGCTGCTGACGCTCAACCGTCCCGACCGGCTCAATGCGTGGACCCCCGGGCTCCAGACCCGGCTCTTCGACCTGCTCGACGAATGCGCGGCCGACGAGGCCATCCGCGCGATCGTCGTCACCGGTGCCGGGCGCGGTTTCTGCGCCGGGGCCGACATGGAGGGGCTCCAGGATCTCGCTGGAGGCGGCGGGGACGGCAACGGCTCGGGGAACGGCTCGGAGGCCCGGATCGACGTCCGGCCCGTCCGCCATCCGCTCTCGATCCCGAAGCCGATCGTCGCCGCGATCAACGGACCGTGCGCGGGGATCGGCCTCGCACTGGCCCTGATGTTCGACATTCGGTTCACGGTCCCCGGGGCGAAGTTCACGACCGCGTTCTCCCGGCGCGGGCTCGTCGCCGAGCACGGGATCGCCTGGATGCTCCCGCGGCTCATCGGCCCCGCCCAGGCGCTTGACCTGCTGTTGTCCGGCCGGGTGTTCCTCGGCGCCGAGGCGGCGACGCTCGGCGTCGTCAACCGGGCCGTCGAGGACGACGTGCTGACATTCGCGATGGGCTACGCCGCCGAGCTCGCACGCGAGTGCTCGCCGTCGAGCATGGCGGCGATGAAGCGCCAGGTCTACGCCGACCTCGAGCTCGGGCTCGGACACTCGGTCGACGTCGCCAACCGGCTGATGGGCGAATCGTTCGGCGCCCCGGATTTCGCTGAGGGCGTGCAGAGCTTCCTCGAGCGGCGTTCCCCGAACTTCGCCCCGCTCGCAGTCCGCTAGCGTCGGCGCCCGGGATGCGCGTCCTGCTCATCAGCTGGGAGTACCCGCCCGTGATCGAGGGCGGCCTCGGCCGCCATGTGCGCAAGCTCTCGGAGAACCTCGTCCGGGAGGGCACGGAGGTGCACGTCCTCACCCGCGGGGGAGGACGGCTCGCGGCCCACGAGGAGCGCCATGGCGTGTTCGTACATCGCGTTCGCGAGCCCCCGTTCCCCAAGGATGTGAGCGCCTTCGTGGAGTGGGTGGAGGCGATGAACGGCGACATGCTGCGGATGGGCACCGAGCTGTGCGAGCGCCATGAGTTCGACCTCGTCCACTCGCACGACTGGCTCGTGGCCGGCGCCGCCGAGCACCTCGCGGGCCGGATCGGCCGGCCCTGGCTCGTCACCGTCCACGCCACCGAGTACGGCCGCCACCAGGGCTGGGTCGATAAGCATCCGCAGTCCCACATCCACGCCGCCGAGCGCCGGATGGTCCGCCGCGCGGACGCCGTGATCACCTGCTCCGAGTACATGCGCGGCCACGTCGCCAGGGTGTTCCGGACGTCGGCCCGTCGGATCACGGCGATCCCGAACGGGCTCGACCCACGCGACCTCGAGCCGCAGGTCGAGGACCTCGACGCGCTCCGCGGACGCTTCGCCGCACCCGATCAGCGACTCGTTCTGCTCGTCGGGCGGCTCGTCTACGAGAAGGGCTTCCACCTCGCGCTCGACGCACTCGCTCCGGTGATCGAGCGGCTCGGCGACGTCCGCTTCGTCGTCGCCGGAACCGGCAGCGCGGAGGCCGAGCTCAAGGAGCAGGCGCGGCGGCTCGGTCTCGGTCGTCACGGGGCGTTCCTCGGCTGGGTCGGCGACGACATGCTCCACGCGCTGTACCGGATCAGCGACCTGTGCATCGTGCCATCGATCTACGAGCCGTTCGGGATCGTCGCGCTCGAGGCGATGGCCTCCGGGTGCCTGTGCATCGTGGCCGACACGGGCGGCCTGCGGGAGGTCGTCCCCGAGGACGGCAGCGTCGGTCTGCGCTTCCCCGCTCGGGACGCCGATGCGCTCGCCGCGGTGCTGGAGGAGATCCTCACCGACGACGAGACGCGCAATCAGCTGATCGAGGACGCCCGGGAGCACGTGCTGCGGTTCGACTGGGCCGAGGTCGCGCGGCGGACGATGGTCATCTACGCGACGCTCGCCGACTCCCAGGCCGGCCGCGAGCTCACGACCCGCTGATCGGCGAGGTCACGGGTCGCGGCGTCGCTTGCCGCGCAGGATCGCGGCCAGATCCTCGAGCGCCTCGGCCGCTCGGTCGGCCGCGCCCCGCGCGGCCGGTGAGTGGTCGCCGACGTCGCTGAGGAACTCCTCGCGCGCATCGGAGAAGATCTTGCCGAACGAGTCGTCGGTGCGGATGTAGCCGAGCTCCTCGTCGCTTGGGCGGTCGGGATCGGCGGCGTCGCGCGCCCGTGCTGTGGCGCGGGCGGCCTGCTCGGCCGCGGCGCGGGCCTCCCGAGCCGCCGCATCGCGTGCCTCGCGGGCGCCGCGGAGCTCGTCCTCCATCGCGCGGAGCCGGTCCTCGACGGCGGGATCGGAGGCGGTGGGGCCGGTTCCGTTGCCGGAGGCCGCCCGGGACCGGCCGGCCGTGTGGACCGTGCCGCTCACACGCAGGCGCTTGATCTCCACCCAGGCCTCCTGCACCTCCTCAAAGCGGCGGGCCGACTCCGAGGAGCCGCCGTTGTGGTCAGGGTGGTGGCGCTGGACGGCGCGGCGGTAAGCCGCTCGCAGCTCGGCCTCGGTCGCGCCTGGGTCGACCTCGAGCACCCGGTACGGATCTGGTGGCACGGCGGAAAGGCTAGCCCCTGATGGGGTGCGCGACACTGCACCCGTGCCGATCGCGACTCGCGCCCGATCGAAGTTCCGCGCGGCGGCGCTCGCCGCCGCCGTCACCGCCGCAGCGGGGGCGCTGACCGGCTGCTCGGCGAGCGTCCACGTCCAGATCGGCTCGGTGAAGACGACGAGCTCGACGGCATCCTCGGCCGAGCCCCCCGTCCTCTCGGCGACGAAGCTCGAGTCCGACGTGATGAGCCTGACCCGCGATCGCGGGCTGGCCGCGAGCTCGGCCTCGTGCCCGGCGAAGGTCACCGAGGCCGAGGGCGTGGTCAGCTTCTGCACCGCGACGTACCGCGGCGGGCAGACGGTGCGGTTCCGCGTCCACCAGGACAACGGGACCGGCTATGTGACGATCAGTCCCGCGACGATGGTCGCGCCCGAGGTCGAGAACACGATCCTCGCCCACCTCGTCCACCCGGCCTACCACGGATCTGCTCAGTGCCCGGTGGACGAGCCGATCGTCACGGGGCGGGTGTTCTACTGCACCGCCTCACAGGGCTCCACCCACGCGCGGGTGGAGGTGCGGATCCTCGACGGCTCGGGGCTCCGCTATCACGTACAGGTCGTGTAGCCGGAGCCCCGAGGGTCGGAGGTTCTAGTTGCCGGAGGCCGCCGCGGTCGTGGCGGACCGATCGGCGCCGGTCTGCGTCGAGGAGCTGTCGGTCGACTGGCTCGCGGACGTGCTCGCCTGGTCGGCCGACTGCGTCGCGGACGACGAGGTGTCGGTCGACTGGCTCGACGTGGACGACGTGTCGCTCGACGGCGTCGCCGACGAATCGGTCGACGTGGCCGAGCTGTCCGTGGACGTCGCCGAGCTGTCCGTGGACTGGCTCGACGTGGACGACGTGTCGCTCGACGGCGTCGCCGATGAATCGGTCGACGTGGCCGAGCTGTCGGTGGACGTGGCCGAGCTGTCGGTGGACGTGGACGAGCTGTCCGTGGACGGGCTCGACGCGGTGCTCGCCGGGGCCGCCGAGGAGTCGCTCGGCGCGGCTGCGCCCGAGGCGCTGCTCGACGACGAGGTGTCCGTCGGGGCCGACGGCGTGTCCGACGGACCGGACGCCGACGAGCTGTCCGTCGGGGCCGATGCGGTGGCGCTCGAGGTCGACGAGGTGTCGCTCGGGGCCGCCGCCGGAGCCGTGGGGGCCGACGCAGCAGCCGTGGGGGCGGACGCGGCGACAGGAGCCGACGCGCTGTCCGTGGACGTCGCAGCGGCCGGAGCCGTCGCAGCGGTTGGAGCCGTCGCAGCGGCGCTCGGGGCGCTGCTCGCAGGCGCCGCAGCCCCCGCATCCGAGCCCTTCACCGCTGTCCCCGCTGCCGCCGGGGCGGTGGCGGAGTCGCCCGTGGAGCGGGCGTCTCTGGCCACGTGCGCCGCCGACGCAGGGACCGCGCCGGTATCGACGATCCCGGCACCACCGGTCGCCTTGGCATCGGTGCTCGCCTTGAGCACGAGTTGGCCCGAGGCGTCGCGGGTGGCGACGAGACGGGCGGCCGTGGCCCGCGGAGCGGCCGTGGTGGACACGCGGGTCGTGTGGGCCGTCGAGGCCGTGTCACCGCTCGCCCCCCACGTCCGACCACTCGAGTGCTGGTGGAGCAGGCTGTTGATGACGCCGAGCATCTTCGACCCCGCGCCCATTCCGCCGGGCGGGTAGAAGCCGATCTCCAGGTGCGGACCCGTCGAGATTCCGACGATCCCGTACCCGACGTGGCTGATCTGCTGACCGGCCTTGACGTGCTGGCCGACCCGGACGTTGTCGCTGCCGGCGTGGCCGTAGTACACGGTCATGCCCTTGAGCGGGCCACTGGTGATCTGGAGGATCGGGGCGTTCGGGCCGAAGCCGCTGATGCCCTCGCCGATGATCACGCCGTCGCCCATCGCGTACAGCGGCGTCCCGCCCGGAGCGGCGTAGTCGACACCCTGGTCGACCGAGCCGCCGGTGAGGTAGCCACGGGGCAGCGGCAGCGCGACGCCGTTGGTGAGGACGTAGGTCGACGACACCGGGGTCGTGGTCGGCGGGCTGACGACGGCCACCGGGGCGGCCGAGCCCGAACCGCTCGATCCCGAGCTGCTCGATCCGGAGCCGCCCGACCCCGTGCTGCCGGAGCCGGAGCTGCCGGAGCCGCTCGACACGCTTGAACCCGACGAGCCGGACGAGCTGCCGCCCGGAGCCGAGGCGCCGGTCGAGCCCGACGTGGGGGTGCTCGTCGCGGGGGCCTGCGAGGCCGTCACGAACTGGGTGCTGTCCGCCGGGGTGGCGGAAGCAGCCGTCGCGGAGGCGTTGGCGGGGGCGGCCGGCGCGGACGTCGAGGACGCGGAGGCGCCGCTCTGGTTCCCGAGCAGCATCACCGGTGCCCGGAACAGGATCGCCCAGTCGCTGGCGTCGAGCGCCCCGGTCTGGGACAGGTGCTGCTGACCCTGGAACTGGGTGACCGCGGCCCGGGTGAGCGGACCGTAGATGCCGTCGACGGCGAGGTTGGCGTCCGGGACGACCTCGTTGAGCCGCCGCTGGAGCGCGGCGACGAGCGCGCCCTGACTGCCGGTCTCCAGCACGACGCGCTGGCCGCTGTTGGCCAGCCCGTTGTCGGAGCCGCCGGTACTGCCGTTCGGGGTCGAGCCGGAACCGCTGCCCTCGGCGGCGGCGATGCCGCTGGGCAGAACTGGAGTGGCGGCGAGGGTGGCGCTTAGGGCCATCGACACGCTCTTGCGGCGCCGCCGGGTGCGACGCGCCATCTCGGCAAGCCGTCGTCGCTGACGCGAACGGGTCAGCGAGCGCTCCCAGAGGTCGTGCGACGACAGGTCGCGGTCAGGGGCGACGGGATGAAACCCGAGCTCATAGCGGGCAGGCGACAACGGGTGCTCCTTTCGGTCCTTCGCCTACGGGGTTAGCTGACGGGCTTGCGTGACCGATTCACGCTACGTCGCACTCTGACGACGACTCGCCCCAGCGGCCGGAACCGCAGTGGGTCCCCCGCTCCGCACCTAGGGTCGGCACGGACTCGGCGATTGCAACTTCGCGTGCAGGATAGCCATATGCAGGACGGAATGCCAAGGGGCCGTCGCGCCGGAAAGCTGCTGCACAGCCCGCATTACCGGAAACCTCCAGTGATGCCGGGCGAAAACGACGAGGGCCCGACGCGTCCGCGCCGGGCCCTCTGAAGGCGAAACGAGTCGCCGGTGACTACATCATCCCCGACATGTCGGGCATGCCGCCACCGGGGGCGCCACCGCCGTCCTTCTCCGGCACCTCGGCAACGATCGCCTCCGTGGTGAGGATGTTCTTGGCGATCGAGGCCGCGTTCTGCAGCGCCGAGCGCGTCACCATCGCCGGGTCGATGATCCCCTCGGCGATCAGGTCGACCATCTCGCCGTTGGCGGCGTTGAGGCCCTGACCGACGTCAGCCCGGCGGACGTCGTTGACGACGACCGAGCCCTCGAGGCCGGCGTTCTCCGAGATCTGACGGAGCGGCTCCTCCAGCGCGCGGTGCACGATCTTCGCACCGGTGCGCTCGTCGGCGTCCTCGATGGCGTCGACGTTGAGGGCCTTCTGGGCGACCAGGAGTGCGACGCCGCCGCCCGGCACGATGCCCTCCTCGAGGGCCGCGCGGGTGGCCTGCAGCGCGTCCTCGACGCGGTGCTTCTTCTCCTTCATCTCGGTCTCGGTGGCAGCGCCGACCTTGACCACCGCGACGCCACCGGAGAGCTTGGCCAGCCGCTCCTGGAGCTTCTCGCGGTCGAAGTCCGAGTCGGTGTTGTCGATCTCGGTCTTGATCTGGTTGATGCGGCCCTTGATGGCCTCGCCATCACCGGCACCGTCGACGATCGTCGTGGTGTCCTTGGCGACAACGACGCGGCGGGCGCGACCGAGCTGGGAGATCTGGGTGTTCTCCAGCTTCAGGCCCATCTCCTCGGTGATCACCTCGCCACCGGTGAGGACCGCGATGTCCTCCAGCATCCGCTTGCGGCGATCGCCGAAGCCCGGAGCCTTGACCGCGACGCCGGTGAAGGTGCCGCGGAGCTTGTTGACCACCAGGGTCGCCAGGGACTCGCCCTCGACGTCCTCGGCGATGATCAGCAGCGGCTTGCCGGACTGGATCGTCTGCTCGAGGATCGGGAGGATGTCCCGGACCGAACCGATCTTGGAGTTGGCGATGAGGACGTAGGGGTCCTCGAGCGTTGCCTCCATCCGGTCCTGATCGGTGACCATGTAGGGCGAGATGTAGCCCTTGTCGAACTGCATGCCCTCGGTGAACTCGAGGTCCATGCCGAACGTCTGGCCCTCCTCGACGTTGACCACGCCGTCCTTGCCGACCTTGTCGATCGCGTCGGCGATCACGTCGCCGATCTCGTCGTCACCGGCGGAGATCGTCGCCACGCGGGCGATCTGCTCCTTGCCGGAGATCTCGACCGACTGGGACTCGATGTTCGCCACGACGTCCTCGACGGCGCGCTCGATGCCGCGCTTGAGCGCCAGCGGGTTGGCCCCGGCGGCGACGTTCTTGAGGCCCTGGCGGACGATCGCCTGCGCGAGCACGGTCGCCGTGGTGGTGCCGTCGCCGGCGACGTCGTTGGTCGCCGTGGCGACCTCGCGGACGAGCTGGGCGCCCTGGTTCTGGAAGACGTCCTCGACCTCGATCTCACGCGCGATCGTCACACCGTCGTTGGTGATCGTCGGCGCGCCGAACTTCTTGTCGAGCACGACGTAGCGGCCCTTGGGGCCGAGCGTGACCTTGACGGCGTTCGCCACCGCGTCGACGCCCTGCTCGAGCGCCTTGCGGGCTTCCGCCTCGTACTTCAGTTCCTTGTGTGCCATATGAGTTCGTTTTCTCCTTGAAAGGCCTTACTGGACCTTGGCGAGCACGTCGGACTCGCGGAGGACGAGGAGCTCCTCGCCGTCCACCTTGATCTCCGTGCCGCCGTACTTGCTGTACAGGACCTCGTCACCCTCGGACACGTCGAGCGGGGTGCGCTTGCCCGTGTCCTCGTTGACCTTGCCGTCGCCGACTGCGAGGACCTTGCCCTTCTGGGGCTTCTCCTTGGCGGTGTCGGGCAGGACGATGCCACTGGCAGTGGTCTCCTCCTCCTCGATCGCCCGCACGATCAGTCGATCGCCGAGGGGCTTGAGCTTCATCGATGAAACCTCCGGATGGAAAGGGAATTCCGTGCTTTGGCACTCGTAAGCCGAGAGTGCCAACCGACCCCCACTATAGCCAAAGATCTCAGTCGATCAAGCGAAAGTCTGGCACTCGGTGCTTCGGAGTGCCAAGCCTCGTCCGAGCGTGCCGAATCCGGCCGAGAACCGGTGGCGACCGCACGAGATCAAGCGGTCAGCGACCGACCTGGCCGGGGTGCCGGGCCCCCCACGCGACGACGACTGCACCGAGCCGGACGAGCCGTGGCCGCGCGGCGAGGAGACCCCACCAGGTCAGCGCCCGGGCGACCATCGGGTAGACGACGCGCTTGACGCCGTTGTGGTCCCGCATCACACCATTGGCGCGTGTGTTCCCCGCCGTGACCACCTCTCCGGTGGACCGGACCCGGCCCTGCTCCCAGCCGATCCCGCGGCCGATCGCGCCGGCGAGCCGCGCGTGCGCGCGATCCGTCACCCAGGCGAGGTACTGCTCCGCATAGGCGATCCCCCGGGCCTGGTAGGAGGAGTCGTGACCACCGAGTTCCGGGAACACTCCATCGCGCGCGCTGCTTGCCCAACCCGAGCTCGAGCGCTTCGTGGGCCCGGCGGCGGAGCCCGCCGTCGCCCGTCAGCTCCGCCGTGAGCCCGAGCGCAGCGGCGACGAGGAAGCGGCGGTGGGTGTACGGGGCGTCCGACGCGATTCCCGCCCGCCACACGTCGGACCGGGCCATCCACCGAGCTGCCGCACGCAACGGTCGGATCCATCGTCTCCAGCGTGCGGGCGAGCCCACGCGGGAGGGCCACCCGGGAGGCGGCCCCGGCCCGGACGACGAGGATCGTGTGGGCGACCCCCTCGACGAAGAACGACGTCGAGTGGAACGCGTCATGGGTGTGGGGAAAGCCCCCGTCGCGCCCCTGACGGGCGAACCCCCACGCGAAGGCGCGCAGGCCGGCGCGCCACAGGCGGGGCTGACGGCGGACCAGTCCGTCCAGGATCGCCTCCTCACCGTGCCGCTGCTCCTCGATATAGAGCCCCGGGCCGGCCCCCCGCTCCCAGGCGGCGTTGACCCCCACCGCCCCGTCGGGGGCGAAACCCGCCGCCGGCGTGGTGCCGGGCGGGTAGATCACCGACTCCAGCGCCCCGAGGAGCTCGAAGCGTGCGTCCCGCGGAAGGCGTGCGGCCGTCACCGATGCCGTCCCGGCCCCGCACCCCATCACGGTCGCCAGGGCGAGCGCGAGCAGGCAGGCGGAGAACCGGCTCATCCGGCAGCGGCCGATCAGTTGCGCGCGGACCCGAGACCGTGCATCCGGTCGCGGATCTCGGGCGGGTTCTCGATGATCTGCGAGAACCGGACCACGGTGACCGTGTCGTCCAGCGTGACGCTGCGGTCGTAGATCTGCTCCAGGAAATGGATCATCTCGTCGACCCGGCGGAACTCGGGGTTGTCGTGCTCGATGTCCCGGGGCGAGAGGTCCTTGACCCGCTTGACCTCGACCTGGTCGATGACCGCGTTGAAGATCTTCTCCCGCGGCGAGTGCTGATAGCCGATCGTCACGAGCACACAGTCGTTCTTGCGGTACTTGTGCGACTTGTCGCCGAGGCGGATCGTCGCGGTCTTGCGGCCGCGCCGGAGCTGGTCGGCGAACACCGACGAGTAGAAGTTGAGCACGCGCACCGACGGGCAGCCTAGTTGATTGGTCGCGAATTGGTGGTGCCGGACTCACGCCCTCGGCTCGGCACCGGCGAGGTGCGCGAGGGCGCGGGCGATGACCTCGCGCTCACCGTCGTAGGTGAGGGCCTCGGCCGCTTCCTCGATCGGCATCCACCGAGCCTCCTCGATCTCGTGATCGTGGTCCTCGAGGCTGCCCGACTCGTACCGGAACAGGAAGAAGGTCACGCGCTTGGTGCGCCTGCGGCCCTTGCGCTCGTAGACGTACTCGATCGTGCCGAGCGGAGCGATGATCTCGCCCTCCACTCCGGTCTCCTCGCGAACCTCGCGGATCGCAGCCTGCTCGGCCGTCTCACCGGCATCGGGATGTCCCTTGGGCAGGCCGAGGACGGCTTGGCCCCGGGCGCCTCGGCGCACGGGCCGGATCACGACGACCTGACCGTCGCGCACGACCACCCCACCGGCAGAGAATTCCTCCACCGTCAGGAAACTAGTACACGTACACCCCCGGGGAGCCGCGTCCGGAGGGTGAGTGTCAGTACACGTACCTATTCAGTGCATCGACATCGTGCACGGTGAGGCGGCCCCGGCCCTGTGTGATGACACCGGCTCGCTCGAGCACGGCGAGGAAGCGACTGGCCGACTCCCGCGAGGATCCGGCGAGCTGGGCGAGCTCACTCTGGGTCGAGGTGATCAGCACATCACCCTCGCCCGCGCCCTCCGAGCGCGCATCGGCCACGAGTTGGACGAGCACCGAGGCGACCCGACTCTGCACGGTCTGGAACGACTGGCGGGTGAGCCGCTCGTTCGTCTCGCGCAGGCGGCGTCCGAGCGCTGTGACGAGCTTCACCGCGATGTCCGGGTGCTCGCGGAGCAGGCGCCGCATGTCGCCGCCGAGGATCCCCACAACCTCCGTCTCCTCGAGCGTCTCGACCGTCGCCGAGCGCCGGTCGGAGTCGAACATGGCCAGCTCGCCGAAGATGTCTCCGGGGCCGAAGTGCGCGAGTGTCAGCGAGCGGCCATCGGGGTGGGCGCGGATCGCGCGGGCGTGGCCACTGCGCACGATGTAGGTCGTGTCGCTCCTGTCGCCCTCAAGGAACACGACCTCGCCGGGACCGAAGCGCCGGGGCACCGCAACCTCTGCGACCCGCGCGAGATCGGCCGGTGCGAGCGTCTCGAAAACCGGCACACGACCGAGCAGCTCGGTGGCATCCATGGTGCAGGCTTACCACAACGGGCGGTCAGGCGGCGGCGTCGAGAGCGCGCTCGCGGCGGCGGCCCCGCACCCGCCCTGCGAGCCACCACAGCCCAGCCAGGATCGCCACCGGGGGGAGCACGATCGCCAGGACCAGCACCGCGACACCGGCGATCCGGCCGAGCACACGGCCGGCGTCGCCGAGCGCGTGGCCGACGGTCAGGCCGCCACCGTGGGACACCGGGAAGGGGCTCGAACCCGCGGACACGGTGACCGTGACCGAGCTGTTGCTCACCTGGTGGCGCAGCGACGAGATCGTGTTCTCCGCCGCGGTGATGGCCGCGTCGGCATCGTTCAGGCGGCCACGGAGGCTGTCGATCTGCCCCGGCGTGGTCGCCCTCGCGAGCTGGCGCAGGAGCGAGGCGCGGAGCGCACGGGCATCCCCGAGCCGACGCTCGTCCTGTCCGAGCTGGTCAGTGACGTCGGTGGTGTCGTCGGTCCGCGAGCTGACGGTGGCGTACCGCATCTGCGAGAGACCGGCGAGGACCTGGGCGAGGTTTGCGCTCGGCACGCTGAGCTGGAACCGGGCGTAGCCGTCGGAGCCGCCGGTCTGGCTCACGTGCGAGCTCTCGACGAAGCCGTGGGCCACCCCGACGACCGCGAACAGTTCAGAGGCAACGTCCTCGACGCGGGTCGGGGAGGCGGTGAGATCGAGCTGCGCGCCCTGGATCACCTGGCGACCGGCGGCCGCGGCCGAACCGGCGGCACCTGCCGCGGCACTCGGTGCCGCCGACCCGGCGGCGCGGGGCGGGGCGGGGGCAGTGGTGCTTGGCGCATGCGCGACGGAGCTGCCGGCCGCGGTCACTGCCGGGCTCGCCTGGGTCTGCGACGCAGTCACCGACTCCGCCGTCGGGCCGCCCGAGCTCGATGGGCCGCTCGAGCCGACCCCGATCACGATCACCACCATGAGTGCGGCCACACCCGCCGCGAGGCTGCCCCCGAGGGCGAGCAGCGGCCGGCGGCGGCGATGCACGGCAAGTCGCGGCGCGGCCGCCGTCCCATCCGACGACTCACGCTGCGTCGTGCGCGAGCTCCGCTCGGCGAGGCCGGCCGCGATTCGGCGGTCGAGGGACTCGGCGAACCCCGGCGCCGGAGCCGGCCGGTCGGCGACGAGCAGCAGCGCGAGCTCGGCGAGCTCGGCGTGCCCCGGATCGACGGGATCGCCCGCGAGCGTCGCGTCGATCGCGTCGAGCTCGTCGGCGATCTCCGGATCGAGCGGCATCTCACGACTCACGGCAGGCCTCCCTCAGCTTGGTCATCGTCCGGTGCAGCAGCGTCCCGGCAGCCGTCTCGGTGATCCCGAGCACGGCGGCGATCTCGGCGTTGCGCAGGCCGGCGTGGAACTTCAGGGCGATCAACTCGCGCTCGCGAGCAGGGAGCGACCGCAGCGCGACGGCCACCGCGGTCCGGCGCAGCGAGTGCTCCGCGGCGTCGATCACCGGCTCGGCGGCGTCGGGGACGTCGCCCTCCAGAGCGGCCACACGCCGGCGGCGACGCAGCTCGTCCAGAGCGGCATTGCGAGCGATCCCGAACAGCCACGCACGCTCCTCCCCGCGACGACGATCGAACGTGCGGCGCTTGCGCAGTGCGCGCTCGAAGGCGAGCGCCGTGACGTCCTCGGCGGCGGCGCGGTCGCGCAGCAACGTCATCACGTACGCGTACACGTCGTCCCGCGAGCTGCGGTACAGCGCTTCGAAGCGCTCGGCTGGCGGGGCGAGCTGGTCGATCACACCCTCACTACGGACCTGCGCCGAATCCGTCACAGGGAAGGTATCTTGACGCCGCGACTCCCAATGCGAATTCGTCTAGCCACAGCCGTTGTCCTGCTGGCCTGCGCCCCGTCCGCGCTCGGCGCCCATCACACCTCCACGCCGAAGGCCCCGACGAGCCGGCAGATCCGGGCCGACGTGCGCAGCGCCGAGCGCTCGCGCCGCCTGTGGGCCACGGTGAACATCTGCAACAGCACCAGGTACCCGGAGGTGATCGGAATCCGCGGGCAGCTCCCGGGCCTCCCGTTCGCCTCGCGGGTGAGCATGACGATCGGCGTCGATTACGCCGATTCCGCCCACCCCGGGACGTTCACACCCCTCCCCGGGGTCGCCGAGCGGATCAGCGGCGGGGTACAGACGAGCGGGACCTGGCAGGCCGGCGTCCGGTTGCGCTTCAAGGCCGGGACGGGACTGCTGCGCGGCCGGATCACGATGCAGTGGACGCGCGGTGGCCACGCGATCGGCCAGCTCGCGGTGGTGAGCAGCGCCGGCCACACCGATGCGCGCTACAGCGATCCGAGCGGCTTCAGCGCCGCCAGCTGCACGCTCCCCTGACACCAGGCGAAGGTGGCCCCGCCCGGCCGCGGAGCCCCACCCCGGACTCCCGGGGACCAGCCCCCGTCAGCCGGCGGCGACGATCTGGCCGAACAGCCGTGGATCGTTGCTGATCAGCCCGTTGACCCCGAGCTCGGCGAGGGCCTGCAGCCGTGGCGCCTCGTCGACGGTCCAGGCATACAGCTCGCCCCCCGCGCGGTGAACGGCGGCGACGAGCCGCGGCGTGATGAGCCGCCAGTGGGCCATCATCGCGTCGACCGCACCGCCTCGGATCGCGGCCCCTGCACGGTACGGGAGCACCTCTCGCCAGGCGAGCATGAAGCTGTAGGCGGGAACCGCGAGCACCGGCGAGCGCAGCGGATCACGCCGCAGCCGCGGCACCGACCAGCCGAGCCGCAATCCGGGCTCCTCGGCCCGGATCAGAGCGAGGCTCGAGCGGTACTGACTCGAGACGAGCGTCCGCTCGATCAACCCGAACTCCCGCAGCGCGGCGACGACGCGCAGCTCGTACCCCGGGATCTTCAGATCGACATCGAGCTCGACGTCGGCGAACGGATCGGCGGCGAGGTGGGCCAGCCCCTGCTCGAGCGTCTCGACGTCGCGGGCCGCGGCCTCGTGCGGATCGTGGGCCAGGATCAGGCGATCGGATCCCAGCTCCGGCAGAACGTCGAACTCGATCATGTCGACGCCGGCCGCGAGCGCGGCATCGAAGCTCGCCCGCGTATTGCCGGGCACGATCAGGTCGGCGCCCTTGTGGCCGACACGACGCGGGCCGGCGCCGTCCGGCGGCCGCCGGCCCACCCGTCCGTCGCTCGCGCCCGAGCTGTTCATCGCTGGCACCCCGGGCACCACGGCGTCATCCGGTTGTCCTCCCACTGCCCACGGGCGCGGATCTTCGTGCCGCAGCGTGGGCATGGCCGACCGACACCGCCGTAGACGTTGCGGGACTCGGCCCGCGGCCCGAGCGCGACCGAGCGGGCCATCCGGGGTCGGACGAGCTCGATCACCCGCACGACCTCCTCGTCGGTGACCTCGCCGGCCGGGCGCCACGGGTCGAGCTCGGCCTCCCAGCAGCCCTCGGCCTTCCACATGTTCCCGATCCCGGCGACGACCCGCTGGTCGAGCAGGGCGTCGCCGATCGGACGCGTCGGGTCGTCGAGCCGCAGCCGCCGCAGGAACTCGGACTCGTCGAACGGCTCGGCGAGGATGTCGGGGCCGAGCGCCGCGAGCCGTTGGTCGAACCGCCGCCGGCCGCCGGTGATGAGCTCCAGCGTCGAGCCGTCGAACTGGACGACGTCGCGGCCGGCGACCCGCATCACGAGCCAGGCCCGCCGCGGCGAGCGGCCCCACCGCCGTCCCGGCTCGTAGACGCCCCAGGATCCGACCATCCCGAGGTGGGAGTGCAGCACGAGGTCACCCTCGAACCGTACGAACAGATGCTTGCCGTGGGTGTCAACGCCCTGTATCCGCGTGCCGGTGAGCCGCTCGTCCCACCGGTCGCGGGCGAATCGCTGCGTGCGGGCGGACCTCCTCCGGCGTGTTGCCCTCCAGCGCCGGTCGGATCCGGCGGGCGTGCCAGGCGATCGTGTCTCCCTCGGGCATAGCCCACTCAACGTTAGACCGGCCACCGAAACCGACTCGGCGGACGGCCCTGTGGCGGGGTCAGGCGCCGAGCGTCAGCCGCCGCGGCCCCTCCTGGAACCCGTGCTCGACGAGCGCGGGCCCGAGCGGCGAGGTGAGGGCCGATTCGCCGTCGATCTTCTCGATCGCCAGCCGCTTGATCTGCCCGCGGCGGACGCGCTCGACGAGCGCGGCGAGCGCCGGCTCCAACCGGGTGTCCTCTCGCCCCACCAGCGTCTGGAGCGCGCGAGAACCGCGCTCGAGGTACAGCACGGGCTCGCCGCCGGCCAGCACGACGTACGCCCCCGCGGTCCGTGCGGGCCGGCGGCCGGACCCGGCCTCGCGCTCCCCGGGGCGCGCCGGCCACGGAAGCACCGCGCCGTAGGGCTGGGCGGGGTCGACGGCGGACAGCACGACCGGCTCGGTGTCGCCGTCGCTCTGCGCGCGCAGCCGCTCGACGGCGCCGGGCAGCGCGAACTGCGCACCGCCGAGCCCCTCGACGAAGTAGCCGCGACGCGCCACGCCCAGGGTCTCGAGCTGGGTGAGCTCGGAGTAGATCGCGGTGAAGCCGCCCGGCAGCCCCTCGGCAAGCACGCCCTCACGGGTGAGCACGCCCTGGCGCTCGAGCATCAGCTCGGCCAGCGCCCGGCGCCGCGCGGCGGGGTCGAGTCCGTCCTCGCGCAGCAGCGGCGCGGTGAGCGACCAGCGGCCCTGGACCTGGGCCGCCGCACCACCCCGCCGGCGAGAGGCGAACCGGCCCGCCCGCGCGCCGGAGCGGGCCGAGCGCTCGCGCTGGGCGCGGGCCAGGGTGAGGCGCGGGGCTCGGAGTGGCGCGAACGCGTCGTTCGTGGCCTCGCCGGCCCAGACGAGATCCCACAGCGCCTCCTGGAGTTCCTCCGGGGACACCGTGGCGACGTCGACGAGCAGGTCGGTGAAGAACGACGCTCCGCGCTCCAGCCGCTCGCGGATCGCGACGTGGGCCGCGGTCTCGGTGGCCGGCGCGCCCCGGCGCCGCCGCGGACCGCGGGGGCGCCGAGCAATGGGAGATCTTCGCGGAAGTAGAGCGCGACCCGACCCGAGTTGCGGCCGAGCGCCCCGGCCCCGAGCCACACGATCTCTCCCGCCGCGCACAGCTCGTCCATCCACGCCGGCGAGTAGGCGCCGACGCGGCGCGGGAGCACGTCGCGCTCCCACACCTCGGCCGGTAGAGCGAGCCCCTGGAGGGGCACGAGCACCTCGCGCAGGCGATCGATCCCGGCCCCCGATGCCGGGTGGCGGTCGACGCCCTGCCAGCGCGGCAGGAAGCGGGCGAGCGCCCGCTGGTCGGCCGGCTCGATCTCCTTGCGGAGGACCGCGAGCGAGGCGCGGCGCAGGCGGCGGAGGACCTCTGGATGGCACCACTCGCGCTCCGAGCCGCCGGGGCGGAGCTCCCCGCGGACGAGCTCGCCGTCCCGTTCCAGCGCGCCGAGCGCGGGGCCCAGATCGATCCCGTAGCGGGCTCGGATCTCCTCGGTGGTGAACGGCCCGTGTGTGGCCGCGAACCGGCGCGCCACCCGCACGAGCGGGTCGGTGACGTCCTCCAGGAAGGCCTGCGGCAGGCCGCCCGGCGGCACGACCCCGAGCGCGTCCCGGTACAGGCCGGCGTCGGCGGCGTCGATGAAGCGCTCCTCGCCGGCGAGCCGGATCGCGATCGCGCGCCGCTCTGCGATCAGCTCGTCGAGCATCGCCCGGCCGTCGAGCCCGGCGAGCACCCGGTCCCCGACCTCGGCCGCTGTCAACTCGCCGAGCGCGCGGAGCACGTCGTGGAGGGTGTCGCGGCCGGTGGCGCGCCGATGCTCGGAGCGGAACTGAAGATCGTCCTCCACCTGCTCGAGTGCGCCGGGGTCGATCAGGTCGCGGAGCTCCTCCTGGCCGAGGAGCTCGCGCAGCAGATCGCGATCGAGCGAGAGGGCCGCGGCCCGGCGCTCGGCGTTCGGCGTGTCGCCCTCGTACATGTACGTCGCGACGTAGTCGAACAGCAGGCTGGAGGCGAACGGCGACGCCGTCGGCGTCTCGACCTCGACGAGCGACAGCTCGCGGCGGTGCAGCGCGCGCAGCAGATCGGTGAGCCCCGGGAGGTCGAGCACGTCGCGCAGGCACTCCCGGTAGGTCTCGAGGATGATCGGGAACTCGCCGTACTTCTTGGCCACCTCGAGCAACGTCTGCGACTTCAGCCGCTGCTGCCACAGCGGCGTCCGCTTGCCGGGCCGCGCGCGCGGAATGAGCAGCGCCCGGCCGGCGTTCTCCCGGAACCGCGCGCCGAACAGCGCGCTGGCCGAGAGCTCGGCCACGATCTGGTCCTCGACCTCTTCGGGGTCGAGCAGCGCGAGCTCGGCGCCGGGCGGCTCCTCGGCGTCGGGGAGGTGGACGATGATCCCGTCGTCGGACCAGATCGCGTCGGACTCGAGCCCGAGCTCGTCACGGATCCGGGCGGTGAGCGCGAGGCTCCAGGCGGCGTGGACCCGGCCGCCGAACGGCGACAGGATGCACAGCCGCCAGTCGCCGATCTCGTCCCGGAATCGCTCGATCACGATCGCCCGGTCGCTCGGGACGACACGGGTGGCCTGCTGCTGCTCGGTGAGGAACTCGAGCAGGTTGCGGGCGGCGAGCTCGTCGAGGTCGTAGCCGGCCTCGACCAGCTTCTCGGGGGTCTGTTCGACGGCCCACCGGGCGAACGCCCCGATCGCCGCGCCGAGCTCCTTCGGGCGGCCCATCGTGTCGCCCTTCCAGAACGGGACGGCTCCGGGCAGGCCCGGGGCCGGGGTGACGACCACGCGGTCGCGGCCGATCTCCTCGATCCGCCACGTGGTCGCCCCGAGCAGGAACGTCTGGCCCGGGCGCGCCTCGTAGACCATCTCCTCGTCGAGCTCACCGACCCGCCGGCCGTCGGGCAGCGTGACGGCGAACAGGCCGCGGTCGGGAATCGTGCCGGCGTTGGTCACGGCGAGTTGGCGGGCCCCGGGGCGGGGCCGGATCACCCCGGCGACGCGGTCCCAGATGATCCGGGGCCGGAGCTCGGCGAACTCCGAGCTCGGGTAGCGGCCATCGAGCATGTCGAGCACGTTCTCGAACTGGGCGCGGGCGAGCTCGGCATACGAGTGCGTCCGGCGCACGAGCCCGTACAGGTCATCGACGCTCACGGGCTGCTCGTCACCCGCCGCGGCGGCGACCGCGACGATCTGCTGGGCGAGCACGTCGAGCGGGTTGCGCGGCACGACCGTGGTCTCGATCTGGCCCTCGCGCATCCGCTTGGCGACGACGGCACACTCGAGCAGGTCGGCCCGGAACTTGGGGAAGATCCGCCCGCGGCTGACGTCGCCGACGTTGTGGCCGGCCCGGCCGATCCGCTGGAGCCCGCGGGATACCGACTTCGGCGACTCGACCTGGATCACGAGGTCGACGGCGCCCATGTCGATTCCGAGCTCGAGCGACGAGGTCGCGACGAGGCATGGCAGCTCACCGGCCTTCAGCATCTCCTCCACGACGAGCCGCTCCTCGCGGGCGAGCGAGCCGTGATGGGCCCGCGCGATCTCACGCTCGGCGAGGTCGTTGAGGCGCAGCGCGAGCCGCTCGGCGCCGCGGCGGTTGTTGACGAACAGGATCGTCGAGCGGTGGGCCTCGACGAGCTTCAGCAGCTCGGGGTAGATCGCGGGCCAGATCGATTTGCGCGTGGCCTCACCGCCGGCCAACGGATCGATTTCAGGGGATGGCGTGGCGTCGGGCTCGACCATCGACTCGACCGGGACGTGGATCCGGAGATCGAGCGGCTTGCGCACCCCAGTGTCGACGATCCGGCACTTCCGCTGCGGCCCGACCATGAACCGGCCGACCTCCTCGAGCGGGTTCTGGGTCGCCGACAGACCGATGCGCTGAACCTCGCCGCCGGCGGCCGCGGTCAGCCGTTCGAGCGTCAGCGCGAGGTGAGCGCCGCGCTTTGTCGCGGCGACGGCATGGATCTCGTCGACGATGCACCAGCGGGTCGCGGAGAACAACTCCTGGGCGCGCCCGGTGAGCATCAGATAGAGCGACTCCGGGGTGGTGATGAGGATGTCCGGGGGCTTGCGGAGCATCGCCTGGCGGTCGCGCTGGGGCGTGTCGCCGGTGCGGACCGCAACCTCCAGATCGGCGCCGATCCCGCGCAGCGGCGCGCGGAGGTTTCGGTCGACGTCGTAGGAGAGCGCCTTCAGTGGTGAGACGTAGACGAGCCCGATCCCGCGCTCCTCGCGGGCGGGGTCGGCGGCGCGCTCGGCGGCGAGCCGGTCGATCGCCCACAGGAACGCGGCCAGCGTCTTTCCGGACCCGGTCGGGGCCGAGATCAGCACATGCTCGCCGGAGGCGATCGCGGGCCACGCCTGGGCCTGGGCCTCGGTCGGGGCGGCGAACGCGCCCTCGAACCACCGCCGCGTTTCCGGGCTGAACTGGGAGAGCGCCATCGCACCTTGAGCGTAGCTCCGGGAGGACTAGGGTTACCGGCGTGAGGAGCGAGCGGTGAGCACGACGGCGGCCGGCCCGGCAAAGGCCGCGCAGCCGCCGCTCCGACTCGTGTTCAGCGGGCTGATGCTCGTCATGCTGCTCGCCTCGCTCGATCAGACGATCGTGTCGACGGCGCTGCCGACGATCGTCGGGGACCTCGGCGGACTCAGCCATCTCTCCTGGGTGGTCACCGCCTACCTGCTCGCGGTCACCGTGGTCACGCCGCTGTACGGCAAGCTCGGCGACCAGTTCGGGCGCAAGCGCGTGCTCCAGGTCGCGCTCGTGCTGTTCCTGATCGGCAGCGCGCTGAGCGGCGCGGCCCAGAACATGACCGAGCTGATCGCGTTCCGGGCGATCCAGGGCCTCGGCGGCGGCGGCCTGATGGTCTCCGCGCAGGCGATCATCGGCGACGTCGTCCCACCACGGGAACGCGGCCGGTACATGGGGCTGTTCGGTGCCGTGTTCGGTCTCTCGAGCGTCGCCGGCCCGCTGATCGGCGGCTTCTTCACCACCCACCTGTCGTGGCGATGGATCTTCTACATCAACCTCCCGCTCGGCCTCGCCGCGCTCGTCGTGCTCGCGGTCGTGCTGCCGACGACGCAGGATCGCGTCAAGCACACGGTCGACTACCTCGGCACCTCGATGCTCGGCACGAGCCTCACCGCGGTCGTGCTCCTGACCACGCTCGGCGGACACGAGTACGCCTGGGGCTCGCCGTTCATCGTCGCGCTCGGCGTTGTCTCGGTGCTCGCGCTCGTCGGGTTCGTGTTCGCCGAGCGCCGCGCGGCCGAACCGGTCCTTCCGCTGCACCTGTTCCGCAACTCGGTGTTCTCGGTCACCGGGGCGATCGGCCTGGTCATCGGCTTCGCGCTGTTCGGCTCCGTGACCTACCTGCCGCTGTTCCTCCAGGTCGTGCGCAACGCGAGCCCGACGGGCTCCGGGCTTCAGCTGCTGCCGCTGATGGGCGGCCTGCTGATCACCTCGATCTCCTCCGGCCAGCTCATCACCCGCACCGGTCGCTACAAGCCGTACCCGATCGCCGGCACCGCGGTGATGGTCGTCGGCCTGGCGCTGCTCTCGACGATGGACGCCTCGACGGACGCTGCGGCGACCTCGCTGTACATGTTCGTGCTCGGCCTCGGCCTCGGCCTCGTCATGCAGGTGCTCGTGCTCGCGGTCCAGAACGCCGTCGAGTACAAGGACCTCGGGGTCGCGACCTCGGGCGCGACGCTGTTCCGCTCGATCGGCGGCTCGGTCGGTACGGCGATCCTCGGCGCCGTGTTCTCCGGTCGCCTGTCAGCGAACATCCAGCACGACATCAGCCCGCTCGCGCTGCGGGCCAGCGGCGGCAAGCTGAGCTCGGGCTCGCTCAACACCGCGCTGATCCGCAAGCTTCCGGCGCCGATCCACGGCCAGTTCCTGCAGGCCTTCACCGACGCCCTCAGCACGGTGTTCGCGGTCGCCGCCGCGATCACGGTGGTCGCGTTCGTGCTCAGCCTGTTCATCAAACAGCTCCCGCTGCGCGAGACGGTCGCCACAGCCGGCGTCGGCGAGGCCTTCGCCGCTCCGAAGCACCCCGCCTCATTGGACGAGCTGGAACGGGAGCTCAGCGTCCTCAGCCGGCGCGAGGCCGGACGGCTGATGATCAGCCGGATCGCCGCCCGGGCCGGCGTCGAGCTTCCGCCCGGGGAGTGCTGGATGCTCGGCCAGCTCAGTCGCGATCCGGGTGCCGATGCCGACCGGCTCGCGGACGGCCGGCGGATTCCGGCCGACCGCCTCGCGGCCGTGATCGAGTCGCTGGGCGAGAAGGGCCTGGCCGAACGCGATGGCACCGGCTGGCGGTTGACGGCGGCCGGGCAGGCCGAGCTCGACCGGCTGCTGGAGGCCGGCCGCAGCCGGCTCGAGGAGATGCTCGAGGGCTGGCGGCCCGGCGAGCACCGTGAGCTCGGCGAGATGATCGAGCGTCTCGGGGCCGCGTTCCTCGTCGACACCAGCCACGTCCACGACCTGGTCGGCGGGCCGAGCCCGGTCGGCGCATCCGCCAGCGCCTGACACCCGTCGTCCCGGCCTATGGCGGCGGGTAGGCGCCCTGCTCGGGCTCGTCGTCAACCTCGGGAACGGTCGCCGGGTCGGGCTCGGGGGAGATGAACGCCACCGGCTGGCCGAGACCGGCCGCGCGGCGCACTGTGGCGATCAGGCGGCCGGGCTGGACCGCGGGCTTCGGTGCCGCGAGCACATCGGGGCCGAGCCGGTCATGGAGCGTCTCGAGATCGGCGGCGATCGGCACGAGTCCCCAGAACCGGGCGGGGCCGACCGGAGCCTGGTGCGCCTCGACCACCTCGAGGATCGCCGGGCCGAGGCGGCGGAAGCCCTGGCGGAACCCGCCGGCGTCGCGGACGCGCCGGAAGCTGAGTCCGGCCGCCTCGAACGCCGCCGACGTGCGGTCGAAGTCCGGCGTCGCGACGACGACGTGATCAAGTGCAGCGGCGCCGTTGGAGTGCACGGGCGCGCCCGCCGGCTCCGCGGTCTCGGCCCGCGGGAGGCCATCGATCCCGTTCGCCTCAGCGAGTCCCTGGACCGACCACCCGAGGATCCCGCCGCCCGCCCCGGTGAGCGTGAGTCGAACGCCGCCGAGCTCGAGCACACCATCCATCACCGTGAAGCCGAGGGCCTGCCAGCGCTCGGGCGCATCGCCCAACGTCAGCCCGGTGAGCACCGGACCGCTCATGCCCCGGCCAGCTCCAGCGCGCGGGCGAACACGGTGTCGAGCATCGTCTCGGTGAGCCGCCCTGTGAACGTGTTCTGCTGACTCACGTGGTAGCAGCCGAGCAGCGTGTACGGCCCGGTCTCGGCCTCCGTCCCGTGGCCGAACCGCGGGCGAGGGCGCGGCGCGTCGAGCACCCGCTGGGCCGCGTCCCAGGCGAACCCCCCGAGGCACAGGATCACGCGCGCGCCGCGCAGCGCGCGGAGCTCGCGGGCGAAGAACGGCAGGCAGGCGTCGCGCTCGGCCGGCGCCGGCCGGTTGGCCGGCGGCGCGCACCGCACCGCGGCGCTCACCCAGGCCCCGCGCAGGCGCAGTCCGTCGTCCAGGCTCACCGACTCCGGCTGGTTCGCCAGGCCGGCCCGGAACATCGCCCCGAACAGCCAGTCGCCGGAGCGATCGCCGGTGAACACCCGTCCCGTGCGGTTGCCGCCATGGGCGGCCGGCGCCAGACCGAGCACCACGATCCCCGCGGCGGGATCGCCGAAACCGGGAACCGGGCGGCCCCAGTACTCCTCGGAGGCGAAGGAGGCCCGCTTGACCCGCGCGACCTCCTCACGCCACTCCACGAGCCGAGGGCACCGCCGGCACTCGACGACCTCGGCCTCGATCTCGGCCAGCGCCGTCACGTCCGCTCGCGCCGAAACCGGTGCGTCAGGCGCGGAGCGCGCGGCCGTAGTGGCGCTCGTAGTACTCGCGGTACTCGCCGGAGCGGATCGGCTCCCACCACCAGGCGTTCTCGCGGTACCAGTCGACCGTCCGCGCCAGTCCCTCCTCGAAGCGGACCTGGGCCGACCATCCGAGCGCCCGGAGCTTGTCGGCGGACAACGAGTAGCGGCGGTCGTGGCCGGGACGGTCGGTGACATGCTCGATCTGGTCCTCGGACGCCCCGGTGAGTTGAAGGATCCGGTGGACGACCTCGATGTTCTCGCACTCGTCGGGGCCGCCGCAGTTGTAGGCCTCGCCGGGCTCGCCGTGGGCCAGCGCGTGGCCGATCCCGCGCCCGAAGTCCTCGACGTAGAGCCAGTTGCGGACCTGCTTGCCGTCGCCGTAGACGGGCAGGTGGTCGCCGCCGAGGGCGTTGAGGATCATCAGCGGGATCAGCTTCTCGGGGTACTGGCGCGGACCGTAGTTGTTCGAACCGCGGCAGATCAGCGCCGGCAGGCCGTAGGTGTGGAAGTAGCTGGCCACGAGCAGGTCGGCGCCGGTCTTGGTCGCGCTGTACGGGCTCGACGGCTGTAGCGGCGAGCTCTCGGTGAATGACCCCTCCTCGATCGAGCCGTACACCTCGTCGGTCGACACCTGCACGTAGCGCAGGTCGCGCTCACGGGCGGCCTCGAGCAGGATGTGGGTCCCGAGCATGTTCGTCAGCGTGAACGCCTCCGGCCCGGAGATCGACCGGTCGACGTGGGTCTCGGCGGCGAAGTTGACGATCGCCTCGGCCCCTTCGACGGCCTCGGCGACGGCCTCGCGGTCCTCGATCGCGCCGTGCACGAAGCGGATCTCGCCCTCGACGTCCTTCAGGTTCTCCTTGCGCCCGGCGTAGGTCAGCTTGTCGAGCACGGTCACCTGATCGCCGTGCTCGGTCACCCGGAGGCGTACGAAGGTCGAGCCGATGAACCCGGCCCCACCGCAAACCAGCAGCTTCATGTTCGATCCGATTTCAGTCGCATGTACTCAGACAGTCCTTCGCGCCAGTGTGCCAGCCGGGGCGCGGCGGGACCCCGCTCGGAGACGAGCACGCTCCACGCCGGTCGCGGAGCGGGCCGCGGGAACTCGGCGGTCGTCACCGGCTTGACCTCACAGTTCAGCCCGGCGGCGGCCACGATCTCCGACGCGAACTCGAACCACGAGCACCGCCCGTCGGCCGCGCCGTGGACGACGCCCGTGAGCGCCCGCTGCTCGGCGAGGGTGACGAGCGCCGGGCCGAGGTGGCCGGTGAAGGTCGGGCAGCCGATCTGATCGTCGACGACGCCCAGCTCGTCGCGCTCGGCGGCGAGTCGCATGATCGTCGCCGGGAAGCACGGGCCCCCGACCCCGAACAGCCAAGCGGTGCGGACGATCGTATGGCGCTCGGGCGCAGCCTGCGCGACGGCGCGCTCGCCGGCCAGCTTCGAGCTCCCGTACTGCGACGCCGGACCGACGGGGTCGGACTCGACGTACGGCTCCCGCTTGGTCCCGTCGAACACGTAGTCCGTGGAGACGTGGATCGTCCACGCCCCGGCCGCGTCGGCCGCCGCCGCGACGTAGCCCGCGCCGTGGCCGTTGACCCGGAGCGCGTCCTCGGGGGCGGACTCGGCGCCGTCGACGTTGGTGTACGCCGCGCAGTTGACGACGGCGTCCGGGGCGACCTCCGCGACCGCGGCCCGCACGGCCGCCTCGTCGGCGATGTCGAGCTCCGCCCGGCTGCGCGCGATCACCTCATGTCCCGCCGCCGCGGCGGCGGCCTGGACGTCGAGGCCGAGCATGCCGGCGGCGCCGGTGACGAGGATTCGCATCGGCCGGGAGAGTAGAGAGTGCGTCCCGCCGGCCTGGCCGGGCGGCCACCTTGGCGGGCCGGAGCAGCGTCGGTTTCGCCAAATGGCCAACCGGGGCGCGCAGGCGTTGTCCCCACGGGGCTGTACGGAAACCCGTGCGCGGGGTAGACCATGGAGCACCATGTCCACCTCCCCGGCCCTCGAGCGGTACACGGTCCCCGACGGCTGCCGCGACGAGCTGGTCGGCCCGGGCGGCGCTCCGCTGCCGCACGCCGAGCCGCTGCTGCACGCGCTTGATCGTCTCGGCCTCGACGCGCTCGCCGAGGCCGGCGAGCGGCGGGACACGATCTTCATGCAGCAGGGCATCACCTTCGAGGTCGCCCGTTCGGACGGATCGCGCCGGGACCGAGCCTGGCCGCTCGACCTCGTGCCCCGGGTGATCACGACGGCCGAGTGGACCCACATCAAGCGCGGGCTCGCGCAGCGGATCCGGGCGCTGAATGCGTTCGTCGATGACGTCTACCACGCCCACGAGATCGTGCGGGCGGGAATCGTGCCCTGGTCGCTGATCGTCAGCCGCCCGAGCTTCGCCCGGCCGGTCCACGGCGTCCGCCCACCCGGGGGCGTGTACTGCCACGTCTGCGGCTGCGACCTCGTCCGCGACGGGGACGGCCGCTGGCGGGTGCTCGAGGACAACGTCCGGACCCCGTCGGGAATCGCCTACGTGCTCGAGAACCGGGTGGCGATGACGCGGCTGATGCCCGAGCTGTTCGCCGAGCACCGAGTGCGCGCGGTCGATCACTACCCGGCGCTGCTGCTCGACGCGCTCCGCGCGGTGGCCCCCGCCGCCGAGGGCCACCCGAACGTCGTGCTGTGGACCCCGGGGCCGCTCAACTCCGCGTACTTCGAGCACGCCTTCCTCGCCCGGCAGATGGGGGTCGAGCTCGTCGAGGCCTCGGACCTCGTCGTCCGCGATGCCGTCTGTTACATGCGCACGACCGACGGCCTCCGCCGGGTCCACACGATCTACCGCCGGCTCGACGACGACTTCATCGACCCGCTCGAGTTCCGGCCGGACTCGATGCTCGGCGTCCCCGGCCTCGTCCGTGCGTACCGGGCGGGCACGGTGGCGATCGCCAACGCCGTCGGGACCGGCGTGGCCGACGATAAGGCGATCTACTGCTACGTGCCCGAGATGATCCGCTTCTACCTCGGCGAGGAGCCGATCCTGGAGAACGTGCCGACGTACCTGCTGAGCGACGACGCCTCGCGCCGCGAGGTGCTCGACCGGCTCGGGGAGCTCGTCGTCAAGCCGACCTCGGAGTCCGGCGGCAAGGGCGTGTTCATCGGCCCGCAGGCCTCGGCCGCGGAGCTCACCCGGCAGGCCGAGCTGATCGAGGCCCAGCCCGAGCGGTACATCGCCCAGGAGCTCGTCCGCCTCTCGACCGCGCCGACCGAGGTCGGCGGCGGCCGTCTGGCGCCCCGCCACGTCGACCTGCGGCCGTTCGCGGTGTTCGGCGAGGAGATCCGCATCGTCCCCGGCGGTCTCACCCGCGTGGCGATGCGCGAGGGATCGATGATCGTCAACTCGTCCCAGGGCGGCGGCTCGAAGGACACCTGGGTGCTCGACGAGGGCGAGCCCGGACCGGATGAGGCCGCCTCGCTGCCCGCCCGGCGCCACCCCCGCCTGCCCGATGTCCGCTACGGGGGCTGGCAGTCCCAGAGCCAGCAGCAGCAACAGCAGCGCGGGCGTCCGCCGGGCCGCTGATGCTCGCCCGCATCGCCCAGGAGCTGCTGTGGCTCGGCCGGGACCTGATCCGGGCCGAGCACACCGCCCGAATGCTCGACGGCGCATTCCATGCCGACGTGGCCGGCGGGATGGGCGGAGCCGGCGGACGGGTGCCGCTGAGCTGGGAGGCGGTGCTGACGATCATCGGCGCCGAGGCCACGGTCGTCCCGGAGGACGGCCTGGCGGCCGAGACCGAGGAGCCGCCGTGGATCGACGACCCCGGTCAGCTTGGCCGCGTCGCGGTGGTGCGGCTGCTCACGCTCGACGAGGACAGCCCCGCGTCGATCGTCTCCTGCATCGCCCGCGCGCGCGAGCGGGCCCGCGCGCTCCGGGACGTGATCTCGACCGAGATGTGGGAGGCGGTCAACTCGTGCCACCTGCTGCTTGGCCGCTACGACCTGCCGATGGCCCTCCAGACCGGCCCGTACGGGCTCTTCCAGGAGGTCAAGGAGCGCTGTGCGCTGTTCTGGGGCCTGCTCGACCGGACGATGCTCCGCGACGAGGGCCGCTCGTTCCTCGAGGCCGGTGGCCGGTACCAGGAGGCCGACATGGTGCTGCGGATGCTCCGGGTCGCGATCCCGCCGGGCGAGCGCGACGACGAACTGCCCGAGCGCTTCACCTACGACAGCGAGGCGCTCGCGCTGCTCCACGCCGTCGGCGGCGTCCAGGCCTATCGCCGGGCGATCCGGCTCGCTCCGGGAGTCGACACGGTGACGCGCTTCCTGCTGTATGACTCGAGCTATCCGGGGTCGGTCGCGTTCTCGGTCCAGGCGCTCCGCGACGCGCTGGAGACCGCCGATGCCCAGCCGCGGTCCTCGCCGCCCGTGCTCCGTCTCGGCCGGCTGATCGCCGAGCTCGAGCTCCAGCGCCGCACGCCGCAGAGCGCCGGCCCGATCGCCGACGTGCTCGCCCGCGTCCAGGACGAGCTGACGCTCGTCGAAGGCGACATCGACGAACGGTATTTTGCGATCGCCCCGCAACCCGTGGCGCACATGTAGGCCGGGGCCTGCCGCCGAGATGAACTTCGCGATCCGCTACCTCACCGACTACCGGTACGACCGGGACGTCGTCGACAACCTCAACGCGCTCCGTGTCCAGCCCGCGGGCAACAGCCGCCAGCGCTGTGACGAGTTCGGTGTCCGCCTCTCCCCGGAGGCCCGGCTGCACCGCCACGTCGACTACTTCGGCACCGAGGTCGTCGAGTTCGAGGTCTCCCGGCCCCACAGTCAGCTGACGATCGACGTCCGCGCGCGGGTCGCGACCGCACCACCGCCGGAGCCGCCACAGGCCGGCTGGGAGGCGCTGCGCAGCGCCGACTACTGCCAGCGGGGCGGCGAGTTCCTGCTCCAGAACGAGCCGCTGCCGGAGCACCCGATCATCGATGAGCTCCGCGCGGGCGCCCGCGCCGCGGCCCATCCGCTCGCCGGCCTCGTGCTGCTCTCGGAGCTGATCCCCGATCGCCTGGAGTACCGGCCGGGCGCCACCTATGTCGACTCCTCGCTCGCCGATCTGATGGAGGCCGGGGCCGGCGTCTGCCAGGACTTCGCCCACCTCTCGCTCGCGCTGCTGCGGGAGCTCGGGATCGCCGCCCGGTATGTCTCGGGCTACCTGTTCGCGACGAACGGGAACGTGGCCGGCCACACGACCGGCGATGGCCAGTTGAACGGCAACGGGAAAGGATCGTCGGGCCTCAGCCAGGAGTCGGTCGAGGTGGACACCCACGCCTGGATCGAGGCGCTGCTCCCGCTGCCGGGCGGCGGCGACCCGATCTGGGTCGGGGCCGATCCGACCAACCGCGGTCTCGTCCAGGAGAGCCACGTGAAGATCGGTCACGGCCGCCACTACCTCGACGTCCCGCCGATCAAGGGCGTGTACCGCGGACTGGCCACCGCGGAGCTAGACGCACGGGTGACCATGACCCGGCTCGACGACGTCGATCCGGCGTCGGTCGCGCGTTCCTGAGGCCCGTCGGCGGACCCCCGGGAGGCCGTCCCGGGGCGTTCACACAAAGTGCGCGGCAGGGGTGGCCGGGTGGGGTAGGGTCGGTGTATGGGCACACGCACGAGTTACACACCAGGGACCCCGAGCTGGGTCGATCTCACCACCCCCGACCAGGATGCCGCCAAGCGGTTCTACTCCGAGGTGTTCGGCTGGGGATATGACGACAACCCCGTCGGCGAGGACATGGTCTACTCGATGGCCACGGTCGACGGGAGCCAGGTCGGCGCGGTCTCGCCCCAGCCGCAGCAGCAACGCGAGGCGGGAGCCCCGCCCATGTGGAACACGTACATCACGGTCGAGAGCGCCGACGAATCGCTCCGCCGGGCCGAGCAGCTCGGCGCCAAGGTGCACGCGCCGGCCTTCGACGTGATGGAGGCGGGGCGGATGGGGATCGTCCAGGACCCGCAGGGCGCGTTCTTCGCCGCCTGGGAGCCGCGCCAGCACCCGGGCGCCGGGCTCGTCAACGCCCCGGGCGCATTCAGCTGGAGCGAGCTCGTCAGCCCCGATCCGGAAGGCTCGAAGAGCTTCTACGCGGAGATGTTCGGCTGGACCTCGACCGCGTTCGAGGGGATGCAGATGAACTACGCGACGCTCCAGAACAGCGAGGGCCACACGATCGGCGGGGTGCGCGACCCGATGGGTGGCGAGCCGCCGTACTGGCTCGTGTACTTCGGTTGTCAGGACGTCGGCCGGACGCTCGGCCGGGCGGTCGAGGCCGGCGCCGGCAAGATCGCCGATGCGGCCGACATCGGAGGGGGCATGACGATCGGTGTGCTCAGCGACCCGCAAGGGGCGGTGTTCGCGCTCTACTCGGGGCGGTTCGAGGACTGAGGTCCGGGCGGTGCGTCGGCGCGCAGACCGATGCGGTCGGGCACCCCGGCGACCGCGCAAACCGGCGGCCCACGGCGATTCTGGCGTCATACTGAGCGCATGCTGAGACGTGCTCCCGGCCGCCTCGTGGCGCTGATGATCACGGGCATCGTCCTGGGTGGGTGTGGGGTCCGCGGTCAGCAGACCGACCAGCACCAGAGCGTGTCGGTGAGCGCGACGAGCACCGCCGACGCACTCCACGCGCACCCCCAGGCGGTCGAGCCGGCCGCCGGCGCGATCATCGGGGGGTCCGGGTCCGGGGCGGCCTCAGCCGGAGCGGATCCGCCCAGTGTGAGCGTCGGGTCGCCGAGCGGCAGCGCCAGCGGCCCGCTCCCGCAACCGGTCTCCGACGCGCAGATCCGCCGTGAGCTGTCGGCGAGCGGCCTCACCGCCCGGACCGGGTCCGCGACCCTCACCACCCAGGGCCTGGCGATCGCCCCGGTCGACGCACCCCCGGCGGTCCAGGCGATGATCTCGGCCGGCAACCAGATCGCCAAGCTCCCCTACCGCTTCGGCGGCGGCCACGGCACGTTCGTCGACACCGCCTACGACTGCTCGGGCTCGCTCAGCTACGTGTTCGCCTCGGCCGGGATCCTCAACACGACGGTGGTCTCGGGACAGCTGATGTCGATGGGGCAGGCGGGCCCCGGCAAGTGGGTGACGATCTATGCCAACAACGGCCACACGTTCATGTACGTCGCCGGCCTGCGCTTCGACACCGTCGCGCTGGCCCAGACCGGCTCACGCTGGTCGAACCGGCCGGCCAACGAGCCGGACCTGAACACGTTCGTGATCCGGCATCCGCCGGGGTTGTAGGGCGTCCGCGCGACCGCCTAGGCCACGTCCGCCAACGCCTGCGGATCGAACTCCACGATCAACTCGGTCAGCCGCTCGGACGCCTCGACCTGCGGGCAGTGACCGACGCCCCGCAGCAGCTCGAGCCGCGCGCTCGGCACCGCGGCGAGCACCCGCTCCGCGCCGCGGTGGAACACCAGGCGGTCGCGGTCGCCCCACACGAGCAGCACCGGGACGCGGATCTTCTCGAGCTCGAACGGGTCCTTGAGCTCGCCGACGAGCCGGTGGGCGATGTCGACGTAGTTGGCCACCGCCTCGCGGCTGCGGTGGTGGTAGGTGAAGCTGCGGATCACGGCCGGGTCGATCCCGCGCGGCGAGGCGAATGCGAGGCGGACGTAGAGCCGCGCGACAGCGGCTCGGAGCACGAGGCTCGGGACCGGCGTCGGGAGCGCGAGCAGCGAGTGGATGACCGGGTCGCGCTGGACGAGGACGAGCAGCCGGGACATCTCGAGCCCGGCCGGCGCGACCGGCATGATCCCGGCCATGTGGCTCCCGTTGCGCTGCGCGAGCCGCATCGACAGGCATCCCCCCAACGAGTTGCCCACCACGAGCACGGGCTGGCGCGGACGGCCGGCCGCGTAGCGAAGGACGCCGGCGCCGAACTCGTCGAGCTGGGGCAGGATCGGCTCGGACCGGAGTCGATCGGCGGCGCCGAACCCGGGCAGGTCGACGGCGATCGCGCGGCGGCCCTGGCGGGCGAGCTGGGCGAGGACCTGGCGCCACGTGTCGGCGCTGTCGGCGTAGCCGTGGAACAGCACGATCGGGGTCCCTGACCCCTCGAGCTCGAGCACGCGGGTCTCGAAGCCGGCGAACTCGCGGCGGTACTCGAACAGCGGCTCGATCATGCCGCCGCCGGTGCTCCCTCAGGCTCGCCGTAGGCGACGAAATCGCTGCCCCGCACGAGCGCCACCGACAGCACGGCACCGGTGAGGGCGACGATCCCGGCGACGAGCAGGATCTCGTTCATCGCCGAGGCGAACGCCCCGTGGATGGCCGCCGTCGCCTGGGCCTGCTGTCCGGCCGGGACCGCCTTGAGCACCGCGGGCGCACCGCCGCCGGCGACGGCGTGGGCGATCGACGCGGAGCGGCTTGCGACCGGCGTGCCGGCGAGCGCCGAGGCCAGGTTCGACGTGATGACCGACTCGAACAGCGCCCCGAGCACGGCGATGCCGGTCGCGATCCCGACCTGGCGGAAGGTGGAGTTGATCCCGCTCGCCATGCCGCTGCGCTGCGGCGGCACGACGCCGACGGCGGTCGAGGCAAGCGCCGGGTTGACCAGGCCGATGCCGACACCCGCGACGGACGTACCGGCGAGCAGCGCGGTCCAGTGCGAGGAGGCGGTGAGCCCGCGCATCATCAGCAACCCCCCTCCGACGCACAGCAGCCCGAGCCCGAGCAGGAACCGCACCGGCACTCGGGAGGAGAGGTTGCCGGACACCGCCGCGACGACGAACGACAGCACCGACAGGGGCAGGAACCGCAGCCCGGTCTGGAGCGGAGAGAGCCCGAGGATCGTCTGGAAGTACAGCGTGATGTAGAGGAACATCGCGAACATCGACGAGGACAGCGCGAAGGCCGCGATCGAGGCACCGTCGAAGGCGGGCTTGCGGAACAGCTTCACGTCGAGCATCGCCCGCCTCTGGCGGACCTGGGAGATCCCGAAGGCGACGAGCAGCAGCGCCGAGGCCGTGAACAGCGAGACGATCAGCGTGCTCCCCCACCCCTCGGCGTTGCCGCGGATGACCGCGAACACGAGCAGGAACAGAGCGCTGGTGAAGGTGACGGTGCCGATCCAGTCGACGCTCCGCCCCTCGGGATCCTTGGACTCCTTCACCTTGGTCATCGTGATCGCGGCGGCGGCGATCCCGACCGGGACGTTGATGTAGAAGATCGAGGACCAGCCGAAGGCCTCGGTGAGCGCGCCGCCGAGCAGCGGCCCGACCGCCGCGGCGCCCCCGATCGTCGCGCCCCAGATGCCGAGCGCCGACCCGCGCTCCCGGCCGGCGAACTCCTGGACGAGCAACGCGAGCGAGGTGGCGAAGATGATCGCTCCGCCGATCCCCTGCCCGGCGCGGGCGATGATCAGGAACAGCGAGCTCGGGGCGAGCGCACACAGCAGCGAGGTGAGCGCGAACAGCAGCAGCCCGATCGAGAACAGGATCCGGCGCCCGAACAGGTCGGCGAGCGCCCCGGCGGTGAGCAGCAGCGAGGCGAGCGTCAGCGCGTAGGCGTCGATCACCCACTGGACGTCGCTGAACGAGGCCTTCAGGTCGACCGCGATCTTCGGCAGCGCGACGTTCACGATCGTGATGTCCAGCAGCAGCATGAACGTTCCGACGCAGACAACCGTCAGCGTCCACCACTTGCGCGCCATTGGTTCGGATCCTAAACCTTCTCGGGGTCGGGCCCGCCCGCATCGCGGCCACCGGGGCCGCGTCGCCGCGCAGTCGCGATCGCGCTCAGGCCCGGCCGTAGACCGGGATCGCCGCGCCGCTCGTCACCGCACTGTCATCCGAGAGCAGGTGGGCGATGACCCCGGCGATCTGCTCGGGCCGTACCCACCGCTCGTGCTTGGCGTCGGGCATCGCCGCGCGGTTGGCGGGCGTATCGATCACGCTGGGGAGGATCGCGTTGGCGCGGATCCCGTCCTGGCGGTACTCGGTGGCGACGGCCTGGGCGAAGGCGATCACGGCCGCCTTCGACGCGATGTAGCCGGCGGCGCCGGAGAACGGCTGCACCGCCGCGCGGGTCCCCACGCAGACGATCGATCCACCCTCGCCGCCCTCGAGCATCACCGCAGTGACGGCCTGGGTCATCAGATAGGTCGGGCGGAGGTTGAGGCGGAACTGGGTCTCGAACTCGTCGATCGGCGTCTCGTGCACGCGCCCGCCCGCGGCGTAACCCCCGACGAGGTTGACGAGGCCCGTGAGCGGCTCGCCCCCGGCCGCGGCCTGCTCGACCACCGACCGCACGTCGACCTCGTCGGCGAGGTCGGCCCTGACCAGGGTGAGGCGGTCATCGGGCTCGAGCCGGTCGAGCTCGCGTTCGGCGACCCACGGCACCACGACCCGCCGGCCATCGGCCAGCAGCCGCCTGACGACGGCGCTTCCGAGCCCTCCGGTCCCCCCCGTGACGATCGCCGTCGACACGGTCAGTTGACGTCCGGGAGCGGGTCTATCGTGCGAAAAGCCATGAAAGTGCGGGACTTTGCTGACGGAATCGAGATCTCACAGCCACTGCTCGTGAGGGAGGTCGAGGTGCGTCGCCGCAGCGAGGGCGGCGAGTACCTCAAGCTCCGGCTCGGAGACCGTACGGGCAGCGTACCGGGCATGGTGTGGGACTCGGTATCCGAGTTCAAGGCCCACTGCCGCAACGGCGCGATCCTCCACGTCAGCGGCCGCTTCCTCGAGAGCTCGCGGTTCGGCGCCCAGCTCGCGGTGTCCGGCCTCCGGCCCGCCGAGCCGCACGAGTACGAGGTCGGCGATCTGCTCGACGGTCCGACCCGGAGCGCGGTCCAGATGGAGGCCGACGTCCGGGAGCTGATCGCCACCGTCCACAACCCGCACCTCGGCCGACTCCTCGGCATGATGCTCGGCCCGGACAGCCCGGTGTGGGCGCGGCTTCTTCGATGCCCCGGCGGCCAAGCGCTACCACCAGGGCTACCGCCACGGCCTGCTCGAGCACAGCCTGTCCGTCGCCCAGGCGGTCGGCGCGATCTCGGCCACCTTCCCCGGGATCGACCGCGATCTCGCCGTGACCGGGGCGCTGCTCCACGACATCGGCAAGCTCGACGCCTACGAGATGCACGGCGAGGCGATCTTGATGTCCGACCATCGGCCGGCTGTACGGGGAGATCCCGCTCGGCTACTACCGGGTCCGCCGGGCGATCGAGGAGCTCGACGGCTTCCCGACCGAGCTCGAGACCGCGCTCCTGCACATCATCCTCAGCCACCACGGCACGCTCGAGCACGGCAGCCCGATCGTCCCCGCCACGCGGGAGGCGACGCTCGTGCACATGATCGACAATCTCGGGGGCCGGCTCGGCAGCTTCGACCGACTCGAGAAGGCGCTGCCCGACGGCGAGCGCTGGTCGAGCTTCGACAAGGGCATCGGCGGGGGAGCGTTCTTCCCGCCGGCCGTCGAGGACCTCGAGCGCCGCGCCGCCTAGGCGGCGCACCTCGGCCTCAGCGCCGCGCTGCGCCTGGGCTGCGCGCCGGGCGCCGTCGGCGGCCACATCCCGACCGCCTCGCACAGCCGCAAAAGTGTGCAAATAGCGCAACGGACTGCGCGGACTCCGCCAAGCGGCGTCGGACCCGCTGTCTAGAGTCTGAAGCCGTGGCCAAGGACACCGAGAAACTCATCCGTCAGCTGTCGTTGATCTCCTACCTGATGGCTGAGCGGCGGCCCGTCACCGCCCCCGAGATCCGGCGTGACGTCGAGGGTTACAGCGTGATGAACGAGGACGCGTTCGCCCGCCGCTTCTACGCCGATCGCTCGGAGCTCGAGTCACTCGGGATCGTGCTGCACGTCGAGAAGCCGTCGGACGGCCAGGTCGAGCAGGAGAACTACTCGCTGCCGCCGGAGAACTTCCACCTGCCGCCGATCGAGTTCACCGACTCCGAGCTGGCCGCGCTGCGCACCGCGCTCCAGCTGCTCGACGGCGAGTTCGCCTACGCCGAGCCGCTGCGGCTCGCGCTCCAGCAGATCTCCTGGGGTCGGCCGAGTCCGTTCTCGACCCCCGAGCAGAGCACCGTCGCGCTCGGCATCACCGGCTCCGCCGGCGGTGGCGAGGTCTCCCATCGGCTGGCCAAGATCGAGACCGCGATTTTCCGCCGCAAGACGATGACGTTCGATTACTTCACGATCGAGCGCGGCGAGATCGCGCGCGCAGGGTCGACCCCTACCAGCTGCTCTACCAGGGCGGCCAGTTCTACCTCGTCGGGCCGCTCGCACGAGCGCGAGCGCGATCCGCGTCTTCCGCCTCTCGCGGATCCAGGGCAAGGTCGGCTACGCGACGAAGTCCGAGCACGACTTCCAGCGACCGGCCGACTTCGACCCCCGCGCCTATGCCAACCGCATCGACTGGCAGTTCGGCGATCCGATGGGGACTGCCGAGGTGGAGATCGGCGAGCGGATCGCATGGCAGATCGAGCGCTCACTTCCGCCGCTACGGCGCCTTCGAGACCGGGCCGGGCGAGACGGCGGCGCGGGACGCATGTTCCGCACCGACTACGCCAACGCCCGGCAGCTGATCGCCTGGGTACTCGGACTCGGCGACCACGCCCGGGTCACCGGGCCGCCCGAGCTCGTCGACCGAGCTCGCGCGAGCGGGTGGGCCTGCTCGTGGAGCGCCACACCGGTGAACCGGACTTCCTCGCCGAGCCGGCAGCTCGCCCAGAACGGCGGGCGGAGCCCACCGCGACCGCCCGAGCGCAGGCGAGGCGAGGACGAGCGATGCGAGCGGCGACGCGGCGATCCGGCCCGAGCGGTTCGCCCGGCTGGTGACGCTGGCCTCGATCCTGATCGACGCCGGCCGGGCGGGCCGGCGGCTTCGCTGGGCGAGGTCTGCCGGGACCTGAAGGTCACCGAGTCCGAGCTGCGCGAGGACATCTCGGTGCTGAACGTCGTCAACTTCGGCGCCGGGACGTATGTCCTGTACGCCGAGATCACCGACGAGGGGACGATCGAGGTCGACCCCGAGCCGTACGGCGATTCGTTCGACCGGCCGGCCCGGCTGCTCCCGGTGGAGGCGAAGGCGCTGGTCGCGGCGATCGACCTGATCGGCGAGCACATTCCCGGAGGGCTCGCTGCGCTCGGTACGCGACAAGGTCGTCGCCGCGCTCGGCGAGGATCCGGCGCACGAGGGTCTCCAGGTCGCCGACGGCCGGCGGCGACGACGACGAGATCGCGGCGGTCGTGTCCCGGGCGATCGCCTCGCGGCGGCTGCTCTCGTTCGAGTACTACAAGGAGAACGAGGACGAGTTCTCCGAGCGCCAGGTCGAGCCGTATGCGCTGATCAACGGGCGCGAGGGCTGGTACGTGGCGAGCTACGACCCGACGCGGGAGAGCGTGCGCCACTTCCGCCTGGACCGGATCAAGTCGGCCAGCGTGAGCGACGAGCGGTTCACGCCGCGGGCCGACGTCGACCCGGCGGCCGACGTCGACGGCTGGCCGCGCACCGGCGAGGTCCCGGCCTCCCGCGGGCGCGCGTGTGGATCTCCCCCGAGCGCGCCCGCTGGGCCCGGGAGGAGCGCGTACGTCGTCGCGGAGCTGCAGCGACGGCGCGGTGATCGTCGAGCTCGGCTTCGCCGGGGTCGACTGGCTGGTCCGCGAGGTGCTCAAGGAGGCGGGGGACGCCGTCGTGCTCGAGCCCGAGGACGCGCGCGAGGCCGTGCGGGCCGCGGCCGCGTCACTGCCCGCAGCGGCAGATCTCGCGGTTCAGCTGCGACGTCGCTGGATTGCGGGTCCGCCCCCTCGAACCCGACGACGTGTCCGCCGTCGGGGCGTGTCGGCGGAGGCGTTCGAGTTCGAGATCCTCGACGCGCTCACCCGGGCGCAGTGGCTCGAGCGGTTCGCCCACGTGCTCGCCACCGATCCTGACGGCTCGTGGGTCGCGGAGCAGAGACGGCGGCCCCGGTCGGCGTCGCCCAGGCGATGGTCCGCGAGCGGCTGTGGGTGCTGTCGCTGCTCACGGTCGTCCCCCAACGCCCAGTCGAGCGGCGCTCGGCCGCGCGCTGATCGAACGTGCGCTGGCCTACGGCGAAGGTCTGGACGGGCTGATCATCAGCTCCAACGATCCGCGCGCCGTCCGGCTGTACGCGCGGAACCGGCTTCACGATGCTGCCGACGTTCGAGAGCGTCGGGACGCTGCGCCGGCGTTCGCTGCGCCGCCCGGAGATTCCGGTCCGCGAGCGTCGGTGCGGACGGCCTCGAACTCGCTGCGGCGATCTCCCGCGAGGTCCGCGGGCGCGTCCCACACCCCGGAGCTCGAGCTCGTCCTCGGACAGGGCGCCCGGCTGTTCACCGCCGGCGACCGCGGTTTCGCCGTCGCGCGGCCCGGCCACGCTGTATGGCTGCTCGCGGCGCGAGACGAGACTCGCCGCCCGGGCGCTGCTGTGGCACGCCTCGGCGCGCAGCGCGAGAACGACACCGCCGAATTTGCGCTGGGTGACGCCGGACCAGCGGTGGGCGATCGACGTGATGGTCGCAGGCCGGGCTGGGGCTGCGGGCGTTCGGGGCGCTGGCCGTGCGCGGCTCGCCCGGTCCGCTCCAGCCGTTCCTGCCCAGCCCGCCGTTCGCCTGAGCGCCGGCGCGGGGCGGGGCCGGGACCGCGTGCGGCGGGCCGCGAGGACCCGCAGACGCTGCTACTCTCCGGCCCGTGCAAGCGCTGAAGGGCCTGATCCTCTCCGGCGGCAAGGGGACTCGGCTGCGGCCGATCACCCACACGAGCGCCAAGCAGCTCGTGCCGGTGGCCAACAAGCCGGTCCTGTTCTACGGGATCGAGGCGATGGCCGCTGCGGGGATCGAGCAGGTCGGGATCATCATCGCCCCCGAGACCGGCGAGGAGATCCGCCAGGCGGCGGGTGACGGATCGAAGTTCGGGGTGCAAGCTGACCTACATCGTGCAGGACGAGCCGCTCGGGCTGGCTCACGCCGTGCTCACGGCGGAGACCTACCTCCAGGGACTCGCCGTTCGTCATGTATCTCGGCGACAACCTGCTCCAGGGCGGGATCGAGGATCTGGTCAGCGCGTTCCGCGTCGGACCAGCCCGGACGCGCTGATCCTGCTCACGCCGGTGCCGGACCCTGAGTCATATGGAGTGGCGGAGCTCGACGGCGGCAAGGTCGTGCGACTCGTCGAGAAGCCGCCGGAGCCGAAGACGAACCTCGCGCTCGTCGGCGTCTACATGTTCACCGGCGGGATCCACGACGCCGCCCGGGCGATCGAGCCCTCCGGCTCGCGGCGAGCTGGAGATCACCGACGCGATCCAGCACCTCGTCGACGAGGGCAAGCTCGTCCAGCCCCACGTCGTCCGCGGATGGTGGAAGGACACCGGCCGGGTCGAGGACATGCTGGCGGCGAACCGGCTGGTGCTGGACACGATCGGCTCGGCCAGCGAGGGCGAGCTGATCGACTCCCAGGTCGAGGGACGCGTGGTGATCGCCCCCGGTGCGCGGCTCGAGCGGTGCACCGTCCGCGGCCCGGCGATCATCGGGACCGGGGCGGAGCTGAGCGATTGCTACGTCGGCCCGTACACCGCGATCGGGGAGAAGTGCACGATCGTCGACGCCGAGGTCGAGCACTCGATCCTCCTCGCCGGGTGCTCGGTGCGGGGCCTCGACGGACGCATGGAGTCCTCGCTGCTCGGGCGCAACGTGAGGATCGGACGCGACACGCACCAACCCCGCGCGTTCCGTTTCCTCGTCGGGGACAACTCCGAGATCAGCATCCTGTAGCGCGGCCGGTGCCGCGCGCACCCCAGGGCGCCGCGAGCGACCGCCGCGCGAGTCGACGTTTGCGCCCGGCCTCGCCGGAGAGACTCATTCGCATGAGCAATCACACCGACCCCCAGAGCGAGTCGACCCCGCGCGGCGACGACGACCGCAAGAACACGGTCAACCCGGCCGACAACCCGGCCCCGTCGAGCCCCGCCCCCGAGCCGGACGCTGTCCGCGAGGGCGAGGACAAGCTGGAGCGGGTCAAGCCCTACTGACGTCACCCCGGCGGCCGCCGGCGCGAATGCCGGCGGCGGCCACGATCGCCAGTACGAGAAGGATCACCAGGAGCGAGAGCCCGGTCGAGATGTTCGGGATCGACGGGTTGACGTGGTGGCCCCAGTGGAGCAGCAGCTTGACCGCGATGAAGCCCATGATCACCGCCAGACCGGTGGTCACGTAAGGGAGCCGGTCGAGCAGCGCGGCGACGAGGAAGTACAGCTCGCGCAGGCCGAGCAGGGCGAACGCGTTCGCCGTGAATACGACGTAGGCGTGATTGGTCACGCCGAACACGGCGGGGATCGAGTCGAGCGCGAACAGCGCGTCGATCGCCAGGACGGCGAACAGCACGACGAACAGAGGCGTCGCCGCCCGGCGGCCGTTCACTCGAGTGAAGACGCGGCTGCCCTCGTAGGTCCGGGTGATCGGCACCCACCGACGGATCAGCTTCAGCACGCGCGAGCGCTGCGGGGAGAAGCTGCCGTCCCGATGGCGGTAGAGCTCGACGGCGAGGACGAGCAGCGCGAGCCCGAAGATCAGGAACATGATCGAGAACTCGTGCAGCAGTTCGGCTCCGGCGGCGATGAACAGCGCACGGAGGAACAGCGCGGCGAGGATTCCCACCGTCAGCGTCCCGTGCTGCTGCGCGGGAGGCACCGCGAGCACGCGCATCAGGACGACGAGGACGAACAGGTTGTCGACCGAGAGGCTCTTCTCGACGGCGTAGGCGGTGAGGTACTGCACGCCGATCTCACGGCCGGCGAACTCAGCCAGGACCAGCCCGAAGACGACGGCGACGACGACGTGCATCGCCGACCACCGCGCCGCCTGGCCCGGCCCGGGGACCCCGCCGTGGCGGGCACCGGCCGAAAGATCGCCGAGGATCAGGAAGAGCAGCACGCCGAAGGTCGCGATCCATCCGGCTGTCGTGACCTGCAGCACGGGCGCAGCTTACGGCGATGCGAAGCGAGTCATTAACGAGAGAGCGCCCCGTCACCGGCGGGATATGAGGCCGGGATCGGGGCGCGCTCGGGAGGAGAGAGGTGTTGCGCGAAGGATCATGGACGACGACCGGGCGAAAGTCCAAGACGAGTTACCGTGGCCTCTCATAAGATGCGCTTATGGATATCCGCCAGCTCCGCTACTTCGTCGCCCTCGTGGATGAGCGCCACTTCACCCGTGCCGCCGCGCGCGAGCACATCGCGCAGCCGGCCCTCTCCCAGCAGATCCGACGGCTCGAGGAGGAGGTCGGGTTGGCCCTCGTCGAGCGGACATCCCGTCAGGTCCGGATCACCCCGGCGGGAGAGATGCTCGTCGCCCGGGCCCACCGGATCCTGGCCGAGCTCGAGGCTGCGGAGGCCGAGCTCCAGGCTCTGCGCGGAGTCCAGACCGGTCACGTGACCGTCGGCGCGATGCACACGATGGGGCCGATCGACCTCTCGCTCGCGCTCGCCGACTTCCACGAGCGCCACCCCGGGGTCGAGCTCACCGTCCAGGAGGCCTCCAGCGAGGAACTCGCCGAGATGCTCCGGGTCGATCGACTCGACTTTGCGTTTCTGTCCGTCACCGAGCGGATCGAGAGCCACGGCCTCGGGCTGTTCCCGCTCGTCTCCGAGGAGCTCGTGCTCGTGCTCTCCCCCGGGCACTCGCTGGCCCGGCGCAAGTCGATCCGGATGGAGGAGCTGCGCGAGGAGCAGTTCATCAGCTACCGCCCTGGTTCCCGGCTCCGCGAGCTGCTGCTCACCGCCGGCGCGTCGGCCGGCTATGAGCCAAGCGTGAAGCTCGAGTCCAATGAGAGCGGACGGATCCGCCGGCTCGTGGCGCGCAACCTCGGCGTCGCGTTGCTCCCGCGCTCCGATGCCGTCGGCCCCGGGGCCGAGGTGGCGATGGTCACGCTCCGTGAGCCCCACCTGCACCGGGACATCATGCTCGCCTGGCGGGCCGAGCGCCGCCTCTCGCCGGCCGCGGCGGAGTTCCTCGAGCTCGCCCGGGTGACATTCGCCGAGGAGCACGCGGGCGAGCGCGAGGCTGGGTGAAGCCGTCTGAAAGCGGCCGTGGCGCACGGCTCTGACTCGGTGTACGGTCGGCCACGGGATGTGGGGAACGAGATCGAGGGTCCGCCAGCGCATGGGCGGCCCCGAGCGCGAGCCACCGGCGCCACCCACCCCGACGGACGACTATCCCGGCGGCGTCGCTGAGCTCCTTGCCGAGATCGATCACCGGGCCGAGGGCGGACTGCCGGTCGACGGGCGCGAACTGCTCCGGCTCCGTCACCTCGCTGGCGCACGGCTCGTCCGTGAGCGCTCGGACTCTCCCCCGTCCGCAGCTGCCTGGACGAACGGCCACGTACCCTTCGGAGCGCTGCCGGAGACGGATGCCTCGGAGCTCACCGCCGGGCTCGTCCGCGCGGCCATCCGTGCGCGGGGTTGCCTGCTCGTCCGCGGCCTGATCGGTCGCGATGACGCGGGCCGGCTCGCGGCGGGCGTCGAGCGGGCGTTCGACCAGCTCGGGCGAGCCCACGGCGGCACGCCCCACGACCCCGACTTCTTCGAGCTGTTCGAGGCCTTGCCGTCGTTCACCGTGACCGACATCGCGCGCGCGATCGTCAGTGACTGCTGCGGGCTGCCGGTCGTCGACGCGCCGTCGCCGGCGACCGAACTGTTCGACGTGCTCGAGGCGGCCGGCATCACCCGGCTCGTGGCCGAGTACCTCGGCGATCGTCCGCTGATCTCAGCCCAGAAGACGACGTTGCGCCGAGTCGGGCCGCTGGAGCACCACGGCTGGCACCAGGACGCCCGCGCGTTCGGCGGTGACGTGCACGCGCTCAACCTCTGGCTGCCGCTGACTCCGTGCGGAGAGACCTCCCCCGGCCTCGACATCATCCCCCGCCGCCTCGAGCATCTCGTCACGGCGGGCACCGAAGGGACGTTCCTGCCCGGGCAGGTGTCCGATGCGCAGGCGCGTGCGGTCGCCGCTGGGGTGTCGGTTGTGCGGCCGGTGTTCGAGCCTGGTGATGCGCTGCTGTTCGACGAGTGGCTGCTGCACTCCACGTCGTGTGGAGCGGAGATGCGGGTCCCGCGGCTGGGGCTGGAGTGCTGGTTCTTCACCAGCGCGAGCTTCCCGCCGGACTACACGCCGATCGCGCTCTAGCCGCCCGGGTGCGCAGCCGCTGGAACGGCCGCGCGTGCGGGCGCGGCCCACTCGGGCGCCGAGGTCCGCCACTCGTCCGCCCAGCCGTCGGTGCCCGGCGGAGTTTCGCCGGGTCGCCTGCGTCGCGGCAGGCGATGGATCGGGTTGTTCTCCTCGGGCGGCATCGACGGCGCGACCCACGATGTGTTCGCGATGTGGCCGAAGCGCTCGTACTCGGCCCAGTAGCGGCGCCACACCTCGTCCCGGGTGAACGTCCGGCCGAGCAGGCGCCGGCGGTCGTTGTCGATGCCGAACGACAGCGGGCCGACGACCACCTCCACGTCGTCGGCGACCCGCTTGACGATCGCCGCCGTATCCGAGACGTCGGGGATCCAGGGGAGCAGGTTGAGCCCGACCCGGACCCGCGCCCGCCGGAGCTCGTCGATCACCGCGAAACGCTCGACCCCCGACGGCGCGCCCGGATCGATCGAGCGCAGGACCTCGTCGTCGACCGAGCAGATCGAGATCTGAACGTAGGCCCGCTCGCCGTGGGCGACGAGCAGATCGAGGTCGCGCAGGATGATCGTGCTCTTGGTCGTGATCGCGAACGGGACCCCCGCGGCGACGAGTTCGCTGACGATCGCCCGGGTGACGCCGAACTCGGCCTCGGCCGTCGGGTACGCATCGGACAGCGCCCCGAGCAGCAGGATCGGCGGGCTCTCGGCCTCCGCCAGGTGCTTCCGGAGGAGCTTCACCGCATGGTCGGCCGTGGCCACGGGACGTGACGCGCCCTGGACGCCGGTCACGCAGTAGGCGCAGCGGTAGTCGCACAACCCGTACGGCGTCACCGAGGTCATCGAGCAGCCGAGGTCACACAGCAGGCCGTCGATGCCGAGGCGGAACCGCACGCCTCGATCGTAACTCGCCGCACAAGCTCCGGCTAGAGCGGCCGCTCGCCGAAGAAATTCGCCACCGGATTGCCGTTGAAGTTGGCGATCTCGCTCGTAGCCGGCCGACTCGTACAGCGCGCGCGCGTGGGGCTGGCGGGGCCCGGTGTCGAGGCGGGCGGTCACGTAGCCGAGCTCCCGCGCGCGGTCCTCGAGCGCCTCCAGCAGGATCCGGGCCGCCCCGCGGCCACGGGCCTCCGGGGCGACGAACATCCGCTTGATCTCGCACGCCATCCCGTCGAGGCGCTTGACGCCGCCGCAGCACACCGCACGCGCCGCTCGTGGTAGCCGACGATGAAGGCGCCGTCCGGGGGGCTCAGCTCGGCGTGACCGGCGCGCGGCATCGCCTCGCCGTCGAGATCGAGGTCGTCGTAGAGACCGGCGATCTCGGCGCGCATCGCCGTCGATCAGCTCGCCCACCGTCGCCGGTGTCGACGCGGCCGTCCCGGAACTCGAGCTCGAGCGGGGGACGGGACACGATCCTCCTCAGACGCCGCCGAGCTGGGCGAGCAGCCCGGACGGCGTCAGCGCGCGGCCGACGTGGATGCGCGGCATCGTCAGCGGTGCGGCGGTCGACTCGGTGATCCCGGCGGCGGTCGTGTAGGCCATCGTGAACCCGGCGGCGTGGACGGCGGCCACGACCCGGTCGTTGTGCGACCCGAACGGATAGGCGAAGTAGTACACGGGGTGTCCGAGCACGTGCTCCAGGACCGCGCGCGAGCCGGCCGTCTCGGACTTGCAGCTGGCTCGCCGTGAGCAGGCGTGAGGTCGACGTGGTGAGCGGTGTGGTCGCCGACATCCATCCCCGCGCGGTCGAGCGTGCGGATCTGGTCGGCGTTGAGGAAGCCGTCCTCGGTCATCCGGCCCGTGATGACGAAGAACGTCCCCACCATGTGGAAGCGCTGCAGGGCGGGCAGGATCTGGGTGACGTCGTCGACGTAGCCGTCGTCGACCGAGACGATCACGGGCTTCGGCGGCAGCGCGGCGTGGTGGTAGAGCGCATCGAACAGCTGCGCCTGGCTGACCGTGTGGTAGCCGCCCCGGTCGAGCGCCGCAAGCTCGGCGACGAAGTTCTGCGGGTCGACCTTCAGGTCGGTGAGACCGACGGCGCTCAGCGGCGCGACCCGGTGGTAGGTGAGCACCGGGACCTTGACGCTCGCCGGAGCTGCGCCGGGAGGCGCGACGAGCGCCGGCACCGTGCGAGCGGCGGCTGCGTGATGGTGGCGGTGGTGCGGGGCGGCGGATGCACCGCCGGTGGCCGAGGTCGTGGCCGTCGCTCCGCTCCCGCAGCCCGTGAGGGCGAGCAGCGACGCGACGCCAAGCCCGAGCGCCGCACCCCAGCGGGGCGTACGGACAGCACGGCGGCCCAGGCTAGTACACGCCGGCGCAGGCTCGCTAAAGACCGGCCAAAGGCGCCGTCCGTCGACGTGCTCTCCCTCGCGCCCCACTACCCTGGATCACCCGTGGCCACGACCGAAGCCCAGGACCGGCTGCTGAAGGCGTGGCGGGGCGAGATCATCGCCGGATCGGTGTACGAGCTGATCGCCGACGGATGCCCGAGCGCGAGGCCGACATCCTGCGGCGGATGGCCGCAGGCCGAGAGCAGTCATCGCGAGCGGCTCGAGGCGCGGATGCGCGAGCTCGGCGTCGAGATCCCCGATCCGGCCTCGGTGAAGGTCGGCCTGTGGCTCCGCCTCCAGGCGCGGATCGCGCCGGTCGACCGGCTGCTCGCCGCCCGCGAGGCGGCCGAGGACGAGGAGGTCGACGACCTGTACAAGCGCTCGACCGGCGATGCAGGCAACCGACCGGCTGCTGCGCGAGATCCGCAAGGAGGAGCGTTCGCACTCGCTCGCCGTCGCCGACATCCGTGCCGGCGGCAGCGCCAACGGCGCCTCCGAGGACGACGGCGGTGGAGCCGCACCACCGGCGCGCTCGCCGGGATCTCCCGGCATCGACCCGCCATTCGTCCCGCCGGGGGTCCGCACCCGGCTCGACCGGATCCTCGGCCGGGAGAAGTGGCACCGGACCGGCGGCGGCTGGATCTCCGGGGCGATCTACGGCGCCAACGACGGCCTGGCCGCGGTGTTCGGGATCGTCGCCGGCGTCTCGGGCGCGACGGGCGGCAGCAGCTCGGTGCTCACCGCCGGTCTGGCCGGCGCGATCGCCTCGGCGCTGTCGATGGCGACCGGCGCCTTCCTCGCCGAGCGCTCCGAGAGCGAGGTGCGCGCGGCGAACATCGAGCGCGAGCGTCAGGAGATCGCGACGAAGCCCGAGGAGGAGAAGGAGGAGCTGTCGCTCTTCTACCAGCTCAAGGGCATCGACGAGGCGACCGCCGACGCGCTGGCCGAGCGGATGGCCGAGCACCCCGACGCGATGCTCCAGGCGCTCGCCGCCGAGGAGTTCGGCGGCGGGACCGACGTGACCGACAACGCCGCCGAGGCCGCGCTCGCCGCCGGCGTCTCGACCGGGCTCGGGGCGATCGTCCCGGTGATCCCGTTCATGATCACCACCGGCACGGCGGCGATCGTCGCGGCGGCGGTCGTGTCGCTCGTCGCGCATTTCCTCGTCGGCGCCGCGAAGTCACTCGTCACGCTGCGCGTCCTGGTGGTCGGCCGGGCTGGAGATGACCCTCGCCGGGGTGATCGTCGGCGGGGCTACGTACCTGGTGGGGCTGGCGCTGCCGACCTGAGCGCGGCGAGCTCGGCCCGGACCTCGGCGAGCTCACGCTCGAGCGCGCTCACCCGCTGCGCGAGCTCGGACGCGGCGCTCGCGGGGGCCGGCGGGGGTGGACCCGGGGACGGCTCGAAGGACGATGGCCCGGAGAAGGACGGCGCAGAGGAGGACGGCTCGGAGATCGCAACCTCGCCGAGCGTCGGCGCAAAGCGATCCTCCTTCTGGCCCGGACGCCGATCCAGCCGCCGCGCGTACCCGCGCTCGATCAACGTGGCGAGCACCCGCTCGACGTCGGCGAGCGTGCCCAGCGGGGCCATCCGGTCGCTGCGGGCCTTCAGCTCGCCCGGCGTCTGTGCACCGCGGAGCAGCAGCACGGCGAGGACGGCCAGCTCCTGCGCTCCGAGACCGAGGCCGTCCTCGGCGAGGTGGCGGTACTTGATCGCCCGGCTCGTGTGTCCGCTGGCCAGCCGCGCGAGCCCGTAGCGGCACAGGTTCTGGGCGCGCGTCGCGGACCTCGGGCTCGGCGAGCTGGAGGACCGGGTTGCGGTTCGTCGACTGGTTGCAGGCCAGCCGCAGCGCGTTCAGCGACAGCGGGTACTGGTCCGGCGTGGTGAACCGCTTCTCGATCAGGCAGCCGAGCACGCGCTGTTCGTTGGCGGTGAGCGGCTGGCGGTGCACATCGGCGAGAATAGACGCGGTGCTGACGCACGACGACGTCCGTCGACTGGCGCTCGCGCTCCCCGAGGCGACCGAGCAGGATCATCACGGCAAGCCGTCGTTCCGGGTGGGCGGGAAGATCTTCGCCACGCTGTGGGGCCCCGAGCAGGCGAACGTGATGCTCGACGAGCCGGGCATCCGCAGCGCCGCGCAGGCCCACCCCGACGCCTGCCGCGAGGTCTACTGGGGCCGCCGCCTGTCGGCGGTCGGTGTCGATCTGGCCGCCGCCACCGAGGCGCTCGTCGCCGAGCTGCTGTGCGATGCCTGGGAGCGGCGCGCGCCCGCCCGCCTGCGCCCCTGAAACCGGTTCACCGTCCCGCCCCCGCGATCGCGCCGGTCACAGAATCGTCACACGAGCGCGACGTCCTGTTCACCGAATCGCCCAATTGCAGGGCAATTCTCCCGGTCATGCAAACAGATCAGAGCCGTGCCGACATGCACGTTCACTCGACGGCATCCGAGCTGTCGAAGCTGGGAGTCCAGCGTTCCCTGCACCTGCCCGAGTGCGCCACGCCGCCGGAGGAGGTCTACGAGCTGGCCAAGCGGCGGGGCATGGACTTCGTCACGATCACCGACCACGACACGATCGACGGGGTGCTCGAGCTCGCCGACCGGCCCGACGTGTTCGTCTGCGAGGAGCTGACCGTCGGCTTCCGCGGCGAGGCGCCAGGCGGTCCACGTCCTCTGCTACGGCATCACGCCGGAGGACCACGAGTGGCTCCAGGCCCACAACGACGACGTCGAGGCGTGCGCCGAGTACCTGCACGGCGACGGGATCACCGCCGCGCTCGCCCATCCGTTCTACGCCGTCCGCGCGCCGCTGACCGCGCGCCACCGGCGGCGCCTGGCCCAGCTGTTCCCGATCTGGGAGACCCGCAACGGGTCGCGGGCCAAGGAGCTCAACCTGCCGGCGTTCGTCTACATCGAGACCCACGGGGGCATCGCCATCGGGGGCTCGGACGATCACGCCGGAATCGACATCGGCCGGACGTTCACGGCGACGCCCGCGGCGGCGACGCCGGAGGAGTTCCTGGCCCACATCGCCGCCGGCCGCGCCGTGGCGCTGGGCGACCAGGGCAGCGCAGCGAAGTGGACGCACGCCGCGATGGGGCTGGCGATCCGCTCGTTCGCGCTGTCCGGCGACACCCGCCGGCCGAACCCGGCCGCGGTGCTGAAGATCGTCGAGCGCCTGCTCCGCGAGGGCGACGCCCGTCAGGGGCAGACCACGTCCGAGATCGGGCCCGGCGACGCGGTCGCGCTGCTCGGAACGTGGCTCCGCGAGCTGGATCTCGGCACCGACGAACGGGAGCTGCTGCGGATGCTCCAGGACCAGGAGCTCACCCACCGCGACCTCTACCGCCGCGCCCGGCGGATCCACGAGCGGCGACTGGCCGAGACCGTCGAGCGGGGCGCCGAGGTGCTCGCCGCCGAGCAGCTCGGGGCGCTGCCGACGCTCGCCGGCGAGCTGTTCGAGGCCGCCGTCCCGGCGATCCCCTACGCCGCGGCCGGAGCGTTCCTGCACCGCGAGCAGAGCAAGCTGACCCGCAGCGACAGCGATCCGGTCCGGGTGGCGATCGTCGGCGACGGCCTCGGCGCCGTCCACGGGGTCACCCGCACGCTCCAGCAGGTCCGCGAGCGCGGGGTGCCGGGGTTCGAGGTCGAGGTGATCGGCACCGACGCCGGCGTCGATCGGCGGCTGAGCTCGGTGACCGAGCTCCAGATGCCCTTCTACGACGGACTGACGATCGGCGTGCCGAGCCTCACCGCGGTCGTCGATGCGCTGAGCGAAGGTCGCTACGACCTCGTCCACGTCTGCACCCCTGGCCCGGCGGGCGTCGGCGCCTGGGCGCTCGGCCGGGTGCTCGAGATGCCGGTCGTCGGCAGCTACCACACCGAGCTCGCGGCCTACACGGCGCTGCGCAGCGGCCGCCAGCAGCTCGGCGGCGCTGGCCGAGTTCGGCCTGCGCACCTTCTACGGCGACTGTGCGGTCGTGCTCTCGCCGAGCGAGGCGAGCGACGAGCGGCTGGCCGAGCTGGGAATCTGGTCCGAGCGGATCGCCCGGTGGGACCGCGGCGTCGAGGTCTCCCGGTTCGCGCCCGCGCTGCGGACCGCCGGGCTCGCTGCCCGGCGAGGTCAACGTCCTCTACAGCGGCCGGCTGACCTCCGAGAAGGGAATCGACCTGCTCGCCGACGCGTTCCTGCGCGCGCGGGAGCGCGACCCCCGGCTGCACCTCGTGCTCGCCGGGGGCGGTCCGGAGGAGGGTGCGCTGCGGGAGCGACTCGGTGAGCACGCGACGTTCCTCGGGTGGCTCGACGGGCGACGAGCTGCCGCGCGTGTACGCGAGCGCCGACGCCTTCCTGTTCGCGAGCGCGACGGACACGTTCGGCCAGGTGGTGCTCGAGGCCCAGGCCAGCGGACTGCCGGTCATCGCGGTCGGTGAGGGCGGTCCCCGCTCGCTCATCGACCACGGCGACAGCGGCCTGCTCACCGGCCCGGATCCGAGCCAGCTCGCCGAGGCGCTGCTGTCGGTGGTCGCGTCCCCGCTGCTGCGCGAGCGGCTGCGGCGGGGCGGCCTCCAGGCCGTCCGCGAGCGGACCTGGGAGCGGTCGATGGAGCGCCTCGCCGCCGGCTACCGGACCGCGCTGCACGACGGGGCCGCGGAGCAGCCGATGATCTCGGCCGCGTTCTGATCGCCGCGGCGGCAAGCACCCAGCCCCGCGCACCTCACGTCCGGAGGAGCGCGGCCGCCCCCACCGAAAACCGTGCCGATGAGCACGTCCCGGCTCGAGGCCTTCTCGGACGGCGTGATCGCGGTCGCGATCACGCTGCTCGTGCTCGACATCACGGTGCCGGACATCCACGCCGGCCAGACGCTCGCGCATGAGCTCGCGGTCCGCTGGCCCTCGTACGCGGCCTACGCGATCTCGTTCCTCACGATCGGGATCATCTGGGTCAATCACCACGTGATGATCGGCCGTCTGCGGCAGGCCGACCACTCGATCCTGATCCTCAACCTGCTGCTGCTGATGACGATCGTGCTGATCCCGTTCGGAACGTCGCTGATGTCGGCGTACCTGAAGCGCAGCAGCGGGCAGCACTTTGCGGCCGCGGTGTACGCCGCGGTGATGCTGCTGCTGTCGCTCACCTTCTCGCTCCTCAACCGGCAGATCTTGCTCCGCCGCACGCAGCTCCTGCGCGATCCGCTCACCCTGCCCGAGCGCAAGAAGATCCTCCGCAATGCGGAGATCGGGATCATCCCGTACGTCGTCGCGCTGGCTCTCGCACCGCTGTCGGCGTACGCGACGCTGATCCTCACCGGGATCCTGGCCGCGTTCTACGCGCTGCCGATCGCCTCCTCCTCCTCTTGACGGCGCGCCACGCCGTCGGTTAGGAATCTCATCGAGAGCCCGGAGAGCCACCCCGGGCGCCCACGATCGGAGGTCAGATGAGGTCCCGTCGTTTCCTGCTCGTCAGCTCGGTCACGGCCGCGTCCCTGTCAGCGCTCGCCCTCGCGTTGCCCGCCATCGCCGCCGCAGCACCGTCGTACGTCGCGCTCGGTGACTCCTACTCCTCGGGTGTCGGCACCCGCGTCTACTACAACGACGGCACGAGCTGCCAGCGCAGCCCCGACGCCTACGGACCGCTGATCGCCGCCCAGAGGGGATACGCGCTCAGCTTCCGGGCGTGCAGCGGCGCGAAGACGACGGACGTCAACTCATCCCAGCTCGGCACGCTCAGCTCCACGACGAGCCTCGTGACGATCACGATCGGCGGCAACGACGCCGGGTTCAGCAACGTGATCGTCAACTGCGCGCTCTACTACTTCACCTGCGGGAGCGCGATCAACAGCGCCAACTCGTTCATCAGAAACAACCTCCCGGGGCTGCTCGACACGACCTACAACAACATCCGGGCGAAGGCACCGAGCGCCCACGTCGTCGTGCTCGGCTACCCCCACCTGTTCACGAGCACGGGAACGACGTGCAACGCCAACTTCCTCACCTCGAGCAACGAGAAATCGCTCAACAGCACGGCCGACCTGCTGGATACGACGATCTCCGGCCGCGCCGCGGCACACGGGTTCACCTACGTCGACCCGCGCAACGCGTTCCTGCCGCACGAGGTGTGCTCGTCATCGGAGTGGCTGAACGGCCAGTCGAACCCGCTCAGCGAGTCGTATCACCCGAACATCTCCGGGCAGGCCGACTTCACGACGCTGGTCGAGGGCGTGCTGCCGTGAGCACGCCGTAGGCGTCCGGGCGGCGCGTGCGCAGGAACGGGAACAGCTCGAGCCAGTCCCGGCGCTGATCGAGGTCGAGGTCGGCGACGAGCACCGCGGGTTGATCGCGCGGGGCCTGGACGAGCACCCGCCCGTACGGGTCGGAGATGAAGCTCGAGCCGTAGAACGTGAGCGGGCCTTCGACGCCGGTCCGGTTGACCGCGACCATGAACGTGCCGTTGGCGATCCCCGCCGCGACGATCACCTGGTGCCAGAGCGGCTCGGTGTCGAAGTCCGGGTGGTCGGGCTCGGAGCCGATCGCGGTCGGGTACACGATCACCTCGGCGCCGCGCAGCGAGTACGCCCGGGCGAGCTCCGGGAACCACTGGTCCCAGCACGTCGGGAAGCCGAACGGTGTCGCCGCGCCGTCGCCGAGCGCCAGTGGCACGACCGGGAAGGGATCGGGCTCGCCGGCGGCCTCCGCCGGGCCCGGCCGGAAGTAGCGGTCCTCGTAGTAGCCGGCGGTGACCGGGATGTGGAGCTTGCGCGTGCGCGACACGAGCCGTCCATCCGGCGCGAGGACGACCGCGGTGTTGTAGCCGAGCCCATCGTCGCCATCGGCCCGCTCGTAGAGCGAGGCGTGCACGTGCACGCCGGAGCGCTCGGCACACCGGCGGGCGAACGTAACGGTCGGTCCGCTGTCGAGGTCCTCGGGCTCGCGCGGTCCATCGGGCACCACGGCGAAGTACGGCGACAGCGTGAGCTCCTGGAGGCAGACGAGCCGGGCCCCGGCCTCGGCGGCCATCGCGATCCCCTCGGCGAGCGCCGCGGCGTGCTCGTCGGGGTCGGGATGCCAGCGGTGCTGGACGAGTCCGATGCGGAGCGGCGACCGCTCGGGCGCCTGCACCCGCGCGGGGGAGTCGGGGACCCCGTCGGCGGTGATCAGGCGGAGCGGTTCGGCCATCTCAGCTGACGGTACCGCCCGTCCCGCCGGCGCCACTCACCCCGTCGGCACCTGCTGGGTGATGCAGTGCGGGCCGCCGCCCCCGTACGCGAGCACGGCCCCCGGCACCGAGACGACCTCGCGGCCGGGGAACGCCCCGGCGATCAGGCCCAGCGCGACGTCATCGTGATCGTCGCCACAGACCGGGACGATCACGGCGCCGTTGCACACATACAGATTCATGTAGCTGGTCACGACCCGCTCGCCCGCTACGTCGACGTGTGGGAGGAATGGCATCTCGGCGACCTCCAGGCCGGCTGCCTCCGCCCGGGCGCGGTTCTCGGCCATCGGCGCGTGGTCCTCGCTCCCCTCCGGCGCGCTCTGGAGCAGCACCCGCCCCGGACCCGTGAACACCGCGATCAGATCGACGTGGCCGTCAGTGTCGCGGTCCTCGGCGAGGCCCCGCCCGAGCCACACGATCCGCTTGACACCGAGGCGGCTGCGGAGCTCGTCCTCGATCCGCTCGCGCGACCAGCCCGGGTTGCGACTCGGGTGCAGCAGGCACTGCTCGGTGGTGAGCAGCGTCCCGGCGCCGTCGCCGGCGATCGACCCGCCCTCGAGCACCATCTCGGACTCGTGCACGGGATCGCCGAGCGCCCGCGCGATCGCTCCGCCGACCGCGGCATCCCGATCCCACGGCGAGAACTTCTCGCCCCACGCGTTGAAGCGGAAGTGGATGGCCTCGCGACGGCCGTCCGCGCCCTGCACGTAGATCGGGCCGGAGTCGCGCAGCCAGGAGTCGTCGAGGCCGAGCTCGACGATCTCCACCCCGTCCCCGCACGCCCGCCGCGCGTCCTCGGCATCCGCGCCCGGCGACGCGATCATCGTCACCGGCTCGAACCGGGCGATCGCGTTCGCCACCGCGGCGTAGTCCGCCCGGGCCCGACCGAGCGTCGTTCCCCACAGCTCGCGTCGGCAGGGCCACCCCATCAGCGTGCGCTCATGGGGCTCCCACTCGGCCGGCCAGCGCATGACGTCGTCCTTCACCAGGGAGGTGAGCCTACGCCAGGTCCTGGCGGTGCGCGACCGCGGCGGCCTGGGTCCGGCTCGAGACGCCGAGCTTGGCCAGGATCCGGGAGACATGGACCGAGGCGGTCTTCTCGGCCATGTACAGCGCGTTCCCGATCTGGCGGTTGGTCGCGCCCTCCGCGATCAGGGCCAGCACCTGCCGCTCACGCGGCGTGAGGCCGAACGGCGCCTCGGCCGCGTCGGTGCCGCCGGTGGCCGCCGACCCGTCCGCGGCGCCGCTGTCCATGGCCAGCCGGCCCCGCTCGATCAACCGCGAGACCTCGGCCGCGAGCGGCCGGGCACCGAGCGCCACCGCGACCGTGCGCGCGGCCTCGGCCGGCTCGGCGGCAGCCGCCCGATCGCCCTGTTCGACGGCCGCCTCGGCCTGGCGCCACCGCGCGTAGGCCTCGGCGTACGGTCGTCCCGACTCCGTGCCAGGCTGCCGCCGCCTTGGCCCAGGCCATGGGGTCCGGGCGACCGCGGGCCCGGCGCATCTCGGCCGCGCCGGTGGCCTTCCAGGCCTGCTCGACCGGACCACCCTCCTGGGCCGCTGCGTTCAGGCGCTGAACGTGGATCCGCGCGCGGGCGAGCGCGTCCTTCTCGGTCGCCCGCTCGCCGAAGTCGCGGGCGCGCAGGGCGATGTCGGCCTCGACCCGGACGCCGACGCCGGACAGGCGGGCGATCCGCATCACGTCCTCCGTGCAGACCTCCAGCCGGTCGAGCCCGTGGTCGACCGCCGCCCGAGCGGCCGGGAGGTCTCGCCGCGCCCGGCGGTATTCGCCGAGCAGCGAACCGGACGCGCCGATCCACTGCGGCTCCGACGAACACGCGACGATCGGCTCGAGCTCCTCGAGCAGCCGACCGGCGTGGTCGAGGTCGCCCTCGCCGAGCGCCAGCTCGGTCTCGCGGATCAGCCGGAAGATGAGCAGCAGCGACTCGCCGGCGTTGGCGCCCGTCTGCCCGAGTTGCTCGCGGGCGAGCCGCCAGTCGCCGATGTCGAAGGCCATCTCGGACAGCGTCAGCGCCATCCAGTCCCGGGCGCCGCCGAGCCAGCGGGGGGTTGCGGCAAGGCCGTCGCGGGCCACGGCCACCGCTTCGGCGGTGTGGCCGCGAATGTTCATGACGTCGGCGAGGTTGGAGATCGCGTAGGCGAGGGTCGAGAGGTCGTCATCGGCCCTCGAGATCTCGATCGCCCGGCGGAGCGCCGCTTCGCCCTCGCGCTCCAGACCGAGGCCCATCTGCACACTCCCGAGCGTGTTGAGCACCTCGGACTCGACCGCGCGGTCACCGGCCGCGACCGCGGCCTCGAGCGCACCACGGGCGTCGATCAGCGCCTCGCGCAGCCGGCCGCGGAGCATCCGCATCCGGGCCAGCCACGACAGCAGGCTCGCCCGCTCGGGCTCGGCCTCGCCGTCGGGCAGCATGGCCAGCGCGGACTGCGCGGTCTCGATCGCCTCCGGGCCGCGGTTGAGCGACCACTGGGTGCGGGCGAGCCGGTCGAGCAGGGCGGCCCGCTCGACGGGGTCGGGGTCCTCGCCGAGTTCGTCGAGCGCCTGGACGAGCAACGCCTCGACGCGGGGCTGCTCCCCTCCGCCGACGGAGTGCGCCGAGGCTGCCATGCGCAGCAGCCGGACGTGGCCGATCCCGGCGACCTGCTCCGGCTCGCCGACGCGTGGCCACAGCTCGAGGGCCGACTCGGCCATGTCGGCCGCGACGCCGAACGCGTTGACGGCGATCGCGGAGCGGGCCGCGTCGACGCTGGCCCGGAGCGCGGCCTCGCGGTCGCCCGCGCCCGCCCAGTGGCCGGCGATCGTCGCGACCAACTCGGCCCGGGCAGCGGGATCGTCGGGCACCTGGGCGGCGAGCATCCGCGCGAGTGCGGCGTGAAGGTCGGTCCGCTCGCCGGGGAGCAGGTCGTCGCCGACCACCTCGCGCAGGAGCGCGTGGCGGAACGCGATGCGGCCGTCGTCCTCGGAGACGAGCACCTGCTCCGCGATCGCCTCACGCAGCGCGGCCTGTGCGGCGGGACCGGCGAGGCCGGTCACCTCGGCCACCTCGTTCTCGCGCAGCCGGCGGCCGACGGCGATCGCGCGGACGGCCGCCTGGGCGTCGGCCGAGAGCCGCTCGATCCGGAGCATGAACGCGTCGCGCAGACTCTGGGGCGCGGAGCCGCGCCCGTCGAGCCCGGCGGCGAGCAGCTCCTCGGTGAACAGGGGGTTGCCCTCGCTGCGGGCGTACAGCCGGCGGACGAGCAGCGGGTCGGGGTCCGCGCCGAGGATGTCGGCGAGCGCCTCGGTGAGCTCCTCGGCGCTGAGCGGAGCAAGCTCGATCGACCGCGATCGGTCGATCCGCTCGAGCTCCGAGAGCAGCGGCCGCAACGGATGGCGGCGGTGGAGCTCATCGCTGCGGTAGGTGAGGATCACCAGAACGCGCTCGCACCGCAGCGAGCGGGCGAGGAACGAGACGAAGGTCCGAGTCGAGCGGTCGGCCCAGTGGACGTCCTCCAGCGCGAGCAGCAGGGGGGCATCCTCGCTGAGGCGGTCGATCAGCTCGAACAGCGCCTCGAACAGCCGCAACTGCCCGGTCCCGCCGCGGAACTCCGGCGGCTCGGCGCCGTCGTCGAGGCCAGGGAGCAGACCGGCGAGGACCCGGCGGCTGCCGGCGCTCAGCGCCTCGAGCGCTGGATCGCGCTCGCGGACGAGGTCCCGCAGCGCCCCGACGAGTGGGGCGTACGGGAGCTCGGCCTCCTCCTGGTCGAGGCTGCCGCCCTGGAGCACGCGACCGCCGGCCTGGCGAGCTCGGCCCTGGAGCTCGCCGAGCAGCCGGCTCTTGCCGATCCCCGAATCCCCGCCGAGCAGAACGAGCGCCGGGTCGGACTGCGCGGCCTCACGCCACGCGAGTTCGAGCTCGGCGAGCTCTCGGGTCCGGCCGACGAGATGGCCGCTGGACAGGCGCGATGGCACGTGCCAAGTATCGCCCGCCGCGCCGACGCCGGCCAGTGAGGAACCACTGCTCACGCCGCTGCGCGCCGCCAGTCCGAGACCGGCGTGAGGCGGGGCAGACGGAACCACCGCGCGCGGGCCGGCACGGCGTGAGCGGCATGCGCGACGAGCAGCTCGATGAGCTCCCGAGTGGGGACGAACGGATCGGCGATCACGTCGCCGTCACCACCGAGCGCCGCCCGGATCGCGCCGTCGACCTCAGCCACGAGCAGCGCCCCGGCGGGGACGTCCAGGGCCCCGTCGAGGTCGGCCAGCCGGCGCAGCTCGATCTGGTCGTCGGCGTACGCCGGGCGGATCGTGATTGCGGCCTCAGCGGGCAGTCCGGCCGCCGGGCGGGCTCGCCGGGCGCGGCGTCCCGACGAGCGCCGGCCACCGCCGCGCGTGTCGTTCGAGCGCCGGGCCACGGCGGCAGCGGCACGCTGCTCTGCGGCCTCGCGCCTGAGCTCCCAGGCACGGGTGTCGGCCAGGGTCTGATTGAGCATGGGGTGCATGTGAGCCTCCATCGATTCGTTCACCGATGGTCAGATTGAGCTACGACGCGCCCGGCCACATCGGCAGTTCGGAGGCGATCGAGCCCTCCCACCCCTTACCTGGCCGCGGACACCCCTTACCCGGGTGACGAGCCGGTCTTACCCACGCACCCTCCGCGGAAGATCACGCGGCGCGAGTGTCAGGAACTTCCGCGCTGTGCGGAGGATCCTGGAAGTGACGCGTCGGCCGAGGCCGTGGGCGGCGGGGCGATCTCCGAATCGGCCGGGGGCGGCTCGGCGGCGTTGCTCGGCGCCTGCTCGCCGGCGCTCTGGGGAGTGAACGGCGAGCGCGTCGCCTGGGCGATCTCAGCGTCGCTCACGTGCTGCGGGTGATGGCAGGCGGCGAGATGCCCGCCGCCGTACTCGGTGAGCTGGGGCTCGACCGTGCGGCAGATGTCGGTCGCGCGGGGGCAGCGGGTGTGGAAGCGGCAGCCGGGCGGCGGGGCGATCGCGCTCGGCGGCTCGCCGGAGACGACGGTGCGCACGCGGGCGCGGTTCTCCTTCGGGTCGGGCAGCGGGATCGCCGACAGCAGCGCCGAGGTGTACGGGTGGATCGGCTTGTCGTAGAGCTCCTCGGCGGGTGAGCTCTCGACGACCTTCCCGAGATACATCACGAGGATCCGGTCGGACACGTGGCGGACCACGCTGAGGTCGTGCGCGACGAACACGTACGACAGCCCGAGATCGTCCTGGAGCTCGTCGAGCAGGTTGATGACCTGAGCCTGGACGGAGACGTCGAGCGCCGACACCGGCTCGTCGAGAAGCATGATCTGCGGCTCCATCGCGAGCGCTCGGGCGATCCCGATGCGCTGGCGCTGTCCGCCGGAGAACTCGTGCGGGAACCGGCCGAGGTGCTCGGGCTGGAGACCGACCCGGTCGAGCAGCGCCCGGCCCTCGGACTCGACCTTCTCCTTCGGGACCCCGCGCAGCCGCAACGGCGTGGCGAGGATCTGGGAGACGCGCTTGCGCGGGTTGAGCGAGGCCTGCGGGTCCTGGAAGACCATCTGCATCTCCCGGCGTATCGACCCGAGCTCGCGACTGCCGGCGAAGGTGATGTCCTGACCCCGGAACGCGATCGACCCACTCGTCGGCTGGATCAGGCGGACGAGCGCGCGGATCAGCGTCGTCTTCCCGCACCCCGACTCGCCGACGACGCCGAGCGTCTCGCCCTGGTGGAGGGTGAGCGAGACGTCGTCGACGGCGTGGACGCTGCCGACCTGCCGGTCGATGATCAGACCCGACTTCAGCGGGAACAGCACCTGGAGGTGCTTGACCGTGAGCAGCTCGTCCGCGCTGGTCGGCGCCTCGGTCGTGGTGGCCGCACCGGTGTCGGTCATCCGCCCACCGTCTCCGGGCTGGCCAGGCCGATGGCGTCGCCGACCTGGCGGAGCTCACGCTTGCGATCGGGTTCCAGCCAGCAGCGATCGAGATGGTCGGCCGAGTCGGGAAGCCGGGCGACGAGCTCGGGGACCTCCAGGCACTTCTCGAACGCATGCGGGCAGCGCGGCCGGAAGTGGCAGCCGCTCGGCGGCGAGCTGAGCGACGGCGGCAGCCCGGGGATCGCGGGCAGGCGCTCGGAGCGGTCGCGATCGAGGCGCGCAATCGAGCCGAGCAGACCCCAGGTGTACGGGTGCTGGGGGTCGTAGAACAGCTCGTCCAGCGTTCCCTGCTCGACGACCCGGCCCGCGTACATGACGACGATCCGGTCGGCGATGTCGGCCACCACCCCGAGGTCGTGGGTGACGAGGATCACGCCGGCGTCGGTCTCGTTGCGGAGCTGGCGGAGCTCGTCGAGGATCTGGGCCTGGATCGTGACGTCGAGCGCGGTCGTCGGCTCGTCGGCGATCAGCAGCTTCGGCGAGCACGACAGCGCCATCGCGATCATCACCCGCTGGCGCATGCCGCCGGAGAACTCATGCGGATAGGAGCGCATCCGCTCCCGCGCGCGCGGGATCCCGACCCGCTCGAGCAGCTCGGCAGCGCGTTCGGCGGCCTGCGCCTTCGACACGTCGTCGTGGACGCGGATCTGCTCGACGATCTGTTGGCCGATCCGGTAGACGGGATCGAGCGAGCTCATCGGGTCCTGGAAGACCATCGCGATCCCGGCACCGCGGATCCGCTGCAGCTCGGCCTCGGTGGCGCCGACGAGCTCGGTGCCGTCGAAGCGCGCGGTGCCCTCGAACTCCGCGTTCGGCCCGCGGGTGAGGCCCATCAGCGTCATCGCGGTGACCGACTTGCCACTGCCGGACTCACCGACGATCGCGACCACCTCGCCGCGGTCGACCGAGAACGAGACGCCGTCGACGGCCTGCACCATGCCGTCCTCGGTGGCGAACGAGACCCGGAGGTCGTCGACCTCCAGGAGCGGGTGCGGTCGGTCGGCGCTCATGCCAGCCGGATCCGGGGGTCGAGGAACGCGTAGACGATGTCGATGATCGCCGCGAGCACCACGACGGCGAACGCGGTGAGCATCACGATCACGAGGATCACGGTGAGGTCGAGGCGTCCGATCGAGTCCGCGGCGAGCTCACCGACGCCGTGGAGCCCGAACACCGACTCGGTGAGGATCGCGCCGCCGCCGATCACCTGGGCGAGGTCGAGCCCCCACAGCGAGATGATCGGCAGCAGCAGTTGCGCAGGATGTGCTTGAGCAGCACCTGGCGCTCGGACAGGCCCTTGGCCCGCGCGGTGCGGACGTAGTCCTCGCTCATCGTGTCGAGGATCGTCGAGCGGAGCACGCGGGAGTAGAAGCCGATGAACAGCACCGACAGCGTGAACCACGGCAGGACCAGGTGCATGAACCACTGCCACGGGTCGTCGGTGAGCTTCACGTAGCCCGCCGAGCGGGAAAGATGTTCGCCTTGTAGCCGAGGAAGTACAGGAGCACCGCGCCGAGGAAGAACGGCGGGAACGACACCCCGGCCATCGACAGCACCGCGAGCACTCGGTCGGCGTAGCGGCCCGGCGCTGCACCGCGGCGAACGTCCCGACGACGATCGACGCCAGCAGCCAGAAGATCCCGGCCCCGAACGCCAGCGAGAGCGTCGCCGGGAGACCGGCTTGATCTCGTCGAGCACGTTGAAGCCCTGGGTGATCGAGTTCGCCTGGCCGGTGAAGATGTCGCCTTCATCGTCTTGGCGTACTGGACGTAGAGCGGCTTGTCGAAGCCGTACTTGTGGCGGATCTGCTGGATCTCGGCCTGCGTCGCGCTGCGCCCGGCGAGGCGCAGCGCCGGGTCGCCGTTCGGGATCGCCTCGAACACGAGGAACGTCGAGCACCGAGACAGCAACAGCGTGAGCGAGCGCGGCCAGCAGGCGGCGGACGACGAACCGGGCCATCAGTGGGCGATGCGGACCTTGGCCCGCGGGTCGAGCGCGTCGCGCAGTCCGTCGCCGAAGATGTTGATCGACAGCACCGTGAGCACGAGCATGATTCCCGGCACGAGCACGTTGTGGAACGCGGCCGGGATCGTGTGGACGCCGTCGGAGATCATCGTGCCCCACGACGGGTTCGGCGGCTGGACGCCGGCGCCGAGGAACGACAGCGCCGCCTCGAGCAGGATCGCGTTGGCGAGGATCAGCGGGACGAACACGATGATCGTGCTGGCCAGGTTCGGCAGGACCTCCGAGAACATGATCCGCACCGGTCGGCGAGCCCCTGCTGGCGCGCGGCGTCGACGAACTCCCGCTCGCGCAGGGTGAGCACCTGTGCCCGCACCGGCTTCGCCGACGTACGGGATGTAGACGAAGCCGATGATCACCGCGGGCACGATCAGGCGTTGCCGCCCTGGATCGTGAACAGCCCGAGGTCGATGCCGGCGACGGCGAGCTCGACGCCGAGCGCGACCCCGAGCAGCACCGCCGGGATAGGACCAGAGCAGGTCGAAGAATCCGCGAGACGACCGCGTCGACCCAGCCGCGGTAGTAGCCGGCGAGCACGCCGAGGATCAGCGCCAGGAGCATCGTGATGAGCGGTGGCGACGACGCCGATCTCCAGCGAGTTGCGGCCCGCCGTAGAGCAGCCGGACGGCGACATCGCGCCCGTTGCTGTCGGCGCCGAGGAAGAACTTCGAGTGCCAGGTCGGGCCGATCGGGATGCCCGGTGGTGCTGACGACGTACTGCGAGCTTGCCGCCGACCTTGACCTGGTCGGTGACGTGCTCGTCGGCCAGCCCGGTGTGGGCGATGTCGTGGGCGTAGACCGGCGCCAGCAGGCAGAGCACGACGATCAGCAGGAACAGGCCGCCGAAGAACAGCGCGACCTTGTTGCGCCGCAGGCGCCGCCAGGCGAGCTGCCACGGCCCGACTCCGGGCGGGAGTTCTCCCGCGGCGCCCTCGGCCGCGGCGGGGATGCCGGTGGAGAACTCGGTGCCGGACGCGGAGGTGGTGGCCATAGGACGAAGGCGGGCCGGGACAGCCTAGCCGTCCCGGCCCACCATCGGCTCCGCTACTTCAGCTTCAGCGTGCGTCCAGTCCCACCCGTACAGCGGATGGAACACGGCCGAGCCGAGATCGATCCGGGTCGACGTGAACGCCGGGAACGTCTGGTAGCCGAAGGTGGCCGACGTACGCCTTCTGGGCGACGTACTGATCGAGCGCCTGCCACTGGCGAGGCGATGTCGAGCAGCTGGCTCGTCGGCGTCTGCCCCGAGCTTGGTCGACACGCTGTCGATCTGCGGATCCTTCACCTGACCGAAGTTCTGGTTGTTGGTCGGCTGGATCGCCGCTGCTCTGCAGCAGCAGGTAGAAGTCGATCGGGTTCGGGAAGTCCTGGTTCCAGTCGGCGAAGCCGGTCTGCGGGTTGAGCTTCAGGTTGCCGATCGTCGTGAAGTAGGTCGCGTCGGCGATCACCTTCTGGGTGGCCTTGAAGCCGATCTGGTTCAGGAACTGCGTGTAGTACGCCACCCACTGCTGACGCGGCGAGCGGGTCTCCGACCACACGGTGACCGGCGTGCCGGCCATGCCGGACTGCTGGACGAGCTGCTTGGCCTTGGCCAGGTTGCCGCCCGATGGCCGGGTTGCCGTACGGGCACGTCGCGGTCGGGTGCCCGACCATGCCCGGCGGCAGGAAGTAGCACGCCGGCAGCAGCGTGCCCGACCCGAGCCGGTTCAGCGCGCTCTGGTTGAGCCCGGTGATCACCGCCTCACGGGCGAGCTGGCTGGAGAACGGCTTCGTCTGCGTGTTCAGGAAGAAGTAGTAGGTCGAGTTCATGACCTTCTTCGAGTACCGGCCGCAGGCCTGGCTCTGTGATCTGCGGCAGCAGGCTGCCGGGGATCGTGTCGGCCCAGTCGAACACGTCGGCGGTGTTGTTGCAGCACCGACAGCGCGTTGGCGTCGACGTTCGAGTGATCTTCATGTTGATGTTCGAGTTGCCGGCCGGGATGCCCGGGATGCCTCATCGACGCCCAGTGCGGGTTCTTGACCAGCGAGAACGACTGCGTTGGGGACGACGTTGGTGATCATGTACGGCCCGACGCCCGGCGGCGGGTTGTTCGGCAGGTTCTTCATCGGCGTGCCGCTCGGCACGAGGCCCGACGACGGGAACGCCAGCACGTTGTCGAACGCGCCGTAGGGGGCGATCAGGTGGATCGTGATCTTGCCCGTGGCGTCGTCGGCGGTGATGCCGCTGATCGTCTTGGACTTGCCCGTGGCGTACGCCGCGGCGCCGACGATCGTGCCGCCGTAGAACTGGCCGGAGCCGCCCCACGGGATCTTCATCGAGCGCTCGATGGTGTAGGCGAAGTCGCTCGCCTTGACCGGCTTGCCGTTGGAGTACACGAGGCCCTTGCGCAGGGTGGCGGTGTACGTCTTGCCGTCCTCGGAGACGGTCGGCAGGGCCGTGGCCAGCCCGGGAATGACCTGGCCGCCGGCGGTGCCGTTCTGGTGGGCGTAGGTGGTCAGCCCGGTGTAGGCGAGCCAGTCGGCCTCAGCCGCCTGCGTGGTGTAGCCGAACCCGGGATCGAGCGAATCGGGGGCGGTGCCCTCGACGATGTTGATGGCGCCGGACTGAACCGGAGCTCGACGACGACTGATCCCCCACCGCCGGAGCTCGATGACTGAGCTCGACGAGCTTCCGCACGCGCCCAGGATGCACGACTGCGGCGACCGCCGCAAGACCGGACAGAACCGGCCGTTTGTCTACGCGCAAAGCTGTGTTCCTCCTCCGTAGAGAGCTGGCTTTTGGTGAGCCCAATCTAACCCCGGGCCCGGATCGGCGGCGCCCGCCTCCCTAATCAAGCCGCAACATGCCGCACGGGCCGCGAGCACGAGCGATCTCGGGCCGGGAACGGGTACGGGTGGGGACCGCTCGCGTTATCGTGGCCGTCCTGCCGACCGTGAGGAGGCCCTGCATGGCATCTCACGTCCGCTGTTCCCGCTGCTCACGGTCATAGCCGCGATGGTCCCGGCGTCGGCCGCCGCCGCTTCGAGCCCGCTGCGCGTGCAGTGGATGGCGGGCTTCCGTCGGCGGGGACCCCGGCGAAGTTCGACAGGGTCGGCGTGCTGAAGGTCGGCTCCTCCAGGGCCCGCAACGTGCTCGTGCTCGAGCCCGGGACCTCGGCCGGCGAGCGCCTACTTCCTCCCGCTCGCTCGGTGGATCGTCGCCACGCGGCCGAACTGGCAGGTGTGGTCGGTCGAGCGCCGCGAGAACCTGCTCGAGGACCAGTCGGCGCTCGATCGGGCCAAGCAGCACAAGATCGCGGCCGTCGCCGCGTTCGACTACTACCTCGGCTGGCTCGCAGGACGCGACGGTCAGCAACCACGTCGCGCTGCTCGGACCCGAGCAAGTACGCGTTCGCCAAGGGCTGGGGGATGGCGGATCGCCGTCGGCGACCTCCACCGCGTGATCGCCGCCGCCCGGAAGCTCGCACGGCAAGGTCGTGCTCGGCGGCCATTCGCTCGGCGGCGCGGTCGTCACCGCGTACGCCACCTGGGACTTCTCCGGCCGGCCCGGCGCCGGGACCTCGCCGGCCTGGTGCTGATCGACGGCGCCAGCCGCACGGCGGAGACCGCCGCGGCGGCCACGCAGTGCGCTCACCACGCTCGATGCGCCCGCGACGCTCGCCGTGGCTGTCGATCGGCGGCGATCCCGGCGCCCGTTCGCCGGGCTGTTCGAGGACACCGGCGCGCTCCGGCGCGCTGCTCGACCCCAACGGTGCCTCGCCGTCGGTCAGAAGCTCGCGGCTGCTGCCCGCCGCGCTGAAGCCGCCGGTCCCGGTGACGAACCTCGGCCAGTACGGCTACGCGCTCGAACGTCGGCACCTCGCCGACGTACCTGGCGCTCGCCCAGGGCCACCTCGGCCGGGGCTCGGCGCGCCGCGGGCGCGAACGGCCTCCACGGCTGGGACGGCACCGGCGCGCTGACCCCGATCAAGCGCTTCGCCCAGATGTTCGAGGGCGACGGCGTGCTCGGGTGCCGACGGGGCCGAGTGGTACTTCCCGCCGCGGCTGACCTACGACAGCGCGGCGGTCAACAACGGCCTCCCAGCGGACGCCCAGGGCGTGCTCGACGTCTCCTCGACGCTCGGCCGCAAGCTGCCGCACAGGCTGCTGATCTACGCCTTCGGCGCGGCGCTCGGACAGGGCGCGCGTTCCCGACGCGCGCCACGGCGCTGGCCCGTCAGTCGGGGATCCCGAGCCGCAACCTGACGCTCGTCAACGCGGGGCACGACCTACGCCCACAACGATCCCGCCGGGGCCTACCCCCACAACCGGTTCTTCTCGGGCCTGATCACGTTCCTCACCCGGATCGCGGCCGCCGGTAGCCGGGAGCGGAGGCCACGGATGGCTGGAGCGGGATCACGGACATTGAAGGACGAGCTGGGCGGCGATCCGCCGGCCGGCATCGCCGCGCTCCGCGGATGCCCAGCAGGCCGCGCTCGCCGAGGCGATCCGCGCCGCCCATCGCCGGCAGGCAGCAGAGCTCGACGCGGCGGGCGACAAGGCGCTCGGCCTGATCCCGCGCGTGCTCCGGATCCCGATCAAGCGGATGTTCGGATGAGCACGGCGAGCTCGCCCGACGCACGGCCATCCGCTCCAGACCCGGGCCGAGATCCTCAAGCTCGGCGCGGCTGCTCGGCCGTCGATCCCGACGAGCTCGCCGGTCTCGCCGACGTGCCACCGGCGGACGTGCGCGATGCTGCGCGAGCAGATCACCGAGGTTCTGTTCAGCGCCCACGGCGCGGCGCTCAGCCGCCTGGCCGCCGCGAGCAAGCTGCTCCCCGGCGGGGTCGTGGCGGCGATCGCACAGCGGGCCTTCGGACCCGTGCTGTCGGCCCGCGTGGCCGGCCTGCTGGAGCCCGAGCGCGCGGTCGAGATGGCGACGCGGCTGCCGATCGCGCTTCCTGGCCGACATCGCGATCGAGATCGATCCCCGCCGGGCGAACCTGGTCATCGCCCAGATCCCCGCCGAGCAGGTGGCCGAGGTCACCCGCGAGCTTCTCGGCCGGGGCGAGCAGGTGACGATGGGCCGCTTCGTCGGCCATCTCAGCCGCTGACGCGATCGCCGCCGCGGTGGCCGAGATGGACGACGCCTCGGTGCTCCAGGTGGCGTTCGTGATGGAGGAGAAGCAGGCGCTTCCGGAGATCGTCGACCTGCTCCCGCCCGAGCGCCACGACGCGATCATCCGCACGGCCGCCGAGGACGAGCTGTGGCCGGAGGTGCTCGACCTGATCACCCACCTGCGCCCCGAGCAGACGGTCACCTTCGCGGAGCTGCCCGGCCTGATGGAGGACGGCGTGCTGGAGGGGATCGTCGCTGTCGCGCGCGAGTACGAGCTGTGGCCGGGCCTGCTGCCCCTCGTCCCACACCTCGAGCCGCCGGCGCTCGAGCGCGTCGGGACGATCGTCGGAGCGCTCGGCCTCAGCGAGGAGGAGCTCACCCGGCTGCGCGGGGCCGGTGAGGACCCCCGGCTCCGTCCCGGACTGGAGCTGCTGCTCGAGGCGGCCGGTGTCAGCGAACGACCACGTCGCGCACGAAGCCGAGCTTCTCGATCACCGTCGGCGCCAGCGTGAACGGGTAGAGATCGCTCGCGCCCATGCTGCGGTTGATGGCGTTGAGCGCGTAGGTGAGCGGCAGCCACACGTCGATCATCGAGGTGATCGATCCGCGTTCGGGCTTCAGCGGCGGGGCCACGGTGAGCGATGGATCACCGACCCGCGGCGGGCCGGCCACGATCAGGCCGAAGGCCGCCCCGGTCTGGAGCGTGTCGCGGATGTGAAGGAAGTGGGCGCAGGTCTCAGCCCAGTCCTCCCATGAGTGCATCGTCGCGTATGCGCTGACGTGGCGCTCGGCCCAGTCGGCCGGTGGCCCGTCGCGGTAGTGGCGATCGAGCGCCTCGCCGTAGTCCTCGCGTTCATCGCCGAACAACTCCCGGTAGCGATCGAGCACCTCACCACCGGGCCGCTCGACCAGGATCGGCCACAGGTAGTGGGACACCTCGTGGCGGAAGTGACCGAGCAGAGTCCGGTAGGGCTCCCGCAGATCGCGCCGCCGCTGCTCGCGCTGGACGGGGTCGGATTCGGTCAGGTCGATCGTGATCACGCCGTCGGCATGGCCCGTCGTCACCGGGCCATCGCGGCTCGAGAGCAGCTCGAACCGGAGCTCCGACTCGTCGATCGGCACGCCGAGGTCGAGCAGCTCGAACAGCAGCCGTCGCTTCGCCGCCTCGGCGGTCGCGAACGCGTCAAGCGCGGGGGCGTCGTCGTCGGCGGGCCGCAGGCGGGTGAGGCGACACGAGCGGCAGAGCGGCTCGGGATCGCCGTCCAGAACGAGCCAGTTGCATGCCGCGAGCTGCGCGTTCGCGCACCGCCTGCCGGGTCCCGGCGCGTCACCATCCGCCGCACCGCTTCGCAGCGCAACGAGATCCATCCCCTCGGGGACGAACCCCTGGGGCGTCGAGCAGCGCAGGCAGAGGTCGTTCTCGAACGACAGCAGTTGTCCGCAGACCTGGCAGGCAAAGGCGAGCATCGCCCGGTGTGTGTAGCGGAAACGCGGCGGGTCGGCCGTCGGGGGACGACCGCGCGCGCCGGCGTTTCACCGCTCGGTCCCCCGGGCAGCCGAGGAGTGGGGAGCCCGGACTCCCGGGGCCGCTCCGTCCGCCACACCAACGCGCGTCCGTGAGGTACCGATGACAGACAAGAACCGCCCGACGACGACCACGGATTCGGGGATCCCCGCCCCGAGCGACGAGTTCTCGCTCACCGTCGGACCGCAGGGCCCGACGGTGCTGCACGACCACTACGTCGTGCAGAAGATGCAGCACTTCAACCGTGAGCGCGTCCCCGAACGCGTCGTCCACGCCAAGGGCACCGGTGCGCACGGCTTCTTCGAGGTCACCGAGGACGTGTCGCAGTACACGAAGGCCGATCTGTTCCAGCCCGGACGCCGGACCCCGGTGTTCCTGCGCTTCTCCACCGTGGCCGGCGAGCAGGGCTTCCCCGACACGGTCCGGGATCCGCGCGGCTTTGCGCTCAAGTTCTATACGCAGCAGGGCAACTACGACCTCGTCGGCAACAACACCCCGGTGTTCTTCCTGCGCGACGCGTCGAAGTTCCAGGACTTCATCCACTCCCAGAAGCGTCTCCCCGACACCGGCCTGCGCTCCAACGACATGCAGTGGGACTTCTGGACCCTGTCGCCGGAGTCGGCCCATCAGGTGACGATCCTGATGTCCGACCGCGGCACTCCGCGAACGCTGCGCAACATGAACGGCTACGGCAGCCACACGTTCTCGTGGATCAACGCCGGCGGCGAGAAGTTCTGGATCAAGTACCACTTCAAGACCGTCCAGGGCGTCGAGAACTTCACCGACGCCGAGGCCGGCGAGATGACGGCGAAGGACCCGGACTTCCACCGCCGGGACCTGTGGCGGGCGATCGCCGGCGGTGAGGTCCCCGAGTGGCGGCTCGAGGTCCAGGTGATGCCGTTCGAGGACGCCGCCGACTACCGGTTCAACCCGTTCGACCTCACCAAGATCTGGCCCCATTCGGACTATCCGCCGATCCAGGTCGGTCGACTGGTGCTCGATCGCAACCCGGCGAACTTCTTCGCCGAGGTCGAGCAGTCGAGTTTCTCCCCGGCGAACCTCGTGCCGGGGATCGGCCTCAGCCCGGACAAGATGCTGATGGGTCGGATCTTCTCCTACCACGACACCCACCTCCATCGGATCGGCGCGAACTACGAGCAGCTGCCGATCAACCAGCCGAAGGTCGAGGTGCACTCGTACAACAAGGACGCGGCGATGACCTACCACCACAACGGCGCCCAGCCGGTGTACGCGCCGAACTCCTACGGCGGCCCGGTGGCCGACCCGGAGGGCGCGGCCGACCTCACGTGGTCGGTGGAGGCGGCCGAGATCGGCCGCTACGCCAACACCAAGCACCGCGACGACGACGACTTCGTCCAGGCGCGGGGCCTGTACCGCGAGGTGATGGACGACACCGATCGCGACCACCTCATCGCCAACATCGTCGGCCACGCCTCCGAAGAGGTCTCGGCCCCGATGCAGGAGCGCGTCGTCGCCTACTGGGCGTCGGTCGACGAGGAGCTCGGCGCTCGCGTCGCCGCGGGCCTGGGCATCGGGAACGGCGCCGGCCCGGTCTCCGACGACGCGCGCCAGCTGCTCGCCGAACACGCGAACCGCGCCTGAGGAAGGGACTTCACGGGCGGTCGCTCCTCGATCTCGACGAGGGCGACCGTCCCGTCCTCCCACGGGCGGAGGTAGTGGCCGCCCAGCGGGCTCGGGCGCCCGTCGAGTCGGCGCTCGACGGCGGCGAGCACGGCGTAGGCCATCTCGCCGAGCGCGCGCAGTGACTGGTGGCGGTTCTGGCGCGTGCCGAGCTCGCTCTCGGCCAGCGCATCGAGGCCGTGGCGCCGGAGCGCGTCGATCAGCACCGCGATCTCCACCCCGTAGCCGACCGGGAACGGGATCGCGCACAGCAGCTCGCGCCGGGCCGCGAACTCTCCCGCCAGCGGCTGCGCGAAGCCGGCGAGCTGCGGGACATGGAGGTTGAGCAGCGGGCGGGCCATCAGCTCGGTGACGCGGCCGCCCTCGTTGGCCAACGCGGCCTCACCGGCGCGCAGCGGACGCTCGAAGGCGCCCTTGACCAGCTGCAGCTCCGGGTGGGCGAGCAGCGGGCCGATCAGCCCCTGGAGGTGGTGGGGGTGGGGGTCACCGGTGTCGCCGTCGAGGAAGCAGACGATGTCGGACTCGGTCACGGACACGGCACGCCACATCGCGTCGCCCTTGCCCCGAGCGGGGCCGGCGTCGGGGAGCACCTCGTCCTGCTGGAGGACTTTCGCGCCGCAGCCGCCGGCGACCGCCGCGGTGCGATCGGCCGAGTCCGCGTCGATGACCACGACCTCGTCGACCACCCCGGCGGCGCGGAGGGGGCCGACCGTCTCGCGCAGCACGCGCCCGATCGTCTCCGCGCACTCCTTGGTCGGAATGATGACTGTGACGGTGTGGCGGCCCTTCAGCTCGCGCAGCCGGGCGGGCGGGAAGTCCGCGGCGCGGTAGCGCCGGTCCTCGGACCACTTCGAGACGGCGAGGTCGACGGCGAGCCCGCGGACGGCTCGGCCGGCATCCCGTGCGGACGTGCGGACGACGACGTCGGCCGCCCGGACGATCGGGACGCCGTGGGCGATCAGCCGGTCGGCGAGAGCGGCGTCCTCGAGCGCCGGCTGTGCGGGAAGGCCGCCGACCGCGCGGTAGCGCTCGGCGGTGATCCCGATCGACGCACCAGCGAAGTGGTGGTGGGAGGCCGAGGGATCGATCCGGCGCACCCGGTGCAGGCGGCGCGCCGCGTCCCGCTCGCGCCGGCGGAGCACCCCCGCAGGCAGCCGGGCGGCTTCATCGGCATCGAGCTCGATCATCCCCGCCACGGCATCGGCGCCGCGGTCGATGTGAGCGAGCTGACGCTCGAGCCAGTCGGGCGCGGGGCGGGAGTCGGCATCGGTGCAGGCGATCACGCCGTCGAGCCGTCCGAGCCCGTCGAGCAGCCGGGCCGCGGCGAGGTCCATCCCGAGCCGGCGGGCCGCCCCTGCGCCCGCGCCCGGGCCCGCGTGGACGGAGAGTGTGAGCCCGGCGTCCCGGGCCGCGCGCTCGGCCACCCCGGCGGTGTCGTCGGCACAGGCGTCGGCGACGACGATCACCTCGAAGCTGTCGCGGCCGACCGTCTGCGCGGCGAGGGCGTGCAGGCAGACCGCGATCTCGTGCTGCTCGTCGCGGGCGGGAACGACGACGATCGCGCGTGGCCCGCGAGACGGCCCCGGTGGGCTCATCCTGACCACTCCTCTCCACGGGCGATCAGCGCACGGCCGCGCACGTAGTCCCCGTCGGCACCGTGGCTGAGAACCCCCGCGAGCCGACCCTGCCGGCCGTACCACACCGTGAACGCGCCGTCGGCGCCATGGCGCTCGACGCGCGAGGCGTCGAACCCGTCACCCCATGCTGCGTACTTGAGCACGTGGTCGCCGATCGTCGACCAGAACCCCGGGACCTCCCCCCAGAAGGCGTCCTCGCCCGCGGCGACGCGCCCGGCGACTGCACCCTGACCGAGCGCGTCGCCCCAGTGCTCGACCCGGAGCGCCCGTCCGGCGGTCGCGTTCTCGGCCCGGGTGACATCGCCGGCCGCCAACAGGTCGGCTGCGGTGGTGCGCATCCCGGCGTCGGTCGGCACGGCGCCGTCCGGCGCAAGCGCCAGGCCGGCGGCGGCGGCGAGCTCTCCACGCGGGGAGGCGCCGGCGGCCATCACGACGGTGGGCGCGACGATCGGCGCCGCCTGGCTGCGGAGCTCGAGCCCGGCCTGGCCGGCGGCGATCTCCTCCAGCGGGGTCCCGAGGACCACGGCGACGCCCTCCGCGCGCAGCCAGCCCGCGATCTCCGCCCCGGCCTCGGGGCCGAGCCGCTCTGCGTTCGGCTGTGCCTCGTCGGAGACGAGCGTCACCGGATGGCCCCGCCGAGCGAGCGACGCGGCGATCTCGCAGCCGATGAATCCGGACCCGATCACCGCGACGGGGTCGCCGTCCCCGATCCGGGCGAGCAGCCCGCGGACGTGGGCGAGCGTTCGGATGACGTGGACGGCGGGGTGATCTGCGCCGCGGACGGGCAGCCGACGGGGCTCCGCGCCGGTGGCGAGCACCGCCGTGCCGTACGTGAGCCCCCGTCCCCCGGACAACGTGACGGTGTGGGCGCCCGGGTCGAGCCGCTCGGCGTGCGCGGTGATGAGGTGCACATCGTGCACGCCGAACCAGTCGTCGGCTTCGATCGGCAGATCGACCTCGTCGAGCTCCCCACGCAGGAGCTCCTTGGTGAGCGGCGGCCGCCGATAGGGCATCCGGCCCTCGTCGCTGACGAGACCGACCGGTCCCTGACCGCCGGCGGTGCGGTATCCCCGCGCGGCGGCGAGTGCCGCGGGACCGGCGCCGATCACGAGTAGGCCGAGGGGGGAGCTCATCGGGCCTCCAGCACGTCGAGCCGGTAGTCGTCGGTGTCGGCATCGGCGACCCGCGCGAGCCAGGGCTCCGCCCGCAGGAGCCCGTGGACGCCGTCGGCATCGAATGGCCGCTCGGGTCCCGGCGGCCGCCAGTGCACGGCGACGACCCGGGTCCCCGGGCGCGCAAGGGTCCGCAACCGGTCGAGCGTCGCCCGGAGTTCGTCGGCGGTCAGGTAGTAGAGGATCTCCGAGGCGACGATCAGATCACGCTGGCCCTCCGGGATCGCGGCCGGGATGAGACCCTCGACCACCTCGACGCCGGGCACGCCGGCCAGGCGCTCGCGGGCCGCACCGACCGCAGTCGCCGAGCCGTCGATCGTCGTCAGCCGCTCACAGCGCGGGGCGAGCAGGGCGCTGAACACCCCGATCGAGGCCCCGAGCTCGAGCGCCGCGGCGAACGGACCGTCGCCGCAGGCCGCGAGCGTCGCCGCGTACTTGCGCCGCTCGTACGGGCTGCGGGTGTACGCCCACGGATCGGGGTCGGCGAGATACCGGGCCTCGAAGTCGGCCGGGGTCATCCATGCCGCCCGCGTCACGATCGGCCGCGACGATCGAGTTCGTTGTCGCCGTGGCGGGCGAGCAGCGGGTCGAGCCGGTGCTGGAGCAGGAACACCCCGAGGTCGCGGCGGGCGCGGTCGAGGTCCTCCGCGCGCGCGAACGGCCCCGAGCCGCAGGCCCGGGCGGCCTCGTCGAGCAGCGTCCGGCAGGCGTCGGCGATCGCCACGCGGGCCTCGATGGCGACGGCCGGGAGCTCGTCGGTCGCTTCGTCCATCGCGACCGCCGCGCGGTCGAGCCACACGTCGATCGTCGAGCGGGCGGTGAGGATCCGCCCGGCGGCGAGCGCCTCGAGCTGACCCCGGGCCGGACGCCCGGCAAGGCTGTCCAGCGCGGCCGTCGACCCGGTGTCGGCCATCCCAGCCCAGCTCGCCGCGGTGCGCAGAGCGTCGCGGGCGAACCACGGCCGGGCCGCGAGGGCGCCCGGCGGCCCGAAGCGGGCGAGCACCGGCGCCTCGTCGAACACGACGCGGTGCGAGACCGATGCGCGCAGCCCGAATGACCGGTACCACCCGGTGTCGATCCGCACCCGCCGGCGATCGGTGAGGTCGATCCAGACCGCGAGCGGTGGCCCGCCCTCGGGACCGCGTGCGAGCACGAGCGCGCGGTGCAGGCCCCCGGCGCCCGAGCAGAACGTCTTCACCCCGGAGAGGACCTCACCGTGCGAGGTCTCACGGACCGCCGCCGGCGGCCCCTCGCCCGGGCCGGGGTCGGCCCCCCACACGCCGGCGCGGAGACGTCCGGCGACGATCGCGGGCAGCTCCCGTTCGCGCAACTCGGCCGGGCCCTGGACGATCAGACGCTCGACGGCGTTGACGTGACCGTCGAAGATCCGGCCGACCGAACCGTCGGCGGCGGCGACCGCGCGGACGAGCGCGAGCTCCTGGCCGGCGGGAGGCCGCCGGTGACCCTCACGCGCGTTGACGGCCAGCAGACCGGCGCGCTCGAGCTCGGCGAAGGCGTCCTCGGGGAACGTCGGCGCGGCACTGCGGTCGCGCGCGGCCGCTGCGGCGGCGATTGCGGCCAGCGTGTGCTGCAGCTCGGCTTCTGGGAGCTCGGCGGCTATCGGAGGGCCTCCAGCGCAAGGCCTTCCCGGCGGGCGTGGGCGGCCACGAGCGAGGCGTAGGCCACTGTCTCCCGCGGGTCGCCGCGCCGGGCGCCCGGACCAATCCCGTCATGGGCGAGGACGATCGCCCCGGGCGCGAGCCCGGCCTCGGTCGCGCGAAGCATCATCGCTGCACTGTCACCGCGCCAGTCGTGGGTGTCAACGGTCCAGTGGACGAGCTCGAGCCGGTTCTCCCGGGCGACCGTGGCCGTCCACGGGCCGGTCCGGCCCCACGGGGTCCGCCACAGACGCGGCCGGACGCCGACCGACGCGAGCAGCTCGAGCCCCCGGGCGGTGTCCCGGCGCCCCCAGCTCGCGGGGCGGGCTGTGTGGCGAACGTGCTCGTGACAGTGCAGGCCGATCGTGTGGCCTTCGGCGAGGATCCGCGCCGTCAGGGCCGGCTCGCCAGCCGCGCGTTCAGCGATCGGGAAGAACGTCGCCCGGGCATCCGCGCGGCCGAGCACGTCGAGCAGCCGTGGCGTCCAGTCGGCGTCGGGTCCATCGTCGAACGTGAGCGCAATCGAGCGTGTCGCTGTCGGAGCGGCCATGCGGTGTGTAGCTACCCGAACCCCGGCCCGCGAAGCCGCCGCGGGTCCGCGCACGGACAGGTGTTGCACGGTTTCAGAACGCCGGCGAGCGTTGACTCCGGGCAAGCGACGAGTGCCCGGTCGACCTTGACGAACTGGGGCCGCAGCGCGATCAGGTGACGGAGGCTGGCGTAGCCCGCGCCGGCGTCGTCAACCGCGATCATCGCCCCCCGGGCGCGGAGGCTCGCGAGCACCGCGGCGAGGGCGTCGTAGTCCTCCACCGGGGTCTGCTCGGTGATCTCGATCACCACGCCGGCGAGCCTGATCCGTTTCAGCGGCCCCGGGGGTTCCCCCGCTGCTCGACGCCGTCGAGCCGGCGCAGGTCGTCCTCGTCGAGGTCCAGATCCCCCGCCGCGAGGTTCTCCTCCAGGTGGTCGACCGACGACGTCCCGGGGATCAGGACGATCTTCGGCGAGCGCTCGAGCAGCCAGGCGAGCGCGACCTGCGACGGTGTCGCCTCGTGCTTACCCGCGACCTCGGAGATCGCCGGGTCCGCGGCCAGCGCCGCCGGGCCGCCGGTGAACGCCGACCCGAGCGGGAAGTACGGGACGTACGCCACGTCGAACTGCTCGCACAGCTCGAGCACCGGATCGTCCTCGCGGGCCATGATGCTGTAGGCGTTCTGGACCTCCCGAGCTCGACCAGACCGCGCGCCTGCTCCACCTGCTCGCGAGAGGCGTTCGAGATTCCGATCAGGTCGAGCTTCCCCTCCCGGCGGAGGTCCTCCAGGGCGCCGACCTGCTCGGCCAGCGGCGGGCGGTCGGGTCCGTGGCCATCGAGCAGCCGGAGGTTCACGAGGTCCATCCGCTCCACGTCCAGCGAGCGGAGGTTGTCCTCGACTCCGGCGCGGAGCTCGTCAGGGCGCTGCGCGGGCAGCCACCCGCCCGATTCGTCGCGGCGGGCGCCGACCTTCGTCACCAGCTTCGAGGTCGTCGGGGTAGGGATGCAGCGCCTCGCGAATCAGGTCGTTGACGACGTCGGGGCCGTAGAACTGCGAGGTGTCGATGTGGTCGACGCCGAGCTCGACGGCCCGGCGGAGGACGGCGCGGGCCGCGTCGGGGTCCTTCGGCGGTCCGAACACGTGTGGCCCGGCGAGCTGCATCGCGCCGAAGCCGATCCGGTTGACGGTCTTGTTTCCGAGCCTGCCTGTTTTCTTCATGGCTCGGAGTCTGCGCTAGCGTCGGCCACCGGACAAGAAGCGAGGTCATCCTGGGACCACGACTCACACCCAACCGCCGTGACGAACTGGCCGCGTTCCTGCGCGACCGCCGCGACTCGACCAGGCCCGAGAGCGTCGGTCTGCCGGCCGGCGGCCAGCGCCGGGCCCCGGGCCTGCGCCGCGAGGAGGTCTCCCAGCTCGCGGGGGTCGGGCTGTCGTGGTACACGTGGCTCGAGCAGGGCCGTGACATCACCCCGTCGGCCTCCGTGCTCGACGCTCTGGCCCGGGTATTCGACCTCGACGCCGCCGAGCATGCCCATCTGTTCCACCTCTCGGGCGTCGCCCGCCCCGTGCCGGAGGGGGACTATCCGTTGCACGCCCCGCCGGAGCTGGCCGAGGTGGTGTCAGGGCTCGCGCCCTGCCCGGCCTACCTGCTCAACCCCCGCCTCGACGTGTTGGCCTGGAACGAAGGTGCCTCGCAGCTGCTCGGTGACCCGACGCCCGCTCCTGATGGCGTACCGAACCTTGTCTGGTGGCAGTTCACCGAGGACATGCCCGACCGGCCGAGCTGGCCGCGGACGCAGCAGTACACGCTCGCCCGGTTCCGGGCGGCGCACGCGACCCGGTACGCCCATCCGTCGTTCGTGACCCTGATCGAGTCGCTGTTGCGGGAGAGCCCGCGGTTCCGTGAGCTGTGGCCGCGCCACGAGGTGCTCGACCACCAGCTCGGCACCAAGGCAATGGTCCACCCCGAGCTCGGCGAGCTGAGCATGCACCACCTCCAGTCGATCCCGACGAGCCACCCGGAGCTCCGGCTCACCCAGTTCGTCCCCGCCGACGCGGCCACCCGAGCGGCCCTCGCCGACGGCGCGCGCGCGGTGCTCGCCTAGCCCTCGCGCACCTACCCCGCAGGTAATTGCCGCGCTGCCGCGGCGACGAGATCCTGCGGCCATGAACGCATCACAGACACCCACCTCACCCCTGCCGGCGGCGGTCGCCAACGGCCGCTGGTCGGCGCTGCCGGTGCTCGTCACCGGCGCCTTCATGGTCGTCCTCGACTTCTTCATCGTCAACGTCGCGCTCCCCTCGATCGCCACCGGCCTGCATGCCGGCCAGAGCTCGCTGGAGTGGGTCGTGGCCGGTTACGGTCTCGCATTCGCCGCGCTGCTCATCACCGCCGGCCGGCTCGGCGACGAGTACGGGCGCCGGCGCATGTTCACGATCGGCCTCGCCCTGTTCACCGTCACCTCGCTGGCCTGCGGGCTGGCCTCCGATCCGACGACGCTCGTCCTCGCCCGGATCGCCCAGGGCGCCGCGGGAGGCGTGCTGATGCCGCAGGTCCTCTCGATCATCTCCGTGACCTACACCGGGCGTGACCACGCACGCGCGCTCAGCATCTACGGGATGGCCCTCGGCCTCGCCGCTGTCGGCGGCCAGCTGATCGGCGGCGCGCTGATCCAGAGCAACGCGCTCGGGCTCGGTTGGCGCGGCTGCTTCCTGATCAACGTGCCGATCGGGATCGCCGCGATCGCGCTCGCCCCCCGGCTCGTTCCGGAGTCGCGAGCGGAGGTGCGCACACCGATCGACCGCGTCGGAGTCGTCGGACTCGCCGTCGGGCTGATCGCGATACTGCTCCCGCTGATCGAGGGGCGGCAGTACGGCTGGCCGGCCTGGACATGGCTCTCGCTCGCGCTGGCCCCCGTGCTGCTCGGTGGCTTCATTCTGTGGCAGGCGCGACTCGGCCGCAGCGGACGGGCGCCGCTGCTCGACCTCGGTCTGTTCGGCTCGCGGACCGTCTCTGCCGGGCTGGCCACCCAGCTGGCGCTGGCCAGCGTGCAGGCCTCGTTCTTCGTGTTCCTCGGGCTCTACCTCCAACAGGGCCGCGGCCTGGACCCGCTCCAGGCCGGCCTCGTGTTCACGATCCTGGCCGTGGCGTACGTGGTCGTCTCGGGCCCGGCACCGGGGCTCACCGCACGCCACGGCCGCAGGGTCCTCACCGTCGGCGGTGTCGCCCTCACGGCGGGGTGCGTGTGGACGGCGGGCGCCGTCGCCGATGTCGGCACCGGCGGGTCGATCGCGGTGCTGGCTCCCGGGCTCGCGCTCGTGGGCGCCGGCGTCGGGCTGTGCTTCACCCCGCTCACCCAGCTCGTGCTCGGCGGGATTGCGCCCGCCCAGGCCGGCGCGGCCTCCGGAATGCTGGCGACGACTCAGCAGGTCGGGTTCTCGCTCGGCGTGGCGATCACCGGCGTGATCTTCTTCTCGCAGCACCGGATCGCCCATGCCTACGAGCTCAGCCTCGTCCAGCTGGCGGTCTTCGCGGTGGAGATCGTCGTGATGAGCCGTCTGCTGCCCAAGCCCAGTGCTGAGCCCGCCCGGGCGCCCCACGACGCGCGCCTCGCCGGAGCGACCGCGGAGGCGGCCCATCTGACGGCGTCCCGGCGGTAGGCCGGACCGGCGATGCTCACGCCGTCGAGGGCGAGCGGTCTTGCCCCGAAGCCCGGACCCGGGTGCGCTCGAGCGCCCGCTGATCCGCCTCCCAGTCCCGCGCCAGCTGCGCCTCCGTCGCCGCGCGCCACGCGGCGTCCGCGGCAGCACGACCGAGCCGCTCGGCGAAGCCCGGCTCATCGGAGCGCCGCAGCCAGGCCTCGATCTCCCGTCGGCGCTCGGCCGGGGTCGCCGTCCGGCGGTCGGCGGCCTCGAACTTCAGCACCGTGAGCTCCCGTCCCGTCGCGTAGCGCAGGCCCGGGGTGGCGAACCACTGCCGCCACATGTAGTGGTCCGACCGTGGCCCGGCGGAGCCTCGCGCCAGCCGTGCGGGAGCCGGCGGTAGGCATCGAGCCGATGTCCCACACCGGTGAGCGAGACGGCGTTGCGTGATGGATGCTCGTGCCAACGTCGGCAGCGCTCGTCGGCCAGATCGGTGAGCCGCGCGACGAGTCGGCCCTCGCCGTTGATGAACACCGGGAGGGGATGGGTGAAATCGACCACCCGCAGGCGCGCCACGGTGGCGCTGAGGTGCCCGGGCAGCATGACGTCGTCGTCGCCGAGGTAGGCGACGAACGGCGAGCGCGCCCGCGCGAGCACGGCGTGGCGAGCGTTCTCGGCTCGACTGGCCGTCTTCGGTCCGTCAACGAACCGCACCCGCGGATCGGCGAGTAGAGGCGCGACCGCGGCGCGGACCTCGTCCGTGGCGCCGTCGCCGATCACGACGAGCTCGAGCTCGGTGAGGTCCTGGCCGAGGACACTGCGGATGGCGAGGTCGACGGTGCTGGCGTGCTCGTGGGTCGGCACGATCACCGTCACCAGCGGCGCGCGCCCATCGGTCGCCTGCCCGGTCCCCGTCACCAGCGGAACGGCACCACGCTATCCGCCTCGGCCGACTCGTAGGGCATGTCGAGCGCGTCCGGTTCGGCGTGGTTGTACTGCACGGAGGGCATGTTGACGATGAATGCCTCGTCGACCCCGAGGTTCTTCCAGCCGTGGAACAGGTTCGGCGGGATGATGAGCAGACCGGGATTGCGCTCACTGACGCGGAACTCGTTAGTGCGCCGACGGTCGGAGAGCCCGCCCGGGCGTCGTACACGACGATCGACACGAGCCCCTTGACCACGAACAGGCGGTCGGTGGAGGAGCGGTGGAGTCCCCACGCGCGCACGCGCCCGGGGTACGTCGTCGTGAGGTGCACCTGGACGATCGGCTGGTCGACCTCCGGCCACGCCGCCCGAGCCATCTCGGCGAGCGTCCCGTCCTCGTGCGGAACCGGACGGACCGCATGGAACCGGACGCCGTCGATCGGGTCCTGCCGGAGACGACCGTCGGGCTCGACGGCCGAGAACTTCGGGACGAGCCGGCCGAGGCCGGTGACGGCGGTCTCGGCGGTCTCGGCGGTCTCGGCGGTCTCGGCGGTTCCGGCGGCATCGGCGGTCGAGACGTCGTCCATCGATACAACCTATCGTGGAGCTAAACGACGACGGCGGAGGCGGCGGCGGTCGCGGCAGACCGTGTGCGACGATGTCCCGGCTGATGCACCCCTTCCGCGCCGCCGTCGAAGCCGAGAACATCGCCGCGGCGATCGCCACGCTCTCGGACGATGTCGTCTTCCGGAGCCCGATCGTGTTCAAGCCCTACGCGGGCCGTGACGCCGTTGGCGTCCTCCTCTCCGCCGTCTCCCGTGTGTTCGAGGACTTCCGCTACGAGCGGGAGATCGGCGCGCCCGATGCCGCCGACCACGCGCTCGTGTTCCGCGCGCGGGTCGGGGACAAGGAGGTGGAGGGCTGTGACTTCCTCCACCTCAACGCGAACGGCGAGGTCGACGAGCTCGTGGTGATGGTCCGGCCGCTCTCCGGTGCGCTCGCGCTCGCCGAGGCGATGCGAGCGCAGCTCGCCGCGGCCGAGGGCGCGTAAGGACTCTGGCCCGCCCGGTTCGCCCGGCCCGCCCCGAGGGCGCTGGCCCTGTCGCTCCCCCAAGCTCGGGGTGTGGGAAGAAAGGGGCGCTATAGGCCCCCTTTCTTCCCACGCCCCCGGCGTCACGCCTCGATCGTCGCCACGCCGGCTCGCTCGCCCGACCGCTCACGGCTCGCCCGCGACCCCGTCCGGTCGAACAGGGTCGCGCCGGCCAGCGCCGATCCCAGCGCACTGACCGCGATCACCACCCACCCGTGCTGGAATGCGCTCAGAGTCGCCGCCGGTGTGCGCGGGGTGCCGAGCACGGCGACCAGGATCGCCACGCCGATCGCGAGGCCGACCTGCCGCAGCATGTTGAGCACCGCCGAGCCGGTGGCGAACGCCTGGGGAGGCAGCGCCGACGCGCCGGCGGCCATGAACGTCGGCAGCGTGAGCCCGACCCCGATCCCCGTCAACACCATTCCGGGGAGCATCTCGCCGACGTAGTCCGGCTGCAGACCCGCCGTCAGCGCCCACCACGCGATCCCGGCGGCGTACACCGTGGACCCCGCGGCGATCACCCGGCCGGGACCGAAGCGCTCGATCAGGCGGCCGGCGACGAGGAACGCGAACAGCGGCACCATCAGCGGCCCGGGAGCGACGCCGAGGCCGGTCTTCAGGGCCGACCAGCCCCACACCTGCTGGTCCCACAGGACGATCGACAGCAGCATCGCGCCGAACGCGATCGAGAACACCGCGGCGACGACCGACGAGCCCGAGAAGGCCCGCGCGCGGAACAGCCCGCCCTCGATCAGTGGGTTGTGGTGGCGCGCGCAGTGCAGCGCGAACAGACCGAGCGCCAGGACCGCCGTCGTCAGGCAGGCCACGGTCGGCGCCGAGCCCCAGCCCCACGCGTTCCCCTTCACCAGGCCGAGCGTGAGCAGCGCGACGCCGGCGGTGACGAGCACGGCACCGAGCGCGTCGGGACGGGGGACCGGCTGACCGGCGACCACCGGCAGGCGCCGCCATCCGACGGCGAGCGCGGTCAGTCCGATCGGCACGTTGACGAGGAACACCCACCGCCACGAGGCCGCCACGAGCAGCCCGCCGATCACCGGGCCGAGCGCGGCGGCGAGGCCACCGATCGCCGTCCACGCGCGTACCGAGCTCTGCCGACGTTCCGGCGACGAGGTGGCCAGCACGAGACTCAGTGACGTCGGCGTAAGCAGCGCGGCGCCGACGGCCTGCAGGATCCGGAACGCGACGAGCATCGTCAGATCCTGCGCCGCCCCGCAGGCCGCCGAGGCGGCCGTGAAGATCACCACGCCGACGAGAAACCCGTTCTCTCGCCGGTGGCTCTCGGAGAGCCGGCCGAACAGGACGAGCAGCGCGGCGTAGACGATCGCGTAGGCGTTGAGCACCCACGAGAGGTCGCTGAGGTTCTGCTGCCCGAGGTCCCGGGCGATGTCCGGCAGCGCAACGTTGACGATGAACAGGTCGAGGCTGGCCAGGACGACCCCGGCGCAGACGATCACCAGGACGAGGCGCGGAGAGGCGTCGGCCCGGCGACGGGAGAGCTGGCTAAGGCGATTCATAGTCAGCACCGTACCACACTGACTTAGCGACCTCTCAGTCAGCTATGCTTCGAGCCATGGACGACCCGACGATTGCGATGACCGGTGTGCTCGAGCCGCGTGGCTCGTGGCAGGCCAACCGCTGCTCGATCGCCCGGACGCTCGACGTGATCCGCAACCGCTCATCGTTCCTGATCCTGCGCGAGGCCTTCTACGGCGCGCAGCGATTCGAGGACTTCACGGCGCGGACCGGCCTCAGCGAGCCCGTCACCGCGGCGCGGCTCCGGGAGCTCACCGACGAGGGGCTGCTCGAGCGCGAGCCCTACCGGGAGCCCGGGAGCCGGACCCGCCACGGTTATCGCCTCACCGAACAGGGCGCCGATCTGCTGCCCGTGCTCGTGGCGCTGATGCAGTGGGGCGACCGCTGGCGACAGAGCCGCGGCGCCCCGGTCGAGCTCCGGCACGAGGAGTGCGGCGGTCGGGTCGGGGTCGCGCTCGAATGCGAGCACGGTCACGAGGTCGCCGCCGGCGAGCTTCAGCTCGTCCGCCCGCCCCGGGCCGGCCGACCGACCGCGGCCTGAGCGGCGCCGGCCGGTCGATCGCCCGGGCTCCGAGCGCTCAGGCGGCCGCGGCGCTCAGTCCGGCGGGTGCAGGCGATCACCGACGAGGGTGGCCAGACCGTCCTCGGCAAGGCCCCTCGCGGCCTCGGCGTCGACCTCGTCCAGCGCCAGCGGCCCGCTCGCCAGGAGCCGCCCGAGCAGGTGTCCCCGGCGCTGGCGGAGACTCCCCTCGTACGGCGCCTGGCGCCGCGTCGCTCGACCGCGGTCCGGCGCATCGGCGCCGACGCATCCCCGCCGGACGGGGCACACATCACACCGCGGTCGGGCGGCGCAGATTCGTTGCCCGAACTCCATCAGTGCCTGACCGGCCCGCCACGGGTCCGGCGCAGTGTCGAGGCCGTCGGGGAAGCGGCGGGCGAGGACCCGTCGCGTGTTGACGTCCAGCGGCAGGACCGGCTCCTCATGCGCGAAACAGCGGATCGCCGAGGCGACGTATGCCCCGATCCCGGGAAGCGTGGTGAGCTCCGCGGGCCACCCGGCGGTGGCGACGATCCTCGCCGTCCGGTGGAGATCGCGCGCGCGGCGTGGATATCCGAGTCCATGCCACTCCGCGAGCACCTCGGCCAGCGTCGCCGCGGCGAGCGCATCGACGGTGGGCCAGCGCGCCATCCACCGCGTCCAGGCCTCCGCCGCGCGGGCGACGGACGTCTGAGCCGACATCACCTCGCTCACCCACACGGCGTACACGTCGCGGGTCCCGCGCCAGGGCAGGTCGCGGGCGTGGTCGTCCCACCAGCGGAGGATCCGCCGCCCGTTGGGATCCTCGGTCACGTCCCGCACGGCGCGAGTGTGGCGCAGGTGGGGCGCGCGCCGGGGCGCAGGGGTTCAGTCCCGCGCGTTTACAGCCGACAACTGAGCAACGGAGTGATGCGTCAAAGGAAGGCGCGAGGGTTTCAGATGGTCCTGATCATCGGAGCGACGGGAATGTTCGGCAGCCGCGTGCTGCGCGAGACCGCAGCCCGCGGCGTGCCGGTGCGCGCGCTCGTGCACTCGGCGGCTCGCGCCGCGGAGATAACGGTGCCGGGCGTCGACGTCGCGATCGGGGACCTCGACCGCCGCGACGGCCTCGCTGAGGCCTTCGCCGGGATCGAGACGGTGTTCCTCGTCTCGCCGATGGACGAGCGGATCGCGATCCGCGAAGGCAACGCGCTGCGCGCGGCCCAGCGCGCCGGCGTGCGGCGGATCGTCAAGCTCTACGGCGCCGTGCGCCACGATGGCGACCCGCTTGATGTCCTGCACCGCGCGAGCATCCAGGGGATCCGCGATTCCGGGCTCAGCTGGGCACTCGTCTCGCCGAACTCCGTGATGGAGACGAGCCTGCTTTCCCAGGTCGACGCGATCGGCGCCACCGGGGCGATGTTCGGCAGCGCCGGCGACGGCCGTGTCGGGCTCGTCGCCGCCGACGACGTCGCCCGCGCTGCGGCCGTCGTGCTCACCGATCGCGAAGAGTCCGGGATCAACTACGAGATCACCGGTCCGGCGGCCCTGACGATGACCGAGGTCGCCGCGACGATGAGCGAGGCCCTCGGCCGCTCGATCGCCTACGTCGACATGCCCGAGGCCGACTTCCGGTCGCTGCTCATCACCCAGGCCGGAATCCCCGAGGACGTCGTCGACATGGAGGTCATGCTCCACTTCGCGGCCTGGAAGCGTGGGAACGCGGATCTCGTCACCGGCACCTACCGTGAGCTCACCGGCACGGAGCCGACCGGCCTGGCGGAGTGGGTCGCGGCCAACCGGCGGGCGTTCGACGCCGCTCAGTCGACCACCTCCAACGCCACCAGCTGAGCGACCGCGGCCCGCGGCGGCCGGCCGTCACGCGAGCCGACCGGCTGACGCACGGTGCCGGCGCCGGACGCCGGCGGCACACCCCGATGCCTCGCCGCCGGCGCCCAGCCGACGGCCGGTGTGGTTCGCTGCGCCCACCTCGCGGTGACCGTGCCAGAACAACGGTCCGTTTGCACCAGGGTCGACCCTGATTTATTTGGCAGAGCCCGGGACCGGCGACGGGCCCCTGCTCGCCGTCCGGGCGGAGATGAGAACGAGCCCGCCCCTCACATCAACGGCGCCCCTCCGCGCGCGCCGGTTCCCGCTCCCGTCCCGGCTCACGCCGGAGCAGGCGGTGCTGAACCTCCGCGGCGATCGGCGCCCGTTCGCACTCGTCGGCGAGTGGCTCGGCGTCGACGCGATCCTCGGATCGGAGCCGGTCTCGGTCGCGGAGCTCGGCAGCGACCCGTTCGGGGTCCTCGGCGCCCACCCCGGGGTGACCCTCGGCGAGGCCCGCGTCGGCGGCGGGTGGGTCGGCTGGCTCGGGTACGGGCTCGGGGCGCGGCTGGAGCGGCTGCCCCCACCCCCGCCGGCCCGCACCCCGCGCGACCCGTTCTCGCTCGCCCTCTATGACCACGTCGTCGTCCGCTGCGACGGGTGCTGGTGGTTCGAGGCGCTGTGGCAACCCGGGCGCGAAGCGGAGCTCCGGGAACGCATAGAGCTGTGGCGGACCCGCATGTCCGCCCCGCCGCGACCGCCCCGTCCGGTGCCCCTCACACCCTTCACGCCCGTCGCCGGCGGCGAGGACGGCCACGTCGCCGCCGTCGCCGAGTGCTGCTCCCGGATCGCAGCCGGCGAGCTCTCCCAGGCCAACCTCTGTCTGCGCCTCGAGGCCGAGTGCAGCGGCGACCCGCTCGACCTGTTCGCCCGTGCGCTCCCAGCGGCATCCCCCGGTTCGGCGCGCTGGTCGACGGCGTGGTGAGCCTGTCTCCCGAGCGGTTCCTCCGGCGCGAGGGCTCCCGCGTGTCGACCGAGCCGATCAAGGGCACGAGGCCGCGGAGCGGCGATCCCCGGTCCCAGGACGACGCCCGCCGGGAACTCCTCGGCTCCGGCAAGGACGCGGCCGAGCACGTGATGATCGTCGACCTCATGCGCAACGACCTCGGGCGGGTGTGTGCGTACGGAACGGTGAGCGCAACGGGGCCGCGCGCCGAGCCGCATCCCGGCGTCTGGCACCTCGTGTCGACCGTCGAGGGTCGAGTTACGCCCTGGCCTGGACGACGGGGCGCTGCTCCGCGCGACGTTCCCGCCCGGATCGGTCACCGGCGCGCCGAAGGTGCAGGCGATGACGGTGATCGCCGCGCTGGAAGGAACGCGCCGGGAGTCGTACACCGGCGCGATCGGGGTGGCGAGCCCGCTCGCGGGCCTCGACCTCAGCGTCGCGATCCGGACCTTCGAGTTCCGCGACGAGACGGTGTGGCTCGGCGTCGGAGGCGGGATCGTCGCCGACTCCGATCCCGAGGCCGAGCTCGCCGAGGCCCTGGCCAAGGCCGCCGGTCCGCTCGCTGCGCTCGGCGGCCGGTTGGAGCGCGGTCGCCGGCGGGACTCGCGGCCGCGGGGCCGCCCCGGGGCGGGCGCTCGACCACGGGGTCCGCCCCGACCCGGCGCGCGGCGTGTTCGAAACCCTGCTCGTGGAGGACGGGTGTCCAGAACGGCTGGCCGAGCACCTCGAACGTCTCGCCCGGTCGGTGTCCGAGCTGTACGGGCACGCGCTGCCGGGCGACCTCGTGGAGCGGGCACGGGTGGTGGCCGGGACGGCCGCGCGCTCGCGCGCGCGCCTGCGGCTGCTCGCCGACGCCGACGGAACGGTGGATGTGACGGTGTCCGACGACCTGCCTGACCCGGAGGCACCGGTGACGCTCATCCCGTTCGCGCTCCCCGGCGGGCTCGGAGCGCACAAGTGGCGGGACCGTGACCTGATCGACGGGCTCGCCGCCGCCGGCGCCGGTCGGGCGCCCCTGTTCGTCGACGACGACGGCCTCGTGCTGGAGACCGCCACCGCCAACGTCTGGGTCGTCGAGGGCGGCGCGCTGCTCACGCCGCCCGCCGACGGCCGGATCCTCCCCGGGGTGACCCGGGCGGACGTGCTCGCGACGCGGTCGGGCGCACGTGAGGAGCCGATCACGTTGGAGCGCCTGCGCCGCGCGCCCGCGGTGTTCGTCAGCTCGTCGCTCGGACCGTGGCGACCCGCCCGGTCCTAGAGTGGAGACAGACGCCATGCCCACCGACCATCTCGACGACCTCCGAGCCCAGGCGCTGTACGCCCGCCAGCGGCTCGACCTGTACAAGGCGCGGGCCTATGGCTCACGGGCGACCAGTCCGGTGCGGATGCGCGAGCTCCAGCGATCGTGTGATCAGGCCGAGGCGCGGCTCCGCGCGGCTCAGGCCGAGGAGCGGCGCGACCGCGATCGATAGTCGGAAGGCGGTTCAGCCGGCGTGGTGTCGCTTCAGGTAGGCGGTCACGTCCTGCGCGAGGTTGTAGACGTCGGGCGAGCCGAGACCGGTCGCGAAGTCCCAGCCTCGCGTCGCCGGGTAGTAGCGGTTGGCACCGATGGTGATGTCGTGGAACGAGGGGAAGACCTGCGGCGTCGAAGCGATCGCGTAGAGCATCGGCGTGACGAAGCCGACGCGCGTCGCGCCGTGGCGTTGCGCGTACTCGTCGATCAGCGCCATGCTGCCGACCCAGAATGGGGTCGCGGCGCTCGTGCCACCGATCTGCCCTGCTGACCCATTCGTGAAGGCGGTCCATCCGGTGCTGGGATCGGCGTTCGCGGCGACGTCGGGGATCTGTCGCTTCCCGTTCGAGTACACGGTGCGGACCCCGGGTGCGCTCTGCCAGGCGGGGCGCGGGAAATACGTGCTGAGCCCACCGCCGGTACCGGACTGCTCGAGCGCGCCCTCCCAAGCCGTCTCGCCGGCGTAGCTGCCGTTCGAATCGATCGACAACGCCGTTCCTCCGACGGCGATGACTCCGGGACTCGATGTCGGCCACTCGACCGAGAGCCGATGGTCGCTCAGGTCCGATCGCTGGCACTGGTACGCCCCGGCGTCCCCGGCGGCCTTGAAGATGCTGATGCCCTGGGCCTCGGCGGCCTCGATGGCTCGCTCGTCAGCGAGGACCTCGGTCCGTGACGTCTCGAGCTCACACGCGCCCCAGCTGTCGCTCACGAGCTTGGTCCGGCCGTCGGCGACGATGCGATCGATGATCGCGCCGAGGGTGTCCCCACTCGAGGTGCCCGCCTGCGGCGCGTTGTAGTCCAGGATCGTCGCCGAGGGCGCCGTCTCGTGCACGAGCTCCAGGTCGAGCGCGACCTCTGCCTCGTCCCCGGGGTCCGTGTCCGTCGCCCCGCCATCGACCGGCACGCTGACCGGGTGCAACGCCGGTAAGCCGAGCTGGGCGTCGAAACGATCGAGGTCGCTCTGGTTGAAGTTGGCGAACGAGATGATCGCCACCGTTTCGCCCTGGCCCGTGATCTGCTGGCGGTAGAGCGGCGCGAGATCGTAGGCGACGTGAGCGTCCGTGGGGAGCAGGCCACCGGCGGGAACGTCATCCGGCAGCTCGGTCGGGCCCGGTCCCAATCCGGAGACCGCGCTGACGAACCCTCGCATCATCCGCGGGACGCGCGCGTGCCCGAACGCCACCGGCACTCGGGGCGTGCCGTCGGCGCTTCCTCGGAGCCGAACGCCGAACAGCCGCGCGCTGACCTCGGGAGACGCTTGGACATCGAGGGTGGTGCGCTGGGGATAGCTGGCGAGGACGGTCACTCCCTGCCCCCGGAGCAACGCGCGGAGTTGACCCAGCCGCTGCGGGCTGAGCCCGAAGTGCGCACCGAACGCTCGGGCGCTCAGGTAGCGGTGGTAGCGCGGCGACCCCGGCGCACCGAGGCCGAGCAGGAATGGTTGAAGGTGCGCCGCCCCCGGCTGGCGGAGGACCAGTCTGAAGGCGAGCATCGGTCTCCGAGAGGGCCGGGCGAATCGCTCTGCGCCGTGCGGCGTCCCGGACGTGGCAGCGAGGAGCAGCCCGCAGCAGACCGCCACCGGAGCGAGGAACAGCGCCATCCTCTTGGCCCTGTGTGAGCGGACCGGTCTCACGAAGCGCTCCCCGGCCAGCGAACCTCGTTGATGACCTGATCGGCGACCTGGTAGAGCGGCCCGTTCGGGCTCGAGTCGTGCACCGATCCGAGCACCGTGACGGTCACCGTCAGCCCCCCGACAGACGCTGCCACGGCGGAGATGTCGACCGGCTGTTGGACGCCCTGCGGCGCCGCGAGGTCGCCGATGAAGGTCGCGCCGACGCCCGCGTGGTAACCGACACCGGCGCCGAGGATCGTGCGCGACGGGTTCGCGTCCGCGGCCACTGCTGTGAGACCTGAGAGGCCGGCGAGCTCGCCCTTGACCACCGACGCAGCTTGTCCGATGCCGCCACGCTCAGCATTGATGATGAGCGCCCCAGCCGAACCGCCCGGGAGCGCCACATCGAGGATGATTCCGCGCGCGTCGCGCCCGGTGATCTTCGCGACGTCCGGCGGATACAACACGCGGTAGGCGTAGCGCGGGCTGCTCCACACGGTCTCATCGACGACGGGCCGCACGAGCGGCGACGGCTTCCCGCACGGGCTGTACGGCAGGCACAGGGGCTTGCTCGCGGTGTGCGTGAGCCCGCCGACAACGGCGCTGACGCCGACGAGCAGAGCGAACCCGAGGACGAAGTACGCCAGGATCCGCCGCGCGCCGAGACGACCGTGAGTCCGCCCGCGGTGGGTGTGCTCCACGATCGTGCTCATGTCGCCTCCTGCGGCCCGGCGCCGGGCTCGACGATCACGGAGCCCCGGGCCTTGGGGAGAGCCTGCAGCGATATTCCGCAGTTGCCGCAGAACGTGTGCCGCGCCGTCGAGCCCCCACAGTTCGGACAGATGAACACCGGCCCGATCGGCACCTCGAGGGCTTCCTCGAGGAGACCGACGTGGATCGCCCGGCGCAGCATCACGATGACGACGAGATCGAACAGCGCGAGCCACGCGAGCCACGCCCCCGCCGGGAGAAACGTCTCTCCGACGGAACCGCCCATGACCAGCAGTGCGCCGACCGGAAGGGCGATCGCCGGATGACCCATCGGCCCGAGCGCATCGGAGTCGCGGGCCGGCGCCCGGTAGCGCAGCCATACGGCCGCGCACACGGCCGCGCCCGCCCCCATCGTCAGGATCGGCATCGCGACACCGAGCGAGAGCAGCCGCCAGATCCACGGCAACGTCGCTCCACTGGAGTGAAGCCCGTCCGAGATGAGATGGGCGCCGTACGTCAGCGCCTCACCGCCACCGAACGCCGCGGCGGCAGCACCACCGAGCGTGACGCCGTCGAGCACGGTGTTGAAGCGGCGGTAGCCGAGCAGCGACAGCGGTCCGACGAGCAGAGCGAGGAGCCCGCAGAACGGAAGGATGAGCCCCTGATTGACGAGGTATTGCGAGCTGCCGTGCGTGATCGCGTCGATCGACGATGGTGCGATGGCGAGCGCGAGGAGCCCGAAACCGATCCCGACCAGACCTCCCCAGCCGACGGCGAGGGCGATCGCCCACCAGGGCTCCTCCGCATACAGGTCGACGTCGACCAGATAGAGAACGACGAGCAGCGGCAGCAGCAGCGCCGCTGCGATCAGCGCCATCGGGAACAGGTGCAGGAGCGCGAGCCCGACGACGACGGCGCCCCCGAACGCCATGGCCGCCTGAAAGCTCGCGTGAGAGGCTCGCGGCAGGTGGGGGAACAGGCTCGACACGATCCGAGGTGTCGCGACGTGCTCGTGCGGGGCAGCCGCGAACTGCGAGCGCCCGCGCGAGCGTCCGGCGAAGTCCGCCGTCAGCGGCCCGCCGCACCGCACGCAGAAATGCCCCGGCGGCGTGCTCTCGCTACAGCTCGGGCACGTGGTCACGTCTGGCACCGTGGGTCGGGCGCACTACAGCGGACTGAGCGAGTAGAAGAGCTGCTGAGAGAGGGGGGTCCCATTCTTCGGCATCAGACGATCGTCATTGGTCGAGCTCCACGCCACGCCGACATAGACGTAGCCGTTTGACGACGTGCCGACGCCGCTGACGACCGAGCCGCCCGCCTCCGACCAATCCTCCGTCTGACCGTTCGATGAGCTCATGAAGAACGCCGTCGGCTGAGCGGCGCCCTGGGACTTGAGCCCGGGCAACAGGGCGTTCGAGCCGCCGAGGCTCGTGACCACAGCGTCCATCAGCTGCGCCAGCGATTTCGCGTCCGTGGCGCCCTGCCGTGTGGCCTCCGGGATCGAGAGGATCGTCGCCCCGGACGTGGCGTCCGGGGAGAGATATCCGTCGGTCCCCGTGCCGGCGTTGAGCCGGCGGCGTCTCGTCACTGCCCCTCTCGTTGGAAGCTTCGTCGTCAGCCATGGCGTCGTGCCGGTCCGAGCGAGTCGGCACCCTAACGAATTCAGCAGATGGACGGCGGCCCCGGCGGGGGTTTTCAAGGCGACCACGCCGGCGCTCCTCGCCGGCCTCCTCCCCATCGAACCGGTCTTTCCCGGGGTTCTGGGATGACCACGCTGGTCAGGTTTATGCTCTGCGCCCAGGCCCGCGATGGGGAGTCACCGCACTCAGGAGCAGGTCGACGACCTCCGGGGGGAGAGTCGCTGGCCTCCGACGCTCGTGCTCGGCCTGGCAATTGCCGCCCCGTTGCTCCTGCCCGACCGCTTCAGCCTCGTCTCGAAGTGGGTCGAACCGGCGTTGCTGGCAGTACTGCTCGCGGCGCACATCATCGCCGACCCGGGGCGCATCGACCGTCAGTCAAGCGCCACTCGCACGATCGGCGTCGGGCTGCTCGCCGTGCTCGTCTTGGGAGCGACAACACAAGCGGTCGTGCTCACCGTCGAGTTGGTGAACGGCAACAAGGCGCTGAACAACCCCCACGCGCTGCTCTCATCTGGAGCGCTGGTTTGGCTGGAGACGATCATCGCGTTCACCTTTGCGTACTGGGAGATCGACGCAGGCGGCCCAGCGGCGCGCGCCCATCGCACCCCGAGGTACCCTCACCTCGCGTTCCCGGAGCACATGAACCCGGCCCTCGCGCCCCCCGGCTGGCGACCGCTGTTCCTCGATTACCTCTACCTGGGTCTGACGAACGCCACCGCGTTCAGCCCGACCGACGTCATGCCGCTGCGGCATTGGGCCAAGCTGACCATGGGCGCGCAGGCGTTGATCTCGCTGATCATTCTCGGGCTGGTCGTCGCACGTGCGGTGAACATCCTCACCTGATGGGAGGTGCGACGGCCGTGCCGCCCTCCGTGCAGCCGAAGCTGCGCGCCGGACCACAGAGCCAGTCACCTATGGCTTTCGCTCCTATGGCGAGACCCGGACTCGAACCGGGGACACCACGATTTTCAGTCGTGTGCTCTACCAGCTGAGCTATCTCGCCCTGGGCGGGCGATGCTAGCGCCCGCCCGCCGAACGAGCGGGGCACACCGGAGCGTCGCGCGGCCGGGTGCGACCACGCGCCCGCGCGGTCCGGCACTACGATAGTCGAAGTTATCTCACGAGCGGGAGGAGCGAGTGGATGGACGCCTCGAGCTACAGCTACTTCGACGTGTCGGTGCAGGATGGGATCGCGCTGCTCCGCTTCAACCGCCCGGACAAGATGAATGCGTGCACGCTTGACCAGCACGCCGAGATGCCCCGCGTGCTCCGTGAGCTTCAGCACGATCCCCAGGTGAGGGCCGCGGTCGTCACCGGCTCTGGCGACTCGTTCTCGATCGGCGGCGACTACGACCTGCTCGGACAGACGTACCGCAACGAGAACGGCGAGCTCGATCGCGTGATCGAGGACGGACGCGAGCTCGTCCATGCCCACGTCGAGCTCGACAAGCCGATCATCGCCGCGATCAACGGCTACGCGATGGGTGCCGGCGCCGCGTTCGGCCTGCTGTGCGACGTGATCATCATCGAGCGGGGGGTGCGGATCGCCGACGGCCACGTCCGCGCCGCGATCGCCGCCGGCGACGGCGGGACGCTCGCCTGGCCGCTCGCCGTCGGCCTGGTCAAGGCCAAGCGCTATCTGCTCACCGGCGACTGGATCACGGCCGAGGAGGCGGAGCGGATCGGGCTCGCCACCGAGGTCGCCGAGCCCGGCCAGTCGCTCGACCGCGCGATGGAGTACGCGCGCCGATTCGTGGCCGGTCCGCAGCAGGCGATCAGGGCGACGAAGCGGGGCCTCAACGACTGGCTGCGCAACGGGGTCACGATCACGTTCGACCACTCGCTCGCGCTCGAGGGAATGACGATGCGCAGCGACGACGCCGCCAGGGCGGTCGACCAGCTGCGGGAGACCGGGAAGGGCGCGATGCCGCCCGACCGGCCCGCGTCGCGTTGAACGCGGCCGCGCCGGCGCCACCGGCCGGCGCCGCGGATGCGAACTCGATCGGACGCGCGCTCGCCGTCCTCGGCGACCGGTGGACGCTGTTGATCCTGCGCAATGCGTTCATGCTCCGCACCCGCCGATTCGACGTGTGGCGGCGGCAGCTCGGGATCTCCGAGTCGGTGCTCGCCGCACGGCTCAGGGACCTCGTGCGCGACGGCGTCCTCGTGCGCGCGCCCGCCACCGGGGGCGCGCGGAACGAGTACCGGCTCACCGGACAGGGCCTCGAGCTCTGGAGTCTGCTCGTCGCGATCTGGGCCTGGGAGAAGCACTGGGCCGTCGGCGCCGCCGAGGTGCAGCCCGACCTCCGCCATCTCGGTTGCGGCAGCTCGGTCACCCCGCGCCTCGTGTGTGGTGGCTGCGGCCAGCCGGTCGGCGTGCGCGAGCTGGAGACCGGGGTCGCTCCGGTGGAGAGCTTCCGCTTCGGCGCCGCCCCGCGCTTTCGCCGCCGATCGACGCGCGGCAGCGAGCCGACCGCCGCCGAACTCCTGATGCCGGACACGATCGCCGTGATCGGCGACCGGTGGAGCACGCTCGTGCTCGGCGCGGCGATGCTCGGCCGCCGCCGGTTCACCGAGTTCGAGCGTGACCTCGGCATCTCGCCGACGCTGCTCAGCGACCGATTGAGTCGGTTCGTGGCGCTCGGCGTCCTGGCGCGTGGGGCGTCCGCCGACGATCCTCGCGGGGCCTACCGGCTCACCGACAAGGGCCGCGCCGTGTTTCCCATCTTCGCCCTGCTGATCGCGTGGGGCGACCGCTGGTTCCCCGCCCCGGGCGGGCCCCCGCTGGCGATCGTGCATCGCGCCTGCGGCCGGCCGCTGCAGCCGCGGCTCGACTGCGATGCCTGCGGTGCCGTGCTCGAGCGGCGCCACGTGCGCTTCGTACCGCGGGGTCGCGCCCTCGAACCGCACTTCCCGACGCCGGTTGAGCCGTGACTTCGATTGTTGTAGTGTCGATCGCGAGCAAGGGAGGAGCGCGATGAGCCTGCATCTGGACACGACGACGGCGGTCGCCGCGGTGACCGCGAACCCGTACCTCGAGGGTGCGTACGCCCCCGTCCACGACGAGCTCGAGGTCGACGACCTGCCGGTCATCGAGGGGCGGGTCCCGGACGACCTCAACGGTGTCTACGTCCGCAACGGACCGAACCCCCAGCACGAGCCCGAGGGCCGGTATCACTGGTTCGACGGCGACGGGATGGTGCACGCGGTCCAGTTCCGCGACGGTCGCGCCTCCTACCGCAACCGCTGGGTCCGGACGGGTGGCTTCGAACGCGAGCGCCAGGCCGGCCACGCGCTGTGGCGAGGGATCATCGAGCCGACGCGCGAGAACCCGGCCGACACGCCGGAGAAGGACACCGCCAACACCGACCTCGTGTTCCACGCCGGGCGCCTGCTCGCGCTGTGGTATCGCGCCGGTCAGCCGTACGCGCTCGACCCGCAGACGCTCGATTCGCTCGGCACCGAGGACTTCGGCTGCACGTTGCGCAGCGAGGTCTCGGCCCACGCCAAGGTCGACGAGCGGACCGGCGAGATGATGTTCTTCGACTACGGCGTGCACGCGCCGTACCTCCGCTACGGCGTCGTCGGGCCCGACCAGCGCGTCGGCCACTTCGTCGGGATCGACCTGCCCGGCCCGCGCCTGCCGCACGACATGGCGATCACCGAGAACTACTCGATCCTCATGGACCTGCCGCTGATGAACGACCCCGAGGCCGCCCGGGCCGGTCGCCACAAGCTCCTGTTCGACCGCGAGACGCCCGCTCGCTTCGGGATCCTCCCCCGCCGCGGCGGCGGCGAGGAGATCCGCTGGTTCGAGGCTGCGCCGTGTTACATCTACCACTCCATCAACGCCTACGAGGACGGCGACGAGATCGTGCTCGACGTCTGCCGGGTGACGCGGCCGCGGCCGATCACCGGGCTCCAGGGCGAGCTCGCGCAGATGCTCAGCTACCTGCGCCCCGAGACGTTCCTGCACCGCTACCGGTTCAACCTCCGCACCGGCGAGACGCACGAGGAGCAGCGTGACGACGCGGTCTCCGAGTTCCCGTCGATCCCGCTCGATCTCACCGGCCGCCGCTCGCGGTACGCCTACAACATGCACATCAACAACGACGACACGTTGCTGTTCGATGGGCTGATGAAGTACGACCTTGACTCCGGTCGGCGCCGACACGCATTGGTTCGGTGACGGCCGCTGGGGGAGCGAGGCGCCGTTCGCCCCCCGCCCCGGCGCGAAGGCCGAGGACGATGGCTACCTCGTCTCCTACGTCCACGACGAACGCGAGGGCCACTCGGAGGTCGTCGTGCTCGACGCCGCCGACATGAGCGCGCCGCCGGTCTGCCGCCTGGCGCTCCCGCGTCGTGTCCCGCTCGGCTTCCACGCCACCTGGGTCCCGGGCGAGCAGCTCGCCGGGTGAGCCCGGAGCCCGCCCGGGTCGACGGGCCGTTCGCGGTCACGCTCGGCCTCTGGCAGGACCGGGACCCGCTCGAGGCACTCCACACCGCGGAGCTCGCTGACGAGCTCGGCTACTCCGGCCTGTGGATCGGTGAGATGGCGACATTCGACGCCTTCGCCCTCGCCACGGCGGTGGCGCAGCGGACCGCGCGGATCACCCTCACGGTCGGCCCACTCGCCGTCGCCGTCCGCGACCCGGTGAACCTGGCGATGGGGATCGCCAGCGTCGCCGCGCTCGGCGGGCGGCCGGCCAACCTCGCGATCGGGAGCTCCAGTCCGCTCGTCGTCGAGGCGTGGCACGGTCGGCGGCGCGAACGCACCGCACTGCACCTGCGCGAGGCGATCACCGCCCTGCGGCCGCTGCTCGCCGGGGAGCGGGGGGAGTTCGACGGAACGCTCGTCCACACCCACGGCTACCGGCTGCGGCTGGCGGCGCCGGACTCGACGCTCACCGTCGCGGCTTTCGGGGATCGGGCCGTCGCGGTTGCAGGCGAGCTCGCCCACCGGATGGTGATCAACCTCGTGACCGTGGAGGCCGCCGCGCGGCTGCGAACGCGCTTGGAGGCGGCCGCCCGGAGCGCCGGACGGCCCCCGCCGCGGCTCGCGGCGTGGGTCCCGGCATGCGTCGACCCTGACGCGGACGCCAGGGTCCAGCTCGCGCGCGGCGTCGTCGGGTATCTCGGCGCCCCCGGCTACGGGGAGATGTTCGCCGCCGCCGGGTTCGGCGAGCTCGTCGAGTTCGCCCGCACCTCGCCCCATCCCCGTGATCTCCTGGCCCGCGTCCCCGAGACCCTGGCCCGCGCCGTCGGTCTCGTCGGCACGGTCAGCGAGGTGGCCGAGCGCGCCAGGGCGTATCTCGCCGCCGGGGTGGACGAGTTGTGCGTGGTGCCCGCCACGGCCGGGGATCCCGGCGGCGAGCGGACGCTGCGGGCGATCAGCGCGCTTGACGTGAGCGCGCGCTGACCGTCCGTCAGGTCCCGGCGTCCGGTCCCGCGGGCGGAAGGCTTGGGCAGAACCTCCCGCCCGACGATCGGACTAGCCCCGCTTCGAGCTGTGCCGGGTGCTCCGGCGCGAGCTCTTGTGGGTCGCCTTCTTGCTCGCCTTCTTCTTGCTGCTCTTGCGAGTCGCGGCGACCGGGTCCGTGTACGTCGACGTGGATGACGTCGAGGTCGACGTGGTCGTCGTCGTCTGGCCACCGGTTCCGTTCGGATCGCCGGGACCGCCGCCGGTGCAGGCCCAGGCAACCCCACCACCCGCGCTGAGCGTCAGAACCGACGCCACCACGGCAAACGTGCTGCGTTGAAGCCTCATATGAGCGCCTCCTTCCATGGTCGATTGCCTGTAGGACCGACCGCCCACGCCCGGCATCACGGCGGCACTGTAAGAGCAACGTAGTAAGCCGCTGCAGCGGATCCGGATTACCGGGCGGCGGTCATCCGGCGCAGCAGCTCGAGCGCGCCGCGCTTGGACAGCGGCTCGTTGAGGTTTCCGCACTTCGGCGACTGCACGCACGAGGGGCAGCCGGCTCTGGCACGGGCATTCGCCGATCAGACGGTTGGCGTCGCCGACGAGCCGTTCGAACTCGTCGTAGCCCCGCCGGGTGAGCCCGACGCCGCCCGGGTGGCCGTCGTAGATGAAGATCGTTGGGCCGCCGGTCTGGGGGTGGGCGTTCGTCGAGAGACCGCCGATGTCCCACCGGTCGCACATCGCGATCAGCGGCAGCACCGCGATCTGCCCGTGCTCGAGTGCGTGCAGCGCGCCGAGCAGGTGCTCGGCCGGGAACGGCTCGGCGGCGAGCAGCTCATCGCAGCTCGTACCACAGCGCCCGCGTGTCGAACTCGACCGTCGGCAGGTCGAGGCTCTGGAAGTCGATCACCTCGTGGTCCTTCAGCGACTTGCGCTGGTAGCCGAGCACGGTCTCGGAGTACACGACCTCGCCGAAGGAGAGCGTCACGCCGGGGCTCTCGCGCCGTTCGATGCAGGCGCTGGATGTAGGTCATCGATCTCGCGCTTGGTCTGCGTGAAGTATCGTCCGCCGAACGGTGCGAGCAGCGCGCGGCGCGCCCTGAGGTCGAGCGCCTGGACGAGGTAGGAGCGCCCCAGGTGCAGGTACACCGCGCCCTCGTGGATCTCGTTGTAGGCGCGGGCCGCCTCGACGGTGCCGATCATCTCCCCGGAGGCGGCGTCGACGAGCACGAAGCTGTCGGCCGACGCGCTGCGCAGCCCGACGCGCGCGGCCGGGTAGTCGTCGGCGCGCGCGGGCACGAACCCGCTCGCGCCGCTCGCGCAGGAAGCCGGCGTCGGCGAGCGTCTCGGCGCCGTCGCGCCAGTCCTCGCCGAAGTAGTCGCCGTCGAGCACGGTGAGCGGGGCCTCGTGCGCGGCGCAGAGGAGATGCTCGGTCCGAGGATCTGCGGATTGCGCGGATCGAGGATCGCCGCCTCGACAGCACGGTCGATGAACTCGTCCGGGTGGCGGCAGAAGAACTGATCGAGGGCGTCCTCGCCGGCGATGTACACCGCCAGGCCCTCGCTTCGCCGTCCCGCGCGCCCCCACATCTGGCGCAGGCTCGCGACGGTGCCGGGGAAGGTGACGCAGATCGCGGCGTCGAGCTCGCCGATGTCGATCCCCAGCTCCAGCGCGTCGGTGGCGACGACCCCGAGCAGGTCGCCGTCGGTGAGCCGGCGCTGGATCTCCTGGCGCTGGGCGGGCGTGTAGCCGGCGCGGTACGGCGCGATCGCGGTCGGCAGCTCAGCCGGCAGACGGTCGGCGGAGTGCCGGAGGATCAGCTCGATGCCCTTGCGCGACTTCATGAAGCAGATCGTCCGCGCCCCGGCGCTCGATCAGCTCGGAGAACACCTCGGCCGCCTCGTAGCAGCGCCGATCCCGCGGATTCCGAGCTCCTCGTCGAGCAGCGGCGGATTCCACATCGCGATCTGCGGCTCGGGCTGGGGAGCGCCGTCGTCGGCGACGACCGTGAACGGCGGGAAGCCCGGTGAGCTCCTCGGCGAGCTGCGGACGGGGTTGGCGATCGTCGCGCTGGCGAGCAGGAACCGGGGCGCGGTGCCGTGGATCGCGGCGATCCGCCGCAGCCGGCGCAGCACGCCGGCGACGTGGGAGCCGAACACGCCGCGGTAGACGTGCGCCTCGTCGATGACCACGAACGCGAGGTTGGAGAACAGCTCGCCCCAGCTCGGATGGTGGGGCAGGATCCCGACGTGGAGCATGTCCGGGTTGGTGATGATCAGGTTGCTCCGCTTGCGGATCGCCGACCGCTCGCCGCGCGGCGTGTCCCCGTCGTAGATCGCCGGGCGGATCGTGCTTCGTCAGCCCGAAGCGATGGAGCGCCCGGGCCTGGTCCTGGGCCAGCGCCTTGGTCGGGTACAGGTACAGCGCGCGGGCGCGTCCGGTCGGCGCTGAGCACCTCGAGCGTCGGCAGCTGGAAGCAGAGCGACTTGCCCGAGGCGGTGCCGGTGGTGACGATCGTCGGGCCCTCGAACGCGGCGAACAGCGCCTCCGCCTGGTGGGCGTAGAGCGCCTCGATGCCCGCGTTCCGGAGGCCCTGCAGCGCCGCCGGGCGAGAGCTCCTCGGGGATGTCGACGCGATGGGCCCGCGGCCGGGCTGGACGCGTCCTCGTGGACGAGCCGCCCGTCCTCACGGCCCTCTGCAGGAGCGCGGTCCAGGGCTCGTTGCGCTGGGCGGTGGCCATCGACTTCGAGTATGGCGGCGGCTGCTACGGTCGCCGCCGCCGTGCGCTGCCTGTACGTGGATCTCGACGGGACCCTGCTCGGACCGGGCGCGTCGCTGCTGCGCGGGGCCGACGGCGGGTGGTCCTCGCTGGCATCCGAGCGCTCGAGGCCTGCTGGCGGGCCGAGGTGGAGGTGGTGCTGTTCTCCGGACGCCGGCAGTGGAGCGTGTTCGAGGCCTCGCGGCTGATCGGCTCGTCGGCCTACATCTTCGAGCTCGGGTGCGGGCTGGTGCATGGACGGCGAGCTGGAGTGGCTGACCGGCGAGTTCGTGCCCTGGACCCGGAGGCGCGGCTCGATCTTCGAGCAGATCGCGGCGACGCGGGGCGCCGGAGCTGCTGCTGGAGCGCTTCGCCGGCCGGCTCGAGTACCACACGCCGTGGTCGGCCGGCCGCGAGGTCTCGCACCTGTTCCGCGGCGCGGTCGACCTCGACGAGGCTCGACGCCGTCCTGGCGGAGGCCGGGCTCGGGTCGCTGCGGCTGGTCGACAACGGCGTGATCCGCGAGCACGACCGGGCGATTCCCGGACGCCGAGTGGTCCGCGCCTACCACCTCGTTCCGGCGGTGGCCTCCAAGGCGCGCGCGGTGGCCCGCCACATGCAGGCGCGCGGGTACGCGCCTGAGGAGTGCATCGCGGTCGGCGACTCGCACGAGGATCTGGATGCCGCCGCCGCGGTCGGGACGTTCTGGCTCGTGGCCAACGCCCTGCGAGCGCGACCCGACGCCTTGCCGGCGCGATGCCGCCGGCCGACCCGACGTGCGGGTCGCCTCCGAGGCCTTCGGCGCCGGCGTCTACGAGGCGGTGGTTACGACGCTCGCCGGCGCTGGCTCGAGCTGGTCGCGCTCGCGGGGGCCGCCTCGCTCGCGGCGTCGTCGACTGCCCAGCCGAGCCGCTCGACGAGCTGAGCGGCGAAAAGCTCGCTCTCGAAGTCGCTGGACGTTGATCCGCTCCCGCAGAGCACAGGCGTCGGTCTCTCCCGTCGTCAGCGGTCACGATGATCTGGGGCATGGTCTGCTCCTCCTTCGTGTCGTTGCGTTGCCTCAGGGACACGTCCCAGCTGTCTCTTGTCGGCGAGTAAACGTTCGTGACCGTTTGGCTTGGAATCGGCGCGAAGAAGCCGCGGATCCGCTCCCGCACGCGACGCCAGAATCCGGGACGGACGGCGGGCGCCACCGCGGCGGGGGCGGCACGGTGGCGCGGACGATCTCGACCCAGTCCTCGAGGGGCAGCTCCCGCTGATCAGCCGGCCGAGCGCGCCGGTGACCGGGGCGTCGATGCCGGCGTCGTGCAGCGCCCGGGCGAGCAGCGGCACGGTCTGGAGCGCCTCGACGGCCTGTCCGACGCGGCCCGGGATCTCGCTCGCCGGCACGCCCTGGGCGAGCAGCTCGCCGGCGCGGCGGTTGCGGATCTCGGGCGCGAGCGCGGTGGCCACGAGGTCGCCGGTGCCGGCCAGGCCGATCATCGACTCGGGCCGCGCGCCCCTGGGCCTCGGCCCACCGCCACACCTCGGCGAAGATGTGCCCGGCGGCGGCCCCGGCGGCGTTCAGGCCCTGCGCCTCGGTGGCGCCGGATGCGAGCGCGGCGGCGTTCTTGGCCACGCCGGCGAGCTCGACGCCGGTCGGGTCGTTCGACTCCTCGCACACGACGCCGGCCCGGATGAACACGCCGGCGAGCGCGGTGGCGAGTGACTCCTCGGTGGAGGCCGCGACGAGGCCGGCGCCGGCGCTCACCATCTCCCGCGCGTGCGCGGGACCGCCGATGCAGCCGGTGCGGCTCGGCCCGAAGCGCCGCGTGAGGAGCAGCCGTCGGCGGGGTCCCGTCGGGCGGCACCAGCCCCTTGGCCAGCGAGACGACCGCGGCCTTCGGCCGGCAGCCCGTTAGTCTCGAGCGTGGCGATGACCGCGTCGAGACCGAGCGACGGCACGCCGAGGAACACGTAGTCCGCGCGCGCCAGCCCGGCCCCGATGTGCTCGATCCGCAGCTCGCGCGGCAGCTCGACCCCGCTGAGGTAGACCCGGTTCTCCCGGTGCGTCGGTGAGCTCCTCGGCCTGCTCGCGCGTGCGGGTCTGGAGCGTCGTCCGCAGCCCGCCGCGGGCGAGCAGCACCGCCACCGCGGTACCGAACGAGCCCGCGCCGATGACGATGGCCCGCTTGGTCCCCGGTGCCGGCAGGTGGATCGACCGTCGGGGTACGGGCGGCATGTCGGCGCGAGGCTACCGGCGTCCGACCGCGGGACGTCCGACCGCAGGCCGGCATGCACGGCAGGAGCCGTGCGGGGGGCTCACGAACTACGGTCCGGTGAGTCCGGCCCGGCTGCATGCACTCATCGATGGCGTGTTCGCAATCGCCGTGACGCTGCTCGTCCTGGACCTCCCCAAGCCGGCGAACGGGGACCGGCTCGTCCACCAGCTGCTGCACGCCTGGCCGAGCTACCTCGCGTACCTCGTCTCGTTCGTGACGGTCGGGGTGATCTGGATCGAGCACCACGGGATGATGAGCGCGGTCGAGTTCGTCAACCGCCGCTTCATCGAGCGGACGCTGGCGGTGCTGCTGTTCGTCTCGGTGATCCCGTGGCCGACCGCGCTGGCCGCCGAATTCGGCCGCGAGGGGGGCTCTGCCGCGACCGCGGTCGCGGTCCTGTTCGCCTCGACGTTGATGCTGATGGGCAGCGCGATCGCATGGAGCTGGCGGTACCTCGATGGCCACCCGGAGCTGACCTCGACGCCGTCCGGCCGGCGATGGGAGCCGGGATGCGCCGCGCGCTGTACGGCGTTCTGGCCTACGTCCCGGCCATCGGGATTGCGTTCGTGAGCCCGGCAGCCTCGTTCGCGATCGACGCCGCGATCGCGGTGTACTTCGCGGTCACGCGGACCGACGTTCCGTCGCTGATCGTGCGGGAACGGGGTCGGGTCGCTTCGGGCTAGGCGGCGCCGCGGGCGCGCGACTCGCGCTTGCGGTCCTCGTCCGCGATCGCCTCGGCGAGCGCCGCGGCGGCCTCGGCCATCTCGCTGAACCCGTCGGCGACCGCGGCCGCGTCGGAGCCGGTGATCGCCCGGTTGAGCGTGTCGACCGCGGTGTCGAACGCGCCCCACAGTGCCGCGGGTCCACGCCGGCCGGTCCCGGGTCGCAGCTCGTAGGGCGGCTCGGCGTTCTCCGCTCCGGGGACGGGCCGCCACAGGAGCCCGGCGGCGTGCGCGTGCTCCCACGCGACGTGCTCGTCCTCGGCCGCCCGGGCCAGGTTGTGCAGCCGCATGGCGAAGTTGGCGTCCGGCGGCGCGAGCTTGTGCGCGCGCATCGCCTCGGCCCAGCCGGCCCCCGCCTGGCGGACGGCACGCATCACCTGCGCGCGCTGGCGGTCGAGGTCCGAGCTGAAGCTCATGGCGGCTCGAGCGTCGGCGGTGGTCGGGCTGGCCTCCGGCGCGCGGATCGGCCGCCGGCAGCGCGGGCTCGGCCGCCGGCAGCGGCGGGCTCGGCGATCCCGACCGTCTCGCCGCCCCAGAAGTCCTCCGCGCTCGGGCCTGAGGCCTGAGGGGCATTGCCCGGCTGGTAGCCGGCGTCGAGCACCCGCTGGAGGTCGACGCGACGGATCCGCACCCGGCGCCCAACCCGGACCGCCGGCAGCGACCCCTGATCGATCCAGTTGCGCACGGTCTGCTGGTTGAGCTTCAGCAGGCCCGCGATGTCGGCCACCGTGAGGTAATCGTCTTCAAGCTCGGGACGCTCAGCAGCCATTTCGTTACCAATTGAGACTAATTGGTTGCAATTCAATGCGGTATAGTAGCGCCTCGCGCGGACGGGTATTGTCAAGAGCACCGGCGAGCGGAAGCGACGGTCAATGGCGAGAGATGATCGGGAGGACGACGGCCAGGAGGCCACGGAGGCCGAGACCAACGTCGTCCGCCTGCCCCGAGACTGGCTGGGGCCGCGGGACCAGCTCGTGCCGTTCGGCCCCCGCGCACGTGCGCACGAGCACGAGCGCGAGCGCGAGCGCGAGCATCCGAACGACCCGCGCGGCGCCGAGCCGACGCCATTCCCGTTCCCGGGGGGCGATGACGCGGGCGACGCTGCGAGCGCCGCGGACTTCTGGGGCGAGCGGAGCGACGCGCTTCATGACGCACTGCAGGCGCCTGAACCGGCGTCGCAGCGGCCGGTGCCTGGGCCGGCTGAGTCCGAACCTACGTCGCCCGAGCCTATGCGCGTCGGCGGGACGCCCGTCGCGGCGGCGACGGCGGCAGGGTCCGGTCCTCCCGGCGGGGGCGTGTTCAGAAACCGTCGCATATGGCGGGTTTCTGACCACACCTCGACGCGGACGGTGGCGGTGGCACTGGCGGTCGCCGCTTTTGCCGGCGTGATGATCGCGGTCACCGGGCTGTTCGACAGCGGCCCGGCCCCCGTCCCGGCCGAGAGGTCGAACGCGCTGCTCCACGCCGCGGCGTCGGCGGTCACGATGCCGGTCGGCGCGGCGACCGCGCGCGCGGCGTCGCACCTCCGGGTGGCGCCCCGGCGACACCCCCGCCCGCACGCGGTGCACCGTTCGCCCGCCGCGCAGCCGGTGCTCGTCGCATCCGCCCCAACGTCCGGCGGCGGCGGGAGCGCATCGGCGGCGACGCCCAGCGCGACTTCGACCGCACCGTCGGGTTCCAGTTCCACAGTGACCAGCGGCGGAGGCGGTTCGGCGGCGTCGGCCAACACAGCCAGCGGATCCGGATCGAGCAGCGCCCCTGCTGCCGCCGGGCCCACCGGCCAGGGCGCCGTCGTCGGACCCGCGAGTTGCGGATGCTGAGACACACGAGGCGAGAGGACGCGATGCACACACGACTGCTCCACCACATCCGGCACAACGTCGTCGCCTACATCGCGCTGTTCATCGCGCTGGGCGGGAGCAGTTATGCCGTCGTCAACCTCCCCGCGAACTCGGTCGGTCCCCGGCAGCTCAGGAACCACACGATCACACCGGTGAAGCTGGATCCCAAGTCGATCGCCGGGAGCGTGCGGGCGTGGGTAGACGTCGACGGCGGATCACGACGGGCGTGCGGCTGGGCCGTCAAGCAGCGCGGTCAAGGTGCAACCACCAGCACTGGCGAGACGGTCAAATGGGTGCATCAGCGATTCGCGAGCGAATTGCGTTGTCGTCCGCACACCGCACATCTCGGCGCTAGGCCCGGCTGGGCTCGGTGACGGTTCAGTTTCAGCCTCGAGCGGGCTATCTCGTCATTCGTGGCTTCTCACCGAACGGGGACGCGCATCCACAGCCCGCGTACGTCTTGGTGATTTGTCCGTGAGGGACCGCTTGGCGGCTAGCCTCGCGCTCGCCGTTCTGGGGTTATCGGTGCTCGGCGCACAGTCGTCGGCGTGGGCCGCGTCCTACCCGGTGCACAATCTGTGGCTCAGCAACGCGCGATGACGAGCAGCAGCTCGATCCTGACTCCGGCGATGGGCTGAGCTGGGCCTCGAACGCCCCGCTCTCCGTCGCGGCTGGCGTGTCCGAGCAGCAGCTTCGGCCTCATCTTCTATGCGGATCGTGAGCAGACCCTCGGGCTGAATGCGACAGCCGGTTTCAAGGTCACGCGCACCGAACGGCATCACGATCTCCAGCGTGCATGTTGTCGGGCTCCAGGGACTCGGAAGGGATCGGCGCCAACGGCTGGTGGGGCGAGTTCTACTGGAACGGCGGACCGGGTCCCGCCGGGCGAAGCGGACCAATCAACGACGCCCAATACAACTCCACCGGGTGCTGCTCCGCAACCAACCTAGAAAGCCAGACCGTCGGGTGGTTCATCGCATGCAACCGATCGAGCTGCTCGACCGGCGAACACTGGTCGGTCCAGGGATGAACGAGCTCGACCTCGTCGCGGAGGAGGACCGCGCCCCGTCAATCGAGGCCTTCGGCAGCGACAACCTCTGGTACCAGCACGGCTGGGTCCGGGGCCGCTGGCCGATCACGTTCGTCGCCACGGACCCGTCCGGCGTGTGCAGCGCCCACGCCCAGTTCGGCACGCTGCCGGGGATCGCGACGCCCACGCCTGACCCGTCCCCGAACCGCCACACGTTCCAGCAGTGCCCGTCGCAGACGGTGCGCGGCACCGTCGACACGAGCGCGTCGGACGGGAGTCTCGGCCGGGGTGAGGGCACGATGCCGCTCGGCCTGGTGGCCGCGAACGCCGCCGGGGTCAGCACGGGCTACAGCTTTCTGAAGACGGTGTACGTGGACAACTCCGCCCCCACCCTGTCGCTCGGCGGGCCGACCGACGTCCCGTCGACCGCCGGCCCACAGTTCGTCACCGCCCGCGCCGGAGGCAGCCCGTCGGGAATCGCGGGGATGCTGTGCGCCGTCGACGGAGGACCGCCGCGCTGGTTTCCGGGCGCGAGCGCGGAGGTCCCGGTCTCGGGGGTCGGTGAGCACACCACTCGCTGCACCGCGTACGACAACGCGGTCGACCCGAGTGGCACACACGCGCAGTCGGCGCCCGAGGTCTGGACGATGCGGATCGGGCAGCCGACCGTGCTGGGCGCATCGTTCTCCCGGGTCGTCGATGCCCTCAAGTGCGCCCAGGTGCGTACGCATGTGACGATCCCCGGCAGGTGGGTGACGATCCACCGCCACGGGATCCCGGTGTGGGTGAAGACCAAGAGCCGCACCAAGACGGTCACGGTGACCCGTTGCAAGGCCCACACCACCCGGCGCCGCGTCGTCGTTCTCACGACGGTCCGCCGTAACGGACATACAGTCCGAGTCAGGCAGGTGCGGACGATCCGCGTCGTGCTGCTCCCGCACGTCGTCAACCGGCCGAGCCGGACCGTCGCCTTCGGTCGTTCCACGACGGTCAGCGGCTGGCTCGGGACCAGCTCCGGCACCGCTCTCGCCGGACAGCCGGTCCGCGTCCTCACCGCCCCGGAAGACGGACAGGGCCGGTTCACGCAGACCGCGATCGCGACCACCCGCGCCGACGGCAGCTGGAGCGCGCCGCTCGGCGCCGGCCCCTCCCGCCTCGTGATCGCCACCTACGGAGGCAGCGCGACGACCGAGCCGACATCCGCTCCCCCCGTACGGGTCTCGGTCCCGGCGTCGATCGAGATCGCCGCGGCGCCGACCGCGGTCCCCTGGGGCGGCCACCTGCGAATCACCGGTCGGGTCCTCGGCGGCTACATCCCACCGGGCTCAAACGTGCTGAAGCTCCTGTTCGGCGACGGCCCGACCCCGCACACGATCGGCACCCCGGAGATCAGCCCCGACGGACGGTTCTCGATTCCGATCACCTGGAGCACCGGGCGTGGCGTCGTGCACTACTGGTTCGCGGTCGCAACGCTCGCCGAGGCGGACTATCCGTACGCCAAGGGCATCTCACGCCGGCTTCCGGTGACGGTCGGCCGGCGCGGCTGAGTCTGCGAGAAATGCGCTCGCGCCTGCGTTCCGACGGGTAGCCTGACACGCACGGACGCAGCCCCGAACTTCAGGAGAGAGACGATGACGGGCTCCATCAGCGCAGGCGAGACGGCCCCGCCCCTGCTCACCGGGACCATCGGCGCCAACCTGGACGCGACCGTCGCCCGCCACGGCGACCGTGAGGCGCTCGTCGACGTGCAGCCGGGCCACCGATGGACGTATGCGGAGCTGAACGCCGACGTCGACCGACTGGCCACCGGGCTCGATGCCGCCGGCCTGCGCAAGGGCGACCGGATCGGGATCTGGGCGCCGAACTGCGCGGAGTGGACGCTCACCCAGTTCGCAACGGCCAAGCTCGGCGCGATCCTCGTCAACATCAACCCGGCCTACCGGACACACGAGCTGGAGTTCGTGCTGCGGCAGTCGGGGTGCAGCGTGCTGATCGCCGCCCGGGCGTTCAAGACCTCGGACTACGCGGCGATGATCGACGAGGTCGGCCCCCGTATCGACACGCTCGCCACCGTGGTCCTCCTCGGCAGTCAGGAGTGGGACGCCCTGGCCGGGACCGCGACCGATCCGGACCGGCTGAGCGCAATCGCAGCCGACCTCCACGAGACCGACCCGATCAACATCCAGTACACGTCGGGCACGACCGGCTTCCCCAAGGGCGCGACCCTCAGCCACCGCAACATCCTCAACAACGGGTATCTCGTTGGCGAGGTGTGCCGCTACACCGAGGCGGACCGGATCTGCATCCCCGTCCCCTTCTACCACTGCTTCGGCATGGTGATGGGCAACCTGGCGGCGATCACCCACGGGAGCGCGATGATCATCCCCGCCCCCGGGTTCGACCCGGCCGCGACCCTCACGGCAGTCGCGGATGAGCGCTGCACTTCGCTCTACGGGGTTCCGACGATGTGGATCGCCGAGCTCGCGCTGCCGGACTTCGCCGACTACGACCTGGCCAGACTGCGGACCGGGATCATGGCCGGCTCGCCATGCCCGATCGAGGTGATGCGCCGGGTCGTGGCCGAGATGCACTGCCCGGAGGTGACGATCTGTTACGGGATGACCGAGACCTCGCCGGTGTCGACCCAGACGCGGACCGACGACGAGCTCGAGCTCCGGGTTTCAACCGTGGGCACCGTCCACCCGCACGTCGAGGTGAAGGTCGTCGAGCCCGGCACCGACGAGGCCCTCCCGTACGACGAGCCCGGGGAGCTGTGCACACGCGGCTATTCGGTCATGAGCGGCTACTGGGACGAGCCCGACCTCACTGCCGAGGTGCTCGACTCCGGCGGCTGGATGCACACCGGCGACCTGGCCACGATGGATGAGCACGGGTACGTGAAGATCGTCGGCCGGATCAAGGACATGGTGATCCGCGGCGGGGAGAACATCTACCCGCGCGAGATCGAGGAGTTCCTGTACTCGCATCCCGCGGTGGCCGACGTTCAGGTGGTCGGCGTCCCCGATGAGCGGTTCGGCGAGCAGCTATGTGCGCTGATCCGGCTCAATCAGGGCGCCGCCGTGGAGGACGAGGAGATCCGCGAGCACTGCCGTGGCCGGCTGGCGCACTACAAGGTCCCGCGGTACGTGCTGTTCGTCGACGAGTTCCCGATGACCGTCACCGGCAAGGTGCAGAAGTACCTGCTGCGCGACCACGCGATCGAGCAGCTCGGCTTGAGCCTGCCCACCCAGGCGTCGTGACCGGCGCCGCGAGCGGCTAAGCTCTCAGACGGTGCTTGGCGACATTCTTCAACCGACGCACCTGCTGTTCGTGCTGGTGATCGCACTCGTCGTGCTCGGCCCGAAGCGCCTGCCCGAGGTGAGCCGCTCGCTCGGTAAGGGCATCCGTGACTTCAAAGCCGCGATCGGCGGCGAGGATGACCCGCCGGAGCCGCTGCCCACGCCGGCCACGGCGCCGCATGCTCCGAGCGCTGAGGCCCCGGTCACTCCGGCGCCGGCTGAGCCGACCGCCAAGCCCGCGGCTGAGCCGCAGGCCGAGCCGGTCGATCATCACCCCGTGGCCTGACCGCTACCGTCCGCGGCGGTCCATCGCGCGCCGGGACGCGCGACTCGTTCCCCTGAGATGTCTCCGCTCTCCACCCAGTCCGCCGACATTTCCGGCCGCCGGAAGCGGTCCCGCACCTGGCTGCGGATGCTGCTCGGCTGCCTCGTGGTCGTCATTGCGGCCGCCGCGACGGTGGCCACCGGGAGCCTGCTGGAGGTCAAGGCGTTCACCGACGCGCTCAAGGAGAGTCCGAAGCTCAACCTCGGCAACGAGCTGGCCAGCGCCGACGCCGGCGGTCCGCAGACGCTGCTGCTGATCGGCTCCGACAAACGCGTCAAGGGCGCCGTGGACTACAACTCGCCGGCCCACTCGGACACGATGCTGCTCGTCCGCCTCGACCCCGCTCAGCCGGACACGACGATGCTGTCGGTCCCGCGTGACCTCAAGGTGACGATCCACCCTGATCACGGACCGCAGTCGACGCAGAAGATCAATGCCGCGTACACGCTCGGCGGAGCGAAACTTGCGGTGAAGACGATCAAGCAGGTGCTCGGCGTCCAGATCAACCACGTCATCGACATCAACTTCGAGGGCTTCCGGGAACTCGTCAACTACCTCGGCTGCATCTACGTCCAGGTCGACCGCCGCTATTACCACTCCAACCTCGGACTGGCCGCGAGCCAGACGTACTCCGAGATCAACATCCAGCCGGGCTATCAGCGGCTGTGCGGCGACGACGCGCTGGCCTATGTGCGCTTCCGCCACGCCGACACCGACCTTGTGCGCAACGCGCGCCAGCAGGACTTCCTGCGCCAGATCAAGAACCAGATCGGCGCCGCCGGGCTCGTCTCGCGGCGGTATGGAATCGAGAAGATCTTCGGCAAGTACGCGAGCACCGACATCCGCTCCGCCGACGACGTCCTGAAGCTGCTCGAGCTGCTCGTGCAGTCGGCCAGCCACCCGGTCCGCCAGATCGTGTTCGACGCGACCCTCGGCCCGTCGTACGTCACTGCCGACCCGAACCAGATCCGGACCGTCCGCCACGAGTTCCTCAACGGAGGGACCGCGCCCGCGCACATCGGCGGCGGATCGGGACGACACGCCGGGAAGCCGAAGCCGGTCGCGCCGCCCAAGGTTCCGCTCACCCCCGCGACCAGCGACGACGTGGCGCAGGCCCACACGCTGGCCCATCAGACCGGATTCCCGGTCTACTACCCGCTGAGCCGGATCGGGGGCCTCGAGCCGGACTACACGCGGTCCTACCAGCTGCACGGGCATCCGGCCTACGTCGCGGTCGTCGCGCAGGGCGGCCTCGGCCAGTACTACGACCTCCAGGGCACGACCTGGCAGAAGCCGCCGATCCTCAACAATCCGAACCAGACGGTGCAGCTCGGAAGCCGGTCGGTGAAGGTGTTCTTCGAGGGTCACCACATCCGGATGGTCGCCTGGAACGACGGTCCGGCCATCTACTGGGTGATCAACACGCTTCAGGACATCCTCACCAACGACCAGATGCTGGCCATCGCCGGGGCGGCCAAGGTCGTGCACTGACCCCGGCATCGGGGAGGCCGGACACGTCCGTCGCAGCAGACGAACGAGCGGCCACGGTCGCGCTCGCGCGAGCCTGGCGCCGTCCGGCGCACCATCTCGCCGAGGCGATCGAGGATGCCGGCAGCGCGATCGCCGTCGTGCGCGCGCTCCCGGACACCGGAGCCGGGGACCCGACCGGGCAGGGGCAGCTCTCGCTCGAGTCCGGCACCCCGGACGCCACTGCTCTCGCCCGCGCCGCCGATGACCTCGCGCTCTGGGAGCGCGACGGCATCCGCGTGCTCGGGGTCCTCGACCCGGGCTACCCCGCGAACCTCCGCGCCGTCCACGACCGGCCGCCGCTGCTGTTCGTGCGCGGCGAACTCGGCCCGGCGGACCTCCGCGCGGTCGCGGTGATCGGGTCGCGGGCCGCCTCGCGCGATGGATTACGTCTGGCGGGGGTGATTTCCGCCCACCTGCAGGCTATGGACTATGTGGTCACTTCTGGGCTGGCAGCGGGGATCGACACGGCAGCGCACGTCGCGGCCCTGGAGGCGGGCGGACGGACGGTGGCGGTCGTCGGGACGGGCCTGGACCACATCCACCCGCCGGAGAACCGCGAGCTCCAGGCCGAGATCGTCCGCTCAGGCGCGGTGATCTCGCAGTTCTGGCCCGATCACCGCGGTTCGCGGGAGAGCTTCCCGATCCGCAACGCGCTGATGTCCGGGATCTCGCTGGCCAACGTGATCGTCGAGGCGGGCGCGCGGAGCGGGACGCGGATCCAGGCCCGCGCGGCACTCGCCCACGGCCGCCCGGTGTTCGTGTCGGAGCGGGTGCTCACGCAGCCGTGGGCCCGGACGCTCGCCGAGCGCCCCGGGGTTCACGTGTTCTCACGGGTAGAGGAGATCACCGATCGGCTCGCGCTGAGCGCGGCCCGGTGGTGATCGGCGGCGGAGATGGCTGAGGCGGCGACGGTCGAGGAGCTCTCGGACGGCTACGCCAACTTCATGCTGTCCCCGGTCCCGGGTCCCGGGGTGTGCCGTACGTGCTTCAACCTGATGGGCGGATACGGACGGTGCTATGCGTGTGCGCACGGTGAGGGGTGGCTCGACGCGGTCGTGCCGATCTCGTACAGCGTCGCGCACGAGCAGCTCCACCACGCGCTGTGGGCGTACAAACGTCCGCTCGGGGCGATCGCGCGACGATTCACGCTCGAGCTCGCCGCCGTGCTGTGGCGCCATCTCGCCCGGCACGAGCGGTGTCTGGCCGGGGCCGCGGCGGCCGGGCGGTTCGACCTGGTGACGACGGTGCCGCGCGGGGATCGAGCGCGGGACGGCGATCAGCCGCTGCGGGGGATCGCGGGTGAGCTGGTCGAGCCGACGCGCGAGCGGTATGTACGCGCGCTCGAGCGCTCGCCGCTCACATGCGCGCCGCGCACCTTCGACCCTGGCCGTTTCGTCGCCCGCGTGCCACTGACGGGATCTCGCGTGCTGCTCGTGGACGACACGTGGACGTCAGGAGCGAGCGCCCAGAGCGCCGCCGCGGCGCTCAAGGGCGCCGGCGCGAGCGCCGTCGCCGCGGTCGTCATCGGGCGTCACGTCAACCGCGAGTGGGGCGAGAACGACCGCCGCCTCAGAGCACTCGCCACCCCGTATGACTGGAGCCGCTGCGCGCTGTGCGCCGCCAGCACCTCGGACGCCCAGGACGGGGCGGCGCCGATCGAGCTCAGGCGCTCGCCGGAGTCGCCGCGGCCAGCCGCTCCGACTCCTTGACGACGCCCTTGAGCAGCTGGTTGATGACCGGCTTCACGAGGGCGATGTAGACCGGGTCCGGGAGCGGGAGCTTCGGCACCGAGTCGACCCGCCAGGTCAGGATCGTCCCCGACCCGCGCGGGCTGACGAGGACCGTGCCGCTGTGCTCCTTGGCCGGGACGCCGGAGATCGCCTTGTAGGCGAGCCGGGACGGGCGGACGAACTCCGTGATCTCCTCCCGGATCGGCGGACCGGCGATGGACAGGCGGCGGATCGCGCCGACGCCGTTGATGTCCGGCGAGCCCTCGCGCTCCAGCGTCGAGGAGCGGAGCGGAGTCAGGTTCGCGTAGTTGCGGTGGTCGGACAGGACGTCGAACACGGTCTCGGGAGGAGCCGCGATCTCGGAGGTGAGCGTGAAGGTGGCCATGTCGGCGATCCTACCGGCCTCCGGATCGCGCCAGCCGGTAGGCTCGCCGCAGGCGGATGCAGGGTTCCGGGGACACTCAGGGGCTGCAGGAGGGGAAGGCCAGGCGGCCGTACGCGCCTCGCATGACCCCACCGAAGCGGCGCGAGCAGCTGCTCGACGCGACGCTCGAGGCAATCCTCGAGCTCGGATACGGCGACGTCTCGATCGAGGCCGTGGCCCGGAAGGCGGGCGTCACCCGTCCCGTCATCTACGACCACTTTCCGAACCTCCCGGCCCTTTTGCGGGCCCTGATCGAGCGTGAGGAGCAGTACGCGCTCGAACAGCTCGACACGGTGATCCCGTCCGCGCCGAGTGACGATGGCGACCGGCCGGCGCTCCCCGCCGGGGTGCGGCAGCTGCTCCAGGAGATCGGGCAGCGGCCCCAGACCTGGCGGCTGATCCTGCTGCCACCGGCGGGGACTCCGGCGATGGTCCGTGAGCAGGTCGAGATCAACCGCCAGCGGATCCTCGAACGGCTCGAGAAGCTCGTGTGGACCGGGGTGGAGCACTGGGAACTCCCGGCCGAGCTGGACGTCGAACTCGCCGCGCGAAACCTCCGGGACATGATCGAGGAGGCCGGGCGGATGGTGCTCACCGACCCGGTCCGGTTCTCGCCGGAGCGCTACGAGCGCCACCTCACGTCGCTGCTCGCGCTGATCCGCAACGGCGCCGCCGAGTCGTAGCCGCGCGACGGGCCGCACACGCTGGCCGAAACGAGGAAGCGGCGGGGATCCGCTTCCGAATCCCCGCCGCCCGAAACCCCTCCCGCGCGCCCACGGCCGGGTAGGACACGTCCTCAGGGAGGCTGTACTGCACCTCCTCAAACCCGTCTGCGGGAGCGGAGTTGCGGTGGTCATGAGCGATTTCACGGCCATCGCGGGCCCCGGAGCACGCCCGGAGGCCGCAACCACAGCTTCACCGGACCCCTGCCATACTGGACCGTCCCCTCAGGGGGCGTAGCTCAGTTGGTTAGAGCGCCGGCCTGTCACGCCGGAGGTCGCGGGTTCGAGTCCCGTCGCTCCCGCTGTAATTCTGCCTGCAAACCCGGCAGTTGCTGCCTCGCCCTGAGAGCGTGCCGGCAAGCGTCTCGTCTCGGCTCGCTCGTCGTCAATCGTTGATGGAGCTCGGCAGGTCCGTGGGCTCGCCTGAGGCACCCATGACCGAAGGACTCGTCGGCTCGACGATCACGCTCTGGTCGCGCCCGCCGCGCTTGGCTTGGTAGAGCGCGTCGTCAGCGCGGCCGATGAGCTCGGCAGCCGACTCCTGACCGTCCCAGGACACGATGCCTGCCGAGCAGGTCTGCTGATCGGGGATCTGGTTGCGGAGGCGCTCGACGATCGCCAGCGCTTCGGCCGGCGGACAGTGCGGGAGCGCCAGAGCGAACTCCTCGCCGCCGTAGCGAACGAGCAGGTCGCCCGGCCTCAGTTCGGCCGTCCATGCGCCGGCGACCTGCTTGAGCAACCGGTCGCCCGCCTGGTGGCCGCGGGTGTCGTTGAAGCGCTTGAAGTGGTCAAGGTCGATCATCGCCAGCGAGACGGCCGTCGCCGAGCGTCCGGCGGCGATCAGCTGCCGGGGCAGCTGCTCCTGCCAGGCTCGGCGGTTCGGCAGGCCGGTGAGCTCGTCGGTGCGGGCCTTGGTCTGGAGCTCGGAGAGCAGCGCGACGCGTTGCAGGGTCACCGCGGCCTCGACCGCGAGCAGGTTGGTCAGCGTCGACGTTGAGCCATCCTCAAGCGCCGCGGAGTTCGCGAAGTCCAGTTCCAGCACGGCCACGGTGAGCTGATCGCGGACGATCGGCTGCCAGAACGCCTGGGACACCTGAGTCCCGTCGGGGCTGGGGACCGGGTCCGGGGGCCCAGCGGCTGGGGGACGGCCGGTCACATACGCCTCGATGACGCCGTGCGATGGGCCGGCGAACGGGATCGCGGTCGACGTCCTGTGCGCCTCCGTCGAGGCCGTGATCTCGAGGCTGGTGCCATGTCCATCGGCCTCCCATAATGCGGCGGCTGACGCGCCGGTCACCCGGAGGACGCCGGCGCACAGAGCATCACGGGCCGCCTGTCCGTCGGAGAGCTCGGCGAGCTCGTGCGCAAGCTCTGTCACCAGAACCATGCGCTCGGCGCTCGCGGCCGCCGCTGCGGCCTGGTCGCGCGCGCGCCGGACCAGCGTGTCGATGAATCCGCCTGCCACGAGCAGGGTCCCGACCGTCGTCAGCCACCGGGCGACCGGTGAGCTCGGAGTGTCATTGACGAGCGTCGCGGCATAGACCAACGATGTGAAGGTCAGGTGGGCCACCGCGGCGCGCCGACCGAAGAAGTAGAACGCGTAAAGGCCGACCCAGATGAACCACACCGAATAGAAGCTGACCGCCTCGCCACTCAGGACCACCGCGCGAGCGATCAGGAGGGCCCCGGTCACCAGTGTGAAGTGCAGCATCCATGGCCGGATCCGCGGGGCGCCGATCAGCAGAGCGATACCACCCGCGTACGCCAGAGCGACGTTCGAATACAGCGCCAGGATGTTCGCGCGCGGTGGATGAGGCAGGAGCAGTGAGACGAGCCCGATCGTTGCTCCGGCCACGAACAGCAGCCCCAGCGCCTGCGCCGCCAGCCGAGGATCATCCACGCCTCCAGCAGCGACTCTCATCACGCCCTCGCTGCGCAACCCCGGCCCCCGCCGATCCCGATGCGTCATCTTGAATACGTCGGCAGAAACCCCCAACGGCTGAAGAGTCACCTCGCTCCCGCTTCGAGACGTGGCTCCGTCGACCGCCACGCGACAGCCTCTTCGCCGCGCATCGGCGGATCGTCGCACCCGCTCCGGTCCTGCCGCGTGACGATTTCGTCAGCGTTCGGTACTCAAGAGCGCGGGCGGAGGTGTCGATGATCCCGCTATGCCCGCACAGGGAATAGAGCGTCCATCGGAGCAGCGCATCGACGTCGAGGAGCACGAGCGCAAAGCCCCCGTGTTCTGGGGTGCGTTCGCCGTGCTGGTCGCGACGTTTTCGGCCGCGGCACCGCAGGATTCCAAGCTGATGCAGCCAGGCGGCCTGGTGTTCCTCGGCGCGTTCCTCGCCGTGAACCTCGCCTACGCCGGCCGGATCGCGCTGGGTCCGCCCCGCACGGACCTCGAGCAGCTCGGCGCGGCGTCGTTCGCCACGGCGATGCTCGGTGTTCAGCAGTACCTCGCCGGCGGCCTCCCGATGCTTGCCGTGTTGCTTCCGCTCTATGTGCTCGGGGCCGTCGCCGTCCTCGAACACGCGAGACGCTTGATGTACCTGCCCGTGGTGATGGGGACTGCACTATCGCCGCTGCTCTACGTCCCGATCGACGCTCGCAGCGTGATCGTGCAGCTCACGTTGATGATCGTGCTCGTGGTGGAGATGGCCCTGCTGGGCGACTTCGGCGACCGGCTGCGCAGTCAGCGCCGCCAGTTGGCCGAGGCCGAGGCGCTGTCCTCGCGGCGTGCCGTGACGGACGAGTTGACGGGACTCATGAACCGACGCGCGCTCGTGGAGCGGATCTCGCCGCTCGCCACCAGCGGCGTCGAAGCGACCGTCGTGTACTGCGACCTCGACGGCTTCAAGCCCTTCAACGACCGGTTCGGGCATTCCGCCGGCGACGCACTGCTCCGCCGTCTCGCCTCCGCCCTGATGGCCGCCAGCGGCCCGAACGGCGTCGCCTACCGAGTCGGGGGCGACGAGTTCTGCGTCCTGCTCGACGGTAGCCTCTCCGCCGACGCCCCGCTCGTCACCGGCGTGGTCGACGCGCTGAGCGAGCTCGGTCCCGGCTACAGCGTGCGATGTTCCTACGGTGTTGCTCGCACGCCCGGTGACGCCGTTGATCTCGCCGGGGCGCTGCAGGTCGCCGACGAGCGCATGTACATCCAGAAGCGCGAGCGTCAGCGCGTGGATCCCGTAGCCGCTCCCGCGCGCGGGTAGTGGCCTCGCTCCGAGTCGAACGCGCGGAACCTCAGCTGTAACGAATTCCTATCTGCGTTACACCCCGGTGCTAGGCTCTCGTCGCGGTGAGTCGGTGGAGCGAGCGGAGGGGGACCGAGGTGGACCTCGCAACGCAGGGCATTCGCAATCGTCGAGGACGATCGCTGTGGCTGATCGCCGCAGCGACGGGTGCGCTGCTCGCCCTGACCTCGGCGCCGGCAACGGCCAACACGCTCAAGACGGTGCTGATTCCGGACCGAGCCGGGGAGATCCCGAGCCAGTGGTTGAACTACTACCACAGCACCCCCCGCGCGAATGTGCTGCTGCCTGACGGCTATCGCCCCAACCGGCGCTACCCACTGCTCGTCCTGCTCGCCGGGCTGAACGGGAACTACGACTCCTACGTGCACGCCGGGGACACGGTTGAGTTCAACGGGTTCAAGGGCATCGTCGTGATGCCGGAGGGCTCCGACGGCTGGTACACCGACTGGTGGAACAACGGTGATCGCGGCAACCCGGCGTGGGAGAGCTACGAGCTCAACGAGGTCATCCCGTACGTCCTGAGGCACTTCCCGATCCGCCCCGGCCGCCGCTGGCACGCCCTCGCCGGCATCTCGATGGGCGGACTCGGGGCGAGCTATCTCGGCGGTCGGTTGCCAGGATTCTTCGGGACCGTCGCGAGCCTGTCGGGCTTCGTCGACCCCCAGTACAGCGACTTCTCGGTCGTGATGGGGCCAGCTGCCTCGGCCGTGCAGAACGGGGATAGCGACCCGTACCCGGTCGAGGGGCCGCCGGCGGGGTTCTACGCGCTCGGGCACGACCCGGCCGCGGCGGCCGCGAATCTGGCGCACACCAGGGTGTTTCAGAGCACCGGCGACGGCACCCCGGCCAGCTACGAGCCGGGCCAGTTGGACCCCGCGACCCTCGCCGGTGACCTGAGCTCCGAGAAGTCGATCATCTACCCGATGAACAAGCTCTTCCACACCGCGCTGCTCGCGGCGCACGTCAACGTCACCTACCAGGTCCAGCCCGGCGGTCACGATGACCCTCACTTCCGGCGAGAGCTGCAGGCAATGCTCAAGTGGGGCCTCTTCAACCCAGTCGCCGGCGATCCGACCGCCTGGACCAACCAGACGGTGGCGACGACCGGTCAGCTCTGGGGCATCGGCTATCGCTTTGCGCGCCCACCCAGCCAGATCGTCAGATTTCAGCGAAACAGTGGCGCCCTGTCCGTCAGCGCTGCCGGATCGGCCGTCACATTGACGTACCCGGGGGGCTGCACGGTCCGCCGGAACACTCCGGCCGTGGTTCGCTTCTCCCCACGTCCGGCCTGCCGGCGCCGATGACACCCGCGAGTACCTGGGTCGGCCCCACCGCGCTGCCGTTCGGCCGACCCGCTGAACGCCTCTCGGCTCGTCAGGAGCAGGTGCTCGACGTCGTTGAAGCAGTGTTCCTCAGCCGGGGCATCCGCGCGGTGCGAATGGCGCAGCTGGCTGACGAGGCCTCCTGCTCGCGCAGCACGCTGTATGAGCTCGCGCCGAGCAAGGAGGCTCTCCTGCTGTTGGTGGTCGACCGCGTGATGCGACGGATCAGCGCCGGCGGTGCCGCGGCGATCGAGCACGAAACCCTGCCGGCGGACCGGATCCGGGCGATGCTGATGAGCGGTGCGGCGGACTTCGGTGCACTTGGCCCGCGGTTCCTCGAAGCGGTCCGTGAGCATCCTCCGACTCGCATGCTGTTCGACCGGTGGGTCGCTCGCGGTCTCCTGGTCCTCGAGCAATTGATCGAACAGGCGGTGAGCTCGGGCGAGTTCCGGCCCGTGAACGCCGAGGTGATCGCGGAGGCGATCTTCGGCGTCGTGCTGCGGTTCACCGACCCCAACGTCATCCGCTCCGGTCCCCGTCGCTTCTCGGATCGGCTCGCCGAGACGGTCGACGTCCTGCTCGACGGCTTGCGGCCACGGTCACCCGAGATCTGACGATCCGGCGCGACGTCGACGTGGGCTCGTCCCGGGCCTAGCTCGTCAGGCCGGCTTCCGGCCATCCGGTCGGCAGATCAACTCGATTCCCGGGAAGCAGAATCCGCACGTCGGTGGCCGGCGCCACACGCCGGACCGCTTCCGCAAACGCGTGCGCCGGGTCCAGCGGGTCGGCCTTTCGCTGGGAACCCCAGGCCCGGAGCGTGCCCCAATGGATCGGCACCGCCATTCGCGGCCGAATGCGCGCCACGGCTTCGGCGGCACGGATCGGGTCGAGATGCCCCGCGGGGACGCTCGGCCCCCAGCCCCATATCGGCAGGAGCGCCACGTCGACGCGGCCGGCGAGCGCGGACATCTCGGGGAACAGATCGGTGTCCCCAGCGAAATAGACCGTCTGGCGAGATGATTGCAACAGGTAGCCCAGCGCCGGCACCTTCGCGCCGATCGGGAACCGCCGCCCATCGTGTGTGGCCGGGATCGCCTCGATCCCGATGCCGCCGATCGAGGTGCGCTCACCGGACCGCATCTCGACCACATCCACGGCCCCCGCCCGCCGGGCGGCCGCAGCACCTCCGCTCGGCACGATCACCGGGCACTCGGGACCAAGCAGGCGCAACGATCGTCGGTCCAGATGATCGTGATGCGCGTGCGAGATCAGGATCGCGCTCAGCCTTCCGAGCTCCTCGATCCGCGGCAGCGGCACGCGCCTGCGCACATGCAGGATCCCGCCGACCAGAAGGGGGTCGGTCAGGAGCCGCCCCCCGTCGAGCTCCGCCAGCACGGTCGCATGCCCGACATAGCTGAGCGCATCGGCGCCGCGCATCTCTCCGCGGGCTAAGACCCCGCGGCCGCCGGCTGCGCGACCGGTTCGTGCTCGAGCAGCTCGCGCCAGCCTCGGAGCACGTGATGCACGCTCACCGCCCCGACGATTGGCTCGGCGGGAATCGGCAGCTCGACCGGGTGGAGCAGGAACGGTCGTGTCTGCGGTCCCCCCAGACCACCGTGGAACGAGATCAGCTCCTCGAACGCGCATCCCTGCTCGAGGCCCGGGTCATAGAAGCTGCCGACCATGATGTCCGCCACGTGCCTGAAGCCATCGGTGCGCAGGAGGTGGGCGGCAGCGTTCGGGGAAAACGGGGCCAGTGGATCCTCCCCCTCGATCCGGCCATCCCGGAGGTAGCGGACCCCGCCTGAGTTCATGACCATCGGACCGTGTTCGCTCGAGCGAACCAGGAGGAAGCCGACGTCGGGGTGACTCCGGAGCGCGTTCAGCAGCCGGGGATGACGCCGATCGATCTCCTCGGCCGTCAGTCGGTGCTTCTCCTCCATCAGATAGACCAGGCCGAGGTTCCCCGAGCCGAGCACGATCACGCGGTCATCCGGCACGGCATCGTCGGTCGGCGCCGTCTTTCCGCCGGTCGCCTCCTGAAGCGCCTGGCCGACGGCCGAGTCGTGTTCGTCCCCCCCGCCCATGCCCGACACGCCGACGCGCTCCGACGAACGCCGGACCAGGTCGTCGAGCCCGTAGCCATTGCGCTGCAGGAACGTCGCACCCTGCGTCTGACCGTGATCGGACAGCACCACGAGCTTGTACGGACGGGGTGCGAACCGGCGCGCCCGCTCGATCCGTCCGAATTGCTGATCGAGCTTGCGGAGCGCCTCCAGTGTGTCGACGCGCTCGAGCCCCGAGTGATGCGCGACCTCGTCGTAGCTCGAGAAGGTCGCGTACACGGCGGGGCGGCCGCGCATCATGTCGGTCAGCACGCCGAACACGATCAGGTCGCGGACCACGACGCACAGCGCGGCTCGCAGAAATGGGTAGCGCCCACCTCGCGCACCGCGCGGGAGAACATCGCGGCGGCGTTGACGCAGTGATGCCGACCACTCGAGCAGGACCTCCCAGAAGAACAGGACCAGCTCGCGAGTGACGTTGAAGCCGTTGGCCAGGAACGCCCGGTATCCCGGGTTGGAGTGCGCCTCGGCCTTCATCCGGCTGACGGTCAGGATGACCTCATCGGCGTCGCCCGAGAGCAGGTTCCCACGGCTCGCTCCCCCACCGGCAAGGAGCCCTCGCCCGGTGGAGCAACGGCGCTCGATCTCGGCGCAGTCGGCTGGTGCCGAGCAGGACATCAGCTTGCCGGTCTCCTTTTCGATCCAGCGGAACGCGGGGATGTCTTCGTTGGAGCCGAGCAGGATGCCGGCCTGGCTGGCGCCGGTCTGCGATGAGAGGTCCGTCTCCCATTCGGCCAGCTCGTGGGTGCCGTTGCGGAGCCAGCCGGCGAGGACCGGCGCGTTGCCGTCGCGCATCGCCCGGCGCAGCACCGGCGCGGCCAGCCCATCGATCTCCAGATAGAGGATCCCCGGGGCATGCGTCCGCGTCTGCTCACCCTGGCGCCGGGCGACCCGCTCGATCACTCGGAGCGAGTAGGCATCGTCGTCGTCGACGCCAAGAACCACTTCCAGCACCATGCTCGCCGCGGACATCACCAAGGCGGCGAGCAGCGCCGATCCGAACGAATCGACGGTGAAGTCCGTTGAAGCGGCGGCCGAGACGAGCAGCAGGATTCCGGCATCGACCGCCAGCACCGCGAGGAATCCGACGATCAGCGTGTACGGGAGCCGCAGCGCGGCGACGACGGGAGGCAGGAGCGCGTTCAGGATCCCCACCAGGGCAGCGGCGATCAGCGCTCCGCGAAAGCTCATGACATGGACCCCGGCAAGCAGCAGACTGGCAACTCCGACCGCCGCGGCGCCGACCAGCCATGACAGCGCCAGCTTCAATGGCCGGAACCGGGGCCGCGCGGGAGTCCAACGCACGGGTTCCGCGTAGCTCTGTTCAGGGTTTGATCCGGTCACCTGCATCCTTCTTCCCGTACTTGAGGTCGTGGGCCCGCCGACACCGCCGCCTGGGATCCTATGGCGGCTCTGTCAAGTTGATCCTAGGTTTGGGTGCGGGGGACGGGCATCGCCTCAAACGGATGATCTCGAGCGCTCGCGATCCTGACCTCCTGGGGAAGGAAACCCGGATCGCCGACGTCTGAGGAGAGGACAGCACTCTTCCCAGTCAGGAGCGGCATGAGACGGACGACGCGCAGCAATCGCACGGGCGGATCGAGGCAGCGACGGGGCGTGCGTGGCGCCTCGGTGATCATCGGGACCGTGGTCGCTCTGTCGGCCGGCACGGCGCTGGCCGCGAGTGTCGCGCTGACGATCTCATCCGGCACGTCGGTCTCCGCGGCGAACGGGAGAACGGTGCGCGAGGCGATCGTGGCCACCGCCCACGGCCACCCGGTCTACCGGCTGACCGGTGACAGCGAGCACCACCAGCGATGCACGGCGGCGAATGGCTGTTTCGCGTTCTGGATGCCCGTCACCGTCACCTCCACGCGGGCGGCGAAGCTGGCACACGGCATCCACGGGACGCTGGCGGTCTGGCATCGCGGTCGGCAACTCCGGCTCGTGCTCGCCGGCTCGCCGCTGTACACGTTCATCGGCGATCGGCGTGCGCACCACGCGACCGGCGAGGGGATCCGGAGCTTCGGCGGCGTGTGGCACGTCGTGACGCCGAGCGGTCACACCACGAACACCTCGTCATCGAGCTCCACCACGACAACACGCACCAGCACGAGCACGACCAGCACCGTCTGTTACTACCCGCCCTGCTGACGCGGCTTCACAGGCTGTGACTCCTCAGAGGATCGGACGCGGATTCGAGAGGAGGAGCACGACGCCTGGCTCGAGGAGGAGATGCGCAAGTTGCGCTGCACGCATGATCGCGCGGGCGTCACGAGGTGGTTGAAGCCACGGTCAGGCCGCGGGTGGGGAGCCGAACCCATCTTCGGGCCGGAGCTGCGCGGACCGCTCTGCGGGAACGAACTGCACATTTGACGCGGTGTCGGAGGGGTTGTCGACGATCAGCATGGCAACCGGAAGGCGCCGGCTCGCCATGCAACGCGGGCACCAGCGAGGAAGGAGCCAACCGTTCCGCGGCTGGATGGTGAGCGAGCAGGACGGGCAGCGCAGGCGGGCGTGGTGAGGCATCGAATCGAGTGGAACGGTCGGCATGGGCGGCGTGCGCCCGCAGTGTCATCCAAGTCTGACTCCGCCGCGTCGTTTCCGGTGGCGCGCGTTGCTTCCCAACTCAGCTCCGACGCGCGTCTGGCGGATGCCCATCTCGTCGGCGGGTGCTGGGTGGGTGACAATCGCCGGGGCAGTTTGAACGACTGAGATTCGACGGGCACGGTGAGGGAAGGGTGTCATCAGCGTGTCGCCGACACGCACCCGAGAGGAGCCAGCCCGTGCCCCCGTATCCCGAGACCTCAACCGTCGAGACCACGTCCGCCCAGTCATCGCTGTGGCTGATGACCGCGCCCTCCACAGGCCACCCCACGCTCGCAGAGGACGCCCACGCGGACGTGGTCGTCGTCGGAGCCGGAATCGCGGGCGTCACCACGGCGTTGCGCCTTCAAAGCCTGGGCGCCTCGGTGGTCGTGCTCGAGGCGGCTCAGATCGGTTCGGGGGTCACCGGAAACACCTCGGCGAAGGTCAGCGCACTCCAGTCCACCATGATGAGCACGATCGTCGGTCGACATGGGCGGGAGGCCGCGGAGACCTACGCCGTGGCAAGTGCCACCGCTGTTGAGGATGTCGCCCGGCTTACCTCGGAGCACGACATCGACTGTGAGCTCGACCGTCGCCCCGCCGTCACCTACGCCGCCGACGCCAGCCAACTCCAGGCGGTGAGCGAGGAATTCGAGGCTGCCACGGCAGCCGGGCTGCCGGTGAGCTGGAGCGAGGACGACGCGGGACTGCCCTACGGCGTGGCGGGCGCGGTCTGGCTCGCCGACCAGATCGGATTTCATCCCGTCAAGTACGTTTGCGGGCTCGCCCGGGCCTTCGTCGAGGCCGGCGGACGCATCCACGAGTCCTCGCGCGTGCTCTCGGTCACGGACGGGACCCCGTGTCGAGTACAGACCGCGCAGGGCAGCGTCACCGCCGGCCAGGTGGTCATCGCCACGCACTTTCCGATCCTCGACCGCGGACTGTTCTTCGCCCGCCTCGACGCCCAGCGCTCGTATTGCATCGCTGCGCGCATCTCCGGCGAGATGCCCCGCGCGATGGCGATCAGCGCGGGTGAATCGACGCGCTCGATCCAGTATCTGGGCGACCAGCTGATCGTCGGCGGCGAGGGCCATGCCGCCGGTGCGAAGGGCGTCACCACCGAGCGCTTCGAACCATTGGAGACATTTGCCGCCGAGCACTGGAACGTCGGCGCGCCGCTGGGACGCTGGTCGGCCCAGGACCCGGTGCCCTACGACCACCTGCCGATGATCGGTCCGCTGGTGCCGCGCTCCAGGCGGCTGTGGGTGGCCACCGGGTGGGCGAAGTGGGGGCTGACCGGAGGTACGTTCGCCGCTCGGATCCTCGCCGATCTGATTCAGGACCGCCCGAACGACTGGGCGCATAGCTTCACGCCCAGCCGGATCTCGCTGCGGTCGTCCTACGAGGTCGCTGAGCTCGGGGCCAAGTTCAGCTCGCTGATGGCGGTCGACCGGATCACTCCGGTCGAGGCCGCCGACACGGATGAGATCCCGCCGGGCGAGACCCGGGTCGTGCGGGACGGGCTCGGGAAGATCGGGGTCTACCGCGACCCGGACGGGGATCTGCACGGAGTGTCTCTGCGCTGCACCCACCTCGGTTGTCTGCTGCGGTTCAACGGCGCGGAGCGGAGCTGGGACTGTCCCTGCCACGGCTCTCGCTTCGACGTCGACGGTGCTGTTCTGGAGGGGCCGGCGGTCAAACCTCTGGAGCGCCGACGCCCGACCTAAGCCTCGGCGTCAGGTCTTGACGACTCCGGTCTGGGCGATGCGTCGCAGGCGTCGCAGCGAGATGCGGTTGCGGATGTGGACCAGCGGATCGGTCAGGGGATTGATGCCCACTCGGGAGAGCAGATCGCCGGCGGACTCGATCATCGTCACGCGGGTTCCACCCTCGTGCGGATCGAGTTGCAACTCCACCTTCGCCGTGCCGAGAGGTCGCGCACGAGCATGGAGCACGAGCCGGCGCGGCCGTTCGACTTCGACCACCTCGGTGTGATCGTTGACCGTGAACGGACCCGCCCCCACTCGGTGGTAGAACCGGCTTCCGACCGCCGGCCAGGCTTCATCGGCGTCACGGATGCTGTGAGAGCCGACGACCCAGTCGCCATACACCATCGGATTCGACAGAACCTCGAACAGCTCGTCGGGCGAAACCGCTATCAGGGTGTTGTTGCGTGCCATGAGTTGACTATGGCTCGTCCCGCGGCGGGAGGAACGGCTCTTGCTCGGCCGGCCGTCCGGCCTCGATCAGCCGTCCCCGCTCGAGCTCGGCGTTGAGCTCGGCGCCGAGCAGGATCACGAGATTGCTGAGCCACAGCCAGACGAGGAACGCCACCACTCCGCCGAGAGCGCCATAGGTCTTGTTGTAGGACGCGAAGCTCGCGACGTACAAGGCGAACAGCGCCGAGACGGCGATCCAGCCCACGACCGCCAGGAGGCTCCCGGGGCTGACCCACCGGACGCCGGGCTGACGCACGTTCGGTGCGGCGTAGTAGAGGATCGCGAGGATCGCCGCGACGATCACGATCAAGACCGGCCACTTCGCAATGTCGAACACCGTCACCGCGGTGTGGCCGATGCCGAACACCCGACCGACCTGGCTGGCCAGACCGCCTGTGAACACGACCGCGAGCGCGCTCACGGTGAGCAGGACCACGGTGACGAGGGTGATTCCCAGGCGGAGCGGGAGGGTCTTCCAGATCGGCCTTCCCTCCTCGACGTCCCACACGATGTTGGACGCACGCATGAAGGCGGCGATGTAGCCGGAGGCTGACCACAGCGAGACGGCGAGGCCGACCACGAACAGCACGCCGGCCGCGCCGCGACCGCCCTGCACGTTCTGCACCGCGCTGGTGAAGATCTGTTTGGCCGGTCCCGGAGCCACCGCTCCGAGGTTCTGGATCAATGGCTGCGTCGCCGACTTCCCGATCAACCCGAGCACCGACACAACCACGATGATCATGGGAAAGATCGCCAGCACTCCGTAGTACGTCAATGCAGCAGCGAGGTCGGTGAGGTTGTCCTTCTTGAACTCGCTGGCGGTCCGCTTGAGCACGCCCGGGATTGCTGACCGCGGGAGGTCCGTCGGCTGGTCCGGCGCGCGCCGCTCGGCGGCGTCACGGCCCGAGGCCGTCGATGCCCCGGACGTCATCGGGCGGACCGCCGGCCGATGAGGAATGCGACGGCTACGGCAGCCGCCACGGCCAGGACCGGCGAATTGCGCTTGGCCAGCGCCTTCGCCTCAGCGCCGGCCTGCACCGCTGAGTCCGGGGTCGCGTCCCGGGCCGCCGAGACGAATTCGTGCTGCCTTTCGGTGACGCCCTGCTTGACGGCCGACGCCTTGTCGCTCACGTTCTCCTTGATGTCCTGCGCGGCGCCCTGAGCTCGACCCTTGACGTCCGTCTTGGCCGCCAGCTCGGAGACGGTGTCACCGAGCTCGGCGCGGGTCGCCTCGATCTCCTCCCGGAGCTCCTCGGCCGTTGGATCAGGCTTCTCGGATGGCGTGCTCACCTCCGTCCCTCCCTTGCGCTCTCCTTTGTCCATTCCCAGTCCTGCTGGATGCTCGCGCTCGCCTGCTCGGGCACCGGCGGCACGGCACGGCTCACCTGCGCCCGTCCGGTCAGCGCAAGCAGACCGGCGATCACTGCAAGCCCGGCGGCAACGATCGCCGCGGCGACCCACGGCTTGACCGTGGTGGCCAGCAGCAACACCACGGCCGCGCTCAGGACGCCGACGGCATAGGCCGCAACGAGACCCGCGCCTCCGAACAGCCCAGCGCCGATTCCCGCCCGCTTCCCCTTGTCGGTCAGCTCGAGCCGTGCGAGCTCGAGTTCCTGTCGGACCAGCCTCGACGTCTGCTCCGACAGCTCGCGTACCAGTTCGCCAACCGGGCGATCCGACTCGGCCATGACACTCCTCTCAGGTTCGTTGCCCATGTCCGTGCCCGAAGCGATACCCGAGGGCAGACGCCGGAAACGCGGCGCGGCGGCGGGCTGACATCGAGGGTGGAATCCAACCGTCGAAGCAGCGCGCCGCCCCTCGCTCCGCGCTGGCCGAGCGCGCTGCTTCTCGGGTGTGCGGAGGGTCAGGCCCGGCTGCGGGCGCGCGTGCGCGCCGCCTTCTTCGCCGCGGTGCTCCGCCTGCTGGCGTGCCGCCTCCGCGTGGCGGCCGCCTTCCGCGCGGCCGTGCGGCGCTTGGCCGGGCCGCCGGACACCAGGTCCTCCGCCTCATCGACCATCCGGCCGAGGTCCCTGACCGCGGCGCGGACCGACTTGGCGGGCTTCCGTCGGCCGTCCGACGCCTCCGCAATCAGCCGGGCGGCACGCTTCCGTACGCCGCCGGCGTGGAGTCGATCGACGAGCTCCTTCGTACTTGACTTCTTGGCCATCGAGTCCTCCTGTCTGGACGGGGTTTCCTCAGCCCTACCCACCGGATCCGCGAGCTACCACCGCATGGTCCGCGGACCGCTGCGGCGTGCGTGGGTGTCGCGGCTTGCAACTCCATGGCTGCCCCCCTACCCAGACGAAGTGCGGATGCCCGCGCGGTGTTGGAATACCACCACCGCGCGTCGTGTCGAACCGAGCCCTAGCCGGACGGCGACGGGCCGGTGAGCGCGTCGGCGATCTCCGCGTCCGAGGTCGCGTCGAAGTGGTCGTACCACAGGCCGACGGCCCGCATCGACTCCGGCTGCAGCAGACAGACCACCTGGTCGGCATCGCTGCGGAGTGACTCGACCGTGTCGGGCGCTCCCACCGGAACCGCCAGGATCAGCCATCGCGGCTTGCGGGCCCGTAACGCTCGCAGCGCGGCTCGCGCGGTCCCGCCGGTCGCCAGCCCGTCGTCGACGACGATCGCGGTCCGCCCCCGCACCTCAGGCGCCCGGCGACCGCTGCGGTAGCGCGCCACGCGAGCGTCGAGTTCGGAGCGGGCGCGGGCCACGGCAGCTGCGAGCTCGTCCGCGCCCATGCCCAGCCGGCGGATCGCCTGCGGGTCGATCACCGGCGCACCCGCCTCGGCGATCGCGCCGATGCCGAGCTCCGGGTTGCCGGGCGCCGCGATCTTGCGCACCACCAGCACGTCGAGTGGAATCGCGAGCACCCGCGCGATCTCGTCGGCGACCGGCACCCCGCCCCGGGCCAGGCCGAACACGATCCCATCCACGATGCCGAGCGCGCGTAACCGCTCGGCCAGCTCGCGACCGGCAGCACGGCGATCGGTGAATCCCGGATGACTCATCCGGGGGGCGGCGCCATCAGGTCGAGTGGCTCGGATGCCATGGGAAGCGGACTCACAGCCAGAGTCGCAGGTCAATCATCGCGGGCCGTGTAGCCTCGCGCGTCGATGCCCGCGCTGATGGTCCAGGGCACATCGAGCTGGGCGGGCAAGAGCCTCCTCACCACGGTGCTGTGCCGCCACCTGGCCAACCGCGGCGTGCGCGTGGCGCCGTTCAAGGCGCAGAACATGTCGAACAACGCGCGGGTGGTGAAGGGTGGCGAGATCGGTGTCGCGCAGTACCTCCAGGCCCGGGCCGCCCGAGCCGACGCGGATGTGCGGATGAACCCGGTCCTTATCAAGCCGGAGGGGATGACCCGCAGCCAGGTCGTGCTGATGGGGCGGGTCGAGCGGTCGATCAGCGAGCTTCCCTGGACCGAGCGCGCGCCCCACCTGTGGCCGGCCGTTCTCACCGCATTGCGCTCACTGCTCGTGGCCTACGACGTCGTCGTCCTCGAGGGCGCCGGCAGCCCCGCAGAGATCAACCTGCTCGACTCCGACCTCGCCAACACCCGGGCCGCGGCCGCCGCCGACGCCTCGGTGCTGCTCGTGACCGATATCGATCGCGGCGGAGCGTTCGCCCACTTGTTCGGTACCTGGGCCCTGCTCGATGACGACGCGCGACGCCGCATCCGGGGCTTCGTCCTCAACAAGTTCCGTGGCGATCAGTCACTGCTGGACCCCGCGCCCTCGCGACTGACCGAGATGACCGACGTGCCGTGCGTGGGCGTCGTCCCGTGGCTCGAGCACCGCCTGCCGGATGAGGACGGCGCGGCACTCTCCTCCCCGCCGCCGCCGCGGGCTCCGAGGGTCGCGGTCGTCCGCTACCCGATGGCGTCGAACCTCGACGAGTTCAAGGCGCTCGAGCAGGTCGCCGCCATCCGCTGGGCGCGATCGCCGGCCGACCTCGCCGACGCCGATCTCGTGATTCTTCCCGGCTCCAAGCACGTGGCCGCCGACCTGGCCTGGCTGCACAGTGCCGGGCTCGCTCCGGCGCTCGCCGCGCACGCCGACGGCGGCGGGCGGTTGCTCGGCATCTGCGGCGGACTCCAGATGCTCGGTGAACGGCTCGATGATCCGCACGGCGTCGACGGGTCGGCGCGCGGCCTCGGGCTGCTCCCGCTGACCACGGTCTTCCGCCGGGAGAAGCTGGTTCGTGACAGCACCCTGTACCTCCCGGACGGCATCGGGCCGCCGTGGGCCGAGCTCGCCGGCATGACGGTCCCCGGCTACGAGATCCGCCACGGGCAGACGACGGCCACGGGGCCCGTCCGGGAGCTCGGCGAGGGGGGGATGGCCTGGATCTCGGGAGCGATCCTCGGGACCACCATGCACGGCGTCGTTGACGATCCGACCGTCCTGCGACGGCTGTTCGGGGCTGACGCGACGCCGGACCTCGACGCGACGATCGACGATCTCACCGCCGAGGTGATGGCCCACCTCGACGTGACGTTGATCGAGGGACTCGTCGGGCTCGCGTGAGTCGGGAGCCGTGGCTCGGGCGAGCGGCGCTCAGGCGTCGAGTCGCTTGACGGCCCGCTGGGCGTCGCGGAGCTCGCGGGCGGCCTGCGCCGCGGACTCGCGCGCGGCGGTCACCGCATCCTCGGTCTCCTTGAGGGCCTCGGCTGCCCGGTCCCGTCGGCCCCGAGCGGCTTCCAGCTCGCGCGCGGCGCGTTCAGCCCGCCGCCGGACCTCGACCTCTGCCGTCCGCGCCGCCTTCAGCCTGGCGGCCCGGTCGTCGCGCTTCGGCACTCGCCTTGGACTTGGCCGTGGCCGGCGGCTTGCCCTTGGCCGGCGACTTCACCTTGGCCGACGGCTTGCCCTTGGCAGACGGCTTGACTTCGTCGGCGACCTGGCGTTGGCCGGTCCGGGAGCGACCGAGCTGATCGCGCCCAGCCCGACGTGACGGAGCTCCCGCTCCAGGCAGCCGTCGCGAACCGCATCGCGTCCCTCCTCGTCGAGCGCGGCGGCGTGCAGCGATCCCGAGACCCGCTCGAGCATCGCCGGCGTGAGCTCGGACCCGGCCGCGCTGAGCAGCCCCCGAGCCGTCTCCGTAAGAGCCTCCACAGCGGCGCGCTCGGCGTCGACCGCGCGGCGCAGGCCGGCGGCATCGCCGCTCTGACCGAGCAGGTCGTCCTGGGCCTTCCGCAGCGCGTCGCCCGCCTTGAACAGCGCCTTCACCTCCCGCGCCTGCGTGCGGACGAGCTGATTGACCGCCCACGCGGCGATCGAAGGCTTGCGCAGCTTGGCCACCTCGGCCGCCTCGTCGCGGCGGCCGTCGCCCCGCAGCTCCTTGGCCAGCGCGTTGCGCGCCGGGGTGAACTCCTCCAGCGGGAGTCCGTAGAGCTCGCTGCGTTCCATGCGTGTGACTTCTACCGCGTCGAGGGCCCCATCACCCGCGGGTACCGACCGCTCCGCCGGCCACCGCGAGCTCGACGACCGTCTGGAGCTCGTCGGCCACCCGCTCGAGCGGCGTGATGCTCCGCTGAGCTCGGGCAAGGACGATCGCGCCCTCGATCGAGGAGACGACGAGGGTGGCGAGCGATCGGGCCCGGCGCGCCGGAATGCCGCGGCCGGTGAACGCGTCGGTGAGGACCGTCTCCCAGCGGCCGAAGATCTCGGCCGCGACCTCCCGCACCGTCGGCTCGCGGTCGCCCTCGAGCGTGGCCGCGACGACCGGGCATCCGGCCCGGAAGTCGCTGTCGCGCAGGATCCGGGACCACTGCCGGCGGATCAGGCCGATCGCCTGGACCGGATCGTCGTCGGCCAGCGCGGCGGCCGTCTGGGCGACGATGTAGTCGCCCGCCCAGCGCACGGCCTCCTCGGCAAGCTCGGTCTTCCCGCCCGTGAAGTGGTGGTAGATCGACCCGCGGGGCGCACCGCTGTGCTCGAGGACGTCGGCGAACGAGGTCCCCTGCACGCCCTGCTCACGGATGAGCAGCGCGGCACTGACGATCATCTTCTCTCGGGCGTCGGTCTGGCGGGGCATCGGGCCACGATTATGACGGCTTGCATACTTCGCGGCAAGGCCGTACTATGCCGTCCATCATATTCCCGGGGCCGAAGGAGCCTGCCATGCCGATGATGGACCTCACCCTTCCCGAGGGCGCGCTCGATGGGGACGCGCGGACCGCGCTCATCGATGAGCTCACGACCGTGCTGCTGCGAGCCGAGCGGGCGCCCGACACCGATTTCTTCCGCTCGATCACCTGGGTGTTCGTGCACGAGCTGCCGGCGAGCCACGTCTATGCCGCGGGTCGGCCGGTCGATCAGCCGCTCGTCCGCCTGATGGTGACCACGCCCGAGGGGGCGCTCTCGCAGCGCCGCCGGGCCGAGCTCGTCAAGGCGGCCACCGCCGTGCTGCGCGACGCACTCGGAATCGCCGAGGAGGACGCGCTCCGCGTGTGGGTCACCTGCCGCGAGATCGACGAGGGGAGCTGGGGCGCCGCCGGCGAGATCGTCCAGTTCTCGATGCTCCGCGAGGCGGCGGCCGCCGCACGCGAGGAGCAGGTCGCCCCGGCGTAGTCCAGGGCAGCTCAGCGCCTGAGCAGTGCCGTCACCGAGCGCTGGAACGCGTCGGTGGTGAAGGCCTGGGGCTCCGCGAACTCCTCGAGCGTGATCGCGTGGTCCCAGGTTGTGTCGGCAGCCGCGCGGAGCAGCGGCTTGGTCATCGGCATCGCGTGAGGCGGAAGCGCGCAGATCCGGCCGCACCAGGTATCCGCCGCGGCGAGCAGCGCATCGTGTCCGACGACCTCCTGGACGAGACCGAGCTCGAGCGCGCGGGCAGCGTCGATGTGCTCGCCGCTCGCGTAGTAGGCGAACGCGCCCTGGTATCCGAGCCGACGGGTGAGCGCCCACGAGGTCCCGACCTCCGGCAACAGCCCGAGCTTGCCGAACGCGGGGACGATCATCGCCCGCTCGGAGGCGATCGCCAGGTCACACGTCAGGGCCCAGGCGAGGCCGACCCCGGCAGCCGGCCCTCCGAGCGCGGCGATGAACGCGGTGTCGCTGCGGGCGATGAGCCGGGCGACGGCTCCGAACTCGTAGCGGATCCAGCGCCAGATGTCGGTCGCCCCGGGCGTGTCGGCGAGGGCCTCGGCGGTCCGATCCATCATCCGCAGATCACCACCGGCGGAGAACGCGGGCTCGGCGCCGGTGAGGACGATCGCGCGGATCGCGCGATCGGCGACGAGTCGCTCGAGGGCGCGACGCAGCTGGCGGGTGAGGGCGGCGCTCAGCACGTTCAACTTCCCCGGGTCGTCGAGCGTGACGACCGCCCGGTCGCCGCGCTCCTCGATCAGGACGAACTCGTGCTGCTCGGCATCGGCCTCGGCGATCAGATCGTCGTAGAACGTCATGCCGGCGCCCTCAGCGCAGCCCAGGCCCCTTCGGCGAGAGCGTCGGAGACCGACCGCGGTACGCGCTTCACCCGGCCGCCGACCCAGTGGCGGGTGTACTCGTGGGCCGGGCCGAGCCAGAGGGCATGGATGACGTCGGGCGGGAGGTCGCGCAGCGCGCCGTAGTGCGCGTGCGTCCTCCACCACGCGAGCACCTCGCTGAAGAACTGGCGGTTGAGCGCCTCGAGCGCCGGACCGACCGGCCGCTCGCCGAGCAGGACATTCGCCTCGGCGCGGTGCGCGCTCACCCATCGCAGGTACCAGCGGACGATCGCCTTCACGCCCTCCTCCGCCCCGGGGTGCACACGGAGCTCGGTCAGGAACTCGCCCTGCACGTCCTCCGTGAGCTCGAGGAACAGCGCGTCGAGCAGCGCCCTCTTGTCGGCGAAGTGGTGGTAGAGCGCGCCGACGCTCACGCCGGCCCGCGCCCGGATGTCCTCAAGATTGAGAACCACCGCGGGTCGGGACGCGAGCAGCTCGAGCGCCGCGGCGAGCAGGCGGTCCCGGGCCGGGCGCGATCGGGGTGGCGGGGAGATGAGGGTCGACGGGGGCATCGGCGAGGCCGCCTCGTTTTATACCGAATATTCCTCGGCCACGTGAGATCGGTGGAGAATGAGGGCATGGACGACCTCGCGCGGCAGCTCACCGAGACCGGCTTCGCCATCGCCCCCGGCCCGTTCACCACCCGTGAAGCGGCGTTCGCAGCCGCCTTCGACGCAATCGCGACCGCCGCCGCGCCCGATGCGCTCGCGGTGATCGGCGACTTCGTGCTCCCGCCGGCGGAGGGCGACGTGAGCCGCGCGTTCCAGACCCTCCACCTCGACTTCGGCGTGCCGGTCGATCCCCAGATCCCGCGCGACGTCGCCCGCTACACCGCGCTGTACGTCGAGCACGGCAGCGCGCCGACGACGGCGATCACCCGGCTCGTCCCGCTCGCCGCGGTGCTCGGGCGGCGCCGGTGGCCGGAGCTCGCGGTGCTGATCGACCGGCTTCGCTCCTACGGCCGCACCCACGGGGCCTGGGACGACGCCGACGGCTATCAGGAGGGCAGCCTCGCGCGGATCGTCGAGGCGGCCTCCGGGGAGGCCCCGGACCTGCCCAGCGTCAAGGCGGATCCGGCCTTCCTGTGCGGGACGGAGTTCGCCATGATCGCGGCCGAGACGGCCTTCCTGCGCCGCCACGGAGTCGACACCGAGGCCGAACAGGTCGACGTCCGGCTCGCTCCGGGGGAGCTGCTCCTGTTCGACAACCTCAGCGTGGCGCATGGCCGCCGGGGCGCTCGGCGGCCCGGCGAGCTGCGCCAGCGGGTCTTCGGCCACCCCGGGCTCGACCTCGCCGGTCAGCGGGCGCTGCGCGACCGGTTCCTCGGCGCGTTCGCCGCGGCGCCGCGTTCAGCGGTCGGCTGAGCCCAGCACGGCCTTGATGTCGACGATCGGCGTGCCGTCGATCGCCTCCAGGGCGGCCACCCGGACCCTCCGGTCATCGACGTCGAGCACCCGCACCCGGTGAAGGCCGATCGGGTTCGGACGGTGGGGCGAGCGCGTGCCGAACACCCCGCGGACGGGACGGCTCGGATCGCCGCGGGGGTGGACCTGCCGCACGTTGCGGTCGCCGAGGTGCAGCCACGTCAGCACGACGATCTCGTCCCCGGCCGTGAGCCCCTCCAGTGCGGCGGCGACCCACGGGAAGATCTCGAGCCACGCCTCGGGCGCGCCCTCGTCGGCCTGCAGCGGCGCGTCTGCGGCGCTCCGCAGCGGCGAGACCACGCGGCCGATCGGACGGAGCTCGAACGCCTCGTCGCTCACACCGGGCCCCGAGGCACAGCGGCGGCGATCAAGCGCACTGGCGCTCGTCGGACTCGAGACACCCGGCGAGGTGGGACACCGCAACCGGAATCGCCGGCTCGGCGATCGACCCGTAGCCGAGGATCAGGGCCGGCCCGAGCTGACCGGCGATCGCACACTCCAGATGGAGGCCGTCGACCGCGACCCCCTCGTGAGCCGCCGCCGCAGCGAGCTCGGCCTCGTTGACCCCGGCCGGGAGCCAGGCCATCAGGTGCAGCCCGGCCGCGCCGCCACTGAGGCGGACCGACGGCAACATCTCGCTTGCGGCGGTGATCAGCGCCGCACGTCGGTCGCGGTAGGTCCGCCTGGTACGGCGCAGGTGCCGATCGAGATCGCCACGCGTGAGCAGGGTCGCAAACGCAGCCTGATCGATGATGCTGGGCTGGGCGTACGACACGCCGTGCTCGACGGCGACGACCTCGACGAGATCGTCGGGCACGAGCAGCCAACCGATCCGCAGCGCCGGAGCGAGGACCTTGCTCGCCGTCCCGACGTAGGCCACGCAGTCCGGCGCGAGGCTCCGCAGTGGCGCGATCGGGTTGCCGTCGAAGCGGTACTCGGCGTCGTAGTCGTCCTCGACGATCAGTCCGCCGGTTTCGCGCGCCCAGCGGATCAGCTCCGCGCGCCGCCGGGGATGCATCATCACCCCGGTCGGGTACTGGTGTGCGGGCGAGACGACGACGGCCTGCGCCCCGGATGCGGCCAGCGCCGCGACCGAGAGCCCGTGCCGATCGACCGCGATCGGCACCGCCTCCAGGCCGGCGTGCTCGATCGTGGCCGGAATCCGCCGCCACGCCGGGTCCTCGTGGGCCACCCGGGTCAGCCGCCGGCCGCGCAGCGCCTGCCACACGAGGCCGAAGGCGTGGCTCGATCCGCAGGTGATGAAGGTCTGCTCCTCGTCGGCGACCACGGCCCGGGCCCGCCCGAGGTACTCGCTGATCGCGCGGCGCAGCCCGCGCGCGCCCTGCGGGGGTCCGTAGAGCAGTGCGGCGTCGGGCAGGTCGCGGAGCGCGGTCGCGGTGGCCGAGTTCCACGCCCGCCGGGGGAACAGCGACGTGTCGGGGAGCCCGGTGCGCAGGTCGAACCGGATGCTCCGCGCCGGACCGGGACGGCGGCGTGCCGGCTCGGACTGCACGAGGCCGGGTGCCACCCGCGTCCCACCGCCGTACTGGGTGACCAGGTAGCCCTCCGCGCTGAGCTGCGCGTACGCCTCCACGACGACCCCCCGTGACACGCCGAGCTCCCCGGCCAGCAGCCGCGTCGGCGGCAGCCGCACACCGGCCTGGAGGCGGCCGGAGCGGATTCCGTCGCGGAGCTGGCGCTCCACCTGGGCCCGGAGAGGCTGCGTGCGATCGAGCGTGATGTGCAGGTCCATCGGTCTCGCCCATCCTGCCATCGCCGATGGCCGATCCGGCGGGGCCAAGCGGATGGATCGCCGACGAGATATCGATTTGGTCCTGGCGGGGTGCACCTGCCGTTGGAATTCTCACGGTCCGCGCCCGCCGAGCGGCTGACCGGACCTCGGTCCTGAGCGCGGACCGCCCGGCTGTTATGAGAGCGAAAGGAGCGACGTGCTGACGATGACTCCGCGGCTGGCCGCGGTGATCGTGGCACCCTGCTCGGCGGGGCGGTGCTGGTGGAGACGTGTTCAACATCCCCGGCATCGGCCGCCTCAACGCGACCGCGATCAGCCTACCTGGAGCCGCGGGTCGAGTACTCGTAGGCGGACGCGCGACGCTCAGTCGGACCGCATGCCGTCACGGCTCCCGAGCTCACCGAGCCGCCTTTCGAACAGCCGGCGCTCGGCGTCATCGTGGACGAGCTCGAGCGCGCGCCGGTACGCCGCGCGGGCCTCGTCGTCACGGCCGAGCCGGTGGAGGACCTCGGCTCGCGTCGAGTGCCAGTAGCGGTAGTCGGCGAGCTCGAGCCCGTCGAGGCGGGCGAGGGCGGCCTCGGGCTCTCCGGCCTCGGAGACCGCGGCGGCGCCGTTGAGCTCGACGACGGGTGAGCCGGTGAGCTGCGCGAGCTCGCCGTAGAGCGCCGCGATCTCCGGCCAGTCGGGGACGGGCTCGGCGTGGAGCGCGGCGATCGCCGCCTGGAGCACGTAGGGCCCGCGGCCGCGGAGGGCGAACGCCCGATCGAGCTCGGCCTGTCCCTGCTCGATCTGGTCCGCTTTCCACAGCGTCCGGTCCTGATCGGCGAGCAGCACGAGGTCGCCCTCGCGCACCCGGGCCGCGCGCCGTGAGTCGTGGAGCAGCATCAACGCGAGCAATCCGTGGGTCTCGGGCTCATCGGGCATCAGCTCGGTGAGCGCGGTGCCGAGGCGGAGCGCCTCACCGGCGAGCTCGTTCCGGTCCGACCAGCCCTCGTTGAAGATCAGGTACACGACCGCGAGGACAGCGGCGAGACGGTCCGGGAGCAGATGCGGCGGCGGCACCCGGAACGGGATTCCCGCCGCCTTGATCTTCCGCTTCGCGCGGACGAGGCGCTGGGCCATGGTCGGCTCGGCGACGAGGAACGCACGGGCGATCTGCGGCGTCGCCAGCCCGCCGAGCGTGCGGAGGGTGAGCGCCACCTGGGCGTCGAGGTCGAGCGCCGGGTGGCAGCAGGTGAAGACGAGCTCGAGGCGCTCGTCATGGAAGGTCGTGTCGTCCACCTCGTCCTCCGTCACGGTCGGGACGTCGAGCTGCCGCGTCTTCTCGGCCAGCGTGCGCTCGCGCCGGATGCGGTCGATCGCCCGGCGCCGGCCGGTGGTGATCAGCCACGCGGTCGGGTTCGTCGGGGTGCCGTCTCGCGGCCACCGCTCGGCCGCGCTGGCAAATGCCTCCTGCGCGGCTTCCTCGGCGAGCTCGAAGTCGCCGAGGAAGCCGATCAGCGCAGCGAGGACACGGCCCCACTCGTCGTGGAAGACCTGTTCGAGGATCGTCAGCCCTCCATCAGCGGGCGAATCTCGATCGCTCCGCCGAGCCGGGCGGGCGGGATCGTCGCCGCGAGCTCGATCGCCGCGTCGAGGTCGTCCGCCTCGAAGAACAGGTAGCCGGCGAGCGCCTCCTTCGTGTCGACGAACGGACCGTCGGTCGTGAGCGTCTTGCCGTCCTGGACGCGCACCGTTGTCGCCATCGCCGGCGCGGCCATGCGGACGCCGGGGGTGACCCCGGGCGTCTGGTTGAGCTCCTGGTAGGCGGCGAACATCGCCTGTTGCTCCTCGGCCGGGAAGTTGGCCCAGGCCTCGGGGTCGTCCGGCGTCGGCGTGGTCCCCTGATTGATCAACAGCATGTACTTCATCGTTCCCTCCTGTCGGTCGGTTGTCGTCTATCAGACGAACGGCGTGGTCGTGGATCGACAGCGGGGCACCAAGTGCGGGGAGGGGGTGTGCGCCGCCTCACGTCCTGATCAGCGGCGCACACCCGTCTCACCGGGGTCATCCGTCCACCGCACCCGACACTCGGGGCCGTTGCGGCCTGTCCGACCTCCCGGGGCCGGAGGGGAACGAGATCATCCTGGCAACGGCCAGGACGCAATGCCAGGTCCAAGCGGCTGCCGTGGCCCGGGGCCAAACGGCTGCGGGCCGTGGCCCATGCCGAGCACAGCGGCACGGCACTCAGCCCCAGCTGCCGGCGATCTGCTTCGTCGGCGCGTTCAGCCGGTTGAACAGGTTGCTCTGTGCAATCGCGAGCAGCACGGCGCCGAGCGGCTTCTCGTCGTAGTGCGCAGTGGCCTCGTCCCACACGTCGTGCGGAACCGGGTCGGCACGGTCGGCGAGGCGGGTGACGCTCTCGGCCAGCGCGAGCGCGGCCCGCTCGGCGTCGGTGAAGTACGGCGCCTCACGCCATGCCGCCACCGAGGCCAGGCGCTCGTCGCTGACGCCGATCCCGCGGGCCTGCTTCGAACCGGCGTCGACGCATGCGCTGCAGCCGTTGATCTGGCTGACGCGCAGGTGGATGAGCTCGAGCGTCCCCGCCGGGACGTCGGCCTTGCTGATCGCGGCGCCGAGCGCCTGGATCGCCTGGCCGGCGCCGGACACGAGCATCGCGGGATTCTTCATGCGGGGCTGCATTGTGGCCGCGGACATTGCGCGATCACCTCCGTTGGTCGTGGGGGTTGGTCGTGTGTCGAGGAGTCGACGTCGTCGGCGACCTCAGCCGTTCGCGCCGCGGGTGCGGACGGTCCAGACGTTGCCGTCGAGGTCGCTGAAGCAGCCGGCGTAGCCGAGGCCGTTGTCGGGCCGCGCCGGCCGGACGACGTCGCCCCCGGCCGCGGCAGCGCGGGAGAGCAGGCCGTCGACCTGATCACGGTCCTCGACGAGATGCGTGAGGGCGAAGCCGTGGAAGCCGCTTCCCCCGCGGGGACGGCGGCGTCGTCGGCGAGCGCCTCGCGCTTGTACATGCCGAGGTCCGAGGTGCCGTCCAAGCCCGTGAACATCACGAACTTGCGGTAGTCCTTCTTGACCGCGAGACCGACCCCGTCCTCGTAGAACGTCTTGGCGCGCCGGATGTCCTCCACGCCGATCGTGATCGGAACCTCAGTCGGTGCGGGCGCGGGCGTGGCGGCACCGGACTCGCCGCGACCGAAGATCGGGCGGCGCTTGGACGAGGCGACCTTCCACAGGCAGCCGCTCGGGTCGGTGAGGTACGCGCTGTAGCCCCAGACGGCGTTCTTCGGCGGCTTCGACACCGTGCCCCCGGCGCGCTCGGCGCGCGGCGAGAAGCGCGTCGACACCGTCGGCCGAGTCGACGATGTAGGACAGGGTGTAGGCCCGGAAACCCTCACCGGCGCCCCCGACACCGGCGTCGTCGGCCACGGCCTGCCACGGCCGGACCGCGAACTCGGAGGCGTTCCCGCCGAGCGCGAACGTGAGCGTGTCGCTCGTTTCGGTTCGGACCTCACAGCCGAACCCCTGCTCGTAGAAGCGCCGGGCGCTCGCGACGTCCGGCACGCCAATCGTGATGCGGTCGATCCTGAGACTCACTGCCGTCCTCCTTCGTCGTGGCTTTGACACCTAGACGAACGGGGTGGGCCGGTTTCGACACGCCGCGACAGGTAGCGTGGGGCCCGGTGATGGCGACGCAGCTCGCATGGGTCGGCGACGGAGCGGCGCGGATGGAGGTCGCGCACGTCACGCAGACGACACCCGCGCTTCACGCCCGCGGCACTCAGCTCGGGGCCACCTACGAGCTGCGCTACGCACTGAGCGCCGAGGCCCTCCGCCTGGAGATCGTCGGCGAGCGGGAGTTCGAACTCGGTCTCGACGGCGCGGACTTCTTCGACCTCGGCTTCTCGCCCCTGTTCAACTCGCTCCCCGTCATGCGCGATGGGCTGCTCGCCGCGGGGCCGCCGCGCGACTACGTGATGCGCTGGATCGACGTGCCGTCACTCACCGTCCACACCTCGGCGCAGCGCTACGAGCCGCTCGGCGGCGGCATCGTGCGGTTCACCGCTGAGGACTTCCGGGCCGACATCACCTTCGACGCGGCCGGGTTCGTTCTGAGCTACCCCGGGATCGGGGCGCGCGCCGAGCCCTGACCGCCTGGACGGGACTCAGCCCGGCCCGTCCCCGAGCAGCCCCGCGAGCTCCCGCACCCCGGCGAGGATCGCCGTGCGCTGCTTCGGCGTGGCCCGCGCGAGCGCGTCGCGCAGGCGCGCGGCACGGGAGTCGGGCAGCTCACGGGTCACCCAGCCCTGGACGGGCCCGGTCAGCTCGATCTGGACGTAGCGCCGATCGTCCGGCCGCGGGATCCGCTGCACGAGGGCCCGGGCCTCGAGCCGGTCGACGATCCCTGAGACGGTGCTGTGGGCCAACCCCAACCGCTCGCTCAGCTCCGACACCGACATGCCGGCGCCGTCCTCGCGCATCCGCCGGACGAGCGCCTTCAGCGTCTCGACCTGTGGCGCGGTGAGCGGGTCGGGGAGCTGCCGGGCGTGCTCCCAGGCGGCAGCTCGGAGCACGCGGTGGATCGACTCGAGCTGCTCGGCGAGCGACTCGGCCTCGGCCAGCGCGACCCCGGTCTGCCGCCGCGGGGTCATGCCGGGTCGGCGTGCCGCGGGCGAGGGAACGGCAGCAGGCGCGGCACGCGCCGACAGTACCGGGCGTACTCCTCGGGGAACTCGCGCAGGAGCAGCTTCTCCTCGGTCATGGCCTTGAACACGAGCGCGGCTGCCACGACGAGCAGCAGTGGGAGCCAACGGCCGACGCCCTGGGCGAGGGCCGTCGCAGCCACCATGCCGAGCACACAGGTGTAGATGGGGTGTCGGGTGAACCGGTACGGCCCACCCGTGCGCAGCACGTGGCCGGAGCGAACCAGCGCCCCGGACGCCCACATCCCGCCGAGCGCGAGGCGACTCCAGACGGTCAGGCCGGTGCCGAGCACGAGCAGCGTGCATCCGGCGATCCGCACCGCCGGCGAGGCCACGACCAGCGGTCGCCACAGCGAGGCCGGGGCGAGGACGATCAGGATCGCGACCGCCGCGGCGATCCGTGAGGCCCCGTCGCGGCCCTCGCGATCCCCGACGGCTTGCTCGCCTGCGACGCCACGCACCCCTCCGGCCGCCCACACGAGCGCCACAACCGTCCAGCAGGCGATCATCAACCCGGCTGTTACGTCGTACACGACGTGTCGCATGCGACGCAATATAGCGGGCTAGGGTGTTCCCGTGTTCCACGTCCTGCTCATCTCCGGCAGCCTCCGCCAGGCTTCGACGAACGGGGCCGTCGTCCGAACGGCGGCGGCACTCGCCCCGCCGAACGTGACGACGGCGATCGACACGACGATCGGACGCCTCCCCCACTTCAACCCCGACGACGATCGCGAGGGTGACCCCGTCGACGACGTCGTCGCCGAGCTCCGCGAGGCGGTCAACGCCGCCGACGCGGTGCTGATCTGCACGCCCGAGTACGCCGGCGCGCTACCGGGAGCGCTGAAGAACCTGCTCGAGTGGACGGTCGGCGACGCCAGCACCTACGAGAAGCCGATCGCGTGGATCAACGCCTCGGGCCCGGCGGCTCCGACCGGCGGCGCCGACGCCCACGACTCGCTGCGCAAGGTGCTCAGCTACGTCCACGCGACGATCGTCGAGCCGGCGTGCGTCCGCATCCCGCTCACCTCGCACGACGTCGGCCCTGACGGGCTGATCACTGATCCCGCGGCCCGTGAGGCGATCTCAGCGGCGCTCGCCGGGCTGTCAAGCTGAGCCGGCCATGCCCGGCCCCGAGTTCGTATTCGGCTACGGCTCGCTCGCCGCTCTCCCCCCCGCGCCCCTCAGCCGTGAGCGACGTCCTCACGGCTTCGTCGCCGACCTTCCCGGCCACCGGCGGTGCTGGGGGGTGGCGATGGACAACCGGGTCGACCTCCCCGGGTACAAGCACTACCTCGAGGCCGACGGCGAGCGACCGGCGGTGTTCGTCTCGTTCCTCGACCTCCAGCCGGATCCGGAGGCGAGCGTCAACGGGGTCTGCCTTCCCGTCGATGCCGATCGCCTGGCCGCACTCGATGTCCGCGAGCGCAACTACCGCCGTACCGACGTCACCGACCTGATCGACGCCGGGGGGGCACGGGTGTGGACCTACCTCGGCAGCCCGGCAGGCCGGGAGCGGTTCGCCACCGGCACTCGAGAGGGAAGCGCGCTGATCGACGCCGTGTACCGCGATGCCGTCGCCGCCGCATTCGCGCGGCTCGGCGAGGCCGAGCTGGAGCTGTGCCGGCCGTCGCTCCGGCCTTTCGGACTCCCGGTCCGGGCGCTCACTCGCATCGACCTGCGGTGAGGGCGGGAATGCGGTCAGCCGGCGTCGCGCTTCAACTTGCGCCAGCCGCCGGCCCGGTTGTTGGCCACGATCTGGCGGAGCATCGCGAGCAGCGGCTCACGCCGGATCGCCTCGCCCTCGCGGTAGGCGATCGTCCGCGCGGTCTCGTTGCCGTGGCCTCCGGTGATGAGACCCTCTGGGTCGGGGACGATCGCCCCGTCGTAGAGGAACAGGTTCACGTGGCTGCGGGCGGCGAGGAGCGCGCACACGTTCCCTCGCAGGACGAAGTACGGCTGGACGGTCCGCTTGATCGTCTCCTCGATCTCCGGCTCGGCCTCGTGGACGAGCTCGCGGAGCTCCTGGCAGATCGCCTGCTGCCAGTCCGGCAGGCCGGCGATGTAGTCGTCGACCCGTGGCTCGCGCGGCGAGGCGGAGCCCACCGCCGGCTCAGACCGTGATCGACCCGGCGAGCCGATCGACGCTCTCCGGGTCGTGGCTCGGCAGGTAGACGGTCGGATGCTGCTCGGCGTGGGCGAGGATCGTCTTCATCGTCGCGCGGTGGACGGCGGGCTTCGGCGCGATCGCGTCGACCCGCTGTTCGCGGAGCTGGGTGAGCGTGTCGGTGGCGTCCCCGGCGAGCATCACGTGGCGGCCCTCGTCATCGACGCAGATGACCGAGACGTGGCCCGGAGTGTGACCCGCGGTGTCGACGGCCACGATTCGGCCGTCGTCGGTGAGCGGGGCGCTGCGGGCGAACGCTCCGAACGGCCCGCCGTCGAGGGCGAACTCGCGGAACTCGATGCCCGCGGGCACCGGCTGGCGCAAAACGCGCTGGAAGAAGCGGGCGCTCGCCGTCCGGGTCGACGCGAGCTCGGCGGCGTGTACCAGCACCGGGCCGCGGACGTGGACCGCACCGTCCATGTGGTCGCCGTGCATGTGCGTGAGCACGAGCGTGTCGACGTCATCGACCGACAGTCCGGCGCCGGCCAGGACCGCCGGGAGCTCATCGTCGGAGCCGACCTCGAACCGCGCGAACGGCACGTCGTTGACGTCTGCGGTCTCGCCGGAGTCGACGACGATCAGCCGGCCGTCGTGCTCGATCGCCCAGCAGTGGATCGGGAAGGCACGGGATCCCACTCGCCGGGCATGAACAGGCCGAGCTGCCGGCGCCACCCCGGGGCGGGGAACACGAACGAGCGTTTGAGACGGACGGTTCCGGTGCTGAGCGCGTGGATCCTCATGGTGTCGGTGAGTATTTGACCGGATCGCGGTCCTCCGTGCAGAGAATCTGCCGTGCCGGGCGCGATTCCCCGTAGCATCGCCGCGTGCCCCGCCTTCCCCACCTCGACCCCGAGGACGCCGAGCCCGACGTCCGCGCGCTGCTCGAGCGACTCCCGCCACTCGGCATCTTCAGCATGGTGGCCAACGCGCAGGGCTCGTTCACCGCGTGGGCGCGGTACGGCGGCAAGCTCCTCGATCCTCGGCTGTTCGACGCCCGGCTGCGTGAACTGGCCATCCTCCGCGTCGCCCGCCTCACCCCCGGAGCGGAGTACGAGTGGGTCCAGCACGCCTCGATCGCCGAGGCCGTCGGGGCCAGCGCCGCGGAGATCGACGCCATCGACACGGATGTGCTCGCCGGCCTCGAACCCCACGCCCGCCTGATCGTCGACTTCACCACCCAGGTCGTCGAGCATGCGGCGCCCGACGACGCAACGCTGGCCGCGATGCGCGAGCGCCACTCGGCCGGCGAGATCATCCAGCTGCTGCTCGTCATCGGCCAATACATGACCGTCGGGCGGATCATGGCCACCTCGCAGCTCGAGCTCGACCCAGCGCTCGGCGACCGGGTGATCGACGCCGCCGGCGGCTCCGGGGGCCGACCCGAGCCGCCGGGGACGGGCGGGAACTGAGCGGAGCGTGCAGCGGGGGTGGCCAGGTCGGGGGGGACCGGCAGCGGGTTCGCCGGAGCTTGATATCGACCTGTACGCCGACGAGGTCCTGGCGGACTCGACCGAGACCTTCGCCCGGATCCGTGACGCGGGCGAGGTCGTGTGGCTCCCGCGCCACCGCATGTACGCGATGGGGCGCTTCGACGGTGTCCGCGCGGCGCTGCGCAACGACACCGTGTTCCAGAGCGGTCGGGGCGTGGCGGCCAACCCGTTTGTCAACCTGGGTGGGCGCGGGACAACGCTGTTCAGCGACGGCGACACCCACGCCGCCCGTCGGCGCGTCCTGATGCGCTCGCTCGGCGCTCGGGCGCTGGCCGCCGTCGAGCCGGAGCTGACGGCGGAGGCCGAACGGCTGATCGACGAGCTCGTGGCACGCCGACGCTTCGAGTCCGCGCGTGACTTCGCGGGACGGCTGCCGGTGGCGGTCATCGCGCGGCTCGTCGGGGTGCCCGGGGGCAGCGACCGGCTGCTGCGGTGGGCAGCCTCGACGTTCGACAGCCTCGGCCCGCTCAACCTCCGGACTGCCCGGGCGATGCGGCGGGCGCTCGGTCTGTTCGCATATTCGCAGCGCCTGCGCCGGGAGACACTGCTCGAGGGCAGCTGGGCCGCGTCGGTGTTCGACGCTCGTGATCGCGGCGAGATCTCGACCCGCGAGGCACGTGCTCTGGTGATCGACTTCGTCGCGCCGTCGCTCGACACGACGATCCTCGCGTCAACCCACCTGCTGTGGTCACTGGCCGGAGACCCCGAGGCGTGGTCCGCTGTCCGGAGCGAACCCGACCTGGTTCCCGCCGCGGTGATGGAGAACATGCGGATCGCCTCACCGATCCGCGGCTTCACGCGCCGTCTCGCCGCCGACCACGACGTCGACGGGGTGACGCTGCCGACGGGCGCCCGGGTCGTGCTGCTGTTCGCGGCGGCGAACCTCGACGAGACCCAGTTCCCTGACCCGCTGCGGTTTGACCTCGCCCGCACCGGCGCCCCTCACCTCGGCTGGGGGAACGGTCCGCACGCCTGCGTGGGGATGCTGCTGGCGAAGCTCGAGATGCACGCGCTGCTGCGGGCGATGATCCCGCGCGTGGCCGCGGTCGAGGTCGGCGCGCCCCGACGGCTGCGCAACAACACGCTTCAGGGGTTCGCCGAACTGCCGGCGGGCTTTCGGGCCGCCGCCTAGGGAAGGTCGGGCAGCAGGCCCGGACAGAAGCGCGTCGGCCGGGAGGGCTCGAAGCGCCCGTAGGCGTCCTCGGTGTCGGAGGTCTCCTGCTCGACGCTCACCCCGTAGCGGGCGGCCAGCGGATCGACGGTGTACGCCCCCCAGTCGCCCGTCTGGTGCTCACGGGCGCCGACGGCGACCATCGCGCAGCCATGCTCACCGGCGCCGATGATCGTGTGCTCAGCATCCGGCGGGCAGTGCACGAAGTCCCATTGCACGAGTGGATGCTCCTCGCCCTCGATGATCAGCACTGCCTCCCCGGAGAGCATCAGGAACGCCTCGGCGTCGCTCTCCCTGTGGTACATGCTCATCGGCTCGCCGGGACCGAGCGCGTAGAGGGCGACCCCGAGCTGCGGGAACAGGGTGTCGGCCTCGGCCTCGGTCCAACCGGTGAGCGGGAGGTTGGCACCCCGCCCCGGTCGCTCGATCCAGCGCGCATCACGGGCGTTGACCACGAACCAACCGGGGCCGCCCGGAACGAGGCCGGCATCGGTGGCGTCGAGCTTCGCCTCCGGGACCATGGCGCGAGCATAGGGGCTCACGCCGCCCCGCGGCGGGTCAGAACTCGAGGACGGGCGCGACCGCGCCGGGCTTGAGCGTCGGTGTCAGCGTCCGGACCCTCGACGCACGACTTGACATGAGCGGGGCGACGGGCGAGTGTGGTCCGAGTCAGCTCAATCGACCACACCGGGCGTGTGTCATGGCCCAGGCCCTGATCCTGAAGTTCGACGAACCGAGCGACAAGTACTGGGAGGTGAACGACCGGCTCGGGCTCGACCGGGAGACCGGGGCGGGAGACTGGCCCGACGGCCTGATCTATCACTCCGGCGCAGCGAGCGACGACGGGCTCGTCGTGTTCGAGGTCTGGGAGTCCCAGGAGGCGCAGGCGGCGTTCATGGACGGTCGGCTCGGTCAGGCTCTCGCCGAGAGCGGGATCCAGGGGCCGCCGACGAGCGTCGAGTGGTTCGACGTGCTCCTGCACCAGGCTCCGCAGGGACTCCCGGCGGCCTGAGCGTTCGACGCAGGAGGCTGGGCGCGCCCCGTCCCGGGCACAGCGGTATCGTCCAGTACCGATGAGCACAGCGCCTGAGGTGGAGGTGGCGATCGTCGGGGCCGGCTTCTCCGGCATCGGGGCGGCGATCGCGCTGCAGCGTGCCGGGATCGACGACATCGCGGTGCTCGAGGCCGGCGGCGGTGTCGGGGGTGCCTGGTACTGGAACACGTACCCCGGGATCTCGGTCGACATCCCGTCGTTCAGCTATCAGTTCTCCTATGAGCAGCGGACCGACTGGTCCCGCGTGTACGCACCCGGCCGCGAGCTGAAGGCGTACGCCGAGGATCTCGTCGACCGGTACGGCCTGCGTCCCAAGATTCGCCTCGACACGCTGGTCAGCGGCGCGACGTGGTCCGACGAGGATGACGTGTGGACGCTTCGCCTCGGCGAGGACGGTGAGCTCGGAACCCTGCGCGTCCGTCACATCGTCGGGGCGTCCGGAGTGTTCACGAAGCCGAAACCACCGGAGATCGCCGGACTCGACGACTTCACCGGAACGGTGATGCACACCGCGCGCTGGGACCACGGCATCGACATCCGCGGCCGGCGGGTGGGAATCGTCGGCACCGGCGCCTCGGCCGTCCAGGTCGTGCCGGCGATCGCCCCGGAGGTCGCGCAGCTCACCGTCTTCCAGCGAACGCCGATCTGGTGCCTGCCGAAGCTCGACGGCCCGATGCCCGGACGGCTCCGCTCCGCGATGCGCATGATCCCCGGCGTGCGGCAGGCCACCCGGGTGCTGAGCCAGAGCTACGTCGAGCTCGTGTTTCCGCTCACCGCTCACTTCGCCGGGCTGTTCCCGCTGACCAAGCTCGGGGAACGGGCCGGTCTCGACCACCTCCGCAAGCAGGTCGACGACCCGGTCGTGCGCGACAAGCTCACGCCGCGGTACAGCCTCGGGTGCAAGCGGCCCGGCTTCTCCAATCAGTACCTGAAGACCTTCAACCGCGAGAACGTGACGCTGGAGACCGACGGAATCGAGCGGATCACCGAGACCGGGATCCGGACGACCTCCGGCACCGAGCACGAGCTGGATGTCCTGGTGTTCGCCACCGGCTTCAAGGTGTTCGAGCCCGGCAACATGCCGGCGTACCCGGTGACGGGCAGCGGTGGCCTCGACCTGGAGGAGTTCTGGCACGAGAACCGCTTCCAGGCCTACGAGGGTGTGAGCGTCCCCGGCTTCCCGAACATGTTCGCGATCCTCGGCCCCTACGGGTTCAACGGAGCCTCGTACTTCACGCTGATCGAGAACCAGTCCCGCCACATCGTCCGTGCGCTCAAGGCCGCCCGCCGTCAGGGCGTCACCCGGGTCGAGATCAGCCCGGAGGCGAACGAGCGCTACCTGCGCAAGATGCTCGGCCGCCGGCACCGCCAGGTCTTCTTCACCGGCAACTGCGGTGGCGCCCACAGCTACTACTTCGACGAGCACGGCGACGTGCCGTTCCGAGCCTCGCCGACGCTCGAGGCGGCGTGGCGGAGCGTCCGGTTCGACCTGCGCGACTACGGCCTGAGCCGGGCCTGAGCTTCTCAGCGCGCGGGCGTCTCGCGGCGATGGGTGCCGAGCGGAGGATCACGGCGGTTCTGTGGGACATCGGCGGCGTGCTGCTCGACTGGGATCCACGCCACCTGTACCGCACCGTGTTCGCGGACGGGGTCGAGATGGAGCGGTTCCTCGGCGAGGTGTGCACGATGGAGTGGCACGCCGATCACGACCGCGGCGTCCGGTTCGCCGAGTCGCTGCCCGCGCTCGCCGCGCGCCATCCCGAGTATCGGGACGAGATCGCGGCCTGGGGCGAGCGCAGCGAGGAGATGGAGGCCGGTGAGATCACCGGGACGGTGGCGATCCTGGATGAGCTGCGGGCGACCGGGATGCCGTGCTTCGCGCTCACCAACATGGAGCACGAGACGTATCCGCGGCGCGTCGCCCGCTACCCGTTCATGAACTGGTTCGACGGCACCGTCGTCTCGGCCCACGAAGGGCTGGCCAAGCCGGACCCGGAGCTCTACCGCGTGACCTTCGACCGGCTCGGCCTCGATCCGGCGACCACGCTGACGATCGACGACTCGGCGGCGAACATCGCCACCGCGTCCACGCTCGGCCTGACCACGATCCGCTTCGAGTCCCCCGAGCAGCTCCGCCGCGAACTCGAGGCGCTCGGGCTGCTCTGAACCGTCGGGCGGCTACAGCACGACGCTGAGGATCAGCCGGATCCCGAGCACGACCAGCCCGGCGGCGAGCAGCCGCTCGATCGTCCGTGAGCTCGTCCGCGAGGACAGCCAGGCGCCGAGCTGCGCCCCCCCGATGACCCCAACCGACAGCGAGGCGGCGCGCCGGAGGCCGAGGCCGCCATGGAACGTGCCCGCGACGACGTGGACGATCGTGGCCATGAACGCCATGAACGCGAGCACGAAGTGCGACGTGGCGGTGGCGATATGGGTGGGGAACCGGAGCAGCCCGACCATCAGCGGGACGTGGACCACCCCTCCGCCGATCCCGAGGAAGCTCGACACGAAGCCGACCCCGACGCTGAGCACGGCGCCGAGCCGCACCCGCGGCCGGTAGCGGTGGATCGTCCCGGTTCGGTCGGTGATCGCCCGCTGCACCCCGTCACCGCTCGGCTCCGCCTCCGGCGCGCGCCCTGCGACGAGCAGCCAGATCGCGAGCGCGGTGAGCGCGATCCCCATCAGCACATCGAACGTCGGCCGCGAGACGGCGTTGGCCATGAGCACCCCGAGCACCGATCCCGGGAGCGTGCAGGCCGCGAACAGCAGCCCAGAGCGGTAGTCGATGCGCCGTTGGTGGCGGTACGCGAGGGTGCCCGAGGTGGCGTTGAAGAACACGACGACGAGGCTGATCGCAGTGATCAGGGCCGGAGTCGACCTGGGGTAGATCAGCAGGAGGACCGGCGTGAGGATGAAGCCGCCGCCAGCCCCGACGAGCGTGCCGAACGTCCCCACGAGGAAGCCGAGCAGGATCAGCAGGATCGCGGTGGTCGCGGTGAACACGCCCGGGCATCATCGCGGGCGGACAGCGCGAGCTGGTGGCCAACCGGTGAACGCCGTGAGGGCGCTCAGTCCGTGCGAAAGCTGAGCCGCGGCCAGTTGCTGTCCGGCGCCGCGGTGAACGTGGCGCTCGCCCCGCGCAGAGCGAAGTCCAGCTCGCGGCCGTCCTCGCCGTGGACCCGCACCCGGCGGCCGCCGTCGAACACCTCGGTGACGACGCCCGGAACCCGGGCGTCGAGGTCCAGGATCGTCACCTCGGTGCCGGGCTGGGGGATCGCACGCACAGCGGAGGACGGTAGAGAACGCGGCTCGCGCCGAGACCTCAGCCCGCCGTTGCGGAGATGCGGTAGGCGACGAGCCGGTTGCCGGTCGCGAGCACCAGATGGCCATCGCCGGCGGCCGGCGTCGCGAAGTGCTGCAACCCGGGCGCCGAGGCCTGGAACCTGATCGCGCCCGTCGACTCGTCGAGGCCGTAGAGCGTCCCGGCACCGCCCCAGGCGACCACCCAGACGATCCCGTCGGCGACGATCGGCGGCCCGTTGGCGATGCCCGGACCCGTCCACAGCTTGCTGAAGGTCATCGCCGAGGGGTTGACGCTCAGCGCCTGCACGCCGCTCCCGCACGGCACGAACAGCTTCCCTCCGGCATACGCCGGCCCGCCGTAGCTCCCGTTGTTGTCGCTGCCGCACACCGGGGCGTGGAACCGCGACGGATCGGGCTTGCCGGGAACACCGGTGCCGCCCATGTAGTTCGTCGCATCGAGGAGGATCCGGCCGATGCCGTCCTTGCCGGCCGTGAACACGAGGTTGTTGGGCAGCAGGATCGCGCTGGCGGATCCGAGGTCGAGATCCCCGGCATTGAGGATCGGCCACGTCGAGGGCGCATAGTGGTCGAGCTCGTGCATCGAGGGATCGAGCTTGATCACCGAACTGCCGTGGTCGTAGGTCGTGGTCGAGCTGCCGTTACCGGTGGTGACGTAGAGGTCGCCGCTCCCGTCGACCGGCGGACCGCCACCGCCGGCCCACACCGCCCCGCCGACGTCCCCCGCCACCCCGTGGCCGACCTGGTAGCTCGCCAGCGACCCGCTCCCGTTCTCGGTGCTCGACACCACCCAGCCGTGGTAGTGACCGCAGTCGCCGTCGTTGCCACCGAACGAGGCGACGACTCTGCCCCCGGCGATCGCCAGTGCGGCACGCTGGAGCTGGTTCAGCGGAATGAACTCGGGGTTGGCGCCCCCACCGGGACCGGGGACGTCCACGCCGCGGAACATCGTCGGAACGCCGTTGGACAGACCGAGCCCGAACAGCACGTGGTGGGCGTGGGAGCCGTCCCAGACGTCGGCGACGACGAACACGGTGCCCGAGGACCCCGCATGGAGATCGACCACCGGTGTGCTGACGATCCCCACCGTCGGGACGATGTCGCCGCACGGCACGGCACTCGCCGGTACCGCGGTGGCCAGGTGGCGCTGCCAGAGGATCGCCCCGGTACTCGCGTTCAGCGCGTAGACCGTGTCGTTGCCGGTGGCCGCGAACACGAGCGGGCCGACGATCAGGGGCTCCCCATACACCTGCCCGTCGAGGGTCGGGCTGTGCCAGGCGACGGTCGGCGCGACTGGCGCGCCCCGGTCGGGATCGGCGCCGCTGCGGCCCGCGTCGCCGTGGTAGGTGACCCACTGCGCGCACCCACCGAGCGTGAGCGCCGCCAGTACCACCATCACCACCTTCGCCATCGCCGTCCCCCGTGAGTTGGAGATGCCCCCGCGGCATCAGAGCGCGACGAGCACCGCCGCGACGATCGATTCTGGCAGCCCCGGGTGCCGGCCCGTGCCAGCAGGGCGTCCGGCGTGCGCGACGCGCCGACCGCCGGTCAGCGCAGAGCGGCCGAGAACGGGCCGGGCAGACCCTGGCAGTTGGAGGTGAAGTCGAGGTCGACCTCACCGAGGATGATCGTGCGCGAGCTCCACGAGCCCTTGGCCCGGAACGTGCTGACCAGGCCGCCGGCGGTCGTGGTGTGGATGCCGAAGTGACCGTGGACGACCGAGATGTGGAACTTGGCGCCGCAGAGGATGAACAGGCCCTTGATCGTGCCGTTCCGCTGCGCGCGCTTGTCGAGCACGATCCGCACCGCGCGGTTGTGCGAGGTCTTGCCGACGTAGGTTCCGCCGAGCTTCGGGGTGGCCGCGGCGAGTGCAACGGCCGCGGTGGCCGCCAGGACGGCGATGGCCAGCCCGAGCCGCAAGACCACCTTGTTCATCGTCGACGTCTCCTCTGCCGTGGTCGACCCGCTCACGCAGCGGGCTCGCCGAATAGATCGGCGGGCGGGGGCCGAGGCTTGAGGGTCCGCGCGTGGTCGCGGCGCGCGAGGGGCCCCCCGGCCGGGGGCGCCCTCGCCGCCTCAGCTAGGCCGCGACGGGAACGTCGTCGAGGTATCGCTCGCCGCGCTCGGCCTTCTCGACCAGCGAGGCGGGCGGGGTGAAGCGGTCGCCGTAGCGCTCGGCCAGCTCCTTGGCCCGGGCGACGAACGCCGCGGGGCCAATCGTGCCGTCAGGCGCGGTGTAGCCGTTGATGTACTGGAGCACACCACCGGTCCAACCGGGGAACCCGATGCCGAGGATCGAGCCGATGTTGGCGTCGGCCGCCGACTCGATCACGCCCTCGTCCAGGCACTTGACCGACTCGATCGACTCGATGAACAGCATCCGCTCCTCGAGGTCGCGGAGCGAGATCGTGCTCGGGTCCTCGACGACCGGGAAGGCATCGCGCAGGCCCTTCCACAGGCCGACCCGCCTGCCGTCGGCGTACTCGTAGAAGCCCCGGCCCTCGAGACGGCCGGGCCGGTCGTACTCGTCGAGCATCCGGTCGATCACGGTCTCCGACGGATGGGAGTCCCAGCCGCTCGAGCCGCCCTCCTCGGCCTGCTGCGCCGCCACGCGGATCTTGCGCATCAGCTTGAGGTTGAGCTCGTCGGAGAGCTGGAGCACCGGCGCCGGATAGCCGGCCTGCGAGGAGGCCTGCTCGATCGTCGGGGCAGGGACGCCCTCGGTGAGCATCGCGATGCCCTCGTTGATGAAGGTGCCGATCACGCGGCTGGTGAAGAACCCGCGGCTGTCGTTGACGACGATCGGGGTCTTCTTGATCAGCTTGGCGACGTCGAGCGAGCGGTACAGCGTCTCGTCCGAGGTCTTCTCACCCTTGATGATCTCCAGCAGCGGCATCTTGTCCACCGGGCTGAAGAAATGCAGCCCGATGAACTCCTCCGGCCGGCTGACGCCCTCGGCGAGCTGCGTGATCGGCAGCGTCGAGGTGTTGGAGCCGAGCAGCGCGCCGTCGGCGAGGTGCGGCTCGATCTCGGCGAAGACCTGGGCCTTCACCGTCGGGTCCTCGAACACGGCCTCGATCACGAGCTCGGCCCCGGCCGCGTCGGCGGGCTCGGCCGTCGGCGTGATCCGGCCGAGCAGCGCCTCGCCCTGCTCCGGGGTGGAGCGACCGCGCTCGACGGCCTTGGCCACGAGCTTCTCGGAGTAGCCCTTGCCACGGTCGGCGGCGGCCTGGTCGACGTCCTTGAGCACGACCTCGATCCCGGCCTTCGCCGAGACGTAGGCGATCGCGGCGCCCATCATGCCCGCGCCGAGCACGACCATCTTCTTGGGCGTGAACGTGTCGATGCCGTCGGGGCGACCGCGCGAACCCGACACGACCTGCATGTCGAAGAAGAACGCCTGGATCATGTTCTTCGACACCTGTCCGCAGACGAGGTCGACGAAGTACCGGCCCTCGATCTCGATCGCGTTGTCGAAGTCGACCTGGGCGCCCTCGACCGCGGCCGACATGATGTGGTGCGGGGCCGGGTAGTTGGCACCCTTGATCTGCTTGCGCAGGTTCGCCGGGAAAGCAGGCAGATTCTGAGCCAGCTTTGGGTTCGACGGCGTGCCACCCGGGATCTTGTAGCCCTTCACGTCCCACGGCTGGACCGTCGGCTCGTCGGCCGGACGGGCCTTGATCCACGTCTTGGCCGCCGGCACGAGTTCATCGACCGAGGACACGACCTCGTCGACCACGCCGAGCTCCTTGGCCTTGGCCGGCCGCAGGCGCTGGCCCTGCATGAGCAGCTGCAGCAGCGCGTCGGCGATGCCGAGCATCCGCACGGTGCGCACGACGCCGCCGGCGCCGGGCAGCAGGCCGAGCTGGACCTCCGGGAAGCCGACGACGGCCTTCGAGTCGTCGACGATGACGCGGTGGTGGCAGGCGAGGCAGATCTCCAGGCCGCCGCCGAGCGCCGCGCCATTGATGGCGGCGACGACCGGCTTCTCGAGCGTCTCGAGGCGGCGTAGCTGTGACTTCAGCCCCCGCACCTCCGCGGCGATCTGCGGCGCGTCGGCCGGCGTGGCCTGGATCAGGTCGTTGAGGTCGCCGCCGGCGAAGAAGGTCTTCTTGCCGGAGGTGATCACGACGCCCGTGATCGAGTCCTTCTCGGCCTCGAGGCGATCGATGGTCGCAGCCATCGAGTCCTTGTAGGCCTGGTTCATGGTGTTCGCCGACTGATTGGGGTCGTCGAGCGTGAGCAGGACGATTCCGTCCTCGTCCTGCTCCCAGCGGATCGTGGTCGACTCAGCCATTTAGAGCGCCTCCACGACGGTCGCGATTCCCATGCCGCCGCCGACGCACAGCGTGGCCAGCCCGTAGCGGCCGCCCGTGCGGTGGAGCTCGTCGATCATCGTGCCGAGGATCATCGCGCCGGTCGCGCCGAGCGGATGGCCCATCGCGATCGCGCCACCGTTGACGTTGACCTTGTTCATGTCGAGACCCATGTCGCGGACGAACCGCAGGACCACCGCGGCGAACGCCTCGTTGATCTCGACGAGATCGAGGTCATCGACCGTGAGTCCGGCCTTGTCGAGCGCCTTGCGGCTCGCCGGCGCGGGGCCGGTGAGCATGATCGTCGGGTCGGCACCGGACAGCGCGGTGGCGAGGATGCGCGCCTTCGGCGCCATCCCGTGCTTCTTGCCGGCCTCCTCGTTGCCGATCAGCATCAGCGCCGCGCCGTCGACGATCCCGGAGGAGTTGCCCGGGGTGTGGACGTGCTCGATCTTCTCGATCCAGTGGTACTTCTGGAGCGCGACGGCGTCGAAGCCGCCCATCTCGCCGATCATCTGGAAGGACGGCTTCAGGCCCGACAGCGTCTCGACCGTCGTGCCCGGGCGGATGAACTCGTCCTTCTCCAGGACGACGTTGTCGTTGATGTCCTTGACCGGGATCACCTGACCGTCGAACTTGCCCTCGGCCTGCGCCTTGGCCGCCAGCTCCTGCGAGCGCGCGGCGTAGCCGTCGACATCCTCACGGCTGAACTCCTCGACCGTGGCGATCAGGTCGGCGCTCACGCCCTGGGGGATGAACGAGGTGTCGTAGTTCGTCTCCGGATCCATCGCCCACGGCCCGCCGTCGGAGCCCATCGGGACGCGGCTCATCGACTCGACGCCGCCGGCCATCACGAGGTCCTCCCAGCCGGAGGCGACCTTCTGCGCGGCGACGTTGACGGCCTCCAGGCCGGAGGCACAGAAGCGGTTGAGCTGGACGCCGGCGACGGTGTCCGGCAGACCGGCCTTGATCGCGGCGGTCTTGGCGATGTCGGCGCCCTGGTCGCCGACCGGCGACACGCAGCCGAGGACGACGTCGTCAACCGCATTGGGGTCGAACGACTCGTTGCGCACGAGTGACTCGTGCATGAGGCCGACGACGAGGTCGACCGGCTTGACGGTGTGCAGCGATCCGTTGACCTTCCCCTTGCCCCGGGGGGTACGGATCGCGTCGAAGACCAGAGCTTCGCTGGCGGCCATGATCGAATGACTCCTTGGGTCAGAGTGCTTGAGAGGCGCGCGTCGCGTCGAGTACGGGCGGCGGCGGTCTTCAAATCTAGCACTCTTGGCCGTGTGCCAACAGTGAGCGTGACCAAGCTGCCCCGAGGTCCCGCGGCCGGCGCCGTCGCCCGCAGCGTGCTCGCGGAGCGGTTCGGCAACCGGCTCGCGGATCGCGAGCTCGAGGACGCCCAGACCGTGGTCAGCGAGCTCGTCAACAACGCGTATCTGCACGGGACGGGATCGATCAGCCTCACGCTGCGCCTGCGCGGGGACCTGCTGCGGATGGAGGTGACGGACCGGCCTGATCTCGCGCCATCGGCACCGGTCCGGCCCTGTGACTCACGGCCTGACCGACAATCCTGATAAAGTTGGTCGAGTTAGTCAGGATTTGCTGTGACCGTCGACCTTCATCAACACCTGTGGACCGCCCCGCTGCTCGAAGCGCTCGGTGAGCGCGACTGCCCACCGTTCGTCCGTGAGACCGAGTGCGGAGCGGTGCTGATGACCGCTGGAGAGCAGCCGTACGTGATCGACCGCGCAGCCCAGCGGCCCGAGCTGCGGGCGGCGGAGATGGGCGCCGATGGGGTCTCCCGGGCGGTGATCGCGCTGTCGAGCCCGATCGGGATCGAGGCGTTGCCTCGCGCCGCCTCCGAACCGCTGATCGAGGCGCACCTCGCCGGCGTCGATGCCCTCGGCGACGCCTTCGCCGCCTGGGGACCGCTGCCCCTCGACGGAGCCGGGCCCGAGGACGTCGACGTCCTGCTCGACCGGGGCTGCGTCGGCATTTCGGTTCCCGCCGGCGCACTCGCCGACCACGACCGGCTCCGGGAGCTCGAGCCGGCGCTCGCGCGCCTCGCCGAGCATCGAGCACCCCTGTTCGTGCACCCAGGCCCGGGCCACGGCGATCGCCCGGCCGCCCCATCGCTCACCGATCCGCTGTGGTGGCCGGCGCTGACGCGCTACGTCGCCGAGATGCAGGCGGCCTGGCTGACGTTCGCCAGCGCCGGTCGGCGGGCGCACCCGTCGCTCGTGGTCGTGTTCGCGATGCTCGCCGGCGGCGCGCCGCTCCTCGCGGAGCGGCTCCGGCTGCGCGGCGGGCCGCCGGTCGATCCGGCTGACCCGCGCACGCACTACGACACCTCCGGCTCCGGTCCGGCCCTCGTCGATGCGGTGGCCGCGGTTGTCGGGCAGGACCGGCTCGTCTACGGCTCCGACCGGCCGGTCGTCGATCCACCGACGCTCGCGCGTCGGGCGGCCTACCAGGCCAACGCGGCCGCACTCCTGGCCCGCCTGCCCGCTGGGGCGAGCGCATGAGCCTCGCGCCCGAGCGGCTCGAGGCGTTCGTCGCCGAGCTCGCCGCCGACACCGAGCGGTGGGCGCACCTCGTCGAGCACCGCGATGACGCACGCGTGTACGCCCAGATCTGGGACGGCGAGGAGGCCAACGCATGGCTGATCTGCTGGGGCCCCGGCCACGACACCGGCTTCCACGACCACGACGACGCCGCGGCTGCGGTCGCCGTGCTCGCCGGCGAGGTCCGCGAGGACCGGCTCCGGGTGGGTCGCGACGCCACCTCGCGGGTCGTGCGAGCGGGGTCGGTGTTCACGGTCCCGGCGACGGCGATCCACAGGGTCCGCCACACCGGCTCGGTCCCGGCGGTCTCGATCCACGTCTACTCGCCCCCGCTGGCCCGGACCGGGGCCTACCGCATCGATTCAGAGGGCGAGCTGCTGCGCGAGGCCCAGCCGCTCGAGACCGAGCTCAGCGTCGCCGCGGCGGTGAGCTGAACCGAGATCGCCGGGCGGCAACGTTCGGCCGGTTGACGGCACGGGTAACAATGAGGCCATGAAACTGACCTCCGTGACCGACAATCTGACCCAGCTGACCAAGTGGGGCTGGATCAACGCCTACCTCGTGCGCGAGGACGATGGGTTGACGCTCGTCGACACGGCCCTGAGGGCCGCCGACGAGATCATCGTCGCCGCGCGCCAGGCCGGCGGGGAGTTGAAGCGGATCGCGCTCACCCATGGCCACGGTGACCACGTCGGCTCGCTCGACGCACTCAAGGAGCAGCTCGGCGACGCCGTTCAGGTGCTGATGCCCGAACTCGATGCCCGCATCCTCGCCGGCGAGGATGTGACCGGCGGTCAGAAGGTGCCCGGCTCGTGGCCGAAGCTGAAGACCGTGCCGGACGTGCGTCTGAACGGCGGCGACCGCGTCGGGTCCCTCCAGGTGATCTCCACGCCGGGGCACACCCCGGGTCACGTCTCGTTCCTCGACACCCGCGACCGCTCGGTGATCGTCGGCGACACGCTGACGAGCTTCGGCTCGCTCCAGGTCTCGAACCACTTCTACTGGCGGTTCCCGCTCGCCGCGATGGCGACCTGGGACAAGACCAAGGACGTCGAGTCGGCCCGGGCGATCCGGGAGCTCGACCCCTCGCTGCTCGTCGTCGGCCACGGGCCCGCCGTTCCCTCGCCGAACGGCCCGCTCGAGGCGGCGATCGCCGCCGCGGAAGGCTGAGCACGACGGATTCGGTGCGCACCGAATCCTCGGCGGTCCGCGTCGTCGTCGACGGCGGCGAGGATCTCGTCGCCGTCGAGGAGCCGCTCGAGATCCGCGTCGATGGCGAACCGCTCGCCGTGACGATGCGGACCCCCGGCCACGACGAGGAGCTCGCCCTCGGCTTCCTGCTCAGCGAAGGCCTGATCGACCGGCCGCACGCCGCCGGCCCCTCGGAGGATCTCGCCGTCAACGTCGTCGATGTGGCCGGCCCACTGCTCGGCAACCCGGCGCGCCGGCGCTTCTACACCGCCTCCTCGTGCGGGGTGTGCGGCAAGGGCGCGCTGGAGGAGGTCGCGGTCGTCAGTCGCCCGCTCCCGCACGGGCCGCGGATCGCCCGCGAGCTCCTCGCCGGGCTTCCCGACCGCCTCGAGCAGCCCGGCTTCGAGCGAACCGGGGGCCTGCACGCCACCGGTCTGTTCACGGCCTCCGGGAGCCTCGTCCTCGCCCGCGAGGACGTCGGCCGTCACAACGCGATGGACAAGGTCCTCGGCCACGCCCTGCTCGACGGAGCGATCCCGCTCGGCGAGCGCGTGCTGTGTGTGAGCGGCCGGCTGTCGTTCGAGCTCGTGCAGAAGGCCGCCGTGGCCGGGGCGCCGGTGCTCGTCGGCGTCGGCGCGCCGTCCTCGCTGGCCGTCGACGTCGCGCGCGACCGCGGGCTCACGCTGTGCGGGTTCGCCCGGGGCGGGCGGGTGAACGTCTACACCCACCCGCACCGGGTCGCCGGCTGAGCTTCGCTTACGGCGTGTAGACCGAACTCCGGCAGGGGGCGCCGCCGCAGACGTCGACCACCCGGCCGAACGGCTGCAGGAAGTCCGACTTCTGGACCCGCGCGGCCGGGGTGCTGCGCACGTGCTCGTGCGGATCCTGATTCGTCGAGCTCTCGGCCGGCGGCGGCACGTTGCCGATCGGTGGTGGCTGCACGATCCCGGGTCCGCTGTCCCAGATGTCGATCGCCGACCCCGCGAACGGATAGTGGTTGATCGACGGGATCCCAAAGAACAGGTTCCGGTCCCGCAAGCGGTTCGTCGTCAGATCGAGCGCCGGGACATGGACCGAGGCGCCGATCGTGCGGGCCTCGATCGCGGCCGCGTACATGCTCACCTGGTGGTCGCCGTAGGCGATCTGCATGAGCACGGTGTGCGAGGGCGTGTCCGGCAGCGGATCCGTCGTCATGTGCTGGGCGTACCCGTCGGGATCGCCGCGGTCCCAGAGCTGCTGGATCAGGTCGAGCGTCACCGGGTACATGGATTGGTCCGGATACAGAGCGTCGAGCAGCGTGGAGAACTGCACGAAGTCGCTGCTCCGCTGCACGAGTGCGTTGCCGTAGTTCATCCCGCTGACGCCGAGCACGGCATGGCGGAAGTCCGGCGCGACCGCCGTCGTCAGACCGCCCTCGATGCCGCCCTGGCTGTTGCCGTCGTAGTACAGGTGGGAGGTGTCGATCACCGGCGTGCCCGAACTGCGGAACGCCGCGGCCTGGGCGAACCCGGCCGGGTTGAGCATCAGCCGGCCCAGGAACAGGGTGTTGAGCACCCCCTGCTGCAGGCGGTCGACGAGCGCCGGGAACTTGTTGAGGTCCTGGAGCGCGGTGATCGCCAGCCCGTAGTCGCCCTCGGCCAGCCCCCACCAGTCGGTGGCGCAGAACACGACGTTGTGCTCGGTGCTCATGGCGCGCACGTTGCCCGCCTCGACCTCGGTGCGCGACCCCAGCAGGCCGTGACCGTAGAGCGAGATTCGCGCCGGGGTGGTCGGCGTGGCCGAGCTCGGCACGATGCACTCGAACAGGGCGGTGGCGACGTTGCCGGGCGTCTGCGTCGGCAGTGCGTCGAGAGACGTGCTGCTGTAGTGGAAGGGGGTCGTCGCGGTCGGGCCACAGGTGACGAGGTAGCAGGGGACCGAGAACGAGCCCTTGATCCGCTGGAGACCGGGCTGGAGCGTGTCGACGCCCGTCACCTGGTACCCGGGGGCGCTGCCCCGGACGCGGCCGTCGGCGAGGTTGAAGTCGCCGAGCTGGGCGAACCCGCGGTTCCGGATCGACAGCAGCCGCGAGCTCAGATTGCGCTCGGAGGCGACGGTGAAGTCCCACGCCTCGTACAGGTTCCGGCGTCCGATTCCGGCGTGCCGCAGGGCCGTGAAGATCTGGCGGTACCGGGCCCGCTGTCCGATCTCGGCCGGCAGCAGGCGTCGGTGGTCGCGCAGACGGGCGAACCAGTCGGGTGCCGCGATCGGCTGGCCCGTGGAGTCACGCAGGTCACGGAGCGCGACGGCATAGCTGTGGCCCTCGAGGAAGTTCTTGCCCGGGTGGATCAGCAGGTTGGTGTTGGCCGCCGTCGTGGCGTTGCCGTCGAGCTCGGTGTAGATCAGCTGGCGCCGCTTGGTCTGCTCGTCGATCACGACGATCGGCGTGCGCCGGTCGTAGGCGCGGGCCATGTCGAGCACGCCGACGGGGTTCGTTCTGGCGAAGGCCTGGGTGTTGTCGAGCCCGGGGATGTGGAGGATCAGCGCGCTCCCCGGACTGAACCCGTCGTTCCGGTCGTACTCGGCCGGGCCGATCCTGACGCCGCTCGTGTTGATCGGCATCGCGTTCGCCGGGAGGTTGAGCCGCCGGTTGGTCGGCGTCGAGTAGTCCCGCCGCGTCATCCGATTGTCCGGGAACGGGAGCAGGCACGGCGTCGCGCTGTACGGCTGGCAGTCGGCCGCAGGCGTCGCGGTGCTCCCCGCAGGCGCGACGGCCGAGGCGACCGACGAGGCCCCTCCGGCACAGATCGCTCCGGTCCCCAACAGGACCATGGCACTCCGGTACAGCGCAACTCGTAGCACGTCAGCTCCTCTCTCCTCGACGCTCCCCGCCTCAGAGCCTAACCGGCGAGCGTGGTCAGCCGCTCCAATTCCTCCTCGGAGCTCCACGCGCCGACCGACGCCCGCATCAGCCCGTGCGAGGGAATGCTCCGCACGAGGATGCCCTCCCCGGCGAGCCGCTCGACCTCGGCCTCGGCATCGGCGGTGTCCCAGGCGACGAGCGTCGACTCGCCCCGCGGTGCGACATCGAGGCCACGCTCGCGCAGCCGGTCGGCGAGACCCGCCGCGAGGGTCCGTGCCCGCTCATGGACCCACGACCACCCCGCTGACTCGAACATCGCGAGCGACGCGAGCGCCCACGCACTGCGCAGCCCGGGGGGATATCCGTGGTCAAAGCGCCGGCTCCCCTCGGCGGGCGCGAGCTCGAGCGCGAGCGACGAGTCCTCCAGCGAGCCGTATCCCGGCCACGGAATCAGCAGCTCCTCGATCCGCTCGGGTTTCACGTACAGGCAGCCGCTCCCCTCCGGGCCACATAGCCACTTCTGGCCCGAGGCTGCGTAGAAGTCGACGCCGAGCCCCGGGAGGTCGAGCGGGATCGTGCCGATCGCCTGCGCGGCGTCGAGCAGGATCGGCACCCCGGTGGCACGCAGCGCGGCGACGTCGATCACCTTGCCCCCGACCCACGACACGTGCGAGCAGGCGACCAGCCGGGTGCGCGGTCCGACCTCGCCCGGGAGCTCGGCAAACGGCACGACCCGGACCTCGACGCCGTGTCGGCGGCGGGCGCGGCCGAGCGGTGCGAGCAGTCCGGGATGCTCCTCGTCGCTGGTGAGGATCTCCTCGCCGGGGCGCAGGTCGAGCCCGGAGAGGACGGTGTTGACCCCGTCCGTCGTCGAGCCGGTGATCGCGACCTGCTCGGGCGCGGCCCCGAGCACGGCGGCGTAGCCCGCCCGGAGGCGATCGGCGAGCTCGCCGACCTCCTCGTGGTAGGCGTGGCCGATGCGGCCCTCTTCGACCTCCCGGCGCAGCCGCTCCCGCGCGGCGTCCGCGGCCCGGCCCGGAACCGGTCCTTCGGTGCCGGCGTTGAGGTAGCTCACGCGCTCGAGCACCGGGAACTCGGCCCGGAACGCGGCCGCCCGCGATTCGGCGTCGCTCACGCGCCGGCGCGTCCCACGGGCAGGCCCGCCTTCCGGCACTGCGTGCTCACCGCCTGGGCCGCGGGCCCGGTGAAGGCCCCGGATTGGCCGACCGAGGCACAGGTCGATCTGGCCCGCGAGCCGCACTCGTAGATCGACGCGCCGCCGGTCGAGTACGGCAGGTTCACGTACACGCAGCCGTTCCCGCTCGAGTGCTCGCCGGTGCTGAGCGCCACGACGAGCACGACGACGAGCGCCGCCAGCATCGCGATCGCGCCGCCGACCACCCACCGCTCCCGGAGGCTGAAGTGGCGCGGGGTGCGGATGTCCTGGGCGTGGCCGGGAGGGAGGATCAGCACGCGGGGGGCGCTCCGATGCGGGCATCAGCACCCGGGCGAGTCTACGGGGACCTCGGGAGCGCCCGGTCACGACTTCTGGGACGCCGTCTCCTTCTTCTTCGGCTTCGACTTCGACTTCGACCCCTCGTCCTCGCCCATCTCCTCGAGCTCGCGCTTGAGGACCTTGCCGGTGGGGTTGCGGGGCAGCTCGTCGATGAACACCACCTCGCGCGGGATCTTGTAGTCGGCGAGGTTCTCCTTGACGTACTTCTTGACGTCGTCCTCGCTGAGCTTCGCGCGACCGGACAGCACGACGAACGCCTTCAGTCGCTGGCCGAACTTCTCATCCTCGACGCCGATCGCGGCGGCCTCGGAGATCTTCTGATGCGCCGAGAGCAGTTCCTCGACCTCGGCCGGGAACACGTTCTCGCCGCCCGAGACGATCATCTCATCGTCGCGACCGTCGATGTACAGCCGCCCCCGTTCGTCGAAGTGGCCGACATCGCCCGAGGACATCAGCCCCTCGATCGAGTCCTTGCTGCCGCCACCGGTATATCCCTCGAACTGGGACAGGTTGCCGACGAAGATTCGGCCGCTCTCGCCAGTCGGCAGCTCGTTCTCGTCCTCGTCGAAGATCTTCACCACCGATCCGCGGACGACAGTGCCGACCGTGGAGGAGTCATCGGTGAGGTCCTCCGGCGTGGCGATCGTGGCGTAGGAGACCTCGGTCGAGCCGTAGAGGTTGTAGACGACCGGGCCGAACGCCTCCAGCGCCCGCTCAGCGAGATCGGAGCCCAGCGCCGAGCCGCTGACGAAGATGATCCGCAGCGAGCTGTGGTTGTGCTGGGCGATCGTCTTCTCGCCGAGGTCGACGAGCCGGCGGAGCATCACCGGGACCACCACCATCGCGCTCGCCCGGTGCTCGTCGATGCTCCTCAGCGTGTCCTCGGCGTCGAACCGGCGGCGGACGACGAGCGTGGAGCCGAGGCCGATGCCGACGATCGCCTGCATGAAGCCGAGCGCATGGAACATCGGCACACACAATTCGGTCGTCTCTCGGGCCTTGAACGGCACCTTGCTGAGCAGGCCGCCGATCAGCGCGAGCGAGCGGGGCTCCGAGCGCGGTGCCCCCTTCGGCGTGCCGGTCGTCCCGCTGGTCAGGATCGTGATCCGCGGCGAGACATCCGGCTTCGGCGGCGCGTCGGTGGAGTTGGCCCGGATCACACCCTCGAGCGTGTCCTCGCCGTCATCCTCGGCGTCGGTCCAGGCCCGGTAGGTCCCGCGCGGGACCTCGACACCGTCGAGCAGGTCGGCGTACTCCTCGTCGATCACGAGCAGGTCGGTGCCCTCACGCTCGGCGACCTCGCGGATCTGCGGACCGGCAAAGGAGGTGTTGAGCAGCACGATGCGGGCCCCGCACTTGGCCGCGGCGAACACGGACTCGAGGAAGCCGCGGTGATTGCGGACGAGGATTGCGACCCCCTCGCCGGCCTCGAGGCCCTGCTCGCGCCAGCCGTTGGCGAGCGCGTTGACGCGATCGTCGAGCTGCTTGTAGGTGACCTGGCCCCGCTCGTCGACCATCGCCACCTGGTCGCCGTGGCGGATCGCGCTCGCCACGAGCGCGCCGCCGAGCAGACCGAAGCGCTCGAACCCGAGCACGAGTTGCGCGATTCGATGGGGGAGCTCCGGCCCGACCATGCCGGCGCGGATACACAGCGCGGCGAAGTAGGCCTCGTCGCCGAGGCGCTCGACCAGCTTGGTCGCCGTCCCCACGACCAGCCGCGGATCGAGTAACGCCCTTGGGTCAAGCTCCACGTCAGTCCTTTCGTTCTCGGAGCCCCTGCAGCTCCGAAGGTGTCGCGCCAAACCTACCCGGACGGACGAAAGCTCGATCATCGGTTGGCCGACCGTGTCATTGGGTACGACAGGCCGGACGGTGAACTCGACGCTCACGCTCCCCATCCGGCTCGGCCTGCGGATCGCCCACTCGGCGGTGCGCACAGGTGTGTCCCTCTCGCAGGATGCGCTCGGGCTGCTCGTCGGGCTGGCCGGCCGCGGCTCGACCCCGCCCCCACCTCCGCCGGACCCGGTCCGCCCCGATCGAACCGAGCCGCCATCCGCGCGGACCACTTCGGCCGTCGCGGGAGACGCAACCGCTCCGGCCGCACCGGCCACACCGGCCGCCCCGCCGGCCGATGCGTTCCCGCCGCCGGTCGAGGTGCCGGCACACGTCAGCAGCGAGCCGACGGTCGTCGAGTCGTTCGCCGAGCCGGGCGCCGAGGATGGCGCCGGTGCCGAGCTCCACGTCGACGCCCCGTGGCCGGGGTATCGCGAGCTCACGGCGCGCGACGTGATCGACCGGCTGCAGACCGCTGAGCCGGGACAGCTGACGCTGGTGGCGCTGTACGAGCGCATGCACCGCAACCGCAGCACCGTGCTCAAGGCCGCGGAGCGTGAGCTCCGCTCCCGCACCTGAGCCCCACCGCAGTCGTGTCCACAACCTGATCGAGGAGGAACCAACCGTGCCCAGCCCCAAGAAGCCCAAAGTCCTGAATGAACGCGACACCCGACTCGTGCAGTGGCTCAACGAGGCTCACGCCAAGGAGGCGGAGCTCGAGGCCGACCTCACGGCGCACATCGCGCTGACCCAGAAGCAGACCTACAAGAAGCGCCTCCGTGCCCACCTCACCGAGACCAAGGATCACAAGCGCCAGGTGGCGCGGCGGATCAAGGCGCTCGGCGGAGGCCTCGAGCCTCCGGTCAACGTTCCCGGCGTGCCGACCGCAGTCGGCGAAGCCGCCGGCAAGGCCGTGGCCGCGGTCAAGGGCCAGGTCGGGACCGCGCGGGCGCTCGTCACCTCACAGACCGAGACCCACCTCCGCAACGCCCAGGAGGAGCTGCGCGAGGAGCATGTGGAGATCGCGATGTACTCACGGCTCGAGGCGTTCGCCGAGGCCGTCGGGGACTCGGACACCGCAAAGCTGGCCCGCGCGATCAGGCGCGACGAGGAGCGGATGGCGAAGTTCCTCGCCGCCGAGCTCGAGCGGCTGACCCGCCAGTTCGTGCGTGAGGAGGTCCCGCGTGATCAGCGAGCCAAGGCCGCCTCGTCGCGGCGTCGCTCCGGCGCCCGCTCGAAGCGCCCGCGGACCTCGCGCCGCGCGAAGGCCAAGGCGAGCTAGTCCCGCTGGCTCAGCGTTTGCCGCTGAGCTTGCCGACGAGCAGCTCGACCGAGCGCTGGAGGTCCTGTAGCGAGGCCTTCTCGACGCTGGTGATCCCGAGCTTGCGGTTGAGCCACGCGTTCACCTCGCGGTGCGAGCTGCCGTCGCGGCGCCGGACCTCCGAGACGAGCCGGTGCCGCTCGTCGCGCAGCCGGGCCCGCCGCTCGAACGCCGCCTCGGTGGATTGCGGCGCCGCACCACTCCCCGCCGGATCCGGGTCCGGATCGGGGGCGCCAGGTGCGGTGCCGAAGGCGAGCGCCGGCGCCGGAGTCGGTGGTCCGAACAGCGTCATCTGAGGCGCGACGTCGGCGTTGAGCGGCACGAACGCCGGCGTCTCGGAGCGCTCGGTCTCCCGCCGGTCGGGCCGGTCGAACTCGGCGTCGAGCTTTGGCTCGTCGGGGCGCATCGCGCGGCGCAGCTCGCTCTCGACGGTCGAGGCGTGGCCGCGCAGGATGGGGTCGGCCGGGACGTAGAGCCAACTCGGGTCGACCGGACGGCCCGGGATCGTGCGGACGAACCGGCCCACGATCTGCCGGAACACGAGCGGGGTCTTGGCCGCCGTCGCGTACACGCCGACGCGCAGGCGCGGGATGTCGACCCCCTCCGAGACCATGTTGACGGCCACGATCCACGGATCCCTGCTGCTCGTGAACGCGGCGAGCTTCGTCGCCGCCCGGGCCTCGGCGTGGAGCACGACGACGGGGGAGCGGCCGGTCACGTCCTTGAGCAGGGCGGAGATCCGCCGGGCGTGCTCGGAGTCGGCGGCGATCACCAGTCCGGCGGCGTCGGCGTGGCCGCTGGCCCGGATGTCCCGCAGCTTGCCGTCGGCCTCGCGGAGGATCCGCGGCAGACCGTCGGGCAACTCGGTCGAGATCGCGGTGCGGTATCGGCGGCTCGCCTCCCGGCCGGTCAGCACCGTCTCGAAGCTCGATTCGATGATGTCGTCACCACTCCGCCACGAGAGCGTGCCGTCGTAGGCCACGAACGCCACCGGCCGGCAGATCCGGTCGATCACCGACTCGCCGTAGGTGTAGGAGATGTCGGGCTCGGCGACGCCTTCGCGGTCGTAGCGGACGCCGGGGATCGGCGCCTCGTCGGAGCGGAACGGGGTGCCCGACAGCAGCAGCCAGCGGTCGGCCTGGCCGAACGCACGGTTGAACGCCTCCCCCCAGGCCAGCTCCTCGCCGAGGTGGTGGGTCTCGTCGGCGATCACCAGCGTGTCCGGCCGGACCTCGGAGCGCCAGCGGTTCGGGGCCTTGGCGATCCGCGCGAAGGTGACCACGATGCCGTGGAATCCCCGCGGAGGGCGAGGGGAGTCGGCATCGGGAGCGAGATCGAGCCCGACGGCGCTGGCCGCGCGGGCCCACTGCCGGGTGAGCGGCGCGGTCGGGCACGCGACGACGACGTTCCGCGCGCGGCCGGCGGCGAGCTCGTCCGCCGCGAAGCGCAGCGAGGGCCGTGTCTTGCCGGCGCCCGGAGCGGCGGAGATGAGGAACGGACCTCGGTCCCAGCTCGCCATCGCGTCGAGCGCGGTGCGCTGCCAGGAGCGCAGTCCAGGGTCGGTGCGGGCGGATGTGGTGACGCTCACGGGGCGGGCATCGTGCCGGATCGCCCGGACGCATTCAGAAGCCGTGCAAATCCGGCTTAGCCGTGTCGGGCAGCGGGTAGTCGCGGCGCTGTGACTGAGTTCGGATACACGATGATGACCGAGCAGGCAGGCCCCAAACAGCTCGTGCGCGATGTCGTCGCCGCCGAGCAGGCGGGGTTCGACTTCTCGGTCATCAGCGACCACTACCAGCCCTGGCTCGACACCCAGGGCCACTCCCCCTACTGCTGGTCGGTGCTCGGGGCCGCCGCCCAGGCCACCGAGCGGATCCCGCTGATGACCTACGTCACCTGCCCGATCCTCCGCTACCACCCCGCGGTGATCGCCCAGAAGGCAGCGACCGTCCAGATCCTGTCCGACAACCGCTTCCGCCTCGGGCTCGGGGCGGGCGAGAACCTCAACGAGCACGTCGTCGGGCAGCGGTGGCCGGCCGTCGGCCAGCGCCACGCGATGCTCACCGAGGCGATCGACATCATCTCCGGGCTGTTCGACGGCGACGCGAGCTTCAACTACCGCGGCCGGTACTTCGACGTCGAGCAGGCGAACCTGTGGGACCTGCCCGAGCAGCGGGTGCCGATCGGCCTCGCCGTCTCCGGGCCGGACTCGTGCCGCCTCGCGGGCGAGCGCGCCGACGTGCTCGTCGCCGTTGAGCCCAAGCGCGAGCTGATCGAGATGTTCGAGCAGGCCGGAGGTGCCGGAAAGCCGAAGGTCGGCCAGGTGGCGGTCTGCTACGACGCCGACCGGGACACCGCGGTGGAGCGCGCACACGACCAGTTCCGCTGGTTCGGTCTCGGTTGGAAGGTCAACGCGGACCTCCCCAACCCCGAAAGCTTCGCCGCCGCCACCCAGTTCGTCACCCCCGACCAGGTCGCCGACGCGATCGCCTGCGGCCCCGACGTGGAGCCGTTCGTCGAGGCGCTGCGGCCGTTCGTCGAGGCCGGCTACACCGAGGTTGCGCTCGTGCAGATCGGGGCCGAGTCGCAGGGTGAGTTCATCGCCTGGTCCGAGCGGGAGCTGCTGCCGGCGTTGCGCTCGCTCTGACGCAGGCCTGCGCCCATTCGGGACACCTGCGCCGGTGAGCGGCATCTGAACCCCGCTGGGGGAGAGGGCGTTGGCGGCGTTCGCGTCTGTTCGCGCGGAATATCCTGGGAATGGTCGCGTCTGCGGCGCCGGTGTCAGGAAGTTCCGCGCTGCGCGGACGATCCTGACAGTCCCCCTCGCGAGGGGCCACGGTTGACAGGAATTTCCGCGGCATAACGCGACACCCGCGACGCTTGTAGCCACGTATGTCGCACCAAGCCGCGTGGAGCGGCCCCACGCGTCACGCGCGCGGCGGCCCAGCACGCGTGACGGGTTGAGCCGCCGGTCGAGCCCTTCCGTCCGAGCCAAAAGCGAACATACGTTCGTGCCCGGAGCGACGATCCTCCACGCTGACCTCGATGCCTTCTACGCATCCGTCGAGAAGCGCGACGACCCGCGGCTGTTCCGCCGTCCGGTGATCGTCGGGGCCGGCGTCGTGCTCGCCGCGAGCTACGAGGCGAAGCGGTGCGGGGTCCGCACCGCGATGGGTGTGACCCAGGCAAGACGGCTGTGCCCGGCGGCGGCCGTCGTGCCACCCCGCTTCTCGGCCTACGTCGAGGCGAGCCGCGCGGTGTTCCGGGTGTTCGAGGACACAGCCCCGCTCGTCGAGGCGCTGTCGATCGACGAGGCATTCCTCGATGTCCGGGGTCTGGAGCACATCTCCGGCTCGCCCCTCCAGATCGCCGAGAGCCTCCGGCACGAGGTCCTGCTCCAGGTCGGGCTGCCGATCACGGTGGGCATCGCCGCGACGAAACACCTGGCCAAGGTGGCGAGCGCGTCGGCCAAGCCCGACGGGCTCCGGCTCGTCGCCGTCGGCGAGGAGCTCGCCTTCCTCCATCCCCTCCCGGTCGAGCGGCTGTGGGGCGTGGGCAAGGTCAACACCGGCAAGCTCCACGCCGTTGGGATCACGACCGTCGGCGAGGCGGCCGCCGCGGGGGAGGCGGCATTGGTCCGCGTCCTCGGCCGCGGCAGCGGGCGCCACGTCCACGCCCTGGCCCACAACCGTGATCCACGCCGGGTTCGTACGACGGGCCGGCGCCGCTCGATCGGAGCCCAGCACGCGCTCGGCCGCCGGCCCCGTCCGCCCGACGAGATCGCCGGGTCGCTGATGGCGCTCGTCGACCGGGTGACACGGCGGCTGCGCGGTGCGGGACGGGCATGCCGCACGGTCGTGCTCCGACTGCGCTTCGCCGACTTCAATCGCGCGACCCGCTCGCGGACGCTCCCCGAGCCCGCCACCCGGACGGAGGTGATCCTTGCCGCGGCGCTCGCGCTGCTACGAGCCGCGCGGTCCCTGATCGCCGAGCGCGGGTTGACGCTGATCGGCGTCGCGCTCACCGGACTCCTCGACGAACGGAACATCCAGCTCACGCTGATGCCGGACCGCGCCGTCGCGCTCGATCGCGCCGTCGACGACGTGCGTTCCCGGTTCGGCTCGGCGGCTGTCGTGCGAGGCGCGCTCGTCGGGCGCGACCCGGGCTCACCGTTCCGATGCTTCCGGACTGATGTCCAGGCGGCCTTCGATCACCGTCACCCCGGCCAGATCGAACTCGCGCGCGAGCACCTCTGGGAGCTCATCCGCAGTGAGCGCCTGGACGTCCTGGCTGTCAGCCGCCGTGCGGCGGAGCTCGGGCTCCGGCCAGCCGAGTACGAGAACCCGTTCGCCCCCGGGCCGCAATCGGCTCACCATCAGCCCCGTGACGAATACGGACTCGGGATGGGTCGACGTGAACCAGTTGCTCGCCACGAGATCGACGGGCGGGGCCGGAACGGGCTCCGCGGCGTAGAGGGTGGTCCACTCGCCCTCGCCCTCGCGCCCGCCCTCGCCCTCGGGCCCGCCGTCGCCCTCGCGCGGGACGACGCCCTCGCGCGGGACGACGCCCTCGCCGTCCCCGGCGGCCCGGCCGCCGCCCCCGACCTCCGCCTGGAGAACGAGCAGATCGCCCTCGGCGACGACGCGGACACGTCCGCCGGCCTGGACGTGTGGACCACCGACGCCCCACGGGATCGGCTCGTACAGGGTCTGGGGACCGAAGCCGACATCGACGTGCCAATCACGGTCATCACAGCCGACGCGGAGCAACAGGTGCGAGCGAGCGCGGACGACGCCTGGGGCCGCGCCCAAGCGCACGCGGGCGAGGTGCAACTCGACGTCGGCGCCGAGGGCTCGCAGGGCGCCGGCCATCAGCAGGTTCTGCTCGAAGCAGTAGCCGCCACGACCGCGGCGCACGAGCTTGTCCTGGAGCGTGTCGAGCGCGAGCGACACGGCCCGGCCGGCATGCGGGTCGAGGTTCTCGAACGGGATCCACTCGGCGTGGGCGCGGTGGATCTCAGCCAGCCGATCCGCCGTCAGCGAGCCGGGCCGGATCCCGCGGCCGGCGAGGCCAATCCGTGCCAGGTACCGATCGAGATCGAAGACGGGCTCGGCGGCATCGCTCACTCGGGCACCTCCCCGCGTCTCATCGAGAGTGCAGACTGCGTCCGCGCCGGCCCTCGTAGGCCTCGATCAGCTTCAGCCACAGCTCGCTGCGGGTCGGGAACGGGGCGACCGCGTGGGCAAGCCGCTGCATCGGCACCTCGGCCTTCACCGCGATTGTCGCCGCCTGGAGGAAGTCCGAGACCTCGAAACCGACGAACGTCACCCCGACGAGCACCTCACGCTCGCGGTCGACGACGAACCGGGTCGTGCCCTCGGTGCCCCGGCCGATGAAGCTCGCGCCCGCGGTGCCCGAGGTCGTGAGGTCGATCACCTCAGCGGCGATCCCGCGCTCCTCGGCGCCGGCGAGCGTGAGTCCGACGGCGGCCACCTGTGGGTCGGTGAAGATCACCCGCGGCGCGGTCTCAGGCTCCCCGCGCACGATCGAGTCGATCCCGAGAATGTTGTCGACGGCCACGCGCGCCTGGTACTTGCCCGAGTGGGTGAGCAGCGAGCGGCCGTTGGCATCGCCGACCGCGTACAGCCAGTCCCGGCCCGGCACCCGCATCCGCTCGTCGACCTCGATCGCGCCGTTGCTGAGGCCATCACCCTCGGACAGCCCGACGCTCTCCAGCCCGAGTCCGGCGGTGTGCGGCACGCGGCCGATCGCCACGAGCAGTTGATCGCCCGTGAAGGACTCGCCGCTCTCGAGCTCGACCGTCACCTGGCCGTCCCCCGGGTCGCGCCGTACCGCGGTCGCCTTCGCCCCCAGCCGGACGGTCACGCCCACCCGCTCCAGGCCGGCGCGGACCTCGCGGAGGCTGTCGGCTCCTCGCGCATGATCAGCCGGTCGACGGCCTCGATCAGCGTGACCCGCGAGCCGAGCGAGCTCCACGCCTGGGCCATCTCGACGCCGACGACGCCACCGCCGAGCACAACCAGCCGCTCGGGCACGATCTCCGAGTTGGTGATCTCCCGGTTCGACCACGCCGCGGCCTCGGCGAGCCCCGGGATCGGGGGGACGAGCGTGCCGCTCCCGGGAGACAGCACGACCGCCTCGCGGGCCACGAGCACCTCGTCCCCGACCCGGACCCGGCGCTCGCCGTCGAGCCGGGCTTCGCCGCGGACGAGCGCGATCCCCTTGTCCTCCAACCACGGAAGCTGGCCGGAGTCGTCGCGGTCGTGAATCACCTGATCGCGCCGGGCGAGCACCGCCGGGACGTCGAGGGCACCGTCCGCGCGCACCCCCGGCACCCGTCCCGTCTCGCCGAGGAGCTCGGCCGGCCGAAGCAGCGCCTTCGACGGCATGCAGGCGTAGAACGAGCACTCGCCGCCGATCAGCTCCCGCTCGACGATCACCGTGCTGCGGCCGCCGTCGGCGGAGCGCCCCGCCGCGATCTCGCCCGCCGGCCCGGCCCCGACGACGATCACGTCGAACTCCTGCTCCACGGCGTCCGTCATCTGGGCATGAGTGCGACCGTCGCCGTCACGCCTTCTGCTCGGTCCCTTCCGGGACCTCGATCTCACGCTTGAGGATCTTGCCCGTCGGGCCCTTCGGCAGTTCGTCGACGATCCACACCTGACGCGGGTACTTGTAGGCCGCGACCTCCTCCTTCATGTACGCGCGCAGCTCATCCGGCGAGACGTCCTCGCCCTCCTTGAGCGCGACCGCCGCGCCGACCTCCTCGCCGAGCGAGTCGTGGGCGATCCCCAACACCGCCGCCTCGCGGACGGCCGGGTGGGTATAGAGGACCTCCTCGAGCTCACGCGGATAGACGTTGTAGCCGCCGCGGATGATCAGGTCCTTCTTACGGTCGACGATCGCGTAGTAGCCGTCCTCGTCGCGCGTGGCGATATCGCCGGTGTGGAACCAGCCCCCGCGCATGACCTCCTCGGTCGCCTCGTCGCGTCCCCAGTAGCCCTTCATCACGAACGGTCCCCGCATGACCAGTTCGCCGGGCTCCCCATCCTCGACGTCCGCGTCGTCGGAGTCGACGAGGCGGATCTCGGTCCCGCCGACGGGGACGCCGATCGACCCGGGCTTGCGCTCGCGGTCGGGGACGTTGAACGTCCCCATGCCGGTCGTCTCCGACAGCCCGTAGCCCTCGAGCACTTTGGCGCCGAAGGACTCGTCGAAGCCCCGCAGCACCTCGACGGGGAGCGGTGCGCCGCCGGAGATACAGAGGCCGAGCGTGGAGATGTCGTGCTTCTCGCGGTCGGGATGGTTGAGCAGCGCGGCGTACATCGTCGGGACCCCGCCGAAGGTCGTCGCCCCGTCGCGCTCGATCAGCTCCAGCACCTTGCCGGGCTCGAACCGGGGCACCAGCGTCATCAGCCCGCGGGCACGGACGGTCACGTTCATGATCGAGTTCATCCCGAACACGTGGAACAGCGGCAGCGTCGCGACGGTGACGGAGTCCGGGTCGGCGTCGACGAGATCCCGGCCGACCTCCGCCCCGGCGCTGATGTTCGAGTGCATCAGCGTCGCGCCCTTCGGCGTCCCGGTCGTCCCCGAGGTGTAGATGATGACCGCAGCGTCGTCGTCCTCCCGGGGGGTCACCTTCTCCACCGGCTCGACGGAGCCGAGCCGCTGCTCGAACTTCCCCGGCTCGACGATCAGGCACTCGGCGCCCGCCTCCTTCGCGCCGTTCGTGCCGGGGTCGGCGAAGTCCGTCCAGCCGACCATCGCCTTCGACCCGGAGTCGGACAGGTGGTAGGCGACCTCGCGCGCCTTCAGCAGCGGATTCATCGGCACGACGACGGCGCCGAGGCGCAGTGCGCCGTAGTAGACGATCGGGAAGTACGGCACGTTCGGCAATTGCATGCCGACCCGGTCGCCCTCCTGGACCCCGAGCTCCCGCAGCACGCCGGCGGCACGTGCCGCGGCCTGATCGAGCTGGCCGTAGGTGAGGACGAAGTCGTCGAGCTTCACCGCCGGATGGTCGGCGTTCTCCGCGACCGCGGCGGACAGCTGCTCTGCGAAGTTGGTCATCGGACCCTCCCTCTCTATCGATTGCGCCCAAACAGGTCGTGGGCCGAGACCCACTCCTCGGCGACGATCGCCGAGCCCAGCGAGAGCTCGCCGCACAGGACCGTGGCGGCCACGATCTCGGCGAGCTTGCGCACCTTGCCCGAGCCGTAGCAGCCGAGCATCTCCAGACACTCGCGCTGGGTCGCGAGCGCGGTCCCGCCGCCGTAGGTGGCCACGATCAGGGACGGGATCGTGACCGAGTAGTAGTAGTCGCCGTTATCCCGCAGCTCGGCGTAGACGAACGCGGCCGAGGACTCGGCGACGTTCGCCGCGTCCTGGCCGGTGGCGATGAACATCGCGGTGATGCCGTTCGCCGAGTGCGCTCCGTTGTTGTTGACCCCGGACATGAACCCTCCGAGGTTCGACACCTGCCGGGCGCGGTACATCACCTCGCTGTCCGAGCGCATCACGCGCTGGAACAGCTCGTTGGGGATCGTCGCCTCGGCGATCACCCGCTTGCCGCGCGTGCGCAGCATGTTCACCTGCGAGCTCTTCTTGTCGGTGGCGAAGTTCGACTCCAGGAAGTACCGCTCGATCGACGGGTTGTTCTGGAGGATCCACTGACAGGCGGCCTGGGTCGCCTTGCCGGTGAGGTTCTGGCCCGCGGCGTCGCCGGTCGTGTAGTTGAACCTCGTGTAGAGCATCCGCCCGGCTGAATAGCGCTCGATCTCCTGGAGCTTGCCTGTGCGCGTCGTCGTCTCGGCCGCGGCCTTGATCTCGGCGAAGTTCTCCTCCAGCCACTCCGCGAATGCCCGCGCCCCGCGCGCGCTCTCGAACAGGAAGGCCGGCGCCCGCTGCATGTGGTCGGCCATCACCGTGACGGTCACGCCACCCGCCTCGTACAGCAGCCGCATGCCGCGGTTGTAGGACGCCACGAGCGTCCCCTCCGCCGTGGCCAGCGGCACGTAGAACTCACCCTGGGCGTGCTCGCCATTGACGAGCAGCGGACCGGCGAGGCCGATCGGCACCTGGGCCACGCCGACGAACTGCTCGATGTTCCCCGACGCGATCGCCGGATCGAACGAGTACGAGCCCACGTTCTCCAACGTCGCGCCGGTGCGCTCGCGGATGAACTCAGCCCGTCGCGCGGCGGCCTCACGCGTGTAGTCGTTCTCGCGATCACGCGGGACCGGGACCCGCTCGTTGGATGTCTCAGTGCTCAGTTCGTGCTCCTCTCTGCCGTATCCGTTACCCCGTGGGGCAGGACTCGCACACTAATGCGCCGCGGCGGCCGCCGCTTGACAACGGCCTCCGCCGCCCCGGAAACTGAAGGCCTCCACACGAGCGAGAGAAGAGGCGAGATGAGCGAGCTGAGCGAGGTCCAGCGGGACGTCTTGAAGGCGGTCTGCGACACCGTCGTCCCGGCGGTGCAGCGCGACGCCGACCCGGACGGGTTCTTCGCCCGGACGGCGAGCGCGATCGGGGTGCCCGTGGCGCTCGAGGAGGCGCTCGGCGCGATGCCCGAGGAGCAGCAGGCCGGTCTCGCACAACTCCTCGACGCACTCGCCGATCAGGGGTTCCTCCGGGCCTCGCTGCGCTCGCGAGAGCAGCTGCTGCGCAACATCGCGCTGATCGGTCCGGAGGCCGCGGCCGGCGTCGCCGGTCTCGTCACCTCGACGATCTTCTTCTACTACGCGCTCCCGGACGAGCGCGGCCAGAACCCGAACTGGGCGACGTTCGGCTACCCGGGCCCGGGCGGCCTGCCGGTGCCCGGAGAGAAGCCCCTGCGTCCGCTCGTCCCCGACGGCGACACGACGCTCGAGGCCGACGTGTGCATCGTCGGGTCCGGGGCGGGTGGCGGCGTGATGGCCGGGGAGCTGTCGGCGCGCGGGTTGAAGGTCGTGGTGCTGGAGGCCGGCGGCTACTTCGACGAGAGCGACTTCCCGCAGCTCGAGCTGTGGGCCTACCAGAACCTGTTCTGGCGCGGCGGCCCGCAGACCACCGCGGAGCTCAACATCTCGCTCCAGGCCGGCTCGTGTCTCGGCGGCGGAACCGTCGTCAACTGGACCAACTCGCTGCGCACGACACCGTGGGTCCGCGAGCAGTGGGAGCGCGAGCACGGGCTGGAGGGGCTGGCCGGCGCCGACTTCGACCGTCACCTGGACGCGGTCTGGGAGCGGCTCGGCGTCAACGATCGCTGCTCGGAGTTGAACGGCTCCCAGCGGCGGATGCGGGCCGGCGCCGAGGCGCTCGGCTGGCACTTCGTCCACACCAACCGCAACACCGACCCCGACCTGTACGCGTTCGACTCCGCCGGCTACCTCGGCTTCGGCGATCAGTCGGGCTCGAAGCGCTCGACCGCGAAGACGTACCTGAAGGACGCGTTCGACCGCGGGGCGACGCTCGTCACCCGCTGCACCGCGGAGCGGATCCTCGTCGAGGGCGGCCGTGCGGCCGGCGTCGAGGCCCGTTACCTCGATCCTGAGACCGGAGCGAGCGCAGCGGTCACCGTCCGCGCCCCGCATGTGGTCGTCGCCTGCGGCTCGCTCGAGTCGCCCGCGCTGCTGCTCCGCTCGGGGATCGGCGGCCAGGCGGCCGGCGACTACCTCCGTCTGCACCCGTGCACCGCGGTGCTCGGCTACTACCCGGAGGACACCGAGGCGTGGCGCGGCGCGCCGCACGCCGGACTTGTCCACGAGTTCGAGAACGTGGAGGACGGCCACGGGTTCCTGATCGAGGGGGCTCAGTACACGACCGGGGTCGGCGCGTCGGCCGTGCCGTGGACGAACGGCGCCGAGCACAAGCGGCTGATGGCCAACTTCAGCCATGGGGCGTCTTTCATCGGCCTGCTCCGCGACCGCGGCCACGGTCGGGTGACGGTCGACGCCCAGGGGGCGGCGGTCCCGAGCTACGCGATCACCGACGAGCTCGACGTGCGCAACACGCTCCGGGCGATCGACGCGCAGGTCCGGTTGCACGAAGCGGCGGGCGCGACCCAGATCATGGCCCTGGCGGCCGGGATGCCGACGTGGCGGTGGGGCGACGATGTCGCGCCGTTCGTCGAGCGGATCAGCCGGATCCCGCTCCGGGCCGGTGGCTGGAAGCTGTTCTCCGCACACCAGATGGGCAGCTGCCGCATGGGCAACGACCCGGCGACGAGCGTCGCCGATCCCTGGGGCGAGCTGCACGACACAAAGGGCGTGTGGATCGGGGACGCGAGTGCGTTCCCGACCTCCTCGGGCACGAACCCGATGATCACGATCATGGCCCTCGCCCACCGGACCGCCGAGGCACTCGCCGCGTCGGTGTCCGCCACCACAACCGCCGTCCCGGCCTAGCCGGGCGCCGACCGACGACCGCGACCGACGACCGATCAGGAGCGAGCCACCATGGCCACCACCGCACAGAGCCCCACCGTCCGAGACCGCTTCTTCGTCGGAGGGGAGTGGGTCAGCCCGACCGGCACCGGCCGGCTCGACGTGATCAACTCGGCCACCGAGGAGGTGATGGGCTCGGTACCCGAGGGCACCGCCGAGGACGTCGACCGGGCGGTGAGGGCAGCCCGCGCGGCATTCACGGGGTGGTCGCAGACGAGCGTCGGCGAGCGGGCCGAGGCGCTGGCCGCGATCGCCGCCGGCCTCGGCGAGCGGATGGAGGAGATCGCGGTGCTGATCGCCCAGGAGGTCGGGATGCCGCTCCGCCTCTCGCACATGATCCAGGCCGGGCTGCCGACGATGGACTTCGGCTCGATGCCGCAGGCGATCGAGGAGATCGCCTGGGAGCAGGACGTCGGCAACTCGCTGATCGTCCGCGAGCCGGTCGGCGTCGTCGGCGCGATCACCCCCTGGAACTACCCGCTCCACCAGATCTCGGCCAAGGTCGCGGGCGCACTCGCGGCAGGGTGCACGATCGTCGTCAAGCCCTCGGAGGTCGCGCCGCTCAACGCGTTCGTGCTCGCCGAGATCATCGAGGCGGTCGGCCTGCCGGCCGGGGTGTTCAACCTCGTCACCGGGCTCGGTCCGGTCGTCGGGGAGGCGCTCGCCGCGCATCCCGACGTCGACATGATCTCGTTCACCGGCTCGACCCGGGCCGGCCGCCGCGTGTCGGAAGTCGCGGCCGGGACGGTGAAGAAGGTCGCGCTGGAGCTCGGCGGCAAGTCGCCGAACGTGATCCTCGACGACGCCGAGCTCCAGGAGGCGATCGCCGACGGTGTCTCCAAGTGCTACCTCAACTCCGGCCAGACGTGCAGCGCGTTGACCCGGATGCTCGTGCCGCGGGAGCGGCTCGCCGAGGCCGAGGCGATCGCCGGCGCCGTCGCCGCACAGTTCGCGCCCGGTGACCCGTTCGCCGAGACGACGGTGCTCGGGCCGCTTGTCTCCGAGGCCCAGCGCGAGCGTGTGCGCGGATACATCCGCCGTGGCGTCGAGGAGGGCGCGAAGCTCGTCACCGGTGGCGCCGAGGCGCCCGAGGGGCTCGAGCAGGGCTACTTCGTCGCACCGACCGTGTTCTCCGAGGTCACGACCGAGATGACGATCGCCCAGGAGGAGATCTTCGGCCCCGTGCTCGTGCTGATGCCCTACGACGGCGAGGACGACGCGGTCCGGATCGCCAACGACTCCGACTACGGCCTCGCGGGCGGGGTGTGGTCAGGCGACGAGGAGCGCGCCAAGCGCGTCGCCCGCCGGATCCGCACCGGCCAGGTGGAGATCAACGGCGGCGCGTTCAACCCGCTGGCCCCGTTCGGGGGCTACAAGCAGTCCGGGCACGGCCGGGAACTCGGGCGGTTCGGGCTGGAGGAGTTCCTCACCGTCAAGTCGATGCAGCTGTAGCGGTCGCGCGGGGCGCGACGAGCGCCCCGCCTCTGCCTCAGGCGCGCTCGAAGAACGTCCGCGGGTTGCCACGCATCATCAGGTCGACCTGATCCTGCGTCACGCCGCGCTCGAGCAGCGCCGGGATCACGTCGTTCTGCACGTGGAAGTAGTCCCACCTCGGCGTCACCTGCTCGTGCAGCCCGGGCGGGAACCAGTCGCTGAAGCAGGCCGCGTCCTGGGAGAGGATCAACTGGTCGGCGTGACCCCGCTCGCACATCGCGACGACGGTGTTCACGCGGTCCTCGAACGGGAGCAGGATGTCGAGACCGAAGCGGTCCATCCCGAGCAGCGCGCCCGAGGCCGCGAGTTCCTCGAGGTAGTCGAGGTCGGTCGTGTCACCGCAGTGGGCGATCATCACGCGCGCCGGGTCGACGTCCTCCTCGGCGAGCACCCGCAGCGCGTCACGGCCCCGCTCGGTCGGCGCCGAGGTGTGGACGCAGACCGGTGTGCCGTTGGCCTTGTGGATGCGGCATACGGAGCGGACCACCCGCTCGACGTGCTCGGTGAGGCCGGCGGCGTCGATCGCGCACTTGAGGATCCCCGGCTTCACCCCCGAGCCCTCGATCCCCTCGTCGAGGTCGGCCTGCATCAGCGCGTCGAGCGGCTCGGGACCGTCGAGCAGGGTGCCGGGGCCGGAGAAGTGCCACGGACGCGGCAGCACGTCGTAGGTGTAGAGCCCGGTGGCGAGGATCACCTGCAGCCCAGTCCCCTCGCACGCCCGCCGCATCAGCGGCAGCGAGCGGCCAAGCCCGATCGGGCTGAGCTCGACGATCGTGTCGACCCCGGACTCCTTGAGCCGGCGGAGCGTCGCCTGCGCCTCGGGGACCTTCACCTCGGGGTCCCAGCCGTTGAAGCCCGGGTGCGCGATCTGGATCTCGGCCGTGAGGTTGAAGATGTGCTCGTGCATGAGCACGGTGCCGAGCTCGGATGTCTCGACGGGGCCGTCCAGTGTTTGTACGGTGGGCACCGAGGCCAACCCTAATCGCACGGGGAGGAGAGAACAACATGGAACCGCTCAGCACCCAGGACGCGTCGTTTCTGGAGATCGAGGACGACGTCAGCCACATGCACATCGGCTCGGTGGGCATCTTCGAGGGCCCGCCGCCGACGCCTGACGAGGTGCTGGAGGGCGTCGAGTCGAAGCTCCACCTCGTTCCGCGCTACCGGCAGAAGGTCCGCTACCCGCCGCTGCACCTCGGGCCGCCGGTGTGGATCGATGACCCGCACTTCAAGGTCGCCTACCACGTCCGCCGCACGGCGCTCGCCTCCCCCGGCGGCGAGGACGAGCTGCGCACGCTCGTCGGCCGCGTCATGTCCCAACAGCTCGACCGCACGCGTCCGCTGTGGGAGATGTGGGTTGCCGAGGGCCTCGAGGACGGCCGCTGGGCGCTCGTCTCCAAGGTCCACCACTGCATGGTCGACGGCGTCTCGGCCACCGATCTGCTCTCGGTGCTGCTCGACTCCGAGCGCGAGCCCAACCATGCGCCGTCCCCGCGCTGGACCCCGCACCCCGAGCCGTCGAGCGCTGAGATGCTCGCCCAGCCGCTCGCGCGCCGTCTCACCAGCCCCGCGGACGCCGTCTCCGCGATCGAGGACCTGATCCGCGCACCGCAGAACGCCGCCAAGCTGATGATCAGCACGCTCAAGGGCACCGCCGCGATGCGCGGGCTGCTGCGCCCGGCCGAGAAGAGCTCGCTCAACGGCCCGATCGGGCCGCACCGGCGGTGGGCCTGGGCCCATGCGCAGCTGTCCGACGTGAAGGCGATCCGCAAGGGCATCGGCGGGACGATCAACGATGTCGTCCTCACCGCGATCGCCGGCGGCTTCCGCGAGCTGCTCCTCGCCCGGGGCGAGGATCCGTCCCGCCTCACCGTGCGCACGCTCGTGCCGGTGTCGGTCCGCCGGCCCGGCGAGAAGGGCACCTACAACAACCGCGTCTCGGCGATGTTCGCGCAGCTGCCGGTGGCGATCGAGGATCCGACGGAGCGGCTCGGCGCGGTCACCGAGCAGATGCAGCACCTGAAGGCCTCCCAGGAGGCGGTGGCCGGCGAGGTCCTGACCTCGATGACCGGCTTCGCGCCGGCGCTGCTGCTGGCCCTCGGAATGCGGGCCGCGTTCCGGATGCCCCAGCGCGCCCTGCAGACGGTCACCACGAACGTCCCCGGTCCGCAGCAGCCGCTGTACCTGGCCGGCCGGCGGATGCTCGAGACGATCCCGTACGTCCCCGTCGCCGCCGGGGTGCGGATCGGCGTGGCGATCTTCTCCTACGACGGCACGCTGAAGTTCGGCGTCACCGGCGACTACGACACGGCCCCGGACATCGACGTCCTGTGCCGCGGGATCGAGGCCGGGATCGCCGAGCTCGTGACCGCGGCCGGCGCCGATGGCGGGAGCGCCGCCCCGAAGCCCGCCGCCGCGACGGATGCCGATCCCGCACCGGCGGACGGCGACGTACAGGGCGCGCCGACCGCCGGACGGGAGACACCGGCTACGAGATGATCCGGAACACCCCGCGCATGAAGGGGTGGATCCGGCAGAAGTACGTGTACGTCCCCGGCCTCAGACTCGTCGGGGTCGCCCACGTCAGGCGATTGGCGGCCGGCGTGCCGTAGCCGAGCTGCGCCGAGTCGTAGTTCGCGCCCGGCCCGTTGGCCAGCGGATACGAGATCCCGGTGTCGAGACCGCACGCACCGGCACACGTCGTGACCGTATGGAAGATCGACTTCATGTAGAAGGCGTTGCCACCTCCGAAGACGCTGAACACCGCCTGGGAGCTCGCATCCTGGTTGGTGAACGTGATCGTCTGACCGCGCCTCACCGTCGGGACGCACGTCTGCAGCCCGCGCTGGAGGTCCCCCGGGATGTACTTGAACGAGGCGATCGTCACCTGATTCTGCTTGCAGTCGCGCAGGCTCGACGGCACCGTGTAGTACGACGTCCGCGTCGCCCCATGGTGGTCGTTCTCGGCCAGGTGCCCGTGGGTGACGAGGCCGTTCTCGTTCAGCTTGTGCGTGAACGGGTCAGTGCCCTTGTCGCCCCACGCCTCCCAGACGACCATGATCCCCATCGACTCGTACCACGAGGCGCGCCGGGTGTCGTAGGTCGCCGACACGCGCAGGACGTCTCCGGCGTTGACCTGCGGCCGCCAGTTCGACGGGGTCCCGGTCATCGCCATGTCCCACGAGATCGGACCGCGTTTGTCGTAGTAGTGCGCATTCGACTGGAACAGCCGCACCGAGTTCGGCTCCGCCCCGGGCGGGGCAGCACCGCTGCTGCGGCTCGCGCCGGCTCGGATCAGATCAAGGTCCGTGAACAGGCCGCCCGGATGGACGTGCCCCGCCGTCGCCACCAGCGTGCCGGGATGGTCGACCGTGAACTCGTTCAGCGGAGCGCCGCCGTTGTATGGGTTCTTCGCCATGTCGGGGAACGTGTACTTGCCGTTCCTGCCGCTCCCCTGCTTGACGTCGAACACCGAATAGATGTGGTGATCCTCGACGTCGGTCCAGATCGGGTGCACGGCCCGGATCGACGCCGCCGCGGGCGCCGTCTTGGGCAGGAAGTCCATGTCGTACGTGATGTAGACCTTCTTCTGGACGTTCGTGAGGTTGTGGATCATGTAGTTGAAGATCCACTGATCGTTCGCCCCGATCGGGTAGCCGTAGCCCAGCGGCAGCGAGTAGATCGTCTTCTCCTCACCGCTTCCCATGAACGGATAGAAGCCGCCGGTGACATTGCCCTCCCCGAGTCCGGCGGCACCGTTCGAGAGCCACACGCCATGGTGGAGATGGACGACGTCGACCCGCGGGATCGCGCCGCAGCACTTGCCGTTCGGCAGCGCGTAGTGGAGGTTCGGATACATCCGGACCATGTAGCCGTCGACCTTCGGCTTCGGCACGTCCGAGAACTGCGTGAGGATCAGGTTGGCTCCCGGCACGACCGTGTAGGGCCCCGCCGCGAACTTCATGAACTGCGTTCCGGCCGGCGTACCGGCGAGCGGATGCGCGCCCTCCAGGGGATCGACCTGTGCGGTCGCCGATCCCGGTCCCACGGCCAGCACCGCGAGCATCGCAACACACGCTTCGACCAGATTCCGACGCATCTCCATCTCCTCACCGTGCGCTCCCCCACGCAGCGCTCGCGGATTGCCCGCCGGCGGACATTCTGACATGCGCACGGACGACTGCGCCGATCACCGGCACCGCCCAAGGGCCCCGCGAGCGAGCGTCCCGCACCGACGGCCGGCGACGCACAGCGCGCCGACCGCCGGGCAGGAGATACCCGCTACGAGATGATCCGGAACACCCCGCGCATGAACGGGTGGATCCGGCAGAAGTACGTGTACGTCCCCGGCCTCAGACTCGTCGGGGTCGCCCACGTCAGGCGATTGGCGGCCGGCGTGCCGTAGCCGAGCTGCGCCGAGTCGTAGTTGGCGCCCGGCCCATTCGCCAGCGGATACGAAATCCCGGTGTCGAGTCCGCACGGGCCCTGGCAGGTGGTCACCGTGTGGAAGATCGACTTCATGTAGAAGGGATTACCGCCACCGATGCCTCCGAACTCGGCCTGGGAGCTCGCATCCTGGTTGGTGAACGTGATCGTCTGACCGCGCTTCACCGTCGGAACGCACGTCTGCAGCCCGCGCTGCAGGTCTCCCGGGATGTACTTGAACGAGGCGATCGTCACCTGATCCTGGGAGCAGCTGTGGAGCTTCGACGGGTTCGTGTAGAGCGTGAGCGCCCCGCCGTGGTTGTTGTTCTCGGCGAGGTGGCCATGGGTGACCTTGCCGTTCTCGTTCAGCTTGTGCGTGAACGGGTCGGTGCCCTTGTCGCCCCACGCCTCCCAGACGACCATGATCCCCATCGACTCGTACCACGAGGCGCGCTTGGTCTCATACGTCGCCGAGACGCGCATCGTGTCGCCGGCCTGGACCTGCGGCCGCCAGTTCGACGCCGTGCCGGTCATCGCCATGTCCCACGAGATCGGGCCGCGCTTGTCGTAGTAGTGCGCGTTCGACTGGAACAGCCGGACCGAGTTCGGCTCGCCGCCCGGCGGCGACGCGCCGCTGCTGCGGCTCGCGCCCGCTCGGATCAGATCAAGGTCCGTGTACAGGCCGCCCGGATGGACGTGACCGGCCGTCGCGACCAGCGTGCCCGGGTGGTCGACCGTGAACTCGTTGAGCGGGGCGCCGCCCTTGTACGGGTTCTTCGCCATGTCCGGGAACGTGTACTTGCCGTTCTTGCCGCTGCCCTGCTTGACGTCGAACACCGGGTAGACGTGGTGATCCATGACGTCCATCCAGATCGGATGGACCGCCTGGATGTTGGCCGCGGCCGGCGCCGTCTTGGGCAGGAAGTCCATGTCGTAGGTGACGTAGACCTTCTTCTGGATGTTCGTGAGGTTGTGGATCATGTAGTTGAAGACCCAGTGATCCTTCGCCCCGATCGGATAGCCGTAGCCCGAGCGGCAACGAGTAGATCGTCTTCTCCTCGCCGCTGGCCATGAACGGGTAGACAGGGCCGTAGCCTCCGTTGCCCTCCCCGCGACCCGCGGCTCCGTTGGACAGCCACACGCCGTGGTGGAGGTGGACGACGTCGACCCGCGGGATCGCGCCGCAGCACTTGCCGTTCGGCAGCGCGTAGTGGAGGTTCGGATACATGCGGACCATGTAGCCGTCGACCTTCGGCTTCGGCACGTTGCCGATCTGCGTGAGGATCAGGTTCGCTCCCGGGCGTGACCGTGTACGGCCCGGCCTGGAACTTCATGAACTGCGTCCCGGCCGGCGTACCGGCGAGCGGATGTGCGCCCTCGAGCGGGTCGACGCTCGCCATCGCTGTCCCCGATCCCACGGCCAGCACCGCAAGCATCGCAACACACGCTCCTACCAGACTTCGACGCATCTCCATCTCCTCACAACGCGCAGCGCTAGCTGCTCTCGGGTTGCCCGCCCGCGTTCATTCTGACAGGTGGCGAGCCCGGGCGGCGCGCCTTGTACCGTAGGAGCCGCGGGGCGCGCTCGTCCACGCGCTCTGTTTTTTCGACTCACACGACCCCGGAGGAGGGGACATGAAACGCCACCTGACCGCTCTCGCCGTCGCTGGGCTCGCCGCCGCCGCGCTGGTGCCGGCCGCCGCATCGGCCCGCACGCTCGGCGCCCTGATCAACGCGCGCCACACCCACGCCGGCACGATCCTCGTCAACGCCAAGGGCTACACCCTGTACGCCTTCGGGCCCGACAAGAAGAACAAGGACGTGTGCGTGAAGATCCGCAGCTGCACCGTGCTGTGGCCGCTCGTCACGACGAAGGGCACGCCGCGCGCCGGCAAGGGCGTCAACAAGCACCTGCTCGGCCAGATCAAGGTCGGCCACTCGTACCAGGTGACCTATGCCGGCCACCCGCTCTACACCTATCTGTCGGACACACGTCCGGGTGAGACCGACAACATCAACATCTTCCAGTACGGCGGGCTGTGGCCGGCAGTCGCCCCGTCCGGGAAGCTGGTCAAGTAGGGCCGGTGCCCGTCCGCAGCTGATCGTGCGTCGGGCGGCGGTCATCCTCGCGGTGCTCGCCCTCGGGGGCTGCGGCTCGAGCCGCGCCCCCGAGCAGTCGGGTCGACCGAGCGCGTCCAATGGGGCGCCCTCGGTCCCGCAGGCTCGGCCGCAGGCGGTCGAGCCGGTGGTCGGCGACCCGGGGAGCGTCGCGGCCCCGGCCACCGACACGCCGGTCGGGGACCCGAACGCCCACGCGCCCTCGCTGGCCGAGGTCAAGAGCGAGCTCCGGCTGGAGCTCGTCGCCGTCAAGGTGACGAACGCCCACTACATCAACCCCCTCCAGTTCGTCACGGTGTGGGGCCGGACCGACCAGGGCGTCGACGCGCGGATGCCCGTCGGGGCGCCGATCCTCGCGCCGTGTCGCGTGAAGATCCTGGCCACGATCCCGAACTGGTTCGCCGGCCAGCCGCTCGTCTACTACGAACTGCTCGAGGGTCCCGATGCCGGGAAGATCCAGTACGTCGCGGAGCAGATCACCAACATCGCGCCGATCGGGATCGTCCAGGCCGGACAGCCGATCGCCCGCTTCGCCTCGAGCGGGACGGACATCGAGTTCGGCTGGTCGACGATCAACGGCGTCACGCTCGCCCGCGCGACGACGGGCTATTCAGAGGGCGTCGCCACGCCCGCCGGCCGCTCGATCCGCGCCTGGCTGAACAGCCTCGGGGCGAAGGCTGGGGCGTGAGTTGATGCGCAGCGACCGAACGGCGCTGGCCCTCGGGCAACGCGTCCTGCTCGCCGCCACGCTCGCCCTCCTCCTCGCCTGTGGCGCCGGGACGGGCGCGGCGGCGGCCGCCGCCCATGCGCCACAGAGCGTGCGCTTCCAGTTCCTCCACACCGGGCCGGTCGGCGGGATCGCGCACATCGCCCAGATCACCGACCCCCAGGGCCGCCAGGTCCTCCTCCGCGGCGTCAATGTCGATGGGCTCGTCGACTACTGGCGCTCGGACCTGAAGCGCTCGTACCCGATCGACCCCGCCGCCTACGCGCGCGGCGCGTGCCCGCGCGATGACCCGTCGGTCGAGGGTGCGGTGCTGTGCCGGCGGGACTTCGACCAGATGCGCCCGCTCGGCTACGACTCGATCCGCCTCAATCTGTCGTGGAGCCTGCTCGAGCCCCGGCCGGGCCACATCGACCAGACCTACCTCAACCGGATCGCCCAGGTCGTCGGCTGGGCGCGGGCGGCCGGGATCTACGTCGTCCTCGACATGCACCAGGACGCGTGGAGCAAATACCTGTCCTCGTCATCGGCCGACCACTGCGTCGCGCCGTATCAGCGGATCCGCGGTTACGACGGCGCGCCGGCCTGGGCGAGCCTCCACACCCAGCCGGTGTGCGCGCTGAACGGCACGCGAGAGCTCGACCCGGCCGTCGAGGAGGATTTCGCCAAGTTCCTGCATGACGCCAAGGCGCCCGATGGTGTCGGCCTCCAGGAGCACTTCATCGGAGTCGTCACCGCTCTCGCCCGTCGCTTCCGCGGCGACCCGACGGTCATCGGCTACGACCTGTTCAACGAGCCGACCTACTTCCAGGTCCCGGGCAACGACGACACCGTGCTGTTGCCGTTCTACGCCAAGGTCGTCAACTCCGTCGTGCGGCACGTGCCCCGGATTCCGTCAGCTGTTCATGATCGAGCCCGGAGCGGTCCGTGACGTCGTCGACGTGAGCAACATCACGACCCGGTGGTCGCGCCTGAGCGGCGACCGCAACGTCGTCTACGAGCCCCACGTCTACACCCGCACGTTCACACCGCGGACATTCCCGATGGATGGCGGCTACCGGAGCGCGATCGCCGACGCCCAGCATCTCGGCCTGCCGATCTGGGTCGGCGAGTTCGGCTCGAACCCCTCCGACACCGCGACCGTGCTCACCGACCACTACGTCGAGCAGGACGCGTTCGGGTTGAGCAGCGCCCTGTGGTTGTGGAAGGAGAACGCCAACGACACGAACCCGACGGCCTTCTGGGGCGTGTACGGCCCACCGTTCGGTCCCGGCGTCCCCCAGCGCGACCGGATCGCGCTGACCGCACGTGCGTACCCGATCGCGACTGCGGGCGACCTGCGCGCCCTGCGCTATGACGCCGCCACGGGGCGGTTTGCAATGGTCGCCGCCTCCCGGCAGGTCACGTTCGGGTCGACGGCGCACGCGACGATCGTCGTCATCCCCGCGCGGGTCCGTGGCGCCGTTCGCGTTCACGGTGCACGGGCGCTCGTCGTCCGGCGGGCGGGTGGCGGCCGGCTCGCCTACGTGTACCCGTCGGGCGGCACGTACCACGTATCGGTCGGCTGACCCCCGGCACGCGCACCGTCCCGGTCCAGGCCCGCCTTTACCATCGGGCCGACCCGGGCGGCTAGCTCAGCTGGTCAGAGCGCCTGCCTTACAAGCAGGAGGTCACTGGTTCGAACCCAGTGCCGCCCACTTCAGAATCGCCTGCAGGAGGGGCCTTTCGCGCAAAGCCGACTGTTGCCCACGTGATCGAAAGGGCTTGTCTGGGACCTGTGGCGCCCAATGGAGCCGCGACCGCTCCGGCCAGAGCCGCCCAGCACGCCCACAACCCGGCGGACAGCGCGGCGAGGGATCCATGGATGGAGCGCCTGCGCGGGATCATCCCAGCCAGCGTTTCGCCTCGAGCGTCAAGCTATGCTCGCGCGTCTGAGCGCGGGATTCGTAGAGCCAAGGGAGCTGCACATGATTCGAGGACGTCATCTGCTGTCGATCGCGATCGCTGCCGTGACGCTGGCGGCCGGAGGCGAGGTGCCAGCGAGCGCCGCATCCCCGGGCGGCGGCCTGATGCGGGTGGGGTGGATGAACGGCTTCCGCGCTCCGGGCACACCGACGCGCTTCGACAAGGTCGGCGTGCTCAAGATCGGGCCGGCGCGCGCTCACAACGTGCTTGTGTTCGAGCCGGGAACCACGGCCGGCAGCGCCTACATCGTGCCGCTGGCGCAGTGGCTTGTGCACACCCTCCCGGGATGGCAGGTTTGGTCTGTCGAACGCCGCCAGAACCTGCTCGAGGACCAATCGGTGCTGACCCGAGCCAAGGAGGGCAAGGCGAACGCGACAGCCGTCTTCGATTACTACCTGAAATGGATCCTCGACTCGTCGATCAAGCACCACGTGCGCATCCCCAGTGATGCCAGCGTTCAGTACGCCAAGGATTGGGGTCTGAACGTGGCCGTCCAGGACCTGCGGATCGTGATTCGAGCGGCGGAGCGCATGGGGGGCAAGGTGGTGCTGAGCGGGCACTCCCTCGGCGGCGGCCTCGTCACGGCTTATGCCACCTGGGCCTTCGGCGGCCAGCCAGGCGCGCACGGGCTAGCCGGACTGGTGTTCGACGACGGCGCAAGCTTCCAGGGGGCGGTAAGCACGACGAAGGCGACCAGTGATCTCGCCAAGCTGAGGGCGACGACCTCGCCCTGGGGCGGCATCACGGTTCCCCTCGCCGGGCGTGGCGACGTCCAGCTCCTGGGCCTGATCAGCACCAGCGGCGCCCTCGCCGCTGTCCAGCAGCCCAACGTCCCGTCCATCGGCCAGGCGTTCGTCAGGACACTGCTCGGTTCGCTGCTGGCTCCGGTCGTCCGGTTGACCAACCTGGCCCTGTTCGCCTACGACACCAACGTGAGCACCTCGAAGCTGGGGCAGGCGATCTTTGCTGTCCTGGCCCACGAGGGCCGCGGCGTATCAGCCCACGCCGTCGGAGGTGTCCACGGCTGGGACGCCAGCGGTGCCGTGACCCCGCCGCGGCGGTGGGCGATGATGTTGGGCGGCCCCGAAGTGGCCGGCGCCGACGGCGTGGAGTGGTACTTCCCGGCGCGGCTGACGCTCGACACCTTCGACGCCATCAACAACGGCATGCCTTCGCCGGCGCAGAAGGTGCTCGACGTCAATACCACGATGGGCGCCAGGCTCCCGCGCAAGCTGCTCATGTATGCGTTCGGCGCCGCGGGTGGGCAGTCGATCCTGCAGGCCACGCGGCAGCTGGCCACGCAATCCCACATCCCCGCGCGCAACCTTTCACTCATCAGCCGCCAGGGAATCTACGCCCACAACGATCCGGCCGGCGCCTATCCGCGCAATGTCTTCTTCACCGGACTCGTGCGCTTCCTACGTCGAATCGAGGCCCAGCGTTGATCCGGACGACGCCCCCGGGCTGCCTTCCGGAGCTCGCGCGCTGGTCACGGTATTGGCGGCGCGAGATCGCTCGATTCGGGCCCAGGCTCGATGCAGCTCTTGCCGGCGGCATCGGCCTACACGAGACCGCGGCCGACACGTGCGCCGAATCGATTCATGGGGCGGCATCCGGCGCGCGGTAGACGACCGGGAGTCGCCGGCCACCAGCAGCACGCGCGCAGCCTGTGAGCTGCACACCGACGACGCGATCAGACGGCACTGGACGATGAACAACAGGTCTGACGCGACAATCGGGCCTCACCGTTCGCCGGCGTGCGCCGACTGGGCCTTCGCGCGGGCAGAAGCCGTCCCGGTCGCTGGGCGAGCGCGGCACAAAGCCTTCCGGCCCTGGGCTACGCAACCACCGCGAGGGGGTCGGCCGACTCCTTGCTTGGCTTCCGGGCACCAGATAGCCATCACCCGTGATTGGGCGCTAGCCGCTTTCAGGTGCCCAAATCCGAGCGCATAGACACACGTCCGAGCACATGTGATGCGTGCTGATTGGCACGCCGAGCTCCGTGACACCTGGCAAACCCGGTGATCCCCGCTTTCAGTGCGTCTGCAGGTTCCGCCCTTACAAGCAGGAGGTCACTGGTTCGAACCCAGTGCCGCCCACCTCCTCGGGCGAACGGAGGGCCCCGGTCCGCGCACAGGCGCGACATACCTGCGCCGCTGCGCCGCCTGACACCGTCCCGATCGGCGATCCACCTCGGCGTGTCCCCGGCTCGCAGCCGCTCGGACGGCTCTGACCGGGCGCGACTCACGGATCCTCGCCGCGCTGCCGATACGACCGTCGTCAGTGGGAGCAGGAACGGAAACGGGGTATCGATGAGGGGCAGGGCGAAGTGGCTGTTGAGCCTGTGTGTGGCATGCGTGGGGCTGGCCGTTCCGGCGGGAGCCGCGGCCGATGGAACGCTGTACGTCCAGGTCAAGGGCGATATTCCCGCGCAACAGGCGGGGTCGAGCTACTCCGGGCCGGTGGCCACCTTCTACACCGGCGGCTTCACCGACTACTCGGCAACGATCAATTGGGGTGATGGCACCACCCCGGATCAGGTGACGATTCCGACCGCGGCCGTCAGCTGCCAACCCTTCACGAGCAACCTGTTCAGCGACTGCGGACCGATCAGCGGCCAGGAGTACGCGCTCTCGAGCACCGTCAACGGCTCGCACACGTTTGCCCGCCCCGGGCCGTACACCGTGACCGTCACCGTCTCGGGCACCTACGGTATCCATATCCCGGGGAGCGGCAGCTCCCCCCCGTACACCTTCCCGCCCTCCCTGCACAGCACGACCGCGGCGGGGACGATTCCCGCGGTCAGCGGTACCTGCAACATCCTCGGATCGCTCGGCTACGCGAAGATGCAGATGCTGAACGGCGGCTGCATCACCACCAACGGCACCCGGCAGATCAGCGACGCCGGAGCGCCCGTGAAGGTCGACGGCCTCGAGCTCGATCCCGCTCCCGGCGTCTCGCTCACGCTCGACTCGGCGACCGGGATGCTCACCTCGAACGGAGGCAACGTCGGGCTGAAGCTCGGCTGCGGTGCGTGCGGGCAGCATCAGACCTCGTTCGTCCCGCAGCCCGTCAGCTGGCGCGTGGCGCCGAACCCGGGTGAGACGTCGATCGACGAGGGCTCACCAGGTCACTTCCAGGTCTCGGTCGGCGGCCAGCTGCTCGGGCTGCCGGCACTTTCACTGGACTCCATCGTGCTGCTCTCCAACCAGACCTCGGACGCCAACTTCACCGTCGGGCTGCCGCTGCCGACCCTGACGAGCTTCTTCGGGACGATCAAGGCGACGGCGACGATCCTCAGCGACAACGTCTCCGGCGCCCACTTCGACGGGCTCGACGCAGAGATCGGCGCATCGCAGAAGCCGGTGATCAAGAACTACAGCGTCGCGGAGCCGTTCAAGGCGTTCTCCGGGCACCTCAAGTTCACGCTCTCGACCAACACCTGGCTCGTGTCGCTGCTGTTCTCGGTGCCCGGCGCGGGCGGGATCTCTGCGAGCACCCAGATCACGAATGGTCAGCCGACCGAGATCAGCTTCGACGCCAGCTACAACACACCCGGACTGGCGATCGGCGACACCGGCGCCTTCCTCCAGGACGTCCACGGGTCGTTCACGCACTACCCGCACGTCAGTCACCCGAAGATCGGGCTGGTCAAGTCAAGCGGCGATGCCGCCACCGACGCCGCGCGATCCAGCGAGTGCGCGACGATCAACACCTACTACGCCCAGTACATCGCGCTGAACACGGCGTTCCCCTCCTACTGCGGCCAGGTCGGGTCGATCGACTTCGACCCGCCGATGGAGATCGGCGGTGGTGTGCGGGTGAGCGCCGGGCCGGTGATCGGCACCAAGTCCGCGCTCGTCGTCAGCGGCGACTTCCGCTACGTCGACAGCTACAACGACGGCACGAGCACGGTGCCCTGGCTGTTCAACGTCCAGGGCGGGGTGACGATGCTCGGCCTGCCGTTCAACCGCACCCCGGCCCAGGTGTATCCGAACAGCACGGCGGTCAACAAGTCCAGTTACGTCCCGGTGAACAACTCCGGCAAGCAGGCCTGGGCCACGATCCACGGTGACGGACTGGTGGAGGCCGGAGGCGGCTTCGACTATCAGTTCCCGCAGAACTCCGCCAACTGGTTCATCCGGGCGACCGGCGACGTCGGGGTCTCGCTCGTGCCCAAGGGTGCGGCGATCGGATCGCCGCCGGCCGGCGCGACGCCCGAGCAGTACGCGAGCGTCGTGCAGAGCCACGCCAACAACTGGTCGATCGTCGGGACGATCACCGGCCAGGTGTGCGCGCAGATCCCGTCCGTCGCGAGTGGGTGCGCCACGGGCGGGGCCGGCATCTCCAACAACGGCATCGCCGGCTGCGCGTCGTTCACCGTCCCCGGCAGCCAGGTGATCCAGGCGATCGCCATCTACGGCGCGAAGGCGATCAACGCGATTGCGGAGTTCGGGCAGCAGGCCCCGACGCAGATCGCACAGACCGCTGTGGACCTGGCGAACCAAGCCTCGCAGGCCGCGCAGAACACCGCGCAATACATCTCCAGCACGGCGAGCAACCTCGCCGACAGCGCCGCCAACACCGCCACGAACGTCGGGAACACGATCGCCAGCGGAGTGTCGAGCGCATTCAGCTGGTTGAGCCCCGACCGGCCGGCGCCCGACCTCCCGGCGGCTGCCGCGAACGCACCCATCGCCCACACGGCATCGGGCGACGTCGTCAACGAGAACATCACGATCCCCGACGTCAACTACTCGATCGGCGGCCTGTACCGGTGGTCGGACGGCTCCACCAGCGTGCTGACCACGTGCAGCCATGACGCGCTCGTATCTGCACTGAGCGCTCGCGATCGGGCGACGGCCAGCGCCGCCGGCCGCCGCGGGATCCAGGTCAGGGTCGGCGGGACGAGCCGTAACTCGTCCCGGCTGTTCGTGATCACCGGTGCGACCAAGTCCCCCGATGTGATCGTCATGGGCCCGGACCGTCGGGCAATCCGGACCTATGGACCCGGGTTCATCGAGCCGGGCTGGATCGTCTACAAGGACACCCGCCACCGGAAGACCTACGTCGACGCGGTCGCCGCGCCGGCCGGGCGCTGGGACTTCGTCGCCGCGCCGCACACGTCGCTGATCACCAACGTCCAGACAGCGGCCGGCTCCACGATCCCCACGGTGAAGCTCGCCGTCCAGCGGGGACATGGCCATCGGTTCACGCTCCGCTACGGCATCTTCGGGCGTGCCCACGGCGACATCGTCACGCTGCAGGAGTACGACAAGACGAGCGCGCCGGTCAAGGTGGCCACGCTGCACGGCTCCCGGGGCACGCTCAGCTGGACGCCTTCGAGTCGGCTCCCGGCCTCCAAGCACGGCCTGATCGCAGTCGTGACCCACAATGGGCTCGAGATCGCGGCCGAGACGGTGGCACTCGTCGACCTCAAGCAGATCGCCAAGAAGCCGCTGCCGAAGCCGAAGCCCAAGCCCAAGAAGAAGCCCAAGCCCAAGCCCAAGCCCAGGCCGCGTCACCACGAACCGCCCGGGGACCCGAACGCCCCAGATCGAGCCCGCCGGTAGCTACAGGCCCATCCGGCGGGTGATGATGCGATCGAACACCCGGTCTGGGAGCACGCGGGCGAGCCGACCGGCCACCGCGGCCTCACGGCCCACGAGGTAGCGGGTGCGGGGCCGCTCCGCGCGGATCGCGTCGAGCACCACCCGGGCCACCACCTCCGGGGCGACGCCGGCGTTCGCGTTGTGCGTCGCGGCCCGACGGAGGCCGTCGAGCAATCGGCGATAGCGCAGCTGCTGCTCGGGGGCCATATCCGCGATCAGGTCGTCGCCTCGCTGCGAGCCCCGCTCCCAGATCGGGGTGCGAACGGGACCCGGCTCGATCACGATCACCTTGACCTCGGCACCGAGCTCCCGGCGAAGCGCGTCGCTGACCGCCTCGAGCGCCCATTTGGAGGCGGCGTAGGCACCGAGGCCCGGCCCGGCGATTCGACCGCCGATCGAGGAGATGTTCACCAACCGGCCGCCGCCCGAGCGGAGCGCCGGGAGCAGGGCCTGGGTGACCGCAATGTGGCCGAGGAGGTTCACCTCGAGCTGGGCGCGCCACTCGGCGAGGGGCACCGTCTCCACCGGGCCAGGGATCGCGACGCCGGCGTTGTTGACGAGCACGGCCAGCGGCCGATCGCCGACGACGGCGGCGAGGTCGGTGACCGCAGCCTCGTCGGTGATGTCGATGATCACCTCGGTCGTGCCGGTTGGCGCCTCGCCGGCGCGGCGTACGCCGGCCAGGACCTCGAAGCCGGCCCCGGCGAGGACCGTGGCGGTCGCCGCACCGATGCCGGTGGAGGTCCCCGTCACGACGGCGAGCGGTTTCTCGGGCATGGTCGACGCCGACACTACCCGCCCGGGGGTCGCTCGGCCAGATGGCCGGTTTGCGATGAGTACCGAGTGCTACGTTCAGTGAGTCCATCGCATGACCTCTCTGGTGGTTTGGCGATCGTGCGCTTTCCAGGTCCTTCAGACCTCTCTGCCCGGTGAGCGCCCTGCCTGAGAGGCACGTGAGGAGCAGCGATGGATGCTGTGAGAGCAGCCCCCGCCCGGCCGTCGGGTCGACCGCCGCCCCGACGGATGGGCTTCGGCCACACCGATCGGTCGCTGGGTCGCCAGCCCTCGAGGCATCCAGCGTCTCCGCTGCGCATCGCGATGCTCGCGCCACCATGGATCTCGGTCCCGGCGCCCGGTTACGGTGGCGTTGAGTCGGTGGTGAGCACGCTGACGGAGGCGCTCGTCCGGCGGGGCCATGAAGTGACGCTGTTCTGCGCTCCGGGTTCGACATCCCGCGCGACCGTCGTCACGCTTCTGGACGAGGCCCACCCGGGTGAGATCGAGCGCTCGTTGCACGAGGTGGACCACGTCGGACAGGCCTTCGACCGGATCGACCTCGCGGGCGACGGCGATGGCTTCGATGTCATTCACGACCACTGCGGATTCACGGGGCTCGCGATGGCGGGCCGCATCGACACGCCGCTCGTGCACACCCTGCACGGGCCGTTCACGACCGACACCGCGGCCTTCTACGCCCGTCACGGGCACAAGGCGACGCTCGTGGCCATCAGCCGGGCGCAGCTCTCATCGGCGCCGCCCGGATTGGGGTTGATCGACTCGATTCCGAACCCGATCGACCTCCGGGCCTGGCCGTTGCAGGAGCGCAAGGGCGACTACCTGCTCTGGATCGGACGGATGACCCCGGAGAAGGGTGCGCACCGCGCGATCGCCGCCGCCCGTGCGGTTGACGCGCCGCTGGTTCTGGCGGGAGTGATCCAGCCCGGGCAGCAGGCGTATTTCGACCGAGAGGTCGCCCCCCACGTCGATGGGTCCCGCGTCCGCTTCGTCGGCGAGGTCGGCGGCCCGGCCAAGCAATCGCTGTTCGCCCGCGCCCGCGCACTGCTCACGCCGATCCGGTGGGACGAGCCGTTCGGGATGGTGATGGTCGAGGCGCTCGCCTGCGGGACTCCGGTGATCGCGTTTTCCGAGGGCGCCGCGCGTGAGCTCGTGATCGACGGGAAGACCGGCTACCTGGTCGATGACGAGCGGGCGATGGCCGATGCGATCGGGCATCTGCCGCGCATCGACCCCCGCGACTGCCGAGCGTGGGTGAGCGAGAACTGCGACGGCGAGGTCGTCGCCGCCGCCTACGAGCGCACCTACCGATCCGTCACACACCAGAGCGCGTCACGGACCCTCGTCCATGTCTGAGCGCACCCTCAGCGTCCTCAACGGAAGCACTTTCGTCGTCGGGGACCGCCTCGGCGATGTCCGCGCCGACGAAGGTCGCGAACACGGCTTCTTCTCCGAGGACACGCGGTTCATCTCGCGCTGGGTCCTCCGCGTCGGACAGACACCGCTCGAGGTGCTGAGTCTCCATGAGAGCGCACACTTCGACGCGCAGTTCATCCTCACGCCCAGGGTCGGACCCGATGAACAGGCACCGTGCTCGATCGTGCGACACCGTCTTGTGGACCACGTGTGGATGGAGGACATCACCGTGACCAGCCACCTCCATCGGAGGAGCCGACTCCGTCTCGTGCTGGAGGTCGCGGCCGATTTCGCCGACCTGTTCGAGGTCAAGGACGGTGTCGGTACCGGACGAACGGTCACCTCCACCATCGACGACGCGGGCTTGACGCTGGCGTACGAGCGCGGGCTGTTTCGCCGCTCGGTCACGATCCAGACCAGCGCCCCGGCACCGATCACCCGCGCCGCGGGGTTCGAGTACGAGCTGGAACTCGAACCGGGCGAGCGGTGGTCGACGAGTTTCACGATCTCCCCCCGCGCCGCTCAGGCAGGGGTCCAGTTCACGCCACGCGAGCCGCGCGGTCGCCTTGAGGAGGTGCGGAGCACGAGGGCGGCCGAGCTCGAGACGTGGCTGGCCGAAGCGCCCGCCCTCGACGCCGACGACCCGTCCCTCACGCGCACCTATCGCGCGAGCCTCAGCGACCTCGGCGCGCTCCGGCTGCACCCCGACCTCGCCCAGGGCGCGACGCTACCCGCCGCGGGACTGCCGTGGTTCATGGCGTTGTTCGGTCGAGACAGCCTGATCACCAGCTATCAAGCGCTTCCCTACCTCCCCGGGCTCGCGGCGACAACCCTGCGTGTCCTCGCCGCCCGCCAGGCTCACGAGCGGGATGACTTCCACGAGCAGGAGCCCGGCAAGATCCTGCACGAGCTTCGGTTCGGCGAGCTGACCTCACGTGGCCGGCGGCCCCACTCGCCGTACTTCGGAACGGCCGACGCCACGCCGCTATTCCTGATCCTGCTGGACGAGTACCACCGATGGACCGGCGACGACACGCTCGTCCGGGATCTTGAGGGCAATGCCCGCGCGGCGCTCGCCTGGATCGAGGACAGTGGCGACCCCGACGGGGACGGCTACATCGAGTACGAGTGCCGCAACCCGAGGAGCGGCCTGGTCAACCAGTCCTGGAAGGACAGCTGGAACTCGATCCAGTTCGCCGACGGCACACTCGCGCAGGGACCGATCGCCACCTGCGAGATCCAGGGCTACGCCTACGACGCGCAACGGCGCGCGGCGCGCCTCGCCCGGGAGGTCTGGCACGACGAGGCGCTCAGCGAGCGACTCGAACAGCGCGCGGATGCTCTCCGGGCGTGCTTCAGACGCGACTTCTGGATGCCGGAACGTGGCTGCCACGCGCTTGCGCTGGACGGCGACAAACGGCAGGTCGACAGCTTGACCTCCAACATCGGACACCTCCTCTGGTCCGGGATCCTCAACACCAAAGAGGCTGCGGCCACCACCGAGCGGCTGCTCGACGAGCAGCTCTACTCCGGCTGGGGCATCCGCACCCTCGGGACGCACGAGGTCGGCTACAACCCACTCGGGTACCACACCGGGACGATCTGGCCCCACGAGAACTCGCTGATCGCCGCCGGGCTCGCCCGCTATGGACACGACGACGCGGCCCGCACGATCGCCTCGGCGACGTTCGCGGCAGCACCGTACTTCGAGCATCGACTGCCTGAGGTGTTCGCCGGTTTCCCGGTCGCACAGACATCCGTCCCAGTGGCATTCCCGACGGCATCACGCCCCCAGGCATGGGCCGCGGGAGCCCCGCTCCTGCTGCTCAGCACGATCCTCGGCCTCCAACCCGGAGACACCCACGCCGAGGCTGACCTTCCCGAACCGACCGGGCACGTCGCCATCCGGCGGGAGCCCAACCACGCCCGCCCGCCATCGATCCTCGTCAGGAGCTGAGACATGAATGATTCCGAGATCAGCACGCTCGTCACGAGACTGTCCCGTCCGCACCCGTCCGGCGGGATCGTCATCGAGCGAGCAGCGATCCTCGCCGCCGGCGGCGACTCTCCGGCGATCATCGACTGGATCCTCGCCCACTCCGGCACGCCCGAGACCACCTCGCCGACACCTCGTGGTGGCGGCGGCCTCCACGGCTCGCGCATCAACGACGGCAACAACCCCGGGGACCGACGGCCGATGCGATTCGTGCTGCCGAGCGGCTGAGGACGAGCGGGACCGAGCTGCGCCCCACCGCCCGCGGGGGGACGGTCAGTCCTGCGTCGGACCCTTGTCGGGCTTGGACTCGAGCCGTCCGGATGCCGCAGCACGAGCGGTCGCGTCGTCACCCGTCCCGCGCAGGATCACGGCCGCTCCGACAGCGATCGCCGCGCCGATCAGCGGGCCGGCGACGTACGCCCAGTAGGCGGTCCAGTCCCCGGCGACGAGAGCGGGACCAAAGGAACGCGCGGGGTTCATCGATGCGCCGCTCACGGGCGCGGCCCACATCCCCGCGAGTGCGATGTATCCGCCGACGCCCAATGCTCCAATCGTCCCGACGTTGACCAGACGATCGTTCGCTATCGTCTGAGAGATGCCCCGCCACACGGCCGAGCAGGCTGCACAGACGCGCGCGGCGATCGTCGAGCGGGCCGCCGAGCGCGCGTCCGTCGTCGGCCTCGAGGGGCTGACAATCGGCAGCCTGGCGGAGGACCTCGGGCTCAGCAAGGCCGGCGTCGTCGGTCCGTTCGGCTCGCGCGAGGAACTCCAGCTCGCCGCGTTCCGCCGGGCCATGGCCGCGTTCCGCGAGCGCGTCTGGGATCCGATCGCCGAGCTCCCCGCCGGGCGGGAGCGGCTCGCCGCGCTGTGCGAGCGGTGGATCGCTGAACTCCAGGCACCGGCCTATCCCGGCGGCTGCTTCATGACCACGGCCTCGACCGAGTGGGATGCCCGCAGCGGCGCCGTCCACGACACCGTGGCCAAATGGGTGAGCCTGTGGCTGCGGACGTTGAGCGCCGAGGCCGAGGTCGCGGTGCGGGCAGGCGAGCTGCCGCCCGACGTCGATCCCGACCAGTTCGCGTTCGAGCTCAACGGGCTGATGATGGGCCTGAACCAGGCGCTCCGGCTGACGGGGGACCCGGCGGCGGCGGATCGGGCCCGCCGCTCGGTCGGTCGATTGCTCGTGCCACCGTCAAAACGCTCGTCCGCTAAATAACTTACGCACGTCTGGTAACGTTCCAGCCAGGGACTGAGACCAAACGAGGAGTGGACATGCGCGCCAGATGGCTGGGTTGGGCAGGAGTCGAGGTTGAGCACGAGGGCGCCCGCGTCCTCATCGATCCTCTGATCGGGCCCCGGGCGGTGTTCGCCGCCGCCGGCGACGCGGCCGCCGGAGTCGAGGTTCCCGAGCTCGTCGATCCGGCCGACGGCGTCCCGGCCGTCGCCGCCATGGTCAGTCACCTCCACCGGGATCACACCGACGCCGATGCCCTCGCCGGCTCGCTGGCCGACGGCGCGCCGATCCTCGGTCCGCGCTTCTACCCCGGACAGGACGGGGTGGCCGAGGCGGGCATCGCCCAGGCCCGTTCGGAGCTCGATGGCGCCGGCCTGACGCTCACTGAGGTCGACGCCTGGCAGACGCACACGGTGGGCCCGTTCACGATCACCGCGCTGCCGGCGGCGGATGGGACCGGGGACCCGCAGCTCTCGTGGGCCGTCGAGGCCGGAGGCCGGCGGATCGTCCACCTCGGGGACACGCTGTTCCACGGCTGGTGGTGGCGGATGGCGCGGTTCGCCGGACCGTTCGACGCCGCATTCGTGCCGATCAACGGCGCGGTCCTGAGCTTCCCATGGCGCCAGCCGCCGAGCCCGTTCCCCGGCGCGATGAGCGCCGCCGAGGGGGTCGTCGCGACGCAAACGCTCGGTGCCGGTCTCGCGGTCCCGATCCATTTCGGGGGGTTCGACTTCGAGCCCTTCTACCGCTCCGACACGGAGGCGCTCCAGCGGTTCCTGGAGGCGGCCGAGCGCGACGGCATCTCCGCCCACCCACTGGAGCTCGGCGGCACACTCGACCTCACGCCGATCGCAACCGCGTGACCCGGGAGCCCGGCGGTCTCGCCGAGGGGAATTCTCCGGCCTATGCTCGCCTCTGTGATCGCCCCGATCGTCGATCTCGACTGGCTGACCGCCCACCGGCCCGAAGTTGTACTGGCGGACGTGCGCTGGTATCTCGACGGCCGCTCGGGACGCGGCGCCTACGACGCGGAACACATTCCCGGGGCCGTGTTCGTCGACCTCGATACGGCGCTGTCGGCACCGGCCGACCAGGCGCTCGGCCGGCACCCGTTCCCATCACCGGAGACGTTTGCGGCGGAACTCGGCGCGCTGGGCATCGGCGATCGGGACCCGGTCATCGCCTATGACGATCAGGGCGGGATCATCGCTGCCCGGCTCGTGTGGATGCTCCGCGCGATCGATCACGATGCGGCCCTGCTGGATGGCGGACTGCACAACTGGCTGACGGCCACCGGCGGGGCCTCGGAGAACGGTCCGCCCCCGCCGCGCGCACCCGCCCGGTTCACGCCGGTTCCGTGGCCGGAGGACCGGCTCGCCGACATCGACGAGCTCACCCAGACGGCTGCCGTCGTGATCGACGCCCGCCAGCATGAGCGCTTCGCCGGGGCCGTCGATGGCATCGACCCCCGCGCCGGACACATTCCGGGCGCGCGCAGCCTGCCGTGCCGGGAGAACCTCGGCCCCGATCATCGCCTGCTCCCCGTCGACGCGCTGCGCGAGCAGATCGGCCGGCGGGGGGTCACGCCGGATACGGAGGTCATCGCCTACTGCGGGTCCGGGGTGAGCGCCTGCCACGACCTGTTGGCCCTCGAGCACGCCGGCCTCCGGCCGGGACGGCTGTTTCCCGGATCGTGGTCGCAGTGGTCGCGCGACCCGGACCGGCCGCTCGAGCTCGGCCCGGACCCCGCGGCCTGAAGATGGCGTCCTACTCCGTCAATCCGATCGGGGTCGACCATGCCCGCCAGTTGATCGCGGCGCGGCAGTACGTGCTGCGCAGTGAGTGGGGGCGAGGTCCAGCCGAAGGCCGAGGCCGCGAACCACTACCTCGAGCGCCACGGTTACGCGCAGTACGGGGGATGGTTCCTCGGGCTCACCGACGGCGCCAGCGAGGAGACGAAGGGCCGGTATGCGTTCGTGTTCGGAGACTTCCGCCGCGTCCATCGCTCGGGCCTGATCGCCTGCCACTATCGCGCCGCCGAGTGGCGCCACAAGGCGATCGAGCTCATCGCGCACGAGCTGCTCCAGGAGCTCGACGCGGCGGCCGGTTTCGACTGAACCGCGGGTCAGTCGTCGAGCCAGGCGAGCAGCTCACCGGTCACGGCATCCGGCTGCTCAAACGTGCTCATGTGACCCGCGCCGGGGATGATGGCGAGCCGCGCCCGTGGGATCGCCTCCGCCATCTCGACCGACAGCTCGGGGGAGAGGAGCCGATCGCCCTCACCGGTGAGAACGAGCGTCGGCACCGCGATGTCCGGGAGCTGCGGCCGCGCGTCGGGCCGGTTCATCGTCGCCGTCAGCTCGCGGATCGCGGCCTCAAGGCCGGTCTGCTCGTGCATCTCGTGCATCAGCGCCCGCAGCCCGGGATTGTCGACGTTGTCAGCGTGGACGAGGGCAGGCATGGCCTCGTCCACGATCTCCTCCCCGCGTCCGGCGCGCTCGAACTCGATGCTCCGCCGCCGCGCCGCCCGTGTGTCCTCGTCATCGGCTCGGGCCTGGGAGTTGAGCAGCGCGAGACGGGCGACGCGCTCGGGGGCCGCGCGCTGGATCGCCAGCGAGATATAGCCGCCCATCGAGATCCCGGCGAGCGCGAACCGCGGAGGGGCCGCGGCGAGGATGTCCGCCGCGATCGCGTCGATCGTGTCACCGCGGGTGTGATCGACGATCGTCACCGAACCGCGCCGCCACAGGGGCACGATCTGCGGCTCGAACGCACGGGCGGTGCAGTGCAGGCCGGGGACGAGAAGGATCGGGAGGGTCACCGGCGGCGAGCGTACCGGCGTGGCGAGAGCCCGGGCGTGTTGCCCGGGCTCCCGTCGTCCGCGCCGACCCGCGGAGGCTCAGCCGTTGTAGCTGCCGTTCGCCGGCGGGGGCGCCTGGCCGCTCGGCGGCGTCTGGCCGTTCGGAGCGGGATGCCCGGGGCCACCCGGGCCGCCGGGGCCACCCGGGCCCTGCATGGCCTTGAACGAGCTGTCGAGGTGGATCTCGGTCTTGCTGCCGTTGGACTTGGTCACCGTCGTCTCATAGCCGGTGCCGGTCATGTCGGTCGTGACCGGGCCGGCCGTACCGCTGCCGACGATCTTCACCGCGGCGGCCTGGGCCTTCGCGGCGTTCGCGCCGGTGACCGGCTTCTCACGGTCCTCGTGCGCGGCGGTGCCGTGCGCGGGGCCGTTGAAGCGCGGGGGAGCCTGCGTGCTCTGCGAGCTCTGACTCTGGGTCGTGGTGCTGGTCGTGCTCTGCGACGTGGTCGCATCCGCAATCGCGGCGCCGCCGAGGGCGAGGGCCGCGAGCGCGGCGACTCCGCCGAGCGTCTTCTTGATGGGCTGGGACATGGGAGTTGGTGTGTCCTTTCAATCGTCCGGGGATCCGGGGTTCGGAGAGCAGCGTGCGCCCGCCCCGTCGGACGGCGGTCGGAGAACGGTAAGAACGCCCGAAGAGACCGACTGGCGCCGACCGTGCAGAGATCCGGCGCGTCACCGCTTCAGCGCGGCCGGTTTGCGCCGATGACCGACCCATGCGGAGACTTCTGCTCGGGCTCGTCACGGGAGTGCTGCTCGCCCTCCCATCGGTCGCGCTCGCCGCGCCCGCGGCGCCGCGCTATCAGCTCTCCCTCGGCGACGACCTCGCCATCGGGATGCAGCCGAGTGCCTCGGGGACCCTCGTTCCCACGGGCGACGGCTACGCCGACAAGCTCTACGCGATCGAGCAGCGGCGGATCCCCTCTCGTCAAGGGCGGCTGCCAGTACGTCGACCAGCAGACGATGACCCGTCGCAGCTGGTGGTGGTGGCATGAGGGGTGCGTCTCGGGGGCGAACTCGGAGCTCGGGTGGGCGGTGCAGTGGCTCCACGCCCACAACTCGGCCGGCGAGGTGCCGCTCATCACGCTCGATCTCGGTGTCCACGGCGACACCGACTGCCGGCTCAACGGCGGCGGACCCTCGCCCGGTCCCCGGCTCGGTCATGGCGATGGCGAGGATCTGCTCGCCGGCGGCGACGCTCGGAAACCACCGCCGACGTTGCTCCTCGGCGGCCGAGGCCATCAGGTAGGGCACGACCACGTCCGAGTGCAGCAGCGGACCGGCGACCGCATCGCCGACCCCGGCCTTGATCCCCTCCTCGGCGAGCACGACGTTGAACCGCCAGTCCGAGACGCCGTTGCCGCCGTACTCTTCGGGAATCTCCATCGCGAGGAAGCCGTATTCGGCGAACTTCGTGAACAGCTCACGCGGGACGAGCTGGTTGCGCTCCCATTCGGGGTAGTGCGGGACGACCTCCTTCTGGAGGAACCGCGCGTAGCTCTCGCGATAGTCGTCGTGCTCGGGCTCGAACAACGAGCGCTTGCCCGGACTCGGTGCCATCGTCGCCATCACGCCACCGCCTGCTTGTAGACGGTGACGACCGCAGCGCCGCCAAGCCCGATGTTGTGCTGGAGCGCGACACTCGCGCCCTCCACCTGCCGGGCGTCGGCGGTGCCGCGGAGCTGCCAGGTGAGCTCCGAGCACTGCGCGAGGCCGGTCGCACCAAGGGGATGGCCCTTGGAGATCAGCCCGCCGGAGGGATTGACCACGGGTCCGTCGCCGCCGTAGGTCGTCGCCTCGCGCTCGACGAGCTTATGGCCCTCGCCGATCTCGGCCAGACCGAGGGCCTCGTAGGTGATCAGCTCGTTGGTGGAGAAGCAGTCGTGGAGCTCGACCACGTCGACCTCGTCGATCCCGGTCTCGGCCTCCTGGAGCGCCTGCTGGGCGGCCGCCTTGGAGAGATCGAAGCCGCAGACCATGATCGAACTGTTTCCCTCGAAGGTCGTGCGGAAGTCGGTGGCGACGGCCTGTCCGGCGATCTCGACCGCACGGTCCCACAGCCCGTGCTCCTCGACGAACCGCTCGGAGGCGATGATCGCGCAGCCCGCGCCGTCGGAGGTCGGCGAGCACTGGAGCTTGGTCAGGGGCGCGAAGATCTCCTTCGCGTCCTTGATGTCCTGGAGCGAGTACTCGGTCTGGAACTGCGCGTAGGGGTTGTTGACCGAATGACGGTGGTTCTTCCACCCGATCCAGGCGTAGTGCTCGGATGTCGAGCCGTACTGCTCCATGTGCTCGCGGCCGGCGTTGCCGAACATCTGCGGGGCGGCGGGTGCAGCCTCCCAGTCGCCGCGGCCGGCGATCATCGCGCCGACATGCTTGTCCATCGCCGGCGTGCGGTCCATGTACTTCGCGCCGAGCGAGCCCTTCTCCATCTTCTCGAAGCCGAGCGCCATCGCACAGTCGACGACGCCGTACTGCACCGACTGGCGGGCGAGGAACAGCGCACTGGAACCGGTCGAGCAGTTGTTGTGGACGTTGACGATCGGGATGCCGGTGAGCCCCATCTCGTACAGGCACCGCTGGCCGTAGGTGGAGTCGCCGTAGCAGTAGCCGGCGTAGGCCTGGCCAATCGCCTCGTACTCGATGCCGGCGTCGTCGAGCGCCTTCTCGCCGGCCTCCTTGGCCCAGTCGGGATAGTCGCCTTCCTTCGTGCCGGGTTTGTCGAACTTGGTCATCCCGACACCGATGACGAACGTGCGGTTGGTCATGGCCCTCGTCCCTTCAGGTCGTCGTGTCGAGCCCGACTATAACGAACAAACCGAACGCTTGCTTTCTTTTCTACGACCAGCGATCCTGTCCGACCAGATGGCCTCCACCGAGCCCCCGATTACCACCCCGCTCCGCCGCACCCAGGAGGAGCGCCGGACGGAGATGCGCGCCCGCCTGCTCGACGCGACGATCCAGAGCCTGCTCGAGGTCGGCTACGGCGGCACGACGCTGCGGCGGGTGGCTGAGCTCGCCGGCGTCTCGCAGGGCGCCCAGACCCACCACTTCCCCCATCGCGTCGATCTCGTCGGCGCAGCGGTCGAGGCCCTCGCCGAGCGGCGGATCGCTGAGCTCCGCGAGCTCGCGGGCCAGTTCCCGAGCGACCGGGACGAACGCCTCGTCGCGTTGCTCGATGTGCTGTGGAGCGACTTCTCGTCCTCGACCTTCACCGTGTTCGTGAAGCTGTGGGTCGCGGCCGCCGACGACGCCGAGCTCTACGAGCGGCTCGTACCGGTCGAGCGACAGCTCGCCCGGGCGACGGCCGAACTTGCCCACTCGCTCGCCGGGGACCTCGCCGACGGCCCGGGGTGGGAGCGGCATATGCAGCTCGCGCTCACCGTCGTCCGCGGGCTCTCGCTCACCGAGCAGTTCGAGCCGCGCGGCCGGCGCCGGCGCGACCAGTGGCCCGCGCTGCGCAGCTCGCTGCTCGCGGCCTTCAACGCCACCCCGTCGGGCTGATCGGCAGCCGCGGCTACCCCGTCGCTGCGCCGAGCACGACTGCGCCGGTGAGCGCAACGGCGATGCCGAGGCCCTGGAGCACCGTCGCCCTGCGCCCCTGGGCGAACACCCCGAGGCCGACGGTCATGAGTGGGTAGAGCGAGCCGATCGCCGAGACCACGCTGAGCGCCCCTCGCTGCGAGGCGATCGCGTAGGCGAGGTCCCCGGTCACGCCGGACATGGCGATCAGTGCGATCCCACCGGACTGGCGACGGAGGTCGAGGCTGGCCCGCAGCGTCCCCCACCGCCGGACGAGCACGACCGCCCCCGCGGTGATGGCAGTGCTCGCGTGCTCGACGCCGGTCGCCCAGTACGGGTCGAGACGGCCCGCGGCGTGCAAGGTGCTGAGCGTCGTCCCCACCGCGGCCGCCGCGGCCGCGCATACCCACGCGGTCCGGAGCAGATGGGCGCGGTCGCCGCGGTCCGGCGAGGTCCAGGCGGTGACCGTCGCCCCGGCGAGCGCCAGCGCGAGGCCGAGCGCGATCGCGAGGTCAAGGTGGTCGCCGCCGACGAGGCCGACGAGAACGGCGACGGCCGCGCCGAGCGCACCCACGGGCGCGGTGATGAACGCCTCGCCGCGGGCGAGCGCGGCGTACACGAGGGCAAGCTCGAGGGTCACCGTCGCCCCGGCCAGCGCGGCAAGCCACAGCCGCGGGTCGGCCGGCGGCAGAGCGCCGCGGGCGACGAGCACCGGGGCGAGGGCGACCAGGCCGGCGAGCTCCGCGAGGCAGACGATCAGCAGCACCGGGGTGCGGCGGCGAACGGCGCCGCCGAAGTAGTCCGACGCGCCCCACCCGAGCGCCGCGACGACCGACAGCGCGATCACCGCCACGGCTCACCCTGCCTGGATCCGCCGTGTGACACCAGCAAAACTGTTTTCACTGGTGTCAACGGTACCAGCAATCCCAGGTTTGCCGGTACAGTGGTGGTCATGCTGCCGCTCACCGAGCTCCCCTTCGTCGGCGGCGACCCCGCGCTCGACTTCGTCAACACCGCCGAGGAGCGCGGCCACCCCGAATCGGGCGACGTGCTGCTCGCGCCCGAGGACCTCGTGAGGTGGGGGCGTCGCGCCGGGGTGCTCGGCCGCGGCGCCTCAGCGCGCGGGGCAGGCGCGCGGGCCGAGCTCAGCCGCGCGCGCGAGGCGCGGGAGCTCCTCTACGGCCTGTTCCTCGCCCGCGCCGGCGGCGACCCCCTGGGCGCCGCGGCCCTCGGGCGGCTGGCTCAGCTCGCCGCCGAGGCCGACGCCGCCGGCGTGCTCGCCGAGACGGGCGACGGGACCGTGGAATGGCGGTGGAGCCGCACCGACCTCGCCACCGTCCGCCACGTCGCGGTGACGCGGGGGCTGGCGCTGCTCGCGGAGGCCCCGGGGGGCGGCTGAAGCAGTGCCCGGGCGACGGGTGCGGATGGTTCTTCCTCGACACGACCAAGCGCGGCAACCGTCGCTGGTGCTCGATGGCCGACTGCGGCCAGGACGCCAAGACGCTCCGCCGGCGGGCGGGCCGGCGGAGCGGACAGGCGAGCGGCGAGGGCTAGGCGGTCGCCGCCGGGGTGAGGACGAAGACGGGGATCTGCCGATCGGTCTTCTTCTGGTACTCGGCGTAGTCCGGCCACACCTCCACGGCACGCTTCCACCACTGCGCGCGCTCCTCCCCGGAGAGCTCGCGGGCCTCGTAGTCGCCCTTCTCAGGTCCGTCCTGGACCTCGACCAGCGGATGCTCGACGAGGTTCCGGTACCACGCCGGATGCTCGGGAGTCCCGCCCTTCGACGCGACCGCGGCGTACTCGTCACCGTGTCGGACGCGCATCACCGGGTTCTTGCGCAGCTTGCCGGAGCCCGCCCCCCGGGAGGTGACGACGATCACCGGAACCCCCCGGAGGACCGTCCCCCGCGTCCCGCCCGAGCTTTCGATCTCCTCCACCTGGTCGCGGACCCACTGGGCCGAGCTGGGCGCGTACTCACCTTCTAGCGGCATCGCTCTCCTCCGGAGGTTGGGTGTCTGGAGGGAGCGTACGCCCTCAGACTGGGGACGAGGACAGGACCTCGCGCTCACGCTCGGACAGCGTGCGCTTGCCGCGGGCCACCGGATCCCAGGCCACGAGTACGGTCCGGCCGCTGGCCGCGACCCGGCCGTCGGGCAGCGTCACGTCGTGCTCGAGCTGGATGCTCGAGGTGCCGATCCGGCCGAGCCGGACGACGACGTCGACGTAGCCGTGGTCCTTGCGCACCTCGGCCCGATGGTCGAGCTCGACGCGGGCCACGACGAAGCTGCCGTGGATGTGCTCGACGCCGACGCGCTCCACGATCTCGGTGATCAACCCGGCGCGTCCCTCCTCGAGCAGCTCGTGGTACACGGACTGGTTGAGGTGGCCGAGCATGTCCATGTCGCGCCACCGCAGCTGCACCTGGACGCTGAACTGGAGCGGGGGAGTCACGGGCGGCGGAGTGTATGGCGCACCGGCCGGACCGCGTTCGCCGGTTGCGCCGCCGCCTCGACCGGGCTCTAAGGTGCGCAGACGTCAAACGGTTCGTGGGCGAAACCACGGAGAGGAGTGGCAATGCGGAAGTGGGTAACACGGCGCAGTCTGCCTGCGCTCATCGCCGGAGCGGCAGTGGCCGCGGTGGCACCGGCCGTCTCGGCCTCGGGGCTACCGCCGATCAACCCGAGTCATGCAGCGCTTGCGTCGGTCACGCGCGGGCCGACGACGACGGCCGGCGCGGTAACGCGGACGTTCTCGTACATCGCCGGTCCGGGCGCGAAGACCGCGACGGTGATCAACATCGACTCGCTGCTCGTCAACGCCCGATGCAGCACGAGCGGGAGCCCGGTGATCTTCGCCTTCACCTCGTCGACCGACGCCGACATCTTCGGCCAGATCTTCGACGGTGCGGGTCGGCTCCACAAGATCCATCAGAGCGCGTTCACGAAGAGCGGCAAGGGCGTCCAGCTGTCGGTCAGCAGCAACGACTTCGATGCCAACGGGACCCTCGGCTTCGAGAACCTCTCGCGTCAGGTCGTGACGATCGACCTGACGTTCGACAACAGCACGACGCTCAACCACCACCGGTACTGCACGGTGTACGGGAGCTACTCCGCCACGTAGTCCGGCGCCGAGCCGGAGCGCCTCGCCCCGCGGTGTATCGTTGCCCGCGGGGCGGCGCGGGCGCTCCGGGATTCCGGCCCCACCGGGAGAGGAGGCTCGATCAGACTGGGCCGATCGACCAAGCAGCTTGCGCTGATGAGCGCGATCCTCGCCTCGGCGATCGCATCGATTGATTCGACCGCGGTCAACGTCGCGCTGCCGGCGATCGGGCGGGACCTCGGCGGCGGTCTTGCCGCCCAGCAGTGGGTCTCCAACGCCTACCTGCTGACCCTCAGCGCGCTGATCCTCCTCGCCGGCTCGCTCACCGACCGGCTCGGCGAGCGCCGGGTGTTCGTGGCCGGAGTGACCGGGTTCGGGATCGGGTCCGTGCTGTGCGCGGCGGCACCGACGGTCGACCTGTTGATCGTCGCCCGTGCGCTCCAGGGCGTCGCCGGCGCGATGCTCGTCCCGTCCGCCCTGGCGATCATCGTGGCCGTGTTCGACGAGTCCGAGCGGGGTGCCGCGATCGGGGCGTGGACGGCGTGGGGCGGGCTCGGCATCCTCCTCGGTCCGATCGTCGGCGGTGAGATCGTCGACGTCGCCTCCTGGCGATGGATCTTCGTCATCAACGTGCCGCTGCTGGCCGATTGCGCTGCTGCTCGCCGCACGCGCGGTCCCCGGACGCAGCGAGCGCGCCGACCGCTCGGCGCGGATCGACTGGCTCGGCGCGGCTCTGGCCGCGGCGGCGCTCACCTGCATCTCGTTCGGGCTGATCGAGCAGCCGGTGCTCGGCTGGAGCGACCCGGGGGTGTGGGCCGCGATCGCCGGCGGGGCGCTCCTGCTGGTGGTGTTCGTCCTGCACGAGGCGCGCGTCCGGGCCCCGATGCTGCCGCTGACCCTGTTCAAGCGGCGCAACTTCTCGGTGACCAACGCCCAGACACTGGCCATGTACGGCGGGCTTGGGATCTTCAGCTTCTTCCAGACCATCTACCTCCAGGAGGTGGCGGGCTACTCGGCGCTGAAGGCCGGCGTGACGGGGCTCGTCCCAACCGTGATGATGTTCCTGTTCTCCCGACGGGTCGGCGGCCTCGCCGACCGGATCGGCTCGCGTCCGTTCCTGATCGTGGGACCGATGCTCGTCGGCTGTGGCTTCTTGATGATGCTCCGCTACGGGATACGCGTGTCGCTGCTCGGCGACGCGCTGCCGGCGATGCTCGTGTTCTCCAGCGGGCTGGTGCTCACCGTTTCGCCGCTCACCGCGACGGTGCTCGCCGACGCCTCGGACGCCGATGCCGGCATCGCCTCGGCGGTGAACAACGCGATCGCCCGGACCGCCAGCCTGATGGCCGTTGCCGCGATCGGCGCGGTCGCCGCCGCCACCTATGCCGGCGCTCTCGACAGTCGGCTTGCCACCCGGCTGCCCGCGTCGGCCACGCCGGCCCTCGCCCAGGCCAGAAAGCGCACGTTCCGCCCCCTCGATCGCGAACCGTGTGCCCGCGGCCGACCGCGCGCTCGCCGCCCGGCCAGCGCCGAGGCCTCGGAGAACGCCTTTCACGTCGCGATGGGGATCGGCGCCGGGCTGCTGTTCCTCGCCGGCTTCGGTGGCTTCGCGCTCCACGGGCGCTGCAGACCGAAGTTCGCGGCGGCGGACTGCTCCGGGGGTCAGATCGTCGGCGCGCCGGTGGCCGCCGGTGAGTGCTCGGCCCGCCGTCCGGCAAGCCGCATGAGACTCCCGCCGCGACTAGGCTCCCCCGCTGTGTTCCCCATCGACCGAGTGCGACCGACGCTGGACGGCGCCGCAAGCGAGGGATGGAGACCCTCGCCGAGGCGTTCAGCTCCGCGGTCGCATCGGCGCCGCCGGGGCGGCTCGAGGCGGTGATGGCCAGCCCGGCGCGGCGGGTCATCCTCGAGGGCGATCTTCTGGGCCATGCCGCGCCAGTTCGATCCCGGCCGAGCACGCGGGATGCGGACCGGCGCGCGGTGGCGGGTCAGTTCGCGCCACGGCGAGCAGGTCGACACCTACGACCTGCTGATCGAGAACGGGCGTTGCCGGGTGCGCCGTGGTGAGCGGGGGGAGCCACCGCGGCTGACGATCACGGTCGACGGCGCCGAGTTCCTGCGCATCGTCGCCGGCCGCTCTGACCCGATGCGGGCCTACTTCGAACGCCGAATCGCGATCTCCGGCGATATCATGACCGCTGGCAAGCTGGTCTCGCTGTTCCGGATTCCGGGAACCCCGGCTCCGCGGCGACCGGCCTAGCCGACGGCCGAGTACTCGCTGCACACCGGACAGGCCGCGCCGCGCGGAAATCCGGCATACTTCCCCGCGCGTCTCGAGGGGGTGCAGCCTTCCTGTCGCCGTGCCCACGTGGCCGGCGGCGGACGAAGGAGACGAACCCTGCATGTCAGTCGACACCCTTCCCATTTCACCTGAGGGCCGCGGCGATCCGCTGCGGCGGCCGGGCCTCTCCCGGCTGAGCCGGTTCGATCCGCGCTCGGTCGAGCTCACGCGCGCGGTCGCGTTCACCCTCCTCGGTCTGCTCATGCTCGTCTCGGTCGCGTTGCGGCTGCGGACGCTGCACACGTACCTCTGGGTCGACGAGGGGCTGTCGGTCGGGATCGCCTCCCACCCGCTCGCCCACATCCCCTCGCTGCTCCGCCAGGACGGATCACCCCCGCTCTACTACCTGATCCTCCACGCGTGGATGGCGTGGCGCGGCCACTCCGTCGCGGCCACCCATGAGCTGTCGCTGCTGTTCGCGACGCTCACGATTCCGACCGCGTACTGGGCCGGGTCGAGCCTGCTCGACCGGCGCGCCGGGCTGCTCTGCGCGCTGCTCGCAGCGTTCTGCCCCTTCCTCTCGGCGTATGCGACGGAGACCCGGATGTACTCGCTGATGGCCCTCCTGGCGCTGATCGTCGGGGCGTCGTTCGTGCACTCGTTCGTCTACCACCGAAGGCGCTACCGGCCGGTGTTCGCGGTCGCGCTCGCCGCCGCGCTGTACACCCACAACTGGGCGCTGTTCCTGGCCCTGGCCACGGCGGTCGGTTTCGCGGTGTGTGCCTGGCGGGAGCCCGCGGCCGAGCGGAAGGTGCTCATCCGCGACGGCCTGTTCGCATTCGGGGGTGCCGGGCTGCTGTTCCTGCCCTGGCTCCCCACGCTGGTCTACCAGGCCCGCCACACCGGGGCACCGTGGGACCTCCCGCCGGTCTTCTGGTCGCTCACCCAGGGGCTGTACACGCTCGTCGGCGGCCGCGGCGCCGCGATGTGCATCCTGTTCGGCGCCGGGACCGGGCTCGTGCTGATCAGCCGCCTCGGTCCGGAAGGCCGGCGGCTGCGTCTCGCCGCCCTGTCGCTCCTCACGCTCGGTCTCGCCACGCTGCTGATCGGCTGGGCGTACTCGAAGATCTCCCCCGCCTGGGCACCGCGGTACCTCGCGGTCGTCATCGGTCCGCTGCTCGTCGCGGTGGGCCTCGGCTTCAGGCGCTCGACGCGGATCGGGGCCGTCGCGCTCGTGTTGCTCGTCGGCTTCTGGGTGCTCGACCCGGTGCCGCATTCCAAGGACGCCAAGAGCAACGTCGCCTCGGTCGCGGCACGCGTGCGCTCGCGGATCGACTCCTCCTCGCTGATCGTCTCGACCCAGCCCGAGCAGGTCCCGACGCTCTCGTACTACCTCCCGAAGGCGACGCACTTCCTGACCACGCTCGGCCCCACCCCGGACCCCCACATCGTCGACTGGCGGAACGCGCTGGAGAAGATGCGGCACGCGTCGGTCCACGCCACGCTGATGCCCGAGGTGAACTCGCTGGCGGCGGGCGAGACCATCCTCTACGTCGTCCCGCACCTGCCCAAGCAGCCGCTGTGGATGAAGCTGATCTACCGCGACGGCATCCGCTGGGCCCATGCCCTGCGCCACGACCCCTCGCTGCGGTTCGTGAAGACCTACACCACGGGTGCCGGCGACGCGGGCGTCGCAGTCACGGGCACGCTGTTCGTCAAGCGCTGACGGCTCGCCGCTCGGTTGCCCTTGCGCAGCGCCAGCGGCGCCGTTAGCGTTGCCCGTCGTGAGGGTGCTGAAGAGCCGGAGGCTCGCGGGGTTGCTGGTCGGGCTGAGCGCCGCGCTGGTGCTCGCGGGCTGCACCGTGCCCGAGCCACCCGGAGCGGGCCAGATCCGCTACCGCGATCCGGTGTTCTCGAACATCACCGAGACCACCGACCTCACCTACGGGAGCGCGCCGGACCTCAACAACAATCCGGTGACGCTCACGCTCGACCTCTACCAGCCGACCGGCGACACGGTGTCGGCGCGGCCGGCGATCGTGTTCGTGCATGGCGGCTCGTTCTGCTGCGGCGACAAGGGCAGCGGACCGTCGGCCGATCTCGCGCAGCGGATGGCCCACCTCGGCTACGTCACGGTGTCGATCAACTACCGGCTGCTCGCGCCGAGCGCATGCTCCGGAGGGGGCGGCGTCTCCGGAGCATGCTCCACAGCCGCCCTCGCTGCCCAGACCGACGCCCAGGCCGCGGTGCGGTGGCTCCGCGCGAACGCGTCGACGTACGGGATCGACACGAGCCGGATCGGGATCGGGGGCGACTCCGCCGGCGCGATCACCGCGACGCTCGTCGGACTCGACTCGCAGAACGTGGGCAACAGCGGCAATCCGGGGTACTCCTCGAGCGTCGGGGCCTTCATGTCGCTCTCCGGAGGCCTGCCGGGCGGCCTGTTCGCCGACTCCACCGACCCGCCCGGGCTGTTCTTCTCCGGCACCGCCGACCCGATCGTTCCGTATTCCTGGTCCGTCCAGACCGCCGGCCAGCTGGTCACCGATCACGTCGCGGCGTTCCTCGAGTCCTGGCCCGGGGCCGGTCACGACCCCTACGCCCAGTTCCAGGATCAGATCGACACTCAGACCGACTACTTCTTCTACGACTTCCTCGACGCCGCGCACGCCCAGGGCTCGACCCCGGCAGCCGCCGCAGCGTTCCAGAAGCAGGCCGTGCAGATGCAGAAGCGCTATCCCCGCCTTCGCCCGGGACCTCACCCGCCTGATGCAGCGTCAGCACCGCAGCACGCGGTGGCTGAAGAAGCACCGCTGAGCGAACCGCGACCCGCTAGCCGTCCTCGGGGAGCGCCCGGCGGTTGAGCAGCACCGCGGTGCACGAACAGCCAGAAGCATCGTGAACCCGGCGAGGATCGCGGCGCTCGCGCCCGGGGTGAGGCTGAAGAAGCTCGGGATCGAACCCGAGCGCGCTCGCCGCGTCGCGAGCTCGCCGTGAACTTCGCCTGAAGCCCCGGCCGCCGAGCCCATTCCGGCGAACGCCCACCGCGCGTAGCGTGAGCTGCGGCGAGCGCCTCCACCGCCCGTGGCATCCGGCCGAGCGGGATCAGCGCGCCGGCGAACAGCAGCTGCGGGATCAGCATCAGGGGGATGACGCCCGTCGCCTGGTCGACGGAGCGGGCGGCCGCCGACACGAGCAGTCCGAGCGCCACGCTCGTCCAGGCCACGCGCGATGCTGAGCCCGAGCAGCTGGAAGATCGCCGCCGCGCCGAGGCCGCCTGCAGCCGCAGCGCGATCACCACCGCGACCATCAGCAGCACCTGAGCCGCGCTGAGCACGAACAGCACGCGGCCTTGGCCAGCACGTAGGCGTCGAGCCGCAGACCGACGTCGAACTCCCGCTCGATGATGCCCCGCTCCTTGACGATCTCGCGTGGCGCGGCGGTGACCCCGAGCCAGACCGAGCCGGTCATGCAGCAGGAACACCGACCTGCGAGAGATCGGCCGGGGCGGCGGCCGCACCCGATCAGCGGGACGGAGGCGAACGGGATCGCGATCAGCAGGCCGATGATCGGCGCCTGCGCGAGCAGCGCGGCGAGCGTGCGGCGATCGCGCAGTGAGCGTGCGCACGTAGCGGGCGGTGAGCGTCCGCAGCTCGAGGCCGAACCGCCGGCGGCGGACGATGCTGCGCTCGGCGACGGGTCGGGCGGCGCCGTCGGCCGCGCCGGCGGTCATGCTGCTCGGCGAGGCGGCGTCTCGCCCGCACGGGCGATCCGCCTCCAGGTGGGCCCGCGCCTCGGCGGGCGCTCCGGAGAACGCCGACCGTGCCGTCGGGCGCGCAGGACGAGCGACCGCATCGCAGACTCCGAGGCTGCCGGTGGCGTGGGTGGCGACGACCACCGCCCGGCCCTGGTCGGCGAGCCGGCGGAACATCAGCATCAGCCGGCGCTCGAGCACCGGATCGAGCCCGCTCGTCGGCTCGTCGAGCAGCAGCACGTCCGGGTTGCCGACGAGCTCCATCCCGCAGGCGGTGCGGCGGCGCTCGCCTCCGGAGAGGTCGCGGATGGGTGTGTCGCGCTGCGCGACGAGGTCGAGCTCGTCGAGCACGCTCTCGACCGCCTCCTCACCGCCGGGGCCGGCCTCGAGCCGGAGCACGAGCTGCGTAGTGCAGTGCCTCCTCCACGGTGAGGCGGTCGTGGACCGTCTCCCGCTGGGCGACGTAGCCGACGTCCTCGACCTGGAGCACGACGGCCTCCTGGCCGAGCGTGATCGTCGCCGCCGGTGGGCTCGGTGAGACCCGCCATCGCGCGCAGCAGCGTCGACTTGCCGGAGCCGCTCGGGCCCAGCACCGCGACGAGCGCGCCCGGGGCGACGCCGAGCGACACGGGGCCGAGGATCCGCCGGCCGTCCGCGAGCACCACCTCGACCTCGGCCGCTGCCAGGCCCTTCTCGTGCTCCGCGATCACGCGTACATGATCGCCGCACGGCGGACGGGGAGCGCTGCCACGGGCGGCTGCAGCGATCCCACACGTTCGGTCGTGCCCCCGTGAAACCGCTCCTACGGCCGTCTTACGCCACTGCTACCGGGCTCCGAGGGTGGCCCGCCAGGCTGTCGATCAATCCCAATCTCACCTCCTGCCTTGAAGAGGTCCGACATGACACCCACCAACTCCTCAGCCCACGCCCTCAGATTCCCCAACCCCCGCCCCGTGCGGGCGCCCGGCCTCCCCTCCGGGCGCCCGCCGGTCCCGTTCACCGACGCGCCGCGCACGCCGCGGCGGCCTGCGGCGGCGGCGCCGGCCCGAAGGCGGCGCTGGCGTCCCAGCGCCTCCAGGCGCGCCGGCGGCGCGTCCGCTCGATGCGGCGGCGCGTCGCCGCGATCGCGACCGCGATGTTCATCGGCGCGAGCGCGTTCGTCGGCGTCCAGCTCGCGAGCGGCCACGACCCGTCGCTGACGAGCACCGCCTCGAACGGGACCTCGTCCTCGGGCTCCGGCTCGGGCTCGTCGGCCGCAACCTCGTCGTCCTCCGGCTCGACCACACCGGCGAGCTCGTCGAGCACCTCGGGCGGGAGCTCCGGCTCGACCGGGTCGAGCACCGGCTCAACGAACAACTCCGGCTCGTCCGCCTCGGCGGTCACCACGAGGCAGTCATGACCCTCGACGCGCGGTTGCAAGCGGGCGGCGCGGTCGCCCGCATCACCCTCCCGCCGCGGAACGGCGAGGCGGTCGAGCGGTTCGCGTGCTTCGGTGGTCGCTGCGGCGTGCTCGTCACCGGGTTCGGCCCGGGCGGCCACGCCCCCGACGCAGCCCGACTGGCCCGTCGCCGGATGCTCGGCTGGCACGCCGCGTTCTCGCGCTTCGAGCCCGACAGCGAGCTCAGCCGGCTCAACCGCGACCCGGCGGCGACGGTGGCCGTGAGCCCGGAGATGGCCCGGTTCGTCGCCGAGGCGCTCGCCGCTGCGGAGCACACCGGCGGGCTGGTCGATCCGACGCTCACCGGCGAGATCGAGCGGGCGGGCTATGCGGAGCACTTCGACTCCGGGCCGGTACCGCTGCGCAACGCGCTCGCGCTCGCACCGCCGCGGGCCGCGGCATCGGCCCGGCGCCCTGGACGGTGGCGCGAGGTGTCGGTCGATCAGGAGGCCGGAACGGTCACGCGACCGCCCGGCGTGCGACTCGACAGTGGCGGGCTGGCCAAGGGCCTGTTCGGCGACCTGCTCGCAGTCACGCTCGACCCACACGAGAGCTTCGCCGTCGACGCCTCGGGCGACGTCCGCTTCGGCGGCCGGGCGGGGGTGGTGCGGCCGATCGAGGTGGCGAGCCCGTTCGATGAGTCGATCCTCCACGTCTTCCGGCTCACCGCGGGCGCCGCGGCGACGAGCGGAATCGGACGGCGGAGCTGGCTCGACGGCGACGGCCGCCCGGCGCATCACCTGCTCGATCCCGCCACCGGTCGCCCGGCGTTCACCGGGGTCGTCCAGGTGACCGCACTGGCCCCGACCGGGGTCCGGGCCGAGGCGCTGAGCAAGGTCGCGCTGTTCAGCGGGCCGGAGCGCGCCGCTGCCTGGCTCGTCCACGGCGGCGTGATCGTCCGCGACGACGGCTCGTGCGAGGTCGTCGAGCCCCAGGGGCTGTGAGCGCGATGAGCACGAACGTCTCCACCCACCTGTTCTGGATCCTCAGCCGCGGCGCCGGGATCACGGCGATGGTCCTGGCCAGCGTCTCGGTCGGCTTCGGCCTGCTGATGGCCGGCCGCTTCACCAAGCGTCCCGCCGCCGACCGGCGCGTGTACCACGAGGTGCTCTCGCTGTCGGTCATGGTCGCGATCGCGATCCACGGCCTCACGCTCCTCGGTGACACCTACCTGAAGCCAACGCTGGCCGACATCAGCATCCCGTTCCTCTCGTCCTACAAGACGGTTCCCACCTCGCTCGGGATCATTGCCGGCTGGGCTTTCGTGGCCCTCGGCCTGTCGTATCTACGTCCGTACGCGGATCGGACCGCGGCGGTGGCGCTCGATCCACCGCTTCACGCTGCTCGCCTGGATCGCCGCACTGGTCCACACGTTCGCGATGGGCACCGACGCCGGGCAGCTGTGGTTCATCGCCCTGATCGGGCTCACCGCCGCGCCGTCGCTGGTGCTGCTCGCCGGCCGGATCACCCGGGCCAATGGCGGCCTGCCGATCCGACTGCCCTCACGAAGCTCCGCCGCGCCTCATCGCGCGCCCCGCCATCCCGATCCGACGATCGGCTGACCTGAACCCAACCCGGCGCCACTGCGCCGCCGCACGAAACGAGACCCCGATGAGCACGACGACCCTCCCCGCCCCCGGCACCGCACCGACGCCCTCCCCGCCGCTTGCCCGCCGGGCCCGCGCGCTGCTGCGCGGGCGGGCGGAGGACGCCTCGTGGGTCCGCCCGGCGCTGATCGCGCTGCTCGTCGGGACGGCGATCGCATACCTGTGGAATCTGACCGCCTCGGGCAACGCCAACAGCTTCTACGCCGCCGCCGTCCAGGCGGGGACGAAGAGCTGGAAGGCGCTGCTGTTCGGCTCGATCGACCCGTCGAACTTCATCACCGTCGACAAGCCCCCGGCATCGACCTGGGTGATGGCGCTCTCCGGGACGGATCTTCGGCTTCAGCAGCTTCAGCATGCTGGCCCCGCAGGCGCTCGAGGGCGTCGCCGCGGTCGGGCTGCTCTACGCCTCGCTCCGCCGCTCGTTCAGCGCCGGCACGGCCCTGCTCGGCGGGCGCGCTGTTCGCGCTCACTCCGGTGGCGGCGCTGATGTTCCGCTTCAACAATCCCGACGCGCTGCTCGTGCTGCTGCTCGTCGCCGGCGGCGTACTGCCTCGTCCGTGCCCTGGAGCGCGCCTCGACCCGATGGGTCGTGGCCGCCGGGACGATGATCGGGCTCGCGTTCCTGGCCAAGATGATGCAGGCCTTCCTCGTCGCTGCCGGCGTTCGGGCTCGTGTACCTGGTCGCCGCGCCGACCGGCCTGCGCCGCCGACTCGTGCAGCTCCTCGCCGGAGCCGCCGCGATCGTGGTCAGCGCCGGCTGGTGGGTCGCGAGTCGTCGCGCTCTGGCCGGCGAGCTCGCGGCCGATGATCGACGGCTCGCGGACGAACAGCATCTTCGACCTGATCCTCGGGTACAACGGGCTCGGCCGGATCTTCGGCGCGAGCGGACCCGGTGGCGGCGGAGGTGGCGGGGGCAACTTCAGCGGCTCGACCGGCGTGCTGCGCCTGTTCAACGACCTGATGGGCGGCCAGGCGTCCTGGCTGCTTCCCGCGGCGCTGCTCGCACTCGTCCTCGGCCTGTGGACGACGCGGCGCGCGCCTCGCACCGACCGCACCCGCGCCGCGTTGCTGCTGTGGGGCGGCTGGCTGGTCGTCAGCGCCGCCGTGTTCAGTCTCGGCAGCGGCGTCATTCACACCTATTACACGGTCGCGCTGGCCCCGGCGATCGCCGTGCTCACTGCGATCGGCGCGGTGGCCCTGTGGCGGGCGCGGGCGAGCTCGGCCGGACGGCTGTGGCTCGCCGCCGGGCTCGGTTTTACCGCGGTGTGGGGCTATGTGCTCCTCGCGCGGACTCCGACGTTCGTGCCCTGGTTGCGGTGGCTCGTCCTGATCGGCGGCGTCGGCGCGGCTCTCACGCTCGTGTCGGCTCCGGCGCTCGGGCGGGTCGCCCGTCGAGCGACGGTGGTGGCCGCCGCGGTCGCGACGATCGCCTGCATCGGGGGACCGCTGGCGTACTCCGCGCAGACGATCTCCACCGGCCACACCGGATCGGTGCCGTCAGCCGGGCCGAGCACCGGGACGGGCGGCGGGTTCGGCGCCGGGCGATCCGGCGCTCCGGGTGGATCAGGTGCCGGCGCTCCGGGGGAGATCGCCGGAACGAGCACCGCGCTCGTGACCGCCCTGCAGAGCGGCGCCGCGCGATACCGGTGGGTGGCGGCCGTCTCCGGCTCCGAGCAGGCGGCCTCGCTCGAGCTCGCGTCCGGCGGCCTGCCCGTGATGGGCATCGGCGGCTTCAACAACCAGGCCGAGACGCTGTCGCTGGCCCGCTTCGAGCAGTACGTCAAGGCCGGCCAGATCCACTACTACGTCGTCGGCCAGAACGGCCCCGGCGGTGGCGGCCTCCCGGGTGGCGGCGGTCCCGGTGGCCCGCCGGCCGGCGCGACTGCACGTGGCGGATTCCCCGGCGGCTCTCCCCCGAGCGGCGCGTCGCACGGCGCAGCGAACGGCGGCGGCCCCGGCGGATCGAGCACGACCGCGATCACGAGCTGGGTCAAGGCCCACTTCAAGGCCGTGACGATCGGCGGCCAGACGGTCTACGACCTCACGCAGGCCACGTGACCGCGGGTCCCACCGGCATGACCGACCCCCTGGGAGAGCTGCCGCGGCGTGTATCGTCGCCGACATGCCCGTTGAGACCTCTGCGTCGGAGGTCGTCCGCGCCACCGGCGTCACGCGCCGCTTCGGGGAGGGCGACACCGCGGTCCTTGCGCTCGACGACGTCTCGGTCAAGATGGAGCGCGGGCCGGCTCACCGCAGTGATGGGCCCGTCGGGATCGGGCAAGTCGACGCTGATGCACATCCTCGCCGGCCTCGACCGCCCGACGAGCGGGACGGTGATGATCGACGACATCGAGATCAGCCAGCTGAACGACGACCGTCTCACCCGGCTGCGCCGGGACCACGTCGGCTTCGTCTTCCAGTTCTTCAATCTGCTTCCGATGCTCACCGCGAGCGAGAACATCCTGCTCCCGCTGACGATCGCCGGGTGAGAAGCCGGACGCCGCCTGGCTCGATCAGCTGATCGACCAGACCGGGCTGCGAGATCGGCTCTCGCACCGCCCCTCGGAGCTCTCCGGCGGCCAGCAGCAGCGCGTGGCGATCGCCCGCGCCCTCGTCGGCCGCCCGACCGTCCTGTTCGCCGATGAGCCGACCGGCAACCTCGACTCGACGGCGAGCGGCGAGATCCTCGCGCTGCTCCGTCAGTCGGTCGAGACCGTCGGCCAGACCGTGGTGATGGTCACCCATGACGCGCGGGCGGCGGCGATCGCCGACCGGATCCTGTTCCTCACCGACGGACGGATCGTCAAGGATCTGCCCCGCTCGAGCCCGGAGGCGATCGTCGAGGCGTTGACCGAGCTGACGGCGGCTTAGCGCTCCGTGCTCCGGGTCGCGCTCAGGGGGATCGGCTCGCGGCGGCTCCGCTCCGCGCTCACCGCGTTCGCGATCGTGCTCGGCGTCGCGCTCGTCGGCGGCACATACGTCCTCACGGACTCCATCACCCACGCGTTCAACTCGATCTTCCAGACCGTCTACCGCGGGACGGACGCGACGGTCACGGGCCGCAACGCGATCGACAGCGGCAACGCCGGCTCCGGTGGCGGTGGCGGTGGGGGGGCCGCGGTATCGCCCTCGTTCGCGCAGTCGCTGCTCCCCCGCGTGCGTGCCCTGCCGGACGTCCGCGACGCGCTCGGCGGGGTCTCCGGAACGCCGCAGCTGATCAAGAACGGCAAGGCGATCGCATTCGGGGGCGCACCGAACCTCGGCTTCAGCGTCGATCCCTCACGGCCCCAGTTCAACTCGCTCAGCCTCGTCAGCGGCCGGTGGCCGGGCCCGTCCGAGGTCGTCATCGACACGAGCACCGCGAGCAAGAAGAGCCTCCACGCCGGCGATGTGATCGGGGTACAGGCTCAGGGGCCGGAGCGGATGATGCGGATCTCCGGACTGGTGAAGTTCGGCTCGGCGAGCTCGCTCGGCGGCGCCACCCTGGCCGGCTTCACGCTCACCACCGCCCAGCAGCTGTTCGGCAAGGTCGGTCGAGCTCGACGACATCCGCATCGCCGCGAAGCCGGGGATCAGCCCGCAGCGGCTGGTGGACGAGATCCGACCGATCCTCCCGGCCGGGACGCAGGTCCGCACCGGCGCCCAGCAGGCCCAGAAGGCAGCCGACTCGACCACCTCGTTCCTCTCCTTCCTCAACACCTTCCTGCTCGTGTTCGCGGGGATCGCGCTGTTCGTCGGCAGCTTCGTGATCGCCAATTCGCTGTCGATCACGATCGCTCAGCGGACCCGGGAGTTCGCGACGCTGCGGACGCTCGGAGCCACGCGGCGGCAGGTGCTGCGCTCGATCATGCTCGAGTCGCTCGCGCTCGGCATCGTCGCGTCGATCGTCGGCCTGCTCGCGGGCCTCGGCCTGGCCAAGGGGCTGTTCGCGCTGTTCAACGCCGTCGGGCTGACGCTCCCCAACAGCGGCATCGTCGTCAAGCCCCGCACGGTGATCGTGGCCCTCGGCGTCGGCATCCTCGTCACCGTGGTGGCCTCGCTGCGACCTGCTCTGCGGGCGACGCGGGTCGAGCCGATCGCCGCTGTCCGCGAGGGCGCGACGCTGCCCGAGGGCCGCTTCGCCCGCTATCGGACGCCGGCCTCGGCCGGACTCACAGCCACGGGAGTCGCGGCGATCCTGCTCGGGCTGTTCGTGGCTCATGGCACGAGCGGCACGCTCGCGCTGATGGGCCTCGGCGCGGTGCTGTTGTTCATCGGCGTGGCGCTGCTCTCAGCGCGGTTCGTCCCCGCGCTCGTCGAGTTCCTCGGGTGGCCCGCGACGCGCCTCGCGGGGGCGGTGGGGAGCCTCGCGCGCGAGAACTCGAGCCGGAATCCGCAGCGCACCGCCTCCACGGCATCGGCGCTGATGATCGGGCTCGCCCTGGTCACGCTCGTCGCCGTGCTCTCGGCCGGGATCATCGCCAACTTCCGCAACTCCGTGACCGATCTGTTCAGCGGTGACTACGCGATCACCGCCGAGAACAACTTCACGCCGCTGCCGACGGTCGCGGCGGGGGCCGCCGCCCGCGCATCGGGCGTACAGGCCGTCGGTTCGATCCGCGGTGGCGAGGGCCGGGTGTTCGGCCACCTCGAGCAGCTCGGCGCCGTCGACCCGGGAATCGAGCAGGTGATCAGGCTGCACTGGACCCACGGCTCCCAGGCGGTGCTCGGCTCGCTCGGCGCCGACGGGGCGTTCGTGACCGACTCCTACGCCTCCCAGCACCACCTGCGGATCGGGTCGCCGGTGCAGGTCGAGACGCCGACCGGCGCGCGGATCGACGTCGTCGTCCGCGGGGTGTTCAAGCCGCCTGCCGGCGGGTCGCCATTCGGGTCACTGACGCTGTCAGCCGACCCGGTGGGACCAGGTCTACCAGCAGCCCCAGAACCAGTTCACGTTCGTGAAGATGTCCGGCGGTGCGACCGCGGCCAACCTTGCGGCGCTGCGACGGAGCCTGACGAGCTTCCCGGCAGCGAAGGTCCAGACCCGGCAGCAGTTCATCGACAATCAGATCTCCGGGTTGAAGAGCGTGCTCAACATCCTCTACGTGCTTCTGGCCCTGTCGATCGTGGTCAGCCTGTTCGGGATCGTCAACACGCTCGTGCTCACCGTGTTCGAGCGAACCCGGGAGATCGGAATGCTGCGCGCGGTCGGGATGACGCGTCGCCAGGTGCGCCGGATGATCCGCTACGAGAGCGTGATCACCGCGATGCTCGGCTCGCTGATCGGGATCCCACTCGGGCTCGCGCTCGGCGCGCTGCTGTCGGCCCGGGTCGACTTCATCGTGTTCACGGTGCCGATCGGATCGATCATCCTGTTCATCGTCGCGGCGTGGATCGTCGGCCTGCTCGCCGCGATCCTCCCCGCCCGGCGCGCGGCACGGCTCCGGCCGCTCGAGGCGCTCGCCTATGAGTGAGCCGACGATCTACGAGTGGGGCGGCGGCCGCGAGGCGTTCGCCCGGTGGCTGAACCGCTTCTACGACCTCGTCGAGCAGGAGGCGCCGGACATCGCCGCGCTGTTCGGCGGGACCGTGAGCGCCGCACACCGCGAGCACGTCACCGACTGGTGGGTGGAGGTGATGGGCGGCCCGGCGCAGTACACGGACCGGCGGGGTGGCTACGAGCACATGCTGGCTCGCCATCACGATCTCGCCATCACCCCGGAGCAACGCCTGGCCTTCGTCACGTTGCTCAGCCGCGCCGCCGACGACGCCGGCCTCCCGGCCGATCCGGAATTCCGGGCTGCGATCATGGGGTACGCCGAGTGGGGGACCCGCCTCGCCCTGCACAACTCGCAGCCCGGCGCCGAGACCGTGCCACACGCCCCCGTGCCGCGCTGGGGGTGGGGCGTGGCGCCGCCGTACCAGCCGGACTGATCACGCCGCGGCCGCGGCGAGCGACGGCGTCAGTCACCCTTGGTCGACTTCTCGCGGTCTGGGAGCACGAGCGCCGCGACCTCCCTCCGCAGGCCGATCGATGGTCCGCCGATCAGCTCCCACGCGCGGGCGATCCCGATCAGAAAGCAGACGATCACGAGGACGCCGATCGCCCGCACCGCGCCGGCGTCGGTGGGCCGGTTGATCACCTCCACCCCGTTGATCACCTCGATCACGAACACCGCGGCGAGACTGACGAGGAACAACGCCTCGCGGGCGTCGCCCAGGCCGAACCCGTCGACTCGGATCAGCGACAGCATCGCCGCGGTCACCGAGACGATCCCCAGTGCGCCCACCACCACCGCCGCCCAGCCGACGCTGTTGCCGGGGATCAGACCGAACATCGACACCGCCAACGCGTTCGTGAAGGCGGTGAGCGCCGCCGCTGCCCGGACGCGGTGGATCTGGGTCTCACCCCGCTCGGCCAGCCGCTCCTGGGACACCGAGATCGCCACGAACAGCAGCCCGATCAGCGCTCCGGCCACTCCGGCGCTGGCGAAGAACAGGTCGTGGACACCGCCTGGGGTCACCGCCACATTGTGCGGGGCCGGGCTGTCGCCTCCGCACGCGAGGGGCCCCGCCGGGGCGCTGCACGTCAGACTTCGGCCCTGGAGGGCGACACCGTCGCCTGTCTCAGCCCGGGCGCGGCGCGGTCATCCGCGCTGATCTTTCGGTGCAGCGCCGAGCCGCGGTCGGCGAGGTCGCGTCCGCGGCGGCGGCGGACGGACGCTCCGCGCGAGCGTGACGCTCAGCCGCCGGAGCTCTCCAGGGTCTCGGTGAGCTTCGCGATCGCAAAGCCCCACGCCTGTCCCGGCTTCGTCTTGGGCGGGAGCGAGATCTCCTCAGGGTTCGTCAGGCAATCGAGGAGCACCGGTCCAGGATGGGCGAGGACCTCCTGCACGCAGGAGTCGAGCGCATTCGGGTCCTCGACCCGCACCGCGTGAACGCCGGCCGCCCGCGCAATCGCCGCCAGGTCGACGTCCGGTAGGCGCGTCCCGAACTCGGGCAGTCCGGCCTGCTCCTGTTCGAGCTTCACCATCCCCAGGCGACCGTTGTTGAAGACGATCAGACGCACCGGCAGCTCGTGGTGGGCAGCCGTGAGCAGCTCGCCGAGGAGCATCGTCAGCCCTCCGTCGCCGCAGAACGCGACAACGGCCCGTGAGCGGTCAAGGGCCTGGGCGCCGATCGCCTGGGGCATCGCGTTCGCCATCGAGCCGAGGTTGTAGGACCCGAGCAGTCGCCGGGTCCCGCGCATCGTGACGAAGCGGGCGAGCCACACCGTCGACATGCCGGTGTCGCTGGTGAAGATCGCGTCGTCGGGTGCGTGACGGTCGACGGCCACGGCAACCGCCTCGGGCCGGATGCGGTCGTCGGGGTTGTCGAACACCCCGCGGACCTTCTCGACGACGCCGCGGCTGTCGTAATTCGGGTCGGCGAGCTGGAACTGCCGCTTGCGCCAGTCCTCGTACTTCGCGCGGCTCGCCTCCAGGTGCGAGCGGTCGGACTTCGCTCGGACCTCAGCGGCCAGCGTGGCGAGAGCGAGGCGCGCATCACCGACGACGCCGTGGTTCACCGCGGTACGGCGACCGATATGCGAGGGGGCGACGTCGATCTGGATGACCTGCTTTCCGCTCGGATACCAGTCCGAGTACGGAAAATCGGTGCCGACCATCAACAGCAGCTCGCAGTGATCGAAGGCGTGCTGCGCCGCCGGATTGCCGATCAGCCCACTCTGGCCGACCTCGAACGGGTTCTCGCGCTCGAGCACCTCCTTCGCCTTCAGCGTGAGCACGATCGGCGCCGCGAGCCGCTCGGCGAGTGCGAGCACCTCGGCTCGGGCGTGGCGCGCGCCACACCCGACGAGCAGCGTCACGGCGCCTGCGCCGTCGATCAGCTCGACCGCACGGTGCAACTGGGTCGGGGCCGGGGGCCGCGCCGCCTGGGCACGGACGAACCGGGGCGGGGCGCCATCGGCGTCGAGGCCGCCGACGTCGCCGGGAAGTGTGAGCACCGCAACGCCCGGACCCTCGAGCGCCTGCTGCACCGCCTGCTCGAGCAGACCGGGGAGCTGACCAGGGCTCGTGATCGTGCGGCAGAACACGGCGACGTCCCGGAACACCGCGTCGTTGTCGACCTCCTGGAAGAACTCGCTGCCGAGCTCGGCAAGCGGCACCTGGCCGCACAGGGCGAGCACCGGAGCATGCGACTTCTTCGCGTCGTACAGGCCGTTGAGGAGATGGAGCGAACCCGGACCGACCGTTCCCATGCAGACCCCGAGGGTGCCTGTCAGCTGGGCTTGGGCGCCGGCGGCGAACGCTGCCGCCTCCTCGTGTCGGACATCGATCCATTCGAGCCGCTCGTCGCCCCGGATCGCCTCGGTGACGGGATTGAGCGCATCGCCCACAACACCCCAGATCTGGCGGACCCCGAACTCGGCGAGCCCGGTCACGATCGATTCGGCGACGGTCGCCATCTCAGACCCTCTCTGGGGTTTCTCTGGGCTGGAAGCTGTCCGGGTCGGCACGCTCCCAGTCCCGCGCCCAGCTCTCGGGCGGTTCCTCGATGAGCTCCCCGGGCTCGAGCCACTCGAAGAGATCGGCGTAGCTGAGGGTCCGCACGCGATCGACACGCCGAACGAGGTGGTGGGGGGAGACGTCAGCCGGTGAGCGCAGCCCCATCGATGCGATCAGGCGCTGCGCTTCGGCGACCGTCGCGTGCTGGTATCGGTAGACCCGCTCCGTCTTGTCGGGCACGTCGAGCGCGCGCGAGCGCTTCGGATCCTGAGTGGCGACGCCGACCGGGCACTGATTCGTGTGGCAGCGCTGCGACTGGATGCAGCCGACAGCCATCATCATCGCCCGCGCGGCGTTCGTGTAATCCGCCCCCTGGGCGAGCCGTTTGACGATGTCGCTCCCGGTCGAGACCTTGCCCGAGGCGCCGATCCGTACGCGGTCCCGGAGACCACAGCCGACGAGCGCGTTGTGGAGCATCATCAGCCCCTCCGTCAGCGGCGTCCCCATGTGGTCCTCGTACTCGGCCGGCGCAGCTCCGGTTCCCCCTTCCGAACCATCGACGACGATGAAGTCGGGGGCGGTCTCCTCGGCCACCATCGCCTTGCAGATCGCCAGCAACTCGTGCCGACTGCCCACGCAGAGCTTGAAGCCGGTCGGCTTGCCACCGGCGAGCTCCCGCATCCGGGCGATGAAGCCGATCAGCTCGCGCGGGGTGGTGAACACCTTGTGGCCCGGCGGACTGACGCAGGTCTGGCCCTTCGGCACGCTCCGGGCCTTGGCAATCTCCTCGGTCACCTTGGCACCGGGCAGAACCCCGCCGATCCCGGGCTTGGCGCCCTGGCTCAGCTTGAGCGAAACGCATTTGATCTCATCGGCGGCGGCCTTCTCCCGGAATTGCGCCTCGTCGAAGCCGCCCTCCTTCGTCCGGGCCCCGAAGTACCCCGTCCCGATCTCCCACACGACGTCGGCGCCGTGCTGGTGGTAACGGGTGAGGCCGCCCTCGCCGGTGTCGTGGGCGAAGCCTCCCTTGGCGGCTCCCTGATTGAGCGCCGTGAGCGCCGCGCCCGACAGCGCGCCGAAGCTCATCGCCGACACGTTCAGCAGCGCCATCTCGTAGGGCCGGCTGCAGTCCGGACCACCGATCACCACCCGCGGCGGGTCCTCCGGGGGCTCGAGGGGAGTCGTCGAGTGCAGCAGCCATTCGTAACCCGGCGCTCTCACGTCCCGCTCCGTGCCGTAGGCCTGTTCGTCCTTCACGCCCTTCGCTCGTTCGTAAATGGCGGTGCGCGTGTCGCGGTCGAACGGACGCCCGTCGGTGTTGCGCTCGATGAAGTACTGCTGGAGCTCCGGGCGGATCGACTCCATGATGAACCGAGCGTGGCCGAGGATCGGATAGTTGCGCAGGATCGAGTGGCGACGCTGGATGAGATCGAACAGTCCGACGAGCACCAGCGCTCCGAACACCGCGGCAACGACGACCCAACCGACCCCACCCCAGACAAGCGCGGCGACGACCGACAGCCCGGTGAGGACAAATGCTCCGAGCAGGGCGGCAAATCTCACGTCGATGCGCTACCCGATCACGCGAGGCGCCATGCGGATCGACCCCCGGCAGGTCTGCATGCGGACCGGGCGCCCGGGGCTCTCCCGCGGCCGGAGACCACCCCCAAGCCTTGTGGCATGGACCGTCGAGGCGGCTAGATTGGGTCGGACCCGACGAGAGGAGCCGGCGTGGCGGATGGTCGACTGACGGAGATGCGGATCGGCGTGCTGGGCAGCGGCGAGGTGGGACGGACAATGGCCCGGGGGTTTCACGTCCGGGGACACGACGTGGTGATCGGGTCCCGGGACGCGAACAAGCCCGAGCTGCGCGAGTGGCTCGAGGGCGACGGAGCCGGCATCAGGCCCGTGACGTTCGCCGAGGCCGCCGCCCACGGTGAGCTGCTGGTCCTCGCGGTGCTCGGCAACGCCGCAGAGGAGGCGATCGCCGAGGCCGGGCCGGAGAACTTCGCCGGCAAGGTCGTGATCGACGCCATGAACCCGCTCGACTTCTCCGCGGGCTTTCCGCCGAAGCTCTCGATCTCCGGGGAGGACTCCCTCGGCGAGCGCGTCCAGCGCGCGCTGCCCGACGCAAGGATCGTCAAGGCCTTCAACACGATCGGCAGCCCGTACTTCGTCGATCCGAGCTTCAGCGAGGGCCGGCCGACGATGCTGATCGCCGGCGACGATGAGCCCGCGAAGGCGACGGTCGGGGACGTCCTGGCCGACTTCGGCTGGCCGGAGCCGGTCGACATCGGTGGGATCGAGGGCTCCCGCGAGCTCGAGGCGATCTGCATCGCCTGGGTCAAGATCGGAGGCCGGCGCGGCGCCTGGGATCACGGGTTCACGCTGCTCGTCGGCTGATCGCACCGTCGGAAGGCCGTCAGGCGGCGACGGGCCTCGTAGTAGTAGTAGTAGTAGTACCCCCAGCGGGACTCGAACCCGCGATCTCCTGCGTGAAAGGCAGGCGTCCTAACCGCTAGACCATGGGGGCGGGGCTCCATCATCGCACGCGCCTCGTGGTCGACCGCCGGCCACCGTCGGGCGATGGTTCACCGAGCCCGGGACAGCCGAGGCGTGAGTGATAATCAGGGAGTGCCGCGGATCGCGGACCTGGCGATGTCGACCTCGCTGAAGTGACCCCGGCAGCTCAGGTCGCTGCCGCGTTCGCGCCCGTCCACCAGCAGTACCTGCTGCAGGCGCGGCAGATGCAGGCGCTGTCGTTCGCCGCCCACATCCCGTTGGTGTGCTTTGGCATCGCCTTCCCGGCGATGGTGCTGTTCATGGAGTGGATGGGTCTGCGGACCGGCGACGAGCTGTACCGCACGGTCGCACGCCGATGGAGCCGGATCGTGCTCGCCCTGTTCGCCATCGGCGTCATCACCGGCACGGTCCTCTCGTTCGAGATGGGGCTGCTGTGGCCGAACTTCACCGCCACCTTCGGCGGGGTGTTCGGGCTCGGCTTCGCAATCGAGGGCTTCTCGTTCTTCATCGAGGCGATCTTCATCGGCATCTACGCCTACGGCTGGGACCGGCTGTCCCCGCGGCGCCATCTCCTGACGGGGATTCCGATCGTGCTCACGGGCTTCACCGGCTCGCTGATGGTCGTCTCGATCAACGCCTGGATGAACAGCCCCACGGGCTTCCGCCTGCACGCCGGGCGCGTCACCGACGTGCAACCGCTGCAGGCGCTGTTCGGAAATCACTTCGTGTTCTCGGAGCTCGTGCACATGTACATCGCCGGCTACATGGTCACCGGGTTTCTCGTCGCCGGGGTCTACGCGTACGGTCGGCTGCGAGGCCGCTGGGGTCGCTACGAGCGCGTCGCCCTCACCGTCCCGCTGACGATCGCCTGCGTGGCGGCACCCGTGCAGGTGCTCGTCGGGGACTGGATCGCCCGCGCCGTCGCCGTCCATCAGCCGATCAAGCTGGCGGCGCTCGAGGGCCTCTACCGCACCACCCGAGGGGCACCCGAGCACATCCTCGGCTGGTATCAGGCCGGCCAGGTGAAGTTCGGCATCGCGATCCCGCATCTCCTGTCGCTACTCGCCTTCCACAGCTGGAACGCGACGGTGACCGGGCTGAGCACCGTGGCGCCCGGTGACCGGCCTCCGATCAACGTCGTACGGCTCTCCTTCCAGACGATGGTCGGCATCGGCACGCTGCTCGCCGCGCTGGGCATCGTCTACCTGTTCGTCCGTGTGCGGCACCGCCGGCTCCCCGGATCGCCGTGGTTCTACCGCGCGCTCGTGCTGGCCGGCCCCGCCGCGCTCGCTGCGCTGATCGCCGGTTGGGTGACGACCGAGGTCGGGCGCCAGCCGTGGGTCGTGTACGGAGTGATGCGGACCTCGGACGCCGTCACCGGCGCCGGCGGCATTCCGATCGGCTACGGCGCGCTGCTCTGCATCTACGCCGCCGTCGCCGCCGCGGTGGTGTGGATTCTGCGCCGCCTCGCCCGCACCCCACTCCGGCCGACGAGCCCCGGCACCGATGAGCGCGCAGCGAGCGCCGAGGTGGCCTGATCCGATGCTGCAGGCCCTTCCCCTCGTCTTCGCGCTCACCGGCCTGACCCTCTACACGGTGCTGGCCGGTGCCGACTTCGGCGCCGGCGCGTGGCAGCTGTTCGCCGGACGTGGTGAGCGCGCCGATGCAGTGCGCGATCACGCCCACCATGCGATGGGTCCGGTGTGGGAGGCCAACCACGTGTGGTTGATCTTCGTGATCACCGTCACGTGGACGGCGTATCCGGTGTTCCTCGGCTCCGTCGCGTCGACGCTCGCCATTCCCCTGTTCATCGCTCTGGTCGGTGTGATCCTCCGGGGCGCCGCATACGCGCTCCGCTCCGGAGTGCGCAGCCCGCGGGAGATGCGGGCGATCGAGCGGACCTTCGGCGTCGCCTCGCTGGTGACGCCGTTCGCGCTCGGGGCGGCGGCCGGCGCGATCGCATCGGAGCGGGTCCCGGTCGGCAACGCGGCCGGGGACGCGTTCAGCAGCTGGCTGAACCCGACCTCGATCACGATCGGGGCGCTCGCCGTCGTCTTCTCCGCCTACCTCGCAGCGGTGTTCCTCGCCGCCGACGCGGCGCGGCGCGACGAGCGGGAGCTCGCGGAGTGGTTCCGCACTCGGGCGTTGATCGCCGGTGTGCTCGCCGGCGCCGTGGCCATCGCCGGGCTGGTCGTCGCCCACGACGATGCCCACGGCCTGTACCGCGAGCTCGTCGAGCGGCGCAGCACTCGTCGCCGTGATCGCGTCGGGCCTGGCGGGCGCGGCGACCTTCGCCTTCGTCGCCCTCCGTCGCTCCGAGCCGGCGCGCTATGGGGCTGCCGTCGCGGTCGGGGCGGTCGTCGCCGCCTGGGGCTTCGCGCGGTATCCGATCCTGCTGCCCGGACTGCCGGTCCGCCAGGCCGCGAGCTCACACGACACACTGGTGGCGCTGATCGTCGCGATCCTCGCCGGCGGCGCGATCCTGTTCCCGTCGCTGATGCTGTTGTTCCGGCTCTCGCTCGGCGGACGGCTGAGCGAGAGCGGCCGAGGGCCCGCAGGGCTCACCCGCAGAGGTTGGACCGACTCATCCGGGAGCCGTCCAGCCCTGGGACGTCTGGCCGCCGGGCTGTTGATCATCGGGGTGGGACTGCTCAACGTGGCCGACGCGGATTGGGCCCACGCGGTCGGCGTCATCAGCCTGTTCGCCTTCATGCTCGCCTCGCTGGTCGCGATCCTTCCCCCGGCGGCGTCCGACGGCGGCGAGAGGCCCGACGAAGGCGATGGCGCCGCCCACACGCGGGCCTGAGGCGGCAGAGGAGCCACCCCGTCTCGACAAGGATTCGGCGTGACCGCGGCGTATGTAGGTCGCCGTGGTCCGAGTTCAACCCGGAGGCTCTCGGCTGAGCGGGCCGACCTGTGAGGAACAGCACCGCGGAGGAGGCTACGTCCCCGGACTGGACGGCCTGCGGGCGATCGCGGTCGCGGCCGTGATCGCCTACCACCTGGGGATCGGACTGACGCCGGGGGGACTGCTGGGCGTCGGCGTGTTCTTCACGCTCAGCGGCTACCTCATCACGGACCTTCTGCTGACGCGGTGGAGCACGGGAGTGCATGGGTTCGGCGACTTCTGGCTGCGTCGCGCGCGGCGTCTGCTCCCCGGCCTGTTCCTCATGGTCGCCGTGGTCGTGGTCTGGGTGGCGCTCGCCGACCACCCGCAATTCGGCGTCGTCCGGGGACAGGCCTTCGCCGCCGGGGTGTACGTCAGCAACTGGTGGCAGATCTTTCAGCACATCACGTACTTCTCGCGCTTCGGCTCGCTCTCGCCCCTGAACCATCTGTGGTCCCTGGCGGTGGAGGAGCAGTTCTATCTCTTGTGGCCGGCCTTGCTCCTCCTGGGGATCCGGTTCGTCCGAGAGCCGGGCCGGACATCCGGCACGCGGCCGCGACTGGCGCTTCTCACCCTCGCGCTCGCGGTCGTCTCGGCGGTGGAGATGGCGCTCCTCTACCACCCCTCTCTGGACTCCACCCGGATCTACGACGGCACCGACACCCGCGCGTTCGGGCTACTGTTCGGCGCAGCCCTGGCGATGGTGTGGCCGCGGCACCTGCTGCGCACTCCGATTCGCCCCGCTGCCCGGCGGACCCTCGATCGCGCCGGATACCTCGGGCTGGCGACGATCGCGATCCTGATCTGGCGGACGAATCAATATTCGCCGTTCCTGTACCACGGGGGCCTCGTGCTGCTGTCGCTCGCGACCGTGCTCGTCATCGCCGCCGTCGTCCATCCCGCCGGCGTGCTCGGGGCGCGCCTCGGCGCAGAGCCGCTGCGCTGGATCGGCGAGCGGTCCTACGGCATCTATCTCTGGCACGTCCCGATCATCCTGCTCAGCTCCCCGGCCCGCGCCCACGGATTCGACGCCGCCCGGGCGCTGCTCCAGGTCGGGCTGACGGTCGTCGTCGCCGATCTCTCATGGCGGTTCGTCGAGGCACCAATCCGTGCCGGCAAGCTCCGGGCGGTACTCGGTCAGGCGCGCGCCGGCTGGCATCTCACCCCATTGCGCATCCGGTTCCGCCTCATCGGGACGGGTGGGCTGGGTGCGACCGCGCTCGCACTGATGGTGTTCGGACACTCCGCGGCGCAGACCCCCGCGGCCGCGGACATCCGGTCCGCCTCGACCACGCCTCCCGGCACGAGAGCGAGGGCCCAGACGGTCGCCTTCGTCTCCGGCCGGCCATATACGACCTCGTGCCGTCAGGTCGTCCACATTGGAGACTCGACGTCGGAGAGCCTGATGTCCCCGGATTACCTGCCGCGGCCGGCTGATCGGATCGATATGCAGTACGCGGGTGTGGGGGTGGCGTCGACGCAATTCGAGATCCAGGGCGGCACATCGATCCTGGAGACGATCGGCGGTCAGCCGAACGCCTACGACGCCGCTACGACGATCAAGCGTCGTGGCTACCGCGGGTGCTGGGTCATCGCGCTCGGCACGAACGACTCCGCGGACGTCTACGTCGGCTCGTCGATGGGCGTCTCGGCGCGCATCGCCCACCTCATGTCCGCGATCGGCAACGATCCGGTCATGTGGGTCAACGTCAAGTCACTGGTCACCGGCGGTCCGTACTCCGAGAGCGACATGGCGAAGTGGAACTCGGCGCTGGTCCAGAACTGCAGCCGCTATCCCAACATGCGCGTGTTCGACTGGGCCTCGATCGTGGAGGACAACTGGTTCACCACCGACGGCATCCACTTCACCTCCACGGGATCCCGCGCCCGGGCCCGCGCGATCGCCGACGCGCTCGCCTTCGCGTTCCCGCACGGCGGACGGTCGCCGAACTGCATCGTATCGGCGGTCGCCCCGGCCCCCGCGGCCTGACCAGCGCGCCCGGACTTCGCCGACCGGGCAGCACGGGCGAGTGGCTTCGACGCGCAGCTCAGCGGTGGTGGGGGAAACGCCCGGAACCGCCCTGGTGCGGCAGCCGCACGAGGAACGGGACCAGGTAGTTGAAGAAGTCGTTGCGCGGATACGCCCCCGCCGGGTCGTTGTGGGCGTAGGTGGTATGGCGGTCGACGAGCGTGAGGTGGCTCGCCGGGATGCCCGACTGCTGGGCCAGGGCCTGGGCCGCCGTGAGCACCCGGCCGTCGCCGAGCGCGGCCCCGAATGCATACATCCGCAGTCGCTTCGGGAGGTTCGCGCCCATCGTCGAGTTGACCGCGAGGATGCTCTGGGCCGGGTTGGCGATGCCGTTGTTGACCGCGCCGGTGTCGTCGGTCAGCCGCTGCGGGAAATACCACTCCGTGCCGTCGGCGTGGAGCACGTTCGGCCCGGCGAACATCGTCGCGAACCGGTCGATCGGGGTCAGCGCCCCGGTGCCGTCCCACGTGTGGTAGCCGTTGATCGTCTGCGATGAGACGCCTGTGCCGAGGTGCGCCTGCGCGGCGATCAGGCTCGGCGGCGAGGTGCCGACGTTGAGCGCATAGCCGTACTGGGCGAGGTTCGTCGCCGGGACCGGTGGCTTCAGCGTTGCGGGCAGGAGCGGGAAGCTCTGGCCGAGCGACGGCAAGTTCGGATCCTGAAGCGCGCCGAGCGAGCCGGACGTGTTGTAGAGGCCGGCGAACGGTGCCGGGATCCCGCCGAAGTTCAGCCATGGGCTCGTCGCCGGCGCGTTCAGCGACTGGAGGGCGCTCGTCGCCTGCGCGGCGCTCACCGCCGGGCCGCTGCCGCCGTCGTCGTACACGAGGCCGGCGAGCTCATCGGCGCCGGCGCGACCGCCGAAGTCCCACGTCGCGTATGCGGTGACGACCGACCCACCGAGCGAGTGGCCGCCGAGCACGACCTTGCCGCCGAGCCGCCGGGCGGCTCCGATCACCCGGTGCAGGTCGCCGACCGCGACCTTCATCCCCCAGTTCTTGGCGAACGTCACCGTCGAATCGGGGATCAGCTGGAAGTGCGAGGTGATCGCGGGATTCGTGAGGTACCCGAGGTAGTAGTCGAACACCCGCTGCGAGGTCGCCGTGCCCTGCTTGGCCTGGTCGAACACGGACTGGTCTTCGAGCAGGTTCTCGCGGCGCTCCACCGACCACACCTGCCAGCCGGGCAGCGTCGCGGTGATCCACTTGGCCAGCGGCACGAAGTACGTGCTGCCGGCGGAGGTCCCGGGCTCGAAGATCAGCACGTTGCGGGCCCGGGGGGAGCCGACCTTCAGCACCCCGACCTTGTTGTACTGGGCCGGGGTCCCCGGATCCTGGTAGCCGTTCATCCAGGTCACGTGCAGGCCGGCCGTCGGGTGCACGGGGCGGCCGTGGCCGTGGCGGCCCTGACCCTGGCCACCGTGCTCGTGGGCGGGCGCGACCGAGGTGCCGAACGCGATGCTCGCGACACCGACGGCCACCAGCAGTCGCCGTACCTTGCGGACCTGTGACATGAACGTCTCCTCTCCGGGTCTCTCGACCGTAGCTCCGGTTGGGGAGGGCGTCAACCGCGAAGCGATGCAGGCGGGGCGGCCCCCGGACCGCCAGCTACAGCTCCGACGGATGCCCGGCCGTGCCGACGGGCTCGTGCTCGAGGCGGTCGGCCTCGGCCCGGCGGGCAGCCTCGCGCATCTCGAACAGCTCGGTCGCCCACTCGCCGACCTCGCGGGTGATCTCGCGGCCGGCCCGGGTGACGATCCCGGCGATCTGGCCGACGTGGTGGAAGGCCCCCTCGACGGCCACCTGGACGGTGTCCTTGCGGGTCTCGAGCCGATCGATCACGAACCGATTGTCTCAAAAGGCCATGCCGCACACCGGGTCGCCCCGCCGAGCGTGCCTCAGCCGGGGGCGGGTAGGAGATGACCATGAGATCTCGCGCGATCGTCATCGGCTCGGGACCGAACGGCCTGGCCGCCGCGATCACGCTCGCCCGCGCCGGCCATCCGGTGACCGTGCTCGAGGCCGCACCCCGCCCCGGGGGCGCGGTGGCCACCGAGGAGCTCACCCTGCCGGGCTTCCGCCACGACACGTTCTCCTCCGTATATCCAGCCGGCGTGGCCTCGCCCGTGTTCGAGCGGATGCCGCTCGAGGACTACGGGCTGCGCTGGGTCCACCCGCCCGTCTGCTACGCCCACCCGCTCCCCGACGGGCGCGGGGCGGGGCTGCATCGCGACCTCGAAGCCACCGGCGCGAGCCTTGACACGGTCGCACCGGGCCAGGGCGAGGGGTGGGTCAGGTTCGCCGAACCGTTCATGCGCCACTTCGACGCCGTCCGCCACACGATGCTCACCGGGTTCCCGCCCGTCGCCGGGCCCGGGCGGCTGCTCGTCGGACTCGGGCCGCGCGGCCTCGTCGATTTCGCGCGGCTGCTGCTGATGCCCGCGCAGGCGCTCGGCGGCGAGCTGTTCACCGACCAGGGTGCGCGGGTGTGGCTGTACGGGAGCGCGATGCACGGCGACACGCCTCCGACGAGCGCGGGGAGCGCGATCGCCGCCGCGTACCTCAACCTGCTGGGCCACGGCGTCGGGTGGCCGAGCCCGGCCGGTGGTGCGAGCCACCTCACCCGAGCGCTCGTCGGCTATCTGCGGAGCCTCGGCGGCGAGGTCCGCACCGGAGCCGAGGTGACCGAGATCGGCGCACGGCGGCGCCGGACGACCGGTGTGCGGCTGGCCGATGGCGAGGGTGTCGCCGGCGAGATCGTCGTCGGCGACGTGATGCCGGGCGCGCTCGCTCGCCTGGCCGGCGACGCCCTGCCCTCCCGGTACGCCCACGGGCTGCGCCGCTACCGCCAGGGGCCGGCGACGGTGAAGGTCGACTGGGCACTCTCCGGGCCGATCCCGTGGGCCTCCGAGGAGGCCCGCGCCGCGGGGACCGTTCACGTCGGCGGCGGCGAGGCGGAGGTACTCGCCGCGACCTCGCAGCCCTCGGGACTCCCCGAGCGGCCGTTCATGCTGCTCGGCCAGCAGTCGCTCGCCGATCCCACTCGCGCGCCGGCCGGCCAGCACACGGCCTGGGCGTACACCCACGGCCCACACGACGTCGATTACGCCGCCGAGACCGACCGCCACGTCGAGCGGATGGAGGCTCAGATCGAGCGGTTCGCCCCCGGATTCCGCGATCGCATCCTCGCCCGCCACGTGATGGGACCCGCCGATCTGGAGTCCCGCAACGCGAACCTCGTGGGGGGTGACGTCGGCGGCGGCAGCTACACGCTCGATCAGATCCTGTTCCGGCCTGTCCCCAGCCTCGTCCCCTACCGCACGCCGCTGCGCGGCCTGTATCTCGGCAGCGCGGCGACATTCCCGGGCGGCGCGGTGCACGGCGTGCCGGGCCACGCCGCGGCGCGGGTGGCGATCGCGGAGGCGCGGATCCGGTCGCTGTCGCTCCGCCCCGGCCGCCGGTGAGTCGGGACGCGCGTTCACCGAATCGTCACGACGACGGGCCGGCGACGGCGAACATCACCGATGTGGGATTCACCGAGCTGCACTTCCACCTCCTCCCCGGGCTCGACGACGGCCCGGAGACGCTCGAGGAGAGCGTCGCGCTCGCCAGGGCGGCGGCCGCCGAGGGGACGCGCACGATCGTCGCCACGCCCCATGTGAACTACGGCTGTGTACCGGACGTGAGCGTGCTGCCCGAACTCGTCGCCGAGGTCTCGGCCGCACTCGCCCGGGCCGACGTCCCGGTCGACGTGCGGTGCGGCGGGGAGCTCGCGCACGACCGCGTCGGCCGGCTCACCCAGAGCGAGCTCGAGACGATCGCCCATGGGCCCCGCGGGCGCCGCTGGCTGCTGCTCGAGGCGTCGCTGGGCGGGCTTGACGAGGACTTCTCGCTCGCCGCCGACGAGCTCCGCGATCGGGGATTCGGCGTCGTCATGGCCCACCCCGAGCGCTCGCTCGGAGGCGCCAAAGCGGCGTGGCGCATCGTCGAGCAGGAGCTCGCGGCGAGCAGCGGGATGCAGGTGAACGCGTGGTCGATCGCCGGCCGGTACGGCGAGACGGTCCAGCGTGACGCCGAGCGTGTGATCGCCACCGCCCCGGTCGTGGCAATCGCCTCCGACGCCCACGGGCCGGCGCGGATGCCGGCGCTCGGGATGGCGCTGCGTGCGTTGCGCGACGCCGGCCATCGCGACGCGGAACACCTCGTCTCGGCGGTGCCGGCGGCCCTGCTGCGACACGGCCTCCACGGCCACGCTGCGCTGTCGGCTGCCTAGGCCCGCAGCGCGCGGAGGCGTAGGATCACTCGCGATGCGCGACTACCGACCGCAGGCCGAGAAGTCCGGCTTCGAGCGGGCGCTCCAGCGGTTCGCCCAGACGCCGTTCGGCGGCCGGCTGTTCATCTCCGTGTTCCCGGCCATCGACCGGCGGCTGATGCCGCTCACGCGCGGGAAGCTCTCGACCGGACTGGGACAGCCGATCATCCTGCTCCACGCGCGCGGCGCGCGCAGCGGGGTCGAGCGGACGGTGCCGCTCCTGGCCACGAAGACCGGCGATCGGATCCTGGTCGTCGCCTCCAAGGCGGGGGCGGTGAAGCACCCGGCATGGCTGCACAACGTCCGGGCGAACCCGGACCTTGAGGCGACGGTCGACGGACGGCGCCGGCCGATGCACGCCCGGGTGATCGAGGGCGGCGAGGAGCGTGAACGGCTGTGGGAGGTCGTGTGTGACAACTACTCCGGCTACGCCACCTACCAGCAGCGCGCGGGGGCTCGCGTGATCCCGGTCGTCGAGCTGCTTCCGCGCTGAGGAACCGGCGCAGCGCTCCCGGCCGACGCCGACGCGATCCACCCCCGGTAGCCTGCACCCATCGCACGGCTGATCCCGCTGCTCGCGGCGGCGCTCCTCGTGACCGGATGCGGCACGAGGGCCAGCGAGCAATCGACGTCAAATTCCAGCACGACCCCGGCGCCGACTGGCCAGGCGGCGATTCCGCAGGCCCACCCACAGGCCGTCGAACCCGCGGTGGGCGGCACCACCGCGAGCTCGGCCACCGCGCCCGGCGCCGCACACTCCACCGCTGATCCGAAGGTGACGGGCCCGGCAAGCGACACTCGGGCGCCGTCGGTGGGAGCGCCGACCGACGCGGAGGTACGCGCGGCCTACGTGAAGTTCCAGATCGCGATCGCCACCTACCACCTCGACCGGCTCAACCTGTCGGGCGCGCTGCTCAACCCGGCCCTGCTTCCCCCTGGCGTCTTCAACGTGAGCATTGCGTCGGTGTTCACCGACTACGGGCTCCCGATCGCGTGTGGCGGTGTGCTCCACGTCCCGCAGCTGGGAGTGGCCAACAAGACCCTGCCGTGCGGCACGCAGGTGATCTTCCGCTACGGCGGCCGCGCGATCCGGGTTCCGGTCATCGACCGTGGTCCGTACATTCCCGGACGGGAGTGGGATCTCACCGGCGCCGCGGCCGAGGCGCTCCACTTCCCCGGACTGGGACCGATCGAGTGGAGACTCGGCTGAGGGCTAGCAGGGGCTCCAGGGGCGCTGCACGAAGCTCTCGTCGAGCAGCTTCCCGGAGGGGAGCGTCAGCGTGAGGCCGGCGTAGAAGCTGCGGCCCGAGCAGACGCGGATTCCGGACAGCCGGATCGAGACGAGTGCCTCGTTCGGCGTCGCCTGCGCACAGTTCGGATTGCAGTCGTGGTACTGCGCGTTTCCGCTGCCCGTCGCGGTGGCGCCGCCCCACGAGCTCCACTGGACGCCGGACACGTAGAGCGTGCCGTCGCCGGTCAGCTCGAGCGTTCCGGGGCGCTGCTTCGGAGAGCCGACCACCCCCTGGAAGAACACCGGCGAACCGGCTGCCGACGAGCTCGTCGTGCTCGAACTCGACGAGCTCGGGGTGGAGGTCGCGGGCGTCGCGGAAACGGTCACGTGGCGGGTGATGGTCTGGGTCGAGCTCGACCCGCAGCCAGCGACGCCGAGCACCGCGCTGAGTGCCGCAATCGCCCCGATCCGTCGCACCGCTCCATCATACGGCTCAATGACGGCGGCTCACGAACCGATCTATCGCTCATGTCCTGCAGCCGACTCGCGACGCGCGATCGGCCACTAGGCTCTGTCCATCAGCCGCGCGGTCGCCTAGGCTGAACCTCAACCGGGGCGGCCGCCGGCGCGTGCACGTCCACCGGGCTTGCCCGGGCCAGCAGATGGAGAGAGGGGACTGAAGATGACCCAGCGGATGGCGAGGTTCTGTGCAGCAGCCGTGCTCGGATGCGCCGCACTCGTCGGCGGTGCCACGGCCGCCAGCGGATCGACAGCGGCGCGGCCGGCCGCGGCGATCACCCAGGCCCAGGCCGAGCAGATCGGCACTGACGCCTACGTGTACGGCATCCCGCTGATGGACTTCGTGCGCCAGCTGCGCACGCAGACAAGCGTCACGGTGCCGAACGACCTCTCCGACGCCCCGGTCAACAGCTTCGGGTCCGCCCGCCACCTCGCCTCGGCGTCGCAGCAGGTGTTCGTGCAGCCGAACCTCGACACGCTCTATTCGATGGCCCACCTGGACCTGACCAGGACCGCCCTCGTCCTGCACGTCCCGGCCGTCCCCCATCACCGGTACTACGTGCTCGAGTTCCTCGATCCGTACACCAACGTGTTCCACTACGTGGGGACGCGGACGACCGGGGACGGGGCAGGCAACTACCTGATCACGGGTCCGAAGTTCCTCGGCTCGGTGCCACGCGGCCTGCGGCGAATCCGCACCAGCTACCAGCACGTGTGGATCGCGGGACGCACGCTCGTCTACGGCTCGAACGACCTACCGAACGTGTACAAGACCCAGAGCGGCTACAAGCTCGTGCCACTCGCGCAGTACCGCCGGCACGGCCTGCACTGGAGCCCCCCGCGGCCGCACCACGTCGTCACGAAGCACACGCAGTACGTGATCCCCAGCGGCCTCGCGTTCTACGACGCGCTTGGGGCGGCGCTGGCCGAGAACCCGCCGCCGAAGGCCGACGCGAAGATCCTCGCCGAACTCCGGACGGTGGGGATCGGCCCCGGGCTGAAGCCGTCCACCGAGAACCTCAGCCCGGACGTCGTGGCCGGCCTGACCGCCGCGGCGGACAACGGCCCGAACTACATCCAGAACACGCTCCGGGTGTCGGTCGCGACGCCCTCGGTGATCAAGCACCACGGGTGGTTCGTCCCGTATGCCGACACCGGCTTCTTCGGCACGGATTACAACCTCCGCGCGATCATCGCGGTGAACGGCCTGGCGGCCAACCGACCGGCCGAGGCGATCTACGTCGTCGGCACGCGCGATTCGACGCTGGCCGCGCTCGACGGCTCGCACAACTACACGATCCACTTCGCGGCCGGGCACTTCCCGCCCGCGCGGTACTTCTGGTCGCTGACGCTGTACGACAGCAACTTCTACCTGGTGAAGAACGTGATCAACCGCTATGCGCTGGGCAACCGATCGAAGCTCCAGCACAACGCGGACGGTTCGGTCGACCTGTACATCCAGCGGACGGCGCCGGCCGGCCACGAGGCGAACTGGCTGCCGTCGCCGGCGGGCACGTTCAACCTCACCCTGCGGATGTACGGCCCGCTGTCGAGCGCGCTGAACGACACCTACAGCTACCCGCCGATCGTGCGCACCAGCTGAGGGGCATGGGCCTCGGCGGCCGTCGCCGCCGAGGCCCGACCCGCCGCCGGATCACGGGCGGAACAGCCGAACCGGGATCGCTCGCACCATCGCCGCGTGGCCGGCGTTGTTGGGATGGAGGTGGTCGCCGCTGTCGAACGCCGGCTTCAGCCACGCGACATGCGGCGCCGGTGCGCGCAGCGCACGATCGAAGTCGATGTAGCCGTCGAACGCATGGGTCGTACGGATCCAGTGGTTGATCGTCTGTCGCTCGGCCTCGATCGCGGGCGTCCAGTACTGGTAGCGACCGAAGGGCGAGATCGTCACCCCGATCGCGCGGAGGTGGCGGGCGTGGATCCGCCGGATGGCCTGCTTGAACAGCGCGATCATCCCCGCGGCCGAGATCTTCTGATGGGCGACGCATGGGTACAGCGCATTGCTCGGGGGCTCGATCGGATGGCTGAGGTCGTTGGCGCCCTCGTCGACGATCACGTCGCGGACCCCCGTCTGGTCCAGGGCATCCCGATTGAGACGGTGGAGCGCGCTCTGGCCGAAGCACGCCGTGTCCTCATGGAGGTTGTTGCCCGCGATCCCGGCGTTCAGCACCGACAGCTGCGGGCGGGCGAACGCCGTGTGGAGCCGTGAGACGAGCAGGTCGGCCCAGCCCCGGTTGGCGTTCTGGGTGGAGTCGTAGCCCGCGGTGATCGAATCGCCGAGGGCGACGACCGCGCCGGCGTCGGCGGAGTGGGGCAGAACATCGACGGCACCGAGCCAGTACCACGAGCTCGACTGCACCGGAAACGACGCGGCGGCGGCGGAGCCCGCGACGTCGCCCGACCCCGAGAGGTAGTTGAGGTGGTTGAGGCTGCCCTCGACGGTGACGTTCCCGGTCGGGGCGGCGGCGTAGAGGCTGATCGTCAGATCGTCGCCGGCGCGGACCGGCAGTGCGACGGTGTCGCTCGTGATCTGATGGCCGACGGCCACGGCAACCCGGGTGCGTCCGGAGAAGCGCAGGCGACGGTCGGTTCCGGGGACAGTCGCCGCGCCCCGCGAGCGAAGCGCGACGTGCACGTCGGTGAACGTCGCGGTGCGGCTACCGAAGACGTTGCTCAGCCGCACCCGCAGCTTCGTCCCGCCGAGGGTGAGGTGGACGACGTCGCGGACGGTGAGGCCGCCCGTGCCGCTGAACGCCGGCGCGGTCCCGGACAGCAGACCCGGGCGCACCGGTGAGGAGCTCCACGAACCGACCCAGTGCGGGGCCGCCGTGCGAGCCGCTCCGGCGTCGGCCGCTGCGCGGCGGCAGTTCCCGGCCGGGGCCGAGGGCGCGCTCGGGCGGTCGGCGAGGTTCTCGGCGATCGCGCGGTAGCACCCGGCGCGGTGGCGGGGGTCCTGCCAGCTGCCGGTGGCGTCGGTGGCGCACCGGTCGCACGGAATCGTCCAGCGTGTGCCCGACAGTCGCTGGATCGAGTACCGTGCCGCGCCCGCGCTCCCCTGGAAGAGAACGAGGCCCCCCCGGGTCGAGGTGATCGTCGGCGCCGGGGAGCGCTCGTGACCGGGCACGCGCCGGAACCCGTCGAGCCCATAGGAGGCCGTGCGGATGAGTTGCGCTCGGGCGGCCATGTCGGCAGCCGAGTTACTCGCGGTCGTGCGCCCGGTGTAGTACATCGCCCACCAACTGCCGTCCTCGACGAGCCCGTTGCACGTCGGCGTGCAGTGCTCGTTCGCCGGGATCGCCTGCCAGCCGTGGCCGGCGTCGTGGGCTGCGAGCTCCCAGAACAGCTCGCCGGCGATGTTCGGGTCGCGGCCGAGGCCCGCGAGGAAGCTGCGGAACACCGGCCGAGACGAGTAGTTGTCGTGGTCCCAGCCGTACTCGATCGTCGTGTAGACCTTGTGCGCGGCGGCAATCGCCTTCGCGTTGACGTGGATCTCGGTCGCGGCGCCGCTGTTCTGATCGAGCGCTGGGAAGTCCTTCGGATACCACTCCTGGCCGTAGACGTCGACGTCCGGAAGATCGAGGACGCTGGACGGCGGGGTCGGACCGAGCGACGGACCGAGGCCGAACGTGTCGGCCGGCGGCAGGTAGTCACCACCGGCGAGGCTGATGTCGATGAACAGCTGGCGGTGATCGACGGTCTTGAACGCGCGGCTGACCGAGTTCAGCCAGGCCTGGAACTTGGGCAGCGGAGTCTTGTTGAGCAACCACAGGTTGTTGCCGTCGACCCACCCGGCGAAGGTCGGGTCGTTCTTGTACGCGAGGCCGGTGCGGTGGTTGACGTGATTGAGGACCGCGCGCATGTGGCGCTCGTAGTCGGCGAGCAGCCGCGGATCCTCGAAGGTGGCCGTCGGGCAATCGGCCTGACTGAGCTGGTGCCACGCGCAGTACCAGTCGCTCGACTGGTTGCCGACGATCCCGCCGGGCTGCGGCGGCCCGTAGGGCTCGGTACCGTTCGCATCCCCGGCGAACTCGCCGATCAGCTTGATCCCGTAGCGGCGCGCCTCGGCGACGACCATGTCGAGCTCGTGCGAACGCCCGCGCGTTGAATACACCCAGCCGGGGCTCGATGCACATCGAGCACCCGGTCGTGTCGCCGACCGTCTGCGCGCGGACAACGGTCGCGCCCATCTCGTGGAGCGTGGCGAGTGCGTCGTCGACCTCATAGCGCGTCGGATAACGCTCGCTTCCCGTCCGCTGCCCGACCGAAAGGATCGGGCCGTAGTTGCGCAGGCCGAGGAACTCGCTGTTCGCGCCGGCGAAGCGGAACGCGTGGCCGGCCACGGACAGCCGCGCGCCGTGGCGCGTGACGAACGCGCGGGCGTAGGCCACGGGTGTGAGCCCGGGGACGTTGGAGCGCTGCGCGGCCGACCCGGCCAGGGTCGCTGCGCCGGCGGCGGCCGGCAGCAACAGCAGCGCGGCGAGGACCGCACCGCAGACGTGAACCCTCAGACGTGGTGGCGCACTCGCCATGAAACCCCTCCCTCTCTCTGGTCGCCGGCCCCGAGGCCGACCGTGTTCCAATCGATGCAAGCGTAGCGGACGAGACACATACGTCAAGTGTCTCAGGCAAGTCGTCATGACGATATAGTTCATGTCGTGACGATCGAGACGGGGTCCGCCGCTCCGAGCCGCGCCTTTGCCGCGGCAATGGACGGTGCCGAGACCACCGAGGTGCGGGCGACGCCTGCGGCCGCATTCGTCCGCGCTCGCGAGTTCCTTCGGGCCGGTGAGCGGCTGGACATGGGCGTCCTCGCCGGGGAGCTCGGCATCTCCCGGGCGACGCTGTACCGGTGGACCGGGGATCGCGAGCAACTGCTCGCCGACATCGTGTGGTCGGAGCTGTCGGCGACCCTGGCCCACTTCGAGCGCGTGGCCCCGGGGCGCGGGGCCGAGCGGCTGACAGGCGCGGCAGGGCAGGTGCTCGCGGTCCTCGCCGACAGCACGCTGCTCCGGGCGTTCCTGCGCAACGAGCGGGAGACCGGCCTGCGGATCCTCACCGACCACCACGGCGGCGTACGGCCCCGCGTCCTGGCGGCCCTCACGGGGATCATCGAGCGCGAGGCAGAGGCCGGCTACCGACCGCCCGACGACCCGGCCATCCTCGCCGACGGGATCCTGTCGCTCGCCGAGCGGTGGCTCTACCACGGCGGCAATCCCGACGCGAATCCGGACCCTGAGACGGGCCGTCGCGTCGTCGCGCTCCTGCTGCGGGAGCCGTCCTAGCCCGGACGGCCGTGCGGGACGGCCCAGCGGGCTGGCGGTCCGGCCGGGGGCCGGGTAGGGTCGGGTCAATACGGACCGAGGAGGTTGTTATGCACGTGCGTGTCGTCCGGTTCACCGACGTGACCGCCGAGCGGATGGAGTCGATGGTCGCTCGGATCAACCAGGAGGGTGGACCACCGGAAGGGGTCGAGCTCGCCGAGCCTGCGGGTCCTGTTCGACGAGGCCCAGGGCACCGCAGTCGTCCTTCAGTCGTTCGCCTCGGCCGAGGCGATGGAGGCCGGGGCACGGATCCTGGCTGCGATGGACCCCTCTGAGACGCCTGGGACACGTGCGTCGGTTGACGCGTGTGAGGTGACGCTCGAGCTCACCGCCTGAGCGGGAGCCCATTCCCACGTTGCTCCTACGCAATCCACACGTTCGGAGAGCAGCCTGTGCAGAGTCGCTCCATAAGGAGGTTCTGAATTGCGACTCCGCACGCTCCTGATCACCCTGGCACTCGCCGTCGGCGCGGTCGGCGGCGGCGCTGCGCTGGCCACCGCCGCGTCAAGCTCGTCGTCGAGCACGGCCGCTCCCTCCACGTCGACGACCACCTCAGCGACATCGACGCACACGGGCTCGGCGAAGCCGCACCAGCGGCTCGGACCGGCCAACGGCTCCGGCCATCCCTGCCCGTTCGGTCACCACGCCGGGGCATCGACCCCCAGTCAGTCCGACCTCGCTCCCGGCCCGCCGTCGGGACCGAACGTCTGACACCGTTCGCCCCCATCGGGACGTGCGGGCCGGCAAGGGCCCGCACGTCCCCCCGGCGAGGACAACGACGAGCCGGCCACCGCCCGGGCGAGCGGGCTGGCGATGCCCGCTATTCGGCTCGGTACTGCGCGTCGCTCACCGGCTCCCCCCAGGTCACCGGGCTGCCTGAGTCGTCGACCTCCTGGATCGCGACGTGGACCATGAACCGGTCCGGCGCGGCGCCATGCCAGTGGTTCTCGCCCGGCTCGAAGAACACCCGGTCGCCGGGGCGGATCTCCTCCACCGGACCGCCCGCGCGCTGGCAGCGGCCGACGCCCTCGGTGACCCAGATGGTCTGACCGAGCGGATGCACGTGCCAGTGGGTCCGCGCACCGGGGGAGAAGTGCACGTTTGCGGCGGCGACGCGGGCGGGCGGAACCGGTGCCGCGATCGCGTCGACGTGGACCGAGCCGGTGAACGACTCGGCGGGGCCGGCTGCGGTTGCGAGCGAGCTGCGCGTGATCTGCATGTCATGCCTCCTGCGGTCGGGGTCGAGCGGGGTCGCGGTCTGGCGGTCAGACCGTGCCGACCCGGAGCAGCGACTTGATCGCCCGGCGCTCGTCCATCGCCGTGTACGCCTCGGCGACGCCGTCCAGGTCAGTCGCATAGTTGAACACCCGACCGGGATTGAAGCGCTCGGCGAGCACGTCGTCGAGCAGCTCGGGGATGTACGCCCGCGCCGGCGCCGGGCCGCCGCGCACGCCCTTGTTGCGGTAGAAGAGCTTGTCGACCGGAAGCTCGACGCCGTGCGGGACGCCGACGTATCCGACCATCGAGCCGGGGCGGACGATCGAGACCGCGGTCCGCATCGACTCACCCGTGCCCACGCATTCGAGCACGGCGTCGGCGCCCACACCGCCGGTGAGCTCGCGGAGCTTCTCGACCGCCTCCTTGCCGCGCTCGGGGACGATGTCGGTGGCGCCGAACTCGCGGGCCAGCGCCTGGCGCTCGGGATTGCGGCTGAGCGCGATCACCCGCTCGGCGCCGAGCCGGATGGCGGCGAGCACGCCGGACAGCCCGACGGCACCGTCCCCGACGACGGCGACGACGTCCCCCGGCTTCACCGCGGCGCAGACGGCGGCGTGGTGGCCGGTCGCCATCACGTCGGAGAGCGTGAGCAGCGAGGCGAGCATCTCGTCGGAGTGGCCCGCCCCGGGAACGGTGACGAGCGTGCCGTCGGCGTGGGGCACGCGGACCGCCTCGCCCTGACCGCCGTCGCCGTTCATGGGGAAGAAGCCGCCATTCTCACAGGCCGTCTGGATTCCGTGGAGGCAGTGCGGACACGTCCCGTCGCTGTAGGCGAACGGCGCGATCACCAGGTCGCCCGCGGCGACCGCGCGCACCTCGGACCCGACCTCCTCGACGACGCCGATGAACTCGTGGCCGATCGGGCCGGGCGCAAAGGGGGTCTCCCCGCGGTAGTACCAGAGGTCCGAGCCGCACACACAGGCAAGGACGACACGGACGACCGCGTCGGTCGACTGTTTGATCCCGGCGTCGGGTCGGTCGTCGACAGAGATCGAGCGGGGTTCGTTGAAGATGGCGGCGCGCATGGTCGGTGCTCTCCCTGGGTCGGCGATGGATGTCTGGGATCAGGCGACGGATCTCACCTAAGCACGATGCGAGCCGCTGTGGTGCCCGCTCGCGCTCGGTAGCCCGCTTGTTACCGTGACGTGATGGGGCCGCGTCTCTACCAGGCCGCACTCGATGCGCTCGGAGACCCCAACCGTCGGGCGATCGTCGAGATCCTGGGCGATGGTGAGCGCTCCGTGCAGCAGATCGCCGACCGGTTGCCGATCAGTCGCCCGGCGGTCTCCCGTCACCTCCGGCTGCTCAAGGGCGCTGGCCTGGTGAGCGACGAGACGCGCGGGACGCGACGCATCTACGCGCTCCGCGCCGAGGGCATCGAGGCGATCCGGCAGTACTTCGAGCAGACCTGGGGCGCCGCGCTGGCCCGGTACCGGATCGTGGCCGAGAACGTGCCGAGAACCGGTGCCGAGGCACACGAGCCGCGATGAGCGACGACGCGCTCGTGATCGAGCGCGATTCCCCCCGCTCGCTGACCGGCCCGGGGCCGACGAACAAAATCCCCGCGCCGGGCGGCCCGCGGCGTAGGATCGCGGCAGGCCTTGTCAATTCGTTGCAAGGGGGACCCGTATGCACCTTCGAGCCCGCTCGAGCGGCCTCGCCGTCCTGGTCGCGCTGCTTCTCGGCGCGCCGACCGTCGCGGCGGCGGCCACGACCACCGTTTATGCCGGACCTCCGGCGAAGCTCGTCAAACAGGTCGCCACCCAGCTGGGCGCGCGGCAGGTGAAGAAGTACAACCCCGACTTCAACGCGTTCTTCACCGAGCACGCGACGATCCACGTCGGGGACTCGGTGTCGTTCCAGAATTCCGGCTTCCACACGATCGACATCCCGGCCGCCGGCGGGTCCGATCTGCCGTTCATCCTCCCCGGAGCGCCGGTGAGCGGCGTCAAGGACGCGGCGGGGAACCCGTTCTGGTTCAACGGGCGGCCGAGCCTGGGGTTCAATCCCGCCCTGTTCGCCCCCTCCGGCGGACTGACGTACAACGGCGGCGCCCGGGTCGACTCCGGGCTCCCACACGGCAGCGGTCCCCCGGCACCGTTCGTGGTCAAGTTCACGAAGACCGGGACCTACCGCTACTTCTGCGACATCCACCCGGGGATGGACGGCGTGCTAACGGTCAAGGCCTCCCACGCGGCGATCCCAACCGCGCGACAGGCCCATCGGGCCCTCGTCCGGCAGGTCACGGTTGACGTCCTGCGGGCGGTGGCGACCCTGCGGACCCGCCTTCCGAGGCGGACGGTGTCGCTCGGCCTCACGGCCCCGGGTGGCGTCGAGTTGTACTCGATGTTCCCGGCCAAGCTGACCGTCAGGCGCGGCACCGTGGTGACGTTCCGGATGTCAGCGGACACGCGGGAGACCCATACCGCGACGTTCGGTCCGGCGGCGGTGCTCACCACGCTGTCGAACTCGATCGGCCCGGGCTTCCCGGCTGAGGCCGCCTATCCGAGCGGTCCGACGCAGCCGGTGATCGAGACGTTGACCGCCCACGGGAACGGCTTCGCCAATACCGGTGCGCTCGACCGCGACCCGACGACACCGAATCCGGCGTCGAGCGCGATCCGGTTCAACCAGCGGGGCGTGTACCACTTCATCTGCGTCATCCATTCGAACATGAAGGGCACCATCACGGTCACGTGATGTCCGCGAGCCGGGGTCCGGAGCATCCGCTCCGGACCCCGGTCAGCGCCGCTCGCGGAGAATCGCGCCGAGGTCGGCGACCGGCCCGAGATGGGCGAGCTTCTCGGGATTGACGATCGAGTTGATCCCCTGGATCTGACCGTCGCCGATCTCCAGGATCCACACGCCGATCACCTGTTCGCGGCCATCGAGCAGCAGCGCCCCGGGCTCGCCGTTGAACTCGGCCGGTCGAATCGAGCCACCGGGGATCCGCGCTCCGTGACGCAGCCAGTTGACGAGGGTGCGGGCCACTCGGCTGCGACCGTGGAGCGCGCGGGCCAGCGCCGGCACCTTCCCTCCGCCGTCGCCGGTGAGGGTGACGTCGTCGGCGAGCAGCGCCTCGAGCGCTCCGAGCTCACCGTCGTTGGCGGCCGCGAAGAATCGTGCCGCGAGTTCATCGCGATGCTGCTGGGTGGTGCGGAATCGCGGGCGGCCATCGTCAATGTGACGGCGGGCGCGGGTGGCGAGCTGCCGCACGTTGTCCTCGGACTTCCCGACGATCGACGCGATCTCGCCGTAGTCGTAATCGAACACATCACGCAGCAGCAGCACCGCACGCTGCTCGGCCGAGAGCGTCTCGAGCAGGCGGAGCATGGCCACGGACAGCGAGTCGGCCATCTCGGCGTGGCGCGCGGGCTCGTCGAGGCCCGTCGTCACGAGCGGCTCCGGCAGCCAGTCCCCGACGTAGCGCTCCCGCCGGGCCCGAGCCGAGCGGAGCTCGTCGATCGCCAGCCGGGTGGTCACCGTGGACACGAATGCCCGCGGGGAATCGAGGTGCGCCCCGCGCTCGAGCTCGCCGTGCACGCGCAGGAGCGCCTCCTGGACGATGTCCTCGGCCTCGGAGACGCTCCCGAGCATGCGGTAGGCGATCGCGAATGCCACCGGGCGCAGCTCGTCGAGCAGCCGCTCCTCGTCGGTCATGCCGCCGCGAACCCCTCGCGCCAGCTGCGATGCCGCGGCGACCAGCCGAGCTCCCGCTTGGCCTTCTCGTTCGAGGCGCCACGGATCTCGGTCATCAGGGCTACGCCGGCCTCGCCGGTGGCGAGGCGGCCGACGACGCGCGGCACGTGAAGCGGTCGCTTCGCGCCGATCACCTCGGCGAGCCTCGGCAGCCACTCGCGGACCGGCGCCGGCTCGTCGTCGACGACGTTGTAGATGCCACGCCGGCCCTTCTCGATCGCGGCGACCGTGGCCTCGGCAGCGTCGGCCACATGGACGAAGGACCACACCCCGCCGCCGTCACCGATCACCGGGAACTGGCGCTTGCGGACCATCTCGAACTGCTCGCCGCCCGGGCCCAGCGAAGTCCCGGGGCCGTAGAACCCGCCGTAGCGGAGGACGATCCCCTCCGTCCACGTCGCGCCGGTCACCGCGGACTCGAGGTGGCGGATGGCCGCGTGCGTCTGTCGCATCTGCTTCGCCGGAACGGAATCGAGCGGGTCGTCCTCGGCCTTCACGGGTCCCCCGGCGCGGGCGTAGGGCCAGCCGGCGTAGCTCTGGGCGACGAATCGCTCCACCCCCGCGGCGCGGCCGGCCGACAGCAGATGGTCGGTGCCCTCGGTCCGCAACCGGTTGGTCGCGGCGAAGTCGCGATCGAAGGTTCGCGGGTTCATCGACCCGATCGCCGTGAGCTGGTGAACGATCACGTCGGGCTCCGCCGTGGCGACCGCGTGTGCCACATGATCGGGATCGAGGCCGTCGGCGACGACCGCCATCGCGCCGAGCTCGGCGATCAGATCGCGCTTGGCCTCGCTGCGGGTCGTCCCGATGACCTCATGTCCGGCCTGCACCAGGCGCGGGACGAGTTGACGGCCCATCACTCCGGTCGCTCCTGCCACGAGAACTCTCATCACGGCTCCTTTTGTCGGTGTACCCCCATGACGAGAGAGCGCGCGTCCCTGTGACAGCTCGTGGCTCGTTTTGGAGAACCGACCGGCCCTCAGTGGACCTGTCAGCCGCGGCCGGGCGGGAATCCGACCTGGAGTCGACCGTCGTCCCACACGATCGTCGGAACGATGCCGCGGTTGTTGGTGTGCGCCATCAGCTCGGCCCTCCAGTCCGCACGCGTCGTCGCGTCGCGCTCCTGCACCGTCTCGCGCTCGCCGGCGAGGTGCTCGCGGGCGGCCTCGCAGTACGGGCACCCGGGTTTGACGTACATGACGGCGGCCATCGGTCTACCGATTGAGGATATCCCCGCGTCACCGAGGGCCGTTGCCGTCGCTGACCCGGTCGTAGTTGAGGCGCAGCAGCGCGATCACGTCGCGGACGTCGTCCTCGCTCTCGATCCGGCGCGCCGCGGGGCCGACGCGTCCGGGAAACACCGGGTGGTCGGTGATCCGGCCGGCGCCGTGGAGCTCAGCCCACACGTCCCTGGGGAAGGAGAAGTGCGCGGCGTGGTCGCCGTGGAGGTGCCCGATCTCACGCCGTCCGAGCCGGAACGCGAACTCGCCGCGACGGCCGGGACCGGCCTCGATGCCCGGCCACGACGTGACCTCGGTGGTGATCTTCTGGCTGGCGGTGAAGGTGGGCATGGGGACCTCCGACGGGTGGGGTGCGGGTTCAACGCATGACCCTATAAGTTCAAGTGAACTTGAAGTCAAGCCCGACCGCAACTCAGCTGCGGAGGCGCTTCTCGAGCCAGTGATCGGCGAACGGCTCGGCGTTGAACGGCGCCACCTCGACCCAGCCCGCCGACGCGTACAGCGCGAGCGCCTCCGGCAGGACCGAACTCGTCTCGATGCGGGCCACGTCGGCACCCGCTGCAGCCGCGCACGCCTCGAGGGTGGCGAGCAGGCGGCGGCCGAGTCCGAGCCCGCGGGCCTGGGGCGAGATCCACATCCGCTTGATCTCCGCGGGCGCGTCGGCGTGATGCTTGACCGCGCCGCAGCCGATCGGCTCTCCGTCGAGACGAGCCACGAAGAAGGCGCCGGCCGGTGGCCGGACCTCGTGCGGCAGCGCCGTCTCCCCCGCCGTCGGATCGAAGCCGCGGGGCGAGCGCCGGTTGAGCTCGGCGACGTATTCGGCCACGCAGTAGGCCGCGTCGGGATGCTCGGGGTCGGTGGGGTCGATCGTCACCCCGGCGGCGACGAGCAGTCGCTCGACCTCCCGCATTGCCTCGACGAGCCGGCCGCGCTGCGGCGCGCTGAGCGGACGGAGCAGCGACTCGGCGAGCTCGTCGGAGCGACGATCGAGAGTCGCCCGCTCACGGTGGCCGCGGGCGGTGAGCTTGGCGATGCGCGTGCGGCGATCGCGCCGGTGGGCGCTCAGCGTGACCAGGCCGTCGGCCTCCAAGGAGCGGAGCAGCCGGCTCATGTATCCCGAGTCCAGCCCCAGACGGGCGCGCAGGAGACGCACCTCACACCCGTCGATCCCGATCTCCCACAGGACCCTCGCCTCGGCGAGTGGTCGCGCACCGCCGAGGAAGCGATCGTTCAGCGCTCCGACGCGCTGGGTGACCGTGCGGTTGAAGCGGCGGATCTGTTCGACGGCCCGTTCGGCGATTACCTGACCTTAGTCAGGGACCTGTGGTGGCGTCAAACCGGAGCGACCTGCCGGCTGGAGTTGCGTGGCGCGGTCCCGGCGGTCACCCTCTTCAGATGACCCCCGACGCCGCGACAGGGGACCCGATGGAGCCACGAATCAACGTCGTCACGCTCGCCGTGGGGGATCTGGAGCTGGGATTGGCGTTCTACCGCGACGGTCTCGGACTCCCCTCGCGCGGGGTGATCGCCACCGAGTACGAGGGCGATGAGAAGAACCCGGCGGGGGCGATCGTGCTGTTCGAGCTCCAGGGCGGCCTGCTGCTCACGCTGTACCCGCGGACCGAATTGGCCAAGGACGCCGAGATCGAGCTCGGGCCCCCGAAGACCGGTGAGTTCAGCCTCGGCCACGCTGTTGGGAGCCGGGACGAGGTCGACTCGCTGCTCGCGCGGGCCGAGGCCGCCGGTGCCACCCTCACCGACCGGGCGCACGATCGCCCGTGGGGCATCTACTCCGGCTACTTCCGCGATCCGGACGGCCACCTGTGGGAGGTTCTCTGGAACCCCCGGCTCGGCTAGGGGTGGACGCTTCGCCGGCCGAGTACGCGCCCGTGCTCGCGCACGGTCAGCGTGTAGGTCCCCGCTGTGAACCGTCGGCGCCCCGGCCGTGAGAGGCCGACCGTGAGCGGCCGGCCCGTCGCCCGGACCGTGGCGGAGCGCGCGACGAGTGCGCTGCCCCGCCGGAGCTCGATCGTCACCCCGGCGAGGGCGGCATCGAGCGCCTCGACCGAGACGCTCACCGCCCGGTCACCGCGCCGGCGGCCACCGACCCGGACGGCGAGCCGCCGTTCGGCGCCGTCGGCGAGCACGAACCGGTCGGCCGGCCCCGACGCGACCGGATGGCTCGGATTGGGGTGGGTGGCGTGCTCCGGGTTGGCCACGGGTTTGCCGAGCATCGGGTCACCCGCCCGGAGCGCCGCAGCATCGGCTCCGTCGAAGAACCGGACCATGTCCGCGTAGAACGCGATCTGCCGGCTGGCGAGGCCGAAGTCAAGCTTGCCGATCTCGCCGGTGTCGGAGATGACGAGGAGATAGTTCGGTCCGGCGATCCCGCTCACGTTCGGGATGCCCGCCGCCTCCAGGTACTGGCCGACGGTGATCTCCACCGGCCCGTGGAGCAGCGCGTGCAACGACAGGTCGTAGCGGGCGAGCAGCGGCTTCGCGTGGGCGAGCGTCGCGCCCTGACTCGTCCAGATGGCGTACGGCTCATTCAGGCCCGCGTCGTGGTAGCCCTTCACGGGGTCGTCGATCCAGAGACGGCAGCCCAGGTGCTCGATCGTGATCCCTCCGACCGCGCGGTCGGCGAGTCGGCGGTGGGTCGTGAGCCAGCCGTCGAGCTCGGTCTGGAATGTCGGGTCGGTCATGTGCGCCGACCACACCGTGAACACGAGAGTTCTGCGGCGTTGGGACAGCGGCAGCGAGCCGAAGTGACGTGCGAGCGCCACGAGCGCGACGCCGCCGTTCTCCTCGATCGCGTTCTGACCGTCGCTGTGGCTGTTGCAGATGATCGTCTCCTCGCTTCGGCCGGGGAGGACCGCGGTGATCGTCCGCATCGTGCTCGGCCGGACCGGGGCGTCGAGTCGCAGATGGGCGCGAGCGCCGGCCTTGGCCTGGGCGCGCAGCTTGACGCCGGTGTCGCGGTCGATGATGAACACCGGTAGTGGCGTCGTCCGCGCCGCCTGGTGGCTCGTGTACGAGCCGGCCGCCGCCGCATACGACGCGTTGTCGGCGATGAACAGCACCGCCTTCGCCCCCGCGGCGAGGAACGAGGCGTAGTTGCTCGGGATCCCTGTCGTGTAGACGCGGGTAAGGTCGACCGAGCCCCAGTCGGCATCGGTGTGGCCGGGCCAGTACGTGTACTCGGACTCAGCGAGGAACTCAGCCGCGGTTGTCTTCGCGGGCTGGGCGAGGTCGACGACGAAGATGCTCCCCGGCGCGCCACCGCTGACCACCGGCGACGCTCCGGTGAACGGATACCCCTCGGCGTAGGTTCCGCTGATCGTGGCGAAGGACAACGGGGCGGTGATCCCCTGCGGACCCGTCTGCGCGCAGCGCACGTACGGGAACGCCACCCGCAGCGGACCCGGTATCGGGCCGTCGAGCACGGCGAGCGAATACGTACCGAGCTGCCAGCGGTCGTAGGCGAACTCGTCGGCCGGGAGCAGCTCCAGCCCGGCAGCGACGAACTCGTCCTCGAGCCAGTCGCAATACGCGTTGTGGGCGGCGTACCCGGGCAGCCGCGGGCCGAAATCGACCATCCGCTGGACCTCGGTGCGGAACCGTCGCGCCGAGGGAAGCGGGACGACCGGACGCTCGGTCGCGGCCGCGGCGACCGACTCGACCAGCCCGCCGGCGGTGCCGACGGCCGCGGCTCCGGCTGCCGCACCTTCGAGGAACCGGCGTCGAGTCAGCCCGTGAGCCGACATGTGCGTCGCGTCGCGATCGGCCATTGCCCCATTCTTACCTATCGTGGTGCAGGCACGGACCCGACCCGAGGAGCGCGAGATGGCAACGATCGTGATCGCAGGAGCCCACGGCAAGATCGGACTGGAACTCAGCCGTCGGCTGACGGCACGCGGCGACGCGGTTCGCGGCATCGTCCGCAACCCCGACCACGACGCCGACCTCCGGGATGCTGGGGTCGAGCCGGTCGTCTTCGATCTCGAGCACGACGAGTCGAGCGGCCTCGATCCGATCCTCGCCGGCGCCGACGCCGTCGTGTTCGCGGCCGGCGCGGGGCCCGGCAGCGGCGACGCCCGCAAGGAGTCGATGGACCGCGATGGAGCGATCAAGCTGATCGAGGCCTGCCGGCGGACGGGCGTGCACCGCTACGTGATCGTCAGCTCGATGGGCGCCCGCGACCCCGACCTGGAGGGCGATGGCTTCGCCGCATACCTCCGGGCCAAGGCCCAGGCCGACCGCGCGCTCGCCGCGAGCGGCCTCGAGTACACGATCGTCCGTCCCGGACGGCTCACCGATGACCCCGGCACCGGCCTGATCGAGATCGGCGCGGACCTCGACCGCGGTTCGATCCCGAGGGCCGATGTGGCCGCGACGCTCCTCGCAGTCCTCGACCGGCCGGACACGGCCGGTCGGGACTTCGATCTGCTGAGCGGCACGACGGCCATCGACGCAGCGCTCTGATTTCGTCACGGCTCGGTCACGGCCTCGCCTCGAGCACGAGGTTGAACGGCGTCTCGGTCGCCCGGCGGAAACGTGTGAAGCCGCCCTCGGTGACGACCTCCCGCAGCCGCTTCTCGCCGGCCTGGGCGCCGAGCGCCAGCCCGACCTCCTGGTCACGCGAGGCGGGCGTGCAGACGAGCGTCGAGGCGCCATAGAACACACGACCGACCGGGTTGAGGTTGTCCTGAAGCCGGTCTCCGGCGTACGGCTCGACGATCATCCACGTGCCATCGTCGGCGAGCGTTCCGAGGACGTGCGCGGCCGCCCCGACCGGATCGCCCATGTCATGGAGGCAGTCGAACATCGCCACGAGGTCGTAGCCGTCGCCGGGATACTGCTTGGCGCTCGTGACCTCGAAGCTGACGCGACCATCGAGACCCGCTTCGGCAGCCGCAACGCGGGCGTGTTCGATCGACGCCTGGTGGTAGTCGAAGCCCACGAACTCCGAGCGCGGATAGGCCTGGGCCATCAGCAACGTCGAGGCGCCGTGCCCGCAGCCGACGTCGGCCACCAGCGCGCCGGCCGACAGCTTGGCGTGCACCCCGTCGAGCGCGGGGAGCCAGGCCGAGACCAGGTTCGCCGCGTAGCCGGGACGGAAGAACCGCTCGGTGCCGGTGAACAGGTCATGGTGGTGTTCGTGCCAGCCGACGCCGCGACCACTCTGGAACGCGCCGGCGATCTTCTCCTCGTCCTTGATCAGCGACGTCGCAAGCTGGAAGGCGCCCGGGACGAACGCCGGGCTGCCCTCCTGAGCGAGCGCGAGTGACTGCTCCGGGGTCAGGTGGAACCGCTCGCTTGCGGGGTCATAGCTGACGTAACCGCCGGCGGCCTGGTTGGAGAGCCACTCACGGACGTACCGGGCATCGGCCCCGGTGCGTGACGCGAGCTCCTCGGGGGAGATCGGCTCACCGTCGGCCATCGCGCGGTAGAGCCCGAGCCTGTCGCCGATCACGACCAGCGCGGCGCTCATCGTCGCGCCGAGGTCACCAACGAAGCGGCCCATGAACTCATCGAGCTTGGCCTGATCGATTGTCTGTTCGGTGGATGACATCGATGAACTCATCTCAGTTCTCATCCCAGACCTGGACGACCGTCTGGCCGGTGATCTGACCCCCGTCGAGCTCGATCACGGTGGCGCACAGGACGTTGGTGCCGTCGGGGTACCGGCACGCCTGCGTGTACGCGGCGCCGGTCTCGTCCTTGACGCGGTGGCGGACTGTGTGGGTCATGTCGCGGCCGTAGGTGTCCGCGAGCCAGCCACCGATCTCCTCGCGGTTGCGCAGCACTCGCGGCGCACCCGGGTGGGTGATCTTGTCGGCAATCGTCACGGTCGCCTGCGGCGCGTACATCGAGAGCTGCGTCGCGGCGTCGCGTTCCTCTGCGGCGCGTGCGAACCGATCGAGGTCGAAGGTGGTGATCGTGCTCATGGCGTCCTCCTGGGTTGATTGGTGGGCCAACGGTCAGGAGGTTTTCAGCGGCCCGTTCCAACGCCGTCAAACGGGCGTCAAAGCGCCGAGGAGTAGGCTTTGACGTCGTGCTGCGAGCACGCCTCCTAGGGGCGCTCGAAGTCGAGCTCAACGGGACCGCGATCAGTTCCACGGCGTCGCAGCGCCCGTGGGCGGTGTTCGCCTACGTGGCGCTCGCCGAGCGCTCGGTGAGTCGCAGCGAGATCGCCGCCCGCTTCTGGCCCGACGTGTTGGATCAGAGCGCCCGCGCCAGCTTGCGCAGCGCGTTGTGGACGCTGCGCCGGCAGCTCGGCGATGCGCTCGTGGTCGACGGGGAGCGCGTGGGACTAAACGACGCCCGGGGAGCCTGGATCGACGTCCGCGAGTTCGCGTGTCTCAGTGATCGTGATCCCGAAGCGGCGCTGGAGCTCTGTCGGGGCGAACTGCTCGAAGGGCTCGAGGACGACTGGGCGGTGTCGGCTCGTGACCGCCACCGCGAGCGCGTGATCGGGCTGATGGAGCGCCTCGCCCGGGCCGCCGAGCAGCGCGGTGAGCTGGGCGATGCGATCGACCTGACCCGCCGGCAGGTCGATCGCGACCCATTCGACGAGGCCGCCCACCGGCGGCTCCTCACGCGGCTCGCCGCCGGCGGGGATCGAGCCACAGCCCTCCGCACGTACCGGACGCTCGCCGATCGCCTACGCCGTGAGCTCGGCGTGACGCCCTCGAGCCAGACCCGCGAGCTGATCGACCAGCTTCGCGACCAGCCGCCGGCTGCGCCGGCTGACCGTGGCCCGCCGCCATCCGCACGGGGGCTGCTCCCGCTGCTCGGCCGCGAAGGCGAGTTGTCGGTTCTCGAGCGCACCTGGCGCTCGGTTGCCCGGGGAATCGGGGCCGCAGCGGTGATCCGCGGTGAAGCCGGGATCGGCAAGACGAGGCTGGCGAACGAGCTACGCTCCCGCGCGGGCGCCGCAGGGGCACAGACCGCGGCGTGCGCGGCGCTCGACCTTGGCGGGACGGCGCCGCTGAGTCTGTGGGCCGAGCTGATCCGCGAGCTGCTGCCCGCCGTCCCGGCGCCGGCCACCGACGTGGCATGGCCCGAGGACCTGGCCGCGCTGGTGTCGGAACTCCCACCCCACTTCGCGCGGAGCGCGCTGGTGCGCCCCACGGTCGCACCCGACCTTCAGCGCACCCGACTGTACGAGGCGGTCGTCGCGTTGCTCAGCTGGGTCGCCGCCGATGCGCCGCTCGTGCTCGTCCTGGAGGACGTCCACAGCGCCGATGCCCCCAGCCTCGAGCTGGCCGGATACGCCGCTCGTCGCATCGCCGGGCTGCCGGTGATGATGGTGATCACCCGCCGCAGCCTGCCCCACAGCGGAGCGGCCGATCGTCTCGAGCACGCGCTCCGGGCGCGGGGAACGCTGTCCTGCGAGATCGATCTCGAACCGCTCGGCGATGCCCCCGTCGCGGAGCTGGCCCGCACCGCCGCCCGGCTGACCGACGGCGGCGTCAGGCACGTCGTGGATCGAGCCGAGGGGAATCCGCTGCTCGCCGTCGAGACGGCGCGGGCCCTCGAGCGGGGACAGGGCGACGTTGCGCCCAGCCTGCGCGCGTCGGCGCGGGGGATGCTCAGCCCTCTGTCCGGCGACGTGCGCAAGCTCGTCGAGAGCGCGGCCGTGGCCGGCCGCGCGATGCAGCCGGTCGAACTCGCTCAACTGGAGCTCGGCGCGGGCAGCGACGTCGCAGGCGAGGCGCTCGAGACCGGCATGCTGCTCGCCGCGGGCGACGGCATCGGGTTTCGCCACGCCCTGCTCCGCGACGCGGTCTACGCGGAGATCGCCGAGCCGCGGCGCCGGTCGCTGCACCAGCAGTGGGCGCATGCACTGCTCGCCGCCGAGCGGGCCGGCGGGATCGCTCGGCCGGCTGAAGCGGCCCGCCACCTCCGGCTCGCGGACGCTGACCTCGAGGCGGTACCGCAGCTCGTGCGTGCCGCTGCCGAGGCGCGGACTCTCGCGGCGCTCGAGCAAGCGGTCGGCTACCTGCGGGAGGCGGTCGCGATCGCTCCGGACCTCGCCGATCTGTGGCTCGAGCTCGGCGAGCTCGAGGCATGGCGAGCCAACCGCGAAGAGGCAGAAGCGGCCTTCGAGCGAGCCGACGGCCTCCTCCACGACGCCGATCCGCTGGACCGCGCACGAGCGTGGTTGCGTCGCGCCCGCGCCTACCACGGACCGATCTGCGTACCGCGCGCAGTGCTGGACAGCGCGAAGGCCGCGATCGAACTGCTCGACCTCACGGACCAGCCCGCGCCGACGGAGCGCAGCGAGGCAATCGCCGCCTGGGCGTGGGCCGAGGCGGTCGCCGGGAGCGCCGACGAGGCCGAGCGGCTGCTCGCGGCGCTCAGCGCCGACGAGACCTCCGGGGACCTGCTGCGGACCTACGACGCCGGGCATGCCCGCGCGCTCGCGCTGATGCGCCGCGGTCGATTCATCGATTCCTACGGGCCGTCGATCGCCGCCGGAGAGGCGATCGCGAAGGCGGGCCGCCCCGACTTGGCCTACGGGTGCTGGGCGAACGCAGCCAGCGCCGCGATCGCAGCCGGGGAACACGCCCGCGCACTCGAGTTCCTCGATCGTGGAACTGCCGCGATCGCCGGGCACGGACTGCAGAGCCTCGAGGTCCAGCTGCTGGCCGAGAAGTCATTCGCGCTGAGCAGCGCGGGCCTGCCGGCGCAGGCTCGTGCGGCGGCGGAGGCCGAGCGGGCGGTCGCCGAGGAGCTCGGCCAACCGGAGTTGCTGGCGATGGCCAGCCACGACCGGGGCCTGATCGCACTTCAGGAGGGCGATCACTCGCTCGCCGCCGACCTTCTGGAGCAGTCGCTCGTGGAAGGGGCGCCGATCAGTCGACCGCTGACGCGCCTCGCCCTCGCCGAGGCACTCGCCGGGAGTGGGCAGCCCGTCCGAGCCGCCGAGCAGGTTCGCGCCACCGTTCTGGAACCCGTCCGGCCGAGCGACTTTCCGGAGACAATCGTCCCTCGCCTCGCCCGGGTTCAGGGTCTGATCGCGCTGGCCGACGGCGAGAGGGCCGAAGCCGAGCGGCGGCTGGGGGAGTCGATCGCCGGCTGGGAGCGCGTGCTCGAGCGCGGGGCTGTCGGGGCGGAACCAATCACAACGGTGCTCGCTGACCTCGGCCGGCCGGTCGTCGGCCTCGTCGAGCCCGCGCGCGAGCTCGCGCGCGCCCGCGCGGAATTGCTGGCGATCGAGCAAGGAGGGTTCAGTGCCGTCGTTTCGTGACACCAGGACCGCGGACGCATCACCCGAGGACGTGTGGAAGCTGCTCTACGACCCGAACCGCTTTCCGGAATGGTGGGCCGGGATCGAGACCGTCGACACCAGTCCGAAGCGCAGTGACGAATACACGATGTACCCGGACGGATACCCCGACTTCCCGATGGCCCAGCTGCTCGATACCCAGCAGGACCAGCAGCGGGTGACCGTGTCCTGCCTCGTGTCCGATCTGCGGTTCGAATGGCGCCTCGAGCCCATCGGCGACGGGACGCAGATCACCGTCGACGTTGAGATCCCGGACGCCGAGGCGCACCGCCTCGACGGCCAACGTGAGACCATCAGCACCTCGCTGACTCGGCTGGCCGAGCTCGCCGGAGACGGCGCGGCCCGCACGAATCGCCCCAATCCTGAGTAAGCTGGGGGGTGGTTGGAGCCTAGCCGGCGGCTAGTTGCCGAGGGACTTTGGTCTATCGAGCACCGTGATCGCGTCCAGTGTGCAAACGGGGCCTGTGCACCACCCGCACCACCCGCACCACTGAACTACTCGATCGGAGTCCCCATCATGCCTGCAACGAACCGCCCGCCGTGGCATGAGGATCTGGCCGCCTACGCGCGGCCCAGCCTCGGCCGTGGCCTGCTGGTCCTCGCGACGTCCGTCGTGCCGTACCTCGCTCTCAGCGTGGTGATGTATCTGACGCTCGGGATCTCGCCCCTGCTCACAGCCGCGCTCGTGGTTCCGACCGCCGGATTCCTGGTCCGTGTGTTCATCGCCTTCCACGACTGCACACATGGCTCGCTATTTCCCTCCAAGCGGGCGAACAGCCGAGTCGGTGCGGTGCTCGGATTCCTCGTGCTGGCGCCGTTCCGGCGTTGGCGCCACGACCACGCCGTGCACCATGCGACCTCGGGCGACCTCGATCGCCGCGGGGTCGGCGACGTCGTGACGCTCACGGTCGCCGAGTATCAGGCTCGTTCGCCACGGGCTCGCCTCGGCTACCGGCTGATTCGCAATCCGCTCGTGATGTTCGGGATCGGGCCCGTGTTCGCGATGATCGTCGGGCCGCGGATCGCGACGCGCGAGCAGCGGCCGCGCATGCGCCACAGCGTGCTCGGGACGGATCTCGCGCTCGTCATCGTCGTCGGCGCGCTCTGCTGGCTGATCGGTTGGGCGGACTTCCTGATCGTCTGGGCGCCATCGGCGATGCTCGCCGGGTCGGTCGGCATCTGGCTGTTCTACGTCCAGCACCAGTTCGAGGATGCGTACTGGCAGAGCAGCGACGACTGGAACTACGCCGACGCGGCGATCCAGGGCAGTTCGTACCTGAAGCTGCCGAAGGTGCTCCAGTTCTTCACCGGGAACATCGGCCTGCACCACGTCCACCACCTCAACGCTCGCATCCCGAACTACAACCTGCAGCGCGCGCACGATTCCATCCCGATCCTCGCCAGCGTTCCGACGCTCTCCCTGGGCGACGGCCTGCGGGCCGTCAGGTTGAAGCTCTGGGACGAGGAGGCGGGTCGGCTCGTGACGTTCTCCCAGGCGGCCCGCCGCACGCAGCCCGCGCTGGCCTGACCCTCACCCGGAGGGTTGGGCTCAGTCGCCGCGCGAGGCGAGAGGTCCGAGCGCTCGGAGCATGACCACGTGCTGCGGGTTGACGGCGATCGACTCGGCCGTCTCGGACTCGACCATCCAGGCGAGCTCGGGGATCGAGCCGCGAGCGGCATCGATGATCGCCCGTTCGACGGCCTTGGCGTCGCCCTCGACGCGGATGCGCTCGCCGGAGACGAGGACGATTTCGGTGGTCGTGTTCATGGTTGCCGGCGCGCGGACGGGCCGTCCGGCGCAGCCTAGCGACCTGCTACGTTCAGCGGCAGCGGTCGACGCCGTCGGCCGCGAGGCAGCTTGCTTGGGTCCCGCAGAAGCGGTTCGGGTCAGCGTTCCGCCTCCCGAATCGTCCGCGGCCCCTCAGCGCCGCTCAAGGAGCAGTACATGTCAGATCAGTCTTTCGCTGACCTCGGCGTTTCACGTGCCGTTGTCAATTCACTCGCCCAACAGGGCTTCACCGAGCCGTTCGCGATCCAGCGGCAGGTCATCGCCGACGTCCTCCAGGGCCACGATGTGCTCGCCAAGTCACCGACCGGCTCGGGCAAGACGCTCGCCTTCGGGGTCCCGCTCGTCGACCGAATCGCAGCGGAGGCCACCCGGCCGGCCGCGCTCGTCCTCGCCCCCACACGGGAGCTCGCCACCCAGATCGTCGACGACATCCACCCCATCGCTCACTCCCGCGCGCTTCGCGTGACGGCGGTCTACGGCGGCGTCGGCCTGGTCAAGCAGGCTCGCGAGGCCGCTCGGGCGCACGTGCTCGTGGCGACGCCCGGGCGCCTCGAGGACCTTCTGGCCCGGGGCGCGTTCAAGCTGAACGCGATCCAGATGCTCGTGCTCGACGAGGCCGACCGGATGCTCGACATGGGCTTTCGCCCCGCCGTCGAGCGGATCGTGGCCGCGTGCCCCTCGACACGACAGACGCTGTTCTTCTCCGCGACGCTCGACGGCGAAGCCGGCAGGCTGGCCCGGGAGTACACGCGCGATCCCCGCACCCACGAGCATGGGCCGACCCAGCGTCGCGCGAGCACCGACGTCGAGCACCGCTTCCTGCACGTCGAGCACGCGGAGCGGCTCGATGCACTGCTCGAGGAGCTGCGGCGCGAGCGGGAGCTGACGCTCGTGTTCGTGCGGACCAAGCATGGCGCCGACCGGCTGGTCAAGCGCCTGCGAGGCCACGGCGTCGAGGCGCTCGCGATGCACGGCAACAAGTCGCAGCGTCAGCGCGAGCAGGCGCTCGCGCGGTTCGAGTCCGGAGCTGTCGACGTCCTCGTCGCCACCGACGTGGCCGCTCGCGGGATCGACGTCAGCGGCATCTCGCACGTGATCAACTTCGATCCGCCGATCGACAAGGAGACCTACGTCCACCGCATCGGCCGCACGGGTCGCGCCGGCGCCAAGGGCATCGGGATCACGCTCGTCGCGCCGGCTGAGCACGGCGACGTCACCAAGCTCGCTTCGAGCCTCGGCCTCGAGCACGGCCTGCCGCGCTCCGGCGCCGGACACAACAGTTCGGGATCCCCGACGCGCCCGTCCCGGAACGGAGCTCGCTCCCGCAGGCGGCCCAGCCGTCGGCGGACCTCCGCTCGAGGCTGATGCCGGCTGCAGTCGCTGGTGCGCTGGTCTGATCTGCGGTGAGGACTGCGGATCCCCGGCCGGCGCACCGCTACAGTTGAGAGCGACCGTCACCACCGCTCGGTGTCCCGCTCTCGCATTCGTCCTGTGGCTTTAGTTTCCCAGGGAGCCCCGAGGAGTGGATGTCCTGTGACGAAGCAGCCTCTCGAACCCGGGCCCGAGCCGGGGCCCGGACGATCCACATCCGACGCGGCGTTCCTCGCGCTGAAGAAGGAAGTCGCGCAGCGCAACGACCAGGTCCAGAAGGAGGCCCGCAAGTTGCGAACGGTGCGTGAGCGCGAGAAGATTCGTCGGCGCCGCGACGAGGACCTTCGCTAGGCGCAGCGTCCCCGGCGCAAGACGAGACCATGGAGACCGACGCCACACAGACCAAGGGGGCCGTCACCGAAGGTACGGTGGCGGAGGAGTTGATCCCCCGGCTGCGCGGCGTCTCCCACGCGATCGCGTTCGTGCTGGCGATCGCCGCCGCCGTGATCGTGATCACGATCGCGCCCGCGGGCCGCGGCACGATCGCCGCCGCGATCTACGGGACGGCCCTGATCGCCCTGTTCGGGGGGAGCGCGCTCTATCACCGCTGGCCAGGGCCCGCGCGGTTCAAACCGGTGCTGCGTCGGCTCGACCACAGCATGATCTTCGTGTTCATCGCCGCGAGCTACACACCGATCGCGCTGCTCGTGCTCCACGGTCCGCTCGTGTGGGTGATCCTCGCGGTGGCGTGGACCGGCGCCGCGGCCGGGGTCGCGTTCTCGCTGGGCTGGATCCATGCCCCGCGGGCCATCACCGCCGGGAGCTACCTCGCGCTCGGCTGGGTGGCGGTGATCACCGTCCCTCAGCTGCTAGGAGCTCTCGGCGCGACGCCGCTGGTGCTGCTCGGCGCCGGTGGACTGCTGTACTCCGTGGGCGCGGTCATCTACGCACGCAAGCGTCCGAATCTCTGGCCTCGCACGTTCGGCTTCCACGAGATCTTCCACGTACTGGTGATCGCCGCGGCAACCGCGCAGTACGTCGCGGTCGTCGGCTGGGTGATGCCGAGGGCGAGCGCATGAGGCCGCTCGCGCTCGCTCGCTCGAGCGGTCTGTAGCGGGCGTGTTCCTCGGGCTGTTCCTCGCCCTCGCGTGCGCAGTCGTCACGAACGCGAGCTTCCTGCTGCGACAGCGGGGAGCCGTCGAGTCGGCGGACGTCGAACCACGCCATCCCCTGCGGAGCGCACGGCGGCTGTTCGCCTCGAGGTGGTGGACCATCGGCTGGGCCGCGGCGGTCGTTGGATGGATGCTGCACGTCGGGGCGCTGTCGCTGTTGCAGCTCTCGGTCGTGCAGGCGGTCGTCGCCGGCGGTCTGGTGTTCCTTGCCGTGCTCGCGGAACGCTTCTTCGGCTTTCACCTCGGCCGCCGTCAGTGGGTGGGCCTCTCGATCACCGCAGCCGGACTGGCGGTCCTCGGCGTGACCGGAGGTCCGGCGGGTCCCGGGTCCGGCGCGTCGCTGGGCGCGCTGATCGCGGTGGAGACGAGCGTCGCGCTCATCAGCGGCGTCCTCGTCGTGATCTCGCTCCGGCTGGAGCGGATGCACCCGGCCGAGGGGATGATCCTCGCGGTCGCGGCGGGCACGCTGTTCGGGGTATCGGACATCTCGTTGAAGTACCTCACGCATGCTGCCCATGCCGGGCTCCTCGGGGGAATCGCCAACGGCTGGGCTGCGGCCGCGCTTGCGGCCTCGATCGTCGCGTTCTATACCTCGGCGCGGAGCCTTCAGCTCGGCCCGCCGCTGGAGGTGATCGCGTTCACGTCGATCGCCGCCAACCTGATCGCGATCGGCGGCGGCATCCTCGTGTTCCACGATTCGATCGGGAAGGGTCCGCTCCAGATCACCGGGCGCATGCTGGCCTTCGTCCTGGTGATCGCCGGCGCGGCGCTGATGCCGGCGCCGCGGCACCACGACCATCCCGATGCCGGCGCGACCCGCCGGCGGCGACTGTCGGTCGGGACCCTGCACGGCCCCCATCCGTCCCGCGCCGACTGACGGCGCGTCGCGGGCCGGCGTCGCACGGGCCGCTCTGAGCGACTTCGTAGAGTGGAGTGAGTGAGCGGCGAGGCGGCGATCGAGGTCGAGAATCTGGTGCGGGAGTTCCGCAAGGGCCCTCGCGCGGTCGACGGCATCGACCTGTCGGTGGCGCCGGGTGAGATCTACGGCTTCCTCGGTCCCAACGGGGCGGGGAAGTCGACGACGGTGCTGATGCTCACGACGCTGCTGCCGCCGACGAGCGGTCGCGCGACCGTCGGCGGATTCGACATCGTCCGGCAGGGTGCTCAGGTGCGGGCCGTGATCGGCGCCGCGCTTCAGGAGGCCGCCCTTGACGCGATCCTCACCGGCCGCGAGCACCTGATGCTCCAGGCCACGCTCCAGGGCCTGCCCGGAACCGAGCGGAAGCGGCGGACCGCGGCGCTGCTCGAACGGGTCGGCTTGACCGAGGCCGCGGACCGCCGGGTCGGCGGATACTCGGGCGGAATGAAGCGCCGGCTGGACCTCGCGCTCGCGCTCGTCCACTCGCCCCGGATCCTGTTCCTCGATGAGCCGACGACCGGGCTTGACCCGCAGAGCCGCTCGGCGCTCTGGGAGGAGGTCGCCCGCCTCTCCCGGGAGGAGGGCATGACGGTCTTCCTGACCACGCAGTACCTGGAGGAGGCCGACGTCCTGGCCGGCCGCATCGGGATCATCGACCACGGCCGGATCGTGGCCGAGGGCACCCCGGGCCAGCTCAAGGCCGAGATCGGCGGCCCCAGCGTCGAGGTGACGCCGGGCGAGCCCGACGATGCCCACCGACTGTCCGAGCTGCTGGCCGACTTCGGGGACCTGCACCGCAACGGCAACAGCAGCGTGACCGTACAGCTGCCCGGCGGCGAGGCCGAGCTCGCTGAGATCGTCCGGATCCTCGACCGCGCGGACCTGCGCGTCGAGACCCTTCAGCTCCATCAGCCCTCGCTCGACGACGTGTTCCTGGCCAAGACGGGCCGGAAGCTCGAGGGCTCCGGCGACGGTGCCGAAGGCGAGGAGCCGGCTATCCCCGCGCGCCAGGGGCGGCGCGGGAGGCGGCGTCGTGGCCGCTGAGGTCGCCGTCGGCGGCGGCGTGATCCGGTCTCCCGCGGGCGCCAGCGTCGTCGACCAGACCCTGGCGATCGCCCGGCGCGCGGTGATCCGCACCAGCCGTCAACGCGCCCTGATCGTCTTCCCCATGATCTTCCCGCTGATCCTGTTCGCGATCAACGGCTCGGCACTCAGCACCGCGACCCGCATTCCGGGGTTCCCGACCCACGACTACCGCGACTTCCTGATCGCGATGCCGTTCGTGCAGGGCGCGATGTTCGTCTCCATCACCGCCGGCGTCGACCTCGCGCGGGATATCGAGAGCGGCTTCCTCAACCGCCTGTCGATGACGCCGGTGCGCGGCGAGGCGCTGCTCGTCGGACAGCTTGGGGGCGCGCTCGTGCTCGGTGTGATCCAGGCGATCGTCTACCTGCTCGTGGGGCTGGCGACCGGCGTCACGTTCGCCAGCGGGGTCGGAGGCGCGCTGGTGCTGCTCGTCCTCTCGATCGTGATCTCGTTCGCGTTCGCCAGCCTGGGGGTGCTGCTGGCGCTGCGGTTCGGCAGCGGCGAGGCGGTCCAGGGCATCTTCCCGCTGCTGTTCGTGACGATCTTCCTCAGCTCCTCCAGCCTGCCGCGCAACCTGATCAAGGCGAGCTGGTTCCGCGACGTGGCGACGTACAACCCCGTCTCCTACCTGCTCGAGGGACTCCGCAGTCTGGTCATCACAGGCTGGGATGCGCGGGCGCTCGGACTCGCCTTCGGCTTCGCGATCGCGCTGCTGGTGGTCGCGCTCGGGCTCTCGCAGGCGGCGATGAAATCGAGGCTGACCCGAACATGAGCCGCTTCTTCAACGTCGCGCGCGGGGTCGCCTGGCGCTCGATCCACAACACGCTCGTGAACCCGGCGATCCTCGTTCCCTCGATCATCTTCCCGCTGTTCTTCCTGATCGCGTTCGCCGGTGGACTCTCGCGAATCAGCGACCTGCCGAGCTTCCACTATCCACCGGGCTACACCGCCTTCCAGTTCGTGTTCGTGTTCCTCCAGTCCGCGGCCTTCGGCGGCGTCTTCACCGGGTTCGCCGTCGCCCGTGACTTCGATTCCGGCTTCGCCCGCCGGCTGCTGCTCAGCGCGCCGCGGCGCAGCGGCATCATCGCCGGCTACGTGATCGGCGCCCTGCTGCGGTGGGCCCTCACCGGGACCGTGGTCACGATCGCCGCGGTGATCGCCGGCATGAACATCGACGGCAGTGGAGTTCAGCTGATCGGCCTGCTCGGCCTGGGCATCGCGATGAACCTCGTGGCCGCACTGTGGGCGGTCGGGCTGGCGATGTTCCTGCGCACCGAACAGGCCGGCGCGGTCATCCAGATGCCCGTCTTCGTGCTCCTGTTCCTCGCGCCGGTCTACGTCCCGGTGACGCTGCTCGCCGGCTGGATCCATGACGTGGCCACGTTCAACCCGGTGACGCCGGTGCTCGAGGCCGGTCGTGGCCTGCTCGCCGGCTCGCCGGTCAAGGTGGCCCTCGCGTTCACCGGTCTGATCGTCGCCGCGGCCGTGCTGTCGGCGTTCGCCCGCCGGGGTCTGGCCTCGGCCGAGCGAGCGGGGTGACGCACCGTCGGGCGCTCTCCGTGGCTCCACCTGTCCTAGCTCCGGTGGGCCTCGTCCGTGCTGGGCGGCCCGGGCTACCCGCGCGCGGCCAGCAGCGCCAGCAGGTCGCCGACGTTGCGCTCGTGGGCGACGGGGTCGGGGAGCGGGAAGTAGGCGTTGATCGTGTAGCGGTTCCGCCGCCCGTTCCGCTCCCGCGTGATGTAGCCGGCGTCGGCGAGCTCGGCCACGATCCGGTGCGCGGCGCGCTCGGTGATTCCGACCCGCTCGCCGATCTCGCGGAGGCGGATTCCGGGGTCGCGGGCGATGCACACGAGCGCCTGGGCGTGGTTGGTCAGGAACGTCCAGCTGTGCGGGGAGGCTTCGGTCATTTATCCAGACTCATAATTCTAGACTTCGAGTTCATGCTACATTGACCCAGGGATGACACTCCTCTGCTGCCCAGATTGCCGACTGCGCTTCACCCCCGCCGCCGCCGCAAACCTCGGAGGATGCCCCGCCTGCGGCGAACCTCACCGAGCTTTCCGGCCGCAGGACGCCATCGGGTTCAGGCTCGTCAAGCTCGAGGACCTCCACCCCCACCCGTTGGCCCAGGCCGTCGCCATGTCGTTGCCGATTCCGGACCCGGGCGGAGCGCGAGCATGAGCACCCGCGGAGCGCAGGTCCTCGGCCGAGCGCGCCCCGTGCCCGGGCTCAGTCGGTGAGGCGCCGCGCGAGGAAGCGGTGCTCGGGGCCCGGATGCGTGAGCTCCAGGGCGCGGGCGTCGGCAGCCCGCGCCTGATCGTCACGGCCGAGTCGGCGCAGCAGACTGGCACGGGTCGAGTGGTAGTAGCGGTAGCCGTCGAGCTCGAGGCCGTCGAGGAGGGCGAGCCCGGCCTCCGGTCCCTGAACCTCCCCGATCGCGATCGCCCGGTTCATCGTCACCACCGGTGAGCCGGTGAGCTGCTCGAGCCGCTCGTAGAGGAGCGCGATCTCCTCCCAGTCCCGTGGCTGGCGGAGGTGGAGATCGGCGATTGCGGCCTGGATCACGTAGGGCCCGCTCCCGCGCAGCGCAATCGCTCGCTCGAGCAGGCCGCGTCCCTCCTCGATCGCAACGTGATCCCACTGCGAACGATCCTGGTCGTCGAGCAGCACGAGCTCGTCGCCCGAGAAGCGGGCGGCGCTGCGGGCGTGGTTGATCAGCATCACGGCAAGCAGGGCGTGCGCCTCCGCCTCGTCGGGCATCAGCTCGATGAGCGACCGGCCGAGGCGGATCGCCTCCGCCGCCAGGTCGACGCGGCCGTCGCCCCAGCCCTCGTTGAAGATCAGGTAGATGACGGCGAGCACCGCGTCGAGCCGCTCGGGCAGCAGGTGGTCGGGCGGGACGGCGAACGGGATGCCGGCGTCGCGGATCTTGTGCTTCGCCCGCGTCAGTCGCTTGCTCATCGTCTCGAACGGGACGAGGAATGCGCGAGCGATCTGCTCGGTGGACAGGCCGCCGAGGGAGCGCAGCGTGAGGCCGACCTGCGCGTCGAGCGCGAGCGCCGGATGGCAGCAGGTGAAGATGAGCTCGAGTCGCTCGTCCGGGAATGTCGTCGTCTCGTCCACCGTCTCCTCTGTTTCGTCGCGCAGCTCTCGCTCCAGCTGCTCAGTCTTCGCCGCCAGGGTCCGCTCGCGCCGGATGCGGTCGACGGCGCGGTTGCGTGCCGTCGCGATCAACCAGCCCGTGGGGTTCGCCGGAACCCCGTCGCGCGGCCAGCGCTCGGCCGCGATCGCGAACGCTTCCTGCGCGCTCTCCTCGGCGAGTTCGATGTCGCCGAGGAAACCGACGAGCGAGGCGAGCACGCGGCCCCAGCCGTCGCGGAAGGCCTGCTCAAGCATCGCCGGGCGGCCCCTCGCGAACCGGCCGCACCTCGATCGCATCGGAAGCCCGCAGCTCCTGCAGCTCCCCGGCGACGGCGAGCGCACCGTCGAGGTCATCCGCCTCGACGACGATGAAGCCACCGAGGAAGTCCTTGCTGTCAACGAACGGCCCGTCGGTCAGCAGCGTCCGGCCGTGTTCATTGCGTACCGTCGTCGCCGACTCGACGTTCTGGAGGCGGAGGTAGCCGGTCACGTTCGGCCGCGCCAGGACCTCGGCGACCCCGGCGTTGATCCGGCGGCGTTGATCGCCCTTGATCCGGTCGCGAACCTCGGTGTTGCCGTAGATCAAGAGTGCGTATCTCAAGCCAGCTCCTTGCTCTGGTGGATCGGTGTTCGCCTTCTAGACGAATAGCGCGACCGGGGACGGACAGTCTCGTCGCCTGACTGTCCGTCTGCCGTCCATCCGTTCGTCACTGAGGCAGAACCGGCCGACGAGCCGGCGACGACGAAAGGATCAGAGATGACAGGCACCGCAGTGACGAACCGGGCGCTTCGGTGGGTGGTCGGGCTGACCTCCACCGCCTACTTCATGGTGATCCTCGACTCGGTTGTCGTGGTCACCGCTCTCCCGCGCATGCAGCGCGACCTGAACGTCGGCGTGTCCTCCGTGCAATGGACGGTCACCGCGTACGGCATCTCCTTCGCCGCCGGGATCATCACCGCGGCTGCCCTCGGGGACCGCTTCGGCCGGCGTCTGGTGTTCAACAGCGGCCTGATCCTGTTCACGCTCGCCTCCGCGGCGTGCGCGCTCGCCCCGAGCGTGTCCGAGTTGATCATCGCCAGAACAATTCAGGGCCTTGCCGCGGCGGCGGTGCTACCGCTCAGCCTGACGATTCTCACGACAGCGTTCCCGGCCGAGAAGCGGGGGATGATCGTCGGCGTGTACGGCGGGCTGGCAGGCCTCGCCGTCGCGCTCGGGCCGATCGTCGGCGGCGCGATCACGGAGGCGATCGACTGGCACTGGATCTTCTGGATCAACGCCCCGATCGGGCTCGCCGCGGCGCTCCTCGGCCTGCGGCTGCTGCCGGAGAGCCACGGCGCCCCGGAGCGGCTCGACCTCGCCGGCGTGTCGCTGGTCACGGGCGGCGTCGTCGCGCTCGTCTGGGCACTCACTCGCGCCAACGACGTCGGCTGGGGCAGCGCCGAGATCGTCGGCAGCCTCTCCGCGGGCTGCCTGATGCTCGCGGCGTTCCTCTGGTGGGAGCACCGCGCTGCCGAGCCGATGGTGCCGCTGCGGCTGTTCGCGAGCCGCGAGTTCGCGATCGGCAACCTCACCAGCTACTTCATGTCCGGCGCCACGTTCGCCGCGGCGTTCTTCCTCACCCAGGAGTTCCAGCTCGCCCGCGGCTTCTCGCCGCTCGGAACCGGACTGCGGCTGCTGCCGTTCTTCGCCACCCCGATGGTCGTCTCGCCGCTCGCCGGCGCCCTTTCGGACCGGATCGGGCGACGGCCGATCATGGTCGCCGGCCTCACGCTGCAGGCGCTCGGATTCGTCTGGGTGGCGGCTCGCGGTTCGCTGGCCACGAGCTGGATCGAGCTGGTCATCGCGCTCCTCGTCGCCGGCATCGGCATCTCGATGGCCCTCCCCACCGTGCCGACGGCGGTCCTCAGTGCGGTCGCCCCCGAGGAGATGGGCAAGGCGTCGGGGATCAATTTCATGGCGCAGCGGTTCGGCACCGTGTTCGCGATCGCCGTCGCCAGCGCCGTGTTCGCAGCGAACGGCCATCTCGGCTCCCCGGCCGCCGTCACCGCCGGCTTCCGGCCCGCCCTCTGGGCGTGTGCCGCCTTCGCCGTGCTGGCGGCGTTGACCGCCGGCTGCATCAGGCCGCGTCGTACGGCCGCGGCCACCCCCACCGAGCTCGCCGAGCTGCCGGTCGCGGCGTGAACCACTCCCAACCCCACCACCAAAGGAGCACCACCATGCCCAACATCCTGCACCGCCTGTCGATCGACGCGTCGCCGGACCAGGTTCACGAGCTCGCCGCCACCCGGGATGGGATCGAGCGGTGGTGGACCGGCTTGCCGGTTGCCGGCGACGACGAGCTCGGCGGACAGCTCTCGGTGTACTTCCGGCCCGGCGCCGAACCAGCGGCGAGCTTCGAGGTCGTCGAGCGCGATCCCGAGCGCATCGCTTGGCGGTGCGTCGCCGGCCCCCGCGACTGGCTCGAGACCCGGATCAGCTTCTCGCTCGAGCGGCGGGCGGACGGCGGCACCACGCTGCTCTTCCGCCACGACGACTGGGCGCAGGAGAGCGAGTTCATGAACGGCTGTTCGACCAACTGGGGCGCCTACCTCATGAGCCTCAAGTCCGGCGCCGAGGGCCGAGGCTTCAACGCCTACCCGGGCGGCGAGATGAGCCGCTGGGACTGAACGCGCACGACGTGGTTAGGCGCTGTCGGCGGGCGCGCGGAAGTCGGCCGGCCGCTCCGGGGCGGCCTCGGCCAGCGCCCGCCGCACGCCATCGGCGTCGAAGTCCATCCCGTACACGGGGGTGCCGGGCTGCTGGCGCCAGGAGTCATCCAGCCCGCCGGCGTCGACCGGATCGAACCCGATCGCGTCGACCAGCTCCATGACAGCCGCCTTGGCCGACCCGTCGCCCGCCACCGGTAGGGCGATGCGGTCGGCCGATCCCGCCGGGTGGCCATGGTCACGAAGATGCTGGGCGTAGATGTTGTTGAACGCCTTGACGACCGGGCGCCCGAGCTGCTGGGCGACCCACGCGCTCTCCGTCGTCCCGGACTCGATCGCGTCGATGCGGCCGTCCCGCTGCTGCGGGTAGTAGTTACCGGTGTCGATCACGACGACCTCGTCGGCGACGCCGTCGAACAGGTCATCGGGAAGCGCGGGCACGTTCCTCTCCGGGATCGTGATCACGACGACGTCCTTGCCCTGCGCAGCCTCGCGCGCGGTGACCGCCGGGACGCCCAACTCCTCCCCCACGTCGCGGAGCGTGTCCGGACCGCGGGAGTTCGCGATCGACACCTCGTGACCGATGTCCGTGAACCGCCGCGCCAACGCGCTGCCGATATTCCCAGCGCCGATGATTCCGATCTTCATGCTCGCTCCTTCGCCGGGTCAGGTGAAGCCCGATGCTAGTCGGCACGTTCGGGGCGTTAGTGTGGGCGTCCGTGCCGCACGCCGCGCTTCAGTCGGGTGAGTCGACCGAACGGGGACGGGTCGCTCGTCGGCTCACCCCGCGCTCCGCTCACGGCGACTGGCGGCCTGGGTCCAACCGACCGGACCCGATCGCGGTGCTCCAGGCTCAGGCGGCGACCCGGGTCCAGGAGCTCGTGCCGATCCGCTACGGCCGGATGATGGCCTCCCCGTTCACGTTCTACCGCGGGGCGGCGGCGGTCATGGCGGCGGATCTCGCGAACACGCCGGACTCCGGGATCGCGGTCCAGGCGTGCGGCGATGCCCACATCTCCAACTTCGGCGGATTCGCGGCCCAGGACCGCAGGCTGATCTTCGGCCCCAACGACTTCGACGAGACGCTGCCCGGGCCGTGGGAGTGGGACGTCAAGCGGATGGCGGCCAGCGTTGAGATCGCCGGCCGTGATGTCGGGCTCTCGGCGAAGCGCCGACGGCGCCTCGTCAGGGACTGCGTGAGGGAGTACCGGGAGGCGATGGCCGGCTTCGCCCAGGAGAGCCACCTGCAGGTCTGGTACGAGCGCATCAACGCGAGCGAGCTCGTGGACCATTTCGGGGGGCGGCTGGGCACGAAGGGACGGATCCTGTTCGCGAAGCCATTCGCCCGGGGGCGACGCAAGACGAGCACGCGGGCAGTCGCGAAGCTGACCGAGCTCGTCGATGGCGTGCCGCGCTTCCGCCACGTCCCGCCGCTGCTCGTTCCGCTCCGGGAGCTGCTGGGCCCGGGCACCCGGGACGAGACCGACTTCGTCCGCGAGCTGCTCGACCAGTACGCCGCGGGCCTCTCGGAGGACCGGCGCTACCTGTTCCAGACCTACCGTTTCGTTGACATGGCACGCAAGGTCGTCGGCGTCGGGAGCGTCGGCACCCGCGCCTGGATCATCCTCCTGGCCGGGCGGGACGGGAAGGATCCGCTCGTCCTGCAGGCGAAGGAGGCACAGGCGTCCGTACTCGAGCCGTACCTCGGCGCAAGCGAATTCGAGAACCACGGAGAACGTGTTGTGCGAGGCCAGCGGATGGCGCAGGCCGCCATCGATCTGTTCCTCAGCTGGCAGCGGAGCACCGGCCTCGACGGCCAGGCCCACGACTTCTACGTCCGCCAGCTGTGGGACTGGAAGGCATCCGTCGACCTCTCGACGATGAGCTACTGGGGCCTGCACGCCTACAGCCGCGCCTGCGGCTGGTCGATGGCCCGCGCGCACGCGCGCTCCGGCGACCGGCTGGCGATCTCCGGCTACCTCGGGACGGGGTCGAACTTCGACCGCGCGATCGCCCGCTTCGCCGCCGCGTACGCCGACCAGAACGAGCTCGACCACAAGCGACTCATCGACGCCGTTGCCAACGGCGTGGTCCTCGCGCAGCGGGGCATCTGACCCGCTGCGCGGGACGGTCAGCCGATCTGCTCGGCCAGTTCGACGATGATGCCGCCCGGCCCGCGCACGTAGCAGAGGTCGTAGATGTCCTCGTAGCGCACCACCTCGCCGATGAGCTCTGCCCCGCGCGCCCGGAGGCGGGCCACGACGGCCTCGATGTCGTCGACCGCGAACGTGACGTGGCGGATACCCGGGGCATTCGCCGGCGCGTGCTCGCCGCCACCATCCGCCGCCGGGGAGTGAAACTGCGCCAGCTCGATCCGTCCGTGCCCGTCCGGAGTCTGGAGCATGGCGATCTGCGCGCGGACGCCCTCGAGCCCGATGACGCGGCCGACCCACTCGCCCTCGACCGATGTCTGTCCCTCGAGTTCGAGGCCGAGCTCGACGAAGAACTCGATCGCATCCGCAAGGTCCTCGACGACGATCCCGACGTGGTCCATCCGCTTGATCGGCATGAGCAGCAGCAGGCCTTCCTCTGCTACGTGCGCTCGAGCACGACGACCGGGATCTCGCGGTCGGTCTTGTCCTGATATTCGTCGTACGCCGGCCAGGCTTCCACCATCAGTTGCCAGAGCCGCTCTCGGTCAGCGCCCTGTGCGGTGTGCGCGCGAACCGGGATTCGCTCCCGCCTGACCTGGATCATCGCGTCGGGATCCGCCTCGAGGTTCTTGTACCAATCCGGGTGATCAGGAGCTCCCCCCTTCGACGCGATCACCACCCATGTCTCGCCGTCGGCGGAAAAGATCAGCGGCGTGGTGCGCTCCTCGCCTGACACTCGTCCCGTCGTCGTCAGGAGCAGGATCGTCGTACCCCGCCAGTGGTAGCCGTGCTCACCGCCGGTTTCGCGGTACGCGCGGACATGCTCTTCGCCGAACAGGTCCTGGCCAAACGGATTGGGATCGGCGGGCATGACGCAGAGCCTACCTCCGGCGCGGAATCTCATCAGCGCTCGGCTGCTCCGTCAGCTGTGATGCGCGGACGGGTGCGATGATGCGTCCATGGTGACCGTCGGAGTGCTCGCCAGGTTCGAAGCCAAGCCTGACTCGGGAGCCGAGATCGCGTCCTTCTTCGACGAGGGATTGCCGCTCGTCGAGCAACAGCCCGAGAGCACCGTCTGGTTGGCGTTTCGCGTGAACGACACAACGTATGGCGCCTTCGCCGCCTTTGCCAACGACCGAGACCGAGATGCGCTCCTCTCCGCGGGTGGCCCGCAGCTCTCTCAGAAGTACCGGCATCTGTTCACATCGCCGCCGACGTTCGACAAGGTCGATCTGCTCAAGGCGAGGATCCTCACTCCTCCAACCCCGTAACCCGGGCGCAGCCGCGGTATCGTCAGATCGTGGACCGGGCCGAGCTCCAGACGATTCAGCGTCCGCTCAAGGAGCGCTATCGCGACGAGCCGGCGATAGCGCTCGTGACCCTTCGCGCGACTGGCGGGCTCGACGACGACGCGATCTCGTGCTCCGTCGCGACCGGCCGCGCGCTGGTGGAGGCTGGGCTCCATCCTGCGACCGGCGGGTCAGGCGCACTGGCCTGTTCGGGCGACATGCTGCTCCAGGCTCTCGTCGCGTGCGCAGGGGTGACGCTGAGGTCGGTGTCCACGTCGCTCGAGGTCGACGTATCCGGGACGCTCGAGGCCGAGGGTGATCTCGACTTTCGCGGGACGCTCGGCGTCGACAAGACCGGCGAGGCGCCGGTCGGTTTCCGCTCCATCCGGCTGATCTTCGACCTGAAGACCAACGCGAGCGAGGAGCAGCTCGAGACGCTGCTGACGCTGACCGAGCGCTACTGCGTCGTCTACCAGACGCTCACCGGCGGCGTGCCCATCAGCATCCATCGCGCGTCGTAGCCACGGCGGCGGCCGCAGCGAGTCTCCGCGCGCGCCCGGCGCCCGGACGAGCGCCGCGAACTAAGCAGGCTGGACGAGCTGGATGGTGTTGCCATCCGGATCCTTGAACCACGCTGACCTGCCGACCGGCGTGGTGAGCACGTGGTCGACCATCGTGAAATCGCCGAACTCGATCAGGTCGAATTCCACCTCGCGCCCGACGAGCTCGTTCACGTCGGCGCTCACGTCCTGGCACCAGAAGCGCACCTGCGTGTGGTCGGCCAGGTTGGGCGAAGGGCGCCCGTAGACGAGAAGTGTCGTGTTGCTACAGACAGCGCTGTTCCTCGGCCAGGGCGATGGCATCGCGCGACTGCTGCACCTGCACCAGCTGCTGCGGATCGACGTCGCGCCGATCCAGATCGCGCCGCCGTGGGGCGTAACGGTGCTCGACTTCCCGGGACGCCATCCCCTGCCCGCGAAGATCTCGATCGAGGGGCTCCCCCCGATCGACCTGCGCGAAGAGCTCGGCGGCCCCGGCGGCGATCCTGAGGAGGGCTACGAGCTCGTCACAGGACGGATGCAGGACGCACTGCGCGAGCTCGACTCCGCCCGCGCGATGCCGCTGATCGGCTGAGCGCCCGCTGCTCGGGACCCGAGAGTTCACGTGGCATTCGCCTCATTCGCAGATGAGGCGTATAAGGGCCCTGATCACGAATGCCCGCCGATGAGCGCCTTCCACCGGGACCACCGCTCCCGCGGTTGGTTCAGGCCTACCTGTGGGCCCACCGCTACCGCCAGTTCGTCGAGGCGGCGCATCGCCGCTACGGCCCGACGTTCCTGGCGCGCATCGGGGGGCTGCCGGAGTCGGTCGTGACGACCGACCGCGACGCCGTCCGCCGGCTGTTCACCGGCGATCCGGCGACCAAGCGACACGCCAACGACCTGCTGCGGGAAGCGCTGGGGGGCCGGTCGGTGATGCTGCTCGAGCCCGACGAGCACCTCGCGCGCCGCCGGCTGCTCTCGCCGCCGTTTCACGGCCAGCGGGTACGCGCGTACGCGCGAACGATGGAGCGGCTGGTGGAGCAGGAGCTCGACACGTGGCAGCCGGGCAGCGAGGCCACAGTGCTCCCGATCGCCCAGCGCCTCACGCTCGAGGTCATCCTCGAGGCCGTGCTCGGCGTCGCTGACGACCATCTGAGCGACCGTCTCCGCGCGATCTTCGACGCGATGCTCGCGCTCCCCGCCCAGGCGATCGCGATGTACTACCCCGCCATCCAACACCGCTCGCGGCTCAACCAGCTCGCCGAGATCTACTGGCGAAAGCGCGACGTGCTCGACGCGCTGCTCGACGAGCAGATCGCCGCGACCCGAGCGGATCCTCGGCTGGCGGAGCGCGAGGACATCCTGGCGCTGATGGTCACGGCCCGGGCCGAGGACGGCACGGCGCTCACCGACATCGATCTCCGTCACGACCTCAATACGCTGATCGCCGCCGGCCACGAGACGACGGCGACCGCGATGGCCTGGGGCGCCGAGCTGCTCGCCCACAACCCGGGCGTCCAGGCGCGGGCCCGCGAGGCGGTCCTGCACTCCGACGGCTCCTACCTCGACGCGCTCGTCAAGGAGATCCTCCGCATTCGCAGCCCGGTGGCCGTGGCGGCCGCGCGCCAGCCTCTCGAGCAGTTCCCGATCGGGTCATACGTGTTGAGCCCTGACCGTTACGTCATCGTCGATGCGTGGGGGATCCACCTCGATCCGGCGCTGCACCCCGAGCCGGACCGCTTCAACCCCGATCGCTTCCTGGAACCGGTCCCCGAGTACAGCTTTCTCCCGTTCGGCGGCGGCGCGCACCGCTGCCTCGGCGCTGCGCTCGCCACGCTCGAGCTGAAGGTCGCCATCGGCGCGATCCTGCGCCGCTTCGAGCTCAGGCCGGCCACCCCGGCACTCCCGTCTCCGGTCCGGCGGGGGATCCTGCTCTCGCCGAAGGGCGGCGGACGGATCAGGTTGGCGCGGGTGCCGGCGATGACCCGCCGCTCCCGTTCCGGCCTGACCCGCTGCCGGGGAGACAGACTGACTGCCGCTGCGGCGGCGCGGCGGGGCGGTCAGGTCAGACGGTCGCTGGACGGGTCGATGAGGTACTTCGTCCCGGTGCCGCGGCGTGCGAAGACGGCGAGGACGTCGGGCTGAAGGACATCGCGTAGCCCGATCGTCTGCGCATACCCGGACGCGAACGTCGTCTTGGCCTCGGCCAGGACGCGGTCACGCATCCGACCGATCACCTCGCCGCCGAGGCGACCGAGCGCGTTCGTCAGGAGGTATCCGCCGACGCCCCAGGTCAGTCCGAACTTGCGATCGATCACCGTCGGGGAGAAATCAAGCGAGCCATAGATGTAGACCTGCTTCTGCACCGTGGTTCCGTAGGGCGTGTACGACGTGAGCGGCGGCTGCGCGCGTTCCATCGCGGCGAGGATGTCGCCGGCCAGCGAGCCGCCGCCGATCGCGTCGAACGCCAAGGTTGCGCCGGTGTCGCGGATCGCGTCCGTGAGCCGGTCTGGGAAGTCCGGCTCTGAAGAGTCCACGACATGGACCGCGCCGAGGTCGCGCAGCACCTTCGCCTGCTCGGCACGGCGCACGATGTTCACCAGGCCGACGCCGTCGGCGGCGCAGATCCGCACGAGCATCTGCCCGAGGTTGGAAGCGGCGGCGGTGTGAACGAGGGCGCTGTGACCCTCGGCACGCATCGTCTCGACCATCGACAGTGCGGTGAGCGGGTTGATGAACAGCGCGGCGCCCTCGGCGGTGCTCACGTCGTCGGGGAGCTCAACGACCGCGGCCGCGTCGGCGACGCGGTAGTCGGCCCACATCGACCCGCCGAACAGAGCGACGCGACGGCCGATCAGCGCGGCCGCGTCCGGGCCCGCCGCGACCACGGTGCCGGCGCCCTCGTTGCCGACCGGCAGCGGCTTGTCCAGCCGGTCGCGATACAGCGGGAGAGCCGCGGGCGGAACTGTGCCCGCGAGATCGGGCCCGTCGGGCCGCAGCGTGTCAGGCGCGACCGCGCCCAGCAGCACACCGAGATCCGAGGGGTTGATCGGCGAGCCCTCGACGGCGACGACCACCTGCGTCCCGCCGGGCTCGGGAACGTCGCGCTCGGCGAGTTCCAGCCGCAACTCGCCGGTCGAAGTGATGGTGGATCGCAAGCTGCGACCGCGAGTGGGAGCCGCGCCGGGAGACGTCATGAAGGAGCCTTTCGAGTCGGAGAGCGCAGCCTACCGAGCGAGGGGACACCGGTCGGCGCCCGCCTGGACTCTGGAAGAATCCGAGGATGGATAGTCCCTGCGAATGGGTCGCGCCGGACGGCTATGTCGTGTCCACCGACCCTGATCGCCTTGACGTCGAGGGCATCCATCGCTTCCTGTCGAACGCGTACTGGGCGATGGGCATCCCGCGCGACGTGGTTCAGCGCTCGATCGTCAACTCGCTGCCCTTCGGACTGTATGCGCCGTCGGGTCAACAGGCGGGGTTTGCCCGGGTCGTGACCGACCGCGCGACCTACGCGTACCTCGGAGACGTCTATGTCGAGACGGCCCACCGGGGGCGCGGGCTGGGGAAGTTCCTTGTCTCCTGTGTCCTCGCCCATCCTCAGCTCCAGGGACTTCGGCGGTGGGCGCTCGCGACCGCCGACGCGCACGGCCTCTATGCACGCCACGGGTTCAGACCCCCCGCGAACCCGGACATCCATCTGTTCATGGAGCAGGCTCCGGCCGAGCTCTGGCCACCGCCGGCAGAACGAAGCGGTACGCGTCGTCGCGACACGGTTGCCCGCAAGGGAGGCGGGTCTCGCAACCGAAGCTAGGCCGGCGCGCGTCCGGTCCCGGTACGGTCGCCCGGTGAGCATCGACGCGGCGCTGATGAAGGTCGCCCGGACGATCGTGCGGGGAGACCAGGAGGGTGTTGCCGGGCTGCTCGCCGGCGCACCGGAGCTCGCGACGGCGGGCCTCGCGGTCGGTGCGACCAGGCAGCGGCCCAGCGAGCCTTGCCTTCCGGGAATCAAGCGCGTGATTTACGCCGGGGACACGTTGCTGCACATCGCTGCGGCAGCGTGGGAAGCGGGCATCATCGGCGAGTTGGTCAACGCCGGCGCGAGCGTCGCAGCCGTGAACCGCCGTGGCGCCCAGCCGCTTCACTACGCGGTCGACGGAACCCCAGGTTCACCGCGCTGGAACCCGCTCGCGCAACGCGACACGGTCCTTTGCCTTCTGCAACTCGGGGCGAATCCCAATGCTGCCGACAGGAACGGGACGACGCCCCTGCAGCGCGCGGTGCGCAACCGATGCGCGGCGGCCGTCGAGGTATTGCTCGCCAACGGCGCGGATCCTCACGCGACAAATGGTCGCGGATCGACCGCCATCCGGCTCGCGCACCTGACGACCGGCCGCGGAGGGAGCGGCTCGGCTGAGGCACGGGCACAGCAACATGAGATCCTCCGACTCCTGCACGCCGCCCAAGCGAGATGAAGTGGCCCGGTGTGAGCTGGTCGTGCGCGACGACGGATCGACGATCGGAGGCTGGTGAGCGCCGGACCGGAGTCTGAGGTCGCTGATGGGCTGCGCCGACCGACCGTCGGTTTCGCGGCGCTCTGTCTCGGCTACTTCGCGATCATCCTCGATGGCAGCGTGCTGAACGTGGCCGTACCCGCGATTCGGGCCGGTTTCGGCGGCTCGCTGGCGGGTGCACAATGGGTGCTGAACGCGTACACGCTGACGCTTGCCGGGCTCCTGCTGACGGCCGGCGCGCTTGGTGATCGCATCGGGTTGCGACGGATGTTCCTCGTCGGCGCGAGCGTGTTCACGGCCGCATCCGCGGCCTGCGCCGCGGCCCCATCGATCCTCGTCCTGATCGCGGCTCGCGTGGTCCAGGGTCTGGGTGCGGCAGCGCTGCTGCCCGCGACGCTCGCGCTCATCCCGTACCTGTTCCGAGACCGAGCCGGCCGAACCCGAGCCGCGGTCGTGTGGGTCGGAATCGGAGCGGGCGCCGTTGCCGTTGGCCCCCTGATCGGCGGACTGCTGATCGATGCGTTCGGGTGGCGCAGCGTGTTCCTGATCAACTTGCCGATCGGCGTCGTCAGCGTGCTGATCGGACGGGTCAGCATCTCTGAGACACCACGCCGTGCCCGCCGCGTCGATCGGTTCGGGCAGGCGACGGCGGTGATCGCCATGGCCCTCGTCACCGCCGGAGTCATCCGCGGCGGTGAATCGGGCTGGCGGTCCCCGATCACGATCGGCCTGCTGCTCACGGGGCTGCTCGTCGGGGCTGCGTTCTGGCACACCGAGCGACACATCCGCGAGCCGATGCTGCCGCCCATGTTCTTCGCCAACCGGGTCCGCACGGTGGCCGTCATCAGCGCGTCGCTGATGGGTTTCCTGTTCTACGGGACGCTCTTCCTGATGTCCCTGTACTTCCAGCAGCTGCGCGGCTGGAGTGCGGGATCGACGGGAGTCGCCTTGCTCCCCCTGACCGTCGGCACGCTGGCCGGGCCCTTCCTGCTCTATCCGCGGCTGTCCCGCAGGTTTGGGCATCCGGTCCTGCTGGTCGCCGGCTTCGCGTGCTGCGCTCTGGGCGTCGCCGCGCTCGCGCCGACCGACGCGCACAGCGCCTATGCCCAGGTCGCGGCCGGGCTGCTCCTGATCGGGCTCGCCAGCACCGTCTCGTTCTCGGCTCTCACATCGCTGCTGCTCGCCAGCGTCACCGAGGGCCAGGCGGGCCTCGCCTCTGGCGTGCAGAACACCACACGGCAAGCGGGCGCGCTGATGTCGGTCTCGATTCTCGGAGCCGTCCTCAACGCCGATGCCATCGGCTCCCGCCTGCCGGTGGCATTTGCCGTGCTCGGCGTCATCGCGCTCCTTGCCATCGGCGTGTCGACGCTGTCGCTCAGCCGCTAGCGCCCGGCACGAGCCGATCGATCACCTACGGCCGCTCGACGAGCGCTTTGAAGTTCTCGAGCGCCTCTCCCAGGCTCTTGCCATTCATCCGCTTGACCATGAGCTCATCAGCGATCTTGCCGAACACCCCGCCCGGCAGCGCGTAGTCGAACGTCGTGGTCAGGCGTGTTCCATCGCCTTCCGGGGTGAGCTCCCAGCGAGCACGCCCCGCCAACATGCCCTCCATCTGGAGCAGTTGCAGCCGGGCCGGTTGGAACTCGAGCACCGTCTCGGTGATCGACATGGACACGCCCGCCGACTTCACCTTGAAGTCGACCTTTCCCCCTTCCTCGGGGAAGGGAGCGGCGACGGCGATCTCGGTCATCCCCGGGTACCACTCCGGCCAACGGTGGGCCTCGCTCAGGCGCGCCATGGTCTCCTGCGGCGAGGCCTTGATCTGGACATTGCGCTGCACGATCGCCATGGTGGATCTCCTCGCTCGTGTGTGTCGTCGCGGACCGTGACCTGGCTGGCTGGCGGGCCGGCCTCGGGCCGAGGCGCAACGCGCCTCCCACGCCGACTGTTGCCACGTCAGCTCGGCAGCCCCGGTCAGGACACCATACGGTTCCGTCGCGGGCAACCTCGCAACTCGGGTGCTCGGGGTCCGTTGCAACGTGCATGGATCGCTGCCCGGAATGGCGGCGGCCGGCGCGGGAGGTGTGGTGAGGCTCATCCCAAGGGGGCCTATGTGCGACCCCGATGCGGACCCAGACTGATGGGCACACACCCAACCGCCCTGGAGGCACAGCATGATCAGTCCGAGGATCCGCACCGCACTCATCGCCCTCGCCACGTCGGCAGGACTCGCCGCCGCGGGGGTCGCACCCACGGCCGCACAGGCCCAGTGGCACAACTACTGCGTGGGCGGGCACTGCATCACCCACGCCAATTACACGATCGAAGGTCAGCACGTCTGCGGTCCGGCGGACATCGCCGGAACCAATCCGCAGACGGGCCTCGAGGATGCGACGAAGCCCACCGGTGAGGAAGCCGCTGCCCAGGCAGAGCAGAACGGGCTCACCCAGTTCGAGGGCATGTGCCCGAACTAGCCCCGAGCTCCCTTTGAGCGCAGAGGCGGCCCCAGGCGCGGGCCGCCTCTGTCGGGAGTCCGGCACGAGCGCTGCTCGGCCCGCACGGTCAGTCTCGGTCGAGGGGTTCGCCGATTTCGGCCGGGTCGCTCGGGGGTACGATCACGCGACGACTGGCACTCGATCTTGAGGTGAGGGACTGACGTGGCCGACGAACAAGCGCTTGTCGACCTGATCGTTGAGGACGACGGGCGATGGTGATCTACTCGGTCGGCGTCTCGGTGGACGGGTTCATCGCCGACCGCGAGGGCCGGTTCGCGTGGACGGCCCCTGACGATGAGCTGTTCGCCTTTCACCTCGCGCGGGTGCGCGAGCTCGGGTGCCATCTGTGCGGCCGCAGGCTCTACGAGACGATGCTGGTCTGGGAGACGGATCCGTCGCTGCGTGACACCGAGCTGTATGCCGAGTTCGCCGACGTCTGGTCCGCGCTCCCGAAGGTCGTCTTCAGCCGCACGCTCGACAGCGTCCAGGGCAATGCGCGGCTTGCCGAGGCGTCGGTGGCCGAGGAGATCGCCGCCGCCCTCGCCGCGACTGATAGGGACATCGAGATCGGCGGCGCGGACCTGGCCGGGGCGGCATTCAAGCTCGGCCTGGTCGATGAGCTGCGCCTGTTCCGCCATCCGATCGTCGTCGGTGGTGGCACGCCATTCCTGCCGCCGGTCACCGAGGACGTCCCGCTGGAGCTGCTCGAAACCAGAACGTTCGGCACGCGCGTGATCTACGAGCGCTACAGGCGCGTCTGAGCCTCGTTCACACTCCCTCGCCACCGCTGGTCAATCGCACATAGCACCGAGCCGGCCCGTCAGGGCTGGTTGTCGATGACCATGACGCCCGGACACACGGTCGCGTTCGGCTCGTTGAAGACGTACGTTCCCGGCATCGGGCACTGGGCGAAGTCCGCCCCCACGTTGATCACGAACGGCTGACCCGAGGCGGTGGTCGTGACGGGGCAGGAATACTCCAGCTCCTTGACTCTCGAACGAGGTTGCGCCGCACTCGCTTCCCGATTGCCAGCCGACAAAGTAGGAGCCGGCGTCCGGGCGCGCCTGCAGCGAAACGGTGGTCCCGGCGCTGACCGAGTACTCGTAGGCTGCTCACGGGTTCGCCGGCGGCCACCGGCGAACGTCCGCCCGGGCGGTGAACGGTGACCGTGCCCGCCCCTCGCCGTTGCCCTCGGTGTGAAGGCATAGATCCTCAGGTCGACCGTGACCGCGCCGCCGGTGGGCGCCCCGTCGATCACGTCCCGGCCGTCATGTCCGGCGAACTTCGAGGTCAGGCTGACCGAACAGGTCGTCGATCTGTTGGAAGGTCTTTCCCTTACCGGTCACTGTCTTAGTCGCCACGACCCGGCCCGTGACCAGGTCCTTGAGGTTCAGGGTCATCGTCACCTGTGCCGTTCGTCTCGACTGCGTGCCCTCGCCGGTGATCTCGTACGTCGGTTTGAGCGGGTTGTAGCTGACCTTCGTTGCCAGCCGGCCATCCTCCCATAGGCTGCTGTTCGCGCTTGGCGGCCGCGACGACCTCGCCGGCTCGTGTCGACGAACGTGATGCCGCGGCTCGACAGCGGGTTGAACAGATCAGGTCAGCACCAGACGCGTCGACCCGTCGGGTCGGTCCCGATGCACCGCGAATGGGCGTCAGCATCAGATTCCCGATCGTCACCACCCGGCTGTCGCAGCGGCGACCCGGGCGACGCGTTCCGGCGGCGCTCCGCCTGACCACCGCCAGACCGGCGACGCGGTTGACTGGTACCCCCGTTGGCGTAGATCGTCGAGAACACCACGAGGTACGCCCCGACCGGCACGTGCAAGCGGTAGCGCCGCGGGCGGCCCAAGCCCGACGGCAGCGCGATCCTGCCGCCGTCGACGTTGACCGCGCGCACCGTCGAGAACGCCGCCCGCACCCTGCTCCGCGCCAACGCGGGCGTCCCTCCGCTCAGCACGACCGCGATCACGATGCCCAGCGCGGCCGACGAGTGAACGACGCGCCGCTGCCTCAGCAGTTCAGGTATCCAGGCCATTGGGCATCTCGCACCGACATCGGCGTTACGAGCGTCCGGACCATCAACCGGATCTCGTTGCGAGCACGGCAAAATCTACGCTCGTGTCGGCTGCCCGGAAGGCCGCGCAGACCGCGCCCGGCACCTGGGCCGCGCTCATCACCCATCGTTGTGCCCTCGGTTTCACCTCGACCGCCATCAGCGGGCAAGGCCGAGCGGACCATCCACCGTGGGAACAGACGCCGGACCGTGTTGTCCCTCGCGCGCCAGAGTTCCCCTTGAGCGTCAATCCTGCGGGGCGCTACGGCGCCGCGATCTTGTTGCACTGCGCGACAGCAGCCTGCTTGAGCGAGGGGACGGGATCTCTCCTGAGGCGGCGAGGCAGGCCTGCTTCGCCTTACTGAGCCCGGCGCTCACGTTCACGTTGCTCGTGGTGATCTCATTGCAACCCTGTTCCGCGGTTGACCGCGCGCTCGAGTTCTGGATCGTCTTAGCAGCGTCGAGACACTTCTGCTTGACGGCGGCGACGGTGCTTCCGGAGCCGGCGGTGGTGGAGGTCGCCGTCGAAGAGGTCGGCGACGACGAGGAGCTGCTCGAACTGCCGCATGCGCTGAGCGCTGTCGCGGCGACAACAAGCAGGACGAGGAGCGGCGAGCGATGAAGGATCATGCCGCCATCATGGCGCAAACGGCCGTGCTGTGCGGGAACGGCCGGAGCAGCCACTGATGTCCTCGGGAGGACTGCTGCATGCGGCTGAACCGGAAGCGATCTGAGTCCGGCGAGAGTGCCGGTCTGATCGAGGACCGGGAGATTCCCGCCTGGTCCTAGCGACCAACAGTCCTCCTCACATGTGCCCCCAACTCCTCTTAGTTCCCGCCGAGCCCTCTCGAGCCTCTGCTGCCCCCCCTGCCGGACCCTCCCCCCCCCCGCTCGTTTACGGCTGTCCTGCGGGAGTTGCCACAGCGTCGCGGAGCCCCCCCCCCCCCCCCCCCCCCCTCCTCCCCCCCCCCCCCCCCCCTCCCCCCCCCGCTTTGATCGAGAGGCGACAGTCAAGCGGTGGAGCCAGTCGAGCGGCGACGCCGCGGAACGTGAAGGGCTCGCTCCGAAGCGCCGCCGGACACCAACTGGCTGTCAACGGACCGATTGATCGCGGCCTCCCGAGCAGCCCTAACCCAGCCCAGGCGGCACGGCCGGGGCGTCGCGGCCGGCCAGAACCTTTCCGATCTTGGCCCACAGGATTTGCCAGTACGGGCTGGGGTTGCCCTTGGCGTCATAGGCGGTTGGCTTGAACGTCGTGGCGATCGCGATCGAGATGCGCTTTGAGGGCAGATAGGACTCGATCGCCGCGTACCCCCCGAACAACGGGTTCTGGAGAATCCAGTCGCCGTTGCGCACGACGCCGAGCCCGTAGCCGTACACGCGCGACAGGGTCGTGCATCGCTCGCACCCCGGCTGCGGATGGCCGAACCCGATCCGCGGATCGATCTGCTGCAGATAGGAGCTGCGGGTGAGCAGCTTGCCGGATGCCGATCCCGATCGCGGTACGGGTCAGATCCGCGATGTCGGTCGTCTCGACCGCGCCCTGAGCCAGCGTCCAGGACGGATTCCAGAACGTCGAATCCTCGAAGAAGTGGTCGTGCGGGGGATGCCGAGAAACTGCTTGCGTTCCGGGGAGTAGGCGTGCAGCGCCGGCGATGGGATCGCCGCCGTCTGTCGACGCGACCGTTTCTGCGCAGCCCCAGCGGCCGGAGGACCATCCGACTCAGCGCGACGTCGAGCGGCAGCCCGGTGATCTTGCGAACGCCAGCCCGAGGATCACGTAATCGCTGTGCGCGTAGCTCCAATTGGTGCCGGGCGTGAACTGCTGGGGCTCGTCGAGCGCCCAGCGCAGCTGATCGGCGTCGTGATCGGCGCGAACGGATTGTCGTACAGCGCCTTGGTCCAGCCGCGGGTCGACCTCGTAGTCGTGATAGCCGGCGGTCATCCCGACCAGCATCCCGAGCGTCACCCGGTGGGCGTCGCGCAGGTGAGGCAGCCACTTCGAGACCGGGTCATCGAGGCTGACCTTGCCCTGGTCGACCAGTCGCAGCAGCAGCGTTGACATGTAGGAGATCGCGACCGCGCCGTTGCGGAAATGCATGTTGGTCGTTGCCGGGCACGCCCGCCATCGAGTCTCCGTACGCCTTCGTCATCATCGGCCGGCCGGCGACCGTGGCCTGGACGATCGCCGCCCTGATCCCGTGATGTGCGATCGCGCCCCGCATCAGCGCGTTGATCCTGCTCTGCACGCTCGCGGCCGACGCGGCGGGCGCATGCGCAGCGGCGAAAGCGATTGAGCACGCGAGCGCAGCCGCGAGAGCCACTAGTCCCCTTGGGCAGAGCGCCCTCCTCGCCCCCGTCGCCACGAAAACCCCTCGTCGTCTCCGTTCCGACCGCCGGCGAGTATGGCAGACGGGCTGCCACGGCCGACAGGCCTCACGGCCCCCGCCAGCTCCGGGGACCGTTGAGCTCCTCGTGGGACGGCCCAAGGGTTAGGCTGCTTGCCGGCCGGGCCGGACACGACCCGAGGGCCAACGGAGAGGACGGGCGCAGATGAGCGGGCTACCGGTGAAGCGGCTGACGGAGATGGGGAGGAAGACGGATGCCGTTCCTGCGGTGGTCGTTCTTGCGGATGGCGATCGGCATGCCGAAGCTGTTGAAGGATTGGCAGGTCGGCGACGGCCGCGAGGAGGCGCTCGCCCAGTACGTGCGTGCGAATGCCCGTCAAGGGGACCTCGACGACGTCATCCGAACGATCGACCGGTTCTGTTACGAGCAGAGCTTCATGATCAACGTTGGCGACGAGAAGGGGGAGATTCTCGACGCCGCGGTCCGGCGCACGGATCCGAAGCTTGTGCTGGAGCTCGGAACGTATTGCGGCTACAGCGCGCTCCGGACCGCGCGGACGATGGGCGCCGAAGCGCGGCTGGTCTCGGTGAGTTCAACCCGGCGAATGCCAACATCGCACGCCGCATTTGGGATCACGCCGGCGTCGGGGACCGACTGACCGTCGTGGTCGGCACGCTCGGCGATGGCGGCGCGACCGTTGAGCGGCTCGAGTCCGAGCACGGCTTCGCGAAGGGGTCCGTGGACCTGATCTTCATCGACCACGACAAGAACGCCTACCTCCCCAACCTGCTGTTGATCCTCGGGCGCGGGTGGCTTCACCCGGGATCGGTCGCGGTCGCCGACAACGTGAAGTTCCCCGGGGCGCCGAAGTACCGGCGCTACATGACAGAGGCTGAGGGCATCAAATGGCACTCGGTCGAGCACAACGCGCATGCCGAGTACCAGACGCTGCTGAAGGACATCGTGATGGTGTCCGACTACCTCGGAGAGTGAAGGACGACGCTCAGAGCGGCCGCGGCGGCCCGATCAGCGGCGTCCGGATCGGCCCCGCCAGCCCGATGAACGCGACCATCTCGTACCCGCCTGCGTTGCGTCCGGGAACGGATAGGTCTTCCAGTTGTTCGCGACCCAGACGTTCCCAGAGGGGTCGATCTGCACTCCGGTGTTCCGCACGAACCCATCGAAGCCGTAGCCGGTGTCAGGCGAGAGCGCTGCGCCGGTGTGATCCCCGGGGGCGCAGTTCGCGAGGCGCCGACCGCAGAACTCGGACAGCCGCTGTCCGCCGAAGTTGCTGACCCAGACGTTGTCATGGCCGTCCACCGCCACGCCCCACGGGTTGGTGAGCCCGCCGCCGGTGAACTTGGTCGCGTGCTTCGCATTGCTGGTGATCATCGTGATCGAGCCGGTATGGCCAGGCGGCGGCGGAGCCCCGTCGGGGCAGGGGACGCTCGCGAACCCCGAGTTCGCGATCCATGCGTTGCCCTCGATGTCGGCAGCGATGCCCAGGGGCTTGTCAAGCCCGGCGCCCGTGATCGGCGTGGTGAGCGCGGACTTTCCGTTCTGGTTGAGCAGCTCCACCGCATCGCTCCCGTTGCCGGTCACGAACGCTTGACCGCGACCATTGAACGCGATGTCGAACGGCTTCTCGACGTCCAGCGGGAAGTTCGACGAGTGACCTGGATTGCCACCGGCGTAGCGGGTCACGCTGTTGTTGCCACAGTTGGCGATCCAGATGTTCCCCTGGCGGTCCGAAACCGTGCCCTGCGGCCAGGAGACGTCGCCCTGGGTGAAGCCCCCAGTCGACCCACCCGAGGCTGAAGGCGACAACGGCGTGCCGGAGGTTGTGAACTCCGAGACGCTGTCATGCTTGGGCTGTGGCCACAGCTCGCCGCGGCAAAGCCGAAGTTCCCGAGCCAGACGTGTCCTCGCGGGTCGAGCGTGATCCCGAACCCCGCGCCGTCCAGTCCACCGCCCGGGAACGGCGAGCCGGGGAGGTAGTGGCCGGTCGGCGAGAACCCCAGCAGGAGCTTTCCGCCGCAGACCGGGGCCAGCGGGTTGCGGCTGTACTCGTAGTTGTCCGTCGACCAGACGTCGCCGCGAGCGTCGATCGCCATATTGCCGGGCCCGTTCATCGTCCTGCCGTCACCGACAAACCGAAGCGCGACGGTCCAGGCCTCGGGTCCCTGCGAGCGTCCGAGGTCCGGCTGGTACGGGCGAGCGGCGGATTGCGAGAGCCTGAACAGCCGGCCGACGTTGTTGGACGGGTTCCGCGCCACGTCTGCGAAGGCTGCGAGCGCTCCCGCGGGTCGCGCGCCTCCGCGCGGCGTTGCCAGCGTGAGCAGCCGGCCGCAACCAGCGTTCGACCGTGTACAGCTGACGGCCATGTTCGCGAGCGAGTTGAATTCGCGCATCGTCGAGGTCTCACCGCCGTTTGGCGCGGTCGCGAGCACGGGGCTGAGTCGTCCTGATCGGACGTCGACGAGATCACCCACCATCGCCGCCGCGTTCTGCAGCCCGGGCGACTTGCCCACGATGCGATCTCCCGAGATGAACTGCGCGAGCGCAAAGCCTGCGGCGACGGTCGTCCGCTCGTTGAGCACGACGCGCCTTGGCAGCTGAGGGGCGCCGAGCACCGATGCGACACGAGTCATGCTGCCGCGCTTGGCGAGGAGGTAGGCGATCTGCTCGTTGCGGAGATCGGGCCGGAAGGCGATGGTGAAGGACCCATCGATCTGGCTGGTCGCGTGCCCGAGGATTCTGGGTTCCCGGCTGCCACCGGTTGCGTAGAGCGTGATCGCCAGGCCGGCAACTGGTCTCCCGCCGCTGACCACGGACCCGGACAGCGTCGCGCGCGCCACACTCGCGCCGCCTGCCGCCGCGAGCGAGGCGCCCGTGAGGTTCGACGCGAGACCGAGGACCGCTAGGACCGCCGTCGTCGTTGCTGCGACCAGTTCGACGCGCGAGCATGCGGCGCCCCATTTCCATCGACCGCTCTTCATCCCCCATCCTTTCGTCCGGTCCGGTGGCGGTAGGGGTAGCGGCCTAGCCTCTTCGTTCTGGGCCGAGTTTGCAACTCCCCGGTGCGCTCGTGCGACGCGCTCGACGAACTCCTACAAGTCGTCTGCGCAGCTCGGGCTGAGCGGGACTGCGTCCCTTGGCATCAGGCGGCCACGCTCATCCCAGCCCGATGGGCGGCGGGCCGGGCGTCGGCCGAGGTCGTGCCGGGCGACCCGGACACCATGGGTTGACCGGCACGCCCGCGCACGGATTGGGCATCGTCGTCAGGTTCCTCGGAAGCGAATGCATGACGACCGGAAGGGGGCTCGGATACGGCTTGCCGCCAGGACACGGGATGCTGCCCCCGACGAGCGCGCCCTCGTTGCCGCAGAGGATTTCCTCCACCAGCGGCACGTTCGCGTTGGCCGGCGCCGGGGCGCCCGTGCACCGCGGGTATGTCTGCTCGAGGCCGGCGGCCGAGGTCGTCAGCCCCGCCGGATTCATGTTGCCACGGAAGCAGAACGTCGGATTCCCGCTCTCGAAGTTGAGCAGCGCGATGTCGCCGTTGGTCGCGTGTCCGTAGGCGCCGTTGTGCGCGAAGTTGTTCCGCAGGATCGCGTCTCCCCAGCCGTCGAACAGGCACGGCAGCGTCAGGATGCCGAGGACGTTGAAGTTCTGCGTGCCGCCGATGCACGGCGGTCCGCCCTCCCCCTGCTGAACCTGGATCAGCACTCCCCAGGCGTTGTTGCGGACGATCCGGTTGCGCATCACCGTGTCGTTGCGGGCTCCGCTCAGCGACACTCCCACTCCGAGCGGCGTGGACCCGGCCTGCCCGACTTCGGGCGCGCTGCGGTTGTTGTTGTCGTGGATGTAGTTGTTCATCAGCACCCAGCACGAGTGGGTGTGGGTGATCGGGCTGATGCCGTTGTGCGGACAGGCCCCGTTCTGGGGCGAAGGGGCATCGCCGTTCTCGCTGTCGGTGTCGAACCCGTCCTGGTTGTTGTTGAACTCGGAGTTCCTGATGACGAGCTGGCCGCCGGAGTTGGTCCCCGAGTAGCCGAGCGCACTGAACTCGGCGTGGGCCCGGTCGATCGTCTGGTTGCACTGCTGCTGGCAGGCGCCGATGTAGTAGCCCGAGTCGCTGAAGTTGCTGGCGTACGTCTGCGACCAGATGCCGCCGGTCCAATTGCTTGAGAAGATTCCGTACTGCGCCGGAGTGTCGTCGGCCCGGTAGAACGTACTCGTCGCGGTCAGGTACGAGCCGTAGTACCCGTGGCCGCCGATCTTGCCGCTGCCGTCGCCGCCGTTCCACCAGATCTCGTTCCCGGCGTCGCCCTTGCCGCTGAGGAAGTTGCAGGCGGTGAGGTTCTGAACCCAGACATTGGCGGCCTTCCAGACCATGATCCCGTTGAGCCCTCGTGCGCCGTCCTTGCTGCTCGGACCGAAGTTCTGGTCGCTCTTCGCGCGGCTGCACGCTGGGCCCGACTTGGTCCCGTCGACGATCACCGTTCTGCGGTTCATCCCGCGGACGTAGACCCGCCGCGTGGTGATCAACACCCCGGCTGGAGTGTCCGACCGGCCGGCGGGCGCCCGGGAGGAGGTCGTCTTGTAGTCGCCAGGCCCGACCAGGATCCAGTCGCCGGGCCGTGCGGCGTTGACCGCGGCCTGGATCGACCGGTACGGCCCAGGGATGCCCTTATAGGTTCCGACCCGGAGCACGCGGGCGCTGACGGCGCTGGCTGATCCAAGAGCAGCGAGCGCGACGAGGACGAGGGCCGTACGTTTCATCTTCCACCTCCGGATCGCGACAGCCCACGACACTCGCAGCTTCGCGCGTGGATCGCCTCAACCAATAAGGATGAACCGACCGGCTCCTTCAGGGCGAGGAGCAGATGCCTGCAGCTCAGGGCAGGGCTAGCCGGACACCTGGTTGCTGACCTCGAACCCCGTCTCCTCGGGCGGTCCGGCGAAGCCTCCGTCGACTCCTGCCTGCATCCGTGGCATCAGCGTTCCGTCACGGAACGTCTCCCAGCTCTCCTTCGAATCGTGGATCGCCACGATCAACCACCCGTCGCTGCACGGACCGGCGACATGAGACACCTGGCCCTCGGGCAAGCTTCCGTCACTGGGGTGCACGGCCGCGACCGTAGCCTGGTACTGCTCCTCGGTCCCGCCGATGAAGTGGTGCACGACGCCGTAGGCCATCTGGTGCTCCTCACTTTGAAAACGGATTGATCGCCAGAGCTTCTGGCGGCGCCACGCTACATCGCCGTGTGCCCGTGCGCAATGCACGCGGCCGGGCGCAGGCCTCACTGGCCGGCGCCTCTCCTACGTCAGAGCTCGCCGAGCGGCAGCCCGTTGCGCGGAAAGAAAGGACGGCGGCAATACGCTTCCCGTGTCGCACGTGACCGGTCAACAACGCTCGTCCGCTCGATGGAGGGTGCTCGGATGGCAATCACGAAGGACGAAGTGATCTCGTTGATGAACGAGTTTCACGAGGTGGCGATGGTGCGCAAGGGCACGGCAGCGGAGCAGGCCGCGTTCTTCCTGCGCCCGGAGGAGGCCCGGGTGATCGTCCCCCACGGGGAGGACATCTCGATGCAGGCCAACTACGACGTCCACCAGAGGCTCGCCGATGAGGTTCACATTCCGCTCGAGCCGTTGGACGTCACCATGGTCTCCAATGAGCCGGAGCGCGCTCGTTCGGTTGGAGCGGTGTATTGGGAGGGACGCATCGTCGAGTCGCAGGATGCGGTGATCAAGGCCGTTGTCGGCGAGGACTGGATCGTTCAGCGCGATCCCTCCGGTGCGCTGAAGATCGTGCTCTACATCAACTCGTTCCACTACTTCCTTCCGGACTCGGCGAAGGTCGACCTGAGCGTCGACCTCGGTTGACGCGGGGTCCGGGCCCGTGAGCTGGACCTGGCGCCCGGGGGCGCCGAACCGACGGAGTGCGATTTGGGCACCGGGGGCACGCGATCGGTAGCGTGGGGTCCATGTCCGGTGAGTGGCCGGTGCTCACATACGAGCAGTGGGGGGCTACCTGCGACACGCTGCACGCCCACACGCAAGTGCTCGGCAAGCTGGCGGTCGCGCTTGCCCCTCCCGAGCCACAGCTTCAGCACGCGGCGTTGCGCCTCACCGCGCGGGGCTGGGAGACGGCGCCGCTACCGGCTCCCGATGCCTCGGGAGCGCTGGTCGTAGCGCTTGATCTACGCACTCACGAGGCCGTCGTCGAGCACACCGGCGGCTTCGTGGAGCGCGTCCCCCTGGCTCCGAACCGAACGGTCGGCGAGGTCACGCGCGAGGTGCTGGCGGCAGTGCGACGCTGTTCCGGCGCGGTCGAGATCAACGCGAAGCCGCAGGAGGTGTCGTGGACCGTGCCGCTCGACGAAGACGACGAGCACACGCACTATGACCCCGGCGAAGTCAGCACCTACTTCAAGGCGGCGACGCAAGCCGCGCTTGCGCTCGCGGAGTTCCGCGCGCCGTACCGCGGACGCGCGACGCCGGTGAACGCATGGTGGGGATCGTTCGACCTGGCCGTGAATTTGTTCTCCGGCCTGCCTGCCGATCCGCCATCAGACGACTTCATCATGCGCAACGCGATGGATGCGCAGGAGGTTGCGATCGGTTGGTGGCCCGGCGATCAGCGCTATGGAAGGGCGGCGTTCTACGCGTACGCGCACCCGGCGCCGGACGGGTTCGCGGCCGCGACGCTCTCGCCCACGGCCGCCCGGTGGGAAGCCGTCGCTCGGCGAGTTCGTCCTCGACTGGGACGACATTCGTGCCGGCGCTCACCCGCACGAAGCCGTGCTCGAGTTCGCCCGCACGGCGTTCCGCCACGCCTGTGCCGTGTGCCGATGGGATCCGGCGCTCCAGGCCAGCGCGGACGGAACCCCACCGCCCGTCGGGTGAAGCAGCAGCAAGCGCCTACACGGCGTCGAGAATTCGGCGGCTTCGACGCTGTCTTGATGCGCTGCGCGACGCCGGTGAGTCAGGGTACGGTCGGCTGATGGACCGACCGAAGACGCAGTACGCCCGCAGCGATGACCTTGCGATCGCGTACCAGGTCCATGGGTCGGGCGATCACGACCTGCTGTTCAGCATCGGCCCGTTCTCGAACATCGGAACCATGTGGGAGTTTCCCGAGGCGCACCGGCTATTCGAGCGCCTGGGCCGCTTCGCGCGCGTCATCCGGTATGACCGTCGTGACTCGGGCCTGTCTGATCCGATCAAGGAAGACGTGACGCTCGAGGCGCATGGGCGCCCATGGCAGCAAAACCGGCGCAGTTGACCAGAACATCGACCTCGCCGGTCGCGTCAGCAACGCGCCTCACCTCGGACATCTCCGAGACATCAGCAGCGATGAACTCCGCGTCGTGCCCAGCGGCCCGGACCTTCTCGACGGTGCTCGCGCCGCGAGTCTCATCGCGGCCGGTGATGATCACCGACGCGCCCTTCTCGGCCATCGACAGCGCAGCCTCTGAACCCATCCCGGAGGTGCCACCGGTGATCAGCGCCTTCTTGTCTTGCAGATCCATTGTCGACATCCCTCTTGTAGTTGGAACAATCAATCCATTCCTGCTGACGCCAACTGTAACAGAACTGGCTCGTGTACTCCAATACAGGGGTCCGTCGGTTAGGTGCTTCTTCCCAGAGGGCCGGCGGACGGTCGGATCGCCGGCTCCGCGCTCGCCTTCGGTACACCCAGCGAGGTCGGGGGCCGGGCCAGGCTCGTGGTTCTGAAGAGTTGGTGCGGGCTGCGTCCACCACGGCCGTGGTCACCGAGACACAGGCCCAGCCAGAACCTCGGTCACCCGCCGGGCGCGGCCGCCTTCACTGATTTACCTCTAGGCCGTGCAGGTGCGCACCGCGCACCGACTGATGTCGGCTCGTCGGCTCAGCTGTTGAGCGAAGTGCTCGTGGTGCTGCTGAGGGTGGCGATGAGCGTAAGCATCGCGTCGAGCGCGGCCGCGAGCGGCTCGGGGTCGCGCTGGACCTGAGCGAGCAGGAGACCGCCCTCAAGCGCGGCAAGCAGGGCCAGCGCGAGCTGGCGCGGATCGGCCTCCGGTGCGAGTCGGCCGAGCGCGTGCATCCGCAGAAAACCGGCCATGATGCTGGCCTCCCAGCGTTTGAAGGACGCGGCAACCATCGCCCTGGCCTCGGGCTCGGTCTCGGCGAGCGCGGAACCGAGCGAGCCGACCGGACAACCACCGAGCCCGCCCTTATCGCGGCTGTGATTGACCACGAAATCGCGCCACTCTCGTAGCCCGTCAAGGGTGCTGAGGTCGAACTGCTCCTGCGTGCCGATGGCCCTGTCGGCCTGGCGCTCGATCACCGCGCGGACCAGCGCCGGCTTGTCGTCGAAGTAGTGGTAGAGCTGCGAACTGCTCACCTGCGCACCGTCTCGCACTTCCTCGATCGTCGTGCCGGCAACTCCCTGCTGAAAGATCAGCTGCTGCCGCGGCGTCAACGATCCGCGCGCGCGTCTCCTCGCCCTTGCGCGTCAACCGCGGTCGATCAGAACTGGCTGAAGACATCGAGAGAAGTATACCGCCCAAAATGGCTTTGACATGCCATAATCAGTCTGGCATAGTGGATCGCACCAATCCAGTCAGGCAACGACCCGGGCCGCTACCGCCGGGAAAGCAGGAAGCCGCGTGTTGGGCCAGGCCGAGCAGGGCCTAGCCGTCGTACGCCCGGCGGTGTGACCACACCATTCAGCCCACCCTGGCTGGACCTACGAACATGAGAGGAATTCCAGTGAGCACAACCCCAGGAAAGACCGTGTTGATCACGGGCGCCAACGCCGGAATCGGCAAGGAGGTGGCCCGGCAACTTGCATCTTCGTCCGGAGATGGCCCGGATCTATTTAGCGTGCCGGAACCAAGACAAGGCGACAGCGGCAAAGGCCGAGCTCGAAGCCGCGACCGGCCGGCGCATCTTCGACATCGTGGTCATGGACGTCGCCAATCTGGATTCGGTCCGCGCCGGCCTGGCCGGGATCAGCGGATCCGTCGACGCGCTGGTGATGAACGCCGGCGTCATTGGCCCGAAGACGATGGACTTGACCGTTGACGGGGTCACCACCGTGTTCGCGACGAACGTCCTTGGCCACGTCGTCCTCCTCGAAGGGCTCCTGGCCGAGGATCGGCTTGGCGAGGTTGCGGTCCTCGCCGGAAGTGAAGCAGTCCGCGGAGTTCCGAAGTTGCGGATGAAAGGGCCATCCTTCGTCTCAACCTCAGCCGATGAACTCGCCTCCGTCATCGACGGCAGCTACTTCGCCGGCAGAAAAGCGGACTTCAACCTAGCGTTCGGGCAGGCCAAGTACATCGGGGCCCTCTGGATGGCCTACCTGGCCCGCCAACACCCCGACCGCCGCTTCATCACCGTGAGCCCCGGGAACACCACCGGCACCGGCGCCCCCAACGGCCTTCCCCTACCGATGCAGGTAGCCGCCAAGTACGTCATGCCCGCCCTAGGTCTCGCCCACAAACTCGACGTGGGAGCGAAGCGGCTCGTCGACGGCGTCACCGACCCGACCCTGTCCAGCGGCGTGTTCTACGCCAGCGCGGCCAACAAGTTGAAGGGCCCGTTGTTCAACCAAGCCGACTTCTTGCCCGATCTGGCCAACCCGTCATTTCAGGACAACGCCAACGAGGCCATCCACCGCTTCATCACCTCAAGAACAGTCGCTTAACACCTGACCGACTGGTTCCGGGACACCAAAAAAACAACTCATCGCTGAAGGTCGCCGCGCTTCCCATACGGTTTGCGTGGCACCGCCCCAGCGGTTAGGGGAGAACTGATATGGCGCCGTTCCGTGCCCGCGAAACGGACATCCTGCTCACCCACTTCATCGTCGCGAAGCACATCGCTCGCTCGCGGGACTTCTACGCAATGTCCTCGACGGCGAAATCGTCTCCGAAATCCCCGCGGTCGTCGCGCTCGCGAAAAGCTGGATCATCGTCGACACCGGAGGTGGCCGAACCGACGACAAACCAAACACAACGACCTCGACGTGGAGAAGGGGGCCCGCATCCCGTCCTGGTACCATATTGGTATGAGCAAACAGATAGCTGTACGCCTGCCAGACGAGCTCGTGGACTACGTCGATGAGATCGTTCGCAACGGCACCCAGCGCAGCAGAGCTGCGGTTGTCACGCAGGCGCTCGAGCGGCAGCGACGGCGGACTGTGGCCGCTCGCGATGCTGGGGTGCCCTTGGCCGCGGCTGGACCGGATCCGGAGCTGTCCGGGCTGGCCGAGCATGCCGCCGGGATCTCTCTGGACCCCTGATGCGACCGATCCACGTCGCGCGGCTTGACAAATCGCGGCCCGTGCTCGTCCTGACGCGAGAGCTGGTACGGCCGCACATGAACACCGTGACGGTGGCCCCGATCACATCGACGGTCCGCGGCCTGTCGACCGAGGTCTGGGTAGGCACAGAGAACGGACTCGCCGAACAAGGTGTCGTCGCATGTGACCACATCACGACTGTCCCCGTCGCCGCCCTCGGCCGAGAAATCGGACGCCTGCTCGACCAACAGGAACCCGATCTCGCCGACGCGGTCCACGCTGCTTTCGACCTCGACTGAACGCGGATGTCCCGAGCGAGAGTCCGCTACCGCTAATCGATCATAAGCGACAGCGAGCCGCGAGCAG
>CAWCRB010000004.1:0-1378550 GCA_963797905.1 uncultured Solirubrobacterales bacterium
GCCGCGGACCGCTCACAAAGAGTCGTCAGAGATGAAACATCCACGATCCAGACGGATCGCGGACAAAACTCTGGGCTCGCCTTGGCAGGCGAGACCCTTGTGGCCACACGAGGGAGCTCACGTACACCGCGAACTCCGGGCCACAAGACGGGGTCAATCTTGGCACCGTCGTCCTGTCCGCCCCGATTGCTCGGGACAGCCGGGTCGACGGCGTCGAACCTGGACACACTCCTCGACCGGGGGTCCGGTCGAAGGGTGCGCATGCTGTTGAGTTTTCAAAGACCGTCCCACCTCTGGAGGAGGTTTGACCTCCCAGGGGATTCGGAACCCGGGTTTCGGATCCCGAAGCGGGCCGGTGAGTATAGCGCCAGCCGGGGGAGCGACTCAAGCGCTCCGGGCCGGGCATCTCGCCGGAAAAAGCCACCCGAGGGCGGCCGTTCGCTGTCGAGTATAGGCCGCTGGGACGGCGGGCCGTCGCCCGGTCGATTTCAGCCGAGGCGGATCCGGGCGAAACGGCGCTTGCCAAGGGCCAGGATCCGCCCGTCGAGCTCGGCCGGCGGCACGTCGAGCACGCCCTTCGCGATCGGCTCGCCATCGAGGCGCACCCCGCCCTGGGCCAGCGCTCGCCGGCCCTCGGAGGTCGAGACCGAGAACGCCTGGGCAAGCACCGCCGGCAGATGGAGCGTCGTGCCATCGCCGCCGGCGGCCGGCGTGACCCGGACCTCGGGCACCTCCTCGGGCGCCTGACGCGCGACGTGGACCCGGTCGAACGCCGCCTCGGCCCCCTGCGCGGCCTCCGCACCGTGGAAGCGCGCCACGAGAGCACGGGCCAGCGCCCGCTTGGCGTCCCGGGGGCCGTCGTGCGCCGGGACGTCCTCGCCGAGCAGCAGCGAGTACCACTGCGCCAGCGCGGAATCGGGAATGCTCAGCGTCTTGCCGTAGATCTCGTCGGCCGGCTCGGTCACGCCGATGTGGTTGCCGAGCGACTTCGACATCTTGCGCTCCCCGTCGGTACCGGCGAGGATCGGCATCGTCAGCACGGCCTGCTCCGGCACCCCGTAGGCGCGCTGGATGTCCCGGGCGAGGAGAAGGTTGAACTTCTGGTCGGTCCCGCCGAGCTCGACGTCGGCCTCGATCGCCACCGAGTCGTAGCCCTGGAGCAGCGGATAGAGCAGCTCCAGGATCGAGACCGGCGCGTGGGCGGCGAACCGCTTGGCGAAGTCCTCACGCTCGAGGATCTGGGCCACCGTCGTCGTGCGGGCGAGACGGAACAGTTCCTCCATGGCCATGTCGAGCCACTCGCCGTTGAAGCGCACCCGCGTGCGCGCGGGATCGAGCGTCGACGAGGCCTGGGCGTGGAACGTCCGGGCATTGGCGTCGATCTCCGCCGCGGACAGCACCGGCCGCGTGTCCGAGCGCCCGCTCGGGTCGCCGACCCGGGCGGTGTAGTCGCCGATGATCAGCACGACCTCGTGGCCGAGGTCCTGGAACTCGCGGAGCTTGCGCAGCACGACCGTGTGGCCGAGGTGGATGTCCGGAGCGGTCGGATCGATGCCGAGCTTGACCCGGAGCGGGCGCCCAAGCTTCAGCTTGCGCTCCAGTTCCCCGTGCGGCAGGCAGTCGACCGCATTGCGGGCGAGCCAGGCGGCCGCCGACGCGGGATCGCGCAGGGCGTCTTGGGGCGGGTTCGAGGTGTCGGCTTCCACCGGGCGCAATGCTAGAGTCCGGACCCGCCGCGGAGTCGTCGCTCGTGCCGCCGGGCCGGCTCCGCATCAGCACCGTGAGGTGCGACGACCCCGCCGAGCGTTGCGCGGGGCCGCCCTGATCGATCGCATGAGCGATGACGATGACAACCAGCCCGTTGACGAGCCCGGCCCGCTGCCGTTCGCGCCGCGCCGTTCACGCTGGCACCGCACCCCCCGGGACGAGCGCCCGCCGCGTCCCCGGGTCCGCAAGCTCCGCCTGTTCCTGATCCTCGTCGGCGTCGGGGTGCTGGCAGCGGTCTCGACGGCCTTCGGGATGATGATGGCCGTCGCCTCCGACCTCCCGCAGCTCGAGAACAAGGCGCAGTACCGCAAGGAGGCCAACTCGTTCCTGTACGACGACCACTGGCGGCCGATCGGCGTGTTCTCCCCGCCGAACAACGTGATCATCGATCAGATCGGCGACATCTCGCCCTCGATGCAGGACGCGATCGTGGCGATCGAGGACAAGCGGTTCTGGACCAGCCCCGGGGTCGACATCCGCGGCATCGCGCCGGGCATTCGTGGCCGACTTCACCGGCGGCTCCCGCCAGGGCGCCTCGACGATCGCCCAGCAGTTCGTCAAGAACGCGCTCTCGGAGCAGAACAACCGGACGATTCTGGAGAAGCTGCGCGAGGCCGCGCTGGCCTACCACCTCACCCGCAAGTGGTCGAAGCAGAAGATCCTCAAGGAGTACCTCAACTCGATCTACTTCGGCAACGGGGCCTACGGCGTCGAGTCGGCCGCCCGCGTGTACTTCGGCAAGAAGTACGGATTCGACAGCACGATCCAGGACACCTCGGGGACGGGCACCACGACCGGCTGCGGCGACAGCACGCCCCTCGGTCCGCCGCCCGAAGTGCGCGCTCGCACTGACGCCGTGGGACGCGGCGCTGCTCGCCGGGATGGTCGCCTCCCCCACCGCCTTCGATCCGATCGCCCACCCGGTCGCCTCGCGTGGCCGCCGCAACCTCGTGCTGCGGAACATGCTCGACCAGCACTACATCACCCAGCAGCAGTACGACCAGGGAATCGTCGCCCCGCTGCCGACGGCCAATGACCTCCAGCAGCCCTCGGAGCCGACCGCGGCTCCGTACTTCACGAGCTGGCTGCGCCCGCAGATCCTCGCGGCGATGGGCTCCGGCCGCGGCGTCCCCGCCGGCCTTGCCGCCTATCGCGCCTACTACGGCGGGCTCCAGATCCGCACGACGATCGACCTCGAGATGCAGAAGGCCGCCGAGCAGGCGGTCAGCTCGGAGCTGCCATCGGGCTCCGGCCTGCCGAGCGCGACGCTCGTCGCGATCGACAACAAGACCGGCGAGGTCCGGGCGATGGTCGGCGGACCGATCGTCAACGGGCAGGAGGACTACAAGCAGTACCCGTTCAACCTCGCCACACTCGGTTACCGGCAGCCCGGGTCGTCGTTCAAGCCGTTCACGCTCGCGTCCGCGCTCGAGTCCGGCAAGTACTCCGGCGACTCGCTCATCAACTCCGCCCCGCAGGACTTCATCGTCCCGAACAGCGGCGGCAAGGAGCACTTCATCGTCCACAACTTCGGGAACACCTACTCGGGCCCGATCACGCTGCGCGACGCCACGGCGATCTCCGACAACTCGGTGTACGCCCAGGTCGGCATCAACGTCGGCACGCACCGGATCGCGCGGCTCGCCCACGCGATGGGCGTCCGCTCGCCGCTGTCGACGAACTACGCGATGATCCTCGGTGGCCTGCGTCAGGGGGTGACCCCGCTCGACATGGCCCACGCCTACGAGACGTTCGCCACCGGCGGCAACCTGGTGTTCAACCCTCAGCTCGGCGACCAGAACAAGGGCCCGACGGGGATCGCCGAGATCCACTGCTTCGTCGTGTCCTGCGACGGCCGACGGGACATCGTCGACAAGCCGACGTATGAGCGCGTGCTCCCGCCGGAGATCGCCAGCGCGGTCCACGACATCCTCACCGGCGTCGTCCAGAACGGCACCGGCACCTCAGGCCAACATCTCCGGGGTCGACGTCGTCGGCAAGACCGGCACGACGTCGAACTACGGCGACGCCTGGTTCGTCGGCTGGACTCCGGAGCTGACCACCGCCGTGTGGGTCGGCTTCCCGAACAAGCTCGTCTCGATGGCCACGATGTTCAACGGCGGCCCGGTCGAGGGCGGCACGTACCCGGCGATCATCTGGCACGAACTTCATGACCCAGGCGCTGCAGATCTTCGCCGCGGAGAACACCTCGAACAGCTCGAGCACGACGAGCTCCACGACCAGCGCACTGGCCCTCGCCGGGTCGGGCGGCGGCTCGGGCTCCGGATCGAGCTCGAGCAGCGGCGGGTCGGCCACGGCGTCGAACGCCGCCGGCGGGGGCTCGGGTTCCGGTGGCGGCACGACCGGCGGCGGTGGCGGCAGCACCGGCGGCGGTGGCGGCACGACCGGCGGCGGTGGCGGCACGACCGGCGGCGGTGGCGGCACGACCGGCGGCGGTGGCGGCACGACCGGCGGCGGTGGCGGCACGACCGGCGGCGGTGGCGGCACACCGGCGGCGGTGGCGGCACGACCGGCGGCGGCGGTGGCACACGGGCGGCGGTGGCGGCACGGGCGGCGGCGGTCCGGGGGCGGCGGCACCGGCGGCGCCGGAATCGGCGGGCACTGAATCCGGCCCGATCCGCATACGGGTCGGGCGATGAAGCGGGATGCTCGGGCCGGATCCGAGCCCGCCGGCGATCAGCGCTTCACGTCGACGGCCGGCGCGAGACGAACCGGCTGCCCGCGGCGCAGAAGCGCCACGGCAGCTCGACCGCCTTGGTGATCCCGATCCGCCGGTCGACGGCGATCTCCGGATCGCGCCAGCTCGGCGGCCGGGGGGCGATGGCGATCGGCCCGGCGACGAGGTCGCTGCGGTTGAGCTCGAGGCCGATCCCGAACGCCTGGGTCAGCTTCCCCGGCCCCGAGCACAGCGCCCGCACGGGCTCGAGTCCACGGCGGACCTGCATCGCCGCGATCCCGGCGAGCGGCTCGATCGCCCGGATCAGGACCGCCGCGCCGGTCCCCTCGGGCTCGCAGACCGCGTTGAGCAGCGCGTGGATGCCGTAGGAGCGGTACACGTAGGCGATGCCCGGAGGGCCGAACAGCGTCGAGGTCCGGGCGGTGTGGCCGACGTAGGCGTGGCACGCGGCCTCGGTGTGGTGGTAGGCCTCGGTCTCGACGATCACGCCCTCGCAGCCGCCGTGGCCGAGGACGCAGCCGACCAGCTCACGTGCCACCTCCACCACCGGGCGGTCGTAGAACGCATGCGGCAGCGGTCGCTCGGCCTCGGCCGCCCGGTCCGGCGCCGGCGCGCCGGCGCTCACGCCAGCGCCGCGCGGGCGCGCGCGAGCTGCTCGCGCACGCGCTCCGCGCTCGTGCCGCCCTCGAGAGACCTTCGAGCTGAGCCAAGCCCCATCGCTGAGGATCGCGTAGTACTCGTCGTCGAGCAGCGGCGAGGCGGACCGCGAGCTCCTCGCGCGTGAGCTCCGAGAGCCGGCGGTGGCCGTCGACGGCAAGGCGGACGAGCGAGGCCACGACCCCGTGGGCCTGGCGGAACGGCAGACCACGCCGGACGAGCAGGTCTGCGATGTCGGTCGCGGCGGGGAACTCGTCGGTCGCCGCGGCGGCCATCCGCTCCCGCCGGAAGGTGATCGAGCCGAGCATCCCGTCGGCCGCGGCGAGGCACAGCTCGAGCGTGTCGACGGCGTCGAACAGGTGCTCCTTGTCCTCCTGCATGTCCTTGTTGTACGTGAGCGGGAGGGCGTGGAACGTCCCCTGCAGGGCTGCGAGGTGCGCGGCGATCCGCGGGGCCTTGGCCCGGAGCAGCTCGGCGGCGTCGGGGTTCTTCTTCTGGGGCATGATCGATGAGCCCGAGGCCCACGCATCGGCGACCTCGCAGAAGCCGAACTCCTCGCTCGACCACAGCACGATCTCGGCCCCGAGCCGCGACAGGTGGGTGGCGCACGTCGCCGCAGCGGCGAGGTAATCGAGCACGAAATCGCGGTTGGAGACGGCGTCGATCGAGTTCTCGGCCACGGTTTCGAACCCGAGTTCGCGCGCCACCAGCATCCGGTCGGTGTCGAAGTTCACCCCGGCGAGGGCGCCCGCGCCGAGCGGCAGGGCCGCGGTCGCGCGGCCGACGGCATCGAACCGGTCTCGGTCCCGGATCAGCATCCACACGTAGGCCAGCAGGTGGTGGCCGAGGTACACCGGCTGCGCGCGCTGGAGGTGGGTGTACCCCGGCATCGGCCAGTCGAGGTGGCGCTCGGCGACGCCGAGCAGCGTGCCGGCGAGCCGGCTCGCCCCGTCGGCGGCCTCCGCGGCGTGGGCCCTGGTGAACATCGCCATGTCGGTCGCCACCTGGTCGTTGCGCGAGCGGGCGGTGTGGAGCCGTCCGCCCGAATCCCCGGCGAGTTCGGTCACCCGGCGCTCGATCGCCATGTGGATGTCCTCGTCGCCGTCGGCGAACTCGAACCGCCCCGAGCTCAGCTCCCGCTCGACGGTCTCGAGCGCCGCGTGGAGCGCGTCCCGGTCGGCCTCGGAGATGATCCCCTGCGCCGCGAGCATGCTCGCGTGAGCACGGGACTGCTGGACGTCGTACGGGCCGAGGCGCCAGTCGAAGCCGACCGAGTCGTTCAGCCTGCGGAAGATCGCGTCGGGGGGCTCGGAGAAACGGGACATCGGGGCGCGATGTTACGGACGGCCGCTCCGGGCCGGGGCGCGGACCACCTCGTGCAGCGCACCCGCGACGCGGCCGACCTCCCCTTCGGTCATCGCGGGGAAGAACGGCAGCGCAATCGACCGCGCGGCAACGTCCTCGCAGACCGGAAACTCGCCCTCGCGATGGCCGAAGCGCTCCCGGTAGAAGCTCATCAGGTGGACGGCCGGGAAGTACGGCTTGCTCGGGATCCCCAGGGCGCGGAGGGCCTCGATCGTCGTGTCGCGGTCGAGCCGGCGCGGGAGCTGCACCACATACACGAACCAGCCGCGACGATTGCCCCCGGCGTCGGCGCACGGCAGATCCAGCTCCTCGATCCCGTGCAGCGCCGCGCGGTAGAGCCCGGCGACGCGGGCCCGCCCGGCGAGCATCTCGTCAAGCCGCTCGAGCTGAGCGAGCCCGAGCGCGGAGGCGATGTCCGAGAGGCGGTAGTTGAAGCCGAGCCGGTCGTGATCGAGCCAGTCCATGTTCGGGGCGCGGCCCTGGTTGCGCTCGGAGTCGACCCGCACCTTGTGGTCGGGATCGCCGAGGCACACCATGCCCCCCTCCCCCGTCGTCAGCTGCTTGTTGGCGTAGAACCCGAACACCGCTGGATGGCCGCGACCCCCGACCGGCGTCTGGTCGGGAAAGGTCGCGCCGAGTGCCTCGCATGCATCCTCGACGATCGGCAGCCCGAGCCGCTCGAGCGCCGGCACGTCGGCGGGGTACCCGAACACGTGGACCGGGAGCAGCGCGGACGTCCGCTCGGTGACGGCGGCCTCCGCGGCCGCCGGATCGAGATTGAGCGTGACCGGGTCGATGTCCGCGAACACCGGCCGCGCGCGCTCGTACAGCGCGACGTTGGCGCTGGCCACGAACGAGAACGGGCTGGTGACGACCTCGTCCCCCTCGCCGACGCCGACGGCACGCAGGGCGAGGTGGAGTCCTGCCGTCCCGCTCGACACGGCGCTCGCGCACCGGGCACCGACCCGGTCGGCGAACGCCCGCTCGAACTCCGGGCCCGTCGGGCCGAGCGAGAGCTGCCCGGAGCGCATCACCTCGAGCACTCGGCGCTCCTCCTCGGCCCCGAGCACCGGCCGGGCGAGCGGGATCGGCGCGTCGCTCACGGGCGGTTGGCCGGGGTGGCGGCGTCGGGAGCCGGCCGCGTGACCTGCATCCCGAACTCGAGCGAGTCGACGAGCGCCTCCCATGAGGCCTCGATGACGTTCTCCGAGACCCCGATCGAGCCCCACACGGCCTCGCCGTCGGAGGCGTCAAGCAGCACTCGGGTGATCGCCCCGGTGCCCTTCGCCTCGTCGAGGATCCGGACCTTGAAGTTGACGAGGTCGATGTCGGCGAGGTGCGGGTGGATCTCGACGAGCGCGTCACGCAGGGCCCGATCGAGCGCGTTGACCGGGCCGTTGCCCTCGGCGGTGCGCACGTAGCGCTCGCCGTTCACCCAGATCTTGATCGTCGCCTCGGTCTCGACCCGCCCGTCGGCCCGCTTCTCGACGATCGCCCGCCAGGACTCGAGCCGGAACAGCGGCTCGATCTGGCCCGTCTCCCGGCGCAGGAGCAGCTCGAACGAGCCGTCGGCGGCCTCGAAGTGGTACCCGCGATGCTCGAGCTCCTTGACCCGCTCGATCACCCGGCCGGCGGCAGCGTCGTCGAGCGTGATCCCGGCGTCGGCCGCCCGGGCGTGGACCGTCCCCTTGCCCGAGAGCTCCGAGACGAGCACCTCCCGCGCGTTGCCGACGAGCGCCGGGTCGATGTGCTCGAACGTCGCCGGATCGGCGCTCACCCCGGCGACGTGCATCCCACCCTTGTGCGCGAACGCGTTGCGGCCGACGTAGGGCTGGTCGGGGTCGGGGGTGAAGTTGAGCAGCTCGTCGAAGAAGTGCGCCGAGGCGGTGAGCGTCGCGAGCTGCGCGTCGGTGACGCACTCGTGGCCGAGCTTGAGCTGGAGGTTGGGGATGATCGAGACGAGGTTGGCGTTGCCACAGCGCTCGCCGTAGCCGTTCATCGTGCCCTGGACATGGGTCGCGCCGGCCTGCACGGCGGCGAGCGAGTTCGCCACGCGCACAGCCGGCGTCGTCGTGGCAGTGGATCCCGACCACGACCGCCGGCGGCAGCCCGGCGACGACGGCGGCCATCGCGGCGGCGATCCCGTCGGGGAGCGTTCCGCCGTTGGTGTCGCAGCACACGACCGTCTCGGCCCCGGCCTGGGCCGCCGCACGCAGGCACGCGAGCGCGTACTCCGGGTCATCGGCGTAGCCGTCGAAGAAGTGCTCGGCGTCGTAGAGCACCCGCTTCCCCTGCCCGACGAGGAACGCGACCGACTCGGCGATCATCCGCAGGTTCTCCGCTCGGTCGACGCGGACGACCTTCTCCAGGTGGAGTGTCCAGGTCTTGCCGACGAGCGTGCACACCGGCGCGAAGCAATCGGCGAGGATGCGCAGCGCCGGGTCGTCCTCGGCCCTGGCGTCACGGCGGCGGGTCATCCCGAACGCGGCCACCTGCGCGTGCACGAACCGCTCCTCGGAGAGCAGCTCGAACAGCTCGAGCTCCTTCGGGTTCGAGCTCGGGAAGCCGGCCTCGATCAGGTCGATGCCGAGCTCATCGAGCCGATGGGCGACCCGCAGCTTCTCCTGGGCCGAGAGGGACATCCCCTCGCCCTGCATGCCGTCGCGCAGGGTCGTGTCATAGAGCTCGATCCGGGTCATGCTCGCTCTCGCTGGGCGCGCCGGCGCGCGGCGCTCCTACGCCGCCCGGCTGGGCACGGCGACGTGATCCAGCCACTCGAGGTAGCGGGGATCGCGTCCGTGCAGCGCGTCGTCGAAGATCCGCTGGAGCTCTCGCGTGATCGGCCCCGGCCCCTCCGGCGGCGGACCCTGCGGGCCGGCGCCGATGACGTGGTCGTCGATCTCGGCCACCGGGACCAGCTCGGCCGCGGTTCCGGACATGAAGACCTCTTCGGCGAGGTACAGCTCGGCGCGGGCGACGTCCCGCTCGACGACCTCTATCCCGAGGTCCCGGGCGATCCGGATGATCGACTTGCGGTTGATGCCGTCGAGGATCCCGGCGGTCTGGGGCGGCGTGATGATCTGGCCGTCGCGGACGGCGTAGATGTTCTCGCCGGACCCCTCGCAGACGAAGCCGTGAGAGTCGAGCAGGATCGCCTCCTGGTAGCCGGCCTTCGAGGCCTCGATCTTGGCCAGAACGCTGTTGAGGTACTGCCCGGAGGCCTTGGCGTGCGGGATCAGGGAGTCGTGCGGGATCCGCCGCCAGCTGCTCACCTTCGCCCGGATGCCGCCGCTGCTTGCCCTCCTCGCCGAGATACGCCCCCCATGGCCAGGCGGCGATCGCAACCTCGACCGGCGCCTCGAGCGGGAAAAGGCCCATCTGGCCGTAGCCGCGGAAGACGAGCGGGCGGATGTAGCACTCGCTCAGACCGTTGGCGGCGATCAGCTCGTGGGTCGCCGTCCGCAGCTCCTGGAGCGAGTACGGGATCGGCATGTAGTAGAGCTCGGCCGACTTGAACAGCCGATCGAGATGGTCGTGGTGGCGGAAGATCGCCGTGCCCTGCGGCGTCTCATAGGCGCGCTCACCCTCGAACACGCCCGTGCCGTAGTGCAGTCCGTGCGTGAGTACGTGGACCTTCGCGTCCTCCCAGGCAACCAGTTCTCCGTTGTGCCAGATGAGGTCCGCTTGTTCCACTTCCCACTCCCTTAGAGGTGTTGAAGGACTGCCTGTGTGGCGTCCGCTGTCGTCGCCCGGCCACCCAGGTCGGCCGTGCGCAGCCCTCCGGCGAGCGCACGATCGACGGCTGATTCTACCGCCGCCGCCTGCTCGTCCAAGCGGAGGCCGTGGCGCAGCATCATCGCTGCCGAGAGGAACATGGCGAGCGGATTCGCCGCCCCGGTGCCCGCGATGTCAGGGGCCGAGCCGTGCACCGGCTCGAACACGCCGGGACCGTCGTCGCCGAGCGACGCGCTCGGGAGCAGGCCGATCGATCCGGTGAGCATCGCCGACTCGTCGGAGAGGATGTCGCCGAACATGTTCTCGGTCACGATCACGTCGAAGTGGCGTGGCGCGGCGATCAGGCGCATCGCCGCGTTGTCGACGAGCAGGTGCTCGAGCTCGACATGCGGGAACTCTCGGCTGTGGAGCTCACGCACAACCTCGCGCCACAGCCGGCTCGTCTCGAGCACGTTCGCCTTATCGACGCTCGTCACCCGGCTGCGGGCGGCGCCGAACGCCACCCGGGCGATCCGCTCGATCTCCCCGCGGGTGTAGACACAGGCGTCCGAGGCCTGATCGGCGGTGCGGGTCTTCTCGCCGAAGTAGATGCCGCCGGTGAGCTCGCGAACGACGAGCAGATCGGTCCGCTCGATCACCTCGCGCTTGAGCGGGCTGGCGTCGTAGAGCGCGGGCAGCGGCCGGACCGGCCGCAGGTTGGCGAACAGGCCTAGGCCCTTGCGCAGTCCGAGCAGTCCCTGCTCGGGGCGGGGGGCGTCCGGATCCGTGGTGTCCCACTTCGGGCCGCCGACCGCGGCGAGCAGCACCGCGTCGGCGCTCCGGCAGGCGGCGAGCGTCTCGTCGGTGAGCGCGGTGCCGTGGGCGTCGATCGAGGCCCCGCCGAACACGTGCTCGTCGAACTCGGCTTCGAGTCCCACGGCGCGGAGGACCTCCAGCGTGGGAGCGGTGATCTCGGGACCGATGCCGTCCCCGGGGAGCAGGGTGATGGTGAGGCTCATGGTCCGAGCACGGTACCGGTCGCGGACGCAGCGGTTCGCCGCGGAGACGATCGGCGCCGGCTCACGCCCGGCCGACCATGTTGAGACGCACGTAGTCGAGCACCACCGGGGTGCCGTCCGCCGGGGTCACGCGTTCCATCACCCGGTCCATGAACTCGTCCTGGAGCTCGGGGGGAACCATGTCGAGATGGCGCACGAGGCAGACCGTCTGGGCGAACGTGCGGGGCTCGGGCGGGGTGATCGGCCGCGGCTCCAGCCAGCACCGGACCTCGCAGAACCCGGCCCCCCGCAGTCGCTCCTCCGTGACCTCGGGGGTCGCGTAGTTCCAGGGGTGGTGCCAGTCGGCGAAGTACTCGGTGAACGGGGACTCGGCCGCGACGTCGTCTGCAGGCCGTGCGGAAGCTGTCGATGTTCCCGAAGCCGCCGCACTGGGCGACGAGCCGGCCGCCGGGCCGCAGCACCCGGTGCAGTGCCGCGAACAGCGCGTCGTGATCCAGGATCCAGTGGAACGTCGCGTTGGAGAACACGGCGTCGACCGGTTCCGGGAGCGAGAGCTCGACGAGGTCCTGGCAGAGGACGGTCGCCCGCTCTCCGAGGGCCTCGGCGGCATGGGCGGTCATCGACGGGGCGACGTCGACGGCATACAGCCGGCCGTCGGGCACGAGCTCGGCGAGCATCGCCGTCACCTTGCCCGAGCCGCAGCCGGCGTCGAGCACGACCTCGTCGCCCCGCAGCTCGAGCCGTGTGAGCTGCTCGCGGGCCCAGGCGATCTGCGGCTCGGAGATGCGGTCGTAGGTGGCGGCGTCCCAGTCCCGGTTCGGCTCGGCGGCGCTCACAGCGAGGTGGTCACCGGTCCGGGCCGCTCGCGGCCATGCTCGTAGGCGTCGATCGCAGCGGCGTCCTCGTCGAGCGTCACGGCGATGTCGTCGAGCCCGCGGAGCAGGCGGTCCTTGGTCTCGGCGCCGATCTCGAACGTGGCCTGTCCCCCGGGCCACCGGACCTCCTGCGCGGCGAGGTCGACCTGCGCCTCCCCGGCCTCCGCGATCGACGCGCACTCCTCGCGGCTCAGCTCGATCGGGAGCAGGCCGATCTTCGTGCAGTTCGAACGGAAGATGTCGGCGAAGCTCGGCGCGATGACGGCCTGGAACCCGTAGTCCTCGAGCGCCCACGGAGCGTGCTCGCGACTCGAGCCACAGCCGAAGTTGCGGCCGCCGACGAGGATCGGGTTCTTCGGCAGCTCCCAGCCCGGCTCCTTGGCCCAGTCGTAGAACAGGAACTCGCCGAAGCCGGTCCGCTCGACCCGCTTGAGGAACTGCTTGGGGATGATCTGGTCGGTGTCGACGTCGTCGCGGTTGAGGACGCTGACCCGGCCGGTGATGGTTTCAATGGCCTTCATTTCCACTCCCGAATGTCGACGAAACGACCCTCGATCGCCGCCGCGGCGGCCATTTCGGGCGAGACGAGGTGCGAGCGGGCGCCACGGCCCTGCCGGCCCTCGAAATTGCGGTTCGACGTGGAGGCGACGCGCTCGCCCACGCCGGCGATGTCCGGGTTCATGCCCAGACACATCGAGCAGCCGGCGTCGCGCCAGTCGAATCCGGCCTTGCGGAATACCTCGTCGAGGCCCTCGCGCTCGGCCTGGAGCTTCACCTGCTGGGATCCCGGGACGACCATCGCCTCGAGCTCGCCCGACACCCGCCGCCCGTCGACGACGGCCGCGGCAGCTCGCAGGTCGCCGATCCGGGAGTTCGTGCATGAGCCGATGAACACCCGGTCGAGCTTGATCTCCTGGATCGCGGTGCCGGGCTCGAGCGCCATGTAGTGGAGCGCTCGCTCGTCCTGCTCGGAGCTCGGCTGGGGGATCTCTCCGGTCACCGGCACGACCATCCCGGGCGTCGTCCCCCAGGTCACCATCGGACTGATCGCGGCCGCGTCGACCGTGAGCTCGCGGTCGAACGTCGCGTCGGGGTCGCTGGACAGCGACCGCCACGCCTCGGGCACCTCGGCCGGTGCCCCGGGACGGCCGATGACGTACTCGAACGTCGTCTCGTCCGGGGCGATCATCCCGGCGCGGCCACCGCCCTCGATCGTCATGTTGCAGACCGTCATCCGGCCCTCCATGGTCAGCGCCTCGATCGCCGGCCCGGCGTACTCGACGACATGGCCGACCGCGCCGTCGACGCCGATCTGACCGATCGTCGCCAGGATCAGGTCCTTCGCCGTGACCCCGAACCCGAGTGCTCCCTGATACCGGATGATCATCGAACGGGGCTTGGACTGGACGAGGCACTGGGTGGCGAGGACATGCTCCACCTCGCTCGTCCCGATCCCGAACGCCAGCGCCCCGAACGCGCCGTGGGTGGCGGTGTGCGAATCGCCACAAACAATCGTCATCCCGGGCTGGGTGACGCCCAGCTCGGGGCCGATCACGTGGACGATCCCCTGGTGCTCGGACCCGAGCGAGTACACGGGGATCCCGAACTCGGCGCAGTTGCGCTCCAGCGTCTCGACCTGCACCCGCGAGAGCTCGTCCTTGATTCGCGCGGCGACTGGCGTCCCGTCGGTCGGGACGTTGTGGTCGGCGGTGGCCAACGTGCGGTCGGGCCGACGGACCTTCCGACCGGCGAGTCGCAGCCCGTCGAAGGCCTGAGGACTCGTCACCTCGTGGACGAGATGGAGGTCGATGTACAGCAGTCCCGGGGCGACCTCATGGGCCTCCCAGATCTTGTCGAACAGCGATGTGGACATGTCTCTTTCGTCAGCTCCTTCGCAGACCGGCGCTGACCACGGCCAGCAGCACAGCCTCGTCGTCTCCGGGGTTTTCGAAGTGGTGGGGCAGATCGGCGTCGAACGTGACCGTGTCGCCGGCCGCGAGCTCGTACCGGGTGCCGTCGCAGACGAGCACCACACTCCCGTCCTGGACGAGCGCCGTCTCCCGGCTGCCCGGCTCGTGCATCGGGGGGTCGCCGGGACCGCCCGTGCTCGCTCCGGGGGCGAGCGTGTGACGGGAGAGCTCGGCCCGCTGGCCGGGCAGCGGCGGGGTGAGGATCTCGTAGGCGTGGCCCCGGATCCGTCCCGGTCCCTGACGCCGCTCGGCGCTGGGCACGACGGTCACCGCCCCGTCCTCGTCGAGCCGCAGCAGCTGGCTGAGACGGAGCTCGAGGCCGGCGGCGATCTTGCCCGCCACCTGCAACGTCGGGCTCGTCTCTCCCCGCTCGACCTGCGAGAGCATCGGGGCCGAGACGCCGGAGCGCTCGGCGAGATCCCGGAGCGAGAAGCCCTCGGACTCACGCAGCGCCTTGACGCGCGGACCGAGGGGCTCGACGGCGGTGGACATACGTTCGTACGTTATCACGTACACGCAGAGCGGGGTGGCGTTGTTCCCGGACGGCTGAGGAGGCCCGGCGGGGCCCGGGCCTCCTCGTCCTGCGGTGTCCGGTCGCCGGTCTGCCTCGGCACCGGACCTTGGGGCAGTCGTTCAGTGGACGAGCGCCACCCTGATCTGACGGAAGGAGCCGCCGATCGTGATGCTCAGACTCCTCCCCGTGTGCACCGTCACGGTCCTCGTGCCGAGCACCTGCCCGTGCCGACCGAGCCGCGTCACCCGGATCCGGGCTGTGCGGTGGCTCGAGGACACCCTGATGACCAGGTAGTGCCGCCCATGGCGCGTGAGGACCCGCCAGGACTGCACCCGAGCCGGCCGAGCGGCGCTCTTGACCAGCGGCTTGCTGTTCTGATGGGACAGCGCGGCCGTGGAGGTCGCCGTCTTGGTCGTCAGCGATGACGAGCTGGTCGTGGTCGTCATCGACGTCGTGGAGGACCCGGTGGAGCTCGTGGTCGTCGTCGTCGTGGTGCTGGCGCTGTTGGTGAAGATCGCCTCAGTGACGCCAGAGCCGATGTTCACGCTGGCGCTCCCCGCGCCGAGGTTCGACGACACGAGTCGCGACGCCGGATTGGCCGCGATCGCACTCACCGAGAAGCCCATCGTCGGGGTCTCGGTGACGGTCTGGTCCGAGTTGAACGGGAACGTGCCCACGATTGCGCACGAACCCGCTGGAACCATCGTCGTGCCTGATGTGCCGGACACGGTGAAGGCCCACAGCGATCCGGTCGCCACACCGGTGCCCGCGTGCTTGCAGATCTTCAAGGTGCCGGGCGGCGCCGGCTCGTTGACGTAGGTCACGACCGTCTCACCGGAGCCGAGCACGACGCTGACGGTGCGGTTGCTCAGGTTCAGCGAGCCGGGAACGGCCCGGTCCGAGGGCCCGATCCTGACCGCCTGCACGTCGGTGCCGGGCACGACGCCCTCGGCGACGTTCACGGTCGTTCCCGCCGTGAAGATGCCGGGGACGATCTTGCAGGTCCCGCCCGGAGGTGCTCCGGCCGGGACGTCCAGGCTCTGGTTGTTGGCGGTGAACGGGAACGAGGTCCCGACGACCACGGACCCGAGGTTGTTCGACCCGGCGACCTTGCAGATCTTCAGCACCGATGGGCTGTCGGTGTACGTGACGATCGACTCGGTCGAGACGTCGCCGGCCTTCACGGCGAGAACCGAGCTCGCCGTGGCGATGTTGCTGCTCAGCAGCGCGGCTGCCGGTTGGGCGGTGATCGAGGTGACGTACGTGGCGGCCGCGTTCTCGACGACCTTCACCGACCCTGCCGGCGCCTGGATCGAATTACTGCACGCCCCCACCGGAACCCCGACGCTCTGACTGAAGCCCATCGCCCCGGTGATCGTGAACTGGAAGCTCCCGCTGAGACCGGTTCCGGGTGCCCCCTTCTTGCAGATCTCGATGTACCCGGTCAGCTCCTTATTGGTGTACGAGACTGTGGTGGTATTCGAGATGTCACCCGAGGGGACGGACACCGTCGCGGTGCCGCTCCCGAGACTGCTGCTGATCAGCCGGTCACCCGGCGTGGTGGTGATCGACGTGACCGCCGCGTAGGGATGTGAATCCTCGACGACCGTGGCCTCGCCGGCGGGCACTCGGAACGGCGCCGTGCAGGTGCCGGTCTCCACCGCCACGCGCATCGATCCGTTGACGGTGTAGTTGAAGATGCCGGTGACGGGCGAGCTGGTGTCCGAGCTCTTGCAGATCTCCAACCAGCCCGGCGCGAGCACCGGTTCGGCCAGAGCTGACGCTGCGAACACCATCATGAGGGCAGCCGTGACCGCCGCGAGTATGGCTCTCTTCATGTGAACTCCTTCACGTGAGATGACCTCGAACCCCGAGGCGGGTGCCTTCACTCGGTCCCTTCACCCGCCGGCTCCGCAGCTCTGCGCGTGTGCAGACACCGCGAGGCGCTGGTCTGCACCCCCACATGTCGTGTCTCCTGCACCCCGGCTTCCCGGTAGCGCCCCGTGAACTCATGGTCACCATACGTCCGGCTCTGCCGGGGCACAACGGCCGCACGGGTGGTCGCGACCTACACGACGGGATAGTTGGGCTCAACCCCTGCGGGGGGGAGTCACCCATCACCGTGCTACCCCGGCGGCCGATCCGATGAGATCGAATCCGAGGCATGCCCCCGCCGATTCTGATGCTCGGCGAGCAGGCGCGCCGCCGCCAGCGCGTTATTGACCCCGAGCCGCTCGTAGATCGATCTGATGTGGAACTTCACCGTGTTCAGGCTGATGAACAGCTGCGCTCCGATCTCGTCGTGCGACGATCCCCCAGCAAGCAGCGTGAGCACCTCGAGCTGTCGGTGGCTGAGCGTGTCCACGGGGTCGTCCCGGCCCCCGGACAACGCGGCCTGCCAGTCCGCGGGGAGAACCGCCTGGCCGTGGGCGATCTGGGCGAGGCACGCCGCAAAATCCTCTGGCGTCGTGTCGGTGAGGATCAGCCCGTTGCAGCGCTCGTCGAGGACGAATCGCACGAGATCAGGCTCCAGCGCATCGGCGACCAGGATCACCTTCGGGGGTGCCGCAAGCTCGCCCAGTTTGCGGATCAGCGCGAACTCTCCGGTGTCCTCGTCTCCGATGCCGACGAGCAGGAGCTCGACACCCGCGACGCGCTCCGCGGCCGACCGGCCATCGACGATCAACTCCACCTCGAACTTCGGATCGACCGCGCGCATCAACGCCATCAGTCCCTCGCCGATCAGACGCCGCGATTCGACGATTGCCACTCGGATCCGCTCCGCCGGCGCGGCGGGCTCGCGGTCACGTGGGTCGGCGCCCACCGCTTCGGTCCCCCCGTGTACCGACCGCGGCGATTCGGCGCTCGGGAGCGGCGACAGGTGAAACCGTGCTCCGTCCACAGGCCGTGATCCACCGATGGCCTGGACGCGCCGTTGCCATGCTTCGTACCTTACGGCTCCCCACCAAAGCTGGTCGATTACGCACCTGTCAGTATCGACCGCCATGCTCACGCGCCCCGATGTCCTCGTGCTCGGCGGCGGCGGTGTGCTCGGGGAGGCGTGGATGATGGGTGTGCTCGCCGGGATCGAGGACGCCGCGGGGTTCGACCTGCGCCAATGCGAATACTTCGTCGGGACCTCGGCCGGTTCGATCGTCGCCGCCCACCTGATCGCCGGCAGCCCGCCGCGGCGCCCCGAATCGCCGGGGACCGAGATCCAGCTCACCGGGCTGCGACCGGCGAACAGCCTCGCCACGGTCGCCGTCGGGGCCGCCCGGCGCGCCGGCTCGTGGGCACTGGCCGCCGGATCGGCGTTCGCCCCGCTCGCGCTCGGCATCTCGGCGCCCGGCGGCGCGATGGTCCGCGCCGCGATGCTCCGCGCCCTCCCCCGTCCGACCGACGATCTCGACGCGCTTGCCGCGGACATCACCCGCTCGGGAGCGCGGTTCGACGGCCGGCTGCGGGTGGCGGCGGTCGATCGCCGCACCGGTCGCCGCGTGATGTTCGGCAGCCCGCAGGCCCCACCCGCGACCGTCGGCGAGGCCGTCGCGGCCTCCTGCAGCGTCCCGTGGCTGTTCGCGCCGGTGCGGATCCGCGGCCGTGACTACGTCGACGGTGGAGTCTGGAGCGCGACGAACCTCGACGCCGCGCCGGCCGGCCTGCACACCCAGGTGCTGTGCCTGAACCCGACCGCGAACATCACCGGCACCGGCAGCGTGCTCACCCTGATCCGCAACGTCGCCCGCTCGGCGGTATCGGTCGAGGCGATGGCGATCCGCCGCCGCGGGGCCGCGATTCAGGCCGTCGCGCCCAACGCCGAGTCCGCGACGGCGATGGGCACCAACTTCATGGACCGCGAGCCGCGGTCTGACGTGATCGCCGCCGGCTACCGGCAGGGACTCGCCCTCGGCGAGGACCGCCCGGCCGCGCACTAGGCCGAGCGGCACCTCCCCGGCTTCGTCTACGGGGCCTTGACCGGCTCGACCGGCTCGGCGCTGCGGGCTTCAGCCTCGGCGGCCGCCCCGCGGCGGACCATCGCCGTCGATAGCGCGCGGACGTACGCCCGCCCGGCGGCCTCGAGGATGTCCGTCGAAACGCCCTGGCCGGAGCCGACGATCGGCGGACCGTCGGGCGCGCCGCTCAGCTCGAGCACGACGGAGGTCTCTCCCAGGGCGTCCTGACCGCCGGTGACCGCGTCGACCCGGAACTCCCGCAGGCGGGCGTCGGCGCCGGTGGCGGCGTTGATCGCCCGGAAGATCGCGTCGACCGGGCCATCGCCGGTGAATGAGCCCGTGAGCTCCTCTCCCGAGGGCGCGGTCACGCACACCGTGGCGTGCGGTGGCCGCCGCGAGGATGCCTCGACGTCGAACCACTCCAGCGTGTAGCCGGCCAGCTCCTCGCGGAGCTCGTCGGTGACGAGTGCCTCGAGGTCCATTGCGGTGACCTGCTTCTTCTTGTCCGCGATCTCCTTGAAGCGCTTGAACGCGGTGTTCAGAACCTGACCGCTGGCCTCGAAGCCGAGTTCGGCCAGCGCCTGCTGGAGGGCGTGGCGGCCCGAGTGCTTGCCGAGCACGATCGAGTTGGCGTCGAGGCCGACCGTGCGCGCGTCCATGATCTCGTAGGTCGTTCGCTCCTTCAGCACGCCGTCCTGATGGATCCCGGACTCGTGCGCGAATGCGTTGCGGCCGACGATCGCCTTGTTCGGCTGGACCGAATACCCGGTGAGCCGGGAGACCAGCCGCGAGGTGCGTGCGATCTCGCGCGTGACCGCGCCGGTGTGGAGACCGAGGTCGTCCACCCGGGTGTGCAGGAGCATCACGATCTCCTCCAGTGAGGCGTTGCCCGCGCGTTCTCCGATGCCGTTGATCGCACACTCGACCTGGCGCGCGCCGGCGCGCAGACCGGCGTATGAGTTGGCCACCGCGAGGCCGAGGTCGTCATGGCAGTGGACCGACAGCACGACGTCGGAGAGCTCGGGGATCAGCGCGTAGAGACGCTCGAGGTAGGCGGCGAACTCGTGCGGCATCGTGTAGCCGACGGTGTCCGGGATGTTGATCGTCGTCGCGCCCTCGGCGATCGCGATCGAACACACCTCTGCCGTGAACTCCACATCGGCTCGGGTGGCGTCCATCGGCGAGAACTCGACGTCGTCGACGTACTCCTTGGCGTGAGCGACGGCGGCGCGGGCCTGGCCCTTCACGTCCTCGCGGGTCGTCTGGAGCTGGTGCTCGATGTGGATGTCAGAGGTCGAGATGAAGGTGTGGATCCGCGGGCGCGGCGCATCCCTGACCGCGTTGTAGGCGGCATCGATGTCGGCGACATGCGTCCGGGCCAGACCGGTGATCACCGGGCCCTCGACCGTCCGCGCGATCGCCTGCACGGCCTCGAAGTCGCCGGGAGAGGTGATCGGGAACCCGGCCTCGATCACATCCACCCCGAGCCGCGCGAGCGCCTCGGCGATCTCGAGCTTCTCCTGGGTGTTGAGCGAGATCCCGGGCGACTGCTCCCCGTCGCGCAGGGTTGTGTCGAAGATGATGACCCGGTTCGGATCGGCGGGACTGCTCATGGGACTTCTCCTTGTTCGCTTTGACCTTGGCTCTTCTCGTTGGTGTGCGGCTACGTGCGGCCGCCGGCGCGCTATTCCCCCTTGCGGGGGAGGAGGAGAAGTCGCAGGTCAAGGCAGAGAGCCATGCGCCGCAGAGATTAGCGGCCGCGTGCGGCCGCAGTCAATCGCTCAGGCCGCGATCGCCGCGGCGGGCTCCGGCGGGGTGGCCGATGCCACGTCCGGTGCCGGCTCGTCGCGGCGCTGCTCGACGGCACTCGGCGAGCGACGGCTGTGCAGCGGCGACCGGCCATACCAGCCGAGCTGGAAGAATCCGAACAGGGCGCCACCGGCGATCAGGCCCCAGTACCCGGCCGAGATCAGGATCACCGGGTGTGGCAGGCGGTGAGCCACGAGACCGATCAGGAACCCGACCGGCACCACCGTCGAGAGCAGGGCGTTGGGAAGGGTCTCCCGCCAGTACCAGCGGGCCTCGGTCGTCTTGCGCGTCACCTTGTAGGTGGGCTTGCGGCGCGGACCGCCGAAGATCGCCTTCAGGCAGCCGACGACGTACACCGGCGCGAGCCCCATCCACATCACCTTGACCCGCCACAGCGCGCGGATCGGGTGGCGCTGGTGGCGGCGGCGATCGCCGAACGGGTGGTTGAGGAGCATCAGCCGGGCCTCGGTGGCGAGGGCGTACGGCATCAGGTGGATCAGGCAGGACAGCGCCGAGGCTCGGACCGGAACAAGGCTGAGGCAGGCCAGCGCCGTGGCCGGGACGTAGACGAGCACCGTGAACGAGTGCAGGTAGAAGAACAGGGTCTCGGTGAACGCGAGCCGCTGGCGCAGCGAGAGCCCGCCGAGCTTTCCCCACAGCATCAGCCGCACCGTGTCGATCGCCCAGGTGCCGCGCTGCTTGATGACGTTCGGGACGTCCTCGGGACTGTGCTGGCCGACGGCGCCGACGATCGGGAGATAGCAGCCTCGCCAACCACGCCGCAGGGCCTCGACGCCGGACTGGAAGTCCTCCACCAGGTTCCACACCGGGAAACCGCCGATGTCCTCGAGCGCCTCGCGGCGCCACACGAGCCCCGAACCGCACGGGAAGACCGCGTTCTGGCTGTCCCGGGAGAGCATCTGGCTGCGGTAGAACTGGGCGTCGAAGTTGCAGAACGGATCGCCGGCGGAGACCTGGGCCTCCTTCACGGTCTGCACGAACGCGAGCCGCGGGTCGGCGACGAGCTGACCGACGGTGTGGCGCAGGAAGCGCACGGTGCCGACCTCGTCGTCGGCGTCGCGGGTCTCGATGTAATCCGCCTCGGGGTGGGAGGCGAGCACGAGCGCGAGCGCGGAGTTGAGATTGCCCGCCTTCGCGGCGCCGTCGCGTCCGGGGGACCAGCGGTCCGGCGGCTCGTGGTAGACGACGTCGAGCTCGGCGAGAGCCGCGCGGAGGACGGGGTCATGGCCGTCGTCGGAGACGACGATCAGGCGACGGTCGGCCGGGTAGTCCTGCTCGAGCACGCCGAGGACCGTTCGGACGATCATCGGGACCGGCTCGCCGCAGGTGGGGATGAGGACCGCGACGTGGGGCACGTCCTCCCCGGCGAGCAGCCGCGGCGGGGTGATCCGCTGTGTCCAGCCGTTGACGATCGACAGCGTCAGGCAGACGGCGGACAGGCAGCTTGCGACCGCGAACGGCCAGGCGAGCCACGGCAGCGCACCGTTGAGGTGGGGGAACATCCAGGTGAGGTAGAAGAGCATCAGCGCGAGCACCGCCGCGCCGATCGCGCGGAACGGCCACTGACGGCGCTTCAGCGGGTACTCGTCACCGAACCGGCGGGCGGCGGTGGCGATGTTGCTCGGCGGGCACGCCGCCGGCCCACGGGGGCCCGGGGCGTCAGCGGAGGCGGGTGAATCCAGGGGGACGACGCTCATGCTCGCCCCGTTTCTCGGCGCATCGGACGGGGGTCCAGAGCCGAACCCGGGCTTGATCGGTAATCCGTCCAATCCGCACCGCGAACAGCTCCGGGCGCGCGGGCCCGGCGGGGTCGTTTCTCAGCCGGGCCGGCCGCGAGGCCGGCCCGGGCCGATCAGCGCGGTGCGTACAGCGCGTCGATCTCGGCCGCGTACTTCTCGGCGATCGGACGGCGCTTGAGCTTCATCGTCGGCGTCAGCTCGTCCCCGGCCGGGGCCCAGTCGACCGCCAGGACCGTGAACCGCTTGATCTGCTCCACTCGGGAGAGGCGGGCGTTGGCCCGGTCGACCCCGGCCTGCACCTCGGCGAGCACCTCGGGCGCCCGCGCCCAGGTCTCCGGCCCGGAGCCGCGGACGCCGTGCTCGGCGGCGAACGCGGCGCCCGCGTCGGGATCGAGCACGATCAGCGCGACGTTGTACGGGCGGCGGTCGCCGATCGCCACGGCCTGACCGATCAGGCCGCTCGCCGCCTTCAGCTGCTGCTCGATGTTCGCCGGGGACATGTTCTTGCCCGCGGCGTTGATGATCAGCTCCTTCTTGCGGTCGACGATCCGCAGCGCCCCGTCGGGATCGATCGTGCCGATGTCCCCGGTGTGCAGCCAGCCGTCGGCGTCGATCGTCTCCGCCGTCTTCTCCGGCTGGTTGCGGTAGCCAGCCATCACGATGCCGCCGCGGACGAGGACCTCGCCGTCCTCGGCGAGCTTGAGATCGGTGCCCGGCAGCGGGCGCCCGACGGTCCCGAACCGGGGCCGGTCGCGGGGGACGAGCGTCGCCACGCAGGACAGCTCGGACATCCCCCACACCTCGCAGATCGGGATCCCGATCGCGGCGAAGAACTCGAACAGCTCGATCGGCGCCGGTGCTGCCCCGATCACGAACAGCTCGCAGCGCTCGAAGCCGAGCCGGGCCCGGACCGGGGCGAAGATCCGCTCCTCGGCCGCCGCGTAGGCGGCGAGTTCGTCCTCACCGAGGCTCTCGTCCGCCTGCTCGGCCCGCACCTTGCGGATGCCGAGCGCGAGCGCGTCGGCGATCGCCCCGCGGCGGGCCGGGTCGCTCTCGGCCGCGAACCCGGCCTCGAGCGCGGCCTGGAGCTTCTCCCACATCCGCGGCACGCTCCCGAACCATGTCGGCCGGACGTCGGCGACGTACTCGAACACGAGCGCCGGGTCCGGGCACGGCGTGATCGAGAAGCCGTGGATCATCTGGCCGAGGTGGAGCATTCCCCGGTCGGCGATGTGGGCCGTGGGCAGGAACGAGACGCCCGCGCCGCCCTCGTGGCGCCACGGCATCGCGGCCTGGAGCCCGCGCGCCTCGGCGAGCTGGTTGGCGTGGGTGAGCTGGACGCCCTTCGGCGGCCCCGTCGTACCCGAGGTGTAGATCAGCGTCAGCACGTCGTCGGGCCCGACGGCACGCCAGCCGGCCTCGAAGTCGAACTCCGGGTCGGCGGTGAGCCCATCGAGCTCGGCGAGCGTGATCGCTCCCTCGGGGAGCTCCCCGCCGTCGCTGTCGATGACGACGAGCCGGTCGACCGAGCCGCCCTGCGCGATCGCCTCGCGGACGCGGGGGAGGAAGTCGGCCTGCACGACCATCGTGCGGTTTCCGGCATCGCCCAGCAGGAAGGCGATCTGCTCCGGCGAGGAGGTGTTGTAGATCGAGAACGGGGTCGCGCCGAGGTGCATCACGGCGTTGTCGAGCAGGTGGAGCTCGATCCGGTTGACGAGCATGAACGCGAAGGTGTCGCCGCGGCGCACCCCGAACGCATGCAGCTTGCCGGCGAGGTCGCGGACCCGCTCGGCGTACTCGGCGAAGGTGATCTCGGTCTCGCCCCCGAGCGTCCGCAGCGCGACCTCGTCGGCGTGGCGCGCGGCGGTGATCTGGAAGGCCTCGCACATGCTCCGCGCGGCGAGCGCGGGGCTGGCGTCCGTGGGTACCGGCGGGGACTCGGCGACGCTCACGGGGTGAGGACCACCTTGCCGACGTTGCGGCGCTGCGAGATGTAGCGGTGGGCGTCCGGGGCCTGCGCGAACGGGAACGACTGGGCGACGACGGGCTGGATCGTGCCATCGGCGAGCAGCTCCCGCAGCGGTCCGGCCCACCGCCCGGCGGATTGGAACTCGTCCCAGATCGTGAGCACGTTGAGGCCGATCACCGCCTTGGAGTCGCTCATCTGCTTGATCAGGTTGAAGCGCGGCATCCGCAGCGCTGTCTTCGCCGCGGCGACCAGGTTCCGGCTCTCGCCCGAGACGACACCGGAGGCGCCGAAGCACACGAGCCGGCCCCCGCCCCGCAGGAGCTTGTAGCTGCGCCGGAAGCTCGCTCCGCCGATCGCGTCCATCACCACGTCGAGCCCGGGGACGCCCCGCTGCCAGCCGCCGCTCGTGTAGTCGAGTGGGTGGTCGACACCGAAGCCGCGAATCGCGTCGTGCTTGCCCGGCGACGCGGTCCCCCACACCTCGGCGCCGGTGCGCTTGGCGATCTGGGTCGCGGCGATGCCGACACCGCCGCCCGCGGCGTGGATCAGCACGCGCTCGCCCGCCTGGAGGTTGGCCTGACGGATCAACGCCTCCCAGGCGGTGGCGTAGTTGATGGGGATCGCCGCCCCCTGCTCGAAGCTCATCCCCTCGGGCAGCGGGACGACGCCATCGGCCGGAGCGACCGCGCGCTCGGCGTAGCCGCCGAACCGCGTCGGGGCGACCACCCGGTCCCCGACCGCCAGATCGCCGTCGACGCCCGACCCGAGCGCCGCGACCGTTCCGGCGACCTCGTAGCCGACGACGGACGGAGGCTTCGGTGCGTCGGGATACAGCCCCAGCCGCGCCATCACGTCGGCGAAGTTGATCCCCGCGGCGGCGACATCGATCAGGACCTCGCCGGCCTTCGGCGCCGGATCGGGCCGCTCCTGGACAGCGAGCACCTCGGGCGGCCCGTGCTCGGTGATGACAACGGCGCGCATGCGCCTCGGAACCTACCGCGTGGCGCCGGCCACCGCCACCGTCCGGGGGCGCGACCGGTCCGGCGTTAGAGCCCGGACACTGCGCGACCGAGCACGAACCCGTCGCCGTCGGCGATCTCCTGGACGACGTCGGTCGAGACCGGGTTGTCGGTGGTGATCGCCATCGCGGCCAGGCCCGGGTCACCCTGGGTGCCGAGGGGCGTGCGCCCGACGGCGGCCGAGATCACGTTGACCTCGTGCGCGCCGAGGATCGTGCCGACCCGACCGATCATCCCGGGCTCGTCGCGGTAGCGGAACAGGGCGATGCTGCCCTCGAGCTGGATGTCGAACCGCTGGCCCCAGGCCTCGAGAAGATGCGGTCGGTTGCGCTGACCGACGAGCGTGCCCGCGACGCGGACCTCGCTGTCCCCGGAGACGACGGTGACCCGGATCAGGTCGGTGTAGTCGCGCGCGGTGCTGCTCTTCGTCTCCGACAGCACGATCCCGCGCTCCTCGGCGATCGCCGGCGCGTTCACCACGCCGACCTCATCCTCGGTGTGGCCGCGGAGGACCCCGAGCAGCACCTCGATCGACAGCAGCCGCGTGTCCCGGTCAGCGATTCGCCCGAGGAACTCCGTCCGGACGGCGTCGACCGACGAGCCCTCGGTGAGCTCGACGGCGATCCGGCCGAGGGCCCGGCTGAGCGACACGAACGGCCCGAGCACCTCCATGTCCTCCGGCGGGATCGCCGGGACGTTGACCGCCGTCGTCACGGCTCCGCCGGTGAGCGCGGCGACGACCTGCTCGGCGGCCTGGAACCCGGCCCGGTCGGTGGCCTCGGCGGTCGAAGCACCGAGGTGCGGGGTGACGATCACGTTTGCGTAGCCGAACAGCGGGTGCTCGGTGACCGGCTCTGAGCGGAACACGTCCAGCGCCGCGCCCGCCACCTTGCCGCTGTCGAGCGCGGCCTGGAGGTCCTCGTCGACGACGAGCGGGCCGCGGGCGACGTTGAGGATGCGGACCCCGTCCTTGCACTTGTCCAGCGCCTCGGCGTCGAGCCACCCGGCGGTCTCCGGTGTATTCGGGAGGTGCAGCGTGAGGAAGTCGGCGGCGGCGTAGACCTCGTCCGAGCTCTCGGCCTTCTCCACGCCGAGCTCGCGGTATCGCTCGGCGCCGACATACGGGTCGTAGGCGACCAGCTGCATCCCGAACCCGCGGGCCCGCTGGGCGACGAGCTGGCCGATCCGGCCGAAGCCGAGGATCCCGAGCGTCTTCTCGTACAGCTCGACCCCGGAGAACTTCGAGCGATCCCACCGGCCGGCGAGCAGCGAAGCGTGGGCCTGCGGAATGTTCCGGGCCAGAGCGAGCAGCAGCGCGAGCGTGTGTTCGGCCGCCGTGATGACGTTCGACTGCGGCGCGTTGGCCACGATGATCCCGCGCTTGCTCGCGGTCACCACGTCGACGTTGTCGACCCCGACGCCGGCCCGGCCGACGGCACGCAGCCGCTCCGCCCGGCCGAGCAGCTCGGCATCGAGCTTCGTCGCCGAGCGGATCAGGATTCCGTCGAACTCGCCGATCCGCTCGGCGAGCTCCTCGCGGCTCCACCCCGCACCGATCTCGACGTCGAAGTGTCCGCGCAGCAGGTCGATGCCGGAGTCGCCGATCTTCTCCGCCACCAGGACCTTCGCCCGGGCGCTCATGCGCCCTGCTCCAGGACCCAGTCGATGCACGCGGTCAGCGCCTCGACGTCGGACGGGTCGGTGGCGGGGAACATCGCCACCCGCAGCTGGTTGCGGCCGAGCTTGCGGTACGGCTCGACGTCGACGATCCCGTTGGAGCGAAGCGTCGCCGCGAGCGCGGCGGCATCGACCTCCTCGTCGAAGTCGATCGTCCCGACCACCGGCGAGCGCTTGGCGGGGTCGCTGACGAACGGGGTCGCGCTGGTATGTGCCTCGGCCCAGCCGTACAGGTGGGCGGCCGACCGACCGGTTCGCTCGGTCATCGCCGGAAGCCCGCCGGCGGCCAGCATCCAGTCGAGCTGCTCGGCGAGCAGGTAGAGCGTGGCGATCGCCGGGGTGTTGTAGGTCTGGTCCTTGCGGGAGTTCTCGAGCGCCGTCGAGAGCGACAGGAAGTCGGGGATCCACCGTTCGGGGCCGGTCGTCGGGCGCTCGGCGTCGATCCGCCCGATACGCTCGATCGCCGCCGGGCTGAGCAGGGCCAGCCACAGCCCGCCGTCGGAGGCCAGGCCCTTCTGGGGCGCGAAGTAGTAGACGTCCGTCTCGGCGATGTCGACCTCGACTCCGCTCGCGGCCGAGGTGGCGTCGACCAGCACCAGCGCGTCTCCGCCTGGCCGGACGACGGGCACGACGACTCCGGTCGAGGTCTCGTTGTGGGCCCACCCGACGATGTCGGTGCTCGGGTCGCTCGCGCCGGCGGGGTCGGGCGCGTCCCCCGGCGGTGCCTCGATCACCACCGGATCGGCGAGGAACGGTGCACTCCGAGTGCAGGCCGCGAACTTGGCCGAGAACTCGCCATAGGTGAGGTGGAGCGCCCGCTCGGCGATCAGCCCGGCGGTGGCGGCATCCCAGAACGCGGTCGTCCCACCGTTGCCGAGAACCACCTCGTAGCCGTCGGGAGCCGAGAACAGCTCTGCGAGTCCGGTCCGGACGCGGCCGACCAGCTGCTTGACCGGCTTCTGGCGGTGCGAAGTCCCCATCACGGCGGCGCCTGGCCCGGCGAGCGCCTGCAGCTGCGCGCCTCGGACCCGAGACGGGCCGGAGCCGAAGCGACCGTCCGAGGGCTTCAGCTCGGTGGGGATCTTCTTCTCGGTGGTCTGGGCCATGAGGGACCTCCTCGGGATAGCGGGGTCAGCATGCCCAGGCGCGCGGCGGGGAGTGAGGCCGCCGCTTCACGGTGGTGTGCTCCACCTGAAAGCGCCAGTCACGGCGGCGCTCAGAAGAGTAGCCGACGGCCGCGGCGGGCCGTGATCCGGCCGGGCGCTCAGGCGTCGCCGTCGAGCGCGACCGGCGCCGTCAGCGGGGCTGACGGCCGGGCGGCCGTCCGCCGCGGGGCCGAAACGGCCGGACGCACGGCGTAGACGAAGTCCCGGACCCAGGGCAGCGGATGGTCGGGGCGGGTCGAGACGGTGAAGCCGGCGTTCTGGAGGATCGCCGCGACCGGCTCCCGAGTGCGCATCGGATCATCCGGATCGTCCGGATCGGCGAGAAAGTCGTGGCATGCGATCACCGCGTGGTCGGTGTGCGCGAGGAGCCCCGCGGCGACCTCCAGGGCCGGTCGCTCGGAACCCTCGATATTCATCTTCAGCAGTGCGATTCGGTCGATCCCCTCCTCGCGGGCGAGCTGGTCGAGGGTCGTGGCCGCGACGCGGACCCCGGCACCACCGTCGGCCACAAGGTGGTTGGCGATGAGGTTCTCGTCGTCGGTGATCGTCACCTCGCCCTCCCGGTCGGTGATCGCGACCTGCCGACGGGCGACGTTGCTGAGGCGATTGATCCGGACGGACTCGTCCAGGCAGCTGAACATCGTCGGGTTCGGCTCGACCGACACGACCCGCCCCGAGGGGCCGACGAACCGAGAGCACATCAGTGCCTCGCCGCCGATGCCGGCGCCGACGTCGAGCACGGCGTCGCCGGGCCGGGGCTCGTAGTCCCAGAAGAACGCGTCGGCGGAGCGGCCGCCCGGCGGCCACACGAACAGCGACGGTGACACGACGGCACCTTCACGGAAGCGGTGCACCCACCGTCCGTCCCGGCGTGTGATCAGACACCATCGCCGCTGGCGCACGGTCCAGTACGCGCTCCCGAGCACCGCCAGCGTTCGCCACCGCCCAGCGCGCTCGAGCCGGTCGAACACCTGGTGCGGGCGGACGCCGGCGAGCCGCCTCAGCCGCTCAGCCCAGCCGTCGACTGCTCCACCCACTTCACCGCCCCGATCGGTCATTCCCCCTCAGCCTACGCCCCTCCAGAACCGAGTCAACCGTGGCGAACTACTACTTTTTCCGGAGCAATGGGACTGGATCGATTCGCCCGCCCGGAGAGGGGCGGCGATACGCGGCTGCTGTTCTGGGGAGTCGCGCGGAGCGCGTTCCTCCCCAGAAGGGCAGCCCGTATCGGAGCTACTCGCTGAACTCCGTATCGATCCAGTCCATCTGCGACCGCAGCTCCTTGCCCACGACCTCGACCTTGTGCCCGGCCTGCTCCTCGCGCATCCGCTTGAAGTTCTCCTGGCCGGCGCGGTTCTCGGCGATCCACTCCTTGGCGAACGCCCCGGACTGGATCTCGCCGAGGATCTCCTTCATCGCCTGGCGGGTCGCGTCGCTGATCACCCGCTTGCCGCGGGTGAGGTCGCCGTACTCGGCGGTGTTCGAGATCGAGTACCGCATCCCGGCGATGCCCTTCTCGTACATCAGGTCGACGATCAGCTTGAGCTCGTGCAGGCACTCGAAGTAGGCCAGCCGCGGGTCATAGCCGGCGTCGGTGAGCGTCTCGTAGCCGGCGCGGACGAGCTCGGTCACGCCGCCGCACAGCACGGCCTGCTCGCCGAACAGGTCGGTTTCGGTCTCGTCCTTGAACGTCGTCTCGATCACGCCGCCGCGCGTGCACCCGATTCCCTTGGCGTAGGCCAGCGCGAGGCCGAGCGCGTCGCCCGCTCGCGTCCTGGTGGACGGCGACGAGGCCGGGGACGCCGCTGCCCTCGAGGTACTGGCGGCGGACGAGATGGCCGGGGCCCTTCGGGGCGACGAGCGTGACGTCGACCTCGGCCGGCGGGACGATCTGCTCGTAGTGGATCGAGAACCCGTGGCCGAACAGGAGCATGTTGCCCGGGGCGATCCCGTCCTTGACCCCGTTCTCCCACACCTCGGCGTGGAGCTCGTCGGGGGTGAGGATCATCACCAGGTCGCCCTCACTCGCCGCGTCGGCGGGGTCGAGCACGCGCAGGCCGTGCGCCTCGGCCTTGGCGACACTCGCCGAGGAGGCGCGCAGGCCGACGACGACGTCGACGCCGGAGTCCTTGAGGTTGAGCGAGTGGGCGTGGCCCTGCGAGCCGTAGCCGATGATCGCGACGGTCTTGCCGTCGAGCTTTGAGAGGTCTGCGTCGTCGTCGTAGTACATGGCCGGGCAGGCTAGCGCCCGCCGCGCGGCGGAGTCGGGCGCGCGCTCAGGCGTCCGCGGTGCCGACGAGCGAGCGACCGGGGAGCGTGATCCGCCCGTCGGCCGTGAACGGCACGACCAGCTCGCCGAGCTTCGCCCGGACCCCGTCGCGGGCGGCGTCGTCGAGCGCCGTCCACGCCCGGCTGAAACCGACCGAGCAGTCGATCAGCTCGACGAGCAGGTCCTCGACCGAGTCCGCCCAACGCCCGAGCGTGACCGGCTCGATCTCGACGCCGGTGAAGCCGGCGCCCTCGAGCAGCTCCCGGAGCATCCCCGGCTCCGAGGTCGCGAACGGACCCGGGCCGGAAGCGATCGCGGCGTCCGGCGCGACATGCCCGAGCTCGATCAGGGCCCGCATCGGAACGGTCGCCCAGGGATTGACCTCGGGGACGTCCCACACCGCGACCGCGATCCGCCCGCCGGGCCGGATCACCCGTCGGCACTCGCGCAGGCAGGCCGCCTGGTCCAGCGCGAACATCACGCCCCAGCGGCACAGCAGGGCGTCGACCGATCCCGTCGCCTCGTCGATCCACTCCAGGTCGGAGAGCTTGAACTCCACGCCCTTGACGCCGAGCGTCTCGGCCCGCTCCCGCGCCGCGTCGAGCATCCCCTGCGAGAAGTCGGTGCTGATCAGGGTGCCGCCGGGGGCGAGCAGCTCGGCCGCCATCAGGCCGGTGTCGCCGGGCCCCGCCGCGAGCTCGATCACGCGCTGGCCCGGCTGGGGGTTGATGGCGGTGATCATCCGCTCGGAGACCGGCATCCCCCACGTGCGGGTCCTGTCGGCCTGGCGTCTCCACCCCGCGGAGGCCTGCTCCCAGCTGTCGTGCAGCGCGCTCCGCTGCTCGTCGGCGTCCGCGACGCTCAACGCTCCGCCTTCTCGGCGTCGATCCGCCGCGTGATCTCGCGGAAGCCACCCTCGATCTGGGTCGAGAGGCGCTGGCGGAAGATCGCCATCACCGCCTCGGAGGCGATCGGGCGTGAGGCGTTCGACCGCCTCCTCGATCTCCGGCCAGCGCTCGGGCGGCATGTCGGCCTGCTGGAACGGCTTCCACACCTCGCCGAGGAACAGCTTCACGAACGAGCGCGAGACGGAGTCGCAGTGGCGGGCGATCTCGCCGAGGACGTCGAGCGCGCTCTGCAGCGAGATCCCCCGCCCGACGACCTCCTCGGCGACGGCGAGCAGCGACGGGCTGGTGACCTCGTATTGGTCGTTGCCGACGGGCAGCAGCACGCCGAGCCGCCGGGCCTGCTCGAGCACCTCGGGCGCCTCCTCGGCGCTGACCCGGAACCTGCCGGCCGAGCTCGGCCAGCGACAGCGTCTCCGTCGGCTCGCCGGCGTCCGCGGCGCGGAGCGCGCGCTTGACCGCCAGCAGCCGCTCGGCCGTCCCCTGCGAGTCCTGGAGCAGGCGCTTGATCCCGCCCGAGGTTGAAGCCGTCGTCCTGGAGCTCACGGATCAGGCGGAGCTGCGCGACATGCTCCGGGCCGTAGTAGCCGACGCGCATCCGGACCTCGGGTGGCGGCGAGAAGGCCGCGGGCCTGGTGGGCGCGGATGTTGCGGACCGACATCCCGGTCTCCGCCGCGAGCTGCTCGACGGTGAGCTGATTCCGGGACTCGGCAACCTTGAGATGCCGGACCGACGACACGTCGCGACTATAGACCCGGCTGACGCGGGACTCCGACACCGACGAGCTCGCGGCGCAGGAGCTTGCCGCCCGGCGTGCGCGGGAGCGCGCCGGCGAACCGCACGTCCTTCGGCACCTTGAACCGGGCGAGCCTCGCCGAGCAGTGGGCGCGCAGCTCCTCGGGATCCGGGTCGGTCCCGGGCCGGGCGACGACCACGGCGACGAGCGCCTCGCCCCACTGCTCGTCGGGGCGGGCGTGGACCGCGGCATCGAGCACCGCGGGGTGGGCGAGCAGCACCGCCTCGACCTCGGTCGGGGCGACGTTCTCGCCACCGGTGACGATCGTGTCGGCCTTGCGGCCGGTGATCGCGAGGCGACCGCGAGCGTCGAGCGCGCCGAGATCGCCGGTGTGCAGCCAGCCGTCGGCCGCGAGCGACCCGATGGCGATCGTGTCACCGCGGACGAGGATCTCGCCGTCGGCACCGAGTCGGAGCTCCACCCCCGGCAGCGGCCAGCCGTGCGTGGCGATCTGGGAGCAGCCCTCGGTCATCCCGTACGTCGGGGCGACGGGCACCCCGGCGGCGGCCGCTCGGTCGAGCAGCGCCGGGGCCATCGGGCCGCCGCCGAGCAGCGCCCAGCGAAGCGTCGGGGGGTCCTTGAGTCCCGCGTCGAGCAGGCGCGCGAGCATCGTCGGCACGAGCGAGACGACGGTGACCCCGGGCGCGGCGAGGGCGGCGAGCACGCGGTCGGTGTCGAAGCGCTCGTGCAGGACCGCGGTCGTGGCATAGATCGCGGCCCGGATCAGCACCGAGAGCCCACCGACGTGGACCAGCGGCATCGGGCACAGCCAGCGTTCGGCCGGGTCGAGGCCGAGCGCCACGGCCGAGCCGAGCGCGCTGGCCTGGAAGTTCCGAGCGCTCAGCAGCGACCGGCTTCGGGGCCGCCGTCGTCCCCGAGGTGTGGAGCAGCGCGACCGGATCGTCGAGCGCGTGGGAAGTTTGGGGGCTATAGCGCCCTTTTCTTCCATCGCCCCCGAGCGGGCGCTCCAGAAGCAGCGGCATCGCGAACCCGGACCGCCCGCTCGTCCGAGCCGAGCCGCAGGTCGATCGGCACGACGACGCGCCCCGAGCAGCAGCGCAGCATGGACCGCCACCGCGAACCCCTCCCCAGCGGGCAACGCGACGGCGACACGCGAGCCGGCCCCGACCCCCCGTTCGACCAGCTCTCCCGCCCCCGCCGAGCGCCCGCGCGAGCAGCTCGGCGTAGCTGAGCGCGCCGCGCCGACGTGACGAGCGCCTCGCGCTCCGGGGCGCGGCGCGCGGCGCTCACGAGCCAGGGATCCATGGCGCAAACGGTAGTCTGCACCGCGCGTGAGCACCACCTGGCAATCCGCGGGGGAGTACGAGCGACATCCGCTACGAGCTGGCCACCGGCGAGGACGCCGGGATCGCCAAGATCACGATCAACCGGCCCGAGGTGCGCAACGCCTTCCGGCCCGAGACCGTCGTCGAGCTGATCGACGCCTTCGAGCGGGCCCGCGAGGACCCCGGGGTCGGCGTGATCATCCTCACCGGCGAGGGGCCGGACGCATTCTGCTCCGGCGGCGACCAGCGGGTCCGGGCGGGCAAGGGCGGCGGCTATGTCTCCGGCGCGGATCCCGAACAGGCCGGCCGCCAGACGGGCGTCGGGCGTTTCCACGTCACCGACCTGCACGTCCAGATCCGCCGGATGCCGAAGCCCGTCGTGGCGATGGTGGCCGGTTACGCCGTCGGCGGCGGCCACGTCCTGCACGTCATCTGCGACCTCACGATTGCGGCCGAGAACGCCCGCTTCGGGCAGACCGGACCGAAGGTCGGCTCGTTCGACGGCGGCTTCGGGGCGTCGGTCCTCTCCCGGCTGGTCGGGCCGAAGAAGGCGAAGGAGATCTGGTTCCTGTGCCGTCAGTACGACGCCCAGCAGGCCCTTGAGATGGGGCTCGTCAACACCGTCGTCCCGCTCGAGCGGCTCGAGGACGAGACGGTGAGCTGGTGCCGCGAGATGCTCGCCCTCTCCCCCTTCGCGCTCCGCCTGCTAAAGGCGAGCTTCCACGCCGAGGAGGACGGGCTGTCCGGAATCCAGCAGCTCGCCCACGACGCCAATCTCCTCTTCTACATGAGCGACGAGGCGGCGGAGGGCCGCCAGGCATTCGTCGAGAAGCGCCGTCCAGACTTCTCACAGTTCCCGCACCGCCCCTGATGAGCACCTCCGCCCCGAGCGGGGTCAAGATCTGGCTGATGGCCGCGCGGCCGCGGACGCTCCCGGCCGCCGTCGCGCCGGTGCTCGTCGGAACCGCCCTGGCTGGTTTCGCCGGGATCTTCCATCCGCTGAGGTTCATCGCCGCGCTGCTCGGCGCAGTGTTCATCCAGGTCGGCACGAACCTCTCCAACGACTACTCCGACGCACGCCGCGGCGCCGACACCGAGGATCGGCTCGGCCCCGTCCGGGTCACCGCGGGCGGCCTCGTCCCGCCGCGGCAGGTCCTGATCGCGACCTACGTCTCGTTCGGTATCGCGGTCCTGTTCGGCATCTACCTGATCGCCGTCGCCGGCTGGGGGCTGCTGCTCGTCGGGGCGGCCTCGATCCTCGCCGGGGTCGCCTATACGGGCGGACCGAAGCCGTACGGCTACGAGGGGCTCGGCGAGGTCTTCGTGTTCCTGTTCTTCGGCGTCGTCGCGGTCGCCGGGTCGTTCTTCGTCCAGGTCCAGCATCTCCACTGGGAGGCCTTCGCCCTGTCGGTGCCCGTCGGGCTGCTCGCCGCGGCGATCCTCGTCGTCAACAACTTCCGCGACATCGACACCGACCGCCGCGCGGGCAAGCGCACGCTCGCCGTCAGGCTCGGCCGTGCGCGGACGCGGGACCTGTTCGCGGTGATCGTGTACCTCGCGTACCTGCTGGCCCCGGTGACATGGCTGTTCGGCCCGCTCACGGCGTGGGTGCTGCTGCCGTGGCTCACCCTGCCGGTCGCGGCGCCGCTCGTGCGCCAGGTCCGCAACCACACCGACGGGCCCTCGCTCAACGCGGCGCTCGCGCAGACGGGCATGCTCCAGCTGGCGTTCTGCATGCTGCTGTCGGCGGGGCTCCTGCTGAGCCGGTGAGACTCGACGTCGCGGTGATCGGGGCGCAACTGCGCGCGCCGATGGTCGCCTCGCACGGCGACGTGACGCGCCGCACGCTCGTCCGCGTGACCGTCGCCGACCCGGCGTCGGGGCTGGTCGGCGACGGCGAGGCGGCGCCGCTGGAGAGCTACGACGGGGTCGCCGTCGACGAGGTGCTGGCCGCGCTCGAGGACTGCCGGGCGGTGCTTGCGGGGGCGGCGCCCGCCACCCCGCGCGAGGAGCTCCTGCGGGCCTGCGCGAGCGTCGCCGTGCTGCCCCAGGCGATCGCGGCGATCGACCTCGCCCTGTGGGACCTCGAGGGCCGGCGGCGGCGGACCCCGGTGTGGCGGCTGCTCGCCGGGCCTCGCGCGGAGCCGACCCCGATCGAGGTCAACGCCACGATCGCCGCCCCCGACCGAGCCGGCGCGGCCGCCCGGGCGGCCGCCGCGGCCCGGGCCGGCTTCAACACGGTCAAGCTGAAGGTGGGGATCGGGGACGATGCCGGCCGGGTGGCGGCGGTGCGCGCGGCCGCCGGACCGGACATGAGGATCCGCGTCGACGCCAACGGCGCCTGGGAGCCCGAGGAGGCGATCGCCGTCCTGCGCGCCCTTGCCCCGGCCGAGATCGACGCCTGCGAGGAGCCCTGCCACGGCCTCGAGGGCATCGAGCGGGTCGCGGCCGAGTCGCTCGTACCGATCGCGATCGACGAGAGCGCGCGGCTGCCCGGCGCGCTCGACCGCCGCCATTGCGACGCGGTGTGCCTGAAGATCTCGAGCTGCGGCGGCCTCACCGGATTGCTCGCCGCCGCTCGCCGGGCGCGGGCCGTGCGGGCTACGAGGTCTACCTGGCGTCGACGTTCGACGGCCCGCTCGGGATCGCCGCCGCGCTCCACGCCGCCGCCGCGCTGGTGCCCGACCGCCCATCGCGGGCTGGCCACGCTGTCGCTGTTCGAGGCCGCCGACCCGATCCCCGCCCGTGACGGGACGATCGCGATCCCGGATGGACCGGGCCTCGGCGACGGTCTGCTCGAGTGGTACGCCGGCTAGGCCCCGGCGAGGATCTCGGCCACCCGGCCGGGCTGCTCGAGCTGCACGGCATGCCCCGCACCGGCGACGGCGATCACCTCGCCCGCCGACATCTCGGCAGCCATCGCGCGCGGCCGTGGCGGTGAACCTGGCGTCCCGCTCGCCGACGACGAGCGCCACCGGCACCGTCAGCTCACCGAGCCGCCCCCACAGCGACGGCAGCGCCCCGGTGCCGAGGCCACGGAGCGCCGCCGCGAGCCCGGCCGGCGAGCTCCGCAGCCGGTCGGCGCGCGCCGCGCGGCGCACCGCGTCCGGCTGGTCGGCGAGCACCGGCGTCCGGGCCCAGCGGTCGGCGACCATCTCGATCGCCAGGGGCTCGATCTCATCGGCGAGCCGCTCATCGGCCGCCCGCCGCTCGGCGCGCTCGCCGCGCGTCGGCCAGCCCGGGGCTCGCCCCGATCAGCACGAGCCGGGCGATCCGTCCGGCGATCCGCGGGTCGAGCGCGGCGTGGAGCGCGAGCCGGCCGCCCATCGAATAGCCCGCGAGCGTCGCGCCGGCCGGAACCAGCACGTCGAGATCGCCGAGCACGGCGTCGAGATCGACCGGCCGCTCCGCGCTGCGGGTGCCGTGGCCGCGGATGTCCGGCGTCAGCGCGGCGACGCCGTCCGGCAGGGCGCGCCGGACCGGATCCCAGCTCTGCCCTGTGAGCGTGAAGCCGTGCAGCAGGACGATCCTGGCTCTGTCTTGCGTAGCCATCTGGCTCTGTATCCTAGAGCCATTGTGAACCCGTTCCGCTACAGCAGCCCCGTCGAGCCCGCGGACATGATCGACCGCCGCGATGAGCTCGCGGCGATGATCGAGCTCGCCGACGGCTCGCACAACGTCCGGCTCGTCGCCCCGCGACGGTACGGCAAGACCTCACTGCTGCTCGCGCTGCTGCACGAGGCCGAGCTCACCGGCCTCCTGCCGGTGTACGTCAACTTCTTCGGCGTCGTCACCGCGGCGGACATCGCCGAGCGGATCGAGCGCGCGTACGACGAGCAGCTCCGCGGGCCGCTCGCCCGGTGGTTCGACGGTGTCCGGGCGACGCTCCGCCTCGGGTCCGAATCTCACGCCGGCCAGCCTCGAACTCGCCGACGCCCGGGCCCAGCAGCCGCTGCTCGAACGGCTCGCCCTCCCCCAGCGCGTGGCCGAGCGCAGTGGCCGGCGGTGCCTGATCGCGTTCGACGAGTTCCAGGACGTGCTCACCGCACACGCCAAGATGGACGCGGTGATCCGCAGCGAGATCGAGAAGCACGCCGACGCCGCGAGCTACGTCTTCACCGGGTCACATGTCGGGATGATGCGCGAGCTGTTCACCAGCCGGCGGCGGGCGTTCTTCGCCCAGGCCCGCTCGGTCGACCTCGTCCCGCTCGCCCCCGAGGACGCCGCCGTCGCACCTCGAGAAGCGCTTCCGGGCCACGGGCCGCCGGCTCGGTGCGCGCGCTCGCACCACTGCTCGACGTGGCCGGCGGCCATCCGCAGCGCACGATGCTGCTCGCCCACTTCCTGTGGGAGGAGACCCCGGCCCGGGCCGAGGCCGACGAGGAGCACTGGGTGCGGGCTCTCCACCGCGTGCTCACGGTCGAGATCGCCGGATGAGCTCCGCTCGGCGTGGTCCGGCCTCGGGGCCGGCCAGCGCCGTGCCCTGCTCGCCGTCGCCACCGACCGCTCGCCGTACGCCCGCTCAACCCAGCAGCACGTCGGCGGCTCGCGCGGCGGCGCGATGGAACAGGCGATCGAGTCGCTGGTGCAGTCGCGGGGACATCGCGGCCGACCGGGCGGCACCGCGCCGGCTACCGGCTGGTCGATCCGCTGCTGCGCCGGTGGATCGTCGCCGGTCGCGGGAGCGCGATGACCACCCCGGCAGCTCACATCCTGCTGCGCGCGTTCTGCGACGAGCTCGCCCGCTGCGGGATGCGCGAGGCTGCCACCTCCCCCGGCTCGCGGAACACCCCGATGCATGCTCTCGCTCGTGCGCGAGCCGAGGCTCGCCTGCGTACTCGCACATCGACGAGCGGTGCGCCGGCTTCTTCGCCCTCGGCGCGGCGAAGGCGCGCGGCACGGCCGGTGGCGGTCACCGTGCACCTCCGGGACGGCGGCGGCGAACCTGGCGCCGGCGGTGATCGAGGCGTTCCAGGCGCGGGTGCCGCTGATCGTGCTCGACCGCCGACCGGCCGCCGGAGCTGCGCGAGGTCGGGCGCCGGGCAGACGATCGACCAGATCGAGCTGTTCGGCCGCGCGGTGCGTTGGTTCTTCGAGGTCGGCGTCCACGACGCCACGCCGGAGCGCCTGCGCTGGATGCGCGCCCTCGCCTGCCGTGCATACTGGACCGCGCTCGGGCGCGGTGCCGCCGGCCCGGTGCACCTCAACTTCCCCCTGCGCGAGCCGCTCGTCCCCGGGCGGCGAGCTGCCCGAGGATCCGGTGCCGGGCCGGCCCGGGCGGCGGCCCGTGGGTGGAGCGGCCGAGCCGCCAGCTCCCCGGCGCCGGCCCGCTCCCGTCCGCCGCCCGCCGGCCGGTGATCGTCGCCGGCGCGGGGCGGCCCGACGCGGCCGAGGTCGCCGGGGCCCCGGCGCTCGCCGGTGCTGCCGACGCTGTCGGCGCGGCGCGGTCCGGCGGCGATCGCCCACTACGACCTGCTGCTCGCGACCGCGAGCGTTCACCGCCGCGCACCGGCCCGAGCTCGTCGTCCGGATCGGCGAGCTGCCGACCTCCAAGCCACTGCGCACCTGGCTCGCCGGCCTCGACGACGTCGAGCAGGTCGACGGTCGATCCCGGCGCCACGCTGGCAGGACCCGGCGACGCCGTCGTCGCCCGCCGGGTCTCGGCGCTGCCCGGGCCGCCGGACGAGGTCGACCGGCCGGGTGGCTCGCGGCCTGGCGTGCCGCCGACCGGAGCGTGGCCGACGCGATCGAGGCGACGCTCGGCGAGGGGCTCTCCGAGCCGGCTCGCGGCCCGGCGCCTGGTCGAGTGGCTCCCGCGCCGAGGCGACACTGTTCGTCGCCTCCTCGATGCCGATCCGCGACGTCGAGGAGTTCGTCGCCGCGCGCGACAGCCGGCCCCCGCGTGCTCGCCAATCGCGGGGCGCGAACGGCATCGACGGCACGGTGTCGGCGGCATTCGGCGCGGCCGCGGTGAGCGACGGGCCGGTCGTGCTGCTGATCGGCGACGTCGCACTCGCCCATGACCTCGGAGGCCTGCTCGCGGCGCGCCGGCTCGGCGTGGAGCTGACGATCGTGCTGCTCAACAACGACGGCGGGGGCATCTTCCATTTCCTGCCGGTCGCCGGCGAGGCGGACGCGTTCGAGGAGCACGTGGCAACCCCCCACGGCCTGGACTTCGCCGCACGCGGCCGCGCTGTACGGGCTCGGCCACGACGACCCGACGGACCGGCGCCGAGCTCGAGGCCGCGCTCGACCCGCGCGCTGCGGTCCCGCGGCACGACGATCATCGAGGTCCGGACCGAGCGCGAGGCGAACCTGGCGCTCCACCGCGAGGTCGCGGCGGCGGCCACCGCCGCGCTGCGACGCGCTGGGCGCCGACTAGCCCGCGAGCAGCGGAAGCAGCGCCTGGAGCTTGACCTCGGTCTCGGCGAGCTCGGCGGCGGGGTCGGAGTCCGCGACGATCCCGGCGCCGGCGAACAGCGCGGGCATGCCGGCCGCGCGAGCAGCGCACACCGCAGCGCCACGCAGAACTCGCCGTCCCCGCGTGGAGTCGGTCCACCCGAACGGCGCGGCGTACCAGGCCGCGGTCGAAGCCCTCGAGCGCCGGCAGGAGCCGCTCGGCCACCGGCCACGGCTCGCCACCGACCGCCGGGGTGGGATGGAGCAGACCGGCGAGCTCGATCGCGCCCGAGCGATCGGGCCAGCTGGGCGCGGATCGGCATCGGCCGAGGTGCTGGATGTTCGCCACCTGCACGAGCCCCGGCTCCGGCGCCACGGTGACCCACACCGCGTGCGGCCGTAGCGCGCGGGTCGATCCTGGCGGGCGACGATCGCGTTCTCCTCGCGGTCCTTGGCGCTGTGCAGCAGCTGCTCGCCGAGGTGGTCGTCGACGGCCGGGATCGGCGCTGCGCCGGGTCGATCCGGCGAGGGCGACGGTGCTCGCCCGGGCCCCCTCGCGCCGGACGAGCAGCTCCGGGCTCGCGCCGAGGAACGTCGCCTCGCCCCGGCCGACCGCGTAGACGAAGCAGACGGCGAAGGCCTCTCGGAGCACGCCGAGCACGGCCGCCGGATCGTGCTCGGCCGGGGCGATGACCTCGACCTCGCGGGCGAGCACGACCTTCTCCAGCTCGCCGGCGCGGATCCGCTGCACCGCGCGCGCGACGGCCTCCTCGTAGTGCGACGGGGGCATCACGCTGCGCACGACGGTCTCGCCCACCGGAGCGGGGTCGTACAAGGGCAACGGAGCGATCCGGAGCCCGGCGAGCCGGCGCTCGATCCCGACGAGGAGCTCCTCGACGGTGTCGTCGGCCTCGACGCGGACAGTGACGGTGAGCCACGTCTCCGCGTCACGGCGAGCAAGCGCGACCGCCGGCACGATGAGCGTCGCGGCGCCGAAGGCGCTCCACGGGCCGCCCCCGGGGTCGTCGCCGCTGAACGACAGGCCACCGAGCGCGACCGGACCGGAGCCCGGCACCGCGCCGGGCGAATCAAACGCGCCGCGGGCCACGAGCGCCCTCCACTGTCGGGCGAGGTCCGTGAACCGCTCTCCGCGCTCGCCACGCAGCTCGACCGCCGTGCCGAGAGCGGCAAGGGCGGCGTGGCGGCGCTCGGGCTGCTCGAACGCGAACCACGCCTCGCCGGAGGCCCGTGAGGCGGCGATCACGGCCACCGGATCGATCTGATCCGGGCACCGTCGCTGTGACGCCGGCGAGGGCCGCCGACCCTGAGTTCCGTGCCGCGGCGAGGGCAGCCTTGAGCCGGCGCGCGAGCCGCCGCCAGGACCGCTCGTCGAGCCAGCGGGGAGCCTGGGTCCGGACCGGGGCCATGCCCTGCAGCCTAGATGTTGAGCCGCCCGGGCCCGCTCACCGTCAGGGCAGCGACGGCCGTGGCCGGGTCAGCCCCGACCGATCCGCCGCAGCGCGACCCCTGCCTCGCTCCACGGCCCGGGGTCGAGGACTCCGCGGCCGTCGACGATCACCCGGATCCCGGCGAGGTCGGTCGGGACGAGCGAGCGGTATTCCGGATGGTCGGCCTGCACGACGGCCCCGGCGACCGCCTCCCCGGTCCACGGCGTGAAGCCGAGGTCGGACAGCTCCTCGTCGGTGTACAGCGGGTCGGCGGCGAGCACGGTCGCCCCACGGCGGCGAAGCTCCGTCGCGAGCGGGAACGCGCCTGAGAAAGCCGTCTCCTTCACCTTCCCGCGATAGCTGACACCGAGGATCACGATCGCGGCGCCCCGCAGGTCCTCGCCGAGCTCCTCGGCGAGCAGCGTCACGGCGTAGCCGGGCATCGCCTCGTTGACCTCCCGGGCGACGGCGGGCAGGCGGGCCTCCGCATCGCCGCTGAGGTAGAAGCGCGGGTAGACCGGGATGCAGTGGCCGCCGACGGCCACTCCCGGGCGATGGATGTGGGAGAAGGGCTGGGAGTTCGCGGCTTCGATCACGAGTTCGACGTCGATGCCGTGGCGGTCGGCGAACCGCGCGAACTCGTTGGCCAGCGCGATGTTGACGTCGCGATAGGTCGTCTCGGCGAGCTTCGTCAGCTCGGCCGCCTCGGCTGATCCGAGTTCCCTCACCTCGGCGGAGAGGAACCCGCGGTAGAGCTCGGCCGCCCGGCGCTCGCCCTCGGGGCTGCAGCCGCCGACGAGCTTCGGGTAGTTCTCCAGGTCGGCGAAGATCCGCCCCGAGTACACCCGCTCCGGGCTGTGGACGACGAAGAAGTCCCGCTCCGGGACGAGGCCCGAGATCTCGGCCAGCTCCGGGGCGACACGCTGACGGGTGGTGCCGACGGGGATCGTCGTCTCGATGCTCACCACGGTGCCGGGCTGCAGGCCGCGTGCGATGTCGCGCACGACGGCGTCGAGGATCGAGAAGTCCGGCCGGGCCGCCTCGTCGACGACGACGGGCGGAACGGCGATCACGAGGTCGGCACCATCCCCCACGGCCGCCGCGGTGTCGCTCACGGCGCGCAACCGGCCGCTGCCGATGACCTCGGCGAGCGCCTCGGCGAGCCCTGCCTCGCCCGGGAACGGCTCCTGCGCGCGCTTGACCAGTTCGACCACGCGCTGATCGACGTCGCAGCCGACGACCTCGTGGCCCGCGAGGGCGATCTTCGCCGCCAGGGGCAGGCCGATCTTGCCGAGCGCGACGACGACGACCCGCATCAGCTCACCCCCACCGTGGGCAGGGTGACGGTCTGGCCGGAGTGCGCGCTCTCCAGCACCGCCTCGGCGACCTCGACGATCTCCACGCCCTTCTCGAGCGTCACGATGTCGGCCTCCCGCTTCCCGTCGAGCCGGTCGAGGAACATCTCGATGCTCGATCCGCAGCGGCTCCTCACGGCGGAGTGCGTATTTGGTGACGTTGCCCTCGCTCACGCCGCGGAACTGCTGTGCGGCCGACCACACCACGCCGATCTCCCCGTTCTCGTAGAACATCAGGTCGCCGGTGAGCGTGTCCGCCTCGAGCAGGCCGCGCTCGCCGAGCACGCGCGTGCGGCGGGTCTTCGTCGGCGACACCCAGTCGACGACGGTGTTGAACGCCGCGCCGGAGCGCAGCGATCCGATCGCGAGGACCAGGTCCTCGTGCTCGCGGCCGGCGAGGTGCTGGATCTGGGCCGCGACGGTGGCGATCTGCGAATCGGCCAGCCAGCTCACGAGATCGATGTCGTGCGTCGCGAGGTCCTTGACGACGCCGACGTCCTGGATCCGGGCCGGGAAGGGGCCGCTGCGGATCGTGGAGGCCGTGAACAGGCGGCCGATCTGACCGTCGAGCAGCCGCCGGCGGAGCTCCTGGAGCGCGGGGTTGAAGCGTTCGACGTGGCCGACCGCGCCGAGCACGCCGGCCCTGGCACACAGCGCGACGATCTCCCGGGCGGCCGCGCTGGAGGAGGCGAGCGGCTTCTCGATCAGCATCGCCACCCCCGCCGCGCCGAGCTGCTCGGCCATCGGGAGATGGAGCTCGGTGGGGACGGCCACGATCGCGAAGTCGAGCCCGCCGGCGGCGAGCAGCTCGTCGACCGACCCGAACACCAGCGCCGGGTCGTGGACGGCGCGGTAGCGGTCCCCACCGGGGTCGACGGCACCGGCGAACGCGACGCGGTCAGAGCTCTGGAGCAACCGCGCGTGATGGCGGCCGATCATCCCGAGGCCGATCACGGCGCCGCGGCGCCGGGGTACGGAGGAGTCGGACAAGGCGATGGTCGCTACGCGGTCGCGGCCGCCGGGCGGCAACGTTGAGTGCTCGGAGGTTCGACCATCGGCGGGCTACGGTAGCCGACCGATCGGACCGGGTCCCGACGCGGCCGTGGGCGCCTCCGCCCCATCCGTGTGGGCACCGAGCATGTGATCGAGCGCGCGGTCGAGTGCAGCGTGAACCTGCCTCTGGAGCGGAAGTGCCCGGAACAGGTTGTCCGGCGAGGGGATGCTCTCGTAGACGAGGTTCGGCCAGCGGTCGAGCCGCTCCAGGGTGCCGAGCCGACCGAACTGCATGAGCAGGGGAATCTCCCGGCTGAGCATGATCAGCATGTGCACGTCGCGGTCCCGGAGGCGGTCGAAGGCCGCTTCGAGCTCGGCGTTCTGCGCCCGCTCGACGGGGTGCCCGACGCCGGCGGTGAGCTTGCGCGGCGTGACGGTCTGCAGCTTCTGTCGCAGCTCCGCGAGCGTGATGTTCCGACGGAGGAGCCGTTTCCAGAACCGCGAGCGCAGAGCGCCGACGGCGAGTGCGGTCGCCCGCTCGCGCACGAGCTCCGGGCTGTAGTCCCAGGCGTACAGGTTGATCATCAGTGCGGCCCGGACGCGCTCGTCGGCGACCGCGCAGTGGAGCCCCCAGAACGCGCCGGAGCAGGAGCCGACGGTGATGAACCGCGGCGGGAGCCCCTCGGCGGCGAGCCAGTCCATGATCCCGAGGACCCTCGCGGTGGAGATCTCGGCGTACAGCGAGGAGTTCGGGACATTCTCCGCCTCGTCGCCCGTCGAGTCGCCGATCCCGGCCTGGTCGAAGCGCAGGCATGGGACACCCCGGGCCGCCCACCGCCGGGCGAGCTCGACCCACACGCGACTGACCCCGGTTCGACGGAGTGCGCCGGCGCTGAGGAAGACCGCGGTGTACGGGCTCGTCGGGCGACCGACCGGCTCGGTGAGGATCCCGAACAGCCGTTGCCCGTGGGTCTCGATCTCCACGACCCGCTCGCGTACCCGTGCGGGCCCGTCCGCGAGCTCGACGGCCTCGACCTCGGCCGGGTCAGGCTCGGCCGTCTGCGGCGGGGACGCTCCCTCCGGGGCGGCCCCGAGCCACTCGATCGAACGCTGGATCGTCGCCGTCGGCGTCTGGGCCTGCTGAGGGATCGCCAGCAGAGCGGCAAGGTCGTCCGTCGTGCGCTCCTGCACCTCGACGTCGGCGGTGGCGAACAGGCCGCGGACCTTCTCCGGGACCGCGATTCCATCGCGGTCGAGCAGCAGCACGCGCCGGGGCGGCGCGGCAAACCGCAGCGAGGTCAACTTGATCCCGCGCAGATCCTCGGCCGTCTCGGCGGTCATCCTGTAGCCGACGAGATCCTCTGCATCGACCTGGACCTCCACCTCGGCACCGCCTTCGGGTCGGTGCTCGGGGGCGTAGCCGGCGGCGATCATCCGCGCGTAGGCACGGTGCTCGCGGATCAGCGTGCGCCCATCGGCCGGAACCGCCCACAAGAGGAGATCGTCGACCGCGGAGCCCTCGGCGATCGCCTGACAGGCGAGGATCCCGCCGAGCCCGATGCCGATCACGGCCAGCCTCGACGCTCCCGTGCGACGGCGCAGCCAGTCGATCATCCCCGCGGTGGCCCGCGACCAGCCGGCAACCTGGCCGGGATCCGACGGCCACCCGCCGCTGTCGCCACTCCCGGGCAGGTCGAAGCGCCCAGTCGGGTAGCCGGCCGCCGCGAGCGCGCGAGCCCAGTTGCGCCGGGCGCGATAGGAGGTCATCTCATCCCAACCGAACGGCGGGACGAACAGGACCGCGGTCGGTTTCGCCGCACCCTCGGGCTCATGGAGGAAGGTGAGCAGCGGTTCGTGACCGAGATCGAGCCACAGCGGACGGCCGTCGATCGGCGACGCCGGGGGCAGTCCCGCGGAGGCGCTCATGCGGCTTCCTCGCTCACCGGAAGGCTCCCGCGCAGGTTGAGCGCGGTCAGCGTGCCACGTTCCCCGCCCCGCTCCCCGGTACGCCGGAGCGGGACGTGCCGCTCGCACCCGGGCTCGATCGAGAACGCGTCGTCCTCGGCGAGAAACCCCGGGACCTGGATCCGGACCCCGTAGGCGAAGCGGCGCGTCGCGAGCAGGACCTCGGGGTTCGGTCCGTCTGCGCCGCACAGCTTGGCGGTGAGGCCGAGCCGCGCGGCCGCGGGCTCTCGGGCCGGCCTGCCCGCCGGCATCACGAAGGATTGGGAGAGCACCCGGCCCCCCGCTCCGTTGACTGTCTCCAGGGTCAGCACGATGAGGTTCTGCGTCGCTTCGCCGAAGCGGTAGGCCCACGCCGCATCGACGAACCTGCCCACTATGTCCTCGACGTTGAATGATGCACTTCCGTGGGCGGGCAAGTCAATCTGCTGCTCGGCCCGGTCGACCGGCTCCTCGAAATCCCGGTAGGTCGCGACCCGCAGCGTCGCGTGCAGTGGTTCGGCTCGGTCGTTGGCGACGTGAGCCTCGATCCCTCCGATGCCCTCGTCGGTGCTCCACACCGCGACCGGGGCGAACGCTCGGCGGAGGTGGTGGAAGGCGACCTTCGGCAACCCCCGGTGGTCGAGGACGCCGAGCCCGGCGCCGGGGGCCATGTCCTTGCACCACAGTACGAGCGCCCCGCGGCACGGCGAGGCCGCTCGCCGCCACTCGCCGATCACCGCGGCCATCACCTCGCCCGAGGCGAACCGCGAGAGCTCGAGGTACCGCTCATGGTCGTAGCGCCGCAGCGCGACGGGGTCGACGCCGAACAGCAGCCCCAGGTAGTGGTCACGCACATCATCGAAGTCCCAGCCCGAGCCGATGTCCCAGCCGGTCCCCGCGTCGCGCATGACCCCCTCCTTCCAGCGGGGGTGGTGGACCGGCACGTCGACCTCGTCGGGGACGTTGGCGAACGCCAGGCACTCGGCCGCGAACCGCACACCGGCCCGGCGGGCGTCCTCGGGCGGCCGGAAGTAGCCGGTCACGCCGAAGTAGTGGGCGATCCCCTCGCCCGGGTGGAACGGCAGCGCACCGCCGTACGGAGTGCTGGGGACGTACGCACAGTCGCCACCGAGTTCGGCGAGGATCGCTGGGACGCGCTCGTCGTAGAACGGGGCGCGGCCGAGGTCCCGCTCCAGCCCGAGCATCGCCGCCTGCTGCTCGACCTCGGAGTTGCCGCACACGACGGCCAGACTCGGCCGGCCGACGAGCCCGGCCAGCACCTCACGGGCCTCCGCTTCGGCCTCAGCCTCGAAATCCGCGTCGGCGAACGGGTAGTCGAGGTTGGCGAACATCAGGTCCTGCCACACGAGGATCCCGAGCTCGTCGCACAGATCGTGGAATTCCGGCGTCTCGTAGGCTCCGGTGCCCACGACGCGGAGCATGTTCATGCCGCCGTCGTGAACGCGTTCGAGCAGCTCACGGAGCCGCTCCGCTCCCGGAGCCATCCCGACGAGATCCGCCGGCGTCCACACCGCCCCGCGCGCGAACACCGGCACGCCGTTCACCTCAAGCGCGAGCCCGTCCCGCGCGATGTCCTGCGCCCAGCGCAGCGCGCGGAAGCCGACCTGCCGGGTGTGCCGGACCGTGCCGTCGACCTCGATCGTCAGCGTGTGCCGCTCCGGATGCCCATGGGTGTGGGGCCACCACAGCGCGGGCGCGGAAATCCGCAGCTCCCCGGTGAAGGCACCGTCCGGCGCGCACTCGAGCGCCCGGCGGTGGGGCCCGACGGCGACCTCGACCCGAGCGCCGGGGTCGCCGATCCGCCCGCCGACCGTCACCCGGCCGTCGGCACCGTCGAGCGTCGCACGGACCGTCACGGCATATGGATCCCGCGGACCGCGCACCTGCAGACCGACCGGGCGCCACGGCCCGACCACCCCCGGCCGCGGCGCGAATCCCGGCGAGCGCCCGAACATCATCGTGCGGAACCAGCGCAGATTGCCGTTGTCGACCACGCGGGTCCGCCAGCGGGCGGACGGGCGCCGGCGCCGGACGAGCCGCGGGCGCAGCGCCCGACAGGCGATCACGAGCTCGTTCTCCTCGCCGAGGCGGTCGGTGACATCGAGCTCGTGGCCGCGGTACATCGACTCCGAGCGGAGGATCTCCTCGCCGCCGAGGAACACCTCGCAGACGGTGGCCACGCCGTCGAGCTGGAGCAGCGCGCGGGCGTCATCCGGCACCTCCGGGCCTTCGAACCGGACCCGGAACCACCAGTCCTCGGCGTCGAAGTCGCGTGCGCCATCGTCGGCCACCGCCCCCGCCGCCGTGCCCGGCACCGTGGCCGATCGCCAGTCGCCGTGCTCGGCGGCCTCGGCCGGCGAGGCCCATGCGTCGGGCGCGCTGCTCGTGATCTCCCAGCCCGCTCCCAGCGCGGTCAGGGTGGCGGCCTCGCTCGCCACCGCCCTCACCCCTCCAGGATGTCCCGGAGCGATGCCATCCCCTCGTCCCAGGCCTCGATCATCGAAGCCATCGCGGCGTCGGGATCGAACGCCCGGCGGCGGGCGAGCCGGAACGAGACGGTCTTCGAGCCGTCGACGATGCGCCCGAAGGCGGCCGCGGCGACTGCCCCGTCATCCCCGAGGACCCACTCGACATGATCGGCCAGCAGCTCGAACGCCGAGCCGACCATCCGGGCGGTCACGAACGCGTACTCGTGATAGTCCTCCTCGGAGCCCTCGAGGAGCCGTGGAAGGTCGTCCTTCAGCTGTGCCGCCCAGGCCGCGAACGGGTTCCGCTCCGGACGCCGGCGGAGGTGATGGGTGAGCAGCTCCCGCGCCTGGGCACGGAGCTCCTCCCCGGTGAGACGCGGGCCGGCGTCGAACGTGACGACCTCGGTGAACGGGTCCATCACGTCGTCGGTGAAGTGCTCGAGCATCCGGAACGCGCCGCGGTAGTCCTCGCCCTGGAGCTCGTAGAAGCCGGCGTTGTGGAAGTAGCGCATCCACTCCGCCGCGCGGTCGATCGCCTCGGGCGCGACCGTCGTCTTCAGGTGCTCACGGCCGTAGCTCGTCGCCGCGGTGTCGGGGAGATAGAACGCATCGATCTCGACGAGCACCGTGCGGCCCTGGCGGAGCTGCTCCTCGATGTGCTCGGGCAGCGTCCGATACGGGAGCATCTCGTGGATGTCGATGCCGTAAAGCCGGTCGAGGTCGGCGCCGAGCGGCTTGGCGTACGTGAACTGATCGCCCTCCCAGTCGGTCCGGACGATCGAGCCGAGCATCGCCAGCGGCTCATCGCCCCGGGCGTGGACGAGCTCGATCAGCACGTCGGCGTAGCAGTTGGTCTCCAGGTAGGTCCGCCCCGGCGCGTGGACCGCGTGAGGCCGGTGCTCGCCGATCTGCATCCCCCACAGGGAGACGACGTCGGTCACGGGCGAGCCCACCTCAGCTCGACAGCTGGAGGGTCTGGCGGACCGACTCGGGCCAGGCGTCGATGTCGAGACCATGGGCGCTGAACAGCGCCAGGGTCACGCGCTCCTCGCCGAACGCCATGCACCCGGTGTGGGCGGGCTCGCCACTGCTCGTCTGCAGCTCGCAGGTGTGGCCGAAGTGGTCCTGGTGGTAGTTCGACGAGGCGATCGCCGTCGGGTTGCCCGCGACGGGCGCGAGCAGCTCCCACTTGAGCTCCTGCTCACGCTGGGCGGCGGCGAGCAGCCGTCCGGTGCGGCCGAAGAACGGGTCGTTGGCGACGTCGAGCTCGAGGTCGAGCCCGAGGCCCTTGAGCAGCGCCTCTGCCCGTCCCCGCCAGCCTTCGCGCCACGCGATCACCGTCGTGCTCTCGGCGACGCGCACGATCTCCCGCATGTGGAAGATCTGCATCCGGGCGGGATCGTCGGACGGCTCGCGCCGGAACACGTAGGCGTCGCCGGTGTCGAGGGTCAGGCCACCCTCGGGCAGCGGCCCACGGGCGGCGACGGCCGGGTACAGCGGGTAGCAGGCGGCCGGAGTGAGGACCATCTCGGTCATCTCCTGGAACGAGCTCCAGTCCTCGTGCCGCGAGGCAACATCGGCGAGCTCGGCCGCCTCCACCTCACCGCCGTCGAACGAGAACACGCTCCCCGCAAGGTGCGGGAACGAGCCGAGATAGCCGAACGTCTCGAGCTGCTCCCGTGGGAGCAGCGGCGGGAAGTGCATCGGCTCCGGGGACTCGGGCGCAGCGGTGCGGGTGACGAGCGCGTCGAACGCCAGCCGGACGCGCTCGAACCCGGCGCCCCGGGCGTACACGCCATGGACCCCGGATCGGGTCAGCAGGCCAGCCTCGACGAGGTCGTCGAGCAGCCCGGTCTGCTCGGGGGTGCCGGCACGGAACTCGGGCATCAGACCTCCTTCGCCGTGGACATCAGACGTCCTTGGCGATCAGCAGCAGCCCGGCGTTCGTGTCGTGGATGCGCTCGTTGGCGATCATCAGCGCCCCGGACATCGCATCTCGCAGATGGCGCCCGACGCTGAACGGAGTGTCGTTCTTGAACCCCATGATCCCGGACACCTCGAGCGCTCCCCGGCAGACCTCGGCCGCGTGCTCGGACGCCGCGATCTTGAGGTTGTTGAACCGCAGCACGGAGGCCATCTGCGACAGACGGGGCCGGCCGGGCTCCGCCGAGGCGGCCTCGAAGTCAGCCAACGCGGCAGTGACCTCGGCCCGGAGCAGCGACAGCTCGCTCATCAGCCGCGACAGCCGCTGCGCGGCGGGGAGCGGCTCGCCGGGCTTGCGCTTGGCCGCGGCGCGGACGAAGGCCCGCGCCCGGGCAAACGCATCCTCGGCGATCCCCAGCCACAGATGCGACCACAGGATGTGGGAGACCGGGACCATCGATTCGGTCGCCACCTTCGAGAACGGGGTCGCGAGCACCTGCTCGGGGGCGAACCGGGCGCGCACGACGAAGCCGGGGGAGCACGTCCCCCGCATCCCGAGCACGTCCCAGGTCCCCGTCCGCTCGAGCTCAGCCTCGCCGCGACGGGTGAGGACCGCCACCTGATCGTTCGGCTCGGCGTCCGGCGAGCGCCGCAGCGTCGTCAGCAGATCGTCGGCGTGCTCGCCGTAGCTCACCGTCGGCGCCTGCTTCTCGAAGGTCAGCGTGCCGTCACCCGCGTCGGTGACCGGGGCCACCGATCGTCCCATGTCGCCGCCGCTGCCGACCTCGGAGGTGACCGAGGCGATCAGCCGGCCATCGCCGGCGACCTCGGCCAGGTAGGTCTCGAAGAACGATCCGGGGTCGAGGTGGCGAACGAGGGTCACGACCTGGATCTGGTGCATGGCGAACACCATCGCGCTCGCCGCGCAGCACTTGCCTAGCTCGAAGCAGCACTCAGCGAGCGTCGGCAGCGACACCTCGCCGCCACCGAGGGCGGACGGGACGAACGCCCCGAGGGCGCCGATCTCCCGCAGCGCGTCGATCGACTCCTCAGGGAAGCGGGCGTTGCGGTCGACGTCGCCGGCGTGCACCGCCGAGACGTCCCGCGCGATCTCCTTGACGCCGTCGATCAGGGCCTGATCGCGACCGATGACCGTGCTCATGCCGCCACATCCGCTTCGAGCTTGCGCAGCGCGGCCCCGATCGCCGAGATGCTCTCGAACACGTTGCGCTTGAGCATCTCGTCGGGGAACTCGACGTCGAACGCATCCTCGAGGCCGAGCATCACGCTGACGCTGGCGTGCGAGGACATCCCGGCCTGGAACAGGTCGTCGTCGTCGGAGAGCGAGGCGACGTCGACCGGCAGGCGGGCGTGCTGGGCGATGACCTCGCGGATCTTGGCTTCGATCGCGTCGCTCATGCGGCGACCTCGGCCAGCACCACCGCGGCCGCGGATCCACGGCTCCGGGTGACGGATAGCGACAGCGACCGAATCCCGCGCGCCCGGGCGAGCGTCGTGGCCGCACCGCTGAGGACCACCTCCGGCGTCCGGCCGTCCATGGCGCGGACCTCGATCGCGCGCCACGGTAGGGCTTCGTCCTCTCGTCCAAGCGCCTTCATCGCTGCCTCCTTCGCCGCAAATCGCAACGCGAGCTCCCCGGCGTCGCCACGGCAATCGTTTCGTTCTCCGTCTGTGTAGATGCGTCTCAGGTACCGATCCCCGTGCACCTCGATCGAGTCCCTCACCGTGCTCACGAGCACGAGGTCGACTCCGACATGCACCGGCATCCTGAAATCCTAATCGACACCTGAGAGCCGATTTGTGAGCGGTGAGCCGAAAACGTCGATCAGGTCTCGCCCCGACCGCGCGCGATCGCGATCTCGCCGGTCCGCGCCATCTCGACGAGGCCGAAGGGCCGGACGAGTCGCTCGAAGGCATCGACCTTCTCGCAGGTCCCGGTCACCTCGACGACGACCGATCGCTTGGTCACGTCGACGATCTTCGCGCGGAAGATCTCGCACACCTGCATGACCTCGGCCCGGCTGGCGCCGTCGGCCGAGACCTTGAACAGGGCGAGCTCGCGCGCGAGCGTCTCGTTCGGCTCGAGGTCACGAATCTTCAGGACGTTGATCAGCTTGTGGAGCTGCTTGGTGACCTGATCGATCGGATGGATCGCCCCATCGAGGGTCAGCGTGATGCGAGAGAGGCGCTCGTCGTCGGTCGGCCCGACGGCGAGCGTGTCGATGTTGAAGCCACGGCGCGCGAACAGCCCCGCGATGCGGGTCAGGACACCGGGCTTGTTCTCGACGAGGATCGAGAGGATGTGCTTGCGCCCGGTCCGCAGGCCGGACACCGCCTCCAGCTCGTCGAGCGAGAGGACGTCCTTGGTCGCCGGTTCGCCCATCGCCGTCACCCCACCATGTCCCGCGCGGCCTGGCCGGCGGGGATCATCGGATAGGTGTTCTCCTCACGCGTGACCCGGACGTCGACGAGCACCGGGCCGTCGGTGGCCAGCGCCGTCTTCATGTCCTCGACGAGGGTGTTCTTGTCGGTCAGCCGCATACCGGTCGCCCCGTAGGCCTCGGCGACCTTGACGAAATCCGGCCACTGGCCCATGTCGACCTGGCTGTAGCGCTTGGACCAGAACAGCTCCTGCCACTGGCGGACCATGCCCAGGTAGCCGTTGTTCATGATGAACACCTTGATCGCGATGCCCTCCTGGGCGCAGGTCGCGAGTTCCTGCATGTTCATTTGCACCGAGCCGTCGCCGGCGACGCACACCACGGTGGCATCCGGACAGCCGACCTTGGCCCCCATCGCGGCGGGGAGACCGAAGCCCATCGTGCCCAGCCCGCCTGAGTTGATCCACCGGCGCGGACCCCCGAAGTGGAAGTACTGAGCGGTCCACATCTGGTGCTGTCCGACATCGCTGGTGACGATCGCATCGCCCCCCGTGGCCTCATAAAGAGCCTGAATCATGCGTTGGGGCTTGATTTCTGCGTCGTTCGAGTCGATGTAGGACAACGGATGACGCTTCTGCCACTCAGAAATCCGACCCCACCACTCATCCAGCCGTCCGGATTCCGGGCTCTGAGCACGGTACTCGGCGGTCAAGCGGGGGAGGATGTTCTTGGCGTCGCCTACGATCGGAATGTGGGCCGGGACGTTCTTGGAGATCTCAGCCGGATCGATGTCGATGTGGATGAACTTCGCCCTCGGCGCGAACTCGGACAGCTTTCCGGTGATCCGGTCGTCGAACCGGGCGCCCACCGCGACGATCAGATCGGCCTCGTCCATCGCGTAGTTCGCGGCCCGCGTGCCATGCATCCCGAGCATCCCGAGCCACTGCTCGTGAGGTGCGGGGAAGACCCCAAGGCCCATCACGGTGCAGGTGACCGGGAAGCGATCGACCATCGCGAGCTCGACGAGGTCCGCGGAGGCCTCCGCGCTGACCACCCCGCCCCCGGCGTAGATGACGGGCCGACGCGCGTTGGCCAGAGCCTTGGCGGCGAGCCGGATCTGCTTCTGGTTGCCGTCGGTCGTCGGCTGGTAGCCGGGCAGGTGGACGTCGGTGACGGGCTCGTACGGGATATCCGCCCGGCTGAGGTCCTGCGGGATGTCGACCACGACCGGGCCCGGTCGCCCCGTACGGGCGATGTGGAAGGCCTCATGGATCGACCGCGGGATCTCCAGCGGGTGCTGGATCATCACGCTGTGCTTGACGATCGGCATCGTGATGCCGATCGTGTCGGCCTCCTGGAACCCGTCGGTGCCGAGCAGTTCGGTCCGGACCTGTCCGGTCAGGAAGACGACCGGGACCGAATCCATCATCGCGTCGCAGATCGGCGTGATCAGGTTCGTCGCTCCGGGACCGCTCGTCCCGATCGACACCCCGACCCGGCCGGTCGCCTTCGCATAGCCCTCGGCAGCGTGGCCTCCACCGGCCTCGTGGCGGACGAGGATGTGACGGATCCCGGCGTCGTAGAACGCGTCATAGGTGGGCAGGTTCGCGCCACCCGGGAGGCCGAATACGACATCGACACCCTCCGCTTTCAAGCATTCCATCAGAGCGTCGACTGCGCGCATCGCACTGGCCTCCTTTCCGTAAGATCTGGCCTTGTTGCCGACCAGCCGGTTGCCGGCCAGCGCACCGATCGCGAGTCTAACAATCGAACGATAGGTTCAAGAGGAGGCAACAGAGCGCCATGTCACGTGCCGTGATTCTCGCCGGCGGACAGGGCATGCGCCTCCGTCCGTACACGGCGGTTCTCCCCAAACCCCTGCTCCCGATCGGCGATCGTCCCGTGCTGGACATCGTCATGACCCAGCTCTACCAGGCCGGCTTCGAGCGGATCACCGTCGCCACCGGCTACCTCGGGGAGCTGATCGAGGCGGTCCTCACCCACCGCAACCTGCGCCAGATCGAGATCGACTATCTGCGTGAGCGTGAGCCACTCGGCACGGTCGGGGCGCTCGCCATGATCGAGGATCTCGACGAGCCCTTCCTGGTCATGAACGGGGACGTGCTCACCGACCTCGATTACGCCGCCCTGATGGCGGCTCACGTCAGCTCCGGCGCGGTGGCCACGATCGCCTCGACGACGAAGTCGGTCCAGGTCAGCCTCGGTGTGCTCGAGTGCGAGGAGACCGATGGGATCTCGAAGCTCGTCGGCTACACCGAGAAGCCGCAGCTCACCTACGACGTCTCGATGGGGATCTACTGCTTCTCCCCGGCTGTGCTCAACCACATCGAGCCCGAGGTCGCTCTCGACCTGCCGGATCTCGTCCTGCGGCTGATCGAGCGCGGCGAGACCGTTCAGGCGTGGCGCAACGACGCCTACTGGGTCGACCTCGGTCGCCGGGAGGACTACGAGACGGCGATCAAGGAGTTCGAGGAGATGCGCGACCGGCTGCTCCCGCACGACCAGGGGCCGGCCGCCGAGCAGTCCGGCGGCGCCGATCGGATTCACCTCGTTCACACCGACGAGTAACGGGTACCCTCGGCCCCGTGCTGGCCTTCAGGAGCGCCTAGGTGGCGCGTCACGTGCTCGTCACCGGTGGCGGTGGCTTCATCGGTTCCCATCTCTGCGAGGCGCTCGTCCGCCGCGGTGACAGCGTCCGGGCCCTCGTCCGCTACAACGGGCGCGGCGAGGCCGGCCACCTCGACAATCTCGACCCCGAGATGCGCGACCAGATCGACGTCGTGTTCGGCGACATCACCGATCCGTACGCGATGACCGCGGTCGTCCGCGGCTGCGAGGCGGTCCTGCACCTCGCGGCGCTGATCGCGATCCCCTACTCGTACGTCGCCCCGCGATCGTTCTTCATGACGAACACGGTCGGAACGGTCCACCTGCTCCAGGCCGCCCTCGCCGAGGGCGTGCAGCGGTTCGTGCAGATCTCCACCAGCGAGGTCTACGGCACCGCCCAGGTGGTCCCGATCCCGGAGACGCACCCCCTCACGGGCCAGTCCCCGTACTCGGCCTCGAAGATCGGCGCCGACCAGGCGGCCGAGAGCTTCCGCCGGGCGTTCGACCTGCCGGTGGTCACGGTCCGCCCGTTCAACACCTACGGGCCGCGTCAGTCGGCCCGGGCGATCATCCCCACGATCATCACCCAGGCGCTCAGCGCCCCGGCGGTCCGCCTCGGCTCGCTCGACCCGACTCGCGACCTCACCTTCGTCACCGATACCGCGGCTGGGATGATCGCCGCCTCGGAGGCCGACGGCGTCGTCGGCGAGACCATCAACCTCGGCAGCGGCCGCCACATCTCGATCGGCGACCTCGCCACCGAGATCCTTCAGGAGATCGGCCGTGAGGGCGGCGAGGTGCCGCCGATCGAACTCGACAGCGAGCGGCTGCGGCCGGCCCAGAGCGAGGTGGAGGTCCTGTGCGCCGACGCGAGCAAGGCCCGACGCCTGCTCGGCTGGGAGCCGCAGGTGTCGCTACGTGAGGGGATCGCGGCGGTGATCGAGGCGATCCGTGCCGACCCGGAGGCGTATCCGCGGGTCGGGGTGTATCAGCGCTAGCTGCCTCGCGTCGAGCGAGCGGCCCCAGGGCTCGCGCGCCGCGCACACGCGGTGCGCCCGGACTCACGAACCGCCGAACCCCGCTGGGAAGGGACTCATCCGGCGGAGGATCCCGCCGCCAACCGCGCGGCATAACACGACACCCGTGGCGGTTCGGCCGACGCGTGACGAGTAGAGCCGCGCTACGCGGCTATACACGACAACCGCGAGTCGATCCGGCGTCCGTGACGGGTTATGCCGCGGAGGTCGCGGTCATCGCTCCCCTCCCAGCCGGGTTTGCGCCGCGCGAACATCCGGCTGGCCGAGCCGCGGCGGCTACCCCATCCGGGCCCGCAGCCACACCCAGACGCTTCGCAACTCCGACGGCACGATCTCCCGGGTGAGCAGCAGCACCGCCGTGAACGCGGCCAGGCCGCCGACCGTCCCGATCACCCAGTCGGCGACCGACAGGTGCTTGGTGCCGACGGCGAACAGGACGGCCCCTCCGGCAGCGGCCGCCGCGAGCGAGCGCATCGTGGTGACCATCAGCGGCCGCAGCGAGATCGAGAGCAGGCGGCGGCAGATCAGCAGGTGGGCGGGGACGTACATGCCGTAGGCCACGGACGTGGCCACCGCGCCACCGAGCGCGCCGATCTTGGGGATCAGGATGACGTCGAGCAGCAGGTCGATGATGAATGCTGCGGCCGCGATCCAGATCCGCTGGCGCGACTCGCCGAGGTAGTTCACACCGACCGAGACCAACGGGCCGATGCCCTGGAAGAACAGGAACGGCGTCAGCGCCCGCAGCACCGGCGCCGCCGGGGCGTAGTGGCGGCCGAGGAGCAGCAGGATGATCGGCCGGGCCCAGATGAGCGCCGGTGCGACCATCGCCGCCTGGAGGATCACGAGCAGCCGGAGCGAGGTCATGAACGAGGCGACATCGGGCTCGCTGCCCGGCCTGCGAGCGAGGCGGGGAGCGACGCTGTTCGACACCGCCAGGCCGGGATAGTGCAGGACGTTGCACAGGCGGATCGGCGCGGAGAAGAACGCCACCTGGGTGGCTCCGACGTAGGCCCCGATCAGCAGGATGTCGACCTGGCTGAACAGCGTCCACGCCCCGCTGACGATCAGCAGCACGCCGGCGTACCGGATGATCGGAACCGAGGTCGCGCGGTCGGGTCGGTAGGGGACGAGCCCTCGCCAGCCGAACACGCGCGCGGCGAGAATCGCTGAGGCGACCCCGCCGACGACGTAGCCGGCCGCCCGCCCCCAGGCCGCGCCCGCGGCGCCGCCGCCGAGCACGACAAACGCGACGCTGGCAATCGTCTCGGCGACGCTCTCGACCGTGTACACGGCGAGGTTGGCTGAGATCCGCTCGACCGAGACGAGCGCGCTGGAGAAGAGCATCAGGATGCTCTGGCCGAACATGGCGACCGCCACCCCCCGCAGCGGCCACGTGAGGCCCGGATCGCCGTACGCGTGCGCGACCGGCGCGGCGAACACGATCAGCGCCCCGCTCGTGAGCAGGCCGAGCAGGAGCTTCATCGCGAGCGCGTTGCCGAGCAGGCGCGACACGGCCGAGCGGTCGCCGCGCTGCTCGGCGATGAACCGGCCAACCGCGGGCGCAATCCCGCCGTCGGCGATCACGATCAGCACGCCGATCACGCCGATTGCGAGTGAGAAGCGACCGAAGCCGTGCGGTCCGAGTGCCCGTGTGAGGTAGAGGGTGAGGAACGCGGTGAGGACGGCGGTCACGACCTGCGTCGCAAACGCGAGCGCGGTGTTCGTGGCGACGTTCGCCTCGTGCGGGTCGGCGCCCTCGGACGGGGTGGTGGCGGAGTTCTCGGTCTGAGCCATGGTTGTGGTCGCGGGGCGCTTCCGGCGCGCGGCGACGCCCGGTGGGGCTACCGGGTTTCGGGCCGTAGTATGCGGGTGCCGAGGGCGGCTGCCGCGCGCCGTATGATCAGTTTTGCCGTGGCCGAGCCGTTTGTGATGACCCCTGCGCCGCGCATGGCGCCGCGTATGTCGCCGCGTCTGCGCAGTTTCTCGGTCGCCACACTCGCGTTCCCCGCCGCCGCGGCGGCGTTCCTGATCGTCGGAATCCCGGCCGGAATCGCCCCGGCCGCGGTGATCGGGGGTGCGGCCGCCCTCATCTACACGGCGCTGGTGCTCTCCGACGTGACGGTCGGGTTGATGTGCTTCGGGCTGCTCGCGTTCTTCGCGGACCTGCCGGGGGTGAGCGGCACGGTTTCAGCGGCGAAGGTGGCCGGGGCCCTGGTCGCGCTTTCGTGGTTGGCCACGCTCACCGTCCGTCGGCGGGACCGGGCCGGGTTCGCGAAGGCGTTCCCCGGCCCCGCGTACCTCGCCCTGCTGCTGTTCGCGTGGACGGTGGCGAGCATCGCCTGGGCCACGAGTCCGTCAACGGCGATGACCGAGGTGAGCCGGTGGGGGCTCAACCTGCTGCTGCTGCCGATCGTGTTCACGGCGCTCCGCACCCGCCGGCACATGCTGTGGCTGGTGGGAATCCTCGTCGGGGGAGCGACCCTGTCGGCGATCTACGGGATGACGATCGCCTCGGGCGATGCCCTCGCCGAGGGAACCACCCGTCTCTCGGGCGCCGGCGTCGACGCCAACTACCTCGCCTCGCTGCTCGTGGCCGGGATCGTTCTCGCCCTGACCTTCGCCGCGATGCGCGAGATGCACCCGGTGAGCCGGGTGATCTCGGTGTTCTCGGCGCTGATCATGCTCGTGGCGCTGATCGACACGGTCTCCCGGGGCGGAATGCTCGGCCTCGGCGCGGCCCTCGTCGTCGGGATCCTGTTCGCCGGCCCGAGGCGCCGCCCGGCGCTGCTCGTCATCTCCGCCGTCGTGGCCCTGGGGATCGTCGGCTACTACACGACGTTCGCCTCGGACTCCGCCCGCCACCGCATCACCTCGATCCAGGGCGGCTCGGGCCGGGTCGACATCTGGGCCGTCGGCTGGCGGATGGTGAAGGCCAATCCGATCACCGGCGTCGGGGCGGGCAACTTCGCGAACAGCACGATCAACTACCTGCTCGAGCCGGGCGCCCTCCAGCACACCGACTTCATCGTCGACGAGCCGAAGGTGGCCCACAACATGTACCTCGAGGCGCTCGCCGACCTGGGGATTCCGGGCCTCGTGTTGTTCCTCGGCCTGCTCATCACCCTGCTCTCGTGTGTGGTGCGAGCCGCGCGGATCTTCTATCGCGTCGGCGACCAGTCGATGGAACTGATCTGCCGCGGCCTGTTCGTGGCCACGATCGGCATTCTGGCCACGGACTTCTTCATCTCGGATCAGTTCAGCAAGCCGCTGTGGATCCAACTCGCAATCTGCCCGTGCATGCTCGCCCTGGCCCGGCGCGAGGAATCGGACGCGGATGTCGACGGCGAGCCGGCCATCTGACCCACGGACCGGCGGCCGTGCCGGCAGCCGCGGGGCCCGCGCCGGGACCCGCGAGAAGGTGGGCTGCTTCCTGTTCGTCACCCTGGGCGGGTTCTCGGGCATCAACGACGCGGTGCTCGACCGGGCCCGTGCCGAGTTCCTCGATCTCGACGCCGAGACGGTTGACGTCCGCGTCTGGGTTCGCTCCCACCGCGGGCTCCTGGTCCGCAACCTTCTCGCGGTGCTGCGCGAACGTGGCCCGCGCGTGCTGCTCGACCGCACGCGGCTCTGGGGCGCGTTCTGGCGCACCGGCCTGATCCAGCGTGCAATCCGCAATCACGTGCGCGAGCTCGCCGCCGAGCGGGACGTGCGCTTCACGCTCCAGACACAGTCGCTCTTCGACGCCAGCACCAAGGTCGCACCCCACTTCGTGTACACGGACCACACCGAGCGCGTCAACGAGTGGTATCCCGACTATCGCCCTGAAGATGCGCCTCCGGCGGCCTGGCTCGACCGCGAACGGCTGATCTACGACCACGCCACGATCACGTTCACGATGAGCGCACACGTCTCACGGTCGCTGATCGAGCAGTACGGGCTCACCGCAGACCGCGTCCGCTGCGTCGGCGCGGGCAGCAACACCTCCCCGCCGGCCGGCGATCCCGACTACGACAGCCGCCACGTGGTGTTCGTCGGCCGTGACTGGGAGCGCAAGGGTGGCCCGGACCTGCTGGCCGCCTTCGATCGCGTCCGCGCGGAGCTTCCCGACGCCACCCTGACGGTGATCGGCTGCCGCCCGCAGATCACGGCGCCGGGCGTGCGCGTTCTCGGTGAGATCGCGCCGGACGAGGTCGCCCGTGAGTACGCGCGATCCGCGGTGTTCTGCATGCCGACGCTCGTCGAGCCCTTCGGGATCGTGTTCGTCGAGGCGCTCACCCATGGCCTGCCGGTCGTGGCCACCGATGTCGGCGCGGTCCCGGACGTCGTTCGCAGCGAGAGCGGCTTCCTGCATTCGCCCCACGACCGCGAGGGGATCGCCGCATCGCTGCTCCGGCTGCTGGACGATCCCGACCTCGCCCGCCGGATGGGATCGACCGGCCGAGCCGACGTCGCGCTCCGCTATACCTGGATCACCGCGGTCGGCGAGATGGCATCGCTGATTCGCGTGAGCACCGGCTAGGATGCCGTCTGAGAGCTCCCTGAGAGGCTGCTGCGTGGCGCCCATCCGACGCCGCCGTGCAACCTTCGCTTGTGCCCTGACCCGAATGCGCCGATAGGCATACACGATGCCCCGTCCAGCCCGACCCGCGAGCTCGCGTAACCCGAAGCGAGGGTCCCGCGCCGCAGGCGGACCCGGATCCCGCACGCCGCGCGATCTCCGGTCCTCGACAACCCAGATCCCGCTCAACGGTCACACCGACACCTCCGAATGGATCGTCCCCGCCCGCGAGGAGGGAGGATTCAGCCGGTACCTCGAGATCGTCTGGAGCGGTCGCTGGATCGTCCTCCTGGCCCTGATCGCGGCCCTGGGAGGGGCCGCGTTCTACCTCGCGCGCGCGAGCAAGGTCTACGAGGCGCACGCCTCACTGCTCGTCACTCCGCTGCCGAGCGGCAGCGACAGCCTCTCCGGCCTCGGCCTGATCCAGTCCTCGTCGGACCCGCTGCGCGACATCGAGACCGGCGCCGGTTTCATCACCACCACCGATGTCGCCGCGCGCGCCAAGATCGCCCTCCGCGACCCCCGTTCGCCGGCGGAGCTACTCACCCACATCACCGCCTCCCCCGTTGCCGAGAGCGACACCGTCGACGTGGCCGCCAAGGACGGGTCCCCGCAGGCCGCCCAGCGGCTGGCCAACGCCTTCGTCACCGCCACCGTGTCGAACCGGACCGCGCTGCTCAAGCAGCAGCTCGCGATCCTCATCCCCCAGCTCCAGGCCCGGCTGAAGGCGGTCGCATTCGGCGACTCGGCGACCCAGTCGGCGCTCGCCGGTCAGCTCGCCCAGCTCGAGGCACTCCAGAACGGCCAGAACCCCAACCTCCGCGTGCAGGCGCTCGCCGACCTGCCGACGTCCCCCGTTTCCCCGCGCAAGACGCTCACGATCGCCGCGGCCGCATTCGGCGGCCTCGTCCTCGGAATCGGCCTGGTGTTCATCGTCCAGCTGCTCGATCCCCGGCTGCGCCGGGAGGAGGATCTGCGCGAACGCTTTCAGCTCCCGGTGCTCGCCCGCGTTCCGCGCGCCCGGCGCGGCATGCGCCGTCGCGGCGGACCGATGTTCCCGGAGGCGGTCAGCCCCGAGGCCACCGACGCCTACCGATCGCTTCGCTCGGTGCTGCTCAGCGGCAACCGCTCGCAACCCGACCCGGGCGCCGGCCGGATCGTGCTCGTCACCGGGCCGTCCCCGTCGGACGGCAAGAGCACGACCGCCATCAACCTGGCCGGCGCGCTCGCCGACTACAGCGAGCGGGTGACGCTCGTCGAGGGTGACATCCGCCGTCCCAGCATCGGCGCGGCGCTCGGCTTCTCCCCAGAGGAGGGCATGCAGAGCGTGCTCAACGGGGACATCTCGCTGAAGGATGCGGTGACCCCCGTCGAGACGGGCTCGACCGAGGTCCAGATGCTCCTCGCCAATCGCGACGGCGGCACCGTGCAGCCGGTCTCCCCCGACTCGCTTCAGGACGTGCTGCTCGCCGCGAGGGAGACGAGCGACTGGGTCGTCGTCGACGCGCCGCCCCTGATCTACGCCCCGGACCTTCTCACCGCCTCCGCGCTGCTCGATGCGGTCATCCTCGTCGTCCGCCTCGGGAACACGAACATGCGGAACCTCGAGGAGCTGGCCGAGATGCTCGCTCAGCACGGCGTCCGCCCGCTCGGGTTCGTGGTCGTCGGGACGAGCGGCCGCCCCGACTACTACTGAGCCCGCTCAGGCCTTCTCGGCCACCGCGAGCAGGTGCGTGCGCAGCGGCCGCACTGCGAGCAGCGGTCCGTACAGCGTCCCGGTCGACCCACCGAGCCTCCGGGCGAGCGGCGGCAGCAGCGTCATCGTCTCCGCGCTGAGCCGAGCGGCCGGGAACAGCCGCTGGAGCTCGGACCGGGTGATCGCCCGGACGTTGCGGTTCCGCGGGCTCGGGTAGCGGATGTCGTAGGACAGGACGAGCCCGCCCGGGCGCAGCACCCGCATCGCCTCGGCAGCCACCCGCGCCCGGTCCTCGGCGCCGATCACCGAGCTGAGGACGGTCGACAGGACGACGGCATCGACGCTCTCGCTCTCCAGCGGCAGCTCGCGCGCGTCGGCGACCTCGAAGCGGAGCTCCGGCGTCGCCGCCCGCGCGGCCTCGACGCGCTCCGGGAGGAGGTCGACGCCCATCAGCGCGCCCTGTTCCCCCCCGGCGTCCTTCAGCCAGCGGAGCAGATCGCCGTGGCCGCAGCCGACGTCGAGCAGCCGCCGACCCTCGGCCGGCCAGCGTCCGTGCCGGCGCAGGGCCGCGCCGACGGCCTCGAACATGCGGCCGATCGTCTGCTGGTTGCCGGGGTTCTCGCCGCTCCAGGCCCGCCGTCGCCGATCGCTCGCCGCATAACCGGCGTAGGTGCGCTTGACCCGGGCCTGTTCGGCCTCATCGCCGACGAGCGAGCCGGCCAGGCGCTCGAGCGTGGCCACGAACGCCTTCCGGCTGTAATGCGACTCGACGTACCGGCGGCCGTTCTCCCCCATCCGAGCCGCGCGCTCGGGGTCCGAGAGGACTGTGCGGATCCCCGCCGCCAGCGCAGTCGCATCTCCCGGGGAGCAGGCGACCCCGGCCTCGGCGCGCGCCAGCAACCGGGACACGTCGCCGGCCGCGGAGGCCACGACCGGGCGCGCCGCGGCCATGTACTCGAGCATCTTCGTCGGCAGCGCATCCTCGAACAGCGGCACGTCGACGAGCGAGAGCACGGCCACCTCGGCCGAGCCGATCAGTCCGGGGACCTCCTCACGCGGGACGCGGCCGGCGAAGTGGACATCACCAAGCCCGCGTTCGGCGGCATCGCGCTCCAGCGACTCCCGCTCGGCGCCGTCGCCGACGATCAGGAACTCGGGCGAGGGCGGCGCGTCGCGCAGCTCGGCGGCGGCCTCGACGAGCGTGCCGACCCCCTGGGCGAGACCGACCGTGCCGCAGTAGATGACCCGCGGACGGGCTCCCGCCGTGGCCCACGCGGTCGCCGGCGGCAGGGTGGCGAAGCGCTCGGTGTCGACCGCGTTCGGGAGGTGCACGACCTTGCCCTCCGGCTCTCCGCGCCCCAGCAGCGTGGTTCGCATCCCGGCCGTCGGCACCGTGATCAGCGCCGAGTGGCGGTAGGAGAAGGTCTCCAGCAGCTCGGCGGCGCGGATCGCGCGGGGGTTGCGAGAGCATCCCCAGCTGCACTGCCGACTCCGGCCACAGATCGGCGACATTGAGGATCAGCGGCGCCCGCGAGCGCGCGGGCGATCAGCACTCCCGAGACGGCCGTGAACAGCGGCGGGGTCTCGACGATCACGACATCGACCCGGCGCACGAGCGGCGTGGCGAGCAGCGAGCTGACCGCAAACGAGGCGTGGTTGACGATCCGTCGCGCGAAGCCGCGGTTCGGCGCCGGGTAGACGGCGGAGCGGATCACCCGCACCTCACCGAACTGCTCGCGGGCCACGGCCTTGCCCCGGTACGGCCTCGGGAATGACCCCGTCGGGGTAGTTCGGGAACCCGGTGAGGACGGTGACCTGTGGCCCAGCCGGCTCAGCCGCTGGGCGCTCTCGAGTATGCGAGTCTGTGGGCGCACCGACTTCCGGAGGGAAGTAATGGCTCACGAACAGGAAGTGCATTGGCCGAGAACTGTAACCCGCAGCCCGACGATCTCGCGGGCGTCCGCCTGGGCATCTTCCTCAACATGCCGATGCAGCTCGTCGACGGCGAGTACACCGCCCGCTACCCCCACCTGTTCGACTTCTTCCTCGCCCTCGGCGAGCGTGACCGCGCAGACGACGCTGCTCGTCCCGCTCAAGCACGGCGGCGAGCGCAACCCGGACTACGGGACCGTGGCGATCCCGCCCGGCGTGCGGATCGTCGGCCTGCCCCACTGGAGCAGCGCGCGGATGATGGTCCGCCGGATCGCCTGGGTCGCGCCGGCCACGCTCGTCATCTTCGCCCGCCACCTCCGCCGGGTCGACATCGTCGGCGCGGTCGCGCCGAGCGTCGTCGGCACGCATCCTGATCACCCTCGCCCGGCTGCAGCGGCGACCCGTCGTTCCTGCTCGTGCGCGGCGAGAAGCAGCGCACCGTCCGCTTCATCATGGGCGAGCGCGCGCCCGGCCGTACGTCGCCGCGCTGCGGGTGATGGACGCGCTCGTGCGCCGCTGGATCCGGGCCGGCGTCCCGGCGTTCGTGGCCGGGCGACGAGCTGGTCGAGCGGTATGCCGCCCCCGGGGCCCGGCTCTACGACCTCTATCCGGCGCTCAGCCGGGACTTCCCGCTCGCCGAGGCCCCGCCGCCCGCCGCGCTCGGCCGACGGGCGGGTGCCCGAGCTCGTCACCGTCGCGCGGCTGTCGGGCGAGAAGGGCATCGACGATCTGCTGCGGGCGATGGCCCTGCTCCGCGACGGGGGTCTTCGGGTCCGCCTCCAGGTCCTCGGGGAGGGGCCGTCCCGCGGGGAGCTCGAGGCGCTCACCGCCGAGCTCGGGCTCGGCGAGAGCGTGCGCTTCGCCGGGTTCGTCCCGCACGGCCCCCGGATGATCGCGGCTCTCGACGAGGGCGACCTGTTCGTGCTCCCCTCGCGCTCGGAGGGCCTTCCCCACTCGGTCGTCGAGGCGATGGCCCGCGCGCTGCCGGTCCTCGCCACGGAGGTCGGCGGCCTGCCGGCGCTGCTCCGCGGCGGCGTCGGCGTCGTGGTCCCGGTTGGTGACCCCGTGGCCCTTGCCGCGGCCGCGCGGGCGATCCTCACCGACGCCGAGCAGCTCGGGCGGCTGAGCGAACGCTCACTGCAGACCGCACGCCGCATGCACCCGAACGCACAGCTGACGGAGTTCTCGGCCCTGCTGAGGGCCGACTACCCCCAGCTCGGCGCGGGCGCCGGCCGCGACGCCCACCTCGCGCTCCACGGGTGAATCCATCCGCGATCATGGCGTGATGCGCGGCCCTCGGATACTGGCCACCGACGGCCAGGAGCGGGCCGTGCTGGCTGCGATCCGCTGCCTCGGCGACGCGGGCTTCTCGGTTGCCGCCGCCTCCTCCACGCGCCTCGCTCCCGGTCTGGCCTCGCGCCGCTGCGCCGATCGCGTCCGCCTTCCCGACGCGGCGGTCGATCCGGTGGCGTTCGTCGATGGCCTCGCCGCCCACGTCCGGTCCGATCCGCCGGAGATGATCATCGCCGGAACCGATGTCTCGCTCTACGCCCTCTCCGAGCACCGCGACCGGCTCGGAGGTGAGCTCCGGGGCCTGCCGCCGATCGCGATCGTCCGCGCGGCCTTCGACAAGGAGGCACTCGTGGCCGAGGCCGAGCGGTGCGGGCTCGGACCGCCGAGAGAGCCACCTGTGTGCGGACCGTGACAGCGCGCTCGCCGCGGCCCGGTCGCTCGGCTACCCCGTCGTCGTGAAGTCGACCAGGGCGGTGGCGAGCGCCGGGGACGGCCGCTTCGTCCGACCGCCGACCGCGCTCGTGGCCGATGAACGCGAGCTCGCCGCGGCGCAGGAGCCGCTCGGCCGGTGCATCGTGCAGCAGCGCGTCGACGGCCGGATCGTGTCGTACGCCGCGGTGGCCACCGACGGTGGGCTGAGAGGGGCGGTCGTGTCCCGGTACGTCCGCACCTGGCCACCGGCGGCGGGCAGCGTCAGCTTCTCGGAGACGATCGCCGCCCCACCGGAGCTCCACCGCCGGGTCGCCGCCCTGATCGAGGCGCTCGGCTGGCGCGGGATCTTCGAGCTCGAGCTGATCGAGCGCCCCGACGGAGGCCTCGGCGCGATCGACCTCAACCCCCGGCCCTACGGCTCGATGGCACTCGCGGTCGCCGCCGGGTCGCCGCTGCCCGCAATCTGGTGCGCGACGGTCCTTGGGCGTCCGGTGCCGTCGGCGGAGGCGAGGATCGGGGTCCGCTACCGCTGGGAGGACGCCGACGTCCGGAGCCTCCTCGCTCGGGCGCGATCGGGCGAGACCGCGGCCGCGCTCGCCGGCCTGCGACCCCGCCACGGGGTCGCGCACGCCTACTTCCAGCGCACCGATCCGCTGCCCGGCTTCACCCGGTTGGCCCAGATGGGCCGGCACGTCCTGGCGGGACGGGGGGCCTGATGGCCGACGTGCTCGTGCTCTCCTACCACGCCGTCAGCCCAGGCTGGCCGAGCCACCTCGCCGTCCACCCCGACGCGTTCCGCGAGCAGGTTCGCCTGCTCGCCCGCCGTGGCTACGCGGGGAGCACCGTCTCACGAGCGGTCCACGATCCGCCCGCCGGCCCCACCGTGGCGTTCACGTTCGACGACGCCTACGCCTCGGTGCGCGAGCACGCCCTCCCGATCCTTGCCGACGCCGGCTATCCGGGGACGATCTTCGTGCCCACCGACTTCCCCGGTCGCCCGGGGCCGATGGTGTGGCCCGGGATCGACCAGTGGGAGCACGGGCCGCACGCCGCCGAGCTCACCTGCCTGACCTGGGACGAGCTCCGTGAGCTCAGCGCCGCGGGCTGGGAGATCGGGCCGCACGGCAAGTCCCACCCCCACATGCCCGAGCTCGACGACGAGATGCTGCGCGAGGAGCTCGAAGGTGCGCGTCGGCGCTGCGAGGAGGAGCTCGGCGCTCCCTGCCGCTCGCTCGCCTACCCCTACGGAGAGCACGACGACCGGGTCGTCGAAGCCGTCCGCCGGGCCGGGATCACCACCGCCTGCACGGTCCCGGACGAGCTCGGCTGCACCGACCCGCTCCGCTGGCCGCGGATCGGCGTCTACCGAACTGACTCATCGGCCGCATTCCGGGCCAAGGTCTCGCCGTCGATCCGCGCGCTGCGGCGGACGGCGATCGGGTCCTCGGCACTCCCGGCGCTGCGCGGGCTCTCGCAGCGCGTCCGTGATCTGCGGAGGTCGGTATGACGGTCCCGGCGCGCCGGCTCCGGGTGCTCACGCTCGTCGACCTCGTCAAGGACCAGGGCGGCGCCGAGCGGTTCGCGGTCGCGCTCGCCACCCACCTTCCGCCCGACCGGTTCGAGAGCTGGATCTGCTCGACCCGGTACTCGGAACCCGGCACCGTGGCCGAGCTCCAGCGGCGCGGCATCGGCCACCTCGCGGTAAAGCGGCGCGGGAAACTCGACGTGCTCAGCTTCTGGCGGCTCGTGCGGCTGCTCCGGCGCGAGCGCTTCGACGTCCTGCACGCCCACAAGTTCGGCTCGAACCTGTGGGGCACGCTCCTCGGCCGAGCGTGCCGCGTCCCGGTCGTGATCGCCCATGAGCACACGTGGTCCTACGAGGGCAACCCGCTGCGCGTGTGGCTCGACGGCCACGTGATCGGCCGGCTGGCCGACCGATTCGTCGCCGTCTCGACGGCTGACGCCGAGCGGATGGTGAGCATCGAGGGGGTCGACCCGGAGAAGATCGTCGTCATCCCCGCGACTGTCTACCTGCCCCGCGCGAGCCCCGCCGACAGCAATCTGCGGGGCGAGCTCGGCCTGACCGCCGAGACCCCGCTGATCTTCGCGGCCGCCGTGCTGCGCCCGCAGAAGGCCCTGCACGTGATGATCGAGGCGCTGGCGCTCCTGCGGGCGACCGGGGTCGACGCTCACCTCGCGGTGGCCGGCGACGGCGACGAGCGTGAGGCACTCGAGCGCCGGGCCCGCGATCTCGGCGTGGCCGACGCGACGCACCTGCTCGGTCGCCGCGGTGACGTCGAGGCGATCCTCGAGACGGCGACGGTCGGCGCGCTGTCCTCCGACTACGAGGGCACCCCCGTGTTCCTCGCCGAGTGCATGGCCCACTCGCTGCCGATCGCGGCGACGGCCGTCGGCGGGATTCCCGACGTGCTCGAGGCCGGCCGGACCGCCTGCTCGTGCCGCCGCGCGACCCGGAGGCGCTGGCGCAGGCGATCGGGCGACTGATCGCCGAACCCGATGAGGCCCGGCGGCTCGCCGCCGCGGCCAAGGCGGACCTGGGCGAGCGCTCGATCGACGCCGTCGCCGACCGCTTCGGCCGGCTCTATGAGGAGGTGGCGGAGACCCGCGCCGGCCGCTGAGGCCGTGCGGCGCCCGCGCGCTCAGCTCAGCCGAGCCGCGCCCAGTGGGCGAGGGCCTTGGCGCTCGCGTCCATCTCGAGCACCGCGAGGCAGCGGCTGCCGGGCAGGAGCCTGTAGACGTGACGGGCGCGGTCGGCGTATCTCGGCGATGCGACGATGTTGCCGACCGCCCGGTATCCCGACGGCGAGTCGTTGATCCCGTCCGCCCCGTGGTACATGCAGTTGCGGGCGAGGACGTTGCCGGCGCCGCGAGCGCCGCCCCAGTACGACTTCACGTCATAGCTGTTCGTCGTGTTGCTGATGACGTTGCCGACGACGAGGTTGTTCGAGGAGGCGTAGCTGCTGCTCCCGCCGAACACGACGCCGTAGCGGTTGCCGTCGATCACGTTCTGGACGACCTCGTTGTGCTGGGCGTTCGGATAGAGGTGGATCGCGAAGCCGCTCGTCCCGTAGATGACGTTGCGGCTCACGTGTCCGTGGGCGCTGTTGTCGAAGTAGATCGCGTGATCCTGGTCGCCGTCGGCCCGCGCGCCGCAGTCGTGGATCACGTCGCCCCAGATCGTCGTCCACCGGGCCGGTCCCCACCCGTCGTTGCTGCCGAGGATGATGCAGCTGCCCGAGGTGGATTCGTTGGTGATGTGGTCCGCGACGAGCGCGGTCGAGTCGGCCATCACCTGGATGCCGGGCTGATTGACGCCACGGGTGTCGATGTCGAGATCGACGATTGAGACGTGCGAGGAGCCCGCCGGGACGTAGATCAGGCCGCCGTACAGCCGGGCGCGCTGACCAGGGGTGCTGCGGAGCGTGACCGGAGCGCCCGATCGGCCGCTGTGACGGAACGCGAGCTCGCCGTGGAGGTGGTAGGTGCCGCGGTCCACACACCCGGTCATCCCGGCCCGAAGCCGGCTGATCAGCTTCCCGACCGAGCGGTACGGGTTCCGCGCGGAGCCGGGCCGGCCCCGGTGGTGGTGCTGACGCGAGCGGAGAGCCCGCGCGGAGTCGGTGCCGTGCAGCGATGAATAGAACGTGCAGCCGGAGCCGCTCGTCCGCGCGGAGGCGCCGAGCGGCGCCAGCGCGAGGGTGGCGATCGACGACAGCGCGAGCACGGTCGTCGCGACGATCAATGTGACGAAGCGCATCGAGTTCGGTCCGCTGGTAGGGGGCTTGGACCCGCGCCGAGGCTCGGGTACGGTCGGACGGGGATCTGCCTAGGAGGCCGGTCCCAGACGGTTTGGGCAGACAATCCGGCGGGGAAGGGGATACCCCGCCGGACCGCGACTCTAACAAAGGATCCGGACCTCAAACCCCGAATCGCCCCCCTCCCCCGGGCAGGTTTCCTGATTGATGAGGAGGTTTGAGGAGGGTTGCTCAGCAAAAGATTTGCCTGCTGAGAGCGATTTTCAGGCAGATGAGACGCGACCGCCGCTCGAGGGGCGAACGGCGGTCGCGTTCTCGGGCTGAGCGGCCGTCGGGCGACTCGCCATGGCACCCGTTCGAGCGCTCACTGGTGGGGGCGGCGGTGATGCAGCACGCGGTGGGCGGGGCGGCGGTGACGCAGGACGCGGTGGGCGGGACGGCGGTGACGCAGGACGCGGTGGGCGGGGCGGGCGCGGTGCCGCGGAGCGGCGACGTGAGGCCGGTGCACGGCGACCTTGCGAGCCGCGACATGATGGGTGCGGGTCACGACGTGCCGGACGGCCCGCGGTGGCGCCGGATGGGTCGCGGCGACCGTGGCCACCCGGAGGCTCTGCCCGCCGAGACTCGCGGCCGGGTCCTGGCCGAGCACGCCGAGGCACGGGCTGCCGGAGCGCAGCGTGTAGTCGTGGTGCGCCGCGTCGGCGAACATCGGGTCGGCGACGACGTTGCTGCGCACCGAGAAGCCGAGCTTCACGGTGGTGATCGGCTGCGGCCGCCCACCGGCCAGGCAGTTGTCCGCGGCGAGGTTGCCGTGGCCGACCGAGTGCGGGAAATAGGACTCGATGTCGTAGCTGTGCCGGGCGCCGGCGATGATGTTGCGCTCGACGACGTTGCCGTTGGAATAGTGACTCTCGCTGCCGGCGAAGATCACCCCGTAGCCGTTGTCGGCGATCACGTTCTCGGTGATCGTGCTGTCCTGCGCGCTCTCGTAGAGGTGGATGGCGTACGCCGCGGCACCCCAGATGACGTTGTGGTTGATGACCGCCCCGACCGAGTTGTCGAAGTAGATCGCGTGGTCCTGGTTGCCGTCCCCCGGGCTGCCGCACTGGTGGATGACGTCGTCCTGGATCAGCGTGTCGCGGGCCTGGCCCCATCCGTCGTTGTTGCCGAGGATGATGCAGCTGCTCTTCGTCGAGCCGTTGGTGATGTCGTCGCCGACGAGGCTCGTCGACCCGCTCATCAGCTGGATCCCGGGCTGCCCGGCCCCGGCCGTGTCGATGTGAAGGTTGACGAGCGTGACGTGCTCGGAGCCCGACGGGACGTAGACGATGCCGCCCCGGATCGTGGCGGTCTCGCCCGGCGCGCTGGACAGCGTGAGCGGGGCGCCGGCACTGCCGCCGTGGCGGAAGGCCACCTCGCTCTGGCTGTACGTGCCGCCGCGCAGGCAGCCGGTCTCACCGGCGCGCAGCGTGTCGACCAGCTTCTGGGCGGTCGCGAAGGGCTGGTCGGCGCCGCCGCTGCCACCGTCGGAGCCGTTCGGAGCCGCATACAGCGAGCAGCTCACCGACGCGGCGCTCGCGCTGGCGGAGAGCGCCACGAGCGTCACGACCGCGAACGCGGCGGCGATGACGAGACGGAGGGCGGCACGGAGGCCGAGGGTGGGAGCGAGCACGAGTTCTCCTTGGCATTCGGACTCGCGATCCCAGCTGCGTCCTTCGGCAGCCCGGCTGACTCGTTCAGAGCCCCGTGGCTTTGCGTCCCGCCCTCACGAGCGGTTTGCCTTTGTCGGGAGGCGAGTTGTGTTCGGTTGACACTCCCGGTATCGGAACGATCCCCGTCGCGCAGCCGCCTGGCCGAGCAAGCTCGACAAATGTCCAGGCGGCCGAACGCGGGTGGGAATCAGTGGTGCCGGCGGCTGCGGCTCCTGGCGTGCCGCACGCTCTTGCGAGCGGCCTTCTTGGCCTTCTTGGCTTTCTTGGCCTTCGCGGTTTTTGCGGCCTTCGCCTTCGCGGCGGCCTTTGCCTTGGCGGCGGCCTTCGCCTTCGCGGTGGCGGCCGGGGCGGCGCGACGGAAGGCCGCGCTGCTGATCGCCTGCGGAGTGGTGAACGACACGTCACCGCCGACGTACCACCTGTAGCTCGTGGCCACGACCAGCCGGACCTTGTAGCTCGTCCCGGCGAGGAGGCCCGTCAGCTGAGCCGTGACCGGCGTCGTGCCGGAGGTGGTGATCGTCTCGACCTTCGTCGGCGAGCTGAGGCTGTTGCCGGGGCCGTACAGGTAGAACCAGTAGGTGACCGGGCCGCCCGTCGTGGTGACGGACCCGTTGGCGACCGCGCTGGACGTGGTCACCTGGGTCGGGGCCGTCGTGGTGGCCGAGGTCTTCGTCTTCGACGCCGCGGCGGTGGCCGTCGTCGATGCGGACGTCGAGGTCGACGTCTGGCTCGCCGTCGACGAGCTCGTCGTCGTGCTGGCCGAGCTCGAGGTCTGGCTCGCCGTCGACGAGCTCGTCGTCGTGCTGGTTGGAGCGGTCGTCGTCGAGGTCGTCGTGCTCGCCGGGGCCGTCGTCGTCGAGGCGCTCGTCGTGGTCGCGGACGAGGTCGTCGCCGAGCTGCTCGTCGAGGTCGACGAGGTGCTCGTCGAGGACTGGCCGGTCAGCGCGGCGGCGACGTCGAGGCCGACCACGTTCAGGCACGGGCTGCTCCCCTGCAGCGTGTAGTCGTGGGTCAACTCGTTCGTGAACTGCGGCGCCGCTGCGACGTTGCTCACCGAGCTGAACCCGGAGCCGCTCGAGATCGCCGGCGCGGGCCCGGACACGCAGTTGTCCTGCGCGACGTTGCCGGCGCCGACCGTGCCACCGAACCACGAGGAGATCGCCGGGCCGGCGGTATCGCCGGTGATGATGTTGTGCGAGACGACGTTGTTGTTCGACTCGTGCGACGTGCTGCCGGCGAAGATCACGCCGTAGCCGTTGTCGGCGATCACGTTCTGCGTGATGTGGCTGTTCTGCGCGTTCTGGTAGAGGTGGATCGCGTACGCCGCGGCGCCCCAGATGACGTTGTGGTTGACCGTCGCGCCGCTCGCGTTGTCGAAGTAGATCGCGTGATCCTGGTTCCCGTCGGCGGTGCTGCCGCACTGGTGGATCACGTCGCCGGAGATGACCGGGTTGACCGCCTGGCCCCAGCCGGTGTTGCTGCCGAGGATCACGCAGGTGTGGCCGGTGCTCTCGTTGGTGATGTCATCGCCGAGCAGCGAGACGTTGGCGGACATGATCTGAACGCCGACCTGGGAGGCCGCCGCGCTGTCGATGTGGAGGTTCTGGAGCGTGACGTTGTCCGAGCCCTGCGGGATGTAGACGAATCCGCCGGTCAGCCTCGCCGTCTCACCGGGCGCGCTGGCCAGGGTGATCGGTGCGCCGGCGCTCCCGCCGTGGCTGACCGAGATCTCGCCCTGGCTGTAGGTGCCCCCGCGAAGGCAGCCGGTCTGTCCGGCGGCGAGGGCGTTGACCAGCCGCTGAGCGGTGGCGAACGGCTGGGCCTGCGAGCCGCTGGCGGAGTCCGAGCCCTGCGGTGAGGCGTAGAGCGTGCACGACACCGAGGCCGAACTGGCGGGGACCGCGAGTCCCGCGGTGATCCCGAGTGCTGCCGTCATCGTGACGAGCGCGCGTAGCAACCGTGCCATCGCTGTCTCCTGTGTGATCAGGACCCGCCACGAGTTCCTTCCTTCGGTAACCCGGCGAGCTCGACGCTGCGAGCCCCGTGGCTTTGCGTCCCGCCCTCACGAGCGGTTTGCCTTTCTCGGGAACGAGTCAGTTTTTGTCGTCAGGCCGGAGATCGGTTGCTGTCCCCCGTCCAGAACGCGCCGGGCCCATCGCTCGACGGATGTTGGGGCGAAAGCGTCCAGGCCGGGTGGACGGCCGGGGCGCGGCGCTGGGCGGCCGTCGAGCCGCTCCAATACATTCGGGCCCGTGGACGCATCGCCCGAGATCCCGCTGTTCGACCTCCGACTGACCGACGACGACATCGCCGCGGTGACCGAGGCGCTTCGCTCCGGATGGCTGACGATGGGGCCGCGGATCGAGGCGTTCGAGGCCGCATTCGCCGCGCACCTCGGCGTCCGTCACGCGATCGCGCTTTCGAGCGCGACGTCCGCGCTCCACCTCGCCTACCTCGCGGCCGGGGTCGGTCCCGGCGACGAGGTGATCGTCCCCTCGTACACCTTCGTGGCCACCGCCAACGCGGCCCTGTACTGCGGTGCGACCCCGGTGTTCGCGGACATCGTCGGCGTTGAGGATCCGGGGATCGACCCGGCGGACGTCGAGCGCAGGATCACGCCCCGCACCCGCGCGGTGGCCGCGGTCCACTTCGCCGGCTATCCCGCCGCAGTCGACGTCCTCGCCGAGCTCTGCGACCGCCGCGGCCTGGCCCTGATCGAGGACGCCGCGCACGCGCCGAGCGCAACGCTCGACGGGCGCCGCCTCGGCACCTTCGGCGCGGCGTCGGCATTCTCGTTCTTCTCGAACAAGGTCCTGTCCGTCGGCGAGGGCGGCCTGCTGGCCACCGACGACGACGAGGTCGCGGAGCGGACGCGCCGGTTGCGCTCCCACGCGATGACGAGCGTCACCTGGGACCGGCACCGTGGGCACGCCGACAGCTACGACGTCGTCGACATCGGGTTCAACTACCGGATGGACGAGCCGCGGGCGGCACTCGCGCTCAGCCGGCTCGGCGGGCTCGAGCGCGACATCGGCCTGCGCCGGCAACTCGTCCACCGCTACCGCGAGGCGCTCCGGGACCACCCGGCCCTGCTGCTCCCGTACGCCGACGGTGCCGTCGAGGAGTCGTCGTGCTACGTGATGCCGCTGATGCTGCGCGACCCCGACCGCCGGCGCGAGGTCCGGGTCGCGCTCCGCGAGCCAGGGGATCCAGACGAGCATCCTCTATCCGGCGATCCACGAGTTCACCGCCTACCGCGAGCGGTTCCCCGAGCTATCGCTCCCCCGCACCGAAGCCGCTGCCCGCTCCGAGGTCACGATCCCCCTCTATCCCCACCTCACCGAGGCGGACCAGGGGCGCGTGGTCGACGTCCTGAACGCCGTCCTTGCAGGCTGAATTGGCAGGCGCCGCCGTTGACTGGTAGATTCCCGCGCTGGTACTCGTAACGTAGGTTCACCTTGGGGAGATCTGCATGAGAATGAGGGCAAAGTTGCTCGCTCTGGGCGCCATCTGTGCAGCACTGCTGGCGTTCGCGGCACCAGTCATGGCCGACACGCCGGCAGAGGATGCCTACGGAAGTGAGGGCACCCAGCACCGCGTCACCGAGGGCACGCTGCCGTTCACCGGAATCGACTCGACGCTCGTCGCCGTGATCGGCGCCGGTCTGGTCGGCACCGGCTTCGTGGTCCGGCGGGCAGTCCGGACCAACTGATCGGGGAATCGCCGAGGCTGCGAGACAGGGCGCAGCCTCCGGCCACCCCCGGCCGTTCACGTCTGAGCGCCGGCGCGCTCGCGCTGGCGCCTGCGGGTCTGCTGCTCGCACTGTGGATCTACTGGATCCCGGCCAAGGGCGGCTACTTCCCGGCGACCTGGTACCCGAGCGCAGCCGGCGCACTCGGTCTGCTCGCGCTGAGCGTCCTCGCCGGCCGCCGTTGGCTCCCGAGCGCTCCCGCGGCGCGGGCCGCGCTGCTGCTCTACGCCGCCCTGGTGGCGCTCAACTACCTCTCGATCCTGTGGGCCGACAGCGGCGCCGACGCGCTGATGGCGGCCAACAAGCTGCTGCTGTACCTGGTGATCGCCTGGTCGATCGCCCTCGTCCCGTGGACGCCGGCTCGTCTGGCCTGGATCCTCGGTCTGTGGTCGCTCGCCGTTGCGGTGATCTGCGGGATCGATCTGATCCGCGCCCACGCCGCGTCCGACCTCGGGCCGTTCTTCTACGGCTCCCGTTACGCCACGCCGCTCCTCTACCCCAACGCGACCGCAGCCCTGCCCGCGATGGCCCTGTGGCCGGCCCTGCTGCTCTCGGCCCGCCGCGAGGTCCCGCCGTGGGCCCGGATCGTCCTGTTCCCGGTGGCGACGTTCCTGGCCGGCTTCGCCTTCCTGCCCCAGAGCCGGGGAGCGCTCGTGGGCCTCGTCGTCACCACACCTGTCGTGATCCTGATCGCCGGCAGGCGGATTGCCCTGATCGTCCGGATCCTCCTGATCGGCGCGGGCCTCGCGGTGACCGTGCCGCGCACGGTCTCGCTCTACCAGGCGCTCAGCAACAATCGCCCGGTTCACCCGGCCCTTCACCACGCCACGCAGGGGCTGCTGATCACGACCCTCGCGGCGCTCGCGGTGTCGGTCGTGCTCGTGCTCGTCGAGCAGTACGTGATCCCCCGCCGGGTCGCCGACTGGCGGCCGCGGTCGCCGAGCCGCAACGGTCGCCGCGTGCTCGCCGGAGTCCTCGTCGTCGTCCTCGCCGGCGGCGCCGTGGCCGCGGCCTCGCCGATCAGCCACGCCGTCGACTCGGTGATCAAGAAGGGCAACACCGATGCCTCAACGGGCTCCAACCGGCTGCTGTCCGCGACACCGGAGGAGCGCTTCGACTATGTGCGGGCGGCGTGGAAGCTGTTCAAGACCGCGCCGATCCTGGGGGTCGGCGCCGGCAACTTCGGGCGCCGATATGACGCCCTGCGCAAGTTCGAGAAGCACTCCCAGTACACCCACGACCTCGGTCTCCGGGTGCTTGCGGAGACGGGAATCGTCGGCGTGCTGTTGTTCCTCGGCACGATCGGAGCGCTGATCTGGGGAATCGTCGGGGCGATGCGACGTCTTCCCGGGGTCGGCCGCGCGGCGGCCGTCTCCACACTCGCGATGGGCCTCTACTTCCTCGTGCACGCATCGGTCGACTGGATGGACGAGTTCCCGGTGCTCGCTGCGCCCGCGCTCGCGCTCGCGCTCGCCGCCGGGACGATGCGGCCCGACCCCGCGGTGGCGATGGCGACCGATCCCGCCGGCGCGGACCCCGAGGCCGGCGCGAGCCGTCGGCCTCGGCGCCTGTCGCAGCTCGGCCAGCGACCGCTCGGACTCCCCGGGATCGCGGCGTTCCTCACCGTCGACGTCCTGCTCGCGCTGGCGCTCGCGGGGCCCTACCTCGAGATCCGTTACGAGGACCGCGCCCAGAAGATCTTCCGCGACCACCCGTCCGAGGCATACGCCGCGCTGCGGCGCGCGGCCGACGTCAACCCGCTCAGCCCCGGCCCGATGCTCTACGAGGGGGCGATCGCGATCTCGCTCGAGGACGACGTCCGCGCGCGGTCGGCCTTCCGCCGGGCGATCGCCCGGGAGGACGGGTGGTACCCCCGCCTCGAGCTCGGAGTGCTGCTCGCCCAGAACGGGCAGTTCGCCGAGGCGCTGGCCCAGGTCCGGCAGGCCGCGATCCTCGACCGCGACGACCCGCTCGTCGCGCAGGCGGAGAAGCTGATCCGCGCCCGCCAGCCGATCGACCCCCTCGCCTTCAACGCCGGATTCCTCCAGGGCGTCCAGGCCGACATCTTCCGTCAGCGATCGATCAAGTGAGCGCCCGGGGGCCGACCGGCGCTTCGGGGGCGATCGCGACGTCCGGGAACTCGAGCTCGGCCCCGCAGCGCACGCAGACGGTGTCGTAGAGCTTCAGGACCCGGCCGCACTGCGGACACTCCCGCCGCAGCTCCTGGTTGTCGAACCGGTACAGGATCGCGGCGATCAGGCCGAGGAACGGCACGAACGCCGAGACGAGGAACCAGATGAAGAACGAGGAGCCCTTCACCCGCCCGACGATCCCGCCGGCGAGGCCGAAGAACAGCATGATGACGAGCAGCCCGGAGCCTTCCATCGGCTAGCCCGGGGTTGTGAAGCCGCCCATCGGTCAAGCGTAGCGCCGGCGAAGACTCCCGCCGGCGCTACGAGAACCGGGTCAGTCGGCGGCCGGCGCGGACGCGGAGCCCGCGCCGCCGCTGCGCTCCGCCGCGCGGTGCAGGCGTGCGAGACGGAACCGGCGGACGACCATGTCGCTGCCGGGGGTCTCGGCGCCGTTGCGGCCGGGGACCAGCATGAGCTTCTCGGATGAGACGGGAGGGGTCATGGCGAGGATGATCGACTCCCGGGCGCCTCGCCGCATCGTCCACATGGACAGAGTTCCCCGTGGGGGCCTGTCCCCGGGTCGAAGCCCCCGGCCGGCGGCCTCAGCGCTGGGTGTCCGCGGCGGCGCGAAGCGCCACGCGCATCGGCGCCGGGAGGCGACGGCGCAGGCGCCAGGTTGCTCCGGAGAAGGCCTGGTTGGCGATCGTCAGGAACCCGACCTCGTCACTGCGCAGCGCGAGCAGCAGATGCGAGGTGCGATCCGCCCCGGGCAGGTCAGGCTCCGGGATCCGCACGCACAGGCACCGCACACGCCGGCCGCCGGGGCAGACGACGACCGCCCCGGCCTCGCCGACGAGCCACGTGCCGAACGCGCCCCGCTCGAGCACGAGGCCGGACCGCGCGTACAGCTCGCGCCGCTCATGGTCGACGAGATCCCCCAGCAGACCGAGCGCGAGGCGCTCGGCGCCGAGGCCGGTCCGGCGCGCCGGCGCGAGCACACGGGCGCCGCGAGCGGCGTAGAGCTCGGGGAGGGTCCAGGCGTAGGCGGCCGCGAGCACGAGTGCTGGCGCCATCACCCGGTCGGCGGCCACGAGCACGACCGCGAGCAGCGGCATCGGCACCACCTGCGCGAGGATGCTGAGCGTCCACAGGCGATCCGAGCGGCGCAGGGCGGCGGCGTTGACCCGGGGGCGCCAGCTGACCCCGGCGAGCTCCGGCAGCGCGTCCGTGCTCATTGCGGCTGGGCGCTAACCGCCGGCGATCTGCCGGCGGAGGATCACCAGCGGGGCGTCGAGCGGGAGCTCGCGGACCAGCTCCGCGCGACCCTCGCCGTGCGAGACGACCGCGAAGTGCCCGTCGTCCAGCTCGTCGCGCAGGACGGCCGACGCCCGCGCCACGCTCTCGGCGTCGTCGGAGGCCCACTCGGCGAGCACCGTGTGGCCCGTTCGATCCATGCGCACCAGCTGGGACATCTCCACCTCCTCGCCGCTCAATGTAAAAGTCTAACCCCAGGCGCGAAACTTTCCGCCATTGTTCGGTATTGTTCATACGAAGGTTCCACGCACGGGGCAAGCTGTGCGGACTGGAACCGGGTAAATACTCCAAAAGATCGAGTATCATGATCCGGGAATCGTCATGGTGGCGGCGGGGATCAAATACCGGGGATTGTTGGGGCTGAACATCAAAGGAGCACCACCTGTGGGGCAATCACACCTGCGGCCGCGGCCGCTGGACACTCCCGAGAGCACGACGATGACGATCGACCCGTTCGACCGGGTCCTCGACGCGGCGGTCACCCTCCCGACCGAGGTGGTTGCCCACACGCGCCCGGCGCTGAAGCGCGGCTTCGACATCGGCGTCGCCGCCTGCGCGCTGTTCGTCCTTGCACCGGCGCTCGCCCTGATCGCGCTCGCGATCAAGCTTGATTCGCGCGGCCCGGTCTTCTTCCGCGTCCGCCGCGTCGGCTTCCGGGGCACGACGCTGCACATGCTCAAGTTCCGCAAGATGCACGACGACGCCACCGGCGGTCCGCTCACCGCGGGCGCCGACCCCCGCTTCACGCGGGTCGGCGTAGTGCTCACCCGCTGCCGGCTCGACGAGCTGCCCCAGCTCTGGGACGTGCTGCGCGGCCGGATGAGCCTCGTCGGCCCGCGCCCCGAGGACCCCGCGTTCGTCGATCTCCACGACGAGGCCTACCGGCGGATCCTCACCGTGCGCCCCGGCATCGCCGGGCTCTCCCAGCTCGCGTTCGCCGAGGAGGCCAAGATTCTGAAGTCGGGCGACATGGTCAGCGACTACATCGACCGGATCCTGCCGCAGAAGGTTGCCCTCGACACGATGTACGCGTCCTCGACCGGTATCCGCCGGGACATCAGCGTGCTGTTCTGGACTGCGGCCACCGTCGTGCTCCGACGGCCGGTCGCTGTGCACCGTGGCACCGGGGCGCTGACGCTTCGCCGCCGTCCGGCCCAGGCCGCGGCTCCCGCGGTCGTGCGCGAGCTCGTGCGCGTCGAGCGGGCGCGGCCGGAGCGCGTGCGGGCCGAGCGTTCACTCGCCGAGCCCTGCCTGACGAGCGTCGACGCCGCCGCCTGAGCGGCGCTGTCCGCCGGAGCGCGCGCTGTCCGCCGGAGCGGCGCCGTCCGCCGGGGCCCGGATCCGGGCTCGGACATCTGTCCACGGCCCGTCCCGGATTGGCCGCGGACCGCGCTCGAGCGCCGATGGCGGCTGTGAACGCATAGTCGCGCCTTCGCCGACACACTCGCCGACTGCGCTCCACCCCGACGGGGCGGAGCCCGGGGGCAGGCGACGGCCAAGCCACAGGAGCACACATGACGCCCTCTCCGCACGGGCGCCTCGACGGCGCCACGGTCGCCGCACGCCTCACCCCAGAACCGATCGCCTTGTCCGTCGCCGAGCCCGCCACGGTGATGAGCGATGCCGCCATCGCCGCCGCCCCGGCGCCGGCCGGGCTCTCCCCCGCGCCGCAGCCCCCGGCCCACTTCAACGTGCTCGCTCCGCCGGCTCCCGCGCTGCCCCTCCCGGCGCCCCCGGCCGTCCGGCCCGCCGTCGACCGAGCCGGCCGTCGCCGAGCCCTCGGTCGACGAGGTCTCGCCCGTCTGGCGGGCGGCCAAGCGCGCGTTCGACATCGCCTTCGCCCTGGGCGCGCTCACCATCGCCGCTCCCGTGTTCGCGCTCATCGCCATCGCGATCAAGCTCGAGTCCCGCGGCCCGGTCTTCTACCGGACCAGGCGAATCGGTTATCACGGCGCACCGTTGATGATGCTCAAGTTCCGCAAGATGCGCCGGGACGCGGCCGGCCTGCCGCTCACCGCGCGTGACGACGCGCGGTTCACGCGCGTCGGGTCATTCCTCACCGCCGCCCGACTCGATGAGCTGCCCCAGTTCTGGGACGTGCTCCGCGGGCGGATGAGCATCGTCGGGCCCCGGCCGGAGGATCCCCGGTTCGTCGCGCTGCACCCCGAGGACTACCAGGAGATCCTCACCGTCAGGCCGGGCATGCTCGGCCTCTCGCAACTCGCCTACGAGGCCGAGAAGCACATCCTGTCCGATCAGGATCCGGTCGAGGACTACGTGGAGCGGATCATGCCCCAGAAGCTGATCCTCGACCGCCTCTACGCCCGGCGGACGAGCGCGCAGCTCGACTTCTCGGTTCTGCGCTGGGCGACGGTCGCGCTGTTCCTGCGCCGGCCGGTCGCGGTCAACCGCCGCACCGGAGCGATGAACATCCGCCGCCGGCGCGACGACCGGGCTATGCGCCCGAGCTCACCTGTTCGCGAATCAGCCGAGTGACCTCGCCGCCATCGGCGCGACCGCGGGTCTCCCGCATCACGAAGCCGACGAGCGGTCCGACCGCCTTCATGTTGCCGTCGCGGACCTTCGCCGCGGCCTCGGGGTCGGACTCGATCGCCCGCCGGACGATGTCGGCGAGGCCATCGGTCATCGCCTGAAGGCCCTCGCGCTCGACGATCGTTCCCGGTTCCCCACCCTGCTCGACGAGCGCTGTGAGCACCGCGCGGCCGGCATCACGACTGATCGTCCTCTCGGCGACGAGGCGGGCGAGTTCGGCGAGTGCGCCCGGGGTCACTCGAGAACCGGCCGGGTCCGCGTCGGAGCCGATCCGCTCGACGAGCTGCGGCATCCAGTTGGCCAGGTCGGTGGCCGAGGCGGCGGCGCCGCCGGCCGCCAGCGAGGCCTCGAAGAAATCGGCCTGCTCGGTTGCGAAGGCCAGCTCGTGGGCGCGATCGCCCTTCAGGCCGAGCTCGTCACGGAACCGCTCGGCCCGCTCCGCCGGCAGCTCGGGCAGTTCGGCCCGGACGGCGGCGATCATCTCCTCACCGGGGGCGAGCGGCACGAGGTCCGGCTCCGGGAAGTACCGGTAGTCGTGGGCCTCCTCCTTGGAGCGCAGCGCCGTGAGCGTGTCGCTCGCCGGGTCGTAGTGGAGGGTCTCCTGGATGACACTCCCACCGGCGCGCAGCAGCTCGCGTCTGGCGCTCGATCTCGGCGCGAACCCCTCGCTCGAGGTACCGGAACGAGTTCATGTTCTTCAGCTCGGTCTTCGTCCCGAGCTCCTCGGTGCCCCGTGGTCGGATCGAGACGTTGGCGTCGCAGCGCAGCGACCCCTCCTCCATGTTCACGTCGGAGACCCCGAGCCGCTTCAGCGTCGCCCGCAGCAGCGTCAGCCACTCGCGGGCCTGCTCGGGCGAGCGGACGTCGGGCTCGGTGACGATCTCCACGAGCGGGGTCCCACCGCGGTTGAAGTCCACCCAGCTGTGCTGCGCGCCGTGGATCCGGCCGCTCTCGCCGATGTGGTTGAGCTTGGCCGCGTCCTCCTCCAGATGGGCCCGGTGGATCCGGACCTCGCCGAGGCGACCATCGCGGCAGAGCGGCACGTCGTACTGGGAGACCTGATAGCCCTTCGGCAGGTCGGGATAGAAGTAGTTCTTGCGGTGGAACAGCGACCGCGGGGCGATCTCGCACCCGAGCGCGAGGCCGATCATCACCCCGTAGTGCACGGCCTCGGCGTTGACCCGGGGCAGCGCCCCGGGGAGGCCGAGACACACCGGGCAGGTGTGCGAGTTCGGCTCATCGCCGAACGACAGCTCGCAGCCGCAGAACATCTTCGTCCGCGTCTTCAGCTGGACATGGATCTCGAGGCCGATGACGGGCTCGTACTCCACCTCGCTCATCGCCGCACCGCCCCGCCGTCGAAGGCGATCGCCTGCTCGAGCGCATGGGCGGCGTCCAGCAGGCGGCTCTCGCTGAACGCCGGCCCGGCGAGCTGGAATCCGACCGGCAGGTTGTCGCTGAGCCCACAGGGGATCGACACGGCGGGGATCCCGGCCAGCGACATCGGGACGGTGCAGAAGTCGTTGAGGTACATCGCGAGCGGGTCGTCGGTCTTCGCCCCGAGCTCGAACGCTGTCCACGGACTCGTCGGGGTGACGACGAAGTCGAAATCGGCGAACGCGGACGCGAAGTCCTCGGCGATCTTCGTGCGCACCTTCTGCGCGGTTCCGTAGTAGGCGTCGTAGTACCCGCTGGAGAGCGCGTAGGTCCCGAGCATGATCCGCCGCTTGACCTCCGGCCCGAACCCGGCGGCGCGCGTGCGGCTGTACATCTCGGTGAGATCGCCGCCGTCGACGCGAAGCCCGTAGCGAACGCCGTCGAACCGGGCGAGGTTGGCCGACGCCTCGGCCGGCGCGATCAGGTAGTAGGCCGACAGGGCGTGCGGAGCATGCGGCAGCCGGCAGGGCGCGATGCTCGCCCCGAGCTCCTCGGCCCGGGCCAGCGTCTCCTCGAAGCGGGCGCGGATACCGGGCGCGACCCCACCGTCCTCGCCGGTGAGTTCCTCGGGCACGCCGAGGCGGATTCCCCGGAGGTCCTCGGCGGACGGCAGCGCGACCTCTCCGGGGAACGCGAGCGAGGTGCTGTCGCACGGATCCTGGCCGAGCATCTTCGAGAACAACAGGGCGGCATCGGTGACGTCACGCGTGAGCGGGCCGGCCTGGTCGAGCGAGGAGGCGAAGGCGATCATCCCGTAGCGCGAGCACGCACCGTAGGTCGGTTTCAGCCCGACGATGCCGCACAGCGCAGCCGGCTGACGGATCGAGCCGCCGGTGTCGGTCCCGATCGCCCACGGCGCCGTGCCGGCGGCGACCGCGGCGGCGCTTCCCCCGGACGAGCCGCCGGGAACCCGGCCGCGGTCCCAGGGGTTGAGCACCGGCCCGAACGCGCAGTTCTCGGTCGAGGAGCCCATCGCGAACTCGTCCTGGTGGGTCTTGCCGAGCAGCGGGGCACCGGCCTGGACGAGCTTCTCGACGACGGTCGCGGTGTACGGCGGGCAGTAGCCCTCGAGGATCCGCGAGCCGGACTGGCTCGGGACCCCCTCGGTGCAGAACAGGTCCTTGACCGCGACCGGCACCCCACCGAGTTCCCCAGCGCCCGGGTGGTCGGGCGGCGGGCCCTCCGCGACCCAGGCATAGGCGTTCAGCTCATCGGCCGCGGCCCGTTCACGGTAGGTCTCGAACAGCTCCGCCTCCGACAGCTCGCCCGCTGCTGTCGCCGCGGCGGCCTGCGCGGCGGTGAGCTTCAGGATGTCAAGGCTCATGCTGCTCCCGGGCTGGGAACCCCGAAACCACCGTTTCGGGGATCGGGCGCCGCGGCGAGTGCTCGCTCGTGGCTGAGCGACGGGCGGGGCTGATCGGCCCGCAGCGCGTTGACGACGTCGACGACGTGCGAGGTCGGCGGCACCCCGGCGAGGTCGAGCTCCCCGATCTTCTCGATGTGGTCGAGCACCGCGGACAGTTCGCTCGCCATCCGCTCGACCTCGTCGTCGGAGAGGTCGAGCCGGGCGAGCCGGGCGACGTGGAGTACCTGGGTGCGATCGAGCATCGGTCGGCCGCATTCTAGGGTTCGAGCCACGTTCGGCCACGGCCCGCTCGCGTCCGCTTCCCAGCCGGACTGCGGGCCCTTAAACGACGAGCGGGAGGCCGAGGCCTCCCGCTGACGATGTGTGTATCCGTGCCGGAGCTAGACGCCGGGCGGCGGGCTCGAGCCACCCGCCGGGGGATCGCTCGGCGGAACCGAACCGGGGCCGGCCGTCGGAGGAGCCCCCGTACCGCGCCGGGACGGGGTGCCGGGCAGCGCCGCTCCGTTGCGGACCTGGAGCGCGAAGAACACGAGCGCCGCGGTGACGATCACGTCGACGTAGAAGCCCCAGCCGAACAGGCTGAAGTGGATGTGGAAGAGGAACTTCAGGACCACGAAGGCCGCCACCGCGATGGCGAGGATGAAGCGCGTGTGGGCCCGTGAGTTCAGCATCGGCACCTGCGTCTGCGGAGACAGACGCTCGATCGCCAGGTCGACGACGATGGCGATCGCGGCGATGAAGGCGAGCACCCCGAGCCATCCGTCCGGCGCGCTCGTCGCCGAGAACGTGGCCGAGAACGGTCCGACGCTGAGGTCGAACCACGGCAGGATCAGGAGGAAGATCGCCAGCAACAGGGCCAGCCCCCCCACAATCCAGTCTTCGCGTTGCACTTGCTCGAGATTCACTTAACCACTCCTCGCGTTGGTCGGCGACGTGTACCGCAGTTCGACGCCGGAGTAGCACAATCCTCCATACGCAGGCGCCCCGGCTCGCCGGAAGCCTACTCACTACCCCGGCGGTGCGCCAGTATTCCGGCCCCTCTCGACGAACGTGTGAATGACCTGTGGCCGACCCGGCCCTCGCCGAGCGCGTGGACGACGGCAATGGCGAGGCCGACCGCGGCCAGCAGGCCGAGATAGCCGCCGAGTTTGACGTCGAGGACCGTGGGGCATCGGGCGGGCCGGCCCCGCCGGGCTCACGCCTCCGCGGCGCCCAGCCGGGCGGCCGTGAGGGTGTTCCGGAGCAGCATCGCGATCGTCATCGGTCCGACCCCGCCCGGAACCGGGGTGAGCAGCCCGGCGGTGTCGCGGACGGCGTCGAAGTCGACGTCTCCGCAGAGGCCGTCCGGGAGGCGGTTCATGCCGACGTCGATCACCGCCGCGCCCGGCTTGACGTGATCGATCCCGATCAACCGGGCCCGTCCGACGGCGGCGATCAGCACGTCCGCGCGCCGGCAGACGGCGGCGAGGTCCCGGGTCCGCGAGTGACAGACCGTGACGGTCGCGTTCCGCGCCAGCAGCAGCGCCGCGACCGGCTTGCCGACCAGGTCCGAGCGGCCGACGACGACCGCCTCGGCTCCCTCGAGCTCCACCCCGTGGGCGTCGAGCAGCTCGATCACGCCGAGCGGCGTGCACGGTCGCAGCCCCGCGGTGCCCTGCTGGAGACGCCCGGCGGAGATCGGCGTGAGGCCGTCGACGTCCTTGAGCGGCGAGATCAGACCCGTGAGGGCGGCGCCGTCGAGGCCCTCGGGGACGGGGAGCTGGAGCAGGATGCCGCTCACCGCCGGATCGGCGTTGCACTCCTCGATCAGCGCGGCGATCTCGGCCTGCGTGACGTCGGCGGGAAGGTGGCGGTGGAGATCGGCGATCCCCGCCTCGGCGCAGGCCCTGCGCTTGTTCGCGACGTAGATCGCCGACGCCGCATCTTCGCCGACGAGGATCGTGGCCAGGCCCGGCGGATGACCGAGCTCGGACGTGAGCTCGGGGACCTGGCGGGCCACATCGGCCCGAACCGAGGCGGCGACGGCCTTGCCGTCGATGATCGTGGCGCTCATCGCTGCGCTCCTGAGGGTCGTGTGGGGATCATCACCGCTTGGAGATCGGGGCGAGGTCGGCGACGAGCTTGCGCTCGGTGCGATCGCGGCTGAAGCGGATGACGACGATCCCCCCGGGCTCGACGCCCGTCACCACGCCCTCACCGAACGCGGGATGGGCGACGTCGTCTCCGAGGCGATAGGCGACGGGCGCGACCTCGGTGTCGGCGGTGCTCCAGCTCGTCACCCGGGCCCGGAACCCACCCGGCGCGGTCCGGGCCTGGTTGGCGACCTGCTCCTCGCGATCGGTGAGATCGACCGGGATCTCGGCGATGAACCGGCTCGGGGCGCCGAAGCTCCGGGCGCCGAACACCGTCCGCGTCCGGGCGTAGGTGACGTACAGGTCCCGCTCGGCGCGCGTGATCCCGACGTAGCACAGGCGACGCTCCTCCTCGAGGCCGCCCTCGTCGAGTGCCCGCGAGTGCGGGAACACGCCCTCCTCGCAGCCGATGATGAACACGATCGGGTACTCCAGCCCCTTGGCGTTGTGGAGCGTCATCAGCGTGACCAGGCCCTCGTCGTCGTCCCGCGTGTCGGCGTCGGCGATCAGCGCCAGGCCCTGCAGGAACTCGGGCAGCGAGGTCTCCCCCACGTCCGACGCGTCGTACTCGACCGCGACGTTGACGAGCTCCTGGAGGTTCTCGATCCGCCCCTGGGCCTCGATCGTCCGCTCGGCCTCCAGCGCCTCGAGATAGCCGGTCTCGGCGAGGACGTCTCGGAGCACCTCGGACACCAGCGCGCCGGACCCGGCCCGCTCGGCGAGGACGTGCATCGTGCCCATGAACCGCCCGACCGCCTTCACCGCGGCCGCCCCCAGTCCAGGGACGGCCGACGGGTCCGACGCCGCCTCCCACACCGAGATCCCCATCGTGTTGGCGTGGGCGAGCAGCCGCGAGACCGAGGTCGCGCCGATCCCGCGCCGCGGGGAGTTGACGATCCGCGTGAACGCGCCGGCGTCCTGGGGGTTGACGAGCAGATTGAGGTAGGCGAGCGCGTCCTTGATCTCCGCCCGGTCGTAGAACCGCGTGCCGCCGACCACCTGGTAGGCGACCTCGGCCCGGACGAGCGTGTCCTCCAGCACCCGCGACTGCGCGTTGGTCCGGTAGAAGACGGCGACCTCCGAGCGCCCGACGCCGTTGTCGAGCAGCCGCTGGATCTCGCCGGCGACGAACCGCGCCTCGGCATGCTCATCGTCGAGCTCGCGGACCCGGATCGGATCGCCCTGGCCGAGATCGGTCCACAGCTCCTTCCGCCGCTGACCGCGGTTGTTGGAGATGACCGCGTTGGCGGCGTCGAGGATCGTCTGGGTCGAGCGGTAGTTCTGCTCGAGCTTGACGACGTGGGCGTCGGGGAACGTGTCCTCGAACTCCAGGATGTTCCGGATGTCCGCCCCGCGGAACCCGTAGATCGCCTGACTGTCGTCGCCGACGACCATCAGGTTGCGACGCTCGGAGCTGAGCAGCTCGAGCCACCGGTACTGGGCGTGGTTGGTGTCCTGGTACTCGTCGACGAGCACGTGGCGGAAGCCCTCGGCGTACCGGTCCCGGACCTCCTGGAACAGCTCGAGCACGTTGACCGCCCGGACGAGCAGATCGTCGAAGTCCATCGCGTTCATGCGGTGGAGCTCCGACTCGTACTGGCGGTAGACGTCGGCCACTGTCTGCTCGAAGAACGACCCGACCATCTGGCCGTACGTCTCGGCGTCACGGAGCTTGTTCTTGGCGTCGGAGATCTGGCTGCCGATCGCGGCCGGGGTGAACCGCTTCGGGTCGACGCCGAGATCGTCCAGGCAGCGCTTGATCAGCCGGCGGCTGTCGGCCTGGTCGTAGATCGAGAACTGGCGCGTGTAGCCGAGCCGGTCGGCGTGGGCCCGGAGCATCCGCGCGCAGGCGGAGTGGAAGGTCATGATCCACATCGCCCGGACGCGCCGGCCGACGAGCATCTCGGCCCGCTCGCGCATCTCGGCCGCGGCCTTGTTCGTGAACGTGATGGCGAGGATCTCGTTCGGCTGCGCGGCGCCCGTGCCGACGAGGTAGGCGATGCGGTGCGTGAGCACGCGCGTCTTGCCCGAGCCGGCTCCGGCGAGGATCAGCAGCGGCCCCTCCCCCCACGACACCGCCTCGCGCTGGGGGTCGTTCAGCCCCTCCAGCAGGGTGTCGATGTGGGCGGAGCTCTCGGTGGGCATCGGTGTCGCTGACGGTAGCGAGCCGCCCGGCGCGGGCGGGTCGGCGCGGCGGGCGTCGGAGGCGGGGGGCGGGCGGCCTACCCGGGGACGCGAAACTGCGCCACGAGCGGGGCGCGGCGGGCTCGTGGCGCGAAAACCCGTCTGTGGGACGCGGACCCGCGCCACCAGCAGTCAGACGGGGCGTGGTGGCGCAGTTTCACGTCCGGCGAGCGACAAGATCGCACGACGAGCGCCACCCGACACCGTGGATGTGCGATCTCCCAGGTCGGAGCCACGGGATCGCACAACGAACCGGGCGGTGGTGGGTGGATGTGCGATCTCGCGGGTCGGGGCGTGGGCGGCCCGCACCGCCCGGGTGCGATCATCGAACGATGGCGCCCGCCCGCTCCGCAGTTGCGACGGCTCTCGCCGCTCTGCTGCTCGGGGCCTGCGGTGGCTCGTCGGGCTCCGCGACGCGCCATGCCAGCCCGAGCGCCGCTCCGGCGGCCCGCGGTCAGTCCTCCCCCTCCCCCGCGGCCCCGCCGGCGATCCCGACCCCCGGCCCGACCGGGGTCCCGGCCTCCTCCGCCGACGTCAGCGTGATCAAGGGCTGGTCGGACGCACTGAGGCGCGGGGACGTGACCGGCGCAGCGCGGTTCTTCGCCCTGCCGAGCGTGCTCATCAACGGGGTCGATGCGAACGGCAACGCGGCGGTGCTCGAGATCCGTACGCTGAACCAGGCGATCGCCGCCAACGAGTCGCTCCCGTGCGGCGCGAAGCTGTTGTCCGCCGACCGTCGCGGGCAGTACGTCAATGCGCTGTTCGAGCTCACCCGGCGGCCGGGACCCGGAGGCTCTGGCTGTGGATCCGGTGCCGGCCAGACCGCTCGCACGAACTTCGTGATCGCCGGTGGCAAGATCGTCCACTGGATCCGGGCGCCGAGCGACCCGGGAGACAGCGCCGGCACGAACGGGCGCGCCGTGTGAGGAGCGAGGAGCCCGCGACCGACGAGGCACCGGCGGCCGCGGCACCGGCGCCGTTCGTCGATGTCCTCCGCGACGGCTGCTGCCGGGTGGCCAGGTCCGCACGCCATCTGGAGCTCCGGGGCGACACCATCCCGGCTTACGCGGCGTCGCTTCCGCCGGCGCCGCCGCAGACGACGGCCGAGGCGCCCGACCCGGAGGCGTCCGACCCCGAGACGGCCGCCGCCTACTGGCTCACCCTCGACGCGATCAACTTCGGCTCCGGCTGGTTCCCGACGCTCCGCAAGCGCGACGGCCGCACCGGCTACCGGACGATCTCCGGCGGCCTCACCGACCGGTTCCGCACGCTCGGCGCCTGGAGCGCGGAGCAGCTCGCGGCGATCGACGCTCCCGCGATCGCCACCGTCACCGGCCAGGACCACGACCACCCGCTGATGGAGCTGTTCGCCACCTCGCTGCGGGACCTCGGGACCCGAACCGAGGCCGAGTACGCGGGGAGCTTCGCGGCCCTCGCCGACTGCGCCGGGGGCTCGGCGGTCGGGCTCGCCGGGCAGCTCGGAGCGTGGCCGTGCTTCGCCGACACCGCCCGCCTCGACGGGATCGAGCTGCCGTTCCGCAAGCGGGCTCAGATCGCCGCCGCCGACCTCGCCCGAGCGGGCGTGATCCCGGCGCCCGATCTCGGCCGCCTGACGATGTTCGCCGACAACCTCGTTCCGCACGTCCTCCGCCTCGACGGAGTCCTCGCCTACGCCCCGGACCTGCTCGCCCGGATCGAGGCCGGGGCGCTGCTCGAGCCCGGCTCACGCGAGGAGGTCGAGATCCGGGCGTGCGCGGTGCACGCCGTCGAGCTGATCGCGGCCGAGCGGCCGGCGGAGTGCGCGGCCGAGGTCGACGAGCTGCTGTGGAACCGGGGGCAGGGGCCGCGCTACAAGGCGCAGCCCCGCCACCGGTGCCGTTGTACTGCGTACTGAACCGCGGGCGCCCACCGGCGCCCGAACCGTCTAGCCGGCGGCCACCCCGAGCGCCTCCGCGCGCGCGGCGGTGATCGCCTCCCCGCCGGCCTCGCCGACGAGCAGATCGGCCTTCAACGTGCCGCTCGCCGCGAGGTCGATGGCGGGCAGGCGGCCGGTCGCGGTGAGCGCCGCATCGAGGGCGATCACCGTCGTCTCGCCACCGATCGGCTGCGAGCTCGTCGCGATCACGGTGAGCGACCCGCCGTCGACGATCCGCCGGGCGGCGGCCGTCACCTTCGCTGCGGCATGGGGATGAAGGCCGTCGAGAGTGTCGATCAGCACGACGGCGTGACCACCTCGGGACGCCACCCGCCGAGCCTGGTCGACGACGAGCTCGACCGTCGACGCCTGGGCGTCCGGCGAGGCGGCGAAGCTGACCGCGCCCGCGGGGGCGGGCTCGGCGGCGGACCACTCGGCGATCTCCTCCGGGCGGACCCCGGCGAGCACGACCGAGACCTGAAGGTCCTCCTGGCCGGCCAGCGCGGTGGCGAGGCGACGGAGCGCCTCGGTCTTGCCGGCGCGCGGGCCGCCGGTGATCGTCACGCGGGAGCCGCGGCCGATCGGGGTGAGGAACTCGATCGCCCTCAGCGTCGGGTCCTCGGAGCCGAGCGCGAGCCGCTCGGACGGGAACGCGGCGGGCAGGTCGTCGAACCGGGCGCCGGAGACGAGCTCGGACGCCGGCCGACCGTTGATCGTGTCGACGCGAACGAGCGACGCGAACCGCTCGGACCGGCGCGGGGCCCGGCGCGGGCCGCTGATCTGGTCTCCGGAGACGAGCTCGCAGCGCTTCACCTGCGCGGCTGAGACGTAGACGTCGCGGTCGGAGGGCTCGGGCGGTGCGACCCGGACGAACGCCGAGCCGTTCGGGAGCAGCTCGACCGTCCCCTCGACGGCCTCCTCCTCCTCGTCCGGCTCCGGCTCCTTCTCGGTCGGGGCGTCGTCATCACTCGCGGAATCGGGCTCGCTGTCCCGGCCGGCACCGGAGCGCGAGCGGCCGCCGCGACGGCTGCGGCGCCGGCGGGTGCCGGTGCGGCTCTCGCCGTCGCCCTCACTCCCGGTCTCGCCGTTGCCCTCACTCCCGGTCTCGCTCTCGGCCTCGCCGTCATCGGCGCTCCCGGTGTCGGACGGCGAGCCGGACTGGCGTTCGAGGATGCGGTCGACGAGGTCGGCCTTGCGCAGCCGCCGGTAGCCGTCGATCGACAGCTCCGCGGCAATGGTGTGGAGATCGGCCAGCGGGCTCTGTTCGAGGCCCTCGCGATCGAGAACGGACATACGTACCTCCTGGGTTGTTTTCGGTGGGCTCCGGCCGCGTCGAGGCAGCGGCCGGCGAAACGTGCGCCTCCCAGGGTAGTCGGTCTCCCCTAGCCGGTCGCGCCGGCGACGCCGGGACCCTGCTGCCAGCGGAGCTCATCGCGGAGCCGCAGCTCGGGGTCGATGGGACGCTCGCCGCGCAGCGCGGCGCGGACGGCGAGATAGTCCGCCGCCGCCCGCACGTCGTGGATCCGCAGGACCGACGCACCGGCGTCGACCCCGTAGCCGACGGCGGCCAGCGTGCCGCCGAGCCGGTCGCGCGGCGGCTGGTCGGTGACCGCGCCGACGAAGTCCTTGCGGCTCACCGCGAGCAGCAGCGGGCAGCCGAGCTCGAGCAGTTCCGGCAGGCCGCGGAGGACCTCGACCGTCTGGGCCGGCGTCTTGCCGAAGTCTGGCCCCGGATCGATCATCAGGGCCCGCCGGTCGACGCCCCGCGCCATCGCGAGCTCGATCCGCTCGGCGAGGAACGACCGGACGTCGGCGAGCGCGCGGCCGTCGAGCGAGCGATCGACGAGCTTCTGCTTCGGCGCCGCGCGGGTGTGCATGAGCACGAGCGCCGCCCCCGTCTCCGCGCACACGTCGGCGAGTTCGGGATCCCGCAGGCCACTGATGTCGTTGACGATCGACGCGCCCGCCGCAATCGCCGCCCGGGCGACCGCCGGCTTGTAGGTGTCGACCGACACGGTGACCCCGAGTTCGGAACTGACGCGGGCGATCAGCGGCGCAACCCGGTCGATCTCCTCGCCGGGGTCGACGGCCGGCCGGTTCGTGACCCCCGACTCCCCGCCGATGTCGATGATCCGGGCCCCGGCGGCGACCTGGTCGGCCGCCCGCGCCACCCGGGCCTCGAGCGTCACCGGCAGCCCTCCGTCGGAGAACGAGTCCGGGGTGGCGTTGACGATCCCCATCAACCAGGGACCGCCGGCGAAGCTGAGCTCGCGCCCCCCGGCGCGCAGCGCCCGGGCGCCGCTCACGCCGCCGCGTCCGCGATCGGCCACGCCCGGTAGCAGGCCGAGGCCTCGAGCATCGCCGCGTGGGCGGTCTCGCAGGCCGCGCAGCCCGCGAGGTGGGCGAACAGCCAGTCGTGATCCTCATCGGAGAGCGGCTCGTGGTCCTGACGCCGGGCGAGCTCGGCGAGGGCCCGCTCGCGCTCGGTGCAGCCGGCCGCAGCGTCGGGCCCGGCGCTGCCCCGGCGGATCACCCGCAGCCGCAGGCGGGCATCGGCGAGCATCGGCGCGACGGTGTCCGGTGAGAGCGCGAGGACCTGGGCGATCTCGGTGTGGGAGAGGCCGAGCAGTTCCCGGAGCGCCAGCAGCTCCCGGCGGCTCTCCGGCAGGTGGGCTGTGGCGGCGGCCATCTCCGCGGCAACCGCGTCGAGCAGACGAGGTGGTTCGCCGCTCTCCTCGGGGTCGGTGGCAGCCCGCACGACGAAGCCGTCCGGCGCGTTCCGGCACAGCCGGACGGCTTCGGCGAGCTGCCCGATACGGTCCGCGGAGGACCCACCGGCCCTGCCCGCCACCGCATCGGCGACTGCCCCGGGCCCGAGGACGCGGCGGCAGAACTCGCGGACTTCGTCCATCAGGCTGTCGACTCGAGTGCCGCCGGCTCGGACGTCGTGCCCGGCTCGGCGTCTCCCGAGCTCGGCGTGGCCGCGATCCCCTCGGCCCGCGCCTCGGCGGCGAAGCGCTCGACCTCCTCGGCGACGCGCCCGGCGTCCCAGCCCAGCTCCTCGCCGAGGACCTCGGCGACCCGGCGGGGCGCGGCCGCATCGGGACGGCCGAGCTCCCGCCCGGCGAGCAGCCCGAGCCGGGTCCGGCGCAGCAGCACGTCGCCGACCGTGCCGGCCTGTTCGTTGCGAGCGGCGAACAGCGCCTCGGCGAGCAGATCAGGGAGCCCCGGGTGAAGCGGCGCCGCGAGCTCGGGACGGTCGGCGATCGGCGCCGCGACCGAGCGCGCGAGGTGGCCGTAGCGGCCGGCGAGGGCCTCAGCCGCCCCCGCGGGGGCATCGGGTCCGAGCGACAGTTGGGCGGGGTCGATCGGCTGCCCGAGCGGGATCTCCTGGGTGCGGCAGGGCGCCTGCCGGCCGTCGCGCTCGACGACCCGATCGACGGCGATCTTGGCCATTCGCCGCCACGTCGTGAGCTTCCCGCCGGTGATCGTGATGAGGCCGCTCGAGGTCTCGTAGAGCTCCGCCTTGCGGGAGATGTCGACCGACTTGCGCGTGTCCCCGCTCGAGATCAGCGGGCGGACCCCGGCGTAAGCGCCGGACAGGTCGCCCGGGCCGAGGGCCGTGCCGAAGAAGTTGTTCGTGGCCTCGAGCAGGTAGTCGATGTCGCTCCCGGAGGGCTGGACGTGGTCGATCTCGCCCTCGTAGTTGTTGTCGGTCGTGCCGATCAGGCTGCGGCCGAGCCACGGCAGCGCGAAGATCGAGCGGCCCTCGCCGGCGGGCACGATCGCGCCGCCACGGAGCGGGAGGTCGGCCGGGTCGAGCAGGATGTGGGTGCCGCGGCTCGGCGCGATCCTCGGGACCTCGGACTCCGAGTGGAGCTCCTCGGGGCGGAGCTGGTCCGCCCACACGCCGGTCGCGTTGACGACCTGGTCGGCGCCGACCTCGATCGTCTCGCCGGTGAGCGTGTCCCGCGCGAGCACGACCACTCCCGCCATCCGTCCCGCACGAGCAGCTCGGTGACCTCGACCCGGTTGGCGCAGACCGCGCCGAACCGCTCAGCCTCCTCGAGCACGGTGAGCACGAGCCGGGCGTCGTCGGTCTGGCAGTCGTAGAACAGGTAGCCGCCGGACGGCTCGCGGGCGGCGAGCGCGGGGAGCAGCTCCAGCACCTCCTCGCCGGAGATCACCCGGTGACGCTCGGGGCTCCAGGGCAGCGACTCGTCGCCGTCGGCGGCGCGGCCGCGGCGGCGCGGCGCGCCGTCCCCGCAGGCGCGGCGTGGCCATCACGTCGTACATGTTCAGCCCGATCCCGACGAGGCGGTCGGGCCGGGCGCCGTCGAAGGCGGGGACGACGAGCGGCAGCGGCTTGACGAGGTGCGGGGCGAGCCGGACCATCAGCGAGCGCTCGAGCAGCGCCTCGCGGACCAGGCCGAGATCGAAGTTCTGCAGGTAGCGCAGCCCGCCGTGAACGAGCTTCGAGGAGCGGCTGCTCGTCCCGGAGGCGTAGTCGGCGCGTCTCGAGCAGGGCGCCACTGAAGCCGCGCGAGGCCGCGTCGAGGGCGACGCCGGCGCCGGTGATTCCGCCGCCGACCACCACGACGTCGAACCGCTCGGACGGTCAGCTCGGCCAGTCGCGCGCTCGCGCGTGATCATGCCCGGGAGGCTAGCGGTCCGCTCACGCCGCGGGGGCGGCGTCAGCGCGGTGGCTCAGTGGCCGCCGGCGGCCTGGTACAGCCGCAGCACGATGCGAGCGCATCTCCTGGGAGGTCTCGCCGCCGGGGCAGCAGGGCGGCCGCGCCGGGATCGCTGATCCCGATCTCGATGTGGGGACCGGAGGAGATGCCGACCTGGCCACAGCCGACCTCGGCGATCGGCTGGCCGGTGCGTCACGTGCGCGCCGACCCTGACGAGCGCCGGGGCGGCATGGCCGTAGTAGATGTAGCGGCCCTTGTACTGGCCGCTGTCGACCTTGAGGATCGGGGCGTAGGGACCGAATCCGCTGATGCCCTCCTGGACGATCGTGCCCGGAGGTGACCGCGACCTCGACGGCGTTCGTGCCCGCAGGCGCCGTTGACCGTCGAGATGTCGACACCCTGGTCGAGCGTCCACGTGCTCGGCGAGAGCACCCGGGAGATCGGACGGAGCGGGAACACCCACGATGTCGACGACGGCGCGGCGCCGGAGGTTCCGGTGCCACCGCTGCCCGTGGTCGAGCTCGTCTTCACGGTGGCCGCCTTGGCGCCGGACCGCCGCGAGCAGCACGGAGGCCGTCGTGCGGTCGACGACGCCGGTCGCCGGGTGGAGCTGTGGTACGCGCTGGAACTTGCTCGACCTCGGTCTGGGTGAGCGACCCGAAGTAGCCGGTCTGGGCGACGTGGTAGCCCGCAGGTCGCGCAGCCAGGTCTGGAGCGTCTTCACGTCCTGGCCGGTCTCACCGCGCTTGAGCGTGCGGGAGAAGCCGCTGGAGTACGCGACTGCCGCGCTTGTCGAGGCCCTGGGCGTGCTGGACCGGCGGCGATGCCGGCGCCGCCGCTGTCTGGCGGCGCTCGAGGCGCTCGCGGCGCCGCCGCGCCCGATCAGCGCGCTCGCGGCGACGGCGGCGCACCGGGGTGGCGAGACCGACCAGACGCGCGCAGACGGACCATCACACCGCATGTTTCGGGACGGTCGCGGTGTCCTCCCGGACGGAGTACCGGCGATGCACAGGTTCTGGTTGGCGAAGCTGCAGGAAGCGGACACGCAGGGACCCACGGAGGGGTACGGTCGATCGAGCCTGTGGCCTGCGGAGTTAGCTGACGGGCTGGCGCTGTCGCGCCTCTCACGGAACACCGTGGGACTCGCCCCAACAAGTGGGTTCCCCGCTTCCCGGGACGGCAGACCGGGGATTCGGCGGGGCCGAGACGTATCAGAAAGATCTGTTGCCACCGCAGGAGATCGCCCGGCGACGGCGACGGGCGGTCCGAGCCGCCCGTGAACGCCGGGCTCAGCCGTGCGAGCGGGTCGGCGACGCCCTGCTGGCTGCCGCTCCTGCGATGATCGCCTTGATCCGCTCGAGCGGTCTCGCGGACATGCGGCGCACCTCCCAGTGGGTGAGCTTGATCACCCGCATCGGCGAGGTGGCGATGACGTCGGCGTTGCGGGGCCCGCGCTCGAGCAGGCCCATCTCGCCGATCAGGTCGCCTTCGCCGAGCGAGGCGATCGTCTCGCCGCCCTTGACGCACGTCGGCGGTCCCCTCCTCGATCGCGATCAGCTCGGTCGAGTAGTCGCCCTCCTTCATCAGGATCTGGCCCTCGGCGACGCTCGTCTCGGTGGCGAAGGCGGCCAGCCGGTGCGCCTCCTCGTCGGAGAGCTGCGAGAAGATCGGGATCGCCTTCAGCCGGTTTTCGTCCATTCGTCGCTCCTCGCACTGCGGTCGGAGTTCTCGGCGCGACTCTATACACAAGCGCGCGCGCGATGGCAGGACACCGTGCTCCGGCCCGAGGATCTGCTTCCCTACTGCGTCCGGGCTGCCTCTTCGCCCTTCCAGCTCTGCAGTACACACCAGCGGGGTCCTCAGTGGTCATCGGAGTTCTCAAGGAGTCAGCAGCGCGGCGAAACCCGCGTGAGCGCGACCCCGAACACGGTCGGGCAGCTGATCAAGCTCGGCTATGAGGTCGTCGTGGAGTCCGGTGCCGGCGAGCTCTCGAGCTTCACCGACGCGGCCTACACCGAGGCCGGCGCCACGATCGGCGACCCGCTGTCGGCCGACATCGTCTTCGGCGATCACCGCCGCCCTCCAAGGAGCAGCTCGACGGCCTGAAGCAGGGCGCGACGCTGATCAGCTGGCTCTCGCCGATGCTCGACCCCGAGCTGGTCGAGGATCTCGCGAAGCGGCCGATCACCGCGCTGGCGCTCGACGCCGTGCCGCGCATCAGCCGCGCCCAGAGCATGGACGTCCTCTCGAGCACGGCCAACATCGCGGGCTACCGCGCCGTCGTCGAGGCCGCGCACGAGTTCGGTCGCTTCTTCACCGGCCAGGTGACGGCCGCCGGCAAGGTCCCCCCGGCCAAGGTCCTCGTCGCCGGGGCCGGCGTCGCCGGCCTGGCGGCGATCGGTGCCGCCGGCAGCCTCGGCGCGATCGTCTACGCCACCGACCCGCGGCCCGAGGTCGCCGATCAGGTCGCCTCGCTCGGCGGCGAGTACCTGGGCGTCGACACGGGCGAGGAGGAGGAGGCGTCCTCCACCGGCTACGCGCGCGAGATGGGTGAGAACTACAACGAGCTGGCCGCGCAGCTGTACGCCAGGACCGTCCCGGACATCGACATCCTCGTCACCACCGCGCTGATCCCGGGCCGCCCGGCTCCGCAGCTGATCACCGAGGAGATGGTCGCCTCGATGAAGGCCGGCTCGGTGATCGTCGACATGGCCGCGGCCAACGGCGGCAACGTCGCCGGCACGGTCAAGGGCGAGAAGACGGTGACCGAGAACGGCGTGACGATCCTCGGCTACACCGACCTCGCCGGCCGCCTGCCGACCCAGGCCTCCCAGCTGTTCGGGCAGAACCTCGTCAACCTGATGAAGCTGCTGACGCCGGAGAAGGACGGCCAGCTCGTCCTCGACTTCGACGACGTCGTCCAGCGCTCGATCTGCGTCGTCCGCGACGGCGAGCTGACCTGGCCACCGCCACCGGTCCAGGTCTCGGCCGCGCCGGCGGCCCCGGCGCCCGCCGCCGAGGCCAAGGAGCCCGAGCCCGAGAAGCCGCCGATGGCCGACACCACGAAGTACGGGCTGATCGGGCTGGCCGCGGCGATCTTCTTCGTGCTGGTCGCGATCTCCCCCCCAGCCTGCTGCCGCAGATCACCGTGCTCGCGCTGGCGATCGTGATCGGCTACTACGTGATCGGCAACGTCCACCACGCGCTGCACACGCCGCTGATGTCGGTGACCAACGCGATCTCCGGGATCATCGTCGTCGGCGGCATCCTCGAGGTCGGCCACTTCGACCACCGCGGTGACGATCATCTCGGCCGTCGCGATCCTGCTGGCCTCCATCAACATCTTCGGCGGCTTCGCGGTCACGCGGCGGATGCTCGCCATGTTCACGAGGAGCTAGAGTCCGCATGAGCGTCAGAACCGCGGCGGACGCCGCATACATCGTCGCTGCGCTGCTGTTCATCAGGGCGCTCGCCGGGCTCTCCCACCACGAGACCGCCAAGGCCGGAAACGGCTTCGGCATCGCCGGCATGGCGGTCGCGCTCGTCGCCACGATCGTGCTCGCCGCCCACAACGGCATCAGCTCGGCTCGGAGTGGTCCTGCTGATCATCGCGGTCATCGCCGGCGCCGTCGATCGGCCTCTACCGCGCGCGGCGTCGTCGAGATGACCGGCATGCCGGAGCTGATCGCGCTGTTCCACAGCTTCGTCGGCCTGGCCGCCGTCCTCGTCGGCTGGGACGGGTACCTCAGCGTCGAGCGCAAGCCCCACGGCGCCGAGGCGCTCCACTACCAGGCGCTCGGCACCTACGGGGTCCACCACGGCGAGGTCGTTCATCGGCGTGTTCATCGGCGCGGTGACCTTCACCGGCTCGATCATCGCGTTCCTCAAGCTGAGCGCGCGGATCAACTCCAAACCGCTGATGCTGCCGGGCAAGAACTGGCTGAACATCGGCGCGCTCGTCGCGTTCGTCGGCCTGACCGTCTGGTTCATCGCCTCGCCCGTCGATCGTGCCGCTGGTCGATCGTGACGGTCGTCGCGCTGGCCCTCGGCCTGCACCTCGTCGCCTCGATCGGCGGCGGCGACATGCCCGTCGTCGTCTCGATGCTCAACTCCTACTCCGGCTGGGCGGCCGCCGCGTCGGGCTTCCTGCTCTCGAACGACGCGCTGATCATCACCGGCGCGCTGGTCGGCTCCTCCGGTGCCTACCTGAGCTACATCATGTGCCAGGCGATGAACCGCAGCTTCATCTCGGTCATCGCCGGCGGCTTCGGGATCGAGGCCGCCGACGGGCGAGGAGGTCGACTACGGCGAGCACCGCGAGGTCGGACGCCGAGGAGGTCGCCGAGATGCTCGGCGACGCCAAGTCGGTGATCATCACGCCCGGGTACGGCATGGCCGTCGCCCAGGCCCAGCACGGCGTCGCCGAGCTGACCCGCAAGCTGCGTGACCGCGGCATCGAGGTGCGCTTCGGCATCCATCCGGTCGCCGGCCGCCTGCCCGGCCACATGAACGTGCTCCTCGCCGAGGCGAAGGTCCCCTACGACATCGTGCTCGAGCTCGACGAGATCAACGACGACTTCCCGGACACGGACGTCGTCCTCGTCATCGGCGCCAACGACACGGTCAACCCGGCCGCGACCGAGGAGCCCGGCAGCCCGATCGCGGGCATGCCCGTCCTCCACGTCTGGGAGGCCGGCCAGGTGATCATCTTCAAGCGCTCGATGGCCTCCGGCTACGCCGGCGTGCAGAACCCCCTGTTCTTCCGTGAGAACTCCGCGATGCTGTTCGGCGACGCGAAGGACCGCGTCCAGGACATCGTCAAGGCGCTCTGAACGCGCTCAGGCCGTCGCGACGGTCGATCGCGCAGACCGCGAGCGCCCGGTCGGCGACCGACTGGGCGGTCGGCTCGAGCAGCGCGCCCAGCGGGTCGCGGACGCCGCCGACCGGCGCGGCGTCGACGGACGTGACCGGGCGTGGCCGTGGCGAGCGGTGGCGGCGAGCGGCCGCCGCGGCGGGTCGTCGCGGCGGCGGCCGAGCCGGACCCGGCGGTCGCTGTCGCGGCGGCAGCCGGAGCGGCGCGCGAGCGGCAGCGGCTTGCCGGTCGAGCGCCATCAGCGCCTCGGCCGTGACCCACACCGGGGTCTGGTCGCTGCCCCGCGCGTAGCGGACGTGGCCGTCGGGGGCGATCAGCGAGCGCAGGTAGCCGAGTCGGCGAGCGCCCGCCGCGGCGGATCGGTGTCGGGCTCGGCGCCGGCGGCGATCAGTCCCTGCACGGCGAAAGCCGTCGACTGCGCGTTCGAGTCGCCGCCCGGCTGGGACGGGAAGCCGCCGTCGCGCGTTCTGCTGGGCGGCGAGGAAGTGGACCGCGCGGCGCGGCGCGCGGCCCGGCCCCGAGCGCCTCGAGCGCCGCACCCGTGTCGTCGACGTCGCTCGCGCCGCCGGCGGTGGCGAAGCTGAACCCGCCATCGCGGTTCTGCTGGGCGGCGAGCCAGCCGTGCATCCGGCCCGGGACCGGGGCGCCGCCGCCCGCAGCGCGAGCACAGCGAACGCGGTGAGGTTGACCTGGTCCGGCGACCGAGCCGTCGGCCGCGGATCGTCGCGCTCGAGCATCGCCACGAGGTCCCGGCCGCCGAAGCCCGCGGGTCGGCCGCCGGCCGCGCCGGCCGCGAGCATCGTGCGCTCGAGCGAGCCGGTGTCCGGCAGCCGGCGCTCGGCTCCGGAGCGTAGTCGAGCAGGCTCGTCGCCGCCGCGGCGGACGTCGGCGGGGTTGACGCCGGCGGCGGCGAGGCCGAGCGCCGCCCATCCGGAGAACAGCGTGTCCGAGGCCTGCCCCGGAGCGGCCCCGAACCCGCCGTCGCCGTTCTGCGCGGCCAGCAGGTAGCCCGTCGGGGGTGCCGGACGCCGCGGCCTCGGCGGGCGATCGGCCGCCCGGCGACGCAGCGCCACGGTCAGCGCGGCGAGCGTGCGCAGAGCGTGCCCCGCCGGCGCGCCAGGTGACGGTGCAGCCGGGCGGTGAACCGCGAGATCTGGCCGGGCAGCGCCGGTCCGAACGCGAGCGCGAACACCAGGCAGCCGGCGGCGTGGACGAGATCGAAGCCGACGCCCGCCCGACGTAGACGCCGAGCTGCGCCAGGCTGTGATCGGAGAAGTTGACCCAGTCGCCGACGTCCTGGAGCGGCGGCGAACGCGCAGCCGGCAAGCCGCGCAGACGAGCGCCAGCGGCCAGCGGCCGATCGCCGCCGGCTCCCAGCGGTGACGACCGTGCCGGAGCACGCGGCCGCGGCGCGCCGACACCCCGACGGCACCCCAGGCGGCCATCTGCCACGGCGTCCACGGGCCCTGTCCGAAGAAGAAGTTCGAGGTCAATCCGGCGATCGCGCCGACCGCGAATCCGGGGCCGCCGCCGAGCGCTGTAGCCCGGCGATCAGCACGATGTCGGTCGTCGGTTTGACGTTCGGCAGAGCGGCGAAGGCGATCCGGCCGAGCGCGGCGAGCGCGGCGAGCGTCGCGACCAGCGCCACGAGCCGCGCGTCCGGGCGCCCCCGCTCGTACCAGGCCGGAATCCGGCGGCAAGCGCCAGCGCGAGGACCAGGAAGCTGGCGAGCTGCCAGCTCATGCTCGCACCGCCTCGGCTCCGCGTGCGGCGCTGCGACGTCCTCCGGCCGCAGCGCGCCGGGCACGATCCGCGCCGGTCTCGGTGGCGAAGAACAGCCCGCCGCCGAGGATCTCGGCCGCTGGTCCGTCGGCGATCGGCGCCCCGTCGGCGAGCAGCACGACGCGGTTCGGCGAACGGCGCCGCGAACTCCGGGTCGTGGGTGGCGACGATCACCGCGGCCGCGGATCTCGGCGCAGCAGCGCGGCGAGCGCGAGCCGGTCGGCACGGTCCATCCCCCGGGTCGGCTCGTCGAGCGCGAGGACCGCCGGGGCGGCGCCGTCCCCGAGCACGACCGCGAGCGCCAGCCGCTGACGCTCACCGCCGGAGAGCTCCCGCGGGTGGCGGCCGCTCGAGCCCGCGCCGGCCAGCCCGAAACGCGCGAGAGCGCCGGGCGGGGCCTCGGCGGCGACGGTGTCGTGGACAGGTAGTCGGCCGGGTTCTGGAGCAGCAGCGCGACCCGGCCGGCCGCATCGACCCGACCCCGGGTCGGCGCGCATCAGCCCGGCGGCGTGGCGCAGGAGCGTCGACTTGCCGGCACCGTTGCGGCCCATCAGGGCGACCCGCTCGCCGGGTCCGATACGTGAGGTCGACACCACGGAGGATCGCGGGTCCGCGGCCGATCTCGTGCCAGACGCCGCGCAGCGCGAGCGCCGCGCCGTCGCGGCGGCGGCGCGCCGACGGCCGGCCTCGTGGATCACCGGCTCGGGCGCCGGCCCGCTCGGCTCGAGACCCGCCTCCCGGATCGAGCGCGCGCGCCGCGCCGGACGCCGGCCGCCGGCGGGCAGCCGCAGCCGGCTGAGCAGCCGAGCGCCCGGCGTGGCGAGCTCGGGTGCGGCCGCGAGCGCCCAGCCCAGGAAGCTCGCCGGGGTGCCGTCGAACGCGATCGCGCCGTCGGCCATCGCGATCACGCGGTCGGCCCCGGGCAGGCACCCGCTCGAGCCGATGCTCGCTGATCGAGCACCGCGATGTCCGAGTCGCCGCACAGGCGGCGAAGCAGCGCCGAGGAGCTCTTCGCCGGCCAACGGGATCGAGCTGCGAGGTGGGCTCGTCGAGCACGAGCAGCGGCGGCCGGGCGGCGAGCGCCGCGCCGAGCGCGACACGCTGGTGCTCTCCGCCCGAGAGCTCCGGCGGTCGGGCGGTCGAGCAGGTGGGCGATACCGAGCGCGAGCGCGGCCTCCTCCACCCCACGCGCCACCTCGGCGTCGCCCAGGCCCGCGTTCTGGAGCGGGAACGCGAGCTCGGCCCGCACGCGTGCCCATCACCATCTGCGTCTCCGGGTCCTGGAACACCGTGCCGACCGCGCTGGCGAGCTCACCGGGGCGGTGGTCGCGGACGTCGAGGCCGGCGACGGTGATCTCGCCCGCGATCTCACCGCCGTAGAAGTGCGGGACGAGGCCGGAGGCGGCGCGGAGCAGCGTCGACTTGCCCGAGCCCGAGGCGCCCGCGACGACGACGAGCTCCCCCGGATGCGACCGACAGCGACGACGTCGCGGAGCGCGGGCGCGCCCCGGCCACCGGGGTAGCGGTAGCTCACGTCCTGGAGCGCGAGGACCATCAGCCGATTCCCCGGCGGTCGGCGAACGGGAGGAGCGGCGACGATCAATGTGACCAGCGCCACGGCGAGGGCGGCGGGGTTCGCTCCGACGTGGAGGTCCGGGTAGGCGTGGAGCGGCGCGAGCCCGGTGGCGCGGGCGGCGATGGCGAGCACGGCGATGGCCACCGCGGCAGCTCCGAAGGCGAGGTCGTGGCGACTGCGGGCGCGGACGCCGACCCGGCGGCGGGATCCCCCCGCCGGGCGCCGGGCGGCACCGTAGCCGCGCACCTCGAGCGCGGCGGCGGCGTCGAGCGCACGGTCGAGGACATTGGCGCTCGCTGCCCGCATCAGCAGCAGACGGGACGGCGGCGGTCCCGGGCCGGCAGCGCTGCGCGTCGGCCAGTCGTCGGGAGTCCCGCAGCAGAACCGGGACGAGCCGGGTGGCGAGCGTCGCGGTGAGCGCTGAGCGGAACGACGATGCGTCGGAACAGCTGGAGCATCTCGTCGGGGTCGACCGCGACGGTGTAGAGCGTGCCGCACAGGATCAGGGCCACCGCCCGGAGCGCGAGGACCCCGCCGTAGACCGTCGCCTCCAGGGTCACGTCGATCTGGCCGAGGACCGGGAGGTGGCCGAGCCGCGCGATCACCGTCAGCCCGTCCCGGGTGACGAGCGCGTTGATCAGCACGATCAGGATCGCGAGCGGCACGGCGAGCAGCAGAGCCCGGCGCATCGCCCGCCCGCAACCAGCGAGCGTCCCGGCCACGAGCAGCGCGGCGATGTCGGCGGCGAGGACCAGCGGATTGTCGAGAACGAGTGCCACCACGGCGAGCGCCAGGCAGTACCCCGCGGCCGCACCCGCGCGGGCGGCGTGCAGCGGAGTCGGGCGGCGCCGGTAGATCATCGGCTCGGGTCGACCGGGAGCGGGATCGCCGCCCCGCCCTCAAGGGCGAGCGCGAAGTGGTTGCGCAGCTGGCCGGCGGTGAGCGCCCGGGCGGCCGCCGTCACCCCGGCGGCGTCGGTCCCGGTGATCACCCACACCGGCTCCGAGACGGCGTCGCGGGTCGCGGCCACGAGTCCGGCGCCGGGCCCGAGCGTGCGGGTGGCCCGGCCCTTCGGGTCGAGCAGCTGCATCTGCGAGCCGCCGCCGGCGAATCGCGCATACACCCCGCTGCTCCGCGGCCCCTGCGCGATCAGGGCACCGACCACGAGTGGGTGGAGCTCGGAGAACGTCCCGACGATCACTCCAGCGAGTCGGTGCCCGATCCGGTGCCGAGCAGCTGGCTCGGGGCCGGGACGCCGATCGCGTGCAGTCGGGCGGCGACCGTCGTGCACGCCGCCGTCTCGGTCGGCGCGCACTCGAGCACCGTCGGCAGCCGCTTGCCGGCGATCCCGTGTACGAACGGCTCGGGGAACGATCCGACGACGGCGGGGATCGTGTCGGTCTGCGACCAGTCGTGCTGGTCCCACCAGATCCGATCGCCCTTGTGGACCGCGGTCGCCGCCGCCCCGGCGGGCGCCTCGATCCCGTTGACGTAATAGAACCAGTCGGTCCCCGAGCCCCCCGACAGCCCGTCGATCGATTGCACGAAACCGCCGCCGTAGCGTGTGTGCACCTGGGCCCGGCGCTCGAGCATCCGCATCACCGTCTCCGAGCCCGGGACCTTCGACTCGGTGACGTTCCGGAGCTGCGCGGTCCCGAACGCCTTGCTGACGGTCAGGTTGACGTCGCTGGTGCCCCGGCCCGGACCGAGGCCGCAGCCCGCGACGCCGGCGGTGAGCACCGCCGACGCCGCGAGGGCTGAGAGCCTGCGACTCATCGCCGGTTACGGGAGCTCGCTCACCACGACCGGCTCGGCCCGCACGTAGCCCTTGCCGTCGGCCTTGAGCGTGAGCTTGCCGGTGCGGGTGACGGCGACCTTGGCGTTGCCGCGCGAGTTCGTCACGACATCGACGCCCCGCCCGGTGAGATGGATCCCGCCGGCATTGACGTGGGTCGTCTTGCCGGTGTTCTGGTTCGTCTTGTAGTAGCTGACGTTCGCCGTGAACGATCCGCCGAGGCGGGCCTGCGCCGGAGCCTTGATGACGAGCGGGAACTCCGAGCCGTCGGTGATCGCGAACAGGAACTTCTCGCCGCGATGCGGCTTGATCGAGCAGATCCCCACATTCGACGAGCGGTTGTCGGCGAACACGGTCCAGTAGTCGTTCACCGACTTCGGCTTCACGGAGAAGATCGAGGTGATGAAGATGCCGCCGTTCACACCGGGGTAGAACTTCGCCGTCCACCGGCCGTGGACCGCGCGGTCGAATGCCCCGGCGGCCGAGCGAGCCGGACAGGTGCCGGCCGGCGTCCCGCCCTTGGTGATCGATCCACTGGAGGGCACGGTGACGGTCTTCGCCGCCTGGAGCGTCTTGGTCGATCCTTCGACGCGGACGGACACGGTGGTCTTCGCCAGCGCCGCCGGAGCGAGCGCGAGCGCCGCCGCAGCGCCGACCAGCGCGAGGTTGGGTCTGTGGTTCATCTGGAGGGCCACCCCTTTCCACGAGGGCTGTTGGCTTGCTGGTCGGAGGCTGGTCTCCTGGCTCCCGGGCCCTACCCTCCGCGCCTTCCCGGCCGGACGTGAGTCCGACCAGTGGCTGAGATGCGGGGGCGTCCCCGGTCACAGTGGCGGGTCCGCGCCGGATTTGCACCGGCTTCCCATCGCCACCGACCCTGACCCCAGCAACTGTACTGCCCCGACGAGCGCCCTGGCGGGCCCTCGATACGCCTCTAAACTGAACGGCCGATGACGGTCAACCTCACCCGTATCTACACCCGCCTCGGCGACTCCGGCGAGACCCACCTCGGGGACATGAGCCGGGTGGCCAAGACCCACCCGCGGATCGAGACGTACGGCACCGTCGATGAGCTCAACGCGCAACTCGGACTGGCACTCCCCGTGACGGGCCTGCCCGAGGACTACGCCGCCTGGCTGCGCCGGATCCAGAACGACCTGTTCGACGTCGGCGCCGACGTGTCGGCCCCCGAGGATGCCGAGCGGGAGCGGCTCAGGGTCCTGCCCGAGCAGACGGCCTGGCTCGAGGCGCGCTGCGACGAGGTCAACGCGACACTGCCCGCGCTGAAGTCGTTCGTGCTCCCCGGGGGCAGTCCGGCCGCGGCTCACCTCCACGTCTGCCGGACCGTCTGCCGGCGCGCGGAACGGCTGGCGATCGCCTGCGGCGCCGGAGGTCAACCCCGAGGTCGTCCGGTACCTCAACCGGCTCTCCGATCTGCTGTTCATCCTCAGCCGCGGAGCCAACGGCGACGAGGAGCCGCTGTGGGAGCCGGGCCGCTACCGCGACGCCTGACCCGCACGAGACGACGAGCGGAGTGCAGGCGGCGCCGAGCCGGCGTCAGCGGCGCAGCGCGAAGGTCAGGCCGCTGGCCAGAATCAGGGCCAGCACGCCGATCGCCCCGGCGCCGATCACGAACGCGTGGTGCGCGTCGACGTAGGTCGACCACCTGGTGAGGACGCAGCACGGCAGCGGCGAGGGCCAGACCCAGGGCACCGATCAGCATCACCGCCGGAGCGGTGATCGCTCGCCGCAGCGACACGTCGGCACCCGGCGAGGGCTCGACCTCCTCGCGCGGCGCGATCCGGAGCAGCGCGGCGAGCGCCAGCAACGTCCACACCCCGGCGACGAGGAACCCGCCGAGGACGTCGCTCGGGTAGTGCCAGCCGAGCGACAGGAACGAGAAGCTGACCGCAACCGCGAACCCGGCCCCGAGGGCCGCGGCCCACGGCCGCACCCGGCCGGGCACCGCCAGCACCAGGCACAGGGCGAGCGACATCGCCGCGGTGGCGTGGCCGCTCGGCCACGACGCCGCGCCGACCGGGTTATAGCCGCCGAGAAGGCCGTCGGCGCGGGGCGCGGCGAGCAGCGGCTTGAGCAGATGGGTGGTGACGTTCGCCCCGAGCAGGATCGCGCAGATCGCGACGGCGACCCATCCCCGCCGGCGGACGAGCGCGATCAGGACCGGGACAGCCGCGAGGTACAGGTACGGGTTGGGGTTGCACAGCTGCGCGATGAACGACGCGAGCCGGCCGACGTGCGGGTGCTGGCCGACGTCGTTGAAGCCGCTGAAGATCGACTGGTCGATGCTCTTCGCGAAGCCGACGTGGAAGGCGAAGAACCACGTGACGAAGAGGAGGACGATGCCGGCCGCGGCGCCGGCGAGCGCCTGGTCGGCACGTCTGGGCATGACCTCAGATTACGCCTGCGAGGTGAAGGGTTTCCTAAGAGAAACGGCCTGCACAGCGGCCCCGTCCGGCGGCCGTTCAGGCGTTGCGGGTGACGCGGAGCTCCGGCGGCTTGCCGGTGCGGCGAACGTGGTCGTAGTGCTCGATGTCCTCAGGTGAGGCGACCTCGACGCTGACGTCCTCGGCGAGCGCGATCCGGTTCGCCTCGTAGAGCAGTTCCTGGTAGCGGGGCGCGCCGGCCCCGCGGCCCTCGACGTCGACGTCGTGCGACCCGACCCGCAGCGTCCACCGCTCGGCGCGGACGAGCTTCTCGGCCGTCATCTTCACCGGCACGGTGTCCCCGGTCTCGCCGACGGTCTCGGCTCCGTCGACTCGCAGGCGGGCGTGACTGGACCACAGGGCACGCGCGAGCCGGTCGAGGTTGCGGCCGTACGGAGCCGGGACGATCGCCACCGGCCCTCGGACCCCGCGTTCACCACGGGCGGCCCGTGCCGCCTGGCCGACGAGGACGAATTCGACGCGGCTGGCGCGGAGCCAGCGGAGGACGGCGAGCCAACCCTCGTCGAGGTGCTCGTATCCCGGAGCCGGCGTCGTGGGGCGGGAATCGAGACGGGGCGGCCGGTGTCTGAGAAGCATGTGCCTCCTTTCGCTCTGCCGCCGGGCATTCCTGCAACGGCGACCGGGACGGCCCGCGTCCGTGGTTCAGCGCACGGCGGCGCCCTCGGCGACAGCGCCGTTGGTCACCGCCGGCGTCTCGATCACCACCCGGCACGGCCGGTGGGCGAGGAGATAGCTCGCGGTCGGGCCGAACGCCCGCTCCGAGGGCGGTGCGTGGTCGACGCCGAGGTAGATGATCTCGGCCTGCGTGCGCTGCGCCTCCTCGACGATCGCCGCGCCCGGGTTGCGGGTCCGCACGAGCCGGGTCGAGACCTTCAGGCCGAGCTTGCGGCCGGTCACCTTCGCGCTCTCGAGCAGCGACAGGCCGAGCTGCTCCTCCTCCTCGAGCCCGGCCTGCAGCGAGAGCTGGTTCGGGACGCGGAGCACGTAGACGGCTTCGACGAGGGCGCCCTCGCCGACGAGCTTCGCGGCCGTGCGCAGCGCCGACGCGTCGAGATCGGTGCCGAAGATCGGCACGAGCGCCGAGCGGTACTCGAGCTCGGTGAAGAACGACGGCCGCTCGCGATGGGCGATGCGGTGATGGCTCGTGAGGTCCATCCCCGAGCGGCGGCGGTACACGACGTAGCCGGCGAGGCCGATGATCATCCAGCCGGTGCCGACGTAGCGGGCGTCGACGTGGAGCGCCATCACCGAGACCAGGCGGCGAACGTCCCGATCCCGCCGAGGACCGCCATCACCGGGATCTGGGCCCCGCGGATCCGGATGTTGCCGGGGATCCGGTACGGCCGCTCCAGGTCGGGCTGGCGGACGCGGAGCGCGATGATCGCGACGTGGGCGGTCGTGAACGACAACATCGCGCCGTAGGAGTAGAGGTTGCCGAGGAAGTCGGTCTGCCCGGGGATGAGCAGGATCGCCGCGAACGTCGAGAAGAACAGGATCGTGAACCACGGCGTCCGGTAGCGCGGTGCAGCCGGGCGAAGATCCCCGGGAGCTGGCGGTGCTCGGCGAGCGACCAGGAGAGGCGCGAGATCCCGATCAGCCCGGCGTTCGTGGCGATGAACAGGATCGTCGCCGCGAGGATCCCGACGTAGTAGCGGAGGATGTGCGGGACGCCGCTCGGCAGTCCGAGGTTGCTCGATGATCCCGAGGACCGGGTCGGCCTGGTACTTGCCGCCGAGCTGGGTGAACGCGTGCGCGCCGGTGCCGTGCACCGGGAGCGCCGACAGCGCGACGACCGTCATGCCGGCGTACACGCCGAGCACCGCGACCAGGATCAGGTTGACCGCCCGGGGCACGTCGCGGCCGGGGTCGCGCGCCTCCTCGGCCATGTTCGAGACCGTCTCGATCCCCGTGTAGGCGAGCATCGCCAGCGACAGGGCGAAGATCGTGTGCGACCAGTTCGGCGTCGTGCCGATGTGGACCTGATTGACGAGGCGCGCCGGATTGAGGATCAGGACCGCGCCGACGACGATGATCAGCGACCTGGGTGAACAGGTCCGAGATGGCGAGGAAGAAGTTGAGCTTCGCCGACTCGCCGATCCCGCGGATGTTCAGCCACGCGAGCAGCGACCACGACGATCAGCCCGCCGATGACGTCGCCCGGGCCGTGGGTCAGCGCCGGCCAGAACGCCCCCAGGTAGTGGGGCACGAAGAACGCCGAGATGGCGATCGTGAGGATGTAGTCGAGACTGAGGGCCCAGCCGGCGAAGAACGAGACGAGCTCGTTGAAGGCGTGCCGGGCGAAGCTCGAGGAGCCGCCGGCCTCGGGGAACATCGATGCGCCCTCGGCATACGTCTTGGCGGTGAGCGCGAACAGGCCCCCGGCGAGCATGAAGACGACCGGGGTGAGGCCGAGCGCGTAGGCGGCGACCAGCCCGAGGGCGTAGTAGATCGACGACCCGACGTTCCCGTAGGCGGTGGCGAACAGGCCACCGAGTCCGACGCTGCGCCGCAGCCCATGGGTCTCGATCCTCGCCATATCCGGTCCACATCGACGCTAGAGCGGCCCCCGTCAAGGTTCCGCTAAGAGTCGCGGCGAGCCGTAAAGAAGGCGTTAACGCGAGCTCGAGGCCGTCGGGCACCTGGAGCCGGTAGCCGACGCCCGGGCTCGGTGAGCAGGTAGCGGGGCCGCGCCGGATCGGGCTCGAGCTTCTGGCGGATGTGGGCGACGTGGACGCGGAGGTAGTGCGTCTCCTCGCCGTACTCCGGGCCCCAGACCTCCTGGAGGAGGTGGCGGTGGGTGACGAGCCGGCCGACGTGGGCGGCGAGGACCGAGAGCAGATCGAACTCCTTCGGGGTGAGGTGGATCGCCTCCCCGGCCCGCGTGACCCGGCGGTCGGCGAGGTCGAGGACGAGCGTCGCCGACCGTCACCATCGGCTCGCCCTGCCCGTCGGCGACCGAGCGCCGGAGCACCGCGCGCAGCCGGGCGAGCAGCTCGTCGATCCCGAACGGCTTGGTGATGTAGTCGTCGGCGCCGGCGTCGAGCGCGCGGACCTTCTCCCGCTCGTCACCGACCGCCGACAGGACGATGATCGGCAGCCGGCTCCAGCGGCGGACCTCGCGGCACACCTCGACTCCCTCCCCGTCGGGGAGCTCGAGATCGAGCACGATCGCGTCCGGCGGGCGGCGCGGCGATCGCGGCGAGGGCCTGCTCGCTGGGTCTCGGCCGCGTCGACCGTCGTAGCCCGCCTCGCGGAGGATCAGCCGCAGGCCGCGGACGATCTGCGGCTCGTCGTCGACGACGAGGACCCGCGGACCGCTCACCGCGCCGCCTCGGGCTGGGGGGCGAGCGGCGAACGACCGGCGAACGAGGTCCCTCCGCCCACCCACTCTGGAGCACGATCTGGCCGCCGTTGGCCTGCACGAACCCCCGGCAGATCGCGAGCCCGAGCCCGGACCCGGGGGCGCCGGCCTCGCGTCCGCGGAAGAACGGCTCGAACACCCGGCGCGTGGTGCTGGCGGGATCCCCGGCCGCGAGTCGAGCACCCGGACGGTGACCCGCCCGGCGCCGCCCCCGCGGTCACCCGGACCGCCGTCCGGGCGGCGAGAACTTGATCGCGTTGTCGAGCAGGTTGGAGAACACCCGCTCGAGCTGCGCGGCGTCGGCGCGCACGAGCGGCAGGTCGTCCGGGGATCAGGAAGTCGATCGGATGCTCGGTGCGCAGCGGGCCGCGGCCGAGCTGACGACGTCGGCGCAGGTCGCACCAGTCCGCCCGCGGGGCGACCGCGCCGGCCTCGATCCGCGAGAGGTCGAGCAGGTCGCCGACGAGCCGGGCCAGCCGCGCGCTCTCGGCCTCGATCACGTCGATCAGCTCGGTCGCGCTCGGCGCTCGGTCACCGCCCGGCCGCCGCATCGCGGCGCGGCGGTGGCGATCGCGGTGAGCGGGGTCCGCAGGTCGTGCGAGATGGCGTGGAGGATCGCCGGCGGGCCTCCTCGGCCCGCCGGCCGGCCTCGGTCTCGGCGGCGAGATCGGCGAGCCGCTCCCGTTCGACGCCGACGTCGATCAGGCGCCCGAGCGGCCCGGCGACCCGCTCGAGGTCCTCGCGCGGCCACTCGCCGGCCGCGGGACGTACAGCCAGGCGCCGCGGGTGCGCGAGCGCAGCGGGACGGCGATCTCGTCCGGCCGCGGCGCGGGACCGAGTCGAGCCCGATCCGCACCTGGTCGGCGTCTCGGCGCCGGCGAGACCTCGATCGAGGCCAGGCGGGCGACGATCCCGGCCCGGCGAGGATCACCGAGGCGGCGTTGGCGAGCAGCGCCGCCTCCCGCTCCCGCCGCGTGGCGAGCGCGGCCCGGCTCTCGGCCTCCGCGGCCCGGTCGCGGCTGGCGGCGGCGAGGCGGCCGACGACGACGCCGCGGCGAACATCAGCACGACGAGCTCGACGACGTCCTGGGAGTGCGCGATGGCGAGCTGGTGGCGCGGGGCGATGTACAGGTAGTTGAGGGTCAGCACCCCGAGCAGCGCGGTGCACGCGCGGCGAGCTGGCCCCGGCGGATGGCCAGCGCCAGCACCGCCGGCAGGTAGAGGACCCCGAGGCCGCGGCGGGCGCGGTGTGCTGCAGCGCGCCACGGCCGCGTGGCCGGGCGACGGCGACCACGACCTCGGCCGCGGCGCGGCAGCTCGCGCCCGCGGCACGGCGGCCCGATCACCCCCGTCGGTGTCCGCCGGTCGGCCGCGTCGCTTCTCCTACGCGGCGATCGGGTCGCGGGGCTCGGCCGGCGCGGCGGGCGCCTCGACGATCACCCGGCACGGCCGCTCGCGCAGCACGGTCTCGAGCGCGCGCGAGAAGCTCCGGAGCTCGGCATCGGCATCACGATCGCGCCCGCGTGCATCGCCGGGCCAGGTCGACGATCCGCCGGCCGGTCTGGCCCGCGCGGACCTTCTCGACGTGGCCGGTGACCCGGCGCCCGGCCTGGACCCTCGCCTCCTCGAGCGCGCTCGCCGCCGCCGCCTCCTGCTCGGGCAGCGCGATCTCGATCGGGCTGCTGGCCGGGACCGAGATCGTCACCAGGACGTGGATCCCCGCCGGCGGCGGGCGGCCATCCGGGCGGCGGTGGCGAGCACCTCGCCGGAGAACCCGCGCTCGTCGAACGCCACCAGCACCGACTCGTACTCGGCCTCGGACTCGGTCGCCGGGCCGGCGATCATCACCTTCGTCGTCGTCACGAGGTCGAGGCCCTGGTTGCGCCGGTAGGCGACGTAGACGCCGACCCCGAGGATCAGCCAGCCGACGCCGGCGACCGCCACGGCGACGTGCAGCGCGGTGACGGTGACGAACGCCAGGAACGTCCCCAGGCCGCCGGCCACCGCGAACAGCGGGAGCCGGCGGCCGGCGACCCGCACCGTCCCCGGCCCCCGGTACGGGCCGCGTGCCGATCGGGCTGCATCATCCGCAGGCGGATCACCGCGAGGTGCGCGATCGTGAACGACAGCATCGCGCCGAACGCGTACATGTTCCCGAGGAAGTCGGCCTGGCCGGGGATGATCGTCAGGCAGGCGATCGCCGCCGAAGATGAGGATGCCGATCCACGGCGTGCGGAACCGCGGGTGGAGGCTCCGCAGACCGTCGGGAAGCTGGCGGTGCAGACCCATCGAGTAGACGAGCCGGGAGACGCCGATGATCCCGGCGTTCGTGGCGATGAACAGGATCGTCGCCGCGAGCAGGCCGACGTAGATCTCGCCGGCGTGCTGGAACGCCCCGAGGTGCAGGTGCTTGACGATGCCGAGCACCGGGTCGCCGGCGAACCCGCCCTTGTCCTCGCCGACGCCGAGCAGCGTCTGGCAGTGGCCGGCATGGCAGGTGACCGGCAGCGCCGAGAGGGCCACCGCCGGGAGCGCGGCGTAGATCGCGAACACCGCGATCACGACGCGGTTGATCGCCGCCGGGATCGTCTTCGACTCGTCCTTGGCCTCCTCGGCCATGTTCGAGATCGTCTCTATCCCGGTGTACGCGATCATCCCCACCGGGATCGCGATCAGGAAGTCCTTCCAGTGCGGGCCGACGCCGAGCTGGACGTTGTGCGAGGAGCGTGTGGGGCGAGAGGACGAGCACGCCGCCGACGAGCACGAGCAGCAGCTGCGTCGAGAAGTCGGTGATCGCCAGCGCGATGTTGACCGTGGCGGCTTCGGTGACCCCGACGATGTTGATCGCGCAGAGCACGCCGACGACGCCGATTCCGAAGATGATGTCCCCCGGCGACGTCTTCAGGAACGGGAAGAACAGGCCGCCGATGTAGTGGGGCACGAAGAACGCGGAGATCGCGATCGTGATCACGTAGTTGAGCATCTGGCCCCAGGCGGCGAAGAACGACCAGAACTCGTTGAAGGCGTGACGGGCGAAGCTCGAGGAGCCACCGGCCTCCGGGAACATCGCGGTCGCCTCGGAGTAGGTCGCCGCCGTGAGGTAGAAGATCACCCCGGTGAGGATGAAGACGACGGCGTGAGCCCGAGCGCGAACGAGGCGACGAGCCCGAGCGCGTAGTAGATCGAGGAGCCGACGTTGCCGTACGCGGTCGAGAACAGGGCGTTGACGCCGAGGACGCGCTGGAGGCCGGGGAGTCGGCGCTCGGCCATCAGCGGTCGGCCTCGGCGCCGGCCCGGACTCGGCGACCGCCGGCGGGGATCGCCGGTCGCCTCGGCCCCGGCCGCCGCGGCCGTCGCCTACCGCCGGCGGAGCTCTGGCTGCGGAGGCCCGTCGGCCAGCTCGGCGTGGTCACGCTCGAAGCGCTCCTGCCAGTCGGCCGGGGGCGCGGTGAGGATCACGCGGCACGGGGCCTTGCCGATCACGTACTTGGTGATCGCCCCGACGTAGTTCGTCGAGCGGGCTCGACGCCGCCGAGCAGCGCGCCGCCGCGGACCCGAGAGGGCTCCTCGGCGCCGAGCACGATCGCCTCGACGCCTCGGCGCTTGGCCTCGCTGACGATCGCCTGCCCGGCGCGCCGGGCGCGGACCGTCGCGGTGGCCACCTCGACCCCCTCGTACTCCTCCCCCACCGCCTTGGCGCCCGCTTGAGCGCCTCGCGGGCACGCTGGACCTGGGCCTCGGGCAGCGGCGCGTCGAGCGGGCAGCGACAGCGGCATCTCGAAGACCCAGATCGCCTCGATCACCGCGCCCTCCTCGTCGACGTCGTCGTGCGTCTCGCCCGGCCAGCCGGCCCGGCCGTCTGGACGATGTCGTCGTCGAGCGGGGTGCCGAAGATCGGCACCAGGATCGACCCGAACTCCGGCGTCGGGCGCCTCCTGGCGCAGCGCCCGCTCGGGGATCGTCACGCGCTTGAGCAGCGGCTTGCCCTGGGTCTTGCGGTAGGCGACGTACAGGGTGAGGCCCGAGAGCAGCCAGCCGAGGCCGACCCAGCGGGCGCCGCTGTGGAAGATCAGCACCGACGAGCAGCCCGACGCCGGCGAGGATCGCGCCGAGCACCGCCGGCAGCGGCAGCGAGCCGCCCCGGAATGGGATCGACAGGGGCACCGTGTAGCCGCGGTGGCGGCCGGGGTCGCGGATAGCGCAGCGCGATCACCGACAGATGGGCGATCAGGAACGCCGTCAGCGCCCCGAAGGCGTAGATCCCGACGAGCAGCTCGAGGTCCCGGGGGATGGCGAGCGCCACGGCGGCCAGCGACGCCGCTCCGATCACCACGTACGGCGTCCCGTAGCGGCTGCTCAGGCGGCCGATCCGACTCGGGATCTGGCGGTTGGTGGCCAGCGCATATCCCGTGCGTGAGACGCCGAGCATCGCCGAGCCCGCGGCGGCGGTGAGCCCGACGGCGCCCGTCACCGCGACGACGTACTTCAGGACGTCCGCCACCCATACCGGCCGCAGCGCCTCGACGACGCCGAGCAGCGGCGCACGGATGTGGCGCTGGCCGAGCTCCGTGACGCCGTGATGGACCGGCAGGGCCGAGATCCCCACGAACGAGATTCCGACGTAGATCAGGACGATCACCGCGGCGCCGGGGAGCACGAGGCGCTTGACCCCGCCACCGGTGATCGACACCTCGCCGGCGAGTGAGGCGGCGGCCTCGAGTCCGGTGAACGCGATCACCGCGATCGGAAGCGCGAACGCGAGGTCGGATGCGCTCGGCGCGGTGCCGAGATGGATCGTCGTCGACGAGCCGTTCGGGATGGAACGCGAGCGCGAGGCCGAGGACGATGATCGCGGCCTGGACCGCGAGATCGATCCCGGTGACGATGATCCGACGCCGGAGCCGGCGGATGTTGACGCCGGTGAGGTTGTCGATGGCCACGAACGCGATCACACCGATCGCCACCGCGACCTCCAGTGCCCCGCGTCCGATCGGCGCCCCGAACGCCGCCAGGTAGGCCGGAACGCTCACCGCGGCCACCGCGAGGAGGATCGTGTAGTCGAGCACGATCGACCAACCGGCGATGAAGCTCACGAGCTCGTTGAAGGCGTGTCGGGCGAACGCCGCCGACCCGCCCCGCTCGGCGCGCATCGACGCCCCCTCGGCGTAGACCATCGCGCTCAGCGAGAAGAAGATCCCACCGGCCAGGAACACGATCGGGGTGAGCCCGTTCGCGCGGTGCGCGACGACGCCGAGCGCGAAGTAGACAGACGAGATCGAGGCCGTGTAGACGACCGCGAACACCGCGCGGATGCTGAACGTGCGCTCGGTCACGGCGTCGGCGACGGGACGGACGTCATCGCTGTCCGGCGGATCGGGGAACGCGGTCGGCCACGCGGGATCCGCTCACGGACTGCGGAACTGGAGGTACAGGCGCGCCGCCCCCGCGACGATGAACAGGATCCCGAGCAGCACGCCGGTGGCCAGCGCCCCGCCTCCGGCGATCACGGTCCGCACGAGGATCGCGATGCCGATCACGACCATGGTCACCGACATCACCCTGGTCGAGGTTTGATGGAACTGGCGACGAGGTCCAGGCACGATCTCGCACACAGCTTAGATATCTGACCGGGAGCGGTGACCCACGGCGCGGGGCGCCGGCTCGGGATCGCCCCGAGCCGGTGCCCGCAGACTCAGGCGAGGTGGTTGGCGGCGAGGAACTGGTGCGCCACCACCGCCGGCGACTGCTGATCCAGCGACACCGCGGCATTCATCTTCTGGATCGCCGGCAGCGTGAGCAGCGCGTTGACCTGATCGAGGGTCTGGGCGAAGGCCGGGCCCTCGGCCTTCAGCACGCTCGTCTTGACGATCGGCGCGACGTTCTGGAAGCCGAACACCTTCTTGGGGTCCGTCAGCAGCACGTACTTGCCGGTGGTCAGCTGCGCGTCGGTCGTGAACGCGTCGAACGTGTCGACCTGGCCGGAATCGATCGCCTTGTAGGTGATCCCGATCGCCAGCGGGACGAACGTGGGATTGATGCCATAGGCCTGCTTGAGCCCGACGAGGCCCGAGAAGCGCGTCCGGAACTCCGGCGCGCCGCCGAGCTTGACGTTGGTGCCGAGCGGCTTCAGGTCGGCGATCGACTTCAGGTGATGGGCGGCGGCGTACGCCTTCGTCACCGCGAGCGCGTCGGAGTCGTAGAACGGGGTCTGGTTCAGGAGCGTGAAGCCCTGGGCCTTGGCGTACGACTGCGCCTTGTTGTAGGTGTCCTGAGCGCTCGTCGGCGGCTTGGTGTCGCCCGCGATGGCGGTCAGATACGTCCCGGTGTACTCCGGATAGAGATCGATCTGCCCGCCCTTGGCGGCCTTCCAGATGATCTCCGAGGAGCCGATGTTGCCCTTCAGCGTCACCTTGTAGCCCTTGGCCGCCAGTGCCTGCTGATAGAGCGATCCGAGGATGTACTCCTCGGTGAAGTTCTTGTCGCCGATCGTCACGGCCGGCTTGCCGACGCCGGGGCCCGAGCCGGCCGCCGCCGCGGAGCTCGACGCGCTCGTGGCCGTGCTCGACGATGCGCTGCTCGACGTACTCGATGACGACGAGCTGCCGCACGCGGCGAGCACGACGACGGCGGCGAGCGCCGCCACCGCGCTGACCAGGGTCTTGAAAGGTCTCACTTCGTCCTCCTCATGGTCTGATTTATGCCGATCGTTACCTACGCCGTCGCCTCCGACACCACCGGCACGAGGGCCTGCGTGGCGTCGCCGGCTCCGGCGACCTTCAGCCCCCGCGGCGTCAGCAGGCGCTGGACCCCCGCGAGGGCAAACTCGATGACGAGCGCGAGCACGGCGATCGTGATCGCCGCCCCGACGACCCCCGACAGGTGATAGCTCGTCTCATTGCTGATGATGTCCCCCAGGCTCCCGCTGTACCCGGTCAACGACGCGATCGTCGTCGTCGAGACGACGAACAACGACGCGGTGCGGATCCCGGCGAAGATCAGCGGGACCCCGAGGGGGATCTCCACGCGCCTCAGGATCTCGAATTCGGTCATGCCCATTCCCCGCGCGGCATCGACCACGTCGCGATCGACGCCGTCGATCGCGACATAGGCATTGGTGATCACCGGCGGCACGGCGAGGACGACCAGCGCGAGCTCGACGTTCGCCAACCCGATGCCCAGGAACGCCACGCCGATCGCGAGCACCGCCAGGCTCGGCAGCGAGCGCCAGACGTTTCCGAGGTTGATGGCGATGAACGAGCCACGGTGGATATGGCCAAGCCAGACGCCGATCGGTAGCGCGATCGCGAGTGCGATGAGGATGCCGATGATCGAGACCTTCAGCGTCTCGAGCGTCAGGTGCACCAGGGTGGGAAGTCCGGACTCGCCGGCGATCTGGCCGTTGTTCCCGATGAACTTGAGCGCCTCGATGAACTGGTGCATCAGGCCGCCTTGGTCCTCGCCCACGGGGTGAGCGCGCGCTGGAGCAGCACGAGCAGGCCGTCGGCAGCCAGTGCCAACAGCACGGCCATTGCGCCGGCCACGATCAGCTCCGTCTTGAACACCTCGTTGGAGATCGCGGCGAAGATCGGCGCGCCGAGACCCTCGTTGTCGATGTACGCCGCCACGGTGGCGAGCGAGATAACGGTGACCGTCGCGATCCGCAGCCCGGCGATGATCGCCGGCAGCGCCAGCGGGATCTCCACCCGCAACAGCGACTGCAGCGGCTTCATGCCCATCCCGCGGGCCGCGTCGCGTACGTCGGCCGGCACCTCTCGCAGACCGGTGAGCGTGTTGCGAAACATGATCAGCAGCGTGTACGAGACGAGTGCCACCTCGGCGGTCCGCGCGGACAACCCGAAGCCCTTGATCGGGGTGAGGATCTCGAACAGCGCGAGCGACGGGATCGTGTAGAGGATCGAGGTGACGATCAGAACCGGACGCTCGAGCCACCCGCGCCGGTACGCCAGCAGAGCGAGCGCCGTCGAGAGTACGAAGCCGATCGCGACCGCGATCAGCGTGAGGACGACGTGCTGGCGCAGCGCCGGCCAGAGGACGCTGCTCCAGTTCTTCGAGATCCAATCGGGGCAGAACAGCCGGTTGGCGCGCTCGCAGGCGAACGATGAGCTCGAACCGCCGAAGCTGGGGATGACGGGGCCGGATGCGGCCACGGGCAAGCTCATCGCGCCGTGGGAGTCCCGCGGAGCGAGCCATGGCCGTCCGCCCCGCCCCCGCCGAGCAGACCGCCGAGCAATTCGAGCGTGACGGCGCCGACGGGGCGGCCGTCGCCATCGCACACACCGAGCGGCTGACCTCCGGCTGCCAGCACCATCGAGAGCGCATCGCGCACCGTCATGTCAAGCGTCAGCCCGTTGCTCGAGCCATCCCGCGGAGCGAGCAGCTCCACCTCGGCCAGCGTCGAGAGCCCCAGGCGTTTGAGCGCACGATCGGCGCCGACGAACTCAGCGACGAATTCATCGGCCGGCGCGGTGAGGATCCGCTCCGGGGTGTCGTACTGGGCCAGTTTGCCTCCCTCGCGCAGGATCGCGATGCGGTCGCCCATCTTGATCGCCTCGTCGATGTCATGCGTGACGAACACGATTGTCTTGCGGACCTGTCCCTGAAGACGCAGGAACTCGTCCTGGAGACGCACGCGGTTGATCGGATCGATCGCGCCGAACGGCTCGTCCATCAGCATCAACGGCGGGTCGGCCGCCAGCGCCCGGGCCACGCCGACCCGCTGCCGCTGTCCTCCAGAGAGCTGCGCGGGGTACCGGGCCCCGACCTCCTCCGGATCCATCCCGATCAGGGTGAGGAGCTCGTGCACACGGGTCTGGGTCCTTGCCTTCTCCCACCCGAGCAGGCGGGGGACGGTGGCGATGTTCTCCGCCACCGTCTGGTGGGGGAACAGGCCGATCTGCTGGATCACGTAGCCGATCTCGCGCCGGAGCTCGTTCGGTTGACGGTCGTGGATGCTCGTGCCCCCCAGGCGGATCTCACCACTGGTCAGCTCGATCATCCGGTTGATCAGCCGCATCGCGGTCGTCTTGCCGCAGCCGGAGGGACCGACGAGCACGCAGACCTCGCCCGCCTCGACGTGAAGGCTCAGGGACTCGATCGCGGGCTGTCGCTGGCCGGGGTAGCGCTTGCTCACCTCGTGCAGTTCGAGCGTGGCCGCCTGTGGGAACGCGGAAGGCCCCTCAGTTTGGGCAGTGTTCTGTGTGTTCACGAGGAGTCCCGGGACGAGTGGGAGCGGAGACTCTACCGGCCCGGACGGCGGCGAGCCTGACTCGATCGCTGCGCGCGCCGGGCCCGCCACGGGCTCCGACCGCGCGGAGTGCCTACTAGCCTCGACCCGATGTCGAGCCAGTCGAAATCCCGGCGGATGCTGATTCTCGGCATCTGCTGCATGAGCCTGCTGATCGTCGGGCTCGACAACACGATCGTCAACGTCGCGCTCCCCGCGATCCATCGCTCGTTTCACGCCTCCTTCTCGGGGCTCCAATGGACGATCGACGCCTACACCCTGGTGCTCGCCAGCCTGCTGATGCTCGCCGGCTCGACCGCCGACCGGGTCGGCCGCCGTCGGGTGTTCCAGATCGGCCTGGTCACGTTCTCGCTCGGGTCGCTGGCCTGCGCACTCGCCCCGTCGCTGGGATGGCTGATCGCCGCCCGGATCCTTCAGGCGATCGGTGGTTCGATGCTCAACCCCGTCGCGATGTCGATCATCCGCAACGTCTTCGAGGACCCGCGGGAGCGCGCCCAGGCGATCGGTGTGTGGGGCGGCGTCGTCGGCCTCAGCATGGCGCTCGGTCCGGTCCTCGGCGGGGCCCTCGTCGACTCCGCCGGCTGGCGTTCGGTGTTTCTCGTCAACCTCCCCGTCGGGTTCGCCGCGGTGCTGCTCACCGCCCTGTTCGTCCCCGAGTCCCGTGCCGCCCGGCCCCGGCGTCTCGATCCTGTCGGCCAGTTGCTCGTGATCGCCGGCCTCGGCTCGCTGACCTACGCCATCATCGAGGGGCCATCGAAGGGATTCACCAGCGTCGAGATCGTCACGCTGTTCGCCGTCGCGGCCGCCTGCCTCAGTTCGCTCGTGGCCTACGAGCGGCGGCGGGTCGAACCGCTGCTGGAGATCCGGTTCTTCTCCAGCGTGCCGTTCTCGGCCGCGAGCGCGATCGCGGTCTGCGCCTTCGCCTCGCTCGGCGGATTCCTGCTCCTCAACACGCTCTACCTGCAGGAGGTTCGTGGCCTCTCGCCGTTCCACGCCGGGCTGCTGATGCTGCCGATGGCCGGGATGACGGCGGTCTTCGGACCGCTCTCCGGGCGGCTCGTCGGTCGCCACGGGTCGCGACCCTCGCTGCTCGTGGCGGGATGCGCGCTGACCGTCAGCGCGCTGATGCTCACCGGTCTCACCCCGCACACCCCGTACTCGACGCTGATCGCGGCCTACGTCGTGTTCGGACTCGGGTTCGGGCTCATCAACCCGCCGATCACGAACACCGCGGTCTCGGGGATGCCCTCCTCGCAGGCCGGTGTCGCCGCCGCGGTCGCCTCGACGAGCCGCCAGGTCGGGCAGACCCTCGGCGTGGCGGTGATCGGCGCGGTCGCCGGCGCCGGCGTCACGGCCGCGATCGGCCCGGGCTTCGCCGAGGCGACGCACGCCGGCTGGTGGATCATCGCCGGGCTGAGCGTGCTGATCACTGTGCTCGGCGTGCTGAGCACGACCCGATCGGCCCAGGCGACCGCCCGACGCGTCGCCGAGACCGCCGCCTCGGCGGCATGACCGCGGGCGGGATGGGACAGCGGTGAGCGCCGATCTCGCCACCCACGCCGCGCTGCCGGGCGGGGCCCGGACCTTCTCGCTTGATCTCCGGCCGGGCCTCGGTGACTGCGTGCCGACCGGACGGATCCGTCTCGATGCGCTCGCGCGCTGGCTGCAGGACGTCGCGTACGCCGACGTCGAGGACGCCGGCCTCGCCGCGGACGCGTTCTGGGTCGTACGCCGCAACCGCGTGACGATCACCCGGTGGCCCCGCTTTGCCGAGTGGTTCCGCCTGACGACCTTCTGCGCCGGACTCGGCCGGATGTGGGCCCTGCGGCGCACCACGATCGAGGATGCCCGGGGCAGCGCGATCGAGAGCTCGGCGCTGTGGGTTCATCTCGATCCGGAGAGCCGCCGGCCGTTTCCGTTCACCGAGCGTGAGCTCGCGGCCTACGGCCCGCCGCCTGAGGTAACGGCGACCCGGATCAGTGCCAAGCTCCGCCATCCCGCGCCGCCCCCCGACGCCGCGGTGTCGCCGTGGAGCTTCCGCGCGATCGATTGCGACATCGCCGGTCACGTCAACAACGCGGCGTACTGGCAGCCGATCGAGGAGCGGCTGCTCGGTGGAGGGGTCCGCCCCGCGGGCCTCGCCGGCCTCGCCGTCGGAGCCGAGCCCGCCGGACTCGACGCCGAGATCGAGTTCCGGGCCGGGGCGCAGCCGGGCGAGAAGCTCGTGCTCGCGCAGGGCGAGATGCACTGGCTCCTCGACCCCGACCGGACGCTGCTCGCGTCGGTTCGGCTCGCTCGAACAGACGTCGAGAACGTCGCCGAGGGCTCCCCCAACAACCGTTGAGTCGCCGTCCGCGCGGTCAAGCCCCCGCGCGCCGATCCCGAAGCGAGCAGATGTACCTTGACCGGGAACGGAGGATCTGATGGCCAAGTCCCGCCGCGGGCTGCTGGGACTGCTCGTGCTCACCACCGCCCTCGCCGCCGTTCCGGGCGCCGCGGAGGCCGCGCAGCAGTCGTACTTCTCGGGCCTCAGCACCGGGCTCAGCGTGCCCCGCCAGTACGCCGCCTCGGCGCCGTTGCCGGATGGCCGCGTCCTGATCGCCGGCGGCAGCAACAACGGCGGACTGCTGAGCAGCGCCGAGGTCTTCAGTCCATCGACGGGCATGTTCAGCTCGGTCTCGGCGAGCCTGTCGGCCGCCCGCCTCTCCCCCGTCGCGGCGCCGCTGCCCGACGGGCGCGTGCTCGTCGCCGGAGGCCTCGGGGCGCTTGGGTACCTGCGCAGCGCCGAGCTCTACGACCCGGTGGCCGGGACCTTCACGGCCTCCTCGTCGAGCCTCAACGTGGCCCGCTTCGGCGCGGTCGCGGCGCCACTGCCGAACGGACAGGTCCTGGTCGCCGGCGGGTCGAACGGCGGCTCGGTCCAGTCGAGTGCCGAGCTCTACGACCCGGTCGCCGGGACGTTCAATTCTCTGCCCACCGGCATGAACGTCGCGCGGCAGTTCGCGGTCGCGCAGCCGCTGCCCGACGGGCGCGTCCTCATCGCAGGCGGTTACAACGGCTTCGGCGTCGTCAACTCGGCCGAGGTCTTCGACCCCTCCAGCGACACGTTCACCCCGCTCGCGGCCACCCTCACCACCGCTCGCTCCGGAGCGTGGTCGGCGGCGCTGCCTGACGGACGGATCGTGATCGGGGGCGGCTCGAGCCTGTCCTCGGCCGAGATCTACGACCCGACCGCCCAGACGTTCACTGCCCTCAGTGCCACGATGACATCGGCGCGCTACGTCGCCACCGCCCAGACGCTGGTCGACGGCCGCATCCTGGTCGCCGGGGGCACCAACAGCGGGCCGACCTCGACGGCCGAGGTGCTCAACTCCGCCCCGGAGGCGGCCGCCGCGGGTGGCGCCTTCGGCAGTGTCACCACCGCGCTGCCGTCGGGGACCCGGACGATCGTGGTCACGAACCTCGGCTCGCAGACGCTGAACATCGCCTCGGCGACGCTCGGCGGCACGAACGCCACGGACTTCACGATCGCCTCCAACAACTGCTCGGGGCGCCATCTCGCGTTCTCGCAGACCTGCACGCTCGGGGTCGGCTTCACCCCCGCGGTCGACGGGACACGCACCGCGATGATCACTCTTGGCGACAACGAGCCCTCCACCACCGTGATCGCGCTCACCGGCACCGGCGTCCCGGCCGGGAGTGGCGGAGGCGGCGGCTCTCAGGGACCGCCCGGTCCGACCGGCCCCGCAGGTCCCGCCGGACCGACCGGGGCGACCGGGGCGACCGGCGCCACAGGTGCGACCGGAGCCACGGGCGCGACGGGCCCCGCCGGCCCGGCGGGCGAGACGGGGGCCACTGGCGCCGCCGGCGCGCCAGGGCCAGCCGGCGCGACGGGAGCCACCGGCGCCACTGGAGCCACCGGCGCGACGGGCGCGACCGGGGCCGCCGGCCCAGCCGGCGCACGGGGTCCGCAGGGCGTCCCCGGCCCTCCCGGTTCGATTCGACTCGTCACCTGCACCCTCGTCAGCGAGACGGTCGTGAAGCTCGTGAGCGGCCACCGCAAGCGCGTCCGGGAGACCGTCCAGCGGTGCACGTCCTCGGTCATCACCGGCACGGCGACGTTCACCGCGACGATCACCCATGCCACGCTGATGCGCGGGGCGATCGTCTATGCGAGCGGCACGGGCCGGCTGGTGCACGGCCGTCCGGTCCTCACGGTGCGGGCAGGCCGCAAGCTCCGGCGCGGTCGGTACCTGCTCACGCTCCGCTACGGCTCCGGACACCGGGCCCGGTACGTGCGCGAGGCGGTGACGATCCGCTGAGCGCGGCCCGGCGAGGTCAGGCGACCGGGTGCAGCGCCTCGAGCTCGCGGCTGGTGGCGAGCTGGGAGAGCGCCTTGCGCTCGAGCCGGCGGACGGCGTCCTGGGAGATCCCCATGCGCCGACCGACCTCGACGAGCGGCGTCGGATCGCATTCCCCGATGCCGTAGCGCATCAGCACCACATCCCGCTCGCGGGAGGGCAGCCGATCGAGCGCGCGGCGGAGCACGTCGCCGCGCAGTGAGATCTCGACCTCCTCGTCGGGCCGGAGGTCATCGCTGGGGAGCAGCGCTCCGAGCGAGGTGGCGTCCTCCTCTCCGACCGGCCGGTCAAGGCTCGTCACCACGCGGGCGGTCTCGATCGCCTCGTGGACCTGTTCGATCGTGAGGCCGGCCTCGCCGGCCACCTCCTCGTCGGTCGGCTCGCGGCCGAGCCGTGCCGCCAGCTCGCGCTCGGCCCGGGCGATGCGACGCTCGCGCTGGCCGAGATGGACCGGGATGCGGATCGTCCGGGCGCGGTTGTCAAGCGCGCGCTGGAGCGCCTGGCGGATCCAGAACGTCGCGTAGGTGGAGAACTTGAAGCCCTTGCGATGGTCGAACTTCTCGGCGGCGCGGATCAGCCCCAGGATCCCCTCCTGGATCAGGTCGAGAAGCGGCATGTCGTAGCCCTGGTACTTGCGGGCGTTGGCGATCACCAGCCGGAGGTTGGAGTTGACGAGCCGCTCCTTGGCGCCGAGATCGCCGCGCTCGATCCGCTGCGCCAGCTCGACCTCGTCGGCCCGGTTGAGCAGCGGATAGCGCCGGACCTCTTGGAGGAACAGGGCCATCGCATCGGTCGTGCGCTGCACGAGCTCCTCGTTGGAGTAGGCCACCTGGGCGCTCCGCGCACGGGCGCAGTCGTCGCGCAGATCGACGCCGCGATCCTCGAGCAGCTCCTGGAGCGACTGGGCGTCGTCCTCCGACAGGCCGCCCTCCTGGACGGTCTCGCTGACCTCCGAGAGCTCGACGCACCGACGGCCCTCGCGCTCGGCGCGCACGGTGAGTTCGTCGGCCAGCTCGGTGAGGGAAACGGCGTGTGGGGCAGAATCAAGCTGCGAGGACACATCGATCCTCTACCCCCTCCGCGCCTCCTCTCCACATCAATGCCCGCAAAGCGTCGCCTCAGATGACCACGCAGCGTCCCGAATCCCTCTACGCGCACGGCTTCGTCCGGGTCGCGGCGGCGGTCCCGACGGTGCGCGTCGGCGACCCGGCATTCAACGTCGAGCGCACGATCGCGCTCGCCCGCGACGCGTCCTCCGCCGGCGCCGCGCTGGTCGCGTTCCCGGAGCTCGGCCTGTCCGCATACTCGGTGGAGGACCTGCACCACCAGCAGGCACTGCTCGATGCGGTCCGCGATGCCGCCGCCTCGCTGATCGCCGCGAGCGCGGAGCTCGCCCCGGTGATCGTCGCCGGGGCGCCACTGATGGTCGAGGGCTCGCTGTTCAACACCGCGCTCGTCGTCCACCGCGGCCGGCTGCTCGGGGTGGTGCCGAAGAGCTATCTCCCCGAATACCGCGAGTACTACGAGAAGCGGCAGTTCCGGGCCGCGCGCGATGCCGGTGTCACGGGTCCGCGTCGCCGGCCAGGAGGTGCCGTTCGGCTCGGAGCTGCTGTTCCGCTGCGAGGACATCGTGTAGTTCACCCTCCACGTCGAGATCTGCGAGGACGTGTGGGCCCCGATCGCGCCGAGCAGCTACGGCGCGATGGCCGGTGCGACGGTCGTGACGAACCTCTCGGCGAGCAACATCACCGTCGGGAAGGCCGACTACCGCCGCCTGCTGTGCATGGCCCACTCGGGCCGGACGATCACCGGGTACATGTACACCGCCGCCGGCGAGGGCGAGTCGACGACCGACGTCGCCTGGGACGGCCAGGCGCTGATCTGCGAGAACGGCGACCTCGTCGCCGAGGCCGACCGGTTCGCCGAGCAGGAGGAGATGATCCTCGCCGACATCGACCTCGATCGGGTGATCGCCGACCGTGCGAGCTCGAGCAGCTTCGCCGACGCGGCCCACGATCACCGCCGCGCGCTGCGGCGGTTCCGGCGGGTCCCGTTCACCGCGGGCCTCGGCGGCGAGGCGGTCGCGCTGCGCCGGGAGATCGAGCGATTCCCCTACGTCCCCTCGGACCCGGTCAGCCGGACCGAGCGCTGCGAGGAGGTCTACAACATCCAGGTTCGAGGGCTCGAGACCCGTCTGCGGGCGACCGGGATCGAGAAGCTCGTGATCGGCGTCTCCGGCGGCCTCGACTCCACCCACGCGCTGATCGTCGCCGCCCGCGCGATGGACCGCCTCGGCCTGCCGCGGACGAACGTGCTCGGCTACTCGATGCCCGGCTTCGCCACCAGCTCGGTCACCCGCGAGAACGCCCGGCGGCTGATGGAGACGCTCGGGGTGAGCTGCGGCCGAGATCGACATCCGGCCCTCGGCGGACCAGATGCTCCGGGACCTCGGGCACCCCGCCTCACGCGGCGAGGCGCACTACGACGTCACCTTCGAGAACGTCCAGGCCGGCCAGCGGACCGCCCACCTGTTCCGGCTGGCCAACCACAACCACGGTCTCGTGCTCGGCACCGGGGACCTCTCCGAGCTCGCCCTCGGCTGGTCGACCTACGGCGTCGGGGACCAGATGTCGCACTACAACGTCAACGCCTCGGTGCCGAAGACGCTGATCCAGTTCCTGCTCCGCTGGGCGATCGACACGGACCAGTTCGGCCCCGAGGCCGGCGCGGTGCTCGGCTCGGTCGTCTCGCTCGAGATCTCCCCGGAGCTGATCCCGTCGGCCGACCCCGAGAGCGAGGCGCCGACCGCCGACACCGAGAGCATCGTCGGGCCCTACGAGCTTCAGGACTTCTTCCTCTACTACGTCCTGCGGTTCGGGTACCGGCCGAGCAAGGTCGCCTACCTCGCCCACCACGCCTGGGGGGATCGCCGGCTCGGCCGTTGGCCGGACCTGATCCCGCCCGAGAAACGAAACGAATACTCCCGGGCCGAGATCAAGCACTGGCTGGAGGTGTTCCTGGAGCGCTTCTTCCACACCAGCCAGTTCAAGCGCTCGGCGATGCCGAACGCGCCGAAGGTCGGCTCCGGCGGCTCGCTCTCCCCGCGGGGCGACTGGCGCGCGCCGAGCGACGGCACCGCGCGGGCGTGGCTCGACGAGCTGCGCGACAACGTCCCGGACTGACCGCGGACCGGACGACCCGCCCGCCCGGTATTCCCTGGCCCGCTGACGCGGCCCGCCTACGCGGCGACGAGCTTGTCCCGCTTCTCGGCGACTCCGTCGAGAAGCTTCTTGAAGCTGTCGGCGAACTTCTCGACGCCCTCCCGCTCGAGCGTCGCCGTGACGTCGTCGATGTCGATGCCCGCCTCGCCGAACCGCTCGAGCGTCCGGCGGGCGCCATCGACGTCATCCTCGAGCGTGTCAGCCAGTCGGCCGTGGTCCTCGAAGGCCTCGATCGTCTCCCGGGGCATCGTGTTGACGGTCTCGGGGCCGATCAGCTCCTCGACGTAGATGACGTCCCGGTAGTCGGGGTTCTTCGTCGAGGTCGAGGCCCACAGGCAGCGCTGGGGCGAGGCGCCCACGGCGACGAGCTCGTCCCACTCGGAGCCGGAGAACACGTCCTTGTAGGTCTGATACGCGAGCTTCGCGTTGGCGATCGCCAGCGTTCCCTTGAGCTCCTCCGGCCCGCCGGCGTCGTCGAGCCGCTTGTCGGCCTCGCTGTCGACGCGGGAGACGAAGAATGACGCCACCGACGCGACCTGGTGCAGGTCGCCGCCGCTCTCCTTGAGCCGCCGCAGCCCGCGAAGGTAGGCCTCGGCCGCCTCGCGGTGGCGCTGGAGTGAGAACAGCAGGGTGACGTTGACCGGAATCCCGGCCGCGATCGTGTCCTCGATCGCCTGCAGGCCGGGTTCGGTCCCGGGGATCTTCACGAACAGGTTCTTGCGGTCGATCATCTCCTCGAGCCGCTTGGCCTCCTTCACCGTCGCCGCGGCGTCGAACGCGAACCTCGGGTCGACCTCCATCGAGACCCAGCCGTCCCGGGTCTCCTCGCCGCGCTCGAACACCGGCGCCAGGACATCACAGGCCTCCTGGATGTCGGTCCGGGCAAGGGCCAGGAAGACCTCCTTGGGATCGTCCTGCTCGCGGAGGACCTCGCGCATCTGGTCGTCGTAGGCGTCGCCGTCGGCGATCGCGGACTGGAAGATCGTGGGGTTCGACGTCACGCCGACGATCCCGCGCCTGACGACATCCTCGAGCTCACCCCCGCGCGTGAACGGCCGGGAGACGTAGTCGAGCCAGGGGCTCTGGCCGTGATCGGTGAGGGCCTGCAGCGGTGTGGCCATGTGTCGTCTCCTGAAAAGTTCCGGGGTTGCCTGTCCTAAGCCTAGTCTCGCCCCCAGCCGGGGATCGAAACGTCGGCCGTTCAGGCTGCTGCGACCTCGAGCCGCCGGAGCGATCGACGGAGCAGACGGGAGACGTGCATCTGCGAGTAGCCGATCTCGCGGCCGATCTCGCGTTGGGTCATGTCGTGGACGACCCGGAGCTCGACCACCTTGCGCTCGAGGTCCGACAGCGAGCTCCAGCGCTCGGCCATCTGCGCGCGAGCATGGACGAGCTCGAAGCCGTCGTCGCGGCTCGGCAGCGTCTCGCCGAGCGAGATCGAGTCCTGCTCCTCGGTGAGCACTGGGGCGTCGAGTGAGGCCGTGTCGTAGCTGCGCAGCGCCTGGGTGCCCTCGATCACCTCGTCGATCCCGCACCCCATCGCCTCGGCCAGCTCGCTGGGCGTCGGTGAGCGGCCGAGCCGCCCGGAGAGCCTCTCGGTGTGACGGCTGACCGCGAGCGCACGCTCCTGGAGGTCACGCGGGACGTGGATCGCCCAGCCGCGGTCCCGGAAGTGGCGCTTGAGCTCGCCGAGGATCGTCGGCGCGGCGAACGACGTGAAGCGGTAGCCGCGGTCGGGCTGGAAGCGCTCGAGCGCTTTCAGCAGACCGAGCGACGCGACCTGGACGAGGTCCTCGATCGGCTCGTGCGTGTATCCGTAGCGAAGCGCGAGCTTCCGGGCGAGCGGCATGAAGCGACGGACGAGCTGCTCTCGGACGTCGGGCTCGCGCGTCTTGGCGTACTGCCGCAGGAGCTCATCCTCGGATGCGGTCATCAGCGATGGGATGCGCGAATTGAGCAAGGGATCACCTAATGGGTGGGTCGTGGTGGCGGACCGCGCGCCCGTTCGTGTCTCGCCTGCTCGGCAAATCGGGTCTGCACGAAATTCCACGCGTTGTTGAACTAATTCTACTCCGTGTTGCAAGGTGTCTAAACAACTCGGGTCAGCGTGCGCAAGCGGCGCCGCGCGGCGCGCGCGGCGTGCCGTGCTGGGCGCAGCGGCGGGCCGCCGGCTGGTCCCGAGGGCCGGCGGTCGGTACGGCGGACGCTGCTCAGGCTTCGGCGCCGACCGTCTCGGCCGGCGCCGGGGCGGCTGTCGCGACGGCGTCGACCCGCACCGGAGCGGCGTTCAGGGCCGCGTTGCCGGTGAGCCGGTCGACCAGCCCCGGATCGGTGATGTCGTTGACGCTCACGCCGGGCTTGCGCGCGGCGAGCCGCCAGCCGACGCGTTCACGGCGGTGCCCGAACCCGTGCGGGATCGAGATCACGCCAGGCCGGATCTCGTCCGAGACCTCGACCGGCAGCTCGATCGCCCCGATCCGCGAGCGCACGCGGATCTGCTGGCCGTGCTCGAGTCCGCGCGCGGCGGCGTCGTCAGGGTGCAGGAGCGCGGTGCAGCGGTCGGCGCCCTTCATCAGCCGCGGGCTGTTGTGCATCCACGAGTTGTTCGAGCGGAGCTGGCGCCGGCCGATGAGCACGAGGTCGAACCCGTCGGCACGGGCCTGCTCCCGCTCGGCGGCGAGCCGTTCGAGCTCCCCGGCCTCGCGCAGGAAACTCGGCGGGGCGAGCGCGATCCGCTTGCCCTTCGTCCGGAGGCCACCGGGCAACCGGGGCTCGAGCCGGCCGAGGTCGATGCCGTGCTTCGCGGCCTTCACCTTGCCGATCGTCAGCCCGCTGAGGCCGCGGCGGCGCATGCCGTACGGGCCGGTTCGGAGCGCGAGGTCGATCAGGCGGTCCGGCGTCATCGCCGGCGAGAGCAGCCGCAGGCCGAGGTTGCGGAGTTGACCGATCCGCCCGCGGCCGATCCGCGCACCGAGCGCGATCAGGATCTGCCAGTCGGTCCGCCCACCCTCGGGCGCCGGCACCGCGGCCGGGTTGTAGCGGATGTGGTTGCGGACCGAGAACGGCGGCAGCACGACGTCGATGTCGTCGCGCTCGAGGTGCGAGATCGGCGGCAGGATGATGTCGGCGTGGCGGCTCGTCTCGGTGACGTACATGTCGACCGAGACCATGAACTCGAGCGTTGCGAGCGCGGCGTCGAGCCGGGAGCCGGCGGGCGTCGAGAGCACCGGATTGCCGGCGTAGGTGAGCATCCCGCGGACCTGGCCCTCGCCAGGGGTGAGGATCTCGTCCGCGAGGCCGGCCACCGGCCACTCCCCCATGAACGGCGGCAGCCCGCTGACCCGCTGGGGCCGCCCGGCGGTGGGGTCGCCGTAGACGAGCGAGCCGAGCTGGATGATGTCGACCGCCGGAGTGGTGAACATCGCGCCACCGGGCTCGTCGAGCCGGCCCACGAGGATGTTGAGGGCGTTGATCAACCAGTGGGTGAGCGTTCCCGTCACCTGGTGGCAGACCCCGACGCGACCGTAGGCCACGGGCCGCTCGGCGCCGGCGAACTCCCGGGCGAGCCGCACGATCGTCGCGGCTTCGACGCCGGCCAGCGGCGCCGCGCGCTCCGGGTCCCAGCCGCCCGCGAGGGCCCGGAGCTCGTCGCGCCCGTCGATCCGCTCGGCGAGGCGGCCGGGGTCGACGAGGCCCTCCGCGAACATCACCTGGAGCATGCCGAGCAGCAGGTAGGCGTCACCGCCGGGAGCGATCTGGACATGCTCGGAGGCGTGCTTGACCGTCTCGGTCCGTCGCGGATCGACGACGACGACGGTGCCGCCGCCATCGCAGATCGACCGCAGCCGCTCGCGCATGCCGGGCGCGGTCATGATCGACCCGTTCGAGACCGCCGGATTGGCGCCGAGCATCAGCATGTGATCGGTCCGCTCGAGGTCGGGCACCGGCAGCAGGGCGAAGTGGCCGAACATCTCCTGAGCGACCCGGTGCTGAGGGAGCTGGTCGACGGAGGTCGCCGAGTAGTTGTTCCGGCTGCCGATCAGCTGGCGGACGAGCCCCGCCGCGATCGCCGCCGCGGAGTGGGCCCCGGGGTTGCCGAGGTACATGGCGACCGCGTCGGACCCGTGGCGGTCCTGGATCGTGCGCAGGCCGTCGGCGGCGCGGCGCAGCGCCTCGTCCCACCCGATCGGGACGAACCCGTCGCCCTGCCGGAGCATCGGCGTCCGCAGGCGATCGGGGTCCGAGTGCAGGTCGGCGAGCGCACTCGCCTTCGGGCAGATGTACCCCTTCGACATCGCGTCGTCGGGGTCGCCCGTGATCCGGATCTTCTCCCCCGAGACCGTCACCGTGATCCCGCAGTGGGCCTCGCACAGGGTGCACTGGGCGAACGTGGTCGAGTCAGCGGCGGCAGGGCTCATCTCGGTTCCGGTTCCTCTCTGCGGCGGGGGCGTCGTGTGCATCGTCGCAGACGCGCCGCGCGGCGGCTGATCTTCTCGCGCCGACGGCCCACCGGTATCGTCGAACGCGTGGGGTCGCTCCGGTTCCAGACGACGCTCCAGAAGCGCGGGCCCGCCGGGTGGCCCAGGCGTTGGAGATGATCCGCGAGGGTCGGACCCGCTGAGCTTCATCACCCGACGAAGGGAGCATCGAATGTTGCGAGGACGACGTGCGCTGGCCCAGGCGCAACGCACCGACGCCACCGGCCTTCGGGCCGCGGGCGCCTCGGTGACCGGCCCGAGCCTGCTTGTCGCCATCACCGCCGGCGCCGTCTCGGCCGGGGCGGTCGCGGTCGGCGCGCTGGCCATCGGTCGGCTGGCCATCGACCGAGCGGTCGTGCGTCGGCTTCAGGCCGGGACGATCGAGATCGACCGGCTGAAGGTCGGCGAGCTCGAGATCGGCGGCCGTACCTGGCCGGCCTGATCGCGCGGTCGGGGCGGGTCAGCCGGCGGCCGGCGGCCGCAGCCCGTCGAGCGCGATGTTGAGGATGTGCTGCACCGTCTGCGCGTCGGCGGTGGTGATCTTCGCGATCCCGCCGACGAGCTGGATGACCTCGCCGATGCTCGCGTCGGCGCGCACCGCGCCGGCCTCCTGAGCCCGGCGCAGCAGCGGCTCCCCGGAGCCGAACAGCGCGGCGCGACAGGTCTGGAACAGCGGCGCCTCCATCGTCACGTAGTCGAGCAGCTCGCTGGCGAGCGCGTGCTTGGTGACGAGGTACGCCCCGACCCGGCGGAGCCAGCCCGTGAGCGCCTCCCACGGCTCGAGCTGCTCGAACTCGACCGCCGAGCGACAGACGTCCTCGACCTCGCCGACATAGACGGCCTCGAGCAGGCTCTGGCGGTTGGGGAAGTTCCGGTACAGCGTTCCGATCCCGACCCCGGCGCGGCGGGCGATCTCCTCGAGTGAGGTCGACGCCCCGCGCTCGGCGAAGGCATCACGCGCGGCCGCGATCACCTTGTCGTAGTTGCGGCACGCATCGGCCCGCTTCGGCCGCTGGACGAGCGACGACGGAGCAGGGATCTCCGCGGCGGTTGTGGTGTCAGTGGTGGCCATGTATGTGCTCCTGCGAATCCGGCTTGACAAACCGGAGGGGTCCTCCGCTATATTCTTTCCGGAGGCATCCTCCACATAGTTCTGGAGGCGGCCTCCAGTTTACCACCCCGTCAACCACGTCTGGACCTGTATGCATCTGCCTTCCCTCTCGCTCACAGACGATCGTCGCCGGTGGCTGTCGCTCGCCGTCGTCTGCCTGGCGCAGCTGATGATCGTCCTCGACGCCACGATCGTCAACGTTGCGCTCCCGGCGATCCAGCACGATCTCCACTTCTCCCAGGGGAACCTCACCTGGGTCGTCAACGCCTTCCTCATCACCTTCGGCAGCCTCCTGCTGCTCGCCGGCCGGCTCAGCGACCTGATGGGCCGCAAGCGGCTGTTCATGATCGGGGTCACCGTGTTCACCGCGGCCTCGGTCCTGTGCGGGATCGCACCGAGCCAGGGCCTGTTGATCGGCGCCCGCTTCCTCCAGGGCATCGGCGCGGCGCTCCAGGCGAGCGTGATCCTGGCCATCATCGTCACCGAGTTTCCGCAGCCGGACGAGCGAGCCAAGGCGATGAGCGCATACGTGTTCACCGCGGTCGCCGGCGGCTCGCTCGGGCTGCTCGCGGGCGGACTGCTCACCGAGGCGCTCAGCTGGCACTGGATCTTCTTCGTCAACGTCCCGATCGGGCTCGGCACGCTCGCGCTCGGGCGGGCACTCATCCCCCACGACGAGGGCATCGGCTTCGGCGAGGGCGTCGACTGGCTCGGCTCGGTGCTCGTCACCGCGTCGCTGATGGCCGCCGTCTACGCGATCGTCCAGGCCACGGCCGATGGTTGGGGCTCCTCGCCGGTGCTCGGCTTCGGGGGCGTGGCCGCGATCCTGATGGGCGCCTTCCTCACCGTCGAGAGTCGGGTGCGCAACCCGATCATGCCGCTGCGGATCCTCGGTCTGCGGGCCCTGATCGGCGGCAGCGTCGTCCGCGGTCTGCTCGTCCCCGGCATGTACGGGACGTTCTTCCTCGGCACGCTGTACCTCGAGCACATCCGGCACTACTCGGCGATCGCGACCGGGGCCGCGTTCCTACCCTGGACCCTCACCGTCGCCGCCCTGTCGATGGGCCTGACCGCGCGGATGGTCAAGCGATTCGGTCCGCTGCCGGTGGCCGTCGCCGGGATGACGGCCGTGATCGGCGGTCTCGCGCTGCTCACCGGCACCGACCAGACGACCGCGTTCTTCCCCACGCTGTTCGCCGCGTTCTTCCTCATCGGGCTCGGGATCGGCAGCGCGTTCATGCCGCTGATGACCGTCTCGATGGCGGTGGTGCCCGCGGCCGACGCCGGCCTCGGCTCGGGGATCGTCAACCTGTCGCAGCAGATCGGCGGCGCCCTCGGGCTCGCCGTGCTCGGCACGGTGGCCACGACACACACGAAGTCGCTCGCCGCGGCTCACGCCTCGCCGGTCGACGCCGTCATCGGTGGCTACCACCTGGCATTCACGGTCGGAGCGACGTGCGTGCTCGCCGGGATCGTGCTCGCGATCGTCGTGCTCCGCGCCCCGGATCGCGGCCCGCAGGAGGCGATCGAGCCGGTCACCGTCGATCCGGAGGGGACCGAGCCGCTCATCCGCGGGTCCGCGCTGGAGCCCGTCGCGCGGGTCGCCCCGGCGAGCCCGGTGCTCCGCCGCATGGTCATCAACGTCCAACCGAGCCGCAACGGCGTGCCCGACGGGCAGGCGACCGTCGCCGAGCTGGAGCCGGCGATCGACCTCTCCGGCGCGATCAGGACCCGCGGCGCGCCGACGCGGGCCCGCGGGACGCGGAGCTGGGCGGGCGATGAGCGCCGCGCCGACGCCGGGGCGTCGAGCTCACGGCGCGCCGGCCGCCGGCGCCCCCTCGGCGGCCAGCTCGGCATCCGGCGCTGAGGCGTCGAGGGGGGACCGGTCGTCGAGGTCCCCCCTCAGCCGCAGCGCGACGGCGGGGAACACGAGCGTCGAGAGCATCGCCCCGCCGACGAGCGCGGCCGCGGTCGACGGCAGCATGTGGTGGTCGTTGGTCGCCAATGCGGTGATCGCGAGGACCAGCGGAAGTTGCGTCGAGCACATCAGGGCCAGCGCGATCCGATCGCGGCGGCCGAGCAGGCCCCGGTAGAGCCACAGCACCGGGGCCCCGCGCACGACGAGGAACAGCACGAAGAACAGCACGAGCTTCAGGACGCCGGAGACGCTGGCGAACAGCGCCGGTACATCGAGGTTCATGCCGCTGACGATGAAGAACACCGGCACGAACACGCCGAAGGCGATCGCGGTGAGCTTCGAGTCGAAGACATGGAAGTCCCGGTCGCCGATCGCCCGCCGCGCGATCACCCCCGCCGCGAAGCCGCCGAGCAGCAGGTCGAGCCCGAGGTGGAAGGCGAGGACCACGAGGGCGAAGATGAGGACCAGGATCCACCGCACCGCCAGCTGCGAGCTGCTCTCCAGCGTCCGCTCGAACACCGGCAGCGTCCGCGAGGAGAGCCGGCTGACGGCGACCGCGACGAGCACGGCGACGAGCAGGAACGCGATCAGGATGAGCGCATTGTGGGCCGTGCCCTGGGCCGACAGGATCAGGGTCACGATCAGGATCGGCCCGAACTCGCCGACCGCTCCGGCGCCGAGCGTCAAGGTGCCGAACCGCGTCCGCAGCTCGCCGGCATCGGACAGGATCGGGATCAGCGTCCCGATCGCCGTCGTCGAGAGCGCCGATCCCGTGTACAGCGCGGACAGCACCACCCCCGCGACGGACAGGATCCCGGCCAGCCCGTAGCCGAGCGCGAGCGAGCATGCCCAGCCGATCAGACCGAGCTGCAGCGGCAGACCCCGGATCCGCGCGATGTCGATCTCGTATCCGGCGAAGAAGAACAGCAGCGCGAGCCCGAGGTTCGAGAAGAACGTGATCGACGAGTCGACCTGCGTTCCCAGCCCGTGCGGCCCGATCGCCACCCCCAGCAGCAGCTCGAGCACGACGGCCGGCACGACGATCCCGCGCTCGCTCGCCAGGGCCGCGATCGTGGCCGCCAGGGCTGCCGCGATGATGATCCAGAGCAGCGGCTCGGGATGGATGACGATCGCCGTCGCCGCCGGAGCGAGATGCATCTCAGTTCGCCTCCGGCGCCGCCGTCACGCGCGCGCCCGCCTGTGACCCTTGACGTTCTCGCATGCCCCGACGTCGGACGATACCGCTGCTTCCCCATGCACCGACGGTGACAGCGTGCAGCCGGCGGCGTCCGATTGCCCGGCGAGCGATTGCGTGTCCGATATGCCACGCCACGCAACGCTTATCGGACACTCGATTCGTCGCGGGGCGACGAGCCGTGAAGCCCTGAAACGACAAACGCCCCGACATCGCGGAGCGCTCTGAAGTACCGCTAAGGGGATTCGAACCCCTGTTTCCGCCGTGAGAGGGCGGCGTCCTAGTCCCCTAGACGATAGCGGCGCGGGTGGGACGAGCAGGATGGTAGCGAGCGGGGGTCGGCCTGTCCGGGCCCGTCGGGGACCCTCACGGGCGGGCCGAGGCCGGGTCGCGAAGGCCGCCGGGGCGATGCGGCTCTTGCTAGGGTCAGCGCTCCCCGCGGCTGTGGCGGAATTGGTAGACGCGCAGGCTTCAGGTGCCTGTGGCCTTCGGGTCGTGGAGGTTCAAGTCCTCTCAGCCGCATGCGGGGCCCGCCGGCCCCAGCCGCCACTCCCGGTCGCCTCTCCGGCCCCCTACAGCCACCCCTCCTCCTCGGCCCGCTGGACCGCCTCGGCTCGCGTTCGGGCCTCGAGCTTCTGCATCGCCGCCGAGATGTGGTTGCGCACGGTGCCGGCCGACAGGTGCAGCGCCCTGGCGAGCTCGGCAACGGTGGCGTGGGAACGCGAGGCCGCGAGCACCTCATGCTCGCGCGGGGTGAGCGGACTCTCGCCCTGGCTGAGGGCCGCGGCGGCGAGCCCCGGGTCGACGACCCGCTCGCCGGCGATCGCCCGGCGGATCGCCGCGGCGAGCTCGTGGGCCGGGGCGTCCTTCAGCAGGAACCCGGCCGCGCCGGCCTGCATCGCCCGGCGCAGGTAGCCCGGCCGCCCGAAGGTGGTGAGGATCAGCACCGCGCAGCGCAGTCCCGAGCGCTCGAGCTCCTCGGCCGCCTGGAGCCCGGTCGCGCCGGGCATCTCGATGTCGAGCAGAGCGACGTCGGGCTCGAGCTCGCGGACCGCGCCGACCACCTCGTCGCCGCGGGACACCTGGCCGATGACCGAGATGTCGGACTCGAGCTCGAGCAGGCTGGCGAGGGCGCCCCGCACCATCGCCTGGTCCTCGGCGATCAGGACCCTGATCACGCCTCGCGACCCGTCGGCGCCGAGGGCGACCCGAGCTCCCCGGCGGGACCGCCGCCGGGGGCCGTCTCGGCCTCGTAGGGCACCTCGACCCGGAGCAGGAAGCCGCCGCGTCGGGGGCGCGTCTCGACGCGGCCGCCGACCGCGCGGGCGCGCTCGCCGAGGCCGGCCAGGCCGTTGCCGGTCCCGTCCGGCGCGCCGGAACCCGCTGCGTCCTCCCCCACGCCGTCGTCGGCGACCTCGGCCGATGCCCGCAGGCCATCGCCGGCGATCGTGATCGTGCACCGGTGCGCGCGGCTGTGGCGGATGACGTTCGTCGCGCCCTCCCGCACGGCCCAGGCGAGCACCGCCTCGGACTCCGCCGAGAGCAGCGGGCTGTCGTCGTTGACGGTGGCCTCGATCCGGGCCGCGGCGAGCGCCATCCGTGCGCCGGCGAGCTCGCGCTCGAGCGTGGGGCGCCGATATCCGCTCACCGCCTCACGGACTTCGCTGAGCGCCGCCCGGGCGACGCGCTCAAGGTCACGGACCTCGCCCGCGGCGTCGTCCGTGCGATCGGGCAGCAGCCGGCCGGCGAGCTCGGCCTTCAGCGCGATCACCGACAGCGTGTGGCCGAGCAGATCGTGGAGATCCCGGGCGAACCGCTCGCGCTCGCGGGCGACGGCCATTCGAGCGAGCTCGGCCCGTGCGCTCGAGAGCTCCTCGTTGCGGACCCGGAGGTCGCGCATCAGGAGCATCAGCAGCCCGATCCCGGCGGTGCTGGCCACGAAGCTGACCGTGGCGCCCCCGTTCGCGCCGGCGATCGCCGGCAGGGTCCCGGCGAGCACCGTGCACAGGGCGACCAACCAGAAGCCGGCGCTGTCCCCGATCACGACGGCCGTGCTCGCGGCGCAGTAGCAGAACAGGAAGCCCCAGCTCGGGCTCTGCAACAGCGTCAGCGCGGAGGCGATCGCGATCAGGGCCCCGACCAGCACCCGGGAGACCGGGCCGCTCCGGCCGCCGCGCCAGTTGACCAGCAGCAGGAGGTAGGTCGCGACGAACACCGCCGCGCCGGCGATGGTGAGCGTCTTGCCGGCCACGCTTCCCTTCCCGGTCGCCGCGTTGACGAGGGGGAAGAGGACGAACACCGCCCACACACCCCGGGCGGTGAACCTCGCCCCGGGGCTCGACAGGGCACCGTGCTCCCGCTTTGACCAGATGTCCGGCCTCATGGCACGCGGTCCCCCTGCGGCTGGCGCAGGAACCGGATCATCAGCCACACGCCGACCGCGGTCCAGATCGCCAGCGTCCGCAGGTCCTGGCCACGCAGCGCGGGGCCGTGCACGCGGGGATCGAAGGCGTACTGCAGACCCTCCGCGAGCGCGCGGATCGGGAACACGCCCGCGATCGACTTCAGCGCCGAGGGCATGTTGTCGGCCGGGAACCAGATGCTCGAGATGAACGTGAGCGGGAGCACCGTGAGGTTCACGACGACCGGCGCCGCCTCGGAGTTGGGGATGAACCGCGTGATCCCGATCCCAAGGGTCGTGAACGCCGCCGTGCCGAGCACGAGCGTCGCGAGCAGGCCGGGCAGGGCGCCCGCGCGGAACTGGACGCCGTAGGCGACGATCCCGAGCCCGACCGTGAGCGCCGTCATCAGCGCGACGATCAGGACTGTCGAGGTGACCCGCGCCGCCACATAGCCCCAGCGCGGCAGGGGCGTGCCCTGCATCCGCTTCAGCACGCCGCTGTCCCGGAGGATCGCGGTGCCGATGGCCATGTTGATGTATGTCGTCGCGATCACGCCGTAGGCGAGGATGCCCGGGACGAAGAACGCGTTGTAGGGAATGTTCCCGCGGGCCGAGAGGTGCTGGCCCTTGTTGAGGCTGGCGAAGATGACCAGGAACATGAGCGGGAACACGAACGTGAAGATCCCGCGCCCGCGGTTGCGCCAGTAGGCGCGCTGCTCGTAGCGGATCTGCCAGCCGACGAGGCCGGCGTCCCGGCGGAGCGAGCGCGGCTCGCGGGTGTGGACCGTTGCTCCGATGGCACTCATGCGCGCGCTCCCGTCATCGCCGTGTCCTCCTCGGATTTCGTCAGTTCGAGATAGATGTCCTCGAGCGTCGGCTGGGTGACCGAGAAGTGGTCGATCTCGATCCCGCGCTCGAGCGCCCAGCTCGTGATCCTCTGCGCCGCCGGCACGGGCTCCGCGGTGAGGATCAGGACGCGGTCGCCTTCGATGCTCCGGCTGCGCTCGGGCACGCCCGGCACGTCGCCGAGCGAAAGCCCGGCCGGCAGCTCGAAGCGGATCTCGGCCGGCCGCAGGTCCCGGCCGCCGAGTTCGTCCGGACGTCCCGACGCGATGATCTCGCCCGAGCGCATGATCGCCACCCGGTCGGCGAGGGTCTGGGCCTCATCCATGAAGTGCGTGGTGAGGAAGATCGTCTTGCCGAGCTGCGAGAGCTGGCGGATCGTCGACCATGCGTGCCGTCGAGCGGCCGGGTCGAACCCGGTCGTCGGCTCGTCGAGGAAGATCAGGTCCGGGTCCCCGACGAGGGCCAGCGCGAGGTCGAGCCGGCGCTTCTGGCCTCCGGAGAGCTTCTTGGCCTGGGAATCCCGCTTCTCGGTGAGCTCGACGAGCTCGATCACCTCGTCGACGCGACGCGGGCTCGGGTAGTAGCGCCCGTACATCTCGACGAGCTCGTGGACCGTGAGGTCGTCCTGGACGCCGCACTGCTGGAGCACGATCCCGACTCGCTCGCGCAGTGCCCGCTCGCCCCGGCCGGGGTCCATGCCGAACACCCGCGCGTCGCCGTCGGAACGGCTCCGGTACCCCTCGAGGATCTCGACTGTCGTGGTCTTGCCGGCGCCGTTGGGTCCGAGCAGGCAGAACACCTCGCCCACGTCGACGGTGAAGTCGATGCCACGCACCGCTTCGCGCTCGCCGTAGCGCTTGCGCAGGCCGCTCACCGCGACGGCCGGTTCGTTGTTCGTGGTTGTGGTCATGCCTGCACCGTAGGACGATCGGATCGCCACGCCAAGATGTCCCGCGGCCGAAATCGACCGTGAGAGATGTCATGCCCCGGGCGTGAGATTCCAGCCCAGGAGCACCCGCGTGTCCCGCTCGTAGCCGAGCCGCCCCGGGGCCGAGGCCTCGAGCCGGAAGCGGGCGCCCCCGGCCACGGGAAGCTCGAGCCAGCGTGCCGTCACCACGCGCAGGATGTGACCGTGCGCGAACAGCGCGACGTCCCCGTCGGCGGCCAGGCATCGGGCGAGGAGCCGGTCGGCCCGGGCGCCGACGTCGGCGGGCTGCTCGCCGTCCGGAGCGCCGTCGCGCCACAGGTCCCAGTCGGGCCGGCGCTCGCGGATCTCGGGGGTGGTGAGCCCCTCGTATTCGCCGTACTGCCACTCGCGGAGGTCGTCGTCAACCTCCGCGGCGCCGTCGAGCCCGGCGAGCCGGCAGGTGTCGCGGGCGCGAGCCATCGGGCTCGTGAGCACGAGCGCGAAGTCATAGACCGCGAGGAACGGCCGCAGCCTGCCGGCCCCCTCGCGACCCTCCTCGAGCAGCGGGAGGTCGGTGCGGCTCGTGTGCTGGCCGGACTTGCTCCACTCCGTCGCCCCATGACGGACGACCACGATCTCCTGTGCCACGGCTCTCGCCACTCGTCCGGGGAGGACCGTCAGCTGTCGGCGATCCCGCCGGTCCGCTCGATCTCGGCCACCTTGCCGAGCCGCCGGACGTGACGGGGCTCAGCGGTGAAACTCGCGTTCAGGTACACGGCGACGATCTCGGCCGCGACCTCGGTCCCGATCACGCGGCCGCCGAGGCAGAGGACGTTGAGGTCGTCGTGCTCGACGGCCTGATGGGCCGTGTAGCTGTCGTGGACGGTGGCGGCACGGATCCCGTGGATCTTGCACGCGGCCACCGACACGCCAGCGCCTGAGCCGCACACGATCAGCCCGCGGTGCGCCCGCCCCTCGACGACCGCCTGGCCGACGGCGAGCGCCTTATCCGGATAGTCGACCGGGGGCTCCGGCCGGTCGGTCCCGAGATCGAGCACCTGGTGCCCGGCCGTCTCGATGACGCCGAGCAGCCGCTCGCGCAGCGGCACCCCGGCATGGTCGAACCCGCACGCCACGATCACGACGACACCTCCGTCCTGGGTTGATCCGTCCCGCCACCGGCCGCGACCTCATGGGCCGCGAGCAGCGCTGCACCGAGTACGCCGGCCCGGACACCGTGGCGGGCGAGCCGGATCGTCGTCCGCCCGCCGAGGCCCGGGACCACGAAGTCCCTCGCCACCCGCTTGGCCGGCTCGAGCAGCAGATCGCCGGCCTGGGCACCGCCCCCGCCGATCACGACCTCCTCGGGGTCGAAGGTGTTGATCGCGTTGGCCACGCCGATCCCCACCCGCTGACCCCAGATCTCGACGATTCGCAGCGCCGCCGGGTCACCCTCCCGCGCCGCCTTGACGGCGTCGGCGGCGAGAACCGCCCCCTGAAGGTCGGCGAGCGCCGACTCGGGGTGCTCGCGGGCGGTCCGCGCGGCGAGGCGATCAAGCGCATGGCCGGAGGCGACGAACTCCAGCGACTGCGGTTGCGGGAAGCTCGTGGCCCGCGGCACGGGGCCGTGGTCAAGCGAGCGCGAGGATCGTGTGGCCGAGCTCTCCCGCACCCCCGGTCGCACCGCGGTAGATCCGCCCGCCGAGAACAAGGCCGCCGCCGACGCCGGTGCCGACGGTGAGCATCACCAGGTCGTGCGCGCATCAGGCGGAGGTGCTCGTCGTGGGCCTCGGCGAGCGCCGCGACGGTCGCATCGTTGTCGACGTAGACGGGGATCCCGAGCCGCTCGCCGAGCACCTCGCGCAGCGGCACGTCGCGCAGCGGGATGTTCACCGAGGAGACGACCCGTCCGGTGTCGAAGTCGACGACCGACGGCACGCCGATCCCGACCGCGGCGGCGCCCTCGCCGGCCGCGCGCTCGACGATCTTCACGAGTCTGGTCGAGCAGCTTGTCGGCGTCGTCGAGCTCGGTCGGCTCGAGCACCGATTCGCCGAGCTCCTGGCCGCGAAGCTCGGCGGCGGCGAGCTTCGTCCCGCCGAGGTCGATGCCGACGACGGTGTCGCTCACAGCAGCGCCGCCGCGGCGTGGGTCGAGCAGGACGGTGACCGCTCGGCGCGACGCCGCCGACCAGCGACGCCGGGGTCTGCGCCGTCGGCGCGGCTGCCGGCACCGAACGCCCGCTTCACGGCCTCGGCCTTGCCCTCGCCCGAGACGAGGAACGCGACCCGGCGCGCCCGGCCGATGGTGCTCAGCGTGAACGAGATGCGCGGGCACGAACGGCTCCAGGCCGGCCTCCGGGACGCGGCACGACGAGCCGGTCGCGAACCTCGAGCGTGTCCTGGCCGGGAAACAGCGAGGCGACGTGGCCGTCGGAGCCCATCCCGAGCAGCAGCAGGTCGAACTCCGGGTCCCCGGCCTGGGCCAGCTCGTCCGCGTAGCGCGTCGGCGCCCTCGCTCGGACCGAGCTCACCGCGCATGCGGTGTGGCGGGGTCGGCGCTCGGTCGCCGAGCGGGTCGAACAGCGACTCGCGCAGCCATCCGGAAGTTCGAACGCTCGTCGTCCGGGCCGACGCAGCGCTCGTCGCCGAACCAGAAGTGCGTCTCGGCCAGATCGACGATCGAGCTCGGCGGCACCGCGCGGACGAACTCCTCGTAGGCCGCCCGCGGCGTGGAGCCGCCGGTGAGCACGACGTGCCCACCGCCGGCCGCGGCGCCGACCATCATCGCCGCGCAGGCGCGGGCCGGATCATCGACGATCTCCAGCTCGACGCTCATGCCGGGCACAGAGCCTCGCGCCGCGTCGAGCGCCGGGCCGTAGGTGGGGTCGCGCAGGTGCGCCTGGCGGACGCCCTCGCCGAGGATGCCGCCCTCGCCGCGGGAGGCGCCGAGCACCTGCCAGCGTCCGCTCGTCGCCGTCGCGGCACTCCGCGCCGGTGAGTCCGCCCGGACCGCGATCGAGCGACAGCGAGTAGCCGTCCGGCGCGTCGACCGTGACGCCGCGCGAGCCCGGGGACGTCCTGATCGACGGGCTCGAGCAGCGACCTCGAACTCGCGGCCGTCGGCGCCGAGCGTGCCGCTCCAGCCGCGCGCGGCCGGACTCGCGCAGCGGCTCGGGCTTCCAACCGAGCCGAGAGGCGAGCCAGCCGGCGAGCAACAGCGCGCTCGTGTGGGATCGACTCGCGGTGGCGGATCTCGACTCCGTTCGATCCGGCCGAGCTCGCCGCGCCGCCACGGCGGGTCGAAGCTCGAGGCCAGCCGCTCGCGCCACGGCGTCGTGCGCAGCCAGGCGAGATCGACCACGTACGCGGTCTCCAGCATCTCGGCGGCGTCGTCGAAGCCGTCCGGCGAGGTCGCCGCCGCCGTCGTCGGAGTCGAGCAGCATCACATCGATCATGCGGCGCACCGACTCGGCCGCGTCGTCGTGGCCGTGCGGCGACCACAGCATCGTCGGCAGCTCGGAGATGATCACCGGATCGATGATGGTGTCGAGGCGGGTCAGCTGCTCAGGCCCGAGGTCGATCTCGACCTGCTCGTGCATCACGCCGTCGCCGTCGTCGGGTCTCCTCGTAGCGAATCGCCGCCGTGGCGTCGAGCGTCGTGCGGCCCTGGCTCGACCGCGCACAGCACGGTGCGCGAGGCGTGGTAGCGCCCGACCTTGCCGAGCCGGTTGGCGATCTCACCCTTCCAGTCGCGGTCGACGAGCACGACAGGTTGAGCACGCGCGCGGGGACCAGCGACTCGTTCTGGGCGTGGAGCTCGCGCAGCATCCGCCGCAGCGCGTCGTCGATGTCGTCCGGCGTCGTGTCCTGCTCGGACCACAGACCGCGGCCTGTCCGCCGCTAGCTCCTCGATGACCGACTCGTCGCTCACAGCCGCCGCCACTCGGTTGCCGTCGGAGCAGCAGCTTCTCGGCCTCGTCGGGACCGGCCGCGCCGGCCTCGTACTGCGGGATCTTCGACTTCGTGTCCTCATGCCAGGCGGTGAGGATCGGGTCGATGATCCCCCACAGCGCCTCGATCTCGTCGTTGCGGGTGAACAGCGTCGCGTCGCCGCGCATCGCGTCGAGGATCAGCCGCTCGTAGGCCTCCGGCGACTCGGACATGAACGAGGTGCCGTAGCGGAACTCCATGTTCACCGGCCGGATCCGCATCCGCGGGCCGGGGATCTTGGCCCCGAGCGAGACCGACACGCCCTCGTCGGGCTGGACGGTGAGGATGATCTGGTTCGGCTGCACGCCGACCGAGCCGTCGCTCTGGAAGGCGAGGTGCGGGACGGGCTTGAGCGTCACCGCGATCTCGGTCACCTTGCGCGCCAGCTGCTTGCCGGTGCGCAGGTAGAACGGGCACGCCGGCCCACCGCCAGTTCTGGATCGACAGCCGCAGCGCGACGTAGGTCTCGGTGCGCGAGTCCTCGGCGACACCCTCCTCCTCGCGGTAGCCCTTCACCTTCTCGCCGCCGACGGTCCCGGCCGCGTACTGGGCCCGGACCGCCATCTCGGCCACCTCCTCGGGCTTCGGCGGGACGATCGCCTCGAGCACCTTGAGCTTCTCGTCGCGCAGCCGGTTGGCCTCGAACGCGATCGGCGGCTCCATCGTCAGCAGCGCGAGCAGCTGGAGCATGTGGTTCTGCACCAGGTCGCGCAGCGCGCCGGCGCCCTCGTAGTAGCCGGCCCGGCCGCCGATGCCCATGTCCTCGGCGGCGGTGATCTGCACGTTGTCGACGAAGTTGCGGTTCCACACCGGCTCGAACAGCGTGTTGGCGAACCGCAGCGCCAACATGTTCTGGACCGTCTCCTTGCCGAGGTAGTGGTCGATCCGGAAGACCTGGGATTCGTCGAAGACTGCTCGAGCACCTCGCGGTTGAGCTTCGTCGCCGAATCGAGGTCGTAGCCGAACGGCTTCTCGATCACCACCCGCGTCTCGGCCTTCTCGCAGCGGTTGAGCCCGGCCTCGCCGAGCTGCTCGCAGATGACGGGGAAGAACTGCGGCGCCGTCGGAGAGATAGAAGACCCGGTTGAGCGGCTGGCCGGCCTTCTCGTCGAACTCCTTCAGCGTCTTGTCGATCTGCGCGTAGGCGGCCGGATCGTCGAACTGGCCGGGGACATACCGCGTATCGGAGATCAGCCCCTCCAGCACGTCCTTGTCCGGCTTGCGCCGCGAGTACTTCTCGATCGACTCGCGGGCGATCTGCTGGAAGTCCTCGTCCTCCTTATCGCGCCGCGCGCAGGCGATCAGCTCGAAGCGCTCGGGCAGCGAGCCCTCGTGGGCGAGGTTGTAGAGCGCCGGCAGCAGCTTGCGATGCGCGAGGTCGCCGGTGGCGCCGAAGATGACGAGCGCCGTCGGCCGGACGGGCAACCGCTCGAGACCCTTGGTGAGCGGGTTCGGCTGATCGCCGTCGCCCGGCGACCCGGATCGGGGCTCGGTCTCGGTCGCGCTCATGGCTGCACCGGGAGGTTCTTCACGGCGTGACCTCCGAACTGGTTGCGGAGCGCGGCGAGCATCCGCGCCGTGTAGTCGCCGTTGTCGCGCGAGGTGAACCGGGCGAACAGGGCTGCGGTCAGCGCGGGCATCGGGACGTCGTGGTCGATCCCGGACTCGAGCGTCCAGCGGCCCTCGCCGGAGTCGTTGACATAGCCCTCGAGGTTCGAGAGGTCGTTGCCGTCGGCATCGAAGGCCAGGACCGCAAGCTCGAGCAGCCACGAGCGGACGACCGATCCCTGGCCCCACACCTTGGCGATCTCGCCGACGTTGAGCCCGTACTCGGACTTGTGCAGGAGCTCGAACCCCTCGGCGTAGGCCTGCATCAACCCGTACTCGATCCCGTTGTGGACCATCTTCACGTAGTGCCCCGATCCGGCGTCGCCCATCCGCGCCCAGCCGTCAGGCGGCGCGAGCACGTCGAGCACCGGGGCGACCCGGTCGACCGCCTCCTGGTCACCGCCGACCATCATGCAGTAGCCGACGGTGAGGCCCCATACGCCGCCGCTGGTTCCGACGTCGATGAAGTGGATGTCGTGCTCGGCGCACTGGGCGTGGCGGGCGATCGAGTCGGTCCACTTGGAGTTGCCGCCGTCGATGATCGTGTCGCCGGCGGAGAGCAGCGAGAGGAGCTTCTCGACCGTCTCCTGGGTCGGATCGCCGGCCGGGACCATGATCCACACCGTCCGCGGGGCGTCGAGCTTGGAGACGAGGTCCTCGAGCGAGCTCGCGCCGCTCGCCCCGTGCTCCTCGGCCACCTTCACGGCCTCGTCGCTGAAGTCGAAGGCGACGACCTGATGGTCCGAGTCCCGCCTGATGCGGTGAACCATGTTCCCGCCCATCTTGCCCAGCCCGACGAATCCGATCTGCATGGCGTGCTCCTATTTGAGTAGGTCGTTGACGCGTTCGGTGAGCGCGCGCACGCCCGCCACCGGGTCCGATCCCAGCTCGACGCGCTGCGCGGGCAGCTCGTGTGAGCGAAGGGTCTGGAGATCCCCCGCCGCCTGCGCGGCGATCAGGGTCCCGAACGAATAGTCCTCCCCCGGGATGTCGGCGTCGCGATTCGGCGTGCAGGTGAGCTGGAGGAACCGGCCGACCGGGGCGCCCCCCTTGTGGAGCTGGCCGGTGGAGTGCAGGAACCGCGGCCCGTAGCCGAACGTCGTCGCCGCCCTCGTCGCGGCGCGGATCACCGTCCGCAGCTCGGACACCGCGGCGTCGAACTCATCGCTCGGCGGGACGTAGCCCATCACCGCGACGTAGTGCGGAGGGCCGGCGTCGGCGAGCAGCGCTCGCAGCTCGTCGTCGCTCGCCATCGGCGATCTCCGGCACACCCTCGCCGAGCACGCGCTTGGTGTTGTCCTTCGCCTCCTGCACGTTCGGCTGGTCGAAGGGGTTGATCTCCAGTGCCCAGCCCGAGACGGCGACGGCGAACTCGGCGAGGAAGAAGATCCGCCCCAGGTCCTCGGGTCCGCGGGTCGTCAGCGTGAGCGTCGGGTGGCCCGCCTCGCCGAGCGCGGCGATCGCCTGATCGAGCCGCTCGTCGGGATCATCGTGGTCGCGCAGATATGCGAACACGCGGTCGTCGCCATACACCTCCGGGGCTCCGACGGGCTCGCCGGCCACGGGCAGGATCCCGCGCCCGTGCTTACCGGTCGACTCGGCGATCAGCTGCTCGACCCACAGGCCGAAGCTCTCGATGTTCGGCGAGACGAGGAACGTGAGCTTGTCGCGGCCGTGGCGGGCGAGCTCGCCGACGGCGGCGCCGAGCCACAGGCCGCTGTTCGACTCCGAGGAGTCGTAGTGGGCGCAGTTCTGTTCGGCGACCTGGCTGCCGTGCAGCAACTCCGCGACGTCGACCCCCATCAGCGCGGCGGGCACGAGCCCGAAGTACGAGAGCACGGAGTAGCGGCCACCGATCTCCGGCGGGTTGCGGAACGTCCGCCGCAGCCCCTCCTCCGCGGCCAGCTCCTCCAGGGGGCTCCCGGGGTCGGTGACGACCACGAACTGCTCGGGCTTCGCGAACTGCTTGAAGTGCTTGTAGTGCGAGAGCGTCTCGACCGTCCCGCCGGACTTCGAGGACACGATGAAGATCGTCTTCTCGATCTCGATCGACTCCTGGACCGTGAGCACGACGTCGGGGTCGGTCGAGTCGAGCACCTGGAGGCGGAGGCCGTCGGCCGGCTGACCGAACGAGCGGCGGATCACCTCGGGCCCGAGCGAGGAGCCGCCCATCCCGAGCAGCACAGCGTCGGTGAACCCCTCGCCCCGAACCTCGGCGGCGAACGCCGTCAGGTCGGCGACGTGCTCGAGCATCTGGTCGGCGACGACCAGCCAGCCGAGTCGGTTGGCGATCTCCGGCACGCCCGGGCCGCCCCACAGCGACTCGTCACGGCGCCACACCCGCTCGGCGACACGCTCGTCCAGCGCCTGCTCGATCCGCCCGGCGACGGCCGTCTGGAGTTCGTCGGGCAGGTCCGCCTCGATCGTCGGCGGGCGCCCGGTGAGCACCGCCGAGCGCTGCAGCTCGATCCCGTCGAGCAGCCGTCCCATCGCGGCCTCGAACTGTTCGATCCCGTCGACGAGCAGCTCCTCGGTCACCTCGTCGAGATCGATTCCCGCGCTCCGGAGGGCGTCGAGATCCTCGCCGGGGTCCGCCTCGGCAGTCGCCCCGCGCACCTCGCCGTGATCGGCGAAGGCGTGCAAGGTGGCCATCGGCATCGTGTTCACGGTGTGCGGTGCGATCAGCCCGTCGACGTAACGCGTGTCCTCGTAATCGGGGTTCTTCACGCCGGTCGAGGCCCACAGCGGACGCTGCACCGCGGCGCCGGCGGCCTGCAGCTCGTCCCACGTCTCGCCGGAGAACAGCTCGCGGAAGCGGTGGTAGGCCTGCCGCGCGTTGGCCAGCGCGGCGCGGCCGGCGAGGTCCTGTCGGCCGAGCTTGTCCAGGCGCTTGTCGACGTTCGAGTCGACCCGGGAGACGAAGAAGCTGGCCACCGAGCGGACATCGAGGGCCAGCCCCTCGTCGAGGCGCCGGCGCAGGCCGCTCAGGTACGCCCGAGCGACGGACTCGTACGCCTCGACGCCGAACAGCAGTGTCACGTTGACGTTGATCCCCTCGTAGATCGCCTGCTCGATCGCGCTCACCCCCTCCGGGGTGCCGGGGATCTTGATCATCACGTTCGGCCGGTCGACCGCGCCCCAGTACGTGCGGACCGCCTCGAGCGTCCTCTCGGCGTCGTGGGCGAGGTCCGGCGCGACCTCGAGCGAGACGAATCCGTCCCGGCCTCCGGTCTCCCGGTGAACGCCTGCGAACACGTCGGCGGCGAGCTGGACGTCCCGCACCGCGATCCGGTCGTAGATCTCCCGCGCGCCCAGCCCCTGCTCGGAGAGGCTCTTGAGATCCGCGTCATAGTCGTCGGAGCCGAGGATCGCCTTCTCGAAGATCGACGGGTTGGCCGTGACCCCGGTGAGCGACTCCTCGCGCACCATCCGGGCGAGTTCCCCACCCTCGGTCAGCGTCCGGCGGATCTGGTCGAGCCACACGCTCACCCCGGCGGCGTGCAGCGCCGCCAGACGCTCGTTCACCGACGCCGCCGTGCTCATCGTCCGACCAGCTCGCGGCCGAGCTCGGCGACGCGTTCGGCGGTGATCCCGAAGTGCTCGTAGACCTCCTTGGCCGGGCCCGACTCCCCGAACGTCGTCATGCCGACGAACCGGCCGTCGGGGCCGGTCCACCGGTCCCAGCCGAGCGGGCTCGCCGCCTCGACCGCGATCCGCGCGGTCACGTTCGGGGGCAGGACCTCGTCCTGGTAGCTCTGATCGGTCTGGGTGAAGGTGTCCATGCACGGCATGCTCACGACCCGGACCTGGATGCCGTCGAGCGCGTCGGCCGCCTCCAGGCACAGCGACACCTCGGACCCGGTGCCGATCAGGATCAGCTCGGGATCGCCGCCGTCGGCGTCACGCAGCACGTACGCCCCGCGCTCGATCGCGTCGTCGGGGATCGCATCGGGATCAAGGATCGGCAGGTTCTGGCGGGAGAGCGCGAACGCCGACGGGGCCGCGAGGTTGCGCAACGCGAACCGCCAGGCCAGCGCCGTCTCGTTGGCGTCGGCCGGCCGCAGGACGTTGAGCCGCGGGACGGCTCGCAGGCCGACCAACTGCTCGACCGGCTGGTGCGTCGGCCCGTCCTCGCCGAGCCCGATCGAATCGTGGGTGTAGACCCAGATCGCAGGCAGCTTCATCAGCGCAGACAGCCGGATCGCGCCGCGCATGTAGTCCGAGAAGTTGAGGAACGTCGCGCCGAAGGCCCGGAAGCCGTGCAGGCAGAGACCGTTGGTGATCGCGCCCATCCCGTGCTCGCGGACGCCGAAGCGGAGGTTCCGCCCCCCGTACTCCCCCTTCTGCACGTCGCCGCCGTCGTCGATGTCGGTGTTGTTGGAGCTCGCGAGGTCCGCCGAGCCGCCGATCAGGTGCGGGACCGCCTTCGCCGCCCACTGGATCGCGGCCTCCGAGGCCTTGCGGGTGGCGATCGGATCGTCGTCGGGGCTGAACCGGGGCAGATCGGTGTCCCAGCCCTCCGGCATCCCGCCCTGAGCGATCGTCTCGAGCTGCGCGGCGGCCTCGCCGTCGGCCTCCCGGTAGGCCTCGAAGCGCTGCTCCCATTCGCGCTGGTACTCGGCCCCCCGCCCACAGCACTTGCGGAAGTGCGCGAGCGCCTCATCGGGGACATAGAAGTGCTTGTCCGGGTCCCATCCGTACGCCTCCTTGGTGAGCCGGACCTCGTCCTCGCCGAGTGCCGACCCGTGCGCGGCCGAGGTGTCCTGCTTGTTCGGGCTGCCGTAGCCGATGTGGGAGTGGACGATGACCAGCGACGGGCGGTCCTCGACCGCCATCGCCTCACGCGTGGCCCGCTCGAGGTTGTCCGGCGAGAGGTCCTCGCCGACGTCGAGCACGTGCCAGCCGTAGGCCTCGTAGCGCTCGGCGACGTTCTCGGAGAAGACCGTCGAGACCGGGCTGGCAAGCTGAATCTTGTTGTCGTCCCAGTACGCGATCAGCCGTCCGAGGCCGAGGTGACCGGCGAGCGAGGAGGCCTCGGAGGCGACGCCCTCCTGGATGTCGCCGTCGGAGGCGATCGTGAACGTGTGGTGGTCGACGATGTCGTGGCCGTCGCGGTTGAAGCGGGCCGCGAGCATCCGCTCGGCGAGCGCGATCCCGACCGACATCGAGATTCCCTGGCCGAGCGGCCCGGTCGTGGCCTCGATCCCCGGCGTGTACTTGCGCTCCGGGTGACCGGCGGTCGGCGAGCCGACCTGGCGGAAGTTCTCGATGTCCTTCAGCGTGATCGGATAGCCCGCCATGAACAGCGTGGCGTACAGCAGCATCGAGGCGTGGCCGGCCGAGAGGATGAAGCGGTCCCGGTCGATCCACTCCGCATCGGACGGGTTGTGACGCATGATGCGCGTGTAGAGGGTGTAGGCGAGCGGCGCGAGCGCCATCGGCGTCCCCGGGTGGCCCGAATTCGCCTTCTGGACCGCGTCCATCGACAGCGTCCGGATCGTGTCGATGCACAGCGTGTCGATCTCGGTACCGCTCTGGGTGGTGCTCATCGGCCGTCCTCGCTCACGTCGTTTGCCTTTCCAGGGACCTTCTCAAATCAAGACCTCGCTAAACACGCCGCCGTCCGGGGCAGAGGAGCAGTCGCAGGTCCGCGCGCCGCCCATCGGCTATCCGAACAGCACGCCGTAACGCTCGTACTCCTCGATCGGCACCCGCCGGACCTCGGCGACGGCCTCGGCGATCGGGACCATCACGATCTCCGTCGCCTGGAGCGCGGCCATCGACCCCCACTCGCCGGCGTGGGCGGCGGTGATCGCCGCGAGGCCGAGGCGGGTCGCGAGCACCCGGTCGAACGCCGTCGGCGTCCCGCCCCGCTGGACGTGGCCGAGAACCGTCGCGCGGGTCTCGAATCCCGTGCGCTGCTCGATCTCCCGCTCGAGCACCTGCCCGATGCCCCCGAGCCGGGGGTGGCCGAACTCGTCGGACTCGCCGCCCTCGATCGTCAGCGTGCCGGCCTTCGGTGTCGCGCCCTCGGCGACGACGACGATCGAGAAGTAGCGGCCCGCGCTCGTGGCGGCGGCGGATCAGGCCGCACACCTCGTCGATGTCGAACGGCTGCTCGGGGATCAGGATCACGTCGGCGCCCCCGGCCACTCCGGAGTGCAGCGCGATCCAGCCGGCGCTGCGCCCCATCACCTCGACGACGAGGATCCGGTTGTGGCTCTCCGCGGTCGTGTGCAGCCGGTCGATGGCCTCGGTGGCGACGTGCAGCGCGGTGTCGAAGCCGAAGGTCTGGTCGGTCGCCCCGAGGTCGTTGTCGATCGTCTTCGGGACGCCGATCACCGGAACGCCGTCCTCGTTCAGGTGGTTGGCCACCCCGAGCGTGTCCTCGCCGCCGATCGCGATCAGGCCGTCGAGGTGCCTGGCGGCCACCGTCCGGCGGACCGTGTCGAGGCCGTCCTCGCGCTTGTAGGGGTTCGTCCGCGAGCTTCCGAGGATCGTCCCGCCGCGGGGCAGGATCCCGCGCGTCGACTCGATCGTGAGCTCGGCGGCGGAGTCCTCCAGCACGCCGCGCCAGCCGTCGGCGAATCCGACCAGCTCGTCGCCGTACTCGTCGATCCCCTTGCGCACGATCGCGCGGATGACCGCGTTGAGCCCCGGGCAGTCACCACCTCCCGTGAGCAGGCCGATCCGCATGTCGGACGCATCCTATGCGCATTGGGCTGGGGGATCTTGTTACGGAGGTGTAGGCTTCGCCGCGATGGCCGGTCCGGCGATCAACTCCAGGCGGGTGGGGATCGGAGCGGGTGCGGCTGCGCTCGCGGGCGCCGGCGCGTTCGTCGCCGCTCAGCACCGCCTGCGCCGGCGGGTCGAGGCCGACCCCGAGCGGGCGAGCCTCTCAGTTCCCATCTCCGGCCGCTCGATCCCGGTCACCGCCGCCGACGGCACCGGCCTGCACGCCGAGGCGTTCGGCCCCGAGTCGGCGCCGACCGTCGTCCTCATCCACGGTTGGACGGAGTCGATCCAGATCTGGATCCACGTCGTGCGGGCCCTCACCGACGCCGGGCTCCGCGTCGTCGCCCACGACCTCCGCGGCCACGGTCAGAGCGAGCGGGCCACCGACGGCGACTACCGGATCGAGCGGTTCGGCGAGGACGTCGAGAGCGTGCTCGCGGCCACGGTGCCGGACGGCGGGCGGGCGGTCGTCGCCGGCCACTCACTCGGCGCCATGTCGATCGCCTCCTGGGCCGAGCACCACGACGTCCCCCGTCGCGCGAGTGCGGCCGCCCTGATCCACACCGGGGTCGGTGAGTTGATCGCCGAATCGCTCCTCGTTCCCCTGCCGAAGGTCGCGCGTGCCTACACGGACGCGTTTGCGACCCGCGCGTTCATGGGCTCGCGGGCGCCGCTCCCGGAGCTCTCGACCCCGGTCGGACACGCGATGATCCGTTACATCGCCTTCGGGCCGACGGCGGGCCCGGCCCAGGTGGCGTTCTTCGAGCGGATGGTGCTCGACTGCAGGCCGGACGTCCGCGCCGACGTCGGGCTCGCGATCTCCCAGATCGACCTGTACCACGCGCTGGCCAACCTCACCGTCCCGACCGCGGTGATCGCCGGCGAGCGGGATCGCCTCACCCCTCCCTCCCACGCCCGCCGGATGGCCGAGCTCGTCCCGGAGCTCCACAGCCTGAAGGTGCTCGACGGCGTTGGACATATGGGTCCGCTCGAGCGGCCGGACGAGATCACCTCGACGCTGCTCGAGCTCGCGCGGGTCGGGGCGAGCGCCGGCGCGCTGGTCTGACGCCTCCAGGGCTCTGCAGCGCGCGGTCGCGCTAGGCGAGGTTGGCCACGACGACCGGCGGGTGCGTCGGGACCTTGCTCCCGCCCGCCGGCTCGACGGTCACCATCACCTGCTTGACGCCGTGGAGGTTCCCGGGCACATCGACCGAGCCCGCGCCGCTGCTCGTCGGGGTGAACAGCGCATTCGTCGGCGACGGGGTCGGCGAGGACGGGTGCTTCAGCCACACCTCGTAGACCTCGCCCGCAGGCGGGGCCGGCGCCCGGTCGACGATCAACTCGGCGTGGCCGTCGGTGACGTGCAGCGTGGCGCTCCCACCGCTCCAGCTCGTCGAAGCGTGGATGATCTTCGTGTTCGTGCCCCCCGAGCCGAGGATGATCACCGCGGCGACCGCAGCCGCGGCGACGGCGGCGAGACCGCCGGCGAACGCCGGACGCGGCCACAGCGAAGCGCGCCGGCGCACCATCGGCCGGGCGCTCTCCGGTGCCCGGGTGCCCGCGCGCTGATCGGCCTTCACCTCCGCCATCACGCGGCGCTTGAGCGCGCGTGGGAATGAGTGGGGCGGGGCGGCAAGCGGCAGCACGTCGGCCACCGCAGTGAGCTCAGCGAGCTCGTCGCGGCAGACGACGCAGGTCTGGGCGTGGCGCACGAAGGCCGTCGCCTCCTGACCGTCGAGCGCCCCGAGGACGTAGGCCGCGGCGTCCCCCGAGCAGCCCTGCGGGCGCGTGGTCTCGTCGAGGTCGCTCATGTCGCCAGCTCCGCGCGGTCGCCAAAGGCGATCCGCATCTTCGACAGTCCGAGCCGCATCCGACCCTTTACGGTACCCGCCGGCAGCGAGAGCATCTCCGATATCTCGGTGTGGGTGAAGCCGCCGAAGTACGCGAGTTCGATCACCTGACGCTGCTCGGCCGGGAGGTCACCGAGCGCTGAGCGCACCCGCTGCGCTTCATCGCGCTCCACGACCTGGGTCTCCGTCTGCTCGGCGGCGGGCAGCTGCTCGGCGAGCCCCTCGTCGGAGACGTTGCGGCTCTCGCGCACGACACCGCGCCGGAAGGCGTCGATCGCCCGGTTGTGGACGACGCCGAGGACCCACGTCCGCACGCTCCCGCGGCGGCGGTCGTAGCGCGCGCCGCTGCGCCACAGGGACAGGAACGCCTCCTGGACGACGTCCTCGGCCATCGCGCGGCGGCCGCACATCCGGTAGGCGAGCGAGAACGCCGCATTGGCGTGGCGGTCGAAGATCACCTCAAAGGCGCGGGCATCGCCATCGGCGACTTTCGCCATCAGGTCCTCGTCGGCGAGCTCTCGGAGCTCGCGGCGTCGGACGGGGATGGCGTTCAGAAACACGTGTCTGGGACCTCGGATCGGGCGCGGCGGGCTTCGCAGGACCTGGCACCACGAACTACGCGACGGTGACCGCGTCGGATCATCGCACGGGCGAAATCCACCGCTGCCCGGGAGGCGGCCGGGCGGTGCCAGGCCCCGGAGGTATGATCGACCGGCCACGGGGAGTGGCGCAGTCTGGTAGCGCACCCGGCTGGGGGCCGGGCGGTCGCAGGTTCAAATCCTGTCTCCCCGATTCGCAGAAGCGGCGAGCTCGCAGGGAACTCGCGCGCGGTACAGGCTTGGGCCATGTCTTCGCGGTTCCGAATTGGTTCCAAGGCCGGCTCATGAGACCGCGACTCACCGTGCCGCCGAGTAGCACGCGCGAAGATTGCAGCCCCGACGCACGTCGCCCGGCGTTGCGGAAGGTCGGCGCCTCGCCATGAGCATTCTGCTCTTGTGTCGGCCTGCTCGAACGCGAGTTCAGCGACCGCGGTGACCTTCCGCGCAGTGAGGTAAGGAGGCTCCGCGGCCTCTGCGTTCCGGGCCTTCCGGGCATTCGGGCCGATCCTCAATGGCGCTTTCGCGACCGAGAATGTGCCTCTCTCCGGCCCAGCGGGCAGCCGACGGAGTCCCGTTCAGCTCCGCTGGCGTGCCGCTCATCCGATTCGGGTGATGACCCCCCTGGTGTCGTGTCAGAAGCTTGGCTCTGGGCGGCGGTTCGCGCCGCAAGCGAGCGATACGCGAGGCGGTTTTGGCGACATCCGAAACGAACACATCTCGACCGGGCGTCAGCGTTGGGTCGACAAGCGAGTTCAGTCTGTTCTTCCGCATCAAGCCGGGGCACGCGGCTGCTCTGCGGGAGGCGCTGCGAGCGCTGCAGGACACCCCTGGCTATCAGTCGGGGGATTACAACATGGCCGTTGCCACGATTCACGAGGCCCGGTTCGTGCCATTCGACGACGACAGCCGGCTGCTGTTCGCGACGAGCTTTGATGGCCCGTGGGACTCCTACATGGAGGATTTCCTGACGTCGGGGCCGACGCTGGCGCTGTTCGACGCGGTCTTCCAGCACGTCGAGGGGTATGACGGGCTTCCCGACCTCGCCGCCCTGCAAGCGTTCATCCTCGGCGCTCAGCGGACCGCAAGCGCCTATGCCCGCAACTACCCCGGCACTGTCAAGGAGCTCCGCAGGGCCCTGCGTGTGAACGACGCGTTCCAACGGGTGCTCGACGATCCCGCGGCCGCCGAGGCTCTGCAGCACCCGGCGCTGAAGCCGTTGCTGACCGAGGCCGCGAACTAGCCCGGCGGGCGCCAGCAAGCCGGCCAGGATACGCGATGTCCCACCACATCTCCGGGCCGCGAGCGGTAGCCGAGCCGATCGCGGACATCACAGACCTGTACGCGTTCCCGAGCCCGGAGCGTCCGGACTCGCTCGTGCTGGTACTGAACACGCTGCCGTTCGCGCCGCCGTCGGCAAAGTTCTCCGACGGGCTGATCTACCGCCTCCGGCTGCGCCCGCTGACCGCCGCCGGCCGCGACGAGCCCGCACCATTCGCCGCAGGCGGCGAGGAGCTCGTGTTCGATTGTGTGTTCTCCGATCCCGAAGGCAGCGGTGGCACGACCGCGCTTGAGCAGGCGGGCACATGCTCGACGCCGGCCGGCGAGACCGTCCCGTTCAGCGTGCACGACGAGCGGGGTGCCCAGGGGCACGGAGTCCGTGTCTTCGCCGGTGTGCGGTGGGACCCGTTCATCCTGGATGCACCGGCGGCGCTCAAGACGATCGCGACGCGGAAGCTGGCGTTTACCGACCCGGGCTCGATCTATCTCGACGGCAAGAACGTACTCAGCCTGGTGGTCGAGGTCGACCGCACGCGCCTTTTCGACGGCGGTGAGCTGCTCGGCGTGGTCGGCGAGACGCTGACGCGGGGCAAGCTCCACGTCCGGCTCGAGCGGGTTGGTCGACCCGAGGTGCCGAACCTGATGTTGGCGCCGAAGGAGTTCGATCCCGTGAATCGCGATCTTGAGATCCGCGACCTCTACAACATGGAGGACGGGTTTCACCTTGCCCAGCCCTACCTGGGGGCGTACCGCGCCAGGCTGAACGCGAACCTTGCGTTCTGGGACAGCCTCGATGGCAACACCGACTGGCCGATGAGCGCGGAGGGGACGCACCCGCTGACCGAGTTGCTGCTGGCTGACTATCTCGTCGTCGACGTGGCTAAGCCGTACGCCGAGCGGGGTTCGTTCCTCGAGGTCGAAATGGCCGCCCGGCGCGGGGAAGCGCATCAGACGTGTGGCGGCCGAGCGTTGAACGATGACGTGATGGACACGATCTTCACGTTGCTGGTGAACGCCGGAAAGGGACCCACGATCCGCGATGGCGTCGATCAAGCTACGCGGCCTGCATCGCAGAAGTTCCCCTACCTGGCGCCTCCGAATCCGGATCCCCCCCAACCTCCTGAGCACCCGTAGAGGGGTTCGAGTCGTGAGCGCCCCGACGGGAGGGAAGGCGTGAGCCTTGAGCTCGAAGACATCCAAGGTGGTGTGCTTCACCAGCGACCGTCCCCGTATGTCGGGATCTACCTGCTGCTTCGCATCGATGACCGACAGGCAGGAAGGGAGCTCATCCGGCGGCTTCTGCCGGCGGTCGGCTCCGCCGGCGACTCGGCTGACCCGGCGCACGACACCTCGGTGACGGTTGCATTCACTCATCAGGGTCTGAAGGCGCTGGGGGTACCGAGAGCCTCGCTCGACAGCTTCGCGCCGGAGTTCCAGCAGGGCATGGCGGCTCGTGCGGCCGAGTTGGGTGATCGCGGCGAGAGCAGCCCCGAGAACTGGGAGAAGCCCCTCGGTACCCCGGACGTCCACGTCGCGCTGGCGGGCCTCGCACCCGATGCCACGCGGTTGGAAGCAAGGCTCGAGCGCGCACGCCGGGCGGTCGAGGATGTATCCGGGGTGGCGGCGATCTGGCGCCAGGACTGCTACCAGCTCTCGACCGGCCGGACGTCATTCGGCTTCAAGGACGGGATCGGCCAACCGGCAGTCGAGGGGAGCGAGGTCCCGGCGTCCAATCCGCTGGAGCGGCCGATCAAGGCCGGCGAGTTCATCCTCGGCTACCCCGACGAAACCGGAGATCTTCCGCCGATGCCCAGCCCGACAGTGCTCGGGCGCAACGGCACGTACGTCGTGTTTCGGAAGCTGCACACCCGTGTCGCTGCGTACCGCCGTTACCTCCGAGACAGAGCGGCGGATCGCCAGGAGGAAGCGTTGCTCGGCGCCAAGATGGTCGGCCGCTGGCAGAGCGGCGCTCCCCTGGCCTTGGCGCCTGACCGTGACGATCCGGAACTCGGCGGCGACGACACACGGAACAACGCCTTCCTCTACGGGAACGATCGTCGCGGGCTCAAGTGCCCTGCCGGCGCGCACGCGCGGCGCGCCAACCCCCGGGACGCGCTTGATGGGGAGGGGAGCGTGAACGTCCGCCTGCACCGGATGATCCGGCGCGGGACCAGCTACGGCCCGATCGTCCCGGACGGTGTGCTCGAGGATGACGGCGCAGATCGCGGCATCGTCTTTGTGTTCGCCGGATCACATCTGAAGCGCCAGTTCGAGTTCGTCAAGACCCAGTGGCTGAACGACGGCATCTTCATCGGCGCGCCGCAGGAGCAGGATCCGCTCGTCGGAAGACCGGCCGGGAACGGAGTCTTCACCATTCCCAAGCAACCCATCAGGCGCCGGCTACAGGAGATGCCTCCGTTTGTCGTGACGCGTGGCGGCGAGTACTGCTTCGCGCCCGGCCGGCGTGGGCTGCGCTGGCTCTCCGAACTCACCACCTAGGAATCGACCCAGACCGGAGGCGCCGTGGCAACAGGCTCAACACACACAGAACGGTGGAACGCGCTCGACTTCGGGCCGCCCCCCGCGGGCAAGGAGCCCGACAACCCGGTGCTCCTGGAGTACGCGGCCGGCGAGTCGATCGCCCTGATCACGCTGAACAGGCCACACGCTGACAACGCCATCACAACAGAGATGGGGGCGAGCCTCACCGAGGTCCTTGAAACAATCGCCGTCCGCCCAGCGGTGCGAGTGGTAATCATCACCGGTGCCGGGGGCCGTGCCTTTTCTGTCGGAAGCGATCTCCGGCAGCGCAAGAACATGACCAAGGAGGCGTGGCTTCGCCAGCGCCAGGACTTCGACCGCACGTTGTACACGCTGCGCGAGTTGCGGAAGCCCATTTTCGCTGCCGTCAACGGCATCGCGTACGGCGGCGGGTCGGAGATCGCGCAGAGCGCGGACTTCATCATCGCGTCGGAGAACGCCACCTTCGGACAGCCAGAGGCAATGATCGGTCTCGCCGCGGGCGGCGGCTCACCGGTGTTCCTGCCACGCGTCCTCCCACCGGGCAGGGCGATGCAGATGCTGATGACAGGGGATCCGATCAGCGCACGGGAGGCGCATCGCCTGGGCATGGTCAACGAGCTGTACGCGCAGCCCGAACTGATGGAGGCCGCCCACCGGATCGCCGAAAAGATCGCGAGCAACTCACCGACGGCGGTCCAAGCCGTGAAACGGGCAGTCCGGCTCGGGCAAGGACAGCCGACCGAACAGGCGATCGCGATCATGATGGAAGCCCACTGGCGCTCCGCAGTACATCCAGACCGGATCGAGGGCATCGGCGCATTCAACGAGAACCGCGACCCAACCTTTACCGACCCCGATCACTGAATCGACGAGGCTCGATTGAGGAGGCTCACGAGATGGCACAACCCGACGACCTTGAACGGCAGCGCGCAGCGCTGACGATGATCCATGCCGAGCCGTTCAACGCCGAGGCGCCGCCCGAGGCTCTGGAGGGCGACGTTACCCCGACTGCGTTGCACTACGTGCGCAGCAACTTTCCCGTACCCGATCACGACCGCACCCTCGAAATCGCCGGCGCAGTCGAGAACCCGTTCACGCTCACGCTCGACGACCTCCGAGCTCTGCCGCCGGTCGAGCGGGTCGTCACGCTCGAGTGCGCCGGGAACGGTCGGCTCGCGATGAGGCCGCTTCCAGCGGGCGAGCCTTGGGGAGACTACGCAGTCTCCACGGCGCGTTGGAAGGGCGCGCTCCTGCACGAGGTACTCGAGCGGGCGAAGCCGTATCCAACCGGCGTCGAAGTGCGCTTCGCCGGCGCCGACCACGGGTCATACATCCTCAACCCGGTGCTCAAGAACATCGACGCCTCCGACCTGTCGTTCGAGCGATCGCTGACGCTCGTCCACGCCGCCGATCCATCCGCCGAGATCCTGATCGCGTACGAGATGAACGGAGAGCCGCTCACTCCCGATCACGGTTCACCGTTCCGTCTTATCGTCCCGCATTGGTACGGCGTCGCCTCTGTCAAGTGGCTGAAGCAGATCGAAATCAGGACGGAGCCCTTCGTTGGCGAGTTCGAAACCGGCCACTACATGTACCAGTGGCACGATCGCCCCGCCGAGCGCGTGACGGTAATGCGACCGCGGGCGCGGATAACAGACCCGAGCCCGGCCGCCGTCGTGCGCCTCGGCGACACGTATGTCGTTCGCGGTAAGGCATGGTCGGGCACCGGCCCCGTCACCAACGTCGACATGAGCCTAACCGGGGAGGCGGAGTGGCTACCGGCGCACGTAGAGACCCCGAGAGGCCCGTACCAGTGGCAGAGCTGGTCGTTCGAATGGAACCCTGACGAACGCGGCCGAAAGACGCTGCGCGCACGAGCAACCGACGCGGCAGGAAACGTGCAGCCCGAAGTGCCGATCTGGAATCGGCTCGGCTACGGAAACAACGCGATCGAGATCGTGTTTGTCGACGTCCGGTAGCACTCGCTGCAAGCCCCGCCAGATCATTCCGTCCAAGCCATGCGTGCGCACCGAGCGTTCCGATCGGTGCGTTCAGGTGCTGGCCCTGGGAGTGCCCGGCGCTAGGCCGCGTCTCCCGGCCGGCGTAGAAGCGCTGGTGGGTCACGCCGACCTGGGGGGAGCGCCGGTACCGAGGTGGCGTTGCTTCATCGCGGTTTCTCGGCCTCGCGGCACGGGGAGTCGGGTGCTTGCTCGGCGCAAGCTAGCGCCCGCTGCCCCCTTGGAACGACAGTAGGCGGCCGCCCAGAAGCGAACGTGACCTGGCGACGCGGCCGCGCCGGCCACGAGATCCACTGCCGCCCCGGCATCAATCATCACAACGTGGCGGGGGCTCTGGACGGTGGAGATCTGTCTTCGGCATCCGTCATCGTCAACGAAATGATTGCGATCGAGGTCTTCGGCCAGACATCGGCAATGGCAGCGGTCGCCGCGTGCCTGGACGAACTCGACGGCGTCAGCCGCGTCCGAATCGAAACGGCCGTGAGGCACGAGCATGCCCTGGTGCTCGCCACCGTCAGCCACGCCACGACTGACCACGTCTTGCAGGAACTGCAAGACCTCCGCGTCCCCCCCGAGGACGTGACGCTGACCCGGGTCGATGAACTCGGCGGTGACATCACCCATCACTCCGATGCGAGCCTGATCTGGGCCGATGTCGTGGGCCTCGCCGGCTCCAACTCCCGTTTGATCGCACGCTACCTGGTGTTCATGGCGGTCGCCGGCGTGATCGCCTGCTACGGCGTCGTCGACGCGAATCCGATCCTGATCGTGGGAGCGATGGCGGTCAGCCCGGACCTGCTCCCGATCACCGCCACCGCCGTCGGGCTTGTCGGCCGGTCCTTGGCGCTGACGGCTCGAGCCCTGCTGACGCTGACCGTCGGTATGGCGGTAGCGATCATGTCCGCGGCGATCCTCGCCTTCGCGCAACACCATCTCTCGCTCCTGCCCTCCGGATTCAACATCAACGAGACCGTGCTCCACAACCTCGCCACCGTCGATGACGAAACGATCACGGTCGCGCTCGCGGCAGGCATCGCAGGCATGCTCGCCTTCGAAACACGCGCGAGCTCAGGCGTCGGGGTTGCGATCTCGGTCACCACCATCCCTGCCGCCGCCTACCTCGGCGTCGCCCTCGGCCTCGGAGAAGCCAACAAAGCGCTCGGCGCGCTGGCCGTCCTCGGAACCAATGTCGCGATGATGGTGATCGGCGCCGCGACCACACTCGCCCTACAACGCGTGCGCATCAACCTTCGCAACGCCGAACGCCCTCGGCCAGGCTGACGGGACGGGTCCGGGAAGCGGTGTTCCTCGATCGAGGACTGAGCTGGACCGGTTCCACGGAGGCTTCGAATGGAGGACGATCTGGCCTCCGGTGAGGAGACCCGTGATGCCTTCGACAATGACGCGAACGTAACCCCATTTGCGCCTCATCGGAGACGAGTCGACATGAAAAATGGCCGCCACGAGCGCCCGAAGATGCAGTGCCCCCGGGCTTTGCATCCTGTCTCCCCGACCTGATTGGAGTTCTATCGACCTTTTCGGTAGACCGTCGATTGATCGCGCTGCCTGGGGAGACTGGGTGGGCGCGTGTCGGCGCCGGCGGGGGGTACGCACCAAGGGTCCGCAGTTCATCGAACTGCGAGAGCGACTCGCGCAACCGGTCATTCGGCATTTGCCGCGGTCGACAGCCGGTCGCGTGCACGCGCTATTGCAGCGGTAACTCGCCGTCGCTGTCGGCGCTGGTGCGTGGTCCGAAGATCCGCCGATCTTGCTCAGCGATGGGGACGTCGTTGATGCCGGTCTCCGGCGAGTCATCAGCGTGTCCGTCGAATTCCAGAGCTCGTTGCCGCAGCTTCGCCACCATTGGCCCTCCGCGTCTTGCTTTCGTAGTGAAACCGGACGGCGATTCTGTTGTCCTCGAAGCAGCAGAGGTTCTTGCGCAACGGGTAGTCGAGTTCGCGTTCCCATTTCGCGGTGAGGAACGCGACGATCTCGGCGCGGCCGCTGACGAACGCGTCTCGGTTGCGCCAGATCGAGTCTTCGGTGTATGCGAGCGCTACGCGTCCGGGGTCGCGCGTGTTTCAGACATCCTCGGCAGCCTGGACCTTCTGGGCGGCAGTCTCGGCTGAGAAAGGGGGCAACGGGGGCGGGGTGTCACGGCGAGCTCCTAGGGTCGGGGATCGGTCATTTTGGACTGGTCGCTCGGGTACCGAATTAAACGCTCACCCGCCCACGCCCGCCCACGCCCGCCTCGTGCCGAATTTCGCGTGGAGAGGTAAGAACCCGGCGCCCCCAGCAGCTAAGTGGGCGTGAGGTTCTTCGCGTGGAAAGGCTGGGGCTATGACTGAGCGGAGTCGTCGCCGCCTCGATCCGATGGTCCTGGTGCGCGGGTTGCCGGGTCATCCGCTGCACCCGCCGCTGACTGATGCGACGATCGGCATGTACGTCCTGGCCGGCGGTCTGGCGATCATCGGCTCCGCGGGCGCGATCAAGCTCGCGGCGGGCAAGGGGATGTGGCTGGCCCTGATTGGAGGCCTGATCGTGTCGGTGCCGACCGCTTTGACCGGGCTGCTCGATTGGCTGTCAATCGAGTGGGGCAGCGCGCGATGGAAGACCGCGACCCTGCACCTGACGGCGATGGTGAGCGCAGTGGTGCTGTTCGCGCTCGCCGCTTGGCGCCAATACCACGGCTACCAGCACGGCAACGTGACCACTGCGGGCCTGGTGCTGACCCTGTGCGGCGTTGGAGTCATGACCGCGGGGGGCTGGTTGGGCGGAGCACTCGTGTTTGTACACGGCACCCGCGTGCTCAGCTCGGACGCACCGGCCGATCGGACCCAGCCGAGTGTGCCGCTGCGCGCAGAAGAACGTCAAACCACGAGCTGATGGGAGCGATGCAAGTATGAAATGGGCTGCACTGACCGTTTGGGTGATCACTGCCTTGGGCGGCTTCGGGCTGCTGGGGATCTGGCTGCAGCGCGGTGGGCTCAAGCAGGCAGGCCAGCCGGGCCGGCGGATCCGCACGCCGCTGATCTTCACGCACATGCTGCTCGCGGCGACCGGCCTCGTACTTTGGATCATCTACCTCGCGAGCGGTACCCGGGGATTCGCGTGGGTGGCGTTCGCATTGCTGCTCGTCGTCGCCAGCCTCGGATTCGGGATGCTCGCACTGTGGAAACAGCGCCGGCAATCGACGGCCGCGGCTGGCGCCACTGGCGGGCCTGGTGCGGAGGGCGGTCTGCCCGCGGAGCAGCATTTCCCGATCGCGCTCGTCGGGGCCCACGGCGTCGTAGCCGCGACGACGCTCGTGCTGGTGCTCTTGGCCGCCCTGAAGGTCGGCGGCTCCTAGGGCTGGGGAGTGTCCGTGCGGATCGGCGGCAAGCCCCCACAGAATGTGACCGGTGGCTTCGCGCGGTGGGCCAACTGGCGAGCACAGCGGCTACGGAGCGCGGGCTTTTGCCCGGACGTCGCTGAGCGGCTTGCGGGCGACGATGAGCTTGACCTACACGAGTTGCTCGAGTTGGTCGATATTGGCTGCCCGCCTCACCTGGCGACGCGGATCCTGGCGCCGCTCGAGCAGGACTCGTGGTGGCTGTGAGCAGATCCGCTGATAGCGTCCCGGCGGTGCAGCGCGCCGCGAGTCCAGCCGCGGCCGACCGGGACGCAGACGCACGTGCCTGGTTGGGCGCCCTTCGCAGCTCAGGCGCAGAGCGAGAGAACGCCGCCGCGAGGTTGCACCTACTGCTGCTCGGTGCCGCCCGGTTCGAACTGGGGCGCCGCAGAGCGATGCTTCACGGCACCACCCCGGAGATGATCGATGATCTCGCGGTGCAGAGCGCCGATGACGCTCTCAGCGCGATCCTGGGCAAGCTTGATGACTACCGGTTTGAGAGCCGTTTCACCACCTGGGCGTACAAGTTCGCGATCCTTGAAGCCGCCGTCAAGACGCGGCGTCGCGCTTGGCAGGACCGGGAGCTGCCGGTCGAGCCCGACGCTTGGGCCACGTTTCCAGCGCGCACACTCGAACCCGCAGAAAAGCTCGAGCAGCGGGAGCAGCTCAGGGCGGCCCTCGACGCGATCCGGAACCAGCTGTCACCTCACCAGCGCGAGGTGCTGAGCGCGTTGGTGCTGGCTGAAGTGCCGATCGATGTGCTCGCCGAGCGGCTCGGCACGACACGTGGAGCGCTGTACAAGACCCTGCATGATGCGCGGCGCAAGCTGCGCGCCACGATCGGAGCAGACGCATGACCGGCACACCTCGAGATAGCAAACGTCTGCTGGCTGCTCTGCTCGGGCCGTCCACGCCGGAGGTGACCTGCGAGCAGTGCTTTGAGCTGCTCGACGCGTACGTCGAGCGCCAACTGGCCGGCGAGAACGCTGACCAGCGGGTTCCCGGGATGCGTGAGCACCTGCAGGGTTGCCCGGCGTGCTCCGAGGAGCACGAGAGCTTGCGCGACCTGCTCCGGACGCTCCCGTAAAAGTCGCCGCGGGTAAGACGGAGCTCGCAGGCGACGCTAAGAGGTATGAACTCGAACCCGTCTACGAATGGTCATCACCGGATGGTGGCCGCATACGCTGACCCATGGCCTCCCCTAGAGGCAGCCCGGGAGGTGGACCTCGGCGCGGCAGAGCGCGCGGCGCGCGAGCTGCTGATCGCGCTCGGGGCCGATCTCGACAATGCCGGGCTGCTCGAAACGCCACGCCGGATGGCGGCCGCCTACGCCGAGCTGTTGACACCGGAGCCATTCAACCTCACAAGGTTTCCCAACGAGGAGGGATACGACGAGCTCGTGCTCGTGCGCGACATCCCGTTCCAATCGCTGTGCATGCACCACATGCTCCCGTTTCACGGCGTCGCCCATGTCGCGTACCTCCCCGCCGAGCGGATCCTCGGGCTCTCGAAGCTCGCCCGCGTCGTCGAACACTTCGCCCGTGACCTACAGCTCCAGGAGCGCTTGACCACACAGGTCGCGGACTGCCTGCAGGCGCAGCTCGAGCCGAAGGGCGTCGGAGTTGTACTCGAGGCCGAACACCTGTGCATGTCGTTGCGCGGAGTGCAAAAGGCCGGCGCTCGCACGGTGACCTCGGCATTGCACGGGCTGGTCCGCGACGACCCACGCACACGCGAGGAATTTCTCAGCCTGACCGGAGGCCGCAGATGAGCAAGCAAACCTTCGTGATCGCCGGCGCCGGCCTCGCCGGCGCGAAGGCAGCCGAGGAGCTCCGCGAACGTGGCTTTGACGGAAACCTGATCCTGGTCGGCTCCGAGAAGGAGAGGCCATATGAACGGCCGCCGCTGACCAAGGACTACCTGCGCGGTGAATCCGAGCGCGAGAAGGCGTATGTCCATTCGAGCGATTTCTACGCGCAGCACGAAATCGAACTCATGACTGGCACAACCGCCACCGGGATCGACCCCGGCGGTTCGAGGCTCACGCTCGACGACGGGCGCGAGCTGGCGTACGACCGACTGTTGCTGAGTACCGGGGCTGAACCGCGGCGCCTCTCCGTGCCCGGCGCCGAACTCGAGGGCGTCCACTATCTGCGGAGTCTCGCCGATTGCGACGCGCTTCGCGAACGCCTGGACGCCGGCGGGCATGTGGCAGTGATTGGTGCGGGGTGGATTGGGAGCGAGTTCGCGGCATCGGCCCGCGAGCGCGGGCTCGAGGTGACGCTGATCGACCCGTTGGGGCTTCCAAACGAGCGGATCTTCGGCCCGGAGGTCGCCGGCTTCTACCGGGACGTGCATGCCCGCCATGGTGTCGAGCTGGTGCTCGGCGACGGCGTCGAGGCACTCGAGGGCGACCGTGCCGTTGAGCGAGTTCGCACGATCAGCGGGCGGCAGATCGACTGTGACTTCGCGGTGATCGGCGTCGGCGTCACCCCTCGAGTTGAGCTAGCCGCCGCCGCGGGCGCAAAGATCGGGAACGGAATCGTGGTCGATCAGCAGCTACAAACCACGCTCCCTGGCGTCTTCGCGGCCGGTGACGTCGCGAACGCCTGGCACCCGTTCTTCACGCGCAACATCCGCGTCGAGCACTGGGCCAACGCGCTCAACCAGGGCCCGGCAGCAGCCCGGGCGATGCTCGGCGAGCCAGTCAGCTACGACCGGATTCCGTACTTTTTCTCTGATCAGTACGACGTCGGCATGGAGTACTCGGGGTATGCGACCAGCTGGGATGAGGTCGTGTTCCGCGGCGACCCTGACACCGGCGAGTTCATCGCATTCTGGCTACAGGAGAAGCGCGTGCTCGCCGGCATGAACGTCAACGTGTGGGACGTCAACGAGCACGTCCAAACAATGATTCGCTCCCGCCAACCGGTCGAACCCGAGGCACTCGGCGATCCTGGCGTTCCGCTCCAGTCGCTGGTCGGCGAGGTGGCGGCATGACGTCACCGCCGATCGCGCCGAGTCCAAGCTACGCGCCCTTCACGATGCGGGCGGATCGATCTGGCTGGACACGCTTTCGCGCGATCTACTCGAGAGCGACTCTGGTGCGCTGATCCGCGACTGCAGCGTGACCGGCCCGACCTCCAACCCGACGATCTTCGCCAAGGCGATCACCAGCTCAGACCAGAGTTGCTCGAGGTAGCCGCGAGAGCTCTCGACGTTCTCGGGGCCGAGAAAACGCGCGGCAACCGACACCCTCATGCGCATCGCCCAAGCCGCATTGCGTGACGATTCTTGTTGTTCTCAGCACGGGGAGCCTGATCGACCGAGGGGCCATGCTCGCCCGCCCCGAACCCTGCTGCTTTGCAGAAACCCCCGCTGGGAGCGCCTAGAGTCGGGCTCACGAGTCAAAGCGTCGAGAGGAGACGACACATGTACGTTCGGATCGCGCGGTTCGAGGGCGGCGAGCGCAACCGGGACGAGAGGTCCGCGGGGCTTCTCATTCTCCAGACCGGGCCGACGCTAGCCTGCGCGCGATGACGCCAGGCGGTGCCGGTGTCGTGGGCCCGGACGCGGCTACTACCGGGGAGGCGCCGGCAGGCCGAGCACCTGGGTGGCGGCGAAGATCAGCAGCACTGATCCGACGGCGATGAGTCCCAGGCGTGCCTGTCTGATGTGGAAATGGCTGCTGATCCCGATGAGGAACAGCACCGTGGCCAGGAACACCGTGTCGCGGATGTACTTGTCCGAGGTTGCACCCGCGGCGGCGCCTTTGACGAAGGCGGCATCCGCCTGCGCGTCGTAGGAAGCAGCGGCGGCAGCCTGCGGAATGACGTATTGCCGCATGTATGACGGCCCCGCGGGGGCATTCGGATTGTGTGCCGGGTCCGTGGCCAGCCAGGCATTGAACGCCGGACGGTATCCAGGGCGCAAACGCCTTATCGCGAGCTGCTCGGCCTCGGCATTCCGGGCCGTGAACGCCGTGAACCAGGCGTTGAAGGAGGCGGAGTCGAGCGTCCGGAGCACGATCGCCTCGAGGTCGGCGCGGTTTGCCTTGGTGCGCATGGCGGATGCCCTGGCGAGCGTCACCGACGACTCCGTTCCCCACTTCGCCGCGGCATAACCCGAGTACGCCGCGATCACCGCCACCAGTGACAGGAGAACCGCTTCGACGATCGAGAGCCAGCGATCGGAGCGGTCGGGTGCGTTGTCCGCCGTCGCGTGCTTCTTGTGCTCTGTGATCTCTTTGCCGACCTCAGATGCGTTGAGACCCTCGGGCACGCCTCACACGTGCCGGGTCTCGGGGCGCTGGCCCTGGGAGCTCTCGCCGCGGTATACGTTGCGCCGTCGGCGGTTCATGATGGCCAGTCTACGCACGCCATCTACGTCCGGATCGCGCGGTTCGATGGCGGCCGGGCGCCGCACACGCCCGGGTAGCCTCACCAGCCCCTACCGTTGCGCAGTGCCGTCTCGCAATGGCGCACCGCAGCGGCTTGGCCGGATCGCCCGGGTCGGCGAGATCAAGACCTGAGCTGACTCAGCCACCGTGCCAGTGGGGGGCACGCACGCCGTCGCCACGGTCGCAGCCGCCGGTCGGAGAGCAGGGCCCGGGCCGCGGACCGGCCGCCCATGCCGTGAACCGAGCCGCCGGGATGGACCGATGGTCCGGCCACATACAGCCCGGGCAGCGGTGTGCGATGCCGGCACAGCTCGGGGGCCGGGCGGAACAGGAGCTGCTGATCGAGCTCGTAGCTGCCGCCGCCGAGGTCGCCACCGACGAGGCTGGGATTCTCCGCCTCGGTCTGCCGCGGGCTGCGCGCGGTCCGCGCCAGGACGATCTCTCCGAACCCGGGGGCGAAGCGCTCGAGCTGAGCCTCCATCCGAGCCGCGACGTCGTCATCCGGCTCCGCGTAGACGGAGGGCACGTGGGCGTAGACGTACAGGGTGTGGCCGCCGGCGGGCGCGCGGGTGGGGTCGCCCAGACTCTGCTGGCCGACGACGAGGGCCGGCCGCTCGGGCATCTCGCCTCGCTGGCCGGACTCGGCGGCGCGCGCGAGGTCGCGGAGCTCCCCGCCGACGTGGACGACGGCGGCTGACCGGGCTTCGGCGGCCGCCCACGGAACCGGGGCGCGCAGCGCGTAGTCGAGCTTGAACGCCCCGGTTGAGTAGCGCCAGATGCGCAGCCGCCGCATCACCCGGTCGGGGAGGGCGTGGTCGGGAATCAGGCGGGCCAGCGGCAGGGCGCTCACGGTCGATACCACGGAGCCGGCGCTCAGCTCCTCGCCGCCGGTGAGCCGGATGCCCGCGGTGCGCCCGCTGCGCACGAGGATCTGCTCGGCCTCGGCGCGGAGCCGCACGGTCACCCCCTCCCGCTCGGCGATCCGGGCCATGGCGTCGGTGATCGCCGACTGACCGCCGGCCGGGAACGGCCAGCCGTTGGCGTGGCCGAGTAGCTGCAGCAGGAACCCGAATGCGCCGCTGCCCGCGCTCGTCGGCGGCAGCCCCGAGTGCTGCGCGCTGCCGGACATCCACGCCGTGGGCCGGGTTGCGCCGTCGAACACGTCGAGTCCGAACGCCTGGATCGAGCCGGCCATCCGCCGGGCGAGCAGCAGCGCGTCGCGGCGGAGCGCAGTGAGCAGCGCGATCGGCGGCCGGACGGGCGGAAGCGGCGAGAGGATCGTCTCGACCAGCGAGGTGGCCAGCGGCAGGAACTGCTCGATGAGCGCCCGCCAGCGCTCCCCCGTGCCGGCGTGGGCGCGCTCCAGTGACTCCACGGTCGCCGCGAGCTCCCGGTGCAGCGCGATCGCCGTGCCGTCGGCGAACGGATGGGCCATGACCAGCTCTGGATAAATCCAGCGTACGCCCTCGGCCTCCAGGTCGAGCTCTCGCATCGCCGGCGAGGCGACGGTCATCGGATTGAAGCCCGCGCAGTGATCATGGATGAAGCCGGGGAGCGTGAGCTCGCCGCTCGTGGCCGCACCGCCGATGCGCGGAGCGCGTTCGATCAGCGTCACATCGAGCCCGCCACGGGCGAGGTGGATGGCGCACACCAGGCCGGTTGTGCCCGCGCCGATCACGATGACGCGGCGGTCATTGCTCATACCAGCCTCGACTCGCCGGGTTTCACCGCCGGAGCTGGAGTCGCCGGCTCAACCACGAGTACCGCGCGCCGAGGGGCGTCGCCGTCGGTGCCTGGCCGTCTCGAGCCCCATGAGCTCCTCTCGTGACCCGCTACGCGTGAGTCCGGTCGTGAATTGTCGCCGGTGGCGTCGGACGACGCCTCGGATGGGCTCTTCCCTTGTCCGCGGCGGTCGAACCTCGCCGGGTCCCCGCGCCGTCGGAGCCGCTCGGTTGTGCGCCATGGCGGGTCACAGCGTCATGCGGCTCAGAGCGCGCTGCTGACCGGCTCACCGCTGCCGGCGTAGCCCGGCTCGTTCTCCAGATCCTCGAGCTGCTCGTGGAGCCCTCCGCTGATGGACGTGCGTGCCGGCCGGAGCGGCCTCTCCGAACGGCACGCGCAGCAGCTCGGCCTGACCACCCTGATAGCCGCCCATGCTCGGATAGCCGTACGCGCCGCCGGCCATACCCGGATTGACCGTCAGGCAGAACCCGGTGAGGCCACGCTCGCAATTGGCGCAGAAGCCGCAGCCGATAAGCGAGACCATCTCGCCGACCTTGACCTTCACCACGACGTCCCCGACCTCGATCACGTCGCCCATTCTCGTGACCGATCGCCATCCGACCGCACTGCGTGCGCCCAGCGACGACCGTCGCGTGCGTCAGCGCGAACCCGGGTACATGAACCGATGGTTCAGCGGAAAGGAGCAACGATGGCGAAGGATCACGGACCGAGCGTCAAGCACGACAAACAGTACGAAGGGCTGCGCAAGAAAGGCATGACTAAGGATCGCGCGGCGGCGATCGCCAACACGCCGAACGCGTCGAGCAAAGGCGGCAAGAGCTCCGGAAGTAGTCAGAGCCGCAACAGCAGCGGCAGTGGCAGCGGCGGTAACCGCGCCCAGAAGGCCGCCGCTGGCCGCAAAGGGGGCAAGAAATCAAGCTGAACTCTCCGCGAGTCCCGTCCGGGCCCGGGTCAGTTCAACTCGGACTCGGCGGACTGGTGTGCGGTCTCACGGGTGAGCTCGGGCGGCCCGTCGAGTACGAAGATCTCCGCAGCGATGTCGGGCTCGATGTGGTTGGCACTCATGAATGCGATCACGTTTCGTCCGGTCAATTCGGCGATCTGGGCGGTGCATTCCTCGCGCATCGCCTCCTGGAATTCGTGCCGGATCTCGATGACCTTGTCCTCGCGCCCCTTGCGGACGAGGTTCTGCTCGCCCTTGGTCAATGTCTGCTCGAGCATCACGACAACGACGTTGTCTCGGATCGTCGTGCGGGCCTTGGTCGGGCCCCGGCCGGTGTTCTCACGCAGCAGCCTCACGATCACGTTGGAGATCGCAACGTACACTCCGCCATCGGGCTGCGGCTCGTTGCTCTGGGTCGCCACGGGGCCCTCCGTTTCTCGCCCTTCCCTAAGGGTTGATCAAACGCCGGGAAGAGGGAAAGACAGCGAACCGCCGGGGCGCAAGACGCTCCACAGCGCGAGCGTCGGCCGCGGAAGCTGAGCGGAGTCTCGCAGGTCCGGACGGCGTTCCACCAGATCCCTTTTGGTCGGCGACCGGGACTGCTAGATTTTGCCCCGGCTGTGGCGGGGCGAGGTCCCGGCCCAGTCGCGCGAGACGAAGGAATTCGGTCTCCCGCTTCGGTTGGAGCGGTGCCGAGCCTCGACAGCACAGTTCGACCCTCGAGGCAGGTTTCATGGCGCTCGATGCCGATGATCGACTGAATCGTCATCTTGACCACATGCTGGTCGAGGTCTCGCGGCAGGGAACCACGAGCACGATCGCGCTCGCCGGCGAGTGCGACCTGGCCCAGCAGGAGCGATTCCGACAGGCGATACGCGAGGTGCTCGTCGGCCACCCTGAGTGCGTGATCCTCGATCTCAGCCGGCTGAGCTTCATCGACTCGACCGGGATCCACGTCGTGATCGAGCTCAGCCAGGCCGCCGGGCGGGACGGGCCGCGACTGATCATCTACCCCGGTCCGAGCCCGGTGCAGCGCGTCTTCGAGCTCTGTGGCCTGACATCAGAACTGCCGTTTGCTCCAAACGGCAACGCTCGGCGGACGAGCCGCGCGACGCCCTAGTGCGCTCCCCAGCGCTGCGACGTCCGGCGGCTTTCTCCTCTTTCCCCCGCCGCCCGCGCCGTCGGTCGCTTTCACCGGCGGCCGGCGGCGCCCTCGAGCCCGGCCCCCAGATAATTCCGGGTGGATGATCGCGAGCGGCTACTGAGCCGACTCAAGCAAGCGGGCTGCTCACCAGAAGATCTCGATCAGGCTGCTGCCGACGGTCGCGTTCCGGCGCTCGCCGTCGAGGTCGCCCTCGGCGGCTCCGCGGCCCACTCGCTGACGGCCCTCTCGCGGACCGCACGGCTCGACACCGGCTTCGCGCGTGACTTGATTCGGGCGATGGGTCAGCCGAGTCCAGCGCCCAGAGCGCGGGTCTTCAGTACTGACGATCTCGAGGTGGCAAAGGTCGCGCGGGCGCTGATCGACGCCGGCCTGCCCCGTGAAGAACTGCGGGAGGTCGCGAGGGTGCTCAGCCTCGGAACGTCGCAGAGCGCAGACGCGTCGCCTTCGCCGGCCTCGTGGACTACACGCGGCTCGGGGAGTGCCTCGCTCCCGAAGACATCGGACACATCGCCGGTCGGCTGGTCGAGATCTGCACCCAGGTGACCATTGCCCCCGTGACCCTGGTCAAGACGATCGGCGACGCCGCGATGTCGTCTCACCGGGCCGGCCGAATCCTGGCCACCGAGGAAATCCAGACCCAGGTCCCGGAACGCGACTGGAAACGAACCCGACGGGTCCGAAGCCTCAAAGGGATCAGCGACCGGATCCGCCTCTACTCGCTCGCGTCCGACTCTGCAATGGCGTCGACTTAGGTTTGCACCCCGACGTTGCGTCGGCACTACAGCCCGCCGGCCGAGGCTGCGAGCCCGCAGTCGTGTAGCGCCTGCCGAGCGTCGATGGCGATCTGGGCCACCGTCTCGCCCTGATACACCCATCCCGGGTTGCGTGACCTGACCGTGAGGATTTCATGCGCGTGCATCGCCGCCTTCGCGCGGAGTGCGGCCAGCTCGGCCGGGGCGACACCGGGGAAGGCCCGGATCTGCAAGCTCAACCCGCACGTCAGCGCGATCCCGCCGGTCCCGCGGTCGAGCAGCTTCGCGTCGGGCAGCGGTGCCTGAGGCGGCGTCGCCCCGCATCCCGACACGACGATCGCCGCAAGCCCAGCACCAAAGGCTGAACGCGCCCTCACCGGAGGAACACCATCGAAGCTCCGCCGAGGAGCGCGGCACCGGCGGTCCACCACGCGACGTAGTCGCCGAGATGGCCGCTGTGCAGTCCGCGCAGAACGTCGAGAGGGGCGAGCGCCGGTCGGAGCACCGCGCGGGGTACACGGCTCGCCAGCGGATGCGCGAACAGGGCGAACAGAGCGAGCGCCAGGGCGCCCAGGACCGAGATCCCGCCGTACAGGTAGTCCGATGTCTCGACATGACTCCGAGCCACGGGCGCCAACGAAGCGTGCCCCCGGAGGACCCACCCGACTGCAGCGCGGTGGTCGTGCAGGTGCGTGCCCGCCCGTTCGACGGCCGGAACGAAGCCGCCGATCAGTCCGAGGACGAGCGCCCCGGTGAGCAGAACTCCGGGGACGAGCACCATTGGCCATGGCGTCCGGTTGCCGGCCTGAGGCTCCTCGTCCTCCTCCTCCTCAGCCTGCTCCGCCTGCGCGGCGCGGTCGCTGCGCGCCGTCGCTCCCCAGCCGAGGAAGATGCGCCCGGTCATGCGCAGTACCGCACCCGCCGTGAGGATTGAGCCGAGGGTAAAGAGGGCCGGGAGCCATCCGTACCCCTGCTCAGTCGCCGCCGACTCGAGCAGCGACTTCCCGAAGAACGACGTGACGCCGGGTGTCGCCGCGAGGATCAGCCCGGCGACGAGGAACTGGATGCCAATTACCGGCATCGACCGTCCGCGGCCGTGCAAGTCGAACTCGTCGACTGTGCCGAACCGGTGCAGGAGCACACCGGCAAGCATGAACAGCGCCGCCTTGTTCAAGCCGTGCCCGACGATATAGGTCGCGGTCCCGGAGAGTCCCTTGGCGCTCAGCAGCCCGATGCCGCACACGAACATGCCGACGTGACAGATCGTGGAGAAGGCGAGCAGGCGCTTGATGTGCCGCTGCGCGAAGCACATCACCCCACCCCACAGGATCGTCACGGTGCCGAGCGTGAGGAGGATGGCCTGCAGCGCCCCGGCATGCACGTCCATCGGACCCGCGAAGATCGTCCAGTACAGCCGGGCGATCGCGTACAGCCCCAACTCCACCATCACGCCGGAAAACAACACGCAGACCGGAGTGGGCGCGACGGCGTGGGCGTCGGCCAGCCAGAAGTGCAGAGGCACGGCGGCGGCCTTCGTGAGGAATCCGACGAACAGCAGTGCCATCGCCGCGTTCACGAGCGGATCACTTCGGTGGCCGTCGAGCGCAGCACCGATCTGGGCCATGTTGAGTGCCCCGGTGCGGGCGTACAGAAGCGCGATCCCGACGAAGATCGCATATGCCCCGAGGCTGTTGGAGACCGCGAAGTTGATCGCGCCCTGGATCGGGCCGCGTTCCTCGTTGCGGTACGCCGTCAGGGCGTAGGCAACCGCGCCCATCAACTCGAAGAACACCAGGAGGTTGAAGATGTCCCCGGTGAGGCAGAAACCGCACATCGCGGCGAGGAACACCAGCATCAGCGGCTGGAACAAACCGGCGCCGGACTCAAAGTAGCGCCAGGCGTAGAGGAACGAGGCCGTGACGAGCCCCGCCGCCAACGTGGCCATGCCGGCGCCGATCTCGTCGACTGACAGCGAGATCCCGATGCTCACCATGTGACTCGGCCGCCATCCGCCGAGCCAGTAGGCGAACGGGTGCTGCGTCGTTCGGGCGAGCAGGATCGCGCAGACCACGGTGACGCCGATCCCGACCGCGAGCGCCACGAGATCGCGGACCGCGCGTGGGGCGATGTGTCGGAGAGCGACGAGCAGAGCCGCCGCGATCAGAGGGATCGCGATCGGCAGCGGTGTCAGGGCCACGGACTGACGCCCCCTCCCGGTTCGCTCAGCCGCGCAACGCCCGCAGGCGACTGGGATCGACGCTGCCGAAACGCTTGTGAGCCTGGACGATGAGCGCGAGCAGCAGTCCGGTGACCGTCGCCTCGATGACGATGTCGGTGAGTACCAGGACCTGGACGATGGGGTCCACGGCGCGGCTCGTCTGCGGAATGTCGGCGAAGATCGCGGCCTGGCCGCCGGTGCGGTATCCGATTCCGAGCAGCAGCACGTAGGTCGCCGACTGCACGACGGTCAGCGAGAGCACCATGCTCACCAAGTTTCGGCCGGCGACGATCCCGTACAAACCGACGACGAACAGCCACGCGGCGACCGCGTAGGGCAGAAAGCTCATCGCTTGCCGCCTCGGCGGATCAGGATCGCCTGGTCGGAAAACTCGCCCCAGGCGACGAGGAACGCTCCACTCACCTCGACTCCGACGGCGATGCTCGCGATGTCCATCTGCCCCGCCGAGAGGATGTGCCCCGCGGTTCCGAGCGGCAGGAAGTTCCTGAAGAACACCCCGGTGAACACCAAGCCGCCGAGACCGACGAGGGCATAACCCAGCGCGCCGGCGGCCTCACCAGCCTCGACCAGCGCGCGCGGAGAACGCGCCGTGAGCCGCAGGTAGCGGCCGGCGAGGAACACCGACAGCGGACCGGCGGCGATAATCACGCCCCCCTGGAAACCGCCACCGGGCGTGAGCTGGCCGTGCACCACGACGTAGATCCCGACCGCGATGAGCATCGGGACCAGCACCAGGCCGAATGCCCGAAGCGCTTCGCTTGAGCCGCCGAAGACGTGCTCCTCGGCCTCCTCCTCGGACGGCCGCTGCCCGTCTCCCCGAAGCTCGCGCAGGATGAGCGAGATCCCGAGCACCGAGGCGAACAGGATGAACTCCTCGCCGAGCGTGTCAAAGCCGCGGACGTCGAAATTGAGCGCCGTGATCAGGTCGGTGGCGTGGCGCTCGCTCACCCCGACGCCGTCGAGCACGAGCCCGTCGACCCCGTGGTAGTGGCCGAAGCCCGGCAGCCCGGTGAACGCGATCACGAGCACGGCGGCGAATCCCGCCGCGGCGGCCGCGAACAGCGCGAGGCGTGCCGTCCGGCTCACGGCTGCTCCTGCTCGGCGCGCTCCCTCTCGCGACGCTGCTCGTCGACCTTGCGCAGGGCGAGCAGGATCATGACGGGAAGGCCGACCGTCGAGACGACGATCTCCGACAGCGCGACGTCGGGGTCCTGGAACACGAAGAACAGGACGGTGAGGCTCATCCCATAGACGCCGAGCAGCAACGTCTGCCGCAGTGGCGTGTCCAGAAACGCCACCGCGCCTCCGGCGACGGCCACAGCGACGAGCGCGGCGATCTGCAAAACGTTCACGGGGCCTCCGGGGAGGTGCGCTTCAGTTGCTTTCGCCAGTCACCGAGTTCGTGGATGAGGAAGCTGCGGACCGTCGTGTGGGCGACGATCGGACCGCTGACGACGAGGATCACGCCGGTGAGCAGCGCCTTGTCTCCGATCAGCGAGAACGACTCGCGAACGACGATCGAGATCCCGATCAGCAATCCGCCGAACCCCGCGACCCCGACGTAGTGCACACGCTCGTAGGCGCTGCGCATGACGCACATGCCGAGCACGGCGAGGACCTGCAGGCCGCCGCCAGCGATGAGGAGAACCGTGGCGAGGGCGTCGCGCCAGCTCACAGCTCCCGCTCCATCATCCGCACAAAGGTCAGCGCGCCCACCGTCGAGACCGCCGCGAACACGACGGCGAGGTCGATGAATGGCTGTCGGCGAAAGCCCTCCGAAAGCACCATGAGGATTGACGTGGTGAGCAGCGAGGCGATTTCGACGGCGACGAGACCCGTCTCGGCCCCGGACAGGATCACCACGAGGACACACACGACGAGCGCCCAGACGAGCACCGTCGCGGCGATCTCCCACTCGTTCATCCGAGCTCCAGCGGATCGACCGCCTCGCGGCCCCCGCGCCGGACGAGCTGGTGGGCGAGCAGGAGCTCTCGGTCGGCGTCGATCCCGACGATGATCGTGTTCGGCGCAAAGGACCCGAGTGACTCGGCGAGCGCCATCTTGCCTCGCCCGAGCGCCTCGCCGTTCTCCGAACACCACCGGACCACCCGGAACGCTCCGCCCTCTTCGCGCGGGCGAATCACCGCCCGGACCGCGGCGACCGAGAGGAGCACGACGTCTCGCGGGACCGATCCCGCCGGACGCAGCGCGTGACGCAGCCACCCAGCGCGGAGGCCCTCCCTGACGAGTCCCTGCTCACGGGCAAGCTCGAGCCCGAGCACGGCGAGCAACACGGCAGCGACGCCGACGATCAGCTCCGGCAGGTCGAGGGTGTCGATGAGCAGCAGGTACAGCCCTCCGGCGAACAGGAACCCGGCGATGAATGTTGCCGCGCGGCGTCGGGCCGTCGTCAAGCGTGCGCGATCGGGCACGCTGTCCTGTTCGGGCCCCGCGGGCGTGATCCTGCCTGCATACGCGAACCCCTGCCGGGGTACCTCTGGAGCGGTATGGCTTCCCGCTCCTCCCCGCCCGGTAGCGACCGTCCGGCGGCACCGGTCCCCGACCGTTACGACGCCGAGGCGCTGACCGAGGCGGTGCAGGGCTGCCGGGCCTGCGATCTGTGGGAGGGCGCCAACCAAGCCGTGCTCGGCGAGGGCGCACCGAGCGCACGTCTGATGCTCGTCGGCGAGCAGCCGGGCGACAAGGAGGACCTCACGGGACGACCGTTCGTCGGACCGGCGGGCGCAGTCCTGGACGCGGGCCTCGTCGAGGCCGGCATCGATCGCGAGCAGGTGTACGTGACCAACGTCGTCAAGCACTTCCGCTACCGGCAGCGCGGCAAGCGCCGTATCCACCAGACCCCCGACCGGTGGCAGGTCCACGCCTGCCTGCCATGGCTGCACGCCGAGCTGAAGGCCGTCCGCCCCGAGGCGCTCGTGTGTCTCGGCGCGACCGCCGCCCAGGCGCTGCTCGGGCCGTCGACGCGGATCGGCCGTGACCGGGGCCGCCGACTGCCGTCGGACCTCGCCGTCCACGTCAGCCTCACCACGCACCCCTCCGCGATCCTGCGCGTGCGAGACGAGCGAGACCGGAGGGAAGCGATGGCCGAGTTCGTCGGGGATCTCACAAGCGTTGCGAGATGGCTGGACAGCGCCAGATAGTCATCTGCGCCGCCGCGGTCAGGGACCGCTGCCCCTGGGCCGGCTCAGCCGCCGGCAGACGCCGGTCGCGGCGGACGCCGCCCTGGCAGGCGCGGCCGCGCTGAACGCGCTGCCGGATCGCGCCGCTTCGCGCCGAGCCGCTCCGCGAGCCGGCTGGCGAGCGCCATGATCGTCAACGCCGGGTTGGCCGAGCCCTGTGTCGGCATCACGCTCCCGTCGGCGATCAGCAGATTCTCCACCTCCCACGTGCGATGGTCGGAGTCGACCACGCTGCGTTCCGGGTCCTCGCCCATGCGGCAGCCGCCGACGAGGTGCGCGTAACGGTCGATGACGAGGACATCCTGCGCGTCGACCGCTTCGAAGATGGCGTGGAGCGTCCGCTTGGCGTAGGCGATGTTGGCGCGGTCGTTCTCGCTCTGGGTGTAGTCCATCCGAGCGACCGGGAGGCCGTGAGCGTCGCGCAGCGCGGGCACAACGGTCACCCGGTTCTCCGGGTCGGGCAGGAGCTCGGAGAGTGCGCCGAGCGTGTACCAGTGGTTGTAGTCGCGCATGTACTCACGCAGCGCGTGACCCCAGTGGCCGTCGGCCAGGACGTGCTGAGCCCACTCGATCGGCAACGGCCCGACGGTCTGGATCGCGAACCCGCGAGCGAAGCCACGGGCCGACTCGGTCTCGTAGAACTGCTCGGAGGAGATCTCCGGGGGCGGGGCCTTGTACATCCGCATCTCGGCGGGAAACCGGCCCGCCACCTGCGGGGCGCCCTGCACCATCACGCACCGCCCGACCTGGTCGTTGCCGTTGGCCAGCCCGTGGGGGAAGCGCGCGCTCGTCGAGTTGAGCAGCAGCCGCGGCGTCTCGATCGAGTAGCCGGCCACCGCCACCGCCTCCGCACGCTGCAGATGCTCGGACCCATCGGGAGCGAAGTAGCGCACGCCGACGGCGCGGCCGGACGCCGGATCGATCTCGACCGATGCCGCGTGGCAACCCGCGCGGAACTCCGCGCCATGCTCGATCGCGTCGGGGACATGGGTGACGAGCGGTGAGGCCTTGGCGTTGACCTTGCAGCCCTGGAGGCAGAAGCCGCGGTAGATGCAATGCGGGCGATTGCCGAACGCTCCGTTGGTGATGCCCACCGGCCCGACGCGCATCTCGATGCCCAGCTTCCGCGCGCCGGCCCACGCCATCTCCGCACCCCCAGCGATCGGGTGGGCGGTGTGGGGGTATCCGTGGGGGTCCCCCCAGGGCCAGAACTGGCCGGCCACCGGAAGCTCGAGCTCGAGGCGCTCGTAGTGGGGTTTCAGGTCCTGGTAGGAGATCGGCCAGTCCTCCGCCACTCCGTCCTGGGTCCGCACTCGGAAGTCGGAGGGGTGAAAGCGGGGGCAGTATCCCGCGTAGTGGACCATCGATCCGCCGACGCCGTGGCCGGAGTTGTTCTTGCCGAGCTGCACCGGGTCGCCTCCGCCGGTCACCCGCTCGGCCGTCCAGTAGAGCCGGTGGGAGCCGGCCTCGTCGGAGACCCAGTCGCGGTCGGGATCCCAGAATGGGCCCGACTCGAGCACGACGATCTTCCATCCTCGCCGGGCGAGGCGCTGCGCGAGCGTCGCCCCCCCGGCTCCCGCGCCGACGATCAGGAGATCGACCTCGTGGCCCTCGCCGTAGTGCGCCATCGCCTGGGTGGGGACGGCCCGGCGGTGAGGATCGAGCAAGAACGCCGAGTCGTTCTCGACCGGGCGCAGCGCGCCGCGCATCAGCGTTCGCGCGCCGTGGCGTAAGGACTCCGACCGGCTCACGTGCCCTCCACATGGCGCTCGTGGGTGTCCGCAACGGGATCACGTGAGAACGCCGCCGCGCCCTCCCAGTTCTCGCGTTGGCCAGCGCCGAGCCGCACGTATCCGCGCGGGTACGCCGGGCCGCCGAAGCCGATCTCGTTCCATGCCCACGGGTGCGAGTAGAACGCGCTGAGAACCGCGCGCATGACGACGCTCCACGCCGTCGAGGGTGAGAGCTCGTCCCACACCTCGCCGTGCAGCTTGCCATCGGCGAAGGCCTGGATGACGTCGTGCTGCACGTCGGCAGGCGCCGCGGCGAAGGTCTCCGCTCCATGCTGGCGGGCCGCGGCGTCAAGGCCGTGTGCCACCTTGCGCCACGTCTCGCGGTCATCCGGCATTCCGGCGAAGCGAAAGCCGTCCAGCTCCCCCGCGTACAGCTTGGCGTCGACCATCTCAAGGACGGGAATCTTCGGGTCGAGGTCCTGAGCCATCACCCTGTCGCAGAACGCGCCGAGCGCCTCCGCCTCCGCAGCGGTGAAGAAGCGGATCGGTGGCACCTCGTCGAGGCGTTGCAGCACGACGTCGCGAGTCGTCTCGTCCCACCGGTTGACCTCGTCGAGCACGTTGTAGTCGGGGTAGCGGCCATGCATCTGCGGCGTGACTCCGTTGCGCTGGCGCGGCAGCTCCTGCGGCGGAGCCGGCTGGCCGTCCTCGCGCAGGTTCGGAAGGTGGTCGGGAAGGCTGAAGTCCCGGCTGCCCACCGACCGCGTCAGCGCTCCCGACCGAGTGCGGCGGCGGCGAGCCCCATTCCTCCGACGAGGACCAGCGAACCGGGCGCGAGCAAGGGCGGGCCCATCACGATGTTGAACATCGGCTCGCGGAAGCCGCCGGGCTTGCGTGCGACGCCACGGATGTGCGTGATGACACCGATGGCGCCGTCGAGGCAGTAGAGCGCAGAGATCAGCGGCAGCCACGTGCGCGCCGCGCGTTCGGAGCGAACGCCGGCAACACCGGCGATCGTCAGGCCCGGCGATAGCGCGATCGGCGTCCACATCCACTTATCGCCGAACGAGCCGCGGAAATGCTCGAAGTAGATCTCAGCTCCGAGCGGCAAGGCGCTGAAAGCCGTCGCCGCTGCGAGGCTCCGCTGCATCCGCCCGCTGGAAACGTTGGCCCACCAGGTGGCGAGCATCCGCTCCCCCGTGGGCCGCCGACGTAGGGGCAGCCGGCTAGGCCGCATACCGCTCCGCGTCCTCGTGCTTGAGGGTCAGCCCGTTGCCGGGCCGGTCGAGGTCCGGGTGGAGCGCGCCATTCCTCGGGACGCATACTCCGTCGAGCAACATGCTCTCGATCCGGGTGTGGTCGTGGAAGTACTCGAGGTGGGCGAGCTCGGAGAGCGCGAGTCCAGGATGGAGGTGGATGGCGGGGCCGCAGTGCAGCGAGAGGGGTATGCCGTGGGCGCGGCATAGGCCGTCGACCCTGAGCAGCTCGGTGATCCCGGCGCACCGCGTGACGTCGGCCTGGAGGACGTCGACGGCCCCGCCAGCGAGCATCCGACCGAAGTACGGTATGTCGTAGCCGTACTCGCCGGCGGCCACCTCGACGCCGGCCGGGGCGCGGTCACGGATCAAGCGCAGGCCAGCGAGGTCGTCCGAGGAAACAGGCTCCTCGAACCAGCTCACCGCGGCCTCGGCGGCGAAGCGGTCGCCGAGCTCGAGCGCCTGCTTGCGGCCGTAGGCTCCGTTCGCGTCGACGAACAGCTCGATCGTTTCTCCGATCGCGGCTCGGGCCGCCCGCACCCGCGCCGGATCCTCGCGGGGGTCGCTGCCGACCTTCATCTTCACGCGCGGGATGCCCTCGCAGACCCAGGCGGCGAGCTGCTCCGTGAGGCGCTTGAGGGGGTACGCCGTGAACCCCCCGGAGCCGTACACCGGGACCGACTCGCGCACCATGCCGAGAAGCCGGCAGAGGGGAAGCTCGTGCAGCCGGGCCTGCAGGTCCCACAGCGCGCAGTCGACCGCGGCGATCGCCATCGACGTGATCCCGGGCCGTCCGAGGTTGCGGGTCTGCTCGACCATGCGACCCCACGCCGATCGGGGCGCCAATGCATCGGTGCCTTCGACGACCTCCCGCAGCTTCGTGTCGATCAGGGTGGCCGTCGCTACGTCGGCGTATGTGTAGCCGAGCCCGACGTGACCGCCCGCGCGGGCTTCGACGGTGACAAGTGTCGTCGCGTTCCAGGTCAGCGTGCCGTCCGCCTCGGGCGCGTCGGTCGGGACCGTGTACGCGCCGACCTGCAGCGACTCGACGGCCACCCCCCTGCGCGTCGCCACGGCGCTCATCGTCCGGGGAGGAACTCCTGCACCTTCTGCTTGAACGATTGGCCGACGATCTCCCGCGCCGCCGGATCTCCCGCGGCAAGGGCGGACGTGAGCGATCGCGCCTGCTCCAGGGTGATGTGCGGCGGCAGCGGCGGGACCTCCGGGTCGGTCACGGCCTCGAGGACGACCGGGCGGTCGGCCGCCAGCGCGGCATCCCATGCGGCGCCCACCTGCTCCGGCTGATCGACCCGGATTCCCCGCAGCCCGATGAGCTCCGCGTAGCGAGCGTAGGGGAAATCGGGTAGGTCCTGCGAGCCCTCGAACTTGGCCGACCCGGACATCGCCCGCTGCTCCCAGGTCACCTGATTGAGGTCGCGGTTGTTGAGGACGAGCACCACAAGCCGCTGGTCGGGGCCCCAGCTCTCCCGGTACTTGGCGATCGTGATGAGCTCGTTGATGCCGTTCATCTGCATCGCCCCATCACCGACAAGCGCGAAGACCGGGCGATCGGGGTGGGCGAACTTGGCGGCGATCGCGTAGGGCACCCCGGGTCCCATCGTGGCCAGGGTGCCGGAGAGCGAGGCCATCATTCCGGCGCGAAGCTTGACGTCCCGCGCGAACCAATTGGCCGCCGAACCCGAGTCGGAGCTGAGGATCGCGCCGTCGGGCAGACGCTCGGAGAGCTCGCGGAAGACGAGCTGTGGATTGATCGGCTCGGCGGCGAGGCCGGCCCGGTGGTCCATGAGTCGCCACCACTCCCCCACCTCGGATTCGATCTGCTCGCGCCACGAGCGGTCTGCCTTGTGCTCCAGGCGGCTCATCAGGGCCCGGAGTGTCTCGGCACTGTCGCCGACGAGGTTGACCTCCATCGGGTAACGAATTCCGATCATCTTGCCGTCGATGTCGATCTGAACCCCGCGAGCCTGGCCTTCAGCGGGAAGGAACTCCGAGTACGGAAAGCTCGAGCCGACCATCAGGAGCGTGTCGCACTCCTGCATGAGTGTCCAGCTCGGCTTCGTGCCGAGCAGGCCGATCGAGCCCGTGACCCACGGAAGCGCATCGGGCAGGACGGCCTTGCCGAGCAGCGCCTTGGCCACGCCGGCGCCGAGCGTTTCGGCCACCTCCGTCACTTCGACACTCGCGTGCAGTGCACCCTGGCCGACGAGCATCGCGACGCGCTCGCCGGCGTTGAGGATCTCGGCGGCGCGGTCGAGGCCGGCATCGGCGGGGCGGATTCGGGGGCGTGCGTAGCCGGGACCGGAGTGCACGGTGCCGTGCTTGTGGGGAGGCGCCGTGACCGCATCCGCCTCCTGCAGATCGTTCGGAAGGATGACTGCGGTGACCGTCCGCTCGGACAGCGCGATCCGCATGGCACGGTCGATGAGGTGGCGGACCTGAGCGGGGTCGGAGGCCATCTGCACGTACTCGTGAGCGACGTCCTTGAACAGGGTCGTGAGGTCGATCTCCTGCTGGTAGTTGCCGCCGAGGCCGGCGCGGGCCTGCTGGCCGACGATCGCTACGACCGGCTGATGGTCGAGCTTGGCGTCGTAGAGCCCGTTGAGCAGGTGGACCGCCCCCGGACCCGAGGTGGCCATACAGACGCCGACCTCTCCTGTGAACTTGGCGTGGGCGCATGCCATGAACGCCGCCATCTCCTCGTGCCGCACCTGGATGAACTCGGGCGCCTCGCCGTCCTTCGCCCGCGAGAACGCCCCAAGAATGCCGTTGATTCCGTCCCCGGGATAGCCATAGATGCGGTGCACGCCCCACGTCCGCAACCGCTTGAGTACGAAGTCGGCAACGGTATCGCTCATGGAGGGGTCCTTTCGATCGCGGCTGCTTTTTCCTGGCCTACCCGTCCGGACGGCGGTCACGCGGGCGTTGTCACGCTACGAACCTCCCGCCACCGCGCCGACCGACCCCGAGGGATCGTGGCCGGCCGCGCGGGCGAGGGCCCCGTCCAGCGCCACCGCCGCCGAGATGTGGGCGAGATGTGTCAGCCCCTGCGGGAAGTTGCCGAGCAACTCGCCGGTCGTCGAGTCGAGTTCCTCGGCAAACAGTCCGAGATCGTTTCCGGCCGCCAGCGCCCGCTCGTAGACCGCGCTCGCGCCGGAAAGATCACCCTGCTCGGCGAGACACTCGACGAGCCAGAACGAGCAGCACAGAAACGCCCCCTCGCGCGGGCCGCCGATGCCGTCGCGTCGCCGGTACCGGTACAGGAGCCGCCGGACCGGCCGCCAGGTCCTCGCGGATCGCCGCCACCGTCCCGACCATCCGGTCGTCGCTCCAGTCGACGAACTCGACCGTTGGCAACAGCAGCAGCGCCGCGTCAAGCTCAGGACGGTCGAAGCACTGCACGAAGCACCCCCGGCGGCGGTCGAAGCCGCGCCGCTCGATCGCCCGCCGACATGCGTCCCGTGCCTTCGTCCACCGGCGGACGGGCGCCTGGCGCATGCACTCCTCGGCGAGACGCAGCCCGCGGTCCAGTGCGGCCCAGCACAGCACCTTGGAATGGACGAAGTGGTCGGCGGGTCCTGGCCACTCCCACAGACCCTGATCGGGCTCCGACCACGCCGCGGCTGCCGCGTCGATCAGCGTCACGAGAAAGCGCCAGTGGTCGTCGGTCGGCGAGTGCCCTCGACGGTGCCAGCGCCACGTGAGGTTGACGAGCTCCCCGAACGCGTCGTGCTGGCGCTGGCCGCAGGCGCCGTTGCCGATCCGGACCGGGGACGAGCCGCGATAGCCCTCCAACCCCTTCAGCTCCTGCGGCACGAGCCGGCGCTCGCCGCCAACCCCGTAGACGATCTGGAGGTCGTCGGCGTGGCCGGCCGCACTCCGCATCACGAAAGCGCGGAATGCGTCCGCCTCCCGGTCGCAGCCGACCTCGGCGAAGGCCCGAGAACTGAAGCTCGAGTCGCGGATCCAGGCGTAGCGGTAGTCCCAGTTGCGACGGCCGTCGAGCGCCTCGGGCAGCGAGGAGGTCGGCGCGGCGACGATCGCGCCAGTCGGCTCGTGCGTGAGCGCCTTCAGCACCTGAGCCGAGCGGCGGGCGGGCACGAGTGCCGGCGAGTCCAGGGTGAGCGAGCGCGACCACTTCCGCCACCAGTGGACCGTTGCATCGAGATCGTCGTCGAGCGACGGCGGACGAGGCTCCGGCGGATCCTCTCCGACGAGCTCGGCCGGGCGGTAGGTCAGCTGCAGATGCAACCGGTCGCCGGCGTCGAGCCGCGGGCGCCCACGCAGGCTGTGAGCGGACGACTCCGCCAGCGCGGCCTCACAGAACACGATCAGGCCGTCGTTGCCGCCGATCGCCGTGTGCAGACGGTCGCCGTGCCGCCGGATCCATGGGCGGACCTGACCGTAGTCGAACCGGGGCACGACCTGAATGTCGAACGTGATCGATCCTTGCTGCACCTCGATCAAGCGCAGCAGTCGGCGCTCGTCCTGTCGCCGAGCGCCCTCATCGATCACGAACAGATCGGTGATGCGCGCTACTCCTCTGGGGCTCTGCAGGGTGGTGGCGAGGACGAGCGTGTCCTCGAGGTACTCACGCACGATCTCCCAGCGCCCTCGGCCAACCGGCCGTATCGAGCAGAAGCCGCCGTGGTCGAAATCGAGCAGGCGTCCGAACGCGCTGCCGGAGTCGAAGCGCGGCAGGCAGCACCAGTCGATCGAGCCGTCCCGGGAGATGAGGGCTGCGCTGTGAGAGTCCCCGATCAGCGCATAGTCCGAAATTGGGAGGTAGCGCGTGGCGTCGGCCATCAGTGGGTTCTCCCCCCGATCGGAGGCGTCCGCATCCTCGTCGTGGGCTGGCCGGCCATCGCTCGTGTCACGTTGGCTTGGAGGGGTACTCGTGCCCCGGAACCGTGCCCGTCGGCGCTTCGCTGCGCAGGGCCTCCTCGCCGTCCGGGCTCGTGGCCAAGACCGACACACCGCCGTCGGCGTCGCGGGCCACGACCTCGCCCTGCCACGCTCGCATCGGATGCGCGCCGGCCTGGGCGAGCGAGCGGCATGCCGCGCGGGTGAGCAGGAACACCAGGACTGGGAGCACCCAGACGCCGACGCGCCAGAAGTGGATCTGGCCCGGGTAGGAGATGCCGAGCCGGTAGAACAGCCGATCGGTCGAACCGACGGCGAAGATGATCACGACCCAGGAGAGGAACGCTGTGCCGATCGCCGTGCGCACAGGCCGGTCGCGAGGCCGGTCGAGCAGGTCGTGGCGGCGGCGATCCCCGGTCACGCGGCGCTCCAGCGCGGGCCACGCGAACAGCACGAGGAAGACGAACAACGGAAATGCGATTCCGCCCCAGAACGGGTTCGGGACAATCGTGTGGCCGCCGATCGTCGGCTCGAAGTTCGGCATCAGGCGCAGAGCGCCGATCAGCCAGCCGATGTACCAGTCGGGCTGCGCCCCGTTCTCCGACAGATACGGATGGAACGGTCCCCACTGCCAGATCGGGTTGATCTGCACCAGGCCGCCGAGCAGGAACAGGACGGCGGCGACGGCGAGCAGCAGGCCGACCGAGCGGAGCGCGTACGCGGGCCACAGTGGCGTCCCCACGACGTTGCGCTCGCGTCGTCCCGGGCCGGGGAACTGCGAGTGGTGCTGGCGCATGATCATCGCCAGGTGGACGGTGATCAGCACCGGCGAGTGCGCCCGGGATGAGGAGGACGTGGATGACCTCCAGCCGGGGGAGGAAGCTGCTCGACCCCGGGAACTGTCCTCCCCACACGAGGTAGGCGATCTGCGCGCCGATCCCGGGAATCGCGAACGCCACCGAGTAGGCGATCGCGAGACCCATCCCGGAGAGCAGGTCGTCGACGAGCGAGTAGCCCGCGAATCCCTCGAGGATGCCGAGCATCAGCATTGTCAGGCCGATGTAGTAGTTGAGGTCGCGGGGCTTGCGGTAGGCGCCGGTGAAGAAGATCCGCATCAGGTGGATCACGATTGCCGCGATGAACACGTCGGCCGCCCAGTGGTGCACCTGACGGAACAGCAGGCCGGCGGGGACGCTGAAGGAGATGTCGAGCACCGAGCGGTACGCGTCCGACATCTGCTCTCCCCGCAGCAGCGCATACGGCCCGTGGTAGATCACCTGAGAGTCGCCGGGGGAGTAATAGAGCGCAAGGAAGATGCCCGTCCCGATGAGCACGACGAACGCATACAGGGCAATCTCGCCGAGCAGGAACGACCAGTGGTCGGGGAACACATAGCGCAGCGCGGCCTTGATACCCGCGCGCGGCGCCCACGCGCTCCTCGTTCCAGCGAACCGCGCGAGCAAGCCGGCGGTGCGCCATCCGGCCCAGCAGCGTCATCAGCGCCGGACGCTCCACCACGAGGGGCCGATGTCCTGCTGGAAGGCCCCCGCGGCCCTGAGGTACCCGCTCTGGTCGATCGCCAGCGGCAGCTGCGGCAGAGACCGGCCGGCGGGACCGAACACGAGCCGCCCGGCTTGACCCGGGAGGAAGGTCGAGTAGTGGCACGGACAGGTGAACGCGGGCTCGGTGCTCGTCGGAGCGTATGTCGGGTACCGGTAGAGCGAGATCGCACAGCCCGCGTGCGGGCAGATCTTGGAGTAGGCGAGGATCCCCCTGGGAGCCCAACCGTCGCGGCGGGCCGGGAGGTGGATCATCGTCGCCGGCAACTTGACGACGAGCAGCCCGGCGGAGAAGTGATCAGGGTCGCCGCCCTCGGGCAGGGCGGTGTAGAACGCGCCGATCGCGATCTCGTCGGCGAGGTAGGGGCGCCCGCGGTCGTCGACGAGACGAACGCCCGCGCGCCACGCGGTGTCGTGGATTCCGCTCAGCTTCGGGCCGAGCGACGCCAGGGGCGTCGCCGCGGCGGTGATCAGTCCAGCGCCTGCGATGCCGCCGGCGCCGGCGAGCAGGCCGCGGCGGGAGATGCCCTCCCCGCCCTGCTCGATCATCTCGACGACGTCTTCGGACTCCTTCTCGTCGAGCAGCGCTCCGCGGTCCTCGACACTCGTCACCTGCGGCACGACGGCCTTCCCTGCGACGATGCAGGCCACGGCGAGCAGCCCCAGCGAGGCTCCGAACGCGAGCCCGAGCAGTTGCGTGTTCTCGCCGGCGAGGACGTAGATCGCCGTGAAGCCGAACCCAGTCAGGCCGGCGGCCAGGAGCAGGCCGGCGACGAGGCGCTCGACGCGCGGGTTGCCGGGGACCTCGCGCCGGGCGGGATCGTCGGCACCGGTGGTATCTCTGCGGTCGGCGTCGCTGTGCTCCGGGGGTCGGCCGCGAGCTATCCGCGCCGCCAGCGCCACCGCCAGCAATCGCGCGAGGCGAGAGCCGCGTGGTCTCTCGGGATCGTTGCTCACCGACCCCTCCGCTCGTCGAGACGTTCACCGATCAGACGGGCGACGAGGACCATCGCCGCCAGCCCCATGAACCACGCCACCATGCCCTCGGGAATCGGGCCAAGGTTGTAGATGCCCCAGCCGCCGGAGTCTTCGGGCCGGCGGGTCCAGAGGACGTAACGCGCGAGCGAGTTGAGATCATGCTGATCGAGCTGTTGCGTCGTAAACCGGGGCATCAGGTACGGACCCATCCGCACGGCCTCGGCAATCTGCTGCGGGCTCGCCTGCTGGAGGTTCGGGACTTGGGCGCCGAGCGTCAGGCCGCCCCGGGCGACCGACTGATGGCACCCGGCGCAGTGCAGCGTGAAGTCGTGGAAGCCGAGCGCGAGGTCGCCCCTTGCGGGATCGGCGGTGGGCGCTGGCGGCCCGCCGAATCGGCTGACATAGGCGACGAGCGCATTGATCTGCTGGCGCGTGAACAGCGCCCGGGTCCGCATCGGCTCCTCCCGCGGGTTCTCGAGCGGCATCCGGCCGCTCGAGACGTAGAAGTCGACCGGGCCGGCGCCGACCCCGATAAGCCCGGGGGCGATGCCGGGCCGGCCCCGCAGTGCGATGCCGTGACAGGAGGAGCAGCTCTGCTCATACAGGCTCTGACCCTCGGCGAGGAGAGCCGGAGTCTGGGGGAAGCTCTGGACGGGATCCCCCAGGGCGGCGGGTGCGGGCAGCTTCGTCGGGGCCGCGCCGGCCGCGTCTGGGGTCGAGCCCGGCTGGACGGAGCCGGGCTGAGCCGAGGCGAGCCCACAGATCGAGAGCGCGCCGAGCACGAACGCGAGCATCACGCGCAGTGGTCGGGGCAGCAGCGGCCGTCGGCCGAGCCACACGCGGCGCCAGCTCATCGCCTCCCCCCTCCCGCCTCCCCGGCCATCGCCGCGTGCAGTTCGCGCTTCTGCAACCGCCGCTCCTCCGCGACCAAGGCGGCCAGCACAGCGTAGAGGCCGATCGCGATCATCACCGTGTCGCCCCCCACCCACATGATCGCTCCCGCCTGGGCCTGGTCGGCGAGGGCGGAGATGCCGAGGGCGTGCGCGGGTGCCCCGTAGGCCGGATAGACGAGCGTCGAGCTGCGGTTGAGGATCGCTCCCACCACCGCCATCGGGACCATCGAGACGAGGAGGTAGAGCAGCGAGCCGATCCCGCCGAGCCGGCGCGAGGGGAGCGGATCGCCGTCCAGGATCGGCCACCACAGCAGGCAACCGGCCCCGAGGTACACGATGTGTTCGGCGGCGTGCAGAAGCGGATGGCGCAATGTCGCTTGGTAGAAGGACGGTAGGTGGCTGAGCAACACGACCGCGCAGAACACCGCGACGCACGTTGGCGCTCCGCTGAGGCGTCGGGCGCCGGCAAGTCCGCGGGCCACGCGCCGGCGCGGCGCGGGCGGGAGTGCGGCGAGTGCGAGCAGCACCGGCCGGCCTGCCACCAGGAGCGCCGGGGCGACGAGCAGCAGCAGCATGTGCTCCGTCATGTGGACCGACAACAGCTGATCCTCGGCCCCTGCGAGTCCGGACTGGAAGGCGACGAGGACCACCCCCACGCCGGAGGCGAAGGCCAACGAGCGGCCGAGCGGCCAACCCCGGCGAAGTCGTCCCGCGGCCAGGACATAGGCCAGCACGTAGCCGGCCGCGATCGCGCACAGCACGGGGTCAAAACGCCAGCCGGAGGCAACGAGCGAGACCACGTTCATGGCTCCGCCTCCTCGCCCATGCTGAATGGCTCGGTGCAGCGGCGGACGCTGTCATGCTGAGCGCGGGCCTCGAGCACGAGCCGTCCTGATGCGGCGAGCAGTAGGGCGAGCCCGAACAGCACGAGGAAGCTCGCCCATACGAGGCCGAACAGGATCGACCCGAACGCGATCCCCACGAGCGCCGCGCCGAAACTCGACTCGGGCACCGCAAGTGGACGCGCGTCGGTGCCCGGCGGGCCGCGCCGGACCGCATCGCGGCTCCGCAGCAAGAGCGCGAGGCCGCTGGCGAAGATGACGAGCGCGGCGAACGCCGCCTCCGCGACGTTGACCGCGTGCTCGTCCCAGATCCAGTTGCCGGCGAACAGGATCGCCAGTAGCGCCGCCCAGGCGAAGATCGGGATCGCGCCCCCCCTCATGCGGTGGAGCCCTCCGGTGCTGATGCGCCTCGATCTGCGAGCGCGTGACGGCGATCGAGCAGCGGGGCGTAGGAGGTGATCGGCGGCAGGGGGCCTTCGAAGTTGAGCGGTGGCGGCGGCGAGCTCGTCGCCCACTCGAGGCTGTGCCCCGCCCATGGGTCGTCGCCGGCGGGGACGCGTCGGCGCAGCGCGACAACGACGTTGATGAGGAACGTGAGGATGCCGAGGGCGATCAATGCGGCGCCGCAGGTCTCGATCAGGTTCGTCGTTCCCCAGCCGGGGTGCGAGGGGTAACGTGAGATGCGCCGCACCATCCCGTCCTGTCCGAGGACGAACATCGGGAAGAAGGTCACGTTCGTCCCGATCGTCAGCAGCGCAAAGTGCACCTTGCCGAGCCGCTCTCGCAGGAACGCACCGGTGATCTTCGGAAACCAGTGGTAGACGCCGGCGAAGAACCCGAACACGCTGCCCGCGAACAACGTGTAGTGAAAGTGGGCGACGATGAAGTACGAGTCCTCCACGTGATAGTCGAGCACCGGAGAGGCCACGAAGATCCCGGTCAGCCCGCCGATCAGGAACTGCAGGAAGAACCCCAGGCCGAACAGCATCGAGGTGCGGAACACGAGCGAGCCGCCGATCAGCGTGCCGATCATGTCGAAGTACTCGATCCCGGCCGGCACGACGAGCAGCGTCGAGGTGAACGCGAAGTACTGATTCGTGACCCCCCCGGTCGTGAACATGTGGTGCGACCAGACGGCCATCGAGAGCGCGGCGAAAGCCATCACCGAGGCGACGAACGCCGTGTGCCCGAACCACTTCTTGTGGCTGCTGGTCGCGATCGCCTCGGCGGCCGCACCCAGGTACGGGAAGAACATCACGTAGACCACCGGGTGGCCGTAGAACCAGAACAGGTCCTGGTAGTCGATCGCGCCGCTGTATCCGTTGTAGATGCCGCCGCCGTGGCGGTCGATGAACAGCAGGACCATGGCGAGGATGAGGACCGGGAATGCGCCGACGACCATGAGCACGGTGACGAGCCCCGTCCAAGTGAAGACGGGCATCCGCAGCAGCGACATGCCCGGCGCCCGGCGCCGCGCGATCGTCGCCAGCAGGCAGGCCGAGATCAGCGTCACCCCGGCAGCAGAGAGGATCACCCCGGTGACCCACAGGTCCTGCCCGACGCCCGGCGTGTTGGTGGAGTTCGACAGCGGGACGTAGGCGAACCAACCCGAGCGGCCAGGTCCGTCGCTGGTCAGCCACCCGGACTGCATGACGATACCGCCGGACAGGAAGGTCCACAGTCCGGTCAGCGCCACGCGCGGGGCTGAGATCCCGATCGCACCGATCTGCAGCGGCACCATGTACGTCACCAGCGCCACGGCCATCGGCGTGACGAACAGGAAGATCATCGTCGAGCCGTGCATCGTGAACAGCTCGTTGTAGGTCTCGTCCGAGACGACGTGGAGGTTCGGCTGGGCGAGCTGCGTGCGCATCAGCAGCGCCATGACCCCCCCGAGCAGGAAGAAGGCCAGCGAGGCGAGTCCCAGGTTGAGCCCGATCCGCTTGTGATCGGTGCTCGTCAGGGTGCCGAGCCAGCCGGGCGTGGTCCGCGTCGGCTCCAAGGCGGTGAAGCTCACCGGACCACGCCCCTGCCTCCGTTCGCCGCCCATGCGTCGAACGTCGCCGGCGGCACCGCGTGGACGGAGAACAGCATCTCGGCGTGGCGCAGCCCACAGAACTCCGCGCACTCGCCCTGGAAGACCCCCGGCGTCGAGAAGGTCAGGGTGATCACCTGGATCGACCCCGGGATCAGGTCATGCTTGAAGTTGGTGTGCGGGATCCAGAACGCGTGGATCACGTCGACCGAACGCAGCGCGAACCGGACCGCCACCCCCGTGGGCACGATCAGCGCCTGGTGGCCGACCGTGCCGCTGTGCAAGGTGATGCCGTTGGCCGGGTAGCTGAACGTCCACTCCCACTTCGCGCCCGTCACCTCGATAGTCACCGCGGGCCGCTCGCGGGCCGCGACGGTGTCGACGCGATGCTCGGCAGCGAATGTGAGATAGAGCAGGAACGCCACGACGCACGCCAGACCGGCGGCGTACACGCCCTCGAGCACGTTGTGCTCGTGCCAGCGTGCGGCCTCGCGGCGCGGACGGCGGCGGTAGCGGACCAGAGCGACAAGCACAACGAGAGTGATCAGCGCGAACACCCCGATGGCGATCGGGACGTAGATCGAGAACAGATGGCGGTACTCGTGGCGCGTGTCGACCAGCGCCGTTGCGGGCATCGGGGCGATCGCTGCGATGGCGCTCACGACGAGTACGCGGCTACCCGCTGCCCCGGAGTCGAATCGCTCCCCGGTTCACTGCCGCCGCGGGCTCCGCCGGCTCGCGTTGCGGCCCTGCCCGCGCTCAATGCGCGCCTTCTGCGGCCCCACTGTCTGCGCGGGATCGCTCGCCGACGCCGACCCCGCCTTGAACACACTCCAGCGGGTGGCCATCGCACCGGCGCACAGCAGCGCGCCGGCGAGAGCGGCCGCCGGCCGCGAGCGGCCGCCTCGGACCGCGAGAAGGACGCCTCCCGCCGCGATCGCCCCCTGGCTGACCCGCTTCGCCAACCGTGGGACCCCATCCTGGTATGGCGCCGCCTGCTCGCCGAGACGCCGTTCCATCAGCGCTTCGACGCCGAGCTCGGCCACCGCGCCGATCAGCGCCAGCCGCCGGGCCGGGCGCGCCGCCTCGGGCGGAGTCACCGCGACCGCCGCGGCTCCCGCGGAGAGCGCGGCTCCGGCACCGAACACGAACGGCAACTCGCGATGTGCCGCGTGCCACACCGGCACCGCCGTATTGCCGATCAGCGCGGCGGTGTAGGTCGCGAGCGGCAGACCGGAAGCTGCCGCGACCGGCTTCGCGATGCCTCCCACGCGCGGGAACATTCCAGTCCATGCCGTGGTTGCGGCGAGACCGGTGCTCGCCCCGCTCAGGGACAGGATCCACGACCCGACGCTCATCGGCGAGGTGAGCTTGAACATGCGGAGCATGTTGAGAAACCGTTCCGGCCGCCCGAGATCGGAGATGAGCAGCGCAGGGCTGACGCCGACTGCGGACAGGGCGATCGCCCACGACCGCCTCGCCAGCGTCTCGTTCCCGCCGAGCTCGGCGCCGAGCGCGAGGGCTGCGCTCGCTCCTGCCATCCCGCCGGTGAAGAAGTACACGGGAATCTCCCACGTCCACACCGGCTGCTTGATGACCGGCTGACCGTGATACGACCGCAGGGGTTCGCGACCGCCCGCCGCCCCCTCACTCACCGCCGGCCGCCGATCACCGCGACTACGACCGCGACCCCGAGCGCCGCCGCGGCGGCGGCCGCGGCCGCCCAGATCGAGCCGATCTCGTGCACTGTGTCGAGCGGGTCCGGCGGAAGACCGTAGACCTCGGGCTCGTCGAGCAGCAGGAAGAAGGCTCCCGCGCCCCCGACGCCGTCATCGTCGGCGAGATACAGGCGCGCCTGCGACTGGCCCGCGTCCCGGAGCTGCGCGAGCCGCCGCTCGGCGCGCTCGTGCAGCTCTGAGAGCTCGCCGAACTGGATCGAGTCAGTCGGACATGTCTGTGCACACGCCGGCTCCTGGTCGTCCTTGAGACGGTCGTAGCAGAGCGTGCACTTCCACACCCGGCCGTCCTCCTCGCGCTTGTCGAGCACCCCGAAGGGACATGCGGGTACGCAGTACCCGCAGCCGTTGCACACATCCTCCTGCACGACGACGGTCCCGAACTCCGTGCGAAACAGCGCGCCGGTGGGGCAGACCTCGAGGCAGGCGGCGTTCGTGCAGTGCTTGCACACGTCGGAGGCCATCAGCCACCGCATCCCGTCGCCGTCCTGATAGGTCTCCAGCCCCGACTCGATCGCCGCGCCGCGCTCAGCCACCTGCACGAGCGAGCCGCCCTCCGTCACGTCGACCGGAAGCTGCTGCTCAATGAACGCCACGTGCCGCCACGTGTCCGCGCCCAGGTCGACCGTGTTGTCGTAGGACTTGCCGGAGAACCCCTGAAGCGACATCGGGATCTGGTTCCACTCCTTGCACGCCACCTCGCACGCCTTGCAGCCGATGCACACCGAGGTGTCGGTGAAGAAGCCCATCCGCGGCTTCGCCTCCTCGCCGTAGGTCCCGGGCCATGCGTGGGTCTCGAGCTTCACGCCCTCACCCCGGCGCGGCGTCGATAGTCCTCGACGAGTGCCAGCCGTGCCGGTCCTCGGGGCCGGCGCCCGGGCTGGATGTCGCAGGTGGCGACCTTGTACTCGTTGATGTGGACGTTGTTGTCGAGCACGAGCGGGAGCAGCTCGTTGGCCGAGTCGCCGGTGACGATCCCCGCGCCGCCCCAGTGGTACGGCGCCCCGACGAGGTGCATGACCCGTCCTTGGATTCGCAGCGGCTTGATCCGCTCGGTGACCATCACCCGGGCCTCAACGGCGTTGCGCGCGGTGATCAATGTCGCCCAGCCGCCGTGCTCGAGCCCGCGCTCGGCCGCGAGCGGCGGGCGAGACCTCGCAGAAGAACTCCGGCTGGAGCTCGGCCAGGTACTCGATGGTCCGGGACATCCCGCCCGCCGTGTGATGCTCGGTGAGGCGATAGGTCGAGAGGACGAACGGGAACACAGCGCTGCCCGCTTCTCCGCTCGACGGGTTATAGGCGTTCTCCGGACGGGGGAAGACCTGCCGGGTCGGGTTGTGTTGCTGGGCGTAGAGCGCGTTGGCGAACGGCGACTCGTGGGGCTCGTAGTGGACGGGGAGCGGACCGTCGACGAGGCCCGTGGGCACGTACAGCCAGCCGCGCCCGTCGGGATGCAGGATGAACGGCTTGTCGCCGGCGATCGCCGTCCATCTTCTTGGCGTCGTCGGCTCGGCCGGTAGTCGGGGGCCTTCGTCGGCGGGAAGTCCGGGGAGTCGCCGAGCCTCGTCCACTGTCCTCCTCGGTTCGTCCCACCACACGTAGCGCTTGCGCTCCGACCACGGCCTGCCCTCGGGGTCGGCGGAGGCGCGGTTGTAGATGATCCGCGTGTCCTTCGGCCACGCCCATCCCCACTCGTTGGCGATCCAGTTCTGCTCGGCGCCCGGGACGCCGGCGGGCCGACTGGTTGACGCCGTCCTTGAAGATTCCGCAGTGGATCCACGAGCCCGCGGTCGTCGAGCCGTCCTGCCTCGAGCGTCGTCGTAGCTGTCGAGGAACGACCCGTCGGCCGCGCGGCCGGAGATCTCCTGCAGGACGTGCTCGGCGTCGGGCTCGTCGTGGGGGCCCTGCGAGCGGGTAGTCCCAGGACAGGTCGAGGATCGGCCGGTCCCTCGGGTCCTCGGAGCCGGCCAGCTTCTCCCGGATCGGGCGTCCGAGGTGGTAGATCCAGTGCAGCTCGGAGCGGCAGTCGCCGGGCGGCTCGACCGCCTTGTGGTGCCACTGCAGCAGCCGCTGGGTGTTGGTGAACGTCCCGTCCTTCTCGGTGTGCGCGGCGGCGGGCAGGAAGAACACCTCGGTGGCGATGTCCTCGCGCTCGGACCTCGCCGGTCTCGTGCTCGGGCGAGTCCTGCCAGAACGTGGCCGTCTCGACCTCCTGGAGGTCGCGGACCACGAGCCAGTCGAGCTTGGCCAGCGCGAGCCGCATGCAGCTTCGAGTTCGCCGAGCCGACGGTGGGGTTCTGCCCGACGCAGAACATGCCCTTCACGCCGCCGTCGAGCATCCTCAGCATCATCGCGTAGTGCGAGTGGTCGCCGTCGATGCGCGGCAGGTAGCCGAAGCAGAAGTCGTTCTCCTCGGTCGCCGCCTCGCCCCACCACGCCTTCAGCAGCGAGACGATGTACGGCCGCAGGTTGCCCCACGCCCCGGTGTCGGGACCGTTGAGCTCGACGAACTTGTCGAGGTTCGGGTGCGATTGCGGGTGGGGCATCGGGATGTACCCGGGCAGGATGTTGTAGAGCGTCGGGATGTCGGTCGAGCCCTGGATGTTGGCGTGGCCGCGGAGCGCGAGGATGCCCCCGCCCGGACGGCCGATGTTGCCCAGCAGCAGCTGGATGATCGACGCCGCGCGGATGTTCTGGACGCCGACCGTGTGCTGGGTCCAGCCGACGGCGTAGACGATCGCGGAGGTGCGCTCGCGCCCTGAGTTCTCGCACAGCGCGCGCGGCGACCGCGACGACGTCCTCCGGCGAGCAGCCGCAGATTTCGGCCACGACCTCCGGCGTGTAGCGCGCGAAGTGGCGGCGCAGCGTCTGGAGTACGCAGCGCTCGTGCTGCATCGTGGAATCGAGCTCCGGCGGCTCACCGCCCGTCGAGCTGCATCCCGTGGGCACCGTGGGCCTGCTCGCCCGAGACGTCGGCCTCCTGCTCGGACTTGCCGGCGGTCGCCTCGCCGCTCGTGCCCGGCGTAGCCCCAAGAGTCGATCGCGTAGGCGCTGTCGTCCGGATTCCAGCCGGAGAAGAAGCCGCCCGCCTCGTCGGCGTCCGCGGAACTCCTCCTTGAGGATCACCGGCCCGTTGGTGTAGTGGCGGACGTACTCGCTCGAACACGGCGCCCTGCTCGAAGATCTGGTGGACACGCCGCCGAGGAACGCGATGTCGCTGCCCGGCCCGGACGCGATGTGGCGGTCGGCCATCGCGCTGGTCCGGGTGAAGCGCGGGTCGACGTGGATCACCTTGGCACCGCGCTCCTTGGCCTCCATCACCCACTGGAAGCCGACCGGGTGCTGCTCGGCCATGTTCGAGCCCATGATCAGGATGCAGTCGGAGTTCTGCAGGTCCTGCTGGAACGTGGTGGCGCCGCCGCGCCCGAACGAGGTCCCCAGACCGGGGACCGTCGAGCTGTGTCATATGCGGGCCTGGTTCTCGATCGACACCGCGCCGGCCGCGGTGAAGAACTTCTTGATCAGGTAGTTCTCCTCGGTGTCGAGCGTCGCGCCGCCGAGGAAGTGGATGCCGAGTGTCCGGTTGAGCGGCTGCCCCTCCTCGTTCGGCTCCTCCCACGTCTCGCGCGCGGGTGCGGATGACGCGGTCGGCGATCATGTCGGTCGCCTGCTCGAGCGACGAACTCCTGCCACTCGGTGCCGCCCGGGCGGCCGGTACCGGACCTGCGTCGCTCGCGTCGGCGGAGTTGACGAGCCGCTCGCGAGCCGCGCCCTTCGGGCACAGCCGCCCGCGGGAGATCGGCGAGTCCGGATCCCCCTCGATCTGGATCACCTTCTCGTCCTTCACGTACACCTTCTGGCCGCAGCCCACAGCGCAGTACGGACACACCGACTTGATGACACGGTCGGCCGATTGCGTCCGCGCGGTCAGCGCGCGCGAGCGTTTGGACTGCGCGGCGGCGCCGAGGCCGAGCCGATCCCCAGCGAGCTGACGCAGGAGCGGCGGCAGGACACGCGACGGACGAGCCATCACCTGGCGGTGTACCCCCGGCCCGCGGTTTTCAAGCCGACTCGCCCGCCGGATCCACGGGATGGATGCGCCGACGCACCGCCGCGATAAAGACCCGTGGCGAGCGGCGAGCGGGATCCACTTCCGCCGGTCCCGGTTTTCATTGCTGAAGCGCCGGAAGCACGTGCTCTCGGTAAGCGGCGAAGAAGGCGTCCTGGTCGGGCCCGATCTGATTGATGTACAGCTCGTCGAACCCCGCGTCGACGTACGCGCGAATCGCGGTGAGGTGTGCTTCGATGTCGGGCCCGCAGGGCACGTCCGCGGTGGCCTGGTCTTCGGTGACCAGCTCGCTGGCCTGTTCGAGGTGTTCCACCGTGGGGAGGATCTGCGCCAGCTCGCCGGGAAGGCCCTCGTTGGGCCACAGGCGGTGGACCATGCGGCGGGCAGCTTGCGGATCCTCGCCCCAACACACCTTCAAACCGCCCTGCACGAGCTTGTCGCTCCCGGCGAGCCTGCGAAAGTGCGTCACTGAGTCGGCGTCGGGACCGACCGTGCAGTAGCCGTCACCAATCCGCCCCGCGAGCTCCACCGCCTTTTCGCCGAAGCCCGAGACGATGATCGGCGGCTCCTTCTGCGGCAGGTCGAACACGCGTGCGTGCTCCACGCGGTAGTGGCGACCCCGGTGACTCTGCACGCCTCCCTGCCAAAGGAGCCTGATCACCTCGATCGCCTCTTCGAGCATCTCGAGCCGCTCGTCAGCGGCTGGCCATCGTCCGCCAAAGATGCTCTCGTTGAGCGCTTCTCCGGAGCCCACGCCGAGCCGGAAGCGTCCATCAAGTAGGAGCGCCGCGGTTGCCGCGGCCTGGGCGATAACACCGGGATGGATGCGCATCGTGGGGCAGGTCACAGCGGTTGTCAACGTCATTCCGGGAGCAGCCCGTGCAATCGCACCGATCGTCGCCCAGACGAAGCTCGAGTGGCCCTGCTCGTGATTCCACGGATGAAAGTGGTCGGAGATCCACAGCCGATCAAAACCGGCCGCCTGGGCCTGGACCGCTTGCTCGACGAGCTCGCGCGGGCCCCATTCCTCGCTGGAAAGGAAATACCCCAGATCTTCATGCCGTCGACTGTCCACCCTCCTGAGCCGGCACGGTCGCCGGCTCGCTCGACTGTGCGTGCTCGATCCGGAGGGAATACCCCGCCCGGTCCGCCGGCAACCGCACGGCGAACATTCGCAGGCAAACCTTGTTCGCGCGCCCGGGTGAATGGGTACATCCGGATGAATGGTTAATCGTTCTGAGCGGCGTGTCGTCGTCATCACGGGCGCCTCGGGGGGGGTGGGTCGCGCGGCTGCACGCGAGTTTGCGCGCGGCGGCGCGGCAGTCGGCCTGATCGCTCGCGGCGCAGCCGGACTCGAGGCGGCGGCTCGCGACGTCCGAGAGCTCGGCGGTGAGCCCTCCATACATTGCGCTGACGTCGCCGAGCACGAGCAGCTTGAGGCCGCGGCCGCCGACATCGAAGACGCGCTCGGGCCAATCGACGTGTGGGTGAACAACGCGATGACCACCGTTTTCGCGTTCTTCGACCAGGTCTCCCCGGAGGAGTTCGAGCGGGCGACACGGGTCACCTATCTGGGCGCCGTGTGGGGTCTTCAGGTCGCGCTGCGGCGGATGCTCCCGCGCGACCGCGGCGCGATCGTCCAGGTCGGCTCCGCGTTGGGCTTTCGCGGCATCCCGTTGCAGGCGCCGTACTGCGGAGCGAAGCACGCTACGCAGGGCGTGTTCGAATCGGTCCGGTGCGAGCTCCGCCACCGGGGAAGCGCCGTCCATCTCACGGCTGTTCAGCTTCCGGGCCTCAACACGCCACAGTTCAGCCACTGCCTCAGCCGGATGCCGCGCCACCCGCAGCCGGTCAAGCCGATCTACGAGCCGGAGGTCGCCGCCCGGGCGATCCGGTGGGCGGCCGAGCACCGCCGACGCGAATACTGGGTTGGGTTTCCGACTGTGTACACCATCGTCGGCAACCGTCTCGCATCGTGGGCCGCAGAGCGCTACCTGGCCGCCACAGCGGTCGACGGCCAGCAGGCCGACCGAGCTGAGGACGGGACTCGCGCCGTCAACCTGTTCGCGCCGACGGACGCCGAGCGCGACGATGGGGCCCACGGGATCTTTGACGCACAGTCCGTGAGGCGCAGCCCGCAGGCCTGGCTGAGTCGACACCGTGCCGGACTCGGCCTCGCCGCAGGGGCGAGCGCCGCCGGAGCCTACGCGGTCCGGGCTCTTCGCTGAGCCTCGACCGAGCTCGGTCGGCACACCGAAATGCGCATGCTCAGGCTCGGCCTGAGCGATGCGTCCAGCTCAGCGCGTCGGCTGAAGAGGTGATGGTGGCACGCATGTTGCGCTTCATCATCGTCAGCGATGCTTCGGCGAGATCCTGGTGGATATGAGCCACGGCGTCCCGCGGCACGATGACCTCGTAGTGACGGACGTAGGCATCGAGTGCCGAGTACAGGACGCATTGCTCGGTGACCTGGCCGGCGATGATCAACCGGCTGATGCCGTTGCGCCGCAGCATGTAATCGAGCTGGGTTTCGTAGAACACCGAGTGCCGAGCTTTGACAACGAATGGCAGGTCCTCGGCCGGTACGACCGGCTCGACGAGATCGCGGTACCTACCCTCGAGCGCGTGTTGCACGAGCTCCTGGCGCCCGGCGCTCCAGTCGCCGTGATTGTCGTTGACGTACACGGTCAGCAGGCCTTGCTCGCGCGCATTGTCGAGCAGCCTCCGAAGTGGATCGATGGTCCAGCGCACCGATTCGCGCAGTGGCTCGGCATCTTCGTGCTCGTAGCGGTTGAGCATGTCGGTGACGATCAACGCAGTCGCCATCCCCATCGCTGGGGATTACCCCCAGCGGAGTCGCTCACACGCTCCTCGGCCCGGCGCTGCATGCCGGCGAGGGCCCCCGTGCGCTGCGACATCACGGGGTCGATCCGCGCGGCGAACGAGTTCATCCGAAGCCGACAAGGGCGGCGCCGGTTGAGAACGAACTCATCGCGCCGGTAGGCGGCGTCAGGGGCGAAGCTCCGCGGTACCGGTTTCTCCGACCGATCGTGAGGCCCGGAGCAGCCCGCCGTCTCAATGTCCAACCACGCCCATCTGCGCTGTTCCCGGTGCTCGCTGACCGTCTGGCCACGCAACGGCTGGCTGGCCCCCCGCTGGTGTCCACGATGCCTGGCTCGTCATCGTGTCGCGGTCCCGATGCACATCGTCGACGGACCGCACGATGCCACCTCGTGTATGGAACAGCACATCGTCACCACGCCGCGATCCGAACACCCCAATCCTGGGTAGACCGACCTCATGTGGCTCTACATCATCGCTCTGGTTCTTGCTGTGCTGGCGGTCATCGGCGGTATCGCCTCCGGAGGAATCTTCCTCATCATCCTGCTCCCGCTGGCCGCAGTCGCGCTGATTGTCGCGGTTCTTGTCAGCGTGCTTCTGCGTCCGCGTCGCTCGGACAAGACAACCGCCAGCCATGCCGAGTCACCCGGTCCGTTTCCCTCTGGTCAAGGACCTGCGCCCGTGCAGACTCCGGCTACGCCGGACCAGTTCGTCGACGCTCGTCGGCGCGCGCAGTAGCCCCTCCCGCGAAGCCGTCGAGCTGGTCCGGCGCACCCGTCGGCGTCCCCCGACGCATCGGTGTCGGGCACTGCCGACGCTGGTCCGGAGGACTGTCAATCGTCCTGGGCGTGCCGACGCGCGAGCGGTATCGCGAACCACAGTCCAGTCACCATGGTGCCAGTGAGAATCCCGACCAGGATCGCGGCCGTCGGGCCGTACACCACATGGGCCAGCAGGACCAGAATCGCGGTGAGGCCAATCGCCAACAGCAGCATCCCTGCGATGGCCAGTCGGTTGGCCATCGCGATGATGAACGGTCGCTGACGACGGCGGAACAAAAGTCGGTGGTGCACCGACGGAGCGATCAGCAGGACGGCCGAGCCCGCAATGCTGATCAGTGCGACGAAGTAGATCGCACGCTCGAATGTGGTCAGCCGTCCGTATCTCGCGTTGAATGGCACGATGAGCAGGAACGCCAGCATCACCTGGATGCCGGTGCCGGTGACGCGCAGCTCGTTCAGCAGCTCGATCAGGTTGCGATCGAGACGATGCTCACGCGACTCATCGCGGGCCTCCGGAGAGGACCGTTTCACGGTCTCAGCGCCGTGAGCCGCCCGCGCAGGTCGATCACCTCAACGCATCCACCCCGGCACGAGCGTTGCGCGGTCGGGTGAAGAAGTCCCAGATCTCGATGCGGTTTCCGGCCGGGTCGTCCGCGTAGATCGAACGATCACCGCCCTCGTGCTCGATCGGTCCTTCGACTGAGACACCGTTGCCGGCAAGCCGGCGACAGATCTCATCAAGCATCGACGGCGCGGCCGACACGGCAAAGTGGACGTGACGTCCTCCACGATCGCCGTGTTCTTTCATGCCCGGCAGCCAAAGACCGAGGCGCGTCCGCTCGCCCAGCGCGAGCCACAGATGGTCGTCGGCCCGGTCGAGCACCTCAAGCCCGAGCATCCCAGCGTAGAAGCGCTCCATCGCGGCCAGATCCTCGGTCTCCAAGGTGAGCTCGGCGATGCCTCGCGGCCAATTCGCGCTCGCGCTGTCGATGGGCAGGGGGTGCACCACAGGTTCGCGCATCAGGGGTCGTCGGACCGACGGTCCTCGTTCTCCGCACTGGTTTCCACCGTCTCGTCGAGTCCCCGGATGTGCCTGCACTACCCAGGCGCCGTGTCGATGAAGCGCTGTCGCTGCTGACCGCTCACGGCCGTGGCCTGGGTCGATCGGGTTTGCCGCGCGGCCCGGCAATGCTGCGAGCTCGACCACCCGCCCATCCCGGGTAGCCTCACGCCGATGGCCGGGCGCACGTCGATCACCGCCGAGATCCGCATCGCCGCCCCGATCGAGCGGGTGTGGGAGCTGCTCGGGGCGACGGAGCGCTATGCCGAGTGGGTGGTGAACACGCTCGCCGTCACCCGTGTCGATGCACCGAGGGCCGACCCAGGGGTGACCTACGACGAGCGCAACCGGATCATGGGTCCGTGGACCGCCCGGTCGACGTGGCGGGTCGTCTCGGCCGACCCGCCCCGCCACACCATCCACGCCGGCTCGGGGATCCCGCTCGCCCGGGACGTCCGTCTGGAATGCACACTCGCCCCCGACGGCGACGCCACCGACTACCGCCACGAGATCTCCTACCGCCCGGCGCTCGGCCCGCTCGGGCGACTGGTCGACACCCTCGTGGCGCCGTCGCTGCGCCGCGATGCGAGGCGGACCGTGGACCACCTGAAGGCGCTCGTCGAGACCTGAGTAGCCTGCGCGCGATGACGCGAGGCGATGCCGGTGTTGCGGGCCCGGGCGTTCGATCCCGGGCTCGTGAGATCGGGGCACGGGCGTCCTCGACCGCCGGCGGCCGGCTCGATGCGCTCTCCGAGCGGCGGTGGCTGATCGGCGTCGTCGCGCTCACCCTCGCCGCAGTGGCCGCGCGGCTGCTGATCATCGCCCACACCCGCGGGGGCGAGGACCTCCGGATGTACACGTACTTCAGCCGGCTGCCGCTGCATGGCATCAACCCGTTCGCGCCGCCCGCGCACGGGCTGTTCCCGCCCCGCGACAGCAACAACCCTCCGCTCGAGGTCGCGTTCTTCACCGCACTGCTGAAGCTCCACGACTCCCCCACCACGCTGAGGGTGACGTTCGTACTCGCCGACGCGGCAACGCTGCTGCTGATCGGGCTCGCCCTCGCCCGCCCACGGCGCTGGCGACTCGGCCTTCTCCTGTTCTACGCCTTCAACCCGTTCGTGCTGATCGGATTCACCGCCTTCGCGGAGGACCGGACGATCCTGTTCCTCGGGATCGTGATCTGGATCCTCGCGCTCGAGCGGGGGTGCGAGTGGGGGGCCTGGGCGACCGCGGCGGTCCTCGGCGCGTTCAAGTTCCTGGGCACGTTCGCCGCGCCGGCGATGGCTCTGTACAGCTGGCGCCGGTCCGGGCGGCGCGGACTCGTCTTCGTCGGCGCCTTCGCCCTCGTGCTCCTGCTCAGCAACCTCCCCTGGTTCCCGCACAGCCTCGACGCCTTCCCCCGCCGGAACGGCCGCCTCGGCATCGACCCCCCGCTTTTCGCCAGCCCGACGCTGCTGCTCTCCCGGATCGGGGTCTACGCCGCGACCGAGGCCCGGATCGGGCTCGTCGTCTCGATCCTCGCCGTGTTCGCGCTGTACGCCGCGCGCCGGATCGAGATCCGCGAGGCCGTCATCTGGTCGATCCTCGCCGGCTACCTGTGGCTGCCCGACAATCCGTTCAGCCGCCTGCTGCTGGTCACGCTTCCGTTCCTGCTCCTCCTCCGGTTGACGATCGCGCGCTGGATCGTGCTGTGGGTCCTCACCACGATCGAGGCTCTCGGCGCGTGGACCGCCACGCGCGGTGTTCCCCACGGCCTGCACTGGATCGCCGGCCCGCTGCGAACCGTCTTCGCTCACGAGCAGACGGTGCGGCACGTGCTGTGGATGAACCTGCTCCCAGCGCTCGTGATCGGCCTGTACCTGTTCGATCGGCGCCACGGCCGCGCCCCGATCGGCCAGGCCGCCGACGGGCCACCGGGCGCACCGATCGTGGTTCGATGAGCGGATGCAAATCGTCGAGTTCGGAGCGCTGACCCCGGCGGCACGTCACGAGCTCGAGGGGGACGAGTCCGACCCGTTCGACTCGGCGGGCGTGACGATGCACTTCCGCCCGAAGACACAGCACGTCGCCCTCCAGGACGATCGCGGACGGCTGATCGCCTCCACGGGCATGGTTCTCGTCGTGGTCGAGGTGGGCGGCACTCAATTCCCCGTGGTCGGCATCGGCGGGGTGATCGTCAACGCCGCCCACCGTGGCCGCGGGCTGGCCCGCGAAGTCGTCGAGTCCGCCCTCGGCCGCGCCGCGACGCTCGGACCGGCGTTCGCGTTCCTGTTCTGCCACGAGGACCGGGCCGGCCTGTACCGCAAGCTCGGGTTCACGGACCTCGCGGAGCCGGTGACGGTCCTCCAGCCGGACGGCACCGCACCGATGCCGCCGCTCGCGATGTGGCGGCCCCTGCACGAAGGTGCCGTCTGGCCGGACGGCGCGGTCGCGCTGCCCAGCCTCCCGTTCTGAGTTGGCGTCCGCCCCTATCCGCGGGCCAACTCCCGCTCGAGCGCCGTCGCATTGGCCGGCGCGAAGCCCTCCCAGTCATTGTTGAAGTACGTGAAGACGTCGCCGCGCGACCGCCACGCCGCGATCCGTCTGGCCCACTCGGCGATCTCGGTCGCGGAGTAGTTCCCGCGCCGGCCGCGTGTCCCCGCGTGCAGACGGACGTAGCGCCACCCCGGCGACGCCTCCTCCAGGCCAAAAGAGCGCCTCGGGTGATCGGCGATGACCAGAGCCGCATCACTCTCCCTCAGCATCGCCAATACCTCCGGTGCGAGCCAACTGGCGTGGCGAAACTCGATCGCGTGGCGACCCCCGGGCAGCGCTGCCAGGAGCTCGGCGAGCCGCGCGTCGTCGCGATGGAAGTTCTCGGGCAGCTGCCACAGAACCGGGCCGAGACGCCCGGCCTCGCGGAGCGGTTCGAGCGGCTCGTAGAATCGCTCGATGCCGGCGGCGGGTTCGCGCAGCCGCCGCACGTGGGTGAGATAGCGGCTCGCCTTGACGGCGAACAGGAACCCGGGCGGAGTCTGATCGACCCAGCCGGTGACCGCGGTGCGGCGGGCGAGCCGATAGAAGGTGGAATTCACTTCGACCGTGCTGAATCGCTCGGCGTAGGCCTCGAGCCAGCGGCGTTTGGGCAGCCGCTCGGGGTACACCCGGCTCCGCCAGTCGTCGTACATCCAGCCCGAGCACCCGATGCGAATCACGGCCACCTCAGACGAGCTGCGGCGTGGGCTCGCTCACCACACCAGGGGTTGTGGCTCCGGAGATCATCGGCGCGCCCGCATCGCAGCCTCGGAGGGTATGCCGTCCCGCCGGCTTCGTCGAACCGGTGGTCGTCCTCTTCAGCCGCCGAAGCGTGATCCCAGCTGTACGGGGTATGAGCGCCCGATGCGCATCGTCGTCACCGGCGCCACTGGGAACGTCGGAACCTCCGTCCTCGCGTCACTCGCCGCCACGCGCGAGGGCCACGATGTTCTGGGCGTTGCCCGGCGCGCACCCACTTCTCCGCTGCCCGGCGCCAGCTTTCTCGCCGCCGACGTTTGTGAGGCCGATCTGGAGACGATCTTCCACGGCGTCGACGCCGTCATCCATCTCGCCTGGCTGATCCAGCCCGGTCGCGACGAGGCTTTGACCCGGCGGGTCAACATCGACGGAAGCCGCAGGGTGTTCGCGGCAGCGGCGGCGGCCGGAGTGCGAACGCTGGTCTACGCGTCGTCGGTTGGCGCCTACTCGCCGGGGCCGAAGGACCACCCCGTGGACGAGGACTGGCCGACCGATGGGATCGACTCGTCCTTTTATTCCCGCCACAAAGCAGCGGTGGAGCGAGCGCTCGATCAGGTTGCCGATGCGCACCCGGGACTCCGGATCGTGCGACTGCGCCCGGGGCTGATCTTCAAGCGGGAGGCGGCGACCGAGATCCGGCGCCTGTTCATCGGACCCCTCATCCCTAACCGCCTCCTGAACACCTCGTTGATCCCGGTCGTCCCCGCGATCAAGGGCCTGCGATTCCAGGCCGTGCACAGTGACGATGTGGGCGACGCGTACCGGCGTGCCGTCCTCGGCGACGCCGTGGGCGCGTTCAACATCGCCGCCGAGCCACCGATCGGCGTGAAGGAGATCACTGGTCTCGTCGGCGCTCGACCTCTTCCCGTCCCGGCCAGAGTCCTCCGTGCGGTGGCGGCCGGGACATACCGGCTGCACCTCCAGCCGACCGAACCGGGCTGGCTTGACATGGCCCTCTCAGTGCCCGTAATGGACACCACACGGGCCCGGGAGCAACTCGGATGGACGGCCCAGCACGATGCGCTCAGCACGCTGACTGAGTTGGCCGAGGGCCTGCGCGATGGAGCCGAGGGCGCGACGCCCACCCTCGGCCACGGGGCGAGCGGCCCCGGGCGCGTGCGCGAATTCCTGACCGGGCTCGGCTCGCGGAACTAGCTGCGCCCTGAGCACGACGTTCCGGCGGGGCCGGGTGCCGTCGAACTAGACCGCCGCGGTGGTGTTCGGGCCGCCGATCCGCGCGCTGTCGAACCGGAGCTCGATGTCGGGCGCCTCGGCGGCGGCCACCTCCTTGAGGTGGCGCTGGGCGCGACGTAACAGCCGCGAGACCTGCATCTGCGACACACCGATCCGGGTGCCGATCTCGCGCTGGCTGAGCTCTTCGCCGAAGCGTAGATCGATCAGCGTGCGCTCTTCGTGGCTGAGCTTCTGCATCACGGAACCCAGCGCCGCCGTGACCTCGACGAGCTCATACCCCTCCTCCGGGGCCCCGACCGTCGCGCCGAGCTCGCTCGGCTCGCCCTCGTCGTCATTCATTGGCGCGTTGAGCGAGAGGGCGCGGTAGGAAGCAGCCGCCCCGAGTCCCTCGCAGACCTCCTCCACCGACAGGCTGAGCTCGTCACCGAGCTCCTGGGCGGTCGGCGACCGGCCGAGCCGGGTGGCAAGCGAGCTCTCTGCGCGCCCGACCCGGAGGGCCAGCTCCTGCTCAGGCCTCGGAACATGCATCGACCAGCAGTGGTCGCGGAAGTGGCGCTTGAGCTCGCCGAGGATCGTCGGGACGGCGAACGAGCTGAACGCTGCGCCACGGTCCGGGTCGTACCGGTCGATCGCTTGCAGCAGGCCGATCGATGCCACCTGCACGAGATCGTCGCGGGGTTCGGAGGTCCGGGCATAGCGGCCGACGAGCTTGCGGGCCAGCGGCAGGAACCGCTCGAGAAGCTCTTCACGCGCCCGTACGTCCCCGCCCTCCTGCCACCGCGCGAACAGCGCGCGCAACTCGCCGGTCGAATCTGCGGACGAGTGCGAACGACGGCCCATGGCTCAGAGGCTCACCGCGAACGCGCCTCGTCGAACCGGCCTCGTTTCTTTCAAACCGGGTCGGATGCTCACGGCTTGAATATGACCTTGACCATTCCGTCCTCCTTCTTCTGGAACTGCTCGTAGGCGCGGGGCGCATCCGACAACGGAAGATGGTGGGTCGCGAACGAATCGACGCCGAGTGGGTCGTCATCAGTGAGCAGCGGGAGGATCTCGTCGACCCACGCCTTGACGTTGGCCTGGCCCTGGCGAACCTGAATCTGCTTGTCGAACAGCTGGAGCGTCGGCAGCGGATCCGCCGCACCGCCGTAGACGCCGCTGAGCGAGATCGTGCCACCGCGCCGGACGATCTCGATCGCGGACTGGAGTGCCGCAAGCTTCGAGACGCCGGCGTTTTCCATCATCGGCTGGGCCAGGGCATCCGGCAACAGACCCGCCAGCTTGTGAGCGATGCCGGCAACCGGCGAACCGTGTGCCTCCATTCCGACTGCGTCGATCACCGCGTCGGGCCCCCGACCATCGGTCACCTCCCGGATCGCGCCGGCCAGATCGTCGGTCTGCGAGAGGTCGAACACCTCCACCCCGCGGGCGCGGGCCCGCTCGAGACGCTCCGCAACGAGATCCACCCCGATCACCCGAAGACCGCGGTGCTGTCCGATTCGGCACGCCATGTCGCCGATCGGACCGAGCCCCAGCACCACAAGCGAGCCTCCGGCCTGGACGGCGGCGTATTCGACACCCTGCCACGCCGTCGGGAGCACATCGGACAGGAAGACGAAGCGGTCGTCCGGTGGACCCTCGGGAACCTTGATGGGCAGGAAGTTGCCGAACGGGACGCGGAGCAGCTCGGCCTGCCCGCCGGGGACCTGGCCGTACAGCTTGGTGTAGCCGAACAGTGATGCACCGGTCCCATACTCGTGGACCTGTGTCGTCTCGCACTGCGAGTGGAGACGGTGGTCGCACATCCAGCAGTTGCCGCAGGCGACGTTGAACGGGATCACGACGCGGTCCCCGACCGCGACCGCGGTCACCTCGGGCCCGACCTCCTCGACGATGCCCATCGGCTCGTGTCCGAGGACGTCGCCCGCGTCGAGGAACGGCGCCAGCACGGTGTACAGGTGGAGGTCGGATCCGCACAGCCCGGTCGATGTGATCCGGACGATGATGTCGGTCGGTGCGTGGATGGCGGGGTCGGGGACGTCAGTGACGCGGACGTCGGAGACTCCTTGCCAAGTGAGAGCTTTCATGGACCCTTCTTACCCTGGGTTCGGACACCGAGCACGGCTGGGTTGGTAGCCAACCGAGGAATCGTGAATTGCGGTGGACAAGTACAGAGCTCCGATCAGCCCGAGCCCCCGATGACCGCGCGAGCGACCGAGCTAGGGTCATACGGCATGCGGTCCCTCGTCGTCTACGAATCGGTCTACGGCAATACGCGCGCGATCGCCGAGGCGATCGCCGAGGGGCTCGGGGTCGCCGAGGTGCGGCCGGTCCACGAGGCCGGGAGGCTCGATCAGCCCGTCGGGTTGCTCGTCGTCGGAGGGCCGACGCACATGCACGGGATGGCGACGCAGCGCACGCGCCAGATGGCGGTCGAGGCCGGGCACGAGGACGGGGCGACACACGTCGAGCCCGGCGCCGCGACCGAGGTCGGACTCCGCGAATGGATCCGCGACCTTCGCCGCGCCACCGGTGCTCCGGCGGCGGCCTTCGACACCCGCGTCGATCACTCTCCGTGGCTCACCGGTGCCGCCTCACGCGGGATCGCCAAGCGCCTCGAGCGTCGCGGCTACACGATCGCGGGCACCGCGAGCTTCCTCGTCACCGACAGCGAGGGGCCGCTCGCCGAGGGCGAGCTCGACCGCGCACGGGCGTGGGGCACGGAGCTGGCTGTGGCGGTCGTTCCGGCGTCGGACGCGGTCACCCCGCACTGAACACCTCGGATCCGGAGCCGCGCGCAACTTCCGGCCGATGGCCGGGTTAGCGCGAACATAACTCTCACCTAAACCCGAGGTTCGCATGTCCGCTCCCACCCGTGGTCCATCTCGACTTCCTCTTCGCGCCGTCGGACGGACCCGCTGGCGCCGGGGACTTGCCGGCGTTGCCGCGCTGGCGATCCCCGTCCTCCTCGCCGGCTGCTCACTTCCCGCCCCGGCCGGCAACGCCCCGCTTCGCTACCGGGACGTGATCTTCCCCACGGTGAACACACAGGACAACATCACCTACGGCCAGGCACCCGACGCGACGGGGACGATCACCCCGCAGCAACTCGACCTCTACACCCCGTCCGGCGACACGCAGACCAGCCGGCCGGCGATCGTGATCGTCCACGGTGGCGGCTTCCGCGGCGGTGACAAGCAGGACTACGGCGTCACCCTGCTGGCCAATACCTTCGCTCAGCGTGGCTACGTCGCCGTGTCGATCAACTACCCGCTGCTCGTGACCTCGGAGGTGTGTTCGAAGGAGGCCGTCCCGTCGCAGACCTGCGTCAACGCCGCGTTTGCGGCGCAGCACGCCGCGCAGGCGGCCATCCGCTACCTGCGGGCGAACGCCACGCAGTACGGCGTGGACCCGAACAGAGTCGCGGTCGAGGGCACGTCGGCCGGCGCCGTCACCGCGCTGGCCGTCGCCGTCAACTCAAACGATCCGGGCACCGACGGCAACCCGGGCTACTCGTCCTATGCCAACGCGTCGATGGCGATCTCCGGCGAGCTCCCCGACTTCGCGAAGGCCTTCTACGACCCGTCGGATTCGCCGGTCCTGATGTTCAACGGCACGGCCGATCAGACGGTTCCCTACGCGAACGCCGCGGCGACCGCCCAGGCGATGGTGAACGCCGGAGTGCCGGTCATCTTCGAGACGCTCCCCGGCTCGGGCCACGTCCCGTTCAGCACCGACAAGCAGACGCTGCTCAACCAGTCGGTGTACTTCGCGTACGACTTCCTGCACCTCGACCAGGCGGCCGGTCAGCCGGCATCGGCGGCACGGGCGGCGAAGGCCCAGCAGGCGAAGCTGGCGCGCGATCCCGCGGTGAAGGCGTTCCTGCGCAAGCGCGCGCAGTTGGACGCCGCCCGTCGCCACGCGGTGCGCCACCGCAGGGCGGCCAGGAAGCACTGACGCACCGGCTTCGGGGTGGCCCGCACGGGCTGCCCCGAAGCCCTCTTCGACGAGCCCGATCTCCCGGGTTCCGCGATCAGCTATGCCGGGGCCCGGGCGATCAGCATCACCGTGTGGCCGAGCAGCGCGGCCCGCGGGCGCGACCCGAGGCCGTCAAGGGCCTGGAGGCGCCGCTGCACTCCCGCCGGAAGCCGGCGCCACGTGTAGGTCACCGCATGGAGCTCGGGGACCAGGCCGACGGCGCGGGCCTCACGCCGGAGCCGCAGCGGCGAGAGCGGAATGTCGTCCGGCGTCCCGTGCACGAGCGTCCCGAGATGGGCGCGGTTGGCGGCCTGGAGGCCGAGCCCGACGGGATGGAACAGCCCCGGCTCGATCACGACCATCGCGCCGCCGGGGCGGAGGAGTCGCGCCGCCTCCGCGAAGCACGGGCCGAGCGGTCCCTGGTCGGCGATGTGGTGGAGCACGAGCCGGTAGAGGACGACGTCGAACGGTCCGGTGAGCGCCAGCGCGCCCGCCTCCCCCACGAGAGCCTCGTCGGCCGCGCCGCTCTCCTGCAGGCCGGCGACGCGCGCCGGATCGGAGTCGACCGCGACGAGCCGGAACGCGGGCGCGGGGAACAGGTGCCGGCCAGGATGCCAACCCGCCCCAATCGACAGGACGGTGCCGCTGCGCAGCCCGAGCCGCCGGTCGACGATCGCCCGCTCCCGGCGCGACAGCTGGTCATAGTGGATCTGGAGCGTCTCCCGACGGCTGAGCCGGTCGAGGACGTTGGCGGGGTCGTAGTCAGCGGACACCGCGCCCCGGGCCGCTGGGTGTGTCGAGGTTCGCGGGCTCATGCCATCGGCGCGGTCCGCGCCGTCGCCGATCTTACGAGGGATCCGGCGCCCGCCCGTCGCTACTCTCCGGCCGTGTCCTCCCCCGCCACGGCGCCCGGCGGCGCGACCCGCGGCGCGGATCCGGCGGCATCCGCCGGTGCCGCATCCCACCGGCCCGGAACCGACCGCGAGCACCCCGGTCGACCGAGCCCCGAGCTCGCCGCCGCGGTGCTCCTCGGCGCTGCGCTCCTGCTGATCGCGTTCACCAACCGCGACGGTCTCAGCCTCGGATCGAATACGTGGACCGAAGTCATCATCGTCCTGCTCGGGACCGGCGCCGCGGTCCTCGCCCTCCCGTGGCGACGGCGGGGGCACGCTCCGGGAACGTGGGCGGCGCTGTCGTTCATCGCTCTCACGGGGCTGACCGCGCTGTCGATCGTGTGGTCGGCCGCCCCCGACCAGTCGTGGCTCGAGGCCAACCGGATGGTGTCCTACGCGGTCGTCTTCGTCGGGGCGATCGCGGCGGCGCGACGGAGGCCGGAGCTCTGGCGGGCGCTCCTCGGCGGGCTGTGGCTGATGGCCGTCGTGGTCGGCCTCTACGGCCTCGTCTCGAAGGCGCTCCCCGGGCTGCTCGACCGCGCCGACGCACTCGGCCGGCTCCACGTCCCGCTCGACTACTGGAACGCCACCGGACTCGTGGCCGCGCTCGGGCTCCCGGTCGCGGTGTGGCTCGGCGCTCGGCGCGACGGGCGCCGGGCGATGAGCGCGCTCGCCGTGCCGTCGGTCGCGATCCTCTCCACGGTCGTCGTCTTCACGTACTCCCGCAGCGCGGTCGTCGCCGCGGTCGGGGCGCTCGCGGTCTGGTTCTGCGTCGTGCCGCTCCGCCTGCGGGGGGCGGCGGTGCTGCTCGCCGGCGGTGCCGGCGGCGCGGTCATCACGGGCTGGGCTCTCGGCCATCGCGCGCTCCGCGCCGACGCCGTCCCGCTGGGATCACGGGAGTCGGCCGGGATCGCGTTCGGAATCGTGCTCGTCCTCGTCCTGGTGGTGCTCCTGTTCGCGGGCCGGATCCTCGTCGCCCGTCTGGACGGCGCAACGGTGCCCGCTGACACGCGGCGGCGGATCGGCGTCGCACTGCTCGCGGCCCTGGCGCTCGTGCCGATCGGCGGGATCGTCGCCCTGGCGGCATCCTCGCGCGGGCTCACCGGCGAGATCTCACACGCCTTCGACAGCCTGACGAGTGTCAACGGCATCGCCGGGACCAACGCCTCGCGGTTGGCCGAGCTCGGCAACAGCCGTCCGCGGTACTGGCGAGACGGCCTGCGGATCGGCGAGCACCACCTCCTGCTCGGGGCCGGCGCCGGAACGTACGGGATCGTCCGCTCGCGCTACGACGGCGACATCCGGCGCTCGGACCACGCACACAGCTATCCGATCGAGACCTTCGCGGACCTCGGGCTGCTCGGAGTGGCGGTGATGCTCGCCGTGCTCGGCACGTGGGCGGCCGCCGCACGGGTGACGCTCCGCCGCCGGCCCGGCGCGCCCCGGGAGGGACCGGCCGCCGACGAGCGGGCCGGATTGCTCACGCTGCTCTGCGTCGTTGTCGGGTTCGGGCTGCACTCCGCCATCGACAAGACCTGGGAGGTGCCGATCGTCGCGCTCGCCGCGCTGCTCGCCGCCGGCTGGCTCGCCGGACGCGGAGGTCCTGAGGCACGGGCCGACGGGCCGAGCAAGGCCGCACGGCCGGGGCTGTTCAGGGCGATCTCAGAGCGACCGACGCTGGGACTCGCGGCGACGGCCGCGGTCGCGGGGGGTCTGCTGCTCGCCTGGGTGGTGTGGCTGCCACTGCGATCCGCCGACGCGCAGGCCGCCGCCGAGGCGGCTCTGACCCGAGGCGACGGCGGCGCTGCGCTCAGCCAGGCCCGGACCGCGGCCGCGAGCAACCCGCTGGCCCCCGATCCCCTGTACATGCTCGCCGACGTCTACGCCGCGACGGGCCGGCCAGGGCTCGCCCGCGGAGAGTTCGTCAAGGCGACCCGACTCCAGCCGGAGAACCCAGCGACCTGGCGGGAGCGGGGGTTGTACGAGGCCGGCCGCGGCGAGGCGCGGGCCGCCCTGGCCAGCCTTCAGCGCGCCCACTCACTCGACGCCGCCGACGACGAGACGAACTCGGCGATCTTCAACCTCAAGCGATCACTCGGTCTTCCGACCGGGTGACCCGTGCGGGTGGCGGGGGCGGAGCCGGCCGGCTCCGCCCGCGCGCCACCATCCCTGCCTGAGCTCAGGCCACGGGCTCCGACGGGGCGACGCCCCGGGGCGCGGCGCGAGCGATCAGGCTCGCGATGAAGCCGCCCACGACGGCGTAGACGAGGGCCGCGATGCCCCAGTTGACCGCCATGTTCAGCTTCGCGTTCTTGATCGAGAAGATCCCGTCGAACGGCGACGCGAACCAGGCCGCGACGTCGTGGATGTCCTTGACGATCGCGTTGGACGCGTTCGCGTCGAGGACGCGCAGGACGATCGCGACCACGATCACGGTGACGATCGCAGCCGCGACGAACCGCACGAGGCGGGCGATGAGCAGCAACACCGATCCCACCGCCCATGCGCCGCGGGCCGCGGCCACACGGCCGCGTCCGGGACGCCGGGCGGCCGCGTCATCGGCGACGGCGCCGCGGTCATCGACCGCGGCGTCACGGCGTGCGGCGGCCGGGGCTCCCGCACGTTGTCTGAGCGCAAATGCCATTCGACTCGCCTCAGGCGACGGTGCGGCCACGGCCGCTGAAGAAGGCGAGCAGCGCGAGCAGCGCGAGCAGGAACAGCAGCGGGTGGACCGCGATTCCGCCGACCACCGCCAGTACCAAAAGCACCACAACCAGGACCATCAACATTCCACTTTCCTCCTCTTTGCCCCCACGGGATTAGGTACTGCTGAGCTACCCGTCGTGACAATCCGCATAACCGTGCCCCTGTCAGCGTGATGACGTCCGCCACCAACGCCGGACGCAAGCTCTCGCTTTCCTGACCTGAGATAGTTGTGGGGACAACTACCTGCTACGCTCTCCAACATGGAACTCGGACTCGCCACCTTCGCCGACCTCTCCGCCGGCATCACGCCCGAGCAGCGCATGCGCGATCTGCTCGAGGAGGCCGAGCTCGCCGAGCAGGTCGGCCTCGACGTGTTCGCGATCGGCGAGCACCATCGCCCCGACTTCCTCATCTCCTCCCCACCCGTCGCCCTGGCCGCGATCGCCGCCCGCACCGAGCGGATCCGGCTCTCGAGCGCGGTCACGGTGCTGAGCTCGGAGGACCCGGTGCGGGTCTTCCAGCAGTTCGCCGAGCTCGACCTCATCTCCGGTGGCCGGGCGGAGATCATGGCCGGTCGCGGCTCGTTCACCGAGTCGTTCCCGCTGTTCGGCTTCGACCTCGACGACTACGACGAGCTCTACGCCGAGAAGCTCGACCTGCTGCTCGCGCTCCGCGATTCCGAGCGCGTGACGTGGTCCGGCGCCACCGCGCCGCCACTGCACCGATGCCGGCGTATGGCCGCGGCCGGTGCAGGACCCACTGCCGGTGTGGGTCGCGGTCGGCGGCACGCCGCAGTCGGTCGTCCGCGCCGGGACGCTCGGACTGCCGCTGACGATCGCGATCATCGGCGGGCAGCCGGCGCGCTTCGCGCCGCTCGTCGAGCTCTACCGGCGAGCCGGGGCGGCGGCCGGGCACGACCCGGCCGACGCTGAAGCTCGCGATCAACACCCACGCGTTCGTGGCGCCGACCACGGCTGAGGCCGACTCGGCGTTCGCCGCCTCCTACCTGGCGATGATGAACCGCATCGGCCGCGAACGCGGCTGGCCGCCGTCCGGCCGTGCGCGAGTACGACGCGCTCCGCTCGCCGAGCGGCGCGCTCGCCGCCGGCTCGGTCTCCGAGGTGACCGAGAAGCTGCTGATGGAGCACGAGCTGTTCGGCCACGACCGGTACATCGCGCAGATGAGCGTCGGCGCGGTCGCCCACCGCGGACGTGATGCGCTCGATCGAGCTGTTCGGGACCGAGGTCGCGCCAGCGGTCCGGGCGGAGGTGCGCGCGCCGAACCGCGCGATCCCGCGCCGGCCCCGTCAGCGGCGTAGCATCTCCGCGCGGTGCCCGACGAGCTTCACTTCACCGACTCCGAGGAGGCCAACCGCCTGATCGCCGCCGACCCGATGGCGCTGCTCGTCGGGTTCGCGCTCGATCAGCAGGTGAGCGTGCAGAAGGCCTTCTCGGGGCCGCTGGCGATCCGCGAGCGGCTCGGCGCGCTCGACGCCGCGACGCTCGCCGGCAGCCGACCTGGAGCCGGTGTTCCGCGAGCGTCCCGCCGTCCACCGCTTCCCGGGCGCGATGGCCAAGCGGGTCCACGACCTCGCGGTGCACGTGCTCGAGCACTACGACGGCGACGCGGGCCGGGTGTGGGGCGACGCCCGCGACGCCGACGACGCTGCGCCGCAACCTCGCCGACCTGCCCGGCTTCGGCGAGATGAAGGTCAAGGCGCTCGGCCGCCGTGCTCGCCAAGCGCTACGGCGTGGCCGCCGCTCAGGACCTCGTCCCGGCCCACCCGACGCTCGGCGACGTCGACTCCGCCCAGGCACTCGCCGACTACCAGGCGGCCAAGCGCGCGCACAAGGCCGAGCTTCGCGCCGCGCGGGCGTCGGCCTGACGCCCGGCGGGCCAGCGTGAGCACCGCACCATCCGGGTCCTCGGCGACCGCCTCAGACGTCCGGGAGATCACGACCCCGCACGGACCGGCCCGCGTCCACATCGACGCCGACGGTGATGCCGGGACTCTCGTCCTCGGCCACGGGGCCGGCGGCGGAATCGCGGCTCCCGACCTCCGGGCCGCGTCCGACGCGGCCCGACGAGCTCGGCCTGCGCACCGTGCTCGTCGAGCAGCCCTACCGGGTGGCCGGCCGGCGCAGCCCGCCGCGGGCCCCGGTGCTCGACGCCGCGTGGGCTCGCCGTGATCGCCGCACTGCGGGACACCGGCGCGATCACCGGGCCGCTGATCTGCGGCGGCCGCTCCTCGGGCGCCCGAGTCGCGTGTCGGACGGCCGCGGCCGCGGGCGCGTCCGCCGTTCTCTGCCTCGCCTTCCCGCTCCAGCCGCCGGGCCGCCGCAAGGACGGCACGCAGACGCCCGACCGCCTGGACGAGCTCGACGGCGCCGGGGTCCCGGTGCTCGTCGTCCAGGGCGAGAACGACCGCTTCGGGATGCCGGAGCCGGGGCCGTCGCGAGCGGTCGTCGTCCTCCGCGGCGACCACGGCCTGAAGAGCGACGCTCCGGGGTTGCGGCACGCCGTCGAGGAGTGGCTCGCCGAGCGGATCGCAGCCTAGACCGGGGGTCAAGCGGGCGACGGGAATCGAACCCGCCCTAGAAGCTTGGAAGGCTTCTGTGCAACCACAACACTTCGCCCGCGGGTGGAGCGGATGGTACCCGCGGCCCGCGCCGCGGCTAGCAAGCCTGCCTGTCGTAATCGCTCCACAGAGCCGCCGGGAACCCCGAGATCGGCTTCGTCTCGCCGGGGAACGCCGGGTCCGGAACCTCCTTGAGCCGATAGGCGCGCTGACAGGTCGAGGTGTTCGGAGCCCAGGCAAAGAAGCTCCCACCCTTGTACTGCTTCTTTGACGTGAGCTTGGCTTTCGTCTCACAGAATCCGGCCCCCGCAGCCACCCCCGAAGCGGCGGCGAACGCCTGCTCGGTGAGACCTTGGTGGGCGCTCTCGGCGAGATCTGCGGCCTGACGGCCCCAGAAGCTCGGCAGCCGCTCGCACTTCCAGCTCTTGCCCGCGGGCTTCAATCCGGCCAGGGTCTGCGGAGCCGCCCGGTGCCCCCAGGCCAGCATGTTCGACAAGTTCTGGCCCGCGCCGTCGTCGTGCGGGGCCTCGCTGATCACGTTGTCGGCGGTCGCCCGTGCGGTTTTGCACAGCGACTTCGAGCTGGCGTAAACCCGCCACTCATCGCCGACTCGGGCCGAGGCGTAGGACAGCCAGGAGACCCACGGCGGGGTGATGAGATCGGAGCAGGCCTTCGCCTTCGAGTACGAGGCGAGGTAGGTCGATGGCAGCGCCGCCCGGGTCAGCGATGTGGCCGCCGAGGCTGTGGTCGGCACGGCGCCGGCCGCGACCACCAGCACGAATGTCAGAGCCCGTTTCATCCGATCCCCCCTGTCTCGATCACCCCGGTCTGCCGGACGGCATCGTACCGCTCCGAAGCCTCATTCCGGGACCGGTTTCCGCTCCTCCGTGGGCACGTCCCCGTCCCGGGTGAGGTCCGGCGGCGGCCAGGGCCCGGCCCAGTTGTCAAGCGCACCGTCGATCGTCACCACCGACCCGGACATCGTCCGCCCGACGGGTGACGCGAGCAGCGCGACCAGCCAGCCGTACTCCTTCACGTCGCCCAGCCGTTGCACGGGCACGCTGAGCGCCGCCCGGCGCCACAGCTCGGCCGGGTACTTGCGCAGCGACTCGGTCTCGAACCGTCCGATCGCAATCGCGCTGAGCGTGATCCCCTCCGCCGCCCACTCGCCCGCGAGCTCGGCGGTGAACGCCTCGACGGCTGCCCGCGCGACACCGGTATGGGCCATCGCCGGCATCCCGTGGTGCGGGGAGACGGTGACGTTGACGATCGTGCCCGAACCCGCCGGGCCCATCGCGAGCCGCCGCGCGGCCTCGCACATGCGGAGCGTGCCGCGGACGTTGAGCCGCTGCACCGCGCGCCATCCCTTCGGGGCGATCGACTCGGCCGGGACGAAGTACTGCCCGCCGGCGTTGTTGAGCAGGAAGTCGAGCCGGCCGTGACGCTCGAGCACGCCGGCGACGATCGCCTCCGCGCCCTCTCGCTCGCGGATGTCTCCGGCGACCCACGACACTCGCCCGTCGATCTGGGCCGCGGCCTCCTGCAGCACCTCCTCGCGCCGGCCAGCGATGACCACGTCGGCCCCACAGCGCGCGAGCTCGGCCGCCGCGGCCTTGCCGAGGTTCGTGCCGCCCCCGGTGACCAGCGCGACGGTCCCGGCGAGCGCGTCCGGCGCGAACACCTCCGAGGAGCTACTCACCGAGGACCTTGATCACGAGCCGTTTCGGACGGCCGCCGTCGAACTCGCAGTAGAAGACCTGCTGCCACGGACCGAGATCGAGCCGGCCGTCGGTCACCGGCACGATCACCTGATGGTGGACGAGCAGGTTCTTGAGATGCGCGTCGCCGTTGTCCTCCCCGCCGCGGTGGTGGCGGTAATCCCCAGGGTCCGGGAGCAGTTCGGCCGCGACGTCGTTCGCCGGCTCCCGCCAGCTCGGAGGCGCGAGCTTGTCGAGCCACTCCAGGGCGTCCTCCTGGATCCCGGGCTCGTCGTCGTTGATCCACACGCCGGCGGTGATGTGCATCGCGCAGACGAGCGCCATCCCCTCGGCGATCGCGGCCTCCCGGACGGCGTCGGCGACGTCGTCGGTGATGCGCACGAACTCCCGGCGGCGCTCGGTGGTGAAGGTGCGGTAGACGGTGTGCGATCGCAACCTTGAGGCCTCGGCGCCGCGTTCAGCGGAAGCAGGGGAGCCGGGATTCGAACCCGGGTTCACGGTTTTGGAGACCGCGCGCGTGGACCACTAGCTTACTCCCCTGAGTCCGCCAAACTGTATCGCGACACGTCCGGGACTGACGCGAACATGTGTTCCGTATGGAGGACGTCGGGGGCACTGGGACTGGCCCGGACGGCGGCGAGACCCAGTCGTGGCGACCGAGCTCGGCATCCGCGTACTGTGCTACCTCCTCGGGTGCTATCTCGGCGACGGCCACGCCCTCTTTAAGGCACCGAACAGCTGGTCGCTCAGAATCGCCTGCGACCGCCGGTTCCCCGGCATCACCGGCGAGATCATCGCGGCGGCCGAGGCGCTGTTCCCGCCGCGCCGCGCCCGCCGCTGGCCCGCGTCGGGTGGGTCCTCGGAAGTCGTGACCATCTCGCACCGCCACGTCCGTGATGCGTTCCCGCAACACGAACAGGGCGGAAGCCCCTGCGGCGGATCGCGCTCGATCCGTGGCAGCTGGAACTGACCCCGCGTCATGCCGGAGAACTGATCAGGGGCTGATCCACTCAGACGGATGCCGGACTTGGAACACAGTGAGAACCCAGCTGCCGAGCGGTCGTGACGCGGTCTATCACTGCACGCGGTACTTCTTCAGCAACCTGTCCAAGGACATCCGCGCGATCTTCCGCGAGCATTGCGAGCTGCTCGGAGTCCGGGTGACCCAACCGAACGTCCGGAATCTGGCGATCTCACACCGCCCGTCCGTCGAGCTGCTCGATCGCCTCGTTGGGCCCAAGCCGTGAAGGGCGCCGATGCGGGCGGAGGGACTCGAACCCCCACGGGCAAGCCCACCGGCACCTAAAGCCGGCGCGTCTACCAATTCCGCCACGCCCGCGGCGGACCGGAGCATAGTCCCCGCTCCGGGCTCACTCCGAATTGCTGCACGGGGCCGGTCCAGGAGGTATCGTCCGCGGCTGTGCCCCCGGTCCGGAACCTGCGACCCGGTTATGTGGTCATCTATCCCAACCGGGACAAGGCCTCGAGCAAGCTCACGAAGCTGATCGTGGCGATCCTGCTGCTCGTCTCGGTCGCGCTGATGTTGATCGTGACCCTCGGCGGCTGGAGCAAGCTCCAGGGGCTGAAGCCGGTGAACATCATCTGGGCGCTGCTGTACGTCATCTTCGCGATCTTCATCATGCGCTGGAACCGGGGACTGCTGCCGATCGCGGCGGCGTTCGCGATCCTGCTGCTGATCATCGCTCTGATCGCCGGTCTCGGCGCATCGGGGACGAGCTGGTTCGACCGCAATCACGTCGGCTACGGCGCGGCGGACCTGCTGTGGGGCGGCAAGGGCCTCTCGCCCGACGTGATCGGCACCGTCATCCTGCTGATCGCCCCGGTCCAGGCCGCGCTGATCGTCGCCTCGATGATCGGGTTCTCGCAGGGCTGGAACGTCGAGCAGGAGGTCCCGGAGTCGGAGGCCAAGCAGCGCCGCGGGAACCGCGGCCAGGGCTCCGCCCCCTCCTCGCCCGAGCCGGCTGCGGCCTGACTCGCGCTTCATACGGCGGGTGGGATTCGAACCCACACGTCCTTGCGGACAGAGGCTTTTGAGGCCTCCGCGTCTACCGTTCCGCCACCGCCGCGGTGCGCTGCGCAGTCTAGGGTCGCGCCGGGCGGTTCAGGCTGCGACGAGCGCGCGGAGCTCGTCGATCGATCGCGGGCGGGGCGACGACGATCCCCGCCGGGTCGTGCTCGGTCGCCGGCAGCTCGTGGACCTGGAGCCCGGCGCGCTGCGCGATCAGCGCCCCCGCCGCGATGTCCCAGGGCTTGACGCCGCGCTCGTAGTAGGCGTCGTAGCGGCCGCAGGCCGTCCAGCAGAGGTCGAGCGCGGCCGCGCCGGCGCGACGGATGTCCCGGACCCGCGGCAGCACGCGTGGTGAGCACGGCGGCCTGCCGCGCCCGCACGGCGGCGTCGTAGCCGAACCCGGTGGCGACCATCGCCTCGGCGAGGTCCTGCTGGCCGGGAGCCCTGGATCTCCGCGCCGTCGGCGAGCGGCGGTCCGGACCGGGTGGCCGTGAAGCGGTCGCCGCGGAGCGGGTCGAGCACGACCCCGGCGAGCGTGCCGTCGGAGTCCTCGCAGGCGACGCTGACCGCGAACACCGGGATCCCGAACAGGAAGTTGACCGTCCCGTCGAGCGGGTCGACGACCCACCGGAGCCCGCCCGAACCGAGTCGCCGGCGGTCTCGCCACCCTCCTCGCCGAGCACCGCGTCCTCGGGACGGCGGGCCCGGAGCACCTCTCGGATCGCCGCCTCGGCGGCGACGTCGGCGTCGGAGACGAGGTCGGTCGGCGTGCACTTGGCCCGCACCCCGTCGCCGTCGCCGCCACCCCGGCCCGGGGCCGAAGCGACGCGAACCGGTCGGTGAGCACGGCGGCCGCGGCGGTGGCCGCCTCCTCGGCGACGGCGAGCAGCTCGGCCTCGGACGTTCCTGTCGGCGCCATGCCCGCAGCGTACGCGGCACAGGCGGCGGGCCGCCCTGGGAACATGCCCGCGGTGTCCCCCGATGAGACGATCGCCGGCCTGGCCGCATTCCCTGAGCGAGGAGCCGGGACGGACGCCGAGCGCCGCGCCGCGCGATGGATCGCCGGCGAGCTCCGCCGGAGCGGCTGCCCGCGTGCGGATCGAGACCTTCTGGTGCCAGCCGAACTGGGCGCTCGCCGCGGCCTGGCACGTCGCCCTCGGGCTCGCCGGGAGCCTCGTGGCGGTCAGCTCGCCGCAGGTCGGCGGCGCGCTCGTGCTCGCGGCGATGGTGTGCGTGATCGCCGATGGGCTGTTCGCCCGCTCGCCCGGCCGCTGCCTCACCCCGGAGCACGCGAGCCAGAACGTCATCGCTCGCGCCCCGGAGCCGCCGTCCGGGCCGGCGGCCGTGACCCTCGTCCTCACCGGCCGGCTCGACGCCGGCCGTGCCGGCCTCGTTCACCGGCCGCCGCTGCGGCGCCTCGGCGCCGCCTGCGCCGCCTCACCGGGGGCCTCGGCGCCCGGCTGCGCCGGCTGGCTCGCCCTGCTGCTCGCCTGGGTCGAGGCGACGGCGGTGATTCGCCTCGGGCGGCAGCCGGGGCACGTCCGTCGGCGTCGCCCAGCTCATCCCCACCGTCGCTGCTGGTGCTGGCGCTGGCGCTGCTGATCGACCAGGGCACCGCCGCCTCGGCCCCGATGCCGGCGACGGCGCCGCCGGGGCGGCCGCCGCGATCGGCACTCGCGCGGGCGCTCGCGGCCGCGGCGCTCCGGCGAACCTCGGCGTCGAGCTCCTGCTCCAGGGCGCCGGCGACGGAGGCGGCCTCGGGCTGCGGTCGCACCTGCGCCGCCAGCGCCGGACCCGCCGGCGCCGAACACGGTCGTCCTCGGCGTTCGGCCCGAGCGGTGACGGGCCAGCCGCGGTGGTGGTCGAGCGACGGCCCGCTGCTCCCGCTGCGCTCGTTCGCCGTCCTCCGCCGGCTCGCGGCCTCGACCGCGGCCGACATGCCGGGGCTGGGCGCGCGGCCATACCGCAGCCGGGGGTGCTGGCCGGCGCTGCCGGCGACGGTCCGGCACATCCCGGCGCTCAGCCTCGGCGCCCTTGACGGCGACGGGCTGGCGCCGCGCTCACACACGGTCGCGGACACCGCGGATCACATCGACGGGAGGGCGCTCGGCCGCGTCGTGCAGCTCGCGCTCATGCTCGTCGACGAGATCGACGGCCACCTCGCCACGCGCTCCGCCGGCGCCCAGCCCTGAAATCGCCGGGCTAGACCGGCGTGATCGGGGTGTGCTTGGCCGGCCAGTCGCGCCGGCGCCCGGCGGCCAGGGCGAAGCGGCTGGATGAGCTCGCGGCGGAGCTCCTCGGGCTGGATCACCGCGTCGATCACGAGCTCGGACGCGAGATGGAGGATGTCGATGTCGGCGGCGTAGGCCTCGCGCAGCTCGGCGACGCGGGCCGCGCGGGCCTCGGGGTCCTCGATCGCCTGCAGCTGGTTGTAGTAGACGGCGTTGACCGCCGCCTGGGGGCCCATCACCGCGATCGACGCGCTCGGCAGCGCCAGGCAGCAGTCGGGCTCGAAGGCCGGGCCCGGCCATCGCGTACAGCCCGGCGCCGTAGGCCTTGCGCACGATCACCGAGAGCTTCGGCACCGTCGCCTCGGAGACGGCGCTGATCATCTTCGCGCCGTGGCGGATGATCCCCTCGCGCTCGACCTGGGTGCCGATCATGAAGCCCGGGCACGTCGGCCAGGAACAGCAGCGGGATGTTGAACGCGTTGCAGGTCTGGATGAACCGGGCCGCCTTGTCGGAGGAGTCGACGAACAGCACGCCGCCCTTGACCTTCGGCTGGTTGGCCACGATCCCGATCGCCCGGCCGTCGAGCCGGGCGTAGGCGACGATCAGCTCCTTGGCCCAGCGGGCGTGGATCTCCAGCAGCGAGTCGGCGTCGACGAGCCGCTCGAGCAGCGCCCGCATGTCGAACGGCTTGTTCTCGTCGGCCGGGATCAGCTCGGCGATCGGCCCCTCGTCGGCCGGGGCGGCCGGCGGCGCCGAGGGCGGCGTCCCGTCGCAGTTGCCGGGGAAGCAGCGCCAGGTAGCGCCGGGCGAAGTCGATGCCCTCCTCGTCGGAGGCGCACGAGCACGTGGCCGCAGCCGACTCTCGAGGTGTGCATCCGCGCGCCGCCCATCTCCTCGAGCGTCACCTTCTCGCCGATCACCATCTCGGCCATCCGCGGGGACCCGAGGTACATCGAGGCGTTGCCGTCGCGCATGATCACGACGTCGCAGAACGCCGGGATGTACGCGCCGCCGGCGGCGCTCGGGCCGAACAGCACGCACACCTGGGGCACGACCCCGGACATGCGGACCTGGTTGTAGAAGATCCGCCCGGCGCCGCGGCGGCCGGGGAACATCTGCACCTGCTGGTCGATCCGCGCGCCGGCCGAGTCGACGAGGTAGACGAGCGGCACGCGGAGGCCAGCGCCCGCTCCTGGATGCGGAGGATCTTCTCGACCGTGCGCGGCGCCCACGAGCCGGCCTTGACCGTCGGGTCGTTGGCCATCACCGCGACCGGCCGGCCGCCGAGCGTGCCGAGCCCGGTGACGACGCCCTCGGCGCCGAGCCCGGCGGCCTCGCTGCCGGCGAGCAGGCCGTCCTCGGCGAACGACCCGGGGTCGAGCAGCCGGGCGACCCGCTCGCGGACCGGCAGCTTGCCCTGCTCGGCGGCCTTCTCGCGGTGGCGCTCGGGGCCGCCGGCGAGCGAGCGCTCGACGGCGTCGCGGAGCGCGTCGGAGCGGTTCGTGTCGGTCGAGGCCATCACGTTCCACCTCACCGGGCCGGCGGTGAGCACGTGGCTGCCGAGCGGCCGGCCGAGCGCGTCCTGGGCAGCGCGCGAGGCCGTCGAGCAGCGCCGGCGAGGTCGATCCCGGTCTCGATTCCCATCTCGTGGAGCATCGAGACGAGATCCTCGGTGGCGATGTTGCCGGTCGCGCCCGGCGGGACCGGGCAGCCCCCGAGCTCGCCGAAGCTCGACTCGAAGCTGTCCACCCCGCACTCCAGCGCGGCGAGCACGTTGGCCAGCCCCTGACCGCGGGTGTTGTGGAAGTGGGCGGTCAGCTCGACCCCGTCGCCGAGCCGCTGCCGGGCCTGCGGCGAAGAAGCTCCGCACCGCGACCGGGTTCGCCATCCCGGTCGTGTCGCCGAAGCCGACCTCCTCGGCACCCGCCGCGACCAGCGCGCTCGGCGATGTCGAGCACCCGCTCGACCGGGACGTGGCCCTCGTAGGGGCAGCCGAACGAGGTCGAGATGACGCCCTCGCAGCGCAGGCCCTCCGCCCGGGCCCGGGCGAACATCGCGCGCAGCCCGTCGAGCGACTCGGCGACCGAGCGGCCGACGTTCTGCTGGTTGTGGGTCTCCGAGGCCGACAGGAAGCCGTTGATCTCCTGGAAGCGCTCGCGGAGCGGCAGCGCCCGCTCGAGCCCGCGCAGGTTGGGGATCAGCACGCTGACCGAGACCGGTGTCGGGCAGCCGGACCGCGTCGAGGACCTGCTCGGCGTCGGCGAGCTGCGGGATCACGTCCGGGCGGACGAAGCTCGTGCACCTCGATCCGCCGCAGCGCCGGTCGCGCCGAGCAGCTCGATCAGCCGCACCTTCTCGGCGGTCGGGATCACCTCGGGCTCGTTCTGGAAGCCGTCGCGGGGGCCGACCTCGCGGATCCGGACCCGCGCTCGGCAGCTCTCTGGCTCATGACCTACTTATAGATCAGCCGCAGCCCGAGCAGCTGGGCGATCGTCACGAACCGGTAGCCGCGGCGCGCGCAGCGTGGCGATCTCGCGCCGGCAGCGCGGCGAGCGTCTCGGAGCGGTCGCCGCCGCCGTCGTGCTGGAGGACGATCGAGCCGTTCTGCGCGTTGCCGAGCGACGTTGGCGTAGATCGCGCCGGTCCCCGGCCGCGACCAGTCCCGGGGGTCGACGTCCCACTCGATGGTGATGAAGCCCATCGACCGGGCGAGCGAGATCAGCGCCGGGGCTGACCGCCCCGCCCGGTGCCCGGAACAGGCACGGCGTGAAGCCGGTCCGGCGCGCGGATCGCGTCCGGGCCCGGGCGATCTCGCCGGCGGCGAAGCGCGCCGCCGCCGGCGACGTCGGCATGGTTCCAGGTGTGGTCGCCGATCATGTCGCCGTCGGCGAGGATCCGGCGGTCGATCGCCGCCGTACGGTCGACTCCTGCTCGCCGATCTGGAAGAACGTCGCGGGGACGTGCTCGCGCTCGAGCAGGTCGAGGAACTGCGGGGTGTCGTTCCACGGCCCGTCGTCGAACGTGAGCGCGACGACGTGCTGCGAGCGCGGACCGTTGGTGACGTACGACGGGCCGCTCGGGACGCAGCCGACGAGCCGCGGGACGTGGAGCCGGGCGAGCGCGGGGCGGGCCGGGAAACGCCTGCTCGCAGGCGCCGGGGTGCGACGAGTCGCAGCCCGCGGCCGATCAGGGAGGAGACGACCTGCCAGCGGAGATCGGCCGCAGCCCGAGCCGGATCGCGCCCGGTCCGAAGACCACCGTCAGGCCGAACGCGGTCGAGTGGCCGAACCGAGCCGGCACGGCGACCGCGCGGCCGAATCCGTGCGCCGCGACCGGAGCCCAGGTGCAGCTCCGTGCGGCCCCGGCGCGAGCGCGCGACGCACAGCTCGCCGACGGTGCGGCCGCTGTTCAGCCTCTCGCGGAGCAGGCAGACGCTGAGATGGTTCGCGGCCAGGCGGCTCGGCGCGAAGCGGTCGTCGAACCGCACCCGCCAGACGAGCTGCCGGCCGTTCTGCGTGAGCGATGCGGCGTGCGACGCGCAGCGGGGCGGCGGCGACGCGTGGGCGGCCAGCGGCGGGCCGGGCCGCGACACTCACGACGGCCATCAGCGTCAGAGCGGCAGCGAGCACGGCGAAGCACTGCCGCCGGCGCCGCAGCATGTCCCATCGGGTCCCCGGACGTAACCGCTCGGCCATGGCCGCCGGAGCGTAGCCAAACCCTCACCGCCCATACACTGGCCCGCGTGAGCTCTCCCATCTGCATCGTCGGCGGCACCGGCGCGCTCGGCTTCGGCCTCGCCCTGCGCCTCGGGCGGGCCGGGATCCCGGTCGTGATCGGCTCCCGCGACGAGGCCCGTGCGCAGGAGGCCGCCGCGCCGGGCGGCGGAGACGGTGCCGCGAGGGCACGTTCACCGGCGCCGACAACGCCGACGCCGTCCGGCGGGGCCGAGATCGTGGTGCTCGAGCGTCCCGTTCCGCAACCAGTCCGAGACGCTCACGAACCTCAAGGGCGCGCTCGCGAGGGTCAGCTCGTGATCGATGCCACGGTGCCGCTCGCGGCCGCCGTGAGCGGCAAGGCGACCCGGCTGCTCGGGGTTCCGGCAGGGATCGGCCGCCCAGCAGGCCCAGGAGATGGTCCCGGACGGCGTCCGGGTCGTGTCGGCGTTCCACACCGTCAGCGCGGCGCTGCTCACCGATCTCGACCACGAGCTCGACGAGGACGTGCTCGTCTGCGGCGACAAGCGGGCCGACAAGGAGCGCGTCGCCGAGCTCGTCGGCCACATCGACGGCCTGCGGGCGGTCGACTGCGGCCCGCTGGAGATGGCGCGGATCGTCGAGGGCATGACGCCGCTGCTGATCTCGATCAACGTCCGCCACAAGACCCGGGCCGGAATCCGGATCACGGGGCTTTGACCCGGTCGGCCGGTCGTCGTGCTCGCCGGCGGCACCGGCGGGGCGAAGCTGGCCCGCGGGTTGCTCGACGTCGTCCCCGCGGAGCAGCTCACGGTCGATCGCCAACCCGGGCGACGACATCGAGATCTACGGGGCGTACGTGTCGCCGGACCCTGACCTCGTCACCTTCTGGCTCGCCGATCGGATCGACGACCGTGGCTGGGGCCTGCGCGACGACACGTTCGCGGTGATGGACGGGCTGCGGGCGATCGGCGTCGACGTGTGGTTCAACCTCGGCGACCGCGACCTCGCGATCGGGCTCGAGCGCGCCCGCGCACTCGCCGCCGGTCGCTCACTCACCGAGGCCCATGCGGCGATCGTCGCCGCGCTCGGCGTCCGTGCGCAGGTGCTCCCGGCCAGCGACGCCCCGGTGCGGACGCTCGTGCTCGCGCACGAGCGGTGGTGGCCGTTTCAGGAGTTCATGATCCGCCGGCGCGGCGAGGGGCCCGTCGAGGACGTCGAGTTCCGGGGCGCCGGCGCCGCTCGGCCCTCGGACGCGGTGCTGGCCGCGATCGAGCAGGCGCGGGCGATCGTCATCGGCCCGTCGAACCCGATCGTCTCGATCGGGCCGATGCTCGCCATTCCCGGCCTCCGGGAGGCGCTGCGCGCCGCACCGGCGCCGGTGGTCGCCGTGAGCCCGATCGTCGGCGGCGCGGTGCTGAAGGGGCCGACCGCCGCGTTCATGGCCTGGGCCGGCCACCCGCTCAGCTCGGACGGCGTCGCCCGGCGTACGCCGGACTGATCGACGGGCTCGTCGCCGACGAGACGACCGACGCTCTGCCGGTCCTGGAGACGAGCGTGCTGATGGACACCCCGGAGGCGCGGGCCGAGCTCGCCGCCCAGACGCTCCGCTTCGCGGGCGGGTTGTGAGCGGCACGGTCGCGATCCTGCCCGGTCAAGGGCCTCGACCGGGCCAAGCAGCGGCTCGCGGGCGGGCTCGGCGGCGGGCCGCGCCGGGCGCTCGTCGAGGCGATGTTCGCCGACGTGCTCGTCGCGCTGCGGCGCGTCGACGGACTCGATCGGGTCATCGTCGTGAGCGCCGACCACACCGCGCAGCGCGTCGCCGCGGGGTACGGCACCGAGGTCCTCCAGGACGAGGGCGCGGGCCACAACGAGGCGGCCGCCCTCGGAGTCGCGCCGTGCCCTGTCCGAGGGGGCGGAGCGGGTCCTGCTCGTCCCCGGCGACTGCCCGCTGCTCCGCCCGGAGCTGAGATCGCCGCGCTGCTCGACCCGCCCGATCGACGCCGCCGGCGGTGACGATCGTCCCCGACCGCCACGGCACGGGCACGAACGCGCTGCTGCTCGCGCCCCCGCAGGCGATCGCCCCGGCGTTCGGGCCCGGCAGCTGCGAGCGCCACGCCGCGCCTGGCCGCCGCGGCCGGCGCCGCGCACGAAGTCGTTCCCGTGCCCTCGCTCGGCGCTCGACGTCGACACCCCGGAGGATCTCGACGCCCTCCGCGAGGCGCTCGCCGCGCAGCGGGGCGGCGCCGCACGGACCCGCGGGATGCTCGGGCAGCTCGACCATTCCGCCGGCCGGTGACGGTCTCGCTCGTCGCGCTCGCCGGGATCCCCGAGGTCCGGCCGGGCGACGACCTCGCCGCGCTGCTCGAGCCACCGCTGCGCGCCGGGAGCGCAACCGACGGCGACGTGCTCGTGCTCGCCCACAAGGTGGTGTCGAAGGCCGAGGGACGGATCCGAGCGCTGGGGACGGTCGAGCCCGGGGCGCGGGCACGGGAGCTCGCCGCTCAGGGCGACAAGGACCCCCGCCACGTCCAGGTCGTGCTCGACGAGTCGCGGGAGGTGCTGCGCGCCGAGCGGGGCGTGCTGATCTGCGGTCACCCATCACGGTTTCGTGTGCGCCAACGCCGGGCGTCGACGCCTCGAACGTCCCCGGGGAGGACGAGGTGATCCCGCTGCCGCTCGACCCGGACGGCTCGGCCCGGCGCCTGCGGGCGGCGCTCCGAGAGCGGCTCGGCGTGGGGTTCGGAGTCGTGATCACCGATTCGTTCGGGCGGGCCTGGCGTCACGGGCAGGTCGACGTCGCGATCGGGTGCGCCGGCGTGGCGCCGCTCGCAGGACTGGCGTGGCCGGACCGACGCTCACGGCCGCGAGCTGCGGGCGACGTGGATCGCGACGCCGACGAGCTCGCCGCCGCCGCCGACCTCGTCCGGGCGCAAGGATCGCGGCGAGCCGGCGGTGCTCGTCCGCGGCGCCGCGCGGCTACGTCACCCCGGAGGACGGGCCGGGAGCGGCGGCGCTCCTGCGGGAGCGCTCCGAGGATCTGTTCCGGTAGCCGCGTTCGCCGGCGTCGCCGCTGCGACCGGGGCCGGGCGCTGTGAGGCGACGGCGAGCAGCGCGGCGAGCACGAGCACGACGCCGGCGAGCTGGATCGCGCTCGGCGACTCGGCGAAGATCAGCGCGGCGAGGGCCAGCGAGCCGATCGGCTGGACGGTGAGCAGCAGCGAGGTGAGGGCGGCCGGCAGCCGCGGCAGCGAGATCGTGATCAGCAGCCAGCCGAGGACCTGCGAGGTGAGCGCGAGCAGGATCAGCCAGCCCGCCGCGGGCCAGCGCGGGACGAGATGTGCGTCGCCGACGATCAGCCCGGCCGGGATGCAGAGCACCGCAGCCGTCGCGGTGGCGTCGAACAGCGGACCCGCCGGCCGGCGGAGATCGGCGCCGCTGCGCCGCAGCAGCAGCAGGAACCCGACGTAGGCCATCCCGGCGCCGAGGCCGAACAGCGCGCCCCGGGCCGGGTCGCGTCCGTAGGCGCCGTGCTCGAGCGCGCCCGAGATCAGCAGCACTCCGACGGCGGCGGCGGGGAGCGCGGCGAGCATCGCGCGAGCTGGGCGCTCGGCGAGCACAGCCCAGGCGACGAGCGGGACGAGCACCACCTGGATGTTGGCCAGCACCGTGGCCAGCCCGGCGCCGACGTCGGCGATCGAGCGGTGCCACAGCATCAGGTCGCGGCGAAGAACACGCCCGAGGCGACCGCCAGCAGCGCGCTCGCGGGCCGGCCGCGGGCCGAAGCGCCGGTCCTCGAGCAGGGCGAGCGACGAGCAGCACCGGGACGCGCGTAGACGCAGCGGAAGATCGCCGAGGTCGACGGCGAGGCGTGGCTGAGGCGGACGAGGATGCTGGAGAACGCGATCGCCACCGCGCCGCGCGACGGCGCACAGCCGCACGTTCGACTCGGTCCGCGTCCACCGCTCGATCACTCCTTCGACCCTACCCGCGGCGGGACGAATGGCGATTCACTCGCGCCGGACGCGAGCTTGCTGCCAATGTTCGGGCGGTCCGGTGCCATGAATGGCGATTCACCGTCGAGGGGTGCCGGTGAATCGCCATTCATCGGGATTCACCGGGGTGGCGGGCAGAGCGCGGGGAGATCCGGGGTCGCGCCCGCCCGCCCGCCCCGCTACAGGTCCCGCGGCGCGCCGACGGCGTGGAACCCGCCGTCGACGTGGAGGATCTCGCCGCTGACGCCCCGGGCGTGGTCGCGAGAGCAGGAAGCAGATCGCCTCGGCGACCGGGCCGGGGTCGGCGATGTCCCAGCCGAGCGGCGCCTGGCGGCCCCACAGCTCGGCGAGCCCTGCGAAGCCGGGGATCGAGCGGGCGGCGAGCGTTCCGAGCGGTCCGGCGGAGACGAGGTTGACGCGGATCCCCGACGGGCCGAGGTCGCGGGCGAGGTAGCGGTTGACGGACTCGAGCGCGGCCTTGGCGACGCCCATCCAGTCGTAGATCGGCCAGGCCACGGTGGCATCGAAGTCGAGCCCGACGATCGAGCCGCCCGGGCCCATCAGCGGCGCCACCGCGCCGGCCAGGGCCTTGAGCGAGAACGCGCTCGTGCGGAACGCCTCGACGGCGCTCTCCGGAGGTGCGTCATGAACCGGCCGCCGAGCGCGTCCTCGGGGGCGAACGCGATCGCATGGAGCACACCGTCGAGCCCGTCCCACCGTTCGCGCACCGCGGCCGCCAGCGCCCCGAGGTCCTCCTCGGAGTTGACGTCGAGCTCGAGCACGTCGACCGGCGCGGGCAGTCGCTTCGCGGCCCGTTCGGTGAGCCGCCGGACCCGGCCGAAGCTCGTGAGCACGACCTCGGCGCCGAGCGCCATCGCCTGCTCGGCGGCGGCGAAGGCGATCGAGTCCTTGGTGATCACGCCCGTGATCAGCAGGCGCTTGCCGGCGAGCATCACCGTGCTCGGCCGAGCGCGCGGAGCGCGGCGAGCAGCCGATCCCGCGTCGCCTCCGGCGCGATGATCTCGTCGACGAACCCGGCGGCCGCGGCGGAATCGGCGCCGAGGTGCTCGGCGGCGTACTCGGCGGCGAGCCGCTCGCGCTCGGCGACGGGGTCCGCGGCGACCCGCAGCTGGCGCCGCTCGGTGATCCCGACCGCCGCGCGGGCGCCCATGATCCCGAGCTCGGCCTGGGGCCAGGCGAGCACGAGGTCGGAGCCGAGATCGCGTGAGTTCATCGTGATGTAGGCGCCGCCGTAGGCCTTGCGGAGCACGACGGTCAGCCGCGGGACCGACGCGGCGGCGAACGCCCGGACGAGGCCGGCGCCATGGCGGATCACCCCGGCCTGCTCCTGGCGTGTGCCGGGCAGGAATCCCGGGGTGTCGACGACGGCGATCAGCGGCAGCCCGAAGCCGGTTGCGAAGTCGATGAACCGCGCGCCCTTCTCGGAGGCCTCGGCGTCGAGCACGCCGCCGAGGTGGCGGGGCTGGTTGGCCACGATCGCCACCGGGCGCCCGTCGAGCCGGCCGAACGCGGTGACGAGGTTGCGGGCCCAGCGGCGCTGGAGCTCCTGTACCGACCCGCGGTCGCACGACCGCTCCGAGCACGTCGCGGACGTCGTACGCGCGCCGCCCATCGGCCGGAACGAACCGTCCCGGGTCGCCCCCTGCGCCCGTCACCACGGCAGCATCTGAACCCGACGCGAGCACCGGCAGGCCGTCCTCCGCCGCTGAGGGCAGGTAGCCGAGCAGCCGCCGCACCCGTGCCGCCGCGGCCAACACATCCCGCTCGACGAGGTGGCAGACCCCGTTGCGCTCGTGGACCCGCGGGCCGCCGAGCGCGATCGCGTCGACCTCCTCCCCCATCGCCTCGCGGACGATCCCCGGCCCGGTGAGGAACATCGCGGCGTCCTCGGTCATGATCGTCAGGTCGGTGAGCGCCGGCGCGTACGCGCCCCCTCCGGCCGACGCGCCGGACACGACCGAGATCTGCGGGACGACACCGGTGAGCGCGACCGTCTCCCGGAAGATCCGCCCGTAGCCGGCGAGGGCCGCCGTCCCCTCGCCGATCCGGGCGCCCGCGGAGGAGACGAAGCCGACAACCGGCAGCCGCCCGCGTCCGGCGAGTTGGAGCAGGCGGACGATCGTGTCGGCCTGGCGCTCGCCGAGCGAGCCGCCGAGGAACGCGCCGTCCTGCGCGTAGCACGCCACCGGCCGCCCCTCGACCGTGCCGGTCGCCGCGAGGACGCCGTCGCCCGCCGCGGCGCGAGCGCCGAGGCGGGACGAGACGACCCGGGTGCGCAGCGGATCGAGGCTGCCCGGGTCGCACAGCGCCTCGAGCCGCTCGAGCGGGCCGACCGGCAGCAGCGCGGGATCGTGGGCGCGTCGCGCTCACGGAGGCGCCCTTCAGCACGAGCGAGACGTTGTGGCCACCGAACGCGAACGAGTTCGACAGCACCGCGGCGGGCCGGCCGGCGGGCTCGGCGAGCGCACGGGCCTCGCCGGGCACGTAATCGAGGTCGAGCGCGGGATCGGGCTCTTCGTAGCCGAGCGTCGGCGCGATCCGCCCGGTGACGAGCGTCCGCACACTGGCCACCGCCTCGACCGCCCCCGCAGCCCCGAGCAGGTGGCCGATCGCGGACTTCGTCGAGGAGACGGGGATCGCGTGCGCCTGCTCCTCCCCGAGCGCCCGCTTTAGCGCGACCGTCTCGGCCGCGTCGTTGAGCTGCGTCGAGGTGCCGTGGGCGTTGACGTAGTCGATCTCCGCCGCGGTCGACGCCGGCGTCACCGAGCGCGAGCGTGATCGCCCGCGCGGCCGGCTCGCCGCTGGGGTCGGGCGCCGTGAGGTGGTGGGCGTCGGCGGTCGACCCGAAGCCGGCGAGCTCACCGAGGATCGTGGCCCCGCGGGCACGCGCGGCCGACTCCTCCTCCAGCACCAGCATCCCCGCTCCCTCCCCCATCACGAACCCGTCCCGGCGGGCGTCGAACGGCCGCGAGATCCCGGTCGGCGACAGCGCCTGCATGGAGTTGAAGCAGGCGAAGCCGAACTCGGTGAGCGTCGCCTCCGCGCCGCCGGCGACGACCGCCTCGGCGTCCCCGTACTGGATCATCCGCATGGCCAGGCCGAGGGCGTGGCCACCGCTCGAGCAGGCCGACACGACGCCGAACATCTGGCCGCGGAGGCCGTACTTCATCGACACCGCGGCCGCACCGGCGTTCGGCATGTACTGCGGGATCCCGAGCGGCGAGACCATCTTCGCCCCGCGGTCGCGCATCACGTCGTGCTGGGTCTCGACGGTGTGGATCCCGCCGATCCCGGTGGCGACGACGCACCCGACGGTGAGCGGGTCGTACGGCGGGCCGTCGGCCCAGCCGGCCTGTGCGAGCGCCTCGCCGGCGGCCACGACGGCGAACTGCGAGAAGCGATCGAGCCGGCGCGCCTCCTTGACCGTGAAGTGGTCGGGCGGCTCGAACTCCGAGCACGCGCCCGCGCCATCGAGGATCCCGCATTCGCCATCCGCCCACCGGCCGTGGAGCGCCTCGGCGCCGACCCCGAGCGGGGTCACCGCGCCGAGGCCGGTGATGACGACGCGGCGCTTCACACCGGCCTCCCGGCCGGACCGGCTGGCCGGGCTGCGTTGTCGGCGGCCGGAGCCACTAGCCCGCTCGGCTGGAGATCAGATCGATCGCGTCGCCGACGGTCTTCAGCTCCTTCATGTCGTCGCCCTTGAGCACGACGCCGTACTCGTCCTCGACGATCTGGGCGAGCTCGACGAGGTCGAGCGAGTCGATGTCGAGCTCCTCGAAGGTCGCGTCGCGGGTGATCTGGCTCTCGTCGGGGCCGAAACCGGCCAGGGCCTCGACGACCCGGGCCTGGACCTGCTCGTTGGTGACAGTGGCCATGGGCGGCTACTCCTCTCGTTCGTGGGGTCTGGAAATGATCTGGGCGCGGGCGGCGGGACTCATGCCGCCAGGCCGCCGTCGACGCTCAGCACCGCGCCGGTGACGTACCCGGCCGCGGGCGACACCAGGAAGCGTACGCACGCCGCGACCTCCTCCGGCGTCCCGGCCCGCCGGGCGGGTACCGCGGACAGCAGCGAGCGATCGATCCCGGCGGTCATCTCGGTCTCGATCCACCCCGGCGCGACGGCGTTGATCGTGATGCCGCGCCGTGCGACCTCGACCGCGGTCGTGCGGGTGAGGGCGATCAGCCCCGCCTTCGCCGCGGCGTAGTTCGACTGACCGGGGTTGGCGCGCAGACCGACGGCGGAGGACATGTTCACGATCCGTCCCGCGCGGGCGCGGAGCATTCCGCGCAGCGCACGGCGCATCATCCTGAACGCCGCGGACAGGTCGGTGTCGATCACGGCGTCCCAGGCCTCGTCGCTCAGCGTCGGGGTGAGGTCGTCGCGGCTGATCCCGGCGTTGTTGACGAGCGCGAGCACCGGGACGCCGAACTCGGCCTCGGCGGCCTCGTACAGCGCGTCGGGGGTCGCGGGGTCGGCGATGTCGCCGCCGAGCGCGATCGCGCGGCCCCCGGCGGCGGCGATCTCGTCCACGACGGCCTCGGCCTCGGCCCGGCCGGAGCGGTAGCCGACCGCGACCCGCCAGCCGTCGGCCGCCAGGCCGCGGGCCACCGCGGCGCCGATCCCGCGCGAGCCGCCGGTGACGAGCGCGCACCCCGCGTCGATCAGCGCGTCAGCCATCGGGCGACCCCCATCTCGAGCACCCCGCCGCCCCACGTGAACCCGGCCCCGAAGGCCCCGAGCAGGACCCGGGTCCCGGCCCGCAGCCGGCCGTCACGCTCGGCCGTCGCGAGCGCGAGCGGGAGCGTGGCCGCGGAGCTGTTGCCGAGCGTCGCGATGCAGTCGACGACGCGGTCGCCGCGCACCCCGAGCCGCTCGCCGAGCGCTCGGGTGATCCGGGCGTTGGCCTGGTGGTAGACGAACAGATCGATCTCGTCGAGCGTCGTCCCGGCGAGGGCGAGCGCGTCGTGGGTCACCTCGGCCATCCGGTTGACAGCGTGGCGGAACACCTCCGGCCCGTCCATCCGCAGCCGCCGCTCGGCGTGGGTGGCGAGGATCGTCGTGCCGTGCGAGCCGTCGCAGCCGAGGACGATCGGGCCGATCGGCCGCGCCGTCGGGCCCGGACGGGCCGAGCACCACGGCGCCCGCACCGTCGGCGAACAGCGGCGCCGTGCGGCGGTCGGTGTGGTCGGTGATGCGGCTGACGAAGTCGGCGCCGATCAGCAGGACTCGGCGGGCGCGACCGGTTTCGATCTGGGCGGCGGCGAGGGCGAGGCCGGTGAGGAACGCGGTGCACGCGGCACCGACGTCGAATGCCCCGGCCCGAACCGCCCCGAGGGCGTGGGCGACGAGCGGGGCGGTGTTCGGCGTGACCTCGTCGGCGGTGAGCGTCGCCACGACCACGAGGTCGAGCTCGCGGGCCGGAACCCCGGCCCGGCGCAGCGCGGCCGCGCCGGCGGCGGCGGCGAGATCGCTGAGTCGATCCTCGGCCCCGGCGCGCGGGCGCTCGCGGATCCCGGTGCGCGAGAGGATCCAGTCCTCGTCGATGCCGAGCGAGGCGGCGAGCTCCCGGCTCGTCACGCGGCGCTCGGGGAGCGCGGTGCCGAGCCCGAGCACGGTCGCCCCGGCGAGCGATGTCCGGCGCGCGGGCCGCTCGTCGGCGATCAGGAGCTCAGGCATGGACGAGCTCCACGTCGCGGACCGTGCGCTTGGCCAGGCCGGTGAGCACTCGGCCGGGTCCGACCTCGACGAAGCGGTCGGCGCCGTGGCGCTGGAGCGAGAGCATCGTCTCCCGCCAGCGAACCGGGCGGTGAGGGCCTCGGTGAGCCGCCTCCGGACATCGTCGAACGGCTCGGCGGTCACGGCGCTCAGGACCGTGGCGCTGCCCTCGCGGATCTCGACCCCGGCCAGTGCGGCCTCGAACTCGGGCACCGCGGCGGCCATCATCGGCGAGTGGAACGCGCCCGCGACGGGCAGGTCCATCGCTCGCAGGCGGAGCTCGGCAGCGGCCTCGGCGACCTCGGCGAGGGCCGTCCGGGCCCCGGACAGGACGATCTGGCCGGGCGAGTTGTCGTTGGCCACCGACAGACCGTGGGCGTCGGCCAGCTCCGCGGCGTGCTCGGCCGCTCCGGCCCCGAGCAGCGCGACCATTCCGCCGTCGCCCGCGCGCTCGCCCGATTCCTGCATCAGCCGCCCGCGGAGCGTGACGAGTCGCAGGCCGTCGTCCTCGTCGAGCACCCCGGCCACGACGAGCGCGGCGAGCTCACCGAGCGAGTGGCCGGCCATCAGGGCCGCCGCGGGCGCGCCGAGCGAGCGCCATCCTGCGAGGCTGGCGCAGAAGATCGCCGGCTGGGCGAAGTCCGTTCCGTCGGCGACCCGGGGGAACGGATCCTCGCCGACGAGCTCGGCGACGCGGCCGAGCAGCTCCGGGCGCTCGCGTGGCGACGAGCTCGCGCATGTCCTCGGTCTGGCTTCCCTGACCGGGGAACAGCAGCGCCGTGCTCGAACCGGACTCGGTGGTCATCTGTGGGAAACCTACGCCCGCGGGGTGACGCGGGTACAGCGCGGTCGCCGCGTTCCCCCCGATCGGGGGGAGGCCGCGATCGTTCCCATCCGGTTAGGATCGCCCGTGACCCGTGAGCCTTCCGAAGCCCTCATCCGATTCGGCGGCGCTCGTCACCGGTGCCTCGGCGGGGATCGGCAAGGCGATCTGCCAGGAGCTCGCCGCGCGCGGGCACAACCTGATCCTCGTCGCCCGGCGCAAGCCGAAGCTCCAGGAGCTCGCCGACGAGCTCATCAACCGCTACGGCGTCCGCGCCGAGACGGTGGCCTGCGACGTCGGCAAGCCGGCATCGCGAAGCCGGCTCGTCGGCCAGGTCACCCGGATCGGGCTCGACATCAGCATCCTCATCAACAACGCCGGTTTCGCCACCGGCGGCCCGTTCCACGAGGCCGACCCCGAGCGGGAGCTCGAGCAGGTCCGGGTGCTCGTCGAAGCGGTTGTCGCGCTCACCTCCGCGTTCTCGCCGGGGATGGTGGAGCGTCGCTCCGGCGCGATCCTCAACGTCGCGTCGACCGCCGGCATGCAGCCGATGCCGTACTCGGCCGGGTACTCGGCGGCCAAGGCCTACGCGCTCGCCTTCTCGGAGTCGCTGCACTACGAGCTCCGCGGCAAGGGGATCACCGTCACCGCACTCGCCCCGGGCCCGGTCCGGACCGAGTTCTGGGAGATCGCAAAGTGGGAGGTCTCGACCGGCGGCTCGTTCCAGGACGCGGTTCCGAGCCCGGCGATGATCTCCGCCGAGCAGGCCGCGAAGGCCGCCGTCGAGGGGCTCGAGTCCGGCCGCCGCGTGGTCATCCCCGGAGTCCAGGTCCGGGCGGCGATGGAGGCGGCACGCGTCGTGCCCCACGCCGTGAAGCTTCCGCTCATCGCGTGGGCGATGGGCCGGCGGCACTGAGCGACGGAGCACCCGCCGAGGTGAGCACCGAGCGGACCGAGGTGGCGATCGTCGGCGCCGGGCTGTCCGGGCTGTGTGTGGGCGCGACGCTCCGCCGGGCAGGGCAGCGGGACTTCGTGATCCTCGACCGGGCAGAGGAGGTCGGGGGCACGTGGCGGGAGAACACCTATCCCGGCTGCGCCTGCGACATCCCGTCAGCGCTGTACTCGTTCTCGTTCGCGCCGAACCCCGGTTGGACACGTTTCTTCGCCGGCCAGGCCGAGATCCAGCGCTACACCCGCCGCGTCGCCGACGACGAGGGTCTGCGGCCGCACATCCGGTTCGGCCGCGGGCTCCGGTCGGCGCACTGGGACGAGGACGAACGACGGTGGAGGCTGGTGACCGAGGACGGCGGCGAGGTCTCGGCCCGCTTCCTCGTCGCCTGCGCCGGGCCGTGGCACGAGGCCCTGATCCCGCCGCTGCCCGGTCTTGAGGGCTTTGGGGGGCGGGTGTTCCACTCCTCGCGCTGGGATCACGATCACGATCTCGCCGGTCGTCGCGTGGCCGTGATCGGCACCGGGGCATCGGCGGTGCAGTTCGTGCCGGAGATCCAGCCGGCCGTCGAGCACCTCACGGTCTTCCAGCGCACCCCCCACTGGGTCCTGCCGAAGCCCGACCGCGGCGTCACCGGCCTCGAGCGGACGTTCCTGCGGAACGTGCCCGGCGCGCAGAAGCTCGTCCGGGCCGGCCTCGGTCAGATGTTCGACCGGCTCAACAGCGCGATGCACCACCCGCAGGCCATGGCCCAGCTCCAGCGGCTCGGCGAGCTCAACCTCCGGCGCGGCGTCCGCGATCCGGTGCTGCGGGCCCAGCTCACCCCCCAGTTCGCGCTCGGTTGCAAGCGCATCCTGATGAGCAACGACTGGTACCCGGCGCTCGGGCGGGAGAACGTGACCGTCGTCCCGGCCGCGGTGGAGAGCATCGGCCCCGACTCGGTCACCGACGCGCTCGGCACCGAACATCCGGTCGACACGATCATCTTCGCCACCGGGTTCCACATCCTCGACATGCCCGTGGCCGAGCTCGTCCACGGACGGGACGGCCGGACCCTCGCCGAGCGCTGGCAGGGCAGCCCGCGCGCGTACCTCGGCACGACGGTGAGCGGCTATCCGAACGCCTTCCTGCTCCTCGGCCCGAACGTCGGCATCAACACCTCGGCCACGATCCTGATGGAGCTCCAGGCGGCCTACATCCGTGACGCGCTCCGGGCGGCGGCTGTCGCCGGCGCCGAGGTGCTCGACGTCGATCCGGCGGTCCAGGCCCGCTTCAACGCCGCGGTCGACGAGGCCCTGAAGGGGACGGTGTGGAACGCCGGCGGCTGCCGCAGCTACTTCCTCGATGCGACCGGCCGCAACGGCTTCAACTACCCGTGGACGGTCCGCGACCTGCGGCGGCGGATGCTCGGCTTCGACCTGAGCGACTACGTCACCGAGTCGGTGCGCGAGCCGTTGGCCGTCGGCTGACCCCCGGCCACCTGCCCCACTCGAGCACGGCCGAGCCGAAGAACCGGCGGATCGCCAGCAGCCACATCGGCAGACCTGATGTCACATCGCCGTAGCCCCGCGGCGCGGATCCCTAAGATGCGGCGCCGCTATGACCGAGGAACCCCTCAAGCGCCTCGACGCGCTGCTCACCGTCGCGCTCCGCCTCGCCGGCTCGGTCCCGACCGGCCGAATGGGGCTCGCCTCACTCGCGCGGGCCACCCCGGAGGAGTGGATCCCGATGCCGTGGGGAACGCCGCTCGTCGCCGAGCTGCGCGCGGCGGCCGCCGCGGCAGCCACGCCGACCCCGTACGACCGCGTGGCCCGGATCCTCCACGAGGCCTGGGGCACCGCCCCGGACCGCGAGCTCGACGAGCTCGACCCCGAGCCGGTGCTCGTCACTCCCGTCGTCCAGGTCCACCGCGGCGTCCACGAGGGCCGGCCGGTCGCCGTTCGGGTGCTGCGAGCCGAGGCCCTGCGCTCGCTCCGGCAGGACCTCGCGCTGCTCGACGGCCTCGCCGGACCGCTGGCCGCCGCGTTCCCCGCACTCGATGCGGCCGAGATCCTGGGCGAGGTGCGCGAGCGGGTGCTCGAGGACCTCGACCTCGAGAGCCAGGCCCACGCCCAGCGCCGCTTCCACCGCGCGCTCCGCGGCCATCCGTTCCTCACCGTTCCCGCACCGGTCACCGCGCTGTGTCACGAGCAGGTGCTCGTCTCCGAGTGGGTCGACGGGACCCCGCTGTCGGATGGCCATGAGCTGAGCGCGCCCGCGCGCGACCGCGCCGCCGCCCAGCTCGTGCTGTTCGCCTGCGGCGCGCTCCGCTGGGGAACCGCCCATGCCGAGCTCGACCCGGCCGAGGTCCGCGTGCTGGCGGATGGACGGCTCGCCATCACCGGGTTCGCCGCGGTGCGGACCGTCGAGGCCCGGCGGGCCGAGCTCACCGCCGCAGCTGGCCGATGCGTTCGCGGCCGGTGACGACCGTGCGGCCGGGGAGGCGATCGCCGGACACGGGTGGCTCGGCGGCCGACGAGGCCCCGACGGCGACCGACTTCGCGCGGCGCGCACTGGCCGAGCTCGGGGGCGAGGCGCCGAGCCGGCTCGACTCCGAGGCCGTCGTCGCCGCCCGCGATCGCGTGCTCGGCGACCCCGAGACGCTCGTCCAGCTGATGTTCGCAGTCCGGCCGTCCGCGGAGGACCTGTGGCCCGCGCGGGGGAGCGCGGCACTGTTCGGGACGATCGCACGTGTCGGCGCGACCGCGCCGTGGCTGGAGCTGGTCCGCCGGGGGCTGCGCGACGGCTTCGCCGCCGAGCTGCCGAGCTCGGTCGCCGCGTAGCTGTCGTTCCCGGCGACCGCCGGGCGCCCTACGCGGCCTCCGCCACCGCCGGGCTCTCCCCCGGCTCCTCGACCACCGTCCGCACGGGTGGCTGCTCGGCCGCCCGGCCGAGCCGGCGGGCGAGCCACTCGAGCCCGACCGGCGTACCGGCCACGGCGCCGCTGAGGTGGTCGACCCCGCCACGCGTGACGTACAGCCGCACGTCGCCGCCCTTGGCCTCCCAGTCCGAACGGAGCGTGACGCTCTGCTCGAAGGACACGATCTGGTCGCGGCGGGCATGGTGGAGGAGGACCGGCGCGTCGGGCGCGCTCTCGCCGAGACGGTTCTCGCGCAGCCGGACCTTCCATTCGGGCATCTCCAGCACGTTCGGCTGGGTGAGCTCATCGGCGTGCAGATATCGCGGGCCCAACAGTGCGGCCTGGAGCACGCTCGAGCGCCGCAGGGCGCCGATCTTGCCCTTGGCCATCGGGGTGAGGTAGGGCGTCGAGCTCGAGCTCCGGGTAGGCGGCGGCGTAACCGATGCCGCCGTAGGCCATGAAGAACGAGAAGAACGTCCCGTCGAGGCTCGGCCCGGCCGTCTCGACGTCGGCCGCCGCCGCCCCGGCCACGACCCCGGTGAGGGTCGAGCTCCGGGGCGTAGGTCGGCTGGAGCTGCGCGGCCCACGCCGCCGCCGCGCCGCCCTCGGAGTAGCCGATGATCGCGGCCGGGCCGTCGGTCGGGAACTCCGCCGGGCGCAGCGCCCGGGCGGCGCGCATCGAGTCGAGCACGTTCGGCCCGAGCGCGCGGCCGACCATGTAGGTGTGGTCACCCGGGGTGCCGAGCCCCTGGTAGTCGGTGATGGCCACCGCCCAGCCGCGGGCGAGGATCAGGGCCATCAGCCCCGCCTCCCAGTCGAGCCCGCGGGCGAGCAGGCGCGACGGGGCGGCGCTGTCGCCGATGCCGTGGGTCCCGATCGCGTAGCCGACCAGCGGCCGGATGCCGCGCGGGCGCCCGCGAGGGATCATCACCGTGCCCGAGACGGCCGTCGGCTCGCCGACCGCGCCGGTCGAGCGGTACAGGATCCGCCAGGCGCGGGCGCGGAGCCGCAGACCGGGCACGAGGTACGCATCGGCGCGCTCCGCCCGGATGATCGTCCCCGGAGGCCCGTCGGGGAGGACCGCGGGGGGCGTGTAGAAGGCGGCGTCGGCGGGGGAGCGGCGACGCGGCGGCGAGAACATCAGCAGCGGGGCGGTCGCCTGCCGGGCGAGGTCGAAGACGCTCATGGTGGATTTCCGTTCCCCCGGATAACGCGCCGGTCCGCGTCGTGGCACGACTCCTCGGTTAGTCGGCCGATGCGCAGCGATCCTTTCCTGCACACGGCAATCGTAAACCCATGTTTGGCACAGCGCCAACTGTACCGGCGGGCGACGGCCGGGACGGGCCGTCGGCGGGGTTGCGGCGGGACCCGCGGAGCCGATCAGCGCCGTCGGCGGCGCGCGGCTCTGCGTCCCGCGGCTCCACTCGTCCATCGTCCACGGCGAGTCGAGCGGCGACTCGCCGTATGCGGTCAGCGCCGGGGCATCGCCCGGCCGTACGGGCGCTGGTGGATGCCGCTGCCGGCGACCGTGTACCAGCCGATCACCACGCCGAGCGATCACCACCACGCTGCCGATCACCATGATCATCGCGCTTCGGAGACTACTCGGTGGGAGCGTCGCGGCGGACCGGGCGCGCATCGGGCGACGTCGGTCCGCCGCCCCCATCAGCGCCTGGCTCAGAGCAGGCCGATCCGCTGGGCCCGCTGCACGGCCTCGGCCCGGTTGCGCGCGCCGAGCTTGCGGTACAGGGCGCTCGTGTGCTCCTTGACCGTGTGCGGCGAGAGGAACAGCCGCGCGGCGATCTCCGCGGTTCGTGGCCCCACCCGCGATCAGGCTCGAGCACCTCCCGCTCGCGCGCGGTGAGCAGCGGCGCCGGCTGCTCTGAGCGCGGCGGGAACACGGCATGGCCGCGGCCGACCATGCCGGACCGCACGGGCGAGCTCGCGCGGCCTCGAGGTCCTTGGACACGAAGCCCGAGGCGCCGGCCGCACGGGCGGCGGCCGGGGACATCCGGCCGGCACCCGGAGATCAGCAGCACGCGGGTGCTCGGGGACGCACGCGCGGATCGATTCGCAGACGTCGGCGCCGGACTCGCCGGCGAGGAACAGGTCGACGAGCGCGACGTGCGGCGCGTAGGTCCGCGTCGAGCTCGAGCGCCTCGGCGCCACTGCGCGCGGCGAGGCAGCGCTCGACCCACGACTGCTCGCCGAGCAGCATCCGCAGGCCCCAGTGGACGACGTCGTGGTCGTCGACGACGAGCACCCGCAGCTTCGCGGCGACGGCGGACGGGCCGACGCGGGCGCTCACGCCGCCTCCGAGCGGTCCACGCGGCACCACAGCCGAACCCGCCACCGCCCGGGCCCGGTCGGGACCGAACTCCACCACGCCCCCCATCTCGAGAGCCTCGAACGCGGCGAGGCGCAGCCCCATCCCGGCCCCCCGGACCCCGTCGGGGACGCCGTCGTTGCGGACCTCGAGCACGAACGTGTCGGCATCGCCGCCGACCTCGACGGTGATCTCGCGCCGGCGCGGCGTGCTTGGCCACGTTGCGCAGCGCCTCGGCGAGCACCGACTGGGCCAGCGACTCGAGCGCCGGCGGGACGTCGGGCTCGCCGCCGGCCACGACGCGGATCGGGATCCCGGGCTCGCTGCGGAGCCGTTCGAGCTCCTCGGCGAGCGTCGTCACCGTGTCCCGCGGCAACGGAGCGAGCGGCCGCTCGAGCGCGCGGCGCAGCTCGCCGATCGCCTCCTGGGTCTCCGAGCGGCAGCGCTCGCGCTGCTCGCCGCTCAGGTCCTGGGCCGAGCTGAGCGCGAGCGAGACCCCGAACATCCGCTGGAGCACGCGCTCGTGGATCTCGCGGGCGAGCTCGAGCCGCTCGGCCAGGTCCGGCTGCGCTCCTGCTGGCGTGTCGCGTGACGGGCGGTGGCCACGAGCGCCGCCGTCTTGCCCAGCGTCCACAGCAGGTGACGCTCGCCGTCGGAGAGCTCGAACGGGCCGCCGCCGCGATCGGCGCAGATGACCCCGTAACCACGGCCCGCAGCGCTCATCGGGGTGCACACCAGCGTGGTGATCCCGAGCACGTCGCGCGTACTGGGCGGGCAGCACCTGCTCGACGCCCTCGGTGACGACGACGACCTCGTCCTCGGACAGCGCCCGCTGGGCGATCGGGGTGTCGTCAGCGTCGGGCGCAGCGCCGCGAGCTGCTCGAACGACGTGCCGTGGGCGCCGACGGCGCGGACACGGCGCGGAGGAGTCGGCCATGAAGATCGCGGCCCGCGTCATCGTCGTCAGGCGGCAGATGGCCTCGCAGATGCGGTCGTAGAAATCGGTGTCGCCGGTGTCGAGGTCGGCGAGCAGCTCGACGAACACCTCGAGCGGCTCGACCCCGGCGAACAGCGCCGCGGGCCGGCGCGCCGGCGACGTTCATGCCGCGGCGCTCGCCGCGGGCAGCTGGTATCGGCGGCGGATGCTCGTACAGGGTCGTCCGCTCGGCGGCCGGCCGTCCGGCGCGCGTGCGCGGCCTCGACGAGCTGCTGCGGGCTGAGGCGGACGCCGTGGTAGCTGCCGGCCATCCGGCTGATCGACTCCTCCATCAACGTGCCCCCGAGGTCGTTGACCCCCCAGCGGAGCGCCTCGGTCGCGGCGTCGAGGCCCATCTTGACCCAGCTCGCCTGGAGGCTCGCGACGGTGCCGCCGAGCGCGAGCCGGAACACGGCGGTGTGCTTGAGGTTCTCCTCCCGGGTGATCTCCGGCCACCCCGTGGGTCCGGCCGAGCAGGGTGTGGAACGGGATGAACGACAGCGGCACGAACTCGGTGATTCCGCCGGTCCGCTCCTGGAGGTCGCGGACCACGCGCATGTGCTCGGCGAGCTCCCACGGCTCCTCGATGTGCCCGAACATCACGGTCGCGGTCGAGCGCAGGCCGACGGCATGGGAGGCCTCGATGATCTCGACCCACCGCGCGACCGGAAGCTTGTTCGGAGAGATCCGTTCGCGCACGCCGTCGTGGAGGACCTCGGCCGCGGTGCCGGGCGTCGAACCCAGGCCGGCCTCCCGGAGCCGCTCGAACACCGCCTCGCGGCGGCGAGGCCGCTGACGTCGCACATGTGCGCGACCTCCATCGGCGAGTAGGCGTGGAGATGGATGCGCGGGCGCGAGCTCCTTGCGCGAACCGCAGCCACCGCTCGTAGTCCTCGAGCGACCAGTCGGGGTGGATGCCGGACTGGATGCACAGCTCGGTCGCCCCGTCCTCGACGGCCTCCCCCACCCGCCGGGCGAACTCCGCCTCGGAGTGCTCGTAGGCGTCCGGTGAGCGCCGGGACTGGCCGAACCCGCAGAACGCGCAGCCGACGATGCACACGTTGGAGACGTTGATGTTGCGGTTGACGACGAACGTCACCGTGTCGCCGGCGAGCCGCCCGCGGAGCTCGTCCGCGGCGGCGCGCATGTCCTCGATCACCTGCCGGCCGCCGCTCGGCGAACAGCGCGGTGAGCTCAGCCTCGGTGCAGCCGCTCGCCGTCCCGGGCGCGCTCGATCGCCCGCGGCGCGACCGCGTCCTCGATCTCGACCGTCGCCCGCCGCCCCGAGCCGCGGCGGGGGATGAACGACCAGTACTGCGAGCGGATCACGTCGAGCACCGCCGGGGCGACCCATTCGGGATCGATGTACTCGGGGTACACACACAGGCGCTCGGTGAGCGCGAGGCCCTCGGCGTGGAGGCGCTTGCGGACCGAGCGTCGGGGACGGGAACGGGTGCTCGGGGGAGATGTGATCGCCGTTGGCCGAAAGCCCGCCGAGGTCGGTTGCCCCGGCCCGGGCGAGCTCGATCCACCAGTCGGAGAGATTCGGTGGGATCTGGATGCCGATCTCGGGCATCAGCCGCCGGGTCTCGGCGATCAGCCGCTTGATGTCCTCGATCGTCACCTCGCAGCGCCCACTCCGGCGCCGCATTGACGGGCACGTCGCTCACTCCGGTCCGCCAGTACTCGCGTGCCGCGTCGCCGGCGATCTCGGCCGGCTCGCGCCCGTAGTAGTTCTCGTGGGGGACGAAGTTCTGGAGGATCACCTCCTGGAGATGGCCGTGACGGCGCGTGGACGTCGGCGAGGGCGGCGAGCGAGGCCATCCGCTCCTCCTCGCTCTCGCCGATCCCGACGAGGATCCCGCTGGTGAACGGGATCTGCAGCTCGCCGGCCGCCTCGATCGTGGCCAGCCGCCGCGCCGGATGCTTGGTCGGCGAGCCGGCGTGCACGGTCTCCATCAGCCGCTCCGAGACCGACTCCAGCATCAGGCCCTGGGAGGCCGTCACCTCGCGCAGGCGGGCGAGGTCGCCGGCGTCGAGCACGCCGAGGTTCGTGTGGGGCAGCAGGCCCGCGCTCGAGCGCCCGCTCGCAGACCCACACGACGTAGGAGGTGAAGTCGGCGTGGCCGTAGCTCGGCCAGCCGCTCGGCGACACCCGGGTTGACCTCGGGCCGCTCGCCGGTGAGCACCAGCAGCTCCTTGACCCCGTGGCGGGAGATCGCGCGGTCGAGCATCGCGAGCACCTCGTCGGGGGCGTGGAGGTGGGCCTGATGGGTCGCGAACGCGCAGTACTTGCAGTAGCAGCGGCACGTCCGGCTGAGCGACAGCGTGAGGTTGCGGCTGAACGTGACGCGACGGCGCATGCGCAGGCCGATTCTAGGGACGCCCCGCGGCGACGTCCGAACGCGGCTCCGAGGTCCATATCCTGCGGACCGATGCGTGCTCTCCGCCTCGTGACGGCTGCCGTGCTCCTCGCGGCGGTCCTGGCCGGCTGCGGGACCGGTGACTCGGGCGCCCCCCAGGGGCAGGACGTCACGCTGCTGCTCGACTTCACGCCGAACGCGATCCACGCCGGCATCTACAGCGCGCTGGCCCGGACGTTCGACACCGGCGAGGGGATCACGCTGCACGTGCGGGTCCCGTCCGCCGGCACCGATCCGGCGAAGCTGCTCGTCACCGGCCAGGTCGACTTCGCGATCATGGACATCCACGACCTCGCGATCGCCCGCGAGCACGGCGACGAACCTCAGGGCGATCATGGCCGTCGTCCAGCGGCCGCTGGCCGCGGTGATCGCCCAGCCGTCGATCCGCAGTCCCCGCCAGCTCGCCGGGCGGACCGTCGGCGTCAGCGGCCTCCCGAGCGACCTCGCCGTGCTTCGCTCGGTCGTTCGGGGCGCCGGCGGCGATCCCCGCCGCGTCCACACCGTCGTGACGGGTTTCAACGCCGTTCCCGCGCTGCTCTCGCGTCGGGTCGCCGCGGCCACCGCGTTCTGGAATGACGAGGGGGTCGTCCTCGCCCGCCGCCGACCCGGCTTTCACATCTTCCGCGTCGACGACTACGGCGCGCCGGCGTATCCGGAGCTCGTGCTCGTCGCCTCGGCCGCCACGCTGCGCACGGAGCCCGGCATCGCCCACGCGATCGTGCGGACGCTCGTCCGCGGCTACGGGGTCACGCTCACCGATCCCGAGGGGAGCGCGGCGGACCTCGAGTCGCGCGTGCCGGGCCTCGATCCCTCGCTCGTCAGTGCCGAGCTCGCCGGCGAGCAGTCGGCGTTCCTCGGGCCCGATGGCCAGTTCGGGGACCTGAGCCTGCCGGTGCTGAGAGCGTGGTCCCGGTGGGAGGCCCGCTTCGGGATCGTCACCTCGCCCCCCAACGTGCGGGCGATGTTCGATCCGGCGTTCCTGCGCGGGACCGCCGGACTAATCGGCAACTGAGCCCGGCGTCGCTCGCGGCATCAACCGCGTCAGCCGGGTCAGCCGGGTCAGCCGCGTCGCCGCGTCAGCCGCCCGCGGCGAGCCGCGTCACGAGCCCCGCCCCCTCGCGGGCCATCCGCGACCGCGGGACGACGAGGTCGAACCCGGCCTCCTCGGCGAGCGTGCGCACGTCGGCCTCGACGTGGGAGTAGAAGGCCAGCGTCCGGGCGCCTCCGCGATCGAGCGCCCGCACCGCGGCGACCCGCTCGGCCGGCTCGGCGGTGAGATCGACGACGATCACCTCGACGGCCGGATCGACCGCGCCGATTCCCGAGACGAGCTCCACCTCGTGGCCGGCGCCCTGAAGCGCACCGACGACGTTCGAGCCGAACAGCAGGTCGGGGACGTAGGCGAGAACGCGGGCCATCGCCGCGCGCTACTGGGCGCGCAGGCGCCGGAAGTCCCGGCGGACCGACTCGGTGCGGCCCCACATCTCGGTGACCTCCACCCGGCCGGTGCGGACCTCGCGGACCGCGATCTCGGCCTCGATCTGGGCGTCGTCGAGCAGCCTCAGCGCGGCCCGGACGACAGGCGCGGCGGCGGCGTGGCCGAACCGGTGGGCGACGATGATCCGCCAGTGCCAGTCGCTGTGCGAGTTCGGCTGGGCGTTGCAGGTCACGAGCAGCGTGGCGGCGTCGACGTACCGTGACTCGTCGGCGATCCGGAGCTCGAGCTCGAGGTCGGTCCAGTCGTCGGGCAGCGAGCGAACGACCCGCTCAAAGCTCTCCGCCAGCGGCGAGCTCATCCGCCCACCGCCTGCGCGATGAGGAACACGTTGAGCACCGAGATCAGCGCCGCGGTGGCGTAGGCCGCGATGCTCGTGAGCGGCCGGTTGGCGTGGGCACCCATCACATCCCTGCGGCTGGTGAAGACGACGAGCGGCACGAGCGCGAAGGGTATCCCGAATGAGAGCACGACCTGGCTGAGGACGAGCGCGTCGGTCGGGTTGACCCCGAGCCCGAGCACGATCAGCGCCGGTGCCATCGTCACCGCTCGCCGGATCAGCAGCGGGATCCGTCCGCCGACGAATCCGGCCATCACGACCTGCCCGGCGTACGTGCCGACGCTCGAGGACGAGGCGCCCGAGGCGAGCAGCGCAACCGCGAAGGCGAGCGCCGCGCCGCCGCCGACGAGGTGGGAGATCTGGTGGTGGGCACCCTGGATCGTCGTCAGCCCGGACAGCGCCGGGGTGTGGAACAGCTTCGCGGCGACGGCGAGCATCGCGATGTTGACGAGCCCGGCGAGGGTGAGCGCGATGATCACGTCGATCCGCTCGAAGCCGAGCACGATCCGCCGCTCGCGGTCGTCGTGGGTCGGGACCCGCGTGTTGGTGAGCGCCGAGTGGAGATAGATGGCGTGCGGCATCACCGTGGCGCCGATGATCCCGACCGCGAGGTAGACGTACGCCGAACCGTCGATCGAGGGCAGGAAGCCGTGGAGCACCGCGTGCATCGGCGGGGCGACGTGGAGCGTCTCGTAGAGGAATCCAGCGAATACGATCGCCAGCAGTGCGCCGATCGCGAGCTCGAATCGGCGGTAGCCGCGGCGCTGGAGCTCGAGCACACCGAAGGCCACGAACGCCGTGATCACCCCGGCCGGGAGCAATGCGACCCCGAACAGCAGGTTGAGACCGAGCGCGGCGCCGAGGAACTCGGCGATGTCCGTTGACATCGCCATCACCTCGGCCTGCAGCCACAGCGCGACGCTGGCGGGCTTGCCGAACCGCTCGCGGCACAGCTCGGGGAGGTTGCGCCCGGTGACGATTCCGAGCTTCGCCGACAGGTACTGCACCAGCATCGCGATCACGTTGGCGAGCAGCACGACCCACAGCAGGGCATAGCCGAACTTCGCGCCCCCCTGGATGTTGGTGGCGAAGTTCCCGGGGTCGACATACGCGACGGAGGCGACGAACGCCGGTCCGAGCATCGCCAGCGTCGCCCGCAGGCGGCCCCGCTCGAGCAGCCGCTCGACCGGGCTCGCGTCGCGGAGCGGGATCGTCGTCCCGTCGGCGGTCACCGAGACCGGGACGCGGTGCAACGACGGCGGACTCACGCCTGCTCGGCCCCCACAGCCGCGGGTTCGACTCGCATCGCGGCGGCGAGCCGGCCGCCGAGCGCATGGACCTCAGGATCGCCGTCGAAGCGCACGAACAGCGGTCCGCCGAACGGCTGCTTGTCGACGACCTGGAGATCGGCGCCGGGCGCGATGCCGCGCTCGGAGAGGAACCGCAGCATGTCGGGGTCCGAGTCCGAGACCCGCGTGAACCGGGCGCGATCGCCGGGCTCGAGCGCCTCAATGCTCACGGAGACCTGCTCCTCGATCGTCAGCTCGCGAGTGGGGATCGGGTCCCCATGGGGGTCGTGGGTCGGGTCGCCGAGCTTCACCGCGATCAGCTCCTCGAGCTCCTCGGAGAGGACGTGCTCGAGCACTTCGGCCTCGGCGTGGACCCGGTCCCACGGCACGCCGAGGCTCTCGACGAGATACAGCTCGAGCAGCCGGTGGTGGCGGATCACCTCGAGCGCGACCCGCCGGCCGCGCTCGGTCAGCGAGACGCCGCGGTAGCGCTCGTGCGCGGCGAGGCCGAGCTCGTCGAGGCGGCGGACCATCCCCGATGCCGAGGCGGCGCTGACGCCGAGCCTGGCGGCGATCGCCGTCGTGCTGACCGGCTCGGCGGCGCGCTCCTGGAGCGCATAGATCGCCTTCGCGTAGTCCTCGATCGCCGAGGTGAGCGGCACGTCCTGTTCGGCCATCACGACTCGAGATTATGGCATGCCTAACTTTTTTCCTAGCCGGCTCGGGAAAGCCGGTGGTCGCAGAGCCCGGCGAGAACGCGGAACCCCGGTCATATCCTGTGAAGCGCGATGTCCGTCGTCCGTTTCCCCGCCGCCGAGTACGACGCCCTGATCAACGCCTGCGGGCTGCTCGACGAGTCCCGGCGCGGAAAGCTCGCGCTCACCGGGGCTCAGGCGAAGGAGTTCCTCCAGGGCCAGGTCTCCAACGACGTCGAGGCACTCGTGGCGGGCACCGGGTGCTACGCCGCGCTGCTCACCCCGAAGGGCAAGATGCTCGGCGACGCGCGGATCCTCGACACCGGCGAGGAGCTCCTGCTCGACACCGAGCGGGTCGCCCTCCAGGAGTTGTTCAACATGATCCGCCGCTTCCGGATCGGCTACAACGTCGAGGTCCACAAGCGGACGCTCGAGCGCGGGCTGCTGTCGCTGATCGGCCCCGCCGCGATCACGCTGATCGACACCCCAGGCCTCGGCACGGCCGAGCACTCCAACGCGCCGGTCACCGTCGACGGGATCGCCGCCCGCGTGATCCGCACCGCCGCTGGACTCGATCTCCTGTGCCTGAGCGAGGACGCGCTCGCCCTGTCGGCAGCGCTGGTCGCCCGCGGCGCGGTCGAGGTCGGCGAGGAGGTGGCCGAGATCGTCCGGATCGAACACGGCCGCCCGCGCTTCGGCATCGAACTCGACGACACCGTGATCCCTCAGGAGGCCGGGCTCAACGAGCGGGCGGTGTCGTTCACGAAGGGCTGCTACGTCGGCCAGGAGACGGTCGCCCGGCTCTACTACCGCGGCAAGCCGAACCGCCGCCTGCGCGGGCTGCGGTGCGCGACCCCGGTCACCCCCGGTGAGGAGCTCGTCTACGAGGACCGGGCGGTCGGCCTGGTCGGGAGCGCCGCCGTGTCCCCCCGTCTCGGCCCGGTCGCCCTCGCCTTCGTCCGCCGCGAGGCGCCCGAGGGCGCGACCGTCGCGGTGGGCCCCTCCGGCGTCCCCGCCAAGGTCGTCGAGCTCCCGTTCGTCTGAGCCGCGGGCGCCCCGGCGGCGAGTGCCTCGCGGGCGAACTCCGCGAGGGCGGGGCGATCGAGCTCGTCACCGAGCGCCAGCTGCGGCAGCTCGGGGTGCGAGAGCAGATAGGTCCCGACGATCCGCAACTCGTCCATCTCCGCCGGAGGAACGTGTGCGCCGAGGGCGTGGCCCCCGCCCCCCCGCCGCAGGGCGACCGCGGTCCGCTCGGCGAGCGCGCCCGCGTCGTCGGGGATCGCCCCCCAGTCCACGAGCCGACCGCCGGCCAGCCAGAAGCCGTCCGCTCCGGCGCCGAGCGGGTGAGGGGCGAGCACGAGCAGCGGCCGGACGTGGGTCGCGCGGAGCACGCCGCCGAGGCGATCGAGGATCACCTCGATTCGCCGTGCGCGCCGCCGCAGCCCGGACGCCCGCTCGTAGTGGCGCTCGGCGGCCGCCTCGCGCATCTGTCGGCGCAGGTGGGCGAGCAGCCGCTCAGCCGCATCGCCGTGGGGATCGGTGAACGCCGACAGCGCGGCATCGAGCCGGCGGCGGTACAGGTTCGGATCGAGGTCGCCGAGACAGGGCGACAGGCATCGGCCCATCTGCCCGTACGCCGACGGGTGCTCGCGGCGCGGGAGGGACCGTCCGCAGTGGCGCAGCGAGAACAGCGACTCGAGCTGCTCGACGAGCTCACCGACGAGCCGCCGCCCGCGGAGCGGGCCGATGTTCACCGCGTGACCGGCGGCGGGCGAGGCCTTCACCTCGAGGATCGGGAACGGGATGTCGAGCCGACAGGTGATGTAGACGAGCCGGTCGTCGGAGCGGGTCAGGCGGACGTTGCCCGGAGGCCGGAGCTCCTTGATCAGGCGGTTCTCCAGCACGAGCGCCCCGAGCTCGGAACGGGTCGCGCGGTAATCGACGATGCTCGCATGAGCCGCCCACTTCGCTCGTGGCGTCGACGGCGCGAAGTGGGCGCGAGCCCGCGAGCGGATCGACACCGACTTGCCGACGTACAGGGTTCGCCCGGCGCCGTCGCGGAAGATGTACACCCCCGGGTCGCGGGGCAGCGTGTCGAAGTCGAGCTCGGCGGCCGCGGTCGCCGCCTGCTGGACGTGCGGCACGGCCACCCGCCGCCCACGGACCGCGCCGCGGCCGTTGCCCGGCGCCCGGCGCCGGGGCCGTTTGCGTCTCAGCAGCTCGAGCGCGTCGCCGACCGTGGCCGCGTTCGCGCAGAGCCGCGGGAACAGCGCGCACAGCACGCGCGCGCAGGTCTCGGCATCGGCGAGCGCCCGGTGGGCGAGCCGGACCTCGACGCCGAGAGCGTCGGCGAGCGCCCCGAGCCGGCGCTCGCGCTGGAGCGGGAGCAGTGTCCGCGCCATCGCCGCTGTGCAGATCACCGGGGGGTCGGGCCAGTCGAGTCCCACCCGCTCGTAGGCCTGGCGCAGCACGCGGCGGTCGAACGGGGCGTTGTGGGCGACGAGCACCCGGCCCCGCAGGCGATCCGACAGCACCGGGAGGATCGTGTCCGGCTCCGGCGCCGCGTCGACCATCGCCTGCGTGATTCCCGTGAAGCGCTGGATCCCCCGGCCGAGCGGAAGGTTCGTGCGGACCAGCGACTCCCAGCGGTCGTGGAGCTCGCCGCCGCCGACGAGCACCGCACCGATCTCCGTCACCTCGCAGCTCGAGCCACCGAGACCGTTCGTCTCGGTGTCGACGGCGAGGAACTCGGTGGTGGCGATCGGCTGCGCGAGCAGGTCCATCTCCCGCCGTGATACGCCGCCCCCCGGACGGCATGCATGCGCCGTTTCACAATCCCGAGGCTTCGACGACCGCTGGGGCGGGTAGGCTCGTGCGCGCAACGAGCCGAGGAGAGGAGTGCCGTGACGCTGATCGCTCAAGATGCGGAGAGGCTCCGCGAACTGGACATCGAGGTCCGGCGCGCCTGGGCGCACTACACCGACTCGCTGCGCGATCTCAGCGGTGAGGAGTACGAGCGCGTCGAGGACTTGAGCTGGCAGACGCTCCAGCTGGAGCTCGAGCGTCTCGACCGTTCGCGGCGCAACCTGACGATCGCGATCAGCTGATCCACTCCCCTGCGGCGCGCGCATCGAGGTGTGATGTCTGTGGTCGAACCCCGTCCTCACTCAGTCGGGGCTCGACAAGGGAAACCGAATCGGCCCGCGAACCGTGATCTGGTCCGTTAGGGTTGCGGCCAGAGCCGGACGTACTCAGCCGTCCGGCCCGTTCATCAACGAGGAGAGAACGGCACAGATGCGCAGGACGACGGTGGGGATGCTGATGGTGGGGTCGTTGCTGCTCGCAGGCTGTGGATCGGGGAGCACGTTCGCGAACAGGCCCCGTCCGCCGGTGCCGGTCAACCTCACGGTGTACATCAACAACGCGCGAGTGTCGGTCTCACCGACGGCCGTCGGCGCCGGCCCGGTCGTGTTCATCGTGACCAACTCCGCCGACCACACCGAGTCGCTGACGATCCAATCCGACGGCGGCGGGACGCTTGCCAACACCGGGCCGATCAACCCGCAGGCGACCGCCCAGGTGACCGTCGACTTCCGCTCACCCGGCGTCTACACCGTCGGGACCGGCGCGCGCGCCGGGAGCGATGCGTTCCTCGCCACCCAGCCGTCGATCGCCCCGGCCCGGATCCACATCGGCAGCTCTCGGCCGAGCGCCTCGAACGAGCTGCTGCAGCCCTAGCGTCGTCGCCGCAGCCCGGCGCGGTTGTCGCGGGCCACTGCATTCGCCGCCGCGCGGGGCCGTCGCCGGGTCGGCGTCGGTCGATCGTGCTCGCCCGCGCAACGACCGACAGTCGTGCAATACTTGCATTCGTGCAAGCAATCACTTCACCGACGCACTCGCCTCCCGCCACCCCGGCGGAGGTGAGCGATCTCGCGCGCGACCTCTACGCGCTCGTCCTGTTCGTCCACAAGGACTGCACCGCGGACCTGTTCGCGGCGTTCTCGACGCTCGAGCTCTCGATCTCCCAGGTCAAGCTCCTCCATCAGCTCGACGAGTGCACCGACCCGATCACGCTGAAGGCCGCCGGCGAGCTGATCGGCGTGTCGCTGCCGACCGCGAGCCGGATCGTCGAGGACCTCGTCCGCCGCGGCTTCGTCGAGCGTCACGAGGACACGCACGATCGCCGGATGAAGCGGGTGAGCGTCACCGACCACGGCAGCACGATCGTCCGCCGGCTCAATGCCGCTCGGCTGAACGGCTTCGAGCGCTTCACCCAGACCCTGACCGAGACGGAGCGCACCGCGCTGGCCGCCGCCCTGGAGCAGCTGACCGCCCGCGCCGAGATCGCCTCCTGCCGACCCGAGGAGACCGTGTGACCACCCGCTTCCTGCACCACAAGAACCGTCTGGTCACCGAGGAGAACAGCCGCTGGTGGACGCTCGCCGCGATGTGCTTCGCGCTGTTCATGGTGATGCTCGACAACACCGTCGTCAACGTCTCGCTGCCCTCGATCCAGCGCGACCTGCACGCCTCGCTCTCGGCGCTGGAGTGGACGGTCAACGCCTACACGCTGACGTTCGCGGTGATGATGGTCACCGGGGGCCGGCTCGGCGACATCTTCGGCCGGCGCCGGATGTTCCTGTTCGGCGTCGTCGTGTTCGGGATCTCGAGCGCCGCGATCGGCTTCGCCCCCACCGACACCACGCTCGTCGCGTTCCGCGCCGTCCAGGGCATCGGCGCGGCGTTCATGATGCCGGCGACACTGTCGATCATCACCCAGGCGTTCCCGCCCGAGCAGCGCGGGACGGCGATCGGAACCTGGGCCGGCGTGAGCGCGATGGCGCTGGCGATCGGGCCGGTGATCGGCGGCTTCCTCACGCAGAGCGTCTCCTGGCGGGCGATCTTCTTCATCAACCCGCCGATCGCGGTGATCGCGATCGCGGTGACGTTGTTCGCCACCCGCGAGACACGCGACGAGACGGTCAGCCGCCGGATCGACTTCGCCGGAATCGCCGCGATCACCGTCGGCCTCACGGCACTCGTGCTCGCACTCGTGGAGGGCAACACCTGGCATTGGGGCTCCCCCCGGGAGATCGCACTGTTCGCGGTCGCCGTCGTCGCGCTCGGGTCCTTCGTGCCGATCGAAAGGCGCAGCAGAGCGCCGATGATCGACTTCAGGTTCTTCCGCAGCCGCTCGTTCGCGGGGGCGAACACGGTCGGGTTCATCGTCTCGTTCGCGATGCTCGCCCAGTTCTTCTTCCTCGCGCTGTACATGCAGAACTTCCTCCATTACACGCCGCTCCAGGCCGGGATCCGATTCCTGCCCTCGACGCTCCTGATCATCGTCATGGGGCCGATCGCGGGCCGGCTCACCGACCGCGTCGGACCGCGGCCGCTGATCACCGCCGGCCTGCTCACGGTCGCCGCGGCACTGCTGATCCAGTCCCGCCTCACCGTGCACACCGGCTACGGGCTGCTGCTCCCAGGCTTCATCCTGATGGGCGTCGGGATGGGCCTCGTGATGTCGCCGATGAGCACCGCCGCGATGAATGCCGTCGACCGCACGAAGGCCGGCGCGGCCTCCGGGATGCTGTCGATGAGCCGAATGGTCGGCGGCACCTTCGGCGTGGCGATCATGGGCGCGCTCGTCGCCACGATCGGCCGGGCCAAGATCGATGAACGGCTCCCCCAGCTTCCCGCCGCCACTCGGGCGAAGATCGCCGAGGGCCTGGCCGGCGGCGGCTCCACGGCCGGCCACCACACCTCGACCCAGGTCGTGGGCGCGGTCCACGAGGCGTTCATCGGGGCGCTCGGCACGGGCCTCACGATCGGTGGCGCGGTCGTGATCGTCGGCGCGATCGTGGCCTGGAAGCTGATCGCGAGCGGAACGCCGCAACTCCCCCCCACCGCGGACGAGCCCGAGGCCCCGTCGGCCGGCGAGGAGCGCCGCGCCGCCGAGGCCGAGCTCGTGGCCTGACCCCTCGCGCGGCGGTTCTCTACAGTTCGCGGCCCGCCGGGGCCGTTCATCCACGGCCCGATCCCCGACCAAGCGAGGCTCTGACCCGTGGCAGTTGATATCTCCCAAGTGGCATCCGTGGACACCGAGCCGGGCGAGCTGCCCAAGACGATGGCCGCGTGGGTCATCCGGCAGGAGCGCGAGGGCGAGCCCACCGATGCGTTCCAGCTCGAGGAGATCGAGGTCCCCGAGCCCGGTGCGTTCGAGGTGATCGTGCGGGTGATGGCCGCTGGGGTCAACTTCAACAACGTGTGGGCCGCGCTCGGGAAGCCGGTGTCGGTGTTCGGCTACGGCGACCACCCGGAGTACGGCCACCACATCGGCGGCTCGGATGCCTCCGGGATCGTGTGGAAGGTGGGCTCGGGCGTCACCCGCTGGAAGGCCGGCGACGAGGTCGTGATCCACTGCAACCAGGCGTCCTACGAGGATCCCGAGGTCCACGGTCTCGACCCGCTCGCCGCACCCTCGCAGCGGATCTGGGGCTACGAGACGACGTGGGGCTCGTTCGCCCAGTTCACCAAGGTCCAGGCCCAGCAGCTGCTCCCCCGCCCCCAGAACCTCAGCTGGGAGGAGGCCGCCTCGTACGGGCTGACGTACTTCACGGCATACCGGATGCTCCTCACCCGCTGCAACCTCCAGGCCGGCCACCGCGTGCTGATCTGGGGCGCCGCCGGCGGGCTCGGCGTGTTCGCGACGCAGCTCTGCGCGCTCACCGGCGCCGACAGCGTCGGCGTCGTCTCCAGCGCCGAGAAGGGCCAGCTCGTCGAGCAGCTCGGCGCCGCCGGCTACATCGACCGCAACGAGTACATCGGGATGATGCGCCGCGGTGGCGAGAGCCCCGAGGAGGAGAAGGCCCGCTTCAGGGAGTCACGCCGGTTCAGTAAGGCCGTCACCGAGATCCTCGGCGGCCCGCCCGACATCGTCTTCGAGCACGTTGGGCAGGCGACGTTCCCGACGTCGGTGCTCGCGGTCAAGCCGTTCGGCAAGGTCGTGATCTGCGCCGGCACGACGGGCTACAACCTCGACTTCGACGTCCGCTACCTGTGGATGCGCCAGAAGGAGATCCTCGGCTCGCACTTCGCCAACGCCTACGAGTGCATGAAGGCCAACGAGCTGATCGAGCAGGGCAAGATCCGCCCCGTGCTGTGGCGCACGATGGGGTTCGAGGGCGTGCCGGAGGCCCACCAGCTGATGAAGGACAACAAGCACCTGGGCAAGATCTCGATCCTCGTCGGCGCCGCCGCGGAGGGCGAGGGCAAGTCCGAGGAGGGCCCCGGCGCCATCCACGCCGAGGTCGGCGCGTAGGATTCGGTCATGTCGAACTGGTCCAGATCCCTGGTACGCGACGATCGGCCGCGGCGACTCGTTCGCCGCCGAGGTCACCGCAATCTCGCCGCTCGCGCTCCGCTACGGCGCGACCCGGTACTCGGTGCAGCGCAACCTCGACGACCGCTACAAGATCACCCAGTCGACTGGTTTCAGAACAAGGCCGACTGGTACCGCTATCTGGGAGGGCCCGGAGATGATCGAGTTCCGACGCCGGCTGAACTCGCCACTTCCAGATCCCGGTCGTCTACATGTGGCACGACGAGCTCGCCGTCGGTGAGCTCGGGCCGCAGGTCGAGCGTGAGCTCGCGCCCGCCCAGCCCGAGCCCGAGTCCGGCGCGGTCGCCTAAGCCGGCACGCGCTCGGGTCCGTCCCCGGCGCTCAGTTCAAATCGCTCGCGCCGCCTTCGACGCGGAGCGCCAATTCGAGCCAGAAGCGCTCGTCCGGGTCGTCGAGCGCCGGCCCGAACAACTCGCGCAGACGGGCGAGCCGGTAGCGGACCGTCTGGGGATGCACTCCGAGCCGCTGGGCCGTCGGCCCCACCCGCCCCTGCTCGGCGATCCAGGCACCAAGAGACTCCGTCAGCCGTGCCCGTGAGGACCGGCGCAGCGCCCGGAGCGGCGCCAGTCGCTGGGCGGCGATCTCGGCGGCCAGACCGGGCGCGGACGCGAGCAGCAACTCGCCCGCTCGCTCGGAGGCGACGACGAGGCGCGGCCCGCCATCGGCGAGCGCGAGCGCTCCGCGGGCCCGAGCGAAGCTGAGCGCCGCCTGCGACCAGCCGACCGTGGTGCCGAGGCCCGCGCTCAGCCCGGCGTCCTCGATCGAGCGCCGCAGCTCCTCCCGCCGTCCCGGTCCGTCCGGATCCGGCACCAGGGCACAGTCGACCTCGCCGATCGTCTCGGCGAGCGCCCCGTGGGGCAGATGCACGGTCCTCGGCGTGCGATCGTCCCGGGCGAGGGCGAGCGCCGCGAGCGTGCGCGGGAGCAGCCAGCCGGCGTCGCTCGCTGCCGCCCGGACGGTCGCCGGCGCCGCCGGGGGCTCGGCGACGAGCAGCCTGACCAGGCGCCGACCTCGCCGCTCGGCTTCGCCCGCCACCGCCGAGCGCTCCAGCGCGTGGCCCTCGGCCGACTCGGCCGAGAGCACGTCGATGTAGGCGAAGATCGCCTCGGCGAGCAGATACATCGTCGCCGGGGCGAGGCCCGCCTGTGACCCGGCGGCGGCAAAGCGCCGCCACGCCACCCGAGCCCCGATCCGGTAGGCGCTGAGCAGGGCCTCGAGCGTCCGCCCGGCCCGCATCTCCCCCTGGCCGAGAAGCCGGTAGACGTCGGCCCGAGGGACGTGCCGACCGGCCTCGATCTCGGCCAGAAAGTGCCGGAGCGCCTCCTGGACGCCGGCTCGAAGCCCCTCGCCGAAGCCACCCTCGAGCGGCCGGGCGTAGGCCGGGATCTCCTGGACCGCGTCGATCATCTCCCGTGCGGTGAGCTCGAGCACCGGGCGCAGGACGTCCGCCACCTCGCGAGGGAGATCATGCCAGGGCTGCTGATCCATGATTTGTATGAAACCTACAAGTTCCGGGCCAGCAACCCAACATAATCGATGAACATGTCCTGACGACCTGGCGTACCCTCAGAGTCAATGTCCCGCGCGCACAAGATCGTCAACCTGATCGGCGTCCCGCTGCCGCTCATCGGCCTCGTGCTCGCGATCGTGCTGCTGTGGAACCGCGCGATCGGTCCGCTCGAACTCGGACTGCTCGTCGGGTTCTACGTCCTCACCGCGCTCGGGGTGACGCTCGGCTACCACCGCATGTTCACCCACCGGGCGTTCGAGTCCTCACGGGCTTCCGGGCCACGCTCGCGGTGCTCGGCTCGATGGCCGTCCAGGGATCGGTCATCACCTGGGTCGCCGACCATCGCAAGCACCACGCCTTCACCGACCAGGACGGCGACCCGCACTCGCCCCACCTCAGCGGCCCGGGCTTCCTCGGCGCGGTCAGGGGTCTATGGCACGCCCACGTCGGGTGGCTGTTCGAGACCGTCGGCACCGCGGAGCGCGAGCGGTTCGCCCCCGACCTCGTCAAGGACGGGGTGGTCCGCCTCGTCGACAAGCTGTTCTGGCTGTGGGTCGTGATCGGGATGGCGGTGCCGTTCGCGCTCGGGTGGATCGTCGGCGGCGGGCTCGGCACCGCCCTCACCGCGCTGTTGTGGGGTGGCTTCGTCCGCGTCTTCCTGCTCCACCACGTCACCTGGTCGATCAACTCCGTGTGCCACTTCTTCGGCCGCAAGCGCTTCGACATCGAGGACGAGTCCCGCAACGTCTTCTGGCTCGCCCCGCTCTCGATGGGCGAGGCCTGGCACCACAACCACCACGCCTTCCCCACCTCGGCTTTCCACGGCCTGCGCTTCTGGGAGCGGATGGCCGACCCGACGGGGCTCGTGATCGCGCTGCTGGAGAAGCTCGGCTGGTGTGGAACGTCGTGCGGGTCAGCCCTGAGAGGCAGGCCGCCAAGGCCCTCCGCCGCACGCCCGAGTCGATCCCCAGCCCCGGCTGATCGGCGCCGGCCGCGGCGAGCGGTCAGCCCGTCTCGAGCGGGGCCATCGAGAGGCCGGCCGCATCAAGCGCCGGCCAGTAGCCCTCGGCGTCCTCCTGCGAGCCGCTCCACACGATCGCGCAGCCGCTGTGGTGGATGCGGTCGGCGAGCCGGTAGCCCTGGGCCAGCGTCACTCCGGGGATCACCCGGGCCAGCGTCTCGGCGACGTGGTCGAAGGTGTTGAAGTCGTCGTTGAGGACGACGACGCGCCAGAGCCCTCCTGCGCCGGCTCCGGGACCGCCGACCCGCGGCAGTTCGATCGTCTGTGGCATACGAGGTTCAGGGTACCGGCGATCGACCCTCGCGTTCGGCGCGCTTGCGCCAGTACCGGCTGAGGCCCTGCGTACAGCTGGTCGGGTGGCGCGGCCTGGGTGTACGCCTGGCAGCGTCTCGGCGTCCGGCGTCGGCCTCGATCTCGGCCTCGATCCGTCTCGATGAATCCGGCCTCGTCGTGGGCACGGGCGAGCTCGGCCCAGGCGCCGAGCCGCTCGTCGAGCTCGGCGAGCTGTGCGTCGACGTCGTCGCTGATCCCGAAATGCGTCATCGCCAGCCGCTCGGGCTCGCCATCCGCGGACGAGCTCGAGCGACTGCTGCCACGCCTCGATGTCGATGTCCGGCGGCGGGGTCGGCGGGATCGTCAGCGAGCCGGGCATGATCCGCACGCCCCCGACGTCGCCGACGAACGCGGTGCCGTCGTGGAGATAGCAGACGTGGTGCGAGGCGTGCCCGGGCGTGTAGGCGACCTCGAAGGCGCCGTCGAGGATCTGCTCGCCGCCCTGGAGCACCCGCAGCCGCTCCTCGGGGACGGCGACGAACTCGCCCCACAGCCGATCCATGTCGGCGCCGTAGAGCCGGGTCGCGCTCTCCAGCAGCCGAGCCGGATCGACCATGTGGGGCGCCCCGCGCTCGTGCACGTAGACCTCGAGCTCGGGCCAGCGCCGCACGAGCGAGCCGCTCGCCCCGGCGTGGTCGAGGTGGATGTGGGTCAGCAGCAGCGCCCGCGGGGTCTCGTCGCCGAGCGCCTCGAGCAGCGTCGGCAGGCAGGACGACGGCCCGGGATCGACGATCACGCCGTCGACCAGGTAGGCCGCGATCACCCGCTCGCGGCCGAGGTGGTGGAGGTCGATCGTCCTCACTCGGCCCGGTGCGGTGCGGGGTGCTCGGAGTGGAGGGTCTCCTCCTCATCCGGGCGATGCAGCGGGGTGGTGGCGGCCGGGTCCTCGCGGTCGAATACCTGGGTCGCGGGCTCGTCGTGGTCGCCGTCGTGCGGCGCGTGCGACCCGGCGGCCTCCTCGGCCTCGTCGGCGAACACGCCGTCCTCCTCGAACAGCGCGTCGTCGTCGAACACCGGCTCCTCGCCGGCGACCGCGTCGACCGGCCCTTCGGCGGCCGCGTCCTGCGCGGTGAGGACATCGCGCTCCTCGGACTCCTCGGTGAACACCGGCGCGGTCGCGACCTCGCCCGAGTCCTCGCCGGCGGCCGGGAAGCGGTCGGCGGCAGCCGAGGCAAGCACGGCCAGCTCGTCGCCGAGCTTGCGGGCGTCCTCGACGATCCGCGCCCGCTCGGACCAGAGACGGTCGGTGTCGGCGTCGAGCTCCCGGGCCTGCTCGCGGGCGCCCGCGACGATCTGCTCGGCCTCCTGACGCGCCCGCTCAGCCGGTCCTCGGCCTCCCGGCGCGACAGCGTCGTGATCTGCGCCGCGGTCTCGTGGGCGCGCTGGAGGATGCCGGAGATCTGCTCCCCGACCCGCTCGAGCGCGCGCCGCACCGCGAGCGTCGGGGGAGTGGGCGGCGCGGAGCTCGGATCAGCTCCTCCGGCTGTCGCACGTAGGCATCGACGGCGAGCCGGTCGTAGCCCCGCAGGACGACCGGGAAGTCCGGCTCGGGCCGACCGGCGCCGGCGCACTGCGGCAGCGCGGCGAGCGGCTCGGTGATCTGCGCCAGCAGGGCGTGCTCTTCGGCGGCCTTCGATTCCTCGGGCATGCCCTCACGGTACCGCGCCCGGCGGCGGTCGGCGAAGGGCCCACGGCGGCCGTCCGGGCCCCTGGCGCGAACCCGCCGCCGGCCGGGGCGAAACCGGCCGGCGACCGTAGAATGCGAGCCATGTCGCAAGACCCCTCCTCGCCCCGCCTGCCCGAGCGCGACCGCCCCTGGATGATGCGCACCTACGCCGGCCACTCCGATGCCCGGCGCTCCAACGAGCTCTACCGCCGCAACCTGGAGAAGGGCCAGACCGGCCTGTCGGTGGCCTTCGACCTGCCGACCCAGACCGGCTATGACCCCGACCACGAGCTCGCCCGCGGCGAGGTCGGCAAGGTCGGCGTCTCGGTCGCCCACCTCGGCGACATGCGGACGCTGATGGAGGGGATCCCGCTCGATCAGATGAACACCTCGATGACGATCAACGCCACCGCCGCCTGGCTGCTGGCGCTCTACATCGTCGCCGCCGAGGAGCAGGGCGCGCCCCCGGAGCAGCTCCAGGGCACGACCCAGAACGACATCCTCAAGGAGTACCTCAGCCGCGGGACCTACGCCTTCCCGCCCGGCCCGAGCATGCGGCTGATCGCCGACACGATCGCCTACACCGTGCGAGCACGTGCCGAAGTGGAACCCGATCAACATCTGCTCCTACCACCTCCAGGAGGCCGGGGCGACGCCGGTCCAGGAGATCGCCTACGCGATGAGCAACGCGATCGCGGTGCTCGACGCGGTCCGCGAGCGGGTGCCGCAGGAGCAGATGGGCAACGTGTTCGGGCGGATCTCGTTCTTCGTCAACGCCGGGGTGCGGTTCATCGAGGAGCACGCGAAGCTCCGCGCGATGACGATGCTGTGGGAGGAGCTCGGCCGCGAGCGCTACGGCGTCGAGGATCCCAAGCACCGCCGCTTCCGCTACGGCGTGCAGGTCAACTCGCTCGGCCTCACCGAGGCCCAGCCGGAGAACAACGTCTACCGGATCACGCTCGAGGCGCTGGCGGTCACCCTCGGCCGCGGCGCCCGCGCCCGCGCGATCCAGCTCCCGGCCTGGAACGAGGCCCTCGGCCTGCCCCGCCCGTGGGATCAGCAGTGGTCGCTGCGCCTGCAGCAGATCCTCGCCTTCGAGACCGACCTGCTCGAGTACCCGGACATCTTCGAGGGCTCGAAGGTGATGGAGGGCCTCGTGTCGGAGCTGGTCGACGGCGCCCGCGGCGGAGATGGCCCGGGTGGCCGAGCTCGGCGGCGCGGTCGAGGCCGTCGACTACATGAAGGCTGCGCTGGTCGACTCCCACCGCGAGCGCTGGCAGCGGATCGAGTCCGGCGAGCTGACCGTGGTGGGCATGAACCGGTTCACCACCACCGAGCCCTCGCCGCTGACCGCCGACGCCGACGGCGGGATCCTCGTCGTCGACCCGGAGGTCGAGGCCGACAGCAGAAGCGCGCGCTCGAGACGTGGCGCGTCGAGCGCGACGAGGCAGGCCGCCAGCAGGCGCTCGACCGAGCTCGCCGCGGTCGCCCGCGACGACGGCGAGAACATCATGCCGGCGACGATCGCCGCCGCCCGCGCCGGGGTCGACCACCGGCGAGTGGGCGCAGACGCTGCGCGAGCGTGTTCGGCGAGTACCGCGCCCCGACCGGCGTCGGGGAGGCGGCCGGCGTGCACCGGTGAGTCGACTCGCCGAGCTCCGCGACGAGGTCGAGCGGGTGAGCGAGGCCCTCGGGCGCCGGCTGAAGTTCCTCGTCGGCAAGCCCGGCCTCGACGGCCACTCCAACGGCGCCGAGCAGATCGCCGTGCGGGCCCGCGATGCCGGGATGGACGTCGTCTACGAGGGGATCCGCCTGACCCCGGCCCAGATCGCCAACTCGGCCGCCCAGGAGGGCGTCCACGTGATCGGCCTGTCGATCCTCTCCGGCTCGCACCGGGAGCTGATCCCCGCGGTGCTCGCGGAGCTGCGCGAGGCGGGCGCCGAGCGACGTGCCGGTCGTCGTCGGCGGGATCATCCCCGAGGCCGACGCCGCGTGGCTGCGCGAGGCGGGCGTCGCGGCGGTCTACTCCCCGAAGGACTGGGATCTGAACGCCGATGATGCGGGACATCATCGGCCTCGTCGGCGACCGCAACGGCCTGCCGGCGCCGCCCCGGCTTGAGCCCCGCCGGCACCGCGCCGGCCGAGCTCGCCGCGTCGCCTGCGCGAGGGCGACCTGCGGGCCGCGCCGGCCGTCCTCAACCTCGTCGAGAGCCGGACGCGGGGGGACCTCGAGGCCGCCCGGGCGCTGCTCGCGGCGCTCGCGCCGCGGGAGCTCGGCGGCGAGGCCCGGGGCCACCTCGTCGGCGTCACCGGCCCCCCGGGCGTCGGCAAGTCCTCGCTGCTCTCCCAGCTCGTCGCCGAGTGGCGGGCCCGCGAGCGGACGGTGGCCGTGCTCGCGGTCGATCCGAGCTCACGGCGCTCCGGCGGCGCGCTGCTCGGCGACCGGGCGCGGATCGAGGTCGATCCGCGCGATGCCGGGGTGTTCATCCGCTCGACCGCCGCCGGGGAGCCGCTCGGCGGCCTCGCCCCCGCCACCCGGGCCGCCGCCGCGGCGCTCGCCGTCGCGTTCGACGTCGTCGTGATCGAGACGGTCGGCGTCGGCCAGTCCGAGACGGACGTGGCCGAGGTCGCCGACACCGTCGCGGTCGTCGTCCAGCCCGGCTCCGGCGACGTCCTCCAGTTCCTCAAGGCGGGGATCATGGAGGTCCCCGATGTGCTCGTGGTGACGAAGGCCGACCTCGGGCGGGTGGCGCTGCGCGCGCTCAGCCGACCTCCGCTCCGCGCTGCGCTCGCTCGGCGCCCGCGACACGGCCGTCGTCGCCGTCTCCTCGCTCCCGCCGCCGCAGGGGATCGACGAGCTGGTCGATGCGCTCGACGCCCACCGGGCCGGCCTCGACCTGCCCGCCCGCCGACTCTCCGCGCGCCGGATGCACGCGCTCGCCGACTTCACCGCCGAGCACGGCAACGCGGCCTCCGGGCGCTCGGGGGGCGCCGCGAGGCCGAGCGCTGGCTCGCGGCCCAGGACCCGGCCCTCGACGTCTCCGCGCTCACCGCCGCGCTCGAGCGGCGCGCGGCCGAGCCGGCATAGCTCGCGTCCCGCGATCGGGCACAATCGCCGCGTGCTGATCGACCTCGCGATCATGCTCGGCGCGTTCGTGCTCGCCAGGGCGCTGGCCGGGCTGCTCGGCGCCGACAACCTCGGCATCGCGCTGGCGTTCGGCCAGATCGGCTTCGCGATCGCCGCGGTCGCGGTGATCGTCCGCCGGCCGTGAGGCGTCGCCGGGCGCAGGCCGGGTAGCCTCGGAGCATCACCCTGGACCCGCTCACCGACGGACACGGCCGCCTGATCGGCGACCTGCGGGTGTCGGTCACCGACCGCTGCAACTTCCGCTGCCAGTACTGCATGCCGGCCGAGGGGCTGCCGTGGCTCGAGCGGGCCGAGATCCTCAGCTTCGAGGAGATCGAGCGGCTGGTCGGCGTGCTCGTCGCGATGGGCGTGCAGCGAGGTCCGGCTCACCGGCGGGGAGCCGCTCGTGCGCCGGGACTTCCCGACGCTCGTGGCGATGCTCGCCGCGCTCGATGGCCTGCATGACCTGTCGCTCACGACCAACGGCTATCCTGCTGGAGCGGGACGCCGCGGCGCTGGTCGCCGCCGGGATGCGCCGCTTCAACGTCTCGGTCGACTCGCTCCAGCGCGACCGCTTCTACGCGCTCACCCGCCGCGACGCCCTGCCCCAGGTCCTCCGCGGTCTCGAGGCGCTGGCCGCGCTCCCCGCGGCCCGGCCGATCAAGGTCAACGCGGTCGCGATCCGCGGCTTCACCGAGCTCGAGGTGCTGCCGTTCGCCGAGCTCGCCCGGCGCACGGGAATCGAGGTCCGCTTCATCGAGTTCATGCCGCTCGACGGCGACCGGGCCTGGGATCCCGGAGCAGGTTCTCACCGGCGCAGAGATCCGGGCGGCGATCCACGCGGTCCACCCGCTGCGTGAGGTGACCCGGGAACCCCACGCCACCGCGCGGATCTTCGAGTTCGCCGACGGCGAGGGCCGGATCGGGTTCATCAACCCGGTCTCCGAGCCGTTCTGCGCTGACTGCAACCGCATCCGTCTCACCGCCGACGGCCGGCTGCGGACCTGCCTGTTCTCACTGCACGAGACCGACCTGCGCGGACCGCTGCGCGAGCGGCGCCTCCGACAGCGAGCTTGACGGAGATCATCCGCGCTGCCGTCTGGCGCAAGGAGCTCAAGCACCACGTCGGCGAGCCGGGATTCGTCCAGCCCGCGCGGACGATGTCGGCAATCGGCGGCTGAGCGCCGCCGCCACGCCGCGTCAGCGCCGAGTCCGTCTCAACCCGGCCCGGCTCACAGCCGGACCGGCAGCGCCGCGACCAGCCGCTCGAGCGCCGGCCGCCGGGCGGCCGGGAACGGCAGCGCCAGCTCCTGGCCGTCGACCAGCCGCAGGCCGAGCGTCGCCCCATCGCCGACGATCAGGCCGCCGGCCTGGATCTCGGCGCCGAGGATCTGCTCGACGTGGATGCGGCGCGAGGTTCGCGTCGAGAACAGCTCCAGCACCCGGCCGTCGAAGCTCACGAGGGTCTGGGCGCCGGCGATCTCGATCATGGTCGGATCTTGCCCGCCGCTCGCGCTCGCGTCAGTGTCTAGTCAGTCTCAACGTTCGTCGATCCTCGTCCGGAACATCCCGTCGGTGTGGGACACTCCAGAAATCGTGAAGACCCTGGGGGGCCTGCTCGAAGACCGGGACGCGGTGCATTTCGTCGGCCGTGCGGCTGAGCTCGCACAGCTCGACGAGCTGTTCGCACCCGACGGCTGCCGTGCGCGTCGTCCACCTCCACGGACCGGCCGGGATCGGCAAGAGCGCGCTGCTGCGTGAGATCGCGCGGCGCGGCGAGGCGGCCGGCTGGACCCCGCGGACGATCGAGGGCCGAGAGGTCGCGCCGACCCGCAACTCGCTCGCCCAGGCGCTCGCCGGGGTCGAGAGCGAGCCCCGCCCGCTGCTCCTGTTCGACACCTACGAGCAGATCTCGGGCCTCGACGGCCTCCTGCGCCGTGAGGTGCTCCGCGGGCTCACCTCCCAGGCCCGCGTCGTGTTCGCCGGTCGCCGGCCGCCCGACCCCGGGTGGTCGCAGGACGGGTGGGAGGCGGTGACTCGGACGCTCGAGGTTGGGCCCCTGGCCGAGGACGATGCCCGCACCCTGCTCGCCAGCCGCGGCGTGCCGGCGAGCGGCCGGGGCGAGCTGCTCGGCATCGCCGCCGGCTCGCCGCTGGCGCTCGCAGCTCCTCGCGGCGACCTCCCCGGCGGCGGACGGCCGGGTCTCCCCGGGCGACCGCGAGGCCGTGATCCGCGGGCTCGTCAGCCGGCTGACCGACGCCGAGCTCGATCCCAAGCAGCGGGACGTGCTGACCGTCGCCGCGATCGCCCGGGTGACGACCCCGGCGCTGCTCGCCGACGTGCTGCCCGAGCGCGACCCCGCCGCCGCGCTCGAGTGGCTCGGATCGCGGAGCTTCAGCGAGCCGCTGTGGGGCGGGTTCGCGCTGCACGACCTCGTCCGCCGGGCGGTCCGGGCCGAGATCCGTCACCGCGACCCCGAGCGTGAGCACGCGCTCCGCCGGGCGATCGCCGACCACCTGTACCGGCGGGCGGTGGCCGGAGACGTGATGCTCTCGATCGATCTCGCCCACCTGCTGGAGAACCCGGTGCTGAGCTGGGGCTACTCGTGGCTCGGCGCCGACCACCTGAGCGCCGACGCGCTCCGCCCGGGGGACGTCGACGCGATCGAGGCGACGCTGTGCGCCGACGGCCGCGATGAGTGGTGGGGGCTGTCCGAGCCGCTCGTCCGGGCCGCTCCGGGTCGCGTCGGCCGTCGTCCGCGATGTCGCCGGTGACGTCGCCGGCTTCACGGTCACGATGACCCCGCGCAACGCTCCCGCCGGCCGCGCGGGAGCACCATCAGACCGCGCTCTGGCTCCGCCACGCCCGCGAGGAGCTGCGTCACCGACAACGCCGTGCTCTGGCAGGCCTCGGTGGTGATCGACCCCGGCGGCGACCCGGTCGTCCAGGCGATGCTCGGGATGGTCGGGGTGCTCCGCTCCGGCCTGCGCAACCCGCGCTACGCCTTCCTGCCGATCAACCCCGATCATCCCGGCGCACTGCTGTTCGCCGAGGCCTGCGGCGCGCGCCATGTCCCCGAGCTCGACATCGAGACCCCGGCCGGGGCGATCCAGTGCCACGTGCTCGATCACGGGCCCACCGGGGTGCTCGGGATGCAGCGCGACGCGATCTATCGCGAGACCGGCGCCGAGCCGCCGTCGGCCGACGGGCCGGAGAGCCTCGCCGCGAGCCCGGAGGAGGAGGCCCGGGCCGCCGAGCGGATCCGCGAGGCGGTCCGCGAGGCGCTCCACGCCATCGACCGTCCCGATGAGCTCGCCCGCAACCCCCTGGCCACCGGTGCGGGGACGCCGGCCCGCGCCGCCGCGGTCCGCGAGCGGATCGCGCAGGCGATCGACGACACCTTCGGGTCCGGCAGCGAGGAGCGGATGCTCCACGCCGTGCTCACCCGCGGCTACCTCGATCCGGGGATCACCCACGAGCAGGCCGCGGACTCGCTCCACGTGAGCCGCGCCACCTACTTCCGCAAGCTCCGCGCGGCGACCCAGCGCCTGTGCGATCACGTCGCCGACAGCGAGCGCGCGGCGACCCGCGAGGCCCGCCCGCGTTCGTGAGCGGCCGTCCGCGCCGGTCGGCCGGCGCGTGACCACCGCCCAGGCGCGATCATCTGAAGCCACGCATGCTGCTGCTGATGGTGTTCGCCCTGATCGCGGGCGCCGGGACCGCGATCACACCATGTGTCCTCCCCGTCCTGCCCGCGCTGCTGTCGGCGAGTGCGACCGGGGGCCGGCGGAGGCCGTTCGGGATCGTCCTCGGCCTGGCGGTCACGTTCACGATCGCGATCGTCGCTCTCGCCCAGCTCGTCAAGGGGGTTGGGATCGCCGGTGGCGCAGCGCGAACCGCTGGCGATCGTGGTGCTGATCGGCTTCGGCATCGTGCTGCTCGTGCCCGGGCTCGCCGAGCGCGTCCAGGCGCCGCTGTCGCGGCTCGGCCGCTTCGGTCCGCGAACGCGCGGGACCGGCTTCGTGCTCCGGTCTCGGCGTCGGCGCCGCGCTCGGCTTCGTGTGCGCGCCGTGCGCCGGCCCGATCCTGGCCGCCGTCACCTCGGTGAGCGCCTCGGGCGGCGCCTCGGCCCGGATCGTCGCGGTGGCGATCGCCTACGCCGTCGGCCTCAGCGCGGTTCTGCTCCTCTACGCGCTCGGCTCGCGCGCGGTGCTCGAGCGGATCCGTCGCCGCGCCCGGGGCCACGTCGTCGAGCGCGCACTCGGTGCCGTGCTGCTGCTCACCGGGGTGCTGATGGCCGCGAACCTCGACGTCCGCTTCGAGGAGGCGCTGGCCCGGGACGGGAGCCTCCCGGCGTTCCTGGTCGACCCGACGCGATCGCTCGAGAACTCCCACGCGGTCCAGAGCCGGCTCGCCTCCCTGCGGCCGGCCTCGCGGTTCGCCACCGCCCAGGCCCGGACCGGACAGTCGGCCGCGGCCGGCCTCCCGAACCTCGGCCCGGCCCCCGAGTTCACCGGCACCGAACGGTGGTTCAACACCCCGGGCGGGCGCGCCGCTCACCCTCGCCGGCCTCCGCGGCAAGGTCGTGCTCGTCGACTTCTGGACCTACACCTGCATCAACTGCCTGCGCACGCTCCCCTACCTCAAGGGCCTGTACTCCGCCTACCACCCCTACGGCCTGGAGATCGTCGGCGTCGAGACGCCGGAGTTCACGTTCGAGCAGGACGCCGGCAACGTCGCCCAGGCGATCCGCTCGGACGGCCTGCGCTACCCGGTCGTCCAGGACAACGCGTACGGCACGTGGAACGCCTGGGGCAACCAGTACTGGCCGGCCGAGTACCTGATCGACGCCACCGGCCAGGTCCGCCACACACAGTTCGGCGAGGGCGACTATGTCGCCGGCGAACGCGACGTCCGTGAGCTGCTGCTCGCGGCGGGAGCGCGCTCCCTCCCCGCGGCGATGAGCGCGCACGCCGAGCTGCCGAGCGCAAGGCTGGCAACGCCCGAGACCTACCTCGACGCCCAGCGCTCGCAGGGGTTCGCGATCCCGCTGCGGCGCGGCGTCCGGCAGTACCCGGGGCTCGCGCACCTCCAGCTGAACGAGTTCGCGCTCCGCGGCGGCTGGCGGGTCGGGAGCGAGTCGGCCACGCCCGTCGCCCCCGGCGCGGCGATCGAGGCCCGGGTCCAGGCCGCAGACGTGTACCTGGTGATGACCTCGGCCGGCGGCCGCCCCCGTGACGTGCGGGTGCTGCTCGACGGTCACCCGATCGGCCCCCGCGCCGCCGGGGCTGACGTCCACGGCGGGACGGTCCGCGTCCAGGGGCAGCGGCTCTACGCGCTCGTCGCGCGGCCGAGCGCCGAGCAGCACGACCTCACGGTCGAGATCCCACCGGGTGTCTCGGCCTACGACTTCACGTTCGGCTGAGCGCGCAGATGCGCGGCGGCGCGGGCGAGGTCGTCGGCGTCGTTGACGTTGAGCAGCTCGGCCTCGTCGGCGACGGCGAGAAGCTCCGGTCCGAGCGCGGCGACGGCCGCACGCAGCGGGGGCAGCGGGGCCCCGGCGAGTGCGGCCTCGAGCGCTGCCAGGGCGGACGGCTCGTAGCGGCCGAGCAACGGCTGCGGACCGCCGGCCCCGGTGGCGATCACCGCGCCGCCGCCGGACGCGCCCGCCGTCCCGGCGAGCCGCCGCAGGAGCGCCGGGGTGACGAGCGGCAGATCGACCGCGCAGACGAGCACCGGACGGCCGCCGGCGCGGCGCGAGCGCGGTGACGATGCCGACCAGCGGGTGGGTCGGCTCGTCGGCCTCCTGCCACACGGGCACGCCGCCGAGCGCCGGGAGCGGCGTGCCGGCCTTGGCCACGACGGCCACCTCCTCAAGCGCCTCCCCGAGCGCCGCGAGCGGGTAGGCGATCAGCGGCCGTGCCGGCCAGCTCGACGGTCGCCTTGGCGCCGCCGAGGCGGCGCCCACGGCCCCCGGCGACGACGATGCCGACAGGGGTGACGGGAGGACTCATGGCAAGCAATCCTGCCTGCTCTGGCGAACGCGAGAGCGCGTCGTACACTGAGCGGTGGATGGAGGGCTCAACCGAGGTCAAGAGCTGGCTGCGCTGTTACCGCTGCTGGTCCCAGAACCTGGAGGTCCAGGTCCACTACGAGGGGATCCACCGGATCGACGCCGACACCGGCGAGCGCGGCGAGGTCGTCGACGAGATGCAGGAGGCGGTCGTGCAGTGCCTCGAGTGCATGCACGACCAGCCCCACCTCGGCTTCCACAACGGCCGTGTCGAGCCGATCGAGGACCGCTGGGAGCGGATGATCGCGGGCACGCCGTGGGTTGCCTCGTGCACCGTCACCGTCGACGCCGACGACGTCGAGACGTGCTCGGGCCCCGAGGCCGGGGATGCGCTCTCCTACGCCGCGTTCGGCGACCACGGCACCCGCGAGTTCTTCACCCACGTCCGCTTCCACAAGCACGACGAGGACCGGATCGTCGTCCACCTGCTCGTCGAGCTCTATGCGCGCTCCGCCGAGGAGGCGACCGAGGTGCTCGAGGAGGCCGCCCGCGGGACGCTGGCGATCACCTCGCTGGCCGAGGAGTCACGGCCGCCGGCCTCGACGAACGGCTCCGAGCACTGAGCTTGCGGCGTCGGCACGCCCCGTGCGTGCGCGATCGACGTCGCCATGCGGGGCAAACCGGACACGCACCGAAATCGAACCATCGGGGCGGGCGATATCGTGGCGGCCGATGGAGAGCCGGCTCCTGATCGGCGGTGAGCGAGTCGCGGGCGAGGGCCCCGAGCTGCGCGTCGAGAACCCGTACACCGAGGCGACGCTCGCCACGGTGCGGACCCCGTCGCCGACCCAGCTCGACGCGGCGCTGGCCACCGCGAGCGAGGCCTCCCGCAGTTGGGGCGCGACCCCCGCCGCCGAGCGGGCGGAGCTGCTCCACGCCGTCGCCGCGGGACTGCGCGCGCACACCGACGAGCTCGCCGAGCTGATGACCCGGGAGGGCGGCAAGCCGCGGATCGAGAACGCCGACGAGGTCGGCTGGACCGCGGCGGCGTTCGACTTCTACGCCGAGCTCGGGCGCGCCGAGGCCGGCCGGGTGATCCCGCCGATCGAGGCCTCGCAGCTCGCGCTCGTGCTCAAGGAGCCGATCGGCGTCGTCGCCGCGATCGTGCCCTGGAACTACCCGCTGCTGCTGCTCGCCTGGAAGCTCGCGCCCGGCGCTCGCGGCCGGCAACGCGGTGGTGGCCAAGCCGAGCGAGCTCACGCCGCTCTCGACGCTCGCGCTGGCACCGCTGTTCGACGCGTTCCCGGCCGGTGCGGTGACGCTCCTGTGCGGGGGCGGGGACATCGGTGCGGCGCTCGTCGATGACCCGCGGGTCGGGTGCGTGGCGTTCACCGGCTCGACCGCCACCGGCACCGGTATCGCCCGGGCGTGCGCGGGACGGATGGCCCGGTTCAACCTGGAGATGGGCGGCAAGGACGCGTTCCTCGTGCTCCCCGACGTCGCCGCCGAGATCGCCGTCGCCGCCCGCGGCGGGGCGTGGGCGGCGTTCCTCAATGCCGGGCAGGTGTGCACGTCGGCCGAGCGCTTCTACGTCGCCGAGCCGGTGTACGACGAGTTCCTGTCCGAGATCCTCGCCTACACCGGGACGCTCCGCCTCGGCGACCCGCTCGCCGCCACCACCGACCTCGGGCCGATGGTGTCCGCGCCGCAGCGCCAGAAGGTCGCTCGACCAGCTCGAGGCCGCTGTCGGGGCCGGTGCCGAGGTGCTCACCGGCGGTGACCGGGGCGGCCAGGGCCACGGCCACTTCCTCGCCCCCGCGGTCGTCACCGGGGCCCCGGAGTCGACCGCGCTGCTGCGCGAGGAGACCTTCGGACCGGTCGCCCCGATCGTCCGGGTCCGTGACCTCGACGAGGCGATCCGCCTGGCCAACGACTCGCCCTACGGCCTCGGCGCGAACGTCTACACGCGTGACCTGCGCTCGATCGTGCGCTGCATGCGCGAGCTGAAGGCCGGCACGGTGTGGTTCAACGACCCGCTCACCGACAACGACGCCGGGCCGTTCGGAGGGTTCAAGCGCTCCGGCTTCGGGCGCGAGCTCGGCCGCGAGGGGCTCGAGGCCTTCCAGGAGACCAAGCACGTCCACCTGGAGACGGAGATCGCCGAGAAGGAGTGGTGGTACCCCTACGGACGGGGTTGACGACGGTCACACTGACTGGGTGGTGAACCGGACCGGTCACCCCGCCGCGGACAGCCACGGCTGACCACCGAGCGCCGGGAGATGGGTCGCGATCAGATACACCGTGGCCAGGAGAGCGACGCTGCGCAGTGCTCGGCTGGAGCTGAGCGCGGCGAGGGGCAGCAGCCACACCAGGTACCAGGGGGCCAGCGACGCGATCGCCGCGAACAGCGCCGCGAACGCCCAGCCCGCCGCGGTGATGGGATCCGCACCCCGTGATGCTCGCCACAGTGCCCACAGCGCAGCCAGGGCTGAGGCGATGGCGCAGGCCGCGCGCAGCGTCGTCGTGATGTGAGCGCCGAGGACAGAGGCCAGGCGATCGGGCCCGCTGAAGCGAGTGTCGAACCGGGCCTGCGTGGTGATCCGATGCAGCTGATCGAACACATGCCCGCCGAACAGCAGCGCGGTCAGCACCCCGACGGCAAGCAGCGCGATCCCGGCGCCGGCAGTGGCCCGACCGCGCCGGCGCGCGAGAACGAGGACGAACGGCAGGGCGAGCCCGAACGTGACCTTGATCGCCGCCGCCCCGACCGCCGTGGCGCCTGCGACGGCGTCGGAGCCGCGGAGCGCCAGTCCGAAGGCCGCCAGCACCAGCAGCGCCCCAAGGAGGTCGATGTGGGCGCCGCTCACGGCGTAGAACAGAACGACCGGGTTCAGCCCCACGAACAGCGCCGCGCGGACCGGGTCATGCCCGCGCTGGCGCGCCAGCCGAGCGGTGAGGAACGCGATCGCCGATGCGGCGACACCGGCGACCCCTTTCAGCGTCCACAGGGCGGCCGCCGGGGACAGCAGTCCAAGCGGGGCAGCGGCGAACGTGAAGCCCGGACCGTACGGGCTGGCCTCGCCCCTCCAGTAGACGAATGACAGGACCACGTCGTGGGGAATCGCGCTCGGCGGAGCGGCGTAGGGGTTCAGCCCGTGACGGATGAGTTCCCGGGCGTAGGCGATATAGCCGAACACGTCGGTCGAGAGCAACGTCGGTGCGAGCGTGAAAGCGAGGTTGGCGAGGACGATCGCGACGAGGGCGGCGCGGAGCGAGATCCGCCGTGCGCAGACGAGCGCGAGTCCGTAGGCGCCGGTCAGGACGATCAGCCCGGCACCGAGTCCGTCACGCGACAGAGTCCCGCCCAACCCGTGCAGCGGGCCGGCGATCCAGCCGGGCCGCGACGCGGTCGGGAGCTCGAGCCAGCGCGGGCTTCCGGCCGCCGCCGCGGCGAGCCATCCCGCGGCGAGGACCGCAGCCAGAAGGGCCGCCGCCCCGAGGAGCGTCATGGCGAGATCCGGTGCCGACCCCCATTCGCGCCCGGCCCGGCGCAGGGGCAGGCCCGGCGCCCACGCCCGGATCGGCACGCTGTTGCGGACACTCACGCCGAGGGACCGTCTGCCGCGAGCAGCGCACCCATGTCCCGTACCGCGCGGAACGTGCCGAGCGCGCTGCCGCTCACTTTCGAGCGGCCGGTGACGCGCGGGGAGTAGGTGACATCCATTTCGGTGATGCGCCACCCGGCCCCGGCCGCGCTGAGCACCATCTCCAGCGGCCAGCCGAAACCCCGGTCCTGGAGACTGAGTCCCAACAGCGCCTCACGGCGGGCCGCACGCATCGGCCCGAGGTCGGTGACTGCCACCCCGCAGCGTCGCCGGATCTCGAAGGCCAGCGCGCGGTTGGCCAGTCGCGCGTGCCACGGCCAGGCACCGCGCAGCGCAACACGGGCGCCGAGGGCCAGGTCGACAGCGCCGTCGCGCACCGGGTCGGCGACCCGGGGCAGCTCGCCCGGGGCCAGCGAGCCGTCGCAGTCCATGAAGCAGACGATCTCCGAGCGGGCCGCCTGCAGTCCGGCAAAGCACGCCGCCCCGAATCCACGCCGTTGCTCGCTGACGACGCGTGCTCCGTGAGCTTCGGCGACGGCTGCGGAGCCATCCGTCGAACCGTTATCGACGACGAGAGCGTCGAAGCCGTCGGGAAGTGCAGCCAGCACGCCCGGGATGGCCCCGGCCTCGTCGAGCACCGGCAGGATCACCTCGATCACCGCGGCTCAGCCTAGGGACACAATCCTTACGAGAAGGGAAACACTCGCCATCACGCCGGTTCGGGCCGCCAGGCGTCCGGTAGCGTCGCGGCGATGATCCTCGTCACGGGCGGCGCCGGCTTCATCGGCTCGCACATCGTCGACGCGCTGCTCGCGGCCGGGCATCCTGTCCGGGTTCTCGACGCTCTCCTCCCGGCCGCGCACCGCCGCCCCCCTGACTACCTCGACGACGACGTCGAGTTGATCGTCGGCGACGTCGGGGACGAGCAGGTGGTCGCCCGGGCACTCCGTGGCGTCGACGCAGTGTGCCACCAGGCCGCGATGGTCGGCCTCGGCCAGGACATGCTCGACATCGCCGATTACGCGCGTCACAACGACCTCGGCACGGCCGTGCTGCTGCGCGCGCTCGCCGCGGTGCGATTCTCCGGGCGCCTCGTTCTGGCCAGCAGCATGGTGGTGTACGGGGAGGGCGGCTACCTCTGCGCGGAGCACGGTCGCGTCACCCCGCCCCCGCGTGAGGTCACGGATCTCAGCTCCGGCGAATTCGAGGCCCGCTGCCCCGAGTGCGGGCGGACGTTGGCCCCTGTCGCGATCGAGGAGTCCGCACCCCTCGACCCCCGCAGCGTCTACGCCGCGACCAAGGTCCATCAGGAGCACCTCTGCTTCAGCTTCGCCCGTGAGACCGGGGTTCCGGTGACCGCCCTGCGCTACCACAACGTGTACGGACCGCGGATGCCGCGGGACACCCCGTACGCCGGAGTGGCGGCGATCTTCGCCAGCGCGCTGGCCGCCGGCCGCCAACCCCGGGTGTTCGAGGACGGCGAGCAGCGGCGCGACTTCATCCACGTGCGGGATGTGGCCCGGGCCAACGTGCTCGCGCTCGAGCGGCCGGAGCCCCTCGCCGGCGCGTTCAACGTGGCCACCGGCGAGCCCCGCAGCATCCACTCGATGGCCAAGGCGCTCGCCGCCGCGCACGGGCCGCAGGCACCGGAGCCGCTGATCACCGGCGACTTCCGTCTCGGCGATGTCCGACACGTGTTCGCCTCGGCCGAGCGCGCCGCGTCTACACTTGGCTTTCGGGCCACCGAGGACTTCCCGGCGGGCATGGCTGAGTTCGCTCGGGCGCCGCTGCGCGCGGGCTGAGCTGTGACGGCCTCGGCGGCGATCGCCGCGCCGCGGGTCCGCCGGCTGTCGTTCACCCGGAGCCCCGCCCTCGAGGCGTTGGTCCCGGCGGCGGTCAGCGTGCTCGTCGCCGCGTGGGTGCTGCGGCTGTGGCGGACTGAATTGACGGTGCCGCTGCGCTACGCCCCGGTCGACGACACGAAGTTCTATCTGATGCTCGTCAAGGGGATCATCGAGCACGGCACCTACCTGTCGAATCCGACCCTTGGGGCGCCCTTCGGCCAGCACCTGATCGACTATCCCCAGGGAGCGGACAATCTCAACCTGCTCGTCATCCGCGGGCTGGCGCTGTTCAGCACGAGCCCCGCACTGGTCACGAACCTGTTCCTGCTGTTCACGTACGCGGCGGCAGCGTTCACCGCCCATCTCGTGATGCGAGCCCTCGGGGTCGGCCTGGCCGGGGCAGGTGTCGCGGCGGTGCTCTTCGCGCTCCTGCCCTATCACTTCTTCCGGGGGGAGTCGCACCTGCTGCTCTCGGCCTACTACGGAGTCCCGCTCGCCGCCTACCTGTTCCTCGCCCTGCTCGGCGACCGACCGCTGTTCGCGCGCACAACGAGACGCCGGGGGGTGGCCGCCTGGGTGTCGGGACGTTCGCTGACCACGATCGTGCTGTGCGGCGTGATCGGCTCGGACAACCTCTACTACGCGGTCTTCGCGCTGGTGCTCATCCTCGGCGCGCTGTCCATCGCGCTCGCCCGCCGGCGCTGGGGAATCGCGTGCAGCGCCGTGGTCGTCACCGGCCTGATCGTCGCGACTCTCGGCGCGAACCTCGCCCCCACGCTGCTCTACCAGGCCGCGCACGGCGCGAACCCACGGCTCGAGCGCACCGCTGCGGCGGACGAGCACACCAATGAGGCATTCACCCTGACGCTCCCGAACCTCATCCTCCCAACCCCGGTGAGCACTGTCTCTCCACTCGTCGGCGTGGCTCGCCGGTACGACCATGCCATCGCCCCGGGGTACTGCGAGGCCTGTTACGGCGGCGTCGGCGGCATCGCAAGCGCCGGGCTCTTGGTGCTCGCGCTCGGCGCCGCGACGGGAATGATCGGCGTCGGCGCCTGGTTCCGCTCCCGCCGACTCATTCAGAACGCCGCAGTCGGGGTCGCTGTGGCTCTGGTCGTCGGGACCGCTGGCGGCCTTTCGAGCCTGATCGAGGTGACCCTCACCCCGGACATCCGAGCCTGGAACCGAATCTCGGTGGTGATCGCCTTCCTGTCGCTGCTCGCCGCGGCGGTATTACTCGACGCGCTCACCGCGCGGCTGGGGTCCCGGCGCCATGGCCGGCCGCTGGCGGTGGTGATGCTCACGGCGGTCCTCCTCTTCGGCGTGCTGGAACAGACGAGCGGCCTGGCCCCCTCCGGCTATGTCGCCACCGAAGCCCAGTGGCGCAGCGACGGGAGGTTCGTGGCCACGCTCCAGGCGCGTCTCCCTGTCGGGGCCACGGTGTTCCAGCTCCCTTACGTCCCATTCCCGGAGGGCTATCCGAACACACCGGTCGGCGGCACGGTGGCCACATACGCGACGAAGTACGAGGCGCTGCGGGGCTATCTGCACTCGTCGACCCTGCGCTGGAGCTATGGCGCGATCAAGGGGCGACCCGCCGACTGGAGCGCCGCCCTCGCCACCGAACCGGTGGGGGTCGTCGTCCCGGCCGTCGCCGGAGCAGGGTTCGATGGGATCTGGGTGGATCCGGCCGGCTACGAACCGCCCATCGCCCGTCGCGTGAGCGCCGGCCTGCGGGAGCTCCTCGGGCCACCGCTGCTGAGCCCGGCGGGGGACCTGCAGTTCTTCGACCTGCGGCCCTACCGCGCCCGGCTTACCGCACGCGACCGGTCCGCGCGGGCGGAATTGGCCCGGCTCGGGCGGATCACACTGCACCCGCGGCGTCCCGCGTGCGCCGCGAACCCGGTGCTGCGTGCTGCGGCGACCCCGCTCGTCGGTCGCCTGCCGCCCGTCCAGCGCGTGCTCGCCGGGATCACCGATCCGGGGTGCCGGCGGTGAGCGCGGCGCGCCGCCGCCGGCGACCGAGCGCGACCGCGTAGGCCAACCCGGAGAGCGCGAACAGCGCCCCACAGGTGGCGAGCAGGCGAGCCAGGTAGACCTCCTGGGAGAACCCGCTGGCCGCGCGGAACGTGGCATTCCCGAGCTGGAACGCCTCCGGGAAGAACACGAGCACCAGCAGACCGCTGAGCAGCGCCGGGACGCGCACGTATGTCCAGCCACCGGCGCCGCGCGGAGGCGTTGCGGCGCGACGGTTGTGCCTGGTGCCGAAGGCAATCCGATCGAGCAGCGTGTACAGCGGAAGCAGGATCAGGTCGTGAGCCAACGCCGCCCCCAGCACCCACACGAGAATCCGCACGACGTCGGGGCCCTGGAAGCTGTCGAACCAGCCGACGACGCCGGCGCCGGCGATGAGCAGGCTGGCGAGAAGGCCGAGCAGGTGGAGCGGGGTCGCACCGTAGACGCGGCGGAAACGCGCGAGCATCGTTCAGACGCGCTCGAAGGTCATCGTGGCCACCCACTTCGTACAGTGCACGCCAGGGATCGCCGGTCCGATCACCCGGGCCGGGAAGCCGTGGTCCAGTGATAGCGGAGCGCCGTTCACGTCCAGCGCGAGCAGCGTGCGCGGATCGGCGGTCTGTTCGGCGGCCAGCGTCGCCGAGTCGAAGACACCGTTCTGGGTGAGCGAACGGGTGAGCACGGTGAACGCGCCGGTCACGCCGACCGCTGCGGCGAGGTCCCGGATCGGCACCCCCGTCCACCGCTGCGTCGTCGACCAGCCCTCGACACAGGCGATCGGCAGATCGTGGTCATGCTGGACCATGGCGAGCAGCTCGGCCCGAGAGAACGATCGGCTCCGCCCGCCGGGCGCAAGCAGTCGCAGCCGCCAGTGCGCCCCGACCTGAACCGGGGAGATCCCTGCGGCGTGCGCGGTGCGGTTGATCGGGAATCCGTTCGGTCCGCTGCCGTGACGGTTGCGCGGGGCGAGAAACGCGAGTCCGCGGAGCGGCCCGCCGATCGACTGACCGGCTCCCTGGAGCACGCAGCAACATCGAACCCGCCCCGACCGTCCCGAGCAGGGCCCGTCGCGACATGCTCGCGGGGGCCGGGGCAACCGGAATCAGTGAGTTCGCGGCCGGGGCGCCGGGCTCGACCCGGGTCGCGGCGAGCGACTCCCGCAGCGGCGCCAGCCAGCGCCGGGCGGCGAGCGAGCGGCGCATCGTGCCGAACTTGAGGCCGGCGTGGAAGGTGAATGCCGCGATGAACACCCAGGCGCCGTAATAGTGGGCCGTGGTGAAGAAGAACCCGAACAGATACGCGTACTGGATGTTGAGGATGCCGGTGGCGAATTCGAACAGTGCTCCGCCGACGAGCAGCATCAGCGACAAGCGCTCGAGCGCGTGGGCCGGAGTGCGTGCCGGCGGCCACTCGAACAGCCGCGGGATGACCGACCACAGCTTGGCCAGCAGAATCGGGAAGACCCCAAGGCCCACCGTGACGTGCAGGCCCTGGGTGAGGGCGTACAGCCAGCTCGGATGGGTGGGGAACGAGAACAGATAGAAGTCGAGCACCCCAAGCGGCCGGCCGACCGCGTTACCCCCGAGCCGCGGGTAGTACGCGGCATTGGACAGAAAGCCCGTGACGGCGACGACCGGGATGCCACCGAGCAGCGCAAGCCCGAGGACCGAGGTGAGCCACGGACCGCGCAGCGGACTGCGCCAGAACGTCGGCGCGGAACGGGCCCGGCGGAGGCCTTTGCCGGATCGAGCTTCGGCAGCGGCACGGCGGCGAGCTTGGCACAGAAGAGCGCCCGCACGACCATTGTCGGGCGGACGCGTTAAGCGTCTGTTCACCACTCGGCGGGAGGGAGCCGGAACGTTCCTTTTTCGTAATCGGATTGCGTCGCATCGGGCCGCTAGGTTGGCCGTCGTGCCAGGTCCCGCGCTCATCGTGATCGCCAAGGAGCCGCGTCCCGGGCACGCCAAGACGCGGCTCACGCCACCGTGCACCGCCTCGCGAGGCGGCCGAGCTCGCGGCGGCGGCGCTGCGCGACACGATCGACGTCGTCGCCCGCACCCCAGCGTCGCGCCGGGTGCTCGTGTTCGACGGCGACCCGCAGGGCTTCACGCGGCCCGGATTCGAGGTCCTGCCCCAGCGCGGCGGAGGCCTCGACGAGCGCCTACACCACGCGTTCGCCGACGTCGGCGGTCCGGCGCTGCTGGTCGGGATGGACACGCCGCAGCTCACGCCTGAGCTCCTGCACGAGGGCCTCGCCGCCCTCACCGAGCCGGCGATCGACGCGCGTGCTCGGGCCGGCGTGGGACGGCGGCTACTGGAGCGTCGGGCTCAAACGCGCGTGCGAGGAGGTGTTCCTGGGAGTGCCGATGAGCCGGGCGGGGACCGGGGCGGCACAGCGGGCCAGACTGCGGGCCCTCGGGCTGCGCATCCACGAGCAGGCCGAGCTCCGCGACGTCGACACGATCACGGATGCCCGGCTCGTGGCCCGCCAGGCACCGGCGTCCCGGTTCGCACGGGCACTCGCGTCGATCGACGCGGTGGCGGCTTGATCGATCCGCTCAGCCTCTACGCCGAAGGCCTGCTCGGCGCGGCCAGGACCCATGAGACCGACACTCCGATGGTCCGGTTGCACGACGGGACGGCGGTGCCGCTCCCGCTCGGTCGGTTCGTCGGCGTGGCCGACGTCACCGAGCGACAGCTGCTCCGTTCGGTCCGCGGCCCTGTACTCGACGTTGGGTGCGGTCCAGGGCGCCACCTTCACGTGCTTGCCGCTCGGGGGGTATTCGCGCTCGGCGTCGACCTCTCCCCGGTTGCCGTCGCGCTGGCCCGGGGCCGCGGCGCCCGCGCGATCGTCGGCTCGATCTTCGACGAACTTCCCGGGGCGGGGACTTGGCGGTGCGCGTTGCTGCTCGACGGGAACATCGGCATCGGCGGCGCACCAGGCCGGCTGCTCGAGCGACTCGGCATCCTGTTGGCGCCGGACGGTGAGATGCTCGTCGAGCTCGACCCCCCGGACGTCCCAACGGTCTCGACCGTTGCCAGGATCGAGAGCGCGTCCGGCAAGAGCAGCTGGTTTCCCTGGGCTCGGGTGTCGGTCGACGACATCGCGGAGATCGCCGTCGCGGGTGGCTTCCTTGCCTCGGTAGCGTGTCTCCCTACAGGGCCGCTGGTTCGCACGGCTCGTGCGTGGGTACCGCTGACGGCGGACGGACCCGGGCGGTCCGCGCCGGGTCCTGCTGCAGGTGTCTCGGGGCCGCCGGGCGCTCGCTACGGTGAGACGGTGCCGGTGCTGCAGGCCGATCGCCTGACCAAGATGGTCGGCAGCGGCCGGGCCAGGCGGCGGGTCATCGACGATGTGAGCCTGACCGTTCAGGCCGACGAGGTCGTCGCCGTGTTTGGACGCTCCGGGAGCGGCAAGTCAACCCTCCTTCACCTCCTGGGGGGCCTCGATTCGCCCGACGGCGGCTCGATCACCCTCGCCGGCGAGCGGCTCACGGGGCGGACGCCGCGCGCCCTCGCCCGGCTTCGGTTGCGTCACATCGGCTTTGTGTTCCAGCAGTTCCAGCTGATCGAAGAACTGAGCGGTGCCGAGAACGTGCTGGTGGCCACCCGGCTGCCCGGCGCCCCACGCGGCGGGGCCCGCCGTGCCGCCGAGCTGATCGAGGCGCTTGGGCTCACGGCTGTCGCCACCCACCTCCCCCATGAGCTCTCCGGAGGGGAGCAGCAGCGATTCGCGCTCGCCCGGGCGCTGGTCAACGACCCTGAGGTCGTGCTCGCCGACGAGCCCACCGGGAGCCTCGATGCGGAGAACGGCGGCGCCGTGCTCGGACTGCTGCGCGGGCTCACGGGACGGGCGGTGGTGATCGTCACCCATGAGCCGCAGGCGGCGGCGGTTGCCGACCGCGTCCTGCACCTCACCGACGGTCGGCTCCAGACGCCGGCGTCGAACGGCGGCCAGTCGGCGTGAGGGCATTCGGCGGCGCGCTCGCCGAGGCCTGGCGCGGCCTGTGGCTGCGGCGTCGACGGACCGCGCTGACCGCATTGGGGATCGCGCTGGCCAGCGCGATGCTCTCGGCGGCGATCGTGATCGCCGATGGGCTCGGCGGCGGCTTCGACCGCGCATCACGCGCGGCCGGCCTCGCCGACGTCATCGTCCGCTTCGACCCGCAGTCGACGCAACGCGTCCGGCGGCGCATTGCGGCGCTCCCGGACCTGGCCGGCCAGTCCGAGCGCTACGAGCTCACCAACGTGGCGATCGGCGCCGGCGGCCGGCGCCGGGGCGACGCGGTCGCCGAGGTGCTCAGCCCCGGCCCTCGCCACGGTTACGCGGTCGTCGCCGGAGGCGACCTCGGACCGCGCGCGCCGGAGGTGCTCGTCGAGCGCGGCTTCGCGCGTGCCTGGGGCATCACCGTGGGCAGCACGCTGTTCGTCGACGGGCTCGGGCGCGAGCGCGTCGTCGGACTCGTCGAGGCGCCGGACAACGTCGGTTTTCCGTTGGCCAAGCCGCGGTTCTATGTCGCCCGCAGCGCGATCGACGCCCGCTTCGGGCCGGAGACCGACCCGCGGGTCAACTTCGCCGAGATCTGGCTGCGCGATCCGCGATACCTCAACGAGGTGCTCGTGCAGGCCCGGGCGTCGAGCTTCGGCCTGAACGGGATCCGCTTCGCCACCCGAGCCGGCGTGCGGGTGCTGCTCGACCAGGCGGCCGGGATCGTGATCGACCTTCTGATCGCGCTCTCCGTGATCGCGCTGGTGACGGCCGGGGTCCTGCTCGCCGCGTCGGCGCGGGCCGAGGTTCAGCGCAGGCTCGGAGCGATCGGCGTTCGGCGGGCGGTCGGGGCGTCGGGCGGACACGTCGCACTGACCCAGGCTCTGGAGGCCTTTCTGCTCGCTGCGCCGGCCGCAGCCCTCGGCCTACTCGCCGGCGTCGTCGCCACGCTCGGCCCCGCCGGGCGCCTGCTCGAACTGCTCAACGAGCCCACCCCGGGCCGGGCACTCGTCCTGCCGCTGCTCGGTGGGTGGCTCCTCAGCGTGGCCATCCCGGTGGCCGGCGCGGCATGGCCGGCCTGGCGGGCGGCGCGGCGGCCGGTGATCGCGCTGATGCGGGGTGCGGACGTGACCGGCCCCCAGCGGGCGTCGCGTCGCGCGGGCCGAAGGCCTGGGCGACGGGCCGGGGGCCTGACGATGCTCGGCGCTCGCCTGGTCGGTGCACGACGGCTGCGGTTCGCCGCGACCACGGTGACGCTGGGGCTGTCCTGTGCCTTCGTGCTCTTGATGCTCGCTCTCGCCTCGGCGCTGAGCACGCTGGAAACCGACCCGGGCGCCCTCGGCAAGCGGTTCGCGGCTCACCGCATCGCTGCCCCCGACTGCTGCCGCCTCGGTCCGCGCGATCCCGGGGGTGCAGGCTGCCGCGCCGCGTTACGAGCTCCAGGCGGCGGACTCGTTCGCGCTCGGCGAGACGATCGACGTGATCGCGTATCCCGGTGACCACACGACGTTCGAAGCGCCGCCACTCGTCGCCGGGACGCGGCTTCGCGGTCCACGCCAGGCTGAGGTGGGGGCGGGCCTCGCCGCTGCCCTGGGGCTCAACCCGGGCGACACCGTCGCCGTCGCCCTGCCCTCGGGCGCCGAGCTGCGCCTGCGCGTCGCCGGGGTGATCAGCTCGCTGGATCACGACGGGCGCGTGGCCTACGTCCCGGCGGCAGCCTTGCTCGACGCCGATCACTCCGCTCCGTCACAGATCGCGGTGCGGCTCGCGCCCCGGGCAGATCAGGCCACGGTCTCAGCTGCGCTCACCGCGCTCGGTGCCAGGCCCGCGCAGACCGGCGGCGCGACCGCGCGCGGGGCGCCGCTCGTCGACGTGCTCCGCACGATCCTCCGTGCGGTCGCGATCGTCGACGGGCTGGTCTGCCTGTACGCGTTGATCCAGGCCTGCGCGCTCACGGTGCAGGAACGCCGGCGCACGATCTCGGTGCTCCGCGCCGCCGGTGCGGGGTCACGCGCCGTGCGGCGGCTCCTGATCGGGGCGACGCTGACGCTGATCGTGCCCGCCGCGCTCCTCGGCGTGCTCCTCGAGCGCCTCACGCTCGGTCCGGCTCTCTCACGGCTGGCAGCGAACTACGCGACGCTGCCGCTGGACGCCACCGCGACCGAGGTGATCGCCACGCTCGCCGGCCTCGGCGTCGCCGGGGCGATTGCGGTCCTCTGGGTCTCAGCGCGCACCGGGCGCGAACCGGTCGTGGCCGGCCTGCGATGAACGCTCCGCCACTCACCCGCCGCCAGGCCCTGATCGCCGCCGGCGCCCTGGCGCTGTCCGGCTGCGGGGCACGGACCCGGCCGGCACCTTCGGGATCGACGCTCCGCTCGACGTGGCGCGATCCGGTCGGCGACGGCCAGCTCCGAGTCGGACCCGGCGAGGCTCTCCTCGGTCGCGTCGAGCTCGGGCCCGCCGACGCGCCTGTGGCAGAGCTGGCCCGGATCGCCCATCTCACCGACGCCCATGTGCTCGACGCGTCCTCCCCGGCCCGGGTGACGTTCCTCGACCGGCTGGGGTCACCGTTCGAGTCGACGTTTCGCCCTCAGGAAGCGTTAACCGCACAGGTGCTCGCGGGCGTGACCGCATCGGTCCGGGCGCTGGCCCCGCACCTCGTGATCCAGGGCGGAGACCTGATCGACAACGACCAGCGCAACGAGCTCGCCCAGGCGCTCGCGATCCTCCGCGGCGGCCTCGTGCGGCCGGGGAGCGGACCGACCGGTTACCACGGCGTGCAGTCGCCCGCCAACGCCGACCCGTTCTACTATCGGCCGGACCTCGACGCGCCGGTGCACCGTGGGCTGCTGCGCACCGCGGTGCGGCCGTTCGCCAGTTTCGGTCTCGGCGCGGCCGATGCGCCGGTGCTCGGCGACCACGATGCGCTCGTCGCCGGAGAGATCGTGCCCACTGCCCTCACGCGCTCGCTGGCCGTCGGCGACCGGGCGCTGTGGGACCTGCCCCGCGGGCTGAGCCTGCCACCGGGTACGAGCGCGGCCACACTCTCGCCGGACGGTCCACCCGATCCCGGGCTCGTCGACGAGCTGCTCGCCCGAGCGCTCCGCGGCCCGACGGTGGCCGTCCCGCCCGATCGTTCCCGCGCGCAGATGTCGTTCGCCGAAGTGCTCTCACGGGTGTCCTCAGGACCGGCCGTCGGACGTCGCGGGCGGCTCGACTACACGGTCGACATTGGGGCCGCCGTACGGGTGATTGTGCTCGATCTCGTGCGGCGGGGCGGCGGCTCAGGCGGTCTCGTCGCCTCCGAACAGCCGGCGTGGCTCGAGCGCGAGCTCGCCCTCGCCGGCCGCCGTTGGGTGATCGTCGTCTCCCACCAGCCGCTGGCCAGCTCGACCGGCGGCGATGCGCTGCTCGCCGTGCTCGACCGCTCACCGCGGGTGATCGCCGCGCTCTCCGGCCACACCCACCGCAACCGGATCGTCCCGCGCCCCACACCCGCCGGCGGCTATTGGCTGATCAGCACCGCCTCACTGATCGACTATCCGCAACAGGCGAGAGCCATCCGGGTCGTCGCGACGAGCGGCGGCGGCGTGGCGCTCCAGACCTGGATGCTCGACCACGTGTTCTCCGGCGACCTCGGCACGATCGCCCGTCAGCTGTCGTTCCTCGACGCCCAGGGCGGCCGGCCGAAGGGGTTCGTCGGAACCCGGCGGGATCGGAACGTGACCCTGTACCGCCGCCCCGTGAGTTAGGTCGGCACCGGGTCGTGCTCAGCGGCGGCGTGCGCCAGCGCCGAGCCGGACAGCCGGCTCCCGTCGCACGTACCGCGCGACCTCGATCGTGAGCAGCGCGAGCGCCACCGGCACCGTCGCGGGGAGCTCGCGGACGACGAAGAACAGCAGATCGAACAGCCCGGCGAGCACGAACGTGAGCCCGGCCGCGCCCCACTGCCAGCTCCGCTCGCGGGCGTAGACCGTGCCGAGTAGCGCGGCGGCGAACAGGTCCCCGTAGCCGAGCGACACCGAGCCGAACAGCTCCGACTGCAGGCGCGGCAGCCCGCCCCCGGGATGGGCGAGGACGAGCGTCGCGTTCGGGGCCTGGAGCAGATCGGAGCCGACGAGCCACACGTCGGCGGCGGCCATCAGCAGGATCCCGGCCTTCAGCCACGAGGCCGGCGTCACCACGCCGAGCAGCACGCCGAGCGTCACGCATGAGAGCGCCGAGAGCACCGCCGCCGCCCCCTCCCCCGCGAGCGTTCCCTTTCCGGCCCAGGCAAGCGCGAACAGCGGCACGGCGAGCGCGGCCAGCCACCACCGCGCGCCTCGCATCGCCCAGCCGAGCGCCACAGCGGCGAGCGGCGGTACCGCGACGAGCGCCAGGTAGGTGAGGCCAGTCGCGGTGTCCGAGACGTAGCGGATCGCGAAGATCACCCCGACGATCGAGGCGATCGGGACGGCCGCCCATCCCCGGCCCCGCACCCGGGTCATCCACGCCGGCGGCGTGAGCGGCCGCGGCGCGGCGACGACCGCGGCCTGAACCGCGAGCAGCGCCGCGTCGGACGGGACGAAGCTGAGCACCCGATCAGGGTAGGAGCCACGCGAGCAGCGACGTGGCGGCCGTGCGGGGTGGCCGGCTCGGCTGGTGCGTGTACGCAAGTGTTGCGTATTGACCCAGCCCGACATCCTCGATGAGATCCGGCATGTGACGTTGGCCACCGATGCGGGTGCGCGGGTCCGCCCGCGCGATCGCCGACTGACGCTGGCCGCCGGTGCCGCGGCGGCACTTGTGCTGATCTGCGCCATGGGAATCGCAGACGCCGCCCGGGCCGCCTCACTTCCTCCGCGACCGGGGATCTGCAAGACCCTGGAGGAGCAGAACTGCTCGATCGGTGGACGCGGCGGCAGGACCACGGTCGCGCCGGCCGTCGTTCAGGTCGGCCAGAGCTTCACCGTGACCCTCACGAGTGTCGACGGCGAGTACGGCGGCGTGGGCAGCTACGACCCTCCGACCTTCGGCCCGGCGCGACCCGGCGTCGACACGAGCGGCTTCCGACAGATCGGCAAGTGCTCCGGTCGGCTGATCAACAAGGGCGGCGATCAGTTCACATCGTCGATGGGGCTCGACCACAAGGCCGTGTGCCGCTATAAGGCTCTCAGGCCCTCGAAGGGCTGGATCCTGGCCAGCTTCGGGTTCTCGGTTCGCTACGGAGGCCTGGCCTCCCAGAACGGCGACTCCTTCGCGATCATCGGCAAGCGCACGAAGGTCGTCCTCTCGGGGCGGATCCTGACCCACCGATGCACTCGCATCACCGACTTCAAGCACACTCAGTGCGAGCTTGAGGTGGTCGGCCTGTCCGGTGGACGGGTCGTGGTTGCGGGGAAGGGTGGGGCCAAGACCGTCCGGACCGACGCTCGCGGCTTCTACTCCGTCGAGGTCGCGCGGGGGAGCCACACCGTGCGCGCCTCCGCCTCCGGAAGGACACAGCCGGTATCTCGAACGGTGAACGCGCAATCCGACGTCAACGGGCTCGATTTCGACCACTGTGGACTCCCGGCGAACTATCACGCTCATGAACATCTCGGTCAGCCCGCCGTGACCGGTTGCGAGCTCGTCAAGGTCAGTGGCACCGCTGTCGACATCGACGGTCGGACCTACTCGGGCGTGTACGTGCTCGGGCCCGGAGATCTGGGGCTGACCAACCACGTCGGCCGGTTCGGACCCCTCTACTTCCCGCGCGGCCAGGTCACGTTGACCGGCATCAACGGAACGCCGACAGGGGTGTCAGGTGTGTCGGTCAACTCACCGCTGGGGGCCCTCGGTTCGACCACTGTGCACGCGACTCACACGGTCACGAACGCGCGACTCGTCCTGCGTCCGAAGGCCGAGACCCCGCACGTCCTGAGTGACGCCGGATTCGTGTTCAACGTCGACGCACTTCCGCTGCGGACCACCCCGTTCACGCTCAGCTTCCAGCGGAGTTCGGTCGTCCGTGACGACATCTGCCGCTCGAGCCGCACGATCGAGTTCACGGCCCCGGAGCGGCTCGCCCAATTCGAGGTCGCGCCCAGCGGCGGAAACGGAAAGTTCTGCGCCGGCAACTACACGTTGACGGTCGATGACGGAACCAGAATCCTGATCTCGATGCGCAAGACGATTCCCGTCGGGTAGCTGGTGGTGGCGGACCGCGGCGGGTTCGCGGACTCGGCCGAGGCGCCCCCGGCGGCTACGCTCGCGCCGTGATCTGGGCCGGGACGGTCGCCAGCGACCAGGCCAACGCTGCGGCCTCGCGGCGAGAGGCCACCTGGAGCTTGCGGTAGCAGCGCTGCAGGTGCTTCTGCACCGTGCGCTCGCTGACCCGCAGCAACTCCCCGATCGCCCGGTCAGAGAGCCCGGCCGCAAGGGCACCGAGCACCTCCGACTCCCGCGGGGTGATCCCGCGCCGGGTCAGCTCCGCGGCCAGGCCGGGATCGTCGGTGGGCAGAAGCGGACCCCGGCGGCGGTGTTCGAGCTCGGTGCGCACACTGGAGTGCTCGATCGCGTTCCGGAAGGCCTGGATGAGGAACGGCCGGGCCCGGTTGAGCAGGTCGCGCTCGCTGTCGGTGAAGTCGTTCCGGCGCCGCGACAGAGCCAATGCCAGGACCCTGTCCGGGGCGTGGGGCAGCGTGAATGCGATCTGATGCTCCAGACCGATCGCAGCGTAGAACTCGCGGTACAGCGCCGTGGCCCGCAGCGCGCCTGGGGTGGTCACGTCCGAGAAGCGGTATGCCCGGCCGTCTAGCGTGCTGAGATAGCGCTGCAGCAGCGGGTTCTCGTCCGCGTGGCGTGCGAACACGCCGTGCGCTTCCGGCGGAAACTCCGGGTCGATCAGGACGACGGTGTCCTCGGGGGTAGGGCCGAGGTCATTCAGTGAAATCCAGTCGCAGGGAACGGCGCGGCGCAGACCGACGAGCAGTGCAGGACGAAACTCATCGACCTGGAGTACTCCGATCAACTCCGCGACCAGCTCCAGCAGCCGGCCGGGGTCACTGTTCCCTTCCCCCACGGCGTCCCCTCGCCTCGTACGTAAATCCTGCGTATTGACTCTACCTCACCGCCCGTGTCTACTCGGCGGCTTGCTCGTCCGGCCCCTCGCACGGTTCCTGTTGATGGGACTCGTGGTGACGATCGTCACCACGCTGGTCCCCAGCTCGGCCCTCGCAGTCATCCCCAGTGTGCCGTGCGCACCCCCTCAGGGATCTCCACCGGGGACGCTCGGCAGCACCGGTTGGGTCGGCGGAAGCCCGGACGGGCCAGCGTGGGAGGACTCCCGGAACTGGAGCAACGGAACCCCCAGCCTCCAATGCAATGCTGCGATCCCGGCGACCGCTGCCGTGGTCATGGCTTCGGGCGGGAGCGCCGCGTCGCTGCAACTCGACGGCACGCTGACGGTCGAAGGATCGGGCACGGGCGATTCGGCGTTCGGCACGCCCAACACGGCGATCAGCTCGACCGGCGCCCTGGCTCTCACCGCAGTGGGCGCCAACGGGGGCGCGCCGGTCGTCAGCGGAGCCATCACCAACTCCGGCTCGATCTCGGTCCTCCAGTCAGCTCCCGGGACGAACCCCAACCGCTACCTCCGTGCCAACGTCACGAACAACGCGAATGGCGCGATCAACATCTACACCGACCTGCAGACCTGCAACGGGTGTAACAGCGGCGGAACGTGGACCAACCACGGCACGATCACCACCGCCGTCAACACGACGTCGTTCTTCACCAACACCGGCGCCGGCTTCTCGCTGATCCAGGCCGGGGGGACATTCAACAACCAGGGCCGGGTGATCGTGAACGGCTCGCTCACCCACAGCGGCGGGACCACGACCGGCCACCCGCTCCAGGTGTGCGGGAACCTCGACGCCAGCGGCTCCGGGTCGGCCAGCTTCGAGTTCATCTATGACTCGAGCTACTGCGAAGGCGGTTCGCTCGTCGCGGACATCGGGGCCAGCGACACGGTGCTCGTCAACAACACCGACCCAGCGAGCCACCAGCTGGTGATCAACACCGTCGCCTTCACCAACCACGGCACGCTGACCCTCGAGGGGGCTCCCGGCGACAAGTACCTCACCGGCAGCGGCCTGCTCACGAACGCCGGCACGCTCAACCTCCAGGACGCCGGCCACGTCGACCTGCAGAAGAGCGTGCTCAACACGGGCACGATCAACGTCGGCTCCGGCGAGACGCTGACGATGGACGGGGCGCTCACCCAGACCGGTGGGACGACGACGAACGCTGGGGCCATCACCGCCAACCGCGCGGTCACGCTGTCCGGGGGCACCCTGGCCAACACCGGCAGCTTCACTTTCGCCAACACGAACGTGTTCACCCACAGCGGCGGCAACGCCACCGGGAACCCGATCGTCATCGGAGCGAACGGCACAGTCGCCCCGTCCGGTCCGGGAACCGCCAGCTTCCAGATCGTCGGTGGGAGCACGACGATCGGTTCGGACATCGGCGCCGGCGACACGGTCGAGGTGCACTCGCCCTCGGGAACGATCGACGTCTCGGCCACGAGTTTCACCAACCACGGCACCCTCTCGCTCGACAGCACCGCGGCCAACCTCGTCCAGCTTCATGGCGTCGGAGTCGGGGCTGCGATCGACAACCAGGGAACCCTCAACATCACCGGCACGAACCTGAGCATCGGGCTCGTCAACTCCGGCACCACCAACATCAAGCCCGCTGTGGGGGTGACCACGAACATCAACGGCAGCACCGGCCCGCTCACGCAGGCCGGGGGGGCGCTCGTCATCCTGCCTTCAGCGATCCTGAACCTCGGGAATGTCACCGTCACCGGGGGAACGATCTTCAACCAGGGCGCGGTGACCGCCGACGGGGCGCTCGTGGCCTCCGGCGGCCAGGCCGTCGGCACCCCCCCATCATTCAGCTCGGCCAACGTGACCCTGAGCGGCTCCGCCGCCGGCACGTACGAGTTCGCCTCCGCCACGATGCAGGGCAATGTCGTCCCGGCCGGCTTTCACTTCATCAGCGATGGCGATGTTGGTCTCGCATCCGGGACGACGATCAACTCCGGCACGATCGAGATGCGCGGTGATGGGGGGAGCCCGCACATCTTCAACGGCGCGCTCGACAACCAGGGCACGCTGCTCACCACCGGCAGCCAGGGCGTGTCCCGTTCGGTCGACAGCACTCTGCAGAGTGAGGGCACCCTCGACATCGGCGCGAACCTCGGCCTCAGCCATGTGCTCAGCTCCAGCGGGTCGATCGTCGTTCATGGCGGCTCGACCCTGTCAACCGCGGGACTCACACAGACGGCGGGGTCGGTTCTGCTGGGAACCCACTCCGACGCGTTGACAAGCTCCACTCCGATCGCCATCAAGGGCGGCACCCTGGCCGGCTCCGGGATCGTCAATGCCGATCTCGTCAACGACGGCACCGTCGCCCCCACCGGAACGTCAGGGCTGCACGTCAACGGGGCCTACACCCAGGGCGCCGCGGGTTTTCTGAGTGCCAAGGCGGAGTCGGCAGGCGCCGCGGCACTCCACGTGTCCGGGGCGGCCACCGTGGACGGAACGCTCCAGGTGACCACGAGCAGCACGTTCGCTCCGCTCAAGGGCCAGAGCTTCACGGTGCTCGATGCCGGATCGGTGTCCGGGACCTTCGCCACCGCGGCAGGCCTCGACTCCGGTCCCTACAGCCTGGCGTACACGCCCACCGCAGTGACCCTGACGGCGCAGGGGCGTCCGTTGGTGGCGCCCATCACGCTGGCGATCGGTGACACCACTGTCGCCAACCCGCAGACCGGCACGGCGACCGCGACGTTCACTGTGACCCTGTCCCGGCCGTCTCCGACCCCCGTGACGGTCAACTACGCCACGAGCAACGGAACGGCGATCGCGCCGGATGACTACCAGCCCACCTCAGGGACCCTCCGATTCGCCGCCGGACAGACGACGGCGACAGTTCCGGTGACCATCGTCGGCAACGGCAAGGCGGGAGCCAGCCGGACGTTCTTCCTGGACCTGAGCAATCCGAGCTCCGCAACGTTGTCCAACGCCCGCGGCACGGGCACGATCCTCGGGCATCTGACCGTGGCACAGGTCTCCCCGAGCAGCGGCGGGAACTCTGGCACCACGACGATCCAGATCAGCGGCGCCGGGTTGAGCAGCTCGGACCGGGTCACGCTGACCGCTCCGGGCAAGCCGTCGCTCACCGCCGTCGGGGTCTCGGCGACGTCCGACGGTCGCACGCTCACCGCCACCGTCAGGCTTGCGGGCGCCGCCGTCGGAACGCGGGATGTCAACGTCAGCAGCGGCACCGGGGGTGGGGCCAGAACCCTCCAGCAGGCGTTCCGGGTCCTCAGCTCGTTGTATCCGGCGGTCACGGCCACCGTCGTCGCCCGGCCCGTGACCGGGCCCGGACTTGTTGCCGGCGGGTTCGTGTCCTACCTGAACCTCGGCAACATCGACGCCTACGGCACCCTGATCGAGGTCACCGGGTTTCCGGCCGGTACGCAGATCGCGGTCACGGGCCAGTCGGACATGGTCAGCGAGCCTGACGTCGGAGGACATCGGTCGATCGTGTTCAGCCTCAATCAGATCCCCGCGCTCACCAGCGGCGCGGTGACGTTCAGCTTCACATCGAAGGGCGCGCCCCACACCAAGCTCCAGCTCCAGGCCCACGTACTCCGCTACAGCGCCGATCCGGCCGACGGGACGGCCGCCTCGGAGATCACCAGCATCAAGTACGACACGATCAGCGCCCATCGCGTGGCCGGCGCGATGGACGTCCACACCCCCGCCGGATCGGACACGATCAGGTTCGACATCAATCCGAGCGCCCCGCCGGCAGCCCAATCCTCGCTGAAAGGGACGTCGTCGGGGATCACGTTCGACCTCCCCCCCGCGCCATCCGCGGCAAGCTTCTCCGCGGATCCAGCCACCCTGACGGCTGCGGCGGCACGGGTGGGGGCCGTCGCACACCCAGCGGGGTTCTTCAGCTGGGTCGAAGGTTTCCTCCATTGGGCCCACCTGACCAAGGAGACCACGGTCGACACCGGGGGCGCCCGCGAGGGATACCTGCAACAGCGTGCGCTGGAGTCGATCAGTACCTGCCTGGAGAACAACGGCTATTTCGGTTTCAGCGCGGGCCAGCACACCTCGGGGAAGGACGCCCTCGATACGCTGGCTCAGGACGCCAATTCGCTCCGGCTGGCAAAGATCGCACTTGATCTGGCCACCAAGCCGGGCGGCCTGGTCGGGGGAATCGTCATCTCCACGAAGGGCGGCCAGCTGATCGAGGAGCACGAGAAGTCCCTCACCGGAGAGGCGACGCTCGCCAACCCGATCGAGGGAGTCGGTGACAGCGCCTGGGCGGGGCAGCTATACCGCTCGATGCAGCAGGGGATGAAGAACGGCTCAGGCCAGGGGCTGGGTAAGCCATACCTGGTACCGAACGCCGGCGAGCCTACGCTGTTCGTGGCCGGAGACCCATCCGCAACCCTGGCCAAGGTGCTCAACTACTACCACGACAAGTGCCTTAATCCACCTCCCTGCAAGGGGAAGGGCACGCCGACGAAGGCCCGCGCCGCCGACGGCAGCGCGGGGGCCGCGGCTTTCTGTCCGATCCCGCCCGAATCGCCGCCGGCGACGATCGAGATACGCACCTCCGGTGACCCGAACGACATGGTCGGTCCGCAGGGCCCGGGCAGCCGGCGTTGGCTGGCGAAGCCCGGGCGGGCGCCCTACACCTACACGGCCCTGTTCGAGAACGTGCCCAAGGCGAGCGCCCCGGCGTACCGCGTCGTCGTCACCGACAAGCTGGCCCCGGCCCTGAACATCAGGACCGTGACCCTCGGTCCGGTCACCTTCGGCTCGACCGTGCTCACGCCCCCACCGGGTCTCCAGCGCTGGTCCACCGAGGTCGATCTGCGCCCGTCGCGCAATGCGCTCGTCGACGTCAACGGGAGCGTCAACCCCACCTCCCGAACGATCACGTGGCGGTTCGACACGATTGACCCCGCCACCCATCAGGAGGTGCTCGATCCTCGCCAGGGTTTCCTGCCTCCGGACAAGACCGGCCCACAGGGCGAGGGCAGCGTCACGTTCAACGTCAGCCCCAATGGAGGCCAAAGGGACCTTGCGCAGGTCGCCAACGGCGCCGTGATCGTGTTCGACAACAACGCCGCGATCGCCACGCCGGTGTGGCGGAACACCTTCGATCTGACTCGACCGACGAGCCGCATCACGGGTGTCCGGACGTCGGTGGTGAGGTCTCACCGGCGCAAGATCCACTCACTGATCCTCCGGTTCGGCGGGTCCGATCATGGGTCCGGCGTGGCCAGCTTCGACGTCTACGCAGCGCATGGCCGCGGCCACTTCACGTTGTCGCGACCCGGGGTCAGCGTCCGAAGCCTCACCGTGACGTGTTCCGCCGGTGCCCGCTACCGGTTCTACGTCCGCGCCCACGACCACGTCGGCAATGTCCAGGCGAGCGGTCGCGCGACGCGGTTCTTCCGCTGTCGATGAGCGGGCGATACCGGTTCGCCGTTGTGACGCGGGACCGGGTCGGCGACCTGCAGGCGCGACGGGCGTTCAGCAAGCTTGTCGTGTGCCGGTAGTCCCGCGCCGCGAGTACGCAGATTCTGCGTATTGACTCTGGTCGCCGGTTCCGTAGGTTTGCGCCGATGGGCACTGGCGCCATGACCGGCCTCACCTCGGCGCCGGGCGTCCGGGCCTCCTGCCCCGCTCGGCCGCCCGCACCTCGCCGCTGCGGCCTGCTGCTGACCGCGTTACTCGCCGTGTTGCTGACCGGAGCCGTCGGCACCGCCTCGGCCGCGACCACGGTCGACATCCGAGGAACCTATGTCGGCACCGCGGAGGCCAACGGCTCGCACTATTCGAACCAGACCGTGATCGACCAGGAGGACTGCGCCGCCGGGACGTTTTCCGGCCACGGCGTCGGTTACTCGAACTTCTCGGGGACGATCAACGGGAATCAGCTCGTCACCCACGAGATCTACACGAGCGGCAACTACTCCGACGACGGGACGGGCACCATCTCGATGGACACCCAGGGCCGACTGGTGAACAGCGGCGTCTTCCACGACTCCAACGGGACCAGCGGCACGTACAGCGCAACCCGAGTGTCGACCCCGCCGGGTGGCGACATCTGTTCGCCGATCAGCGGCAAGGCCGCCACAGTCACGAAACTCAGCTGCGGATATCAGCCGCTGCTCGCCCAGGACGACTGCCAGGCCAACGTCGTCGACACGTCCGCCCATCCAACGAACCCCACCGGGGTCGTGACCTTCAACGCAAGTCGCGGCACGCGCGGCAACGGGACGTTCGCGTACGGCAACACGTGCTCGCTCAGGCCCAGCGGACAGACCGGTACGTCCAGCTGCACCGTCGTCTACCTCCCGCCGACCGTCGGCCTGCCGGCGCTGCAGGCCGACTACGGCGGCGACGCCACCCACAGCCCGAGCACGACGGGGACGACCCCGGGGACTCACGCCTCATGTCCGGCGTCGAAGTCTAAGGCCGTCACCTGCGCCAATCCGGGCGCGCCTCCCGGCGTGTGCCGGGCGACCGGCCCGACCTACCCGCAGTGCTCAGAGCCGACGCTCGTCCCGGTGGCGTGCTCGAGGCAGGCCACCGGCTCGACGTGCCAGTCCTCGGGCAACTACACGGTCGCATGCGGGAGCATCGGCACCGGCCTACCGGAGTGCGCCCAGCACCCGCGGTCGATCGCCAACGTCTGCGGGCCGAGCAGCAACATCCTGCCGCCGTGCACCGGGGCGAACAACCCGGTCACGGCCTGCGGACCGATCGGCTCGGGACTGCCGGCGTGCTCGTTCACGACCCGAATCAACGCAGCCGTGCTCGATCCGACCAAGGGCACGGGCGAGGTCGATGTGACCGTCGACTGCGGGTCGGCCCAGGCGGCCGGTTCATCGCCCGACGCCCGGTCCCGCGCACGGGCTTCCGGGCCGCCACCCTCGGCCTCCTTCTGCCGCGTCCGGACCTCGCTCGAGCAGTGGTTCGCTGACCAGAACCGGCTGCTCGGAGAAGCCGAGACCTACGCCCGGGAGATCTACGCGCAGCGGGCCGTGAACTACGGACGGTTCATCGATCCCCAGGGCGACCAGAACGCCTATCGCAACTTCTCGAGCCACAACTCATCCCTGATCCAGCGGCGGATCGGTCATGTCACCGCGCAGTACTTCAACCCATCGGCACTTCCTCCCGTGCGCTCCTACACCGAGGATTCCACCGCGATTGAAACCTATCTGGCTGACGAACGCTCACCCCTGGGCAATTTCATCGGACCCGAGGACATCTGGAACTCCGAGGCGAATTTCGGAGCCATCGCCGACTACACCGCCAAGCTGCTGGACGCTGTCTCGGAAGCCCGTCGCCTGCTCACCGCGGCGCCGACCAAGTCCACGCGTCAGGCCGGCGTGAACGCGAGCACGACCGCGTCGTCAAGCTCCCGCCCACTGGCCGGCCAGAGCCTGCGGCTCCGCGCCCACCACCGGGTCAAGCTCCGCCTGCGCCTGTCCTCGGCAACGGTCCGCAGCCTGATCCGCGCCGGGATCAAGCGGCACGCCGTCCCGCTTCGGCTGCTCGTGGTCTACCGCACCAAGCGGGGCGTGGTGGCGCGCTTCATCGACTTCCCGCTGCGCAGCCTCAAGGCCAAGCGGCCCGCGCGCCGCGGACGCTGATCTAGCTCCCGAGCTGGTCAGCCAGCTGCTCGAGCTGCGCCTTCAGCGCCGGCGGCAGGTCGTCGCCGAAGCGGGCGTAGTGCTCGCGGACCTGGGGCAGCTGGGCGGCCCACTCGGCCGGGTCGACGTGGAGCAGCTGCTCCATCGCCTCCGGTGTGACCTCGAGCCCGTCGGTCTCGATCCCGTCCGCCGTCGGCAGCATCCCGACCGGCGTCTCGATCGCGTCGGCCTTGTCCTCCAGCCGGCGGAAGATCCAGGCCAGCACGCGGGAGTTCTCGCCGAAGCCGGGCCACAGGAAGCGGCCGGCGTCGTCACGACGGAACCAGTTGACGTGGAAGATCCGCGGCAGCTTCGCCCCGTCGCGCTCGGCGATCTTCAGCCAGTGGCCGAAGTAATCGCCCATGTTGTACCCGCAGAACGGCAGCATCGCCATCGGGTCGAAGCGGAGCTCACCGACGTTGCCGGTCGCCGCCGCGGTCTTCTCCGAGGACATGATCGAGCCGAGGAACGTCCCGTGCTCCCAGTCGCGGGCCTCCATCACCAGCGGCACGACGGTGGAGCGGCGTCCGCCGAACAGCATCGCGTCGATCGGGACACCGGCCGGGTCCTCCCATTCGGGCGCGATCGAGGGGCACTGCGCGGCGGGGACGGTGAACCGGGCGTTCGGGTGCGCAGCCGGCGCGTCGGCGTCCGGGGTCCACTCGTTGCCGTGCCAGTCGATCGCGTGCGCGGGCGGCTCGCCGGTCATGCCCTCCCACCAGATGTCGCCGTCGTCGGTCTTCGCGCAGTTGGTGAAGATCGAGTTCCGGCCGATCATGTCGATCGCGTTCGGGTTGGTGAGCGAGCCGGTGCCCGGCGCGACGCCGAAGAAGCCGGCCTCGGGGTTGACCGCGTACAGCCGGCCGTCCTCGCCGAACTTCATCCACGCGATGTCGTCGCCGATCGTCTCGACCTTCCAGTCCGGGAGCGTCGGGATCAGCATCGCCAGGTTGGTCTTGCCGCATGCGCTCGGGAAGGCCGCCGCGATGTACTTCTCCGTGCCCTCGGGCGAGGTGAGCTTGAGGATCAGCATGTGCTCGGCCATCCAGCCCTCGTCGCGGGCCATGACCGAGGCGATCCGCAGCGCGAAGCACTTCTTGCCGAGCAGCGCGTTGCCGCCGTAGCCCGAGCCGAACGACCAGATCTCACGGGTCTCCGGGAAGTGGACGATGTACTTGTTGTCGGCGTTGCACGGCCACGGGACGTCGCTCGCGCCGTCGGTCAGCGGTGCGCCGACCGAGTGCAGACAGGGCACGAACTCGCCGTCGGCCCCGAGCGCGTCGAGCGCCGCCTGACCCATCCGGGTCATGATCCGCATCGAGCACGCGACGTAGGCCGAGTCGGTGAGCTGGACGCCGATGTAGGAGATCGGGGAGCCGATCGGCCCCATCGAGAACGGCACCACGTACATCGTGCGGCCCTGCATCGAGCCCTTGAACAGGTCGGTGAGGGTCTCCCGCATCTCGACCGGGTCGCGCCAGTTGTTGGTCGGGCCGGCGTCGTGCTCGTCCTCCGAGCAGATGAAGGTCCGGTCCTCGACCCGCGCGACATCACCGGGATCGGACAGCGCGAGGTAGGAGTTCGGCCGCTTGGCGTCCGAGAGCCGCTCGAAGGTGCCGGCGGCGATCAGCGTCTTGGCCAGCTGGTCGTACTCCTCGGCCGAACCGTCGCACCAGTACACGTCGTCGGGCTGCGTGAGCGCGGCGACCTCCTCCACCCAGGCTTTCAGACGGGGATTGTCAGTCGTGGCTTGGTGCGTCGGTGCGGTATGGGCCATTGGGTTTCAGGCACTCCTCTGATTCAGGTGGGACAGGCAAGAGTACCCGGAACCGGTCCGTCGCGGATGGGGCCGCTCCAACGGACCGGAATCCGGTTCGCTCGGTTGCGGCGCTACTCGACGTTGGTCTCGGCCGACGCGGTGCCGGGCTCGCGCCGGGGCACGAGCACGAGCCGCTTGAACTCGGCGACGAGGACCCCATCCTGGTTGAGCACGCGCGTGTGGACGCGGACGACGCCGCGGTCGGGCTTCGAGGAGGACGGCTTGACCTCGAGCACCTCGGATTCGCAGAACAGCGTGTCCCCGTGGAAGACCGGGGCCGGGTGCTTGAGCTCCTCGGTGGCCAGGTTGGCGATCGCCTTGCCGCTCACATCCGAGACGCTCATCCCGAGCGCGAGCGAGTACACCAGCGGCCCGACGACGACGTTGCGGCCCTGCTGGGACTGCTTGGCATACACGTCGTTGAGGTGCAGCGGATGGTGGTTCATGGTGATCAGGCAGAACAGGTGGTCATCGGACTCGGTGACCGTCTTGGCGGGCCAGTGCTTGTACACCGCGCCGACCTCGAACTCCTCGAGGTAGCGGCCGTAGGGGTGGGCGCCGCTGGCCTCGCGGGTCGCCTGGTCGGTATCGATCTGGTTCATCCGAGCCAGAATGTCAGGTGATCAGGCCGCATGCGGCCTGATCGGGCTGGGCGCATGCGCCCAGCCTCGGGGGCGCGCATGCGCGCCCCCGTACTCCCGTCTACTGTTTCAGCCATGCGAAACCCACGAGATTTCCTCAAGCCGCTTGCGATCGGCGCGCCCGCGCCCGCGACCGAGATCCCGTTCCGACCCAGCCGGATGATCCACTTCCTCGACTTCTCCAACGAGAAGATGGTGGCCAAGGTCCCGCAGATCGCCCCGACCGTCGACATCCTCCTCGGCAACCTCGAGGACGCCGTCCCGGTCGACCGCAAGGAGGCCGCGCGCGCCGGCCTCGTGACGGTCGGCAAGGACATGGAGCTCGGGGACACGCAGCTGTGGACGCGGGTGAACTCGCTGGAGTCGCCGTGGGTGCTCGACGACATCACGACGCTCGTCACCGAGATCGGCCACAAGCTCGACGTGATCATGGTCCCGAAGGTCGAGGGCCCGTGGGACATCCACTACGTCGACCGGCTGCTCGCCCAGCTCGAGGCGAAGGCCGGGATCGAGCGGCCGATCCTGCTCCACGCGATCCTCGAGACCGGCCAGGGCGTCGTCAACCTCGAGGAGATCGCCACCGCGAGCCCGCGGATGCAGGGCATGAGCTTCGGCCCGGCCGATCTCGCCGCCTCCCGGCGGATGAAGACCACGCGCGTCGGCGGCGGCCACCCGGGCTACCGGACGATCAACGACCCCGATCCCGACAACCCCGACGCCCCGCGGCCGAGCGCCCAGCAGGACCCGTGGCACTACTCGATCGCGCGCATGGTCGACGCCTGCACCTCGGCCGGCATCCTCCCGTTCTACGGCCCGTTCGGGGACATCCGCGACACCGAGGGGTGCGAGGTCCAGTTCCGGGCCGCGTTCCTGCTCGGCTGCGTCGGTGCGTGGTCGCTGCACCCGGTGCAGATCGACATCGCCAAGAAGGTGTTCAGCCCCGATCCGGACGAGGTCCTGTTCGCCAAGAAGGTGATCGAGGCGATCCCCGACGGCCGCGGCGTCCACATGATCGACGGCAAGATGCAGGACGACGCCACCTGGAAGCAGTGCAAGGTGATGGTCGACCTGGCCGAGATGCTCGCCCACAAGGACCCGGAGCTCGCCGAGGCGTACGGGTTCGCCCCCGCCGCGGCCTAGCGGCGGGGCGACGGCCGGCCGGCGGGAGCGAGCCAGCGGATGCGGATCTCGGCCAAGGCCGACTACGCGGTGCGGGCCGTCGTCGAGCTCGCCGCCGACCACGGCGAGAAGCCGGTCAAGGCCGAGCGCGTCGCCACCGCCCAGGGCATCCCGCTCAACTTCCTGGAGAACATCCTCGGCGAGCTCCGTCACGCCGGGATCGTGCGCAGCCACCGCGGCGCCGACGGCGGCTTCCGGCTCGCCCGCCCGGCCGGCGAGGTCACCGTGGCCGACATCATCCGTGCCGTCGAGGGGCCGCTGGCCAGCGTCCGCGGCGCCCCACCCGAGGACGCCGCCTACGAGGGCACGGCCGAGACGCTGCCCCGGGTGTGGATCGCGGTGCGGGCCAACCTCCGCCGTGTCGTCGAGCACGTCACCGTGGCCGACATCGCGGCCGGGAAGCTCCCCGCGGCGATCGACAAGCTCGCCGCCGACCCGGACGCGTGGGTCACGCGCTAGCGGCGGACGGCTCCGCGGGGCCGATCCCGATTCAGCGTTAAGCGCCCTGTCACACCTCGCTGTGAGGCTGTGAGCGGATGCTCCTGCTGATCGCCTTCGGGTTCCTCGCCGGCGCCGGCACCGCGGTCTCGCCGTGCGTGCTCCCGGTGCTGCCGATCGTGCTCTCGGCCTCGGCCACGGGAGGCCGGCGCCGGCCGCTCGGCATCGTCACCGGGCTCGCGCTGTCGTTCACGTTCGCCACGGTCGCGCTCGTCTACGTGATCGACGCCCTCGGGCTTCCGAGCGGACTGCCGCGGACGCTCGCGATCGTCGTGCTGCTCGCGTTCGGTGTGGCGCTCCTCGTGCCGCCGCTGGCCGATCGCGTCGAGGGCTGGCTCAGCCGGTTCAGCGGCCGCTTCGGGGTCGCGCGGGCCGGAGGCGACGGGTTCGGATCCGGGCTGCTCGTCGGCGCGAGCCTCGGGCTCGTGTACGCGCCCTGCGCGGGCCCGATCCTCGCCGGGGTGATCACCGTCTCGGCCTCCCAGAGCTTCACCGCCGGCCGTCTCGCGGTGGCGCTCGCCTACGGGCTCGGCTCGGCCGTCGTCCTCTACGTCCTCGCCCTCGGCGGCCGTCGCGTCACCTCGAGACTCGCGCGGCGCTCGAACGTGCTTCAGATGGCGATGGGAACGGTGATGGTGACGGTCGCCGTCGCGATGGTCCTGAACCTCGACGTCCGGTTCGAGAACGCCATCGCCAGCGGGATCCCGAGCTTCCTCGTCGATCCGACGAAGGGCATCGAGACGAGCTCCGCGGCCTCGCGTGAGCTCGCCGGCCTGCGCGGACACCGGGGCGGGATCGGCGCGCGGGCGACGGCCGCCACCACCGTCCCGACGGGCGGAGCGGGCGCCCCTCACGGAGATCCGGCCGCGTCGCTGCCGGTCCTCGGCCGCGCCCCGGAGTTCACCGGGACCGAGCGGTGGTTCAACACCCCGGGCGGCCGGCCGCTCACGCTCGCCGGCCTGCGCGGCCACGTCGTGCTCGTCGACTTCTGGACCTACTCCTGCATCAACTGCATCCGCACGCTGCCCTACCTGCGGGCCTGGGACGCCCGGTACCGCTCGAAGGGCCTCGTGATCGTCGGCGTCCACACCCCGGAGTTCCCGTTCGAGCGTGATCCCGGCAACGTCCAGTCCGCGATCGCCCAGGACGGCCTCCACTATCCGGTCGCTCAGGACAACGAGCAGGGGACATGGAACGCCTACGGCAACCAGTACTGGCCGGCCGAGTACCTGATCGACTCCCAGGGCCGCGTCCGCTCGGTGGAGTTCGGCGAGGGCGGCTACGCCGAGAAGGAGCGCAACATCCGGGCGCTGCTCGCCGAGGCCGGCTCCTCCTCCCTCGGGACGACGACTCGCGTGAGCGCCCAGGTCCCCTCCGACAACGTCACCGAGGAGTCCTACCTCGGCGCCGACCGCGCGGCCCGGTTCCTCGGCGGCGCCGTCACCCCGGGGACCCACGACTACGGCTCGGCGCTCGATCCCCGCTCCGACCACCTCTCCTACGGAGGCACATGGACGATCTCCGGCGAGAACGCCACCGCCGGTCCGGGAGCGACGCTCAACCTCCGCTTCCACGCCCGCCGCGTGTTCCTCGTGCTCGGCTCGCCGGGCACGGCGCGGAGCGTGGACGTCCGGCTCGACGGCCGGAGGATTCCGGCGTCCGCCGCGGGCTCCGATGTCCACGGGGGCGTCGTTGCGGGTCGCCGGCTACCGCCTGTACGCGCTCGTCTCGCTGCCCGGGGTCGAGACGCACCTGCTCACCCTCGCCCCCACGCCCGGCGTACAGGGCTACGCGTTCACGTTCGGATGAGTGGTTCTCCGTGACCGCGCGGACTGCGAGACTCCCGAGCGTGGCGGAGGCCGGTGCAGAGCGCCGCGGCTCGGTGCTCGTCGTCGACGACGAGCCCACGATCGCCGAGATCGTCGGGCGGTATCTGGAGCGGGCCGGCTACGCCGTCCGCACAGCGGCCGACGGGCATGAGGCGCTCGCGGCGATCGCTCGCGCCCGGCCGGACCTCGTGGTGCTCGACCTGATGCTCCCCGGGATCGACGGCCTCGAGGTGATGCGCCGGCTGCACGAGGGCGACAGCGCGCCCCCGCCGGTGGTGATGCTCACCGCCCGGGGGGAGGAGGCCGACCGGATCACCGGGTTGCGCTCGGGCGCCGACGACTACGTCGTCAAGCCGTTCTCCCCCGCCGAGCTCGTCGCTCGGGTCGATGCCGTGCTGCGCCGCGCCGGCACCCCGCAGGAGCCAGAGCCGGGGCCGGCCCTCACGTTCGACGGCCTGGTCATCGATCCCGAGGGCCACCAGGTGACGGTCCACGGCCACGAGGTGACGCTCACCGTCCGCGAATTCGAACTGCTGCTGTTCCTCGCCCGCCACCCGGGTCAGGTCTTCACCCGAGATCAGCTGATGGAGGCGGTCTGGCAGTACACGTTCTGGTCGGACACGACGACCGTGACGGTGCACGTCCGGCGGCTGCGGACGAAGATCGAGCCCGATCCCGCCCAGCCCCGGTGGGTGCAGACGGTATGGGGCGTCGGCTACCGGTTCGCGGGGGCGGAGCGGTGAGCGGCGAGGCCGTCGGCCTCTCGCGGGCCGCGGCGTGGACGTCACTCGCCGTGCTCGCCGCAGCCGCGCTCGTGGCCGGGGCGCTCGTCGCCGTCCTCTACGGCGTCGACGGCGGCATCGAGACGGCGGAGCTGCTGCTCGCCGTCGGGGCGGGCGGCCTCGCCGTCGCCCACATCGCCGCGCGGCGCCGGCGGGCGATGGCCCTCCGCGCGCAGTTCGCGATCGGGATCGCGCTCGTCGTCGGCTCGATCCTCGTGGCCACGATCGTCGGGGCTCTGCTGATGTTCGTCTCCGGCCACGACGCGGTGATGGTCGCGGTGATCACGGTGTTCGCGGGCCTCGTCGCGATCCGTGCCGCCGGACTGCTCGCCGGCGGGGTGCTCGGCGACGTCCGCGCGATCGAGGACGGTCTGACCGCGGTCGGCGAGGGGCGACGGGACGTGCGGATGGCGGTCGAGGGCCGGGACGAGCTCGCGGTGCTCGCCGGGCAGGCCGACGCAATGGTCGACCGGCTCGCGGCCGAGGAGAGCCGTGCCGCGGCGGCGGATGCCGCCCGCCGGGACCTCGTCGCCGCCGCCTCGCACGACCTCCGAACTCCGGTCTCCGCACTGCGCTTGCTCGTCGACGCGATCGACGACGAGCTCGTCGATGAGCCGACCCGCCGCCGCTACACGCGGACGATGGGGACCCACATCCGCGCCCTCGGCGGGCTGATCGACGACCTGTTCGAACTCAGCCGGATGCAGGCCGGCGAGATCCGCTGGGCGCTGCGTCAGGTGAGCGTCGGCGAGCTCGTCGACGAGACGGTCCAGGCGCTCCACCCGGCGGCGGCGGAGCGTGGTGTGTCGCTCGCCGCCCGGCTGCCCGACGCGCCGCCGATCACCCGGGCCGACCCCGAGAAGCTCCAGCGCGTCCTGTTCAACCTGGTGCAGAACGCGATCCGGCACACGCCGGCCGACGGGTCGGTGACCGTGCAGGTCGATGCACAGGCCGACGGGACGGTGATCGAAGTCGCCGACACCGGAGTCGGGATCGATCCGGCCGAGCGCAGTCGGGTGTTCGAGCCGTTCTACCGCGGGGGCGCCGACAGCGCCCGCTCCACCGAGGGGGCGGGGCTCGGGCTGGCCATCGCGAAGGCGATCGTCGAGGGCCACGGCGGGCGGATCTGGATCGAACCAGCGACCGTCGGGACGCGGGTCCGGTTCACGCTACCCGCGGCGTAGCGGGCCGCGGGCCGCGGGACGGGCCGGACGGACGGTTCACGCGGCGCCGCGCCGGCGGGCCGCGAGGATCGCGTGGATACGCTCCGCCTCGCGCGCCGGTTCGGCCCGAAGACGCCGCTGCGTGGTCCGGACCGTCACGTCCCCGCGGGCCAGCGCCTCGACATCCTTGCGGCGATCGCGTTCGAATGACTCGCGGTCGCCATGGAACTTCCAGCTGTCGACCTCGACGATCACCTTCTCGGCCACGAAGTACGCGTCGAGCTCTCGGCCGTCGCCGGCGAAGTTGACCCGCGGCTGCGGGATACCGTACATGGCGCAGAAGGCCAGGAACTCATCCTCGAGCTGGGACGCCGTGGGGGCGTGTTCGGCCTCGCCGTGCGGACGGAGCCTGGTCACCCCGCGGTGGGTTCCGGCCCGGCCGATGAGCTCCCGGATCTCGGCCCGCGTGACCCGGTTCGCCCTCCGGGCATCGTTGACGAGGCGGGTGAGCCTTGCGTCACCGACGTGGGGCGCGCAATCGAGCAGTGTCCGCGCCGGACTGGTGAGCGCGATCCCCTGCCGGTGACGGACGTCACGGTGGGTGAGAACACGGCTGCGGTGGGTGCGAACGCCGCGCGGGTTGCGCGTGATCGGCCCGGTCACCTCAAGGATCGCCGGCCACGGGCCAAGGTCCCACAGAGCGAGAGCGGAGAAGTGCGAGAGCAACGCGCCCACGCCGCAGGCCAGAACCACCGCTGCCGCGCGTTCCAGGTCGGTGCGGGCCGGCCGGCCGACCCCGTACACCCCGGCCGGAAACGGGTACAGCAGCCCCTGCGTGATCCGGTACTTGATCGCGCCCGGACTGAGGCCGAGCGCGAGCAGTTGGGCGCGGGTGACGTTGCCCTGTTGACGCGAGGCCAGCTGCGCAATCGCGTGCGCGATATGGCCGAAATGCTGGTCTCTATCGCGCACTCCCCGAGACGATCGCACCGCGGGTCGCGGGCGCGCCGGATTGGCACAGAATCGTCACACTCGCGGGCCGTGGGGGCCGCGCGGGCCGCGCGGGCGGCCCAGGCGAGGCTGGCGGCGCGATCGCGCCGCCGTCAGGCCTCGGCGAGCGTCAGCTCGGCCTCCGGCGGGCGCACGTAGACGATGTCCCCGGGGCCGAGCTCGAGCTGCTCGACCCGCTCCCGGGTGAGCTGGGCGCGGACGGGCTCGCCGTCGGGCAGGTTGAGGTCGATGCGGACCTCGAAGCCGAGGTGGACGACGCGGGAGACCATCGCCTCGGTCCCGCCCTGGACGGGGTCGGGCGAGAGCGTCACGTCGTGGGGGCGCACGAGCCGGCCGTGGAACTTCGACACCGGGCCGACGAAGCCCATCACGAACGGTGTCGCCGGCTGCTCGTAGACCTCACGCGGGGAGCCGACCTGCTCGATCCGTCCGGCGCTCATCACCGCGATCCGGTCGGCGACCTCCATCGCCTCCTCCTGGTCGTGGGTGACGAGCACCGTCGTCACGCCCCGCGCCTCGTGCAGGCGGCGCAGCCACTCGCGCAGCTCGGCCCGGACGGTGGCGTCGAGCGCGCCGAACGGCTCGTCGAGCAGCAGGACCTTCGGGCGCACGGCGAGCGCGCGGGCGAGAGCCATCCGCTGGCGCTGGCCGCCGGAGAGCTGGTGGGGCCGCTGGTTGGCCCAGCCGGTGAGCCCGACGAGCTTCAGCAGCTCGTCGACGCGGGACCTGATCTCGTCCTTCGGCTGCTTGCGAATCCGCAGTCCGAAGGCGACGTTCTCGGCCACGGTCATGTGGGCGAATGCGGCGTAGTGCTGGAAGACGAAGCCGATCCCCCGGTCCTGGGGCCGGGCGCCGGTGACGTCGGCGCCGCCGATCTCCACCCGCCCGGAGTCCGGGGTCTCGAGGCCGGCGATGATCCTCAGCAGCGTCGACTTCCCGGAGCCACTGGGCCCGAGCAGCGCGGTGAGCGAGTTCTCCTCGACGGTGAGCGACACGCCGTGCAGGGCCTCGAACTCGCCGAAGCTCTTGCCCACGTTCTGGACTTCGATTCTCATTGCGATCTCTCCTTGCGGGGCGAGAGCAGGGTCATGACGATCAGGACGAACAGCGAGATCACCGCGAGCTCGGTCGCGGCCGCGTACGCGCCGCTCTGGGCGCCGGGCTGGGCGTCGCGCTGGAACACGAGCAGCGGCAGCGTCAGCGTCGAGCCGGGGATGTTGGAGGAGACGACGAGCACCGCGCCGATCTCGCCGAGCGCCCGGGCGGTCGTGAGCACGACGCCGTAGGCGACCCCCCACCGGATCGACGGGAGCGTCACCCGCCAGAAGGTCTGCCAGGCGGAGGCGCCGAGCGTCGCCGCGGCCTGCTCCTGCTCGTCGCCGACCTCGATCAGCACCGGGGCCACCTCCCGCACGACGAACGGCAGCGAGACGAAGATCGTGGCCAGGACGAGCCCGGGTACGGCGAAGATGATCGGGACCCCATGGCCCACGAACCAACTCCCGAACCACCCGTGGGCGCCGTAGACGAGGATCAGGGCCAGGCCGACGATCACCGGGGAGACCAGGAACGGGAGGTCGAGCAGAGCGTCGAGCACCTTGCGGCCGCGCCCCTTGCCGCGCACGACGACGAGTGCGGCGACGATCCCGAAGACCGTGTTGAGCGGGACGGCGATCGCCGCCACGAGCAGGGTGAGCCAGAACGCGCTCACCGCCGCGGGGGTGGTGATCCAGTTCCAGGCCGCGCCGAAGCCGTGCTCGAAGGTCTTGCCGAACACGACGGCGACCGGGAGCAGCAGCAGCAGCGTGAGGTAGAGCAGCGCGAGCGAGCGCAGGCCGATCCGGGTGGCGCGCTTAGTGTGCAACCCGACCTCCCAGCCGCCGGATCGCGAACAGGACGAGCAGCGACAGCGCGAGCAGGACGAACGACAGCGCGGCGGCCGAGGACTCGGTGCCGGACTCGACGTCGGCGTAGATGACGATGCTCGCGATCTGGACCTTGCCGACGATCAGCACGAGCGAGCCGATCTCCCCCACCGCCCGGGCGAACGACAGCGCCGCCCCGGACAGGATCGCCGGGCGCAGCGCGGGCAGGATGATCCGGCGGAAGATCGTGCCGTTGGAGGCGCCGAGCGAGGCGGCGGCCTCCTCCACCTCGGGATCGAGCTCGATCAGCACCGGCTGGACCGAGCGGACCACGAACGGCAGCGTCACGAACAGCAGCGCGAGCACGACCGCGGCCCGGGTGTAGGCGAGGTGCAGGCCGAACGGGCTCCCCGGGCCGTACAGGGCAAGCAGGGTCAGCCCGGCGACGATCGTCGGCAGCGCGAACGGCAGATCGATGAGGGCGTTGATGATCCGCTGACCGGGGAAGCGGTCACGGACGAGCACCCAGGCCACGAGCGTCCCGGTGACCGCGCCGATCGCGGCCACGATCACCGACACGACGAGCGTCACGCCGAGCGCCTGGAGCGCCACGTCGCTCGTGACCGAGCTCCAGAACGCCGACAGCCCGCCGCTGAACGCCTTCGCCGTCACGGCGGCGAGCGGGATCAGCACGATCACGCTCAGGTACAGCATCGCCGCGCCGAGCCCGAGCTGCGGCACGCGGAAGCCCCGCGCCCGAGAGCGCGGGGCCACCTGGACCGCGTCGGCGGTCAGCGTTCCACTAGCTGGTGGCAGTGGGCACCCCCGCTGCCTGCTCGATCTTGGTGATCGACCCCTTCGAGGGATCGAAGAACGCCTTCTTCACGGCCGACCAGCCGCCGAGGAACTTGATGTCGAACAGCTGCGGCGGAGTCGGGAACTTCGCGGCGTAGCTCTTCAGGACCGCCGGGTCGACCGGGCGGTAACCCTGCTTGGCCCAGATCGTCTGGCCGGCCGTCGTCCACTGCCAGTTGACGAACGCCTGCGCCTGCGTGGCGTGCGAGGACTTCGACGTGACGGCGATCGGCGTCTGGATCAGGATCGTCTGCTTGGGGATCATGTACTGGACCGAGTCGCCGGCCTTCTCGGCCGAGATCGCGTCGCTCTCGTAGTCGAGCAGGACGTCACCCTTGCCACCGGTGAACGTCTGGAGCGCCGCGCTCGCGCTGCTGTCCTGGACGCTCACGTGCTTGGTGAGCAGCGTGCGCACGTAGGCCAGCGCCTCCGCCGGAGTGCGGCCCTCCTTCAGCTGGGCGCCGTAAGCGGCGAGGATGTTCCATCGGGCGCTGCCCGAGGTCGACGGGTTCGGCGTGATCACGTCGATGCCCGGCTTGACGAGGTCGTCCCAGCCCGTGATGTGCTTCGGATTGCCCTTGCGGACGACGAGCACGACGACGGAGTCGCTGGAGAAGCCCTTGTACGGGTTCGCGTTCCAGCTCTTGGCCACGATCCCATCGGTCACCAGACGCGTGACGTCAGGGGTGGTCGAGAAGGCGACGATATCGGCCGGCTGGCCGGAGTCGACGGCCCGGCTCTGCGCACCGGAGGCGCCGAAGGACTGGGCGAAGCCGACGCCCTTGCCGCCCGGCGTGGCGGCGAACGCTGTGGTGAGGGCGTCGTAGGCCTTCTTCGGGGTCGAGTAGGCGACGAGCGAGAGCTGCGTCGCGGCACTCGACGCGGAGGAGCCGCCGGCGGCGCTCGAGCTCGAGTCCGACGAGCCGCCGCATCCGGCGAGCGCGACGACCGCGGCGGTCACCGCGGTGCCGACCGCGGAAGCGGTGAGCCGGCGCTGAAAACGATGATTCGTAGGTTCCATAGTCAAATGACAGATTCCTGATCGGATTTTATAGGTCCCGTGCCGCGGGCTTTCTAGCACAAATCCGACTGACTTGATCTAGATTGTGACTTTAGCGGGCCTGAGCAGGGCGTTAATGCGGGGACCCGCGCCCGCGAGGCGCCCCGCGAGGGCGCCCGCGCGATGGGCGTCGCCGGAGGACTCTCCCCGCCAGCGGACACCGACGGAGACGCTCCGCTAGCCTCCCGCGCCGTCCTATGCGCTTCTTCGAGTACGAGTCCCGGGCGATCGTCGCCAAGGCCGGGATCCCGGTCACCAAGCACGGGTTCGCCACCACCGCCGAGGAGGCCCGCGCGATCGCGGCCGACATCGACGGCCCGGTGGTGATCAAGTCCCAGGTCCTCACCGGCGGGCGGATGAAGGCCGGCGGCGTGCAGTTCGCCGACACCCCCGAGGAGGCCGCCGGGCACGCCGAGACGGTGCTGGAGCTGGAGATCAACGGCCACATGCCGCGCGGCGTGCTCGTCGACTCGAAGGCCGACGTCGCCCACGAGTACTACGCCGGCGTGGTGTGGGACGGGATCCGCAAGCAGCCCGTGATGCTGTTCTCCGACATGGGCGGCATCGACATCGAGGAGGTCGCCGAGACCCACCCCGATCGCGTCGCCCGCATGCACTTCTCCACGCGCACGCCGTTCGAGGATTGGCAGGCCAAGCAGCTGATCGCGTCGCTCGGCATCACCGGCTCGGCGCTCAACCGCCTCACCCCGATCCTCGCCCGCCTCGCCCGTCTGTTCCTCACCTACGACATGACGCTGGCCGAGATCAACCCGCTCGGCGGCCTCACCGACGGCAAGTTCATCGCCCTCGATGCCCACATGGACATGGAGAACGAGGCCCGCCCGCGCCAGAAGGCGCTGCTCAAGGAGCTCGGCGTCGGCGACGAGGAGACCCGCCAGGCCCGCGAGGCGACCCCGTTCGAGCTCGCCGGCGAGGAGGTCGACGCCCAGGACCACCGCGGCGTGGCCGGCAACGTCACCGAGTTCGACGGCAACCTCGGGCTGGTGATCGGCGCCGGCGGCGGCTCGCTGACCCTGTTCGACGCGGTCCGCGCCCACGGCGGCGACCCGGCGAACTACTGCGAGATCGGCGGCAACCCGTCGGTGCGCAAGGCCTGCGGCCTGGCCAAGCTGGTGCTCCAGAAGCCCGGCGTGGACAAGATCGCGGTGATGATGTCGATCGTCTCCAATACTCGCGTCGACATCGTCGCCCGCGGCGTGATCAAGGCGTGCGTCGAGCTGGGCTACGACCCGGCGGAGAAGATCGCCATCTTCCGGATCCCCGGGGCGTGGGAGGAAGAGGGCTTCAAGATCCTCGAGAAGTACGGCGTCGAGTACGCCGACCGCTCGGTGTCGCTGCACGAGGCGGCCAAGCGGGCGGTCGAGAAGATCCAGGGGGCCGCGGCGTAGCCATGTCGATCCTGATCAACTCCGACACCACCTTCATCGTCCAGGGCATCACCGGCCGCGAGGCCGTCAACCTCACCCGCGAGTGTCTCGATTACGGCACCGGGGCGAAGATCGTCGGCGGCGTCACCCCCGGCCGCCTCGGCCGTGACGTCCACGGCGTACCGGTGTTCGACACCGTCGCGCAGGCGGTCGAGCACCATGGCGGCCCGATCGACGGCTCGGTCGTCACCGTCCCCCCCGCGTTCACCAAGGATGCCGTGCTCGAGGCGATCGAGAACGGGGTCAAGCTCGTCGTGATCGTCACCGAGCGGATCCCGCGGCGCGACGTCGCCGAGATGGTCGAGGTCGCGAACGCCCACGGCGCCCGGATCATCGGCCCCAACTGCCTCGGGATCATCGTCCCCGACGTGATCAAGATGGGCGGCATCGGCGGCCCGGCCAAGGATGCGGCCAAGTCCTACACCCCCGGCTCGGTCGGCGTGATCTCGCGCTCGGGCGGGATGACGACCGAGATGTCCTCGACGCTGACCGCCGCCGGTCTCGGGCAGTCGACCGCCGTCTCGATCGGCGGCGACGCGATCATCGGCTCCAGCTACGCCGAGCTGATGCCGCTGTTCGAGGCCGACGAGCAGACCGCAGGCGATCGTCATCTACACCGAGCCGGGCGGCCGTATGGAGGCCGAGCTGGCCGCGTGGGTGACCGAGAACAACTCGCGACTGCCGATCGTCGCGTTCATGGCCGGGCGGTTCATGGACGAGATGCCGGGCATGAGCTTCGGCCACGCCGGCACGATCGTCGAGGGCAAGGCCGACACGGCGAGCGAGAAGATCGCCCGCCTCGCCGAGGCCGGGATCACCGTCGCCGAGGAGATCTCACAGATCCCGGACATCGTCAAGGACGAAGGTGGGAGCCCGGGCATGAGCGGCAGCGAGGCCCTGTTCATCGGTGTCGAGGTCGACGAGTCGGTCGCCGCCGACCCGGCGCTCGCCGCGAAGCTGAGCGAGGTCTGCCCGGTCGACATCTTCGCCACCGCCGAGGACGGCACGCTGACGATCGTCGAGGACAACCTCGACGAGTGCGTCCTGTGCGAGCTGTGCATCAACGCCGCGCCCGCCGGCACGGTGAAGGTGCTCAAGCTCTACAGCGGCGAGTCGCTCCCGGCCTGAGCGCCCCGCGGACGGCGGCGCGCCGTCAGTTGCAGATCGCGCAGGCGCCCGCCTCGCACGTGCAGTTCGGCATCGCCATCGCCGCTTCCAGCGGGCGCCAACGGCGCAGCCACGCCGAAGCCGGGTCGCTGCGATCGGCCTGCCCGCCAGGCCAGAAGGTGCGGACGATGCCGGCGGCGAGGTGGCTCTGGTGGCTGCCGTCGGCGGCGAGGATGATGTCGCGGATCTGAGGCTCGTACATGGGTCCCGTTTCGCTCTGAGAAGGGATTCGGGATTGGACTACCCACAATCGGCTCCGCCCTCACACGGGTTCGCGGATGCGCGGGCGAAGGGGCCCGACCGCGCGCGGGCGCGGCCGGGAACCCTGGCCGTCACCGACCGGTGTCGCTCGGCGAGTGCCCGCCGAAGCTGAGCACCTGCTGGATGCCGCTCGGGCGGTTCGTGTACCGCATCGTGAGGGAGCAGCCCGAGGGCGGCGAACTTGATCCGCTCGGGCACCGCGCTCGACGCGCCAGGCGCTCGGGTTCGAGCCCTGGGCCGCGGCGAGCGTGTTGCCGGCCGAGTCGAGCGCGCGTCCACAGCTGCGCCGAGCACCGCTTCAGCGAGCCGCCGCCGCAGTAGCGGACGGCGAACGGACCGCGGACCCGCTGTCCGAGAATCGAGCGGAGGTCCTTGTTCATGTAGATGTGCCAGCCGTGGTACTGGCCGCTCGGCGGCTGGTCGAACATCGAGTCGAACGTGGCGAGCTGGGTGGACAGCGCCGGACCGAGGACCGTCGAGGCCCACGCGTTGGCCAGCTTCGGCCACGCCGTGTCCATGATCGCCGCTCCCGGATCGGTGATGTTGCCGGTGCCGGTGGCATCGGTGCGATCAAGCCGGCTGGCGCCGTGCTGGTACCAGCGCGTCGAGCACCTTCAGCATCGCCGCATCGCGAGCGTTCGGCGCCTTGCCGCGGCGCAGCACCTTCGCCAGCAGCGGCTCGAGCGTCACCTCGCGCACGTCCTGGGTGGCGGCCGCGTTCATCGCCCCGACGATCGCCTGCGGCGTGATCCCGCTGCCGGTGCCGAGGTTGCGCAGCAGCAGCGATACGCGCTGGACCGCGCCGAGCGCCCAGTTGTCGTCGGCGGCCTCGTAGCCCGCCTGGGTGCGGTTGTTCCAGTTGACGATCTCACCGCTGCGCGGGTTGAGGCCCTGGGGGTGGTCCTTGGCCGGGTAGTAGCCGCGCCACTCCTCCCCCCCGGTGCCGTTGATCGGCATCGCCGGGTCGACGTTCGCCGGACGGATCGGGACGAGGCCGCTCGTGAACACGCCGATGTCCTTGTCGTCCATGTAGAGCGAGTTGAACGTCTGCGGGGTCTGGTTGACGCCGCGGCGAAGAACTGCCGGGCGTTGTGGACCTGGCCGTGGGCGAGGTCGTGGTAGAAGAGCTGATCGAGCACGTCCTTGCCGTAGCTCGAGCGCTTGCGGGACAGCGCCACCAGCCGGCCGTGGACCCGGGCGTAGCCGACCACCGGGCCGTGGACCGTGCGGTAGAACGTCACCTCGCTGGTCGAGCCGTCCCGGGTTGAGCTTGCCGGCGTCGAAGAACTGCATCGGCAGGCAGCGGCCGCGGTACAGGTAGTGGGTGCGGCTTGCCCGCACAGCGTCTCGACGTAGGTGTCGATGATGTCGAGCCCGGCCGAGGTGAGCGACCAGCCGGAGTCGGCGCTGCGACCGATGAAGATGTAGCCGGGGAACGGCGCCGCGGTGACGCCGCGCTGGTTGATGCCGGGTCCCTGCTCGTCGAGCTCGAGGGTCAGCCCCGGGTAGTAGTAGCCGATCTGCGGGCCGGCGACCATGGTCGGGTGATGGGTCGCCGAGCGGGCGCCGGAGACGAGCAGCGCGTTGCTCGCCTGTCCGCGCGCGTCGCGCTCGGCGCGCGAGGTCGCGCGACGGCCGAGGTCGACAGGCTGTTGTTGTCGAGCACGACGTTGCCGCGCGTGCTCCGCGGCGGCGGGAGCATGTGGGCGACGCCGGGGACGCTGGTCGGCGTCTCGGGGTCGTATGCCTCGCGGAGGTCGTGCCACACCTTCGTCCCGCGGACGGTGCCGAGCCGGTGGCGCAGGCCGGAGAGGAACTCCGAGCGGACGGCCTCGTCGCCGCCTCCCTCGCCGACGAACTGACCCTTCAGCGCGTTGAGCGCGTAGATGTCGTTGCGGGTGAACGGGTGCGGGTTGCCGCCGTGTGCGGCGAGGTAGTCGTTGATCCCCTGCGAGGTAGACGTCGATGTCGTGGAGCACGGCACGGCCCTTCGCGCCGTAGGCGAGCAGCGCGTTCGTCTGCTTGGCCACCTCGGCCTCGGTCTGCGCGGTCGGGGTGAACTGCTGAGGCCGGAGATCAGGCTGAGCGCCGAGAGGCCCGGGGCGTCGATCGCCGCCACCCGGGAGTCGTAGCGGCCCTGCTGGAGCAGCAGGCCGCGGTCCTCGGCCTCGATCCCACCCGGAGCCGTAGGTGACGTCATCCCGCGTGGTGCCGTGGATGTGGGCGACGTGGAAGGCGTCGCGGACGATCGTCACGGCCGGCCTTCGGGGTCTCGGTCGTCGTCGGCCCGGGGGTCGCCGTGCCGAGCGTCTCCGGCTTGAAGAACTGGTTGACCTGGGCGGCGGAGACGTGGTTGAACAGCGGCGTGAGGCCGTCGTAGAGCGCTGGCCTCGGCGTCCGCGTTCGGGGCGCCGGGGTGCCCTGCGCACCGGAGGGCACGACGTCCCGCGCGATGATCGCGTAGTCGGACGGCGTCGCGGCGGCGGCCGCGGGCGCGAATGCCGCGGCGATCACCGCAGCCGAGATCAGGGCTCTGCGCATCCTTCTTCCTCCTCCAGGTGGCGTTGTCTGACCGTAGCGGGGCCCGGTCGGCGGCGCGCCGCCGGCCCTCAGCGCGCGGCGGCCCGGCGTGCGGCGGTGCCCGTGCCGGCGAGCTTGCGGTAGGTCGTGGCGGTGATCGCCCGGTAGCGCTCGCGGGCGTCGTCGATCGCCCACACCTGGCGGCCGGAGCGCGGCGCGGGGATCCCGGCGTCGCGCAGATCGCCGGTCAGCGGCCGGTACCACGTCGTCACGGGGATGTCGTCGACGACATGGACGACATCGGGTCGTCCGTACGGATCGAGGCCGCCGACCGCGGAGGCGATATCCCGCGGCGCAAGCTCGTGGCCGTCGCGAAGGGTGACGGCGGCGATCACGACGGGCCGGCCGCCGCGACCCGGGACGCCGTAGGCGACGGCGAGATCGACAGCGGGGAGCGAGCCGAGCGCGTCGCGGATCGGCGCGGTGTACGCCGGACCGTCCGCGGTCAGGATCACGTCGGCGAGGCTGTCCATCCGCCAGTAGTCCCCGTCGCCGTCGCGGCGGAACAGGTCGCCGGTGGCCACCCAGGCGTCGTCGCGGCAGAACACGCCGCGCAGCGGCACCGTCGCGGTCTGCTCGCCGCGGCCGACACGGGCGAGCGAGCATCCCGACCTCGTCGACGGCGCACTCGCGGGCGAACCCGTCGGGCGCGAGGATGAGCTCGCGGCTCTCGATGTCGTAGGCCGCGATCCGCACCTCGGCGCTGCCGGGCAGCGGGCGGCCCATCGCGCCCGGCTTGGAGCCGGACGACGTTGACGAGGATCGCGCCCGGCCTCGGTGGCGGCGTAGAACTCGAGCACCCGCGCGGGCTCGAAGCGGCGCTGGACCCGCCGCCACAGGCCGCGCGGCATCCCGGAGCCGATGAACAGCCGCACCGGATGGTGGCGCTCGCCCGGCTGTGGCGGAGCCTCGACCAGGTCGTGGAGCGAGGTCCACGTGTAGCTGGCCACGGTGACGCCGTAGCGCCGGACCTCCTCCCAGAACGTCGCTCGGGTCGAAGTGCGTGCCGAGCGCCAGCCGGGCGCCGCCGGCGACCGCCCCGCCGATGCTCATCAGCAGGGCCGAGGCGTGGTAGAGCGGGGTGACGCTGTACACGGTGTCGTCCGGAACCGAGCGACGCCGCGGAGGCGGTGCCGAACGCCGACAGCGCCCAGCGCCGGTTGGTGATCCGGCTGGCCCGCGTGCGCTCGCCCTCGCCGGTGAACAGGATGAAGGCGACGTCGCCCGCGCGGCCGGGATCGGGCCGGTACCACCGCGGCAGCTCGACGGCGTCGGGGTCGATCTGCTCCATGTCGGTGGTGAGCGGGACGCCAAGGTCCCGCGGGCCTCCACCGCCGCCGAGCACGAACGTGTGGACGGTGCCGAGGTCGGCGGCGAGCGGCGCCCGCTCGGGGTCGGCGATGATCCGCGTGACCTGCCCGAGCTGACGCCTCGCGGGCGAGGTCGCCGTCGGGGCGCAGCAGCACGGCGACCGCGCCGAGCCGGCTGATCGCCGACGGCGAGCGCGAGCGCGGTCGGCCGGGGGCCCATCAGCACGCCGACGTGATCGCCCTGGCGGACGCCGATCGCAGATCAGGCCGCGGACGACGTTGTCGATCCGCTCGTTGATCTCCCGCGCGGTGTAGGCGCGGTCCTCGAACAGGAAGAACACGTCGTCGGGCGCGCGGCGGCGGCGCTCATCGACGAGCAGCCCGAGCGAGATCCGCGTGCTCGGCTGGATCTGCTCCAGCCGGGCGAGCCGCGGGAGCTGCCGGCGGTCTCCCGCGCGAGCTCCCGGACGCCGCGGGCGGTGCGGTCGGCCGTCCCGAGCACCGAGCGCACCATGCCGGTGCTGACCGCCCCGGCCAGCTCGACGCCGTACGCCATCCGGTTGCGGACCTGGAGGCCGTCGGCGGTCGGTGAGCTCCACCGAGGTCTCCTCGTCGGGGATCTCGGTGACGTTCGTCCGGCAGCTCGCCCTTGCCGGTCCGCCACTTCGCCCACGCGGCGACCGTCGGCCAGGTCTCGGTGTTCGAGGTCGAGCCGACGACGAGACCGAAGTGGCCGGCGCGGAGCGCGAGCTCGTAGATCTCGGCCTGCGGGGCGGCGAAGCGGATCGCGCGGACGCCGGCGGCGGGGGCGATCTCGTCGACCGTGCCGACCACGGACAGGATCGGGCACTCGATGTCGGCCAGCGTGAGCAGCCGGTCCTCGATCACGAATCCGCCCTCGAGCATCCGGTTGTGGGCGATGAACTGACGCAGGAAGTCGGCCAGCGCCGGGCCCGGCCAGGCGACCCAGCCGTCGGCCTCGAGGAATCGCCGCTGGCCCTCGCGCGGGAGCAGGGCCTCGCGGTCGTGGAGGCGCAGGATGAAGTCGATCCGGCTGCGCATCGACTTGACCGGGTCGAGCATGCCTGAAGCCGGTGCGGCTCATCCACGCCGGGACCGCGCCGCGCCCCGAACACGCCGGCCAGGACGCCGGCCATCCCCGAGCGCGACGTTCTCCGGGATCCCGAGGGGCATCGCGAGCCGGGTGTCGACCGGGCTGCCGAAGGTGATCAGCGAGCGAAGCCCCTCGCCGTGGCGGTAGGCCGCGGTCTGGTAGCAGAACATCCCGCCCTGGGAGTAGCCGCCGAGGTTGACGTCGTTGCCGGTGGCCGACGGCACTCGGTCGACGGCGTCGGAGACCGCGAGCACGTGGTCGGCGAGCGTCCGCTCGAGGCCGCCCTCCTCCCGCTCGGGGGCGCCGAAGTCGACGACCCAGGGGTCGACGCCGTGCTCGCGCAGGATCGTGACCGCGCTCGTCGCCGGCGAGACGTCGTAGACCTCCGCGGCGAGCATCATCGGCGGCACGAGCAGCACCGGCGGGCCCGGCCGCTTGGCCGAGGGGTAGTAGTGGCGCAGCCGGTAGACGCGCTGCTCGGTGACGACCTCGTACGGCGAGGGCTCCTCGTCGGTGGCGAGGCCGCCGAAGCGCGCCACCTCGAGCGCGTTCTGAGCGGCCGCGCCGAGCCGGCCGACCGGCGTCGGTCAGGGTCTTTGGGAGCAACGGGACCGCCACAGGGTGATTTTGGCTGAAGTCGGTTGCCACGTGACGGTGGGGTCCTCCGCGGCGGAGCACGGGACCGCGCGGCGGGCCACCGAGGCCGGCGGGCGACAGCTATTGTCACAGGGCCAACTACGACCCGCTCGGAGGGCTTCAGACGATGCTCAGCCTGGACCTGCAGACCGTGGACCTGCAGAGCGATGGCCGCGTCGCGCGGATCGTGCTCAACCGGCCCGACGCGCTCAACGCGTGGACCTGCGAGCTCGGCCAGGAGCTGCTCTCCGCGCTCGACCACGCCGCCGAGGATCCGGAGATCCGAGCGATCGTGCATCACCGGCGCCGGCCGAGCGTTCTCCTCCGGCGCCGACCTGAAGGCCGGCGGCGTGTTCGACGACCAGGGCCGCCCGGACGTCCTCACCCCTCTGCGCGAGACCTACAACCCGCTGATCCGCCGCGTCCGGACGGTCCCCAAGCCGGTGATCGCAGCCGTCAACGGGCCGGCGGTCGGCATCGGCTGCTCGCTCGCGCTCGCCGCCGACCTCGTGCTCGCGGCGGAGTCGGCCTACTTCCTGATGGCGTTCGTCAACATCGGCCTCGGCCTCGACGGCGGCGCCTCGCAGACGCTGCTCGCCCGGGCCGGTCACACGCGGGCGTTCGAGATGGCCTACCTCGGCGAGCGCGTGCCGGCGGCGCAGGCCGCCGAGTGGGGTCTCGTCAACCGGGTGCTGCCCGACGCGGAGCTGACCGACGCGGTCGATGCAGCTCGCCGCCCGGCTGGCAGCCGGACCTCCCGGGTCCTTCGCGGCGATCAAGCGGACGATCAACGCCCGGGCGTACGAGGGATTCGACGAACTGCTCGATCTCGAGGCGATCGTGCAGCAGGAGCCGGGCCGAGTCGAAGGACTTCCTCGAGGGCGTGATGGCGTTCATGCAGAAGCGCCCGGCCGAGTTCACCGGCGAGTAGCCGGGCCAGCCGCGCGATGAACCTCGCCGTCCCTGCTCACCGAGTCGGCCGCGTCGAGCCCCGACCGCGTCGCGATCAAGCTCGACGAGTCCGAGCTGACCTACCGCGGGCTCGACGAGGCCTGCGCCCGGGTGGCCGGGCTGCTCCGCAGCCGGGGCGTCGAGCCGGGCGACCGGGTCGGGGTGATGCTCCCGAACGTCCCGTACTTCCCGATCGTGTACTACGGCATCCTCCGGCTCGGTGCGGTGGTCGTGCCGATGAACGTGCTGCTCACGCCGGCGCGAGGTGGCGTTCTACCTCAAGGATCCCGACGGCGAAGGTCTGCTCGCGTGGCACGGCTTCGCCGAGGATGCCGCAGGCGGGTGCCGAGGACGCCGGGTACCGAGTGCGTGCTCGTCACGCCCGGGGAGTTCGAAGAGCTGCTGGCGGACGCCGAGCCGGTGTCCGAGGTCGCACGAGACGGACGACGAGGACACCGCAGTGATCCTCTACACCTCGGGCACGACCGGGACCCCGAAGGGCGCCGAGCTGACCCACGCCAACCTGCGCCGCAACGCCCAGGTCGCGCGCGGACCTGTTCTCGACCGATGGCGACACGGTGACCCTCGGCGCGCTGCCGCTGTTCCACTCGTTCGGGCAGACGTGCTCGATGAACGCGACGATCGCCGGCGGCGGAACGCTGACGCTGATCCCGCGGTTCGACCCGGCCGAGGCGCTCTCGATCATGGAGCGCGACCGCGTCAACGTGTTCCAGGGCGTGCCGACGATGTACGGAGCGCTGCTGCACTGCCCGGAGCGCGAGGGGGCCGACACATCGGCCGCTGCGCCTGTGCGCGTCCGGGGGGTCGGCGCTGCCGGTCGAGCTGCTGAAGAGCTTCGAGGAGGCGTTCGCCTGCAAGGTGCTCGAGGGTTACGGACTCTCGGAGACCTCCCCGGTCGCGTCGTTCAACCACCCCGACCGCGAGCGCAAGCCGGGCTCGATCGGGACGCCGATCGAGGGCGTGGAGATGAAGGTCGTCGACGAGGAGGGCCACGAGGTGGACCAGGGCGAGGTCGGTGAGATCGCGATCCGCGGGCCACAACGTGATGAAGGGCTACTGGAACCGGCCGGACGCCACCGAGGACACGATCCGCGACGGCTGGCTGCACACCGGCGACATGGCCAAGGTCGACGAGGAGGGGTACTTCTTCATCGTCGACCGCAAGAAGGACATGATCATCCGCGGCGGCTACAACGTCTATCCGCGTGAGATCGAGGAGGTCCTCTACGAGCACCCCGCGGTCCGCGAGGCGGCCGTGGTCGGCGTCCCCGCACGACGAGTACGGCGAGGAGGTCGCCGCGGCGGTCGCGCTCAAGGAGGGCGAGCACGTCAGCGAGCCGAGGATCTGAAGGCGTTCGTCAAGGACCAGGTCGCGGCGTACAAGTACCCGCGCCGGGTGTGGTTCGTCGACGAGCTGCCGAAGGGCCCGACGGGCAAGATCCTCAAGCGCGAGATCGACCCGCCCGCTGAGTAGTGGCCGTCGGCCGAGAAGTGGGCGAACGCCAGAGTCCGGATCCGCGGATCCGCCCGCGCGGAGCCCGCTGACGTTCCGCTCCTGCTGGCGCTCGTCCGCGCACTCGCCGAGTACGAGCGCGCGCCGGAGAAGGTGACCGGCACCGAGGAGATGCTCAGGCGCGCCCTGTTCGGCCCGGCGGCGGTGGCCGAGGGGCTCGTCGCCGAGCGTCACGGGGAGCCGGTCGGCTTCGCGATCTTCTACACGACGTTCTCGACCTGGCAGTGTCGGGCCGGGCTGTGGCTGGAGGACCTGTTCGTGGTCCCTGAGGAGCGCCGCGCGGGGATCGGACGCCGGCTGCTCACGCACCTGGCGGCGATCGCCGCCGAGCGCGACTGCGGGCGCCTCGAGTGGTCGGCGCTCAACTGGAATACGCCGGCGATCGACTTCTACCTCGGCCTCGGCGCCGAGCGGATGGTGGAGTGGAACAACTTCCGGCTCGAGGGCGACGCGCTCACCCGAGTGGCCCGGGAGGCGGACGCCCGGTCACGGCGGACCGGCCCGGACGTGGAGAAGCCCCGCCGGAGCGGGGCTTCTCGGTAGCAGGCCTATAAGCCGGATCCTGTCGAGAGCAACCATCCATCTCTGCGGCCTACCCGGACCTAGGCGGGCAACCTACGAACGGTCCTGCTTGGCCTAGCATCAGGTGGGGTTTGCCTGGCCGCCGCGTCACCGCGACGCCGGTGCGCTCTTACCGCACCATTTCACCCTTACCGGCCCGAGGCGCTGCAGCGGCCCCGGGCTTAGGCGGTGTTATTTCTGTGGCACTTTCCCGCGGGTTTCCCCGGGTCGGCGTTACCGACCACCTCGCCCTGTGATGTCCGGACTTTCCTCGAAGGTTCGATCACCTCCGCGGCTGCTCAGCCTGCGTATGCGAGCATAGCGCCCGAGGACCCCCGAGCAGGAAGGTCGCACCCGACTTTGACGACGCAGAGTTCACGATTGCGAGTCCGACTGACGGCGATCGTGGCGGTCGGCGCGCTGATCGTGGCGGGCGGAGTCGCGCTGCTGCTCGGCAACACGATCGGCCTGCGCAACCGCGCCGACAGCGCGGTCACCCAGGCCCTGTACGTGCGTAACCTCGTCCAGGTCGAGCGGCTGGTCGTCGACGCCGAGACGGGCCTGCGGGGCTACGTGCTCACCGGCCGCACGGTGTTCCTGGCGCCGCTGCAGGCAGCGCAGGTGGCGGTGCCGGGGGCGCTCGGCACCGCGGCGCAGTCCGCGCGGGCGTCCGGGCTGGGTCGCCAGCGCGTGGCCCAGCTCTCGACCGCCGTGCAGGCGTACTTCGGCGGCTACCTCTCGAACGTCCTGCACCTCGCCGCGAGCGGGTCGGCCGAGGCCCGGTCCTACGCCGTGACGCTGGCCGGCAAGCAGCGAGTCGACGCGATCCGCGCTGTCACCAACGCGGAGGAGCAGGATCTCGTCGCCCGCGAGACGGCCTCGCAGCGCTCCGCCCACCACTCGGCCCAGATCTCGATCACCGAGGCGATCGTCGTCCTGATCGTGCTGACGCTGCTGACGGTGCTGATCGGCGCGGGCCTCACGGGCCTCGTCCTCCAGCGCGATCGCGCGCGGGAGCTGTCGGAGCGGACGGCGCTCACCCTCCAGGAGAGCATCCTGCCGGCCGGGCTCCCCGGCGGTGCCGGGGTGCGAGGTGGCCACCCGCTTCTATCCCGCCGGCGCCGGCGAGCTGATCGGCGGGGACTTCTACGACGTGTTCGAGGTCGGGCCCGATCGCTGGGTCATCACCGTCGGCGACGTCTGCGGCAAGGGCGCCCCGGCGGCGGCCGTGACCGCGATGGCGCGATGGACGCTCCGTGCGCTCGCCGGCCCCGACGTGCAACCGGCCGAGGCCCTGCAGCGCGCTCAACCAGCGGATGCTCGAGCAGGACTGGGACGCCCGCTTTCTCACCATCGCGTACGCGTCGCTCACCGTCGGCACCGACGCGATCCGCGGCTCGCTGGCCTGCGCCGGCCACCCGCCACCGGTGCGGATTCCGGCCAACGGGCCGGCCGAGCCGCTCGATACGGGCGGCGACATCGTCGGTGTGTGGGACGACATCCGCCTGAAGACGGCGGAGTTCGAGCTGACCCGCGGCGAAAGTCTCGTTCTGTTCACCGACGGCGTCACCGACCAGGGTCCGGTGACCGAGGAGACCCGCGACCCGGCGACCGCGCTCGACGGCCGGCGTCCGGACGCGGGCGCCGACGAGCTCGCCGAGATCGTCGACCACCTCGCCCATGCCGGCGGCCCGCCACGGGATGACATCGCGATCGTCGCCGTGCGCTTTGTCGGCGCCGGCGACCTGGTCACCGCCGGTCCGGCCGAGGGCGACGCCGGCACGAGTGACCAGGAGGAGTCGGAAGCCTCCGAGCTCAGCGGGGGCGAACCGGGTGTGACGGACGCAAATCCGGGGGGCGCCGGTGAGGCCGAGGCCACAGCCGCGCCCGGGGCGGCCCTCGCCGCCCCGTCACTGGCCTAGGGCCTCAGCGGATCGCCGTGCCGCAGCTGTCGCAGCGACCGAGCGCGACCCCGCGCCCGTCCTCGTGCATGCGCACCGGCCGCATCGTCTCGCCGCACACCGGGCACGGGGCGGAGCGGTCGGCGGCGAGCCCGTCCCACACCCCGACGATCAGCTCGTCAAGGGTCGGCTCGCGCCCGCCGAGCGCGAACAGCGGCCGCTGACCCGCAGCCGGGTCGGTCCTCTGCGCGGTGAGCAGCGCGGCCATCGCGTCAGCGCTCCCCTCCGCCGCCGGATCCCGAGGCGCTGTGCACTAGAGGCTCCTCATCAGACCGACGACCCGGCCGAGCACGCGCACGTCGCGGCTGCGGATCGGCTCCATCGTCTCGTTCTCAGGCTGCAGCCGGACGTGGTCCGACTCCTGGAAGTACCGCTTCACCGTCGCCTCCTCGCCAACGAGCGCGACGACGATCTCGCCGTCCTGGGCGACGTCCTGCGGGCGGATGACGACGAGGTCGCCGTCGAGGATGCCGACGTTCTTCATCGACTCACCGCGGACGCGGAGGAGGTACTCGCCGTCCTCGCCGCCGGCGAGGCCGGGGACCTGGACGTAGTCCTCGATGTTCTCCTCGGCGAGGATCGGCTGACCGGCCGCGACCTGGCCGACGAGCGGCAGACCCGGCCGGACGAGGCTCCGCACCCCGTCGGCCGCCCGGTCGAGCAGCTCGATCGCCCGCGGCTTCGTCGGATCGCGGCGCAGCAGCCCGATCCGCTCGAGGTTCGCGAGGTGGGCGTGGACCGTCGACGAGGAGGCGAGCCCCACCGCCTTGCCGATGTCCCGGACGGTCGGCGGATACCCGTACTTGGCCGAGTACCGCTTGATGAAGTCGAAAATCTCCTGCTGTCGCTTGGTGAGATCCACTGTCGATCCTCCTACCCGATAACCGGCCTTCCGAACATGTGTTCGCAAATGCTAGCGGGGTCCGTGGACGGAACCACCCACCAGAGGCCTCGGCGACGCCCCGCGACGGCCGCTCGGCTACCGTCTCGCCCCCCGCAGGCGATGAGCTGGGAGGACGTGTCGTGGCCGTGGGCGAGGAGCCGACGGAGAGTGAGGGGCCGGGCCAGGGGGTGCCGCCGGAGGTCGCCGCGGCGCTCCGCGAGAGGTGCGCTCACACGCTCGACCGTCAACTGGCGCGAGGGCGAGCACCGACGGCACCGCCTACCGCTACACCGCCCCCAGCGCCGACCCGGTATCCCTGGCAGTGGTACTGGGACTCGTGCTTCGCCGCGATCGCCTGGCGGCGGATCGACCCGAGCCGCTCGCGGGCGGAGCTCGAGACGCTGCTCGCCGCGGCCACGCCCGACGGCTTCATCGGCCACACGATCTTCTGGGGCCAGCCGCTGCGCGGGACGCGCGCGCCTCTTCTACAACGTCCGCTCGCGCGAGGGACTTCATGACGTCCACGATCCAGCCGCCGCTGCTGGCGTGGGCGTGGCGAATCGCGGTCGGTGACCCGGCCGAGGTCCCGGCGATCGTCCGCCACCACGACCATGGTGGAGCGCGAGCGGGCGCTCGACGGCGACGGACTGCTGTGGATCATCCAGCCCGACGAGTCGGGTCTCGACGCCTCGCCGCATGTTCGACCGCGCCTACGGGTGGCGACGCCAACGGCAGGCCGGGGTTCCCGCTGCTCGTCCGGCGCAACCGCCGGCTCGGCTTCGACGCCGCGCCGGATCGCCGCCGCCGGCGGCCCACTGACCTGCACCGCCTCGACGAACGTCCTGCACGGCCTCTCCCGGCTCGCACTCGGCCGGCCGTCGATCACCCCGACGCTGATCGAGCGGCTGTACGACGAGCGGCGCGGCCTGTTCGGCCAGCTCGTCCGCTCCGGGCGGCCGGGCCGCGGGGTCGCCACCCGGCTGCGGCGCAGCCAGCCGGCCGCGGGACCGGCCGACCGCCTCGCCGTCACCTGGGACGCGCTGTCGCCGCTCGCCCTCCCCGACCTCCCGGAGGAGATCGGGCGGCGCCTCGTCGAGGAGCACCTGCTCAACCAGCAGCGCTTCTGGCTCCCCGTCCCGCGTGCCCTCGGTGGCCGCCGACGACCCGAGCTTCTCCAGCCGCGACCGCTCGCTGTTCCTGCGCCGGTACTGGCGCGGTCCGACGTGGGTGAACGCCGCCTGGCTGCTGTGGCTCGGACTCGTCCGGCTCGGATACGCGGAGGCCGCGGGCGAGCTCGCCCGGCGTCTCGTCCCGGCGATCGACCGCGGGAGCCTCCGGGAGTACTACGACCCGTACACAGCTGCGGGGATGGGCGCGTCCGGGTTCGCCTGGTCCGCGCTGGCGATGGAGCTCGCCGAGCCCGACCCGGCCGCCGCCCGCAGCCACCTCCCTGACTGACCCCGCCGCCGCACGGAGACGCCGCGGCGACGAGGCCGCCGATCACGAATCGCAGTCCCGGCACTCGCCGTGGAGCACGATCTCGTGGTCGGCGACGCGCATCGGCACGCGGCGGCTCAGCTTCGCGATCGCGCGCTCGAGCTCAGGATCGTGGAAGGGCGTCACGGCGCCGCAGCGGTCGCAGACGAGATGGTGGTGGTGACCTGCGCCGGTCCGCACCGGCTCGTAGCGGGCCATCGCCTGACCGACCTGGACCCGCTGAACGAGGTCGAGGCGCTCGAGTTCGTCGAGGATCCGGTAGACGCTCGCCCGGGCCACGGGCCGGCCGGCGCCCCGGAGCGCCTCCTCGATCTCGATCGCCGACCGTGCGCACGGCTGCCGGTCGAGCAGCTCGACCATCGCGCGGCGGGCCGCGCCGCCGTGCCGGTTGGCCTCGCCCAGCACCCGCTGGGCGCGCTCGGCCCATCCGTCGCCGTGCGTCTCGCGAGTCATCGCCCACCCGAGTCTAGATCCGCCACCGCCGCCCGCCACCACGGCCGCGGCGAGGAGCCGACGAGCATCGCCGCCGCCAGCGAGCCGCCGGCGAACGTGATGATCGCGGTGCTCGGGGGGATCGCCGGGACCGCGGTGCACAACGCGATCCCGAGCCACACGCTCCCCACGGCAATCGCCACCGAGAGCAGCACGCCCCGGGCCGGCGTCACCGTGAGGCGCTGCGCGGCGCCCGCCGGCGCCGCCAGCAGCCCGAGCATCAGCAGCGTGCCGACGGCGCTCGTCGCCTCGGCGGCGGTGAGCCCGAGCAGGACCATCAGCAGGATCCCGAGCGCCCGCACGGGGACCCCGCGCGCCGCGGCCACCAGCGGGTCGAGACTCGCGAACAGCAGCGGCCGGGACGCGCCGAGGGTGACGGCACACACCGCCGCCGCGATCACGAGGGCCAGAGCCACATCTCCCCCCGTGAGCCCGAAGATCGATCCGAACAGGGTCCGGGCCCCGAGGGCGCCGCTCGTCGCGGCGGCGGTGGCGAGCAGCGCGGCACCGACACCGAGGACCCAGGAGAAGCCGATCCCGGTGACCGCGTCGTCGGGCTCCCCGCCGGAGAACGCCCCGAGGCCGAGCCCGCAGACGACCGTCGCGGTGAACAGGCCGATGCGGCCGTCGATCCCGGCGGCGCCGGCGGCGACGGCGCCGGTGAACGCGACGTGACTGAGCGCGTCGGCCGCGAACACCTGAGCTCGGAGGACCACGAAGTACCCGACGACTCCGCAGCACACCGCGATCGCGGTCCCGCCGAGAAGCGCGTTCCGGAGTGGCTCCGACACGCCTCAGCCGCCCTCCGTGCGGAGGTCGGCCCGGCTGCCCACAGGGCGCGGAAGCAACTCTCGATCTTTCGGACGCGCGCGCGGGCGCGCCCGCGCGACACGCGCGAGCACGTAGACGACGAGCGCGACCGAGGTGAGCGGCAGTCCGATCGGGAGGTCGCCGAAGTAGGCGATCGCCAGCCCGGCCCAGGCCTCGAGCAGCGCGATCACGGTGCTGAGGACGAGCCCGATGCCGACGCGTGCGGTGAGGACCTGGGCTGTCGCCGCCGGCGCGACGAGCAGCGCGAACACGAGCAGCGCCCCGGTCACCTGCGCCGTCGCGGCGACGACGAGACCGAGCACGATGATGAAGCCCGCGCCGAGCGCCCCGACCGGCACCCCCCGGGCACGCGCCGCCGAGGGGTCGAGCGAGGCGAACACGAGCCGGCGGCCCCCGATGGCGAGGATCCCGAGCGCCCCCGCGGCGACCGCGGCGAGCTCGCCCACCTGTGCCGCGCTGATGCCGAGGAAGTCGCCGAACAGGAGATTCTCGAAGCCGCCGAGGACCCCGCGGTCGAGGCTGAGGAACAGGAAGCCGAGCCCGAGGCCGACGGCCTGCACCGTCCCGGTGAGCGCCGAGGCCCGACCGACCCCGGCCCTCCGGACCGGCGCTCCCGATCGCGATCGCGCCTCCAGCCAGGGTGCAGGCGGCGAGGTAACCGATGGCGGCGGGCACGCCGAGGAGCAGCGCGCAGGCCGCACCGGGGAACGCCATCAGCGACAGCGTGTGACCGGCGAAGGTCTCACGCCGCAGCACCATCAGCCAGCCGACCGGGCCGGCGGCGAGCGCGACGATCGTGCCGGCCAGCAGCGCGTGGACCATGAACGGGTAGGCGGTGAGCTGCTCCAGGGCGGAGACCGGATCGGCGGTGAAGGTCGGGGTCAATGGTCGTGGCGGTCGTGGTGGTGGGCCGGGGCGTCGGGCAGGCCGACGACGACCTGACGGCCGTCGGAGGCCTCGAGCACCTCGATCGGGCTGGAGTAGAGCGCGCTCAGGGTCGCGGAGGTGATGACCTCACGCGGGGCGCCGCAGGCCGCGTGGCCGCCGCCGAGATAGACCACGCCATCGAGGTAGGGCAGCAGTGGGTTGGCGTCGTGGGCGACGAGCAGCACGGTGGTGCCGGTCCGCCGCCGGATCCCGTCCAGGAGCCCGGCGACGGCGTTCTGGTTGGGCAGATCGAGGCTGTCGAGCGGCTCGTCGAGGATCAGCAGTCGCGGCCGGGAGACCAGTGCCTGGGCGATCAGCAGCCGCTGCTGCTCGCCACCGGAGAGCCGTCCGATCGGCCGGTCGGCGTAGTCCGATGCACCGACGAGGCGGATCGCCTCCTCCACCGGCTCCCGCCAGGCCCGGCCGAGCGACAGCCCCCACCGGGCCCCGTCGTAGCCGAGCCGGACGACGTCCGTGCCGCGGACCGAGAACGCCGCGTCGAAGTGCCGGCGCTGGGGGAGATAGCCGAGCTCGTCGCGGCCGGCGCCGGGCGCCCGGCCGAGCACCGTCGCCCGCCCGGCGCGCAGGGAGAGCTCCCCGAGCAGCACCCGCAGCAGCGTCGTCTTGCCCGGCGCCGTTCGGGCCGAGGATCGCGGTGAACGACCCCGCCGGGATGCGCACCGACAGATCGCTCCACACCGTCCGGCCGCCGATCCGGGCGCTCGCGTCCTCGAGCGTGACGGCGTCCGCATCCGCCTGGGCGGCGGGCGCGCTCATCGCCCCGTCCCCCGTCGCAGCGCCGCGGCCAGCGCGCGCAGCTGGGCGACCTGCCAGGCCTGGAAGCTCGTACCCGCGGGATCGAGCGTCTCGGTGACGGTGACCACCGGAACTCCGGCCGCCCGCGCAGCGTCGGTCACCCGCTGGACCTCGGGGGTGGCGTTCTGGCGGTTGTAGACCCACACCGTGATGCGGTGCTCGCGGGCATCGGCCTCGGCACGCTGGAGGTCGCCGGCGGCGACCCCGGTGCCCTCGGCGACCGCCCGGGTGAAGGCGGCCGGGGTGCGGACACGGAGCCCGAGCGCGGCGGCGAGCGGCGCGAAGACGCTCTCGCTCGCCCCCACGGCGGCCCCGGCATAGCGGCGCCGGATCACGGCCAGCTCGGCGAAGTACGGCGCGAGCGCGACGCGGAGGAAGAAGATTCGGCGGGCCGCGTAGTACGCCCGGCCTGCGGGATCGAGGCGATCGAGCAGAGCGGTGACCGCGTCGCTCACCCGCACGACCGACGCCGGGGAGTACCACTGATGCGGGTTGTCGCCCAGCCCCAGCCCGGTCAGCCGACCGACATCGAGCACCCGACGCGGCCCGCCGGTCTGGGCGCCGAGCAGGCGGCCGGCCCAGCGGTCGTAACCAATCCCGTTGACGACCGCGAGGCGCGCCTCGGCGAACGCGATCGCATCGCCCACGGACGGCTCATAGGCGTGGGGGTCGATCCCCGGGTCGGCGATCACCGAGCGCACCGCGACCCGACCGCCGCCGAGCTGGCCGGCGATGCTCCCCCACGTCGCCTCAGCGGCGACGATCGGGACGCGGCCGCGGTTCACCGGCACGGTCGTGCCGCAGCCCGCGAGGCAGACCCCGCTGACGGCTGCCGCGAGCACCGGGGCGCGGATGATCGACGGGACGCGCACGGCGGCAGGATACCACGAGATTGAGACTGAGTCTCATTCTGATGCACCGCGCGACGGCCGGGCCTGTTAGAACCTCCCCGTGCGATCCCTCGCCGCTGTCGCCGCCGTGCTTGCACTCGCCGGCGCCGCCCCCGCCGCCGCCGACTCGCTCCGGCTCGTCGACCCGTTCGTCGGTACCCAGAGCGGAGCACCGGACTTCGGCACCGGCGGCGGTGCGGGCGACACCTTCCCCGGCGCCGTGCTCCCGTCCGGGATGGTCCAGTTCAGCCCCGACACGTTCCCCTCGACCGACGACTACGCCGGGGGGTACTCCTATGTCGACCACCTGCTCCGGGGGTTCTCACTCACCCACTTCAGCGGCGCCGGGTGCGCCGCCTTCGGGGACATCCCGATCCTCCCGGTCAGCATCCCGGTGTCGGCCTCCCCCGCGCTGCCCGGCTCGAGCGACATCGCGTCCCGATACGTGCCGCGGTTCGACCACCGCCATGAGAGCGCCTCGCCGGGGGCGTATGCGGTGACCCTCGATCCCGGCTCGCCGACGGCGATCCGCGCCGAGCTGACAGCGACGATGCGGACAGGCGACGCCCGGCTCACGTTCCCCTCCGGCCGGCCCGCGAGCGTGCTGATCGGCGCGGGCGGGAGCCTGCTGCCGGACTACGGCGCCCAGGTGGCGATCGATCCCGGCCGGCGCGAGATCAGCGGGGAGGTGCAGGGCGGGCACTTCTGCTTCCAGCCGACGAAGTACCGGGTGTATTTCGCCGCCCGCTTCAGCCGGCCGTTCGCGGCGCACGGCACGTGGCAGGCCCAGACGCTCACGCCGGGGGGCCGGACCGCCGCGGCCGAGAACCCGCAGGCCTTCGCGCCGAGCGAGATCCCGAACAGCGGACCCCACCCAGGCGATCCGAGCTCCGGGGTCCAGGTCGGCGGCTATGCGAGCTTCGACACCCGTCGCTCGCGTCAGGTCGAGATGCAGGTCGGCGTGTCGTTCACGTCGCTCGCCGCCGCCCGTGCGAACCTCGCCGCCGAGGCCTCGGGGCACGGCTTCGCCCATCTGCGTGCCGCGGCGCAGAACCGCTGGCGGGCCCGCCTCAGCGCGGTGACGGCGCGCGGCGGGTCCACCGCGGCGCGGCGGCTGCTCGCGACGTCGCTCTACCACGCGATGATCGAGCCGCGCACGATCAGTGATGCGGCGGGGACCTACCCCGGGATGGACGGGCGGGTCCACTCGGCGCGCACCCCGCAGCTCACCGACATCTCCGGCTGGGACATCTACCGGACCCAGGTCCCGCTCACCGCGATCCTCGATCCGCGGGGCGCCTCCGCGCTCGCCACCTCGCTCGTCCGCGACGCTGAGCAGAGCGGCTGCCTGCCCCGCTGGCCCTACGCGGACCAGCAGACGAACGTGATGACCGGCGACCCGAGCGCGGGGATGATCGCCGGGGCGTACGCCTTCGGAGCGCGAGGCTTCGACGCCAGGACCGCCCTCGCCCGTCTCGTCGCCGGCGCGACCAAGCCGTGCCACACCGCAAACGGCGACTACACCGAGCGTGAGGCGCTCAGCGACCTGCGGAGCCTCGGGTTCATCCCGATCGAGGACACGACCAACGTCACCTCCCACACCATCGGCAACCGGAACGCAGCTGCCTGGGGCAGTGTCTCCACGACGCTCGAGGACGCCGTCGCCGATGCCGCGACGGCCGATCTCGCCGCGGCTCTCGGCGAGCGCTCCACAGCCCGCACGTTCCGCGGCTACGGCGCCGACTGGCGTCACCTGTTCGATCCCACGACCGGCGAGCTTCGGCCGCGGACCCGGGCGGGGGCCTGGGTCTCGCCGTTCTCGCCGACGACGACCGACGGCTACGTCGAGGGGGATGCCGCCCAGTACACGTGGTTCGTGCCCCAGGATCCGAACGGGCTGATCGGCGCGATGGGCGGGCCGGCGACCGCCCGACGGCGGCTCGACGGATTCTTCACCGAGCTGAACTCAGGGCAGGACCGCCCGTACGCGTTCCTCGGCAACGAGCCGACGCTCGGAACGCCGTGGCTGTACGACTGGCTCGGCCGGCCCGACCTCGCGTCCTCGATCGTCCACCGGGCGCTGCTCGGGCTCTACCACGTCTCCCCCGGCGGGATGCCGGGCAACGACGACGGCGGGACGATGTCGGCCTGGTGGGTGTTCGGCGCGCTCGGCCTGTACCCGGCGGTCCCGGGAGCCGACACGCTCGCCATCAGCGCGCCGCTGTTCCCGGACGCGGTCGTGCGGCTTCCGTCGGGTCGGCTCGAGGTCCGCGCGGTCGGGCTCTCGGCGCGGCATCCGGCGGTCGTCTCGGCGACCCTCGACGGCCGCAGGCTCGCCGTGAGCCGACTGCACTTCGCATCGCTCGCGCGCGGGCGTCACGTCCTCGTCCTGCGGATGGGCGCGCGCGAGCGCTGGGCGACCCGGCCGGGATAGCTCGCCCGGCCGTCGGGGTCCGATCCGAGATCCCTGCTCACCCTCCCGGCCCGCGATGCCGATGAGAGGGCGATGAGCGGAGTCGTAGCGGAGCGTCGTCCGTGGATCGCAGGGGCAGTCATGCTCGCCGTGGTCCTCGCGGTGAGCGCGATCATCTATGCCGGCGAGGACGCGAGTCGCACCCAGCGTCAGCACGCCGGGGAGACGATGGCGCTGCGGCTGCTCGACCGCTCGGTCAACCAGGTCCTGCTCCACGAGCAGGAGCTCGGCAACGTGATCGCGGCGCTGCACTCGCCGATCGGCGATCGGTGGCCGGTGCTCTCACAGGTCCTGATGGGCGAGCCGACGACGCACGGCACGGGCTTCATCGTCCCGCTCACGGAGAGCGGGCGACAGGCCTACGAGCGCGCAACCGGCCACCCGGTGGTGTCCGGGTTTCACCCCGGGCTGACTGCGCCGGCGGTCCACCGCGGTCCGCACTGGGTGCTCGAGTACTCCACCCAGCGTTCGGGCAAGGCCACGCCGATGCTCGGGCTCGACCTCGTGAGCAACCCCCTGCGCGCCCCCGTTCTGGCCCGCGCGGCGGCCACCGGGCAGCTCGAGGCCACCGCACCCCTCCGCTTCCTCTCGCAGACCCCGGAGTCTGGCGTGATCGTGTACCGCGCCGTCTTCCAGCGCGGCCGCCTGCTCGGGTGGCTCACCACCTCCTACACCCCGTCGACGCTGGCCGCCACGGTGCAGACGGAGTCGGCCGGGCTCCACCTCCGGATCGCCGACGGACGCACGACGCTGGTGGCCGGACACGGTCAGGGCGACGGCATGACCTCGACCTTCGCCGTCGCCAACCGGCGGTGGACGGTGACAGCCTGGAGCCCTGCCCCACCCCGTTCTCTGCTCCCCTGGTTCGTGCTCGTCATCGGCACGCTGCTCACGCTTGGGCTGGTGCTCGTGCTCCGCGCAGTCGGCGCGCGCGAGCAGTACGCCCTCGCCGAGGTGAGCCGCCACGTCGCGGTGGAACGCGAGCGGCTCGACGAGCTCGAGGACCGCCGGCGCGAGCTCGCGGAGGCCCAGACCCTCGCCGGGATCGGCTCGTGGTCGTGGGACCCCCACACCGACGCGTACGAATGGTCGGATGAGATGTACCGCATCTACGCGCGTGACCCGGAGCTCGGACCGCTCGTCCCCGAGGAGCTCATCGCCCATCTCCACCCCGAGGACCGCGCCCGGATGGCCTCGGACTTCGCCCGGGCCCTCGGTGGCACCGAGCGCTTCGAGTTCGAGCACCGGATCGTCCGCCCCGACGGCGACGTGCGGTACCTGCGCTCGGTCGGCCAGCGCGACGAGCGGGACCGGTTCGTCGGCACCGTCCAGGATCTCACCGCCCTGCGTGTGGCCCGAACCGAGGCCGAGACCCAGCGCGAGCTCGCTGCGCAGGTCATCGCGACGGCCAACGAGGCGTTCGTCTCGACCGACCTCACGGGCCGGATCCAGGAGTGGAACCCGGGTGCCGAACGGCTCTACGGCTACACGGCAAAGGAGGCGATCGGCCGCCCGATCACGCTGATCCTGCCCGCGGAGCGCGCCGACGAGGGCGATCAGATGCTGCACAACGCGCTCAACGGCGAGGCGACCTCAAACGTCGACACCGCCCGGCTGCGGAGCGATGGGACCAAGGTCGACGTCTCGCTGTCTGTCGCCCCGATCCGCGATGGCAACGGCCGGACCGTCGGCGCATCATTCATCGCCCGCGACATCGGCGAGCGCAAGCGCTTCGAGGGGCAGCTCCAGTACCTGGCCGACCACGACGCCCTCACCGGCCTGTTCAACCGCCGCCGGTTCGAGGCCGAGCTCGAGCGCGCCGTCGCCCACACCGGGCGCTACGGATCGCGCGGCGCGGTGCTGATGATCGATCTCGACGGGTTCAAGCACGTCAACGACACGATGGGCCACTCCCACGGCGACGAACTCGTCACCCGGGTGGCGCGACTGATGACCGACACGCTGCGCGAGACCGACGTCGTCGCCCGCATCGGGGGCGACGAGTTCGCGGTGATCGCGGCCGAGGCGGGACCGGAGGATGCGCTGACGATCGCCGAGAAGCTGCTCGACGCACTCCGCAGCCGGGCTGTCGTGCTGAGCGACAGCGGCCATACCACCGTGACCGCGTCGATCGGCGTGACGACCTTCGACGCCACCACCCGGTCGACCGCCGAGGAGCTGCTCGTCGAGGCCGACATCGCGATGTACGGGGCCAAGGAGAGTGGCCGCAACCGGGCGAGCCTGTACGACCGGGACGCGGACCGTGCGCCGACGCTCGTCGCCCGGGACTCGTGGCTCGAGCGCCTCCAGACGGCGATCCGCGAGGAGCGCTTCGAGCTGCTCGCCCAGCCGATCGAGGGAATCTGCGCCGACGGGCTACCGCGCTATGAGCTGCTTCTGCGGCTCCGCTCCGACGACGGCGACCTGATCCCGCCGGGAACGTTTCTCTACAACGCCGAGCGCTTCGAGCTGATCCAGCAGATCGATCGCTGGGTGTTCGAGCAGGCGGTCCACATCCTGCGTGAGCACGAGCAGGCCGGCTACGCGGTCAGCCTCAGCGTCAACATGAGTGCGAAGACGCTCTGCGATCCGACGATCCTCGACGATCTCTCGGCGATCGTGAAGCGGTGTCCGATTCCCCGCAACCAGCTCGTCGTCGAGGTCACCGAGACGGCGGCGATCGTCAACATCGATAAGGCCCGGACGGTGGCCCGCGGCCTGCGCGAACTCGGGTGCCAGTTCGCGCTCGACGACTTCGGTGCCGGGTTCGCGTCCTTCTACTACCTCAAGCACCTCGACTTCGACTACCTGAAGATCGACGGCGAGTTCATCAAGTCGCTGACCCAGAACACGACGGATCAGCTCGTCGTGCAATCGGTGGTCGACATCGCCCGCGGCCTCGGCGTGAAGACGATCGCCGAGTTCGTCGGCGACGACCTGACGATCCACCGGCTGAGGCAGCTCGGCGTCGACTACGGCCAGGGCTATCACCTCGGCCGCCCGGCGCCGGTGAGCTCGATTCTCGCCGCCCGCCCCCAGCCCGAGCCGGCGGCCGACCACCCGGCCTAGAAGTGGCCGGTGATCCCGGCGGCGGAGATCCGACGGGTGTCCTGGGGCGCAGGTCGCAGGATCAGGACCTCGGCGGGCACCCGCTCGAGCAGCCAGCTCAGGTCCTCGCGGCTGAGGCCGGGGACGAACCCCCGGGCCGCGCGGACCCGCAGCAGGTCGCCGTTGCCGTTGCCGTTCTCAGCGAGCTCGGCGCCGCTCTCGGTCGAGACGATCACCCGGTCGAACCGTTCGCTGCTCAGCAGCCGCCGCAGCGCGTCGCGGTAGGAGCGGCCGCTCGAGACGCGCGCATCGATCGGGATCCCGAGCTTCGCACCGCGCTGCTCGAGCACCTCGAGCAGCGGCATCGCCCATGCGCACTGGGCGGGAAGTGGGGCGTCGACCGGGAGGTGCCGGGGCACGCGGGCGAGGAACGCGGGCACGATCGTCGCGTTCTCGGCCCGGGCGAGCCGCACCGCGGCCTCGAACGCCCGGCGGGAGATGGCCGGGCCGGTGAACGGCAACAGGATCCGTCGCCCGTCGGGGATCGCCTGGCGGGCCGGCCGGCGGCCATGTGGGGGCAGCCACCATCCGGCGGCGAGCCCGAGCGCCATGCCGGCGAGCGCGATCAGCGGCCACGAGGACTCCACTCATGGCCGCTCCTCCTCGAGCTGGGCACGGTCGGCCACGATCCGCACGTCGACGCCGGGGAGCAGCTCCATCAGCCGCTGCGCGAGCGGCTTGCGCAGCCGCGCCAGCCCCCGCGGCTGCGCGTGCGCGGCCCATCACGATGTACGTCGACCGCTGACGACGGGCGACCTCGGCGACCGTCGCCGGGACATCGTCGGAGGGCTCGACGATCAACCGTGCTCCGAGCAGCGACGCAAGCCGAGTCAGTGCCCCGAGCGCGCGGTCCTGCTCGTCGGAGAGGTCACGGGACGGGGGCTGGACCCAGAGCAGATCGAGGTCGGCGCCGAGCCGCTGGGCCGAGCGCCAGGCCCGGCGCACGAGCCGCTGAGCACCGGGGTAGGGCTCGACGAGCGCGAGCAGGCGCTCGCCGACGGCCTGCGCGGCGCCGGCGGCGATCCGGTCGCCCAGCTCCGGAGGCCCCGACCGACGAGCTCTCGAACCGGCGCTGCCCGACGTCCTCGGCGACCTCGCGCAGCGCGACCTCGCGCAGGGCGGCGAGGTTCTCGATGCGGAAGAAGTTCTGGAGCGCGGGCTGGATCCGCTCGGTCGGGTACACCTTGCCCTCCCGCAGCCGCTCGATCAGCGCCTCGGGCGTGAGGTCGACCATCACGAGCTCGTCGGCCCGGGCGAGCACCGCGTCGGGGATCGTCTCCCGCACGTGGACGCCGGTGAGCTCGGCGATCTGGTCGTTGAGCGACTCCAGGTGCTGGACGTTCACCGTCGAGAGCACGTCGATTCCGGTGGCCAGCACGACCTCGACGTCCTCGTAGCGTTTGGCGTGCTCGACCCCGGGCGCGTTCGTGTGGGCGAGCTCGTCGATCAGGCACAACTCCGGCGCCCGCTGAAGGATCCCGGGGAGGTCCATCTCCTCCAGCTCCGCTCCCGGTACTCCACCCGGCGGCGTGGAATCACCGGCAGCCCCTCACCGAGGGCCGCGGTGTCGGCGCGGCCGTGGGTCTCGAGCAGTCCGATCGCGACGTCACGGCCGGCCTGCTGGGCAGCATGGCCTTCCTGGAGCATGCGGTAGGTCTTCCCCACTCCGGCGGCCATCCCGACGAACACGCGCAGGTGTCCCCGGTTGTCCGCGTTCATCGCTCGCTCACGCGCCGAACACGTTGTGGATGAGCAGGTCGATCAGCTTGATCCCGATGAATGGGGCGATGATCCCACCCAAGCCGTAGATCCACAGGTTGCGTCGCAGCAGCGCACTCGCGCCGATCGGTCGGTAGCTCACGCCCTTCAGCGCGATCGGGATCAGCGCCGGGATCACGATCGCGTTGAAGATGATCGCCGAGATCACCGCCGACTGCGGCGTGCCGAGGTTCATGATGTTCAGCACGTGCAGCGGGCCCTGGCCGCCCTTGGTCGTCGCCCAGGTGCTGACGAAGATCGCGGGCAGGATCGCGAAGTACTTGGCCACGTCGTTGGCGATCGAGAAGGTGGTCAGCGCGCCGCGGGTGATGAGCAGCTGCTTGCCGACCTCGACGATCTCGATCAGCTTCGTCGGGTCGGAGTCGAGATCGACCATGTTCCCGGCCTCGCGCGCGGCCTGGGTGCCGGTGTTCATCGCCACGCCGACGTCGGCCTGGGCGAGCGCCGGCGCGTCGTTCGTGCCGTCGCCGGTCATCGCGACCATCCGCCCATCGGCCTGTTGATCGCGGATCAGCGCGAGCTTCGCCTCCGGGGTCGCCTCGGCGAGGAAGTCGTCGACGCCGGACTCGGACGCGATCTTGGCCGCCGTGAGCTTGTTGTCACCGGTGATCATGATCGTGCGGATGCCCATCGCACGGAGGTGGTCGAAGCGCTCGCTGCATCCCCTCCTTGATCGTGTCCTTGAGGTAGATCACGCCCATCACGTGGGAGTCGCGGGCGACCGCGAGCGGGGTGCCCCCCTCTTTGGCGATCCGCTCGAGCACCCCGCTCGAGCTCGTCGGGGACGCGCCCGCCGTTCTCGCTGCACGAAGTCGATGATCGCGTCGCCCGCGCCCTTGCGCAGCCGGCTCCCGTCGAGGTCGACGCCGCTCATCCGGGTCTGCGCGGTGAACGGCACGAACTCGGCGCCGAGCGTCGCCATGTCGTGCTCGCGGATCCCGTACTGCTTGGCCAGGACGACGATCGAGCGGCCCTCGGGCGTCTCGTCGGCCAGCGAGGCGAGCTGTGCCATCTCGGCCAGCTCGGCCTCGGCGACCCCCGGCATCGGGATGAACTCCGAGGCGAGCCGGTTGCCGATCGTGATCGTGCCCGTCTTGTCGAGCAGCAGCACGTCGACGTCGCCGGAGGCCTCGACGGCGCGGCCGGACAGGGCGAGCACGTTGCGGCGCACGAGCCGGTCCATGCCGGCGATGCCGATCGCCGACAGCAGCGCGCCGATCGTCGTCGGGATCAGCGCCACGAGCAGCGAGATCAGCGTCGTCTCCGAGATCGAGGTGCCGGCGAACAGCCCGAACGGCCGCAGCGTGGCGACGACGATCATGAAGATCAGCGTCAGTCCGGCGAGCAGGATGCCGAGCGCGATCTCGTTCGGCGTCTTGCGCCGCGAGGCGCCCTCGACGAGCGCGATCATCCGGTCAAGGAACGACTTGCCGGGCTCCTGGGTGATCTCGACGACGATCCGGTCAGACAGCACCCGCGTGCCGCCGGTGACGGCGCTGCGGTCGCCGCCGGATTCGCGGATGACCGGCGCCGACTCGCCGGTGATCGCCGACTCGTCGACCGAGGCGATCCCCTCGATCACGGTCCCGTCGCCGGGGATCAGCTCGCCGGCCTCGACGACGACGACGTCGCCGAGGACGAGCTCCGAGGCCGGGCTTGCGTCGTGCCGTCGCTCAGCGTGGCGACGGTCTCCTGGCGCATCGTGCGCAACGTGTCGGCCTGGGCGCGACCGCGGCCCTCGGCGAACGCCTCGGCGAGGTTCGCGAACACGACCGTCAGCCACAGCCAGGCCGCGATCACGAACGTGTACCAGGCCGGCTCGTGGCCGCCGCCGAGCGGCTTGCCGCCGAACACCTGGATCAACCAGGTGACGGTGGTGATGACCGCGCCGAGCTCGACGACGAACATCACCGGGTTGCGGATCTGGACCCGCGGGTCGAGCTTCGCCAGGCTGTCCCGGATCGCGCGCGTGACGATGTCGCGCCGGAACAGCGAGATCGCCTGGCGCTCGCCGCGCGCGGCGGGGGTCGGGGAGGGCGTGTCGGCAACCATCAGCGGACGCTCCGATCGAGTGCGAGGTTGAGCGTAGAGGACGTTGACCCCCGGCTCGCCGGAGAACCCGAGGCCGCGGCCGTGCTCGTTGGCCGCGATCAGGCTGTCGACCGCGGCGAGCGAGAGGTGGCGGACCGACGGCGATCCGGTGGGCCTGGATCTCGGCGTTGGCGACCGAGATGTCCGGGTCGAGCGCCGAGGCCGAGCTGTTGGCGGCGTCGACCGGGACGCGGGCGGCGGTGAGGCCGGGGACGTACGGGCTTCTCGAGCTTCAGATAGCCGCGATGTTGGCGGCGATCGCCTGCTCGGTGGCCGTGTTGTTCGGACCGAGGTTGGAGAAGGCGCTGGCGGCCGCGTTGTACGGAGACCGCCGGCGACGTACGGCTCGCCGGTGGCCGACGGCCGGCTCTGGAAGTACCGCGGATCCGGGACGAGCAGCGGTCCCTTGGTGCTGGTGAGCAGCGGCTTGCCGTTCTTGACCACCTGGGTCTCGAAGCGACTGGCCGATGATCTTCGAGCCGACGAGCTGCCCGTGCACGTAGACCTTCTGGCCGTTGGCGTTGCCGGGGAACGCGACCTGGCTCACGCCCGTGACCGCAGCGGATAGACGATCCCGAGCAGCAGCGGTGAGCACGACGATCCCGATCGCCGAGGTGACGATGTCTCGCTTCATGAGGAGTGTCCTGAGTTAGTCGTTCGGGGGGAACCGTTGACTGGGGTCGGACCGTGGACCGCATCAGTAGAGGTGGGGGGTCAGGCCCTGGACGATCGGTCCGAGCAGGAGGGCGGGGAAGAAGGTGAGCGCTCCGACGAGCACGATCACCCCGATCAGCAGCACGACGAAGGTCCCGTTGTCGGTCCGCATCGTGCCGAGGCCGGCGGGGCTCACCCGCTTGCCGGCGAGCGAACCCGCGACCGCGAGCGCGAACAGGATCGGCGCGTAGCGGGCGAGCATCATGTCGAAGCCGCCGAGCAGGTCGGCGAACGTGATGCCGTGGGCGCCGAGGTTGCCGGCGTTCGGCTGGATGTAGCCGGTGTAGCCGGCGAACGCGGAGCCGTTGTTGTTGGCCTGGCTGAGGTAGGCGTAGAACGTCTCGCTGAAGCCCTGCGGGCCCGGTGGCGGCGGCCGAGATCGAGGCCCGTCCGGACGTTCGAGGCCGTCGCCAGCGCGGTGCAGAACAGCGCCATCAGCGGCGTGATCAGCAGACCCGATCGCGACGAGCTTGATCTCCCTGGCCTCGATCTTCTTGCCGAGGTACTCCGGTGTCCGGCCGACCATCAGCCCGCCGATGAACACCGCGAGCAGGACGTAGAGCAGGATCGAGTAGAGACCCGTCCCGACGCCGCCGAAGATCACCTCGGAGGCGCTGAGGTTGGCGAACGGCACCGCGCCCCCGATCCCGGTGAAGGACTCGATCGCGCTGTTCACCGCACCGCACGAGGTCACCGTGGTGACGACGTCGAACAGGGCCGAGCCCGCGACGCCGAAGCGGACGTCCTTGCCCTCCATGTTGCCGCCGGAGGAGCCGTGGATCACGGCGGTGTGGAGGCCGGCGGCGTGCTGGGCCGGCGACCCGTGCGCCTCGGCGATGTAGGCGACGATCGTCGCGCCGAGGAACATCACCATCATCGTCGAGTAGATCGCGTAGCCCTGCCGGCGGTTGCCGGCCATCCGGCCGTACATGAAGACCAGCGCCGCGGGGATGACGAGCACCAGCAGCATCTCGTAGAGGTTGGTGAAGCCGGTCGGGTTCTCGAACGGATGCGCGGAGTTGACGTTGAAGAACCCACCGCCGTTGGTCCCGAGCATCTTGATCGCCTCCTGCGAGGCGACCGGTCCCATCGCGATCGAGCTGCCGCCGGCGTGGTGACGCCGTGGCCGGTGAGGTAGTGGGAGAAGTTCTGGATCGAGCCCTGGGAGACGAGCACGATCGCGGAGACGAACGCGATCGGCAGCAGGACCCAGAGGATCGTGCGGACGAGGTCCTGCCAGAAGTTGCCGAGGCTCGAGCCGCTGCGCCCGATGATCCCGCGGATGAGCGCAACGGCGACCGACGATCCCGACCCCGGCCGAGACGAAGTTCTGCACGGTCAGGCCGACCATCTGGCTGAAGTAGCTCAGCGTCGTCTCGCCGCCGTAGTACTGCCAGTTCGTGTTGGTCAGGAACGAGGATGTGGTGTTGAACGTCACGTTCCACGTCCCGGAGTGGAAGTTCATCGGGTTGAGGCCGGTGAAGTTCCACAGCGTCTGCGTGCGGAGGATCAGGTACAGCAGCAGCCAGCCGGCGACCGAGAAGAGATCAGGCTCTCGGGCGTACTGCTTCCAGTCCTGGCCGCGGCTCGGGTCGACGCGGAGGATCCGGTAGAGGAGGCGCTCGGGGCCGCGGAACAGCGGATCGAGGAACGTGTGCTCGCCGCTGTACACGGCCGCCATGTAGCGACCGAGCGGCATCGCCAGCGCGGTGAGCGACCACCACGAAGGCGAAGATCATCAGCCAGCCGAGGAAGGTCACTGGAGCCCCTGGCGTCAGGCATCAGAACCTCTCTCCCCGGAGCAGCGCGTAGAGCAGATACAGGCAGACGAGCACCGAGGCGATCAGCCCGAAGAGATCAGCGCCGCTCATATCCGGTCGATCCCCTCGATCAGGGCGAACAGGACGGCGAACAGGGCAAGTCCGAGGAGGATCGCGACGACGTCCATCGCGTCAGCCAGGCTCGTTGCGTGGCGAGGTCGGAAGTTCACGCTGCCACTGTGCACCCGCCGCGTGAAGCTCGGATGCAGATCCGCCCGGTTCCGTCAAGGAACTGTGAAGGCCGCAGTCGCTGACGCGATGAATGGCGATTCACTCCCTCCAGCGGGGAGTGAATCGCCATTCATCGCCCTGGCGGGGCGCAACGCGGCTCAGGCGGCGAACCGGTAGCCGACGCGCGGGTCGGTGCGGATGTACCGCGGCCCTCGGCCGGCTCGATCTTGCGCCGCAGGTTGGCGACGTGCGCGCGCAGGACCTGGGTGTCCTCGCCGTAGCCCGGCCCCCAGACGCGATCAGCAGGTCGCGGTGGGTCATCAGCCGCCCGCGGTTGCGGATCAGCACCCGCAGCAGCTCGAACTCCTTCGGCGTGAGGTGGATCTCCTCACCGTCCCGGCGCACGGTTCGCGCCGGCGAGGTCGACCTCGAGGCCCTCGGCCTCGATCACCGACTCCTCGGCCTCCGGCGCCACCCGTCGCAGGGCCGCCTGCAGCCGCGCGATCAGCTCGCGCGGCCCGAACGGCTTGGTCACGTAGTCGTCGGCGCCGGCCGACAGCGCCCGCACCTTGGCGTCCTCGTCGCCGACCGCCGAGAGCACGATGATCGGCATCTCGCTCCACTCGCGCAGCCGCCGGCACACCTCGACCCCGTCGATGTCCGGGCAGCATCAGGTCGACGATCGCCGCCTCCGGCCGGTTGACGGCTGCGACGATCGAGCGCCTCCTCCCCGTCCGCCGCCGGCAGCGACTCGTAGCCGGCATCGCGGAGGATCACGCGCAGCGCGCGGAGGATCTGGGTCTCGTCGTCGCAGACGAGCACCTGCGGGCGGTCGAGCTCACCCGGCGACCTCTGCGGGCTCCGGAGAGCGGCAGCTCGACGACGAAGCTCGTCCCCTGACCAGGCAGCGACTGGACCGAGATCGCGCCGCCGCCGGCCTCGACGAACCCTCGGGCGATCGCCAGCCCGAGGCCCGACCCCTTCCATCGGGCCGTCGACTGCTGCACGGCCCGCGGTAGAACGGCTCGAAGATCCGCTCCCGCTCCGGCGGCGCGTGATCCCGGGGCCCTGGTCGACGACTGTGGCGACGCGTGGTCGTGAGCCCGCCGGACGTGCACCGTGACCGGGCGCCGGCCCGAGTAGCGCCGGGCGTTCTCGAGCAGGTTGGCGAACACCTGCTCGAGCTGGCGCCGGGTCGGCCCGCAGGCGGGCACGTCCGGCTCGACGGTCACGCTGATCCGCGCCGCGCGCCGGCCGCCGGGAGATGCCGTCCTCGCACGCCGCGGCGATCACCTCCTCCAGCGAGATCCAGTCGCGCCCGCGGCGTTGCGCCCGCCCGGCCTGGAGCCGCGAGAGGTCGAGCAGCTTGTCGACACAGCGCCTCGAGGCGCTCGCCCTCCTCGACGATCGCGCGCGCTCAGCTCGCGGCGCTCCTCGGCGGTGAGTCGAGCGGCACCCCGAGCGCATGGCCGGCGGCGACGATCGCCGTCAGCGGCGAGCGCAGGTCGTGCGAGACCGCCCGCAGCAGCGCGGTCTTGAGCTCGTCGCTGCGGCGCAGCGCCGCGGTCTCCACCGCCTCGGCCTGGGCGGCGTCGCGGTGCAGCGCGATCGCCACCAGCGCCTCGAGCGACGGCACCACCCGCTCTCGGATGCGGCGCAGCAGCTCCGGGTCGATGCGTGCGCGGGCACCAGCAGCGTGGCGAGCTGCTCGCCTCGCCGCTGGCGCGCAGCGGGAGCGCGAGCCGCCGCTCAGCGCTCGTCGGCGACGCCGAGCTCGATCGCCGCCGCGGAGATCCGGCAGCGCCTCGGCTCAGCATGCGGCGATGCGGTCGCCAAGGGCCGACCGGGTCGCGTCCGGCGCCGAGCAGCTCGCGCGCCATCGCGGCTGCGAGGTCGGCCTCGCGCGCGCCGGCGCTCGGCCTCAACGGCCTGGGCTGCGGGCCAGATCGGCGATCGTCGACACGACCGCGGCGACGAGCGCGAACGCCGCCAGCGCGACCCAGTTGCGGCCGTCGGCGATCGTGAACCGGCCGATCGGCGGGAGGTGGAAGAAGTTGAACGCGGCGGCGCTCAGCAGGGCGGTGAACAGGCCGAGCGCGAGCCCCCACGCGGCGGAGATCAGCAGGACCGCGAGCAGGTAGACGACGCTCAGCGAGACCGCCGGCGCGATCGCTCTTGAGGGGATAGATCGCCGCGGTGGCCGCGGCGACGGCGAGCAGCGAATGAGGATGCCCAGCAGGAGCGATGGCCGCTCGTCGACAAACATCCGCATCCGTGTGGACCCCGGCATGGCGCCCAGCGTACGCCGCTGTCCGTCGGCGCTCTGTCACGCGGGGCACGGCGGGAACGACGGCCTCGTGATGCCCCCGGGCGCAGCGGGGGCGACGGTGACCGTCACCTCGCGGGCGCCACGGCGGTTGGCGAGGAGCAGCTGCGGGGCGTTCGGCCCCGACCGGACCGTCGCCCCCTCGGCGCGGACCACATAGCCCCGGGGGTACTGGTAGCTGACCGGAACCGCGACCTCGGTCGGCGCATGGACCCGGGCGCGTGCCCGGTAGCGGAGCGTGAACACGCCGGTGCGGACATCGAACCCGTAGCTCTGCGGAACTCCGGCGATCGCCCGGGGGTAGACGCGGGCGAGGACCAGATCCTTGCCCGGCGCGGTCCCGGTGGGCGCGCTCTCCTGCGCGAGCCGCCGCAGCTCGTCGTTGGGGTTGCTCCAGCTGAGGCCGTAGGTGAAGCCGACCCGCGCCCGATCGTCCTGCTCGAGCAGGCAGTTCAGGCCCTGGGCGTCGCTGTCGGTCGTCGAGGCGACCTCGGTCTGGAGGGCGGGGCCGCCGAGCGTGCCCGCGGTCTGGTCGGCGTTGGCCAGGACCTGAGCCGAGGCGGGAGGGCACGCGGTGTGCCCCAGGGCGATCAGCGCCGGGTCGTGGGTCACCGAGTACGCCGAACGCTGGGGACACTGGTCGTGAAACGAGAGCCCGGCCGGAGCGAGCCTCGTCGGAGGGGCATCGAACGGGGTCGGGACACCCCCGTTGAAGTAGAACGTCGGCTCCAGGAACACGGTCCGCCGGCGGTCGACGCGCCGGATCGCCGCGGCGAGCGAGAGCTCGAACGGCTCGAGCACGTGCCGATCGAAATCCGGGCACCCCGCGGCGCTGCCGCACGCCCCGACGATCGGCGCGCTCGCCGACGTCGTCCCGGCGAACGGCTCGTTGACGAGGTCGTATCCCGCGACCATCGGGTCCCGCCGGAAGCGCAGCGCGACGATCGTCCATGCCCGGCCGAACTCGGTGGCGATCGGCCTCCCGTCGGCGACGGCGTTCGCGTACAGGTTGCCGAAGGCGAGCTCGGTGGACGTGTGGAAGTAGCCGAGCGGGAACTTCCACGCCGCGTAGCCCGGGTCGGTCGAGGCCGGCGCGACCGGCTCACCTCCGGTGATCGCGGTCCACGGCGGGAGCCCGGGCTCGTTGCCGAACAGGTGGTCGTACTGGTCCTGGTGGGCATCGAGCACGACGTACACCCCGCGCTCCGCGAGCTTGGCCTCGGCGCCGGCGATCCCGTTCAGGTACGACGCGCTGAATTGGCCGGGTGCCGGCTCGAGGCCCTCCCAGTACCAGGCCAGCCGCACGCCGTCGAACCCGAGCCCGCGGACCGTGGCGGCATCCGCGCTCGTGAAGCTCGGGGTCGACGGGTTGGCCGGATCGTCGGCCCCCGCGGGATAGAGCGGCGCTTGTTTCCACGCCGCGAACAGACCATGCAGGATCACCACCCGCCCCTGGGGGTCGACGAGGAACCGCCCGTGGGCGGCGAGCGGGCCGCGCGGGTCGTGCCGCCCGGCCCCGGTCGCCGCCACGCGGTGCGCCGCCGGGCGGCCGGCGGCGGCCGGGGCCACGGCGAGGGCGAGGCCGGCGAGCAGCGGCGCGAGCCGGGGGCGACGGGACATCACCACGAGCTTCCCACTCCCACCCGCCGGTGTACAGCGGGAACCTCGTCGTGCGCCCGGGCGGGAGTGGTAGGTTCGCGGCGGAGGATGAGCCGGAGGGCGACATCACTGGCGGTGTGGGGCGCATGCCTGCTCGCGGCCGCGATCTCCGCCGGCCCCGCGGGCGGGGCGGTGCGGATCGAGCGGCGGGCGGTCGTCGTGACCGGCCGCCTCGGAAGCGCAATCATCCGCCGGGCCCCGCTGCGGATCTCGTTCACTGACACGCACGGCTCGATCGTGCTGAGCGAGGCGCCCACCGGTGCCACACGGCTCGCCCTGACGCCACCTCCCTCCCCGCCGATCGCGAACTACGGCCCGCCACTCCAGGGGACGTTGTATGCCCCGCTTGAGTTCACGGTCGGGACCGAGACCGATACCACGCAGATCTCGGGGACCTGGGCCGGCAACCTGCTCGGCAGCGTCCGGACCGGGACGGTGTACGCGGCCCGGCAGCTGCGCTCGGTGCGGCCCGCGGGCGCCGGCGCACAGCTCACGCTCTCGACGAGCGACCCGAGCGGACGAGTCCTCGTCGTGACGATCACGCCCGATCGGACCGGCGCGCTCCGCGTCGCGGTCCGGCCCTCACCATCGACAGGCGTCGTCGGAGTCGGCGACACGTTCAGCGCAGGACGCGATGAGGCGTTCCACGGCTTCGGCGGTCGGCACATCGGGCTGAGCCAGCGCGGCGCGGCGTTCTTCAACTGGACCGACGAGGAGAATGTCAACGCGACCTCGTTCGGCGTCCCCGGCTCCGCCGCCGGAACGCTTCTGTATCCGAACGGGCCCCAGGCGGCCTACTACCCGCAGGCCTCCTTCGTGTCCTCGCGCCGCTACGGCTTCCTGCTCGATCGGCCGGAGCTCGCGCGCTTCCGGATGGCCTCCGACCGGTCCGACGCGTGGCAGGCCGACATCGCCGCCCGGCGGCTCGACTACCTCGTCGCGCCCGGCTCCGCGCCGACCGCGATCGCCGCGCTGACCGCAACCACCGGGCGCCAGCGGGTCCCGCCCGCGTGGGCCGTCGCGCCGGAGCTGGACCGTGAGACCCAGCTCGGCCAGGACCCCGCCCAGTACGCGGCCCAGGTCCGGCAGGACCTCGCCGACATCGTCCGTTACCGGTTGCCGGTGCAGGCCTACCGCCTGGAGGGGTGGGCGATCCTCTCGGCAGCGACGGTACGCGCACTGATCGCGGACTTTCACCGGCACGGGATCCACGTGCTGCTGTACTTCCGCCCGTTCGTCTCGCAGGACTCGGCCGGGACGGAGGCCCCGGGCACCTACGCCTACGCGGTGTCCCACGGGCTCGTCGCTCGCGACCGGTCGGGCCGCCCGGCCCAGTTCGGCGACTCGTTCGGCAGCCCCGCGGCGCTGCTCGACTTCACCAACCCGGCGACGGTGCGCTGGTGGGACGGCCGACTGCGCGCCGGCTTCGACCTCGGCGCGGACGGATTCATGCAGGACTTCGGCGAGGAGGTCCTGCCCGGGATGGTGTTCCACGATGGCGAGACCGGCGCGACGATGCACAACCGCTATCCGGTGCTCTACGACCGCACGACCCGAGCTCTGATCGACGCCTACCTCCGCACACATCGCGGCCGTGAGCTGTTCTTCTTCACCCGGGCCGGTTACACCGGGGACCCGGGCACGGCGGCGTATGAGAACGCGAACTTCCCGGGCGACGAGACGACGGACTGGACGCGCTCATCGGGGATCGCATCGATCGCTCCCGACATGCTCAACCGGGCGATCGGAGGAGCCTTCGGCTACACGATGGACATCGGCGGCTACTTCGACATCTTCACCCCGCGCACGACGACCAAGGAGCTGCTTCTGCGCTGGGCCGAGCTGTCGGTGTTCACCCCGTTCTTCCGCCTCCACGGCGCGCTGATCGCCGGCACCCACGTGCCGTGGCGCTACGACCTCCAGACGGTGAACGCCTACGACGCACTCGCCCGGCTGCACGAGCGGGCGGCCCCGCTGATCCTCAGGCTGTGGCAGGTGGCGGCGCGGACCGGGATCCCCCCCACGCGGCCCCTGTGGCTCGCCGATCCGGGCGACAGGACGGTCGCCGACGTGGACCAGGAATGGATGCTCGGCCCGGACGTGCTGGTCGCTCCGGTGGTCACCGAGGGCGCAAGCCGCCGCACGGTCACGTTCCCGTCCGGCTGCTGGCGCTCGGCCGTCACCGGGCGCACCTACCGTGGTCGAACCACCGCGACGGTCTCCGCGCCCCTGCTCGTACTGCCGTGGTTCACGCGCTGCGGGCGGCGCCCGCTCGGGTGAGCGTCCCGCGCCGCGCGACGGACCCACAGCTCCACTACCCCGCCGCCGGACCTCCGGAGAGCACCTCGGCCTGCGCGGGATCGACCCCGATCCCAGAGGTGGCGATCAGCTCCGCGCGCTCGAGCGCATCCGCCCGGTGCACGTGGATCGCCTGGTAGTCGGGGTTGGCGACCATCTGCAGGAACGCGGCCCGGGAGGGATACTCGACGACGACGATCGTGTCCCACCACGACTCCTCGTCTCCGATCAGCCCCTCGACGGAGTCGCCGTAGTACAGGACCCTCCCGCCGACGCCGAGCAGAAACGGGACGACCGCCTGCGAGTACGTCTCGTAGCTCGCCCGTCCGTCGGGCTGGCGGTACTGGAGGAGGTTGATCATCACCACGGGCCCGGTGTCGGGGGCCCCGGCGAAGCGCGTCAACTGCTCTGGAGTGGGTTCGGTGGCGGTCATGGGCGCACTCTATGGCACCGCGCTACGCACTCGTGAGGCGTCGTCGGCCAGTTGCGCCTCGATCGCCCGATTGACGTTGCCGTGGACGTGATCCTCGCCGATCTTCTCGGCGATTCCATCTGCCCTGAGCACGCCCAGAACGACGGGCTTGACCCGAGCCAGCCGTAGAGTGACACCGTCCGCTTGGGTGAGCCCGTGGATCTCGGTCAGCTTCGCTGCCCCCTGCGAATCCACGAAGTCGACCCCCTCAAGATCGAGGACGAGCGCGTGCGGTCGGTGAGTGCCCTCGATGAGCCCGCGGATGCGATCCTCGAACGCCTCGGCCGTGGCGAAGAAGAGGCCACCATCGAGGCGCAGGACCGCGACACCGGGGAAGCTCTCGTCATCGGGGTGCTCCTCGAGGTCGCGGAACACCTCGGTCCCGGCTTCGCGTCCGAGCAGTGGCATCGGAGGCCGCGTCGCGACGTAGACAAGCCAGCCGAGCGACAGCACGACCCCAATCACCACGCCGGCGAGCACACCCGCCGAGAGCACGCCGATGATTGCCGCCACAGCGATCCAGAAGTCGAACCGCGTCACCCGGTGCAGACGCCGGAGCTCCGCGAGATCGATCATCCCGAACACGACTGCATCGATGATCACCGCCCCGAGGACGGCCTTGGGGAGATGCGAGAACACGGGCGCGAGCACGATCAGTGTTGCGAGCACGAGTGCCCCGGTCGTGAGCGAGGCGAGCGGGGTGCTCGCACCTGCCGACTCGTTCAGCGAGCTGGCCGAGAGGCTCGTCGAGACCGGCATCCCCTGAAAGGCTCCCGCGCCCAGGTTCGCCATTCCCTGAGCCACTGACTCCTGGTTCACGTCGACGCGGTACCGGTGCCGCGCCGCGAACGCGCGCGCGTCACCCGCCGTCTGGGAGAACCCGATCAGCAGCAACGCGACCGCCGCGATACCGATCGTCGCGTAATGGTGCTTGACCAACGCGAAATCGGGCAGCGCCGGGGAGGGGAGCCCACGCGGCACCTTGCCCACCAACGTGACGCCGTGCGCACCGAGATCGAACACCACCGACGCGAGCAGTCCCGCCGCCACCAGCACGAGCGCCCCGGGCACCGATGGCGCCAGGAAACGGAGACCGAAGATCAGGCCGAGCGACGTCACTGCGACGAGCACCGTCGTCCAGTGGAGGTGATCGAGGGAGCCGATCCAGGTCGCCAGCTCGCGCCAGGCGCTATCGCCCTCCGAGGACGTCCCGGTGAGCTTCGGCAGCTCACCGACGACGACATCAACCGCAGCCCCGGCCAGGAATCCCGTGATCACCGCCTTCGAGAGGAACCGCGCGATCCACCCCATCCTGAAGGCTGCGAGCAGAAGAAACAGGATCCCCGCCGCGAGTGTGATCGCGGCAACCAGCTGCGCCGACTGCTGGCCCCCCAACCCCGTCAGCAACACCGCGCCACCGGCCACCGCAGCAAGCGATGAGCTCGGGCCGGTGGAGATCTGCCGAGACGTGCCGAAGAGCGCGTAGATGATCGCTCCGGCCGCCGCCGCGTACAGCCCGTTCTGCAGCGGTACGCCGGCGATGCCCGCGTACCCGAGGTTCTTCGGAACAACCAGTGCCGTGACCGCGACGCCCGCCATGAGATCCCCGCGCAACCACCGGCGCTCGTACCGAGGCAGCCAGGCGATCACCGGCAGGATGTGCGCGAGTGGAGGGACCTTCCGATCGTCGTCGTCTGCCATGGCTGTCGCCACGTGTACCGCGCGACCATGTCACCGCCATCCCCCGATCGGGATGAGCGTTCTCCCGGAGTCGGATTGGGGACCGCCATCGTCACCCCTTACGGGTGATGAGAGGCCCGCTCAGATCACCGACAGTGTGGGCTGCAATGAGTTTCAGGCGCGACCCCGGACGTCGCGCCTGCCAGCCGAAGGAGTAGACGATGGACGAGGTCAGAGGGTTTGGTCGGGCCATGTTGGCCGCGGTGCTGCTGACGGTCGGTGGTGTGCTCAACATCGTCTACGGAATCGCAGCGATCGGGAACTCGAAGTTCTTCGTGCACGACACGCACTACGTGTTCGCGAGCCTCAAGGGTTGGGGCTGGATCACACTGATCCTCGGGATCCTCGAGATCGCCGCGGCGCTGTCGCTGTTCGCGGGTGGGAACTTCGGCCGATATTTCGCGATGTTCGTCGGCTCGCTCGCCGCCATCGGCGCGTTGCTGGAAATCCCGGCGTACCCGCTCTGGTCACTGGCGGTGTTCGCGCTCAGCGTGTGGATCATCTACGGGCTCACGGTCGCGGGAAGCCCCAACGGCACCGCGACAGGTCCGCGGCCGACGGGACCGACGGTCGGACAGCAGGGTCCGCGACCACCGGCATAGCACCTGACACCGCCTGAGTGAGCGTGACACCGCCCGAGTGAGCGGCCACGGTCACTCACTCAACCCTCCCGATGTCCTCGCCCGGCAGTGAGCCAGGTACTTCTTCTCGCGTTTGCCGCAGCCTTCAACCCGACGCTGGTCGCCGCATCCACGCTGATGATGCTGCTTCCGAATGCGAAGCGGCTGATGCTGGGCTATCTGTCCGGGGCGCTGATCACGAGCATCACGCTCGGACTCGTGATCGTCTTCTCGCTGACGGGCTCAGGCGCGGCCAGGACAACCGAGCGCGTTCTGAGCCCGGCCGCAACCCTCGCCCTCGGCGTGATTTCACTGGTCGCCGCCTTCGTGGTGGGCACAGGCCGCCATCAACGCATTGCCGAGCATCGGCGAGCGCGTCGGCAGACAAAGGCTCCACCCCGCTGGCAGCGCGCGCTGGGCCGCGGTTCGGCGCGGACAACCTTCGCCGTCGGAGCGTTGCTGACGCTGCCCGGCGCGTCCTACCTCGCTGGGCTCAGTCGGATCGACAAGCTGAACTACTCGGCGGCGGCAACCGTGCTTCTGGTTCTCGCGTTCAACGTGATCATGTTGGCACTGCTGGAGGTGCCGCTGCTGGGCTTCGCGATCGCTCCTGATTGGACACTGGGGGCAATCGACCGCGTACACGCGTGGATCAATCGGCACGCCCGTCGATTCGCGGTGACGATGCTCACCGCGCTCGGCACGCTGCTGGTGTTAAAGGCGTGGTCGAGCTGCTGAGCTGACCTCAGAACTTCGCCGGGATGTAGAGACTGGAGTGGTCGGGTTCGCGGTAGCCGTGCGGCTTCTCGCGATCCGGAAGCACGACGGGCTCCCGCGCCGGCGACTCGTAGGGGATCTGCTCGAGCAGATGGCTGATGATGTTCAGTCGGGCGCGCTTCTTCTTGTTCGAGTCCGCGACGTGCCAGGGTGCGAAGTCGGTGTTCGTCGCGGCGAGCATCTCGTCCCGGGCTCGCGAGTAGTCATACCAGCAGCTGTAGGACTTGAGGTCCATCGGCGACAGCTTCCAGACCTTGCGCGGATCGTCGATGCGCGACTCGATTCTCTGGGTCTGCGCCTCCTGGCCCACCTCGAGCCAGTACTTGAGCAGGATGATCCCGGAGTCGACCATCGCACGTTCAACCAACGGCGCGAGCCGCAGGAACCGGAACACCTCCTCTTCCGAGGTGAAACCCATCACCCGCTCGACACCGGCGCGGTTGTACCAGCTGCGGTCGAAGATCACCACCTCGCCGGCCGCGGGGAAATGGGACAGGTAGCGCTGGATGTACATCTGGCTCTTCTCGCGGTCGTTCGGCGCCGGGAGTGCGACGACCCGGAAGACCCGTGGGCTCACCCGCTCGGTGATCCGCTTGATCACGCCGCCCTTGCCGGCGGTGTCACGGCCCTCGAACACGATGCAGACCTTGAGCCCCTCCTTCACGACCCATTCCTGGACCCGAACCAACTCACCCTGGAGACGCGCGAGCTCCTTCTCGTATCGCTTGCGCCCGAGCTTCGCGACCGGCTGCCCGTCGGGCTTGGTCTGCTTCGCGTGGCTCATGCGGTCCCTACCAGGTCAACTCGATCTCGAATTCGGTCTCGTCGTCCTCCACCTCGAACTCAATCTTCAGGGCGACCTCGTCGGGCACCTTCGCGACGAACCGAGCGCCGCCACGCTCGAGGATGATGTCGTTGCCCGAGGCGAGCTCGTCGGCAATGGCGTGAAGCCGCGCCGCGGCGTCCTCCCGGGACAGCGTGCTCTTCTCTTTGAGTTCCAGCTCCATCGTGCTCTCCAATCGTCGTGGTGCCACGCGGCGCACCGATCACCCACACGTTCCCTCAGCGAGGAACCGGTTGCCTCACCCAGATGAGATGAGGACCGGGCGGAGCGACCCGCATACAAAGAGCGCAGGACGAGATGAGCGCTCCTCCAATCCCCCAGATCCGAGGGGCGATGACTTGCGTCGGCGAGCCAACGGTGTGGGCCGAACGGGGACGGTAGAGCCATGCTGCGCCGAATTGCCGTGGCGGTCTCCGTGGGTCTCGCCGACTCGCTGAATCCCAGCACGGTCGGACCGGCGTTGTACCTCGCCACGGCGCGGAACCGCGTCGCACGGGTGACGCAGTTCACGATCGGGGTGTTCACCGTCACGTTCGCCGGGGGCCTCGTGCTCATGATCGGCCCGGGCAGACTGCTTCTCGGGCTGGTGCCGCACCCGCGCGGAACCACTCGGCACGTGATCGAACTGGCCGCGGGCATCGTTCTCCTGATCCTCGCGATGGCTCTGTGGCGGGGGCGGAGGAGCCTCGCCCGCCGGGAGCTTCCGGGGCGCAGCGGCGGGGGTGGTTCCGCGTTCATCACCGGGGCGTCGATCGCGGCCATCGAGCTGCCGACTGCTGCCCCGTATTTCGCCGTGATCGCGGCGATCGTGGCTTCGAGCGCAGGCGTGGTCCAGGAGATCGGACTGCTCGCGCTCTACAACGTCGCGTTCGTGCTCCCGCTGCTGGCGATCGTCGTGGTCACCCTGTTCGGCGGCGAACGCGCCGACCGACGGCTCCAGCAGGGGGGCGAGTGGCTGCAGCGGCGCTGGCCCGTGGTGTTCGCCTGCCTGCTGCTGCTCGTCGGCAGCATCCTGGCGATCCTCGGCGGCACCGGCCTCGTCAGGCAATAGCGCTCAGCAGCCACGCCGCGGTGGTCCAGCGGCGCCCCCCATCGGTTGACCGCTGCGAGAAGACGAAAAGCCCCGGACCGCGGGGCTTTCCCAGTGCGCCCGAGAAGACTCGAACTTCCACGGACCATACGGTCCACAAGGCCCTCAACCTTGCGCGTCTACCAATTCCGCCACAGGCGCGTGACGGCGGGCAGTATAACCCTCGGCCTCGTGAGAGTAAGTAGTTGATATACTTTCTCACTATCTTGCTTACCGGGGCCCCCGCTCATCCCGAGCACCGCCCGATCCGTACGTCGATGCGGATCCTCGATGCGGCCCGCGAGGTGCTGATGGCGCATGGTCTGCGGCGGACCTCGCTCGCCGACATCGCGCATCGCCGCCGGCGTGTCCGAGGCCACGCTGTACCGGCGGTTCAGCAGCCGCGAGGAGCTGCTCGGCCGGCTCGTCGCGCGGGAGGCCGAGGAGTTCATCGCGCTCGTCGCGCGCGAGACCGGCTCGATCCGGGACCCCGGGGAGCGGCTGGTCGCGGCGTTCCTGCTGTTCGTCCGACGTTTGCGCAGCCACGATCTCGTGCAGCGCCTGCTCGAGACCGACCCGGAGCGGATGCTCCCGCTGCTCACGACCGATGGCAACGCGGCGCTCACGCTCGGCCGCGACTACATCCTCGCCCAGGCGCGAGGAGGCCCTCGCCGCCGGGGTCGAGATGACGGCTGACCCCGAGCACATGGCGGAGATCCTCGTCCGACTCGCGCACTCGCTGGTCCTCACCCCGCAGACGTCGCTGCCGGTGCAGGACGAGGCCCGGCTCGCCGAGTTCGCCCGCGCGACGCTCGTTCCGCTCGTGTTCACGGCGCCGCAGGGAGCCCACCCGGGAGGCGCCGCGGATGACCGCCACCGCCCGCCGGCCATCGGACGCCATCCGCACCGTCGGGCCTCCGAGCCGGGCCGTTCGCGCCCGGGCTCGCGGCTGTGGGACGACATGGGCGACACGCTGTTCGTGCCGCTCACCGCGGGCGCGTTCGTGCTCCAGGTGATGCACCCCGACGATCGCCGCCGCCGTCGACCGCCACTCCGTCGTTCCGCACCGACCCGGTCGGCCGCGCGATCCGCTCCTTCGACTCGGTGCTGCTGTGGGTGTACGGCGGCCAGGCCGCGATCGAGGAGGGGCGGCGTCTGCGCCGGCTCCACGCGCCGATCAAGGGCACCGACGAGCAGGGCCGCGAGCTACAGCGCGATGGACCCCGAGGCCTACGCCTGGGTCCACGCCACGGCATTCGTCACCGCCGTCCAGGTCCACCCGCTCGCCCGCGGACGCCCGATGACCGCGCGCGAGCAGGAGGAGCTCTACGAGGAGATGCTCCAGCTCGGCGAGATCCTCCGCGTGCCCGCTCACGCGATGCCGCAGCACGACCGCGCGACTACTGGGAGATGTACCGCACGACCGTGCACGAGCGGCTCGAGCGGACCGCGGTCGGCCGAGGAGCTGCTGGCCATGACCCACACCCTCAACCCTCCCCTCCCGGGGCCGCTGCGGACGCTGACCTGGCCGGGCCGCCGGGCGGCCGGTCACCTGCTCGGCCTGACCATCGCCGCGGGCCTGACCCCGGACGTCCGCGGCGATCCTCGGGCTTCGATACACGTCGGCCCAGCGTGCCCAGCTGTCGCCGCTGATGGCCCTCGCCCGACCGGTCCATGCCCGCCTGCCCGAGGCGATGCGGTATTTCCCGCTCGCCGCCCACGCCCGGCGCCACGCCCGCGCCGTCGAGGCGTGCGGCGGCGGGCGACGGTGAGCGTCGGCGCCGGCTGACGGCCCCGCTCAGCGCGTAGCTGATCGCACGCCGCGGCGGCGCGGTAGAGCTGCCACACCTCCTCGGGGCGAGAGCGCCCGGGCATAGGTCCGCAGCTGCGTGATCGCGCCGCGGAAGAAGTCATGTGTCGCGTACAGCGCCTGACCCGCACCGAGCACGAGCGGGCCCGTCGGGGCGGGCAGGCCCGTCGGCGTGCTCGACGTCCTGGGGCAGCCCGTCGACGAACACCGAGACGGTGCGGTCGAGTCGTCGTAGACCCCGGTGACGTAGTGCCAGCTACCCGTCCGCACGCTCAGGCGGCCGTCGTCGAAGTGCATGTTGCGCCGAGATCGGCGCACATCAGCACCGACGCAGCGCGGCGAGCGCGGCGTCCGGAACGTCCACCGCAGCGGACCGCCGGCGGGCTTCACCCCGAGGCGATGAAACCGGGAACCGCCTGCGGCTGGCGGCCGGTGTCGGGTTCGAGGCCGAGCGAGAACGCCGAGCCGAGCGGACCGAGCCTGCGATGACGGCCGAGCCCGACTGTCCCGCGCGTGTCCGAGCGCAGCCACGCCGCGACGGTGTACGAGCGGCTCGTGTCGAACGCCGGCGCCGCGGTCGTGGCAGCCGGCTGCGGTGCCGGACAGCACGAGCGCCGGGCGGCCATGCACGCCGCCGCGTCCACGTGGCGCGCCGACGCCAGCGAGCGGATGGGCACCGGGGCCGGCGTCGGGAATCGTCGTCGCCGAGGTCGCGACCCTCGGTGAGGTCCCAGAAGTCGAGCGTCCCGGCCGGGCGGACCGGCTCGGGGCGCGCGGCGGGGCGGCGCGCCGTCGGAGCAGCTCCGCGTTGAGGCGAGCGGATCAGCGCCGGGTTGACGGTCGCGACCGCGGCGGTCGTAGGCGACGAGCCCGAGCTCCTGCCTCGCAGGCGAACGAGCTCCGTGAACACCGCGGCCGAGATGTCGCCGTGGCGGACGTCGGCTCAGCGAGCATCGAGAACTGGCGGGTGATCATCCCGATGCTGTGGGCGACCGGTGCTTGTTCCGCGCGGGCGAGCCGATGCTGTACTGCGTGCCCGGGCAGCGGTCCCGCGCCGGGGCAAACGGCAGGAACCCGCCGTACTCGCCGATGCCACCGAGCCGCCGGTCCGGCGGAGGCGCCGAACGGTCCGCTGATAGAGGTGCGTGTCGCGGATGTCGCTGAGCGGGGACTCGAGCGCGTCACAGCAGTTCGCGCTGCCGCTCTGCGTGTCGACGAGCGCGGCCGGGTCGAGCGCACGGATCTCCCGGGTGATGCCACTGAGATCGAACTGCTGCCACCCCTCGTTGAACGGGACCCAGGTGACGATCGAAGGGATGCGAGCGGCGCTGGATCGACGATCGGCTCGAGCTCGCGGCGGAACTCGGCCCGCGCGGGCGCGGTCGGGGCGTGGCGAGGTCAGCGGACATCGTCGGCATGTCCTGCCACACGAGCAGCCCGAGCCGATCGGCCCAGTAGTACCACCGATCGGGCTCGACCTTCATGTGCTCGCGGAGCATGTTGTAAGCCGAGCGATTCCTGGCGATCCGGATGTCGGCCGCCATCGCCGCGTCGGCGGTCGTGTAGCAGGCCGTCGGGCCAGTAGCCCTGGTCGAGCGCGCCGGCCTGGAACACGAAGCTGCCCGTTGAGCAGGATCCGCGGCTGGCCGTGGACCCGCCCGAGCGTCGACCGAGCGCATCCCGGCGTAGCTCTGAGCTGATCGACGACCGACGCCGCGCTGGAGCAGGTCACCTCCAGGCTATAGAGGAACGGGTGAGCGGGCGACCACAGCCGGGCGTGGGGGATCGCGAGGCGGAGCGGGCGTGTCGGCGGGTCCGGTGGCCGTGGCCACCGACGCGGCGGCCCGCCAGCGCCCGGACGCGGAGCGGTGAGGCCGCCCGGCGTTGAAGGTGGTCGGGGCGACGGTGAGGCGGCTGTGTGCGACGTCCGGCGGTGAGCTGGATCCCGCGAGATGAGCCGCGGGGGCTGACCGGCTCGAGCCACACCGTCTGCCAGATCCCGCTGTTGGCGGTGTGCTCGAGGCCGCCGGGGATGCCCGGCGCCTGCTTGCCGACCGGCTCGCCGGCGACGCCGTCGGATTGCCGTAGGCGACGATCAGCTCGTTCGGCGACCATGGCGGTCGAGCGCTCGGGTGATGTCGATCGAGAAGCCGTCGTAGTCGCCGAAGTGGGTCGCCGACGAGCCTGCGGTTGACGTACACGCGCGCCGCCCACGTGACCGCTCCGAAGTTGAGGAGCAGGCGGTCGCTGCGCCACGCCGGCCGGGACGGTGAACGTCCGGCGGTAGAACCCCGCCTTGTCGCCGCGCTCGATCCCGGACAGCGCGGACTGGACGGGGAACGGCACGAGGATCGTCTGCGCCAGCGCCCGGCCGAACGGTGGCGCGGTCGCCGTACGGCGCGCGCCTCGTACTGCCAGGGGCCGTTGAGGTTCTGCCACGCGGCCCGCTGCGAGCTGGGGCCGGGGGTACTCGGGCAGCGGAAGCGGTGGTGGAGATCGTCGAGGTCCAGGGCGTGGTGAGGACCGGCGCGATGTGCTGCAGCGGGACCGTCGCGCGGGCAGGCGCCGACCGCGCCGCCGGCCGTCAGGCAGGCGCCGAGGACGAACAGGAGAGTCAGGCGCGGGCGGCGAACGGGGGCATTCTGCCGTGCGGAGCGGCCGCCGGGCGGCGGGTGGGTCGCGAAGGGCGGGTGAGTTGGCCTACGGCGCGAGCGCGCGGGCGAGCACGGCGGCAACTCGCACCGGTTCCTCGATCACCTGCGCGTACGTGAACCGCACCACCGTGTAGCCGTGGGCCACGAGCACCTGGTCCCGGCGCCGGTCGGTCGCGAACGCGATCGCGGTGTCGTGCGGACCGCGGCCGTCGACCTCCACGACGAGCCGCCGCTCCCGCCACAGCGCGTCGACCCGCTCCCCGTGGAGGACGACGTTCTTCTCCGGCCGCGGGAGACCGGCCTCGCGGATGATCGCGGCGAATGCCCGCTCGGCGCGGGATCGCGTGTGGCCGGGACCGGCCTCGGCGGCGAGGATCGCCCGGAGGAGCGGAGCTCCGGGGGGCCTCGCCGGCGACCGAGGGCGGCGACGAGCTCGGCCTCGGTGAGGATCCGCCGGACGATCGCCTCCTGGATCGCGTGCTCGATGTCGCTTCGGGAGGCCGTGGCGGCGAGCTCGCAGATCGGCGCGGGTGGGGGCGGCGACGCGGAAGCCGTCGAGGATGCGGACGTCGTCGCGGTGGACGGCGGGCGTGCGGTGGATGGTGATGCCGGGGTGGTGGGCGTTGCGTCCGACGAGGGTCACCTCGGGCACCGATGGCGGAGCGGACGAGGTCCCACAGCGCGGTGGCGGTGCGGTGGCGAGGCGAAGGCGCGGTCACCGCAGGCGAGAACCGCCGCCCGCGCCTGGCCCCGGGGAGTCGGATCGGCGTAGCCGGCGACGTACACCCCGCGATGAAGGGGGCGCAGATCGGAGCGCTGCAGGCGCCGTGCGATCTGTCGCGGGTCGCAGCCGGCGTGGAGGAGCTGGGCGTGGGTGAGCACGTTGTCCTGCCGGGCGGCGATCTCCGCGATGCGCCGCTCGGTGCGAGTCCTTAACGTGCCAACCGCCGAGATCCTCAGAACTGTTGGCACGTTGAGGACTCATGACCATCCCTCAACGTGCCAACGGTCCCTACCCACGGACGATTGGCAACTTGAGGACACGTGGGGCGAAGGGCACACCCTTCCTAGCCCCCAGCCCGAGCTTTTCGCCCCCGAGGCGCGGGGAATGGGCGCAAAGGGGGCTGCTGGGGCGCGGTGGGCGCGGGGGCGCGAAGATGGGCCCCGGCGCGCCCGGGTGGCGCCTACCCGAGCGGCTCGGGCATCCGCAGCCGCACGAGCGCGTCCCGCAGCCGCGCGGGATCTCGACCGGCCGCCGCGACTCGCGATCGACGAACACGTGGACGAACCAGCCCGTGGCCGCCGGCTCCGGGCGTCCCGACGCGGAACAGCGCGAGCTCGTAGCGGACGCTGGAGCGCCGAGGTGGCCGACCCGGAGCGCGGCATCGACGACGTCCGGGAAACTCAGCGCGGCCCGTATAGGTGCAGTGCGACTCGGCGCACAGGCCGATCACCTCGCCGCGATGGATGTCGAGCCCGCCCTCGTGGATCAGCCAGTGGTTGATGACGGTGTCGAAGAACGCGAAGTACTCGACGTTGTTGACGTGGCCATAGATGTCGTTGTCGGCCCACCGCGTGGGGATCGGCAGGACCGTGGCGTACTGCTCGCGGGTGATCGGCTCCTCGGACACGCGCGGTGAAATTAGTCGATCGTGAACGCCGACGGCCGACCGATCACGCGACAGGTCGGATCGGCCCCACTATCCACTTCCACCTGGCCGAGCCGTGAGGTATAACCCGATCGACGATGCGCGCGAGCGAGATCACCGCGGCGGGCGAGCTGGGCGGCGAAGCCCTGGCCGCCGGCATCGGGCTGATCCGCGAGCTCCACGAGGGGATCGCCTCGCGGCCGTTCGGCGCGCTCGGGGCCGCGGCCACTCCGGTCGAAGAAGATCCACGACGGCGTGAGCACCGCGTGTCTACAAGGGCGTCTCCGGATCGCTCAAGGCGCTCGTCCATGGCGGCGCCCAGCTCGCGCGCCGCGGCGGCCACCGAGACCGAGCCCGAGCTGCACAGCCGACCGGTGGCGTCGATCGTGCTCGGGGCGCTGAACGGGATCAGCGGCGACCGGCTGGAGCGCGACGAGCACGGCTTCGTGATCCGGATGGGCTGCCAAGGCCAACGGCACGCCGCTGCTCTCCGACCCGCGCGCGCTGGCCGCCGCCGTCCCGAACCCCACCGCCAAACTCGTGGTGTTCGTCCACGGTCTGTGCGAGACCGAGGCGGCGTGGTGGCTGCCGCCGCGCGGAACATCCTCCCCGACGACCGCCGGGTCTACGGCGAGGCGTTCCAGGACGAGCTCGGCTTCACCTCGATCTACCTCCGCTACAACACCGGCCGCCACATCTCGGCCAACGGGCGCGAGCTCGCCGTGAAGCTCCAGGGGCTCGTCGACGCGTGGCCGGTGCGCGGTGGAGGAGATCGTGCTCGTCGGCCACTCGATGGGCGGACTCGTCGCCCGCAGCGCCGCGCACCACGCGATCGCCGACGTCGACACCGCCGCGCACGCCGACGCGGACACAGCCCACGCCGGCACCAACACCGACCCGGGCTGGACCGACGCCCTCACCCACGTCTTCTGCCTCGGCACCCCGCACCTCGGCGCCGACCTCGAGAAGGGCGCCAACGCGCTCAGCTGGGCACTCCGCAAGCTCCCGGAGACCCGGCCGCTGGCGACCGCGCTCAACATCCGCAGCTCTGGCATCAAGGACCTCCGCTACGGCTCCTGCCTCGACGAGGACTGGGCGGACTGCGATCCGGACGAGTTGCTCCGCGACCGCTGCGGCGAGGTGCCGTTCCTCCCCCACGCCGCCTACTACTTCATCGGCGCATCCCTCTCCCCCGCCCCCGTCGGCCGGGTGCTCGGCGACCTGCTCGTGCGGATGCCGAGCGCGTCAGGGGCGGGCAACGGCCGTGGCCGGCGGATCCCGTTCGAGCTCGACAACGGCCGACGAGCTGCCCGGCCTGACGCACTTCGACCTGCTCGGCCACCCGGCGGTGCTTCAGCAGACTGCGGAGGTGGATCGCGCGGGCGCAGGAGCGCGAATCGGGCGCTCAGCCACGCGAGCCGAGCCATTCGGCCTCGGCGCGGCCGAGCTCGGTCACCGGCGGCTCGTCGTAGATCACCTCGCGGGCGATCCGCGACCAGTTGTTCGTCGCCTCGAGCTGCCCGAGGATCGCCAGCACCAGCACGTAGGCCCGGGCGGCGACGATCTGCGACGCCGGCAGGCGGACGTCGCTGCGGCTCATCTTGCCCTGCGGTGACGATCGCCCGGGTGACGACGTCGCGGCAGATCGTCACCTCCTCGTCGACGAGCAGCCAGCCGCAGAGCGACGTCGTAGACCTGCATCAGCTGATCGAGGTCCGCCGGTTGCGGCCACTCAGTACGCCCTGAGCGCGCATCAGCTCGAACAGCCGGTCCTGGTCACCCTGGTGGACGGCGATCAGGACGTCGCGCTGAAGCTCGGCCTCCTCGACGCTCAGCTGCTTGAAGAAGCCGAAGTCCAGGAACGCGACACGGCCGTCGGCGAGGAACAGCGAGTTGCCGGGGTGGGGGTCGCCGTTGAGCAGCCGGTGTCGCATCGGGCCGTTGACGTAGAAGCGGCCGAGGATCTCGCCGAGCCGCGAGCGCTCGGCCGCCGGCAGGCGACACGATCTCCTCGAACCGCCGGCCCTCGACGAACGTCGCTGACGATGACGCGCTCCCGGCACAGCTCGCCGTGACACCTCGGGCACGACCATGAACGGATGGCCGCGGTAGCGGCGGGCCACGGCGCGGTGGTTGGCGGCCTCGAGCTCGTAGTCGAGCTCCTCGGAGATCCGGTCGCGAACCTCCTGGGCGATCTCCTTGGTGTCAAGGCCCGGGCGAGATCCGCGCGAGCAGCTTCAGCGCCAGCCCGAGGTTCTGGAGGTCGGCGCGAACCGCCTCCTTGATGCCCGGGATACTGGACCTTCACCGCCACGTCCGCGCCGTCCTTCAACGTGGCGCGGTGCACCTGCCCGATCGAGGCGGCGGCGATCGGCTCCTCGCCGAAGTCGGCGAACACGCTGCCGAGCCGCTCGCCCAGGTCCTGCTCGACGACCTTGCGGATCTCGCCGAACGGATGGGGCTCGGCGGAGGCCTGGAGCTTGGCGAGCTTGCGCTGGAACTCCTCGCGGCGGTCCTCAGGGACGAGGCCGACGTCGATCACCGAGAAGGTCTGTCCGAGCTTCATCGCGGCGCCCTTCATCGTCCCCAGCACCGTGACCAGCCGCTCCGCCGTCTCGACCGCCTGGCTGCCGATCGCCTCCTGGCCGGCCTCCTCGCTGCGGACGACGTTGGCCGCCCGGGTGCCGAGGCTCCGCACGGCATGCGATGCGGCGACGCCGCCGAGCTTCGTCGACCTCGAAATCCTGCCGCTCCCCCGTCTGCGCTCCGCCATCTCCCCTCCCGATCGGTTGCGGACCCCATTCTGAAGCACCGGGTCCGAAGGACCTTCTTAAGGTGTCATTGGTATGCCCTGTCCCACGATGAGACGCCTCGTTCTCGCGATGGCCGTGACCGCCGCCGGGCTCGCCGGCTGCGGAGGTGGCGGCGGCACCACACACACAACCCCGACAACTGCCGGCCGAACGCGGGCGCCCACCGTGGCCCCTCCGCCCCACCACCTCCGCTACACGTGGCTCGTCCGCACGACGGGCGCGCCACCGAGCATCGCGGCCGAGAACCGCGCCGGCGGGACCCGTGCCTGGCGGTTGCCCGGACCCGCCGCCGACGTCGGTGGGCTCGCCTACGGCGGGATCCACGGCTACGCCGCTCGCGCGAGACGGTCGCGCCTCGGCAGCGCGAGCAGCTGTTCGTCAACGCCCCGGGCGCCCGGCGGGTCGCGGATCCGCATCTTCCGCATGGGGTGGTACGGCGGGCCGAGGCGGCCGCGAGGTGCTCCGGCAGCCGGCCGCTGCGCGTCCGGCGCCAGCCGCCGTGCCGCCACATCGCCGCGACGGGTCTGACCGACGTGCCACTGGCATCCGACGCTGTCGTTCCGGATCCCCTCCGCGCTGCCCACCGGCGTCTACATCGCCCAGCTCAACACCGCCCGTTCGGCGGGTGACGTGCTGTTCGTCGTCACCGGCCCCCGCGCGGCGCCGCTGCTGGCGATGCTCCCGACCGCGACCTATCGAGGCGTACAACGCCTGGGGTGGCGACAGCCTGTACCCCGGCGGGCCGACCGGGTGGGGGTCACCGGCACGACCCAGGGCGTCGCAGGTGTCGTCGCTGCGCCCCTACGACAGCGTCACCGGGGCAGGTCAGTTCTTCGCCCGCGACGTGGCGATGATCCGATTCCTCGAGCGCTACGGGTATCCGGTGGCGTACACGACCTCCGAGGGGCTGGACGGCGACCCGGCGCAGGCCCGCCGCCGGCGCGTCCTGCTCGACTTCGGCCACTCCGAGTACTGGTCGGCGCGAGAGCTCGCCGCCTTCGCCCGCGCCCGCAACCGCGGGACCGATCTCCTGTTCCTGAGCTCGGACACGGCCGCGTGGCGGATCCGCTTCCGCCACGCCACGATCACCGCATATAAGGAGCACGCCCGGATCGACCCCGCACCGGGCTGGAGCGCCGGACGCCTTCCCGCCGTCCACCGCGGCCGCTCACCGGGACCCGCTACGCGGGTTGCATCACCCCGCGGGTGCCGCGGCGGCGGGCCCCGCGCTATGTACCGGTACTACGGCTGGATGCCTGCCCCGTCGCTCCGCCCCGCGTGGCTGTTCCGTCGCACCGGGCTGCGACCGGGCAGCACGATCCCCGGGATCGTCGGTTACGAGCTCGACGCGACTGGGATCGACGCACCGGCGGACGCGACCACGGTCGGCGGCGGCTTCGCGCCGTGCATGGGCGGCTCGCACGCCGACCCCGGCGAGCCGATCGCCGACCCGGAGCTCCGGCCGGGCGGACGCTCTGCTCTACCGGGCACGGTCGGGCGCGATCGTGTTCAGCGCCGGGACGCTCGGATGGGAGCTCGGCCTCGAACCGGTCCCGAGCGCCTCGCCCGACGCCCCGCGCGCGTCTGAGGCGCGCGGTCGGCGCGATCAACGCGCCACGCTGCTCGCGCGGAGTGCTCGGCCGCGCTTAGAGCTCCTGGATGTGATCGGCCTCGCGCGGCGCCGCCGAACGGCCGCGTGAGGCAGAAGCGCTCGAGCGTCGCCTCGGGCACGCCCTCGACCCCGGGCGTGTCGGACGCGAGACCCTGGGTGTGCGGATCGTCGGCGAACCCCCCGACCTCGACCGAGTGCTGCGGCGAGCGGTAGCCGGAGATCCCCGTGAGCTGGAGCCCGAGGGCGCGGCCGAGCGCATCGAGCCGAGCTGCGAGCACGGGCTCGACGCCCTCGGAGTAATTCGTCCCCGGAGCCGGGAAGAAGCCCGCGCCCCCGCCATGGGGGACGAATGGGGTGTTGACGCAGCTGCCGGGGGCGAGCGGGGCGCCGCCGGAGAACGACGCGGCCTGCGCGGCTGCGGCGAGCTGGTCGAGCTTCGCGGCCTCCCGGGTGAGGGTCTTATGGAGATCGCTCAGCTGGGCGCGGTTCTGGTCGCGCGCGCGGACCGCGGCGAGCTTGCGATTGACGATCGAGAGCTTCAGCTGGGCGACCTGGTCGCGCTCGACGATCACGGCGCTCGCCGCCTGTGCCCGCCGGCGCGCGGTCGCGGTGAGGTCGGCGGCCTCGGCGGCGACGGCCCGCTTCTGGCCGAGCACCGTCCGGATCGTGTCGGCGTTGCGGCGGGCGACCGTCCGCAGGTCACTGACCTGGTTGAGGAGGTCGTCGAAGCCGTGGGAGCTCATCACGACGTCGACGATCGTCGGCGGCGGGGACTCGTATTCGTCGAGGAGCTCCCGGGCGAGCGTCTGGCGGCCGGACGCGTACTGGACCTGCAGTGCGGCCAGCCGGGTCTGCGCGGACGCGAGCTGCGTCCGGACCGTCCCGAGCAACGCCTCCTGGGTCGTCGACGCTGCGCTGGATCAGGGCGAGGCGATCCTGAAGCGAGGCGATCGAGCCTTCATAGCCCTGGATCCGCTGATTCTCGCCCTGGATGTTCGACTGGAGCGCTCCCGCCTGCTGCTGGTGGGCGGAGTAACGACTCGACAGGTCGCCGGAGCTGGGCACGGCACCGATCCCGGCGACGAGCGCGGCGAGGGCCACGGCGGCCGCGGCACGGCCGGCGGGACGGGCTGTCGGACGGGGGGATCTCATCGGTGGACGGCATGCGGCAGCTCACCTCACAGACCCGGCAGAGTCACGGGAGCGAGGCGGTCCGACGCGCCGGACGAACCTAGCAAGGGGCCTGCCCGCGACGGCTGCTTTCCCTGCGGTTGCAGGGGATCTTGCAGCCAGTACTCGCGCGCTCAGAGGCCCGCGAGGGCCGGGGCGCGCTCGCTGTCATCGTGGCCGGCGAGCTCGGCCTCGGACACGAGTCGGATCTCCGAGCGCCAGTCCCCGCCCCGCTGATGCGGACGGGCGAAGCGCAGGTAGAGCGCGGGGAGCACGAACAGGTTCATCAGGGTCGAGCTGGCGAGGCCGCCGAGGATCACGACCGCCATCGGGTTCTCGATCTCCTGGCCGGGCCGGTCTCCGAACGCGACGAGCGGGAGCAGCGCGAGCGCCGTGGCCAGCGCGGTCATCAGGATCGGCGATAGCCGCTCCGCCGCGCCGCGGATCACCAGATCGCGACCGAACGGCACCCCCTCCACCCGTTCGAGGTGCTGCAGATGGCTGATCATCAGGATCCCGTTCCGGGCAGCGATCCCCAGCACGGCGAAGAACCCGATCAGTGCGCCGAGCGAGATCGTCCCGACGAACGCCCACGCCGACAGCACGCCTCCGACCAGGGCGACGGGGAGGGTGAGGAACATCATCACGCCGAGCTTGGCGCTGCCGAAGGCCGCCTGGAGCAGGACGAAGATCACGAACAGCGGCTCCCAGTCCGAGCGTCAGCAGCTGGCTCTGGGCGGCCTGGCGCTCAGCTGCCTCCCCGAGCAGGTCGACGTGGTAGCCGAGCGGCACCTTGATCGCGGCCAACTTCCGCTGCACCGCACTGGTCGCGGCGTCGAGGTTGTCGCCGCTGACGTTGGCGGTCACGTCGACCTTGTTCGCACCGTCGACACGGGTGATGTCGCTCGGCGTCTGGTTGACGGCGATGTGCGCGACCTTGCCCAGCGCCACCTGGCCGCCGCGGGGCGTGTCGATCAGCAGGTTGCGGACGTCGGAGAGGTTCGAGCGGGTGTTGGGGGTGCTGTACGCGCTGACCCCGAGGTCGATCCCGTTCTGGGCGATTCCGCCGACCTCGACGCTGCCGAGGACGGTCGCCGCGGCACGCCGCACCTCGCCGGGGGTCAGTCCGTAGCGCGCCGCGGCCCTCGCGTCCACGGTCTCCTGGATCTGCGGGATGAAACCCTGCGACTGCGGGTGCACGTCCTCGAGCGAGTCGACCGCGCGGAGCGCGCCCGTGACCTTCGCAGCGAGCTTCTGGAGCGTTCCGAAGTCCGGTCCGGAGATGCGCGCCACGAGGTCCTCGCTGGTGCTGGAGATCGTCTCGTCGATTCGCTCGTGCAGGTACGTGGTGAGGTCGACGAAGGTGCCCGGGAACGAGTCGGCGACGTCACGGACCCGCTGGGTGGTGAGAGCCAGGTTGGCCTTCGGCGACAGCGTGATCCACTGCTCGGAGAACTCCGGCCCGGCGATCTCCTCGCCGAGCAGCGCCTGACCGATGTGCGAGCCGACGTGGGTCACACCGGGAACCGTCAGCAGCTTCTGCTGGAGCCGCGACACGATCCGCTTCATCTCCGGCAGCGAGGTGCCCGGCTTCGTGTCGAAGTGCATCAGCAGGTCCGGCTCCTTGAACGTCGGGAACAGGTTCTCGCCGAGGTTCGGCAGCACGATCGCCGCGGCGGCGATCGCCACCAGCACCGTCCCGAACGCCCACCGCCGCCGGCCGAGCACGCGTGACAGCAGGCCGGTGTAGACCCGCTTCAACCACCGCACGAGCGGCGGGTCGGCGGCGCCGAGATGGGCCGAGGGCAGGAGCACCATGGCCAGCGCCGGGGTGACCGTCAGCGCGACGACCATCGAGGCGAGCACCGCGAGCCCGTAGGCCAGCGCCAATGGCTTGAAGAACGAACCGGTGACGCTGCCCACGAACACCACCGGGAGCACGGCGATGACGTTGATGAGGGTCGCGTAGAGGATCGCCGTCCGGACCTCCAACGAGGAGGCCAACAGGAGGGTGAGAGGCGTCGTGCGCCGTCCCGAGGCCCGCCATTGGCGCAGCCGACGGACGATGTTCTCCATGTCGATGATCGCGTCGTCGACGACGACTCCGACCGCCACGCCGAAGCCCGCGAGGATCATCGTGTTGACGGTCGTGCCGGTGACGTCGAGGACCACCGCGGCGGCGGCCAGCGAGAGCGGGATCGCGAGCAGGCTGACGATGGCCGCGCGCCATTCGAACAGGAACGCGATCAGCACGAACACGACGAGGATGCAGCCGAGCACGACGGCGAACGAGAGGTTGTCCACCGCCGTGTGGATGAAGCTCGATTGTCGGAAGATGTGCGAGTCGATGTGGATGCCCTTCAGCCCGGGCGCCATCACGGCCAGCGCGTGGTCGATCCCGTTCGTGACGTCGAGCGTGTTGGCCCCGGGGAACTTCTCCACGACGAGCATCTCGCCGTAACCGCCGTTGACCACGGCGTCGCCGATCAGCGGCGGGTGACCGTAGGTGACGGCGGCGACCTGGCCGAGCTTCAGCGTCCGCCCGCCGCGGCGCGCCACCGGAACGTCGGCAAGCTGCTGCGGCGTGGTGATCACCTGGACGTTGCGGATGCCGAGCCGCTGGTTGGGCGTCTCGACGAACCCCCCCTGACCGATCGCGTGACCGGGCGTATAGCTCAGCACGCCGTTGTCGACGGCGTTGTCGGCGGCATCGACGACCTGGTTCAGGCTGACGCGCGCGGGGCGCATCTTCGCCCCGTTGGCCTCGACCAGGATCTCCTTGCGCTTCTCGCCCCAGATCGCGACGTTGGCCACCCCGGGGACGTGGAGCAGCCGGGCACGGATCCGGTACAGCGTCAGCATCGTCAGGTCGAGCGGGTTGACGGTCTGGGACTGGACCCCGATCTGCATCACCCGGCTGGTGGCGGAGACGATCGGGTACAGGGCCGGCGGGGCGGCCCAGGACGGCAGCGTCGGAGAGGCGGCCGCCAGTCGCTCCTGGACGAGCTGGCGGGCCTGGAGCACATCGGTGCCGCGCCGGAAGTACAGGAAGATCGCGGACAGCTGGGGGACCGACTCCGAGTCGGTCTCGTAGACCCCGGGCACACCCTGGAGGGCGTTCTCGAGGGGCACGGTGACGAGCTGCTCCACCTCGGACGGCGAGAGCCCGAGGCACTCGGTCTGGATCTCCACCGAGATCGGCGCGAACTCTGGGAACACGTCGACCTTCTGGTGGCCGATCGTCTGCACGCCGAAGAAGATCAGCGCGGCGGCCGCCGCGATCACCAGGTACCGGAACCGCAGGCTGTTCTGGACGATGAAGCGCACGGCGGAGCTAGGCCGAGACGGGACCGCTCATGTCTGCTCGAGGACCCCGGACTCGATCCCGAACAGTTCCTCGGCGCCGAGCGAGACGACAACCGTGCCGCCGCGCGGACCGCCGCGCAGGTAGGTCGTCGTTGCCGCTGATGTGATCGACGTTGACCGCGTGCTCGGCGAACGTCAGCGGCCCCTGCCGGGTGAACACCAGCGTCCGTCCGGTGGAGTCGTAGACGATCGCCGAGGTGGGCACCGTCACGAGGCCGGAGGCGCGGGTCGCGGGCCTGGCGGGCGGTGCGGGCTTGGCGGGAGCCGCCGGCGTGGTCTGGGTCGCCGTGGCCTGGCTCGCGGGCGTCGGCGCCGGGGCGGGCACCGGCACGGGCACCAGAACGGTGCGGGCACTCACGGTCTGGAGGTCGAGTCGCTGCGCACCGAGCGGGGTCAGCACGATCTTGCCCACCGAGCTGCCGGGAACCGTCAGCAAACGGCTCGTGGGCTGCTGGGTGTTCGAAGTCTGGGAGCCGCAGCCGGCGATCGCGGCCGCCGCGAGGACCGCGAGCGCGGTCAGGGGAGCTCGATGGCTCACGGGGTACCTCCTCCTCCGGAGACGGTCATGGCCTGCTCGGCGTTCAGCTCCTGCAGGGCCTCGTCGATCGATGGGGCCGGGGCCCCGGGGAACGCGGCACACAGCGCCGGCAGGATCAGCAGGTTCACGGGGATCGAGGTGAGCAGCGCGCCGAGCATCACGGTCGCCGCGACATGACCGAGCTCGTTGCCCGGAGCATTCCCGAGGACGATGAACGGGATCAGGGCGACCGCCAGCACGCAGGCGGCGCCGAACGCGGACGCGAACCGCTCCGCCGACGCGTCGAGAACGGCGGACGAATCGAGCGTGCCCCCACCGCGGAGCTGGGCACGGCGAATCGACGCCAGCAACGGGAGCCCCTGTCGCACCGAGAAGGCGAGCGCCCCGAGCAGGCCGGCGTCGGTGGCCAGCGAGTTGAAGTGCCCTGTGATCACCGCCAGCAGCAGGCCGCCGGCGATCGTGACGGGCAGGGCCAGGAACACCATCGCCGCCAACCGCCAGCCTCCGAGCGCGGCCTGGAGGAGCAGCAGCACGCCGATCGCCGCGGCGAGCAGGTAGGAGACGAACGCGGCGTGCGAGGTGGCGTCCTCCGGCGTGTCGCCGACCACCTCGGCGTGGAACGCCAGCGGCATCGCGACGTTCGGGAGCAGCCGCCCGACGGCGGCGCGGGCGTCCCCGAGATCGCCGCTGAGCAGCGGAGCGGTGACATCGACGTAGCGCGAGAGCGCCTCGTGCTGGAGGTCGAACGGATTGGCCTGGATCCCGACGGTGGCGATCTGACCGAGCCGGACGTGCCCTCCGCCGGAGGTGTCGATCGGCAGCCTTGCGATGTCGGAGACGGTCCGGTGGATCGCCGCCTCGCCGAACACGACGACGTCGAACACCGCCTGATCCTGGAAGAAGTTGCCGACGGTGAGTCCCTGCACGAGGGTCGACGCCTGGCGGCGCGCGTCACCGGGAAGGACCCCGGCTCGGACCGCCGCGGCGTCGTTGACGCGGACCTCGATGTTCGGCTCCACGGCCTGGGACTGGATCAGCGGCGTCCCGAGGTTGTGCACCGAGCGCATCTGGCCGGCGAACTGGCGAGCGAGTTGACCGAGCGTGCCCTGGTCCTCGCCGTAGACCCGGACCGTCACCGACTGCTTGGCCGGCGCCAGCACGCCACTGAGCCCAGCGGATTGCGCGTTGCTGACTGCGGCGCTGAAGCCCGGGACCGACGCCGCGGTGGCCCGTACCTCGCTGCGGACTTGGGAGAGGTCGGCGCTCGGCGCCACCGCGACGTACAGCTGAGCCGCGTTCGGGTCGACGATCTGGTCGCCACCGACCGCCCGCCCGATCGTCGCGCCGACGCTGCTGACGCCCGGAATCGACCGCAGTGCGGACAGCGTCCGCGAGGCCACACGCGTGACCTCGGGCAGTGAGGCGCCGAGCGGCCCGTTGAAGGACACGACCAGGTTGCGGTCGGCGAACGACGGCGCGGCCGGCTCGCTGACGAGCGGCAGGGCGACGACACCGATCAACCCGATCATCGGCACGGCGAGCAGTGCCGCCCGGGGGATCCGCAGGGTTGCGGCCAGGACGCGGCGGTATGCGCGCCCGGCGGCGGCGATCGGCCCGCGCGCGGGGCCATCGAGGCGGCGGCGGCTGAGCACGAGCAGGCCGAGGCCCGGGGTGAGCACCAGGGCCAGGACCGTCGAGGCGATCACCGCCAGCGCGAAGGCGAGCAGCATCGGATGCACGAACGTGGCGGCGAGGCCGTGGGAGACGAACGCCGGAACCGCGCAGAGCAGAGCGATCAGGGTGGCGTAGCCGAGGGTTCCGCGGAGCGGACCGAGCGCCTCGATCACGAGCATCGCCGGCGACGGGCCGAGCTCGCGATCGCGGCGCCGGATCGCCGCCAGCATCGCCTCGGTGGTGGCCAACCCGTCGTCGATCACCACCCCGAGGGAGATCAGGAGCCCGAGCACGACGAGGGCGTTCATCGTCTGGCCCATCAGATCGAGGATCAGCGTCGCGAGCAGCAGCGACGCCGCGGCGACGACGAGCCCGACGGCGGCGGCCGGAACGTCGAAGGTCACCGCGAGCATCGCCAGGAGCACGAGCCCGGCGGCGATCAGCGCCACCAGCTCGACGTTCGAGAGCGAGTCGTGGGCGTAGGTCGCCGGCTTGTACAGACCCTCGTCGAGGGTCACGCCGGTCAGCGCCGGGCGGAGGTCGCGCAGGGCGTTCTGAACTCCGGTGGTGACACCGGTCACGCTCGCCCCGGGCAGCTTCTGGACCAGCAGCACCAGCTCGTGGCCCGGACCGTCGCCCGCCCCGGTGAGCGCGTCGCCGATCAGCGGCTGGCTGCCGAGCTGGACATTCGCCACCGACCCCAGCGACAGGCGGCCGGGCGCGTCGGCGATCGGCGCCGCGGCGAGGTTCTTGGGCGCGCCGAGCGGCAGAACCGGCCGGATCTCCAGGCGTTGGTTGGGGCCGTCGATGAAGCCGCCGGTGCCCGGCGAGGCGCCCTCCAGGTAGCTGAGCGGCGAGACGAGCTGGGCGTTGCCCGCCGTCTGGATGACCTGCGAGAGGGTCACGTGGGCGCGGGCCATCCGCGCGGGGTCGACCGCCACCTGGAGCTGGCGGTCGCGCTGGCCCCAGATGACGACGTTGGCCACGCCCTGGACCCCGGCGAGCCGCGGCTTGACCACCCAGCGCGCGAGGTAGGAGAGCTCGAGCGGGTCGAGCGTCCGCGAGCTCATCCCGATCAGCAGCGCGCGGCTCGACGTGGACAGCGGCTGGATCAGCAGCGGCGGCTTGGAGACGTTCGGCAGCGAGAACGCGTTCGTGAGCCGCTCCTGCACGAGCTGTCGTGCATGCAGGACGGTCACGCCGGGCTCGAAGTGGAGGTCGATCGCCGAGAGCCCCGGAACCGAGTGCGAGCGGACATCCCAGACGCCCATCACGCCGTTGAGGAGGTTGTTCTCCAGCGGCACCGTGACGTACTGCTCCACCTCCTGGCTGGAGAGCCCGAGCGCCTCGGTCTGAACCTCCAGCACCGGCCCCGAGCTGAGCTCCGGCACGGTGTCGGTGTGCATGGCGCTCAGCGTGATCACGCCGACCACGAGCAGCGCAGCGCCGAGTGCCGCGAGCAACACGCGGAAGCGCAGCGCCGCAGCCAGCATCGACCCGATCAGCATCTGTTGTGCACTCGTCTGCCCCGGTGGCAGGAACGACTACAGTCCGGCATCCGAAATCGCCCGAGCCTTCCTTGCCTAAGAACGCTCTCAGGATATGCAGGAAGTGAGCGCAATGCAACCCCAGATTGGGACAGGTGAGTCCCCGTCGCCGGCAAAGTCCGACATTGCAGGCTCTTTGCACCTTCTTCTGGTGGAGGACGACCGCAAGCTCGCCCGGACCCTGTCACGCGGGCTGACCGCCGAGGGGTACGCGGTCGACATCGCCTACACCGGCGACGAGGCCCTCGAGCTCGCCGAGGGCGCCGACTACGCCGCCGTGATCCTCGACGTGCTGCTCCCCGGCCGCAGCGGCTATGAGACCTGCCGGAGCCTGCGTCGGCGTGACACCTGGGTCCCGGTGCTGATGCTCACCGCGCTCGGCGAGGTGTCAGACCGGATCCAGGGGCTCGACGCCGGCGCCGACGACTACCTGATCAAGCCGTTCGACTTCGGCGAGCTGCTCGCCCGGCTGCGCGCGCTGATCCGCCGGGGACCGGCCGAGCGGCCGATGCGGTTGTCGGTCGGCGAGCTCCACGCCGACCCGATCACGCGGACCGTCCACTGGCACGGGGTCGACACGGAGCTGACGCCGCGCGAGTTCGAGCTGCTCACGTTCCTCATGCGGCGGCCCGGAACGACGGTCACGCGCGAGCAGCTGCTCCGCCACGTGTGGACCGAGGAGCAGTCCGGCTCGGCGAATGTCGTCGACGTGTACGTCGGCTACCTGCGCCGCAAGCTCGAGCGAGACCCTGACCGGCCCCGGCTGATCCGCACCGTCCGCGGCAGTGGGTTCGTGCTGGAGGCGTGATGCGATTCCCCTCCCTCCCCTCGCGCCGACTCGCGATCCGCACCCGCCTCGCGCTGTGGTACGGGCTGTTCGCAGCGCTGATCATCGCCGGCCTCGGGGCGTTCCTGGTCCTCCAGCTCCGTTCCGACCTGCGGTCCGCGGTCAACCGCGAGCTCCGCACGAGCTCGGCCGCGATCAGCCACAACTACCTCCGCGAGGGCGTCGAGGGGTTCAAGGAGATCAGCGCCGCGACGCTGAGGCGCAGCGGCGCGGTGGCCCAGCTCGTCGACGGGCGGGGTGCGGTGCTGGCGTCCTACGGCGGAGACGCGGCGCAGGACCCGATCCTGCCGCCGGGAACGCTCGCCGGCGCGCTGGCCAGGGGCCCGGCCGTGGTGTCGCTGTCGCTGGGCGACCGCTCGACGAGCTTCCTCGTCGAGACCCGAACCGTGCAGCGCGGTGTCCAGCCGCGGCTTCTGCTGGTCGTCGGCGAGCCACTCCAGGGTGTCGACGAGGCCGTCCGCCGGATCCTCGTTCTGCTCCTGATCGCCGGGCCGATCCTGCTCCTGGCCAGCGGCGCGGCGGCGTGGCTGCTGCTGCGCAACGCTCTGGCCCCCGTCGAGCGGATGCGCCGCAACGCCGAGGAGATCGGGATCGACGGCCTCGACCAGCGACTCGCCGCTCCCCACGCCTCCGATGAGGTCGGCCAGCTCGCCGCGACGCTCAACGCAATGCTCGCCCGCCTCCAGTCCGGCGTCGCCGCCCGTCGCCAGCTCGTCGCGGACGCCTCGCATGAGCTCCGCACCCCGCTGGCCGCGATGCGGGCCGAGCTCGACGTGGCCCTGCGCGAGGCCGGACGGACCGAACAGGAGCGGGCGGTGATGGAGAGCCTCCGCGACGAGGTCGATCGGATGAGCCGAACCGTCGACAACCTGCTCACGCTCGCCCGAGCCGACAGTCACCAGCTTGACCTGCTGCGCACCGACGTCGACCTCCGGGAGCTCGTCGGCGACATCGTGACGCGGCTCCGGACGCTCGCCGCCAACGCCGGCGTCGCGCTCGATGCGGGCGGCCCGGAGCTGATCGTCCATGCCGACGGTCCACGGCTCCTCCAGGCAATCGTCAACCTCGTCGAGAACGCGATCAAGTACACGCCGGCCGGCGGCTCGGTCACGGTCCGGACGGTGAGCACGGGCGCCGAGGCCGGGATCGCGGTGAGCGACGACGGCATCGGGATCCCGGCCGATGCGCGGGAGAAGATCTTCGACCGCTTCTTCCGGGCCGACGCGTCCCGCTCCCGGGAGTCGGGCGGCAGCGGGCTCGGACTGGCGATCTGCTGGGAGATCGCGGTGGCGCACGGCGGGCGGATCGCCGTCGAGAGCGACGAGGGAACCGGGAGCACGTTCACGCTGCTCGTGCCGGGCGCAGCGGCGTCCGGCCACGAGACGGCCCCGTCAGCTGTCACCGCCTAGCCGCCGGCCGCCTCGCCTCGCGTTGGAACCGGCCGGCACCGGCCCGCGGGACTGACCTACCGGCCGGGCAGGTGAAAGATGTCGAGCGTCCCGTGCGAGGAGTGGCTGTTGGCGTTGCCGGTGGGCACGATGAGCCGGCCGCCGTCGACGATCGGGCTGTTCCAGTGGCCATCGCCCGTGCCGAGCGCCGCGTACTGGTGGAGCGTGAGCGGGTCCTCGACGCGCACCGTTCCGCCCGGGTCGTACACGTACAGCAGCCCGCCGGCGATGACCGGGCTGGTGCCCGGATTCTCGACCCGTTTCACGCGTGAGAACCGCAGCGAGCCGGCCGACACCCGGTAAAGGGTCGTGCTCGCGCCGGTGGCGGCGACGACGTAGTCGGCCCCGCCGCGGCTGAACGTCGCCGGGGCGGTGAGGAGCTCACCCGCATCCGACAGCGAGGCGAGCTCGCCGCCGGTCCGCTTCCCGGCCCGCGTCGTGCCGTTGAGACGGTCGAGGTCGAGCAGGTACAGCTTGCCCTCCTTGCCGCCCTGCACGGCGAGATGGCGGCCGGAGATGGCGGGCAGCGGGGTCGGCCCGGTGCTCCCGACATCGAGATCGTCACGGCTGAGCTGTGCGTGGTTGCGGGGGGTCCAGTTCTGGATCAGGCTCGACGCGTCAGCGGTCAGCTCCAGGACGCTGTCGTCCCAGTACCGGCGCCCGTCGAACGGAGTGACCGGGACGGCGAGGTTCTGGTTGCCGGTGGCGACGAGCAGCCGGCCGTTCTCCGGGTTGACGATCGCGCCGTCCCTCGCCCAGATCGCCGAGCCGCTGACCGGGCAGCTGCTCGGGCTGAAGATGAAGTGGCGCTCGGCGCAGAGGCTGTTCCACACGTGGAGGATGCGGCCGCTCGAGCGGTCGATCGTGACGACGTGGCCCTGGTAGGGCGGGCGCGTCGCCGACGTACCCGGCAGTCGTCGCGATCACCTCGGATCCGCTGAGGTTGAGTGCGCTCCCGATCTTCTCCACCGACGGTAGACGTGTGATCTTGACCGGCCAATGGGCCGAGCGGACCTCGTGCCCGGTCGACGCGGACAGCTTGCGGATCACGCCGTCGGGACTCGCCACGTAGAGGTAGCGGCGATTCGGATCGGCCACCGGCGTGGTGTTCGTGATCTGCGACGAGCCCTGGAGGTGACGGACGTCCGGCGGCGCGTACTCCCAGACCCTGCCGCCGGTCCCCGCGTCGATCGCGATCGTACGGCCGTAGGTCGTGGTGACGAACACTAGATCGCGGCGCCGGCCGCGCGCCTCGATGCCCGCGAGCTCGATCGGCGACGCGTCGACCGTTCCGTCGAGCCGCACGCTGCCGGACGCGGAGCTGGCCGAGGTTGCGGGCGGTGATCCCGGTGGTCGCGCGGCCCCACGCCGCTGCGGGCGGCGTCGAAGTCGAACCGGGTCCAGTCGACCGACGGGACCGAGGCGCTCGCCGTCGCCGACGGCCCGTCCGACGAGGTCGCGCCGGCCGGATCGGCGCGGGGACGCGCTCCCGCAGCCGGCGAGGGCGATGGCGAACGCCGCGGTGAGCAGGGCGGGTCGGCAGAGCCTCACCGTGGGGAGGGTAGTACCCACCTGCGAGGGGACCGCCGGTTCTGTGGACGCGATCAAACCCCCCGGGCCGCCGGATACGATCGCCAGCGTCGCACATGCAGCGTCTATCGATCGCCCGCTCGCTGCGCCTGGCCCTGATCGGGCTGACCATCGTGCTGACGTTTGTCGCGGTCCTGGGGGTCACATCGCTGCTCTCCGCCCGTGCGCGGTACGAGCGCACGCTCACGGACAGCGCGACGTTGTCGATCTCCGCGGCGAACCTCCTCAGCGTCGGCCTGGTCAGCGCGCAGGTCCGCGCCACCGCACCCGCGAGGCGGCGCCGGCCGTCCGCCCGGCGGTGGCAGCGGCGTATGCCGGAGCGGTGAGGACCGCGACGGCGCTCGCCTCCCACGACCCGAAGAGCGCTGCGCTCCTGCTCGCAGCAGCTGGCGGCCGAGCAGGACCTGCTCCGCTCCGGGCCGGCGAAGACGTTCGCCCCACCGGACCGCTCGAGCGCAGCGGGCTGCTCGCCGTCCAGCTCCAGGCGCGCCAGTCCGACCGCCAGGCCGAGGCCCGTGCCCGCCAGCACTCGGAGTCCCGGCGGGCGGTCGTCGTGGTGATCGTGTCCGGGGCGCTCGGCGTGATCGCGGCGCTGACCCTGATCGCGGCGCTGATCGCCGTCGATGCGGGGTCCGCTCGACGCGCTCGTCGAGGCCACCGGCGATCTCGCTTCGGGTCGGCTCCGGCGCCGGGTGCCCGTCGGCGGCCCGCGTGAGCTGCGGGTGCTCGGCACGAGCGTTCAACGCGATGGGCGAGGAGTTGGTCACCGCCCAGTCCGCGTGTCGAGGAGGAGCGCCGACGGCTGGCGACGACGATCGAGAGCCTCGGCGACGGCCTGCTCGTCACCGAACCGGGGTCGACCCGGATCGCGACGGTCAACCCGCGCGCCACCGAGCTGCTGCCCGAGCTGCGGTCCGGGCGATGCGATCGACGATGCGCCGACAGCCCGCTGCCCCCGCTCGCGCGAGGCGCTCGCCGAGCGAGCAGGCGATCGAGCACCACGGCCGCGCGCTGGCGGTCACCGCGGCGCAGCTCGGCGGCGCCGGCGAGGGGTCGGTGTGGACGCTGCGCGACGTCAGCGAGCGCGCGCGCCTGGAGCGGGCGAAGACCGACTTCGTGACGATGGCCTCGCACGAGCTCCGCAGCCCGCTGACCTCGATCAAGGGGTTCGTCGAGCTGCTCGCGCGCTCCTCGGAGGGCCTGACCGACCGCCAGCGGGAGTTCGTCGACATCATCGCCCGCTCGACCGAGCGCCTGGTGGAGCTCGTCAACGACCTGCTCGACGTGGCCCGGATCGAGGCCGACCGGGTCGACATCGAGCTGCCGGCCGATCGACGTCGGCGAGGCGGTGCACGAGATCGTCGAGCTGATGCGCCCGCGCTTCGAGGAGAAGGGCCAGCAGCTCGGCGTGTTCGTGGCCCCGACGATGCCGCTCGCGCTCGCCGATCCGGGCCGGGTGCGCCAGATCATCGCCAACCTGCTCACCAACGCCCACCTCTACACCGAGGAGGGGGGCCGGGTCCACATCGGCGTGGAGGGCGATCGCGCCCGGGTCCAGCTCGTCGTCGCCGACTCCGGCATCGGGCTGCGCCCGGGAGGAGTACGAGCGGGTGTTCGAGCGCTTCTATCGCGGCGTCCGAGAGCCGCGCGACCCCCGGGACCGGGCTCGGGCTGTCGATCGTCAAGGCGCTGGTCGACATGCAGCACGGCGAGATCGAGGTCGACAGCGCGCCGGGCCGCGGCACGACGTTCACGGTGCGGCTCCCGGCGGCGACGCCGTCGCTGGGCTCGGCCGCCGCGCGAGGTCGATGCGCGGCCAGCGCGTGCTCGTCGTCGACGACGAGAGCGACGTGGCCGAGCTGATCGCCGGTCAGCTGAGCGCCGCTGGAGGTCGCAGCCGGCGGTGGCCACCAGCGGCCGCGAGGCGCTCGCGGCGCCTGCGGCAGGAGGAGTTCGACGCCGTGATCCTCGACGTGCTGATGCCCGAGATGGACGGGCTCCAGGTGCTGCGGCGAGATCCGCGCGCGACCCCGAGCTTGCGACGCTTCCGGTCGTGTTCGTCTCGATGTTCGCGGAGCGGAGCGAGCTTGCCGGAGAGTGGGTCGCTGCCCAAGCCGATCGACACCGACCGCCTGCGCGACGTGCTCGGAGCCGCGGTCAGCTCGAGCCGCTCCCGCGTGCTCGTGCTCGCCCGCGAGCAGCTCCAGCCGCTGCTCGAGCCGAGTCTCGACGACCTCGGGATCGAGCACGAGTGGGAGACCACCGGCGCCGGCCGCCGCTCGGGTATGCGGGGAGCGCCGGTTCGAGGTCGCGCTGGTCGATATCGGCATCCGCAACCCGCGCGCGGCGCTCCAGGCGCTCGATCTGCGGGGTCGCCGGCTGCGTCGCGCGGTGATCCTGTTCACCGACGGCGAGACCGCAGACGCCGGCGGGGATCGACGCGCCTCGGCATGGAGGTGATTCCCGTCGAGCAGGCGGCGTCGGCGCTGATGGCCGCGATCGGCCTCGCCGGCTCGCCGACGGCCGCGGCGGCGAGCCGCCGAGCACCGAGCGCCGCGCCGAGATCCGCCCGCCCAGGTAGATTCCGTGCGCGATGGTGGGCACACGCGGGTGATGCGGCGGCCGGAGATCGACGAGCTCGAGGGCGCGGCTGGAGCAGCGCGAGCGGCGAGGCCGGCAGAGGCCGAGCGCCAGCTCGAGCGCTACGCCGCCGACCTGCGGGAGACGTTCAAGCAGGAGCGCGAGCGCCGCCGCGAACTCGAGGCCTCCTACGCGGCGACGGTCCGAGCGCTGTCGAACGCCGTCGAGGCCCGGGACGCGTACACGCGCAAGCACGCGGAGCGGGTGACCGCGTACGGCCTGCTGCTCGCCCGCACGATGGAGCTCCCGCTGGCCGAGTCGACGGAGATCGAGTTCGGATTCCTGCTCCACGACATCGGCAAGCTCGGCGATCCCGGACGCGATCCTGTACAAGCCCGGACCGCTCACGCGACGAGGAGCGCGCGCTGATGGCGCGCCATCCGGTGATCGGCGCCGAGCTGCTCGTCCAGCATCGAGTTCCTGCGCGGCGCCTCCGAGGTCGTCCGCCACCACCACGAGCGCTGGGACGGGACCGGCTACCCCGACGGGCTGCGAGGGCGAGGACGATCCCGCTCGCCGCCCGCGTGTTCGCGGTCGCCGACGTGCTCGACGCGCTCACCACCGACCGCCCCTACCGGTCCGGCCTCGTCGCTCGCACGAGGCCCGCGAGATGATCATCGCGGCCAGCGGACAGCACTTCGATCCCGCGGTCGTCGAGGCCTTCGACGTCGATCGACATCGCCGAGCTCGAGGAGATCGGCGACCGCGCTGCGGTGAGCTGACGTGACGGCGCAGCTCCGGTCCTGGTCGTCGACGACGACCCGTTCATCCGCAAGCTGATCACCACGACCCTCGCGGACGTCGCCGGCGTCGTGCTGCACGAGGCCGCAGGACGGGATCGACGCGCTCGAGGTCGCCGCGCCGCAGCGGCCCGCGCTCGTGTTCCTCGACGTCGACATGCCGCGCCTCGACGGGATCGAGGCCTGCCGCGCGCTGCGCGCCGAGCAGCGACCGGCCGCGACGACGATCGTGATGCTCACCGCCGCCCACGACGACCGGGTCGAGGCCCGCGCCGAGCAGGCCGGCGCCGATCTGTTCCTGACCAAGCCGTTCAGCCCACTCGACCTGCTCCGGCTCGTCGACCAGGTCGGCGACCGGCTCTGACCCGCGCTGAGGCCGCGGAGCCGGGGCGCTCAGGAGATCTTGATCAGGAGGATCGTGTTGATCGACGAACGCGATCGCGAAGCCGATCGTCCACCGGTTCAGGTTGCGCTCGACGAGCGAGCCGCCGCCGAACGGGCCGGCGCCGGTGCCGACGCCGAAGGCCCCGGAGAGGCCGGCGTCCTTGCCCGAGTGCATCAGGATCAGGAAGATCAGCACGACGCAGAGGACCACCTGGAGGACGCCGAGAATCGTGTCCATCGCGGCGCGATGATAGCCGCGTCGGCCGCTCAGCCGCGGATGCCGGGACGGGTCGGCGCTCTCGCGCGAGCCGCTCGATCGCGTCGAGGATCGGCAGCGCCTCGGCCCGCAGCCGGCTCTCGACGCGCGTGGAAGTCCTCGTCGGAGAGCTTGCCGGTGGCGTGGTCGAGCTCGGCGTCGCGGATCTCGCGGTACTTGGCGTCGCGCGCGGCCTCGAGCTCGCCGAGCTCGCTCGACCGGTCGCTCCGCGGCGCTCCGCTCGCAGCGGGCGCGTCGATCGCCCGCCGCGCAGCGGCGCCGGTGACGACGTAGACGACCGCGACGAGGATCAGCAGACGATCACGAACTCCACGCCGGTCTGCGTCCGCGGGCGGGCTGGCCCGCGTGGCCGGCCGCCACCGGCGCAGCCGGCGCCGCGCGCGGCGCGCACGCGGCCCGGCGGCGCGCCAGCGAGCGGCACCGGCCACAGGGCGATCAGCCCGCCGATCGCGATCACGATCGCGCCGAGCCAGATCCAGGTGACCAGCGGCGAGACGATCAGCAGGAAGTCGACCGCCCACGGGTGCGAGACGTAGCGGTTGGCGAGACCGGCGATCGCCCGCGCCCGCTCGATCCGGATGCCGTCGAACACCGCCGGGTTGCGGACCTGCGCCGGCGTGAGGCTCGTCATCAGCCGCTCGAACACGCTGTCGCCGCGGTCGATCTCGCTCTGGATCGGCTGGACGGTCGGGTTGGCGACGGTCCAGATGTCGTGGGTCAGGCCGGCATCGAGCCCGACCTGGCTGTCGGCCTGCCCGTTGAAGGCCTCCGAGATCGGCCCGACCGTCGGGTCGCCGACCGCCGGGTAGAACCCGCGGGTGGTGCGTCAGCGTGGTGACGTGGTGGCGAGCCCTTGCACACGCTCAGCACGGCGCCGAGCGAGAGCTTGGCCACCTCGCCCGGTGCCGGTGAAGCTCGACCCGCTCGGTCGGCCGCACGTAGGTCACCCGGTAGCCGCCGACGCGACGCCGACTGCCCGGGCGAGAGCACGACGTCGTGGGAGCGCTGGAACGTCGAGGAGCGCGGCGACGCCGATCAGCAGCACGGCGAGGCCGGCGTGGACGACGTAGCCGCCGTAGCGGCGCCGGTTGCGGCGCACGACCGCCGCCGAGCGCGAGCGGGAGCCGCGTCGCCGGTCAGCGAGCGCCGCGCGACGGCGCCGCGCCACGAGCTCCTGCGCGACGCTGGCGAGCACGAATGCCCCGAGCCCGAACATCAGCCAGCGCGAACGGCCGCGCGGCCGGCATCGGTGGCGACGCGCCAGCGACCGCCAGCGTGACGAGCCCGACGGCGGCCGGGACGGCGAAGCTCCGCCGCAGGTTGGCGACGCGTCACCCGCCGCCAGGCGATCACCGGACCGACGCCGGACAGGAACACGAGCACCAGCGCCAGCGGAACGATGAACGGGCGGAACGCCGGCGGGCCGACCGACACCTTCGTCCCGGTCACGGCCTCGGAGATCAGCGGGAAGAACGTGACCCAGAAGATCACGAACACCATCGCCACCAGCACCAGGTTCTGGAGCAGGAACACCGCCTCCCGGGAGAGCAGCGAGTCGAGCTGGCGCTCGGAGCGCAGGCCCGCCCGGCGGGAGACGACGAGCGCGACGCCGCCGATCACCATCGCCGCGATCAGCACCACGAACGGCACCCCGAGCGTCGAGGCGCCGAAGGCGTGGATCGAGTCCAGCACGCCGGAGCGGACGAGGAACGTGCCGAGGATCGCGAGCGTGCCGCTGCCGAGGATCAGCGAGACGTTCCACACCTTCAGCATCCCGCGCTTCTCCTGGATCATCACCGAGTGGATGAACGCGGTGCAGGCGAGCCACGGCATCAGCGCGGCGTTCTCGACCGCATCCCAGGCCCAGTAGCCGCCCCACCCGAGCTCGGTGTAGGACCAGCGCGCGCCGAGCAGGATCCCGATGCCGAGGAACAGCCAGGCCGCGAGCGCGAACCGCCGCGTGACGCTGATCCACTCCGAGGCCCAGCCGCCGGGTGATCAGCGCCCCGATCGCGAACGCGAACGGCACCGTCAGCAGCGTGTAGCCCGAGTAGAGCATCGGCGGGTGGATCATCATCGTGCGGTGCAGCAGCAGCGGGTCGAGGCCGGCGCCCTGCGCCGGCGGGTGGGCGCTGGTGGTGAACGGGTTGGCGTCGAACGGGAACACCATCAGCGAGGTGAAGAACGCGGCGAACCCGAGCAGCACCGCGGTCGCGTACGGGGCGATCTCGCGCACCCGGTTGCGGGTGAGGAACAGCGCCAGGCTCGACCACAGCGAGAGCAGGAACACCCACAGCAGCAGCGAGCCCTCCTGCGAGGACCACGCCGCGGCGAACTTGTAGAAGGTCGGGGATCGTCGTCGCCGAGTGGCCGGCGACGACGTTGAACGAGAAGTCGTCCGCAGGAAGGCGGCCTCGAGGATCACGAAGGCCAGCGTCATCAGCGCGGCGAGCGCGTAGACCGCGCGGCGGCCCGAGTCGACCCACGCCGCGGCGGCGGGTGACGCGCGCCGTACACCGAGGCGCCGATTCCGTAGACGCAGACGCCCAGCCCGAGGATCAGCAGCGCGCGGCCGACGAGCGCCATCAGCAGCTCGCGGCCGATCATCAGTAGGAGCCGCTCGCCGCCTGGTACTTCGAGGGGCACTTCGTCGTCAGCGAGTCCTGCTCGCCGATGAACGCCGCCGCCGGCCCTGGTGGACGGTGACGAGCACGCCGCGGCCCTCGCGGAAGGGGTCGGGCACGATCCCGGTGTAACGCACGGGCACGGAGACCTTGAGCTTCGGATCGCGGACCCGGAACAGGAGCGCCGTGCCGACGTGGCGGACCGATCCGTTGAGCACCGTCCCGGCCAGGATGTACGAGTGGCCCGGCTGGGCCCGCTGGACGAGCTGCGGAGGCGGTCAGCTCGTCGCGCCCGGCGGCGAAGCTGGTGTAGACGAGCGCGCTGGCCAGCAGCAGCGCCGCCGTGAGGGCCACGACGAGGCGAATCTTGCGCTTGTTGGCGGGATCCATGGGGTCGCTCGATTGTCGCAGAGCCTTTGCGGTCCCCGTCGCCAGTGCTCACGCACCGACCCTCCGGAGTAGCCCGCCGGGGAGCCCGACCGCCCGGCCGGCCGCGGGCCCGTGCCGATTAACGTCGCGTTAGCAGAGAGGGAAACGGCGGCTCGACAACGAAACCTTTGTGCGCCGCCATCGTTCCTCGAGGTGAACGTGTCAGTCGTCAGCAGTCGAAACCAGCGACGCGTCCGCCGCCTGCGGGAGGCCCCCCGAGACGTCGGTCCGCGTGACTCCGATCCAGAGCACGCTCCCGTCCCGGCGCCGAGAGCTCGGACCCACCTGGGACTCCGCGCTCTACACCTGCGGCTGCGGGTTCGTCTTCAACGCGCCGGTGTCGACGCGGTGGGCTGCCCCCACTGCGGCGACACCCAGGCCTGGTAGCGGTCCCGGCCTAGTCGCCGATCGCCCGGCGGCCTCGGCCGCGCTGAGCCGTTCGCCGCGCTCGCGCCAGCGCCGTCCGCCGCTCGCCGGCTCGGCCTCTTCCCGCCTCGGCCGTCGGCACCGCCTCCGGGCGCCGGGGGCTTGATCTCCGTCCCCTGCGGCAGCAGCTCGGCGAGCGACTCCTCCAGCCACTCGATCAGCTTCCACACGTCGGGCATCTGGTCGCGGTCGGCGACGATCCCGAAGTCCAGGTGGCCGCAGTAGCTCATCACCGTGATGTTGAGGCCCATCCCGTCGGTGATCACCGACACCGGGTAGTTGGCCTTCAGCTCCGCACCGGCCATGTACAGCGGGAACTGCGGCCCGGGGACGTTGGAGACGACGAGGTTCCAGATCGGCCGCCGGTCGGCGGCCAGCGAGAACGTGATCCGCGAGGCCCGGCGAGAACACCGCCGGCGGGATGAACTGCGTGGCGTCCTGAAGCAGATCCGCCGGCAGTCGCCTTGTGGCGCTCCTTGGCGACTGATCATCGCGTCGTGGGTGCAGCTGCAGCCGCTCGAACGGGTCGGGCTCGCCGACGTACAGCGGCACGCTCAGCATCCCGATCCGGTTGCCGTAGGTGCCCATCTGCTCCTCGCTGCGGACCGACACCGGCACCTGGGTCACGAGCGGCTCGTCGGGCACCTCCCCGTGCTCGAGCAGCCACCAGCGGACCGCGCCGGCGCAGAGCGTCAGCACGACGTCGTTGACCGTGCAGCCGTGCTCGTTCTTGACCTGCTTGACGGCGTCGAGCGACAGCTGGCCGAAGGCGAACCGCCGGTGCGGCGAGACCCGGCCGTTGAACGGCGTCTGCGGCGCGGTGAGGTTGGTGCGCTCGAGCACGCGCTGCTCGCGGCCACCGATCAGCCGCGCGACCGCCGCGGTCGTCCGGCCGACGGTGTGCACGCCGGGAATCTGGGAGAGCAACGCGACGTCCTGCACGTTCGGGAGCGTGCGACGGCAGCGAGCGGGCCACGCGGCGCAGGTAGCGCGGGGTGCCGAGCACGCCGCGCAGCGAGCATCTCGAGGTCGGTCGGATCGCGGTCGCGGCGCGCGTCGGCTCCGGCGGCGTCGATCTCGCGGCCCTCCGGGCTGAGGTCGAGCAGCACGCCCATGATCTCCGCGCCGGACATGCCGTCGATCACCGCGTGGTGGATCTTGGTCAGCACCGCCACGTGCCCGTCGGGCAGCCCGTGGATCAGGTAGGCCTCCCACAGCGGCCGGGAGCGGTCGAGCGGGCGCTCGAAGATCCGCGCCACCTGCTCGGCCGAGCTTCTGGTCGGTCGGCGGCGGGGCGAGTGCCAGCTCGCGGACGTGGTACTCCAGGTCGAAGTCCGGGTCGTCGATCCAGTACGGGTAGTCGAGCCCGAGCGGGACGGTCTTCAGCCGCCAGCGGAACGGCGGCAGCAGCGGCAGCCGCTCGCGCGATCAGGCTCTGCAGGTCGGCGAGCTCCATCCGGCCGTTCGGCCGCGTGCTCGGGGTCGAGGACGGCCAGCCCGCGACGTGCCCCGCCTGGCGCGGGCTCTCCAGGGCCAGGAACTGCGCGTCGAGTCCGGTCAGCTGCCGCATCCCTCTCTGCCGAGTCTAACCGCCGGCGACGGCGCTCTCAGAGTTGCCGGGCACTGCGTCCGACGGCGGCGGCGGCGCGAATATGCTCGCCGCTCCCGCCGCACCTCGACAGGAGAGGTCTCCGAATGCTCACCCTGAACGGTCTCGATGAAGTCAGGGCCCACGTCGGCCAGGAGCTCGGCGTCAGCGACTGGTACGAGGTCACCCAGGACGAGATCAACGCGTTCGCCGACGTGACCGGGGATCACCAGTGGATCCACGTCGACCCCGAGCGGGCCAAGGAGACGCCGTTCGGCGGCACGATCGCCCACGGCTACTACGTGCTGTCGCTGGCGCCCCGGTTCTCCTACGAGATGTACACGATGACGGGCATTCGCGTTCGCGCTCAACTACGGCCTCAACCGGGTGCGGTTCATCTCCCCGATGCCGGTCGGCGGCAAGCTGCGGATGCGCGCGAAGCTCGTCTCGCGTCGACGACGTTCGCCGGGCGGCGCGCAGCTCGTGACCGAGTGCACGTTCGAGCGTGAGGGTGGCGAGAAGCCGGTCTGCGTCGCGGAGACGCTGGTGCGCGTCTACGAGGGCTGAGCCGGCTGCGCTGAGCCGCTCGGAGCTCGTCCGCGGTCGAGCTCGAGCTCGGCCACCGGCAGCAGCTCGGCGAGCTGCTCGGGGTCGCGGGCGCTGGCGATCGGCGCGACGACCGTCGGCTGCGCCCGCAGCCAGGCGAGCGCCACCGCGGCGTCCGGCGCCCCGTGGGCGGCGGCGAGCTCGTCGAGCCCTCGAGCACCGCTCGCCGCCTGCGTCGAGATAGGCCGCCGCCCGGCCGGCGCGCGGGCTGTCGACCTCCGCCCCGCCCCGGCGGTACTTGCCGGTGAGGAAGCCCTTGGCCAGCCCGGAGTGCGGCACGCACGGCCAGATCCTGCTCGCGGCCGCAGAGCTCCTGGAGCTCGCCCTCGAACGTCCCCGCGCTCCATCAGGTTGTAACGGGGCTGAAGCGCCACGTAGCGAGCCGCCCGGGAATCGCCGTCGGCGATCCGCAGCGCCTCGGCGAGCCTCGGCGCCGAGTAGTTGGAGGCGGCCACGTGGCGAACGCTGCCCTGCGCGATCGAGTTCGCCGAAGGCGCCGAGGGTGTCGGCGAGCGGCGTGTCGGGGTCGTCCCGGTGGGCGTAGTACAGATCGATGTGGTCGAGCCCGAGACGCCCAAGCGACTCGGCGCAGGCGGTCCGGATGTTCTCCGGCGCGAGCCCCTCCCGGCCCGACAGCATCCCCACCTTGGTGGCGATCACGAGGTCGTCGCGACGCCCGCGGCGCGCGACCCACGCGCCGAGAACCTCCTCGGAGGTCGGGCCGTCGCGACCGGACCGGTAGACGTCGGCGGTGTCGATGAAGTTGCCGCCGGCGGCGACGTAGGCGTCGAGCACCGCGAACGACGCCTCGCGGTCGGCGGTCCAGCCGAACACGTTGCCGCCGAGGCACAGCGGGAAGACGTCAAGGTCGGTGTCACCGAGACGGGCCACGGTCCACCGAGGGTACTGGTAGGTTCGCTCGCGCTGATGGAGCTCCCGGACTCGGCCCGCGCACTGTTGGAATCGGCGGCCCTCGCCCACTTCGTGACGCTCGAGCCCGACGGCCGCCCGCAGGTGTCGGTCATCTGGGTCGGCCTCGACGGCGACGAGATCGTGGCCGCCCACCTCCCCGAGCACCGCAAGGTCCGCAACATCCGCCGCGACCCACGGGTATCGCTGTCGATCGAGGCCGAGTCGACGAACGCGATGGGCCTCCGCGAGTACCTCGTCGTTCACGGCCGCGCCCGGATCACCGAGGGCGGCGCCGCCGACCTGCTCCAGCGTCTCGCCCACGTGTACCTCGGACCCGACGTGCGTTTCCCGGCGATGGACGACCCGCCGCCCGGCTTCATCACCCACGTGGAGGTGGAGCGGATCGGCGGCGTCGGGCCGTGGGCCCGCGCGATCTAGGGCACGCAGAGCTACGGGTCGACCGGGATGACGCCGCCCCGCCGGGTGGCCCCGGCCGAGGCGACCACCACGAGCAGGATGCCGAGCAGCTCGCGGGCCGACAGGTTCTGGCCGAGGACGAGGAATCCGGCGAACGCCGCGACCGCCGGCTCGAGGCTCATCAGCACCGCGAACACGCTCGCCCGGATCCGGCGCAGCGCCTCGACCTCCAGCGAGTACGGGATCGCCGAGGACAGCATCCCGACGGCGGCACCGAGCGCGAGCGAGCGGGGCTCGAGCAGCTGCCCGCCCCCGTCGGCGATCCCGATCGGCATCGCCACGACGCCGCCACGACCATCGCCTGAGCGAGCCCGCTGCCGTCGGTGAACGCCCGGCCGACCTGGCTGGAGAGCAGGATGTAAGCGCCCCAGAACGCGCCGGCGAGCAGCGCGAGCGCGACACCGGCGGGGTCGAGCCCATGAGCGCCGCCGCGGCTGAGGGCGAGGACGCCGGCGGCCGCCAGCGACGACCCACACCAGGTCGAGCACCCGCCGCGACCCGAGCAGCGCGACGGTCAGCGGCCCGAGGAACTCGAACGTCACCGCGGGTCCGAGCGGCAGCAGGTGCAGCGCGTAGTAGAAGCTCGTGTTCATCCCGGCGAGCACGAGGCCGAAGCCGACGAACGAGCACCATCGCGACGCCGGTCACCGGGGACGCCGCCGCGGCCGCCAGATCGCCATCAGCACGATCGCCGCGGTGACGAGCCGGAGCAGCACCGCGCCGCCGGGCCCGACGGTCGGGAACAGCTTCGTGGCCACCGCCGAGCCGAACTGGACCGAGAAGATCCCGCCGCCGACGAGCGCGAGCGCGGGCACGCGGCGGGTCGAGGCGCGGACGCGGCCGGGGAGGACACAAGGGCCGAGCCTAGAGGCGTCGAACCTCCCCGACATGCCCGTGGGCAAAGCGAGCGCGCACGACGCACGAGCGACCACTCGGATTTCACGTTCGTCGCACCATGCCTGAACGGCATCGACGAGGCTCAGATCCGTCGCCACCTCGATGCCGACGAGTTCTTCTGGCTCGACGTGCCCGAGCCCGAGCCTGCGAGGACCTCGCCCGCCTGCGGACGCTGTTCGACTTCCACCCCCTCGCGCTCGAGGACACCGAGCAGTGGAACCAGCGGCCGAAGCTCGACGACTACGGCAACCACGTGCTGCTCGTGTTCTTCGGCTGCTGGCACGAGAAACCGGATGACCCGAGCACGCTCCACGAGGTCCACCTGTACATCTCGGGTCGGTACCTCGTCACCGTCCACCGCGAGCCGCTGCCGGTGCTGGAGCGCCAGCGCGAACAGCTCGACGGGCGCGTCCTGCACAGCGAGCAGTTCGTGCTCTACCGGGTTCTCGACGCCCTCACGGACAGCTTCTTCCCGGTCCTCTCCGAGATGGACGAGCGGATCGACGCGCTCGAGACCGAGATCCTCGGACGCCCGACCGATCCCAGCTCCAGACCCTGTTCGCGCTCAAGCGACGGCTCGTGGCGATGCGCAAGGTCGTGACCCCGCAGCGGGACCTGTTCGCCCGCTCGATCGAACAGATCGCCGAGCTCCCCGGCCTCACCCTCGACGAGCGCGATTACTTCCGCGACATCTACGACCACTTGATCCGGATCAGCGACCTGATCGACTCCTACCGCGATCTGCTCACCGGAGCCACCGACCTCTACCTCTCAACGGTTTCGAATCGCCAGAACGAGGTGATGAAGCAGCTCACCGTGATCGCCACGATCTTCCTGCCGCTCGGGTTCATCACCGGGTTCTTCGGGATGAACTTCTCGTTCATGACCGGCAAGGTGATCCACGCGTCGTGGACGTTCTTCGTGCTCGGGATCGGCAGCATGGTCGCCACGGGCGCGGCGCTGCTGGCGTTCTTCCGCCGGCGCGGCTGGACGTAGGGCTGGACGGAGCCGCCCAGCCGGCCGGTCAGGCGGCGAGCGCCTCGCCGCCGGTGACGGCAGAGGCGCCGACGCTGCCGGCCTCAGCCGACGCGAGGGCGAGCCCGACCGCCCGGTAGACGTCGGCGTTGACCGCCATGCCGATGTGGCTGGCCCGGACCTCGACGTGCTCGGCGTACGGGTCCAGGCAGGCCTTCCAGGCCACGATCCCGTCCCACCGGGAGTAGATCGAATGGAAGGCGACCTCCTCGGGGAACGGGCCGGTGATGTCGTCCATCGCCTGGGCGCAGCACTCGCTGCGACAGCGATGCGCGAACAGCCCGGGCACGCCGAGGGTCCCGAGCGTGGCCACCGCGCGGACCTGCGCCCGCACGAACGGGTGGACGTCGAACTGGTCGGTGAGCGGCGAGCCGAGCGTGATGACCGAGCGGACGATGTCCGGGCGGCGGACGCCGAGGATCCGGGCCATCGTGCCACCGCGGCTGTGGCCGATGACGCTCACCGGGCGGCCGTGGCGCTCGTAGGCGCTCTCGAGCTGCGCTTCGAGCCGGCCGACCGAGACCTCGGTGCAGTCGACGTTCGCCCGCATCCCGGCCCGCGTGGGCCGGTAGCCCCGGTCACGCAGCCAGCGGGCCATCAGCCCGAGCGAGAGATCACCGGCCATGAAGCCCGGGATCAGCATCACCGGGCGCGCCGTCGCCGGCGGGCACCCCCTCGCCCCCGAGCACGCGGTCCCGGAGCAGCGCGGCGCGCTCCAGTGCCCATCGCCCCTCGGCCCAGATCGGAATCTGCATGCGGGTGATCAGTGACACGGCCCGAGAAACCCTACTCCTCGGCGGCGTTGGCACCGCCGCACGCCGGACGGGCGCGGTTCGTGGCACAGTTTGAGTCGATGCGTGCCGCCGACTCGGTGCCGGGACCTTTCAGAGCCGTGATGGCGGCGTCCTCTCCGGTCGTGCGTCGCTGGGGCCGGCTCCAGGTCTCCGGGCTCGAGCACCTGCCGGACAGCGGCCCGGTGCTGCTGGCGGCCAATCACGACTCGTGGTGGGACCCGGTGGTGATCGGCTGCGCCGCGGTCGGCAAGCGTCCGATCAGCGCCCTGGCCAAGTCCTCGCTGTGGAAGTACAAGGCCGGTGGGCCGGGTGCTCGACGGCATGGGCCAGATCCCGATCGATCGCGGCAAGGGCGACACCGGAGCGCTCGACCGCGCGATCGAGGAGCTCCGCGGCGGGGCGTGCATCGGGACTGTTCCTCGAGGGCACGCGGTCCCGCGGCCGTGAGCTCCGGGCCCGCAGCGGCTTCGGCCGGATCGCCACGGCGGTGCCCGAGGCCGAGGTCGTGCTCGTGCACCGTGCTCGGGCACGACCGACGTGGTCCGCTTCCCCACGCGGCCCGACCTGCGCGTGCGCTTCTTCCGGCCCGCCGAGGGCGGCGCTGCAGCCGGGCGAGGACCTCGGCGAGTTCGCCGCGCGGCTGCTCGCCGAGATCCGGGCCGAGGCGCCCCGGGTCCGCCTGCGGGCGGCGGGCCGAAGCCGGCCGAGACGCTCAGGCAGCCTGAGCCTCGGCCTCGGCGTCCTCGAACCGGGCCGGCGAGAACGATCCCTCGCCGGCGGCCTGTGCTGCCGGCTCGCGCAGCCGCACGGCGGCGAGCGCCGAGGCGAGGGCTGCGAACACGGCGCCGACGACGAACGCCAGGTGGTACCCGCCGACGAGCGCCGACGCAGACGAGTGGCCCGCGCCGCGCAGGGCTGGGTCCGCGAGGCCGCGAGGCGTGGCCAGCACCGCCAGGCCGAGCGCGCCGCCCATCATGAACGAGGTGTTGACGATCCCGCAGGCGAGTCCGGAGTCCTCCGGGCCGACGTCGCCCATCGCCGCCAGCAGCACCGGGTTGAGCGCCATGCCGGCGCCGAAGCCGAGCAGGATCATGCTCGGCAGCACGTCGGTGAGGAACTGTCCGTGCACCGGCGCCGCACGAACAGCGCGAGGCCGATCGCCGGCGAGGCCGAGGCCCGACCGACGAGCGGCTTGCGGAGGCCGAAGCGCATCACGAGCTTGGCCGACAGGCCGAGCGAGAAGGCGCCCATGATCAGGTTGGCGGGCAGGAACGACAGCCCGACCTCCAGCGGCGAGCGGTGGAGCACGAGCTGGAGGTACAGGGCGGAGAGGAAGAACCAGGCGAACATCGCGCTCGCCCACAGCAGGCCGACGACGTTCGCGCGTGGCGAGGTTGCGCAGCCGCAGCAGCGCGAGCGGCATCAGCGGCTGCTCGACGCGGGACTCGATCGCGAGGAAGGCCGCGAGCAGCGACCGCCGCGCCGGCGAGCAGGCCGAGGGTCTGCGCCGACGCCCACCCCGCCTGGTTGCCGCCGACGACGGCGTACACGGCGAGCAGCAGCGCGCCGGTGACGAGGACCGCGCCGCCGGCATCGATCCGGCTGGCCCGGCGCGGCCGGCCCGGCCGCCGGCAGCACCCGCCGGGAGGCGACGCACGACGACGATGCCGATCGGGACGTTGACCAGGAAGATCCAGTGCCAGTCGAGCAGCCTGGTGAGCACACCGCCGAGCAGCACGCCGATGCTCCCGCCGCCCGCGGCCACGAAGCCGAAGAACCCCATCGCCCGGGCCCGCTCGGCCGGCTCGGTGAACAGCGACATCATCAGCGACAGGGACACGGCCGAGACGATCGCCCCGCCGAAGCCCTGGATCACCCGGGCGGCGACGAGCACGCCCTCGGACGGCGCCATGCCGCAGGCCGCGGAGGCCACGGTGAACAGCACCAGCCCGCCGAGGAACATCCGCCGGTGACCCGTAGACGTCGCCGAGCCGGCCGCCGAGCAGCAGCAAGCCGCCGAACGTGAGCATGTAGCCGTTGACCACCCACGCCAGCGACGTCGCCGAGAAGTGGAGGCTGCGCTTGATCGACGGCAGCGCGACGTTGACGATCGTCGTGTCGAGCACGATCATCAGCGAGCCGCTGCACAGCAGCGATCAGCGCGATCCACCGCGCCCGCGAGGTGTCCGGGGAGTTGTTCTGGGTCATGTGGATAGTGACCGCCGGCCGAGCCTGGAACTCATCGCCGGGTCCTCCGCTCACAATGTACGAATGGCCTTCGACGAGAAGCTGGCCGACCGGATCCGCGAGCTGGTGCTGCACGAGCCGAACCTCACCGAGATGAGGATGTTCGGCGGGCTGGCGTTCCTCGTCGGCGGGCACATGGCGGTGAGCGCGAGCGGCCAGGGCGGGCTGCTGCTCCGGGTCGACCCCGAGGACACGCATGCCTCGTCGCCGAGGAGTACGCCGAGCCGTTCGTGATGCGCGGACGGGCGATGGACGGGTGGCTGCGCGTCGCGCCCGAGGGCGTCACCGACGACGGCGACCTCGCCCGGTGGGTGGAGATCGGCCTCGATCACGCCCGCTCGCTGCCGCCGAAGCCCCCGAAGTAGCGGCCGGCCCGGGCTACGGGTCGATGAAGATGTCGAGCTGGAGCTCCGAGCCGTCGCCGTGCTGGTACGGCGACAGGTCGGTGATCCCCGCCGCGGCGAGCACCTCGTCGTCGATCAGGCTCTGACCGGTCTGCTCGGCCGGCGCCCGCGCGAGGATCGCGTATGCGGCGTCGGCCATGATCTCCGGCGTGCGCGACCGAGCCATCGCGGCGTCGCCCCCGAGCAGGTTCTGCACCGCGGCGGTGGCGATGATCGTCCGCGGCCACAGCGTGTTGGACGCGATTCCGTCGCCCTCGTACTCGGCGGCGAAGCCGAGCGCCGCGAGTGTCATCCCGTACTTGGCCAGCATGTAGCCGACCGAGGTGCCGAGCCACTGCTTGGTGAGGTTGAGCGGCGGCGAGAGGGTGAGCACGTGGGCGTGGTCGGAGGCCTTCAGGTGCGGGACGGCGGCGCGGGTGAGCAGGAACGTCCCCCGAACCTCGATCTGCTGCATCAGGTCGAACTTCTTGGCCGCGAGGTCGGTCGAGGCGGAGAGGTCGATCGCCGAGGCGTTGTTCAGCACGATGTCGATGCCGCCGAAGCGCTCGACGGTCGCGTTTACGGCCCGATCGATGTCCTCCTCCTTGCGGACGTCGCCGACGATCGCCAGCGCCTGGCCGCCGGCCTCGACGATCTGCTCGGCGGCGGTGTGGACCGTCCCCTCGAGGCGCGGGATGGGGCTGATCGGTCTTCGCCAGCAGGGCCACGTTGGCTCCGTCCCGGGCCGCCCGTGCGGCGATCGCCAGGCCGATTCCCCGGCTCCCGCCGGAGACGAGCATCGTCCGGCCGGCGAGCGGGGCGCCCTCAGGGCTCACGCGTGGCTCGGGATCGCGGTCACGGCGCCGAGTGATACCAGAGCGGCGGGGGCGGTCGAGGCGAGGTTGTGTTCCCGGTTGTCCGGGGCTACGGTGGATCGACTGCCGCCCAGTTCCACCGGGGAGAGGACCATGAGTCCGCAGCGCGCGCGATCCCGCCGTCGTCACAGGACCGGTCTGGCGACCCTCGTCGCGGTGCTCGCGGTGTTCTTGGTGCTCGGCGCCGGTGCCGCCTTCGCGGCGCTGCCGACGGGCTGCACCCAGTCCGGGACGACCGTGACGTGCACCTTCACCGGCGGGCTGCCGTTCGGGAGCACCACACCATTCACGGTGCCGAGCGGAATCTCCTCGCTCCACGTCCTCGCCGTGGGCGGCACAGGAACCGGGAGTACCACATGCACCAGCGGCAACTGCACGTACGCCGGGACGGGCGGCACGGGCGCCGCAGTCAGCGGCACCGTGAAGGTCACTCCGGGGGCGACGATCGACGCCGCCGTCGATGTCGGCGCGGGGTTCCCGGGATCCACGGGTGGGATCCCCTCCACGCAGTGCGCGACCTTCTGCATGGGCGGCGGGATCGGTGGTGGCGAGTCCGATGTGCGAACGTCAACGGCCGACGTCACGACCAGGCTGATCGTCGCGGGCGGAGGCGGCGGGCTCGGGGGCCCGAGCAGCGGGCAGGGCGAGGGGAGCGCCGGCGGGAGCGGCGGCGACGCGGGCCTCCCGGGCATCTCGGGCAGCAACGGGAGCGCCAGGGGCGGCGGCGCGGGGACCGCGAACGGCGCCGGCACCGGCGGCGCCGGGGGTGCGACGACGTGCACGCTGCCCCCCTGCATGTCCACCGACGGGCAGCCCGGGAGCTCCGGCGGGGCCGGCGCCGGTGGCGCCGGTGGCGCCGGTGGCGTGATGGTTGCCGGCCGCACAGCCGGCCTCGGTGGCGGCGGGGGCGGTGGCGGTGGCGGCCTCTACGGCGGAGGCGGTGGTGGGGGCTCCGCGAGCGGCGGGGGTGGTGGCGGTGGTGGCGGCGGTTCGAGCCTCGTCCCGGCCGGCGGTACGCAGTCGCTCGACACGACCCACGTTCCGCTCGTCCAGATCTCCTACTCCATCGCCTCAGCCACCTCGACCGCGGTGCGCTGCGCGCCGGGTCTGCTCGCCCCCGGCGACACCACCGTGTGTACCGCCACGGTCACCGCGACGGGCGGCTCGCCGCCCACAGGCACCGTCGCGTTCACCAGCTCCGGCGCCGGTGCCTTCACCGGCAGCCCATGCGCCCTCGCACCGTCGACCGGCGCGACGGCGACCTGCTCGGTCCACTTCGCCTCACTCACCCGCGGCGTCCAGGCGATCACCGCGACCTACGCCGGTGTCACCGCCGACACCGGCAGCCACGGCACCACCCTCATCGACATCGCCCTTCCCGGCAGCACCCGCGGCTGCGTCGCCGCCGCCCACGGCCACCTCACCACCAACGGCGACCGCGCCAACATCACCCTGCTCGCCACCGCCACCCGCGGCCGCGTCCGCTACCGCGACCACGGACCCGCACACCCCGTGCTGGTGCTCACCCGCACGATCGACGCGCTCACCTGCACCCCGAACGCGACCGCCGCCGCGGCCTTCGGAACCGCGACCGTCAACGGCCACCCCGGAGTCGGATACCGAATCGACCTCCAACGCATCTACCGCCAATGGTTCGCCATCCGGATCCGCCTGAGCAACAGCTACGACTCCGGAACGCAACTGCTCCACGGCGGTGGGGCTGCGATCGAGGTGCGAACGGCGCGAGGCTAGCCGTGCTCCCCCGCCGTCCGCGTGGCCCGGTCAGGCCGACTCGAAGAACTCCAGCCGCAGCGAGCTCACGTCCACCCCGCCCTCCTGCATCGCCGCTCGCAACTCGGCGTTCTCGAAGAAGCCGTGGGCGGTGCCCGCGTCGGCGAACTCGTGCATCACGAGCACGTTGTTCGGGTCACCCTCGGCGCGATACACGCGCTCGTAGGTGACTCCGTTCGAGCGCTGCAGCTCGCCGACGCTGTCGTACACGCGCTTCCACGCGTCGTAGTCCGCCACGCGGTGCATCACCAGACTCAGGGTCATCTTTCGCTCCTCGGTCCACGGCGCCCCCCAGCCCGGCGTCCGACCCTAGTCGATTCGGCTCAGCCTCGGCGAACCCGGGCGCCGGCGCCCGGGTCGCACCGAGTCGGTCAGGCCGTCCCGCTCGCGCCGTGCAAGTTGGCCTCGACCTCGTGGCCTGCACTGCGCATGACGAACCCCAGTCCGACGAGCGCCACGCCGTTGGCGATCAGCGAGAGCCCGATGAGCAGCGCGAGCGTGGCGATCCCGATCTTCGGACTCGCGACAATCACGATCCCGGCGACCATCTCCACCACGCCGACGAGCGCGCGCCAGGCGCGGTGCCCGGGGGCACTGAACGCGAGCACAAACCGCAGCGCGCCCATCGCGATCAGCCAGATCCCGACGAACACCGCGACCGCGGTGACCCCGCCGACCGGATGCCGGATCAGCACCACACCGATGACGAGGTTGATGACGCCGATCAGCGCGGCGAGGCCGCGATTGTCGGTGTGTGGGCTGATCGCGGAGACGAGCGCGACGATCCCGTCGACGACGATGAAGATGCCGGTGATCACGGCGATCGTCGCCAGGCTGTTGTCCGGCTTGGCGAGGACGATCACGCCCGCGACGCTGCTGAGAACGCCCATGGTGATCGTCACCCACCACAGCGCCGAGATGTCCCGCAGTTCGGTTCGACTGGGCTGGGCGTCATGCATGGCTGACCTCCTCTGGATCCCCGGCGCCTCCGCGCGCCCGCACACGGTACCCCACCTAGCGGGCGCCCCGAGAAGCGGACGACCCCTCTCGAGCCGGCGCGAGTCTTCGCCGCGCGGCGATCCCGAGCAACGCCCGAGCCAAACGTTGAGGGTCGTGCCGGGCCTCCTCCCCGATCGGATCGGGGAGCAGATCGGCGGCGGTGACACGAACACCCATCCGCTCGACCTGGTCGCGGTCGACGACAACCGGCTCACCTCCCTCGGCCAGGTACCGGGATATCAGGGCTGGGGGTAGCTGCTCGGCGTGCACAAGCACATCAGTGACCACAGGCCCGACGTGCTCGATGATCGCCCGTATGTGGTCGGACAGCGCAAACCCCACCGTCTCGCCTGGCTGGGTCATGATGTTTGCCGCATAGATCACGGGTCCCGTGAAATCGGCTAGGGCGCCGGCGATTCCACCACCGAGCAGCGCCGCAATGCTGCTCGTGAAAAGGCTTCCACAACTCAGAACGACGAAGTCGGCCCTCTCGATCGCTTCGATGACCGCCGCGGGTGCCATCGCGTCGGTCGGCTCGATCGTCACCCTGCGGAGCGCGCGTTGCGGGTCGCGCGGCGCGGATTCACCACGGGTCACCGAACCGTCGGAGTGGTGAAGAACCAGGGTCAGGCTTTCGGTCGCGGCGGGCTGGACTCTGCCCGTGATCCGTAAGAACTGCGCAGCCTCCTGGACGCCCTCGTAAAAGCCGCCGGCCATCTCGGATAGCGCAGCAATGATCAGGTTGCCGACCGCGTGATCGCGAAGCTCGACCCCGCCCTCGAATCGGTACTCGAATAACTCGGCCAGGCCCTTGCGGTCGGCGAGCGCGACCAGACACCGGCGAATGTCTCCCGGCGGGGCGATGCCCAATTCCTCACGTAACCGACCGCTTGACCCTCCGTCGTCAGCAACAGTGACCACGGCGTGGACCGCGGAGCCGTTCGTCAGCCGAAGGCCGCGAAGCATCAGCGGCAGTCCGGTCCCCCCACCGAATGCGACCACCCGCCGGTGATCTGGCATGTTTGTCTTCCTCTCGACCGTTGTGGATCCGATTGTCCCGCATCGAGCTCTGTGGCACTGCGAGCTTCAAGACGACGTCGGACCGGGCCACGCGGCCGTCGGGTTCTCCGACTCCCTCGGCGAACACCAAGTGCAGTTCAGGCCATGAGCGATCCGCCCAGACACCTCGCCGATGATGACCGCGTCGGAAGCCTCATCGGCGGTTATCGAATCGATTCGCTGATTGGAGTCGGCGGAATGGGCACCGTGTACAGAGCGACGGCCGCGGACGGTAGTTGTGTTGCGCTGAAACTGGTCAAGAAGGACCTGGCCGCCGACCATACGTTCAGGCGCCGGTTCATCCGGGAGGCTCGGATCGCCGAAACCGTGCGCCACTCTCACCTGGTGCCGGTTTGCGACACCGGTGAACACGAGGGCGTTCCCTACATGGCCGCTCAGTTCATCGACGGCCCGACGCTCGATCAGAAGCTCGAGCTGGAGGGCGGACTGGATCTGGCCACGACTGTCAGGATCTGCGCGCATGTGGCCGGCGCCCTCCAGGCATTGTGGGAGGCGGGCATGGTGCACCGGGATGTCAAGCCGGAGAACATCCTCCTCGACCTGACGGGAAATGCCTACATCACTGATTTCGGAATAGCCAAGGACCACCAGGGCAGCGTCCTGACCCGGCCCGGACAGACGCTCGGATCGATGGATTACATGGCTCCGGAACAGATCCGCGGCGGACCGGTGACCGGCGCAACCGACACCTACTCCCTCGGCTGTGTCATCTTCGAGTGCGTGCGGGGGCGCCCGCCTTTCGCGGATCGCGAGGGAATGAACGTGCTGTGGGCCCACCTGCAGGATGAACCGCCCGACCCGGCAGAGGATCGGACCGACATCCCCCCCGGCTTCATCCAGGCGCTGAAGCGCGCGCTGCGCAAGGAGCCGAACGAGCGACCCAGTACCAGCCTCGAGTTCGCCCGCTCGCTGTCTGATGCGGCGGACATCCCGATTGCGGACTGAGACCGAGCCGGCGACGAGCATCCGGTGATCCGACGACCATCGCGTCCGGCTCATGGCCGACTGGTGAGCCAGCACGAGTTCGACCACCCGTGCGTGTCTGTGAGCAGGTCGGCCGACCTCGGTTAGAGTGGCCGGTTATCAGCCGCGAGACAAGGCATAGTCCCTTTGCCGGCAGTTAAGTCGCCGGAAGCGAACGGACTGGGGGCGTTCGTGCGGCGCTTCCGCGGGTCTCAGGAGGCGGAGCTGTTCGGCCCACGCGGGGCGCTCCCGCGCCGCGGTGAGCCGGACGCCAGCCGCGACACGGCACGGGCAATCCTCGCCGGTCTGATCCTCGTCAGTCTGGCGCTTCGGTTGGCCGTGCCCCGCGGAATCGGGCTCGACGAGGCGATCACGATCCACCAGGCCCACCTGTCGATCCACGATCTGTTTCACAACCTCTACTACGGAGACCGACAGCCGCCCCTGTACCACTTGACCCTCTGGCTGACCGTGCACGCGTTCGGTGATGGCGAGCTCGCGGTGCGGCTGCCCTCGCTGATCGCGGGGACGCTGCTCGTCCCCGTGCTCTATGAGCTCGGGCGGGAGTTGTACGACCGCCGCACCGGGCTGATCGCGGCAGGCTTCGCGTCGGTCTCACCGGCCCTGGTGTGGTACGCACAAGAGGCGCGGATGTACGAGTTTGCCGCGCTGTTCGGGCTCTTGGCGGTGCTGACTCAGGCCCGGGCCATCCGCAATGGGACGCTGCTCAACTGGGCCGCCTACATCCTGGCGACCTCCGCCCTCTTGTGGTCGCACTACTTTGGCCTGCTGCTGATCGGCGTGCAGCAGCTGGTGTTCGTCGCGGCCATCGTCCAGCGACGGCGGAGCGCCGAACCCGTCCGCCCTCTTGTGCTGGGCTTCGTCTATTCGGCGGCGATGCTCGCCTTCCAGCTCGTGCCGCTGCTGCTGTTCGCCCACCACCAGTACGTCTCCACGACCGGACCGGCTGGCTCACCAAACGGGACCTACGAACTGCTGTCCTTCCACTCGGTCGTGACGAACCTGGCCTCGTCGATCTGGGGCTATCAGCCTGGTGCCGTGAGCCCGTACCTGGGCGCGCTCTGGCCATTGCTCCTGCTCGTGTCCCTGGCCTTGGTGGGTCGTGCCTCAAAGGGTCAGACCAAAGCCCTCGCCTTCGGAGCGGTCCTGCTCCTGGTCCTGGTGCTCGTGGTCTCCGCATTCGATCGCCCGTTCTTCGAGCTGCGCAACTTCCTGTTCCTGGTGCCGCTCGTATTGCTCCTGATCGCGCGGATGATCGCCAACTGGACACGGAGTCCCCGAGCGACGTTACTGGTCGCCGGTGGTTTCGCCGTGACGCTCGTCGCCGGCCTGGCTGACCAGCAGCTGAACAAGAGCAATCCCAGCTTGTTCGACTTCCGCGGCGCGATCCACACGGTCACGGCGAAGGGCGGGCCGAATAGCCTGGTCCTGTACGAGCCCGGGGATATGCGCTACGTCCTCCAGTACTACGCCCCTCGGCTGCGCAGCCAACCCCTCACCGCTCGGATCACCACGGGCGGGGGCAGCCCCGTGTTCGTCCTCGCCTCGTTCCAGAGAAACAAGACGTTCTCAAGCGAGACGAAGAAGGTTGTCGGTCAGCTGACGGCTCACAGCAGGCTCATCGGCCGCTTCAGGAGACCCCAAACAGTCCTCTGGGAGTTTCGGTAGTCGCCTTGCGGTGCTGCTCAGCACCTGCGCGCAGCTCAGGCGCGCTCCCGAACGGCCCGGAGCACCCTCCGGTGAAAGGCAGCAGCGGCGGGGCGCGTCTCGGGCGCTTTGGCCAGCGCGCTTCGCATCACACCCTCGAGCGCCGGCGGCATGTCCGGCCGCCGCTCGCGCAGCGAGGGCGGATCGGCGTTGACCTGGGCCCACATCTTGGCCATGCCCCCCTGGTGATCGGCGAAGGGCGGCCGGCCCGCCAACATCTCGAACAGGACGCAGCCCAGGGCGTAGACGTCGCCACGCGGGTCGGGTTCGGCGCCCTCAATCTGCTCAGGCGCCACGTAGTCGACGGTCCCGAGCATCGCGTCGCCCGAGGTCAGCCCAGCTGCCGTCTCAGCTCGTTTGGCCAGGCCGAAATCCGTGAGGTAAACGTGATCTTCCCGGCTGACGATCACGTTCGACGGCTTCACGTCACGATGCACCAGCCCCTTCTGATGCGCCACGTCAAGTGCCGAGGCAATCTGGGCGGCAACCCAAGCCGCCCGCCCCGGCTCCAAGGGGCCTGAGTCCTCGATCAGCGTGCCAAGCTCGGTGCCTTCGACCCATCGAGTGACGATGTACACGCTTCCGGCTTCCTCGCCAGCCTCATACAGCGGGGCGACATTGGGATGGTCAAGCGCGGCGACGGCCCGGGCCTCGCGACGCAGCCGCTCCCGAACCACCGGGTCGTGGGCCACTGCGGGCTCGATCAGCTTCAGCGCGACCGGCCGGTCGAGGCGCAGTTGGCGGGCTCGGTAGAGAATCCCCAGCCCGCCGGCACCGACAACTCCCTCGATCTGGTAGCCGGCGAATGTGGAGCCGGGTGAAAGCACGCCGCTCAGAGGTCACGCCCCGAGAGGAGGCCGGCCGAGAGGGCCCGGTCGACAAGTTGGCGTCGCGCCATCTCGCCGGACGGAGACCCCTCGATGGCCAGCTTCGCGCAGAGCACTTTGACATGGGTTCCCACTTCTCGAACCGACAGGACCAGCTCATCCGCGATCTGTTGGTCGGTCGCCGGGTCGGCCGGCGTGGACGGATTCCTGCACGGTCGACACAGCGCGGCAAGGACACGCCGCTGGGTGGTTGACAGGCTCACTGCAGGCTGGCTGGGATCCGCACGCGGTTGGTGGAGCGCGGGTGAGCGGAACGTGACGGTGGTCGCCCCGAATCGCACCGCGTCGCCGTGCTTCAGTCGGCGGCGGCCGGTCAGCCGCACACCGTTGACGAACGTGCCGTTCCGCGAGAAGCCATCGTCGACGACGTCCCAATCGCCGCCCACCCGCTCGAGTCGAGCGTGCAACCGGGAGACCTCATCATCCCAGTCGATCCGCAGATCGACCGACTGCCCGCGACCGACGGAGACGGGCGATGAATCGGCCGAGAGCACGATCACTCGCCGGGAGCCGTCGGCGGCCTCGAACGCGAGCGACGGGAGATCGGCGCGGTTGTCTACAGGAGCGGGCGGGTTGGCGGACACGGTCACATTTTCTACCGGTTTCCCAGCGGCGCCGGGCACATGATATCCGCGGAGCGTTACGCTTCGCCGAACATGGCCGGCGAGCAGCTCCGGGTGATCGAAGGCGGCGACGAGGGCAAACGGCTGAGGGTTGACGCGGACCTGGTAATCGGCCGCACCGCTCGCGCGGAGGCGGGGCGCCTGGGGGGCGACCCAGAGATATCCCGTGTTCACGCGCGGATCTCGCGCAGCGAGGATGGCGGTCTGATCGTTGAGGATCTCGGATCGGCCAATGGCACGTTCGTGAATGGCCAGCGCATCTCAACGCCCACGACGCTCGAGCTGGGCGACTCGCTGAGGATGGGGAGAAGCGTCCTGCAGGTCACCGACAGCTCCGGTGCCGTGCCGAGGAAACCCAAGCCTGCGACGCCGACGCCCCGGGGAAGGACTGACATCCCTGCCGAGCAGAGGGAGCAGCTGGTGATCACCGCTGGGAAGGAGATCGGACGCCGCCTCAGCCTGAGCGACGAGCTGATAATCGGGCGCACGGTCAGCGGAGAAGGAAGGTTGAGCGACGATCACGGGGTTTCCCGTCGCCACGCCCGCGTCATCCGGGATGCCACTGGGAAGGTGACGATCGAGGACCTCGGATCGGCAAACGGCACCCTGGTCAACGGCGAGCGCCTGCGTGGTCCCCGAGTGCTGAACGTGGGCGATTCGATACAGATCGGCACGACGACCCTGGGGGTGACGGCCGGCGAGGCCGCTGCGGCAGTGGCGCCGCCGGCTCAGGCCCCTGCACGGCCCCGTGGCCCCGAGCCCGCTCGGCCAGTGGCGCCGCCGGCTCGGGCCCCTGTCCGGCCCCGTGCCCCCGAGCCCGCCCGGCCGGTCGGGCGGCCGGCTCAGGCCCCTGTACGGCCCCGTATCCCCGAGCCTTCAGTGCGGCAACAAGCGACACCCGCGTCCGTGCTCCCACCGGGGTCGGTGTTCGCCGGATACCGCGTCGGGGAGGTCATCGGACACGGAGACATGGGTGTCGTCTACCGAGCGGAGGAGCTCGCGCTCCAGCGCACCGTGGCGCTCAAGGTCATCAACGCGGAGCGCTCACGCGAGGAGCGGTTCCGCGAGCGCTTTGCGCGAGAGTCGAAGCTCGCCGCGTCGATCGACCATCAGAACGTCATTCCCATCTTCGACGCCGGTGAAGAGCAGGGGGTCATGTTCGTCACCATGCGCCTGGTCGAGGGCACCGATTTGCGGGCGGTGATAGCCGCCGAGGGACATGTCGAGCCGCTGCGGGCGGCGCGCATCGTCCGTCAGGTTGGGGCAGCGCTGGACGCGGCCCACGCTCAAGGTGTGCTGCACCGCGACGTCAAACCCTCGAACGTGCTGCTCGATCGCAGCGACCACGCATACCTGGCGGATTTCGGTCTGGCCAAGCAAGCGTCCGCGTCCGCCGATCCCACGCGGCACGGGTCGATCGTGGCCCGAGTTCAGTACGTGGCTCCTGAGCAACTGCTGGATCAGCCCGTCGACGCGCGCGCCGACGTCTACGGACTGGGGTGCTTGTTGTTCGAGACCCTCACCGGGCAGGCGCCGTTCGCCAGCTGGGCCGACGGCCCGCGGGCGCTGGCCCCGGTCGAAGCCCCGGTGCCGTCGGCCGTGGTTCTGCGCCCGGATCTGCCCGGAGCATTCGACGACGTGTTAGCCCGCGCCATGGCGAAGGACCCGGACGAGCGTTACCCCTCAGCTGGCGACCTGGGAGAGGCGGCGCTGGTCGCAGCCGGAGGGTTGGAGCGAGCCCGTCCTGAGTTCACTGTGGCGACCGGCGAGGCGTCGTTCGTCGGCCTCAACCCCCAGGGCGGCGTGCTCGCTGCGACGCCTTCCGACGCAGCATCGAAGACCGGTGAGGCGGGCTGGGCCCGTGCGGGTCGGTGGGCCATCGCGCTCGCCGCACTCCTGCTTATGGCCGCGGCCATGGCGGCCGCAACTCACGGCATCTCCAAGCTTTGATCGCCGGGACGTCTGAGCCTCTCGGTCCTGGGTCGAGGTTCGCCGGGTGTCGCATCGAGGCGGTTGCCGGGCGCGGCGGGATGGGGGTGGTCTACCAGGCAACCCAGCTGTCTCTCGGGCGATTGGTCGCGGTGAAGGCGATGGCCCCCACCCTGGTCGCAGACCCGTCCTACCGGGAGCGGTTCAAGCGGGAGTCTCAACTCGCGGCGATGATCGATCACCCCAACATCATTCCGGTCTACGAGGCCGGCGAGGTGGACGGCACCCTGTACCTGATCATGCGCTGGGTCGATGGGACCGACCTGAGGGACGTGGTCTCCGCGGGTCCCCTGACCCCGGCGCGTGCGGTGCGCCTGCTGCGCCCGGTGGCCTCGGCCCTGGGGGCCGCCCACAAGCAGGGGTTGGTGCACAGGGATGTCAAGCCAGCCAATGTGTTGATCGCGGCCGGAGACGAACAGCGCGAGGAGCATGTCTACCTGACCGACTTCGGCATCGCCCGCCGCGACGCCGCCCACTCGGCAATCACCCGGACCGGCATGTTCGTTGGAACGTTGGACTACATGGCGCCAGAGCGGTTGATCGGCGACAAGGGCGAGAGCTCCTCCGACATCTACGCGTTCGGCTGCATGCTCTTCGAAGCGCTCACCGGGCGCCTTCCGTATGACCGTCCGAACGATGCGGCAAAGGCGTTCGCGCACGTCAATGATCCGATCCCCTCGGTCCGAGCGGCGGCTCCAGAGGTCCCGCAAGCACTCGACGCGGTCGTCGCCCGGGCGTTGGCCAAGCGTCCGGGAGAGCGGTTTGGCTCCGCGGGTGAACTGACCCGAGCCCTCGATCAAGCCCTCGCCGAATCTGCCCCGGGCGAGCCGGTCATTGTGGAAGAGACCGTGCTCTCCGCCGACCAGACCGTGCTCTCCGCCGACCAGACCGTGCTCTCCGCCGACCAGACCGTCCTCTCGGCGGACGAAACCGTGCTCTCGCCCGACGAGACCGCGCTCTCGGCGGGTTCGACGGCGCCCCCCGCGCCCGCCCCATCGCCCACGGCGACGGCGGCGACTGCGCGCCAGGTCTCGCCGCCCGCCCTCGTGGCTTCGCCCACGCCGGGTCGTAGGCCGCCACGGCGGCGCCTAGTGGTGTGGGCACCGGTAGTCGTGCTCGTTGGTGCGGCGGTGATCGTGTTCGTCGTGAGCTCGGGCAGTCCCAGGCACACGCCAGGGTCCGAGGTGAAGACGCTCAGCCCAGGGCTCACCGAGTTGCACACGGTCTCCTTGGGCAGCGTTGCCGGCGGTGTGACGGTCGGGCAGCAGGGCGAGCTCTGGGTGTCGCTGCCCGACCGTGGCTCCGTGGCTCGCATCAGCGCCGATGGGGCCGTCACCAAACTCTCCCTCGGCGATCATCCGGGACAGATCGCGTCCGGTCCCGCCGGGATCTGGGTCGGCGGGTCATCTCGAGGCGCGTTGGTGCGCCTTGACGAGCAGACCGGGAGGGTGCTTGCCACTTCGTCTCTGCACGCCACTCCGAGCGCCCTGACCGTCAACCGCGACGATGGGTCGGCGTGGGCCGCCGACTCGACCGGGTCGGTGGTGCACATCGCTCTGGACGGAGGTGTGTCCGGCAATCCGGCCCATCTCACCCCCCCGGTGCTCGGTCTTGGCTGGGGCGAGGGCTGGGTGTGGGCGGTCAACGGCACGACCACCGGGCTGGTCCGGGTCAGCCAAGACGGGAGCGGCGGCACAAGCACCTTCGACACGCGGCCCGAGCCAGTCTCGATCACGTTCAGCCGGGGCATCTGGACCGCGCACGCCAATGGGAGCGTGACCCGGTTCGACCCGCGTCCCAGCCACCTGCGGGTCAACACCGAGGTCCCGGTGGCCCCCTCGCTGAGACAGATCTCCGCGGTCGAGGCTCAGCCCTCGGTGTGGGCGATCAGTCAGCGCTCGCACATGCTCTATCGCATCTCGACGCAACCCAACGCGCCCATCACGGGAACCGCGGCGTTGGCCAGCTCGCCGGTCGGCCTGGCGGTCGGAGAGACGTCGGTCTGGGTGGCGACGGCGGACGGAAACATCACTCAGATCGGGTTCGGGAGTTGACCGCCGTGCGAGTCTCCCGATGAGGCCCAAGCCCAACACGGCGACGCACCGACTGCGGGTGCAACACCGTAGAGTTAGGCTCTGCCCGCGCACCAAGGAGTCCCGACTGTGCTGACTTTCGCGTTCATAGGCTGCCATCACGATGACATCGAGCTCGGTGCCGGTGTCCTTGTCCAGCGCGTGCAGGCTGCCGGCCATCGAGTCGAGTTCGTGGTGCTGACGGATGACGCCGCCGGGAACAGTCGGCACGAAGAAACGATCCGAGCCGCGGGAGCACTGGGAATCGGCCCTCAGTTCGTTCACTTCATGGGCCTACCCGACGGGGACCTGACGGCGGACCGGGAGACGGTTGGCGCTGTGCGAGCGCTCGGCTTGAACCCAGACGTGGTCGTCACCCACAGCTCAGCGGACAGCCACAACGATCATCGCGCCGCCAACCAGCTTGCGTTCGCCGCGTTCCGCGAAACGGTCATCCTGCAGTATCCGATCCACATCTCGGCACGCCTCGACTTCGCGCCTCGGTTCTTCGTGGACCTTGGCGACTCGTCCGCGTCGCGCGTGCGCAAGCTGACCGCGCTCGACGCCCACGGGAGCCAGAAGGAGCGCATCACGAAACGCAGCCGGACGCAGTTCGAGATACAGCTGGGCGGGTTTGCCGGGCTGCCTGCCGCCGAGGCGTTCGAGCTGAACGTTCAGGTTGGCGGCGAGGCTCATTTGCCAGAGGTCATGGCCCTCAACAAGGCTCCATTTCACTCGCTGTGGTACCCGCTGCTGGGGACTGAGCCCGTCGTGCTCCTGTATGAAGCTTTCCTCGGCCAACCGGACGCGATCGCTGAGTTCTCGCGCCACCACGAGAGCGAAGGCCGCGACGCGCTGCGGGCCGCGTTCGCCAAGCACTGGTACCCGCAATCCCCGCTGAGCGAGCGTCGCTCGTCCGACCCTGAACTCGATGCTTACTTGGGTGCCAGCAACGTGATCCTGGTCGGTTCGTCCGTCAACAATCCGGTGACCGCCCAGCAGTTCAACCCGCTCCCCTCGATTCGCTGGATCATCGAGCACGATGAGGCCAGGGAGAACGTCTACCTTGTCGACAAGGAGACAGGGCGCACCTACCACCCCATTCGGGACGACCAGGGCCGGCTCGTGCAGGACCTCACGGTCCTCAGTATCTTGCCCAGCCCATTCTCTGAGGGCCGATCACTGATCTCGTGCGCCGGAATTCACGGCGTCGGCACCCAGGCGCTGCTCGACTTCCTCGCCTCCCCGACCTCGAACGCGGATCTCCTCAACACACTGCTTGTTCGTCAGGACACCGTGAACCTCCCGTTGACTGCGGATGCGACTTCCCGTGCGCTATCCCCGTTCAGCCCGGAAAGCGACAACGCTGCGGCGTAGACAGTGGCTGATCCCGACACGCAACCGACCACGCAGGACCAGCGCCTCCGCCAGCGACGGTTCGGAACAGACGGCGGTACCGCGACTGGTTCTGATCGGAGGCGGGCCCTCCAGCCTATGTGTCGTCCTGCGGCTGGCCGAGCTGGTCCAAGCGCCCAGAGATGACGCGGCGGCCCCGCACCGATGCGAGATCGTGCTCGTCGACCGTTCCGGAGAGACTGGCGGCGGCGTGCCCCACGCGACGAGCGTGAGCCCGGCGCTGCTGCTCAATGACAGCATCACCGAGACCGAGTCATCCGGCATCGGATTCGTCCCGTGGCTGATCGCCAACCGGTCGCGCTGGGAGGACATGCTGGTCGACTCGGGCGACCCGCGCGCTGCGCGCTGGCTCGAACGCCACCGGGAGGAGATCGACCGAGCGGACTTCGGTGGGCTGTTCTTCCCGCGGATCGTCTTCGGCCAGTTCCTGCGTGAGAAGTGGGCCGAGGCCGTGGGGAACCTCGACTCCTCGGGTATCTCGGTGAGCGTCGTGGCCGCCGAGGTGCTGGACGTGGTCCGGGCCGGGTCAGACCGCTGGCGCGTGCAGCTGGCCGGCCGCGACCCGCTCGACGCGGATGCGGTGTTGCTCGCCGTGGGCAACGTCACCGCCCCGGCGCCCGACGCGGTGGCCGACCACCCCGGTTATCGCAGCTTCGAGGTCGCCCGAGACCTGGCGGATAGCGAGCCGCAGCTGGCCGCGCGGCTGGCCACGCTGCCTTCCGGCAGTCGTCGGATCGCGGTGCTCGGCTCGTCGGCGGCGGCGATTGAGTTTCTCTACGCCGCGGAGGGCGCACCCGACCTCGACGGACTCATCGACGAGCTGGTCGTGCTGTCGTCAAGCGGCCGGCTACCCGACGGGCTGCGCTCGGCACACGTGACGCCACCCACCCTGCGGCGTCTGCCCGCGCTGCTTGCGGCACTCGAAGATGAGGGGCACACACCGGAGCTGGCGTCAGCGACCTTGGTCGAAGCGCTGGTCGCGGACGCCCAGGAGTCGGAATCGCTGGGCTACACGATCGTCGACATGCTGCCTGCGGCGCGGGCGGCACCACCACCAACCTCCGCAAACCTGTCCCACTGGTTCCGCCAGATCTTCCCCCGGCTGTCGCCCGCGGAGAAGCGAGCCTTCGTCAATACGGAGTACAAGGCCTATAGAGAGACCATCCGGCACACGTCCACCGACTACGCCGAGGCCGTGGTCCGCCTCCGGGAGCGCGGGCTGCTGAGCGTGCGTGCTGGGCGGGTCCGCGAACTGCAACCGACGCCAGACGGGGTCACAGTCCGCTACGAGACGGCGGGAGGGGTGCAAGACCTTAAGGCCGGGATTGTCGTGGACTGCCGGGGCTTCTCCGGCGTGGCCGCCGGGGCGAACTCGGCGGTCCGGTCGCTGCTGCACAGCGGTGCCGTGCGGGCGAACGAGAGCGGCCGGGGACTGGCGGTCGACCACGATTTCGCAGCCGCACCCGGGCTGTTCGTGCTCGGACCGCTGCTTGCCGGTACCGCCCGGGGTGACGACTACATCTGGTTCCTCGAGAACGTACCGGTCATCCACGGGCTCGCCGAACGCATCGCGCGCGCCGCGTTGCAGCGTCTCGACACGCCAGCGGAGGCGAGTTCGGCGACGGCCCCAGCGACGGACTCGTGACCCCGATCGGTCTGCCCTCGGAAGCGGCGTAGTGAGCAGTCGGCCCGTGGGATGTCCGCCTTCGTCGGCCGAGCTGGCAGCCGGTACCCAGCGGACTCAGCGTGCGCACGCGGATCCGTGTCGTGGCGGCGTTGGCGTTGCCGCTTGGGGTCTGGTACTACTCGTGGCTGTTCAACCCCCATCGCGCCGGCACGCCCGTCATGTACGTGCTCCTCGTCGTCGCGGAGGCATGAATCTCATCCAAGCGTTTGGCTTTTACTGGACGTGCGGTAACGAGCGCGTGCGAGAGCCGCGAGCGCCACGCGAGTGGGTCGCGGTCGATGTCTTCATCCCGGTTTACCACGAGCCGGCGGAAATCGTGGACCTGACCGTGGCCGCGGCCGTCGGAATGCGCGGCGCGGAGGCGAGGGTCTGGATTCTGGATGACGGCGACGATGACGCCATCCGCGAGCTTGCCAAGCGCTACGGAACCGGCTACATCCGGCGCACCGAGCACAAGGGGGCCAAGGCGGGAAATATCAACCACGCCTTGGGCAAGACGTCCGCTCCCTTTCTCGCCATTTTCGACTGCGACCAGGTGCCCGATCCCGGCTTTTTCGAGGCCACGCTGGGCTACATGGAGGACCCCGAGATCGCATTCGTACAGACGCCGCAGTACTACGCGAACAGCGAGCAGAGCCGGTTTACCGCGGCGGCGCAGAAACAGCAGGAGATGTTCTACGGGACGATTTGTCGCGGCAAGGACGGGTTGGGGGCAATGTTCTGCTGCGGATCGAATGTCATACTTCGTCGCTCGGCGTTGGAGGGTGTTGGGGGCTTTCCGACGAACTCGCTGACCGAGGACTTTCAGCTCTCAATTCATCTCCACGAGCTGGGCTGGAAATCAGCCTATGTCCCAATCGTGCTGGCCAGCGGCCTGGGGCCGGAGGATGCCGCGGCCTACGTTTCCCAACAACTCCGCTGGGCGAGAGGTTGTCTGTCAGGTATCCCTTTCCTGCTGCGAGCAAAGCTGCCGCTGCCGATCAAGACGCAATACCTCCTCTCGGGCATTCACTGGCTCACCGGGTGGACGCTGGTGATCTACTTGAGCTTCCCGGTCGTCCGTCTGCTCGGCGGCGGACAGCCGCTCGCAGGTATCAATGCAGCCGAGTTCCTGCTGCACTTCTTGCCCTGGTTCTCCATGGCGTTGATTTCACTCATCATCGCGAGCGACGGCTCGGTCTCGTTCAGATCGATCGCGTTGTCCGCCGAAAGCTTCTGGATCCATGTGCTCGCCTCGATCTTGACCATCTTGCGCCGAAAGGGCTCGTTCGTGGTCACTCCGAAGACGGCTGCCACCGCACGCCAACCTCGTGCAGTGTGGCCCGCGCTCGCGGTGGTGGGGATCTTGGTCGCGAGCTGCATCTACGGGCTGACTCAAAGTCACAGCGCGTCCACGGTCAACAACGTCTCGTTTGCTGCCATCCACGTCACCCTCCTCATGACAGCGTGTTGGCCTGCGCTTCAAAAGCCGCGCGCTCCCGCCCCCGATCCGTCCTGACCGCCGCGCCTGATGATCCGGCACGGCGCGTGACGCGAATACATCGCGCATGCTTAATCGGATGAGCGTCGGAACCACGCCATGAGGAGGGGCCCTCGCCAAGGCGCACGCCAGCGTGAAGGCGATCGTTGCTGTGAAGTCGGGATGCTTCCCCGCAGCGTTCTCACGGCCATCGGAGCACTCTTCGTGCTCGGCTCGGTCCTCCTGAACCTCGGTTGCGGCTCCTCCAACTCGCATTCGACTTCCAGTCATCCGACACCGAATCCGTTGGCAGGGCAACGGCTCTACGTCGCCCCGAACGGCGATGCCTCTCAGCAGGCGGAGCAGTGGCGAACCAGCCGTCCGGCGGACGCCAAAATCATGGATCGCTTGGCGGCGCAGCCTGAAGCGCAATGGCTCGTCGGCGAGAACGATACGTCCGCCACGATCGCCCAGATCATCGGGCCGGCCCAGCGCTCTGGCGAGATGCCGGTGCTGGTCCTCTACAACATTCCCAAGCGAGACTGCGGCTCGTATTCAGCTGGAGGCGCCACCAGTCCAGACGACTATCGGGCATGGATCAACGTCGTCGCCCGAGCGCTGGGCCACAGCCGGCTCGCGGTGATCGTGGAACCGGATGCGTTGGCAGGTATGGACTGCCTGTCTCCGGCAGAACAGCAGACCCGCCTGGCGCTCCTCGCCGAGAGCGCCCGCACGCTGACGGCCGCCGATCCGCAGGCTGCCATGTATCTCGACGCCGGAAACTCGACGTGGCAGCCGGCCAGCGTGATGGTGAAGCGGCTGTTGGCCGCCGGAGCGTCCCGAGTGCGCGGGTTTTCGCTCAACGTGTCGAACTTCAACCCGACGTCGGACGAGGCCGCGTACGGCCAGAAGATCCTTGCGGGTTTGGGCCCGGGCCACGGGTTCGTGATCGACACCAGCCGCAATGGGAATGGCCCCGCCGCCCAAGGGGCGGACGCCGCGTGCAACCCCGAGGGCCGAGCCTTGGGCCACTTTCCCGAGGCTGCTCCGCCGCTGTCCGGAGTCGACGCCCTCTTTTGGATCAAGGCCCCTGGCCAATCTGACGGGACCTGCAACGGAGGCCCCCCCGCCGGCACTTGGTGGCCCGACTATGCCCTCGGGCTCGCACAGCGAGCGGGCTTGACGGGTTAGCCGGATTCCGGGCCCTCCGTTCAAGCGGACGACGGGGTTCGAACCCGCGACCTTCGGCTTGGGAAGCCGACGCTCTACCAACTGAGCTACGTCCGCGCTGCGGGCGATTCTAAGCCCCGACGAACGAGCGCGCGGTCGGGCGCCGGGCCCGCGCGGCCGTCATCCAATCCGGATGATGCCGCCGCATTCCCCTGCCGTGAACCTTGAGGCGAAGGAGTCCCGGAGAGCGGGGCTCCGCAACCACAGTGGAGGTCACGCCCATGAGCGACACCGATGTCGACGAACTCGGGCCGGTTGACTACATGGTCGTCGAGTTCCCGGCCGACAAGGCGGATTTCTCGGGCGCGATGGCCGCCGAGCTTTTTGCGCTGATCGAGCGCGACGTCATTCGCGTGCTCGACATCCTGATCCTCAAGAAGGACCTCGACGGCACCGTGGAGGGGTTCGAGGCCCACGACTTCGGCGACAGCAACCTCGCGGAGCTGCTCCAGCTCGAGACCGAGCTCGCGATGCTGCTCGCCGAGGAGGACGTCGAGGCGATCGGGGCCTCGTTGGAGCCCGGGAGCGTTGCCGCGGTGCTGGTCTGGGAGAACGTGTGGGCCGCCGGGTTCGCGACAGCCGTCCGTCGGTCAGGCGGCCAGCTGGTGGCCAGCGGCCGGATCCCGATCCAGGCCATTGCGGCCGCCGTGGAGGCGGATGAGGCAGCGATCAAGGAAGGAGTCTGAGATGTTGGGTCGACGTCGACGTGCAGGAGGAGGAGTGATGGGAGGGCGGCCGGTCGTCCGGACCGCCGCGGTGGCGGGCACGGCCGCAGTCGCGGTCCGTGGGGTGCGGCGCCGCGGGAATCGGCGCGAGGACCGGCGGGATGACCGCCGGGACCGGCGTTAGGAGGAGCAGCACGTCACGGTCGTCCCGCGTCCGCGACGATCCTGCAGTCAACTCAGCCGGCTGACGACGACGCCGACGGGCGCTCGGCGTCGTCGCCGGTGAGCCGGCCGATGCGCCCTGACGAGCCGCGATCTCCTTGAATCTCGCGCGCTCACTCAATCGCCTGGACGGCTGGCAACAGCGGCGTCCGGCGCTGGCGATCCTGGTCGCCGTGATCAAGAAGTTCAGCGATGACGGCGCCGACCGGCTCGGCGTCCAGATCGCGTACTGGGGGTTCTTCTCAGTCTTCGCGCTGCTGCTGGTGTTCACGTCGATCCTCGGGTTCGTCTTCGCCAGCAATCCCGACCTCCAGCGCCAGCTGCTGGACTCGACGCTCGAGCGCATGCCCGTGATCGGACCGCAGATCAGCGGGGACATCGGCTCGCTCGGCGGCAACGGCGTGGCGTTGGCCGTCGGGGTGGTCGGCGCGCTGTGGACCGGCCTCGGCGTGACACTGGCGATCGGCACGGCGCTCGATCGAATCTGGGGCGTCGCAGCGGTCGAGCGGCCCGGCTTCATCAACTCACGGTTGCGGGGTCTCCTGGTGCTCCTGTCGGTCGGGGCGGTCAACGTGGTCGCGACGGTGGCGGTCGGGCTCGTGACCGCGGGCGGTGTGGGAACGACCGTCACGCAGGTGCTGGGGTTCGTCGCCTCCGCGGTCATCGATCTGGTGCTGTTCGCCGGATCGTTCCGCCTGCTCACCGCGGCCCGGCTCACGACTCGCGAGGTTCTGCCCGGAGCTGTGCTCGCGGCCGGGTGCTGGCTGCTGCTGCAGACGCTGGGTGGCGCGTTCGTGACCCACGTACTGGCCGGCAGCAGCCAGACGTATGGGGGGTTCGCCGCGGTGATCGGCCTGCTCTCGTGGCTGCTGATCGCGTCCGAGCTGATCCTGATCGCGGCGGAGCTCAACGTCGTCCTCGCACGTCGGTTGTGGCCTCGGTCCCTGACCGGGGAGCTGCTGGCGGCGGACAAGCAGGCGCTGCGGGCCTCGGCGCGTGCTGCGCAACTCGACCGCCGGCAGCAGATCGAGGTCAGCTTCCCACCGCAGAGCGACCTTCCGGACGGGCGGACCGCCGGCGATGGAGCGGCTCCGCAACGGGAGAACTAGGTGAGTGGCGGCAGGCCGTCGGCGATCAGCTTGGCGCCGAAGACGAGGAACAGCACGGCCATCACCGCGTCGTTGTGCGCGGCGAGCCAGCCCTTCATCTCCTCCAGCCGCGCCTTGGCGCCGTCGCCACCGACCAGCGTAGTAGCCGACGGGGCCGGCGATCGTGAGACTGCCGATCACGACGAACACGATCAGCGAGCCGACCGTGTCACCGGTGGCGAGCCCGAGCGCTGCGAGCCCGGTGCCGGCCGCGATCGTGAGCATCAGGTTCTTCGGATTCACCCCGGCCAGCAGGAGCCCGAAGCCGAGCGCCTTGACCGGCTTCAGGGCATCGATTCCCGCCATCCACTTCGGCATCTCGGGATCGCTACCGGGTGCTGGACGGCCCCGCCAGGTGCGCACTGCGAGCCCGAGGAGCAGCACGCCGAAAACGATCTTTCCCCACGCGATCGTGTCGGTCGTCGTGCTGGCGGTGGCGGCGCTCGCCTGATCGGCGAGCGCGGTGGCGACTCCGCTGACGACGGCCAGCGCGACGACCCACCCGACCAGGAACATCAGCCCGTTCACGCGTGCCCGCTGCGAGAACAGCATCAGGGTGACCGCGATGATCGGCACCGGGCTGATCGCCACGCCGACCGCGTACGTCAGGATCTCGCTGATTCCTTTTCCCATGCGCTTCACCCCGCGGGTCGGGAGCGTGCCGCGCTCCGATCGGGTTCGATGCTCCCCGACCGGACCCGGGCTGGGCTCATCCCGATGGGGTGAGACGGGGTGCTGAGTAACGGTCGGCAGGCGTCTGCCGCCCGAGTGCCGCCGGAGCAGCCGGCACGGCGGCTGCAGCCGGGATCGGCATCCGGCCACAACCACCGCAGAACCGGTCCTCCGGTCCGCTCTTCGCCGCACCGCAGGTCGTGCGCAGCCAGAAAGGCCACAAACCCCGACGCCCTCGCCCCGCGACCGTTTCCCCCGGATCGCGGTGGCGTGTTATCGAGCGCCGGGTCGCGGTTGCCCCAGGGGCCCACCCCAGTCTTCGGCGATCTAACCTTGACCGGGCGATGCGCCGCTTCATCCTCCCGGCCTTGGTGTCGTTCGCCGCGGTCGCGCTGCTGGCGCTGTTGGCGTTCGGCGTCGCGGGTCAGGGCGACGACTCCTCGATCGACGCCGCCGTGGCCAAGGGCCGGTATCCCGCCGCCCCGAGCGCGACGCGGAAGCTGCCGGTCCTCGACGGCGCCGGAACCCAGAGTCTCGCCGGCCTGCACGGGCGGTACGTGCTGCTCAACGTGTTCGCCTCGTGGTGCGACCCGTGCAAGGCCGAGGCGCCGCTGCTCGAGCAGGCCCAGAAGCGACTCTCGGCCGCCGGCGGGACGGTTCTCGGGGTGACGTACCTCGACAACGCGAACGACTCGGAGCAGTTCGTCAAGGCCCACGGCGTCACCTACCCGGTGATCCGCGACGTGAGCGGCGACTTCGTGCGCTCGTTCGGGACGACCGGCGTGCCCGAGACGTTCCTGATCGACCCTGAGGGGAAGATCGTCGCGCTGCGGCGCTTCCAGCTCGATCAGCACTGGGTCGACACGACCATCCCCCACGTGCTTCAGAGCCGGCTGTGAGCCCCCGGCGTCTGGCAGCGGCGCTGTTGCTCGCGCTGGCGCTCGCCGGCGGCCCGCTCGCCCCGGCGTCGCTCGCCGCCACCGCGCGCGCCTCGCTCACCGACGTCGAGAACGACGTGATGTGCCCCTCGTGCCGGGAGCCGCTCGCGCTCGCCCAATCCCCCCAGGCCTACGCCGAGCGGGCATACATCCGCACGCTGATCGCGCAGGGGCTGACGAAGCCCCAGATCGAGCAGGCGCTCGTCGGCCAGTACGGCACGGCGGTGCTCGGCAAGCCCCCCGCCCACGGCTTCAACCTCACCGTGTACATCCTCCCGCCGGCCCTGCTGCTCGCCGGGGTCGTCGTCCTCGCTGTCGCGCTGCCACGGTGGCGGCGCCGGACGAGGGCCCGGGCCGCGGCCTCCTCCGAGCCGCTCGCCCCCGTCCTCAGCGGCGACGACGCCGCCCGGCTCGAGCGCGATCTCGCCCGGTTCGACGGCGGCGACTGAGCGGCGCCACCGGCCTCCCGCTCCTACATCGAGTGAGGCGCGGAGACCCCGAGCAGCTCGAGACTGAGCGCGATCACCCGCTGCGCGGCGACCGACAGCGCAATCCGGAAGCTCTCGAGCGCCTCCGGCTCGGCCCCCACGACCCGGCAATCGCGATAGAAGGCGGTGAACGTCCTGGGCGAGCTCGAGCGCGTACTGGGCGATCCGGTGCGGCGCCCGCCGGGCGGCCGCCTCGACGACCTCGTCCGGGAACGTGAGCAGCTTGAGGATCAGCGCCCGCTCGGCGGGCTCGAGCGCCCCGACGGCCCGCGACCTCCGGCCCGGCCAGGACGGCCGCACCGACCCGCTCATCCCCCACCTTGCGCAGCATCGAGGCGATCCGGGCGTGGGCGTACTGGACGTAGTAGACGGGGTTCTCGGCCGACTCCGACCGCGCGAGGTCGAGATCGAGATCCAGCGTCCGGTCGTGCGAGCGCTGGAGCATGAAGAACCGCGTGGCGTCGACGCCGATCTCGTCAACGAGGTCGTCGAGCGTCACGAACGTCCCGCGCCGCTTGGAGAACGCGGCGCGATCGGAACCCTCGACGAGGTGCACGAACTGCATGATCGGCATCTCGAGCGTGTCGGGATCGCCGCCGAGCGCGGCCATCGCGGCCGTCATCTCCCGCGCGTACGCGTGGTGGTCGGCGCCGACCAGGAGCAGCTGACGCTCGAACCCCCGGTCGCGCTTGTTCTGCAGGTATGCGGCGTCGGCGGCGAGGTACGTCGGGGTGCCGTCCGAGCGCACGACCGGCCGATCCTTGTCGTCGCCGAAGGCCGAGGTCCGCAGCCACGTCGCGCCGTCGGAGTGGTAGACGTGGCCGTCCGCCTCGAGCTGGGCGAGCGTGGCGTCGATCGCGCCGGAATCGTGGAGTGTCCGCTCGCGGAAGAAGTCGTTGTAACGGACCCGGTAGCGCTCGAGCGTCGCTCTGATCCGCTCGAGTTGGATCGCCACTGCGGCCTGGGCGACATCCTCGGCGTCCCGGGTCGCGACATCCGGGATCTCGGCCGCCAGCTCGGCGACGTACTCACCCTGATAGCCGCCCTCGGGGATCGGCTCCCCGGCCGCCCGGGCCTTCACCGATTCGCCGAACAGCCGGATCTGGTTACCGGCGTCGTTGACGTAGTACTCCCGCCACACCGAGTGGCCGTGGTGCGCGAGGATCCGGGCGAGCGCATCGCCGTAGGCCGCGTGGCGGCCGGAGGCGGCGACGACCGGGCCGGTCGGGTTGGCCGACACGAACTCGATCAGCAGCCGCTCGGCTGGGTCCGCGCCACCGCCGCCGAAGCGGTCGCCGGCGGCGAGCACCGTGCCGAGCCCGGCCCGCAGCCAACCGTCGGACACAGTGAGGTTGAGAAATCCCGGCCCGGCCACCTCCCAGCGCTCGAGAGTCGCCGCCAGCTGCCCCTCGAGCTCACCGGCGAGCCGCTCGGCGATGACCCGAGGCGGGGCGTCGAGGACCGGGGCGAGGAGCATTGCGGCGTTCGTCGAGAGGTCGCCGAGGCCCTCGCGCTTCGGCCGCTCGAGCGTCGGATCGAGGTGAGCGCCGTCGCCGCCGCGGAGCTTCGCCGCCGCGTCGCACACCTTCGCCCGTAGATCTGCCATTGGGTGGTGGCTCATCGGGGACGAATCTAGATGGTCTCGCGCGAAACGCCCGCCCGAGCGCGGGCCACTCAGACCCCGGTGCCGCTCGGCCGGCCGCCGCTGTCGTCCTCGCCAGGCGGGTCGGCGACCTGCAGCTGCCGCCCGGTCCGCTCGAACACCAGCTCGAGCCGCTCGAGTGCGTCCGGGGTGCCGAGCGCAACGAGCTTGTCGCCGACCTCGATCCGGGTCTCCGGCGCGGGTTGGGGCTGGAGCGTGCCGGTGTTACGCCACAGCGCGACGATCATCGCGGCGCCACGAACCTCCTCGATCGAGCGGCCGATGCCGTCGCAGCCCTCGTCGACCTCGATCTCGTCCATGCGGTAATCGGCGACCTCGACCGAACCGGCGACCTGCGGGTGGAGTGCGGTCCGGGCCATCTCCGACCCCGAGGTCTTGTACGGCGAGACGACCCGGTCAGCCCCGGCCCGGAGCAGCTTCTTCTCGGAGTCCTCGGCCGAGGCGCGGGCGATGATCATGATGTCCTCGCGCAGTTCGCGAGCGGTGAGGGTGATGAAGATGTTCTCGGCGTCGGAATCGACGCAGGCGATCACGCCCCGGGCCCGGCGCAGGCCGGCCTGCTCGAGGACCTCGTCGTCAGCCGCCTCGCGGTCGATCCGCGGGACGTCGTCCTCCCCGAGAGATGGCGGGTGTCGGGGTTGTCGTCGATGACCACGAACGTCTTGCCCGGCCCGGCGCAGGTCACGAGCGACCTGGCGGCCGACCCGGCCGTAGCCGCAGATGATGTAGTGGTCGGAGAGGGAGTCGATGATCTTCTGCATCCGGCGCTCGTCGAGCAGCCCGCTGAGCTGGCCGGAAACGAAGAACTCGGCCACGGTGGCCAGGGCGTAGAAGAGCGTACCGATGCCGAACAGCTCCAGGCAGACCTTCAGCGCCCGGGCGACGCTGTCATGGGGGTCGGGGATCGACCCGAGCGTGGTGATCGTGTCCAGCGTCCACCCGAAGCTGTAGGCCACCGACGTTCCTTCGGTGAGCGAGAAGCCGATCGTGCCCCCGACGATCAGCACGGCGAGGATCGACAGCACGACGGCCAGCCGCCGCATGAACAGGGTCAGCTCGGCACGGGCACGGAGGCGCTGCTCGCGGGCGCGCCGCCGGGCGAGGATGTCGTGGCGCTCGGCCATCAGCGCAGGATGTCGTGGCGCGCGGCCATCAGGCGCATCCTGCCTGAATCGCCATCAGTAGTGGTACGGCTCGCCGGCGAGGATCTTGTGACCCCGGAGCAGCTGTTCGAGCAGGACGACCCGGGCAAGCTGGTGCGGGAACGTCAGCTCGCCGAGCGAGAAGCGGTGATCGGCGCCGTCGAACTGAAGGCCGAAGGGGCCTCCGATCACGAAGCAGACGTCGCGACCGGCCTGCCGCCGCTGTTCGAGGAACCGGCTGAAGCCGATCGAGTCGAATCGCTCGCCCTCACGGTCGAGCACCGACACGAACGCGCGCTCGGGGATCCGCCGAGCCACCGCCTCGTCGTCGCGGACCTCGATCAGCTCCAGGCGGGTGTGCCGGGCCAGAAGCTTCTGGTAGTGCTGCACATCGTCGGCAAAGGGCGGGCGGAGTCGGCCGACGGCGAGGACGACGATTCGCACGATGCTGGGATACTAGATCGCATATGGAAGACCAGAACCCATCCGAGCGGCACATCAATATCCATTTCTCGCCGGAGTTGATGGCCGGCCACTACGCCAACTTCGCCAACGTCAGCCACTCCGACTACGAGTTCACCGTCACCTTCGCCCGCGTCGACCACGAGGTCGACGAGGATGAGGTCCCGGGCGTCGTCGTCAGCCGGATCAACCTCTCGCCGAAGTTCATGCGAGAGCTGATCGACGCGATGGAGGACAACTACTCCAAGTGGCAGTCCCGGGAGCAGATCCGGAACTTGCCCGAGTCCGAGGGAGGCCCAGGCCCGTCGTCGGACACCGGCCCCTCCTACTGAGCCGGCGCCCGGCCCGTCGTCGGACACCGGCCCATCCGGAGCCGGTGCCCGACGGCCGCTAGGGGACCATCCAGGAGAGCACCCCGCTCGACTGCAGCAGCACGAGCAACGCCATCAGCAGCACGAGGCCGATGCTCCAGGCGATCACCCGCCGGAAGATGTCTCCCTCACGGCCGCCCATCCCGACCGCGGCGGCCCCGATGGCCAGGTTCTGAGGCGAGATCATCTTCGCCAGGACCCCGCCCGAGCTGTTCGCGCCCGCGAGCAGGACCGGCGAGAGGCCGGCGTGCTTGGCCGCCGTGACCTGAAGCGCGCCGAACAGCGAGTTCGTCGAGGTGTCGGAGCCGGTGACCGCGGTCCCGAACCAGCCGATGACGGGCGAGAGGAAGGCGAAGAACGACCCCGCCCCGGCGGCCCAGGTGCCGAGTGTGATCGTCTGGCCGGAGAAGTTCATCACATAGGCCAGGCCGAGCACCGCGCACACCGTGACGATCGGCCAGAACAGCTCCCGGAGCGTGCTGAGGTACTGGGCGACGGCGTCGCGGGGGCGGACCCGCAGCACGACCGCACTCAGCACGCCGGCCACGAGCAGCTGCGTCCCGGCGGCGGTCAGCCAGTTGAGCTTGAACAGCTCGCTTGAGGGTGCCTTGCCCTTGCCGTTCAAGACGTGCAGGCCGGGCCAGCTGAACGAAGTGGTGGCCTTGTCGAGCTGGGCGGTGACCGGGTGAAGGCTGCACAGGCCGAGCACGAGGATCACGATCAGGTACGGGGCGAACGCGAGCGCGGTCTCGCTCCGCCGGAGCCTTTCGCCCCGGTCGGCCCGCGTCCGGCGCTCGAACGCGGGGTCGGCCACGGCGGCGCCGGCGATGGCGGGGCCGGAGGTGCGGCGCTGCCGAGCGACGGCCGGCGCCGAGGGCGACCACACGCGGGTGAGCCCGAGCAGCGCCGCGGCGGAGGCGAGCGACGCGAGGATGTCGGTGAGCTCGGGCGAGATGTAGTTCGAGGCCGCGAACTGGACGACGGCGAACACACCCCCGGCGGTGAGCGCGGCCGGCCAGCTCTCACGCAGGCCGCGACGGCCGTCGACCATCGCGACGAGCAGGAACGGGAGCAGGAAGGCGAGCAGCGGGCACTGACGGCCGACCATCTGGCTGAGTGTGTGCTTGGGGAGGCCCGTGACCTGGGCCAGGGTGGTGATCGGGATTGCGATCGCGCCGAAGGCGACCGGCGCGGTGTCGGCGAGCAGCGCCACCGCCGCCGCCTTCACCGGCTTCAGCCCGAGCGCGACGAGCATCACGCCGCAGATCGCCACCGGGGTCCCGAACCCGGCCAGGGCCTCGAGCAGCGCGCCGAAGCAGAACGCGATCATGATCACCTGTACGCGGAGATCGTCCGAGACCGAGCCGAACGCTCGTCGCAACACCGCGAAGTACCCCGTGGACTCGGTGAGGTGGTAGATCCAGATCGCGTTGATGACGATCCACATGATCGGGAAGAAGCCGAACGCCGCCCCCTCGGCGGCGGAGTCGAACGTTTGGCCGACCGGCATGCCGTAGACGATGATCGCCACGAGCGCCCCTGCGGCGAGCGCGATCAGCGAGGCCCACTGCGCTTTCAGGCGCACCACCCCCAGCAGAACGAAGAGCGCGGCCAGCGGGAGCAGCGCGAAGATTGAGGTCCATCCCAGCGAGTGGGAGACCGGGTCGAGCACCTGCCGATACATGTCTCTCCTCCCTTCGGCCGGAGCCCTACCCCGGTCCGATGGAGGTCACACCGTGTTCGTCAGCGGTCCGACTGAGCTCAGCCGGCGCGCGCCGCGGCGAACGCCCGCGCCATCCCGATCCGCTCCGAGGTCGACGGGTGCGTGGCCAGCACCGCGTTCAGCCACGCCGGAGGGGCCGGGTCCCCGAGGTTCTGGAGCGTGATCTTCCGCTCGAACGAGATGAACGCGTCGGGGTCGTCGGTGAGCCGGAGGGCGAAGGCGTCGGCCCGGCGTTCGAGCATCCGGCTGAGCCGGTTGCCGATCAGCTCGAGCGGGGCTCCGGCGACCGCGGCGGCGAGGGCGAGACCCGGCAGCGATGACGGGAGCGGCGCGGTCGCGTGCAGGCGGTCGGCTGCGGTCCGCACGGCAAGGGCCGTCGGGAGCGCGACGATGCCCGTGAACAGGAGCCCGCGGGGCACGTCGCGGCCCTTCACGTGAGCGAGCTCGTGAGCCACGACGCCGCGGATCTCCGCGCGGGAGTAGCGGTCGAGCAGCGTGTCGAAGATGACCACCCGCTTCGTCGGCCCGAACCCGGTGACATACGCATTGGCGGCTGTCGTCCGCCGGCTCGCGTCGACCGCGTACACCTCACGGACGCGGACCCCGGCGTCCCGGGCGAGCGCGAACACGTCGTCGCGCACCGGCCCGGCGTCGAGCGGGTCGAACCGATTGAACAGCGGGTCGAGCACGACCGGGGCGAGCGCGGCGAGGAGCGAGCCGGCGACGATCGAACCGCCGGCCGCCCGGGCCCACCAGTCCCGGGGGTGGCGTCGGATCGTCCACACGACCGCGGCCCCGGCGCCACCGGCGAAGCCCGCCCCGAGTCCGGTTGCCTTGGCCGCGTCGGCGGCCCAGGCAGCCCAGGACTGAGTGGCGAGGCCGGCAGCGAGCGCGCGCCAGCGGCCGAGCGCGGAGATGGGGAGCGAGGTGGCGGTGAGGCCGACGGCCAGTCCGGCGCCGAGCGCGGCCGCACCCGCCTCGGGCGAGCCGGCGCTGTCGAGGCGCCGTGGGGGGCGGCGGGCCAGCCTCACGAGCGCCGCGAACCGGACCATGTCGCGGGTCAGGCCGAGGGCCATCTGCGGGCGGGAGAACGCGCGTCCGCGTCGGACCTCCTCGGGCGAGAACACCTCTCCGAGCGGGACGGGTGGGCTGGGCGGTGGGCGCTCGGCAGGGGCCAGCGCCCGCACGGCGAACTCGGCTGCAACCACCGGAGCGAGTCCGGCGAGCACCGTCCGGAGGCGTGAGGACCGACCCACCGGCGAGACTGTAGTGATGAAAGTCGCAGTCGTTTCCGACATCCACGGGAACCTCCAGGCCTACGAATCGGTGCTGGCGGCGATCGACGCCTCCGAGTGCGCGGAGATGTGGTGTCTCGGGGACGTCGTCGGCTACGGAGGCGACCCCGAGGCCTGCGTCGAGCTCACCCAGCGCCACGCCGCGATCTGCCTCGCCGGCAACCACGACCTCGGCGTGATCGGAGCGCTCGACCTGAGCGCGTTCTCCCGGGGCGCGAACCTGGCCGCGATGTGGACCCGCGAGACGCTGACCGACGAGGCCAAGGCGTTCCTCGGCTCGCTGAAGCCCAGCCATCTCGATGAGGCGGTCGGCCTGTTCCACGCCAGCCCCCGTGATCCGGTGTGGGAGTACGTCCTTTCGACGCTTCAGGCCGAGCTGTGCCTGGACGGACAGCGCCACCAGATCTGTCTCATCGGACACTCGCACGTCGCCCTCTCATTCGCCCGCCAGCCCGGCTCGCCGGCCACCGGAGCGACCCGGGAAGACGGCGCCGAGCTCGACCTCAGCACCGGCGAGTGGCTGATCAACCCCGGCAGCGTCGGACAGCCGCGGGACAGCGACCCGCGGGCGGCATGGCTCGAGCTCGACCTCGACGGCTGGTGGGCCCGCTACCACCGCGTCGCGTACGACATCGAGGGTGCGGCGGCCGCGATCCGGCGTGCACGGTTGCCCGATTCGCTCGCCGAGCGCCTGTCGTTCGGGCAGTGACACAGCGCACAACCGATCCTGAGAACCCGCCCACCGAGACCTAACCCGGCCTCAACCGAGGGCCGCACTAAAGTCAGTCCGCGGATGCGACTCGCACTCCGCGCATTCCTGGGTGGCGCGCTGGCGTGTGCCGCAATGTGTCTCGCCGCCTGTGGCGGCGGCACCGGCCTGCTCACATCCGACCAGGCCAACAGCCTGTCGAGCCAGCTCGACCAGATCGCCCAGAACGCCGGCGCCGGGCAGTGCGGTCAAGCCGGGACCGCCGCAACGCAGATCAACAACGCCGTCTCGGAGCTGACGAGCAACGGCGTCAACGCCGGCCTGGTCCAGAACCTCCGTCAGGGCGCGCTGCTCGTCCGCGAGCTGGCCACGACCCAGTGCACCTCGACCGCGTCCTCAACGACATCGACCTCGACCTCGAGCACCCCGACGACGACGAGCACGACGACCTCGAGCACGCCGACGACCGCGACCACGACGTCGAGCCTGACCCCGACGAGCATCACGACCACTGCAACGAGTTCGCCCGCCACGGGTAGTTCCAGCACGGCCAACGGTGGCGCGGGCATCTCCGGCAACGGAGGCAACGGAGGCAACGGCAGCGGTGGCGCGGGCACCGGAGGAAACGGAACCCCTTGATGACCGGAACGACGACAATCGCTGGGCGGTACCGAATCGAGCGCCGACTCGGCGTCGGCGGCATGTCGACCGTCCACCTCGCCTTCGACGAGCGCCTCGAGCGCTACGTCGCGGTCAAGCTGCTCGCCGAGCACCTCGCCGACGACGCGACGTTCGTCTCGCGCTTCCGCCGCGAGGCACTCGCCGCGGCTCGGCTCGTGCACCCGAACATCGTTCAGGTGTTCGACTTCGGCTTCGACGAGGGCCACCACCAGCACTTCATCGTCATGGAGCACGTCTCCGGACACTCGTGCGCCGAGCTGCTGCGCGACCGCGGCCATCTCGATGTCGATCAGGCCGTCGAGATCGTCTGCCAGGCCTGCCGCGGGCTCGACTACGCCCATCGCGGCGGGGTCGTGCACCGCGACGTGAAACCCGGCAACCTGCTCGTCTCCGACTCGGACGTCGTCAAGCTCGCGGACTTCGGCATCGCCCGGGCGACCGACCAGTCGAGCATCACCCAGGTCGGCTCGGTGCTCGGGACGGCGGCCTACCTCGCCCCCGAGCAGGCCCGCGGCGAGGAGGCCGGCCCCCGCGCGGACCTCTACTCGCTCGGTGTCGTCACCTACCAGCTCCTCTCCGGCCGGCTGCCCTACGAGGCCAATTCGCTGTCCGAGCTGACGCTCAAGCAGCAGCGCGAGTCGCCGACCCCGCTCAGTGAGCTCAACCCGCATGTCCCTCCGCAGCTCAGCCAGGCCGTCGCGCTGGCGCTGGCGCTCGAGCCGGGCGGCCGCCCGGCCGATGCGCTCGTGTACGCCGACGCGATCCGCGCGGGCGCCGATGGGATCAACCCGATCTCCCCGGACGTCCCCACAACCCGCCTCGGGAGCACGGCATCGACACGGATCCTCCCGGCGGACGAACCCGCCACCGGCGAGACGCGCGTCGCGGGGCCGCGCACGCCGCCCCGGCCGGCGCGAGCGATTCCGCTGCCGCCCGCGCGCCCGCTCGCACCGCAGCCGCCGCGGATGCGCGCCGGCGCCGAGCCCGATCGCGCGTCCCGCCGCACGGCCGCCGCCCCGGCGCGGCGACGTGGACGGCGACGCCTGGCTGGACTGGTCGCGCTGCTCGTGCTGCTCGCGGTGATCGTCGTCATCGCGCTCGTCGTCACGAACACCACCTCGCATACCGTCGTCCACCTCCGTGCGGTGGCCGCCAAGGACCTCCAGTCCGCGATCGATCAGCTCAAGCAGCTGATCTCGCAGAACACGAAGTAGGCAGCGCTCCGCCGCGCAGGGCGGCCGAGACCTCCCCAAGCCGGCCATCGTCGATCGCCGCCCGCAGGTCCTCCATCACGCCGGCGACGAACGCCAGGTTGTGGAGGGTGATGAGCCGAAGTGCGGTGAGCTCGCCGATCTTCAGCAGGTGGTGGAGGTACGACCGCGTGAAGCCCATGCGGCACGTCGGACACGCGCAGCCGTCGAGGATCGGCTCCGCCGACTCACGCTGGCGCGAGCGGGTGAGATCGAGTCGCCAACGGGCCTCGGGGTTGGGCACCAGAGCGACCCCGTGGCGGGCGAGGCGCGTCGGCATCGCGCAGTCGAACGTATCGATTCCCCGCTCCACCCCGGCGATCAGGTCGTCGATCTCGCCGATCCCGAGCAGGTGGACCGGCTTCTCTGGGGCGTGGGCCTGGAGCTCGGTCGTCGTCCAGCCGACGACCTCGTACATCTGCGCCTTGTCGGCCCCGAGCGTCCCGCCGACCGCGATCCCACCGGCGGCGCTGCGAGCGACGATCGCAGCCGACTCGCGGCGCAGGTCGGGTTCGACCCCACCCTGGACGATGCCGTATACGAGCTGATCGGCCGGGCCGTTGCTCGGCGTGCCAGCGCAGGCACCGCTCGAGCCAGCGGTGTGTGCGCTCGGTGGAGCGAGCCGTGTAGTCGCGGGTGACGTGGAACGGGGTGCATTCGTCGAACACGAGCGCGATGTCCGAGTGCAGGGCGGCCTGGACCTCCATCGAGGTCTCGGGGCGGAGCAGGCGAACGCTCCCGTCGATGTAGGAGCGGAACCGCACCCCGTCCTCCTCGATGGCGAGGATCGAGCCGTCGGTCTTGGGCCGCCCGCGTCCCTTGATCTCGTCCGCGACATTCCCGTGGCCCATCGAGAACACCTGGAAGCCGCCGGAGTCGGTGATGATCGGTCCCGGCCACCGCATGAACGCGTTCAGGCCGCCGGCCCGCGCGATCAGCTCGTGGCCCGGGGCGAGGAACAGGTGGTAGGTGTTGCCGAGGATCAGCCGGTAGCCGAGCTCCTGGAGATCACGCGGCTCGAGCGTGCGCACCGAGCCCTTGGTGGCCAGGGGCACGAAGGCCGGCGTCGGCACGTCGCCGTGGGCGAGGTGCAGCGTGCCCGTCCGGGCGAGGGTCCCGGGGTCCCGGGTGCGGATCGTGAACGGCGGCACGGCCCGACCCTACACGGGCCGATCGTGGTGTCAGAACGACGTCCGCCCGGGCGGACGGCCCGGGCGGACGGATGCGCTGGTGCCGGTCAGGGGTGCGGGGCGCTACGCGGACGCCGGCCCGTCGTGCGCGGGAGCCTCACGGTGCGCTGGGGCCTCGATCGTCTCCGGCGCCGCCTCGCCACCGACCGAGATCTCGACCTTGCGCGGCTTTCGGGCCTCGGGCTTCGGGATCCGGACCTCGAGCACGCCCTTGTCGAAGCCGGCGCGGATCGCGTCCGGATCGACGCCGTCGGGCAGCGTCAGCGACCGGGAGAACGAACCCCAGGAGCGCTCGACGCGCAGGTAGCCCTTGCCCGTCTGCTCGTGCTCGGCCCGGCGCTCGCCGGACACGGTCAGCACGTCGTCCTCGAGCTCGATGTGGACGTCCTTCTCGGCGACGCCCGGCAGGTCGGCCCGCAGGACGTATTCGCCCTCGGACTCAGCGAGGTCCATCGCCGGGATCCACCGGCGGGCGACGTCGGTCCGGCCGCCCGCGGCCGGCGCATCGAAGACGCTGTTGAACAGGCGGTTCATCTCGGTCTGGATCGAGCTCAGCTCGCGGACCGGTTCCCATCGGATCAGTGACATCTCGTTCTCCTTGGTGCGAGTGAAGTTTATCGTGCGCGACGCAGTATGAAATCTGAGTCGCTTGCTGTCAAGTCTAGCGGCGGGTAGTGCGGAAACCCCACCCCGAGGGAGGACGCGTTGGGGGGCGGCAGAACGGCGAAAAGCGCCGCAGGACACGGAGGCGATGTCGATTACCTACATATATGGTCGGTTTCTGACCACACCCCCGGCCCGCCCCTCCCCAGCCGGGGTGTCGCCGCGCGTCGGCCGCGCGACCGCACGTCGGCCGCGCGCCGTCTGACCGGGCCGCGCCGCCCCGCGCGCAGCTCAGGCGATCAGCGACCGGCCGGACATCGCGTCCGGCGGGGCGACCCCGAGGGCCGCGAGGACGCGTCGGGGCGACGTCGGCGAGGACGCCCCCGTCGCGGAGCGTGAGCCCGGGCGAGGTGACGATCACCGGCACCGGGTTGAGCGAGTGCGCGGTGTTCGGCGAGCCGTCGGGCTCGAGCATGTTGTCGGCGTTGCCATGGTCGGCGGTGATGACGCACACGCCGCCGGCGGCGTGGACGGCGTCGACGACCTCGCCGAGGCACCGGTCGACCGTCTCGACCGCCTGCACCGCGGCGGGGATGACGCCGGTGTGACCGACCATGTCGGCATTGGCGAAGTTGATGATCCCGAAGCCCGGATGGTCCTCCCGCCACGCGCCCACGAATGCCGCGGCGGCCTCCGGCGCGCTCATCTGCGGCTTCTCGTCGTAGGTGGCGACGTCGCGCGGGGACTGCACCAGCTCACGGCGCTCGCCCCGCGTACGGGTGCTCCTCGCCGCCGCCGAAGAAGTAGGTCACGTGCGGGTACTTCTCGGTCTCGGCGACGTGCAGCTGGCGCGTGCCGTGCTCGGCGAGGACGGCGGGCAGCGTCGTCTCCGGCCGGTCCGGCGGGAACGCGATCGGGTACGGCCACCCCTCCTCGTACTCGGTCATCATCGCGTAGGCGCGGACCGTCTCGGCGCCGCCGCGGTCGATCTCGCTGAAGTCCGGGTCGGCGAGCGCCTCGGTGATCTCCCGCATCCGGTCCGGACGGAAGTTGAGCCCGAGGACGTGATCCTCCGGGCGGATGCGGGCCTCCTCCCCCACCCGGACGGGCTTGATGAACTCGTCGGTCTCGCCCCGCTCGTACGCCGCACGGACCGCCTCGGCACCTGACTCCGCGGTGTGTTCGGCGGTCGCCGTGGACGAGCAGGTCGTAGGCGAGCTGGACCCGGTCCCAGCGCCGGTCGCGGTCCATCCCGTAGTAGCGGCCGACGACCGAGCCGACCCGGCCGCAGCCGGCCTCTGCCATCCAGGCCTCGACCTGCTGGAGGTGGCCCGCGCCAGACGTCGGCGCGGTATCGCGGCCGTCGGTGAAGGCGTGGAGCACGAGGTCCTCGACCCCCTGGGACGCCGCGAGCTCGATCAGCGCGTGGAGATGCTCGATGCTCGAGTGCACTCCACCGTCGGAGACGAGCCCGATGATGTGGACCCGCCGGCCGCCGGCGAAGATCTCCCGCAGGACCTCGTTCTCGGCCAGGGCACCGTTCTCGACCGCCTCGTCGATCCGGGTGAGGTCCTGCATCACGACGGTCCCGGCACCGAGGTTGAGATGCCCGACCTCCGAATTGCCCATCTGCCCCTCGGGGAGCCCGACGGCACGGCCGCAGGCGGTGAGCTGGGTGTGCGGGTAGCTCGTCCCACAGCTCGTCGAACACCGGGGTCTCGGCCTGCGAGATCGCATTGCCGGGGCCGTCGGGGGCGAGACCCCAGCCGTCGAGCACGATCAGCGCGGCGCAGCCGACCGGGAGGGCGTCGGGCCCGGCCGCGAGGGTCATCGCGCCGCGGCCTCGACGATCGTCGCGAACGAGGCCGCGTCGAGGCTCGCGCCGCCGACGAGCGCGCCATCGACATCGGGCAGCGCGAGCAGCTCGCGCGGCGTTCTCCGGCTTGACGCTGCCGCCGTAGAGGATGCGGGTCCGCCCGGCCTGCTCGGAGGAGCGGTCGCCGACCAGCGCGCGGACGAAGGCCACCGCCTCCTGCGCCTGCTCGGGCGTGGCGACCTTGCCGGTGCCGATCGCCCAGATCGGCTCGTAGGCGATGACCACCTCGCCCGAGGCGCTCGGTGTCGACACGCTGCGAGGCCCTCCTGGACCTGATGGCGGAGCTTGCGCTCGGTGTCGCCGCGCTCGCGCTCCTCCTCGGTCTCGCCGACGCAGAGGATCGGGCACGAACCCGACCTCGAGCGCGACCGGCACCTTCTTGGCCAGCGCCTTGTCGCTCTCGCCGAACAGCTCGCGGCGCTCGGAGTGCCCGAGGACGACGCCATGCACGCCGATCTCCTGCAGCATCGGCGGCGAGACCTCGCCGGTGAGCGCCCCCTCCGGCGCGAAGTGCATGTTCTGGGCGAAGACCTGGACTCGCGAGCCCCGGGTCGAGTCGACCATCGCCGCGAGCGCGGTGAACGGCGTGCAGATCGCGACCTCGGCGCCGTCGGCGGTCGAGACGCGCGGGAGCAGCGCGGCGATGAACTCCTCGGCCTCGGCGACCGTCTTGTACATCTTCCAGTTCCCGGCGATCAGCGGCGTCCGGTCGCTCATGCCAGCGCCTCGACACCCGGGAGGGCCTTGCCCTCGATCAGCTCCAGCGAGGCGCCGCCGCCGGTCGACAGATGCGTGACGCGGTCGGCCAGCCCGAACTCGGCCGAGCGCGGCGGCGGAGTCGCCACCGCCGACGACGGTGATCGCCTCGCTGGCGGCGACGGCCTCGGCGACGGCCCGGGTACCGGCGGCGAACGGCGCCATCTCGAACGCGCCCATCGGCCCGTTCCAGAACACCGTGCCCGGCACCGGCCGCGATCGTCTCGCCGTAGGCCGCGGGCGCTGCGCGGACCGACGTCGAGCCCCATCCATCCGTCGGGCACGTCGACGCCGTCGATCGGTCTCGGCGGGCGCGTCGGCGGCGAATCGCTCGGCGACCACGAGGTCCTGCGGCAGCACGCAGCTCGGCTCGGGCGCCGACTGCGTGGCGAGCGCCGCCCGGGCGAGCTCGACGTCCTCCGCGGCGCACAGCGAGTCCCCGATCTCGTGGCCCTGGGCGGCGAGGAACGGGAAGCACATCGCGCCGCCGATCAGGATCGTGTCGGCCGCCTGCTGGAAGCGCTCGATCACCGCGATCTTGTCGCTCACCTTCGCCCCGCCGAGCACCGCGACGAGCGGACGGCGCGGGTCGGCGAACAGGCCCGGGAGGGTCTCGACCTCCCGCTGCGAGCAGCCGGCCGCCGGCGTGATCGGCGATCAGGTGGGCGACGCCCTCGGTCGATGCGTGGGCGCGGTGGGCGGTGCCGAACGCGTCGTTGACGTAGACGTCGGCCAGCCCGGCGAGCTCGCCGGCCAGCTGCCGGGTCGTTCTGCGTCTCGCCCGGCTCGTAGCGGACGTTCTCCAGCACGGTCACCGGCGGGGCGTCCGCTCGGGTGCACGAACGCCGTGACCTCGTCGCCTGACCACCCCGGGCGCCAGCTCGGCGTCGACGCCGAGCAGCTCGCCGACGCGCTCGGCCGCCGGGCGCAGGGACAGCTCGGGCTCGTGGTCCTTCGGGCGGCCGAGGTGCGAGACGAGCACCAGCTGCGCGCCCCGGTCGCAGCAGCTCGCGGAGCGTCGGCAGCGCGGCGCGGATCCGGGTGTCGTCGGTGATGCTGCCCGTCCTGGAGCGGGACGTTGAAGTCGACGCGCACGAGCACGCGCCGGCCGATCGAGGTCGCCGAGGTCATCGAGCGTCTTCACAGGAAGCTGCTGCACCAGGTCGGCGACGCGGTTCGAGTAGCCCCACTCGTTGTCGTACCAGGAGACGACCTTGACCATCGTGCCCGTCCATCACCGCGGTGAGCTGCGAGTCGACGATCGACGAGCGCGGGGTTCTTGACGATGTCCGAGGAGACGATCGGATCCTCGGTGTAGAGCAGCAGGCCCTTGCAGCGGCCCGTCGTCGGCGGCCGCCTTGCAGCGCCGCGTTGACCTCCTCGACGGTCGTCTCCCGCTCGGCCTCGATCGTGAGGTCGACGACGCTGCCGGTCGGGACCGGCGCGCGCACGGCGAAGCCGTGGAGCTTGCCGTTCAGCTCGGGGATCACGGCGCCGATCGCCTTCGCGGCGCCGGTCGAGGCTGGGATCAGGTTGACCGCCGCCGCGCGCGCCCGCCGGAGGTCCTTATGCGGCATGTCCTGGAGGCGCTGGTCGGCGGTGTAGGCGTGGATCGTCGTCATCAGCCCGTGCTTGATGCCGACCGTGTCCTGGAGCACCTTGGCCACCGGGGCAAGGCAGTTCGTGGTGCACGAGGCGTTGGAGACACGCTCGTGCGCGGCGCCGTCATAGGCCTCGGCGAAGTTGACACCGAGCACGACGGTCACGTCGGGATTCGGTGGCCGGCGCGGAGATCACGACCTTCTTGGCTCCGGCGTCGAGGTGCTTGGCGGCGTTCTCCCGGTCGGTGAACAGTCCGGTCGACTCGATCACCACGTCGGCGCCGAGCTCGCCCCAGGGCAGCGCCGCGGGGTCGCGCTCGCCGAGCACGCGGATCTCCTGGCCGTCGACGACGCAGGCCCGTGGCCGTCGCGCTGACCTCGCCCGGGAAGGGCCCGTAGTTGGAGTCGTAGCGCAGCAGGTGGGCGATCGTCTTCGGATCGACGAGGTCGTTGACGGCCAGCCATTCGATGTCGGCGCCGCTGCTCGAGGGCGGCCCGGAACACATTGCGGCCGATCCGGCCGAAGCCGTTGACTGCGACCCGTACCGCCATGCGTTTCAGTTTCCTTTGGTCGAGTGGATGAGGGTCGAGGCCGGGGGCGCGGGAAACCGCTTGACCCGCCCCGGACCTCGCGGGCGGCCAGCTCCGCTGCGCCCGCTGATCAACAAATCTAACCGACCGGCACGCCCCGGGGCCGGGTCGGTGGAAGGGTCCGACGCTGACGAACGGGCCGGGATCCGGAGGGTGGCGCGCCGTTCAGCGGCGGGAGACGACCTCGACCCGCAGCCCGTCCGGATCGCGCAGATAGCCCGCGTAGTAGCGCCGCCCGTACTGGGGCCGCGGGCCCGGGGGGCCCGTCGTCGCGTCCCCCGGCGCCGAGACCGGCGGAGTGGGCCGCATCGACCGCCGCCTTGCCGCTCGCCGCCAGTGCCATGTGGCCGTATCCCGGGCCCGGCGGTCGGCCGCGCACGACGATCCACACCTGCGGGTCGTTGATCCCGTAGGCGACGACGTGCTCGGATGTCGATCATCCGCCGGCCGCCGAGGGCGAAGAACACGGCGTCGTAGAACCGAGCGCTCCGCGCGAGGTCGGTGACCTCGAAGCCGACGTGGTCGATCACGCGTTCAGCCGGCCGCCCGACGTCGCGGTGGACGACCTCGACCAGGTACTCGCTCGAGCTCCGATACCGCGCGGCGAGGTGCTCGGCGATCGCCACCGAGCGGTGGCGGCCGCCGGTGCAGCCGATGCCGACGACGAGGTGGGCCTTGCCCTCGGCGAGGTACTGGGGCAGCAGGTAGTCGAGCAGCGGATGGAGGCGCTCGAGGAACGCGTCGAGGTCGCCGTCGCGGTTGATGAACTCGACGACCTCCGGGTCGTTGCCGGTCATCGGGCGGAGATCCTGCTCGTAGTGCGGATTGGGCAGGAAGCGGACGTCGAGCATCAGGTCGGGGTCCCGCATCTGGCCGTACTTGAAGCCGAAGCTCTCGAAGGTGATCGCGAGCCGGCCCGGGGTTGCGGGTCGGCAGCAGCTCGTCGGCGAGCTTGCGCCGGAGCATCGCGGCGGTCAGCCCGGTCGTGTCGATCACGACGTCGGCCCGCTCGCGCAGCGGAGCGAGCTGGCGGCGCTCGCGCACGATGCCCTCGAGCACGCTGCCGCTGGGCGCGAGCGGGTGGCGGCGGCGGGTCTCCTTGAAGCGCGTGAGCAGCGGCTCTCCTCGGCCTCGAGGAACAGCACCGATAGGCGACCCCGATCGCCCGCAGATCGTCGAGCATCGCCGCGAGCCCCTCGAAGTAGCTCCCGCCGCGCACGTCGGAGACGACCGCGGCGCGGGCGACCTTCGAGCCGGTGTGCATGAACAGCTCGACGAGCGTCGGATCATCTCCGAGGGGAGGTTGTCGACGCAGAAGTAGCCCTCGTCCTCGAACACGGCCATCGCCGTCGACTTGCCGGCTCCGGAGAACCCAGTGATGATCACGAGGTCGGTGAGCGCCGGGCCCTGGCCGCTCCTCGGCCCGGCCTCCTCCGCAGCTCCGGAGTCCGTGTCGGTCAGCTCGTCCACCGCCTGTACAGCTTGACGATCACCGCGGACACGGCGACGGTCGCGCACCCTACTAGGATGGCGCGCGTGCGCCGTGTGGCGAGCGGGAGGCTCCGGCCGCTGGCGATTCTCTGCGCGGCGTGCGCCGCGGCGCTGACCGCGGTCTGCCCGCGGCTCGGCCGGCGGCCGGACGCCGCGACCGTGGTGAGCGCGAGCGTCGGCGCCGCGCCCGACGGGCCAGGCCGCTCCGGCCCGGCTTCATCGGCTTCTCGTTCGAGTACCCCGCGCTGCACGAGTACACCGGCCGCGACCCGGCGCACATCAACCCGGTGCTCGTCGCCCTGCTGCGCGGCCTGGACAACGGCGGTCGCCGCGGTGCTGCGCGTCGGCGGCAACAGCGCCGACCAGACGTGGTGGCCGATGCGCGGCGTGATCCCGCCCGGCGGGAATCAGCTACGCGCTGAGCCCGGGCTGGATGCGGGTGGCCCGGGCGCTCGCCCGCAGGGCGCCGGCACCAAGCTGATCCTCGGCATCAACCTCGCCGCCGACCGCCCGGCGCTCGCCGCCGCCGAGGCCCGGGCGCTCGTCCACGGCGTCGGCCGCGGCGCAGATCGCAGCGCTCGAGATCGGCAACGAGCCCGACCTGTACCCGGTCTTCCCGTGGTTACCGGGACCGCCGGGGCCGCGCCATCCTCGCCCGCCGCCCGCGGCTACTCGCTGCGCGCGCTGATCGTCCGAGGACGACCGCTGGCGCGCGGCGATGCCGCGGCTGCCGCTCGCCGGGCCGGCGTTCGCCTCGGTGGCCTGGATGAACGGGCTGGCTCGCAGTTCCTCTCCGCCGTTCCCGGGATCACGCAGGTGACGTTCCACCGCTACGCGCTGCGCGGCTGCGCGACCGACCCCGCCGACCCGTCCTACGCCTCGATCGCCAACCTGCTGGCCGACCGCGTCGCGCGGCCGGGCCCGCCCAGGTCGTCGCCCCGTTCGTGCAGATCGCCCACGCCCACGGCGCTCGCGTTCCGGCTCGACGAGCTGAACTCGGCCTCCTGCCGGGGCCGCAGCCGGCACCAGCAACAGCTTCGCCTCGGCGCTGTGGCTGCTCGACACGCTGTTCCAGATGGCCGCCGTCGGCGTCGACGCGGTCAACCTCCACACCCTGCCCGGGAGCGCCGTACGAGCCGTTCACCTTCACCCACGACCGCCGCGGCTGGCACGGCACCGTGCGTCCGCTGTACTACGGCGCGCTTGCTGTTCAACCGGGCGCTTCCCGGCCGGGGCCCGGCTGCTTCCGGTCACCGCCACCGGCCGGTCCGGTCAAGGTCTGGGCCACCCAGCGGCCCCGACGGGCACACCCGCGATGCTCGCTCATCAACAAGCAGGCCTCGACCCCGGCCGCCGTGACGCGTCGCAGCTGCCCGGGCACCGGGCCCCTCGCGGCCCAGGCGCTGATCGCCCCCGGGCTGGCCGCCACGAGCGGGGTGACGCTCGACGGCGCAGAGCTTCGCCGACCGCACCACCCGACCGGCGTCCTGCGCGGCACGACCGTCCGGGAGCCGACGATCGGGCCGCTCGGCAGCTACTCCGGTGACCGTGCCGCAGGCAAGCGCGGTCTGCTCCGCTGACGCCGTAGCCGTAGCTCAGACGCCGCTCTTGTGGAGCTCGCGGTGGAGCTCCCGCGCGGTCTTGCCGGGCAGCCCGGGCACGGCCTCCAGCTCCTCCCGCGAGGCGGCGAGGATCGCGTCCGGGGAGCCGAAGTGGGCGAGCAGCGCCCGCTTGCGCGCCGGGCCGACGCCCGGCAGGCGGTCGAGGATCGAGGCGGTCATCGCGCGGTCCCGCCGGATCCGGTGATGGGTGATGGCGAACCGGTGGGCCTCGTCGCGCACTCGCTGGAGCAGCTGGAGCTCCGGGGTGTCGTGGGCCAGCCGCAGCGGAGCAGCGCGCCCGGGGATGAACACCTCCTCGATCCGCTTGGCCAGCGAGACGACGACCACGCCGCGCTCGCGGAACGGCTGCAGCGCGCGCAGCCCGGCCGCGAGCTGGCCCTTGCCCCCGTCGATCACCACCAGGTTCGGAAGCGTCGGCGAAGCTCGCGTCGTACTCCTTGTCGTGCGGCGAGACCTCGCGCTGGGCCTCCCAGCGGCGCATCCGGCGGCCGAGCACCTCCTCCATCGACGCGAAGTCGTCGGGACCGCCGCCGCCGCTCGTGGCCTCGGGCGCATCGCCGGTGCGTGAACACCTGGAAGCGCCGGTAGTCGGACTTCTTCGGCGCTCCACCCTCGAACACGACCATCGAGGCGACGGTGTTCGTCCCCATCAGCGTCGAGATGTCGAAGCACTCGATCCGCAGCGGGATCGTGTCGAGCCCGAGCTCGCGCTGGAGCCCGTCGAGCGCCTCCACCCGCTGCTGGCGCCGGCGCTCGGAGCGCAGCCGCTCCTGGTCGAGGGCCAGCCGGGCGTTGCGCTGCGGCGAGCTCCAGGATCCGCCGCTTGTCGCCGCGCTCGGGCACCCGCACGTGGACGCGCGCCGCCGCGGCGCTGGGCGAGCGCCTCGGCCAGCGCGTCCCCGGATGGCGGCGCGGCGCTCGACGACGACCAGCGGCGGGATCATCATCGAGCTGCCGTAGTACTGGAGGATGAACGCCTCGGCGACCTCCGCCGAGCTCGCCCCCGGGGCGTTGTCGAGGTAGAAGCTCTGGCGGTCGGCGAGCACGCCGTCGCGGACCTGGAACACCTGGGCGTTCGCCTCCCCCTCGCCGATCGCGACCGCGATCGCGTCGAGCGTGCCCGGCCGACTCGCTGGCGATCCGCTGGCGCTCGAGCAGCGAGCGCACGGCCCGCAGCCGGTTGCGCTCGCGGGCGGCGTCCTCGAAGCGCTGCTCGGCCGCGGCCTGCGCTCATCGCCCGCTCCAGCTCCCGCTCGATCTCGCGGTAGCGGCCGGACAGGAACGCGATCACGCCGTCGATCCCGGCCCGGTAGTCCTCCCGGCTGACGTAGCCGACGCACGGCGCCTCGCAGCGCTTGATGTAGTAGTCCAGGCACGGCGAGCCGCTGTGGCGGCCGGGCTCCGGCCCCTCGCAGGAGCGGAACATGAACACCTTGCCGAGCACGTCGAGCGTCGAGCGGACCCGCTTGGCGTTGCTGAACGGGCCGAAGTACGCCCGGTCGCGCCGGTGGCGCTCGCGGGTGAAGTACACCCGCGGGAAGTCCTCGTCGAGGCTGATCGCGATGTAGGGATAGGACTTGTCGTCGCGCAGGCGGATGTTGAACCGCGGCTTGTACTGCTTGATGAAGTTCTGCTCGGCGATCAGCGCCTCGGCCTCGGTGTGGACGACGAGCGCCTCGATCTGGTCGATCATCGGCAGCAGATCGCGGCCCGCACGCGTGCTCGGGTTGGAGAAGTGCGAGGCGACCCGCTTGCGGATCGAGATCGCCTTGCCGACGTAGATCACCTTCCCGCGGGCGTCGCGGAACAGGTAGACGCCGGGCTCGTCGGGGAGCTCGCGGCGGCGGTCGGCGGAGACGAGGGACATGCTCTTCTGAGGATAGGTTCGGCCTCGACGCCGTCCGGGCGAGTCCCGCCAGGGCGGCGATCAGGCCGGCGACCGGCATCACCGCAAGCGCCGCGAGCAGCCGGACGGCAATCCGCGGGCGCTCGGCCGCCGTCACCGGGGAGCTAATAGCGGCGTGCCGAGAGGACCACTGCGACCGCGGCGTAGATGACCGCGGCGATCAGGGCGAACCACGCCAGGCGGCCCCCGACCGGTGTGCCACAGACGGCTCGTCGCGGTGAGCGTGAGCGTGGCCACGCCGACGGCGACGTAGAGGATCGTCCGGCGCCGGTCGCCGAGCGAGTAGAGGGCGACTCGGTGCTCGCGGTACAGCAGCGTGGCCACCCAGCCGATCGCGGCGAGGAACAGCACCGAGACGGTCTGGGCGACGACGTTCGCCCCGGTGCCACCGCCGGGGATGATCACCACCGCGGCGGCGATCGCCGCGATGATCGCGACGTTGCGGGCGTGCTTGAGCATCCCCGCAGAGGGTACGCCTCGGCGGACCGACCCGCTCGGATCAGTAGCTGAAGGCGCGCAGCTCGATGCCGCGGCCGACGCGGACGCTCAGCGCGATGCGGCCGTGACCGGCCGGAAGTGAGACGGTGGCCGGCTGGCACTGGGCGACGGAGCGCGCGTGGCCGAGCGCCGCGAACCGGCGCTTGCCGGCCCGCTTGAGCAGAACCGACATCCGGCCGTCGTGCCAGGTCACAACCGTGAGGGTGCGGCCACGGATCGAGATCCGCCTGATCGCCGTGCCACGGCCGAGCCGTCCGTGCCGTGCAACCGCTGCCGGCCGATAGCACGTGAAGGTGCGGGCGCCGAGGGTCGCCAGGCCGGGGCGGGCGGCGAAGCCGAGGTGGCCGAGCTTGAACAGGTCCTCGAGGCTCCGCAGCATCGAGAAGTGGTTGACCGCCGTCGAGTCGACCGTGCCGGGCGCGATGAACCGCGACAGCAGCACGGCGCCCATGCGGCCGCCGCCGGTCGGAGCGGCGCCGGGCGGGGCGCTCGCGAACCGCGGCTCGTTGCAGCACAGGCTCGAATCGGTGACTTCGGCCTCGTCGAACAGGACCGCCAGCAGGCCGTTGGCCTTGTACGCCGGCGAGGCCGTGATCCGCGGAACCCAGGTCCGCAGGAACGCATCGGCCGCCTGCAGGCCGCCCACGCTTGCCGTCGACGCAGGTCGCGTCGTGACCGTCGTTGCACAGGTTCGGGGTGATGAAGGTGTACGTTGCGGGTCGTTGAGACCTTCGCCAGGTCTCCGGCGAGCGGCTTCAGCGACACGACGTTCCGCGCACAGGCGCCGGAATCGAGCAGCGAGTGGAAATACACGAACGGGTCGTGGCGGGCGGCGTACTGGGCGCCGACCTTCGCTCGCTGCGTCGAGTCAAGGGTGTTGAACGCGGGGTGGGCACAGGTCGTCGCCTGTCCCGGTGCGTTGCCCATGTCCTCCATGTAGCCGTGCCATGTGAGGCCCGTGCGTCCCAAGCTGGTCGGCGAGCGTCTTCACCGGGGGTGGATAGACGCAGCCAGAGCCCTCCGCCTGTCCGTCGGCACCGATCGACCCCGGGATCACGTTCGTGTAGAGCTGGCAGTCGCTCTGGGTGGAGGGGTTCGACCCCTGGCCGCTGATCAGCGCGAGGTAGTTGCCCAGGCTGAAGTGGGTGACGCCGTAGTAGTTCGGCAGCAGCGCCCCCTTGGCGGGGAGCGTCTTCGACAGGTACGGGGCGACCGACGAGGGCGCCGAACGTCTCGGCGTAATCCTTGTTCTCCAGCATGATCACGAACACGTGCCGCACCGGCGGCAACGTGGTCGCGGCCGATGCCGATGCAGCCGTCGCCGCAGCCCAGGCGGCGAGTGCACATGCGAGAACGGCGACCGGCCGCAGCGCGGACCGGGGGCGACTCATCGCAACTCGACGAAGTCGGCCGGCGCGGCCTCGAGCGAGACCGTCTCGTCCGCCGGCTGCGCCGCAAAGCGGTAGCCGACACCGAAGTGCGTGTGGACGTAGCGCCACTGCGGCGAGACCCGCTCGAGCTTCTGGCGGACCTTGCGGACGAACACGTCGACCGAGCGGTCGCCGCGGGCCATCGTGTAGCCCCACACGCGGCTGTAGATCTCCTCGCGCTCCAGCACCCGGCCGTCGGCGGCGGCCAGCTCGCGCAGCAGCTCGTACTCCCGGCGCGAGAGGGTCGCGGCCTGCTCGCCGACGTAGGCGTCGAAGCGGTCCGGGCGGATCGCGATCTCGCCCGCCACGATCGCGTCGCCATGACCAGCTCGTCGCCGGCCCGGCGGCGGCGGAGCATCGCCTGCACCCGAGCCACCAGTTCCTCGGGGTGGCAGGGCTTGGAGATCCAGTCGTCGGCGCCCGCGCGGAGCCCGCGGACACGCTCGGCCACGGCCACGGGTGCGCTCACCGCGATCAGCGCGAGCCCGGGCAGTGCGAGCGACACGGTCTCCAGGTAGTCGATCCCGGTCAGCGCCGGGGTTGACCACCAGCGCGTGGAGCCGCAGCTCGGCGAGATCGCTCACCTCAACGGCGCCGTCGAGCACCTGCCGCTCCCAGCGCAGCGCCGCAAAGCGCCGCTCCAGAACCGTCAGCAGGCCGCTGTCGTCGTCGATGAGCGCGACCCGAATCCCCGTCGCATCACTCGGTGCCATCGCGTGGGAAGTCTATTGGAACCGCCGACGGCTCGGCGCGATGGGACCGGCGGGGTCAGCCCGCGAGCAGCTCCCACTCCTCCATCAGCCGGTCGAACTCGCGTTTCGCCTGCTCGTGGCGGGAACTCGCGTCGTCAGTGCGCTCGCTTCGTCGCCCAGGCCCGCGGATCGGCGAGCTCATCCTCAAGCGCCCGGAGCGTCCGTTCGGCCTGCTCGATCTGCTCCTCGAGTTGCTGCTGCGCCCGCTTGGAGGCCTTCGACGAGGCCTTCGCCCCGCCGTTCGGGCGCGCCCGGGCCGCGGTGTCGCCTGAGCGCCTCGCCGCCGACCGTGCCGCCTTGGCCGCCACCTGCTCGGCGGCGCGCTCCTCGCGCGCCCGCACGTACTCGGGCCAGCCGCCGACGTAGGACCGCAGCGAAGCCGGACCGCCGTCCTCGGCGGGCTCGAAGGCGACCGTCCGCGTGCCGACGGCATCGAGCAGCGCCCGATCGTGGGAGATCAGCACCAGCGATCCGGGGAACGCCGCCAGCGCCTGCTCGAGGGCCTCGCGGCTCTCGAGATCAAGGTGGTTGGTCGGCTCATCGAGGATCAGCACGTTCGCCCCGGAGTGGACGAGCACTGCGAGCGACAGCCGCCGGCGCTCGCCGCCGGACAGCCCCTCGAGCGGCTTCTCGGCCTCCTCGCCGGAGAACAGGAACCGGCCGAGCAGGGCACGGGCCTTGTTCGGCGTCAGCCCTGTCGCCCGCTGCGCAGCCTCCAGCACGGTGCGGGTGTGTGGCCCGGTGGCCAGCTCCTCGGCGTGCTGGGAGAGGAACCCGACGGTCACGTTGTGGCCGGTGAGCAGCTTCCCGCTGACCACCGGACCGCCGTCCTCACGCGGGCGCGCCGAGCTCGCGGTGGCCGGCCAGCGCCTCGATCAGCGTCGTCTTGCCGGAGCCATTGGGGCCGACGAGCGAGACGTGCTCGCCACGCTCGAGCCACAGCTCGCCGCCGTCGAGGAGCACGCGGTCCCCGACCTCGGCGTGGGCGCCGGTGAGCTCGAACACGACCCGCCCGCTGCGCTCCGGCGGCCTTGAAGTCGAACTCGAGTGCGGCCCGGTCCCTGGGGTCGGTGCTCAGCCGCTCGATCTTCGACAGCTGCTTGGCCCGCGACTGGGCCTGTCGGGCCCGGGTGCCGGCCCGGAACCGGGTGACGAACCGCTCGAGCCGCTCGATCTCGGCCTCCTGACGCTCGATCGCCCGGCCGAGGGCGAGGTCACGGGCCGCCTTCTCCCGCCGCCAGGCGTGCCAGGTCCCGGCGAAGAACTTCCCGCGCCCCGGCCTCGAGCTCCAGCACCGAGGTGCCGACAGCCTCCAGGAACCACCGATCGTGGGCGACGAGCACGATCGCCGCGTCGAGCGAGGTGAGGTGGCCCTCGAGCCACTCCAGCGACTCGATGTCGAGGTGGTTGCGTCGGCTCGTCGAGCAACAGCAGGTCGGGATCGCCGGCCAGCGCCCGGGCGAGCGAGGCGCGGGTCAGCTCACCGCCGGAGAAGGTGGCCAGCCGCCGGTCGAGGTGCGCGTCGTCGGAGAACCCAAGGCGGTGGAGCGTCTGGAGCGCCCGCTCGCGCCAGCCGTAGCCGCCGCCGTGCTCGAGCCGCGCCTGCGCGTCGGCGTAGCGGGTGAGCGTGGCATCGTCGTGGGCGCCGGCGGCCATCGCGGCCTCCAGCTCGGCCAGCTCGGCCTCGATCGCGACCATCTCGGGCGCGCCGGCGAGCACGTAGTCGCGGAGGCTGAGGTCCCGTTCGCGCGGCGGTCGCTGGTCGTGCAGCGCGACCTTCGCGCCCTTGGCCAGGACGAGCTCGCCGCCATCGATCGACGCCTCGCCGGCGAGCATCCGCAGCAGCGTCGTCTTGCCCGCACCGTTGCGACCCGAGAGGGTCATCCGGTCACGGCGCTCGAGCTTGAACGAGATCCCGCGCAGGAGTGGCTCTCCGGCGATGTCCTTGTGCAGGTCAGAGGCGATGACGACGGCCATGGCGCCGATGGTAGGTCCGCCCCGATCGGTCCGGGCCCGGCGAGCGCGGGTACATTGCCCCGATGGCCACTTCCCGCTTCGCTCCCGTCCCTCCGATCGAGATGCCTCCGGCCCGGACCGTCCGCGTCCCCGGCCGCGGCGAGTTCTTCCTCCGCGACACCGGCGGCGACGGACCGCCCGTGATGCTGCTCCACGGCTGGATGGCGAACGCCGACCTCAACTGGGCCGGCGCGTACGGCGCCCTGGCCGACGCCGGCTACCGGGTGCTGGCCATCGACCACCGGGGCCACGGCCGCGGCCTGCGCCCGAGCGTCCCGTTCCGGCTGGCCGACTGCGCCGCCGACGCCGCCGCGGTCCTCCGCGAGCTGGAGCTCGCGCCGGCGACGGTCGTCGGCTACTCGATGGGCGGGGCGATCGCCCAGCTCGTCGCCCGCGATCACGCCGACGTGTGCGCCGGAGTCGTGCTCAGCGGCACCTCCCAGCACTGGCAGGGTCGCCGGACCCAGCGGTCGTTCAAGCTCATCGGCCTGCTCGGCCTCGCCCTCGCCGCTGTCCCCGCGCCGGGCGTGGCGGGCGGGCTTCGGCCGGGTCGGGCATCCGGGACTCCGAGCAGGCCGCGTGGCTGCACTCGGAGCTGATGCGCAACTCGCCGCGCGACATCGCCGAGGCCGGCCGCGAGCTCGGCCGCTTCGACTCCCGTCCGTGGCTGCCCGGTGTGACGCCCGACGTCGCGGTGCTGGTCACGACCAGGGACGAGCTCGTGCCTCCGTCCGCCAGCGGGAGCTCGCCGCCGCGGCGGGCGGGCCCGTGTTCGAGGCGGCGATCAGCCACATGGAGGTCACGACCGACGGGCGACGTCTACAACCCCCAGCTGCTGGCTGCGATCGCATCGGTCGCTCCCGCGCGCGACGCGGCGGCCGCCTAGGAACGATGGCGGTACGCCGGGCCCGTTGGCCGGCCGTGGGCGGCTCCTCGGCGGCGGCGCCATCCGGTACGCTTGCGCTCGTGAGGCTCCGTCGGATCGCCACCACCCTGTTCGTCGTCGCGGTGACGCTGCTCGTCTTCGCGTCGGCCGCGCTCGCCGTCACCCCGGAGAACGGCGGTGGCCAGGGCTGGTACGGCGAGACGGACGACAAGACGATCACCAACGCGATGTTCATCGTGATCGCGTTCTTCCCCACGGTGATCACCGTCTTCTCGATCATCCAGTGGCGGCTGGACAAGCGCAAGCACGCCAAGATGGACGCCGCGAAGCGGCGTGCCGTCAGCACCGAGTGGCACGGCGGCTGGTAGCCCGCCCACCCGCGCGCCGCCCATGAGCTACTTCGTCACGGGCGCGACCGGGTTCATCGGCCGCCACCTCGTCGAGCGGCTGCTCGAGCGCGAGGGGGACATCCACGTGCTCGTCCGGGAGGGCTCGGTCGAGCGTCTCCAGACGCTGATCGACGAGACCTGGCCGCGCCGGCGCGGCCGAGCGGATCAAGCCCGTGATCGGCGACCTCGCCCGCCCGCGCCTCGGCGTGGACGAGGAAACGGTGGTCCGGCTCCGCGACGAGGGCGATCGAGCACTTCTTCCACCTCGCGGCGATCTACGACATGACCGCCGACGAGGAGCGCAACCGGGTGGCCAACGTCGAGGGGACACGCCACGCCGTCGAGCTCGCCAACACTCTGATCGTCGGGTGCTTCCACCACACCTCGTCGATCGCCGCGGCCGGCATGTACAAGGGCCTGTTCCGCGAGGACATGTTCGACGAGGGCCAGAAGCTCGACCACCCGTACCACCGGACGAAGTTCGAGTCCGAGAAGATCGCCCGCACGCAGACCAACGTGCCGTGGCGGGTGTACCGGCCGGCGATCGTCGTCGGCAGCTCCCAGACCGGCGAGATGGACAAGATCGACGGGCCGTACTACTTCTTCACGGCGATCAAGATGGCCCGGCACTACCTCCCGGGCTGGTTCCCGCTGATCGGCCCCGAGCTCGGCTACACGAACATCGTGCCGGTCGACTTCGTCGCCGCCGCGATGGACCACATCGCCCACCAGCCCGGACTCGACGGCCAGGCGTTCCACCTGACCGCGCCGAAGTCCCAGCGCAGCGGCGAGGTGATGAACTCGCTGGCCAAGGCCGCGCACGCGCCGCAGATGTCGATGCGGATCGACACCAAGCTGCTCAGCGCCCTCCCCAAGGGCACGTTCTCGATGCTGATGCAGCTCCCCGCCGCCCGCAACGTCCGCCGCGCGGTGCTCGCCGACTTCGGGATCCCGGACGAGGTGCTCGGCTACATCGCGCTCACCGCCCAGTTCGACACCCGGGACACCGAGCGCGCGCTGGCCGGCAGCGGGATCGAGGTCCCGGCGCTCGACACCTACGCCGACAAGCTGTGGGACTACTGGGAGCGCAACCTCGACCCGGACCTGTTCAAGGACCGCAGCTTCGAGGGCGCCGTGAACGGCAAGACGGTGCTCATCACCGGCGCCTCCAGCGGGATCGGCCGCGCGGCGGCGTTCAAGATCGCCCGCGCCGGCGGGATCCCGCTGCTCGTGGCGCGCAGCGCGGACAAGCTCGAGGAGACCAAGCAGCAGATCGAGGACATGGGCGGGACGGCCTACGCCTACTCGGCCGACGTGTCCGATCCGCAGTCGGTCGACGAGCTGTGCCGGCAGGTGCTCGCCGACCATCCCGCGGTCGACGTGCTGGTCAACAACGCCGGCCGCTCGATCCGCCGCTCGATCGCGCTCTCCTACGACCGCTTCCACGACTTCGAGCGGACGATCCAGCTCAACTACCTCGGCACGATCAAGCTGATCATGGGGCTGCTGCCCCACATGCGCGATCGGCGCAGCGGCCTCGTCGTCAACGTCTCCTCGATCGGGGTGCAGACGAACCCGCCGCGGTTCAGCGCGTATGTGGCGTCGAAGGCCGCGCTCGACGCCTGGACCCGGGTCGTCGGCTCGGAGTGCATCAGCGACAACGTCCATTTCACGACGATCCACATGCCGCTCGTCCGGACGCCGATGATCGCCCCGACGAAGATCTACGACAGCTTCCCGACGATCTCGCCCGACGAGGCCGCCGACCTCATCTGCGAGGCGATCCGGGCCAAGCCGAAGCAGATCAACACCCGGCTCGGGACCTTCGGCGAGGTCGCCTATGCCCTGATGCCGAAGGCCGTCGATCAGATCCTCTCGACGGCGTACAAGGTGTTCCCGGACTCCGCGGCCGCGAAGGGCGAGAAGGACCCCAACGAGCAGGCCTCGACCGAGCAGGTCGCGCTCGCGCATCTGATGCGCGGCGTGCACTGGTAGCGCGCGGTCAGCTGCGGTAGGGCGCGGTCAGCTGCGCGGGGCGAGGATCACGACCGGGATCTCCCGGGTCGTGCGGCGCTGGTAGACGGCGTAGTCGCCGTACATCTCGACGAGCTTCGGCCACAGCCGCGCCTTCTCGGTCGGGTCCGCCTCCCGAGCGGTGACGGGGACCGTCTCGCTCCCGATCTGGACGGTCGTCGCCGGTGCCGCCTTCAGGTTGAGCCACCACGCCGGCGTCGCGTCCGAACCGCCGCGACTGGCCACGATCACGACGTCGTCCCCGTCGCGCAGGTAGAGCACCGGGGTGGTGCGGCGCTCCCGGCTCTTGCGGCCGACGTGGTCGAGCAGCAGGATCGGCGCGCCCTTTATCTTTCCGCCGATCCGCCCGCCCGTTCGGCGGTAGAGCTCGACGTTCAGCTTGGTGAGGACATTGAGCGCGCGGAGCGCGCGTGACCCGGGTGCGGGGACGGCGGGACTCGATGGCATCGCTGCTCAGCCTACCCGGCGGGCGAACTTCGGCACCGGACTCGCGCCCCGCGCGAGTGAACCGCCATTCATCGGCGATCCGCCGTCACCCCCCGCCGGTGAATCGCCATTCATCGGCGATCCGGTTCGACCCCCTCTGCGTGAATCGCCATTCATCGCGCGTCCGGGGGGTCGACGGGCGTCGCCGGGACGACGCGCGACTGGGCGAGCGGCTTCAGCGCCGGCACGATCACCGTCGGCAGCAGCAGCGGCAGAAGCAGTAGGTGGAGCCAGTTCCAGAGCGTGTTGCCGGTGAACCCGGTCCATTCCCACGGAATGAGGTAGCCGCCGAGGATGATGATCGCGGCGACGACCGCCCCGCCGAGCGCGACCAGCGTGTGCCGCGGGGTCCAGGCCCGCCGGACCTCGGGCCACAGGGGCAGCATCGCGACGGCGAAGGGCAGCGCGACGAGATTGAGCCAGTCCCACAGCTTGTTGTCGCTGAAGCCCGTCCACGGCCACGGGACGAGGTAGCCGGCGAGCACCACCGGTACGAAAGCGAGCAGGACCGCCGCTACGGCCACCTTGACCCGGTGCTCGAGCCGTGCCTCGCGGCTCATCCAGATCGGCACCACGGCGACAGCCATCGGCAGCAGGAGCAGCTGCATCCAGTCCCACAGGGTCGCGGTGTGGCCGTCGATCCCGGTCCAGTGCCAGTGTCCCCCGTAGCCGCCCCACAGCACGACCGCGACGACGGCGAGCACACCCGCGGAGAGCACCGCCCGCCGAGTCGCCGTGGTCTTGCCCTCGTCGCCCATCTCCGCTCAGATCCGGAACACCGGGATCAGCCGCTTCTCGTGCTCGGCGTCGATCCGGGCGATCACCTCGATGTGCTCCTCGAGTCCCGAGCCGCGGAGCTTCGTCGCCAGGAGCTCGTCGACCTGGAAGATCCCGGCGCTGTTCGACATATCGATCTCGACCCGGACCGCCCGGTCGCGGCCGGGCGAGATCTTCACCTGCTCGATCGCGTACGCCGACAGCGAGTGGATGTTCTGATGGCCGGACTCGAACGGCACCCGCGAGCGGCCGCGGGCCATGTCGAGGGCGTCGGCGACCCGCACGATCCCGGCCTCGACGGTGAACGGGTCGCCCCGGCGGCGGTGGCCGATGATCGCGTGCAGCGACTCCGAGACGATGATCGTCCGCTCGGGCTCCTCGTAGGCCGACGCCAGGAGATCGCCGAGCTTGTCGGCGGTCAGGAACAGGCTGTACCGCTCGTGATCCTCGCGGTGGATCGACATCCCGACGCAGTGGAGGAGGCAGGCGGCGGCGATCACCACCTCGGCGTCGCGGTCGCTCATCCCGTAGTCGGCGACGACGCTCGGGACGACGCCGCGCCGGAACAGCAGCCGCCCGAGGCGCAGACCGATGTTGAGCACGATCTGGATGTGGACCCACGAGTGATCGGACATCTGCAGTCGCCGGGTGGCGTTGACGGCGCTCACATGCCACCACGCCTTCACCTGCGGGTCCTCGTTGACCGCCTCCAGCAGCCGCTCCAGCCGGCGGTTGCCGCGCGTCGGGGCTCGCAGCCGGACCTGGGCGAGCGCCTCGCGCGGGGCCATCGGTGGATCGGCCGCGAGCGCGCGGTCGATGCCGACCTCCTCCGGCTCACCGGTGTCCTCCGGCGTCACGCCGGCGCCTCCAGGAGCACGCCCTCGCGCACGCCGCCACGCCCGACCCGCAGCGGGACCCCGAGCCGACGGGAGATGTGTTGGAGGATGAGCAACCCGGCCGGGAGCAACCGGACGCGATCGACATCGAGCGAGAAGCGCCGCGCGACGTCGCTCGCCGGCAGGCTCGCGAGCAGGCCGATCGCGCGGACGATCGCCGGAGGATCGAGGACCTCGCCGGCGAGCCGACCGAGCGAGGTCGCGCTGCCGCCGACGGCGATCGCCGCGGCGACCGGCGGGGGGTCGAGGTCCGCGGTCACCGCCCCGGCGACCGCGCCCGCCGCCGCCAGCTCGGCGGGTCCGGGCGGGTCCCCCGTGAAGCACTCCTCGGCGAGCGCGCCGGAGCCGATCTCGAGCGAGCGCCACCAGCTGACACCCTGATCCACGAGCCCGACCGCGACCTCGGAGGATCCCCCGCCGACGTCGATCACCGCGAGCGGACCCTGCACCGGCCGATCGAGCGTGCCGGCGGCGCCGCAGAACGCGAGCCGGGCCTCCTCCTCGCCGGTGAGGATCGAGGCGGTCAGTCCGCACCGCTGCTCGAGCGCGCCGAGCAGCTCGTCGCGGTTCTCGGCCTGGCGGAGCGCCGCCGTGGCCACCGCGGCGACCCAGTCCGCGCCGAGCGCGTGGGCGAGCTCGAGCTGGCGGTGGACGACCTCGACCACCTCGGCGACCTTCGCCGCCGAGATCCGGCCGTCGCCCCGCAGCTCCGCGCCGATCCGGGTGAACACTCGGTCCTGGCGGATCTCGCGCAGGCTCCCATCTCCGCAGTCGGCGACGAGCAGCCGCGTCGTGTTGGAGCCGATGTCGATGCAGGCACGGCGCACGCGCCGCCAACGCTACAGCGCGCGCAGCGCGCGCGGGAGCCGCCCCGGACGGGATCGCTGCCATCATCAGGGAGGTGTCGGAACTGGCCATAGAGGTTCGCGGCCTCCGTCGCTCGTACGGCGGATTCGAGGCCGTCCGGGGGATCGACTTCGACGTCCGCCGCGGCGAGGTGTTCGGCCTGCTCGGGCCCAACGGGGCCGGGAAGACGACCACGGTCGAGATCCTCGAGGGGTATCGCCGACGGAGCGCCGGAACGGTGAGCGTGCTCGGGTTCGACCCCCAGGACCGCAGCCGTGCCTTGCGCGCCCGGGTGGGGATCGTGCTCCAGACGACCGGGCTCTACCGCCACATCCGCGTTCGCGAGGCGATCGCCCACTTCGGCTCGCTGTACCCCCACCCCCGGGACGTCGACGAGGTGATCGCGCTCACCGGCCTCCAGGGCAAGGAGCAGGAGATGGCCCGCACACTGTCGGGCGGCCAGCTGCGACGTCTGGACCTGGCGCTCGCGCTGGTCGGCGATCCGGAGCTGATCTTCCTCGACGAGCCGACCACCGGCTTCGACCCCGCAGCCCGGCGCAACGCCTGGGAGACGATCCGGTCGCTGCGCACGCTGGGCAAGACCGTGCTCCTCACGACCCACTACCTCGACGAGGCGCAGGCGCTCGCCGATCGGGTGGCGATCATCAAGGACGGCCGAATCCTCGTCGAGGGCGCGCCCCAGGATCTCGGCGCCGACGCGGTCTACCGCGTCGCCTTCACCGCGGTCGACGGACGGCGGGTCGAGCAGCAGACCGACGACCCGACCGCGCTGCTGCACGAGCTCACCGGGGAGGCGCTCGCGCGCGGGGAGCGGCTCGAGCAGCTGAGCGTCGCCCGTCCGACGCTCGAGGACGTCTACCTGGAGCTCACCGCGGGTGACGACGCCGACGGCGGCGGGATCCCGCCCGTCACCCCGTCCCGGCGCGAGCGCCGGCGCGGGCGCGGGCGGCGCCGTGAGCGCGATCCGGAGACCGTCGATGGCTGAGACCCTTGGCCTCGCGTGGCGTCAGTACCGCCTCGAGCGGCGCCTGTTCTGGCGCAACCCGAGCGCAGCGTTCTTCAACTTCATGTTGCCGCTGCTGTTCCTCGGCTTCTTCGGCGCGATCCTCCACGGGAACCAGCACGCCCTCAACGTGATCGTGCCCGGGATCGCCGGGATGAGCGTGATGTCGACGACGTTCACCGCCCTCGCCTTCAACATGACCTTCCTGCGCGAGCAGGGTGTCCTGAAGCGGATCCGCGGCACCCCGATCCCGGGCCTCTCGTACCTGCTCGGCGTGGCCGGCAACGCGGTCACGAACACCGCGCTGCAGATCACGATCATCACCGTTGCGGGCAAGGTGTTCTTCGGCACCGGGTGGCCGAAGGACTGGGTGGAGCTCGTGGTGTTCGTCACGGCGGGCGTCGTGTGCTTCGCCTCGCTCGGGGTGGCCTTCTCGCACGCGATCCCGAACTTCGACTCCGCCCCCGCCTACATCAACGCCGTGTTCCTGCCCGTGATCTTCGTCTCCGGCGTCTTCTATGACGCCGCCCACGCCCCGAGCTTCATCAAGGGGATCGCCGAGGCACTCCCGCTCAAACACCTGATCGATGGCCTGTCGGGCGCGATGGTCACGGGCGTCGGGCTGAGCCAGAACATCGATGCCCTCGGCGTGATCGTGGCCTGGGGGGTGCTGGGCATCGCCCTCGCCATCCGGGGCTTCAGCTGGGAGGGCCGGCGCACGTGAGCCGGACCGCGATCCTCTACGACGTCCATGGCAACCTCGCCGCGCTCCGCGCCGTGCTCGGCGATGCCCATGCCGCTGGCGCCGAGCAGTTCGTCCTCGGCGGCGACTATGCGCTGTTCGGGCCGGCCCCGGCCGAGACCGTGGTCGAGCTTCAGAGCCTCGGCGAGGCGGCGGGCTGGATCCGCGGGAACGTCGATCGCTGGACGGCCCACCCCGACCAGGCCGACACCGACGAGCTCCTCCAGCGGGCGATCGCCGACACCCGGGCCGCGCTCGGCCTCCAGGCGGCGACCGACCTCGGCGCGCTCCAGGAGGTGCTCGTCCGGGATGGCATCCGCTTCTGCCACGCCTCACCGCGCTCGGACCTCGAGTCGTTCCTCCCCGAGCCCCAGGCCACCGACGCGGAGTTCCTCGCCGGCGCCCCGGAGGCGACGGTCGTGTTCGGGCACACCCACCTCCAGTTCCGCCGCCGCCACGGCGACGACGGACCCGAGCTGGTCAACCCCGGCAGCGTCGGGATGCCGCTCGACGGCGACCCGCGAGCGGCATACGCGCTGCTCGAGGGCGGTGAGATCGAGCTGCGCCGGGTGGCCTACGACCACGAGGCAGCCGCCCGGAGCGTGGTCGAGGCGTTCGGCGAGGTTCCGTGGGCCGAGCGGAGCGCCCGCCGGCTGCGCACCGCGACCCCGTAGACGGCGATCCGGCACCGGGCGCGGCGTGGAGCGGCCGCTGCCGAGGCCTCGGGCTGCCATCCTGTCAGGCGGATGTCGATGAGTTCATGGGAGGCCGCGAACACCGACCACCACAGCCGCTTCACCCCGGCGCGGCTCGCCGCGGCACGGCAGGCGCTTGGCGAGGCCGACGTGCCCGTGACGGTGTGCCTGCCGGCCCGTGACGAGCAGGAGACGATCGGGGCGATCATCAAGGCGCTGCTGCCGCTGCGGGAGCTCGGGGTCGTCGACCAGCTGCTCGTCGTCGACGACTCCACCGACGCGACTGCGGAGATCGCGCGGTCGCTCGGCGCCGAGGTCCACCGCCAGTCCGCCCTGATGCCCGAGTACGGGCCGGTGCTCGGAAAGGGCGACGCGATGTGGCGGGCGCTGAGCGTCACGATCGGCGAGATCGTCTGCTTCCTCGACGCCGACTCCGAGATGGTCGGGCCGCACTTCGCCTGTGGGCTGATCGGGCCCCTGCTCGAGGATCCCGGGCTGTCGTTCGTCAAGGGCTTCTACCGCCGGCCGTTCCGGATCGGCGAGCAGGTGCTCCCGGACGGGGGCGGTCGGGTGACCGAGCTGACGGCCCGGCCACTGCTCCAGATGTTCTATGCCGAGCTCGCCGGTATCCGCCAGCCCCTCGCCGGCGAGATGGCCGCCCGCCGGGGGCTGCTCGAGCGCCTCCCGTTCCTCACCGGTTACGGGGTCGACATCGCGCTCCTGATCGACGCCTACGCCGAGGTCGGGCTCGACGGCATCGCCCAGGTCGACCTCGATGTCCGTCAGAACGCCCACCAGACGCTGGCCGAGCTCGGCCCGATGGCCTCGGCCGTGCTGCACGCCGTGGGCAGCCGCCTCCGGCGTGAGGGCCGGCTGAGCGGCGACTGGGCCCCTCCCCTGGCCCCGCTGGTCGGGGCCGGGGACGGCGGCGGGCCGGTCGAGCGGCCACCGCTGGGCCAACTCCGTGCGACCGCATGAGACGGGCCATGGCGGGGATTCTCCTCGCCACACTCGCCGTCGCCGTGCTCACCGCGTGCGGCCGGTCAGCGGGAAGTGGCACGTCGGCCTCGGGCACCGCGACGAGCGGGGCGGCGGGGCCGGCGGCTCACCCCCAGGCGGTTGAGCCCCTCGTCGGCGATCAGCCCGTGAGCGCCGGCGGGAGCGCCCCGGTCGGCGACCCCAACGCCCACCCGGTCTCGCTGGCCGAGGTGCGGCGGGAGCTGAAGATCGTGCAGGAGCTCAACGCCCTCGGACCCGGCCAGGGCTTCGTGTTCCCGATCTCCCCGCTGACGGTGGTCGCCCCGCCGAGCACCTGGTCCCCGGATCAGGGGGTCGACATCTCGACCAACGGAGGCGCGTGCGGCCCGAAGGCCGTGCTGCTCGCGGTCACCAACGGCGTGATCGTCTCCGAGGGAATCTCGGGCTTCGGGCCCTACGCCCCGGTGCTCAAGGTCGAGGGCGGTCCGCTCAACGGCCGCTTCATCTACTACGGACACGCCGCGCCGGACCTCGTCCCGGTCGGTGCGGCGGTCACCGCGGGTCAACCGATCGCCGAGGTCGGATGCGGGATCGTCGGCCTCTCGACCGGGCCGCATCTGGAGATCGGCATCAGCTCCGTGAACGGGCCGACGTGCTGCCCGGGCAACGGGCAGACCTCACCCGCGATGGAGAACCTGCTCGACCGGCTGTACTCCCACTGAGCGGCGGCGCCGGGTCCGCGTCCGCAGGCGGAGCGGCAGGCCGTTCGGTGGCAGCCGCCCGCCGGTCGACAGCCACGAACCGGCGAGGATCAGCAGCAGACCGGCGACAGCGCCCGTCCCGGGCTGCTCGCCGAGCACGATCACCCCGAGCAGCACGGCGATGACGGGGTTGACGTACGTGATCACCGTCGCGCGGCTCGTCCCGGCCTCGCGGACGAGGACCGCGAACACCACGAAGGCCAGGGCGGTGCAGACCAGCCCGAGGAACGCCACGGCGGCGAACGCGCCGGCCGTCGGGGTGCGGCCGGGGAGGTCGACGATCGCCAGCGGGAGCAGGAGCACGGAGACGATCGCGAGGCTCGCGCCCATCGCCGCGCGCGCATCGAGGTGGGACAGGCCGTGCTTGAACAGCATCGGCCCGCACGCATAGCCGACGGCGGCGAGCAACACCGCGCCGGTGCCGAGCAGCTCCCGGGAGCTGCCGGCGACGTCGATGCCGACGAGCGCGACGACCCCGCCGAATCCGATCAGCAGCCCGAGCGCCCGCAGCGGCGTCGGCCGTTCCTCGTGGTCGAAGCGCAGGGCCAGCAGAGCGGCGATGAGCGGCACGGCGGCGATCGTGATCGCCGCCAGGGACGAGGCGATCCGCTGCTCACCGAAGGCGATCAGCGGAAACGGGATCGAGATCTCGGCCACGGCGTAGGCGGCGAGCCACCGGCCGTGGCCCCGCAGCGTGCCGAGCGTCCCGGCCCGCCAGGCGAGCCCGAGCAGCACGATCGCGGCCAGGGTGACCCGCCCCCAGGCGAGCGTCAGCGGGGTCATGCCGCCGCGGACGGCGATCCGGATGAACAGATACGGCACGCCCCAGATCAGTGATGCGGCCGCGAAGGCCAGCCATGCGCGACGGTGCATGGCGCCCTATGGTGACAGGGGATATGGGACCCCCGCGCGACGTTGTCCGGATTGCACGAGAGCCCGTCGGGTAGGTACTCCGCCATGGCTCTCATCTCGACCAAGCTCCATGGTGTCGGCGACATCGCCGGCACCGTCGCCGCCCTCGGCGCCCCCCGACTGTTGCCCATCCGTGACCGCCGCGCCCAGGCGCTGACCGCGGCCACCGGCGCTGTGATGCTCGTCAACACGGCGTTCACCGACTACGAGTTCGGCATCCGCCGCAAGCTCTCGATGAGCACACATCTGCTCGTCGACGCGATCGGCGGCGGATTGCTCGTCGCCGGAGCCCTCTCGCTCCAGCGAACCAAGGGCACCCGCACCGCCGACTGGCTGCCGCTGGCCGGCCTCGGCGCCGGCCAGATCCTCGGCGCCGCGCTCACCGAACGCCGTCCGCGCGGACGGCTCTCGGATGCACCGCCCGAGGCGGTCACGGGCGTCAGCGGCGAGGGCCTCGCGGCCCGCGAACCTCTCGACGCCGCGATGTCGGACGCCGGCAGCCCCCGCGCCGGTGAGACGCTCGTCGCCCAGGAGGAGGCGGCCGCGGCTGCCGAGGCCGCAGCAATCGGCGGTGCCGTGCCGGTGGAGAGCCCGGATCGCCGCGCTTGATCCCGTCTACCAGGCGGGTGGCGGCGAGGCGGAGGGCTTCGAGGCCGCCGAGGCCGACCTGATCGAAAACGCGACCCACGGAGACGGCCACGGCAACCCCGAGCGTAATGCGATCACCCCGGAGCTCGAGAGCGACCGGTCGACCGAGGTCGACGGCGAGCCCGACCGGATCGTCTCCAGCGAGGTTCCGGACGACCCCGCGGCCTGACCCGCCTCAGATCATCAGCTGGCTGAGGTGGAACGACGCCCCCTCCGGGTCGGCCAGCACCACCCGCCGGAACGGAGGCGCATCGCGCGGCTCGGCGAGGACCTGGCCCCCGAGCCGCGCCGCCCGCTCGGCGGCGCCCGCGGCATCGTCGATCCAGAAGTCCGGAGCCCAGTGCGGGCCGACCCCGGCATCGCACTCGGCCGGCAGGAGCGGCCGCATCGCCGCGATCACCTCTCGGGAGACCGGTTGCTCCGGCTCACCGCCCACATATCCGGGGAGGCGAAACAGCGTCATCTCGCCATCCGGAGTCTCGAACGTCTCGGTCCTCCAGCCGAACATCTCGCCGTAGAAGGCCGCCGCTCGCTCCCCATCACCGGTGGCCAGCGAACTCATCGCCCAGGCGCCGGGTTCGTTGACGCGGCGCGCCCCGGTGTGGTCGGCGGGCTCCCAGGTGCAGAACACCGCGCCGGTCGGATCGGCGAGCACGGCGACCCGCGCCCCGCCGGGGGAGTCGAACGACGGCGCGATCACTGTGCCGCCGGCCCGCTCGGCCGCTCGTGCCGCCTCGTCGGTGCTGTCGACCCAGATGTGGGTGGCCCACACAGCGCTCGGCGGCGCCGGCGCGGGCCCGGTCGAAACGACGGCCGCGACGTCGTCGCCGTGGAGGCGGCAGCGTATGTAGGCCTCGCCGGCACCGTCCGGCATCAGATCCTCGGTGCTCCACCCCATCACCTCGGCGTAGAACCGCGCCGCGGCCGGCGGATCCTGCTCGACCGCCGCCACCCAGCACGGCACTCCGTGTCGATATCCGCTCCGTTCGCTCACGCGCTGCCTCCTGGTCATCGGATTTCTCAGTCTGGGCGACCGTAACAGAGCTAGTTGGTTTTTCCAACTAACTAGTTGGGAGTAGCTACAATTCCGCTGTGGCCAGGCAGCGCTCGTACCGCGATCCCTGCGGCATCGCTCGGGCCCTCGACGTGCTCGGCGGCCGCTGGGCGCTACTCGTCGTCAGGGAGCTCCTGACCGGGCCGAAGCGGTTCAGCGATCTCCGCGCGGCCCTCCCGTCGGTCGCGTCGGACGTCCTGGCCCAGCGCCTGCGGGAGCTCGATGCCGCCGGCGTCCTGCGACGCGGCACGCTGCCGCCGCCGGCCGCCTCACACGTGTACGAGCTCACCGAGCGGGGCCGCGCGATCGAGCCCGTGCTGCTCGCGCTCGGGGGTTGGGGGCGATACGAGCCGATGCCCGACGGGATCGGGCCGCTGACGGCGAGCGCGATGCTGCTCGCGCTGAAGACGAGCTACCGGCCGCCAGCCGCGACGATCGTCGCGCTCGACTTCGGCGAGGGACGGCGCCACATCGCCCGGGCCGCCACGGAGACGCTCGTGATCGACGGCGAGGACGACAGTGCGCCGGCGGCGACGATCCACACCGACACCGGCACGCTCGCCGAGCTCGTGTGGCGCGACGCCCCGATCGATGATGCCGAGCGCCGCGGGGCGGTCCGGATCGACGGCGACCGTGCGGCCGCCGTCGCGTTCCTGAACCGCGTTCAGCTGATCGACTCGATCTTCAGCTCGCGCGCGCCGGCCGGGGTCTCCACCTTGACCAGCTCGCCGAGCCTGCGGCCGACGAGGGCCTTCGCCACGGGAGACTGGGACGAGAGCGTCCCCTCCCCCGGCTTCGCCTCGTGCGGCGAGACGATCCGGTAGGTCTGCTCGCGACCCGAGGCGGTGTCGCTGTAGGTGACGGTGGACCCGTGGCCGACGACGTCGGTCGAGGCGGAGCTCTCCACGACGACGGCGTTGCGCACCGAATCCCGCAGGCGGAGGATGCGGGTCTCGAGGTGGGCCTGGTCCTCCTTTGCCGCGTGGTACTCGGCGTTCTCCTTGAGGTCCCCCCACTCTCGGGCGGTCTTGATCCGCGCGGCGATCTCGCTGCGGCCGGTGCTCTCGAGGTCGTTCAGCTCACGCTGCATGGTCTCGAGCTCTTCTGCGGTCACTGTGATGCTGTCCATCGCGGTGAGGGTACTCGGGTGCCGGAGCCGGGAACTCCGGGTGCCTCAGGCCCGGGATCGCCTCGCGGCAGCAGCCCCCCGCGGCGCGAACTCGGTCATCCACGCCGTGAGCGCGAGCACGGCCACGACGATGCCGCACGCGCACACCGCCGTCCAGCCTCCGGCGTCCCACACCAGCGAGCCGACCGCCGAGCTGATCGCGCCGCCGATGAAGCTCGCCGTGATGTAGGCCGCGGTGACCCGGCTCGCGTGTTCGCGACCGAGGCCGTAGATGACGTGCTGGCTGACGACCTGCTGGCCCTGGACTCCGAAGTCGAGCAGCACCAGCCCGAGGACCACCGCCGCGGCCGAGTGCGCGCCGAGCAGCAGGACCCCCCAGCTGAGCAGCAGCAGCGCGAGCACCCCGCCCGTCCCGGCCCGGCCCCAGCCACGGTCGGCGACCCGGCCGAAGCCCTGGGCGGCCACCGCCCCGGCGAGGCCGGCGAGCCCGAACAGCCCGATCACCTGCTCGCTGTAGTGGTACGGCGCACGTGAGAGCAGGAACGCGATCGTCGTCCACACCAGCGAGAAGCTCGCGAATCCGCAGGCTCCGTAGAACATGCGCCGCCGGAGCACCGGCTCATCGCGGATCAGTCGGCCGATGCTCCGCAGGAGCTCGGCGTACGGCAGCGAGGACGGCGGCTCACGCTCAGGGAGCGCCCGCCACAGCGCGAGGCCGAGCAGCACCATGATCACGGCTGCGAAGGCGAACGGAACGCGCCAGTCGGTGTACCCGGCGATCAGTCCGGAGACGGTGCGGGCGAGGAGGATTCCGGTGAGCAGGCCGCTCATCACCTGCCCGACGACCGCACCACGGCGCTCCTCGGGGGCAAGGGTGCTCGCGAACGGGACGAGGATCTGGGCCACGACGGCCGTCGCCGCGGTGACGGCGAGCGCGAGCGCGAGCACCGGCAGCTCCGGGGCGGCGGTGGCGAGGATCAGCCCGAGGGTCGAGAGCACGAGCAGGCGGACGATCAGGCGACGGCGGTCGAGCAGATCGCCGAGCGGCACCACGAACACGAGCCCGATCGCGTAGAACACCTGGGTCACCGTGACGAGCAGCCCGGCGTTCCCGTCGGAGGTGTGGAACGCCTCGGCGATCTTCGCCAGCAGCGGCTGGACGTAGTACAGGTTGGCCACCGTCGCTCCGCAGGCGACCGCGAACAGGAGGATCAGCCAACGGTTGAGTGTGTCGTGGGGTTCGTGTGTGTTGCGGGGCCCGGGCACGGCGATGTGGGTCTCCCCGCTTGGGTCGGGGCGCAACCAGCGCCGTGAGCGATGGCACAGCCCGGCGGCAACCTAAATCGGGTCTAAACTAGGTTTCCTTGCCCGTTCCCGCGGACGCCGATCTGCCGCTCCCGCCCCGAGAACTCGTGCTGCGCGTATTTCCGGCCGAGGGGTGGAGCGACCCGGAGGTCGCCTACCGTCAGCTTGGCGCCCAGACCAAGCGCCACATCGTCGACCTGCTTCCCGCGGGATGGTCGTTCGAGGGCAAGCGGGTTCTCGACTTCGGCTCGGGCGCCGGGCGGACCCTCCGCCACTTCGCGCGTGAGGCGGAGATCGCCGAATTCTGGGGCACCGACATCCACGGTCCGAGCATCGACTGGATCGAGCAGCACCTCTCGCCGCCGTTTCACGGGTGGCGGTCCTCGGTGGGGCCGCCGCTCGGTCTCGAAGAGGGCAGCTTCGACCTGATCTACGCTGTCTCGGTCTTCACCCACCTCTCGGACAACTCGACGTCCTGGCTGCTCGAACTCCACCGCATGCTCAAGCCGCAGGGTCTGCTCATCGCGACCTTCATGGGGCGCTGGAGCTCCGACTGGTTCGCCAAGGAGCCGTGGGTCGAGGACCGGATCGGCATGAATGTCCTCGGCTACCACCGTGATTGGGAGGCGGGTGGCCCGGCAGTGCTGATGTCCGACTGGTGGGTCCGTGAGCATTGGGGACGGGCATTCGAGATCGTTCAGATCTCGCCGCAGTTCCACAACTTCAGCTGGGCGGTGCTGCGCCGGCGCGACGTCGAGCTGACGACCGACGACATCGAGCGCCCATCGGACGACCCGCGCGAGTACGCGGCGCTTCGCCACAACATCCGTCAGCTCCAGCGCGAACTGGTCGAGGAGGCCATCGAGAACCGGATGAGAGGTCAGAGCCTGAGCGGCCTGGAGGCGCAGGTCCGCGCGTACGAGACCTCGCTCAGCTGGAGGGTGACGCAACCGCTCCGTCGTGTGATGCGCCTGGGCCGCTCGATCTCGTCACGATCCTGATTCGCCGCGGCGGGCGATGCCTCAGCAGCGGCTGTGGCTGCAAGCGAGCTCGATGTACCGCACCCGGTCCGAACTGATGCCGGCGCCGAACGTCGAGAAGCGCATGAAGTGCAGTCCGGCTCCGCCGCCGTAGAACAGATCCCAGCCATTGACTCCGGTCGACCGGTTCGCCCGGGCCGACGGATAGGCCCGCTTGACGGCGGCCTTCGTCGACCCGAGGGAGATGTGCCTCGCCGTCCTCCACCGTGACAGGACACCGGGCTTGAAGCGCAACGAGGTCCCACTCGTTCCGGCGTTGATGTCGACCTGGATGACCTCGCCCTGGTAGAAGCTCACGGTCGCCCGCTCGGCGCCGAATGCCGACCCGGCCGCCCACGTGCACACACCGGGGATGCAGGTCGTCGAGCCCCACTGGTGGAACACCTGGCTCCGGTTCATCGCGAGCTTCACGCCACCGATCGAGCTCCCCGGAACGATCAGGGTCGTCCGCGGATGGGGCAGCCTGGCGGACGCCGAGACGGCGAGCGACCCGACGAGGGAGACGCCAGCGTGCCGATCACCGCCGCCGAGAGCGCGGCCCGCCGAGGCCGCGGCATGGTGCACAACATCGTTCCTCCTCCGATCCCGTGGCCCGGCATCCCGGTCGCGCCGGACCGTCCCGGATCCTACCCCTGCCGTCCAGCGCCGTGGCAGTGCCCGGCGCTTCTTGAGCGGCATCCGATCTGGATGCTCGCCGCCGACGGTGCACGTGCCAGCCTCCTTGCCGGTCGTGGGATCAGGCGCAACGTTTCCCGAGGACCCTCCGTGCGATCGGGACCCCAGACCACGCAACGACAGAAAGGGGCGGCTCATGTGCCGCTGGCTCGCATACACCGGATCTCCGCTTCTGATCAAGACGGCGCTCTACGAGGGACCCAACTCACTGGTGGACCAGAGCCTGCACTCCCGCCTCGGCGCCGAACCGACGAACGGTGATGGCTTCGGGGTCGGCTGGTACGGGACCCCCGACACCCCCGGCGTCTACCACAGCACCGAACCGGCGTGGAACGACGCCAACCTCCGTGAGCTGTCGGGTCACATCACGTCGCCGCTGTTCTTCACCCACATCCGGGCGGCGATCGGCAGCGCCGTGCAGCAGACCAACTGTCATCCGTTCCGCCACGAGCGGTGGCTGTTCATGCACAACGGCTACATCAACGAATTCGCGACGATCAAGCGTGACGTCGTGCTGGCGATCGACCCGTCGCTCTACCCCCTCATCCAGGGCACGTCCGACACCGAATTCCTCTTCCACCTGGCCCTCACGCTCGGCCTCACGGATGACCCCCCGGCGGCCGTCGCGCAGGCCATCGGTCTGATCGAGGAGCTCGCCGGGCGCCGGGATGTGCCGCACCCCTTCCAGGGCACGATCGCCACCACCGATGGCGAGAGCATCTGGGCATTTCGGTACTCCAGCGAACGCAAATCCCGATCGCTCTTCTACACCACCGACGTCCCCACCTTGCGCAAGATGTACCCCGAGCGAGAGCTCTTCCAGCAGATCTCGGACACCGCGCGGCTGATCGTGTCCGAACCGCTCGGGGACGTCGCCGGCGTCTGGAACGAGGTCCCCGAGGCATCCTGGGGCGTCGTCGGGGCAGCCGGGGACGACGCGCTCCACCCGTTCCGACCCACCCCTCCGGTCTCCTCGACCCCGGTGGTCGCCTGATCTGCACCGCGTCCGTCGATCGTCGGCGCCACTCGGCCCGGGGGCCGTCACCCGATCGGGGTGACGCTCGCCCCCGCCCCACGTCCTACGGTCGGGGTCCGAGCACCTGAGTCGAACGAAACACCGGCGCTCCTGACGCGCGGTGGCGAGGAGGTCAAGATGGCAGTCGTTGCCCCGAAGGGCAAGCGCAAGGGCGCCGGTAACCAGCGGTCCGAGGACAAGAAGAAGGTCGCCGCTCAGCGACCGGCTCAGAGCGCTGCGGCCCCGTCGCCGTTCACCCCGATCGCCAACTATGCGTTCCTGTCGGACTGCCACACCGGCGCGCTCGTCGCCCCGGACGGTTCGATCGACTGGCTGTGCGTGCCCCGCTTCGATGCGCCGAGCACATTCGGGTCGCTGCTCGACCGCGAAGCCGGGATGTTCCGCCTCGGGCCGTTCGGTGTCATGGTCCCGTCCGACCGCCACTACGAGCCCGGCACCAACGTGCTGGTCACGACGTGGAAGACGAGCAGCGGGTGGATCGAGGTTCGCGACGCGCTGACGATGGGGCCGACCACGCACGAGGATCGCGTCACGCCGCACACCCGCCCGCCGACCGACGAGGACGCCGATCACATGCTCGTGCGGACGGTGACCTGCCTGGACGGTGAGGTGGAGGTCGAACTGATCTGCGAGCCGGCGTTCGACTACGGACGTACCCCGGCCGAGTGGACGCTGGTGCACGCCGATCGCCATACGGCCGATGCCACGGGAGCCGGCCAGACGATCCGTCTCCAGACCGACCTCGATCTCGGGATCGAGGTCAGCCGGGTCCGCGCTCGGCACACGCTCGTCGCCGGCGAGCGAGTCTACGCCGCACTCGGCTGGGGGGCGGAGCTGTCAGTGCCGACCGAATTCGAGGACGCGAACCGGCGACTGGACGCGACTGTCCGGTTCTGGCGCCGGTGGCTCGGACGGGCGCGCCCGGGCGCCGACCACCGCTGGAAGGAGGCGATCCAGCGCTCGGCGCTCACGATCAAGGGCCTCACCTACATGCCGACCGGTGCCACCGTGGCGGCGTTGACGGCCGGACTGCCGGAGACCCCCGGGGGCGAGCGCAACTGGGACTACCGCTACACCTGGATGCGGGACTCGACCTTCACCCTGCAGGCGCTGCACCTGCTGGGCCTGGACTGGGAGGCGGACGAGTTCATGCAGTTCGTCGCGGACCTCGAACCCAACGCCGATGGCGGCCTGCAGATCATGTACGGGATCGACGGTCGCCGGGACCTGACCGAGACGGTGCGCGAGGACCTCTCGGGGTATGCCGGCGCCCGGCCGGTGCGCATCGGAAACGGTGCATTCGACCAGCGTCAGAACGACGTGTTCGGCGCCGTGCTCGATTCGATCCTCAAGCACACGATGCACAGCCAGCGTCTCCCCCGGCGCCTCTGGCCGATCGTGGAGGCCCAGGCCCAGTGCGCGACCAACGTCTGGCAGCGGCCCGACCAGGGCATCTGGGAGGCCCGCGGCAAACCCCAGCACTACGTCTCCTCCAAGCTGATGTGCTGGGTGGCGATGGACCGAGCCGCCAAGCTGGCCGCCATCCGCGACAACTCTGAGCTGCAGGCCAAGTGGCAGGCGACAGCGGACGAGATCCACGCGGACATCCTGAGTCACGGTCTGGTCGACGGGGTGCTCCGCCAGCACTACGACACCGATGCCCTGGATGCCTCGACGCTCCTGGCGGCGATCTTCGGGTTCCTGCCCGGCGATGACGCGCGCATGCACAAGTCGGTGCTGGCGATCGCCGATGACCTGACCGAGAACGGGTACGTCCTGCGCTACAAGACCGGCGAGACCGACGATGGCCTCGCCGGAAAGGAGGGGACGTTCCTGATCTGCTCCTTCTGGCTGGTGTCCGCGCTGTCGATCGTGGGCGAGGCCCAGAGGGCGCATGATCTGATGGAGCGTCTGCTGCGGGTCGGCTCCACGCTTGGCCTCTATGCCGAGGAGTTCGATGCGGCGACCGATCGCCACCTCGGAAACTTCCCGCAGGCGTTCTCGCATCTCGCCCTGATCGAGGCGGCATCGCGGATCATCCTGTCCGAGCAGCTCGCCCTCGAGGGCCTCGGGCCGCCGAGCTCCGCAGCTCTCAGTCGGTCGATCCCGGCGGCCCCCTTCGAGGCGGCACCCTGAACCACTCGCCGTTCGCCGGCGGCGGCGACCTCAGTGATCGGCCATCTTGTCGATCGCCACGGTCAGAGCCAGGAGCAGCGCTTCGTTCTCGCCCTCACGGATCTCGATCCCGTAGGTGTCGCGCACCCGCAGCCACTTCTTCGACACGGTCGCGATCACATCGCCGTCGCGCTTGATCTCGTACTCGTGGTCGACCACGTTGCCGCGTGCGCTGAGATCCTCGCCGCCCTCGACGTCGATATCGAAACGGTCACGTATCCCGACGAGTGCCTTGTGCACCGTGGCGAGTGTGCGGCCGTCACGCTCGACCTCCATCGTCCCGCGCACGCGGAGCTTCTTCTCCTGGATGCTCGCCACCTCGTTGCCGTCGGGGTCCTGGAGGATGAACGTGTCACGGACCCGTAACGCCTTGCCGTCCACCTTGTAGACACGATCGCCCTGGTCGTCCTCGATCCAGGAGTCATCGCCGATCGAAGCGAGCTTCTCCTGCATCTGAAAGCGTCGGCCGGACGGCCCGTCGTCGCGGTTTCGGAATAGTCCCACGGTGGTCCCTCCTGTTGCGGTCGATGGCCGCAACGCTAGCCCGCCGATCCCCCTCGGCCATCACCCGAGAGAGGTGACCGTCCCCGCTCCAAGGGGCGGTGTACGGGCTGTCGTTGAAGGGAGCGCGCACCGATGATCGCGGTGGTCGCGACAGCCCGGATTCACTCGGACTGGTCGGCGGGCAGACTCGACGGCCAGTGAGCGGGTACCCAGTCGCCCTCCGGATCGGTGGTTTGCCCCACTTCGATCAGATGGCCGTCGGGATCACGGATGTAGCACCGGATCTCGTACTGGTGCTGTTTCGGCGGCGTCAGGAAATTCGCGCCCCGGGCGCTCCACTCGGCGTAGACGGTCGCGATGTCCCTGACGCGGATGTTGAGGAAGCTGCTGACCCGGCCGGGATCGCCGGGTGTCTCCAGGCTGACCGTGGGTTTGTCGTCGGTCGGGCCGCCGCCGACGTTGATGATGATCCAGGTGTTGGCCAGTTGGACGTAGGTCAGCCCACCGGGGCCGGAGTAGGCCACGCGGCCGCCGAGTACTTCGGTGTAGAAGCGCCGAGAGCGCTCGACATCGTCGGAGACGATGAAATGAGCCAGAGCGATTCCCTCCGGGGGAGGTGGGGGCTCAGCCATCTGGCGCCGCCGCGCAGTACTCGCCCGGCGCACCGCCGCCCAGCACGATCGCGTCGAAGTCGCTCATACGTCAACCTGCGTCAACAGGGGTATCGTGATCAGCGTGGCTGCTCCCCGGGCCTGAGTATTGATCTACGAAACCTACACCGTCGCGTGAGCGACGACTCGGCATCACCGCCGGTCGCGATCATCACCGGCGCGTCGCAGGGCATCGGGGCGGGTCTCGTGGCTGGGTACCTTCGCGCTGGGTTTGCGGTCGTTGGCGTCGCGCGTTCGTTCCAGTCTTCCGGTGACGGCGATTTCCTGACGGTTGCCGGCGACATCGCTGACCCCGGAACCGGGCGACGCGCCGTCGACCAGGCTCTCGATCGGTTCGGCCGGGTCGACACGCTGATCAACAACGCTGGGATCTACCTCGGCAAGCCGTTCACGGAGTACACCGTCGAGGAGTTCGCCGAGATCACGGCTGTCAACCTGGCCGGGTTCTTCCACCTCACCCAACTCGCCATCACGGAGATGGTCGCGCGGCGTCGCGGGCACGTTGTCAACATCTCGACGTCTCTCGTTGACCAGGCGGACCACACTCGGCCCGCCGCGCTCCCCGCCCTCACCAAGGGGGGACTCGTTGCGGCCGGCCGTTCGCTGGCGATCGAATACGCCTCGCAGGGCGTACGCGTCAATGCCGTCTCGCTCGGCGTCATCAAGACAGCCGCCCACGACCCCGCGTCCTACAAAGGGCTCGAAGCTCTCCACCCGTTGGGGCGCGTGGGAGAAGTCAGCGACGTCGTTGACGCGATCCTCTATCTCGAACGCGCGACATTCGTCACAGGCGAGACCCTGCATGTCGACGGCGGTCAAGCTGCAGGACACTGAGACGCGAAGGCAACACTCTGTGAACCTCCAAACACGCCCCGGCGACTTGACCCTGAATGCTGGGAGGACCTTGCCCGTCTGTCGGTACTCGATGATGCCGCCGCCATGGTCGATGATGCTGCCGTTACCCATTCCGAGTCCATGACTCTGCCGCTGCGCCATTGCTCGCCTCCTATGGTGACTGCCGCTTACTTGCTCGCGGAGCGCATAGCGCCATCTTCCCGAAATGCTCTGTGGTTCGTGGATCGGTGACCGCGCTCCTGTGTACGGCTATCGATCGACTACTCGCTGCGCTCACGTCGTCGCTTAGTTGGGATCGTGATGCCCGGCCGCGGGCGTCCTGCCAAAGCGCTCATTCCGGCCCGTCGCTGCACCGAGCCAGCGCTTTCACGCGCCAGGGATGGTGGACTCCCGGCCTCTCGCGCAAGAGCGGTGCTGTCGTAGCACGAGGTAGGGTTGGTTCGTGGCGCTGCCGTTGCCTGAGGATCCAACGCTGCGCGTCGTGGCTCAGCAGCTTGAGGCGCAGCGTCAGGTCGCCGAGGTCTGGGACGCCGAGTGGCGGCTTGCGTATCTCACTGACGACTATCTGCTCTCGGCCGGCGCCGGTGGGCCGCTTCCCCAGACGGGGGTGGGGCAGACGGTGTTCAGCGACGCCACGCTCGTGTTGCGCGAGCGGTGGCCGGCGGGTTCGACCACGGAGAGCTTCATCGACGTGCTCGTCGAGCTGGGACCGTCGATCGCCTACGACTTAGCTGACGGCGCGGATGAGCTGTGTGCGCGGGCGGCGCCGGCACTCGCGGCGCGGCTGGTGAACGTGGTCGCCGCTGTGCCCCCCTCCCTACAGCTGTTGCGATCGGACGTGAAATTCGGAACGGCTACGCGACCCTTTCACATCGCTGTCGTGCGGCTGTACGCGCCCGACGGACGGTTCGCCGGCACTGCATCACTCGTGACGCCTGCTCTGCCAGGATCGGTCATCTCCCTGTTGGGAACTGGTAATCACGCGACGCTGGAGCAGATGCTTCAACTGCTGACGCCGGCTCGGCGTCCGGCCGCAGTGATGTTCGTCGACCTGGAGGGGTCGGCAGCACTCGCGCGTCGGCTGTCGACGCAGGCATTCTTCGCGCTCATCCGGCGTCTGCTCTTCCGCGTCGACGAGGAGGTGGTGACGCGCAAGGGCGTGGTGGGAAAACATGCCGGTGATGGCGCAAGTGCGTTCTTTCTGGCAGAGACCTTTGCCAGTGAGAGCACAGCGGCTCGCGCCTGCATAGAGACCGTGCGGTGCATCCGTGAGGGCACCCAAGAGGTCGCTGCGCGCAGTGGGCTGGACCCCAGGGACGTGTCCGTGCGGTTCGGCTTGCACTGGGGCGCGTCGCTGTACGTCGGCCGATTGCTCACCGGCGGCCGCACAGAGGTCACCGCGTTGGGCGAAGAGGTCAACGTGACCGCCCGAATCGAGAGTTGCGCCGACGGTGGCCGCGCGCTCGCATCAAAGACGTTGATCGAGCAACTCTCCAGCGTTGACGCCGCAGCGCTCGGGCTCGCACCAGACACCCTGATCTACACAACCCTCGCTGAACTTCCGCATGTCTCCGCAAAGGCCGCGCGCGACGCCCCGTCGGTGGCGGTCTGCGAACTCTAGACATGGTCCGAGTACCAGAAGCTCTCGCACCGGATCGCGCTCACCGGACGACCCGACTACCTGATGCCGGCGCCCTGCTCGCCACCAACAACATCGACCCGTGGCCACTCAACTATCACCGCGGCGCGACCGCCGTCCATATGCACCAAGCGTAAGCCCGTCGGACTTAGCTAGCGCTTGCGCGAAGAGCACTAACCGGGTGACGGCCGGCGCGTCCTGCGGTCTCCGCTGCTCGCGGGACGATCGGTCAGTCAACCATCGTCCTAGGGAGGACGCATGCCATCCACGATGCTTTTGGACACCTGCGGCCGCCAGCGCTCGCCGGCGACGCTGTCCAGCTGTCCACCAAGGCCGACCGCCGCGCAACAAAGGCCAGCGGTACCCGGCCGACCCGCCGACAGTCGAGGAGATCATCGCAGTGATGCCCGCCGCCGGTGATGACGCCGATGCCATCCGTCTGCGCGGCCTGATCGTCGTGCTGTGGCGCGCCGGCCTGCGGATCTGCACTGTTCTGCGTGCTCCGCGGCCCGAGCCGAGGTCGTCCGTGGGCTTCCGCCGGCGTTCGCTCGCAACTCCACGCCGCAGCTGCACGAGCAGGAGTGCGCCGTCGCTTCGCCCCACATCAACTGCGGACGCCCACGCGGTCGAGATGTCCCGCGAGGGCGTATCGCTACTGGTCATTCAGCGCCAGCTCGGCCACGCCGACCACCTACCGGCGTTGCGAGCGTCGATCAACAGGGCCAACGCTGTTGCAGGTAGCCCGGAAGGGAGCACTGTGTCGAAGGGGCCCCCGGCGTTTAGCGACCCTCCGGGCCACACAAGCGCTCCTCGGCGGGAGGTGTAGTGTGGGTGATGGTTGCTGGGACTAGTGTCGAGTCGATTCGGCCGTGCGGCGGTGACTCACGCGATCCCAAGCCCCGGGCTGGCGCCCGCGGGCTCTACCGAAGGAGCTGGATCATGGGAGCAGCCGAGAACGTCGCCACCATGCGGCGCGCGTACGGGGCGTTCAACACAGGCGACATGGACACGCTCACCGAGCTCATGGATGAGACGGTGTGGCACTTGCCGGGTCGGAGCCCGATGGCCGGCGACTACCGGGGCCGCGGCGCAACCTTGGAGTACTTCGGCCAGCTGGCGCAGAAGACGGGAGGGACGTTCCGCGCCGACTTGCAGCACATGGCTGCAGATGGTGACGACCGCGTGGTCGGCATCCAGCGCAGCACTGCGGACCGAAATGGCAAGCACCTCGATGTTGCCAATTGCATTGTCTTCGAGCTCAGGGACGGCAAGGTGACGGACGGCCGGGAGCACTTTGAAGACCTCTACGCCTGGGACCAGTTCTGGGCCTAGCCCCGCCGGTGCGCGCGAGGCAGGTCATGTAGCGGTTCGCGGCTCGGCCTAGGCCGAGCCGCGAGGCGTAGCGGCTCGGGAGTGTGCGTGCCTCCGCGAGCACCCCACCCGGAAGGTGGACTCGGCTCACCAGAGTGCGCCTCGACTCCCGAACTCGAACGAACCCCAGCCCCTCACCCGCGGCCCCTACGCCTCAGTCCCGCGTCTCGCCACATGCGAGACTGAGGCGCGACGCCTCCTTCGTCGCCAATGCAGTCGCGCGCGGCGCGCAGACGCGGAGGTGAATGCGATCGCGAGCGCTCGACCTCAAGACTGATGTTGGTCGATCAGACCACGACCTGGACGCTTCGAGCAGCGTCTCGCGGTGAGCTGGATCGCCAGTCTGGAGTTGGGCTGTGCCGAGCCCGATCAGCGCCTGGCAGCGCTGCGGGTTGTCCGCGTCGCCGCTGAGCTCGAGCGCGTCGCCAAACACCTGACGCGCCGCTCTCCTAGCTTCGCTCCGATCGGCCGGACACGCTGAAGCTGAAGGAGGCCGAGCTGTCAGCCGAGCAGCGGCGGATGGCCAACTTCGTCGACGTCATCGGCGAAGGCCCCGGAAGTCAGGCACTCGCGAAGGCGCTGGTCGAGACGGAACGCCGAGTCGAATCCCTTACCGCCGAGGTCGATGGGCTCCGTCGTAGTCGCGAGAAGGTATTCCGTACGCCGCCAGCTGAGTGGATCAGGGACCGGCTCGCCAGCCTCCAGGAGCTCCTCGAGCACCGTACGGCCAAGTCGGCTGAGGAACTACCTAGCATCTTCGGCCCAATTCGGATGGAGCTGGTCACGCCCGACATCGGCCGTCCCTTCTACCGAGCCGTCACAACTCTCGATGCCCTCGCCTTAACCGAAACGCCCCCCGCTGGCGCGGAGGGCGGTTCGAATTCTTTGCAAAGGTGGAGACGGTGGGAATCGAACCCACGTCCGCAATCGCGTAAGGAGTGGCGTCTACGAGCGTATCCGGCGCTCTGATCTCACTCCCGACTCGCCACGCCGGCGGGGTTGTCGGGAGCCAGCTCCGAAAAATCTCCCCGGATCGGCTGGAGCGAGCCTCACCGGGCAAGCCTGCTGATTGATCCCGGTTGCTCCGCCGCAGGCGAGCGAAGGCCGAGACGATCATCGGTTAGCGACTAAGCAGCCGCGAGGCCGAGATCAAAATTGTGCGTGTCCGCACTTATGGTTTTCCGGGGGTTTTACGAGGCCACCCGGAACCTCGACTCGCAACCACCCCCACGAACCGACCGCGTCGAAGCCTGTCGTCCCCGGGGGTGTCTACGTCCTGAAGTGTAGTGGCGCGGCCGAGTCCGCCGGGCGGGGGCGCGGGGCGACGTCGATTTCCGTCGCATATGACGGGTTTCTGACGTCGCCGGCGGGGCGCGATGTCGAATATGAACCCATACGGTTCATATGCGTCCACGCCGACGGGGTCGCGGTTCGGACGGCGCCAGGCTTGCGGCGGCCGCGACGTCGAGCCGCGTGCGCCTAGCGGTAGGGCCGCGTCGGCGGCTCGCGCGTGACGGCCGGGGCTTCGGCCTCCCGCCGCCGTGACGACGCCCACCAGAACGTGTAGGCGATCGAGAGCACGAACCCGACGATGCCGACGAGGAACAGGATCGTGCCGACGGTCTGGATGTCGATCCAACTCACGTGCGCGGTCACGGCCCATTTCAGGATCGCGCCGAGCGCGACGAGCAGCAGAGAGCCACCGATAGTCATGACCGCACCATACCCGCTGCGGCGGTCATCGCTGCGCCTCCCGCAGCTCGCGCTGGACGTCGCGGGCCATGTCGCGCTTGCGGATCGTGTCCCGCTTGTCCCACAGATCCTTGCCGCGGGCGAGGGCGATCTCCACCTTCGCCCGTGAGCGCTCGCCCGTGAAGTAGATCCGGGTCGGGACGAGCGTGAATCCGCGTTCCTGCGTGCGGCCGATCAGCCGCTCGATCTCGCTGCGGTGCAGAAGCAGCTTGCGGTCGCGCTCGGGCTCGTGGTTCTCGCGCGCGGCCGGGCCGTAGGGCGGGATGTAGGTCCCGATCAGCCACACCTCGCCGTCGCGGACCGTGGCGTAGGAGTCCTTGAGCTGGGCCTTGCCCTCGCGCAGCGCCTTGACCTCGGTGCCGGTGAGCATGATCCCGCACTCGAACCGCTCGAGCAGGTTGTAGCGGTGGGCCGCCTGCCGGTTGGTGGCGACGTCGCCGGGGGCCGCTTTGCGCTTCTTCGCCTTTGCCATCGCAGCCCGAGCCTAATCGCCGGCGTCCACCGAGGTGTCGGCCAGGTCGAGGTCGACCCGTCCGCGCGCGGTGTCGACCTGCCGGACCGCGACCCGGATCGGGTCGCCGAGCCGAAGCGCGCTCCCCGAGCGTGAGCCGATCAGCATCGTGCCCTCCTCGTTGAGGTCATACCAGTCGCCCGGCATCCGCCGCACCGGCAACATCCCCTCGTATCCGAGCCCCGGCCCGAAGGCCACGAACGCCCCGGCGGAGATCAGGCCCGACCACCTCGCCCTCGAACACCCGCTCCCTGGTGCGGAACAGGTCGTGTTCGAGCAGGAACGCCCGCGCGATGTCGTCGGCGTCCCGCTCGATCACCATCGCCTCGCGCTCGCGCGTCGAGGCCCACGGCCCGGCTCCGGCCACCCAGGAGGCGTCGGGGGCGGGCTCCTCCCCCGACAGCGTCGAGAGCAGCGCCCGGTGGCAGATCAGGTCCGGGTAGCGACGGATCGGCGAGGTGAAGTGGCAGTAGCGCGGGCTCTGGAGGCCGGCGTGACCGAGGTTGCGGTGGTCGTAGTAGGCCATCTTCAGCGAGCGGAGGACGAGCCGGTTGTACGCCCGGGCGCCCTGGCCGTCGTGGCGAGCCACCCACTGCTGCACGAGCGCCGAGGCCTCGCCGACGACGTCGCCGGCCTGCTGGGGCGTCATTGCGCCCCGGGGCACCAGCGGAGTCGGGATCCCGAGCGAGGCGAGCTGTTCGATCAGCCGCTCCACGCCCGGCGCCTCGGGCGGCTCGTGGACCCGATACAGCGCCGGCACCCGGCGCTGCTCGAGCCGCGCCGCGACCTGCTCGTTGGCGGCGATCATCAGGTGCTCGATGAGCCGGTGGGACTCGGTCTGCGGCACGTTGGCGGAACTGATCACATGGCCGGCGCTGTCGAAGCGGAAGTCGGGCTCGGCCGACTCGAGCACGAGCGCCGCCCGCTCGCTCCGCCGCGCCTCGAGCGCCGCCGCCGCGCTGCGCGCGGCGGCCAGCGCGGCACCCCACGGCTCGGCCGCCGTCTCGGCGCCGGAGAAGATCCGGTCGACGCGGTCGTAGTCGAGCCGCTCGTCGGAGCGGATGACCGCGCGGTGGAACGCCGCCCGCCGGACCTCGGCACCGGCGAGCGTCAGCTCGACGGTGAGCACTGCCCGCGTCTCGCCCGGGACGAGCGAGCAGGCGCCGTTCGAGAGCCGCCTCGGAAGCATCGGCTCGACGGTCCCGGGCACGTACACGCTCGTCCCGCGCCGATAGGCCTCGCGATCAAGCGATGACCGGGGCGTGACGTACGCGGCGACGTCGGCGATGTGGACCCAGACCCGGATCGTGCCGTCATCAAGGTGCTCGGCCGAGATCGCGTCGTCGAAGTCCCGCGCGCTCGCCGGGTCGATCGTGAACGTGGGCAGCTCGCGCAGATCACGGCGGCCCTCGGTGGGGAGCTCGCGCTCCGCGGCTGCCTCCGCCTCGCGCTCCACGACGCTCTCGAAACCGCCGCGCAGACCGCGATCGAGCATCAGCGCCCGGATCACGTCCCGGGCCACGTCGGGCCGGCCGAGCCGGCGGGCACGCGGCGTCCCCCCACCCCCACCGCCGCGTCCCCGTCCGCCCCCGCGGCCGCGCCCCGACGGCGGCCAGGTGAGCAGCACGAGATCGCCGACCGAGAGCCGCGAGTCGCGGGCCAGGGTCACGCGCGGACCGGGGCCGAAGAACGGCTCGGCGACGAGGAACTTCCCACGCCGCTGGAGCACTGCGACCCGCGCCCCGCTCCCGGGCGGAGCGGTGAGCGGGTTCATCGCACTTCGCCCTCGGCGGTCTGTTCGGCGACGTTGAGCGGATGGTCTCCCTTGGGGTGTGCGCCGAGCGAGGCCTCGATGTCAGGGTGGATCCCGGACCCCCGGGTGACGCCCGGGCCACCGACGTTCTGGCCGTTGGGCTCGAACCACCGGCCGGTGACGATGTCGAGCGCCCCGCCGTTGGAGAGGGTCTGGAGCTCCTGGAAGACCCCCTTCCCGTAGGTCCGCGTGCCGACGACCTTCGCCCGGCCGCGGTCGCGGAGGGCGGCGGTGACGATCTCGGCCGCCGACGCGGTATGCCCGTCGACGAGGACCACGACCGGGATCGAGGCTGCAATCGGATTGCCACGGGCGACATAGACCTGCCGGGGCTGGCTCCGTCCCTCGGTCGAGACGACCGTGCCGTCGGCGATGAAGATGCTCGAGACGTTGACCGCCTCCTCGAGCAGCCCGCCGCCGTTCTCCCGGAGGTCGAGCACGATCGCCCGCGCGCCGCGGCGGAGCACCGATTTGACCTCGGAACGGACCTGGGCCCCGGCCCCGTCGGTGAAGCTCGTCAGGCTGACGATCCCGACCTTCACCCCGTGCACCGTGGCGATCGTGCTGCTGGTGACGGGGATCGTGATGCTCGCCCGGGTGATCGTCAGCGTGCGGCGACGATGACCCTGCAGCACCGTCAGCGTCACCTTCGTCCCAGACGGGCCCTTGATCAGCCCCGAGCTCGCCACCTCGGAGAGCCCGACGAGCGACTTCGGGCCGACGGCGACGATCAGCTGCCCGCTGGCCAGGCCGGCCTTCGCCGCGGGAGACCCCGGGAAGGCGTCGATCACGCGCAGGCCCCCCGCCTCGGGTTGGATGTCGATGCCGATCCCGCTGAGGTGGGGATCGGTCTGGTTCTGGAACGAGCGGTAGTCGGTGGGATCGAAGTAGTGGGAGAACGGGTCGTTGAGGCTCGCCACGGCGCCGGCGATCCCCTTGTTGACGAGCCCGCTGCGGTTGAGCGGCCGGTAGTACTCACGCCCGAGCACGTCGAGCGCCTGGTTGACGAGGCCACCGCTGCCCTGATCGACGAACACGCTGCGCAGCGGCGAGGGCAGCCACGTCGGATGACCCCCGATCAGGATGCCCACCAGCAGCACGACGACGGCGGCCAGCCCGAGCCGAAAACCGCTGAACGAACGGGGTTTCATGGGGTTCCCAGCGTAGCCGGGCCCAGCGGGCCGGACTCCCACCGGCGCGGGGCGGCGACGCCGCCCCGGGCCGAGCGGGTCAGACCCGCAGGAAGCGGCGCAGCGAGAGGCCCGAACCGAGCGCCGAGACGATCACTCCGGCGCCGACGAGCACAGCCACGAGCACCGGGAAGGTGAGCGTGTGCGGAGCGGCGATCAGCGTCCAGTTGCTCGCCAGCGGATCGAGCAGAGCGACCTTGGCCACGCCGAGCACGACGAGCGCGAGCAGCGCGCCGGCGGCGCCGACGATCGTCCCCTCGATGATGAACGGCCAGCGGATGAACCAGTCGGTCGCGCCGACGAGCTTCATCACCTCGACCTCGCGTCGCCGGGCGTACAGCGACAGGCGGATCGTGTTCGCGATCAGGAGCACCGAGGCGACGATCAGCAGCAGTGCGAGCACGGCGGCGGTGATCGTCACATAGTCGGTGAGCTTGAGGATCTTGCGCGTGTCGTTCTTCTTGTTCGACACGCTGCCGATCGCCGAGTCGATACCACTGCCGGTGGCGAGCGAGTTGCGGACCGTGAGCACGTTGCCCGGGGCGTCCGGAATGACGTGGAACGTGTCCGGCAGCGGGTTCGCCGACAGCAGGCTGTAGGCCGCCGGGTCCTGCTTGGACTGCTGCCTGAGCGCATCCGCCTTCGACACGAACTCCACCGACTTCACATGCGGCACGGCCAGCAGCTCCTTGCGGACGCGAGCGGCGTCGGTCGCCGTGGCCGAGGACTTCATGTAGACGTCGACGAGCACGCGGCTGCGCACAGTGTTGGCGGCACCGTTCGTCGCCTGGACGATCGGGATGAACACGCCGAGCACGAGCATCGTCACGAGCACGGTGGCGAGCGCGGCAAAGCTCGGCGCGGCGCTGCGGCGCATTGCGCGCATCGCCTCGCGCAGGAAGAACGAGATCCGCATGAGCTAGATCCCGTCGGGGCGGATCGGGGGCTGGCGCAGGCGCTGGGCGAACTCGCGCGTCGACTCGTCGCGCTGGTAGAGGCCGGTGGCCTCGTCACGGACGATCCGGCCGCGGGACAGCTCGATCACTCGCCGACGCATCTTGTTCACCATCGCCGCGTCGTGGGTGGCGACGAGCACGGTCGTGCCGGTGCGGTTGATCCGGTAGAGCAGCCGCATGATGTCGATGCTCGTGTGTGGATCGAGGTTCCCCGTCGGCTCGTCGGCCAGCAGCAGCGGCGGATGGTTGACGAATGCCCGCGCGATCGACACACGCTGCTGCTCGCCGCCGGAGAGCTGATCCGGATAGTTGTGGAGCTTCGTCGAGAGCCCGGTCAGGCGCAGGATGTCCGGCACCTTGGCCCGGATCTCGCGCCGGGAGCCGCCGGTCACCTGGAGGGCGTAGGCGACGTTGTCGTACACCGTCCGGTTCGGCAGCAGCTTGAAGTCCTGGAAGACGACCCCGATGTTGCGGCGGTAGAACGGAACGCGGCCGCGCTTGATCTCGTCGAGCTGGTGGCCGGCGACCCGGATCGTGCCGTCGCTCGCGTCGAGCTCCTTGATCAGCAGACGCATGACCGTCGACTTGCCCGAGCCGGTTGAGCCGACGAGGAACACGAAGTCACCGCGGTCGATCGCGAATGTCGCCTGATCGAGGCCGACGTCCCCGCTGGGATAGGTCTTCGACACGCCGCGGAACTCGATGATCGAGGCCCGTGTCGCCGGGGGGCTCGTCGGTGCCGAACGTGGAGCGGCGACCGGCCGATGGCGGGATTCGGTGGTGGCGCCGGCCCGCCGCCGGCTGCGGTGCTCAGTTGTCTGTTCTCTAGCCATAGGGTGCGCCGCAATCTAGCGATGGTGATCTTTGGGGAACCTCAAAATCCCTCCTTGCAACAGGTTTTGCAGCATTCACGCCGCGAGCAGGAATCTCACCGGCGGCCTCGTCACCCTTGCTGGACCGGCACGCCAGGCCCGCTCGCTACCGTTCGGAGCCGAATGGACGGAATTGACATAACCACTCTGGACAACGGCCTTCCCCTGCACCGGATTCCGGTGGCCGGGACGCGCTCGGTGACGCTGCTGGTGGCCTTCGACGCCGGGGCGCGGACCGAATCCACCGAGGAGAACGGGATGGCCCACTTCCTCGAACACCTCGTGTTCAAGGGTGGGGAGAAGTTCGCGGACTACCGGCAGGTGAACAGCGCGGCCGAGCGCATCGGGGCGGTCCTCAACGCCTACACCAGCCACGACCTCGTGGCCTTCCACATCACCGTCCGGGCCGAGCGGGCCGTCGAGGCCCTCGACCTGCTCAGCGACTTCGTCGGGCGCCCCCGGATCGACGCCGACGAGCTCGACCGCGAGCGCGGTGTCGTCGTCCAGGAGATCGCCCGGGCCCACGACCAGCCGGCCGCCCAGGCCGAGCACCTGATCGACGAGGCCGTGTTCGGGGCGCACCCGCTCGGACGGCCGGTCCTCGGCACGGTCGAGAACATCCGCGACAATTTCACCCGCGACGGGATCGTCGAGTTCCGCTCCCGGCGCTGGGCACCGTCCCGCGGGGGCGCGTTCGTCGTCGGCAACCTCGAGGCGCTGCCCGTCGGCGAGCTCGAACGCCTCCTCGGCCGCTTCTCGGCCAACGGTTCCACCGAGCCGCCGCCGTACGATCCGGCTCCGGCGCTCGCGCCGCAGGTGCTCGTCAACCGCCGCGATTCGAACCAATCGCACCTCCGGATGTCCTACCGACCGGCGATCGACGTCGCCGATCCTCGCGCCCGGGCGGCGCTGACGATCTTCACCACCCTGCTCGGGGGCTCGATGGGGTCACGACTGTTCGATGAGATCCGTGAGCAGCGTGGCCTCGCCTACTCGGTCCACGCGGCCGCCCACGCGCATGCGGACGTGCCGATCCTCCAGCTCTCCGCCGGCCTCGAGAGCGGCAAATGCACCGAGGCGTACGCGCGGATGCGGGAGATCGTCACCGAGCTCCGGACCGAGGGCCCGAACGAGGAGGAGGTCGAGCGGGCACGCGCCTACGCGGCCGGCGCCCGGGCGATCGCGTTCGAGAACTCCGGAGCCGTCGCGCGGTACGCCGCCCAGCAGCGGATCGTCCGGGGCGAGCCGGTCGATCCGGACATCGCCATCGACCTGCTCGACGCGGTCGAGTACGACGAGGTGGCCGCCCTTGGGCGCGGGGTCGCGGACGAGCTCTCCGTCGCCGTCGTCGGCCCGCACGAGGTCGAGGAGTTCACGGACTGAACGGTCCGCACCGCCGCGACGTGAGCCCTGGCATTCGTCCCCGCCGTTCGCCATTCTGAGGCCGATGCGTGCCCGGGAGGGGAAGACGGCGGGCCTCATGGCCTGCGCGCTGCTGCTCGTGATCTCCGCGGCCCTGCTCGCTGCGTGCGGTGGCTCCTCGACCGGCGACCGGACGACCGCCGCGACCGGCGGGTCGGTCGGGGCGGTCGTCCACCGCCGCCACGCCACCCACCACGCTTCGACCGCGGTGGACCGCCTCCAGGCCGCGCTGCGCCGGGAGTTCCGCGTCGCCGGACCGGCCAGCGGGGGCGTCGTCTACGACCTCACGGCGGGGAGTCGCCTGTTCGACGAACGTGGCACGGTGCGACGGCCGCCGGCGTCGGTCGAGAAGCTGTTCACGAGCGTCGCCGTGCTCGAGACGATGGGCCCGCACGCCCGCCTGCACACACGGATCCTGGCCACCGGCCACGTCGGCAGCGGAGGGGTCCTGCACGGCAACCTCTACCTCCAGGGGGGCGGGGACCCGACGTTCGGCGACGACGGCTTCAACCGGATCTGGAACCGCGGGACCGGGGCCTCTGCGGCGCAGCTCGCGCGGAGCGTCCGGGAGGCCGGGATCCGCGCGGTCACCGGGCAGCTGATCGGGGACGCCTCGCTGTTCGATGCCGGTCGCGGCGGTCCGGCGAGCAAGCTCGCAGCCGACGTCCCGGATTTCGGTGGTCAGCTCAGCGCGCTCACCTACGACCACGGGGCGACGAGCGCACTCCTCTCCCCCGGCGCCTTCGCCGCCAAGCAGATGGCGACGACCCTCGCCGGCGCGGGCGTGCGGGTGTCCCCCGCCCCCGGGGTCGCCCGGGCTCCGCACGGGGCCCACCCGATCGCCGAGGTCTCCTCCCCGCCGGTGGCCGAGCTGCTCCGGCTGATGAACGTCCCCTCCGACGACCTGTACGCCGAGATGCTCACCAAGGGCCTCGGCGCCCGCTACGACGGCCACGGCACGATTGCCGCCGGTGCCGAGGTGATCGCCGCCGAGGTCCGTGGCTTCGGCCTGCACCCGCGGATTGTCGACGGCTCAGGGCTCTCCCGCAGTGACAGCGCGTCGCCCCAGCAGGTCGTCGACCTCCTCCGCGGGACCTGGCACACCCCGGACGGCCACACCCTCGCCGCCTCGCTGCCGCTCGTCGGGGTCGACGGCACGGTTCGGCGGATCGGGGTCCGCACCCCGGCCCAGGGCCATTGCGTGGGCAAGACCGGGACGCTCGACTACGTCACCAACCTCGCCGGGTGGTGCCAGGCGCGGAACGGCCACACGCTCGCCTTCGCGGTGTTCCTCGACGGTCCCGGCAACGAGCCGGCGATCGGGATGCTCGGCCGGATGGTCGGGTCGATCGCCGGTCTGCGCTGAGCCGGCCGCGGCGCGGTGCCGCGACTGGCGACGTCGATTTCTGGCCCGGTGCGGTCGGTTCTGGGCACGCCACGGCTCCGCGCCCTGACTCCTTGCGTCTGCGACTGCGGGCGGCAAGAATGAGCGCCGTGGTGGTGGAGACGCCGGTCAACCGGCGGGAGCTGAAGGCCTACGTGGACCGGGTGTCCGACCGATGGCCGATCGAGACCGCGCTGCTCGGCGGCGCGCGGGTGGCCGACGAGCGCGGCGCCCCGGCCCAGCGCGAGCGGGGACCGGAGTTCGTCGTCGTGCTCGTCTCCGGGGCCTACGACGGAATGCCCTGGCTCGAGCGCGTCTATCAGGCGGGCTCGCTGTGGGATGCCTTCGAGATGGGGGGCCCGGCCGACGTCCACTGCTACACGCCGGCCGAGTTCGAGCGCAAGCGGACCAGCCTGCGCGTCGTCCGGGAGGCCGCCGAGAATGGGCTCGACGTGATCGCCGAGACCGGCGACCCGACCGTCAGCTGATCGCGACCATCCGCTCGATCGGCACCCGGGCGCGATCCGCCGTCGCCGCCGGCACCTTCACCTCGTGCACCCCGTCACGGAGGGCATCACGGAGCTTCGGCAGCGTGATCATCTTCATGAACTTGCAGTGAGCGGCCTCGTTGGCGGCGATGAAGTCGACGTCCGGGGCGGCGTGCCGCAGCGGGTGGAGCATGCCCGTCTCGGTGGCCACGATCGCCGTGCCACCATGGCCCTTGTGGCCCTCGGCGTAGCCGAGCATCCCGCCGGTCGAGAGCATGTGCACGCCCTCGGAGTCGATGTCACCGGCGGCGACGTACTCCATGACGCTCGTCGAGCAGCCGCACTCGGGGTGGATGAGGAAGTCGGCGCCGGGGTGCGAGGCCCGCACGGCGGAGATGTCACTGGGGCGGATGCCGGCGTGGACGTGGCACTCCCCGTCCCACACGTGCATCGAGCGTCCGACGGTCTTCTCCACGAAGGCCCCGAGGAACATGTCCGGTCCGAACAGGATCTCCGTGTCCTCGCCATGCTCGGCGAGGATGTGGCGGACGACCGCGACGGCGTTCGAGGACGTGCAGCAGTAGTCGGTGAGGGCCTTGACCTCGGCCGTCGTGTTGACGTACATGACGACGATCGCGCCGGGATGACCCTGCTTCCACTGCGCGAGCTGCTCGGCGGTGATCGAGTCGGCGAGCGAGCAGCCGGCGTCGAGGTCCGGAATCAGGACCCGTTTGTCCGGGCACAGGACGGAGGCGGTCTCGGCCATGAAGTGCACGCCGCAGAACACGATCGTGTCCTCCTGCGCCCGCGCCGCCTGCTGGGAGAGGCCGAGCGAGTCGCCGACGTAGTGGGCGACGTCCTGGATCTCGGGCAGCTGGTAGTTGTGGGCGAGGATCACGGCCCCCCGCTCGCGCGCGAGTGTCCGGACCTCGTCCTGGAGAGCGGGGATGTTCTCCAGCATCAGGGGACCGTCCTGCCAGGTCGTGCCGGGGGCGGCGGTCCCGTCGGTGGTGATCATCGGGAGGTTCATGACAGTGGCTCCAGGATCAGCGACAGATCGAGGGCGGGCGCGCTGTGGGTGAGCGCTCCGACCGAGATGAAGTCTACGCCGGTGGCCCCGACCTCCCCGATCGTCTCGAGCGTGAAGCCGCCGCTGGCCTCGAGCTCGGCGCGCCCCGCCACCTGGGCCACCGCGGCCCGCAGCTCGTCCAGGGTCATGTTGTCGAGCAGGAGGCGAGGGGCCTCGGCCTCCAGCGCCTGGCCGACCTCGTCGGGGTTGCGACATTCGACCTCGAGCGGGAGCTCGGGCGCGAGCGCGCGAGCCCGGCGCACGGCCTCGGCGATCCCGCCCGCGGCGGCCACGTGGTTCTCCTTGATGAGGATCGCGTCGTACAGGCCGACCCGGTGGTTGACCCCTCCCCCCGCCCGGACCGCCGCCTTCTCGAGCAGCCGCAGGCCCGGAGTGGTCTTGCGGGTGTCGAGGACTCGGGCGCCGGTGCCGTCGAGGGCCCGGACACAGCGAGCGGTGAGCGTCGCGACGCCGGAGAGCCGAGCGAGGAAGTTGAGCGCCGTCCGCTCGCCGGTGAGGATCGCGCGGGCCGCCCCGGTGATCCGCAGCACCTCCCCCCGCTCGCGCCAGACACCCTCCTCAGCGAGCCGGTTCAGCTCGGCCCCTGGATCGAGCCCGCGGAAGACCTGCTCGGCGAGCTCGAGGCCGAATACGACACCGGGCGCCTTCTGCGTGATGGTGGCCACCGCCCGGGCGTCCTCGGGGACCGTCGCGGCGGTCGTCACGTCCCCGGTGCCGACGTCCTCGGCCAGCGCGCGGGCCACGATGCCTTCATCCATCGCGGGCAGGATACGGACCGGCCGGGTTGGGTCCGGGCCAGGGCGGGTGCGGTATCGTCGAGGCGGTTCAAAAGGGGGCCGCACGCTCGGGCCGGAGAGCGCGGCACAGATCTCTATATGGAGGATTATGTTCACGCGATCTAGCAAGCTTCTCGCTGCCGGGGTTCTCGCCGGCGCTCTCACCGCCGGAACGGCCCTGGCCGCCGGCGGGCCGCCACCGCCGACGGCGGCCAACGGTCACACGGTGAGCACGCTCGCCACCGGGCTCCAGACCACGACGTCGTTCGCGTTCGGCGACGGCCAGGTGTTCGTGGCCGAGGTGCCGGCGAGCGCCACGAGCCCCGGCGGTGGCGTCTACGTCCTCCGCCATGGCCAGGGCGTCAAGGTCGGCAACCTGAATGTCGCCTTCGGCCTCGCCTGGCACAAGAACGCGCTGTACGTCTCGACGCCCACCGGCCTCGTGCGGATGAGCGGATGGAACGGCACCGACTTCGCGAAGCAGAAGACGCTGTACACGGCGCCGAAGAAGTTCACCGGCTTCAACGGGATCGGTTTCGGGGCCGACGGGCGCCTGTACGTCGGCGTCAGCCTCTCGGAGACGAACGACCACAGTCCGCCGACGACGCCGTACGAGTACGACCTGCTGTCGTTCAAGGACAACGGCAAGGGCCTGAAGGTCGTGGCCACCGGCATCCGCCAGCCCTGGCAGATGGCGTTCCCGGCGGGCTCGTCCTCGCCGTACGTCACCGATCTCGGTCAGGACACGCCGGCCGGCATCAAGGCCGATGACCAGCTGCTCCGGATCAAGCCCGGCCAGGCCTACGGCTTCCCGAACTGCAACTGGACGAGCGCGAAGGCCTGCCGCGGCTTCGCCAAGCCGTTCCAGCTGTTCGCGCCGCACACCGACATCGGCGGGCTGGCCATCTCCGGCGGCCGGTTGTACATCTCGGAGTTCGGCATGGGGTCGGTCAAGGCCCGCGTGATCTCGGAGCCGCTCGGCCACCGTGGCCCGACGAAGGTCGTCCTCAGCGGCTACGCCGCGCCGGACATCGGCCTCGGGATCCACAACGGCTACCTGTACTCCGGCGACGTCGCCGGCGACGTCTACCGGGTGAAGCTGTAGCCGATGAGGGTCACAGCAGGCAGAGCGCTGGGCGCCGTCCTGGCGCTCTGTCTGCTGGCCTGCGGCCCCGCCCTGGCCCGCTCGGGCCGGGGCGGGCCGGGAGCGCACGCGGCCCGCTCGCTCCAGACGGTGGCGCGTGGGCTCCAGACGACGACCGCGTTCGCCTTCGGCGCGGGACGGATCTTCGCCGCCGAGGAGCCGACCGCCGAGCAGGGCCCGGGAGGCGGCGTGTTCGTGCTCGGGAACGGCCGCGGCCGGATGGTCTACCGCGGCGCGGCGTTCGGGGTAGCGTGGCACGACGGTGCCCTGTACGTCAGCGCCGTGTACACGCTCGTGCGGCTGAGCGGCTGGGACGGCCACTCGTTCCGCCACCAGACGACGCTGTACACCGGCTCGGCGAACTTCACCGGCTTCACGGGGATCGGCTTCGGAGCCGACGGGCGCCTGTACGCCGGCGTCTACCTCGGCGCCAACGACCACAGCCCGACGAGCGCCCCGTACGCGTTCGACGTCCTGTCGTTCAACGCCAACGGCGGCGATCTGCGCGTCGTCAGCCGCGGGCTGCGCCAGCCGTGGCAGCTCGCGTTCCCGGCCGGCTCCTCCTCGCCGTACGTCTCGGTCCTCGGCCAGGACAGCCCTGCGGGCGTCACCGCGCCCGACTTCATCGCCCGCGCGACCCCGGGAGCGAACTTCGGCTTCCCGGCCTGCAACTGGCTGATCGTGTCGGCGTGCCACGGAGACACGCGCCCCTCCCGGTTCTTCGCCGCCCACACCGATGTCGGCGGGCTCGCCATCGTCGGGCACACGCTCTACGCCGGCGAGTTCGGCTACGTGTCCGCCCACCCGCCTCGCGTGATCGCCCTTCCCATCGGCCACGGCGGCGCCACGCGCACCGTGCTGAGCGGCTTCCCGCAGCCGATCATCGGCCTCGCGGCCGACCACGGCTGGCTGTACGTCGGCGGCGCCAACGGCACCGTCTTCCGCGGGCGCCCGTAGGGCCCCGCCCGGCACCGCTGCACCGACCTGCCACCCTCGCACGCGTGCGACCCCGTCGCCGCCGTCCTCAGCTTCGCGATCGTGCTCGTGCTGTTCGCCGAGTTCTTCACGGTGTTCCTGCTCCCGCGCCGGGTCAAGCGGGACCCGAAGATCGTCCGCGGCGCTGCTCCGCGGCCTGTGGATCCCGTACCGGGCGATCGGCACCCGGCTGCCGACCCGCTCGGCGGACACGATGCTGGGCATCTTCGGCCCGTTCGGCCTGCTCATCATCCTCGGCCTGCTGAGCGCCGGTCTGTCCTCGGCTACGCCGGTCTGCACTGGGCGTCCCGGGTCCACATCGGCAGCGCGACACCCCGCGGCCTTCGGCCACGACCTGTACTTCAGCGCCGCGACGTGTTCAGCGCCAACACCCCCGCCCAGCCAGCGGCGGGCGGTCGGCGAGATCCTCCAGGTGGCCGAGGCCGCGACCGGCTACGGCGTGCTGTTCATCTCGATCGGCTATCTGCCCGCGCTGTTCCAGGCGTTCTCCCGGCGTGAGACCGCCGTCTCCCGGCTTGATCCCCGCGCCGGCTCGCCGCCGAGCGCCGGCGCGCTGCTCGAGCGCTCGGGCGAGCGGGGGGGCTGGCGCGAGCTCGACTGTACCTGCGGGAGTGGGAGACATGGACCGCCGAGCTGATGGAGACCCACCTCTCGTACCCGATCCTCGGCTACTTCCGCTCCCAGCACGTCAACCAGAACTGGCTGGCGGCGCTCGTCACGGTCGTCGATGCCTGCGCCTACTCGATCGCCTACGGGCCGGAGGAGGAGAACGAGGCAGCCGAGCTCACCTTCCGGATCGGCCGCCACGCGCTGGCCGACCTCGCCTACGCGTTCAGCACTCGGCGGATCCGCAGCGACCCCGAGCTCGACCGCGATCGGCTCACGCCCGAGCGGCTGCGCGAGCTCCGGCGACCGGCTCGAGGGCAGCGGCCTGCACGTCGAGGACAGCGACGACGCCCGCCGGGAGCTCGAGGAGATCCGCGACCAGCTACGAGCCGTACGCGATCGCCATCTCGTTCCAGCTCGCGCTCGACCTCCCGGACTGGCTCCCGCCCGACCACGTCCGGGAGAACTGGCGCGCTCGCCTCGCAGCCCACGCGCGGCGAGGGCCTGCCCTGAGACGTCCGCCCGGCTCAGGCGAGCACGCGGACCGTGGCGAGCTCGGGGTCGGCCGCCCCATGCAGCCGGGCGCCGGCCGCGATCAGCTCCCGCAGGTAGGCGAGCACCTCGGCGGTCATGCGCTCCCCGGGCAGCAGCGCCGGCACGCCCGGCGGATACCCGGCGATCGACTCGCAGGAGATCCGGCCGACGGCCGCATCGACCGGCACCGCCTCGCCGGCGCCGAGGAACGCCTCGCGCGGGGTGACGACGGTCTCGTGCTGACGACGCCCGCCGAGCGCCGGGGTCACCGCCACCGTGCCGGTCCGGACCGGGCGATCTCGCCGGACCGTCTCGGCGAAGTCGTGGCCATCCGCTCGAGCCCCGCCGGCGGCTGGGCGAGCCCGACGCACGAGCACGAGCGTCGCGTGGGTGGCCAGCTCGACGAAGATGTCGTACGAGGCCCGCAGCGCCGCCGCCACCTCGTATCCGGTGCAGCCCGTGCCGCGGACGTCGATCACGATCCGCAGCGGGTCCCAACCCGCGATCCCGGGCCGCCCGACCCGCGCCGGCGTCGAGCACCGCGCACCCGGGGATCGCCGGCGATCGCCGCCCGCGCCTGGCGCGGCGGCGAGGATCGTGCGGTCGAGCAGCGCCTCGCCGTGCACCGCGAGCTGGCGGCGGGCGGCATCGAGCGAGGCCATCAGCAGCGAGCTCGGGCTCGTCGAGCGGACGAGCCGCACCGCGCGCGCGACGGCCTCGATGTCGACCCGGTCGCCCTCGCCGACGAGCAGCATCGCGGACTGGGTGAGGCTGCCGACGATCTTGTGGGTCGAGGCGATCATCGCGTCGGCGCCGAGCTGCAGCGGCGAGTCGCGGCAGCGCGTCGTGGAAGCCGAAGTGCGAGCCCCACGCGTTGTCCACGATCAGCGGCACCCCGGCGGCGTGCGCCACCTCGGCGCAGGCCCTCGACGTCGGCGGCGATCCCGTAGTAGGTCGGCGAGACGATGAACGCCGCGCGGGCCTCGGGCGCTTCGCGCCAGGGCCGCGCGCCAGCGACTCTGGGGTCACGCCGTGGGCCATGCCGAGCTCGGCGTCGTACTCCGGCGCGACCCAGCTCGGGGCCGGCCGCCGCTGAGGACAGCCCGTCGATCAGGCTGGCGTGCGAGTTGCGCTGGAGCACCATCTCGCGTCCCGGGCGGGGCGAGGGCCAGGCAGAGGGCGTGATTGCCCTGGGTGGCGCCGTTGGTGAGGAACCAGGTGCGCTCGGCGCCGTAGGCCGTCGGCGGCGAGCGCCTCGGCCCGCTCGTACGGGCGTCGGCGAGGGCCCGACGTCGATCCCCTCGATGTCCTGCGGGATGTCGAGCAGCAGCGCGCGGTCGCCGAGCGCGGCGCGCAGGCCAGGATCGGCTCCCTCGCCGCCCTTGTGGCCGGGCACGTGGAAGCGGGTCGCAGCCGCGGAAGCCGTAGCCGGTGATCGCCTCGAGGTACGGCGCCGTCGGCTGGGACGGCGGGCGACGGATCATGCCGACGGACCCGGCCGGTGCTCGAGGCCGCCGCGTGAGCAGGTAGGCGCGGACGAACCCGTCGAGGTCGCCGTCGAGCACTCGGGCGGCGTCGCCCATCTCGTGGTCGGTGCGGTGGTCCTTGACCATCGTGTAGGGATGCAGGACGTAGGAGCGGATCTGCGAGCCGAAGTTGACGTCCTGAGCCTCGCCGCGCTCGCTGGCGATCTCCTCGCGCCGCTGGCGCTCCTGGAGCTCGACGAGCCTCGAGCGGAGCATCGCCATCGCGGTGGCCTTGTTCGAGGACTGCGAGCGCTCGTTCTGGCACTGCACGACGATGCCCGTCGGCCGGTGGGTGATGCGGACCGCCGAGTCGGTCTTGTTGACGTGCTGGCCGCCTGCGCCGCTGGCGCGGTAGGTGTCGATCTGCAGGTCGTCCTCGTCGATCTCGACCTCGGCCGGCCTCCTCCACGACCGGCGAGACCTCGACCCCGGCGAAGCTCGTCTGGCGGCGGTGGGCGGAGTCGAACGGGGACAGGCGGACGAGCCGGTGGACGCCCTTCTCGCTGCCGTAGAGCCCGTAGGCGTTCTCGCCGGAGACACGGAACGTCGCCGACTTGATCCCCGCCTCCTCTCCCGGCGAGGCCTCGAGCAGCTCGACGCCGAAGCCCCGCCGCTCGGCCCAGCGCATCTCCATCCGCAGCACCATCTCCGCCCAGTCCTGGGCGTCGGTGCCGCCGGCGCCGGCGTTGACCGTGACCAGCGCGTCGCCGGCGTCGTAGGGACCGGCGAACAGCCGCTGCTCCTCGAGCGCGTCGAGCTGGGCCTGGACGCGCGGCGATCTGCTCCTCGAGCTCATCGGCGAGCTCGGGGTCCTCCTCGGCCAGCTCGGCCAGCGGCTCGAGGTCGGCGACGTCCTGTTCGCAGCGCGTCGAAGGTGCTCAGCCGGCGGGTCGCACGGGCGTGCTCGGCGCTCGTGCGGGCGGCCCGCTCCTGGTCGTCCCAGAACCCCGGGGCGCCCATCTCCTGCTCGAGCGCGGTCGCGCGCTCTCTCAGCCCAGCCGGGTCAAAGATAGTCCGCAAGCAGGGTCAGCTGCTGGCGGATTGCCGCGAGGCGCTGCGGAAGCGGCTCTGAGGGGGCGGTGGCCATGCGGCGCCCACGTTAACGCATCACCGGCCGCCCCCGCGGGTAGCGCTCGACCCATGACCGATCTGAACGACCAGAGCGTCCGCGAGCTGCTCGAGGCGCCGAACTACGCCGTCGTGTCCACCCTCAACTCCGACGGCTCGGTGCTCAGCGCCGTGGCCTGGATCTCGTCTGGAGGACGGCGAGCTCGCCGTCAACAGCGCCGCGGGGCGCGGTGTGGCCGACCAACCTCGACCGCGATCCGCGAGTCACGGTCGCTCGTCTACCCGCCGGACAACCCCTACGAATACGTCGAGGTCCGCGGGACCGCGACCGGCACGCCGCGACGACGCCGACGACCACATCAACCGTCTGGCGAAGAAGTACATCGACCAGGACGAGTACCCGTTCCGCCAGCCCGGCGAGGAGCGGCTCAAGTACGTGATCACGCCCGAGCGGGTGCGCTACCAGAAGCAGGGCTAGTCAGCGACCGCGGCGCAGCTCGCGCCGAGCCTGGGCGCGGTCGCGCCGGTCGAGCGCTCGGGTGCGCTCACGGTCGCGGCGACGGTTTCGCTCGCTCGAGCTCGGCCTCGACGCGGTCGAGCTCCGGCGCCGGGCCGTACAGCCGCCAGCCGTTCTGGAGCAGCGCGAGCACCGGGAAGATCGCCACCCAGACCGGCCAGAACGACCCGGTGGCTCCGGACGCGAGCCAGATCACGCAGCACAGCACGAACACCCCGAGCGCGCCGCCGGTCTGCTGCAGCAGCTGGCGCTGGAGCTGGGAGCGGCGGGCGGTGAGCTCGGCGCGGGCCTCGGCCGGACTCGGCGGGAGCGCCGGCAGATCGCTCGCGCACGGCGTCGAGATCTGACTGGGTGCGCGCGGCATAGGCCGCCTGGACGCGCTGGTCGAGCTCGTCCTGGTCAGCCGGCCGGCGGCGAAGTGCTCGCGGATCTCGGTCGGCAAGGCGCTCGCGGTCGTCATCGGACGCGCGCAGGTCTGAGTCCGCCATCGTGCCGAGAGTATCGCGAGCTGACGGCGACTAGGCGGCTGCGCCGTGGCACTTCTTGTACTTCTTGCCGCTTCCGCACCAGCAGGGGTCGTTGCGACCGATCTGCTCGGCTGTCGTCGACGCGCCGCTGCTCGACGGCGGGCAGCGCCTCGGGCTCGCCGTCGTAGCCCTCGCCGGCCGCCATCGGCGCTCCGGCCGCGGCCGCCATCGCCACCGCGCCCTGGGCGGCGCCGACGCCGCCCGAGTAGCTCACCCGACTCGGCGCCCGCCGGTCGGCCGAGCTCGATGACGAGCTGCCGCGAGCGTGACGGCAGCGGCTGGGTGAACGCCGCCGTTCTCCCCCTCGACCTGGACCTCGACGTGGAAGATCATCCGGGCGAAGTCGCCCCAGATCGAGTTCATCAGGTCGCGGAACAGCTCGAAGGCCTCGTTCTTGTAGGCCACGAGCGGCTCGATCTGGGCGAACCCGCGGAGGTGGATGCCCTCACGCAGGTAATCCATGTCGTAGAGGTGCTCGCGCCAGCGCTGGTCGATGATCTGCAGCAGCAGGAACCGCTCGAGCGCGCGCATCAGCTCCTCGCCGAGCTCCTCCTCCCGCGCCGGCGTACTGCTCCGCGGCCTCCTCCTGGAGGGCGCGGATCAGCTCGTCGCGGTCGATGCTGGTTGGCCTCGATGCTCATCGATCTCGCTCGAGGGGACGAAGATCTCCTCGACGCGGCGGACGAGGCCGTCGACGTCCCAGTCCTCGACGAAGTCGCCCGCGGTGTACTCCTCGACGAGCCGCTCGATCAGGTTGCCGACCTCCTCGCGCGCGGCGCCGCTCATGTCGCGGCCCTCGAGGATCTCGTCCCGGTAGGAGTAGATGACCTCGCGCTGCTGGTTGAGCACGTCGTCGTACTCCAGCGTGTGCTTGCGCATCAGGAAGTGCTGCTCCTCGACCTTCTTCTGCGCCTTCTCGATCTGCTTGGAGAGCATCCCGGCCTCGATCGGCTCCTCGTTGCCCTCCTCGTCGACCGAGCCGAGACGGTCGAGGATCTTGTAGATCCGCTCGCCGGCGAACAGCCGCACGAGGTCGTCCTGGGCGGAGAGGAAGAAGCGCGACTCGCCGGGATCGCCCTGGCGGCCGGCGCGACCGCGGAGCTGGTTGTCGATCCGGCGGGACTCATGGCGCTCGGTGCCGAGGATGAACAGGCCGCCGGCCTCGAGCACCTGCTCACGCTGCGTCTCGACCCGCTCGTTGATCGTCGGCAGAACCTTCGCCAGGTGCTCGTCGTAATCGGGCATCCCGGGCTGGAGCCCGAGCTTGGCCAGCTCGAGCTGGGCGAGGTGCTCGGGGTTGCCGCCGAGCTTGATGTCGACGCCGCGGCCGGCCATGTTGGTGGCGATCGTGACCGCGCCGGGTGCTCCGGCCTCGGCGACCGTCTCGCCCTCGCGCTCGGCGTGTTCGGGCTTGGCGTTGAGGACCGTGTGCTTGATCCCCCTGCGCTTCAGCCGCTCGGAGAGCAGCTCGGAGACCTCGACCGAGATCGTCCCGACGAGGACCGGCTGGCCACGCTCGTGGCGCTCGGCGATCTCGTTGACCACCGCGGACCACTTGCCGTCCTTGGTCTTGTAGACCTGGTCGTTGCGGTCACCGCGGACCATCGGGCGGTTGGTCGGGATCTGGACGACCGGAAGCTTGTAGATCTTCATGAACTCGGTCGCCTCGGTGAGCGCGGTGCCGGTCATCCCCGCGAGCTTGTCGTACATGCGGAAGTAGTTCTGCAGGGTGACCGTGGCGAGCGTCTGGTTCTCCTCCTGGACGCGGACCCCCTCCTTGGCCTCGACCGCCTGGTGCAGCCCCTCCGACCAACGCCGGCCCTCCAGGATGCGCCCGGTGAACTCGTCGATGATCTTCACCTCGCCGTCGATCACGGCGTAGTCATCGTCGCGCTTGTACAGCGACTCGGCCTTCAGCGCCTGGATCAGGTGGTTGACGAGGTGGCCGTTCTCGGCCCGGTAGAGGTGGTCGATCCCGAGGAACCGCTCGGCCTTGGCGACGCCCTGCTCGGTGACCGCGATCGTCTTGTGCTTCTCGTCGAACTCGTAGTCGAAGTCGGCCACGAACTCCTTCTTCTGGCCCGCGGGTCGAGCCCCTCGGGCGTCTTGCCCGGAGTCATCTGCGGCGCGAGCCGCGCGAACTTGACGTAGAAGTCGGCCGCCTGCTCGGGCGCGCCGGAGATGATCAGCGGCGTCCGCGCCTCGTCGATCAGGATGTTGTCGACCTCGTCGACGATCGCGTAGCGCGTGGTACGGCGATCCCCCGCCCTCGGGCTTGGCCCGTCCGCCGTGCTGGACCTTCTCCTCGAGCGTCGTCGCCATGTTGTCGCGCAGGTAGTCGAAGCCGAACTCGGAGTTCGTGCCGTAGGTGACGTCGGCGGCGTAGGCGGCGCGCTTCTCCTCGTAGGGCTGCATGTTCTGGAGGACGCCGATCGACACGCCGAGCATGTCGTAGAGCGGCTTCATCCACAGCGCGTCGCGGCGGGCGAGGTAGTCGTTGACCGTGACGACGTGGACGCCGCGGCCGGCGAGCGAGTTGAGCACGACGGCGAGCGTCGCGGTGAGCGTCTTGCCCTCGCCGGTCTTCATCTCGGCGATCGAGCCGTCATGGAGCACCATCGCGCCGATCAGCTGGACGTCGAAGTGGCGCATGCTCATCGCGCGCTTGCCCGCCTCGCGGACCAGCGCGAAGGACTCGTACATCAGATCCTCGAGGCTCTCGCCGCCCCGCGCGCGTTCGCGCAAACGGTCGGCGAGTTCCCGCAGCTCCTCGTCGGACTCGTGCTCGAGCTCCTCCTCAAAGGCGTTGATCCGGCTGACCCGCTGCTCGTAGCCCTTGAACTTCTTCGCCTCGCCCATGCGAAGCGCGCGGTCCAGGATGGACATGGGGTCAGCCTAGCAGTGGCATCCCGGCCGATCGACCGCCCAGGCCGGGGGGTCAGCCGTGCCGCGCGAGTGCCCGCAGGTGGTCCCGGAGACCCACCCCGAACGCCGTCGGCGTGCCGCTGTAGCCGGTGATCAGCGAGGGTCCGCCTTTGCACGTCCAGCCCCCGGGCGAGACGGCATCCCACGCCCAGCCGAGGTAGCCGATCCGCAGGTGGTCGGCGAAGGCCATCATCCGGTCGATGTAGCCGTGGGCGCAGTCGGTCTCCCCCAGCTCGCCGAACGTCACCGGCACGTGGGCACGGAGCGTCTGCAGAGGGCTTCGGCAAGCTGTGCCGCAGGGGCTGAGCCCGCCATAGTTGTGCTCGGAGGCGATCAGGGCGTGCGCGGGATCGTGCGGCGCATGCGCAAGCCAGCCCGCATCGTCAGAGGCATAGTCGAGCCCGCCGAGGAGCAGCGGCTGCCGGGCGCCCGACGCGCGGACGGCGTCGACGAGCGACTGCATCCCCGCGCTCGCGTACGCGGGCGCGCCACTCCGTGCCGGGATCCGGCAGCCGTGCAGCCAGCAGCTCCAGCCGATCCCGTACGGCTCGTTGAACAGGTCGAACACGAGGCCGTCCTCGTGGCGGAACGTCCCCGCCACCGAGCGCCAGAACGCCGGCCCGTGGTCGGCGTCGGCCATCGGCAGCTGGCTGCTCGCCCGGGTGTGGCCGGGCGCGGCCCAGTGGAGGTCGAGGACTACGTAGAGGCCCGCCCGCCGGAGCGCCCGGACGTAGGCCGCGACGATCGTGCGGTACCGCGCACCGCTGTACGCCGCCGACGCGTTTGTCCCGAGCCAGCAGTCCTCGTTGAGCGGGACCCGCACCGCGTTGATCGCCCAGCTCTTCATCGCCGCGATCATCCCGGCATCGTCGATCCGGTCGGTGTGGGGGCTGTCGAAGAACCCGTATCCCTGGATGCAGGCGTACTCCAGACCGGAGCGGTTGATCCCGCGCAGGACGACCGTGCGCCCGCGGCCGTCGGTGAGCCGGTTGCCGCGGACCGAGAGCGCCGATGCCGAGCCGGCGGTGGCGGCGGCGCCGAGCAGCGACACGGCGACCACGGCGATGAAAGAAGGGGTCCAGCAGCGACCCCTTCTTCCACGGACTCCGATCATGCCGCGGGTGAGACGTCCTCCGAGACCTCGTCGACGACCGGGACCGGCGGGGCCGCGGCCGCGGCCCGGGACTCCCGGCGCTTCCGCCGCTTGTCGCGGTGACGCTTGACCTGGCGCGCGAGCTCGTCGGCGCACAGGTTGATCGAGTGGACGAGCTCCGGCGAGGCGTCACGGGCGCGTAGCGTGACGCCCTTCAGGTGCAGCGTCGCCTCGGCGATCTGCGAGTCGGCGATCGCCGGGTTGCGCTCCTCGAAGACCTCCACCTCCAGTTCGGCCAGCTCCGAGACCTGCTTGGCGATCTTGGCGAATCGCTGCTCCACGTGCTCGCGCATCTCGTCTGAAACGTGCAGGTTCCGGCCCTTGACCTCGATCCGCATCTCTGCCGACCTCCTGGCGCTGGAGTGGTAATGGACTTCATGCCCAGACTAGACCCGCGCCCGGCCGCTTGTCGATTGCCAGAATGGCTAAGTGCTTTCGTGCGCCGACCCGGCGGCTCCCCTGATGTCCCCGACGATCGCCTGGACGTTCGAGCCCGGGGTGCTGCTCGCGGTCATCGGCCCTCGCGGCCGCTGTACGTCCGGGGCTGGCGCACGCGCGCGGGAGTCCGACGCGCCCCATCCCCCGGGCTTCGGTCGGCTCACCGCTGTTCCTGGGCGGTCTCGCCGCGGTCCTCGTCGCGCTCGTGTCGCCGGTCGACGCGCTCGGCGAGCAGCTGATGGTGATGCACATGCTCCAGCACATCCTGCTGCTCGACATCGCGCCGATCCTGATGATCCTCGGGCTGCACCAAGGTGCTGCTGCGGCCGGTGACGCGGCGGCTGCACGCGATCGAGCGGCGGGCCGGGCCGCTCGCCCATCCGGCGTTCGCGGTCATCGCCTACGCCGGGCTTGATGTGGCTCTGGCACATCCCGGCGATGTACGACGCCGCCCTGCGCAACACGAACGTCCACGCGCTGGAGCACATCTGCTTCGGCCTCGCCGGCAGCGCTGTACTGGTGGCACCTGCTCTCGCCGATCCGCGGTCGCATGCGCCTCGGCGGGATGGGCCCGGTGCTGTACATGGTGGCCACGAAGCTGCTCGTCGGCATGCTCGGGATCGGGCTGGCGTTCGCGCCGACCGCGATCTACCCCTTCTACGCCCACCACCCCCACTACTGGGGCCTGTCGCCGCGCGAGGACCAGAACCTGGCCGGGCTGCTGATGGCGCTCGAGCAGTCGATCGTGATGGGGATCGCGCTCGTGTGGCTGTTCGTGCGGATGCTGAACGAGTCCGAGCGGGAGGCCGCAGCGGGCGGAGCGCTACGAGGTGGCCTAGAACGACTCGGGCCCGGCGCCGCTGACGCGGCACCGGGCCCGAAGGATCGAACTGCTGATCAGGCGATCAGCACTTGGACGTGCCCGACGACCGTCTTCGTCTCGCTCGCTCCCGAGCCGTTGATCGCGGTGAACGTGATCGACCACGGCCGCTTGCCCGACTTGCAGCCGATCGACTGGTTGTAGCCGACGGTCTTGCCGTGCACCTTGGTCTTCAGGTTCGAGTACGTCAGCGTCTCGTTGATCAGCGAGCCGTACAGGCCGGTGTTGCCGGCGTTGGTCGAGATGTCAGGTGGCAGCGGAACCGTCTCCACCGCGTACCCGCCGGACATCTTGATCGTGCCCTGCCACGGAGCCGACGCGCCCGTGTGCAGGCCGAGGCAGTCGGTGCCCGTCTTCGTGTAGAAGAAGAAGTTCTGCACGTTCTGCCCGCCGTTGTAGACGTGCAGGTACGGGTTGCACGGGCGCCCCGGACCCGGCCAGGCGTGTGATCGCCGAGCCGGGAGTGGACCCGGCCGGAGGCGATCAGCGAGCCCTTCGGGCAGGCCTTGTCGTAGTTCGGCTTGGAGCTGATCGTCGCGAGCGAGCACTTCGGGAAGTCCTTGCCGTCGTTGGTCAGGCCGTACACCTTGGTGACGATCTTGGTCAGCACCGCGGCGCGGTCGCCCGACGTGGTGTTCGCCGCGGCGTACTTCTCGTTGTAACCGATCGACGCCGGCTTCGCCTTGCTGCCGGCCTTGCCGGCAGAACGAGAAGCTCGCCGTGTACGTGTTCAGGGCCGCGTACGCAGCGCCTGCACCTACCAGCATGGCGATCGCAACCGCGATCGTGATTTTCCGTCTCAACTCTCCTCCTTTGGATCATGGACGGGATGGGTGATCTGCGAGCAGCGCCGGCCAGTGCTCATCGCAGGGGTTGAAGATGTGGGAAGGAGCCTAGCCAACCGGTGGCCGTTCCGAGCGGGACTGCACCTTGCACGGCGGTCCGCCGGGGGTCGAGGTGTAGTACGCGGTCTTCAGCGCGGCGACCTGCAGCGGGATCGATCGTCGGGCCCGATGCGTCGGCTGCGGATTCGACGTGCAGAGCCCGCCGTGGAACACCGAGAGGCCGCCGGCGAGGCCGTTCATCCACCCGGGGACCGGGTACGGATTGCCGCGGTTGGAGGACAGGCGGTGGGCGTAGGCGGTGAGCACGTCGGGGTTGACCGGCGCGGCGAGCCGCACGACGTGGAGCTGGCGCGAGTTGCTGAGGTCGAGGCCGGTCGCCTGGGTGCTCGCCGTGCTGTTGGCGAAGAACCCGGCGAGCTCACGCCGGTAGAGGTTGACGTAGTCGATCACCGGGACGAGCTGGCCGAGATACGGCTTCAGGCGCGTCAGCCACGGGACGCTGAGGTCGAGGAACCGGTTGAGCGCCGGGCACCCCGGTCTGGGACAGCCGGGTGAGCGGGCCGATGTCGGTCAGCACCGTCTTCAGCTCCGGCGCCAGCGGCACGCTGGCGATGAGCGCCTGGCTGAGCGGCGTCGCCGCCGGCCGCAGTTCGTCGATGAGCGGCTTGGCGGTGGCGGCGAACGTGGTCAGGCGCGCGATCGTCTGGCGCGTCGCCACGAGGAACGCGGGGAACGCCCGGATCGTCGCGGCCAGGTTGTTCGCCTGGTTGGCGGTCGCGGTGAACAGCGCGTTCGAATTGCGCACGAAGGCCGCGAGCTCGCTCGGGGAGCGCGCGAGCGAGGAGAACACCTGGCCCCCGTCGCGGAGCAGCGTCGAGGTGGCCGATCCATCCCGGCGCAGCGACGGCGAGGACCGAGTCGACGTTGGTGGCGAACGGATACAGCTGCGCGATCGCGGCGTTGAACGCCATCCCGCGGTTCGTCAGCGCGATCGCGTCCTGCTGCTGCCAGACCTGATACGCCCGGCGGGTCGAGGCGTCGAACGTCGAGAGGATCTGATCGAGCTGGACGCTCGGCGCCACCTGAGCCTGCGGAAGCTGCGCCCCGTCGGCCAGCTTCGGCGCCCCACGTGTGCCGGGGCTGAGCTCGATGTACGCCTCGCCGAGCAGGGTCTTCTGTCGCAGGATCGCCCGGGTGTCGGCCGGCCGCGGGCGCGTACTTCGGATCGATCTGCATCAGCGCCTTCGTGAGGCCCGTCTGCCGATCGAGCGAGACCGAGACGACCTTGCCGATGCTCACGCCGGAGATCCGCACGTCGGATTGCTGTCCGAGCTCGAACGCCGAGTCGAACTCGGCGGTCAGCCGGTAGCCGCGGGCGTCGAGCGGAATCGTGCCGCCGAAGGACAGCCACAGGAACAGCAGCAGCCCGACGCACGAGCCGGCGAACGCGACCATCGTCAGGAGCTGGCGGCTGCTTGGCGCCTGCTTGTTCATGGCAGCAGCCCGTCTTGGCGGGACAGTACGGACGAATTGATCTTGCTCCAGTCCGGCGGGTTGAGCAGCCGGATGATCGGCCCGAGCGCCGGGTTGGCCGTCACCAGCGCGGTCTCGAACAGGTTCAGCTGGCCGCAGGTCGCCATCACCATTCCCTGGACCAGCGGCCCGTGGGCGTCCTGGAGGCTCGCCAGCGAATTGGCGATGTGGCTGAGCCACGAGCCCCAGAACAGGTAGCCCTGCTTGCCCGGGCGGCTGGTAGGCGAGCTCGTTGAACAGGAGGTTGAGCTCTCCGATCGCGCGCGAGAGCGGCGGGGTGGAGCGGGCGAGCTCCGCCGCGGCGGGCGCGAGGATCCGCGCCACCGGCTGCACGTCGCGGCTGAACGGCCGCAGCTGGTCGCGGATCACCGAGGTCGTGTCGTGGAACAGCGGCCGCGCGGCGCTCAGCGCCGGCGCCAGCGCCTGGGCGAAGGGGACGAGGCCGTGGAGCGCGATGGCGCTCTGGTTGGCGAACGCCTGCGCCGACCCGAGCGTGCTGGTCGTCTGCTCGAGCGTGGGCGGCAGCAGGGTCAGCGCCTGGGAGAGCTGGGCGTCCTGCGAGGAGATGGCCTTGAAGTTGGTGTCCGAGGTGCGGATCAGCGAGGTGAGCTGACCGCCGACCTGTCCGACCGCGTCGGTGACCACACCGAGGTTGTGGATCGAGCGCCGGATGTTCTGCTGGCGCTCGGCGAGCAGCCGGGTCAGCGTCCGCGTGTCGCGGTTGAGCGGGGCGAAGCGCTGGAACACGCCGCGCAGGTCGTTCACCGCCTGCGGGTTGGGCGCGGCACCGGTGGTGGTGCCGCCGTGGAACAGCTGGGCCCCGCCGGAGAGCAGCAGCAGCAGGTAGTTCCGGGTGTCGGTGTCCAGGGAGGAGAGGATCTCGTCGAAGTTGACGTCGGGGTTGGTCGCCCCGGCGCTCAGCTCACCGCCGCTCGGAATCGCTCCGGCCGACGGGGTGCCGGGGTCGAGCGAGAGGTACATGTCCTTCAGTGGGGTCCGCGGGCGAAGCAGCACGGTGGCGTCGCGGTAGATCGGGGCGTAGCGCTTGTCGATGTTCATCAGCACGACCGCCCGGCCGTCCTGGAGCTGGACCCCGCCCACCTCGCCGACCTGGACCCCGGCGACGTCGACCGACTGGCCCTGACCCGCGGTCACCGCGGCGCCGGTCTGGAACTGCGCCTTGACCTGGTAGTAGCTGTGCCCGAACGTGAACGACGGCTGGTGGACGAGGATGTAGGCCACCGTGGCGACCGCCGCGAGCAGCAGGGCGATGATCGCGGCGAAGTCCCGCTGGTGCACTCGCGATCGCCCGCCTCACGGCGCCACTCCCGGTGCGTCGCGGAGTTCAGGTTGGGCACCGCGTTGCGGTCGCAGGGGACGTCGCGGCGCAGGGGCGGCGGGCTGCCGGCGAACGCCGGCCGGGTGCCGAGGGCGGGCGTGACGAAGTTCCCGTACTCCGGACCGTTGCTCGGGATCGCCGGCGTCTCCTGCTGGTACGGGCCGCCGCCGGCCACCGCGCGGAGGAACCGGCCGTTGCCGTCGAAGTTCCCGGCGGCTCCCGCGAGGCCGACCGCGCTCTGGAAGAACTCCTGGTAGACCTGCAGCCCGGTCGTGATCGGCGGGTCGGAGATGCGCTGGTTGCCGGCGGGCACGATGTTGTGCGTGAAGCAGCGGGCCAGCGCGCCGGAGGCGGAGAGCAGCGAGCGCGTGGCGTTCAGCGACGCGGCGGTGTTCTGCACCGCGGGGGTCAGGTCGGTGAGCAGCCCGCGCAGCTCGGACGGCGAGGCCAGCGCCGTCGCCTGGGCCAGCCACGGCAGCGCCTGACCGATCGTCGGGTCGAGCTGGCGCAGCCCGGGGAGGATGTCGTTGGCGAACGCGATCGTCGGCGCGAACGAGCGGTCGAGCGCCGTGTCGGAGCTCTGCGTGCGCTGCGAGCAGCGGCGGCAGGTCCGAGATCGTCTGCTGGAGCTGGGTCTGGCGACCGGCCAGCGTCGCCATCGTGGCGTCGAACGTGCTGATGAAGTCCGGGAGCTGCGGGCCGGCGTCGGCGAGCGAGCGGAACACCTGCTCGTTGCCCTGGACCACCTTGGTCAGGTCGTCGGGGTTCGTGCCGAGCAGCGCCTGGTTGACGATCGACGAGGCCCGGAACGCGTCGACCGAGAACCGCAGCGACTGGTTGAGCGCCTGGCCGCCGGTCAGCGAGCGGGTGAGCGGGTCCTGGCGTCGGGTCGGTCGCGCTGGGCGGCTCGTTCAGCGAGCTGCCGAGACCGCGCAGGAGCGTCTGCAGATCGGTGCGGGAGTCGGAGTTGAGCGACGACAGGACGCGGTCGAGCTGGACCGGCCCGGAGGTGTTGGCGGCGGCCAGCGTCGCGCCCGGACGGAGGACGGGCGCGCTCGGCGAGCCGGGGTGCAGGTCGGCGTAGAAGTTCCCCTCGAGGAAGATCCGGGGCCGGAGCCTGATCGTCGCGTCGGCGTGGATCGGCAGCCCGCTCGGCAGGATCTGCATCGTCACGTCAGCCGCCTGGCCGCCGCCCGGCAGCCGCTTGATCGACGACGATGTTGCCGACGTCGACGCCCGCGATCCGCACCGGCGACGGGATGTGCAGCTGGGTCTCGGTGGTGAAGACCGCGTGCAGGGTGAACTCCGGTGGCGCCGTGAACGGGATCTGGCCGCCGAACACGAGGTAGACGGCGATCGCCACGAGCACGCAGCCGATCAGCCCGGCCCGCATCAGGCTCATCCCCTGGTCGCGGATGCTCGGGCTGCCGGTGCGCGGGAACCGGTTCGCTCGACGCCTCACTTCAGGCTCCGCTTCGTCGTCTCGGTGTGCGCCGGGAGCGTGCCGGGCGGGTTCCCGATCAGGCTCGTGTTCGCGTACGGCTCGTTGCCGGCGGCGCACTCGGCCGGCTGACCGGGCGACGCGGTGTACGGGTACGGGTTGCTGTGCAGCGGCCCGTGCTCGTTGTACTGGCTGTTCGTCCCGGGCGTGGTGTACGGCTGGCTCGACGGCGTTCCCTCGCCGCCCGGGACGTCGTCGATGATCACGGAGAAGAAGCGCAGCGTCGTGCCGGTGATGACCTTCTCCGACACCGCGCTGGAGGTGTTGCGCAGGAACAGCGTGACGTAGTTGCACGTCGACTGGACCGGCGTGAGGAACGCGAGCGGGTTGCTGCAGATGGGCGAGCGTCAACCCGAGCCGGTCGAGGCCCGGCATTGACCGCGTCGGTATGGCCGTAGCGGTTCAGCCGCGTCGCCAGGCTCAGCGTCTGGCGGTTGAGCGCCGGGGTGCCGGGCAGGTTGCGCGCGCCGGCGGCGAACGCGTCCGCCAGCACCGGGGCGCTCTGCGGCAGGGTGGCGAAGCCGGGGCGCAGCTGGCCGAACAGACCGGCGGCGTCGCTCAGGAACGACTGGAGCGTCGGGCTGTCGGCGATCACGGTCTGGAACGTCGGCGGCGTCTCGGAGATCCAGTTCTGGAGGTACGGATAGGCGATCGCGGCCAGCGCGGTGAACGTCGTGTCGAGGTGGCCGAACAGGCTGGCGTTCTCGGCGGCGACCGGCACCAGCGCGCCGGTGTAGCGCTCCAGGCCGCGGAAGAAGCCCCCAAGGTCGGTCTGCGGGGAGGCGAGGTTGCGCGCCACCGGGCCGAGGTCGTTCACCAGAGGTACGAACGCCCCGATCGCGTCGTTGATGTCGTTGCCGCGGCCGGCGAGCGCGGTGGCGAACCCGCCCGTCGCCTGCTGCACCGCGATGCGCGTCGGCGGGTCGAACATCGACAGCACCTGGTCGAGGTCCACCTCGGAGCGGGACTGCGTCAGCGGCACGGTCGCGCCGTCGCGCCAGGTCTGCCGGGCGTGGCCGGGCGTGATCGCCAGATACTTCAGTCCGATCGAGCCCTTCAGGCGGACGTCGAAGGTGGTGTCGACCGCGAGCGGCTCCACCGTCTTGTTGAGCTTGAGCGTCAGCAGGGCGATCGGCGCGCCGGCGGCGTCGCGGGTCGGCGAGATGGTCTGCACGGTCCCGACGAGCGCGCCGCCCTCGTGCACCTCGCCGCCACGGGTCAGTTCGCTGGCGTCGGCTGATCTGGACATGGAGCGTGTAGCGCGGCACGAACGGCAGGCCGTTGTTGGCCTGGTAGGAGAGGGTCACCACGACGATCGCCGCCAGCACGGTGAGCGCGCCGACGAGCACCGGGTTGCCGAGGAAGCGTCCGCTGGTTGCGCCGGAAGTTCACGGACCGTTTCCGATCAGGAAGTGCAGCAGGCCGGGCAGCGCGTGGTCCGTCGTCTGACGCGGCCGCGCTCCGCCGATTGCCGGCACCGGGCTGAGCGTCGCGACGGGACCTCCGACCGGAGTCGACGAACTGGGCGGCGCCGAGGTCTGGGCGTCGGCGGTCCGGGCGACGGCAGTCCGGGCGACGCTCGCCACCGAGGCGGACGAGCGGACGAGGCGGTGCCGAACGTGGCCAGGCAGTTGCCGATCGGCGTGATGCTGTACGGACAGCCCTGGGTCTGCGGCTCGGAGCGCAGGTAGTGGCCGAGCTTGTCGAACCCGTTCGAGGCGCTCGTGCCGTAGTAGAGCAGCGACATCAGCTGCTCGAAGCCGCCGGTCTGATCGAAGCTCGACAGCAGGCGATCGAGGAGGTTCGCCGGCGCGACCGACTCGCGCCCGACGCGGAGCAGTCGTGCGTCGAGGCCCTCGGTTCCGAGCAGCTGGGGTGTCGAGAGCTGGCTGTAGTGGCCGAGGGAGATGAGCGCGGGCCGCGCCGCCCGGGCGAACGGCGCCAGGTTCTGGAACTGGCGGTCGAGCGCCGAGGCACTCTGGGCCAGCGACGCCATCACCGGCGTGCCCTGATTGGCGAAGCCCTGGAGCTGGACCATCAGCGGGCGCAGCTGAGCCAGGAATGTCGGGAACAGGCGAATCGACGCCTGCTCCGCCGCCGCGCGGCTGGCGCTCGCCGCTGAGGTCGTGTTCGCGGTGCGGATGAAGCCCTGGATCTGCGCCTTGACCCGCGCCAGCGGCGCCAGCACGGCGTCACCGTCGCTCGCCAGTTGCGCGAGCTGCCGGTTCTGGCGCGACGAGGATCTGGATGACCTGGTCGGTGTATCCGAGCGCGGGATCGGCTCGATGGATGACCGCGTTCAGGTCCGAGCCGCGCGCCGCCAGACCGGTTCCGAGCTCGTCGATGATGAGCGCGAACTGCTCCCGCGTCGGCTGGCGGTAGATCGACCTGCACGATGTCGCTGTCGACCGGCGAGTGCGTCGGTCGACCGGGAGCAGCGCACTCCCGTGACCGGGTCCGGATGCGATCGTGCTCAGACGCGGGGGTGGCCGAGCTGCCCGGAGGCAGTCGACGTACTTCTCGCCGATCAGCGACTGGGGCCGGATCGAGCAGGTGGCGTTCGGCGTGGAACGGCGTGAACCGGCGGTCGGTGATCGAGCAGCGTGACGGCGGCCTTGCGCTGCGGCGTCACGTCGAGCGACTGGATCGAGCCGACCACCGCGCCGGCGACCCGCACCTCCTCGCCCTGCACCGCGAACGCCGCGTCGTCGAAGATCACGCGGACCTGGTAGCCCGTCTTCTTCGACGTCGAGGGGCCGGTCACGGCGGCGACGAGCGCAAGCACGACCAGCACGACGCCCGCAGATCCGCGCGAGGATCCCGATCATGGCCCGGGCGGGGTCGTGGTGAGCACGCAGCCGGGCACGGCCCACGGGCGCTGTGCCGTCGCCGGGCGGCTGAACCGCGCCGCCCGGGCACCGGCCGCCGGGGATCGATCTGCAGCCCGGCGTAGCGCTCCGAGCCGGGACGCGGCACGAGCTGGTTCTGGCCGTTGACCGAGTACGGGCCGAAGAACGGCTGGGTCCGCGAGTAGTGCCCGTTGGCGTCGTAGGCGGCGCTCGTCTGTCCGACGTTGCCCAGGGCGGCGATCAGGTCCGGCGCGTACTCGCGCAGGTACTCCACCTGCGCCTCGGAGGCGTTCATCGAGCGCACCATGTCGCTGAACGCCCGCGCCCCGGTCGCCTCGAGCGCCGGGGTCGAGCGCAGCAGCGTCGTCAGGTCACCCTGGCCCGTCGGGTTGTGGATCAGCGCGGCGAGCAGGCCGACCGTCGGCACCGAGGCCTGGGTGAAGTGCAGCAGCGCCTCGCTGAACGGCTTCAGGCGCACGGAGGAGACCTTGGACTCGGCGACGAACGGGCCGAGCGCGTCGAGTGTTCGCCGCAGACCGGCGAACGTCTGGGTCGAGTGGTTCAGCGCGCCCGGGGCCAGTCCCGAGCGCCCGCTCGAGGTCCGCCGCTCGGCTGGCGATCGCTCCCGTCGTCGCCGCCGTGTCGGCGACCAGCGCGCTGAGCTGCTGGGTCCGGGTCGCGAGCCCCTGCAGCGTCTGGGCACCCTGGACGAGCAGGCCGTCGAACGACGCCTCGTCGCGCGCCAGTTCCCGGGTCACCTGCGAGGTGCTCGCCAGCGCGGGCGCGAAGTACTGGAGCGTCTGGTTGGCCTCCTTCGCGCGTCCCTGGATGCTCTGCGCCTCGCCTCGGATGAAGCCGTCGAGGCCCTTGCGCGCCGGGGCGTTCAGCGCGTCGAACAGCTGGTCGAGGCCGACCGGCGAGTAGGCGTTCTGCGGCGGGATCGACCCGCCGTCCGGAATCGGCGGCGCGACGTCGGAGGTCGGCTCGAGGACGACGTACTTGTTCGCCACTCCGGAGAGGGAGTTCTCGTAGATGCGGGCCACCGTCCCCTGGCGGAGCGGGCCGTCGGCGGCGTCGATCTGCATCGTCACGTCCGCGCCTCCGTCCGGGCTGAGCGTGATCGACTTGACGGTCCCCACCGCCGCTGGGCCGATGAAGATCTGGTTGCCGGCGACCAGCCCACCCGCGTCCTGGAAGCGCGCGTGCAGCGTGTAGGTCGAGCCGCTGCCCGTCCAGATCAGCACGACGAGGACGAGCGGCGATGCAGCAGCGATCCGCCCGCGGCGAAGCGCGCCACACGAGATGACCTCTTGGGCGGCCTCGTGCCACCCGCTGTTCCCCTCGCCTCCGGCCTATCTACGATGGCTGATTCGCTTGCGACCGTGTCAGGGATCGCAAGCGTCTCCTCTCTCCTCTGCCCTTCGGGACCTCCGCCGCGCGATGCTGACAGATTCGTCAGCCGGCGCTACGTTCCCCGCTCCGAGCCCGCACGGGTGCGCGTCAGACGCCGGCCGGTGGGCCCGACGCCAGCAGGCTCGCGCCGATCGCACCGCCGAGATCTCCGAGCGCGGCCAAGCGGACCTCGGGAGGCTGGCGGTCGTTGAACAGGTGCGGCTGCATCGCCTTGGCGATCTTCTGTGCGAAGGGCTCGCCGAAGCGCACGCCGAGTCCGCCGCCGATGACCCGCCTCGACGTCGAGCAGGTTGACCGCCGACGCGACGCCGGCGCCGAGCGCGCTCGACCGCCTCGTCGATCAGCTTGACGGCGAGCTTGTCCTCGTTCTTCAGCGCGCGCTCCCAGATGCCGCTCGTCAGCCGGGTGCGGTCGCGCTCCTCCATCATCTTGAACAGGTCGGTCTTCTCGCCGTCCTCGTGCTCCTTGCGCGCGCGAGCCTCCATCGCGCCGCGCCCGGCGTAGGCCTCCATGCACCCGCGCCGCCCGCACGGGACAGCGGTGGCCGCCGTTGACGACGACCATGTGGCCGATCTCACCCGCGCCGCCCGCGGCCGAGCCACGGGCGTGCCGTCGAGCACGATCCCGCCGCCGACGCCGGTGCCCCAGAACACCCCGAGCAGCGAGCGGAACTCGCGGCCGGCGCCGAGGTGGAACTCGCCGTCGGTCGCCACCTGCACGTCGTTGCCGACCTTCACCGGCGTGCCGAGCGCGCCGCTCAGTGTCTCGGCGAGCGGGAAGCTGTCCTCCCAGTCGGGCAGGTTGCGCGCGCTCGAGACGACGCCCTGTTCGTCGACGATGCCGGGCGAGCCGACGCCGACGCCGCGCAGGTCCCCGGCCGTCGGTCCCGGCCTGCTCGCAGGCCTCGCGCATCGCCTTGGCCATCTCCTCGGCGACGGCCTTCGGGCCCCCGTCGGTCGGTGTCGGGTGGCGCGCGTTCCCGAGCACCTCGTGCCCGGGCCCGATCACCGCGGCCTCGATCTTCGTCCCGCCGAGATCGATCCCGCCGTACCGGACGCTGTCCTGAGACTCGGCCATTCGCGCGGGATCGTTACATACTGAGCCGATGGGAGCGAGGGTGGTGGACGGTGCGCCACGACCGTCACCCGACCGGGCGCGTCAGCGGACAGACGCAGCCTCCCAACCCGCCCCGCGATGAATGGCGATTCACTCACCACCACGAGCGCGTGAATCGCCATTCATCGCGTCCCCCCTGGAGCCGCGCGGGCCGAAGCCATAGAGTTCCCGCGCAATGAGCCCACCACCCGAGCTTCCCGGTGTCACCCACGCGTTCGTCGATGCCGGCGGGCTGCGCACGCACGTCGCGCTCGCGGGCCCGGAGGACGCGCCGCCGGTGGTGCTCGTCCACGGCTGGCCCCAGAACTGGTTCGTGTGGCGCGTCGGTGATCGCGGGGGTGGCCGAGACCCATCGGGTGATCGCGCCCGATCTCCGCGGACACGGCTGGACCGAGACGACGGCCGCCGGCTACGAGAAGGAGAACCTCGCGACCGATCTGCTGACACTGCTCGACGCGCTCGGCATCGAGCAGTGCACCTGGGTCGGCCACGACTGGGGCGCCTGGGTGGGCTTTCTTGCGGCGCTGCGCGCGCCGGAGCGCTTCGCCCGGATGCTCACCGCCGCGATCCCGCACCCGTGGGCCCGGCGAACTCCGCGCGTCGCCGCCACGCTGCTCGCCTACCAGGTGCCGATCAGTCTGCCGTTCGTCGGGCGCCGGATCGCCGACCGGGTGGTCCGCCTGATCGTCCAGGCCGGGCGCGAGGCGACTCGGCTCACCCCGTCCGAGGTCGACATCTTCGCCGACCATCTCCCGCCGGAGGTGACGGTGGCGATGTACCGGACGCTGCTCACGCGCGAGGTGATCCCCGTGGCCCGAGGCCGCTACGCCGACGCCCACCTCGCGGTCCCGACGACGCTGCTCGTCGGCGCCGAGGACGTGATCACCCGCGGCACCGTTCCCGGTCCGGTTCCCGAGCAGCCGCAGCTGACGATCGAGGAGGTCGGCAGCGCCGCCCACTGGATCCCCGAGCAGCGGCCCGACGCGATCGTCGACTGGGTCAACCGCGGCTGACGCGCACCGGACCCGCGTGACGGCACCGGCCGCACGGGCGCCGGGGCCTCAGGTCCACGATTCCCGGTAGTCCTCCTGCTCGCTCGTCGGCTCGTCGATCCGCACGCCGAGCGCCGCCGAGCTTCAGCCGCCCGACCTCGCGGTCGATCCGCCCCGGCACCGCGTGGACGCCGGGACCGAGGCCACTGCCGATCACGAGGTCCTCGACGCACAGCGCCTGGAGAGCGAACGACACGTCCATCACCGCTGCGGGATGGCCCTCGGCCGCGGCGAGGTTGACGACCCGGCCCTGGGCGAGCAGGTTCAGCCGCCGCCCATCCCCGAGCACGTACTGCTCGACGAGCGGCCGGACCGGCCGAACGTCGGCGGCGAGCGAGCGGAGCGCGGCGAGGTCGAGCTCGACGTCGAAGTGGCCGGCGTTGGCGAGCAGCGCACCGTCCTTCATCACCTCGAAGTGCTCGGCGCGGAGCACCCGGCGCGAGCCGGTCACGGTCACGAACACGTCGCCCCGCTCGGCGGCCTCGAGCGCGGGCATCACCTCGTAGCCGGCCATCCGCGCCTCGAGCGCGCGCAGTGGATCGATCTCGCACACGATCACCGCCGCGCCGGCGCCGCGGGCGCGCTCGGCGATGCCCTGGCCCGCCCACCCGTATCCGATCACGACGAACGTGGTGCCCGCGAGCAGGACGTTGCTCGCGCGGATGATCCCGTCGATCGCCGACTGGCCGGTGCCGTGACGGTCGTTGAGCGCCCGCTCGGTGCGGGCCTCGTTGACGGCGAGCACCGGACACCGCAGGCGCCCCTCCTGCTCGAGGCGGCGCAACCGGATCAGCCCCGCCGTTGTCTCCTCGGTTCCGCCGGTGATCGTCTCCAGCACATCCCCGCCCCGCTCGTGTGCGGTGGCGATCAGGTCGGCACCGTCGTCGATCGTGACCTGGGGCAGGTCGTCGAGGAGCCGCGCGATGTGGGCGGCGTAGGACTCGAGGCTCTCACCGCGGGCCGCGTACACCGCGACCCCGTGCGCCCCGACGAGCCCGGCCGCGACCTCGTCCTGGACCGAGAGCGGGTTGGCCGAGCACAGGCTCACCTCCGCGCCGCCCGCGACGAGGGCGAGGATCAGGTTCGCCGTCTCGGCCGTGACGTGCAGGCAGGCCGCGATGCGGACACCCCTCGAGGGGCCGCTCGTCCGCGAACCGGGCCCGGACCGCCGCCAGGACCGGCATCTGCTCGCCGGCCCAGCCGATCCGGGCCGCGCCCTGGGCGGCAAGGCCCGGGTCGGCGATCTCGTGCGGCGGGAGCTGCGCCCGGGCCATCGTCTCAGCCGTGGTGCTGAGTTCGAATGTGCCCGGGGGCGGCCGCCGCGAGACTCGCTCGGCTAGTAGCGGTAGTGGTCGGGCTTGTACGGGCCTTCGGCGGGGATGCCGAGGTACGCCGCCTGGTCGCTCGTGAGCTCGGTGAGATGCACGCCGAGCGCGTCGAGGTGCAGCCGCGCGACCTTCTCGTCGAGGTGCTTGGGCAGCGTGTACACGCCCTTCTCATAGCGCTCGGGATGGCCGTACAGCTCGAGCTGCGCGATCACCTGGTTCGTGAAGCTGTTCGACATCACGAAGCTCGGGTGGCCGGTGGCGTTGCCGAGGTTGAGCAGGCGGCCCTCCGAGAGCACGATGATCGAGTGGCCGTCGGAGAACACCCACTCGTCGACCTGCGGCTTGATGTTGATCCGCTCGACGCCGTCGATCTTCGTCAGGCCGGCCATGTCGATCTCGTTGTCGAAGTGGCCGATGTTGCCGACGATCGCCTGGTGCTTCATCTGCGCCATGTCCTGGGCGGTGATGACGTCCTTGTTGCCCGTCGCGGTGACGAAGATGTCGGCGGTACCGATGACGTCATCCAGCGTCGCCACCTGATAGCCGTCCATCGCCGCCTGAAGCGCGCAGATCGGATCGATCTCGGTGATGATCACGCGGGCGCCCTGGCCGCGGAGCGAGTCCGCGCAGCCCTTGCCGACGTCGCCGTAGCCGCAGACGACCGCGACCTTGCCGCCGATCAGCACGTCGGTGGCGCGGTTGATGCCGTCGACCAGCGAGTGGCGGCAGCCGTACTTGTTGTCGAACTTCGACTTCGTCACCGAGTCGTTGACGTTGATCGCCGGGAACAGGAGCGTGCCCTGCTCGGCGAACTGGTACAGGCGATGCACGCCGGTCGTCGTCTCCTCGGTCACGCCGCGGATGGCCTCGGCGATCTTCGTCCACCGCTGGCCGTCCTCGCCGAGCGAGCGGTTGAGCAGCTCGAGCACGATCCGGAACTCGTCGGAGTCGGCGGTGTCGGGGCTCGGAGCCGCTCCGGCCTTCTCGTACTCGACGCCCTTGTGCACGAGCAGGGTGGCGTCGCCACCGTCGTCGAGGATCATGTTCGGGCCGGCGCCGTCGGGCCAGCTGAGGGCCTGCTCGGTGCACCACCAGTACTCCTCGAGCGTCTCGCCCTTCCAGGCGTAGACCGGGACGCCACGCGGGTCCTCGGCGGTGCCGTCGGGGCCGACGACGACCGCGGCCGCGGCGTGGTCCTGGGTGGAGAAGATGTTGCAGCTCGCCCACCGAACCTCGGCGCCGAGCGCGACGAGCGTCTCGATCAGAACGGCGGTCTGCACCGTCATGTGGAGGGACCCGGTGATCCGGGCGCCCTTCAGCGGCTGCGCGTCGGCGAACTCCCGCCGGGTGGCCATCAGCCCGGGCATCTCGTGCTCGGCGAGGCGGATCTCCTTGCGGCCGAACTCGGCCTCCTGAAGGTCAGCGACCTTGAAATCGATCTTCTGCGTTGTCGTGCTCATTCGCTCTCCGGTGTTGTGGGAAGGGTCGGACGGTGGGCGTGGCCCGCGCGGACGCAGGCCCGGGGGTGCCGTGGTCAGGCCACGGCGAGAAGTCGTTGGTGCTTCGCCTGCTCGAAGCTCAGCCAGTCATCGGGCTGGACGTCCTCGGGCCGTTCGGGTTCGGCGGCGAGCCAGGCGTCGACGGCTGCGTGCAGGTTCTCATCGCGAAACAGGCGGGCGGCGAAGGCGACGTCGGACAGGCTGAGGTCCGAGGCGCCGAGCAGTTCCTTGAGCGTTCGCAACCGCTGGAGCTCGGCCGGCCCGTAGAGCCGGTAGCCCGACGGCGAGCGCGCCGGGATCACGAGGCCCGCCTGCTCGACATAACGGAGCATCCGCGCGGACCATCCGGTCGTCTCGGATGCTTCGTGGATGGTGAGGGCTTCTGATTGGATGGCCGCAACCTTATCACGATCTTGTCAAGGTTTGAAATGCCCGGAAAACGGAGTAAATCGGACATTCGTTGGGCCTCGACGGATGTCCCTCATACACCCGTCCACTGGGGCGGCAAACGCTGAAGTGTGCGTAGCATGGAAGAGCGCGCCGCCCCGGGCGCGCAGTCTGCGAACGGAGGTCCATGGGCAGGATGCGAGCACCACGGCGAGCTCTGACCCGCGCTGGAGGCGCGTCGCTCATCGTTGCCCTGCTCGCGATCGTGCTCTATGGCGTCACCGGACCGGCGGCCGCATTTCCCGGTGGCGGCCACGACCACTGGGGTGGGGGCGCGCCGGCGCGGAGCGAACGCTCGGGACGGCGGTCCGGCGGGACCGGTCAGGGGTCCGGCGACGGGACCGGTCAGGGTCCGGCGACAGGTCCGGCGGCGGGCGGTTCGCCCGCGGCACGGGGCCGGCGTCCGGTTTCACACAGAGTGAGGGCGCCGGGCCGGGCCAGGGCAGTGGCCAGAACGCAGCGCCGGGCCAGGACCAAGGCGCCGCCCCGCAACCGAGCACCCCGGCCTTCGTACCGGCGCGCAACAACCCGGCGGCCGTCGAACCGACCCGCAGCAATCTTGGGACGGGCGAGGGTGCCGGCGGCGGCCCGGGCTTCGGCCTCGGCCGCCGCCACCACTTCGGCAACCCGTCCGACGGGAACGGCAGCGGCACCGAGCGGCGGCGACACCCCGCACCGCCCGTTCGGCGGGCCGGGCCTCGGCGACCGGCGCGGCTCCTGCGAGACGGGCTGCGGCGGATCGGAGAGGTCCTCGGAGGCGACCACCCCCTCCTCCCCCACGACGGCGACGACGAGCCCGGACAGCTCCCGCACCCCGTCGGTCGTGACCCCGACCCCGACGACCCCGACCCCGGCGACCACGACGCCAACGCCGACGCCGACCACTCCGACGGTGATCGTGCCCACCCCGACCCCATCCACGACGCCGACCACGGCCCCGACGCACCACGATCCACGCCCACCTCGCCGACCCCGAATCCGATCCTCACGATCACCGGGATCCCCGGGCTGCTCGGTGCTCCCACCGTCCAGCAATCAAGCTCCAACGCGGGCTCGAGTGTCCGCCGGCCGCCGTCGGTCCTCGCCGGGTTCACCCCACCGGCGCTGCTGTCCGGCGCCGGGCAGGCCCTCGGCGCGACTTCGGGCGCCGCGGCCCCGGCCGCCGCCGGCCCAACGTCCGGCGCCGGCACCGGCGCCGTCGCCGTCCCGAGCGCGGGGGCCTCGGCCGCCGCCGCGGCGCTCGCCGGCCAGAACGGCTTCACCGCGACGAACGGCACCCGCGAGCGCACCGCCCAGGTTCCGGTGGAGCGGGCGACCGTCATCCAGCGGATCGAGCAGGTCGTCCCCGGGGCGGTGTGGGCCGGTCTCGGCGGCGCCCTCCTCCTCGCCCTCCTGGCCACCGCAGTGGCCGCGGTCGCGGGCGTTCGCGCCCGCCGCCACGCCGGCCAGTTCAGCGAGCTCCAGGCGGCCGCGCTCACCGATGCGCTCACCGGGCTCCTCAACCGCCGCGGCTTCACCGAGGCCGCCGAGCGCGAGCTCGCCCGGGCCCGGCGTTACGGCCGGTCGTTCGCCCTCGCCTACGTCGACGTCCGCGGGTCTCAAGCAGGTCAACGACACCGAGGGCCACCGCGCCGGCGACGCGCTGCTCAGGGCGGCGGCCGTGCTCCTCACCGAGTCAGCCCGGGCAGGGACGCCGTCGGTCGCCTCGGCGGGGACGAGATGGGCATCCTGCTGGCCGAGCAGGACGACCGCGGTGCCGAGGCCGTCCGGCAGCGGATCGCGGCGCAGGTCGCCCTCCGACGCGCCGAGATCGGCGTGAGCGCATGGTGGGGGCTGACCGTCGGGGTGGCGAGCTTACCCCGAGGACGGCCAGACCGTCGAGGAGCTCCTCGATCGGGCCGACCACCGTCTCTACGAACAGCGCGGGATCGACCTCCAGTAGCCGGCCGCAGCCGCGCTCAGCCCCGGGCCAGCGCCTCCTTGAGCTGATCGATCAGGCGCACCGGCGTCGGGTCGACACCGCGGAGCACGGCCAGATAGAGCGAGACGAGGTCGCCGAGCAGGACGAGCGAGATCAGCCGCTCGGTCCGGGTGCCGCCGATGCTCTCCACTCGGTGCGAGCTGACGACGTCGCCGGCGATGATCCCGCGCGTGAGCTCGATCCGCTGACGGATCCGCGGATGCAGGTCGGAGTCGTCGAGGAACACGGCGCTGAAGCGCCCGACGTCGGGCGCGCCGACCCAGCCGCAGATCTCGTTGTGGTCGAGCTCGGGGAGCTCGCCGTGGAACGCGGGCAGCTTGGCGTTCTCATTGATCTGGCACTTCCATCGGTAGGCCACCGCGGCGGTGAGGCCGGCGCCGTAGATGTGCGACCGCGGTGCCGAGCAGACCGGCGGCCAGCGCCTTTGGAAGCACGTCCGCCGGCGCCTCCGGTCCCCACTCCGTCACCAGCCGCTCGGCGTGCGCGGCCGCGACATCGATCTCGGAGTGCACCGATTCGCCGGCCCCGCACAGCGCGGCGACCTCGAGCGCGACGACGAGCGAATAGGCGACCGCCGAGCGCGGCTGAAAGCCGCCGGGCAGCGGGATCACCGGCACATCGTCGGCGCGGGCGGCGGCAGCCAGCTTGCCGCCGGTCGTCGCCACCACACGGCGCGCGCCGAGCGCACCCGCGGCCTCGAACACGGCAAGCGTCTCCTCGGTGTCGCCGGAGTAGCTCGAGCACAGCACCGTCGTCTCGGGGGTCGCCCACGCGGGCAGCGCGTAGCCCCGCGCGATGCACGAGCGGGCGGATCGCACGATCACCGAGCACCGCCCGGGCAAGCGAGCCGCCGATCGCCGAGCCGCCCATCCCGGCGACGATCAGGCCATCGGTCGACTCATGCCGCGGCAGGTTGGCTGACTCGACCCTCCACATGGCGTCGCGCAGCTGATCGGGCAGGCCGAGGATGTCGGCGAGCACTCCGCGGGAGTCGATGGCGGCGATCGCCGCCGGGTCGAGCTGTCCCTCAGGGCTCAAAACCGGATCGCTCCGTCAGGCAGGCTCACGCCGGGGAAGATACGCGCGCCGCCCCGCAGGACGTTGTCCGACCCCAGCCGGACCTCGGCGCCGAGGACCACCTGGCCGGTCAGCTCGCAGCGCTCGCCCACCTCGGCCCCGGGCCCGACGATCGAACCGACCACCGAGCTGCCGGCCCCGATCCGAGCACCATCGAGGATCACCGAGTCCTCGATCCGCGCGTCCTCGCCGACCTGAACGCCGTCTCCCAGCACCGTCCGCGGGCCGAGCACCGCGCCACGGCCGAGAGCGCATCCCGCGCCGATCAGGGCCGGCGGCCGAGCCGCGCCGGCCGCCTCCCCGGCGACGCCACCCGCGGAGGCGATCTGTCGCCCCACCTCGGTGTCGACCCGGCCCTCGAGGATGTCGTAGGTCGCCTGGAGGTAGCGGTCGGGGGTGCCGATGTCGAGCCAGTACCCGGGAGCCTCAAAGCCGAACAGCCCGTGGCCGACCAGGGCTGGGAACACGTCGCGCTCGATCGAGATGTTCGTCCCCGCCGGCGCCATCCCGGTGAGCACCTGGCGCTGGAGGATGTACGCCCCGGCGTTGATCAGATTCGTGTCGACCTGGTGGGGCTCGGGCTTCTCGACGAACTCCCGCACCGAATGGTCGGGGTTGCGCGGCACCAGCCCGTACGCCGACGGATCCTCGACCGGTGTGAGCGCGAGCGTTCCGACCGCGCCCGTCTGCTCGTGCTGACGGAGCTGGGCGGTGAGATCGAGATCGGTGAGGACGTCCCCGTTGAGCATGAAGAACCGCTCGTCGAGCAGATCCTCGGCGTACTTGAGCGCGCCGCCGGTCCCGAGCGGCTCCGGCTCCTCGACGTAGCGCAGGCGGATGCCGAGCTCGGTCCCGTCGCCGAGAACATCGCGCACCCCGTCGGCGAGGAAGCCGCAGGACAGGATCACGTCGTCGACCCCGTGGCCGATCAGCCACTGGAGCATGTAGAGCATGAACGGCTGCCCGGCGAGCGGGAGCACCGGCTTGGGTGTCCTCGAGGTGAGCGGCCGCAGCCGCGTGCCTTCACCCCCGACGAGGATCAGCGCCTGCACGGTGGCCTCAGGCCTCCATGCTCGTGAGCCCGACCTGTGGCGCGGATCAGCGCTACCGCCCGATGCCCTCGTACTCGAACCCGGCCGCGCGCAGCACCGCCGGGTCCAGGAAATTGCGACCGTCGATCACGAGCTCACCCGCCATCCGCTCCCGGACCGCAGTCCACTCGAGCTCACGGAACTCGGGCCACTCGGTCACGAGGATCGCCGCGTCGGCCCCGTCGACCGCCTCGAGGGCCGAACCGGCGAAGTCGATACCCACCATCAGCTTGCGGGCCTCGTCCTCGGCCACCGGGTCGTAGGCGCGGACCTGCGCGCCGTCGGCCTGGAGGCGCGCCGCGAGGACGAGCGAGGAGGCCTCGCGCATGTCATCGGTGTTCGCCTTGAAGGCGAGTCCGAGCAGCGCGATCCGCTTGCCGACGAGCGACCCGAGGTGCTTCTGGAGCTTGGCCACCACCCGGCGCTTCTGGAGCTCGTTGACCTCGATCACCGCGGTGAGCAGCTGGAAGTGGTAGCCCGAGTTGCCGGCGAGCTGCTTGAGCGCCGAGACGTCCTTGGGGAAGCATGAGCCGCCGAAGCCGACCCCGGGGCGCAGGAAGTGGGTTCCGATCCGCTGGTCGAGGCCCATCCCCCGCGCGACCTCCTGCACGTCGGCGCCGGTCTCCTCGCACACGTTGGCGATCTCGTTGATGAACGAGATCTTCGTGGCCAGGAAGGCGTTCGCGGCCAGCTTGATCATCTCGGCGCTGGCGATGTCGGTGCGCACGAGCGGAGCACCGAGCGGCTCGTAGAGCTTGACCACGGCATCGCCGGCCCAGTCGCCGCTGTCGCCGACAACGACCCGGTCGGGCTTGAGGAAGTCCTTCAGCGCCGAGCCCTCCTTGAGGAACTCGGGGCACGAGACGTAGGCGAAGGCGGATTTGCCCTGTTTGTCGAAGATCCGGCGGATCGCCGCGCCGGTGCCGACCGGGACGGTCGACTTCATGACCAGCGCGTGATGGTCGGAAGCCGGCATCGAGGCGACGACGGAGTTGACCGCCGAGAGGTCGGCGTCGCCCGAATAGGTCGGCGGCGTGCCGACGGCGACGAACAGCAACCGGGCGTGCTCGAGTGCCGGGGCGAGTTCGGTGGAGAAATGCAGCCGCTCACGGTTGCGCTCGACGCACTCCGCGAGGCCCGGCTCGTAGATCGGGATCTCACCGCGCTCGAGGCGCTCGATCTTCGAGGCGTCGACATCGACGCACCACACCTCGTTGCCGAGTTCGGCAAAGCCCGCGGCCGTCACAAGGCCGACGTAGCCGGTGCCGATCACGGCGATCGGTTCGCGCTCAGAACTCATCGGGCCGAGCAGGCTAGCGAAGGCGGTGCGTCGGCTGCGGGCTCGGACGCGGGCTCAGATGCGGCCCAGCGAGGCCGCGATCCCGACCATCTGCCCGTACGAGAGATCGTCGGTGAGCGTGTTGGCCACCCACACGACCTCCCCGCGGGCGCGCCAGGCGACCATGTCGACCTTGTGGCCGTTGTAGTAGACGTCGAGCTTCCTGCCCCCGACGGTGACGGTGTCGTGGGTCCCGGCGAGGATCGGCGGGTTCCCCCAGGCCATGCCCTGGATCCCGTAGTACTGACCGAGCAGCGGGTTGAGGGCGATCGTCATCCGGTACGCCGGCCGCAGGTGGCCGGACAGATCGTGGATCTGGTACTTGCGCGGATAGGACTCGGGGCTCGGGATCTGCACCGGGCAGGTGCTCGTCTGGGCTGAGCAGTAGGTGGAGCCGGAGGCGATCAGCCGGGGGGCGTAGACGTCGAGTCCCGCACCGCCGAGGGCCATCCGCTGCCCGTGGCCGTCGGCCGGGTCCGCCGTCAGGCCGCCGGTCGGGACCCCGCCGCCGGCGTGGGCCGCCGCGGCCGCGTGGTGGCCGCCGCCGCTCGGCGCCGCGGCTGGCTTGACCGCCCCACCGGTCGTCGGGCGCATGAAGGCGGTGAACGTCTGCTGTTCGGCGAACTGATCGGCCGTCACGTAGCACGGCGCCGGGGCGGCCACCCCGCCCGGCCCGATCGCGCCGCCGCCGCACGGCTGGATCACGGCCGGGAACTTGATCTGCTTGATCGTGTGGCCGGCCGAGAACGCGACGAGGTTGAACAGGTTGATCAGCCCGTCGACACTGTGCAGGTCGGCGTCGGTCTCGGTGTGCTTGCCGAAGATGCGCAGCAGCTTGTCGCGATTGCTGATCAGCCGGTCGACGCCGTACTGGTCCTTCGCCCAGCGGATGAAGTCCTGCTGGCGGGCGTTGCGGACGAGGTCGTTGTCGGTGTGGCGGAAACGGACGAACGACAGTGCATCGTCGCCGCAGAGCCGCTCGTAGCCGGGCTGGAGGTTGATGCTGGAGTAGTCGGTGACCCGCGTGTCGTTGTAATACCGGTGGTCGACGTCGGTGTACACGCAGCCGATCGAGTTGACGAACTCGATGAAGCCGCCGAAGTTCACGTCGACGATGTGGTTGACCTGCGAGGTTCGGGAACACCTGCTGGCGGATCACCTTGATCAGCAGGTTCGGACCGCCGTAGGAGTACGCGGCGTTGAGCTTCGCCGTCCCCGCCCCGGGGATCGTCACCTCAAGGTCCCGGGGGATCGACAGCACGTTGATCGTCGAGGAGTCCGGGTCGAGGCGGACGAGCATCATCGTGTCGGTGTTGGCCGCGGTGAACGGCTCGCCGATCCGATGGTCGGAGCCGATCACGAGGATCGTCTGGGAATGGCCGGGCTGCGGGACGACGATGCGAGCATGCTTGATCGCCGGTGCCGCGCCGATGTCGGCCGCGAGCTGCTTGAACTGGAGCAGCCCGGCGACGGCGGTCGTGGCCGCGGTCGCCGCGACGACGATCACCGCGGCGCCGAGGAACCGCCAGACGGTCCCGCGGCGCGACGTCGGGATCAGCCGCACCCGCCGACCCCCCGGATCACGCCAGCCCGCCCTCGATCGCACGAAGTCCGGTCTCGGTGTCCTGGCCCCCCTGGGTCACCCAGATCGGTACGGCGCGGACGAAGTCGGCCGAGCGCCCTGCGGTACCGGGCCAGAGAGGAGAGCGAGACCCACTCCTCGGGTCCGTGGTGCCCAGCGCCGGCGGGGCCGAACTCGACCGCGGGGACGCCCGCTTCGATGAACGCCGCGGCGTCCGAGGCGCCGTCGCGCCCGATGCTCATGACCTCGCCCCGGATCGACCGGGAGACGGCGTCGCGCAATGCACGCACGTAGGGGTTCGTCCGGGGCACGCTCACCGTCGGGTGGATGAAGGTGTCGGTCACGTCGATCCCCTCGATCGTGGCCACCTGCGCGACGATCTCGGCCGGATCCTGACCCGGCAGGTAGCGGACGTCGACGGACATCGTGCACAGGTCCGGAACCATGTTGAGGGCCCGCCCGCCGGCGATCCGCCCGAGGTTGATCGATGGCCGGTCGAACATCTCCGAGCTCTCCCGGGCGAACGGGAGCGCGAGGATGCTGCGGTACACGTCGACCGCCTTCAGCACCGCGTTCTCTCCCAGCCAGGGCGTCGAGGAGTGGGCTGACCGGCCGTGGACGTCGATGCGCAGGACGAGCACGCCCTTGGCGGCGATCCCGATGTGCATGTCCGTAGGTTCGCCGGTGATGGCGAAATTCCCGGTATAGCCGAGCGCGACCATCGCATCGGTGGATCGGGACTCGAGCTCCTCGGACTCCTCGTCGGGAACGCAGACCAGCCGCACGCGGACGCGATCCTGGCCGTCGAGGTCCTTGAGCGCACACATCATCGCGGCGAGCGCTCCCTTCATGTCGTAGGCCCCGCGACCGAACAGCTTGTCGCCCTCGATCCGAGGCGTGAACTGCGCGGTGTCGCCCGGGACGACGTCGAGGTGGCCGTGGAACACCACGCACGGCGCGGCCGGATCCCGGGAACCGGTGTCCGCGACGAGGACCGGGAGGCCGAGGTGGTCGTGGTGGCCGACCGTGATGTCGCGGGACTCCAGCCAGCCCTTGACGAACCCCGCGGCGGCGGTCAACTCCTCAGGCCGCGAGGTGTCATAGGAGATCAGCCGCTCGGCCAGTACCCGCTCGTCATCCATGGCGAGTGCAAGGATAGGGCGGAGGCCCGTCGCCGCGACCGCTCTGCGCCCGTCGTCAGGGGGCCGCGAGCTCGGCCCAGAAGCGGACCCACTCCCGCTCGTGGCCGATCCCGGCACCGAGCGCGATCCGCATCCCCGGCGGCACCTCCGCGGGCAGTCCCGCGGCAAGCTCCTCGTACTCCCGCAGGCGGGCCGGCGCTCAGCTCACGCCGGCGGGCTGCGCGGCGCTCTCCTCGCCCACCTGCCCGTCACGCTCGGCGAAGAACTCCGCGCCCTCGATGCTGAACTCAGGCACGAGCCGGTCGAGCCACCGCGGCATGTACCAGTTCCGGTCGCCCATCACGAGCATCAGGGCCGGGACGAGCAGGCAGCGGACGACGGTCGCATCGAGGATCACGGCGACGGCGAGCCCGACGCCGAACTGCTTGATCGTCGGGTCCCCGTTGAGCACGAAGCTGCCGAACACGAACACCATGATCATCGCCGCCGCGGTGATCACCCGAGCGCTCGTCACCAGCCCGGAGACGACGGAACTGCGGTTGTCCTCCCCGGCGTGGACGTGCTCCTCGATCTGGCTCACGAGGAACACCTCGTAGTCCATCGAGAGCCCGAACAGGATCGCGAACATGAACAGCGGCACGTAGGAGACGATCGGAACCGGCCCGCTGAGTCCGATCACGCCGCTCAGCCACCCCTTCTGGAAGATCGCGGTGAGTACGCCGTAGGAGGCGCCGATCGAGAGCAGGTTCATCACCGCCGCCTGCGGCGGCACCACGACCGTGCGGAAGGCGAGGATCAGGAGCAGGAAGCTGAGCGTGATCACCACGATGATCTGGAGCGGCAGCTTGCCCGAGATGCGCGAGGCGAGGTCCTCGTAGCCCGCGGTGCTCCCGCCGACGTACGCGGTCAGGTCCGTCCCGGTCTCGGCCTTCGGGATCACGCTGGAGCGCAGCGTGGTGACGAGCTTGGTGGTCGAGCTGTCGGCCGGCCCGGACTTCGAGATCGTGTTGAAGAACGCGGTCGTCCCCGCCTGGTCGACCTGGATCGGCGTGACCCCGGCGACCCCGGCCGTGGCCGAGACGTCCTTCTGCAGGGTGGCCAGGCGGGGATCGGTCGCCGGGTCCGACGACCCCGAAGCGGGCTTGGCCGGCGACCCGAGTGAGACGGCGACGACGAGCGGCCCGTTGATGCCCGGACCGAAGGACGTGGACAGCAGATCGTAGGCGCGGCGGGCGGTCGTCGAGGTCGACAGCGCCGCCGTGTCCTGCTGGCCGAGGGTGAGCGAGAACATCGGGATCGAGAGCGGGATCAGGATCGCCAGCGCGACCACCCCCGCGATGATCGGCTGCTTGGCGATCTCGTTGGCCCATCTCGCCCACAGCCCCTGCCGGGTCTGCTCCTCGTCGGGGAGCGTGCGGACGCGCAGCGAGTTGATCCGCGGACCGAGCACCGCGAGCACGGCGGGGAGCAGCGTGAGCGCCGCGATAACGGCGATCACGACGGCAATCGCGGCCATCAGGCCCATCGTCGTGACGAGCGGAATCCCCGCGACGATCAGGGAGACGAGCGCAATCGTCACCGTCCCGCCGGCGAAGAACACCGCGCCGCCCGAGGTGGCGGTCGCCCGGGCGATCGACTCGTGCATCGAGAGCCCCTCCCCCAGCCCCCGCAGATGGCGGGTGGTGATGAACAGCGCATAGTCGATGCCCACGCCGAGACCGATCATCGTGGCCAGCACCGGCGCCACCGTGGGGACCGTGGCCACGTGGCCGAGGAGGCGGATGACGGCCAGCGTCGAGACGAGCGCGAAGATCGCGGTGACGATCGGGAGGAGCATCGCGACGACCGTGCCGAACGTGTAGGTGAGGATCAGCATCGCGGCGATGATCCCGACGAGCTCGCTCGACTCGGTCGAGGGCTTGGAGACCTTCTGGCCGAGCTGGCCGCCGGTCTCGACCTGGAGCCCGGCGGCGTGCGCCGGACCTGACGCCGCGTCGATGATCGTCTGCGCGTCGGACACGGTGAGCGAGCCGGGACTGACCTTCAGTCCGACGGTGAGGTAGCCCGTGGTCTGGTCCTTGCTCAGCGCAGAGGCGCCCTGCGGCGTGAGCGGGTTGACGACCGAGGCGACGTTCGGCGCCTTGGCCACGTCTGCCGCCGCCGAGTTGACCGCGCTCGCGTACTTGCTGTCGGTGAGCTTGCCGCTCGGGGCGTGGAGCACGATCGGGCTCGTCCCGTTGGCCTGCGTCGGAAACGACGTCTTCAGGGTGTCGGTGGCGTGCTGGCTACCGGTACCCGGGAGCGACAGGTTGTCGTTCGTCTGGTCTCCGAGCCCCTGCGAGACAACCGCGAGCGCGACGGTCACGACCAGCCACAGTCCGAGAACCACGTACCGCCGGGCCACACAGACCCGCGCGATCGAATACAGGATGCCGGTCATCAGCCCTCCTTGACGGGGGAACGCCCGCGCCCGGCGAGCCGATCCCAAGGCGAGGCGAAGCATGCCCCGCTGCACACCTCATGTCAACCGCTGCACGGGGGCGCGTCAGCCGCCGCGGCCAGTCGCGCAACGCGCGGTGGCCGCCGGGGGCTCGGCGCGCCCTCAGCTCTCCGCGATCTCCAGGAACCGCTCGTAGCGGGCGACATTCCGTTCGGCGATCCGGCGCCGCTCGGAGTCCTCGTCGGACTTCTCGACCTCCTGCTGGGCCTGCTCGGAGGCGCTCGCGCAGATCACCCGCATCGAGGTTCCCGGGCTCGTGAGCCTCCTCGATCAGCAGCAGCACCCGGTTGTTCGCGACCTGCATGTACCCCTCGGCCTGCGCGAAGCGACACGACATCGGACTCTGACTTGTACAGCCGCAATTCGGCCGGGTCGAGCATCGCCAGCACCGGAACGTGGTGGGCGAGCACGCCGATCGAACCGACCGACGTGCGCGTCGACACCATCTCGACCTCGTCATTGAAGACCTCGCCCTCGGGCGTGAGGACCTCGACCTGGAACTTCTCGTGGGCCATGGTGTCGCGCTCTCCGGGCGGCTACTCGCCGCCGCTGCCGTCGTTCACGCCGGACGTCTCGTCCGACTTCTCGCCGGTGGTCTCGTCCGACTTCTCGCTGGTGGTCTCCTCGGACTTCTCGCCCGACTTCTCGTCCGACTTTTCCTCGGAGTCGCCGTCGTCGTCCTTCGACTCGCCCTTGGCGTCGGCCACGACCTCGTCGATCGTGCCCTTCATGAAGAACGCGCGCTCGGGGAGGTCGTCGTGCTTGCCCTCGAGGATCTCCTTGAAGCCGCGGATCGACTCCTCGATCGGCACGTACACGCCGGGGGTGCCGGTGAACTGCTCGGCGACGTGGAACGGCTGTGAGAGGAAGCGCTCGAGCTTCCGGGCGCGGTTCACCGTCACGCGGTCGTCGTCGGAGAGCTCGTCGATGCCGAGGATCGCGATGATGTCCTGGAGCTCGCGGTAGCGCTGCAGGACCTCCTTGACCTGGTTGGCGACGTCGAAGTGCTCGTCGCCGAGGATCTCGCGCTTGAGGATCGTCGAGGTCGAGTCGAGCGGGTCGACGGCCGGGTAGATCCCCTTCTCGGCGATCGACCGCGACAGCGTCGTGGTTGCGTTGAGGTGCGCGAAGGCCGACGCCGGCGCCGGGTCGGTGAGGTCGTCGGCGGGCACGTAGATGGCCTGGATCGAGGTGACCGAGCCCTTGCGGGTCGACGTGATCCGCTCCTGGAGCTGGCCCATCTCGGACTCCAGCGTCGGCTGGTAGCCCACCTGCGACGGCATCCGGCCGAGCAGCGCCGAGACCTCGGAGCCGGCCTGCACGAAGCGGAAGATGTTGTCGATGAACAGCAGCACGTCCTGACCCTCCTGGTCACGGAAGTACTCCGCCATCGTCAGGCCGGACAGCGCCACGCGCATGCGCGCGCCGGGCGGCTCGTTCATCTGGCCGAACACGAGCATCGTCTTGTCGAGGACGCCCGACTCCTTCATCTCCAGGTACAGGTCGTTGCCCTCGCGTGAGCGCTCGCCGACCCCGCAGAACGCCGACAGGCCGCCGTGCTCCTGGGCGAGGTTGTGGATCAGCTCCTGGATGATCACGGTCTTGCCGACGCCGGCGCCGCCGAACAGGCCGACCTTGCCGCCCTTGGCGTAGGGCGCGAGCAGGTCGACGACCTTGATCCCGGTCTCGAACATCTCGGTCGTCGGCGTCAGCGCCTCGACCTTCGGGGCCTCGCGGTGGATCGGCCACCGCTCGATCTTGTGCCCTCCTTGTCCTCGTCGCCCACCGGATCGCCGTGGTCGATCGGCTCGCCGAGCAGGTTGAAGATCCGCCCGAGCGTCGCCCGGCCGACCGGCACCATGATCGGCGCCGCCGGTGTCGATCACCTCGGTGCCGCGGGAGAGGCCGTCGGTCGTGTCCATCGCCACCGCGCGGACGCGGTCGTCGCCGAGGTGCTGCTGCACCTCGCAGATCAGCCACTCGCCGTGTCGCCGAGCGTCGTGGGACTCGTCGATCGACTCCTCCGCCTTGGCGGCCTCGGGCCGGCGGACCTTGATCGCGTGGTTGATCTCGGGGAGCTTCTCGGGGAACACGGCCTCGATCACGACGCCCTGGATCTCCTCGATCCGGCCGACGTTCTCGTCCTTGTGCTCCCGATGTGTTCTGACTCTCTGCGGTGGCTGACATCGCTTCTCCAATCGGGCCGCCGGCGGCGGCCATTGCACTCGCTATCTGTTATCCAAGGCCCTCGGCGCCGGCCACGACCTCCATGATCTCCTGGGTGATCTCGGCCTGGCGGGCGCGGTTCATCTCCAGGGTCAGGTCGTCGATCAGCTGACCGGCGTTGTCGGACGCGTTGCGCATCGCGGTCATCCGCGCGCCGTGCTCGGACGCCGTCGACTCCAGCAGGGCGCGGTAGATCGAGATCTCGACGTAGTCGGGCACGAGCCGCTTGAGGATCTCCTCCGGGTCCGGCTCGTAATCGACGAGCGCGTGCGTGTGCCCGTCGCCGGAGTCGCCGTCGGATCCGTCCTCGTCGTCCTCCTCTCCTCCAGCACGCGACGCCTGCTGGAGCGGCAGCAGCGTCTCCCGGCGGACGGTCTGCGAGACGGCGGACTCGTAGCCGTTGTAGAAGATCTCGACGCGGTCGACCTCCTCGTCGACGTACGCCGCGATCAGCCGCTCGGCGATCTCGCGGGCGTCGGCGTAGGCGGGCCGGTCGGTGAAGCCGGTGAAGCTCGCCGCCGGCTCGAGGCCGCGGAAGGCGCAGCGAGGACGCCGGACGGCGGCCGGAGGCGAAGTAGATCGCCGTCGCCCCGTCGGACTCGGCCTCGCGGCCCGGCGGCGACGCCGGCGCGGACGATGTTCGAGTTGAACGCCCCGGCGAGGCCGCGGTCGCCGGCGATCAGCAGCAGGCCGACGTTGCTCACGTTCTCGCGCTCGGCGAGGATCGGCAGCCGCGGCACGTGGCCGGCGGCCTCGGCCGCCTGGCGGGTCATCCGGCGGATCGCCCCGGCGTACGGGCGGAGCTGCTCGATCCGCTGCTCGGCCCGGCGCAGCCGGGCGGCGGCGACCATCTCCATCGCCCGGGTGATCTTCTGGATGTTCTTGACCGAACCGATGCGGTTGCGGACGTCCTGCGTGGTGGCCATCGGCGGTTGCGGAGGGTCGCCGCCTAGGCGGTGACGGCCTCGCCCTCCTTCTCCTGCTCGCTGCTCTCGGACTCGGCGTCATCCGACGGAGCCGCCGTTCGAGCTCTCCTTCGAGCGCGACTTCGGCTCCTCGGCGCCGTCGTCCATCGGGTGGCCCTCCTCGTCGAGGTCGTAGCCGAAGTCCTCGGCGAACTGCTGGATCGCCTTCTCGACCGACTCCTGGGTCTCGTCGCTCCAGTCGCCGCCGGCGATCTTCTTGAGCAGCTCGGGCTCGCTGGACTGAACCGTGTCGGTGAGCTCGCCGAGGAACCGCTCGACCCTGTCGACGTCGATCCGGTCGAGGTAGCCGTTGGTGGCGGCGTAGATCTGGACGACCTGGTCCTCGGCCGACATCGGGTTGCGCTCGGCCTGGTTGAGCGTCTTCACCAGTCGCTCACCGCGGGCCAGCGTCCGCTGGGTCTCGGGGTCGAGCTCGGAGCCGAACTGGGCGAACGCCTCGAGCTCGCGGTACTGCGAGAGGTCGAGCTTCAGCCGGCCGGAGACCTTGCGCATCGGCGTGATCTGGGCCGAGCCGCCCACCCGGGAGACCGAGATGCCGACGTTGATCGCCGGGCGCACGCCCGAGTAGAACAGCTTCGGCTCGAGGAAGATCTGCCCGTCGGTGATCGAGATCACGTTCGTGGGGATGTACGCCGACACGTCGCCGGCCTGCGTCTCGATCATCGGCAGCGAGGTCAGCGAGCCGCCCCCGAGGTCGTCGGAGAGCTTGACCGCCCGCTCGAGCAGCCGCGAGTGCAGGTAGAAGACGTCGCCGGGGTAGGCCTCGCGGCCCGGCGGGCGGCGCAGCAGCAGCGACATCTGCCGGTAGGCGTAGGCGTGCTTGGTCAGGTCGTCGTAGACCGTCAGCGCGGCCTTGCCGTTGTAGAGGAAGTGCTCGGCCATCGCGCAGCCGGCGTACGGGGCGAGGAACTTGATCGGCGCCGACTCGTCGGCCGCAGCCATCACGATGATCGTGTTCTTCAGCGCGTCGGCGTCCTCGAGCGTCTGCGCCAGCGCGACGACCGTCGCCTTGCGCTGGCCGATCGCCACGTAGACGCGAGACCAGGTCGCGATCGCGGTTGTTGATGATCGTGTCGACCGCGATCGCCGTCTTGCCGGTCTGGCGGTCGCCGATGATCAGCTCGCGCTGGCCGCGGCCGATCGGGATCATCGAGTCGATCGCCTTCAGGCCGGTGAGCATCGGCTCCTTCACCGGCTGGCGGGAGATGACGCCGGGCGCCTTGTGCTCCGCCGGGCGGGTCTCGGAGGTGCCGATCTCGCCCTTGCCGTCGAGCGGGTTGCCGAGCGGATCGACGATCCGCCCCAGCAGCTCGTCACCGACCGGGATCTCCAGCAGGCGCTTCGTCCGGCGCACGGTGTCGCCCTCGGCGATCTTCTCCCACTCGCCGAACAGCACGGCACCGACGTTGTCGGACTCGAGGTTGAGCGCGAGGCCGGTGACGTCGTGGGGCAGCTCGAGCATCTCGAACGACATGCAGTTCTCGAGCCCGTGGATGCGGCAGATGCCGTCGGCCACCGACAGCACGGTCCCGACCTCGGTGAGGTCAGCGCCGGACTGGTCGAGGCCTTCGATGCGGTTCTTGAGGATTGAGGTGATCTCGTCGGGCTTGATCTGCATGGGGATGGCTCCTTGTTCGCGCCGGCCGGGCCGTTAGGCCTGCGCGACTTGCTTGCGAAGTTGTTCCAGTCGATTCCGGATCGAGGCGTCGAGGATGAAGTTGCCGACCCGCAGCACGATCCCGCCGAGGATGTCCGGGTCGACCGTGCTCGACATCTCGATCTTGCGGCCGGTCTGCTCGCCGATCCGCTCGCCGATCGAGTCGATCGTCCGCTCGTCGAGCTCGATCGCGCTCGTGATCTGCACCGGCAGCAGCTGGTTCGCCTCCCGCCACAGCTCCTCGTAGCGCTGGCGGATCCGGAAGATCGCCGGCATCCGGTGACGCTCGGTGAGCGCCTCCAGGAAGTTCATCGAAGATCTCCTCCGGGCCGTCGAGGAGGCGCTTCAGGCCCTCCTTCTTCTCCTTGGTCGAGAAGTAGGGCGAGAAGAAGAACACCGCCAGCTGGCGCTCGGAATTGAGCGCGTCGGCGAACTGCCCGAGCTGCTCGCGCACGGTGTCGACGACATCGTGCTCGGCGGCGACCTCGAACAGCGACCGCGCGTAGACCTCGGCGATCTCCTCCATCAGCCTGTCCTTCCCGACCGGCGGATCACGCCTCGCGACTCCCGGCGCTGAGCGCGCTGAAGTCGAGCTCGGACAGCGCGTCCTCGACGAGCCGCTTCTGATCCTCCTCGGTGAGCGTCTTGCGGGTCACCTTCTCGGTGGCCAGCGACGGTGAGATCGGCGACCTCGCTGCGGATCTCCCCGATCGCGCGGCGGGTCTCGGACTCGATGTCGCGGCGCGTCTGCTCGAGCATCTGCTCGCGGCGCTCCTTGGTCTCCTCCTCGGCGTTGCGCTCGTGGGCCTCGGCCGTCTTGCGCGCCCGCTCGACGATCTCCTCGGCCTGCTGGCGCGCCTCGCGCAGCCGCTCGCGGTACTCCTCGAGCAGCCCGTCGGCCTCGTGGCGGACCTGCTCGGCATGGTCGATCGAGTCCTCGATCGCGCGCTGGCGCTTGTCGAGCGCCTCGCTGATCCGCGGGAACGCGAACCGCGCCAGGACGAACACCGCGAGCACGAACAGCAGCAGCGTCCACACCATCAGCCCGACGTTCGGGGTGATCAGGAAGCGAGCCGCCGGAGGCGGCGGGATGCAGATGCGGCGGCCATCTACTTGAGGACGTAGCGAGAGCAGGCCGGCGACGAGTCCATAGAAGAAGCACGCCTCGGTGAGGGCGAAGCCGAGCCACTGGATGCTGGTGATCTCGTCGCGCATCTCGGGCTGGCGGGTGACCGCCTCGATCACCTTGCCGAAGATGATGCCGATGCCGACGCCGGCGCCGACGGCGCCGAGGCCGCCGCCGATTCCGATGCCGAGGCCCGGCGGCCACCCCGGACGAGGCGCGCGAGGCGAGAGGATGGGTGCGAGCACGTTGCGCTCAGCTCCTTGTTGGTTAGTGGTGAGAGACCGCGCCGCCGAAGTAGATCGCGGCGAGGATGGCGAAGATGAAGGCCTGCAGGAAGGCGATCAGGGTCAGCTCGAACAGGTAGATGAGCAGCGCGAACGGCAGCGTCGCCCAGCCGAGGAAGCCGAGGCCGAGGATCACCGCCAGGCCGCCGGCGAAGAACAGGATGATCATGTGGCCGGCGAGGATGTTCGCGAACAGCCGGATCGTCAGCGACAGCAGCCGCATGATCGTCGAGATGACCTCGAGCGGCGCCGAGCGGGATCGCGGACGAAGCCGGTGATGCCCGCGGGGACGAGGCTCTTGACGTAGCCGATCGGCCCGTGTGCCCGGATCCCGAGCGTGTTGAAGATGATGAACACGATGAGCGCGAGGATCAGCGGCACGGAGATGTTCGCCGTCGCCGCGTACAGCGAGAAGCTCGGGATGTGCGCGCCGAACAGGTTGAACTTCTCGGCCGAGTTCGTCGGCAGCGGCAGGTAGCCGAGCAGGTTCGAGTACCAGATGAACAGGAACAGCGCGCCGAGGAACGGGAACCACCGCGCCGCCATGTGCGTGATCCATGTTGTCCCCGGGTGATGCGGTCCCGCATCACGCCGTAGATCGTCTCGACGGCGGTCTGCACCCGGTTGGGCCGGGCCTGCATCCGGCTGGCGATGAACACCATCGTCACCGCGGTGAGCACGCGCGGCGAGGAACACGTAGAGCACCGCGCGGTTGATGCTGAACACGCCGAGGTGGACCCAGTTGTGGAGCTGGAACTCGTTCTGGATCTGGAACTCGTTGTTCTTGCCGTGCGTCCCGACGATCACGAACAGAACGATGTTGATCAGCAACCAGATGCCGGCGATCAGGAGCAGGAGCTGCTTGCGGGTCATCGGCGCCTCGGGCGGGTCAGCGGCGGACACGATCAACTCGACGGTGAACGCGAACACGATCACGCACAGGGCGGTGAGGCCGGCGTCCTTGCCGCCGGAGCTGCGCAGCAGGATCACGGTGATCGCCAGCAGGAACAGCCGGCCGAACAGGAAGCCCATGCGCACGGCGATCTGCGTCCGCGCGTCGGTGCTCGCCGTGGCCGCGCGCTCGACGCCGACGCCGATCGCCCGGGCGAGGATCCACACGCCGCTCGCGATCGAGGTAGCCGGAGGCGGACACCCCGATCAGCAGCATGATCGGCGCGCCGACCACGAGCAGGCCGACGTCGAGGTAGCGGAGGACCGAGAGTGGCGACTCGGACACGGACGGCGCGGCCACCGACATCACCGCGCCCCTCCGGCGCCGGTGCGCGCATCGGCGGCGCACCAGTGGTCCTCCCGGGTCACGGCCGGGCGATCGAAGGCAGGATGTGACGAATGGCGTTTCACGTCTCTCGACAGGGTGCAGCGGGGGCCGGAATGTACCGGCAAGGGGGCAGTCGCGTCGTCGCGGACGACGCGATGCTCTCATCACCAATCCGCGGGTGGGACGACCCCGTGGAAGGGACTGGGAATGTTAGCGGCCGATTGGGATCGCTGGCGTCCCGCCGGGCGCTCGCGGCGCGCCGCCACGGCGGCCTGAGCGTCGGCTTGGGCAGCTGCCCCTCGGCCCACATCGCCGCGATCCCGGCGCGCGGGAGGCCGAGGGCACCCTCGTAGACGAGGTAGCGCGGCTCCCAGCGCGGGAAGAACTTGGCGTTGAAGCGGTACAGGCTCTCGATCTGGAAGAACGGGTTGCCGAGCGCGACGAGCTTGCCGAGCACGCGCTCGTAGCGCTTCTCGGGGCTGTGCATCCACTTCGCGAAGGCCGCGAAGTTGAGCGACATCTCGTCGAGCCCACGCTCGCGCAGCAGCTCGGCGGCCGCGGAGCGACGAGGAACTCGGTGAGGCCGTTCGGCGTGTCGCGGGTCGCGGCGCATGAACGACAGCGACACCGCGTTGCGCCCGTAGCACGGGCACGAAGTGCAGGACGCCGCGGATCGCCCGCGCCTCGTCGCGGGCGAGGACGACGAGCGTCTCGTGGCCCTCGCGAGCCTCGATCGCGTCCATCGCCATCGAGAAGCCGCGCTCCGGCGCCCCCTCGCGGCCGCGCTCGAGCACGCTCCTCGATCTCGGCCATCGTCGTCGGATCGAGGCTCGTCGACGGTGTGCAGCTCGGCGCGTGAACCCGGCCTTGGTCAGCCGGGTCACCGACTGGCGGACCTTGCGGATCGGCCGGCCCTCGAGCGAGAAGCGTCGCCAGCTCGAGGATCGCCTCGTCGCCGAGGTAGATCGTCCGCAGCCCGAGCTCCTCGTACAGCGGCGCGAGCCGTTCGCTCGCGCCGACCGCAGCCGAGCTTCAGCCCGCGGTCATCGGCGAACGCCCGCAACTCGCCGAGCAGCGCCGGCGAACGCCTCGGCGGGCCCGACGGGATCCCCGGAGAGCAGCAGCACGCCGCCCTCGATCCGGTAGCCGACGAACGCTCGGCCGGTCGGCGGAGAAGAATAGCTGCTTGTCCCCGCGGAGCTTGAAGAACGAGAGCGTGTCGTGGCCGTGGGCGCGGACGAGCTCGGTCGGCGGCGGCCCGGGCGCGCGGCGCCGGGCAGCGCCGCGGGCGCCGCGAGCGGCCGGAAGATCACGTAGGCGATCGCCGAGCAGCGTCGCGATCTCGACGAGGTGGACGCTGAGCGGGATCCAGGCGAAGGCTGGTGCAGCGCGGTGTGGCGTGTCGGAAGTGGAGCGGTCCGGGCTGCCAGCGGAGCAGATCACCGGTCTCGGCGAGCACCGAGTGCCACGAGGGATGGCCCTGCGAGGCCCAGCGTGGCGACGGCGGCGAGCGACCAGGCCGACGCGCGCCGAGCAGCGGCACGCGCCACACCGCCGAGCGCAGCGTGATCGGGTCGTGGCGGACGTTGAACAGCTTGCGGGTCGGCGAGCAGGACCGCGGCCAGGCCCCAGGTGAGCACGGTCTCCTCGAAATCGAAGCCCTTCAGCAGGTCGAACAGCGCCGAGCGCGAGCAGCAGCGACGATCGCCGCCTGCCAGGCCCGCCGGCGGCGCCGGAGAGGTACGGGGAGACGAGCAGCAGCGCGGCGCCGGCCGGCAGCGCCAGGGCGTGGAACAGCCGGATCGCCTCGACCGGCTCGAAGTCGAGCAGCAGATGGCCGCGCCAGCGGATGTTCGGGCGTCAGCGCCGAGGCGATGTTGACCAGCCCGACGAGCGCGGCTGCGACCGCGATCGCGCGAGGCAGCCAGCGTTGGGTGTGGGTTCGGGCAGCGGTCATCGCGAAGGGCGGTCAGGGAGATCGGAGTCCGCGGGCCTGGTCCGTGGCGCCGGGAGAACCTTCGCTCAGTACCGCCGGTCCTGCCGCCGGTTACGGCGCTGGGGCCTCCACAGCGCCCTCGGTCCGGGTCGAGCGGAGCTCGGCGAACCGCTGCTCGACGAGCCTGCGCCGCCCGACCAGGTCGCTCCTCGAGCTGCTCGAGCTGCTCCTTGCGGGAGCGCACAGCGCGAGCTGGGTGTCGATGTGCCCGCAGCGCCTCCTCGAGGATCTGCTCGCCGGCGGTCGCGGATCCTCGGTGGCGTGGTACTCGCGGCGGAGCTCGGCCCGGGCGCTCTCGGCCTCGAGCAGCTGCGAGAGCTGCTCGAGCGAGAGTCCGAGCAGGTCACGCAGGCGGACGATCTCCTCGACCCGGTCGACGTCGGCCTCGTCGTAGAGTGCGGTGCTTGCCCTGCGTCGCGCTCGGTGCCGCGGCCGAGCAGGCCGATCTCCTCGTAGTAGCGGATCGTGCGCGGCGTCGTTCCGGTCAGCTCGGCGAGCTCGCCGATCCGCAGCGGCCGCGTGGCGGTGGCGGTGGCGGCTCATCACGCCGCCTCCGGCTTCGCCTGCGCGGGGACGGAGGCCTTGGCCACCGACGGGCGGGCGGCGGCGACGAATGCACCGACGACCGAGGTCGCGCACAGGCACCACAGCGCGGTGTGCATGTTCGCGAGGAACGGGTCGAGCCGGGCGGTCGAGATGTGGTTCGCCAGGCCCGGAGAAGACCTTGAACAGGACCGACTTCGGCACCGAGGAGGTGACGACCGCGAGCACGAAGGCGATCGAGATGACGGCGCCGGTGTTCTGCACGAGCACCCGGGCGCCGGCCGCGATGCCGCGGCGCTGCGGCGGCGACCGTGCCCATCATCGCCGCCGTGTTCGGGGAGTTGAACATGCCGCTGCCGATCCCGACGATGAACATGTACACGCCGCTGGCGACGTAGGTCGTGTCCGCGGCCCAGGGTGGTCATCAGCCGCGAGCCCGACCGCGGTGACGAGCATCCCGGCCACGGCCATCCCGCGCGAGCCGCGCCGGTCGGCCCAGATCCCCGCCAGCGGCGAGGAGACGAGCATCCCGAGCGCGAGCGGCGCGAGCTTGACCCCGGCGAGGATCGGCGAGTCGCCCTGGACGCCCTGGAAGTAGAAGACGAACACGAACATCAGCGCAAACCGGGCGAGGCCGTTGAGGAACGCCGCCGCGGCCGCGGCCGAGAACAGCCGGTTCTGGAAGATCGAGAGGTCGAGCATCGGCGCCGGGTGGTGGCGCTCGATGAGCACGAATGCCGGCAGCAGCACCGCGGCGGCGATCAGCCCGCCGACCACGACCGGCGAGCTCCAGCCGGAGATGCCGCCCTTGGAGATCCCGAGCACGAGGCCGGTGAGGCCGATCAGGAACGTGATCGTGCCGGCGAAGTCGAACCGCCGCTCCTCCGAGCGCCCGCTGATCTCGTGCAGGATCGTCGCCGCCCAGGCGCAGCCGATCAGGCGCGAACGGGACGTTGAACCAGAACACCCAGTGCCACGAGATGGACGACGAGCGCGCCGCCGAGCACCGGACCGATCACGAGCCCGACGGCGGCGACCATCGTGTTCGTGCCCATCGCCAGCCCGAGCTGCTCCCGGGGGAACGAGTCGGTGACGATCGCGCCCGCGTTGGCGAACAGGAACGCGCCGCCGATTCCCTGGAGGATCCGCCACAGGATGAGCTCGGTCCCGCTGCCGGCGAAGCCCGGCGCCCAGCGAGGCAGCGGCGAACACCAGGAAGCCCGCCGATGTACGCCTGCTTGCGGCCGAACTGATCCGACAGCCGCCCGGCGCTCAGCACGAGCACGGTCGAGGCGATCATGTAGACGAGGATCACCCAGACGAGCTCGAGCAGGCTCGTGTGGAGGCTCCGCTCGAGGTCGGGCAGGGCGATGATCAGCGTGCCCGAGTTGATCGTGGCCAGCAGCATCCCGAGGCTCGTGCATGAGAGCGCCCACCACTGGTAGTGATCGTGCTCGGCGTCGACACCGAGCCGGCGGCGGGCCGCGGGCGACGGTTGGGTGGGCGGCGAGGGAGTCTGGGTTGCGGTCAGAGGACCACGTCCTTCACGGTGTCGGCAAATCTGATTCTTACGTAAACGTAAGATAGCAGCCGACCGGTTCGCTCCCTGGTTCATCGGCCGCCCTCCGGTCGGGCGACACCCGCCTCGTCAGGTCTCGTACACGGCGAGCGTGGCGAGGATCACGAACGCCGCGATCAGCGCCGCTCCCTCGAACATCGTCGCCTCGCCGTCGCCGGTGATCTGCCACACGATGATCGCGGCGCCGAACAGCGCACCGATGTACACCGGCTGGAGCGAGAACGTCAGCGTCGTCGCGGTGAGCAGCGAGACGAGCACGAGCAGCGGATACAGGAACGCGGCGATCTGGGCGACGGAGTTCTTCACCACGGAGATCGCGAGCTCCGCCTGGCCCCGCGCGGCGAGCACGACGCCGACAGCGTGCTCAACGGCGTTACCCGCCGATCGCGACGATGACCAGCCCGGCGAACGTCCGCGAGATGTGGAGCGTGTGGATCGTCGGCTGCAAGGGCGTGGATGAACCAGTCCGAGACGAACGCCGACGCCGACTCCCCCGAGCGCGAGCAGGCCGAGGCTCAGCCGGATCGACAACCGGCCGCGCCCCGCCATCGTGGTCCTTCGGCGGCGGGTCGGAGCGCAGGTACTGCGCGACCCACACCAGGTAGGTGACGAGGATCGCGACGGCGCCGACGATCGAGATCGTCTTCGTGTGGTGGCTCGCCGGATCGTGCGCGCCAACGGCGAGCCCGATCAGCACGATGATGAACGTCGACACGAGCAGCAGCGTCGCGGTGTCGTTCGGGAGCTGCGGGTTGAAGCGCATCACCTTGTCGGGCGTCCGCCGCGCCCCGACGATGATCACCAGGCCGAGCACGAACAGGGCATTGACGAGGATCGAGCCGAGGATCGCGGTCTCGGCGACGATCTTCTGGCCTGCGTTCAGCGCGAAGATCACGACGAAGAACTCGGGCAGGTTGCCGAGTGTCGACTGGAGCAGGCCGGTCACCGCCGGGCCGAACCGCTCGCCGACCTGCTCCGTCGCGAACGAGACGATCCAGGCCAGCCCGGCGAGCGCGATCGTCGCCAGCACGAACGCGAGAACGTCGCTGCCGCCGGCGTAGCGAGCGACTCCGGCGACAGCGGTGACGAGACCGATCCCGGTGAGGATCAGCCATTCGGTGCGGCTCAGTCCCCTCAGCCGGTGCGCTCCGTGATCACCGTGTCCTCATCGGAGTACGGCGGGGAGCAGCAGCACAGGAGCACGAGCGGCTCGGACCCGGTGTTCCACAGCTTGTGCGGGGTTCCCGGCGGGATCACCACGCAATCTCCCGGCCGAATCTCGTCCTCGCGATCGCCGAGCCGCATCCGGCCATGGCCGGCGACGAAGTGGTAGAGCTCCTCGGAGCGGAGGTGAGTGTGCTCGGCCGTCTCGCCGCCGGGCTCGAGCGTGGCCTCGGCGAGGCTCTGGTTGCGCGCCGTCGTCCATGCCGGACCCGCCAACTCGCGGATCTGCGAGCCGTCGAGAGTCGTGAACGTGCGGAGATCCTCCAGGTTGGCCTTCTCGATCATGCCGGGACTATCTCATGCGCCTTCTACCGCACGCGGTCGAACTCGCCCGTCTCGATGTCGTGACGGACCTCGCTCGTCGATCTCGTGCTCCGAGGTGTCGGGATCCTGAGCCCGCATCTCCCCGCCGCGGAAGTGCTTGAACTTGAGGATCTCCAGCACGTAGACGAGGTACACGCTCGCGGCGAGCACCACGAGCGCGATCACGATCATCACCATCAGCCAGCCGACGTTGATGTGGCCGCGATGGTCGGAGTACGGCACGAACCGCAGCGCGAGTGCCAATCCGGCGAGCAACAGCGTCCAGGCGTACAGGTAGGCGACGGTCTTGCGCTGGCTGAAGCCGATCCGGGCCATGCGGTGGTGGAAGTGGTTGGCGTCCGCGGCCCACGGCTTACGGCGGTACTTGAGCCGCTTGGCGACGACGAACCCGGTGTCGAGGAACGGCACGGCGAGGATGAACAGCGGCACCGCGAGGGCGACGACGGCCTGCGTCTTGAGGCTGCCGATGACGGCGGCGACCCCGAGCAGGTAGCCGAGCAGGTTCGAGCCCGAGTCGCCCATGAAGACCGATGCCGGATGGAAGTTGTGGAACAGGAAGCCGAGCGAGGCGCCCGCAGTGATCGCGGCGAGCACCGCGGCGGCGCTCGTCCCGCCCTGGAGATCGAACGCGATGATCGCGAAGGCGATCCCGTCGATCGTGCAGACGCCGGCGGCGAGACCATCGACCCCGTCGGAGAAGTTGACGATGTTCATCAGCGCGACGAGCCAGATCGCGCTGATGATCCCGCCCGTGTTCGGGAACTGCAGGCCTCCGAAGAACGGAAGCGTGACGTCCCGCACGACCGCCCCACCCCGACGGCGACGACCGCCGCCGCGATCTGCCCGATCAGCTTGTAGATCGGCTTCAGGTCCCGGGCATCGTCGATCGCCCCGACGATCGCGATCAGTACCGCTCCGGCGAGGATCGCCCATGTCTGTACCTCGCCGGCCGATCCCGGACGGGCGTGCGGGCTGCGGGCGAGGCTGATCTCGGACGGCATCCAGATCGCCGCCGCCACCAGCACCCCGACGAGGATCGCCAGGCCACCGAGCAGCGGCGTGGTCCGCGTGGCGAGCCCCCGCTCCGAGGGCATCGCGAGCGCGCCCACCCGGCGGGCGAAGCGTGCGGCCAGGGGCGTGACGAGCACCGCGACGGCCGTGGCCGCGGCAAAGGCGAAGACGGCATCCCAGTACCGCATGAAAGTGCGGCACAGCATGGCAGGACGGGCGGGCGGCGCCTCGGAACCCCGCGCGACGCACGCCGGGCCGCCCCGCTCACCCTCACACGGACGTCTCCGGCCACGAACGCCGCGATCCCGTTTAGGCTGTGTTCATGTTCGGCCGCCTGCGCACGCCGTCCTCGCCGTAGTTGTCGCCACCGCCGCGGTCGCGTGCCTTCCCGCGGCCGGGACCGCTGCACAGTCGATCCACGCGATTCGCGTCTACGGAGCGCACAGCCAGCTCCTGGCGACCTTCACGTCGGCGAAGTGCGTCGCCAACGGGTCGCGCCTCACGGCGCGGGCCAGTGACGGCCGCTACCGCGATCTCGATGTGGTGGTGAAGCCGTTCAAGGGCTTCAGCCACAGCTATCAGCTCCATCGCGGCCGGAACCCATCGACCTACATCGAGTACGGCGGCCCGACCGGCACCTACGCCACCGATTTCGCGCCGCCGTTCCCTATCCACGGCGGCGGAGCGGTCCACTTCGCCGACAAGGGAAAGCTGATGGGAGCCGGGTTCAGCCCGACCTTGAACCGAGCCGGCAGCGACGCTGTGACGATCGCCGGCGTGCTCGAGTGCCACTACCCCGCCAAGAAACGCCACTGAGCAGGCGCTCCCGGGCGGGTCGGCTCGGACGGGCTCCCGATCAGGGTCAGGCGACCTGGGCAAGGGCGGCCGCGAGCATCGCCGCGACCGCGAGCGGCTCGTCGCGCAGCTGGGCCGCGGTGAACCGCACGACCCGCCAGCCCGCCGCGATCAGCGTCTGATCCCGTCGCCGGTCCCGTGCGAAGCCGGCCCCGTGGTCGTGCCCGCGCACCCCGTCGATCTCGACGATCAGCCGCTCGGCCGGCCAGACGAAATCCGGCCGGATTCCCGCCACGACCAGGTTCTTCTCCGGCCGCGGAAGCCCGGCGGCGTCGATCAGCCGGACGAGTCGGCGCTCGGCTGCCGAGCGAGTGAACCCGGGGCCTGACTCGAGGCCGAGGATCGCCCGGAGGAGCGGGGCGCCGGGGTGGCCGGCGCGGCGCTCCATCACTTCGCTCAGCTCGCGGTCGGTGAGAAGGCGTCGCACCGCCGCCTCCTGAACGGCGTGTTCGACGAGGTCCCGCGGAGCCGTCGCGGCGAGGTCCGAGATGGTGCGGGAGGGCGATGTCAGCGGTACACCCCATCGTCGGCGTGTGTCGCCTTCGAGGGTGGCGGAGCGGTGGACGCGGATGCCCGCGCGTGATGCCGTGGAGCGCACGACGGTGATGTCGCCGCCCGCGTTCGGCGGAGGCTCGCGACCGATCCCCCAGAGCGCGGCGGCCAGTTCGTGGCTGGCCACCGCGCCCTGTCCGCAGGCGAGCGTCGCGGCGCGCCCCCGCGCGCAGAGAGAGGGCGACGCATGGCCCACGAAATACACACCCCGGAAGAGCCGCGTGAGCTGGCCCCGCCGAACCCGTCCGTCGATCTCGTGGCGCGTGTAGCCGGCGGCACGTAGCTGCACCGTCGTGACGACGTCGTGCTGCGCCGACGCGATCGCGGCCAGTGGGCGGTCCGAGCGCGGCATTCCTGTCATCCGCGCCCCTCCGCAGCCACCGCTGTCAGGTTCTTCCGCGCTCCGCGGAAGTTCTTGACACCGACGCGCAAAGGGGCCGCGATTTCCAGGATCTTCCACGGCAGAACTGGGGCCATGTACTCCATAGCCCGCAGCACCCCACTTCCCACCCCCTCCGCAGCAGATCCGGGACACCTTCGGCCCGCGCCACAGCGCAAAGGGGCGCGAAAGCGACCCGCTCACCCCCTCCCCAGCCGATCCGACACGCTCGCCCCGCAGGGCGCACCGACCGGCGCGCCGATAGCACGCCCCCCGCCCCGCAAAGGCGCACCGACCGGCGCGCGATGAAAGCGCGGAGCCCTACGCGATCGCCGCGGCGCCGAGCCCCGCGTACAGCGGGTAGCGCTCGGCGAGGGCGACGGTCCGCTCGGCGAGCTCGGCCCGCCGTCCGTCGAAGTCGCCGGGCTGGAGGGCCTCGGCGATCACCCGGCCCACCTCGACGAAGTCATCAAGCTCGAACCCGCGCGTGGCGAGGGCCGGGGTTCCGATCCGCAGGCCGGAGGTGACCATCGGCGGCCGCGGGTCGAACGGCACCGCGTTGCGGTTGACGGTGATGCCGATGTCGTGGAGCCGATCCTCGGCCTGCTGGCCGTCGAGCTCGGACTCGCGCAGGTCGCAGAGCACGAGATGGACGTCGGTGCCGCCGGTGAGGACGTTGATCCCGCCGCCGGCGCCGAGCAGCTCGGCGGCGACGGCGCGGGCCCCGTCGAGAGTCCGGTTCTGGCGCTCGCGGAAGCTGTCGCTCATCGCGATCCGCAGCGCGACGGCCTTGCCGGCGATGATGTGCTCGAGCGGGCCGCCCTGCTGGCCGGGGAACACCGCGGAGTTGATCTTCTTGGCGAACTCCTCCTTGCACAGGATCATCCCGCCGCGCCCGCCCCCGATCGTCTTGTGGATCGTCGTGGTGACGACGTCGGCGTACGGAATCGGCGACGGATGCAGGTCGGCGGCGACGAGGCCGGCGAAATGGGCCATGTCGACGACGAGGTAGGCGCCGACCGAGTCCGCGATCTCGCGGAAGGCGGCGAAGTCAAGCCGGCGGGGGTAGGCCGACCAGCCGGCGAGGATCATCTTCGGCCGGCGCTCCCGCGCGACGCGGGCGACCTCATCCATGTCGATCAGGCTGGTCTCCCGGTCGACCTGGTAGGGCGCGATGTCGTACAGCCGGCCGGAGACGTTGAGCTTCATCCCGTGGGTGAGATGGCCGCCGTGGGCGAGCTCGAGTCCCATCAGGGTGTCACCCGGCGTGAGCAGGGCATGGAACACGGCCGCGTTGGCCTGGGCGCCGGAGTGCGGCTGGACGTTCGCGTGCTCGGCGCCGAACAGCTCCTTCGCCCGCTCGATCGCGAGCGATTCCGCCGTGTCGACGTACTCGCAGCCGCCGTAATACCGCTTGCCGGGATAGCCCTCGGCGTACTTGTTGGTCAGGACCGAGCCCTGACATTCGAGAATCGCCCGGGGGACGAAGTTCTCGGAGGCGATCATCTCCAGCGTCCGCTGCTGGCGGTCGAGCTCGGCAGCCAGCACGTCGGCGATCTCGGGATCGACGTCGGCCAGCGGGCGGTTGAAGAAATCCGGCGGCAGGTCCACGCTCACCCCAGCGACGATACCAGCGCCGCCGGGCACCTTCGGGCCGGACCGGCACGCGCCACCCACGCCTCGCTCAGGTTCGCAGCGCCGCTGCGATCACGACGACCTCGCCCCCATCCCAGACGACGCGGGCGTCGAAGCCCGCCCCGTCGAGCCACCCCAGCTGCTCGCTCGCCGTGCTCGGCTTGTCGAAGCCGGGCGTCAGCGGCATCGTCGCCGCCGAGCGATCCTCAGGCAGCACGACGTCGCCGAGCACGAACCGTCCCCCGGGCACGAGCACCTCGCCGATCCGGCGGAACAGGTCGGCCTTCTCCGGACCGTCGAGGTGGTGGACGCACAGTGCGCTGACGACGAGATCGAACGGCCCCTCCGGAAGCGGATCCTGCAACTGCCCGACGACCAGCCGGCTGCGGTTCCCGTCGATCCGCTCCCGCGCCCGCTCGAGCATCGGCGCGCTCTCGTCGACTCCCACCAGCGAGGCGCGCGGGTGTCGGTCGAGCAGCCGGCGGGCGGTCTCGCCGGTGCCGGTGCCGAGCTCGAGCACCTTCCGCGCGCCGTCCCCGCAGGCATCGACGACGGTGTCCTGGAACGCGTCGTACCCCGGATAGTCGGCGCGCATCATCTCGAGGTAGGTCGCCGGATTGAAGTGGTACTGGCCCGCGAGCGCCGTCGCGATCTCCTGCTCCCCCACCGCTCCGGCCCGGAGGATCCGGACGGCGTCGATGCCGCCGTGCTCGAACCGGCGCAGGTCGAGCACGGTCGAGGGCGTCCCGGGGAGCTCGCCCCCGTCGATGACCAGGTCGACGGCCGCACGGATCGCCTCGGGCACCTCCTCGAGCCGGCGCGCGTCGGGGCCGCCGGCGAGGTTCGCGCTCGTCTGGAGCACGGCGGTGCGGGCTCCCGCGAGCACCGGCACGGACACGACCCGGAGCCCCAGGGTCTCGGGATCCGCGCCGCCGGCCAGCGGGAATCGACGCGCCGGGTTGCCGAGCAGCACGGTGACCGCGCCGGGCAGCAGATGCGCGATCGCGTCGCGTGTCGCCGACCCGAGCTCGGGGACGGCGTCAAGTGCAGCCTCCAATTGAAAGAACATCACCGCTGCCGCCTTCGCGGGCGGTCGGCCCTTCAGGGCGTACAGCCGATCGATCGCCGCCGGGCTCTCCGGGTCACAGGCGAGTCCGTACACGGTGTCGGACGGGAACAGGGCGATCCCACCGGCCGCGATGCAGCCGTCGAGCTCCTCGCCCGCGCTCATCGCCTCCCCACCACGACGCGATCGTGCCCCGCGAGATCACGCTGGATCTCGACCGCGGCGAACCGCGCGGCCCGCACGAGATCGAGGACCGCCGCGCCCTGGGCGGCGCCGATCTCCAGCCCGACGAACTGAACGCCGTCCGGGAGCTGCGCGAGCAGCCGCCGGATCACGTGGAGCCCGTCGCCACCCGCGAACAGCGCGAGAGCCGGCTCCCAGTTCGTGATCTCCGGGCCGAGCGCCGCGCGCTCACCGTCGGCGACGTAGGGCAGGTTGGCCACGACGGCGTCGTAGGGCTCGCCGTCGAGCAGGTCGGCCTGCGCGAACCGCACGTCCAGCCCGAGCCGCCGTGCGTTTCCCCGGGCGACCTGCAGCGCGTCGGGACTCACATCGAGCCCGCTGACGCGGAGATCTGGGCGTTCGAGCGCGAGTGCGAGCGCGACCGCGCCGCTGCCCGTCCCCACGTCAGCCACCGACCACCCATCGGGCAGCGAGAGCGCGGCCTCGACGAGGTGCTCGGTCTCGGGCCGGGGGATCAGCACGCGCGAATCGACGTCGAGCTCCAGCGCTCGGAACCCGCGGCGGCCGAGGATGTAGGCGACGGGCTCCCGGGTCTCCCGCCGGGCGACCAGCTCGTCGAATCCGTCGAGCTCGGTGGGGGTGAGCGACCGGCCGGCGTCGATCACGAGCCCGGCCCGGTCCCGTCCGAGCACCGCGCCGAGCAGCAGCTCGGCGTCGAGCCGGGGGGTCTCGCAGCCCGCGCGCCGCAGCCGATCGGCGGCCTGCGCGAGCTCGCTCGTGACCGTGCGCGTGGCCGCCGTGGCCCTAGGCGACAGCGCGCTCCCCCAGCCGCCGCCGTTTCTCATCGTCCTGGAGCGCCGCGGTGAGCTCGTCGAGCTCACCCATGAGGATGCCGTCGAGGTTGTGGACGAGCAGGTTGATGCGGTGGTCCTTGACCCGCCGCTCGCCATAGTTGTACGTCCGGATCTTCTCCGCCCGCTCGCCGGTGCCGACCTGCGCCTGGCGAGAGGCGGCGACCTCGGCCTGCTGCTCGGCGAGGGCTCGCTCGTAGAGCCGTGCCCGGAGCACGCGCATCGCCCGCTCGCGGTTCTGGAGCTGGGACTTCTCGTCCTGCATCGAGACGACGATCCCGGTCGGCTTGTGGGTGATGCGGACCGCCGAGTCCGTCGTGTTGACCGACTGACCCCCCGGCCCTGAGCTGCGGTAGACGTCGATCTGGAGATCGTTCTGATCGACGTCCACCTCCACGTCGTCGGCCTCGGGGAGCACCGCGACGGTCGCCGTCGAGGTGTGGATCCGGCCCTGCGACTCTGTCTCCGGGACGCGCTGCACGCGGTGGGTCCCGCCCTCGAACTTGAACACCGAGTAGGCGCCGTCACCCTTCACCGCGAAGGTGTAGGTGCCGTCGCCGACAGCGAGCGTCTCGACGGTGAACCCGCGGCGCTCGGCATAGCGGGTGAGCATCCGGAAGAGGTCGCCGGCCCACAGGCCGGCCTCCTCGCCGCCCGCGCCAGGACGGATCTCGACGATCACGTTCTTGTCGTCGTTGGGGTCGCGCTCCACCATCGCCAGCCGGATCTCCTCCTCGAGCGCGGCGATCCGCTCGCGCGAGGATTCGAGCAGGGCACGCAGCTCGGCGTCGCCGGAGTCCTCGATCAGGAGCTCGCGGGCGCCCTCGGCGTCATCGGCCGCGAGGCGGTATTCGGCCGCCAGCTTGGCCGCAGGCTCGAGCTCCCGGTAGGTGCGACTGGCCGCGGTGAACCGCACCCGGTCGGCGATCACCTCCGGGTTGGACAGCTCTCCCTGGAGCTCGGCGAACCGAGCCTCGATCTGCTCGACGAGCTCATCGATCATGGCTCCGAGTCTAGGGCCAGCTCAGACCGCGGCCGGCACCCGCTCGGGCAGCGGGACGAGCTCGAAATCGGCGGCGTCAAGCACGCGGAGCCGGTCCTCGTACTCGTGCATGTAGCCTGGCCAGTTGGCGACGATCCGGCCGCCCTCGGTGCGGTACCACGAGTCGCACATCGTCCACGCCGTCCCCGCAAAGCGCCCCTGGAGCTCCAGGTCACTCGCGGCCTCGACCTCCGGCCGCACGTCGAGCGCGGCGGCGCCGCGGTCGCGGGCGAGCTCCAGTGCCTGGCGGATGTAGGTCGCCTGGACCTCCTCGTAGTTGATGATCGACCCGCCGGAGGTGTTCGTGTTCGGCCCGTACATGACGAACAGGGATGGAAAGCCGGGGACGGTGAGGCCGAGGTGGGCGTGGGCGCCGTCCGACCACACCGATCGCAGCGACCGTCCGCCGGACCCGGTGACCTCCATCGGGAACATGAACTCCGTCGTCCGGAACCCGGTGCCGTAGATGATGCAGTCGACCTCTCGCTCGGTCCCGTCGGCAGTGACGATCCCGCGCTCGGTGAGCCGGTCGACCGCGTCGGTGACGAGCTCGACGTTCGGCCGGGCGAGGGCGGGCAGGAACGCCGAGCTGAACAGAACCCGCTTGCAGCCGAACTGGTAGTCCGGCCAGACCTTCTCGATCAGGTCCGGCCGGCCGCGCAACTGCGAGCGCATGAACAGCGTCGAACGGACCTTGCCGATCCGGCCCCACGTGCGCGGGTGACGGATCATCAGGGTCAGGAACTCGCCGTAGTTGTAGATGAACCCCCGCCGGAAGGCCTGGACTCCGGGGACGTGCTCGATCACCGCCCGGATCGGAGCCGGATACGGGCGGTTCTCCCGAGGCATGAACCAGTTGCCCGTGCGCTGGAAGACGGACAGCTGGGCAGCCTGCTCGGCCACCGGCGGCACGAACTGGACCGCGCTCGCGCCGGTCCCGATCACCGCCACCCGGCGCCCGCGCAGCGAGTAGTCGTGATCCCACGCCGCGGAGTGGAAGACACGCCCGGCGAAGCTCTCGGCTCCGGGCAGGCGGGGTGTCGCCGCCTGATGGAGCTGGCCGGTGGCGAGCAGGACAGCCTCGGCCTCCCACGTGCGCCCGTCGGCGGCGGTGACGGTCCAGGTCCGCGTCTCGTCCGACCACGCACAGGCCGAGACGTGAACCCCGCTCTGAACCCGCTCGGCGACGCCGAAGCGGGTGGCGACATCTCGCAGGTAGGCGAGGATCTCGGACTGGGGCGAGCACAGCCGCGTCCAGTCGCGCCGCTGGGCGAACGAGAACGAGTAGAGGTGGCTGGGTACGTCGCAGGCGCAGCCCGGGTAGGTGTTGTACAGCCACGTCCCGCCGATGCCGTCCCCGCGCTCGAGGATCGTGACGTTCCGGAAGCCGTAGCGGCGGAGCTCGATCGCGGCGGCGATCCCGCCGAACCCGGCGCCGACGATGACGACCCTCAGCTCACGGTCTCCGGACATCGCCGCAGCCTACCTCGCGCGAGAGCCGTTCACCGTTTCTCTACAACCCGCCCTCCGCCGACGGGAAGACTCGGCCGAGCCGCCTCCCGTCCGTCAGAAAGGTGCCCGATGACCCGTCGCTCCCGATCCGCTCGCGCGCGTGTGATGCCCTCGCCGCCCCGCTCCCTGCGCGGGCGGCTGCTCGCTGCGAGCGCAGTCCTCGTCGCCGCTGCGGGCGCGGCCGCACCGGCGCTCCTCGCTGCCGCGCCGGCGACCGCTGGCCGCCGCCGACCGACTGACGCTGACCCTCAGCGACACGCTCCCGGTCGGCAACGGAACCCTCCGCTTCCGTCCGTCCGGCGGGCGGCCGGTGATCAGCTGGGACTTCGACGTCGAGACCGACTAGCCCGGCCGCGTCGAAGGTGCTAGGCGACGACCTCGAGCCCGACGAGGTCCTCGGGCCGGGCGTCCCCCGGGGTCTCCCTGGCGAGCACGGCCTCGAGCGCGGCGATCGAGACCGCGAGCTGATCGAGATCCGGCTCCCGCGTGGTCAGCCGCTGGAGCTGGAGGCCGGGGTACATCACGATCTGGACCCATCGGCGGCTCCGGTTGCGGCCGGCCCACTTGATCACCTCGAACGACAGTCCGGCGATCAGCGGAACACCGAGGATCCGCGTGAGGACCAACAGCCACCAGGCGGGCAGCCCGATCGGGGCGAACACGAAGATGGCCATGATCATCACGATCAACAGGAAGCTCGTCCCGCACCGTGGGTGCAGGCGCGAGTAGCGGGTGGCGCGCTCCGGAACGAGCGGATCGCCGGCCTCGTAACAGGAGATGACCTTGTGCTCGGCGCCGTGGTACTCGAACACCCGACGGAGATCGCGCAGCCGGGAGAGCAGCACCAGGTACCCGAGGAAGATCGCCGTCCGCACGACCCCCTCGACAAGCCAGAACAGCACCGAGGAATCGAGTTGGTGCTTGATCAGGCTGGTGAGCCCGACGGGGATCACGAAGAACAGCCCGATCGCGAACGCAACCGACACGAACACCGTGCCGGCCCATGCTCCGCCGGAGATCTGCTGCTCCTCCTCGGGAAGCTGAGCGTTGGCCGAGATGCCGAGCGCCTTCAGGCCCATCCCGAGCGACTCGCCGAGAGCGGCGACGCCGCGGAGGACGGGCAGGCGGAGGATCTTCCGGCGGCGGAGCACCGACCGGAACGGAAACGTCTGGACCTCGATCGGCCCGAGCGGGACCTCGGGGCCCTCCGTCGCATCGGACTCGAGCTGCTCGGGCAACGGCTTGCGGACCGCGACGGCCCAGTTCGAGACGCCGCGCATCATCACGCCCTCGAGCACGGCCTGGCCGCCGAGCGGGGCGTCGCGGGCGGCGGTGAGCGGCGCGTCAGACGCAGGTTCGCCGCCCGGAGCGGGCCCGGTGGGGCGCGCTCCGGACTGCGAGGTGGTCAGGCCTTCTGTCCTGACCACCATCAGCGTCGCTCAGACCCGGCTAAGCGCCGGTGCGAGTCTGCCGCCGGCCCTTGGCCACACGGCGCTGGAAGCGCTCGACCCGTCCACCGGTGTCGACCAGCTTCTGACGGCCGGTGTAGAACGGGTGGCAGGCGGAGCAGATCTCGACGTGGATCTCAGACTTGGTCGAGCGGGTGACGAACTGGTTGCCGCAGGTGCAGGTGACCTGGGCCTCGACGTATTCGGGGTGGATCTCGGTCTTCATCGTGCAGATGATTCTAGTACGGCCGGGCCGCCGCTCCGGCGGCTCGGCGTCGCCCTACGGAAGCGGGCAGTTGACCGACCTGACGTTGTTCCCCGGGTTGTAGTCGTCGACCGAGGGTCCGGGGTAGATCGTAATCGTCGGGCTCACGCCGGTGCTGCACACGGGCCCGACGAACGACACCTGCCTGCTCTGGTGCGCACCGAGCGAGGTGACACCCTGGCTCGCGGTCTTCGCCGTCCCACCGGGGGCGAACTGGACCGTGAAGGCGCCGGCCGCGGTCGCGCCGCCGTTGGCGATCGTCACCCAGTACCGGTTCTTGCTCGGCCGGCCGGCGATCGGCTTCGCGGTCACCTTGCCGACGCGGAGGTCCGGGCGCAGCTCGGGCTCGTAGCACCGCGGGGCATAGCGGCGCGCCGAGCCGAGCAGGCGATGATGGGCGCCGACCCAGCGGTAGCTCGCTCGCAGGCGGTAGGTCGCCGGCGCGGTCAGGTCGACGACCTGCTTGGTGAGGATCCACACGTCGCCGCTGCGGCGCCCGAGCGTCGCGTTCTGGGGTGTCAGCCAGCGACCGAGGTCGCCGCCGTGGACGGTCGAGTAGGTGGTCGCGCCGCGCCCGCGGACGAACAGGTCGAAGCGCATCTGAAGCGTCACGGTGCCCCTCACCGGGCGCATCACCGAGGTGATGCCGATCGCCCGTGCGGCGGGCTCAAGTGCCGTTTGACAGATCGCGCCGCGCAGCTGCGTGCGGTTGCCGGACACGGACGCGCCAGTGGCCATCGTGGCCACCGACCCGAGCACGGCGACCGCCGTGGCGAGGCTCACCAGGATTCGCTTCACACCCATATAACAAGTTGCGGGCACAAAAGTTCCGCGCACACAGGGCGGAAAGCGGCCGTCGCGGACCTGCCCCGACGGCCGCGCGCTGCTAGGTCAGAGTGTAGAGCGGCCCGTCGCCGCCCTCGGGCACCGTGAGGCGTCCGCCCTTGGCCGTGATCGCGCCGCACTGCACACAGTTCGTGTAGTTGACGATCACGTCGACCGGGCCGTCCTCGGGAGCGTCCTCGGGGAGCTCATAGACGCCGGCCGGGCACATCCACCGCCACGACTCGGCGACCTCGCGCGGGACGCTCTTGTGGACCCGGATGTGATTCGGTGCGTCGTCGCGCGTGGCGTTGCCGCTGATGTAGACGCTCGAGAGCTTGTCGAACGTGTACTTGCCGTCTGGCTTGGGGTACCGCTCGCTCGTGTCGCCGATGAACATCGGCTCCTCGTCGTCGCGGTGCCACTCCTGGCGGCCCGGCGGCACCTTGCCCTTGGACATGATCGAGGGACCGGCAAGCAGGCTCCCGACGACGAAGCCCTTCTGGAACGCCTGCCGGGTGTTGCGCACCTGGTAGAGCTCCTTGCCGATCGTCGACTCCTCCACCGCGGTCTCGTACTTCTCCAGGCCCTCGCCACGCTTGAGGTTGGCGTAGATCGCCTCGGCGGCGAGGATCCCCGACTTGATGCAGTGGTGGACGCCCTTCAGCGCCGCCGTGTCGACCATCCCGGCGGCATCACCGACGAGCAGCGCGCCGGGCATCGAGAGCTTCGGCATCGACCAGTAGCCACCGCCGGGGAGTGCCTTTGCCCCCCAGGCGACGCGCTCGCCGTCCTGGAGGATGTCCTTGACCAGCGGATGCTGCTTGAACGTCTGGAGCAGGTCGTGGGCGGACGTCGTCGCGTCGCGATAGTTGAGGTCGACGACGAACCCGATCGAGACCAGGTCGTCACCGGTCTTCTCGTCCTTCATCGGGTACAGCCACGTGCCGCCGAGCTGTCCGTACTTGGCCGCGACCTTGAGCGGCCAGGGCTGCACGAACGTGTGGATCACGCGGTCGAGCGGCTTCTTGACCTTCCACACCTCCTTGACCCCGAGCTCCCAGACCTGGGGCTCGCGGCCGTCGGCGAGATCGAACTCGCGGATCGCCGCACCGGTGAGGTGGCCCCAGCAACCCTCGGCGAGGACGGTGACCTTGGCCTTGATGTCGGTACCGGGCTCGAAGTTCCCGAGCTCCTCGCCGTCCTTGCCCCGGCCCTTGTCGCCCGAGCGGACGCCGACGACCTTGCCGTCCTCGACCACGAGCTGCGTCGCCGAGGTCTCGGTGAGCACGTAGGCGCCGCCCTCCTCGGCCTGGCGCTGCTGGAAGCGGGCCAGAGCCGAGACCGAGACGACCTCGTTGCCGTGGTTCTTGAAGTTCGGCACGGCCGGGATCGGCACGCGGAGCTTCGTCTTCGGGCCGGTGAGCATGTACACCGACTCCTTCGTCACCTCGCCAAACGCGAAGCGCTCCTTGCGCCACTCCTCCCGGGTCATCTCCGGGAACAGCTCCTGCAACGGCTCGGGCCGCATCACGGCGCCCGAGAGGTTGTGGCCGCCGCACGTCTTGGCCTTCTCGATGACGGCGACCGGCACCTCCCCGAGGCTCTCCATCAGCTCGGGGTCGTCCCCGAGCAGCTGGAGCAGCCGGTTGGCGCACGCGAGCCCGGCGGTCCCACCGCCGACGATCGCCACACCGACGTCGATCAGCTCGTCCTCGGGGTCGAGCCCGCGCTTGACGAACTCCTTGACGGAGTCGACGGGGGGCGGGAACTCGCTGGGGGCATGCGGCCCGTGACGACCCATGGTCACCTCCGCGGGGCATCCAGCCCCGCGTCTCGATGGAGGGCTCGGCCTCCGGCCTCGCGTAACCGTTCGCTGACGCTCACTTCGATCAGCTTCCCTTCTTGGCCTTGATGGCCTCGGTCAGTTTCGGCAGGATCTTGTTGAGATCGCCGACGATCCCGAGATCGGAGAACTCGAAGATCGGCGCGTTGGCGTCCTTGTTGATCGCGACGATGTTCTCCGAGGACTGCATGCCGACCTTGTGCTGGATCGCGCCGGAGATCCCCGCCGCGAGGTACAGCTTCGGCGAGACGGTCTTGCCCGTCTGGCCGATCTGGGCCGCGTAGGGGTACCAGCCGGCATCGACGACCGCGCGGGTGGCCGCGACGGCGGTGTTGCCGCCGAAGGCGCCCGCGAGCGACTCGGCGAGCTCGAAGCCCTCGGCCTTGCCGAGGCCGCGGCCGCCGGCGACGAGGATGTCGGCACCCTCGATGTCGACGTCGGCACCGCGCTGCTCACCGCGCTGGACCATCGAGGCCTGCGTCGAGAACGGCGAGAGCTCGACGTCGACGTCGACCACCTCCGCCGCGCCGCCGCCGGACTCCTTGATCTCGAACGCGTTGATCCGCCCGATGATGATCCCGAGATCGCCCTGGTAGCGGGAGACCGAGATCTTCGAGTCCTGGAGGATCGGCCGCTCGGCGACCAGCTTGCCGTCCTCGGCGCGGACCGCGGTGACCTCCATCGTCACGCCGGCCTGCTTGCGGGCGGCGAGACCGGCTCCGATCTCGAAGCCGAGCAGACCGCCGCCGAACAGGGCGTAGCCGTGGCCGCCGTCGTCGATGACCTTGGCCATCACGTCGACGACCGGCTGCGCGAGGCCCTCGGGGCCCTTGCCGCGGTAGACCTTCGTCGCGCCATAGGAGCCGAGCGTCTGGCACAGCTCGTCGGTGAGGTCATCCCCGCCGACGACGACGGCATGGCACTCGCCGCCGATCTCGCTCGCGCGGGCCGCGCCCTCGGACACGGCGCCGAGGGAGTTCTTGTTGAAGGCGCCCTCGTAGTGGAGGACGTAGGTGAGAACGTCAGCCATCAGATCAGCTTCCTTTCCTCGAGCCAGGAGACGATCTTCTCGACCGTCTCGTCAGTGTCCTCGTCCTCGATGATCTGGCCGGCCGCCTTGCTCGGCGGCTCCTTGAAGTCGCCGCACTGGACCCGGGAACCATCGGTGCCGACGAGCGAGGCGTCGATCCCGACATCACCCGAGCCGACCGACTCCAGCGGCTTCTTCTTGGCGCCCATGATCGCCTTGAGCGACGGGTAGCGCGGCTCGTTGATCGCGTCGCCGACGGAGATGACCGCGGGGATGCCGACCTGGACGGTGTCGTAGCCGTACTCGGCCTGGCGCTCGCAGCGGAGGCCCTCGCCGTCGACGTCCATCTTGATCACCTGGGTGAGCGACGGCATCTTCAGGTGGTCGGCGACGACGGCGCCGATCGTGTAGCACTCGCCGTCATCGGACTGCTGACCGAGGAGCACGAGGTCGGGCGACTCCTTCTCGAGCGCCTTCGACAGCGCGTACCCCGTGGCCGCGACGTCGGAGCCGGCGAGGCCGTCGTCGGTGAGGTGCAGGGAGCGGTCGGCGCCGAGCGATACGGCCTTGTGCAGCGCGCGCACGGCGGACTCGGGTCCCATCGTCACGGCGACGATCTCGTCGACCTCTACGGACCCGCCCTCGCGGATCTGCATGGCCGCCTCGATGGCGTGCGTGTCGTAGGGATTCAGGTTCTTCTCACCTGATCGGTCCATTCGCCCCGTCGAGGGGTCGATGCGCTTCTCGACGGCGGCGTCCGGGACCTCTTTGACCAGGACACAGATCTTCAACGTGGCCTCCTTGTGTGACTGGGCGGGGATATTACCCGGTTGACTGACGAGTCAATCGGTCGGGGACGAGGGAGTGGCACGGGCTCGGTGGGGGGTGGCGGCGCGACGGGCGGCGGGTCGGCGCGACCAGGCACAGGCCCGTCGCCGCCGGTCGGTCATCGGTCTGCTCTACGCGCGGACGGCGCCGCGGATGAAGTCGATCGCCTGCTGCGTGGACGCACCCGGCGTGAACACCTCGGCGACGCCGAGCGACTTCAGCTCCTCGACGTCGTCGGCCGGGATCGTCCCCCCCACGGTGACGACGACGTCGTCGATCCCCTGCTCGGACAGGAGCTCCATGATCCGCGGCACGAGCGTCATGTGGGCGCCGGAGAGGATCGAGAGGCCGACCGCATCGGCGTCCTCCTGGATGACCGTCTCGACGACCTGCTCGGGCGTCTGGTGGAGTCCGGTGTAGATGACCTCCATGCCCGCATCGCGCAGCGCGCGGGCGATGATCTTCGCGCCACGGTCGTGCCCGTCCAGCCCTGGCTTGGCGACGACGACGCGGATCTTCTTCTCGGAGGAGGACATCGGGGCTGATGCCGGCCGCGGACCGTTCGGCGGCCGAGCGGGCAGGATTGTAGTCAGCCGCGGACGGCGCGGGCGCGCGGTCGCAGCCGCCGGCGGACCGGCCGGGTGCGCCGGGCGAGGACGACCGCGACGGCACCGCTGGTGAGCGCCGTCGCGCCGAGGAGCAGACCCGTCCGCAGCCGCCGCCCGAGCCGGTCGAAGCGGAGCACATCCCAGCCGTCGGCCCGCGCGCGGCGCAGCAGCGCCTGGTCGGGATTGACGACGACCGGATGGCCGACGGCCTCGAGCATCGGGAGGTCGGACTCCGAGTCCGAGTAGGCGAAGCAGACGCTGAGGTCGAACCCCTCGCGCGCGGCGAGCTGGCGGATCGCCTCGGCCTTCTCCTCCCGATAGACGAACAGGCCGGCCGGCTCGCCCGTGAACACGCCGTCCTCGATGGCGGAGAACTGCGAGCCGATCCCGCCGTCGAAGCGGAGCACCTCGGCGAGCAACTCGGCGAGCTCCCGGGCTGCCGCCGTGACGATGTACACCTTGCGTCCCTCGTCCTGGTGGCGGTAGGCCACCTCGCGCATCTGGGGGTAGACGCGGGGCAGCACGCCGGCGAGCACGTCGGCGCCGAGCCGCTCGAGATCGCGCACCGGCGTCCCGGCGAGCGAGTGCGAGATCCGGTCCCGCAGCGCGTGGGAATTCTGATCGGTCGAGCCGCGGAGCCGGAAGCGGAGGTTCGCCAGCCCATCGCTCACGAGCTGGCGGCGAGAGATGAGCCCGACGCGGAACGCTGCACGGCCGAACTGGAAGGCCGAGGAGCCCTCCATCAGCGTGCGGTCGAGGTCGAAGAACACGGCGGCGGTTCCGGCCGGTGTCGCGACCGGCCCGCCGCCGTTGCAATCAGCGGTCACGGCGCCGTCGTCGGGATGCGCCGCCGGCGGGCTCAGCCGCCGTTCACCTCCACGATCACCGCGTCGCCCTGCCCACCGCCGGAGCAGATCGCGGCGCAGCCGAGACCGCCGCCGCGACGGCGCAGCTCGAGCACGAGCGAGCCGAGGATCCGCGCCCCGGAAGCGCCGATCGGGTGTCCGAGGGCGACGGCGCCGCCGTTGACGTTCACCTTGTCCTCATCGAGGCCGAGCATCCGCATCGAGTTGAGCGTGACCGAGGCGAACGCCTCGTTGATCTCCCAGACGTCGATGTCCTCGACCGACAGCCCGGCCCGGTCGAGCGCCTTCCTGGCCGCGTTGGCCGGCGTGCGGGCGAGGTACGGGAAGTCATCGGCGACCTGGGCCTGCGCGACGATCGTGGCCAGCACCGACTTGCCGTTCTGCTTGGCCCATTCGTCGCTGGCGAGGACGAGCGCCCCGCCGCCATCGTTGACGCCGGGCGCGTTGCCGGCCGTGTGCGACCCGTCCTTGACGAAGATCGGGGGCAGCTTGGACAGCGTCTCCAGGGTCGTGTCGCGGCGCGGGGCCTCGTCGATCTCGACGACCGTCTCACCCTTGCGGGACTTGATCGTCACCGGGACGATCTCCTCGGGCAACCGACCCTCATCGGTCGCCTTGATGGCCAGCTCGTGGGAGCGGAGCGACCACCGGTCCATGTCGGGCCGCGTCATCTCGAGCTCGGACGCGACCTCGCTCGCCTCCTGCGCCATGTGCTTGCCGCTGAACGGGTTCGTCAGCCCGTCGTTGATCATCGCGTCGAGCATCTTGCCGTCGCCCATCCGGTAGCCGAAGCGGGCGTCCTTGAGCAGGTAGGGGGCCTTCGACATCGACTCCATGCCGCCGGCCACGGCGACGTCGAGGTCGCCGGCGCGGATCGCCGCATCGATGATCCCGGCGGCCCGGATCCCCGAGGCACAGACCTTGTTGATCGTCTCCGAGGAGACCTCCTTCGGGATGCCGCCCTTGATCTGCGCCTGGCGCGATGGGATCTGGCCCTGACCGGCCTGGAGCACCTGACCCATGACGACGTGCTGGACGTCGGTCGGCGCGACCTCGGCCCGCTCGAGCGCGGCCTCGATCGCGACGCCGCCGAGATCGGTGGCGTCGAGCGTCGACAGGGCGCCGCCGAGCTTGCCGATCGGCGTTCGGGCGGCGGACAGGATCACGGTCTTGGGCATCACTCGTCTCCGGGGTCGGTGGCCGCCGGGATGGTTCCCCGACGCGACAGAGGATGCTAGAGGGGTCCGCGCTCCGGCGGTCGGAACTGGTGTAGCTTCGCGCGCTTGCAGACCGAGGCGACCACCGCAGCCCCGCTCCTCACCGGCGCCGACACGGTCGCGATCGGTGTGTTCGAGGGCGAGCGCGTGGCCCACGACCTCCCCGGGGAGCCGCTCGGCGCGCTGCTCGCGCGGGGGAGGCGCGGACCGAGCCCGACGGCCTCGCGCTGTGGCATCACGAGGGCACACGCGTCCTGCTCGTCGGCCTCGGCCCCCGGCCGGAGTTCTCCGAGGAGCGCGCCCGCCGGGCGGCGGCGGCGGTCGCCGCCCGGGCGGCCGAGCTGGGATGCACCGTGCTGTGCTGGGAACTCCCCCACCACGTTCCCGACTCGGTCGCCGCCGCGCTCGTGCACGGCACGCTGCTGCGCGCGTACCGCTTCGACCGCTACCGCGAGCCGCCGCAGGCGTTGGCGCTCGAGCGGCTGATCGTCAGCGCGCACGATGACGTCTCTGCCGCCGTCGGCGAGGCCGGGGTCGTTGCCACGGCCCAGAACCGCGCCCGCGACCTCGCCAACACGGCGGCGAACGAGATGACGCCCGCAGCGCTCGCCGAGTATGCGCTGGCCGCCTGCGAGAGCCGGCCGCACCTGAGCGGCCGGGCGCTCACAGGCGCCGACATCGCCGCCGCCGGCATGGGCGCGTTCACCGCGGTCGCTCAGGGGTCCGAGCAGGACCCGCGGCTGATCGAGCTGCGGTACGAGCCCCCGGGCGCCGGCGGGCCGCTCGTCGGGCTCGTCGGCAAGGCGGTGACCTTCGATTCCGGCGGACTGTCGCTGAAGGCACCGCTGAAGATGCACGAGATGAAGTTCGACATGGCCGGCGGCGCTGCGGTGATCGAGGCGATGCTCGCGCTCGCCGACCTCGGAGCGCCGGTCCGGGCGGTCGCCGTCATCGGCGCGGCCGAGAACCTCCCGGGCCCACGGTCGGTGAAGCCCGGCGACGTCGTCCGTGCCGCCGATGGCACGACGATCGAGGTCAACAACACCGACGCCGAGGGTCGGCTGATCCTCGGCGACTGTCTGCTCCACGCCCGCGGGCTCGGCGCGGAGCGGCTCGTCGACATCGCCACCCTCACCGGCGGCGTCGTCGTCGCGCTCGGTTCGGCGATGGCCGGTCTGTTCGCCTCTGACGAGGCCTGGGCCGAAGCGGCCCTGACCGCGGCCGCGCGGAGCGGCGAGCCGGTGTGGCAGCTCCCGCTCCACCCCGATTACGCGGCGATGGTCCGCGGCCGCTACGCCCGGCTGACGAACCTCACCGCCCGGCGCGAGGCGATGGCGATCACGGCCGCCGAGTTCCTGCACCATTTCGCCGGCGACGTTCCGTGGGCCCACCTGGACATCGCCGGCACCGGCTACGACGTCCCCCGGCCGTACTTCACCGGCCCCGGCGCGACCGGGTTCGGCGTCCGGCTGCTCGTCGAGCTGGTCCGCGGCCCCCGCTAGTCCGCAGCGCTCAGAGCCGCAGCGCTCAGATCCGCAGCAGCGCGAGCAGCCGCCGCAGCAGCCCGATCCGGCCCCGTGCCCGTACCCGTCGCGAGGCGACGAGGCTGACGGCGTTGCGACCCCGCGCGCCGAACGGCAGCGGGACCCCGCCGAGCGACGGGGCCACGAGCAGCCCGATCAGGTCCGCCAGCTCGCCCTGCACCCGGAGCGCCGGCGCGTCGGCCGGACCGTCCTCGACGATCACGGTGTCGACGCCGAACACCACCCGGATCGGCGGATAGCCACCGTCGACTGCGAGCTCGACCTCGACACGGAGCGCAGCGGCCATCTCCGGCCGGCGCCGGACTCCGCGCTCGACGATCGCCAGCATCGCGGGGGCCAGCCCACCGGGCAGCAGCCGGCCGAGCCGGACCGCGGGCGCCGGCAGCGGACCCGAGATCCCGGGATCCAGGTCAGCGCGCGCGTCGAGCGCGCCGGCCGCGGTGAAGTCATCGGTGCCCATCCCGGCGATCCTACGACCGTGGGTGCGGGTGTCGGGCGCCCGGCGGCCTGCGAGAATCGCCGCCGTGAACTTTGACCTCAGCGATGACCACCGGCTGCTGCGGGACACCGTTCGGGACTTCGCCCGTGGCGAGGTCGCGCCGGTCGCCGAGCACCTCGACGCGACGAAGAGCTTTCCCTACGACATCGTCCGCCGGCTCGGCGAGCTCGATCTGATGGGGATCCCCTTCCCGGAGCGCTACGGCGGCGCCGGGGCCGATTCGCTGGCCTACGCGCTCGCCGTCGAGGAACTCGCCCGGGTCGATTCGTCGGTCGCGATCACCCTCTGTGCCCACACATCGCTCGGCACCCAGCCGCTGTACCTGTTCGGCTCCGAGGAGCAGAAGCAGAACTGGATGCCCGAGCTGTGCGCCGGCCGCAAGCTCGCCGCATTCGGCCTCACCGAGCCGGAGGCGGGGTCGGACGCCGGCAACACCCAGACCCGGGCCGTGCTGCAGGACGGCGAATGGGTCATCAACGGCTCCAAGCAGTTCATCACCAACGCCGGGACCGACATCACGGCGTTCGTCGTCATCACCGCCGTCACCGGTGAAGGACGTGAGATCAGCAACATCCTCGTCGAGAACGGGACCGACGGCTATGAGCAGGGCACGCCGTACCGCAAGATGGGCTGGAACGCCTCCGACACGCGGCCGCTCAGCTTCGACGACTGCCGGGTCCCGGAGGAGAACCTGATCGGCCACCGTGGCGCCGGGCTCCGCCAGTTCTTCAATGTGCTCGACATCGGCCGGATCGGCGTGGCGGCGATGGGCGTCGGCCTCGCCCAGGGCGCGCTCGACGAGGCGCTCGCCTACGCCCGCGAGCGACGGGCCTTCGGCCAGCCGATCTCACGGTTCCAGACGATCCAGGCCAAGCTCGCCGACCTCAGCACCGAGATCGAGGCGACCCGGCTGCTCGTCCACAAGGCGGCGATGATCAAGGACGCCGGCGGCGATTTCACGCTCACCGCCGCGCAGGCGAAGCTGAAGAGCGGCCGGCTCGCCGTCCGCGCCTCCGAGGAGGCGGTGCAGATCCACGGCGGGTACGGCTACATCGAGGAGTACCCGGTCTGCCGTTTCTACCGCGACGCGAAGATCCTCACGATCGGCGAGGGGACGGACGAGGTTCAGCAGATGGTGATCGCCCGGGCACTCGGGACGTGACGCTGCGCCGACTGCTCATGCTCGGCCTGGGGATGGCGGCCGTCGCGGCATCGGCCGGCCTGCCGGACGCCCTCGCGGCCGGGATCCCGCGCTCGACCCTGGCGGCAACGCGCCTCCAGGGCCGCTTCCAGCTCGCCGGCCACGTCACCGACGCCACCAGGGTCAAGGGCGAGCGCAAGGGCCAGAACTTCCAGCGCGTGTGGGTGTTCGACCCGACCTGCGCCCAGGGGCCGTGCGCGACGGTGAAGCTGAGCCGCGCCCGCTCGGGCGGGGTCGACCACCTCACCCTGCGCCGGTCGGGCTCATCGCCGGACCTGTTCACGGGGACCGGCCGCTTCTACGCACCGCTCCAGTGCGGGTCGCGCCGGTACACGAAGGGGGCCTCGGTCCCGTTCACGATCGGCGTGCGGATCGACGGCGTCTCGAGGGTCAACGGCGTGCTGTACGCCAGCCACGTCCACGCGAGCTACGTCAACCGCAGCCGCTCGAACCTCACCCCGTGCGTGGCCTTCCTCGGCCACGACGCCGCGACGTACCACGGCCACCTGGTGGCCAGCTCGGCCGGTCCGGTCACCGGCGGCCAATCGCCTGTGGGAAGTTGAACCGATGCTCGGGGTCGACCCGTTTGCGGGTCGCCTGCAGGCGCTTGTAGTTGGACCCGTAGTAGGCCTGCTGCCAGTGGCTGAGCCCCGCGTCGATGTAGTTCTGGTACGCCTGGCCGGAGACGTACCGGCGCATCGCGTTGTGTGTCTCCCGCAGCCATGAGCTGCCCCCGTTGTAGCTGAGGTACTGGATGCAGAACAGGGCGTTGCGATGGACGAACGCCGTCTGCCCGGGGCCGAGGCGGTTGATCGCGCCGCCGTAGGCGTCGAACAGCAGCGCGCCCGAGCCGGGCTGTCCGGCCCGCTGCTCGGCCGCCCGGACGAGCACGCCGCGCGCGGCGCTCGACAGCGGCCGGGTCACATAGTCGGACTTCGCGTCGAAGCTCAGGCGGTCGAGCGCGTGGTTCGGCGCCCGACCCGTGTGACACTGCGAGACGCTGAGGCCGGAGCACCCGGCGAACAGCAGCTGCAGGCCGAGGTAGTCCAGCGAGCCGGTGCTGATCTGCGCGCCGGACGCGCCCCGCAGCGGCCCGAGCAGACCGGCGAGGTCCCGGCTCGGGCCGAGGTACTGCCCGCTCACCCGGGCTCGCGTCAGGCCGGCCGCCCCCTCCAGGTGGAAGATCGAGGTGAGCTGCGAGCGCGCGTGCGGGGCCCAGGCCTGCCAGGCGGCGAGCGCCGCCGAGGCCGAGCTCCACGGCCAGCTGACGAAGAAATAGCTCGCCGCCCGGGGAATCGGGTGCAGCTTGAAGGTGAAGTCGACGACGATTCCGAAGTTCCCGCCTCCCCCACCCCGGAGTGCCCACAGCAGATCGGGGTCGGTGCGGCGGTTGACGGTCCGCAGCTTGCCGTCGGCGGTCACGATCCGGGCGCCGATCAGGCTGTCGCAGGTGAGGCCCATGGCCCGCCCGGCGAGGCCCATCCCGCCGCCGAGGGTGACGCCGGAGATGCCCACCGACGGGCACGAGCCACCGGGGATGGTCGCCCCGTAGCGGGCGAGCGCGGCGTACACATCGATCAGCTGGGCGCCGGCGGCCACGGTCGCCGTCCCCGCCCGACGGTCGACCGACACGTGCCTCAGCTCGCGCAGGTCGAGCACCACCTCGTTCGGGCCACAGGTGCTGTAGCCCGCGTAGCTGTGCCCACCCGAGCGGGCCCGCAGCCCGACGTCGTGGCCGACGGCCCACCGGACCGCTCCGATCACGTCCTTGGAGTCGAGCGGGCGGGCGATCGCCCGCGGGCGCAGCCCATCGAAGCGGAGGTTGTAGACGTGGGCGGCGTTGACGTAGGCCGGGTTCCCCGGCGAGATGACCGGTCCGCGCATCGCGGACTTCAAGGTCCTCGGGATCGGGGTGCCCCGCCGCGGGGCACGGGCGCCGGCCGCGGCCGGCAGCGCGCCGCCGAGGACCACCGCCCCGGTCTGGGCCAGGAAGCTCCGCCGATCGATTGGCGCGCCCACGGCGCGGAGCTTCTCACAGCGGCCCGACGATTTCGACCCACCCGGCGGCCGACCGTCCGCCAGGCTCAGAGGGCTCGGAGCAGCGCGGTGACCGCGGCGGCGCTGAACACGCACCACGCGATCGAGCCCGTGCGGACCATCACGAGGGCCGAGACGAGCACGCCGGCCGTCGCCGCCCCGATCACGATCCGGTGGCCGCTCGCGAGCGTGTGCGTGACGACGAGCGCGGCGAGCAGCGCGGGGGCCATCAGCCGGACGATCCCCTGGAACCAGACCGGGAGCTCACGCCCGCCCAGGGCGATCGGCCCGGCGGCCTTGATCGCGAACGTCAGCACCGCGCAGCCGAGCACGACGCTCCATCCGGCGCTCACCGCTCCGGCCCTCCACGCAGCCCCCACAGCGCCGCGACACTCGCCGCCAGCACCGGGACGCCGGCCGGGGTGAACGGCGTCAGCGCAAGCGCGATCGCCGCGCCGGCGAGCGCCACACCGCGGCTGCGCGGGTTGCGAGCCTCGGCGAGCAGCAGAGCGAGGAAGAAGGCGGGGAAGATCGCGTCGAGGCCGAACCGGTTCGGGTCGCCGATCACGTCCCGGCCGAGCACGCCGAGCACCGTGCCGGCGGCCCACGTGAGGTACTGCGGGGTCGTCGCGCCGAACAGGAAGTGGCGGTCGAAGCTCCCGTCGCGGCGGAGTGCCATCGCCCACGAGGCGTCGACGACGGTCTGCCCCTGGAGCGCGCGGCGCAGCGCGCCGCCCGACAGCGACGGCGCGAGCGCGATCCCCATGGCCAGGAACCGGCTGTTGACGAGCGCCGCAGCGACGAGCGCGGCCCCGACGGAGCCGCCGGCCCCGATGATCGCCACCGCGGCGAACTGCGCCGACCCGGCGAACACGACGAGCGACATGACGATCGCCGCCAGCCCGGTGAGGCCCGCCTGCCGGGCGACGACGCCGAAGGAGGCCGACAGCAGGAGCCCGGCGAGCGCGAACGGGATCCCGGCCTTCACTCCGGCCCGAAAGCTCTCGGCCGGAGAACGCTCCGCCTCGTTCACCGCGGCGCGACGGCGAGCGTCCGCAGCACGTGGTCGGCCGCCGCGAGCTGGCGGCGGCGGCCGGAGCGGTCGCCGGAGAGGACCACGTACAGGCACAACGCCCGTCCGGCAACGGTGAAGAAGTGCTGCGCGCCGACCTGCCCGGCACGGGGGTGCGCGAGGCCGCGGACCGTGAACGACGAAGGCTCGAGCGGCAGCGGCGCGCGGTGGGCCTTGAACAGGCCGTGGCCAGGCTTCAGGCCCGCTCCGGGGAGATACTCGGTGACGGCCATGAACACCGCGCCGTCGAGCCATCCGCGCCGTCGAGCGGTCCCCGAACTGGCCGTCGGACAGAGCGAGCGCGTAGTTGGCGACGTGGAGCGTGGCCGCACCGTCCTGGCGGCTGAAGATCCGCCCGCTGAAGCCGCGCGGGAGCGTGATCGCGATGCCGTGGGCCTCGAGCTTCACAGCGCCACCAGGCAGGCGACGAGCAGCGCGCCGAGCAGCACGGCTGCGGTCCGGAGGACCGGGCGGCGGAGCCGCTCGATCCGGCGGTGCATGGCCATCAGCTGGTCCGGCGCGCGGACCCCGGCGGCGAACAGCGGTGTGAGTCCCCGGGCCGCGCCATAGATCCCGAGGATCAGCGCCCCACGCGCCGCGGCGCCGCTGAGCAGCGCGGCGAGCCAGGCGGCATAGGTTGCGGCACTCGTCACCACCGTGCTCAGCCCGAAGCCGAGCTGGGCTCCGAACCCGGCGCCGTACACCCAGCCGCGGAACTCGTCGAGCCAGCGCTCGTTCACCTGGCGGCGAGGGCCGGGGACGCGGGCCGGCACGACATCGAGCGCGATCGCCACTCCGAGCGCGACGGCGAGGGCGATCAGCCGGGCATTGGACCCGACTCCGGGGAGCACGACGCCGCCGAGCCCCCCGAGCACCGCGCCGGTCGCCGCCCCGGCGAGCGCGCCGCCGAGCGCGAACGCCGCGACGGTCACCCCCCAGGACGATTTCCGGCCCCGCTCACCGAGCGGGGTGATGCTCGCGAGCATCGACTCGCCTCAGGGGGACCAGGCGGCCGCGACGGCGCCGATCAGCGCGGCGGCGGAGCCGACGGATAGCAGGACGGTCACGGGGCCGGGCTCCGCGACGGGTACAGACTGGGGTGCTCGGCGTGGATCCCGCCGGCGGCGAGCGTGTCCTCGATCCGGCGCGCACGCGCGGGCCCACTCGGGGCATCGGGCCGCTCGCCCTCGTGGGCATCCTCGATCGCATCGCGGATCAGCGAGGAGAGCGCGGGCCAACCGGTGGCCACCCCCTCCCCCCGGATCTCGCCATCGACGAGCACGAAGTACGGTGCGCCGGGCACGCGGTAGTCCTCCCAGGCCTGCGAGGACATGACGACCGCGACCCCGTCGGGGGTGAGCGAGCGCAGGCGGGCGGGGCGCTCGCGCTCGGCGCCACGGGTGACGATCACGGTCTGCACGCCCGGGACCCGCCGCTCTCCGAGCGTCTCCCAGAACCCGGCGCAGGTGCTGCAGCCGCTGGTGAGGAACGCGAGCAGCGTCGGGGCTGCTCCGGCGCCGTCGAAGGCGAGCGCCACCGGATCACCCAATGGGTCGACGCCGGTGAGCGGCGCGGCCGCGACGGCAGCGCGATCGCGCATCCCGGACGGCGGCGAGGGCAGGCCGGGCTCGAGCGTGGAGCCGTCCGGCGAGGACTCGAGTCGGCGCAACAGCTCGGCGTGGCTGCGCAGGAGCCCGGCGACGAGCACCACGAGCAGCACGAGCAGCACCGTCTCGACCGACACGAGGACGACCATCAGCCACGCACCCCCGGCGTGCCCCGGGGTCCGATCAGACCCCTCCCCCGCCGGAGACCTGCGTCACGAGCCCGTCGAGGCAGCTCGCCTCGTGCGAGCACGTGTTGTCGTCGACCATCTCGGTGTGGTTGCAGTTCATCCCGTCGACGGTGGCCGGGTTCTGACAGATGACGAGCCGGCAGACGACCTCGGTGGTTCCCTGGACCTGGGTGTTGCACTGCCCGTAGCGGAAGTGGTTGCAGTCGACGCGGCGCCGGTTGCAGTCGCCCTGCGCGCACTGGCAGCCTCCCGGGAACGAGTGGCCGGGCGTGCGGTTGCAGTCGATGTAGTAGCGGACGCCCTCGGCGTGGCAGAGCCCGCCTCCGGAGTAGCTCGTGCACTTCCACCAGCCGGCGATGTAGGTGTTGCTCGGACAGGTGTTCCGGCCGTGCTCGATCTCGCAGCAGAACGCCGTGTAGCCGTCGGTGCAGAGCCCGCTGCCGCAGTCGGTCGGGAGCACGACGGCCATCGCGTCACCGGGCCGGACGAGGTAGCGGACCGGGGCGACGGCGAAGGCGGTTCCGGCCAGGGTCGCCCGCGCGAGCGCCGAGCGCCGAGAGACGCGCCGCTCGAGCAGCCCTCCGAGTGAGGCGACGAGCCGCTCTCCGAGACTCATCGGGCGCTCCAGGCGGTCCAGGCCCGCGGCAGCTCGCGATAGGCGACGGCGGCCGCATACAGCGCACCGGCGAGTCCGACGAGCGACACGGCGACGGGCAGCGCCGACCCTCCGAGCACCCAGCCGAGTCCGTGGACAGGGTTGATCGCCGCGGCGATCGCGACCGCCGCGAGGGCGGCGCTGAGCAGCGACTGAAGCGGCGACGCGGGGGCGTCGGACTCGCCGAAGCAGCCACAGGCCGCACGGCGCCGGGCGAGCGCCAAGGTGGCGCCGGCGAAGGTGGCGTAGAGCGCGGCCATCGCCACGGCCCCGGGGCGCCCCGGGGAGATCAGGCACACGGCACCGAGCGCGATCTCGGCCACGGCGAAGGCGCGGACAGCCGCGGAGCGCAGCGCCGGCCGGGCCGGCGGGAGGCCGAGGGCGACAAGCGCGAGCCCCGCGGTGCCGGGCCGGAGCAGCTTGCCGACGCCGGCGAGGATGAGCAGCCCGGCGGCGAGCAGGAACGGTGCCGTGAGCGCGCCGCTCACGACTTCCCCTCCAGCCGGGACTCGAGGATCGTCGTGGCCGCACTCGCCGGGTCCAGCTCGCGGGAGACCACGCGGTCGAGCAGCTCGCGGACGGAATCGTCGGCCGCGATCTGAGCCTCGAGCTCCCGGCGCATGCGGTAGGTGGCGATGGCCAGCACCTCGTTCATGAGGTTGCGCTTCCGGCGCTCGGACAGCGTGCCCTGCGACTCGATGAACGCCCGGTGCTCGCCGAGTGTCTCGAGCAGCTCGGCCACACCCTCGCCGCGTGCGGCCTCGGTCCGCAGGATCGGCACCTCCCAGTCGCGGTGGGGCCCGAGCGCGAGCACGGCCTTGATCTCCCGCACCATGCTGTCGGTGAGGGGATGGTCGGCCTTGTTGACGACGATGATGTCCGGGATCTCCATGACCCCGGCCTTGAGCGCCTGAATCGAGTCGCCGGACCCGGGCATCAGCGCGAGCACGACAGTGTCGGCGTGGTCGATGATGTCGACCTCGGCCTGGCCGACGCCGACCGTCTCGAGCAGGACGACGTCACGGCCCGAGGCGTCCATCAGCAGTGCCGCTTGAAGGGTCGCCTCGCTGAGGCCCCCGAGTGCACCGCGGTTCGCCATCGAGCGGATGAACACGCCGGGATCCAGGAAGTGCTCGGTGAGGCGGATCCGGTCTCCGAGCAGCGCGCCCTTGGTGAACGGCGACGAGGGATCGATCGAGAGCACCGCGACGGTGCGGTCCCGCTCGCGCTCGAGCTTGGTCAGCGCGGCGAGCAGCGTCGACTTGCCGACGCCGGGTGGGCCGGTGAAGCCGACGATCGCCGCGCCGCCGGTCCTCGGGTAGACCTCACGGACGAGCGCCCAGCCCTCCGGGTCATCGTTCTCGACGAGCGTGATCGCACGCGCGAGCGCCCGCTTATCGCCCGCGAGCAGCCGCTCGGCCAGGGAGCTCTGATCAACCGCCATGAGGCACTCACTATGCCAAGGAGGGTGTCTGGAAACTCCGCGTGTGCGGGTGGCGGCGCACGGATCAAGCGGGGCGAGGACGCAGGAGCCCGTTCGATGCGGCGCATCGACGGGCTCCGAGGACAAAGCATCCGCGACGATCCTCCGCCGCCAGACGTGCACGGGGGGTTTTGAGACACCCTCCAAGGCGGGCGGAGGATTCAGACGGAAGGCGCCGTGGTAATAGGGTCAGGCCGATGAACGACTTCGCTCAGCCGCTCCGCGAGGAGGACGTCGATCCCGACCCCGTCGCCCAGTTCGCCATCTGGTTCGAACAGGCACGCGAAGCCGGGATCCGTCAGCCGGAGGCGGCCGCGGTGGCAACGGCGAGCGCCGACGGCGCGCCCTCGGTCCGGATGGTGCTCGTCAAGGCGACGGACGCCGACGGGTTCGTGTTCTTCACCAACTACGAGGGCCGCAAGGGCCGGGAGCTGGCGGAGAACCCCCGGGCGGCGCTGCTGTTCTTCTGGGACGAGCTCGGCCGCCAGGTCCGGCTCGAGGGCCCGGTCACCCGCACAACGCCCGCGGAGACGGCCGACTACGTCCGCAGCCGCCCGCGCGGCAGCCGGCTGAGCGCGCTCGCCTCCAGCCAGAGCGCGGTCGTCGCCGACCGGGCGGAGCTCGAGGACCGGGTCGCGGAGCTGACCGAGCGCTACGGCCAGGATGAGTTGCCGATCGCCGACAACTGGGGTGGCTTCCGGCTTCTCCCCGAGGCGTTCGAGTTCTGGCAACACCGCCAGGACCGGCTTCACGACCGGCTGCTGTACCTCCCCGCCGGGGCCGGCGGGGGCTGGTCGGTCCAGCGCCTGGCCCCGTAGCGGGTAGAAGTGCGCCACCGCGGGCAGGCTTGACGGATGAGCTCGCCCACCGAACGGATCGACGCGCTCGTCGGCGCGGCGGTCGAGCGCGCGGTGATGGCCAAGCACCGGTTCCGTCTCGCCCGGCTGGGGTGGGCCCACGCGCTCGCCGCCGGCCAGGACGGCGACGGCGAGCCGCCCCCGTCCGACCCGCCGCCGCGGCCCGGATGCAAGATGCAGGTCCTGATCGACGGTGCCGAGGCGCTCCCGGCGATCGCCGAGGAGATCGCCGGCGCCCAGCGCTACGTCCACATCACCGGCTGGCACCTCGCGCCGCATTTCGAGCTCGACAGGGGCGAGCGGCCGGCGGTCCTCGGTCGCCTGCTCGCCGACGCGGCGGACCGCGTCGACGTTCGCGTCCTCGTGTGGGCCGGCGCGCCCGTGCCGCTGTTCCATCCCACGCGCAAGGAGGTCGCCGAGGACGTCGCCAACCTCGTCCGCGACACCGGCATCCGCTGCGAGCCCGACCCGCGCGAGCACCCGTTCCACTGCCACCACGAGAAGACCGTGATCGTCGACGGCCGCGTGGCGTTCGTCGGCGGGATCGACATGACCGACGCGGCAGGCGACCGCTTCGACGTGCCCGGCCACCCGGCCCGGCGCCGGCTCGGCTGGCATGACGTCGGCACCCGGCTCGAGGGCCCGATCGTGGCCGACGTGGCCGAGCATTTCGCGTTGCGCTGGCACGAGCTCACCGGCGAGCAGGTCGAGGTGCCGGAGCCGGGACCGGCCGCCGGGCCCCACACGGTCCGCCTGCGGCGCACCGTCGCCGAGGGTATGTACGACGCGTTCCCGCGGGGCGATTTCGGGATCCTCGCCGCGTACCTGCACGGGCTTCGATCCGCCCAGCGGCTGGTCTATCTGGAGAACCAGTTCCTGTGGGCGCCGGAGATCGTCGCCGTGCTCGCCGACAAACTGCGCCGGGCGCCCCACCCGGACTTCCGCCTCGTCGTCGTGCTCCCGGCCCGGGCCAACAACGGCCAGGACACCACCCGTGGTCAGCTCGGGGTCCTCGCCGCGGCGGACGCCGAGGGCGGTGGCGGGCGGTTCCTGGCGTGCACCCTGCGCTCGCTGGCCGAGACGCGCGCCGACCCGCTCTACGTCCACGCCAAGGTGGGGATCGTCGACGACCGGTGGCTGACGATCGGCTCGGCCAACCTCAACGCCCATTCGCTGTTCAACGACACCGAGTGCAACGTCGTCACCGAGGATCCCGAGCTCGTGCGGGACACCCGGATCCGGCTGTGGGCCGAACACCTCGAGCTCACGGAGGGCGAGCTCGCCGACGAACCGGCGACGACCACGGTCGACCGGCGGTGGCGGCCGATCGCGTCCGAACAGCTCCGGCGTCTGCACGCCGACGAGCGGCCGACCCACCATCTGTTGGAGATGCCGGCAGTCTCGCGCCGGTCTCGGCGGCTCCTCGGGCCACTGGAGGGTCTCCTCGACGACGGTTAGCGGCAGGCTCACCAGGTCCCGGGCGCCCCTCGTCGTCCGTCAATGCCTACGATCCACCTGTGTCGGCCGGTACGAGCCCGATCCGTCGCTCGCGCGCCGCGAGCAGCCCACCGGACGCGGTGCTGCCGCCGCCGCCCCTGCGCGAGCCTCCGCCGCCGCTGCGGGGCGGACCGCTCACGTTCCTCCGTTTCGCCGTGCGACATCGGATGCTGCGGGTTCGGTACGTGCCACTCGTCGCGCGGTGGCTGTGGCTGAAGCTCCGCTGGCGGGGTCGTCTCCAGACCGACGGGCTGTGCTTCGTGTGCGCCGGGGTGACGTTCGAGATCGGCCGTGACGCGATCGTCCGCCTCGGCCGCTGGAGCTGGATCGGCTCGGGTTGCAAGATCCGCGCGCACGAGGGCGAGGTGAGCATCGGCGCGAAGTCGGTGCTCGGCCAGGAGTGCACGATCTCGGCCTACCAGCACGTCTCGATCGGTCGCGAGTGCATCGTCGCCGACCGCGTCATGCTGATCGACTTCGATCACGGAGTCGTCGAGGTCGAGCGGCCGATCCGTGAGCAGGGGATCTACAAGCGCGACGTCCGCGTCGGCCACAACGTGTGGCTCGGCTACGGCGCGTGCGTGCTCCGCGGGGTGACCGTCGGCGACAACGCGATCGTCGGCACCAGCTCGGTCCTCACGGTCGATGTGCCCGATGACGCCGTCGTCGCCGGGATCCCGGCGCGGGTGATCCGCAGCCGCGAGGCTCCCACGACGTTCCGCTGGCGGTGAACGCTCTCACCGCGCGATGAGTTTCGTGCGGGACGGCGGTCTGAGAGTGTGAACCGTCATCCCTCCAGCAAGGAGTGCCGCATGCCCAGCACCACCGCCACGAAGATCCGGGGAATCAGCCTCGTCTGCGTCGGCACGCCCGACCAGGACCGGTCGATCGAGTTCTACGAGTCGATCGGCTTCGAGAAGCGCACCGACGTTCCGTTCGGAGGCTCCTACCGGTGGGTCGAGGTGTACCCGCCCGAGGGCCCGACGGGGATCGCGCTCGCGCCCCCGCCCCCCGGCCAGGAGGCTGTCGAGCCCGCCCAGACCGGGATCACGCTGACGACCGACGACATCGACGCCACCCACGCCGAGATGAAGGCCCGCGGAGTCGATGTCGACGCCGAGGTCTCCCGGATGGGCGACCCGATCCCGCCGATGTTCTGGTTCCGCGACCCGACCGGCCACACCCTGATGGTCGTCGAGCAGAGCTAGCCGCACCCGCCGCGATCTACGCGGGCCACAGCCCGAGCTCCGGCGCGAGGTTCCGCAGCCGGGGCTCGGCGGCCCGCTCCTCGCCGGCGAGCGCCGCCGCGAGCCACCGCTCGTGGCCCGCGAACCGCTCGTCGGGGTAGGCCCCGGCGAGCCGCCGCGAGCGCAGGAACGCCCAGTCGCTCGCCTGGAGTGCGAGCAGCTCGCGCAGCGCTCGGGGCGAGGGCCGCCCGGCCGACGCGGCAGCGGCGACGGCCAGCTCCGCGCGCCGCCCGGCAAGCGCCAGGTCGGCCACCTGAGGCCCGCTCCAGGTCCTGAGGTCATACCCATCGCCCCAGCTGCTCACCGGGAGATCCGTGGAGGCCGGGGCGGCCGAGTGGCGCTCGAGCGCCTCGTCGAGGTGGATGAGCGAGAGATCCTGGCGCTCGCACTCCGCGATGACGGCGCCGAGCCAGGCGACGCCCTCGTACCACCAGTGGCCGAGAAGCTCGGTGTCAAGCGCGCACACGCAGATCCCGCCGTCGGCGACCCGATCCCGCACGCGGGCGACGAAGTCGCGGGCGTCGGCGGCGACCTGGACGGCCGCTCGCTGCGGGTCGTAGGGACTGCCGTCGATGGCGTGGACGCGGTGGCGATGCGTGGTGAAGCGGTGGTAATCGCGGTACGCACCGGCCGACGGATAGCCCCGATCGCTCCACACGCGGTCGATCGCCTGCCGGTCGAGCGGCCACATCACGGTCCCCGACTCGGTCGCCAGCGGTCGCAGGTGGCGCTCGTCACCCGCCCCGTACACGCCGGTCAGCTCGATGCACGTGGCATGAACCCCGGCCTCGGCGAGCAGCGGATCGAGCCACGACTCGTACGCGCACTCAGGCAGCCAGAACCCGCCGTTCCAGACGCCGAAGCGCCGCCGGTGCGACGCGATCCCGTTGGCGAGCTGAAACTCGACGCCCGCGTCGGTGGCGAGCAGCGGCAGGATCGCGTGGGTGGCCGACGAGGTCCACGTCGCCCGGGTCCCCAGCGCGGCGGCGAACCCGGCGCCGAGCTCGACGAGCCGCTCGGCCCGTGCCGCGTACTCGGCGGCCGACCGGTCCAGTTCGGCCGCCTGGGCGGTCTCACCGGCCCGTCTCGCCTCCTCGGTGTCACGGCGGTGGGACTCGGGTCGCACCTCGCGGAGGAACCGCACGCAACGCTCGATCGCCCCCGGGGCCTCGAGCTGATCGCACAGGACCGGGGTGAGCGAGAGCGTGACCGGCGTGCCGTCGAGGCCATCGAGGACCTCGAGGAGCGGCAGGTAGCTCGTGGCGATCGCCTCCCACAGCCACTCCTCGCCGAACGGCCACGTGCCGAACCCGTCGACGTTGGGGTCCCGCTCGGCGGCGTCCTCGCCGGTCCAGGCCCCGCCCCCTTCGACGTACGGCATATGGGTGTGCAGGACGATCGCCAGATCGCCCGGGCCCATGCTCACGACCGGCAGACGGCAAGAAAATCGAGCGCCCGGTCGAGGCCGCCGGCGCGCAGCACGAAGTCGCTCGCGGCGATCGCCGGGGTGAAGCGGTCGTAGAACGGCTTGGTCACCCGGAGCGCACGGTGCACACGGTCCCAGCCCGCCTGGAGCGCGAGCTCATGGAGGCGGAGCTTGCGGGCATGGAACAGGCCGAGCATCTCGACCGACGCGAACACCGGCGCGCACAGCTCCTGGAACTCCTCGGCCCGGTACTCCTTGATGTGCCAGGGATTGCCCGACTTCTCGGCTCCGGCGGGAGCGAGGGTGAGGACGTTCGGGGTGGAGACGTAGGCGACCCCGCCGCCCTCGGGCAGGAGCGTGCGGAAGTGGCGGAGCACCGCCCCGGGGTCCTGGACGTGCTCGATCGTCTGGAGGAACACGACAGCATCGAAGCTGCCAGGTTCCCCCCAGGTCTCGACAAGTCCACGCTCGAAGGTGAGGTTCGCCGCCGTGTACCGCAGGCGGGCGTGCTCGTGGGCCTCGGGGTTGGCGTCGAGGCCGACGACAGACGCCGCCCGCCGTGCGAGCACCGAGCTCCCGTACCCCTCCCCGCAGGCCATGTCGAGCACCCGCTTGCCGGCGACGCGCTCGGCGATCCACTCGTACACCGCGAGATGGCGCCGGTACCAGTAGTTCTCCTCTGGGACGTCGGGGAGCGTGCGCTCTCCGGTGAGATGCAGGGGCGGGACCCCTGGTGGCTGGTCCTGCTGTACGTAGACGTCGCCCGGCACCGGCGAGAGGGTAATGTGCGCCCGATGGAGGCGCTTCTCAGCCACGATGAGATCCGCGACGTCAACACGCGCTACCACGATGTCGCGGCCTCGAGCTACGACGCCAAGTGGGGCATCGACTTCGGCGAGGTCGGCCAGGCCCAGGTGCTCGGCAAGCTCCGCAAGCTCGTCGGCTCCGAGCTCGACCGCGGCTACGAGCGGTCGCTGGAGATCGGCGCCGGCACCGGCTATTTCAGTCTCAACCTGCTCGGCGCCGGCGTCGTCCGCGAGGCGACGTGCACCGACATCTCGCCGGGCATGGTCGGGACGCTGGCGGACAACGCCGAGCGCCTCGGCCTGAAGGTCAGGGCCGCACGCGCCGACGCGGAGGCGCTGCCGTTCTCCGACGAGAGTTTCGACCTGGTGCTCGGCCACGCGGTGCTGCACCACCTCCCCGACCTCGGCCGAGCGTTCGAGGAGTTCCACCGCGTGCTGGCCCCCGGAGGCCGGATCGTGTTCGCCGGAGAGCCGTCGCGGCTCGGCGACGGGATCGCCTCGGTGCCGAAGCGAAGCGCCCACGCACTGGCGCCGCTGTGGCGCCGCGCCCTGCGGGCCCGCCCTCTCGGGGACGCGGGGGATACGCACTCCGACGAGGCCCACGAGCACGGGCTCGAGCGCTTTGTCGACATCCACGCCTTCGCCCCCAGCGATCTCCAGCGCCACGCCCGGGCGGCCGGGTTCCGGGATGTCCGGGTCCGCGGCGAAGAGCTCGTGGCGAACTGGTTCGGCTGGTTCAACCGCGCGCTCGAGGCCACGGCGACACCCGAGGACGTGCCGATGGCCTGGCGGATGTACGCCTTCCGCGGGTACCTCGCGCTCCAGCGCCTCGACGAGCGGGTCCTCGAGCCGCTGCTCCCGCCGGCGATCTTCTACAACCTCCTGCTGACGGCGCGTAAGCCGTAACCGCGGCATGCCGGAGCAGCTCGTGCCGGAGTTCCCGCTGTTCCCGCTGGGGATCGTGGCCCTCCCGGGCGAGGCCGTCCCGCTGCACATCTTCGAGCCCCGGTACCGGACGATGATCGACGTCTGCCTGCGCGACGAGCGCGAGTTCGGGATCGTGTGGATGGCCGACGACGGTCTGCGGGATGTGGGCTGTGCGTGCACGATCGAGCGGATCCTCGAGCGGCTCGAGGACGGGCGGATCAACCTGCTCGCCCGGGGCACACGGGTGCTGCGGGTGCTCGAGCGCCAGGGCCACCTGGCCTATCCGGCGGGCGTGATCGAGTTCCTCGATGACGAGGACGACGAGGAGGCGGTCGCCGACGACGACGCGACGGCCGACGAGGCCCGCGAGGCCTACGCCGACCTCGTCCTGCGGGCGACCGAGCGCGAGGCCGACGAGGCCGAGCTCGCCGAGCTCGATGCCTACGCGATGGCGGCGACGATCGACTTCGGCCAGGAGGCGAAGCAGAACCTGCTCGAGCTGCGCTCCGAGGGAGCGCGCCTGCGACTGCTCACGCGCCTGCTGCGGGCGGCGAGCAAACGGCTCGATTTCGTCGACCGCGCTCAGGCACGTGCGCGCTCGAACGGAAAGGTCCGGCTCGGCTGAGTTCAGGTTCCGGCGCAGGGGCCGTTGGCGATCTGGGCCGCGAACAGCTCCGCCCGGCCGAGCTCGACGTGTGACTGCGCTTCGACGTCCGGGAACGCAAGCGTCCCGTCCTGGAGCTTGAACGAGTACGCGTAGACCTTCGCCGTGCGGCGTGGGAGCCGAAGCTTGTTCGTCACGTCCTTGTCGAGCGCGTCGGCGAGGTCCCGCGCCGAGAGCAGCATCGCGTCGGTGAGCTTGACCGGCGCGCGCCCGTTGCACCGCACCGTCGCGCCGTCGGACACGATCGCGGTGAGCGGCCGGCCCGGTCCGGTCCGCTGCATGACGAATAGGTCGGCCGGGGCGACGTCGAAGCAGCCGCCGAGCATGACGGCCGCCGCCGCGACCGCGACGAAGGTGAAGGTGCGCACCGCGTGATCGTCGCGCATCGTGCGCGGTGCCGGCGCGCTCCTGCGGCACTCCGGAGCCACGCAAAGGCCCCCTTTAGCTGCTCCCGGGTAACATCGCCGCCCGCAGGGATCCCGTCCGCGTGCCGCTCGCGGGCACCGTCGCCAGCCCCCGCGCCCGCCCTCATGCACGATCCCATCACCTACTTCCAGGCTGCCGTGCTCGGTTTGTTCCAGGGCGTCTCGGAGCTGTTTCCGATCTCGAGCCTCGGCCATGCCGTCGTGATCCCGCGGGTGTTCGGTTGGGACATCCATCAGAACGACAAGTTCTTCCTCACCTTCCTCGTCGCCGTCCACCTCGCCACCGCGATCGTGCTGCTCGGCTTCTTCTGGACGGACTGGGTCCGGATCTTCAAGGGTCTCGGCCGCTCGCTGCGCGACCGCGAGATCCGCGACGCCGACGCGCGGCTCGGCTGGCTGCTCGTCGTCGGCACGATCCCGGCGGGGATCCTCGGGCTCGCACTTGAGAGCGCCCTCCGCAAGCTGTTCGCCTCCCCCCAGTCAGCGGCGGCCTTCCTGATCGTCAACGGCCTGCTCCTGTTCGGCGCGGAGCGGCTCCGCCGGCGTGCCCCCGGGGCGCCCGAGGGCGAGGCCGACGGCGACAACCGGATCGCCGAGCGGGTGAGCTGGCGGCAGTCGTTCGGCGTCGGCGCCGCGCAGGCGCTGGCGCTGATCCCCGGCATCTCGCGCTCCGGCGTGACCATGGGCGGCGGGCTGCTCGTCGGCCTCAACAACGAGGACGCCGCGAAGTTCGCGTTCCTGCTCGCCACGCCGGTGATCGGCGCGGCGGCGGCGCTCAAGCTGCCTGAGCTGTTCGGCCACGACGGCGCGAACGTGCGCGGTCAGGCTCTCGTCGCAGCGCTGTGTGCGGCTGTCAGCGCGTACCTGGCGATCCGCTTCCTGATGCGCTTCTTCGAGACCAACCGGCTGACGCCCTTCGCGATCTACTGCGTCATCATGGGGTCCGCGCTGACGATCGGCTTCGCCGTCACCTGAGTTCGGACCGGTTTCGCCGCCCCCGTCACCCGAGGAGCCGATATGACCAAGAACCGCAGCCTCATCATCCCCGCCGTCCTGATCGGGACGGCACTGATCGTGATCGCGGTCATCTACTGGGTCTCGACCGCGTCGGACCTCCCGAGCTTCTTCCCCGGCCACACCTCGACCGGCTCTGAGGCCGGAACCCACCACGTCAAGCACGGGATCGCGGCGTTCCTGCTCGGCCTCGCCTGCTACGTGTTCGCCTGGTTCCAGACCGGGCCGGCAGGTGGCGGGGCATCGGGGAGCGGGCCGGCGGCGTCGCGGTAGCGCGTCCCGGAACCGCCGGCCCGGCGGGCGCCCCGTCCGCCGGACGGGGCGGGGCGCTCAACCTCACCACGACCTGGCTCCGACGCGCTCTGTGGAGATCGCGGAACGTCGCTGTCGGAGGGGATCAGGGCTCGGCCACGGGGTTCGCCCCGCGGCGATAGCCGAGGGCCACCTGGACGCTTGAGTGCCGCCACTTCGCCCCGCCGCGGATCGTCGGCACCCCATCGGCGTTGAGGCGATCGGCGATCGCCTGCAGGGTCATGCCGGAATCGCGCATCCGGCTGATCTCGGCCATCAGCTCGGGGTAGTCGGCGACCGCCGCCCGCCCCGTCGCCCGTCCTTGCGCTCGAGCGGCGCTCAGGCCCTTGCGGGTTCTCTCGCTCAGCAGCTTGCGCTCCCAGTCGGCGATCTCGACCAACAGGTTGGCAGCGAGACGACCGTCGCCGTCAGCCGTGTCGAGCGCCTGGGCCACGGCGACCAACCGCGCGTTGGAGCCCGACACCCGCCGAAGAACGGCGCCCAGCTCGGATGCCGAGTGGGCAACGCGCGCGAGGTCGGCCACCACCAGGCCCTCGGCCTCGCCCTCGGAGACACGCTTCAGCGCGTACGCGAGTCCGGGCCGATGCAGCGCTTTCTGACCTGCGCGGTCGGCCTCGCCGACCATCTCCACCAAGCGCAGGCCGCGGCGGCCGCAGTCAGCGTCGATCAACTCGGCCTGCCTCTTGATCTCTGCGTCGACGGAACGCGCCGAGGGCGGGACACTTGCGTAGCCGATCACTGAGATCAGAGCGTTCATCCCCGTCCGGGTCCCGCACGGGTGCTGGGCTCCGACCCGCGCGGAGGCGGAGCGAGTTCACGCAGGGCCGCACAGCAGCGCGCGCCGTTGGTTTTAAGCATCAATCTTTCCCCTTCTCGCGTGCCCCCGCGAGCAGCCCTCACACTGAGGTTCGAACCCATCCTACAAGAAATTCACTGAAAGTTCACGTAACCTACTCATTTGTGGTGATATGCGTAGACGTCTACCCAGTCGATCTGTGCATTCACCCGACGTGGGGTGCTCGCGTCGGGACACGGTGCGAACCGATCGCCGCATGTCCCCGCCTGGGTCTGCAAGTCGAGCTCCATCGGCTGGGCCGGGACCGCCCGGCTCCGGATCGAGGCCCACGGGTGTCCATCGAGCGTGTACACCAGGCTGGCCGGCGTCCACTCGACGCCGACCACGTGCCAACGGGTGAAATCCGCTCGGACAGTCCGCTGGATCTGGCTGTCGTGGACACCGAAGTGAAGCGTGGCACTCATGTGATCGCGCCCCCGCGTCTCGCCTCCGTTCTCGGCGAAGTCCACCTCTGGCGGCCAGCTGTTCCCCGATGGCCACAGCAGGGCGACGAACGCGATCCCGCGGCCACCGTCGACCCGGAGCCGAACCTCGTAGCGCCCGTATGTCTGGGTGACAGCCGGGGCGCTCGACACACCGCCCGATACCCATCGCCCATGGTGGCGTGGGTCCGGGTAGCTCGCCAGGTTGAGCACGCCTCTGCGGACGAACGCGTGCGACTCGGCCCAGAGTCCACCCGGGTCTCCGCCCGGAACGCCGGCGTATCTCCCCCATCGCCTGGAGCTCAGACCGTGGGAGAAGTCCTCGTGGAGCACGCGCCGCCACGTGACGGCGGCGGACGCTCCCCGGTGCCGTGGCTGCGTCGCGGCCAGCGCAACGGTGGCCAAGCCGACGCTCACGAGGGCCATCACCGCGACCCTCAAAGGCTGCCGCATCACCGACCTCAATCCCTGAACCTGATCACTCGCTTGACTCCGCGGCGCAGACGGCGATCGACCGCGGTGATCGGGATACGCTCGAGCCGGTAGCCCTCGTATTGGGTCTCCTCGGCTCCGAAGCCGCGCTTGTTGCGGGCCAGTGGCGAGCCCGGCGCCGAGTCGCCGAGATGGAAGAAGCGGGCACCGTGGGCACAGGCGTCCTCGAAGGCCATCTGGTGCAACAGCTCGCTGGCCCCCGTGCCCCGAGCGGCGGGCTTGTCGATCGCCGCCCGCCACATTGTGCTGTGGTGGCCGTGCCTCAGCACGATCATCCCCGCGATCGGTGCTCCCGCTCGCCACGCAATCCACAGCCCGCACGCCGGCCCGAGTCGTTCGGCGACGGTCCTGAACTTCTCGCTCGGATCGCGGTACGCCGCCCGGCGTTGCGCGAGCCACAGCGGCTCATTCTGCTGCGCCGCCCAGCGCTCGACGGACTTCTTGTAGAGGTGGTCGAAGCTGTGGACGAGGGTCCCGCCGTGGCCTCGCTGCACCGTCACCCCGCGCCGCTCCGCCTTGCGGCAGTGGCTGCGGACGGTCGAGGCGAACCTGTGCTTCCAGACGTCGTCGAACCCGCCCCGCAGGTCCACGCTCTGACTCATATGGCGGGTTCGTGTGACACCGGCTGGAATGCTCTGATCCCACGTCTCGGCCACGTGGGGCGCGGGTCGCAGCGTGACAGCCAGTGCGGGCTGGCGGCGGAGATCAGCCACCACATCGGTCACATCCGTGACCTCCACGCTTCCCCGCGAGCTGAGCAGACCGCCCGTCCCCCACGCGAACGGCATCGAGGAGAGCATCCCCCACGCCCCACCGGCGCGTCGGCGGGCGAGCGGGAGGACGAGCGTGTGCCCGTCGGAATGGAGGTAGGCGCGGCTCACGTCGGCGTAGCGCCCCGAAGCGGTGACGCAGTCCATCCAGGCCGGGGTCTGGGAGGGCAATGCGTTCTCATCGCGTTCGAGGGCCCGCTGCCACGCGCCGCGAGCCGTCTCACCGATCCCCATCAGCCGCAGGGTCACAGCGCCGCCACCACCGGGAGCAGGTTCCGCTGCTCCCACAGCCGATAGCGGTATCCGACCCGTTGTGGCTGCTGACGGGCGTGGACGGCAGCATGGCGCAGCCAGTAGAGCAGGAGCGCCGGCCGCTGCAACCCGGTGTCACCGTCGCACCAGGCTTCGTGCCCGGACAGGAGCTCACGCTCGAGCCCACTCCAACCGCCGTCGCTGAGCTGGCGAGCCACGATCTCGCCCAGCTCCATCCGCGAGCGGGAACGCCGCGTGTACAGCAACAGGTGCAGCAGATCGTGGAGGGGGAGCTCGCACGCCCCCCAGCTCTCCCAGTCGACCACCCCGGTCGGGCTCCCGTCGAACAGGATGTTCCCCAGCCAGAAGTCGCCGTGGGCGACCCCGGCCGCGCCTGGCCAGTCCGCCAGCGCCGCGTGCAGCTCACGGCGCAGGCGCCGAGCGGCCAGCCTCGCAGGGCCTCTGGGCCCGGATCGCTGCTCGAGCTCCTGAAGGGGAAGGTCGACCCACCTCAGGCACCGCTCCGCCACGCTCGGCAGCTCGGCCGAGGTCAGCCCCTGGAGGTCCCCGATCGCGTGGGCCGCGTCGCGCAGTGCCCCGCTGGTCGGCGAGTCCCGCATCGGGCGGCCGGGAAGCACGCCGTCCAGCCGGTACGGCTGTCCGTCGAGGGAGCCCGCGGCCAGCGGACGCGGCACGAGCCGCCGCCAGGAGCCGAGCCGGTCTTCCGCGTGCAGTGCCTCCAGCGCCACGGTCTCCCGCGCCAGCGCGCGCGCCGCGCCGGTCCCGAGTGGGAGCTTCAGGACGACACACGGCGCGTGTCCGCGCTCGGCCAGCATGATCACCACCATGCCCGTCGACGTCACCTGCGCACGAGCGGCGACGAGCCGACGGCCCGGCTCGGGGACGAGGTGCCGGTGCCGGGCAAGGATGTCCGCGGATGCGGCATCGGTCCAGCGGCGCGGGGGCCGCCTGGGGGCGAGCGAAACGAGGCGTCCCCGGAGCCGCCGTTCGTCGGTCCGCGCCACCGTCAACGTCACCGCCCCCACCGGCCGGCCAGCCGTCGCCATACGATGTCCGATAGCTCCGCGTGGACGGTGGCGGCGTCCGCTTCGGCATCCACGAGCTGCAGCGTCGGGACCCGTGCGGCCATGCCGGCGTATATCCGGCGCTCGGACTCGAGCTCATCCGGGGGGTTCTCCTGCTTTCGCGCAAAGGCGACGGGACCCGGGACATCGAGCACGACGACGATTGCCGCCGCCGGCACCGCGTGCGAGAGCAACCAGAAGTAGGGCCGCTTGAGGAACAACAGCGGAGGTCGCGGCGGCAACAGCGCCTCATAGACGTAGCGGTCGTACACAACGAGCCGCCCGCGCAGCTGGTGATAGAACGCCAGCAGGTACCGCAGCCACACCCGTATCGGCCGGGTGAGTACCTCGGCGCCTGCGCCCACGCGTCCCGACGGACGGCTGCTCGCCTTCCAGAGCCCCATGTACACGATCCTGGTTTCCAGCGGGAAGCTGCGGCGGAGATTCTCGGCGGCCGTCGACTTCCCAACGCCGTTCGGGCCGAGCAGGGCAAGGCTGAGCCCGCGACGGCGGCGCAGCAACAGCGGCTTGCGCACGGCACGGCGCAGCTCGACACCGCTCGTCCGCAGGCGCTCACGGACGGACCGATGACGCGCAATGGCGCTCCGCAGCTCTCCGCCAAACTCGACGAGTTCCCCCCAGGATTGCTGTCGCACGGCGCGGACGAAGGGCTCACCTGCCATGTCGCCCCCGGCGGCCGCGGCGATTCCCTCGCCCAGCGGCGATTCGGTGGCGTACTCGACGAGGCGCCGGAGCTCCACGCGATGGTGCTCACTCACGTGTTCCTTGTCGAGCAGGACATGGAGCAGCAGCAGCCAGAATGCATCCCCCGGAGCGGGCACCGCGGGCGAGCGGTCGCTCCGGCGGCGATCGAGCACCTGCCGAGCCGCCCCCCGCAGCTCCCATCCGACCGGTTCACGGAACGAGACCTCCGTCGACACATCGAGCACGAGCCATCGGCCCGTCGGTCGGTCGTACCGCATGAGGATCAGGTCCGGCGCCTGCTCCCATCCCGGGAGCGGGACGAATCCCGCCTCGGCCGCTGCGACGAGGAACGCGCGCGTGTGGGCCGGGTCGAGCAGAACATCGACATCACCCGACGGTGCCGCCGGCCGCGACGGGATCCGGAGCAGGCACCACCGGACCTCCATCTGCTCGAGCCGCTCGAAAAGCCGGGCCAGGGTCGGGTGGACGTCATCCGGCGCCGCCGCGCCGGACGGGGAGGACGGCGTGATGTCCGCCGTGGCGCGGCCCGCTTCACCGCGGGCGACGGTCTGTCGCGGCTTGGTTTCAACAGGGGTCGGTGCATAGGACCGACGCCAGGTGAGGACCAGCCCGGCAGCGACGAGGCTCTGGGCCGCCACCCAGACGATGCCGACGCCGACGATTCCGAACGCATGGAGCATCGGCGTGGCCAGTCCCAGCGCCAGCACCGCCTCGGCAGAGAGCGCCAGCACCGCGCGGCGGAGCCGTCGCTGCACCCGGGCGACGCTCACCGCGAGGGACAGCACGAAGTTGGGGAGCGCCCCGAGCAGGAGCAGCCGCAGCACGGTCGTGCTCCGGTGCACGTAGCTCTCGCCGAACAGCGACAGGATGAGCGGAGCCGCCAGGATGAGCAACGCGACCGCCGGCACGAGGATCCGGGCGCCCTGCCGCGCCGCCTGCCGGGTCAGGCTCGGGAGCATCGGCCGGTCGGTCGTCCCGTGGAGGATCAGCGAGGTCCCGATGTTCTGCGCGAAGGCGTACAGCGGCAGCGCGACGGCGTAGGCCAGGGCCCAGTAGGCGTTGACCGTGGCCCCGGCGGCTGCCGTGATGATCACCGGCATCAGGTTGGTCGTCGAGAGCCACGCGACCGAACAGGCGTAGTCGGCCGCAAAGTAGCCGCCGAAGGCGCGATCGCGAAGTGTCGTGACCGAGTGCCGCGCGAACCCGCCCGGTGGACGAAGCAGGCGAGCGAACAGCCACAGGTTGACGCCGATGACCGATACGAGCATCGCGATCGTCCACGAGACGAAGATTCCGTATATCGGGGCCAGCGTCGCGAGCACCGCCAGCAGGACGATCTTGAGGATGGAGAAGACGGCGTTCTCGATCGGCACGAACACGGCACGCCCCAGCGCGATCAGCACGCTGTCCTGGAGCACGAACAGGCACCAGGCGAGGGTGGAGAACACGAACCACGCCTGCAGACCGTGATCGCTGCGCAGGAACGCCAGACGCGGTGCCCACGATCCGACGCCGAGGATGAAGATCACCGCGGCAGCCACCGCGGCGGTCAACGACAGCGCGTAGGCCAGCCCAGCCCGTCGTCTCGTCCGCTCCCCGCTCTCGGGCAGGAAGCGGACGAGGATGTTCGGCAGGTTGAGACTCGCCAGACCGGCCAGGAACATCATGCTGCTGATCAGCGCCGAATTCAGCCCGACCGCGTGCGGGCTGTAGGTCTTCGCGGCCAAGATCCAGTAGAGCAGGCCGCTGGCCGCCGTGAACGCCGAATTCAGGGCCAGCGCGTAGCCGTCCCGGTGCAAGGGGGTACGGACGTGCTCGAGCACACGGCGGCGCAGTCCGCCCGCCCCCAGGTCCGAAGGGCCGATGGCCGCGGCGTCGGCCGGACGGATCATCGCGCCGGTGCCCCTTCCCGTCCGGCCCCGAGCGCTGACCGAAGCGCGGCGCGGGCGGCACCCGCGGCGAAGCCGACGGCCGTGATCGAAAGCGACGCGACGATCGCCAGGGCACTCGCAGCCCTCTCGGCGTCACGCCGCCGCACCGCGTCGAGGAGCAGCCTCGGGACGGTCTCGAACAGGAGAAGGCGCACGTAGACACGCTCGCTCCCGAGCGCCGGACCGCGGTAGAGCCGGTGGAGGCGACCCTTGGCCAGGCCCTCGCTGACCGAGCGCCGCACCACCAGTCGCCACGAGATCCGCGAGCCGGGCACGTAGTGCCGCACCCGCGCCTCCGGCACATAGCCGATTCGGCACGGACCGTGCGTCCGCTCCAACCTGAGCGCAAGCTCGGTCTCCTCGCAGGTCTCCAGCGCGTTGCCGCGCTTGCCGAACGTGGTCGCGAAGCCCCCGGCGTCCTGCAGTGCGGCGCGCTCGAAGGCCATGTTGCAACCGATCGGGTTTCGGATCGGACCAGCGTCCACCCGGTGCCCGCGGTAGGTGCAACCGACCACCCACAGAAGCTCGTCACCAAGCCACCGGCGGTCGGCACCCCAGCGCGGCACCACCGTCCCCCCGACGCCGATCAGGCGCTCGTCCGCCGCGAACGCCGACACCACCGCCGCCAGCCACCCGACCTCCGCGGCGGCATCATCGTCAAGGAAGGCAATCGTGTTCGCTCTGGCGGCTCCGATCCCGACGTTCCTGGCCTCCGAAAGACCTGAGCGCGGAGATTCCAGCACTCGCGCGGGCTCCGGCAGGGACACCGTGAGCTCGGCCGCCAGTGACGGGTTGGTGTCGACGACGACGAACAGCTCGTCGGGCACGCGCTCGCCGGCCAGCAGCGAGTCCACGCACTCACGCAGCAGCTCGATCCGGTCCCACGTCGCCGTACACACGACGACCGCCACCGTCGGTGCGGACCGCGCGGCGGCGGCCGCGAGGTTGGTGATCATGGGAGCCTCCTCGCCGCAGGACTGCGGCCCGAGCGCCGACGCCGCACGGCTCGACCAGCCCGGGTCCGCACGCGTTCACGCGGTGACGCCCGCCGCACACGACGACCGTCCAGCACCTCGGCGAGTCGCCGGGCCGAAACCCGAGCGGTGACGGTGAAGCGGGCGATCGCAAACGGATCGTCGTCGAGATGGGAGACGGCGTTCTTCACCGCGACAGCGCTTCGATAGCCGGCCGCAATCGCCGCATCACGGACAGCGCGGTCGAATGCCCCATGGGGGTAGGCGAAGGAGTCGACCCTGTCCCCGGTCAGGGTCTCGAGGACGGTCTTGCTGACCGTCAGCTCCCGGGCGGCCGACGACCAGGGCAGCTCGTCGAGATGCGGATGGCCGACTCCGTGGGCTCCCAGCTCGACCGCCTCCGACCGCGACGAGCGCGTTCACCTCCGCACGGCTCAGACGCCCGGGGGCATCGAGCGCTCCGGTCGTGACGTAGACCGTGGCGCGAGAGGCCGAGGGCGGCCAACACCTCGACTGCGCTTGGAGTGTCCTCGTAGCCGTCATCGAAGGTGATCACCACCGGCCGTTCCGGCAACGGCCGGTGTCGGCGCAGCGCGAGCGCCAGCTCGGACACCGTGATCGCATGGCTTCCGCGCTCGATGATGACGGCGAGGTGGGCCGCGAACAGCGATGGCGAAACCGCGCCCCACGAACCGTCCGGCGGTGGCCGATCGCTCACCGAGTGATACAGCAGCACGGGAATCGTGGCGGCGGACATCACCTCACCCCGGTTCCGGATGCGACGCGTCGGTAGCGGAAGATCCAGGCCCCCGGCCGGCTGAACACAGGTTGGAACGCCGGCGAGGCCCGCAGCGCGGCGACGAAGCTGTTCAACGCGCCGGGCGGCAGCAGACCGTTCAGGCGCGCGTAGTTCTCCTGCCCGCGCGTGAGCACGACATAGACCGGGTGCGCCCCCTGCTGGGCGATGATCCGCTGCAGGCGGGGCACGTCCGCTCTTCCCAGCCGGTGCGCGGTGAAATCTCTGCGCTCGACCAGGCTCGGAGGATCGCTCAGCGAGACCAGTGGGTAGCGCTGGGTCAGTCGATCGGGCGCATCCGGCGCGAGGTTGATGCGCACCGACCCGGCCGGCGCATGGCGCTCGTACCAGGTGGACGCCTGCACGTCCGCCGCGCAGGATGTGGTTGGCCAGCTCCTGCCCGAAGGAGGCGAACAGCAGAGCGGCGGCGAGGATCGGGGTCACCACGGCCAATCGACGGGCCGCGAGGTGCCCGCCCGCGGGGCTGACGGGCTGCTCCGCACGCACGCCGTGGCGGCGAGAAAGGCCAGCCACGGCAGCGCGAACAGGAATGCGCGGTAGGGGCCCTCGCCGCCGTAGGACTGGACGGCGACGGCCAGTCCCGGGGCGACGACCAACCCCGCCAGCGCCAGGTCCCGCCGGCCGGCCCGCAGCCTGCGCACAAAACCGTAGCCGCCCAGGGCCGCCATCAGCAGCATCACGCGCAGCCGGCGCGTAGAAGCTCAGACTGGCCCCTGCCGGGGCGGCGGCCAGGTCCCGACCGGGTGCGGCCGCGCCCTGTCCGCTGCCCACCTGGATCAGGGTGAAGTGGCGCGAGACGAAGGGCCAGGCCAGCGCCAACCACCCAGCTCGATCAGCCCGAGCGCTGCCGGCACCCACAATGGAAGCCGGCGGGTCAGCACCGCGATCGCGATCAGGTCGAGGATCAAGAACACCGGCGACAGCTGGTGCGCGGTGATCACGGCCAGCGCACAGGCGCCACCGATGACCACCGCCGCGCGTGAGGTCATCGGTGGTCGCTCGCTCGGCTCCGGCTGGACGGGGGCGGCAGGATGCGGTTGACGGGAGCAGCGATCCTGTCGACGAGTGAGGCGGCCAGCCGCGACCTCGGCACAGGGGTCGATCGGGCGCACCGCAGACACAGGCCGATGACGACCAGCGACAGCGCGAAGCCGAACGCCTGCGGCGAGAGGTAGTCCTGTCCGACCCAGTTGCCGAGCACGAACAGCAGCGACGCCGTCCACAGCACCCGCTCGTTCCGGGTCACACCCCGCAGCGCGAACCGCAAGGCGAGCACGTCGAAGACATTGAAGAACATCTGGGCGAAGCGGGCATAGGCGCGCCGGCGCCACGCCCGTGGTCCGGCTCAGCCAGGCGTTGCCGGCGAAGAACGAGGGCCAGTTGTTGTAGATGTCGATGCTTCGATCGACATGGCCGGTCGGCCCCGATCAGGTTGATCACACCGAGGTGCTTGTACACCCACGAGTACCGGGGTTCGTCGTAGAGCAGCGCAGTTGTCCCGTGCAGAATCAGGATCAGGCCCAGCACGTAGAAGCCGAGCACCCGCGGATCGGTGTCGCGGCGCCTGACGGCGGCCATGAAACCGAGCGAGCACCAGCACGACCGAGAGGTAGTAGCCGGCCGGCAATGCGTCGAGCAGTCCGGTGCCGCCGATGTGACCGAGCCTCGTGGACGTCAACGCCAACGCCCACACGAGCAGCGCCAGCACGAGGATTGCCGCGTGGCACTGCGTGGGGACGGCCACGTCCGTCCACCGCCTGATCTCGCGGCGCCAGCTCCGTCGCCGCGCGGCGGGCAGACCAGTCGCTCTCAGTCCGCCGCGCAGAGGCACGGCACAGGCAGCCGCGAGCAGCCACAGCATCGGCATCGGCCACCACGCTCCGAGCCACACCATCGCCAGAGCGAGCAGGCTCGTGACGGCAACGCTCACGGCGAGGACGAGCCCGGGCTCGGGCCGGGCGCGGATCGCGAGGATCACCGCGAGTCCTGGAGCGACGCAGAACAGCCCCAGAACGAGCGGGAGGCGGATCGGTTCTGGGGCGTCCAGGCTCGCGGCCAACGGCGCCATGACGCACAGCGCGAGAGCAACCCGGACAGCCAGCGCGGCCTCCCGGGAGAGGACGACGAACACGGCCTCTCGCCACGCTCGCGCAGCGAGCGTGCGTGCTTGCTGAACCGCGCCATCGGCACGACCCCGCCGCCCGCCAACCGCAGCTGCCGAATCGATCGCGTGGTGCGAAACGGTGTCGACACATCCGCTCCGGCGAGGCGACGCAGGACGGCCTGGACGATGCTGAGCACATACGCGAACGGGCCAAGGACCATGCCTGCCCGCTCGAACCAGGTGAGCGCCCGAGGGTAGTTCGCCGGCTTACCGGCGTTCTTGCGTGAATCCGGATCGCGCACGTATCGAATTCCGGCGGGCACGGCACGGATGAAGTCACCGCGGTCAGGGCCGGCGATCAGCTGCTTGGCCAGCATCGCCCCGAGACCGACGCCGTACCTGTAAACCTGGCGTCGCAGGACGGGCATCGCCGTCGGGATGGCGATGCCACACGATCGGCCCCGGCTCGTAGGCCACGGCGTGGCCGGCGCGGAGTAGCCGGATGAACAGCTCCAGGTCCTCGCCCCCGCTGGCCGGTGTGCCCGGGCCGAGACGCGGGTCGAAGCCGCCCAGCTCGCGGGCCAGTTTCGGCCAGGATCATCGTGCTCGCGCCGGATCCGATCGCGCCGGCGGTGTACGGGAACAGCGGATTCTCCCGCCGGGAATCGGGAAGCCGGAAGGTGCACGGCGCGGAACCCCTTGCCGAAGCTCGCGAACTGTTCCATCAGGAGCTGGCTCTCGCTCTCGAGCTCCAGAGGCAGGATCAGGCCGGCCACACACGCGACGTCGTCCTGGCCGACCAGCGCCTCGATGTTGGCTCGTAGCCATCGCCGATCCACCACGACGTCGTCATCGGTGAACGCGACCACCTCGCCTCGTGCGCACGCCAACCCGGCGTTGCGCGCGTGCGATGCTCCCGGCCGGTACTCCTGAACACAGCGAATCCGACGGTCACCACGGAAGTGCTGCTCGATCATCGCCTCGGTGCTCGCGCGCGCCGGCCGGTTCTCGACGACGACGACCTCGAAGTTCGGCGTAGTCGGACCGCAGGACCGAGCGGACACAGCGACGGAGTGGTTCTGGGTTGGCGCACGTCGGGATGACGACGCTGACCATCGGCGAGCGATCGGTCGTGGGCGCAGGGTTGATCGGTACGAACCGAAGGGGATCGGGTGGAAGGCGACCGTGGAGGCCATGGACGAGCCGACGCGAGGGCACATGGCCATCGGAGCCGACGGTGAACGTCGCCGTCGTGAGCGGCCGGCCCTCGCAGCGGGCGACTGCGAGCAACGACCGGTATCTCCCCCCCGCGCGCGCCCCCCGCAGCGTGATGTCCTGGACCGGATCGTCGAGATCGATGACGCGGACCGCGACCGGGGCGACGAGCGGCGCCCGGCCGTCGAGCTCCGCTCCGCCGCCGAAACCCCGCCTGCTGTGGGTGAGAGCCGGACCGCTCACGGTCACATGGCGCCGGTCATGTGAGCGAGGTCCCACGCCGTCCAGCGAGGCTGGCGGCGGCTTGACCGCTCACGGTCCCCGACGCTCCCCAGCTCAGACGCTCGTACATGGCCAGGGTGTCGTCGACCATCGCCTCGAGCGATGGGATTCCGACCGGCACGGGCGGGACCAGGAAGCCTGTTCCGTCGGTGCTCTCCCGAATGGCCTCGGCGATGGCCAGCGGCGAGCTCAGCGGGGGAACGAGGATCACGCACCCGTTCCCATGCCGGCGGGCCAGCTCCCGGTGGACCGGGATGTCCGAGGCCACCACCCTCAGCACCGGCGGCGAGCGCCTCTGTCATCTCGACCCCCGACCCACAGTCAGGCCACATCGTGACCAGCACCTTCGCGCTCCGCAGCCAGCGGTACGGTCGGAGGCGCTGGGCGAGCCGATGAACGTGACCCGGGGGGCGACCCGCATGTCGTGCGCGTACGCCTGGAGACGAGCGTGGTCAGGGCCCCGGCCGATGATCACCAGCCGGAACTCCTCTCCCAAGGAGGCCAGCGCAGCGATCGTCCGGTCGATCCGGTTGATCCGCAGCAGGGGAACCGAGCTGAGGACAAGTGCACCGGCTGCGGGCCACGGTCGGGCGGTTCGGATCGCCGCCGTATCGACGCCCATCGGGAGCATCTGGGTTCGACCGACCGCATGCGGGAAGCGCTCGCACAGTCGGTCGCACTCGACCTGAGAGCGGCAGATCACCCCGGTCGCCGCTCGGAGCGCGGCACCGGTGGCCCGTCCGTGGGGCCAGCCGAGCAGCCGTTCCAGCGGCGGATAGGTCGTGATCACCAACCGCCGGAAGCCGAGCCGACTCGCGCCGAGCGCGAACGTGCCTCGCGGTACTGTGCACGTCCGCGAGATCGAAGGAGGCGGCAATGGTGCGCAGCCGCGCTCGCAGGCCTCCGATCGGCGAGGGGGTGATGACCTCGACGATGGCGCCCCGCTGCCGAGGATGCTCGGCGGCGAGGCGCCGCACATGGTCGCCGACGCCCCGGGCTCTCGAGCCCCGGGCCGGGCGTGAGGAGGGCGATCCTCATCCAGCGTGCAGGCGGTAGGCCAGGCCGGGGAACCGCGCTGCCCGTGACGAGCCGGATGTCCGCTCCCGGGCGATCGTCCGGAGCACACGGATTCCGTCACGGACGGCATGCAGGTTGCTGCGCCCGTGCAGCCTCGGGCTTTCGAAGCTCGGTACCTCGTGCACGATCAACCCGGCTTTTGCGATCCGCACGTTGATGAGCGTCTCGACCTCGAAGCCATCGCAGTCAATCCGGATGTACGGCAGACACGTGGCCCAGAACGCGTTGTAGCCGTAACAGAGGTCGGTGTAGTGGGTCCCGTAGAGGACGTTCACGACCGCGTTCAGGGCCCGGTTGCCGAGAGCTCGCACCAGCGTGATATCGGAGCTCGCCCCGCCCTGGGCGAACCGTGATCCCTTGACGAAGTCCGCGCCGTTGCACAGCGCAGCGACGAAGCGCGGGATCTCCTCCGCGTCGGTCGACCCGTCCGCGTCGAGGGCGACGATGATGTCGCCGGTACACGCCGCAAATCCTTCGGCCAGGGCGTTTCCCTTGCCCCGCCCACTCTGGGTCACGATCCGGACCTCAGGGCACAGGCTGCGGGCCACGGCGACCGTGTCGTCGTGCGAGTGGCCATCGACCACGATCAGCTCGTGCAGACCCGTCGGGCAGGCGATCGAACACGAACGGGAGGTTTCTTGCTTCGTTGAGCGCCGCGATCACGACGCTCACGGCCACGTCGGGCATGGGCAAGCCCCCACGGCGGCGTGGCATGCCGGCGCCGAACACCGGACGCGGTACATCGCTCACCAACCTCAACTCGGGATGGTCTGCCGTAGAGGTGCTTTCGTGCTGTCCCAAGATGTGCCCCTTCTTCGCTCGCCCCACCGCCGAAGTACTGCGGTCACGATCGATTATGGGGGCGCATCCGTCCGATATCGGAGCTTCCGAAGCTGACACTCGCAACCCGTTACGTCACGAGCAGGTGTGACACTTCCGACCCGTTACGTCACGAGCCGATGTGACACCTGCGACCCGTTCCTTCCCGACCGGGCGTAATGACGCTTCCGACCCGTTGCGTCAACCGCGCAGCCCGAGCGCAGCGCCGCTCAGCCGCTGCGGACGGTGACCTTGGCCACCACGACGCGGCGCTGGCCCGCCCCGTCGCGGGCGGTGAAGCGCAGGAGCAGTGCCACGGCCCGCTTCCCGGTCAGACGCCTCCTGGGCAGGCGCAGCACGATCCGACTGTGCGGGCCGGGCAGCTGCGTCTCGGTCTCCCTGAACGTTGCGATCTGGATGCGCCGGCGCCCGGACACGAGCATGGCCTGGATCGTGACGTCGGCGGCCCGAGTCATGTGCACGTCGACCGGCAGCCCGCGCCGCGCCGCGGTTGTGGCGCTCACGGACTCCGGGCGTACCGCCAGCCTGAGCCGCGGTCCGCTCGGCCCCGGAGGCCAACGTCGGGCGTCGCGCGCCGCACGGAGCGAGGCCGATCCCCCACCGCTGCCGTGGCACGAGGTCGTCCCGCTGTCGACGACCGTTCCGTCAAGCCGCTTGAACGCCCAGTCGTAGCTCGCCGCGTGGAGGGTGAGCACGAGGACGCCAAAGTCGTTCTGGTCGGAGACCTGGAGATTCGGCGCTGCGCTGATGATCGAGAACAGGCTCTCCCCGCCGGTCCCGGCGACGATCTCCCGCACGCCGGCCGAGGTGGCGGCGCCGGTTGGATCCTGTTGCGCATAGCGCTCGTAGACGTGGTCGTGGCCACTGAGCACGAGATCGGCATGCGCGTTGTAGAGCGCGGCGAAGAGCGGCCCGACGCCTGGACTGTCGTTCGACCAGCTCGCGGAGAAGCGCGGGTGGTGCCAGTACGCCAAGGTGCAGCCGGTCGGGTGCCCCGCCAGGTCGTTCTGCAGCCAGGCGGTCTGGGCGGTGGTCGTCACCCCGGCGTTGGTGTCAGAGCATCCGGAGTCCGTGCAACTCGAGTTGAGCGAGATCAGGTGCCAGGTGCCGAGGTTGAACGAGTAGTCCCCGGTCGCCGGGCCGGCCCGGGAGCCGAAGTAGCCGAAGTAGCCGGCGGCCGTAGGGCTGGCGGCGTATTCGTGGTTGCCGGGGGCGGGGAACACGATCGAGTTGAACACGCCCCAGGTGGCGTTGTAGGCGCCGCTGCCCATGTACTCGCTGAGCAGCCCGGAGTTGTACTGGTTGTCGCCGAGGTCGAGTACGGCATCCGGGTGCTGTGCGGCGGCGAGCCGGGCGGTCGTCGCCTGCACGCAGTCGTTGCTGGTGTCACCCGGAGCACACGCGATGTCCCCCACCGCGACCACGACCGGATCGTGGGCCGCGGCCACGACGCCTGTCTGTGTCGAGTACGCGGTGAGCTTCCCGCCGTTGTTCGTCGCCGTGACTCCGACTCGGAGCGAGCTGCCGACATCGGCGGTGCCGAGGCTGTAGGTCGTGTTGGTCGAGCCGCTCACGTCTGCGCACGAGCCACCCGTGCAGCGCTGCCATTGATAGGTGTAGTGGAGCGGCGGAGTTCCGCGCCACACCCCTTGCGTCGCCGACAGCGTCTGGCCGGCCTGGGCGGTCCCCGTGACCGCAGGCGAAGTCGTGTTCGCCGGACCCTGGGGCTGGACGACCCCGGTGGGCGGCGATGTGGCGCTCGAGGCTCCCTTGGCGCCGTCGGCGTCTGTGCCGGTGACCACCACCCGCAGAGTCGAGCCAACCTCCGTCGGACTCAGACCGTATTGGTTCGCCGTGGCGCCGGCGATGCCCTGGCACGCGTTCCCCGCGGAGTCGCAGCGCTCCCAGACGTAGGTGAATCCGATCGATCCCTTTCCGGTCCAGGTGCCTGGAGCAGCGGTGAGTGTCGATCCGTCGACGTCGTTCCCGGTGATGCCCGGCAACGAGGTGTTCTTGGCGCAGCCGGCGATCAGTCCAGCAGCGAGCGGGCAGAGCGCGATGGCGAGGATCCGCCGGGGCCCAGCCCTCCGGCGACGTGCTCCGCACCGCTTCACGATCGACCCCGTGCTTTCCGATCCCCGTTGCACACCAGCCATTATTCGCACGAACGGGCCGGTTCGGGGCCTCGTCGGCGATGACGCTCCCGACGGCTTGCGTCGATGGGTTCACCGCTCGACGACGACCGCCTCGCCGCCCCGCCGGGGATCGCCGCCGCCCCAGAACGCCCCGGACTCGTCCCGCTGGACCGCCTGCACGCCGCCGAAGAACAGGTTGCGAGCCCGGAATGGGGCGACCTGGCGCCCGGCGGCACGGAGCGCGTCGAGGTCGAGCCCGGGCTCGGCGTAGACGATCCCGTCCTCGGTGTGCAGCCGCGGCGCCTGGACCGCCTCCGGCGCCGACAGGCCCTCGTCGAGCACGCGGATGATCGTCTGCACGATCGCCGAGCGGATCCGGTTGCTGCCGGCGCTGCCGAGCACGAGCACCGGCGAGCCGCCGCGCAGGACGACCGTCGGCGACATCATGCTCGGCATCCGCAGACCGGGCGCGTGACGGTGGAAGCCCTCGGGGTTGAGGTCCTGCTCACCCATCATGTTGTTGAGGTGGACGCCCGTCCCGGGGACGATCACGCCGCTGCACGAGCCGTTCGAGCACGTCACCGAGCACGCGCCGCCGTCGCCGTCGAGCACCGCGATGTGCGTCGTCGACCCAGCCGGCCGCTGGAGCGCAGGAACGTCTCCCGGAACGACGGATCGTGGAGGCCGGCGAGGAAGTCCGCGGTCCGCGCCGCCTGGGTGCGCTCCATCGCCTCGACGAGCGCCTCGACGCTCGGGGCGCCGTCCAGCGCCGCCAGCTGGCCGAGCGTGTGGGCGATCAGCAGTCCGCCGGCCGACGGCGGTGCATTGGTGAGAACGTCGTGGCCCCGGTAGGCGACGTGCACCGGGTCGCGGTCGACGACGCGGTAGGCGGCGAGGTCGGCGCGGCCGAGCAGCCCGCCGTGGTCGCCGATCCAGTCGGCGATCGCGGTGGCGATGTCGCCGGTGTAGAAGGGCTCCGACCCGTCGACCGCAAGCCGCTCGAGCGCGCCCGCGAGCTCCGGCTGGCGCAGCTCCTCACCGGGTTGGAGCAGCCGCCCCTCCGGCGCGAACAGCGCGCGGGCCTCGGGGGTCGAGGTGAGGATCCCGCCCAGGATCTCGATCACGTACGCCTGGGCGGTGTTCACCACCACGCCGGCGCGCGCGAGGTCGACCGCCGGCATCGCCAGCGACTCCAGCGGGAGCGATCCGAACCGCCGCGCGGCCTCGCAGATCCCGGCGGGGACGCCGTAGCAGCCGACCGAGGCGGCGCCGACGTGGAACACCTGCTCGGCGTCGCCGAACGAGACGTCGACCGGGATCAGATCGGCATCGGGCTGCGGCGCCTCGCCGCCCGGCTTGCCGGCGGCCGGTTCGCCGCGCACGGCCTCCCGCCCCGGCGACTCGACGAAGAAGTCGAGCAGCACGGGCTCCTCGCCCGGCCGCACGACGAGCATGTATCCGCCCGCCCCGAGCCCGGTGAGCACAGGCTCGGCAGCGAACGACGCGAACATCGCGCCGATCGCGGCATCGACCGCGTTGCCGCCCGCCCGCAGCGCCGCGGCGCCGGCCTGGGCCGACAGCGGGTGGCCCGCGGCGACGACCCCGGAGAACCGTGACGGGCTAGACCCGAGCATGGCCAGAACGCAGGGAGCGACGCGTGCTCGGCACGCGAGCGACCGAGGACGCCGCCAGGCGACGGGGATCGCCCGTCAGAGTCAGCGGCGGGGAATGAATTCAGGGACGTCGAGTCTCCGTCGCGCCCGAACGCTCTCGCAGCCGGCTGACCCGGGGCTCGCCCCGTGGCTCCCGGAGCGTGTCGCCCCGGTCGCTGTCGCGCCAGTCGCCACGGCTCGCGCCGGCCTCGGCGAGCCGGCGCTCACGCAGCGGCGAGCGGGGCTCGGAGCTCCGCCTGGCCTCGACCTCACGAACCGCGGCGGCGGCCGGACGAGCGGGCTCCTGGCGGCGGGGCCGCTCGGCTCCGTAGCCGGTGGCCACGACCGTCACCCAGACCTGGTCGTCGAGCTTCTCGTCGACCATCGCGCCGAAGATGATGTTCGCATCGGGGTGGGCGGCCTCCGCAACGGCCTTCGCCGCCTCGTTGACCTCCCATAGGGAGATGTCCCGGCCCCCGGTGATCGAGAGCAGGATCGAGCGGGCGCCCTCCATGCTCGTCTCGAGCAGCGGCGAGGAGACAGCCTGCTCGGCGGCCTCGACGGCGCGGCGGTCGCCGGTGCCCATGCCGATACCGAGCAGGGCGTTCCCGGCGTCGGACATGATCGTCCGGACGTCGGCGAAGTCGAGGTTGATCAGCCCCGGCAGGGTGACGAGGTCCGAGACGCCCTGGACGCCCTGGCGCAGGACATCGTCGGCGACGCGGAAGGCCTCGACCATCGACGTGCCGCGATCAAGCACCGACAGCAGCCGGTTGTTGGGGACCACGATCAGCGTGTCGACCTCGGCCGCGAGCGCCTCGACGCCCGCCTCGGCCTGATCGCGTCGCCGCGAGCCTTCGAACTGGAATGGACGCGTGACGATCCCGACCGTGAGCGCGCCGAGCTCGCGGGCGATCTGCGCGACGACCGGGGCGGCGCCGGTGCCCGTGCCGCCGCCGGCACCAGCGGCGATGAACACCATGTCCGAGCCGCGGAGCAGCGCCTTGATCTGATCGTGGGCCTCGCGGGCGGCCTGACGGCCGAGGTCCGGGTTGGAGCCCGAGCCGAGCCCGCGGGTGATCGTCTCGCCGATGTGCAGCGTCTCGTCGGCGGCGGACTGCTGGAGCGACTGGAGGTCGGTGTTGATGGCGAGGAACTCGACACCCTCGACCTCGGCCTCGACCATCCGGTTGACGGCGTTGACGCCTGCTCCGCCGACACCGACGACGCGGAGCACCGGGGTGCCGACCGGCCTGGCTGTGCCGAACGCCTCGGCGATCCGCTCGGAGCGGGCGAACACGTCGCGCTCAGGCGTGGGCGCCGTGACCTGCGCAGGGCGCTCGAGCACGTTCTCCGGGATGTCCGAGGAGAACGCATGGCGCAGGCGCTCCTTCGGCGAGGGGATCTGCGGCGGTTCGTCGGCGGGCGCTGCCGGAGCATCGAAGGACGGATGCGGCGGGGTCCGACGTTCGGAGCGACCGGCTCGACGGACTGCTCGGGCGCGTTCGGCGCCGGCGGCTGCTCGCCGGCGCGGGCCTCCTCGGGAGGCTGGTCCTCGCTCGTCTTGCGGAACAGGGCCGCCAGCGGGCCCTCCCTCATGCTCGCGCGCTTACCGGTTGGCATTCTGGAGAACCTCCTTGGCGAGCTGTCGGTAGGCGTGTGCGGCCAAACCATCCGGATCGTACTTCAGCACCGACATGCCCTTCACCGGTGCCTCCGCGAACCGGACGGTCTTGCGGATCCGCGACGCGAACACCCGATCGCCGAAGTTCTCCTCGAGCAGCTCGATCGCCTCCTTGGCGTGGAGCGTGCGGGTGTCGACGAGAGTGGGCAGGATGCCCTCGATGTCGACATCCGGATTGAGATTGTCCCGGATCATCGAGAGGGTGTTCTGGAGCTGAATGAGGCCGCGCATCGACAGATATTCGCACTGGACGGGGACGATCACCTTGTGGGCGGCCGTCAGCGCGTTGATCGTGAGCAGCCCGAGGCTCGGCGGCGTGTCGATAAACACGAAGTCGTAGTCCTCCGCGACCTCGGCCAGCGCCTTCTGCAGCGACCGCTCGCGGCCGATCATCGTCGACATCGCGATCTCCGCGCCGGCGAGGTCGATCGAGGCGCAGGCGACGTCCACCTCGCGCTTGTGGACCACCTCCCGAATCGAGATCTTGTGGACCAGGACGTCGTACATGGACTTCTGAAGCGTGTCGGGGTCGATGCCCTGCGACATGGTCAGGTTGCCCTGTGGATCCATGTCGCAGCAGAGGACGCGGTGTCCCTCCTCGGCGAACGCCACCGCGAGGTTGAGCGTGGTCGTGGTCTTGGCGACCCCGCCCTTCTGGTTGGCGAACGCGATCACCTTGCAATTGGGCGTCACGGCTGTTGCCTTTCGCGATCGGGGTGCCTGAACAGGCTCATCGCGTGCTTATTCTGAGAACGCCGCCGGATTCCTCCGCCGCAAGTTGTGCTAGTTGGTCGCCGCGTCGCCCACCGGAGGACTCTTCTATCGCTCCTACGGTCGTGAGGGTGACATTGTCGCCGGTCCGCAACTCCCACCCCACCCGCCGGGTTGGTGGCCGTAGAGGCCCGCGGGAGGAGGTCACTCGTTCGCGCGGGGAGATGACGGGTGCCGGTATCGTCGCGCCCCGTGTCGACTGGGCTGTTCGAGCATCGTCTGATCTTCGTCACCGGCAAGGGAGGCGTCGGCAAGTCGACCGTCGCCACCGCGCTGGGCCTGCTCGCCGCCCGCCGCGGACTGCGGACGATCGTCGCCGAGCTCGCCGGGCAGCGCCAGGTCGGTGAGGCGTTCGACGCCGAGGTCGAGCCGTTCGCGGAGGTCGAGCTGGCTCCCGGGCTGTCGACGATCTCGATCGATCCGCAGCACGCGATGGAGGAGTACCTGAAGCTGAAGACCGGGCCACTCGGCGGCGTGCTCGCCCAGAGCCGCCTGTTCGGCGCGTTCGCGATGGCCACCCCGGGCATGCGCGAGCTGCTCAGCATCGGCAAGGTGTGGGAGCTGGCACAGCTCGAGCGCCGCACCCGCCATGCCGGCAGCTACGACCTGGTGATCGTCGACGCGCCGGCGACCGGCCACGGCGTCGGAATCCTGCGCACACCGAGCACGTTCGCCGACATCGCCCGTGTCGGCCCGATCGCCCATCAGGGCCGCGCAATCGCCACGACGATCGCCGATCCGCAGTTCACTGCCCTGATCGCGGTGACGACCGCCGAGGAGATGCCGGTGAACGAGACCCTCCAGATGCGCGAGCTCCTCCAGGAGGACGGCCTGACGCTCCGCGCCGTGGTGCTGAACGCCGTCTACCCCGACCGCTTCACCCCCGACGAGGCCACCGAGCTACGCCAGGTGCAGCCCGCGGAGGGCCCCGAGGGGGCGGTCCTGCGCGCCGCGGTGCGGGCGGCGCTGTCCGAGCACACCCGCGCGCTGCGCCAGGCCGAGCAATGTGAGCGGCTGCGCACCGAGCTCGGCGTCACGCCGGTCGAGCTGCCGTACATGTTCGCCCCCGAACTCGGCCTCGAGCAGCTCGAGCAGCTCGCCGACGGGCTCGAGCCGCTCGCCACCGCCGACCGGGCCGGGCCGACTGTCACAGCCGCGGGGTCGCAGTGACCCCCACCGGTTCCGAGCCCACGGGCGTCGCCGCGCTGCTCGCGGACCGCCGCGTGTGCGTCTGTGGGGGCGCCGGCGGGGTCGGCAAGACGACGACCTCGGCGGCGATCGCTCTCGGGATGGCCGCCGAGGGGCGCAAGGTCGCGGTGGTCACGATCGACCCCGCCCGCCGGCTGGCCAACGCCCTCGGACTCGACGAGCTGAGAAACGAGCCCACGCTCGTCCCCGCCGAACGGCTCGCCGGGGCGGGACTCGAGCTCCGCGGCGAGCTGTGGGCGATGATGCTCGACCCCAAGCGGACCTTCGACGAGCTGATCGAACGGGTCGCCCCGACCGCCGAGCGCGCCGAGGAGATCAAGGCCAACCGCGTGTACACCGAGCTCTCGACGGCCGTCTCTGGATCGCAGGAGTTCACCGCGATCGCCAAGCTCTACGACCTCCAGCGTGAGGGCGACTTCGACCTGCTCGTGCTCGACACGCCGCCGTCGCGCAACGCGCTCGACTTCCTCGACGCCCCCGGTCGCCTCACCTCGTTCCTCGAGGGCCGGGCGCTGAAGGCGTTCCTGCGCCCGACGGGCCTCGGCATGCGGATCATCGGTCGCGGGGCCTCACCGCTGCTCGGGGCGCTGCGGCGTGTCACCGGTGTCGACCTGATCAGCGACCTGACCACTTTCTTCTCGCTGCTCGGCGGGATGACGGAGGACTTCTCCGAGCGCGCGGCCCGGGTCGAGGAGATGCTGCACGCCCCGGACACGGCGTTCCTGCTCGTCACCTCGGCCCAGACCGAGCCGCTCCAGGAGGCCGTGTGGTTCGGACGGACGCTGATCGACGGGGGCTTTCCGTTCTGCGCGACGATCGTCAACCGCTTCCACCACGACCTGCTGTCGTCACTGGAGCCCGGCGTCGCCCGGGAGCAGATCGCCGCCGCGCTCCCCGCGGACCTCGCCGAGCGCGTCGCTGCCAACCTCGACGACTACCACGCGCTGGCGCAGCGGGACGGCAGAGGCGTGGAGCGCCTCACCGCCGAGTTCGGGGAGCGTCCGCTGCTGCTGGTCCCGCAACTCGACGGCGAGGTCCACGACGTCGAGGGCCTCCTCAGCATTCACCGCTACCTGTTCGCGAGCGAGCCCGAACGGGCGGCGATGCTCGCCGAGGTGGTGGCCTAGCCGCTCACGGCAGGGCCACCACCTCGGTGGTTGGTCGTTCTACCTCGTGCGCCGGTGGCGCCGATGCGTCCGCGCGCGGTGCGATGTCGTGCGGTGGGAGCGCTTCGACACCGCTCGTCGCAGCCCGTGAGCCCGGAGGTGATGGCGAGCCATGACCTGCGCGAGCACCCGGTTGATGTTGGTGTGCCGCGTCGACCGGGAGAGCGTCGTCGCGAGGTCACGCGCGAGCGACCGGGTCTGGGCGGTCTGCGTCGTCGACGCGGCCGCCGGGCACGGGGCGCCGGTGGAGGTCTGCGAGATCGTCACCGACGGAACGAGCACGGTGTCCGGGTTGAGACTCCACGGGAACAGGGCACCGATCGCCGGATCCGTCCCGCACGGCGGCGAGTCCACCAGCGCGTTCGGCCCTCCGCTGAACGTCAGCGTGAAGTTCGTGAACGGCACCTGGGGCAGGTTGCCCAGGATGGACACGATCCACGGACCGTAGAAGGTGGTCGAGCCGATCAGCTTCGCGTACTGGCCCTTGATGTTGATCTGCAGGAACAAACGCAGATTCGTGGCGAAGTACACCTGTCCGGTCAGCGTCCCCAGCAATGGCGTCGTGAACGTCAGCGTCCCGATCTGCGACGACGCGGGACAGGCCGCAGGCGCCGCCGAGTTGGTCGCCAACTGGGCGTCGGTGCAGGCGGCGATGTTGGGCAGCGCGGCGAAGTTGACCTGTGTCCCGAGCGGCAGGAAGATCACGTTCGCGTTCAGATCCGACTGCGCCCGCGGCATGTCCGCGCTTGGCATCGTCAGCGACACGCTGAGCGATGACGGCGTGCTGGCCGTGGTGGCCCCGAAGGCGAAGCTGAGGCCCGGGTTGAACGGCTCATGGGCGCAATCCGTCGGGGTGAAGCCGGCCAGATGGGCATTCGAGGCAGAATTCTCGTACGAGGAGACCACCGCAACCGAGTAGGCGGGGTTGCACGACGTCGGATTGCGCATGAAGGCCGCGGTCCCGCCGTTGACCGGCCCGTCCAGGACCAGCGTCATCGACTGGATCGAGATCGCGACCGGCGGTGTCAGGGGCACGGTCGACGGGAGCGTGTTCGGGATGTTCGTGAAGGTCGAGACGAGTCCCTCATCCCCCGGCAGGCGGATCGACACCGGCCCTGACATGGAGGTCTTGCCGAGCAGGCCGCCGAGCGGCCGGATCACGATGCCGATGCGTGCCGGCTCGGACCCGGCCGGGGTGACGTTGTAGACCGAGCCGTTCGAGGTGACCGGCAGCGGGATGCCCGCCGCCTTGGCAACGACGGTGACGGTTCCGATCTGGGAGGTCGCCGGGCACGTATCGGAACTCAGCTGAGCGGCTGAGCACTGCCCCACGGAGTTCGGGTTCCCGATCAGGCCGGCCGGGAAGTAGACCTGGAGATTCTTGACCGAGTCGGTCGAGTCCGAGTAGCTGAAGTTCGTCCCGATCGTCATGTTCGGGTGCCCGCCGGCCACGGTCGTCGACGGCGAGGTCGTGAACGAGCTGATCGTCACCGTTGCGCCGGCCGAGCCGGCCATGCCGAGGGTCATCACCACCCCGAGCACCGCAACCACGCCGAGGCGCGACCGACGACAGCCGTGACGACGCACACACACATTCCGAGAACGGACCATCCCGGTTCCTCCCACTCGGGTCCGACGCTTCCCGTCGGGAGTCTACCTCGATGCGGAGGGTTTCAACCGTGCAATCGTGGGACTCGCCGCCCCGCCGGTCCAGCTCGCGGTGCGGAGCAGGAACTCCTGCCAGCGCTCGGGTGGCGTCGGCTCCGGATCGCCGGGCAGCCGGAGCGCGACCTCGCCCTGATGCAGCAGCTCCCACACCGCCTGCTCGCACAGCGCGACCCGCTCGCTGAGGCGCGCGTGCGGCCAGCGCGCCTCGGCGGCCTCGAGCAGCGCGTCCGGGGTGACGGGCGCCTCGCCGGACAGCGCGAGCACGACGGCCTTGAAGTCGGTCTCCGGCCCGGAGCCGCGGAGCAGCTGCTCGGTGACGTCCTGGCCGTCTCGCACGGCCTGCTGCCATCCCCGGCCCATGCCCATCTCGTCCGGCCGGAGCTCGGGGCCGCTGACGATCGTCAGCGAGGCCTTCTCCGGGGAGAACTGCCGCTCGGCCCAGCGGACCGTCCGGCCGGCGGTCCAGTCGGTCAGGATCTGGTCGCGGAGCTCCGGCTCGGAGAGGTTGAAGGCCCGCGCGGTGTGGAACGACTGCCGCAGCTCGACGTGGAACATCGCGCTCATTCTGCCGGGCCGTCGAGGGCGGCCTCCCCGAAGGCGATCCCGGGCCCCCGGCTGAGATGGGCGGGCACCCACTCGACCGTGAGCTCCGCGTCGCCGTCGGCGATGTCACGTGCCACCGTCAGCAGCTCGCCGAGTCGCTCCGGGGCGTCGACGATCTCGGTGACGATCGGGACATCCCGGCGAAGGGCGAGCAGGGCGTCGCCGCGCGGCGCGCGGTCGCCGTTGTACCCCCACACCGCACGGATCGAGGTCGCCCCGCGCGAATCGTGGTCGACGAGGCCCCGGATCAGCCCACTGTGCTGGGGGCGGCCGGCGTGGCGCGCACCTTCGTGGCTGTACACCGTGAGCTTGCCCCACCACCCCGGCTCGGGCGGGACGAGGGCTGCCGAGGGCCCCTCACCGGGAACGAGTTCGACCCGCTCGACAGTGATGAGAGCGGGCTCGGCGAGCGGCCCGATCCGCTCGAGCGACTGCCGTGCGGCGTCGGCCGGGCCGATTCCGACGACCATCGTGGGCACTCCGCGATTGGCAGCGAACAGGCGCGCCCGGGCGCGCCGGCCGGCGAACGTGCCGTCGAGTCCGAGCAGCACGACCGCGGCGCGCATTCCCGCCTCTCGCATCAGCCCGACGATCGCCTCGTGGGCCGGGGCGCGGCCGATCCGGGCATGGCGTTCGATGTGAACGCTCACCTTCGCCGCCCGCTCGTCGGTCAACGGTGGCGTGCGGGCCCGCTCGAGCGTGATCAGGCCGTCGAAGGCCAGGCGACGGAGGTCGGCAAGCGTCGGCTCGACGCGCTCGGGGACATCGACGGCGTAGACGACCAGCGGCAGGTCCTCGGAGAGCGTGAGCCGACGGTCGTCTCGAACGTGGTGGCGGACACCGAAACCCTCGGCCCCGCGCAGCACGAGGCTCGTCGCGACCCCGTGGGCGGCCAGGCGCTCCGCAATCACGTCGGTGAGGAACCGTCCGTGCCAGCGCTCGCGCTCACCGAAGTACGCGCTCAGCTTCAGCAGTTCGCCGCCGGTCACAGGTGAGCTCCGATCCGGTCGCCGAGATAGGCGAGGGCGAGGCCGGCGACGAGGCTGATGGCGAGGTTGCCGAGCCCGAGGCGCTCGTCCCCGTCCTCGGCGAGGCGCTGGGTCTCGAACATCCAGGTGCTGAACGTCGTGAACGCACCGATCAGGCCCGTCCCGAGCAGCCGGTAGGCGGTGCTCGAGGTGCCCGAGCTCGCCCCGGCGACGAGACCGAGGGCGAACGCGCCGGTGAGGTTGACGGCCAGCGTCCCCCAGGGGAACGCGCCGCGGACGCGAGCGGAGACGGCGCCGTCGAGCAGCAGCCGGAGCACCGCCCCCAGCCCGCCGATCAACGCGACCCCGATCGCCACGCCGACGGTCATCGCAGCAGCCCGCCGCGGCGGACGAGGTTCGAGGTCAGGGCAACCGCACCGAGCCCGAGCACGAGGCTCGTCGCGGCGTACGCGAGCGCGAGCGCCGGGCGATCGTGATCGAGCATCCAGAGCAGCTCGAGCTGTATCGTCGAGAACGTGGTCAGCCCACCGCAGACCCCGGTGCCGAGGAACGGTCGCCGGTAGGCCGTCGGCGGCAGACGCTCCTGGAGGCGAGTGGCGAACACCCCGAGCATCAGCGCGCCGGCGACGTTCACGGCCAGCGTCGCCCACGGCCAGCGCCCGGGGGCGACCGCGAGCCCGACCGCGACCTCGGCCCGAGCGAGCGCGCCGATCGCGCCGCCGAGGAACACGGCGAGGACCTCGCGGAGATCAATCCGCATGAACCGGGCGGTATCGGGCGCGACTAGCCCGGCACGCCACGCTCGGCGTAGCGGCGGCGGGAGTCCTCGATCTCACGAATCGCATCCTCTCGCGGCCCCCAGCCCCGGACCTCGGCGTAGCGCTCCTCGTCGAGCTGCTTGTAGGTGGCGAAGAAATGTTCGATCTCGGTGCGCAGCTGACCGGGGAGCTCGTCATGCGACTCGAGGCCGTTCCAGCTCGGATCGTGGAACGGGACGCACAGCAACGTGTCGTCCGGCCCCCCTTCGTCCTCCATCCGGAACAGGCCGATCGGCTTGACCGGGACGATACAGCCGGGGAACGTGGGCTCGGAGAGGCAGACGAGCGCGTCGAGCGGGTCACCGTCGAGCGCCAGGGTCTCGGGGATGAAGCCGTAGTCGGTCGGATAGACCATCGACGGCAGCAGATAGCGGTCGAGCCGGATCGCGCCCCGCTCGTGGTCGTACTCGTACTTGTTCCGGGTCCCCCGCGGGATCTCGACGATGCAGATCAGCTCGTCCTCGACCATCGTCACGCGGAGGAGGCTAGTTCTGGCGGCCGTCGGCCACCGCCAGGCAGGCCTCGCAGCGGGGCCACGGGGGATTCCACGGGAACCCCGTGACGTCTGCTCCGCACAGCGCGGTGTCGGGATCCTCGGCGGTCACCAGGTGGCAGAGCTCCTGAAAGCCGTCGTCGCTGCGGCCCGGGATGTTGTGGGACTCGGGATGGACGTTCGGCGACCGGACCGGGGCGACCTTCACCCGCGGCGCGCCGAGCGAGGATTCAGGCGATGTCACTGTGGCTGGGGCCCGTTCGGTCGGCACTTCATCGGTCTACCACACCCGCCGGGGTCAGAAACAGTCCCAGGGCGGTGAAAAGAGGGCGGGCGGGCTGGAGCCCGCCCGCCGGTCTAGGTCGCGCTCCCCCTTGACTACTGAGAGCCCCAGGACTTACGTGTTGTGCCTGGTGGGCAGAACACTCCCGATCCCCGTGGGGACCGAGTAGGGAGCGGCCGATATCAAGGCTATTACACCGCTGTGGCGGCGGTCCACCGCAGTCGGCGCCCGGCCGGGTCAGGCCGCGAGGGTCGCCGTGTCGGCGAGCAGCTCGTCGGCGATGGCGCACAGGTCGGGCTCGAGATGCCCGCAGATGACGTCCCGCAACAGTGCGCGCAGGTGCTCGGAGAGCTCGTGGGCGAGGGCATCGGCGCTCGTCTGACCCGGTGCCGTTCCCTGGATCACGGCGCGCTCGAGTGCGATCGCCTCCACCGTGCGCTCGGCGAGCCGCCCCCGGAGCTCGGGCGTGGCACACAGGACGGCCAGCCGCTGGGCGAGCCGCCCGCTGTGCGGCCCCTCGGGCTCGAGCAGCACGCGCAGTGCGAGCAGGTGATCGGTGAGACCCTCGAACGCACTCAGCCGCTCGCATCCCATCTCGAATCGGGCGAGCGCCCAGGCGAGCTCGCCGGCGCCGGATCGAGCCCCGGGCGGAAGGCCCCGAGGTGCCGCCGTCGGCCGCGACGCGCACGCCGGGAGCCCGGCGTCCGAGCAGCTGGGTGAAAGCTGCGAACTCCTCGGCCTGCGCCGCGCCGAGCAGCGTGATCAGACCCGGCCGACCGCTTCCGCCAAGAGCCACCGGCCGCCATGCGCCGGAGCCGGCCCGGACCCAGGCCAGCGGGCCGAGCGCGTAGCTGCCGCGTTCGAACAGCCGGAGTGCGCTGAGGATCCGCCGGAACCGGGAGCGGGCGAGCGGGACCGGGTTGCCGGCGCCGCCGTCGTCACCGAACGTCAGCACCGCGAGGACGTTCGGCTCGGCGGAGCGGCCGAGGCCCGGAGAGCCCCAGATCGCCTCTGCCGGAACGCCCGGCATCTCCTCGCCGTCGATCAGCGAGAGGCCATCGCCGAGGGACACCCGGCGGGTCCCCGCCTCGAGGCCGAGCCCGAGCAGCGGCGCGATCACCGTCGTCACCGCCCGTTCCTCGGTGAGCGCGCGGTCGAGCTCGTCGAGCGCCTCGCCGAGCCGTTCCTCGTCGAGCCGGAAGCCGGCCCGGTCGGCGAACACCCGGCAGAGCAGCGTCTGGAGGCTGACGCGCCGCCGCTCGACGGGATCGGCGGGGATCTCGCTCACGCCGCGGTACTCGAGGTACGGGACGAGATCCCCGATCGCTCCGAGCGCATCGAGCGCGGGGGCGTAGCCGTCGAGCTCGATCAGCCGGCCCCACCGGCCCGCGATGAACTCGTCGGTGAGGGGGCGGTAGCAGTACAGCGCCGGCCGGCGGGGCGCGGCGCCGGCGTCGACGACCTCGAACGGAACCTCAGCGCCGGCGTCGAGCATCGCGGCGAGGACGTCGGCCGCATCGTGGATGAAGTCGGCGAGTGGGAGTCGGTGGCTGGTCGGGGGCACACGCGCGGTTTCGCGCCCGCCGAGACGGATCCTGCCGCCGGGAGGCGCCTTGCAGCCCGCGCGGCGTCAGCCGGCGGACTCGAGCTCGGCGAGATGCGCGATGTTCGCCCGGTCCTCGGCGTCCGCGCTCACCGCCGCGGCGAACCAGGCATCGAGGATCTCCACGAGGATCGCGGATGAGCAGCTTCGGAGCGAGAGCGCGAGCACGTTGGCGTCGTTCCAGCGCCGGGCCCCTGCCGCGGTGGCCGCGTCCGTGCACAGCGCGGCGCGAACCCCGGCGACCTTGTTTGCGGCGATCGACGCACCGGTTCCCGTCCAACAGGCGACGATCGCCTGCTCGGCTCGGCCCTCGGCGACGTCGCGGGCAGCGCGCTCAGATGCCCAGGCCCAGTCGGCCCGCTCGTCGTCGGCAAGTGCGCCATGGAGCACGGGCTCGTGCCCGCGCGCACGGATCTCCTCGACGAGCGGCTCGGCGACGCCGGTCAGCTCATCGGCCGAGAGCGCGACCCGCACGCGTCCGGCGGCTCAGGCAGCGGCGCCGGCGAGCGGCGCCGGGCCGTCGACGGCGGCGAGCACCTCGGGTCCCTCACCGTCCTCGGCACAGTCGCCCCCGAGCCAGCGGCGGCCGTAGGCGCGCATGTCCTCGATCAGCGGGACGAGCGCCCGGCCCTTCTCGGTGAGGGCGTACTCGACCCGAGGGGGAACCTCGGGGAAGGTCTGGCGCTCGACGATGCCCTCCTCCTCGAGGGCACGCAGGCGCAGCGACAGCGTCCGGGGGCTGATCCCGGCGAGCGAGCGCTCGAGCTCGCAGAACCGCGATCGCCCTTCGGCGAGGTCGCGGATCACCAGCAGTGTCCACTTGCCGCAGACGATCTCAGCTGTGCGGCAGACCGGACATGAGTCCTTCGAAGCCATCAGAAAGTCCAGTGTAGCGCAAAGCTTCACGAACTGAAGCTTTGCGGCCGGGGACTCTGCGCCTAATGCATGCCCGGCGGCGGCGCCGACGCGAGAGCGACCGGAGCGGGCGGCTGGGAGGAGGGCGCGACGCTCGGCTCGGGCGGCGCCGCGGCCGGACGGGGCGGCTCGGACGGGGAGTCCTGAAGGTCCTCCATCGAAGTGGCGGTACGGCCGTCAGCGGCCACGAGCAACTTGAAGTCGTGCGGGTTCGAGGCGACGCGCAGCGCCTCCTCCATCGAGACGTTGCCGTCCTTGAAGTGACGGAGCAGGGCCTGGTCGAAGGTCTGCATCCCGTAGTACGCACCCTCCTTGATCACCTCGTGGAGGTGGCCGGTCTGGTCGGGGTCGAGGATCATGTCCTTCGCCCGGCCGGTCATGCGCAGAATCTCGCAGGCCGCGACGCGGGCATTGCCGTCCGGCGTCGCGACCAGCCGCTGGGAGACGATTCCGCGCAGTGTCCCCGCGAGCATCGCGCGGGCCTGCGCCTGCTCGTGGGGCGGGAAGAAGTCGATGATCCGGTTGACCGTCTCGGGAGCGTCGAGGGTGTGGACCGTGGACAGGACGAGGTGGCCGGTCTCAGCGGCGGACAGGGCCGTACGGACCGTCACCTCGTCGCGCATCTCGCCGATGAGGATCACGTCCGGGTCCTGGCGGAGCACCCGGCGCATCGCCTTCGGGAAGGAGCCGGTGTCCATCCCCACCTCGCGCTGGTTGATGATCGAGCTGCGGTCGGAATGGAGATACTCGATCGGATCCTCGATCGTGACGATGTGGCGGGCCTTGGAGGCGTTGATGTGATCGATGATCGCCGCAAGCGTCGTCGACTTGCCCGAGCCGGTCGTCCCGGTGAGCAGGATCAGACCTCGCTCCTCGTCGGCGAGCTCCTCGATCACCGGCGGCAGGCCGAGCTCATCGATCCGCTTCACCGTCCAGGGGATGACGCGGGCGACAAGCGAGATCGAGCCGCGCTGACGGAAGCCGTTGACGCGGAAGCGGCTGACGCCGGTCAGCGCGAAGGCGAAGTCGACCTCGCCCTCCTCGGCGAACTCGGACAACTTCTCGTCTTTGCCTTCGAGCATCTGGCGCAGGACCTGCTCAGTGTCCTCGGGGCGCAGCGACTCGTATTGCTCGAGCGGAGTCAGCCGGCCATGAATGCGGGCGAGCGGACGCGCGCCGACCTTCAGGTGGAGGTCAGAGCCCTCATTGGCGACGACGTACGACAGCGCATCGTTGAGATCGAGCATCCCCAGCCATCATCGGCCCCGCCGGTCGGGGGCTTGAGCTGATCTGGACGGGCCCCGGACGGCGCCCGAAGCCGGGCCCCGAGCCGCGCGCCTAGGCGACGTCGCGCAGCTTCTGGGCTTCGGCCAGCGACTGCAGCTTCTTCAGCGACTGGTTCTCGATCTGCCGGATCCGCTCGCGCGTGACATTGAACGTCCGGCCGACCTCGTCGAGCGTCCGCGGATGCTCGCCGCCGAGCCCGTAACGCAGCTCGAGGACGCGCCGCTCGCGGTAGGAGAGGTTCTCCAGCGCCTCGCGGAGCGCCTCCTTGGTGAGGATCTCGGCCGCCCGCTCATACGGGGACTCGGCGCGCTCGTCGGCGATGAACTGGCCGAACTCGGACTCCTCCTCGTCGCCGACCGGCTTCTCCAGTGACACCGGAGCCTGTGCCGAGCGCTTGATCGACTCGACCTCCTCGGGCTCGATCCCGGTCACCTCGGCGATCTCCTCGGCGGTCGGCTCGCGACCGAGCTCCGTGACGAGCTTGCGCTCGGCCCGGCCGATCTTGTTGAGCTTCTCGACGACGTGGACCGGGATCCGGATCGTCCGCGCCTTGTCGGCGAGCGCGCGGGCGATCGCCTGACGGATCCACCAGGTGGCGTAGGTCGAGAACTTGAAGCCCTTGCGGTAGTCGAACTTCTCCGCGGCGCGGACGAGGCCGAGGGTGCCCTCCTGGATGAGGTCGAGGAACGGCAGCCCCTGGTTGCGGTAGTTCTTGGCGATCGAGACGACGAGCCGGAGGTTCGACTCCACCATCTTCTGCTTGGCATCGAGGTCGCCGCGCTCGATGCGCTTGGCGAGGTCGACCTCCTCCTGGGCGGTGAGCAGCCGGACCTTGCCGATGTCCTTGAGGAACAGCTGGAGGCTGTCCGTCGTCATGTCCGGCTTCAGATCGATCGTCGTCTTGGCCTTGCGGCGACCCCGCTTGTCGGGCGCCCGCTCGACCTCAGCCGCGGCCTGCGCCGGGTCGACCTCCTCGACGAGCTCGATCTCGGAGCGCTCGAGGAAGCCGTGGAGCTCCTCGACGTCTGCCTCGTCGAGATCGAGCTCCGAGACCGCACCGGCGATCTCGGCGAACGTGAGTACACCGAGCTGCTGGCCGCGGTTGACGAGTCCCTTGACCTCTTCGAGTTCCTGCAGATCGGCTACTGACATTTCATTCCGTTTTCCAGTCGATCCGGTCCTTGGCCGATGAGCCGACGCCGGGTGGGTTGAACAGCGCGGTCGTGACGGTTACGGGCGAAGGCCCGCCACCCAACCAGACGCCGAGGAGTATAGGCGGTGCTGAAGCGAAGCCATAGCGGTTTGCCGGACCCGGAACGACGGTCCGTCTCTATGTATACGCGCGGACGGGCCCGGCGGTTTCAGCTCGAATGCGGAGCCGGGCGGCGATGGGAGCGAGGTTGCGCGATCATGTGGCTCGTCGTGAGCGACTCCCGCCCCCCCGAGATGCTCGGCGGACTCCCCCGGACCCGCCCCCACCGCCGCAGCGCAAAGCGTGGCGGACCGCCCGCCGCCGAGGCCGCGGCCGCCGCCACCCCGGCGGCTCCCGCGGAGCCCGCGGCCCGCGCCAAGCCCGCCACACGCGCCAAGCCGATGGCCCGCGCCAAGCCGGCCTCCGGCGCCAAGTCGACGGCCCGCGTCAAGCCGGCCTCCCGCGCCAAGCCGGCCTCCCGCCCCAAGCCGACGGCCCGCGCCAAGCCGGCCACACGCTCCAAGCCCGCCTCGCGCGCCAAGCCGGCCACCCCCGCCAAGCCGACCACCCCGCCGCAGCGGGCGAAGCCGGCCACCCCCGCCCGCCGGCCGCGGACCGCCGAACCACCGGCAACCGGCGGAATGGACGTCCTCGGGACCGCGGTCCAGGCCGCGGCCGAGCTGGCCGAGATCGGCCTCACCGCGGGCGCTCGCGCCGTTCGGGGCATGATCCAGCGCCTCCCCCGCCCGTAGCCCTCGCGGCGCTCCGACCCGGCGTTACGTATACTCGGCCGTCGCCGAACGGACGGCTGCCAGCAGTCGTCCGGCGGGGGACCCATTTGTGGGACCCACGACCCGCAGGGGCGAATCAGCTCCAGAGTGAGCTGTAGCGCAACTCCAGCGCGAGCCCGTCAGCTCACCTCGCAGGCGCCAAGCGAACGAAGGGACTACTGCCGACGTGAGTCGACGCCTGAAACTGAACGCCTCCATCCTGCTCATCTCCGGTGTCGCATTGGCCGGGATCCCGGCCTCGGCGCTCGCCGGCGGCTCCGGGGGCTCCGGGTTCGGACCCGGAACCACCCCGGCCACCGGCTCGTCCGGATCGAGCACGCCGACCGGGACCGCCACCCCGGTCGCCACCGTGCAGACCGCCGGCAACGGCATCAGCCTCAGGACCAGCTCGGCGACACGTGATGCACAGCCGGCTGCGCATCACCGGTCAGGTCGACAACCCGGGCCGCAGCCAGATCGTCGAGGTCGAGCGCCGCTCGGGCTCCGGCCAGTGGCTGTTCACCGCGCACACCGCGATCGCCCGCAACGGCACCTTCGCCGTCTCATGGCCCACCAATCACTCCGGCCGGTACGCGATCCGCGTCGTGATCGGGAGCAGCCTGGGTTCGATCAGCCAGGCCGCGGCCACCTCGCCGTCGCTCACGGTGACCGTCTACAAGTCGGCGATCGCGACGTACTACGGGCCCGGCGAGTGGGGCTCACAGACCGCCTGCGGCCAGACCCTGCGCCATTCGACGCTGGGCGTCGCCAACCGCACGCTGCCCTGCGGCACCAAGGTGTCGCTGATGTGGCACGGCCGGACGATCGTCGTGCCGGTCATCGATCGCGGTCCGTACGCCAACCACGCCGACTGGGACCTCACCGAGGCGACGGCGAGCAAGCTCGGGATCAGCGACACCGAGACGATCGGCGCCGCGACCGTCGGCCACTGAGCGCAGCGGCCCTGCCCGTCATCACGACGGCCCCCGCGATCCCGCGCCGGCCGGCTAGCTGCGCGCCCAGCTGACGCCGAGCCCGGCGGCCGTCGCCCCGAAGCGGTCCTCCTCGCAGGCGGCGATCAGCCCGTCCCGGTCGGCGGCGTCCTCGCCGAGGACCGCCACCCCGGCACTCGCCGCCGGCGGCGTGCCGCGCCACGGGGTCGTCCGCTTGACCGCGGTGAGCGCTCGCTCGGCGAGCGCCTGAGCACCCTCGCGGGACGTCCCCCGCGCGATCACCCAGATCCGCTCCTCGGACTCGCGGGCGAGGATGTCCTGGCGGCGGACCACGCTGCGCACCGCCTGGAGGAACCCGGCGAAGGTCCCGTAGACCTTTCCGGCCGATTCGGCCGCTCGGAGCCGTTCGGCGTCGTCGAACTCGATCAGGAGCAGCGACAGATCGGCCCCGGTGGAGCCGGCCTGGGTGACCTCCTCGTCGAGCGCCTCCTGCCACAGCACGGTCATCGGGCCGGGGGCGGCGGTCTGCGGAGGCCCGGTGCCGGCCTCGGGTTCGTCGCTCGGCGTGGACTCGGACGCGGGCTCGGACGCGGACTCGGACCCAGCCACGGCCGGGACCTCCGGCGCCCGGGGAGCGTGATCGGGCCCAGGATCCGCCGTTGTTGAACGTGGCGGGCTTCGGAGCAGACGGGGCCGGTGGGGGCACCGGCGGCACGGGCGCGGACGGGCGCCTCCGGGGCCGCCGAGACCTCCGGGGCGACAGATGCCGCCTCGCGGGCCCAATCTCCGGGCGCGGCCTGCCGCAGCGCGGCTCCACGGACCGCGTCGAGAACGGAGGCCAGCCGCTCGTGCAGCTCGCTGACCAGATCCGGGTCAGGGGCGCGGAACTCGGCCCGGATCGCGCTCCACATCACCGCCTGGAGGGCCGCGACCGCGCGCAGCGTGCTCTCGACGTCACCACGCCCGCCGAACTCGGAGGTGGCCGCCGCAAGTCCCTCCAGATCGCCACCCGGCTCGAGCCGAGCGAGCTCGGCGTCATCGCCGAGCGCCGACGCCACCGCGGCGCACAGCCGCGGCCCGTCGGTGGCCAGGCGACCCCCGAGGATCTCCCCGGCCGACTCGAGCGGCGCGAGCTCGACGAGTGCGAGCAGCCACCCCTTGGCCAGCTCGCGGCTCCCGGCAGCGAGCCGGGTCACACTGGCGTCCGCGACGGGCCTCGCGCGGCGACGACGGAGGGGCACGTGGTCCATTTAAGCCCTTGTATCACGCCTGCCGGTCCGCGCCTTGAGGCCCGAACCCGTAAATGGAGGTTCCCGGACCGCTAGCTGTGCGAGGACGCAGGACCGTTCAAGTCCGGAATCGGGACAATCGGCAGGTGAGCGAACCTCGCCGGCTGATCTCGATTGCCGAAGCCCGCGCGATGGTCCGGGAGGCCGCACCGCGCCTCGGGACCGAGGTCGTTCCTGTTGAGCAGGCGCTCGGACGGGTCCTCGCCGCGGACGTGCGAGCGGCCGGTGCCGTCGCCCCCGTTCGCCGCCTCGGCGATGGACGGGTACGCGGTGCGAGCCGGACCGGCCGGCCGCCGGCTGACCGTGGTCGGCGAGTCCCGGGCGGGCCAGCCAGCCGAGACCGCGGTGCGCGACGGCGTCGCCGTGCGCATCTCCACCGGTGCTGTGGTCCCGGAGGGCGCAACCGCCGTCGTCCGCCAGGAGGACACCACGGAGCGCGACGGGACGGTCGAGGTCGGGGTCCAGGTCGACCCCGGAGCCAACATCCGCGCCGCCGGCGAGGACATGGCGGCCGGCGCGACGGTGCTCGGCGCCGGCGTCCGGTTCGGTGTCGCCGAGCTCGGCGCGGCGATCAGCGCCGGAGCGGGCACCGTCGAGGTGAGCCGGCGGCCAGGGGTCGCGGTGCTGTGCACCGGCGACGAACTGCGGGCGCCGGGCGAGCCGCTCTCGCCCGGTCAGATCCACAACAGCAACGGGCCGATGCTCGAGGCGCTCGCCGCGCGCGCCGGGGCGGACCCGCGACCGACCGAGCGCGTCCCGGACGACCGCCCGGCGACCGAGGCGCTGCTCGGCGCTGCGCTCGAGCACAGCGATGTGGTGCTCGTCTCCGGCGGGGTCTCGGTCGGGCCGCACGACCACGTCAAGCCCGCGCTCGAGGCGCTCGGAGTCAGCGAGCGGTTCTGGCGCGTCGCACTCCAGCCCGGCAAGCCGACGTGGTTCGGGGTGCGCGACGGGACGCTCGTGTTCGGGCTGCCCGGCAATCCGGTCTCGGTCGTCGTCACGTTCGCCCTGTTCGCCCGTGTCGCCCTCGACGTCCTCACCGGCGCCGCCGCTCCGGCCGACCCGCCGACGGCCCGGCTGAGCGAGGCGGTGACCCGCAACCCGCGGCGGGAGCAGGCGATCCGCGTCAGCCTCCGGGCTTCGCCGACCGGTCTCTGGGCCAGCCCAACCGGCGCTCAGGGGTCGCACATCGTCACCTCGCTGCTCGGCGCGGATGCGCTCGCGCTCGTCCCAGCCGGGAGCGGGCGGCTCGAGGCCGGTGAGGAGATCGGCCTCGAGCCGTTGTGGAGCGAGCTCAGGACTCGCTGAACGGGCTACGAGGCAAAGCGGGCCCGCGATGGCCAGAATGCGGTGCCGTGACCGCCGTCGCCACCGCACTGATCGCCGCCGTCGCCGCGCTCATCACCTGGCGTGCCCGGCGCAGGGCCGGCCTGCCCGGACGGGCGATGATCATCTCCCCGCCCCGCTCGACGGTCATCTCGGGCGATCGCGGAGTGCGCTCGGTCCAGTCGGCGGAGCTGACGATGTCCCGGAACGACCTCGACCGGCTGTGGAACGCGAAGAACCTCGAGAACCTGGCCCGGACGTACTGGGAGTTCCTGAGCAAGGTCACGCTCGGCCTGGTCCGCGTCCGCTACGGCGAGGACGAGCGGCGGGTCACGCTCCTCGGTCTCGTCACGCTGCTCCGCTTCGACACCCCCGAGTACACCGTCGAGCCCGACCACGGCAACGTCACCTGGCAGATCCGTGACGGTCTGCTCGTCGCCAAGCCGGGGCGCGGGTCGGGCGGGTTCCTGGCCCTCGACGTCCGCCGCGAGGGGGAGAGCCGGGTCGCCCGCTACCGGCCGCGGATTCACATCGACGTCGAGGTGGCCAACTTCTATCCGTCGATTGCGGCCGGCTTCTCGACCCCCGTCTACCAGTTCACCCAATCGGTCATCCACGTGCTCGTCACGAACGCGTTCCTGCGCTCCCTCGCCACGCTCGAGCTGGCCGAGTCACGGATCGGCAGCCTCGCGGTCAGCCCCGCCGGACCGGACGTGGAGCAGGGCGGTTCCCAGAACGGGACGGAGCCGGAGCCGGACGTGCCCGACGGAGCGGACGCGAAGGCGGCTGCTCCGGAGGACGCGCCGGCCGGCGATCAGCCGTAGCGCCCGCCGCCGACGGCGCGGAGCTTGGCGCGGTCGTGGCGGGCGGAGATCCGCCGCACGGTGCCGGAACGGGAGCGCATGACGAGCGACTCGGTGCTCGCCCCGCCCGCTCCCTGGTAGCGGACGCCCTGGAGGACGTCGCCGTCGGTCACACCCGTGGCCGAGAAGAACACATCCTCGCCGGCGACGAGATCGTCAGCCGTGAGGACCTTTGCCAGGTCGTAACCGGCATCGATCGCGGCCGTGCGCTCCTCGTCGTTGCGGGGCCACAGTCTCCCGACGAGCTCACCGCCGGTGCACTTGATCGCGGCGGCTGAGATCACGCCCTCCGGCGTGCCGCCGATTCCCCACAGCAGGTCGACCGGAGAGTTCTCGCTCACCGCGAGCAGCGCCGCGGACACGTCCCCGTCGAGGATCAGGCGGACCTTGGCCCCAGCCTCCCGGACCTCGCGCATCATCTCGTGGTGGCGTTCGCGATCGAGCATCACGACCATCGTGTCCCGGATGTCGGTGCCGCGGCGCTCGGCCACGAGCTTCAGCGTCTCGGGCAGCGGGCGGTCGAGGTCGAGCAGGTCGGCGATGTCGGAGCCGCCGGCGATCTTCTCCATGTAGACGCACGGGCCTGGGTCGAACATCGCGCCGCGCTCGGCGAGCGCGATCACCGCCAGCGCACTCGGCATGCCCAGCGCGGTGAGCCGGGTGCCCTCGAGCGGATCGACCGCGATGTCGACCAGCGGCGGACTGCCATCGCCGATCTGCTCGCCGTTGTAGAGCATCGGGGCCTCGTCCTTCTCCCCCTCGCCGATCACCACGAGGCCGTCCATCGAGACGCCGTCGAGGACGTAGCGCATCGCGTCGACCGCAGCCTGGTCGGCGGCCTCCTTGTCCCCGCGGCCGACCATCCGGGCCGCGGCCAGCGCGGCGGCCTCGGTCACGCGCACGAGCTCGAGCGCGAGGTTGCGATCCGGGCGCGGCGTCTCTTCGGCGGACGGGCTCACAGGACTCCCGGGGGCTTTCGTCGGGCGGAGCCCTCGCGAGCGCGGGCCACCGACCCGATCAGGATCAGCACACCGCCGGCCAGCGCGATCCACCAGCCGATGCCGAGCGAGATCTCGGCCGGAGGCGTCCCCGGCTTGTCGATGACCCCCCGGAACAGGGTGATCGTCAGCGCGACGAGCGCGGTCACCGCCGTGAGCTCACCGCGTGGCCACGACAGGGCGTGACCCCGGATGATGATGTAGGCGAGGATCAGCGGCGCCAATGCGGCCAGCAGCAGCAGGTAGCGGACGAACGACAGTGAGTCCCAGCCGCTGCAGCCGGTCGGGCTCTGACCGACGTGGGGGGGGGCGCAGCTCTGCAAGGTGGTGAAGCGGTTTCCGAGCGTGTACCAGGTGAGGAAAAGTGACACCCCGAGGAGCACCCCTCCGATGACGGCGATCAGCTCGCCGCGATCCAGCTGCCTCACGCTCATCGCAGGCCGCAGCCTAACCGTTTCCGGCAGATCGATGCGGCCCGGGGCCGAGCGGACCGGCCCTGGTACGTTCGCCCGCGATCATGCGCCTCCGCCAGCTGCTGCCAGAAAGTCGGTCCGTCGAGGTGCTCGCGCTGCTCGGAGAGCTCGAGCGCGAGCGGCGGATCCCATCGTGGCGCCCGCACGTCGCGGCCAACTTCGTCTCCAGCGCCGACGGCCGCGCGGCGGTGGCCGGCCGATCGGGTGGACTCGGCAACGCCGCCGACAAGGCGATGTTCCACGGTCTACGCGAACACTCCGATGCCGTGCTGGCCGGCACCACGACGCTCCGCGAGGAGGGCTACGGTCGGATCCTGGCCTCCGCCGAGCGGCGCGAGCGCCGGGTCGCGCGCGGCCTCCCGGGCGAGCCTCTGGCCTGCGTGCTGACGCGCAGCGGCCGACTGCCCGAGGTCCCGCTGTTCGACGAGCCGGAGGCCCGCGTCGTGGTGTTCACCGTGGCCGAGGCTCGCTCAGGGCGCTGGGCAGCGGACGTCGCGATCCACCAGGTCGAGAGCGAGGCGGCGCTGGTCACCGAGGCGATGCGCACCCTGCGCGTCCGCTACGGGGTGCGCTCGGTGCTCTGCGAGGGCGGCCCGACGGTGTTCGGGGCCCTGCTCGCCGAGAATGTCGTCGACGAGCTCTTCCTCACGCTCGCCCCGAAGCTCGCCGGCGGCGGCGAGGCCCCGGGGATCACCACCGGTCCGGGGCTCGACGATCCGGCCTCGCTCGAGCTGCGCTGGCTGCTCGAGTACGAGAACGCGCTGTTGCTGCGCTACGGAGTCCGCCTCAGCTAGTCGAGGAGCGCCGAGTGGAGCCTGCCGTTGTGGCGCCAGCTCACCCGGTTGCCCTTGACGCTTAGCCGCGTGATCGCCGCCGACTTCGATGCGTGGTCGAGCACGCGCGAGCCCTGGTCCTTCCGGTCGGCCAGCGTGTCATCGGCGTAGACGACCGCGCCGGGCTGGTTGTCGTCGATCCACGCGATCGCCCCGTTCTCGGCGAGGACGAAGCCCGTCCGGGCGTTGTCGTCCCCCTCGTCCGGGAACCCATGGGCCAGCGTGCGACGCCTGATGTCCCAGGACGAGATCACGTGGTAATCGAGCGACAGGTCGTTGTCGATGCAGTGGATGTCGATCCCGGCATAGCGTCCCCCGGCCGCACGGGTCGCGGCGAGCGCGCAGACCTCGCTCGTCCCCTGTGCGCCGCTGAGGTTGGCGAGCTGAAAGGCCGAGTGGTGGGGCAGGCAGGCGTACACGTCGAGGTTGTGGCGGACGACGAGCAGCGTTCGCGATGAGCCGAGCCGCTTCGCCCCGCGCAGACCGCATGGCGATGCGGCGGCGCGGGCCACCGGCCGCGCCGAGATCGCCGGCGCGGCGACGATCGCGACGAGCAGGCAGGCGCTCGCGATGCACCAGACCAGCCGACGTCGTGCCCGCTTGGCCATGGCCAGGGCGATGGTACGCCCGGGCCCAAGGGCTGACAAGCCGCGGACCCCGTCGACGCGGCTCCCGGCCCCGGCCCGCGGCCGGATCGACGGGCAATCTGTGCGTAACCTGCAGCTCGGAGGGGCAACCTGGGACAATGTCCGCGATGCGCCCTCCCAGCGCCCTCGCTGAGCACGCGCAGTTGCGGAGCGTCCGTGACCGGACTCACGACCTCGTCGCCGGAATCTCCGACGAGGACCTCGAACGTGTCCACTCCTCACTGATGAGCCCGCTCGTCTGGGACCTCGGCCACATCGCGGCCTTCGAGGATCTCTGGATCGGCCAGAACTACGGCGAGCGCGAGCTGCTGCGCGGCGACCTCGCCGAGGTCTACGACGCGTTCGAGACGCCCCGGTCGGGCCGCGGCGAGCTGCCCTATCTTCGCCGCCCCGAGGCGATCGAGTACCTCGAACAGGTCCGGGAGCGGACACTCGAGGTGCTCGAGGACCGCGGCGTCGGCGACGGCACGATCCTGGAGCTCGTCCTGCGCCACGAGCAGCAGCACACCGAGACGATGCTCCAGACGATCCAGCTCGCACGACTGCGCGGGTGTCGCCTGACCGAGGCCACGGCAAGCCCGCCGCGCGGCGAGACCGCCCGGCTCACAGGGCTCGAGCTCGTCGACATCCCCGGTGGGCGGTTCGAGCTCGGGATCGGCAAGGACGGCTTCGCCTACGACAACGAGCGGCCTCGCCACGACGTCCCCACGCGCGATTTCCGGATCGGACGCTCGCCGGTGACGAACGCCACCTACCTCCACTTCGTCGAGGGCGGCGGCTACCAGCGCCGCGAGTGGTGGTCCGACGAAGGGTGGGCGTGGAAGGAGGAGTACGACATCGGCCGCCCAGAGGGGTGGACTCCGGACCTCAGGTCGGAGTGGCGTCTCGGACGGTGCGAGCCGCTCCACCCCGACCGGCCGGTGATCCACGTGTCCTGGTTCGAGGCCGACGCCTTCACGCGTGCTCACGGCGTTCGGCTCCCCACCGAAGCCGAGTGGGAGAAGGCGGCGACCTGGGACCAGGACACCGAACGGCAGACCGGCTACCCGTGGGGCGACACCGGGCTCGTCCCCGGCCTGCACGCCAACGTCGACCAGAGTGCCGGCGGCCCGGTGCCGGTCGGGAGTCTTCCCGCCGGCGCTTCCCGGCTCGGAGTGCACGGACTCATCGGGGACGTCTGGGAGTGGACGTCGAGCGAGTTCGGCGGCTACCCGGGATTCGTCGCCCACCCCTACCCCCAGTACTCCGAGGTGTTCTTCGACCAGGGCTACCGGGTCCTGCGGGGCGGCTCGTGGGCCACGCGCGCCGGGGTCGCCACCGCGACGTTCCGCAACTGGGACCTCCCGGAGCGCCGTCAGATCTTCGCCGGCTTGCGAATCGCCGAGGACGCGCCGTGAGTGCCGCGAATCCCGAGGGCGCGACGCTCGTCGACACCGATGAGCTCCGAATCGACTCCTGGCTCGACGGCACCGAGGAGCGTTCGCTGGCCAACGACGTTCTCGATGGCCTCACCCGGCCGTTCAAGGAGCTGCCGCCGAAGCACTTCTACGACGCCCGCGGCTCGGAGCTGTTCGAGCGCATCTGCGAGCTGCCCGAGTACTACCCGACGCGCACCGAGCGCTCGCTGCTCGAGGGCTCGGCCGGGGAGCTCGCGGCCGCCTCCGGCGCGGTCGAGCTCGTCGAGCTCGGGTCCGGGGCGGCGGAGAAGGCGCGGATTCTGCTCAGCGCGATGGCCGGCGAGGATCGCGCCCTGCGCTACGTGCCGCTCGACGTCTCCCAGAGCGCGCTCCAGGCCGCAGCCGATGAGCTCTGCGAGGATTTCCCGCGGCTGACGATCCACGGCGTCGTCGGCGACTTCCAGCGACATCTCCACCGCATCCCGGAGGCCGAGGGTCCCCGGATCGTCGCCCTGCTCGGCGGCACGATCGGCAACTTCCCACCCGGGACTCGGCGGGCGCTGCTGCGTGACATCGCCGGGCTGATCGGCCCGGACGATCACCTGCTGATCGGCACCGACCTGGTCAAGGACCCGGGCGTGATCGAGGCCGCCTACGACGACTCCGAGGGCGTCACGGCCGAGTTCAACCGCAACGTGCTCCACGTCGTCAACCGCGAGCTCGACGCCGATTTTGTGCCCGACGCGTTCGACCACGTCGCGTTCTTCGACCGCCGTCACGAGTGGATCGAGATGCGGCTCCGCGCCCGGCGGCCGTGCAGTGTGCTGATCGCGGCGCTCGACCTACGGGTGGAGTTCGCCGCCGGCGAGGAACTGCGCACCGAGATCAGCGCCAAGTTCACCCGCGCCCGGCTCGAGTCCGATCTCGCCGCCGCGGGGCTCGAGCTGCGCCACTGGCTGACCGACGAGGACGACATGTTCGCCCTCTCGCTGTCCGGTCCGGCCACCGGCTAGCCGGATCATTAGGGTACGGGCGATGCTCCCTGCCCTCGCCGCGCGCTCCGGGCCGGCTCGGTGACCGAAGAGCTCTCGGCCGCCGATCGCTCCTCGCTGAGCGCCGAGCGGGGCTCGATCAACATGGCGGTCGGCGGCCTGCTGGTGTTCGCCCCCGACCCACCGCTCACGAGGGCGATGGTCGCCACCCGGATCGCCGAACGGATCCATCTGATCCCGCGCCTGCGCCAGCGCCTCCAGGAGCCCGCACTCGGGCTGGCCAACCCGGTGTGGGTCGACGACACGAGCTTCGACCTCGACTGGCACGTCCGCCAGGCAGGTCTCCCCCCGCCCGGCGGCGAGCGTGAGCTCGGGACGCTCGTCGGCCGGGAGTTCAGCCACCGACTCGACCGCTCCCGGCCGCTGTGGGAGGCGACGGTGATCGAGGGGATGGCCAGCCGGGGGACCGGTCTGCTGTTCAAGGTCCACCACGCGCTGGTCGACGGCATGGCCGCGATCGGCATGGCCGCCCTCGTGCTCGATCCCTCCGAGGTGCCGCTCGACATCCCTCCGCCCGAGCGCGACTGGAAGCCGCGCGGCTACGACCTCCGCCGCCACGTCGCCCGCGTGGCGAGCCGGCCGCTCGCGCTCGCCCCACGGCTGATGCTCGACGGGATGCTCCGCGCCCTCGACGCCGACCCCCGGCGGGCGGCCGGGGACATGCGGCGGGCGACCGAGGTCGCGCTCGAGTTGGCCCGCGCCAGACCCCAGGCGCCGATGACACCGCTCAACCGCTCGATCTCACCGAACCGCCGCTATGCGGTCGCCCATGGCGAGCTCGCCGCGATCAAGCGGGCCGGCAAGGCGGCCGGCGGAACCGTGAACGACGCCGTCCTGGCGGTCGTGGCCGGCGCGTTGGGAACGTATCTCGCCGCGGACGGCGCACCCGCGGCGCGGGCGCCGGTGGCGCTCGTGCCGGTGAGCGTCCGGGCCGAGAACGACGCCGGCGAACTCGGCAACCGGATCTCAACCGTGTTCGTCGACCTCCCGGTCGGCGAGCCCGACCTCTCCACCCGGGTGGCGGCGATCTCCGCTCAGACCCGTGAGCTGAAGGACTCGGCCGCGGTCCGTGCCGGGGCGCTGATGGTCGGCGCCGCGGGCTGGGCGCCGCCGCTGGTCTCCGGCCTGCTCGCCCGCGCCATGGGCTCGGTCCGGGCGTTCAACCTCGTCGTCTCGAACATCCCCGGCCCGCAGCAGACCTTCTATCTCAGCGGCGTCCCGATGCGCGAGGTCTATCCCGTCGTGCCGCTCAACCCGAGTAACCAGGGCCTCACCGTCGGCGTCCTCTCCTACGACGGCATGGTGTGCTTCGGGCTGCTCGCCGATCGCGACCTCGATCCCCCGCTCGCCGCCGTCGCCGACGGCCTGCGCGCGGAGCTGACGGCCCTGTCGGCGCGCTAGAGGCCGAGCCCCCGCACGCCACGCTCGTCCCAGCCGAGGTGGTGGGCGAGCTCATGCCGGACGGTACGGACGATCTGTGCGCGGAGCAGGTCGGGGTCGTGGCCGAAGTCGCGCATCAGCGTGTCGCGGAAGATGATGATCCGGTCATGGAAGTGGTCGCGGGCGACGGTGTCGCCCTGATAGAGGCCGTACGCACGCCGGCGACGGCCGCCGTCGGAGACGACGATCGCGACATGTTCGAGGGCGCGGTGGAACTCGAGCGGGAGCTCGTCGACGGCCGAGCGGACAAGCGCCTTGAAGTCCTCGTCGCCGGCGAGCGCCCACTCATCGGGCTCGTCCTCGTCGGCGTCGAACTCGGGCTCCTCCCAGCCGTCCTCGGCCGCGAGCTCCTCGGAGCGCTGGACGATCCGCTCGAATTCGGCCTCGGATTCGGGCTCGTTCCAGCCGGCGAACCGCACCATCACGAGCACGATCGCCCCGCCGAGCAGCACGGCGCCGCTGCCGAACACCGCGATTCCCTGGAGCAGGCGGAGCGGGAACGAGTCGCTGAATCCGGCGACGAGGCTGACCGCGCCGAGGCCAAGCACGAGCGCGGCGAACGCCGAGCTGAGAATCCGGCGAAGTGTCGGCGGAGATCCCGGCACGGCTACCGCACCGTCGCCAGGTGGTGGGTTCTCGCGAGTGCCATCACCGCATCGTGCGGGCGATGACGAGACGCTGGATCTCGTTCGTGCCCTCGTAGATCTGGGTGATCTTGGCGTCTCGGAGCATCCGCTCGACGGGGTACTCCTTGACGTAGCCGTAGCCGCCGAGGACCTGGACGGCCTCGACCGTGACCTCCATCGCCACGTCGGAGCAGAACAGCTTCGCCATCGCCGAGTACTTGCCGAGGTCGGAGTCGCCGCGATCGATCTTCGCGCAGGCCTGGTAGAGCAGCTCGCGCGCGGCGGCGCACTTCGTCTCCATGTCGGCGAGCTTGAACTGGATCGCCTGGAACGAGTTGATCGGCTTGCCGAACTGACGGCGCTCGCGGGCGTAGGCGGCCGCGTAGTCGGTCGCGCCCTGGGCGATCCCGAGGGCCTGCGCGGCGACGCCGAGGCGCGAGCGGTCGAGCGTCGCCATCGCCACCTTGAAGCCCTCGTTCACCTCGCCGACGATGTTCTCCGCCGGGACGCGGACACCGTCGAAGATCGGCTGGCCGGTCGGCGAGCCTCGGATCCCGAGCTTGTGCTCCAGCTTGCCGACGCTGAACCCGGGGCGGTCGGCCTCGACGACGAACGCGGTGATCCCATGCGCGTGGCCGGCCGCCTTGTCGGTCACCGCGAACACCACGTAGAAGTCGGCGATGCCGAGGTTGGTGATCCAGTTCTTCGTCCCGTCGATCACCCACTCGTCGCCGTCGGGAACCGCGCGGGTGATCATTCCGCCAGGGTCTGAGCCCGCCTCGGGCTCGGACAGCGCGAACGCCGGCGACCATTCGCCGGTCGCGCAACGGGGCAGGAAGCGCTGCTTGAGCTCCTCGCTGCCGAACAGGCGGATCGGCAGCGTGCCGAGCTCCTGCACCATCAGGATCAGCGCCGTCGAGCCGCACGCCTTGGCGACCTCCTCGACCGCCATGTTGAGCATCAGCGTGCCCGTGCCGGTGCCTCCGTACTCGGTCTCGAACGGGAGCCCAAGGATGTCCTGCTCGGCGAACAGCTGCCGGAGATCGTGGGGGTATTCGGCCTTCTCGTCGATCTCGGCCGCCCGCGGCGCGATCCGCTCCTGGGCGATCTGCCGGATCATCGCCCGGAAGTCGAGGTGCTCCTGGGGGATCGTGTACAGCTCGGCGGTGGCGGACATCGCCCGCCAGATGCTAGTGCGAGCGGCTGTCCGGGTGTGAAGGACCGGGTCCCGAATGCGGTGGGCCCCCGGAGCGCGTCGCTCCGGGGGCCCGGGCCCGTCAGCTGATGGGCGCGGGCGATCGTCCGCCCACGCGGTGGCGGCTAGTAGCCGGTCGGGTGACGCTCGACGAAGCCGCTGTTCGAACGGCGCTGCGTCGTCCACCGCGAGCCGCCGGTCTCGCCCTGAGCGCTGGTGTCGAAGCGCAGCCCGGCGACGTACATGTAGACGTGACCGGAATTGGACCAGAGCGTGATCCAGCGGCCGGCGCCGGCCGAGCCGTAGGACTCCAGCCCGCTCGAATCGTCAGGCGAGGAGATCAGGCCACCGCCGTGCAGGGCGTAGCTGACCGAGCCCGAGCAGTCGTAGCCGCTGTCGTGGAACGACCCGTGACCGCCACCGTAGATGTACGGCTTGAACGCGATCTTGTTGCCGGCCGCGATCACGTTCTTGACCACCTGCGGCGCGTTGGCCGGCGCGACCGCGAGGCCGTGCACGATCCGGGCCTTCGCCGTCGGCGTGGCCGTCGGCTGCGTCGGGTCGGTGTACCGGGTGATGTTCGGGGGCGCACCGATCGCGTCGCGCAGCGCCGCCTGGACGGACCACGAGACGACGCCGTTGGGGTGGTAGCCCTCAGCCTTCTCGAAGGCGATCACCCGTGACTTCGTCCTGGACCCGAAGGTCCCGGTCGCGGGGACCGAGAATCCGTCCTTGGTGAGGTACTTCTGGAGCGTGCCGACATCGCGGCCGCTCATGCCGTACTTCAGCACGCGGTCGCCGAGGTGGGCGGAGTCACCGGGGTAGCGGTGGTTGCGGTCGGCCGACTGGGCGGCGGACGCCGAGCTACCCGACAGGCCGCTCCCGCCCGAGCTCGCGAGCGCAGCAGCCGGCGCGGCGACGAGCGACAGCCCGGCGGCCAGCGCGGCGACGCCCCGCCCGCGGGACGTGATTCGGCATAAGTTGACAGTGCGCGATCGTGGGTACGACAACGTGAAACCCTTCTCTTTCGCGCCTACGGGGTTAGCTGACGGGCTCGCGCTGAAAGAGTGCGCTACACCGGAAAGTCCCGGCGATTCGCCCCTGGAGCTCACGCTCCAAGTGGGTTCCCCGTTCCCGGCGGCTGGCGCCGTCGAGATTCGGCTGGTTCGTTTTCTGCGCGCGCAGCGTAGCGGACGTGCACGATCGATGTCAGTCGCAGCGTTATGTCAACCGTCTCCGCCCGGCCTTCAGCGGAGTGCGGCGCTGGCTACGCTCAGCGCACGCCGATGTCCGATCTCACCCCTCAGGAGACCGCCGAGCGGCTGCGCGCCGACGCCGATGTGCAGCTGATCGACGTCCGCGAGCCCGACGAGCACGAGGCGGGCCGGATCGCCGGCGACCGGCTGATCGCGCTCGGGGAGCTGACCGCGCAGGCGGAGTCGATCGACCGCGACCGGCCGGTGATCTTCTACTGCCGCTCCGGGGCCCGTTCGGCGATGGCCGCCGATGCCTTCGGCGGCGCGGGCTACGAGGCCCACAACCTCGCCGGGGGCCTCCAGGCCTGGGACGGCCGCCGGGCTGCCGCTCGAGCCCGCCGACGGCCACGTCGCTTAGCGCGCGCCCCCCGCGCGCCCGCCGGACCGTCGACTGACCGGTCGACAGCGCCCCCGTCAGCTACCGCGCGACTGCGATCCGGTCGACCGAGGACGCCGGCAGGACCGACCGTTCCGCGCACGATCCGAACCTCCGTGGTCACCCGATCGGCGGGCACCCACCCGGGCTGCGAGGCCGGCGGCGCGCTCACAGCGGTGAGCAACGCGCGACGCGCCAGACCCGTCGGCAGCCGCAACCGCACCGCCCCGGCGGTGAGGTTGACGAACACGGCCCGGGGGCGGCGTCCGAGCACCTCGACACCGCTCACGCCGGTCTGGTCCCCGACCGTCGGCACCCCGCTCATCCGCAACCGCTGCACAGCCGGAGCGCCGGCGAAGGTGGCGTCGATCAGCGGGACGGCGTAGCCGAGCGCGGTCCGGCCGAGGACCGGGCTGCCGTCGATGCCGTCGGTGAACAGCGGGAACACCTTCGCGGTGCCGAAGTCCTGAGGGTTCGATGCTCCACCGACGACATCGTGGAGCAGCGAGACGGTCACCTGGCGATCGACGAGCTGGTCGAGGGCGACGTCGGCCACCGACAGCGCCTGGGCCCAGATCTGCGTGCCGCCGTGGTGAGCAGCGAGGTCTGGTTCCACTCCGTCAGCCACACCTTCAGCCGCTAGGGCAGGACGTCGGAGCGTCGAGCGGCTGAACAGATTCCAGTGGTCGGGGCCGGCGGTGAGGGTCGCGGGGACGCTGCTGCCCGGGTGTCGCGTTGCCCGGGAGACCCCAGTAGGGGTGGATCGCGATCGCATCCTCGCCGCGGACCGTCGACAGGAGGCTGGAGTTCCAGTGTTCGTAACCGGCTGCCGCCGACCTGGCTGAGGATCGACGGCGCCTCATCGGCGCCCGACACCGCGATCACAGCCCGCGGGAACGCGCGCCGGACGGCCACGATCCACGGGTTCATCGCCGACCCGTACGCGGCGCCGGTCGGGAACCGGCCCGGGTAGGGGCCGGTCGGGTTCCACAGCTCGTTGCCGAGCTCGACCTGGCGGACCGGGAGCCCGAGCCGCTGGGCTTCCCGCAGCATCGCGATCTGATCGGAGATCGTTGCGTTCAGGACGTTGAGGTCCCACAGGGGCGTGGCGCCCGTCGCCCGCACGATCGCGGCCCAATGCGGCATCGTGATCGCCGGTCGGGTCGGGGAGACCGCGTTGAACGGGCCACCGGGACCGGTGATGAACACGCCGGTCCGCCAGTTCAGCCACTGCGAGGTCGTGCCGCCGGGGATGCGCAGGATGCCGGTCGGGACGGCGGCCAGCTTCGCGTGGAGCGCGGGACTGTTCGCAAACAGCTGATCGTCGACCGGAAGGACGATCGACTCGGCGTTGAAGCCAAAGAAGTGCGCCGGAAGCACCCGGGATGCCCCGCTCGCCCGCACACTGCGTGGCCGACCCGAGCGCCGCAGCGGGGAGAACGGCGAGGGCGATCGCCGCCAGCGCGGCCGACAGGCCGGAAACTGCGCGCCCGAGCATCTCCGGTTCGTCAGCCGACGGTCCAGGTATCGCCGGCCATCAGCAGGTCGCCGAGCTGCTCCTCGGTCGGGACCCGCTGCTGATGCAGGTGGGCCTCAGCGCCGTACACCGGACGCTCGACGCTGCGGAACACGCCGATCGGGGTCGGACCAGTCGGCGCCGATGACAGCCGGGCCAGGGCGAACGCGATGCTCGGGTCCTCGCGGCCGGGATCGTGCACGACGAGCTGCGTCCTCCCCGGCGGTCTCGACGTCGGTCGACCGCCAGACCGCCGTCCGGGCCTGCGACCACGCCGCGCTCGCCGTCGACGCCGAAGCGGATCGGCTCGCCCGTCGTCAGGCGGATCTGGTTGGCGTCCTTCGCTCCCTTGTCCGTGAGCGCGCCGAACGCGCCGTCATTGAACACGGGGCAGTTCTGGTAGATCTCGACGAGCGCCGACCCCTGGTGCTCGGCCGCCGCACGAAGGACCTCCGTGAGGTGGTGGCGGTCCCGGTCGATCGTCCGTGCCACGAACGAGGCGTCCGCACCGAGCGCGAGTGCGAGTGGGTTGAACGGGTGGTCGCTGACACCGAACGGCGTCGACTTCGTGATCTTCCCCACCTCGGAGGTCGGCGAGGCCTGGCCCTTGGTGAGCCCGTAGATCTGGTTGTTGAACAGCAGGATCTTCACCGGGACGTTGCGCCGGAGCGCGTGGATCAGGTGGTTGCCGCCGATCGACAGCGCGTCGCCGTCGCCGGTGACGACCCAGATCGAGAGGTCGTCCCGTGCGGTGGCGAGGCCCGTGGCCATCGCCGGGGCGCGGCCGTGGATGCTGTGCATCCCGTAGGTGTCCATGTAATAGGCGAACCGGCCGGCGCACCCGATCCCGGTGATGAACACGATTCGCTCCGGTGGGATCCCGAGCTCCGGCATGAAGCTCTGGACCGCCGACAGGATCGCGTAGTCCCCGCATCCCGGGCACCACCGGGTCTCCTGGTCGGACTGGAAGTCGGCCTTGGTCAGCTGCGGGCCGCTGCCCGGCTCGGTCATCGCACTCATTGGCGCTCCCCGATCTGTTGTTCGATCTCCGCGGCGAACATCGGCTGGCCCTGGACCTTGGTGAACGACTCGACGTCGACGAGATAGCGGGCGCGCAGGAGCTGCGCGAGCTGCCCGCTGTTGAGCTCGGGCACGAGCACGCGATCGAACGACCGCAGCGCATCGCCGAGGTTGGCGGGCAGCGGATTGAGGTGGTGGAGGTGGGCGCAGGCGACCCGGTGGCCGGCCAGCCGCGCGCGGCGGACGCCGGCCCGGATCGCTCCCTCGGTCGAGCCCCAGCCGAGCACGAGCAGTGAGGCGCCCGGCTCGGAGTCGACATGGAGCGCCGGAAGCTCCTCGGCCAGCCGCGCGACCTTCTCCGCGCGCAGCTCGGTCATCAGCTCGTGGTTGGCGCCGTCGTAGGAGATGTTCCCGGTGCCATCGGCCTTCTCCAGACCGCCGATGCGGTGGGCGAGGCCCGGCGTGCCCGGAATCGCCCACGGTCGGGCGAGCCGCTCGTCGCGGGCGTACGGGCGGAACGGTCCATCGGCCGGCGGCTCGGTGGCGAAGGCCGGGTCGATCTCCGGCAGGTCCTCCAGCGCGGGCACCCGCCACGGCATCGAGGAGGACGCCAGGAACGAGTCCGAGAGGAGGATCACCGGCGTGCGGAGCCGGATCGCGATCGACGCCGCCTGGAGCGCGGCGTCGAAGCAGCCGCCCGGCGTGCTCGGCGCGATCACCGGCAGCGGCGACTCGCCGTGGCGGCCGTAGAGCGCCATCAGCAGATCGGACTGCTCGATCTTCGTCGGCAACCCCGTCGAGGGGCCGGCCCGCTGGACGTCGATCACGACCATCGGCAGCTCGAGCATCGACGGCGAGGCCGATCGTCTCCGCCTTCAGATCCATGCCGGGGCCACTGGTGGCGGTGACGCCGAGGCTTCCGCCGAACGCCGCGCCGAGGGCCATGCCCGCGGCGGCGATCTCGTCCTCGGCCTGGATCGTGCTCACCCCGAGCCGGGCGTGACGGCTGAGCTCGTGGAGGATCTCGGAGGCCGGCGTGATCGGATAGCTGGCCAGGACGAGCGGCATCCCGCTGCGCACGCTCGCGGCGACGAGGCCCATGGCCAGCGCGGTCGTGCCGTTGACGTTGCGGTAGGTCCCCGGGGGCGTGTCCGTGGCCGGCTTGACGTGGTACTGGACGTCGAGCAGCTCGGTCGTCTCGCCGAACGACCAGCCGGCGTTGAAGGCCGCGAGGTTCGCCTTCATGACCGCGGGCTTGCCGGCGAACTTGGACTCGATCCACCGTTCGGTGACGTCGATCGGACGTTCGTAGAGCCACGAGAGCAGGCCGAGCGCGAACAGGTTCTTGGCCCGGCCGGCGTCGCGCGTCGACGCCTCCTCGATCTGCTCGACCGCCGCGACCGTCAGCGAGGTCATCGGCACCCGGTGGACGCGGAACTCGCCGAGCGAGCCATCCTCGAGCGGATTCTCGGCGTAGCCCGCCTTCTCGAGGTTGCGCTTGGTGAAGGCGTCCTCGTTGACGATGATCGTGGCGCCGCGGTCGAGCTCGCCGAGATTCGCCTTGAGCGCGGCCGGGTTCATGGCCACGAGCACGTTCGGGCGGTCGCCCGGGGTGAGGATGTCGCGGGAGGCGAAGTGGATCTGGAAGGCCGAGACGCCGGCCAGCGTGCCGGCGGGGGCGCGGATCTCGGCCGGGAAATTCGGCAGCGTCGCGAGGTCGTTGCCGAGCATCGCCGTCGCGTCGGTGAACCGGCCGCCCGCGAACTGCATCCCGTCGCCGGAGTCTCCGGCGAAGCGAACGACGACGCGCTCGCGTTCCTCGACCGTCTTCTCCACGTCCACTGCCTTACCCGTCACTCGATTCTGACTCTGATCGCCGTGTTTTTGGCTCATCGCTTGAGTTCTCAACGGATCATAGACCGGGCCTCAGCCGGGTCCCGGCCCGTCGGTGCTCAGCGGTCGTCGCGCGGATCGTCGCGATCGAGGTTCCAGTAACGGAGCACGTTCGCGCGCAGCCCGCCGGGGGTGTCGTCGTCCGGCACGAGCGCGAACCGGGCGATCGTCCGCTGGCCGCCCTCGTGGTCGCCGTAGATGAGATCGAGCATCACCCGTTCGCCGTCCTCGATCGCGCGCTGGACGTCGGCGAAGCGCGGGTCGCTCGGGTCCCGCAGCGCGCCGAGCCAGTGTCCGACCTCGCCGGCGGGGATGAACAGATCGATCTGCTGAATGCGGAATGTCGTCGGGATCCGGCCGGTCGCGAGCCTGCTGCACGTCGGGGGTGGACACCTGCCAGCCGTGGATCACGGCCACCCCGGCCCCGCCGTTGCGCAGGCTGAGGCCCATGTAGATCGACGCCGTCGGTGGCGTCGGCCGCGCCACCGTGGCCGCTGAGGGTCAGGCTCTGGCCGTCACCGAACCCGATCCGCTCGACTCGGGTCCTCGTCCCGCGAGGGAATCAGGATCGGCCGCAGCCCGAGCAGCAGGGACTGCTCGGCGATCCGCGCGGAGCGGTTGGCCGACCTCACCGAGCTGAACGTCGCCACGGCGAGCACGAGCGTCCCGCCGGCGGTGGCCAGCGAGGAGATCGTCACCCAGTCGGCCATCGGGAGGGCTCCACGGCTGCGCTCGTGGCGCCCGCGGCGTCAGAGCTTCTCGACGTTGATCGCCTTCGGCCCCTTGGGGCCGGCCTCCTCCTCGTAGGAGACCTTGGCACCCTCGGCGAGCGACCGGTAGCCGTCGGCGTTGATGCTCGTGTGGTGCACGAAAAGATCGCGGCTCCCCTCGTCGGGCGTGATGAACCCGAAGCCCTTCTCGTCGCTGAACCATTTCACAGTTCCCGTAGCCATCGTGTGGTGTGTCTCCGTAATTTTTCAAGTGGCGCTGCCCCCGTCTCCGGAGGTCCCGCACGTGCTGATCTGCCGCCCTGGAGACGGCCTTACGGCGCGGCACGGTATCACGGTCTGCCGCGTGTTCCCCCGGCACGGCATCCTTGTCCACTATGGAGGACCCGATGCCCCTCGGACGCCACGCCGCATACCGCTGCAGGAGGTCGTGGTGCGCGCCTCGCGGTCCTCGGGACCGGGCGGCCAGCACGCCAACATGACCGCCTCGCGGATCGAGGCGAGCTTCGACGTGGCCGCCTCCACGGCCCTCAGCGAGGAGCAGCGGCGGCGGGTCCAGGCCCGGCTCGGTCCGGTGGTCACCGCGGTCGCCCAGGACAGCCGCAGCCAGGCGCGCAACCGCGAGCTCGCGCTCGAGCGGCTCCAGTCGCGGCTCACCGGGGCGCTCACCGTCCCCCGCGCCCGCCGGGCGACCCGGCCGACGAAGGCCTCGCGCCAGCGGCGGCTCGAGGCCAAGCGCCGGCGGTCGCAGATCAAGCGCAACCGGAAGCGGGATCCGGGGGCGGAGTGAGGGCGGTCGCGCTGTGGTTGCGCACCGTCGTTCGGTAGACGCCCCTCGAACGGCCCCGAACCCCGCCGGGAAGGGATGCGGGCCGGGGTCTCTGCGTTGGCGCGATCGGTCCTCAACGTGCCAATCCCTCTGCGCTGCGAATCGATTGGCAAGTTGAGGACGCCTGGCGACCTTAAGTTGCCAATCGTTCTCAAGCTGGCGACGGTTGGCACGTTAAGGACATCCGGGCGCGCGCCCGACGCCACCCTCCCCTCCCCAGCCGGGGTTTGACGCCCGTCGCCCGACCGCCCTACAGCTCCTTCTCGTACACGTACATGACCGGCCCGTCGTCCCGGTTCTCGCGGTTGCGGAAGCCGAGCTTGGCGTAGAGCGCACGGGCGGCGGTGTCGGTCTCCGCCGTGCCGAGGTCGATGTAGTCCGCGCCGCGCTCGCGGGCGCAGGCGATCGCCGCCCCAGCAGCGCCTCGCCGAGGCCCTGGCCTCGCTCGGCGGGGCGGACGTAGAGCTCGGCCAGGTAGCACTCGGTGCCCTCGCTCCACAGCGCGGGCGGAAGCGCAGCAGGGCCAGCCCGATCGCCGGCCGGCCGGTGACGAGCACGACGGTCTCGCCGGTCTCGATCAGCCCCCGCACGCGCTCGCGCAGCCAGGCGGGCTCGGGGGCGACGTCGTCGAACTCGACGTTGAAGTCGTGCAGCAGGCGGCCGACCTCGGGGTCGTCGTCGGATTCGGCGGGGCGCACGTCGGCAGCCATCGGAGCGCCGACCCTATCGCGGGGGCCGCGTACCCTCAGGCCGGGACGACCGTGCGCTGGCTGATCGATGGCATGAACGTGATCGGGACCCGCCCCGACGGCTGGTGGCGGGACCGGGACGCTGCGATGCTCCGGCTCGTCGACCGGCTCGAGCGGTGGGCGGCGGCCGAGGGCGAGGACGTGACGGTCGTGTTCGAGCGGCCGCCGCGGCCGCCGATCCGCTCGACGGTGATCGAGATCGCCCACGCGCCGAAGCCGAAGCCCGACGCCGGGGACGACGAGATCGTCCGCCGGCTGCGGGCCGAGGAGCGACCCGGGCTCGTCCGGGTCGTGACCTCCGACCGGTGGCTCGCCGACCGCGCGTGGGCCGCTGGAGCCAGCGTCGAGGGCGCCGAATCGTTCCGCACCCGGATCGACTCCGACTGACGGCCGGCAGCGCCGATCGACCACCCGACCGGCCGCTCGTGCGGGATCGCCCTCCCGGCTTGCGACAATGGGTGCGTGGCCGACGACGCCCCCCGACGCCCCGACGCGCCGATGCGCCCCGGCGATGCGAGGCGGCCCGCGCCGCCGGTCCGTCCGGTCGATCCCCGGCCGCCGGCCCCGGGCGGCCCGCCGGCCGGCCAGTCGCCGTGGTGGAAGGTGACGCCCGGCGCCCGACGGCCGAGGCGGCAACCAGCCGAGCGCGCAGCCCCCGCGTCCGAATCAGCGCTGGGTCGCGGCGCTGCTGATCATCGCCGGCCTGATCGCGCTCAACCTGTGGATCTCCTCCCAGGCGCTCAAGCCGAACGCCCGCGTGCGGATCCCGTACAGCCCGACGTTCCTCAGCCAGGTCCAGAGCGGCAACGTCCAGGAGATCTCCTCGACCGGCGACTCGATCCAGGGCTCGTTCCGCGAAGGCCGTCGCCTACCCGCCGAACGACTCGTCGGTGAAGGCGACGACGAACTTCTCCACCCAGGTCCCGTCGTTCGCCAACAACAGCGCGCTCTCGGACCTGCTCCAGAGCAAGGGGGTGACGATCGACGCCAAGCTCCCCGACAGCGGTCCCGGCTTCCTGGAGAGCGTCCTGTTCGGGTTCGGGCCGACGCTGCTGCTGATCCTCCTGTTCGTGCTGCTGATGCGCCGGGCGGCCAGCTGGGGCGGGGCAGGCGGACTGATGTCGTTCGGCCGCTCGCGCGCCCGCCGCGTCGAGGGCTCCGATCAGCCGGTGACGTTCGACGACGTGGCCGGGATCGACGAGGCCAAGGAGGAGCTCTACGAGATCGTCGACTTCCTCAAGAACCCGGACAAGTACCTGCGGCTCGGCGGCCGGATCCCGCGCGGAGTGCTGCTGAGCGGCCAGCCCGGCACCGGCAAGACGCTGCTCGCCCGCGCCGTCGCCGGCGAGGCCGGCGTCCCGTTCTTCCAGATGTCGGCGTCGGAGTTCGTCGAGATGATCGTCGGCGTCGGCGCCTCGCGCGTGCGTGACCTCTTCTCGCAGGCCAAGCAGGCGGCTCCCGCGATCATCTTCATCGACGAGCTCGATGCCGTCGGACGGTCGCGCTCGGCGGGCAACGCCGGCTTCTCCGGCGGCCACGACGAGCGCGAGCAGACGCTCAACCAGATCCTCACCGAGATGGACGGGTTCGATCCCCGCGACCGGAGTGATCGTGCTCGGCGCCACGAACCGGCCCGAGATCCTCGATCCGGCGCTGCTGCGGCCCGGCCGCTTCGACCGCCGCGTCGCGGTCCAGCCGCCGGACCGCGTCGGCCGCGAGGAGATCCTCCGCGTCCACACCCGCTCGGTCCCGCTGGACAACGGGCGTCGATCTCGGCCGCTCGCGCTCCTCCACGCCGGGCATGGTCGGCGCGGACCTCGCCAACCTCGTCAACGAGGCTGCGCTGCTCGCGGCCCGCCGCGACGCACCAGAAGGTGACGCCCGGAGATCTGTCGGACTCGCTCGAGCGGATCGTGCTCGGCGCGGAGCGCAAGGTGATGCTGTCGGAGGAGGATCGCCGCCGCACCGCCTTCCACGAGGCCGGCCACGCGATCGTCGGGATGCTCACCCCGGGCGCGGACCCGGTGCGGAAGGTCTCGATCATCCCGCGCGGCCAGGCTCTCGGGGTGACCTTCTCCGCTCCCGACGCCGATCGCTTCAACTTCGACCAGCGCCACCTGATCGCGCAGATCAAGGTCGCGCTCGGCGGTCGCGTCGCCGAGGAGATCGTCTTCGGCGACCTGACCACGGGCGCCGAGTCCGACATCCAGCAGCTCACCCGAATCGCCCGGCACATGGTCGGCCGCTGGGGAATGAGCCGGGCGATCGGGCCGATCGCCGTGCTCCCCGCCGAGGGCATGGGGCCGCTGCTGCCCGGGAGCGAGCGAGACGTCCGAGGCAACCCAGCGGCTGATCGACGAGGAGGTGCGGCGGATCGTCGAGTCGGCCCACGGCGAGGTCTCGGAGCTCCTCCGCGCGCACCGCCAGAACCTCGACTCGCTGGTCGCCGCGCTGCTCGAGCGCGAAACGCTCGACGAGGCCGACGCCTACGCCGCCGCCGGTCTGACCCGCGCGCTCGTCGACGAAGCGGCCCCCGGGCCGGTCGGCGTCAACTGAGCTCGCCGCGCCGAGGCTTCGGTCAGTCGCCGAGCAGGTGAGCTTGGCGAGCGCCTCGTGGCACTCGACGACGCGCTGCTTGACGGGGTCGCCGTCCTCGCGATCGTGCACGAGATCCCAGGTCCGATCGGCGATATCCCGCGCGTTCTGCGGCGTGGCGCTCTCCCACAGGCGATCGACGAGCTTCAGCTCAAAGCTCTGGAGCTGGTCCACGGGGTCGCCCGGCTCCATGCGCGGCAGCGGCTCGCCGGTCGCCTCGCGCCACATGCCGGTGGCCACCAGGAGCCGGTTGCGCAGGGTCATCTGATCCATCGCGCGCATCATCTCAGAACCGCGTCCGCCGGCCGTTCAGAGCGAGGGCAGCCGCTGGGCGAGGCTGACGAGCGGCGCGAACAGGTCGCCGTCGCGCTCGACCCGTTCGAGCACGGCATCGGTCTCGAACACGAGCCGCCCGGGATCGCCCGCCTCGCGGGCCTCGGCGACCTCCTCCCAACTCACCGGCGTGGACACCGTGGGCCGCTCGCGCGCGCGGACGGAGTACACCGTGACCGTCGTCTTGTGGGCATCGTTCTGGCTCCAGTCGACGAGGATCTTCCCCCGCCGGGCGCTCTTCGTCATCCGGGACACGACGAGTTTCGGCAGCCGCGCCTCGAGCAGCTCGGCGACGGTGCGGGCGAACGTCTTCGTCTGGGCATAGCTGGCGTCGGTGTTCAGCGGGACGTAGACCTGCATCCCCTTCGAGCCCGAGGTCTTCACGAACGACTCCAGGCCGAGCTGCGAGAACAGACCGCGCAGGACGAGCCCGACCTCACCGCACTCGAGCAGGCCGGCGGGCGGCCCGGGATCGAGATCGAACACGACCATCGTCGGCCGGTCCGGAGCGCTGGCTGGGCCAGCGAGGTGTGGAGCTCGACGTCGGCCAGGTTGCCGAGCCAGATCGAGCGCCTCGCGGCTCTCGGCGACCGTGTAGTCGACGTCGCCGATGCGCACCGTGCGGACCCACTCGGGACGGTGGGATGGCGACTGCTTCTCGTAGAAGTACGGGGCATCCACCCCGCTCGGATACCGCTTGAGGGTGAGTGCTCGGTCGAGCAGGTGGGGCAGGACGGCGGGGGCAATCCGGGCGTAGAACGCGATCAGGTCGCCCTTCGTGAACCCGGCCTGCGGGAACAGCACCTTGTCCCAGTTGGTCAGCTTCAGCCCGCGGTCGCCGGCCCGCACGGCGAGCGCTCCGTCGGGCAGTTTCTCGACCTTGTCGAACAGCGCCTCCGGAGTTCCGGGCGCGCCGCCCGCGCCGGTCCCCGCGGCGAGCCTGGCCGCCGTCTCCGGATCCCCCGGTGCCGGCGGGGTCTCGAGCACGACGTCACGCGCGGGCTTGTCCTCGCGGAGGCCCTTGTAGGACGGAGCGCGCATCACGCCGTCCGGAGTCCACTCCACGAACTCGACCTCGGCGACGAGCTCCGGCGTCACGAAGCACGCCTCGCGCGGGAGCTTCGGCGCCCCGGCGAACGGATTCGCCTCGGTGCGCAGCGGCGCGAGACGACGCTCGAGGTCCTCGAGCACGGCCTGCGTGAAACCCGTGCCGACCCGCCCGGCGAACCGGAACGCACCGCCGTCGTGGTAACCCATCAGCAGCGCGCCGATCCGCTCCGCCCTCCGTCCCTCGCCGGGGATCCAGCCGCCGATCACGAGCTCCTGGCGCCGCGTGTTCTTCACCTTGGTCCAGGCGGTCGATCGGCGGCCGGGGTCATAGAAGGAGTCGGTGCGCTTGGCCACGACCCCCTCGAGCCCCTGCTCAGCCGTCGCCGCGAGCAGCTTCGCGCCATCACCGTGAGCCGCCGGCACCCGCCACGCCGGGCCGCCGAACCCGAGGTCGAGCAGCGCCCGGCGGCGGGTCGCGTAGGGCTCGCGGAGCAGCGACCGGCCGTCGAGGTGCAGGAGGTCGAAGATCGCGTAGACGACGGGGACCTCGGCCGACAGCCGCTTGACGGCCGCGGGAGCGCTCACGTGCATCCGCCGCTGGAGACGGGAGAAGCTCGGCCGTCCGGCCTCGTCGAAGGCCACGATCTCCCCATCGAGCAGCAGCTCTCGCATTCCCGTCTGCCGCAGCAGGCCCCGCAGCTCCGGGTAGGACCCGGTGATGTCGCGGAGGTTGCGGCTCTCGAGCCGCAGGCGGCCCGGCTGCACGTAGGCGAGCGCACGGACGCCGTCCCACTTCACCTCGTAGGAGAAGCCGGTGGTGTCGGCGGGGAGCTTCCCGGGGCGGGCGAGCATCGGCTCGACATGGGCGGGCAACGGCACGCGGTCCGGATCCTGGGGCGGATCCATGCGGTGGATCATCCAGTCGTTCTTGGCGGACTCCTCGCCCGCCCGGCCGATCGGGAACAGGCCGTAGCGGCCGGTCAGCCGCTCGCCGTGGAACGTGACCTCGACCTTGCGCGGCTCCCACTTGTGCAGCTCGTAGGCTCCCCGGTCCCACACCGACATCGTCCCGGCGCCGTACTCGCCGCGCGGGATCTCGCCCTCGAAGTCCAGGTACTCCAGCGGATGGTCCTCGGTGTGGACGGCGAGCCGGTTCTCATGGCGATCCGGCGGGATCCCGTTGGGGATCGCCCACGAGGCGAGCGCCCCGTCGTGCTCGAGGCGCAGGTCCCAGTGCAGCCGGGTGGCATGGTGCTCCTGGACGACGAACCGCGGCAGCTCCCCGTCACCCGCGGGCGTGGGCGCGCCCTCGGGCTCAGAGGTCCGCGTGAAGTCCCGCTTGGCGCGGTAACGATCGAGATTCTCGGACGGCATCCGCGTCGTTGATTCTGCCGTGATCGGGGGTAACGTTCCGGTCGACCGTGGGATTGCTTGACCGGATCGGGCGTCGAGGACGGGCTGCCGCGCTGGTGGCGATTGGCGCCGTGATCGGCGGCGGGGCGTGGGCGGCGGCGAGTGTCCCGGACTCGAACGGGACGATCCACGCGTGTTACCTGGTGACACCTGGGACCACAGTTCCGCAGCCCGGAGGCCCCAACCTCTGGGTGATCGACCCCAGCGCGGGACAGACCTGCGCGACGGACAGCGGCGCACCGGCCAAGGCGATCTCCTGGAACCAGACCGGACCACCGGGCGCCACCGGGGCGAGAGGCGCGACCGGGGCCACGGGCCCGGCCGGCCACGACGCCACCGTCGTCGGCGGCCAGAAGCTCACGCTTCCCGGCGGAGCGGTGATCAACATCGGCAGCGTCCCCACCACGGGGACCGTGATCACGCCGCTGCCGGTCACCGGCAGCAGTCGCGCGGTCGCCACCGGAAGCTTCGCCGACGGCTCCCAGACGTACTCCTTCACCCCGCTGTCGGTCTCGCTGGGCACGAGGGCCTCCGGTAAGGCATCGCACGGCGACATCAGGATCACGAAGCTGCTCGACAAGAGCTCGGCGAAGCTGTACCAGACGTGCTCGACCGGCAAGCACATCAAGAAGGTGACGATCGAGATGTACCGCGGCTCGCGCGGAACGCGCCTCGTCTACCACCTGAGTGACGTGCTCGTCAGCTCGATCCAGACCGCGGCGGCAAGTAGCGGCCGGGCGGTGCCGGTCGAGAGCATCACGCTCAGCTTCGCGAAGATCCAGATCAGCTACACGAAGTAGCCTCAGCCGCCGAGTGCGGCTCGTCACCTGGAACGTCAACTCGCTGCGGATGCGGATGCCCCGCGTGCTCGAGCTGCTCGAGCTCCACCGGCCCGACGTCGTCTGTCTCCAGGAGACGAAGAGCGCGCCCGACGCGTTCCCCGCGGAGGAGCTGGCCGGCGCCGGGTACAGCGCGGTCCACCACTCAGGCGGGCAGTGGTCCGGCGTGGCGATCCTCGCCCGCGAGCCGCTGGCCCTGACCGAGCCGCGCCTCGGTCTCGCCGGCGAGCCGGACCCGGGGCAGGCCCGCTGGTGCGAGGCGAGCGTCGCTGGTGTGCGCGTGGCGAGCGTCTACGTCCCCAATGGCCGCACGCTCGACAGCCCCGAGTACCCGCACAAGCTCGCGTTCCTCGACGCGATGGCGGCCTGGTCAAGGTCGACCGGCGGACCGGCGCTGATCGCGGGCGACATGAACATCGCCCCGGCCGACCCCGACGTCTATGACCCGGCCGCGTTCGTCGGCGGCACGCATGTGAGCGAGCAGGAGCGCGGCCGCCTGCAGACGATGCTGACGGGCGGTCTGGTCGACGCCTACCGCCACGTCCACCCCGACGACGTCCAGTACACGTGGTGGGACTACCGGGCCGGAAACTTCCACAAGGGGCTCGGCCTGCGGATCGACCTGATCCTCCTCAGTGCCGCGCTCGCCGACGGTATCCGGGCCTGCGGGATCGACCGGAACTTCCGCAAGGGCACGAAGCCCTCGGACCACGCACCGCTGCTTCTCGACCTTGATCTGTGACGCCGCCGGTGACACCGACGCCCCGCCGCGCAAGGTCCTCTTCACCTAATCTTCGCCGCAGCAGGGACAATGCGGGCTCATGACTCGTCTGCTCGTCGTCGACGATGAGCCCGCGGTGCGGCGGGCGCTCGAGCGCGCGCTGATGCTCGAGCACTACGAGGTCGATCTCGCCCAGGACGGCGAGGAGGCCCTCGACACCCTCGCCGCCTCCCCCTACGACGCGATCATCCTCGACGTCGCGATGCCCCGCCTCGACGGGCTCGAGGTGTGCCGCCGGTTGCGGCGGGCGGGCGACCGCACCCCGATCCTGATGCTCACGGCAAGGGACGCGATCGACGACCGTGTGGCCGGCCTCGACGCCGGGGCCGACGACTACCTCGTGAAGCCGTTCGCCCTGCGGGAGCTGCAGGCGCGCCTGCGTGCTCTGCTCCGGCGCCTCGGCGAGGAGGAGACCGACGAGGTCCTCTCGCTACGGCGACCTGACGCTCGACCGCGGCGCCCATGAGGTGAAGCGGGGCGAGCGCACGATCGACCTGTCCAAGACCGAGTTCCTGCTGCTCGAGCTGTTCCTGCGCCACCCCCGCCAGGTGCTCACCCGCTCGACGATCTTCGAGAACGTCTGGGGATACGACTTCGGGCCGACGTCGAATGCGCTCGGGGTCTACATGGGCTACCTGCGGCGCAAGACCGAGGCCAACGGGGAGTCCAGGTTGCTGCACACCGTGCGCGGCGTCGGCTACGTCCTGCGCGACTGATCGACGCCGATGCCGCTGCGCCGCCGTCTCGGCCTGATCTCCGCCACCACCGTCGCGGTCGCGGTCGCGTTCGCGGCGCTCGTCTGCTACCTCGTCGTCCGCGGCCAGCTCCGCGGAGAGATCGACTCCGAGCTCCGCGCCCAGGCGGCAGCCGTCCAGCGGGGTGATCTGCACACCCTGGACCATCCTCTCCCCGGCCTCCCGGCGAGCGCCGGCGGCCCGGCGCCGTACGTGCAGCTGGTCCTGGCCGACGGGACGACATATCCGAGCCAGGGTGGGATCACGTTGCCCGACAGCCGCGGCGCGAGCCGGGTCGCATCAGGAGTCCGGGGCGGGTTCATGAGCGATCTGCGGATCGGCGACTCGCACCTGCGCGAGCTCGTGTTCTCGATTCCGGCTGAGCTGAGCGGTCAGCAGGTCGCCGTCCAGCTCGCCCGGCCGCTCAACGGCGTCGACCGGATCCTCGCCCACCTGCGGCTGATACTGCTCGCGCTGTGCGCGGCCGGCGTCGCGCTCGCCGCCGTGCTCGGGCGGCTCGCCGCGGGGCGGGTCCTGCGACCGCTGGCCGAGGTCTCGCAGACGGCCGAGCGGATCGGCGAGACCGACGACCTCTCGACCCGCCTGCGGATCCACGCCGACGACGAGGTCGGCGTGCTGGCGGCGCGGTTCAACCACATGCTCGAGCGGCTCGAGGCCTCGCGAGCGGAGCTCGACGATTCGGTTCACGCCCAGCGCCAGCTCGTCGCCGACGCCTCGCACGAGCTCCGCACCCCGGTGACGAGCCTGCGCACGAACATCGAGGTGCTGCTCGCCGGCAGCGAGCTCGCCGAGGACGACCGCGACCGCCTGCTCGCCGACGTCGTCGAGCAGAGCGAGGAGCTGAGCTCGCTCGTCGGCGACCTGATCGAGCTCGCCCGTGGCGACCTGCCGTCGACCGATCGCGAGGACGTGCGGCTCGACCGCGTCGTCGAGGACGGTCTCGTCCGCGCACGCCGCAACTCGTCCGGCATCGAGTTCATCGCCTCGCTCACGCCGACGGTCGTCGCCGGGGCTCCGGAGCGCCTCGCACGGGCCGTGAACAACCTGCTCGACAACGCGATCCGCCACTCGCCCCCCGGCGGCCCGGTCGAGGTGATCGTCGACGAGCGCGGCATCCAGGTCCGCGATCACGGCACCGGCGTCGCCGACGAGGATCTCCCCCACCTGTTCGACCGCTTCTACCGCGGCGCGAGCTCGCGCGGGCTGCAGGGTTCCGGGCTCGGCCTGGCGATCGTGCGTCAGGTGGCCGAGCAGCATGACGGCACCGCAGCGGTCCACAACGCGCCCGACGGCGGCGCGGTGTTCGAGCTCCGTCTGCCGGGCGTCCCCGCCGATCGCCTCGACGACTCAGGGGCGCCGACGGACGCGGGCCTGGCGGGCCCGGCGGAAGCGCCGGCGCAGCCACCAGAAGAGCCCGACGTACAGGGGGACCACGACCACGAGGATCAGCGCCCGCTGGCTGGTCGCTCCGATGATCGTCAGCACAGCCACGCCGGCCACGACCGACGGGATCCCGGCGAGCAGTGAGGCGTGCGAGCGGAAACCCGAGAAGTGCTCGCGAGCCGTCACCTCGACCACGCCGAGCGCGAGCACGATGAGCCCCACGATCAGCGCTGGGTTGTGGGCCGCGTTGCTCGGCCGCAGGTGGACGCCGCCGGCCTGGAAGAAACCGACGACGGCGCCGACCATCCCGGCGAAGATGAGGATCTCCGACACCGGGAAGTCGCCGAACGGACCGGGCGGGCGCTCCCCTTCTGTGCCGAGCGTCCGCTTCGCGCGGCGATGCTCGACCGTCGCCTCGGACTTCGCCTGCGCGCGCTGCTCGGCGCGACGGTCACGGCGGTCTGAAACGACCGCCCGGGGCGCCCCGCCGCCACCGCGGCGCTTGCGTCGCTTCGTGCGCTGGCCGGCCACGGCGCAGCAGCATAGAGACGGACCGATCGCAGGCCGCGCTGGACGTGGGACGATCTACAGTTCCGGTATGAGCTCGCAGAAGCCGCTCGAACTGATCCTGGCCCGTAACCTGCTGTCGAGCATCTCGACTCCTGCGTTCCTCGTCGGCGAGCTCGGTGCGCTGCTGTTCTACAACGAGGCCGCCGCCGCAATGCTCGGCCGGCGCTTCGAGGACAACGGGCGGCTGCTGGCGGCGGACTGGACGCAGGACTTCGGGCCGTTCGACGAGGACGGCGAGCCGATCCCCTACGACGAGCTTCCGGCGACGATCGCGGTCCGGGCCGGACGACCTCACCACGGCGAGGCGCGGATCTGCACCTCCGACGGACTCCAGCATGTCGAGGCCTCGGCGATCCCGGTGATCGGGCTTGGCGGCTCGAGCGGCGCGATCGTGTTCTTCTGGCCCGTGACAGACTCCGCGGCGAGCATGAACAGCGGGTCGGGAACTCGGCAGGAGAACGTATGAAGCTGAAGGTGTGGGGTGCGCGGGGATCGATCCCGACGCCCGGACCGGAGACGATGCGCTACGGCGGCAACACGTCGTGCGCGGAGTTGACGCTGTCCGACGGCAGCACGCTGATCCTCGACGCCGGCACCGGGATCCGGCACCTCGGCCTGTCGCTGCCACGCTGCGAGCGGCCGATCAACATCCTGCTCACCCATCTCCACCTCGATCACATCCAGGGGTTGATGTTCTTCGCGCCCGCATTCCGCCCGGAGTCGGAGATCGTGATCTGGGGGCCCGCCTCTCCCGAGGCCTCGCTGCGCGACCGCATCGCGCGCTACATCTCCGCGCCGCTCGCGCCGGTCGAGGTCCGTGAGCTGCCCTCGGCGGTGTCCTTCCGCGAGGCCGAGCCGCTCGAGTGGAAGATCGGCTGCGCCCGGATCCGGGCCCAGGCGGTCAACCACCGTGGGCCGACTCTCGGGTACCGGATCGAGGACGCCGGACAGTCGCTCTGCTACATCCCCGACCACGAGCCCGGGCTCGGGGCGCCACTGGCCGGTCTCGACGACGACTGGATCTCCGGCTTCGACCTCGCCCACGGCGCGACGCTGCTCGTCCACGACTGCCAGTACACCGACGAGGAGTACGCCGAGCACCTCGGGTGGGGCCACTGCCCGCTCTCCGACGCGCTCTCCTTCGCCCACCGGGTCGACGCCGAGCGGCTGCTGCTGTTCCATCACGACCCGCTGCACTCCGACGATTTCCTCGATCGATTCGAGCATGAGGTCGACGCGCGGTGGGCGGACCTCGGGGGCACCCCGGGCGACGCCGTACTCGCCGCGGAGCAGAGCGAGCACGTGATCAAGGACCCCGCGCCCCAGTCAGCTTGACCACGGGGACGGCGGGCGGGCGCGCTCTCGGTCTCGCACCGCTGATCGCCGCCGCACTCACGCTGGCGGCCTGCGGCGGTGGATCGCAGTCGCCGTCGCGTTCGAGCTCGGCCGCCCTTCCCCCGGACTACATCGCGGTCCCTGCGGGGCGGGGTCCCGGCTACCGCCTGCCTGCCGCGAGTCCCGCGGTGCGGGCGCGCCTTCCGATCGGGGGACTGCGCTGTGGTGCCCGGGGGCCAACGATTCGCGATCCATCTCGAGCTCTACGCCGCCCGGCTCGTCGTCCCGGTCCCGGCCGGGATCGGGGTCGGCGCCGCCGGTCCGCCGCGCCGGGGCCTACGTCACGGGCGGGGCGTGCGTCTATCCGGTGCGGAGCTTCGCCCCGACCGGCGTGCTGCTCGTCTCGGCCGGACGGCCGCTCACGCTCGGACAGGCGTTCGCGATCTGGGGCCAGCCGCTCGGTCCGCGGCGGATGGCCGGCTTCGCCGGGGCCGTCGCGGCGTTCGTCGGAGGCCGCCGCTGGTCCGGGAGCCCGCGGTCCATTCCACTCCACCGCCACGCCGAGATCGTGCTCGTCAGCGGGGGCGGGATCCTCCCCCATCCTGCCTACCGTTTTCCGCCTGGGCAGTGAGGTCCTTTCGGAGCGTGCGGGCCACGGCCCCCGGGTAGAACGAACTCGTGATCCTCGCACCACAGCGCTTCGACTTCGCCTGGGACCAGCGCTACCGAGCCGCGGCGCGGCCGTTCGGGATCGGGCCGACGAGCGCATCGGTGGAGCTCACCGACGACCGAGCTCGTGGCCCGGTACGGCCGCTGGACGCTCCGCACCCCGTACGCCAACATCACCGCCGTCGAGATCACCGGCCCGTACCTGTTCGTCAAGACCGCCGGGCCGCCGCGGCTCGGGATCACCGACCGCGGGCTCGACTTTCGCCAGCAACGGCCGTCGCGGCGTGCTGATCACGTTCGGGTCCCCGGGTCCGGGCGATCGGACCGCTGCGTCACCCCGAGCTGACCGTGACGGTCGCCGACTGCGAGGCCCTCGCCGCGGCACTCGCCGCGCGGATCGACACAGCCGCTGCAAGATAAGCTCACCTCTGCGTGTAACCACGATCGCTGGGTAGCTGACCGGCCATGACCCTGACTTCGCTGCTCGACACCGCCCTCGACCGCTCGATCGCCCTCGGCTACGGCAACGTCGGACTCGCTGTCCGCCGCCGCCTTCCCGACTGGCCCGCGGATCCGCCGCGGATGGACGGCAAGGTCGTGCTCGTCACCGGCGCGGCCGCCGGACTCGGGCTGGCCACCGCCACCGGGTTCGCCGAGCTCGGGGCGAGCGTGCGCGTCCTCGGACGTGACGCCGGCCGCGGCGAGGACGCCCGGGCGCAGGTGCTGGAGGTCGTTCCCGGCGCCGACGTCCGCGCGGTGGGCTGCGACGTCTCGAGCCTCGCCGCGATCGCCGACTTCGCCGACCACTTCACGGCCACCGAGGAGCGGCTCGACGTGCTCGTCAACAACGCCGGGCGTCATGCCCGACGAGCGGACGCGGACGGCCGACGGCCACGAGCTGATGTTCGCCACCCATGTGCTCGCGCCGTTCGCGCTCGACCCAGCGGCTCGCCGACCTGATGGAGCGCAGCGCCCCCGCGCCGGATCATCAACGTCAGCTCCGGCGGGATGTACGACCAGTCGATCCCGGCCGGCGACCCCGAGTCCGACCACGACTCGCTACGGCCCGAAGAAGTTCTACGCGCGGACGAAGCGCGAGGAGGTCGTGATCACCGAGGGTTGGGCCGAGCGGCTGCGCGACCGGGGGATCGTCGTGCACTCGATGCACCCCGGGTGGGCCGACACCGAGGGCGTGCGCCAGTGGATGCCCGTGTTCCGGGCGATCACCCGGCCGATCATCCGCGACGCCGCCGACGGCGCCGACACGATCGTCTGGCTCGGAGCGCGCCGAGGAGCCGCTGCGCAGCACCGGCGAGCTTCTGGCACGACCGACGGCCCCGCCCGACGAACTACCTGATCGGCGCCTCGCCGGACTCGACCGACGACCGCGAGGCGCTGTGGCGCTACTGCGAGCGCGCGGTCGAGAATGCGATCGGCTCGCGCTGAGGAGCCGATGACCGGCGGCGCGAAGCCGGCGACGGCCCTGCTGTGGTTCCGGCGGGATCTGCGGCTGCACGATCACCCGGCGCTCACCGCCGCGGCCCGCGAGTACGAGCGGGTGCTTCCGGTGTTCGTGCTCGACGACCGCCTGCTCACCGGCCGCTTCAGCTCCTCGCGCGCGGACGCGAGTTCATGCTCGATTGCCTGGCCGAGCTCGAGCGAGGGCCTGCGCGAGCGCGGCAGCGCGCTCGCCGTCCGCCACGGGCGACCCGGCGCGAGCAGCTCTCTGCGCTCGCCCGTCAGGTGGGCGCCGACGCGGTCCTGTGGACGAGCGACGTCAGCCCGTTCGCCCGCGCCCGCGACCGCGCGCGTCACCGAGGCGCTGCGCGAGGACGGGCGTCGCGGCGCGGCCCCACGGCGGCAACTACGTCGTCGACGTGTCGCCGCCCGCGGACCAAGCAGGGCGAGCCCTTCCGGGTGTTCTCGCCGTTCTGGAAGCACGTGGCTCGGGCTCGATCGCCGGGACGTGCTCGCCGTCCCCCGGCGCGCTCCCTCCTCCGCCTCCGCGGCGTGCAGACCGGATCGGTGCCCTCGGATCTCGCCCACCTCGGATTGCGCCGTGACGGTCTCGCCGGCGAGCCGGTCGTCGCTGCCCGGCGAGCAGGCCGGTCGGCGGGCGCTGACGAACTGGCTGACGGCGACCCGATCGGCCATTACGCCGACCGCCAGAACGGGATGGCCCGGCTCGGCACCTCGCAGCTCAGCCCGTACCTGCGCTGGGGCTGCCTGTCGCCGCGCGAGATGCGAGGAGCGCGCGCGGCAGCAGCGGCGGCCCGGGATCCGGGGCGTGGGTGCGGCAGCTGTGCTGGCGCGAGTTCTACGCCCACGTCCTGCTGATGTGGCCGGACAACATCCGCCAGGAGTTCCAGGAGCGCTACCGCTCGCTGGAGTGGGACGACCCCGAGCCGCACCTGCCGGCGTGGCAGCGGGGCGAGACCGGGTATCCGGCGGTCGACGCCGGAATGCGCCAGCTCGCCCGCACCGGCTGGATGCACAACCGCGCCCGCCTGATCGTCGGCTCGTTCCTGACCAAGGACCTGCACCTCGACTGGCGCCACGGCGAGCAGTGGTTCGAGCGCATGCTGCTCGACGGCGAGCCGGCCCAGAACAACGGCAACTGGCAGTGGATCGCGTCGGTCGGCACCGACCCCGCGCCCCCCTTCCGGCGGATGTACAACCCGACGCGCCAGGGCCAGCGCTTCGACCCCGACGGCGAATACGTCCGCCGGTGGGTCCCGGAGCTGCGCGATGTGCCCGCCGAGCAGGCTGTGGGAGCCGTGGACGATGTCCGCGGCCGAGCAGCGCGGGGCGGGCTGCCGATCGGCCGCGATTACCCCGAACCGATCGTCGACCACGCGGAGGAGCGCCGGCGCGCGCTCGAGCGCTATCGGTCCGTCTGAGCCGCGTTCGGGCCTGGCCACGCGGCGCCGCTGTGCTGCCACCTGTTCTAGCCGCGCGGGGCGCCGCCGGTCACTGCGGAGGGGCCGAGGCCGGGCCCGGCTTGGGGTGGACCGGGAGGAGCTCGGGTGCCCGGGGCTTCTGGCTGAAGTTGAAGTCAGCCAGGAGGTTGCCGAGCAGCGGGTTGGCCTCCCTGACGTCCGGCCGGGGGTCGGGTCGCCCGTCGGTGGTCGGATCGAGGCGCTGGCTGCCGAGGAAGTCGTCCTCGATGAACTTGTTGTAGACGTCGTGGCTGAGGATCTGGTGGTCGATGGAGCCCCGCCGGGCGTACGGGCTGATGACGATGCCCGGGACGCGCAGCCCGAGGCCGTTCTGATCGATGTTCGGCGGCGCGACGTGGTCGTAGAAGCCACCCCAGTCATCCCAGCTGAGGAAGATCGCGGTGCTCGACCAGTCGGGGCTGCGCATGATCGCGTTGATCAGTCCGGTGACGTACGTCTGCCCGGCGCTGACGAGTCCGGGCGGGTGCTCGGAGACGATGCCGCTCGGGTCGATCCACGTCACCGCCGGCAGCCGGCCGGTCTGTGCCGCGGTGTAGAAGTTGGTCAGCGACTGGACGTTGCCGACCTGGTTGTCCTGGTGGACGTCGGTGAAGTGCGGCAGCGGATTCCAGATGCCGGGCGTCTTCGCGTTCTGCGGGACCGCAGTGCAGGTCTGGGCTTGGTCGTTCTCGCAGTCGGGCTCGGTCCCCTTCTCCACGTAGTACCGCCAGCTCACGCCATTCCGGTGGAGCAGGTAGGTGATATCGGTCCACGCGTACAGGGGCGAGGTCGACAACGGCGTGCCCGGGCTGTTCGGGTTCTGGAGCGCGTTCGTGCACGAAAACGCATCGAGCGGGTTGGTGCAGAAGGCCGACCACTCCGACACCTGGAACAGGTGCTCGGGGAGGCTCCACGAGCTGTTCGGCTCGAACATCCGGTCCTGGAGCACGAAGTCGCGGGCGTAGCGCCAGTAGTTCGGGATCTCGCGGGCGTCGTGGTACCCCATGGCGTCGACGCACTTGCCGGCGGTCGCGGTCGAGCACGGGCTGCAGTTCGGGTTCGTCGAGGTGCACTTCGAGCCGCGCTCGGCCTGGCCGACGAACCCGTTCATCGCACCGCCGTTGATGTCCGCCGTCGCGTTGACCGCGCCGTGCGGCCCGCCGTAGTTGACGTCCGCGGAGTCGTGGAAGGGTCGCACGCAGCCGCCGTTGACCGGGTCGGGTACACACACTCCGGCGGGGATCCCGTCGGCGCCGGGAAACGTGCCGAAGTACGTGTCGAACGACCGGTTCTCCTGCATGATGATCACGACGTGCTTGATCTTGTGGATCCCCTGCGCACCGACGGTCACGGTCATCGTCTGTGAGGCGGAGGTGACGTTGCGGGCGTCGCCGGCGAGCACCGCGCGGAAGGTCTGATCCCCGCCACCGGTCAGCCGCAGGCGCACCGTGAAGGTCGAGTCCGGCCGGATCTGCGGGCGGGCGAGGAGCCGCGAGCCGACCGCGGTCGTGCGCTCGAACAGGATTCGCTCACCGGCGTGGTTCGGGGAGACGCGGCCACTGAAGGTCACGACCGCGCCCCTGTCGACCGATGCCGACGAGGGGACGGCGGTGATCGACGCGTGGACCCGCTCGAGCACCGTCCGGCTCCGCTGGCCTCTGGCGACGACGTACCAGGACCGGTTCGTGTCGGTCGAGTTCAGACCGCGGATGAACGCGTAATGGCCGAGCAGGTCGGTGACGACGACCTGGCCGGGCGTGAAGCTGGCCTGGCCCGGCGCACGCGTCCACAGCGTGACCGGGACTCCGACGGAGGCCCCCGGAACCCTGCCGGACACGGTCACACCCTGCCCGGCGGTCATCGGGTTCGGAGCGACGGCGATCGATGGTGGCGCGGTCGGCGTGGCCCCGACGGCGAGCCGCGCGGCCGCACCTCCGGCGAGCAGCACGAGCAACAGCGGAACCACGAACAGACGACGACTCATGGGCCTTCTCCACAGACATCGGAGGCCGGACGCCCACTCTAACCCGGCCCGGCGAGGGGAGTTGCGCGTGCGAGGGCGGAGTTGGTCGGCAGGCGAAGTCGGTCCCGGTCAGCGCCCGAGCTCGTCGGGCACGACCGTGAGCGTCAGCGACCGGTCCTCGCGCAGGACCTCGGCCGCGAGCGGCCGGCCGATCCGCTCTCCGTCCATCAGCCGCTGGAGATCCGTGGCACCGGTGACAGCGGTCCCGTCGAGTGAGAGCAGGAGGTCGCCGGCCTCGAGTCCGCCCCGCGCGGCCGGTCCGTCGGCGATCACCTGGACGATCGCCACCGCGACATCGCGTCCGAGCCGGGCAGCCCTCGCCGCGGGCACGGGCCGTGGCGCAACGGCGACCCCGAGCTGCGCCCGTCGCACCCGTCCGTCACGGATCAGGGCGGCGATGATCCGTCGCGTCGCGGCGTTGACCGGGACCGCGAGACCGAGGCCGATCCCGGCGACGGCGGTGTTGATCCCGATCACCCGGCCGCGCGCATCGACCAGTGCCCCTCCGGAGTTGCCAGGGTTCAGCGCGGCGTCGGTCTGGATCACGTTCTCGACGATCCGGCGGGGGCCGCCACGGCGCCCGACCGGCAGCGATCGTCCGAGCCCGCTGACCACGCCCGCGGTCACCGACCCGGCGAACCCCTGCGGATTGCCGATCGCCACGACGAGCTGGCCGACGGCGAGCGCCTCGGCGCTCCCGAGCGGAGCCGACGGGAGGTCGCGGTCCTCGGCGCGGAGGACCGCGAGGTCCGACAACGGGTCGGCGCCGACGACGTCCACCGGGGTCTGGCGGCCGTCCTCGAGGCTGGCCACGCCCGCCCCTGCCCGCTCGACGACGTGGGCCGAGGTGAGCAGGTAGCCGTCCGGAGCGATGATCACGGCGCTGCCGGCGCCGCTGCGCAGACCGCCGCGAGGTCCGCGGCGCTCGACCTGGAGGTTGGCCACCGCGGGCCCGACCTGCCCGACGACGGCGACGACGACTCGCGAGTACGCATCGAGCGGGTCGGGCTCGACCGGTGTGGTGGGGACCTCAGCGACAGTGCTCATGTCGAATGATTGTATACAATTGTTTTGTCTCAAACGTTTAGGAGCATGCATGTCTGCTGACACGACCGACACCGCCCGCACCGCAGCCGCCACCACCGACGGCCTCATCAGCGTCGCGGCCCACATCGAGGCCGAGCTCGACGAGGCGCTCGCCGCCCACCGCCTCTCCCGCCCGAGCTACCTCGTGCTCGGCGCGCTCGCCCGCGCCGGCGGAGAGGGGGTCGGCCAGCGCGAGCTGATCACCGCGATGCGGCGCACCGCCGGCACCGTCTCCGTCCGCCTCGGCCGGCTCGAGCGCGCGGGGATGATCGAGCGGCGCGCCGACCCCGAGGACCGCCGCTCGGTGACCGTGACGATCACCGAGGCCGGCCGGGCACTCCACGAGGCGGCCGAGCCGGCCTACCTTCGCCGCGCCGAGCGCCTCCTCGCCGGACTGCCCGAGGACGCTGCCGAGCGGATCGGTGGGGACGTCGCTGCCTGGCTGCGGTTCCTCGAGCCCGGGGAGGGCTCGACGCCGCGGCTCGGCGTGGCGGTGGCGAGCGCCGCGACCGCGACCCGGATGCGACGGGCCGTCGGCCTCCCGGACGTCCCCGGGGTGCTCGTGCTCCGCGTGATGCGCAACACCCCGGCGTCCCGGGCCGGCCTCCAGCGCGGCGATCTCATCACCGCGGCCGGGGGTCAGGAGGTGCGGACGATCGCCGACGTCGACCGGGCCGTCCGCGGGGGCGGCGGCTCGGCGGTGAAGCTCGGGCTCGTGCGGGGCGCCGACGAACTGGCGCTGGCCGTCGAGCTGGGCTGAGCCAGCCGTCACTTCCCGCCACACGTGAGCCCCGGACCCGCGTAGATTCCCCACCATGCCCGACACCTCCCGCGCGATCCTCATCACCGGCTGCTCGACCGGCATCGGCCGGGCCACCGCCCGCCGCCTCGCCGCGGCCGGCCACACCGTCTACGCCTCGGCTCGCCGCCCCGAGACGATCGCCGATCTCCACACCGGCGGCTGTCGCACGCTTGCCCTCGACGTGACCGATGAGGGCTCGATGGAGGCCGCCGTCGCCCAGGTCACCGAGGAGGCCGGCGCGGTGGGGGTGCTCGTCAACAACGCGGGCTACTCGCAGTCCGGCGCGGTCGAGACGGTGAGCCCGGAGAGCCTGCGGCGGCAGTTCGAGACGAACGTGTTCGGGCTCGTGCGGATGTGCCAGCTCGTGCTGCCGGGGATGCGTGAGCAGGGGTACGGGCGGATCGTCAACATCAGCTCGATGGGAGCGAACTTCACGTTCCCGGGCGGCGGCGTGTACCACGCGACGAAGTACGCCGTGGAGGCTCTGAGCGATGCGCTGCGGTTCGAGGTCTCGGGGTTCGGCGTCGGGGTCACGATCGTCCAGCCTGGACTGATCCGCACCGAGTTCGCCAGCACGGCCGGCGATTCGATCAGCACCGGGGACGGGCCCTACGACGCGTTCAACGCCCAGGTCGCCCAGTCGACCGCCGAGGTCTACGAGAAGGGGCCGCTCGCCCGCCTCGGCGGCGACCCCGATGACGTGGCCAAGGCGATCGAGAAGGCGATCCAGGCCCGCAAGGCCCCGATCCGGGTCCGCGTCACCCCGTCGGCCCACCTGCTGATCGGCCAGCGGAGGCTGATGACCGATGGCCTGTGGGACCGGTTCCTCTCGACGCAGTTCAAGCGGCCCGACGGCCTAGGCGCGGACCGGCGGTCGACGTCGCCCGCTGCGCCCTCGCCGGCGACGGGTCGGCATGGAAGAAGGTCGAGGACCACCCTGACCGGGACGCGAGCCCGGCGGACGTGCGGCCTACTCGGTGAGCTCGAGCACGAGCTTGCCCGTGTTCTCGCCCCGGAACAGCTTCAGCAGCGTCTCGGGGAAGTCATCGATCGTGCCCCGGACGACGTCCTCGCGCGTGACGAGCTTGCCCTCGGCGAGGTACCCGGCGAGCTCGGCCGCCGCCTCTCCGTAGCGGTCGGCCCAGTCGAACACGACCATGCCGGTCATCGAAGCCCGGAACACGAGCAGGGCGAGGTAGTTGGACGGGCCCTTCATCTCGGTCGCGTTGTACTGCGAGATCGCGCCGCAGATGACGATCCGGGCGCCGCGGCCGATGCGGGTCAGCGCAGCGTCCAGGATCTCCCCGCCGACGTTGTCGAAGTACACGTCGATCCGGTCCGGGCAGTGCGTCCGCAGCGCGGCGGCGACGTTCTCGGACTTGTAGTCGATCGCGGCGTCGAAGCCGAGCTCGTCGGTGAGCCAGCGGCATTTCTCCTCGCCCCCGGCGATCCCGACCACTCGCGCGGCCCCCTTGATCTTGGCCAGCTGCCCGACGACGCTCCCCACCGCGCCGGCCGCGCCGGACACGACCACCGTGTCGCCCTGCTTCAGCTTGCCCACGTCGAGCAGGCCGAAGTACGCCGTCATCCCGGTGAGGCCCAGGGTTCCGAGATACGTCGGCGCCGGCGCCCGCGAGAGGTCGACCTTGTACACGCCGGCTCCGTCGGTGACGGCGTAGGCCTGCGCACCGAGCGCGCCGGACACGTGGTCGCCGACGGCGAAGTCGGGGTGCTCGGAGGCGACGACCTCGCCGACCGTGCCCGCCCGCATCACGGCGCCGAGCTCGACGGGCGGGATGTAGGACAGGCCCTCGTTCATCCATCCGCGCATCGCCGGGTCGAGCGAGATGTGCGTCGTGCGGACGACGACCTGGCCCTCCTGCGGATCGGGCACCGGCTCCTCGGTGAGATTCCAGTTCGAGGCGTCGGGGAGCCCGGACGGGCGAGCGGCGAGACGGATCTGACGGTTGGTGGCGGGCACGGCGGCTCCTGACGATCGGGCGGGAGGCGCGTAGCCTACGCCCATGCGCCGCACCGGATCCAGGAGCGCGCTGCACGTGCAGCGCGCCGGGCAGGGAGAGCCGATGGTGCTTCTGCACGGGATCGGCGGGGAGCTGTGCGTGTGGGAGCCGGTGCTCGGGGGGCTGGCGCGGAACTTCGAGGTGATCGCCCTCGACCTCCCCGGGTTCGGCCGATCGCGGCCGCTGGCGGACGGGACGGTCCCCACCGCTCGGGCGCTGGCCGAGGCGATCGCAGCCGCGCTCGACGGCCTCGGCGCGGACCGCGTCCACGCCGTCGGTAACTCGCTCGGTGGATGGGTCGCGCTGGAGCTGGCCACGATGGGCCGGGCCCTGACCGTCACGGCTCTGTGCCCGGCCGGCCTGTGGCGGCGCCCGGTGCTCGCGCCGGGCGAGGTCGTCCGCGGCCGCGCCCACCGCGCGGTCCGGTGGCTGGGTCCGGTCGTTCCGGCCGCTCTGCTCGAGCCCCATCTGCGCCACGTCGCCCTGCGCTCGTTCGTCGCCCACCCCGAGCGCGTGCCGTACCGGGCCGCGACCCGGATCGTCCGCTCCTACGGTCGCGCGACGGCCTACGACGCGACCGCGACGGCGATGCGGCGCGGTCACTTCTCCGGCGCCGCGCAGCTGTCGGTGCCGGTCACGCTCGCGTTCGGCGATCGCGACCGCCTGATCCGCCCGGCCGAGCTCCGCACGCATGCGGTGCGCCGGATCCTGCTGCCCGACTGCGGCCATGTGCCGATGTGGGACGACCCCGAGCTCGTGCGGGCGGTGATCGAGAGCACGGCCCGGGGCGAGCCGATCGACGGCCCCGCGGCACTCCGCGCCCAGCCCGTCGGCTCCCGGTGAGTCCGGGCCGGAGGTCCGGGCCCCGTCTGCGGAAGCCTCCTACCCTCCGAGCCATGATCCGAGATGCGGCCCGTGCCCTGCTCCCGATCGTCGTCGCGCTCGGGCTCGTCGCCGCGTGCACCCCCGCCGCGCTCGGCGACGGTGATCCGGCGAGCGACGTGCTGCTCGGTCAGAACGTCTACTACCCGTTCAGCCCCGCGGTGTCGGCTCCGCTTCAGCACGCCCTCGACGCCGAGACCGCGGCGGCGGCGAAGGCGGGCTTTCCGATCAAGGTCGCGCTGATCGCCTCGCCGCCGGACCTCGGCGTGATCCCCGACCTGTTCGGCAAGCCTCAGCGCTACGCGGCGTTCCTCGATCAGGAGATCAGCTACCAGCGCAAACAGCCGCTGCTCGTGGTGATGGCGAGCGGCTACGGCGCCGTGGGCCTGCCGCCGGCCGCACAGCGCGCGCTGTCCGGGATCAAGCCGCCGGGCGGCAAGGGCAGCGACGATCTCGCCCGCGCGGCCTCGACGGCCGTGGCCCGGCTGTCGACGGCGGCCGGGCATCCGCTGAAGGGCACCTCGGGGGGCTCGTCGGGCTCGAGCGGGACGACTGTGCTGCTCGTCGTGCTGATCGCGGTGGCCGCCGTCATCGCGCTCGCGCTGGCGATCGTCACCGTGCGCCGCTCCCGGGAGGCGCCGAGCTCCCCGTGACGCGGCTCCGGCCCGTCTAGCCCCAGCGCCGGCGGCCCGAGCGCAGCGCCCGCAGCTCCCCCACGCCGTGCTCGTCGCGGTGCGCCTGTGGATCCGCCGAGGCGCCGGGGAGCAGACGGATGGGGAGCTGACGCTCGCGGACACCCCCCTCGCCGTCGGGGGCGACCGCCAGCATCCGCGCGTCCGATCGCGAGGAGACCGCCTCGAGCAGTTCCGTGCCGGCGAACACGAGTGCGGCCCCGTCGTCGGCGGCGTAGCCGGCGGGGAGCACCCCGGTGGCCACCGCATGCCGGTAGGCCGGAAGCCGCTCCGGTTCGCCCCGGAGGTGGACCGAGAGGCTGCCGGGCAGCAGCCCCAGACCGTTCACCGCCTCGGGCTGGCCGCCGCTCATGCTCACCCCGCCCTCGAACCAGCACATCGCGCCCGCGCTCAGGCCGGCGAGCACCGCCCCGCGCTCCCACGCCGAGCGCAGCGCGCCGTCGACGCCATGCTCGCGCCAGATCGCGAGCATGTTGCGCATCGAGCCGCCGCCGACGTAGATCACGTCCTGCTCGCCGAGGTGCGCGACGGGATCGATCCGGTCGCGGCCGAGGTGGAACAGCGACAGCACCGTCGGCACGCACGGCCACTCGCCGAAGCGCTCGATGAACCGCGTCGCCTGTTCACGGGGATCGCCGCTCGCGGTCGGCATGAAGCACACCCGCGGGACCGGAGCCGCGCTGAGCGACAGGGCGAGCCGGTCGAGCGCCGGCGTGCGCTCGTTCATCGTGAACCCCCCGCCCCCCATGGCGAGGATCCGGCGGCGGTCTGTCGGGCCAGTGCCGAGGCTCACGCCGCGAGCGCCGTACCCGGCGCACACTCCGCCGCGGAGGCGGCCCGCAATTCGGCCGGCGCGCCGAGGTCGCGGACCGCGAGCTCGTGCTGGGTGACGCCACCCGCGCCGTCGGGCTCCGCGAACACCGCGCGGGCCCCGCGCTCGGAGGCGATCACCTCGGCGAGCTCGGTGCCGACGAAGTGCAGCGCGGCGCCGTCGGAGGCGGCGTATCCAGGTCCGAGTCCCTCGGCCACGGCCTGAATGAAATCACTCCCGCGGCCCTCCTCGCTGTCGAGGTGCACGGCATTGCTCCAGGGAAGCAGCCCGAGCCCCTCCAGGCGGCGGGCCGGCCCCTCGTGGAACGCGCTCAGCGCCGTGGTGAACCAGCACAGCGAGCCGGCCGATCCGCCGCACAGGACCACGCCCGCGCGCCACGCGTCACGGAGCGCCTCGATCGATCCCGTGGGCGCGCCAGGTGCCCATCAGCGACACGAGGCTCCCGCCACCGACGTAGATCAGGTCCTGGGCGAGAAGGTGGGCGTCGGGATCGCCGACCCCGGTCTCGCGCCGGAACAGCGAGATGTGCGAGGGCTCGCAGCGCTCCGCCCCGAAGGCGCGGTAGAAGCGGACGACGTAGTGGTCGGCGTCGCCGCTCGCGGTGGGCAGGAAGCAGACCTTCGGCCGGGCGACACCGGTCATCGCGAGCAGGTGGTCGTCGAGCAGCGTGTTCCGCCAGTTGGTCGAGAACCCGCCTCCTCCGAAAGCCACGATTTGCGGGGATCGTGTGGCCATGGCTGAGCAAGCTATACGCCCGGCGCAAGGCCGGTCTTTGGCCACAGGGCCAAGTTCGACCCCGCCGCGGATGGATCCGTGGACAGGCTCCGGAACCCGATGGCGAGGAGGGCCGCCCACCGAAGCTATAGGGTGAAATCGACGATGGCGGGCACGGGAACGAGAACCCTGGTCGCCAAGGGCTTCGGCGAGGTCCTCCGCCCGGGCACGCACGAGATGTCCGGCAGCGAGCTGGCCCGCTTCGGGCAGATCGTGATCACGGTGACGATGATCGTCACGAACCTGATCGGCGCGGCTCGCGGTGCTCGTGATCACGCTGTTCGCGGTGCCGCTGCCGTCCGTGGCCCGACAGCGGCCACCTGAAGCTCGTCAACGCCCTCGCCGCCGCCGGGTACGGGCTGATCGCGGCCCCGGTCGGGACCGTCCTCGGCACCCGTGGTCTCCGCGGGATGCGGAAGTGGCTCACCGAGGAGCGGCCGCCGACGCTCGCCGAGACCCGGATCGTCCTGCGTGCGCCGATGCGGATGTTCGCGCTCACCGTCGCGCTGTGGCTGCTCGCCGCGGTCCTGTTCGGGGTTCTCAACGCGACCTACTCCGGCGCGCTCGGCGTGCGGGTGGCGAGCGTCGTCGCGCTCACCGGCCTCGTCACCGGCTCGTGCGCGTACCTGCTCACCGAGCTGCTCCTGCGGCCCACGGCCGCCCGCGCCCTCGGTCACGGCGCGCCCGGCAAGCTCGCGGTCCCGGGCGTCGCCACCCGCGCGCTGCTCGCCTGGATGTTCGGCACCGGGCTGCCGGTGTTCGGGATGGTCGTGATCGGCATCTTCGCGCTGTCCGGCGCCCGCGAGGCCGACCCCGCCATCAGCTCGGCGTGGCGATGGTCGTGCTCGGCGGGACGGGGATCGCTCGTCGGCCTGCTCGCGGTGACGCGTCGCCGCCCGCGCGACGGCCGATCCCGTCGAGTCGGTGCGCGCGACGCGCTGTCCGAGGTCCAGCGCCGGCGACTTCGACGTCCGCGTCCCGGTCTACGACGGAACCCAGATCGGCCAGCTCCAGCTCGGCTTCAACGCGATGGTCGAGGGGCTCGCGGAGCGCGAGCGGATCCGCGAGGCGTTCGGCACCTATGTCGACCCGGATGTCGCCGCGCACGTGCTCGAGGAGGGCACGCGGCTCGAGGGCGAGCAGGTGGAGGTGACGCTGATGTTCCTCGACGTCCGCGAGGTTCACCGAGTTCGCCGAGTCGACGCCGGCCGAGGAGGTCGTGGCGGCGCTCAACGCGCTGTTCGAGCGGGTCGTCCCGATCATCCACGATCACGGCGGGCGGGTCGACAAGTTCATCGGCGACGGCCTGCTCGCGGTGTTCGGCGCCCCGCGCCGGCAGGAGGACCACGCCGACCAGGCGCTCGCCGCCGCCCTCGAGATCGCCGAGGAGGCAGGCGGCGAGGATCAGCTGTCGTTCGGGATCGGCCTCAACTCGGGCGAGGTCGTGGCCGGGAACCTCGGTGGCGCCGGCCGGCTCGAGTTCAGCGTGATCGGGGACCCGGTGAACGTCGCGGCGCGGGTCGAGTCGGCGACCCGGGAGACGGGCGACACGATCCTCATGACCGAGCGCACGAGGGAGCTCCTGCAGCGACCCGCCGACCGAGCTCGCCGAGCGCGAGGGGATCACGCTCAAGGGCAAGCAGGAGCCGGTCAGGGTGTTCGCGCCGCAGCCGTCTCCGGAGCGTCCGTCATCTCCCGGAACAGACCGGTGACGACGAAGATGACCTGCTCGGCGATGTCGACCGTGTTGTCGCCGATCCGCTCCAGGCACCGGGCGACGAGGATCATCAGCATCGCCCACTCGCGGAGCTCCGGGTCGTCGCCGATCTCGACCGCGCGCCGGAAGATCTCCCGGTTGAGCCGGTTGATCTCCAGGTCCTGACGGGCGATGTCCCGTGCGAGCTCGACGTTGCGTCGGGAGAACGCCTGCGAGGCCTGCGGTCGACCTGAGTGCGGGCGAGCTGGCCCATCCGCTCGATCGAGTTGAGGATCTCCTGGTCCTTCGGGGCCTCGTACCCCGAGAGCGGCACGAGCTTCGCCATGTTCACGCACTGGTCGCCCATCCGCTCGATGCAGCGGATCATGTGCAGCAGCGCGGCCACGATCCGCAGGTCGCCGGCCACCGGGGCCTGGCGGGCGAGCAGCGACAGCACGCCCTGGTGGACCTCCAGGTAGCGGCCGTCGATCCGGTCGTCGTCGGAGACGACGAGGCGTGGCCAGCTCGATGTCCTTGGAGCCCGATCGCGTCGAGCGCGCGGTCGAGCTGCTCGTTGACGAGCTCCAGCCCGCCGAGCGTCTGCTTCTCGAGGCCCTTGAGGCTCTCGCGGAATCCGTGGCGCGTCTCGTGTTGCAGCGTCTGCTCCGCTACCCGAACTTGCCGGTGACGTACCGCTCGGTGCGCTCGTCACTCGGGTTGGTGAAGATCTGGTTCGTGGCCGCGTGCTCGACGAGCTCGCCGTCGAGCATGAACGCCGTCGTGTTCGCCACCCGCGCGGCCTGCTGCATGTTGTGGGTGACGATCACGATCGTGAACTTGTCCTTGAGCTCCTCGATCAGCTCCTCGATCTTCAGCGTGGCCACCGGGTCGAGCGCCGAGCACGGCTCGTCCATCAGGATCACCTCGGGCTCGACGGCGATCGTCCGGGCGATGCACAGCCGCTGCTGCTGACCGCCGGAGAGACCGATGCCGGGTTCGTCGAGGCGGTTCTTGACCTCGTTCCAGAGGCCGACCGAGCGGAGCGCCTTGTGGACGCGCTCGCGGAGGTTCCCGCCCTTGGCGCCGGTGAGCTTGAGCCCCGAGGCGACGTTGTCGAAGATCGACATCGTCGGAAACGGGTTCGGCTTCTGGAACACCATCCCGATCAGCCGGCGAACCGCGGTCACGTCGACTCCGTCGGAGTAGATGTCGAAGTCGTCGAGCGTCACCGAGCCGGTCGCCCGGGCGCCGGGGATCTCCTCGTGCATCCGGTTGATGCATCGGACCATCGTCGATTTGCCGCAGCCCGACGGGCCGATGATCGCGGTCACCTCCCCGCCGGGGAACTTGAGATCGACGCCCTTGACCGCGTGCTGGTCGCCGTAGAACGCGTGGAGGTCGCTCAGCAGGACGTCGTGCCCGGCCGCCTGGAGCCCCTCCGGCGTGGAGGTTGCCGATTGGTCCTTCGCGGGTTCGGACTGGCCCTGGGCCGGACGGTCTGCGGTGGACAACTGCGGCTGCTCCTTGCTCTGCGTGTCAGGTGGGATCATGCCAGGCGACTCCTTCGGGCGGCGAGGCGGGCAATCAGGTTCAGGATCAGGATCAAGGCGACGAGGGTGAGTGCTGCCCCCCACGCCCGGTTGACGAAGTTGTCGGTGTTCTGACCGAGGTCGGAGAAGATCTGGCTCGGCAGCGAGTTCATCGGCTGGCTGAGATTGCCGGTGAGCACGTGCGCGGCCCCGATCGTGAACAGCAGCGGGGCGGTCTCGCCGGCCGCGCGAGCGACGGCGAGCAGCGAGCCGGTGAGCAGTCCGGAGCGCGCTGTCGGCAGCACGACCCGGAGCACGACGCGCCATCGCGGGGCGCCGAGCGCGAGGGCGGCCTCGCGCAGGCTGGACGGCACGAGACCGAGCACGACCTCCGAGGAGCGCACGACGATCGGGAGCATCAGCAGAGCGAGCGCGAGCGCGCCCTTCCAGCCGATCGCGTCGCCGCCGACGTGGCTGACGACGAGCACGATGTAGATGAACAGGCCGAAGACGATCGACGGCACGCCGGTCATCACGTCGACGAAGTACCGGACCGTGTTGGCGAACCGGGACTCCTTGCCGTACTCGGTGAGGTACAGCGCCACCCCGATTCCCGAGCGGGACGGCGAGCACGGTGGCGAGCGCGACGATCTCCAGCGTGCCGAGGATCGCCGAGCGGATCCCGCCGATGTTGCACGGGGGTGGGGGCGGCGCGCCGGCGATGTGCGGGAAGCACTGGCTGAGGTTCGGGTCGGTGGTGAAGAAGTCGCCGCTCCACGTCCCGATCCCCTTCTTGATCAGGTAGTAGAGGATCAGCACGAGCGGAATCAGCGCGATCCCGGTGCCAACCGCGAGCAGCCCCCGCATGGCTTTATCGGTCCGGCGGCGCCGCGCGCTCACCGGCGGGAGCTTGCTGAGCGATGGCGAGGTGGCGCTCATCCGCCTGTCGGCTCCAGCTCGGTGATCCCCGGGAGCGCCGCGCCTCCGCCGGTGGCGTCCCTTCCGCGCCGCCCCCCGCCGAAGCGACTCGCCCGCACGACGTACTGCCGGGCGACGAGGTTGACGAACAGCGTGAGCACGAACAGCACGAGCCCCGCGGCGATCAGCGAGGACTTGTACAGCGGGGTCGATTCGGCCTCGCCGAACTGGAGGGCGATCACCCCGGCGAGGGACTGCCCCTGCTCGAAGATCGAGTGGCCGAGCGTCGTCGAGCCGCCGATCACGTAGGCGACGGCGATCGTCTCGCCGACGGCCCGCCCGAGGCCGAGCATCGCCCCGCCGGTGATGCCCGGCCGGGCGTACGGCAGCACGGCGATCCGGATCATCTCCCAGCGGGTCGCGCCGAGCGCGAGCGCGGCCTCCTTGTGCTCCGAGGGGACGGTGGCGATCACCTCACGGGAGATCGCCGAGACGATCGGCAGGATCATGATCGCCAGCACGAGACCGGCCAGGAAGTAGCTCGGGCCGGCGACGTGGCCGGCCCAGAAGGGCAGGAACGAGAACGTGTCCGCGAGCCACTGCTGGAAGCCACGGAGATTGGGGGCGAGCACGCACGAAGCCCCAGAGGCCGTAGACGACCGACGGGACCGCGGCGAGCAGGTCGACGAGGATCGCGAGCGGACCCCGCGCGCGGCGCGGAGCAGAGCTCGGTGAGGAACAGCGAGGTCGGCGACGGCCACCGGCACGCCGATCACGAGCGCGATCCCCGCGGTGAGCAGCGTCCCGAGCAGCATCGGCCAGGCCCCGAATGTGCAGCCGTGCCCGGTGCTGCACGCCGCCCCCTGCGGACAGCTGGGAGACGTCCCAGTTGTTGCGGAACAGGAAGTGGAACACCCCGATGTGGCTGAACGCGCTGCTCGAGGACTCGGCCACGAGCACCGACGAAGAACGCTCCGAGCAGCACCAGCACGCCGACGGCGATACCGGCCAGCCCGAAACGGAGGACCCGATCGGGGAGACGGCTGAACGGCGACCGCTCGAGAACCGAGCGGCCGCCGCCGAGCTTGGCTGCGCTTGCCTCCAACGCGACCGCTACGAGAGCGGTGCCCCGTTGCAGGTCATCTGGGTGAGCTGCGCCTGCGCCTTGGACAGCAAGGGCGCGGGCAGCGGCGCGAAGTCGAGCTGCTGCTCGACCTTCTGGCCGGGGCCGAGGCCGTAGGTGATGAACTTCTTCACGGCGATGGCCTGCGCCTTGGTACGGCCGGCCTTGCACATGTCCTTGTAGACGACGATGAACGTCTGGGACGTGATCGGGTACGCGGTCGCGCCGGGGGCGTTGATCGTGCTGACCGTGAGGTCAGCCGGAATCGCGCCGCCGGCCGCTGCCGCCGAGGCGGCCTGGAGCGTCGGCAGCACGTACTGGCCGGCCTTGTTCTTGACCGCGGCGTAGGTGAAGCCGTTCTGCAGGGCATAGGCCTGCTCGACGTAGCCGACGGCACCCGGGGTCTGCTTGATCGCCGCGGCGACGCCGGCGTTCTTCGGCGCGCCGGTTCCGGTCGGCCACTTGGCGGTCTTGTCCGGCTTGCCGGCGACCGTGGCCCACGCGGGGTTGTATGCGTCGAGGAACGTGGTGAAGCCCTTCGTCGTGCCGCTCGAGTCCGAGCGGTGGACGACGGTGATCGTCGTGCTCGGCAGGCTCACGCCTGGGTTGAGCGCCTTGATCTCCGGGTCATTCCACTTCTTGACCTTGCCGAGGAAGATGTCGGCGGCGGTCTTGCCGTCGAGCTTCAGGCCGGCCTTCACGCCGGGGAGGTTGTAGGAGATCGTGATCCCGCCGAAGGCGACGGGGAACTGGAGCACCGCGCCCTTGGCCTTGGGACCTCGGCCGGCTTCATCGCCGGGTCGCTGCCCGCGAAGTCGACGGTCGAGCTCTGCAGCGCGGCGATGCCGGCGCCCGAGCCGAGCGCGCCGTAGTTGACCGTCAGGCCCTGCGAGGACAGGTTCTGGCCCCACTGGTTGTAGATCGGTGCGGCGAACGTCGAGCCGGAGCCGTTGATCGAGCTGGCGGCGCCGGAGCCGCCGGCGCTGCGAGCTGGAGCTGAGCCGGCTGGAACTGGAGCTCGAGCTGCTGGACCCACAAGCTGCCACCCCGACCGACGCGGACAGCGCCAGCACGGCTGCAGTGAGTGCACTCTTTCTCAATGTCGTTCTCCTTCTGGATTCGTATGCCGAGCAGTGTCGGCTGGGCCCCTGGGCCAGTTGTTAACCAGTTGTGAACGACCTGTTTGGACCTGGTTGTCACCGCCGTCACGACCATTGGTCAGGATCTTGGGCCACTACGCTTCGGCGGTGCGAGTCCCGGTATCGATCGCGCGCGTGACACGGGCGCTGGCCCTCACCGGCGGCCTGATCGCCCTGACAGCGGCGATCGGCCCGTCCCCGGCTGCGGCCCACGGGCTCGTCGGGCGCGCGTACCTGCCGGTGCCGGCGTGGCTGTTCGCCTGGGTCGCCGGAGCGGTCCTGATCGTCTCGTTCATCGCGCTCGGCCGGCTGTGGAGCACGCCACGCCTCGCCGAGGCGACGCCGGTCCGGATGTTCGCTGTCCCGGCGTGGATCCGGGTGGTGGTCGCCGGCGCGCCGGGATCGCGGCGTTCGTGCTCGTCGTATGGGCCGGCATCGCCGGGAGCCAGATCCCGACCACGAACCTCGCCCCGACCGCCGTATTCGTGCTGTTCTGGGTCGGCGTGCCGGTCCTCAGCGCGCTGCTCGGCGACGTCTTCCGCGCTGATCAATCCGTGGCGCTCGCTCGCCCTCGGGGTCCGGTGGCTCGCCCGCCGGACGGGCCACGCCCGGCACTTCGCCGCGCCCCTCCCCTACCCGGCGGCACTCGGCCGCTGGCCCGCGGCGGCCGGGATTCTCGCCTTCGGCTGGGTCGAGCTCGTGTTCACCGGCCGCCAGCAGCCCGCGACGCTCGCCGTGCTGGCCCTCGCCTACGCCCTCGCGCAGCTCGTCGGCATGGCCCTCTACGGGATCGAGGCGTGGAGCGACCGCGGCGACGCCTTCGCGGTCGTCTTCGGCCTGTTCGGCGGGCTGGCTCCGATCGAGCTGCGCCGACGGCGTCGTCTCCCGGCGGCCGCCGCTCAGCGGCCTCGCCCGGGCTGGCGGGCGCTCGGAGATCCCCGGCACGGTCGCTCTGCTCGTGGCGATGATCGGCACGACGACGTTCGACGGCTTCCTCAACGGCCCGGTGTGGCGGAGCATCGGCCCCTCGCTCCAAGGCGACCTCGGCGGCCTGCACCTCGGGGGGACCGCGACGCTCGAGCTCGTCGCAGACGATCGGCCTGGCGGTCTGCGTCGGCGCTCTGCGCCGCCCTCTACTGGGGCGGGATCCGGGGGATGAGCGGCATCTCGACGGCGTACCGAGCCTCGCTCGCTCGCGCGCGCCTTCGCGTTCAGCCTCGCGCCGATCGCCTTCGGCTACCTGCTCGCCCACTACTTCTCGCTGCTCGTGACCCAGGGCCAGGCGACCGCCTCGCTCGTGTCGGACCCGTTCGGGACCGGCGCCAACGTGTTCGGTACCGCGGGGACGCCGATCGACTACGGCATCGTCTCGGCCGCGGCGATCTGGTACGTCCAGGTCGCGGCGCTCGTCGGCGGCCACGTCGGCGGACTGGCGCTTGCGCACGACCGAGCCCTGGTCATGTATGAGGATCCACGCTCGGCCGCCGAGATTCGCAACGCTGGATGCTCGTCGTGATGGTTACCTTCACCTGCCTCGGTCTTTGGCTCCTCTCCGCCGTCAATACGTGATGCGACCCCTCCGCGCGCTGCTCCCCACCATCCTCGCCGCCACCGTCCTCGCCGGTTGTGGCTCCTCGGGCTCGTCGAGCAGCTCGAGCGCTTCGAGCAGCACGAGCACCGGCACGGCGAGCGTGAGCGTCACGACCTCCTCCGGACCGCCGCCGGCGATCGACGAGCTCTCCCAGGCCGAGCGCCCCACGGCCACGCAGTTCCCGGCCACGAACGGGCGCGACGCTCCAGGGCCTCGCCAGCACCGTCCATCCCGGTGCCCAGCTCGGCGCCGCCACCGGCAGCTTCACGCCGGGGACGCGGCGGTTCGCGTTCGCGCTCAACACCTGCCGCGGGGGCGTTCGTCTACGCGCCGACCGCGATCTACATCGCCCGGACGGCGAACAGCCAGGCCGAGGGGCCGTTCCCGGCCCCGGCCGATCCGCTCACCGTCCCGCCAGCCGATCGCAGCGCCCAGAACAGCGGTCCGGGCGGGATCAAGGCGATCTACGCCGCCAACGTGCCGCTGAAGGCACCGGGCACCTATCTCGTGCTCGCCCTCACGCGAGGACCGAACGGGCTCACCGGGGCGCACGGGAGAGATCGCGGTGGCCGCCCACTCGCCGATCCCGGACGTCGGGGCGCCGGCGCCCAGGATCGCAACCGACACGCTCGCGTCGGTCGGCGGCAACCGCTCGCTGCTCACGACCCGCGTCCCGCCGGAGTCGATGGCCTCGGTCTCGCTCGCCAGCGTGCTCGGCAAGCGGCCGGTGGCCCTGCTCTTCTCCACCCCGCAGCTCTGCACCTCGCGGGTGTGCGGCCCGGTGACCGACATCGCGGTCGCACTCCAGCAGCAGTTCGGCAGCCGGATCACGTTCATCCACCAGGAGGTCTACGTCGACAATCAGCCGAGCAAGGGCCTGCGGCCGCAGCTGAAGGCCTTCGGCCTCCAGACCGAGCCGTGGCTGTTCACGATCGACAGCCACGGAAGGATCGCCGCCCGGCTCGAGGGCTCGTTCGGCGTCAATGCATTCACGGCCGCGCTGCAGGCGGCGCTCCGGTGAACCGGGGCCGCGTCGGCGCCCGCGCGACACGGTCCCGGGCACTGGCGACCGGCATTGCCCTCGCCGCTCTGATCGCGCTCGCCGGGTGCGGGAGCAGCTCCGGGCCGGCGGTCAACGCTCCCGGTGATCGGCGCCGCGCGCCAGTTCACGCTCGGCGGCTTCCAGCCCGCGACGGCGGTCGCCCCGGCCCACCCGGTCGTCGTCTCGTTCACGGTGCGGATGCCGGACGGCAGACCACTGACGAGCTACAAGACCGGCGCAGGCCCGCATACCGGCGTCCACCTGATCATCGTCCGCGACGACCTCGCCTACATCATCCACGAGCATCCGCCGATCGCCGCCGACGGGTCGCTGCGCCAGACAGTGACGTTTCCCGCCCCGGGCCGGTACCACGTGCTCGTCGACACCTATCCCAAGGTCCCCGGGGTGCTGGCCGAACTTCCAGCTCTTCACCAACGTCACCGTCGACCGGCGCCTACCACCCCAAGCCACTGCCGAAGTTCCGGGCCGCGCAGGTGATCGACGGGTACCGCTTCGCGATGGCCGGCCCGCCACCGATCCACGCCGATCCAGGCCCAGTTCGTCGACGTCACCGTCACCGACCCGCACGGCCACCCGGTGAGCTTCACGCCGTGGTTCGGCGCGCTCGCCCATGCGATCTTCTTCCACGCGGGCTCGCTCGACTACTTCCACACCCACGTGTGCGGGGCCGGGGCCGCCAACTGCACGACGACGCTCGGCGGGGCGAGGGTCACCGGGACCTCGACCGCCCCCGGCAAGCTCAACCTCGGGGTGCTCATCCCGGTGCCGGGCACCTGGGAGCTGTTCCTCCAGATGCAGCTCGGCGGCAAGATCATCACCGCGCCGTTCACGCTTCAGGTCGCCTCCTAGTGAGTCGCCGCGCCGTGCCCCGCCCGCTCCGGGGGGCGATGCTCGGCATCGCACTCCTGCTGGTCGCGCTCCCCGCGGCGGGCGAGCGCCCACGCCTACCTCGTGCGGACCTCGCCGGTCGCCACCGGCGTGCTCGACCGTGCCCCGCGTGAGGTCGCGCTCACCTACGACGAGGCCGTCGAGCCGCGCTTCGCGATCGGTCTCGGTGACCGACGCCGGCGGGCCGCCAGCAGACGACCGGTCCGGCGCGACGCAGTCCGGCCAACCCCGACACCCTGCTCGATTCCCCTGCAGAGCGGGATGGCGCAGGGCTGGTATCTCGTCTACTGGCGAGCGATCTCGATCGACGGCCACCCCGTCCAGGGCTACTTCACGTTCGCGGTCGGGCCGAACCCCGGCCCGGCGCCCCAGTTCCCGATCCCGCACGTCTCGGCCACCGCCGTCACCGCGCCGCTGCTCGTCACCCGGTGGCTCGCGTTCCTGTCGGTGATGAGCGCGATCGGGCTGTTCGTGCTGCGCGTGCTCATCGCCCGGCCCGCAAGGCGGGCCGATGGGAACCTGCGCGGGCTCACCCGCGCGCAGGTGCTCGCCACCGTCGTGGGGCTGATCGCGATGCCGGTGTACCTCGATGTGGCGATCGCCAACGACTCCCTTCGATCGGTGTTCGACCTCGGTGCGATCCTTCCGCTGCTCCGGGTCACGGCGTTCGGGCGGGGCTGGCTCGATGCCGAGCTGTGCTTCGGCCTGTTCGCGGTCGCGGCCTCGATCACCCTGTGGCTCGATCGCGGCGACCGCGAGCAGCGGACGGTGGCCGAGCTGGCGGCCACGACCGGCGCCCTGTTGGCCGCCGCCGCCACGCTGATGATTCCCGGAGCGGTCGGCCATGCGGGGCAGACCTCACCCCGCGGGCTGTCGGTCCCGCTTGACTTCGTCCACCTCGTCTCGGGCTCGGTGTGGCTCGGCGGGCTGCTCGGCCTGCTCGTCCTGGCCATCGGGCTCCGCAGCCGGCCGGCCGACCGTCGGAGGGTCCTCGCGGCCGTCGTCCCGCGCTTCTCGAACGTCGCCCTCGTCTCGGTGATCGTGCTGCTGGCCACCGGGACCGGCGCGACGATCGTCCACATGCCCGCCGTCAACGCCCTGTGGGATACGAGCTACGGCGTCGCGATCCTGGTCAAGATCGGGCTGCTGACCGCGGCGCTCGTCCTCGCCTCCGGCAACCTCCTGCGCTCCAAGCCCGCGTTCGCCGCACCGGACCCGGCACCGGAGGCCCCGGCGCGGCTCACTCGGCTCGTCAGCGGGGAGGCGGTGCTCGTGATCGGGGCGGTGTTCGCCGCCTCGGTGCTGTCGAGCCTCGCCCCGCCGCCGCCCGCCTTCGCGCTCCAGAACTCGGCCCTGGCCCGGGTCGGACCCGGTCGGGTGCTCGACACCGTCCACCGGGCGGGCTACCAGATCCAGGTGGTCGTGGCCCCGAACAAGGCCGCCGCGCCCGACCAGTTCGCGCTGCGGATCACCCGCGGCGGCACCCCGGTGACCGGCGCGTCGGTCACGCTCGCCCTCAACCATCTGGAGATGCAGATGCCCCAGCAGGAATACGCGCTCAAGGAGGTCCAGGCCGGCGTCTACTCGCGGTCGGCACCGGCGCTCGTGATGGCCGGACGCTGGGGCCTTGCGTTCCAGATCACCCCACGCGGCGGCGCGCCGTTCACCGCGCTGATCGTCGACGAGGCCGAAGGATGAACAACCGCGCCGTGACGCTCCGACTGCTCGCCGCCGTGGTCGCCCTGGGGTGCGGTGTGGCGGCGCTCGTCGTCGCTATCCTGCTCGTGCGGGGGGTCCTCTAGCGGGCCCTGAGTCTCGCGGATCCGTCCTGTACGAAGTGGCCTCGCGCAAAGAGCAAAAGGAAGCAGCCCGGGCCCGACGGCTCGAAGAGGAGCGTACGCGGCAGGCCGCCGACGCCCGCCGCCGACGGCTCCAGATCGTCGGTGGAGGCGCCCTGGCGCTCATCGCCGTGCTGATCGTCGTGTTCGCGATCGCTTCGGGCGGCGGCAGCTCCGACACCGGCCTCGTGAAGGGGTCCAAGGCGACGACGCTCGTCAGCCAGGTCAACACCCTCCTCAATGGCATTCCCCAGTCCGGCGCCACCCTCGGCAGCCCGACCGCGCCGGTGACGATGACCTATTACGGCGATCTTCAGTGCCCGGTGTGCCGTGACTTCACGGTCAGCGGCGGGTTCCCGTCGCTCGTGGCCAACGACGTCCGCAGCGGCAAGGTGAAGGTCGTCTACCGCGCGTTCCAGACCGCCACCCCGGACGCGACGACGTTCGGCACCCAGCAGGTGGCGGCGCTCGCCGCCGGCAAGCAGAACCACTTCTGGAACTTCGCCGAGCTCTTCTACCACCAGCAGGGCGCGGAGGGAACGGGTTATGTCACCGACAGCTACCTGAAGGGCATCGCCCAGCAGATCGCCGGCCTGAACATCGGCCAGTGGTCGACGGCCCGCGCCGACCAGTCGCTCTCGGCCCAGGTCAACTCCGACGGCATCGCCGGGAAGACCGCCGGGGTGCAGGGCACGCCGACGCTCATCTTCCAGGGCCCCAAGGGCCAGCAGATCGCCCCCTCGGGTGTTCCCACCTACAGCGACCTCCAGCAGGCGATCAAAGCGGTCGCATGACCGCGGTGGGCGATCAGGCGGTCACGACCCGGACCCGCCGCTTCCCGGCCACCGACCGCCTGACCCTCGCGATCATCGCCCTGTGCGTGCTCGGCATCGCCGATGCCGGATATCTCACCTACGTCCATTACGCCGGCCTCAAGGTGCTCTGCCTGGCCAGTGGAGGCTGTGAGACCGTCCAGGCCTCGAAGTACGCGAAGCTCGCCGGCATTCCCGTCGCGCTTCTCGGGCTGATCGGCTACGTCACGATCCTCGGCACGCTGGCACTGCGCTCGGAGCTCGGTCGCGCCGCGACGTTCGCCGTCGCGCTCGTGGGGTTCGGCTTCAGCATGTACCTCACGTACCGCGAGCTGTTCTCGATCCATGCGATCTGCCAGTGGTGTGTCGCGAGCGCCGTGCTGATGACGGCGCTGGTCATCCTCACCGCGGTGCGCTTCATCCGCGCCGACACGACCTAGCGTCCCGTGCTGATCTCCGCGCACCTCGGACACTGGTACGTGCAGATCGCGTTCGCCGTGCCCGCGCTGGCGATCCTCGGGGTGATGGGCCGCGATTCCCTGCGCAAGCGCCGGCGCCGGCGCAGGCGCGACGAACCGCCGCGATGATCCGTGCCGGCGGGCGGGCGGCGCTCGCCGTCCTCGTCGCCGCCACGCTCCCGGCGGCTGCGGCGCTCGCCGACGGCGATCCGGCGAGCGACGTCCTGCTCGGTCAGACCGTCTATCTGCCCTACAGTCCGGTGACGCCGTCGCTCCAGGGCCGGCTGTTCGCACTCACAGCGGCGAGCGCCAAGGCCGGGTACCCCGTCCGCGTCGCCCTGATCAGCGGCCCGAGCGACCTCGGCGTCGTCCCCGCCCTGTTCGGCAAGCCGACCCAATACGCCCGCTTTCTCTCCTCGGAGATCGGCGGCGCCGTGTCCGGACCGGTCCTCGTCGTGATGCCCTCCGGGTTCGGACTCGCCCGCGGCGGCCGGGCACTCGGAGCGGCCGGGGGGCTGCGCGGACTACCGATCGGGGCCGGCGCGAACGGCCTCGCCACGGCTGCGCTCGCCGCCGTGCCGCGCCTGGCGGCCGGCGCCGGGCACCCGATTCCGGCCACCGCCCTCTCCGGCTCGCCCCACGCCGGGGCCCCGGCGGCCACCGTCCGCCACGCGCTCACCGCTGCCGGCGGGCTGCTCCTCCTCGCCGCGGCCGCGATCGCGCTCGCGTTCCGTGCTCGGGCCCGGGCCGCAGACCCCGCCGAGCTGAGCCTCCGGCTCAGCTCTTGTGCGCGAGCAGCACGATGCCGACGACGACGATCGCTGCGGCGAGGACCAGCGCCACGCCTCCGACCACCGCGAACGCGCTCGCCCGGCCGTGCCGGCCCGTCCGGCGCATGTCGCCGGACCGCGTCCCGCCGTAGATCGCGAGCGAGAACACGACCGCGATCGCGAGAACCGAGACCAGCGAGGTCCACACGAGCTTGACGAGCGCCGGCGCATCGATCGAGGCGGCGCTCATCGGCTCACCGCGGCGGGGGTGGCGCTCGTGGCCGCCGCCCGTCGGACGAGCACGACCGCCAGCACAGCCAGCCCGACGAGCGTGACGACCAGCGGACCGACCGTCTCCGAGGAGCCGAACAGGGTGCAGAAGCCCTCGACCGCCGCCCCGACCGCGGCCGCGGCCGGGAGCGTGATCAGCCAGGCGAACGCGATGTTCCCCGCCACGCCCCAACGGACCGCCGAGAACCGGGTCGCCGCCCCTGCCCCCGCGATCCCGCCGGAGATCACGTGGGTCGTCGACAGCGGATAGCCGACGCTCGACGCGGCGAGGATCACGGCCGCTCCGGCGCTCTGCGCCGCGAACCCCTGCGCGGGGTCCATGCGGACGATCCGCATTCCCATCGTGCGGATGATCCGCCACCCCCCGCTGAGCGTCCCGAGGCCGATCGCGGTCGCGGAGCTGACGACCACCCACAGCGGGACCTCGAAGCCCTGCGCCGGGAGGCTGCCGTGGGCGATCAGCGCGAGCGTGAGGATCCCCATCGTCTTCTGGGCGTCGTTGGTCCCGTGGGACAGGGCGAGCATCCCGCTCGAGACGAGCTCGCCCTGGCGGAAGCTGCGGTTCACCGGCCCCGGGCGGAGGCGGCCGACGATCCGGTAGATGATGAGGATCGCCAGTGCGGCGGCGGCGAAGGCGATCAGCGGCGCGACGATCGCCGGCACGATCAGCTTGTCGAGCACGCCACTGCCGTTGACCGCCGCCGACCCCTCCGCGGCCCACACCGCGCCCACGAGCCCACCGATCGAGGGCGTGGGACGAGCTCGACGGCAGCCCGAAGTACCAGGTGGCGAGGTTCCATGTGATCGCCCCCGCGAGCGCGGCGAACACCACCGTCGGCGTGACGGCTTGGATCGAGACGAAGCCGAGGCCGACGGTCGCGGCGACCTTCAGCGAGATGAACGCCCCGAGGAAGTTGAGCGCCGCGGCGCCCGCGATCGCCGTGCGCGGCGCGACGGCGCGGGTCGAGATCGCGGTGGCGACGACGTTGGCGGTGTCGTGGAAGCCGTTGGTGAAGTCGAACGCCAGCGCCGCGACCACGACGATCACGAGGATCAGATCGCTGCCCACGTCTACCGGTTCTTGGTCACGATGTTGTGGATGATGTACGCCGCCTGCTCGGTGGCGTCGATCGCGGTCTCGAGGCCCTCGAAGATGTCCTTCCAGCGGATCACGACCATCGGGTCGATCCCGGACTCGAACAGCGAGGCGATCGCCTCACGGGTGAGCCGGTCGCCCTCGTTCTCGAGCTGCTGGACAGCCGCCATGCCCGCCGCGACGTCCCGAAAACCCCGAATCCGCGGCACGATCTCGGCGACCCGGCGCGTGGCGTCCCGGAGCACACCGGCCTGCGCCTGGGCCTGGAGCATCGGCGCCTCGATCCGGTAGAGCACGAGCAGGTCGGCGACCTCGTCGATCTCGTCGACGATGTCGTCGAGCGCGGAGGCGAGCGCGAGCACGTCACGGCTGTCGATCGGGGTCACGAACGTCTCGTTGAGCAGGCGGATGAGCTCGTGGGTGATCTGGTCACCGTCGTTCTCGAGAGCGTGGATCTGCTGCGCGAGCTCCCGGGTCTCAGGGAAGGACCGGAGCATCTCGTCGAGCAGCACGCCGGCCTGCGCGACGTTGTCCGCAGCCCGCTCGAAGAGATCGAAGTACTGGTTCGCGCTGCCGCGGATCAGGGTGGGGATCGAGACCATCGCCGGAGGCGGGAGCTTACCCTGCGCTCCCGCCGCGACCGTCCCCCGGCGTGGCCGTCCGCACGGGGATCGATGATCACTCCTCGTGAGCTGGAGGACGATCACCGCCCGGGCCGACGAATCCCGCCCCAACCGCCAGGTGGCGGTCATCGACCTGGGCTCCAACTCATGGCGGCTCGTCGTGTTCAGCTACGTCCCGGGCGCCTGGTGGAAGCGGACCGACGAGCTCCACGAGACCGTCCGGATCGGCCAGGGCCTCGGCGAGAGCGGCGCCCTCGGCGACGCCGCAATGGAGCGCGGGCTGGAGACGATCGAGGTCTTCGGGCGCTACTGCGCCGCGCACGGGATCGCCGCGGGCTCGGTCCACGCCGTGGCCACCAGCGCGATCCGGGACGCCGCCAACGGTGAGGAGTTCCTGGCTCGGGCCCGCGAGCGCTCCGGGCTGGACATCGAGGTCCTGTCGGCCGTCGAGGAGGGCCGCTATGGGTACATCGCAGCCGTCAACACGACGACGCTCACCGATGGGGGCGTCGTCGAGCTCGGCGGCGGGAGCCTCCAACTCGTGGAGGTCGCGGCCGCCGGGCCCAGGCGATCGACTCGTTCCCGCTCGGCGCCGTGCGGCTCACCGAGAGGTTCCTCCCCGGCCGGGGCCCGGCGAAGCGCAAGGAGCTCGAGCGGCTGCGCCGCCACGTCCGGGAGACGGCCGGCGAGCTGAACTGGCTGAAGGGCGGCGGCGGACGGCTGGTCGGCGTCGGCGGTGCGGCCCGCAACCTCGCCGCCGCGGTGCAGCTCACGGGCGGGGGGCTCGACGTCGGGGTCCAGGGCTTCGTCGTCACCCACGCGGCGATGGACGATCTCGTCGAGCAGCTCGCCGCCCTGCCCGTCGAGGAGCGCGGGGAGCTGCCGGGGATCAAGCCCGGGCGCGGGGACATCATCCTCGCCGCCGCCGCGACATTCCAGACCGTGATGGAACTCGGCGGCTTCGCCGGCCTCGAGGTCACCGAGGCCGGAATGCGCGAGGGGGTGTTCTTCGCCCGCGACCTCGCCGTCGGCGACGAGGAGCTGCTCGGGGACGTCCGCGGTCGATGCGGTCCGCAACCTCGCCGTTCAGTACGAGGCCGACCTCCCCCACATCGAGCATGTCGCCACGCTCTCACTCCAGATGTTCGACTCGCTCGCCGGCGCCGGTCTGTTCACGCCGGCCGACGGCGAGCGCGAGCTGCTGTGGGCCGCGGCGATGCTCCACGACGTCGGCACGACGATCTCCTACGACGACCACCACAAGCACTCGCGGTACCTCATCATCAGCGCCGAGCTGCCCGGATTCGATCCGCGTGAGCGGGCCCTGATCGCCCAGATGACGCCGCTACCACCGCAAGGGCGCTCCGAAGCTCGGGGTCGTCGCGCCACTGACCCAGGAGGGCGACGAGCAGGTGCTCGAGCGGTGCGCGCTGATCCTCCGCCTCGCCGAGCACCTCGAGCGCGGCCGGGACCAGTCGGTCCGCGAGGTGCGTCTGCGCACCAACGGCGACGGGGTCGACCTCCACCTGCTGGCCTCCGGCGATCTCACCCTGCCGCGGTGGAGCGTCGAGCGCTACGGGGACGACATCGCGTTCCACCGGGTTTTCGACCGACGGCTGGTGATCGGCTGACCCGGTCCCGGGCGGTCGGCCGTTGGTCACACCTCGGCTTGCAGCTCCTACGTAGAGTGGGGTGTTGATGCTCTGGCTCCTGCGCCACGCCGAGGCCGCCGACGGCCTGCCCGATGACGAGCGACCGCTCACCGAAAGCGGGGCCGCCGACAGGCCGACGCCGCCGGCGCGGCCCTCAGCCGCCTCGGCGTCACGCTCGACGCCTGTCTGAGCAGCCCGAAGCTGCGGGCCCGGGAGACCGCCGAGCGGGCCTGCGCGCCGATCGGCGTGCCGGTGACGATCGAGCCCACGCTGAGCGGCGAGCCGTTCGACGTCCGTCGAGCTCATCGCCGGGTTCGAGAACGTGATGCTCGTCGGGCACGACCCGTCCTTCACGCTGACCCTCCACACGCTCACCGGCGCTCAGGCGCGGATGCCGAAGGGCGGCCTGGCCGGGATCAAGAAGGGCGAGCTCGACGGTGCTGATGCGGCCCAGCCGAGCTGAGCGCGATCGCCGACGCGCCAGAGCGGTGGCGGACGACCCGAGGATGACCGACCAGGCGTTCGACGTCGGCCCGCGGGCGAGGCCCTGGAACTGGCCGACCCGGAGCTGTACTTCAACCGCGAGCTGTCGTGGCTCGAGTTCAACGACCGCGTGCTCCAGCTCGCCGAGGACGAGTCGCTGCCGCTGATCGAGCGGGTCAAGTTCCTGGCCATCTTCGTCACCAACCTCGATGAGTTCTTCATGGTCCGGGTGGCCGGCGTCCACGACCAGATCGAGGCCCGGGTCGATCCCGGCAACCCCGACGGGCTCTCGCCGAGCGAGGCGCTGAGCGAGATCGCCGAGCGCGTTCGGCGAGCTGGACCGCCGCCACGCCCGGCAGTTCGCCGACGTCGTGCAGCCCGGCGCTCGCCGAGCACGGGATCCGGATCATCACCTGCGACGAGGCCGACGCCCCGGCGAGCGTGCATCGCGCGCCGGTTCCGCGAGGAGATCTTCCCCGTCCTGACGCCGCTGGCGATCGGCCCCGGGCGGCCGTTCCCGTACATCTCCAACCTCTCGCTGAGCCTGATCGTGTGGCTGCGCGACCCCGAGCTCGAGCACGACGTGTTCGCCCGGGTCAAGGTCCCCAAGGAGGTCCTGCCGCGGTTCATCGAGATCGAGCGGCTCACGTTCATCCCGCTCGAGGACGATCATCGCCAGCCACCTCGACGCCCTGTTCCCGGGCATGGAGATCATCAGCCACTCGCTGTTCCGGGTCACGCGCGACGCCGACTTCGAGGTCTCCGACGAGGCCGACGATCTCCTCCAGGCGGTCGAGGACGAGCTCCGTCGCCGGCGCTTCGGCGAGGTCGTCCGGCTCGAGGTCGACGCCGAGCATGGACCCGACGCTGCGGAGCCCGGCTGATCGAGTGGCTGGGGGTCGACGAGGTCCAGGTCTACGACGTCGAGGGCCTGCTCGATCTCGGCGACCTGTGGGAGATCGCCGGCATCGAGGGCCACCCCGAGCTCCGCCAGCCGCCGTGGACGCCGATCACCCATCCCGCCTTCGGCCCGCGCCCCGGCGAGCGCGACGAGCAGCCCGACGTGTTCGCGCCGATGCGCGCGGCGACGTGCTCGTCCACTACCCGTACCAGTCGTTCTCGACCAGCGTCGAGCGGTTCGTCAAGCAGGCGGTCGAGGACCCGAACGTGCTGGCGATCAAGATGACCGTGTACCGCACCTCGGACGACTCGGCGCTCGTCCCGTCGCTGATCGAGGCCGCCGAGAAGGGCAAGCAGGCGGTGTGCCTGGTGGAGCTCAAGGCGCGGTTCGACGAGCGCCTGAACATCCGCTGGTCGCGAGCGCTGGAGGAGGTCGGCGCGCACGTCGTCCACGGCATCCCCGGGCTGAAGACCCACGCCAAGGCGATCCTCGTCGTCCGCCGCGAGCGCGACGGGATCCGCCACTACGTGATGATCGGGACCGGCAACTTCCACGCCAAGAACGCCCGCCTGTACGAGGACTTCGGGCTGTTCACCACCGACCGCGAGCTCGGCGAGGAGGTGGCCAACCTGTTCAACACGCTCACCGGCTACGGCCACCCCGAACGCCAGCGCAAGGTGCTGGTCGCCCCCGGCTCGATGCGCGTGCCGCTGCTCGAGGAGATCGAGCGGACGATCGCCGCGCACGAGGGCGGCGAGGAGGCCCGGATCGTGCTGAAGATGAACTCGCTGGTCGACCAGGCGTGCATCGACGCGCTCTACCGCGCCTCCCAGGCCGGCGTGCCGATCGACCTCAACGTCCGGGGCATCTGCTGCCTGCGGCCCGGGGTGCCCGGCGTCTCGGAGACGATCAACGTCGTCTCGGTGGTCGGGCGCTTCCTCGAGCACTCGCGGATCTACGCCTTCATCCGCGGCGATGAGCGCAAGCTGTACATCGGATCGGCCGACCTGATGCCGCGCAACCTCGATACCCGCGTCGAGCTGCTGACGCCGGTCGACGCCCCCGAGCTCCAGGCCGAGCTCGAGGACACGCTCGAGCGCTGCCTGGCCGACGACACCTTCTCCTGGGAGCTCGACGCCGACGGCGACTGGACCCGCCGCCAGGGCGGCGAGCGCTCGGTCCACCGTGAGCTGATGGAGCGGGCGATCGCCCTGACCGGATCGGCGGCGCTGGCCGCCGCCGCCCCCGGCACGCCCGCGGCTCCCGCGAGCTGAGCCGGCGGGCGGCGCCCCTGCCGGGAGCGCCACCCGCGCAGGTGTCGATCAGCGGCGCCCGATCGAGCGCGGCGGGCGGCGCCGGGCGCCGCCCGCCACGTTCAGGGCTGCCGGCCCGTCAAGGACGTTCGCCTGGTTGGTGAGCGTCCTCAAGGCGTGTTCGCCGCCTGGCTGGGACGCGTCCCGAGCGTCACCTTGATCTGCTGGCTCGCTCCGCCGCGCTTGACCGTCAGCGTGAGCGTCATCCCGGGCGGGAAGTCGTCGACCGTCTGGATGAACTGCGAGGTCGAGCTGACCGGCTTGCCGTTGATCGCGGTGATCACGTCCGAGGGCTGGAGCCCGGCCGAGTCGGCCGGCGAGCCGGACTGGACGGTCGTCACCTGGGCCCCGCCGGAGCTGTTGCCGTTCAGCTCGACCCCGACGTAGGAGTGCTTGACCGGTCGCCCGGCGATGATCAGGTTGGCGATCCGGGCCACCGTGTTGGAGGCGGTGGCAAAGCCGACGCCGGCGCTGGAGCCCGAGTTCGTCTGGATCTGGTCGTTGAGGCCGAGCACGTGACCGGCGGCATCGAGCAGCGGGCCGCCCGAGTTACCGGGGTTGATCGCTGCGTCGGTCTGGAGCGCGCCGGTGATCGTGTAGTTGTTCGGCGCGGTGATGCTGCGGCCGACCGCGCTGACGATGCCGGTGGTGACCGTCTCCGGGAGGCTGAACGGGCTTCCGATGGCCACGACCGGATCGCCGACCTGGGCGGCCGAGGAGTCGGCGAGCGGGATCGGATGCAGCTCCGAGCTCGGGGCGTTGACGCGGATCACGCCGACGTCGGTCGACGGATCGGTGCCGAGCACCTTGGCGCTCGCCGTGTAGCCGTTCTGGAACTTCACGTTGACCGAGGTCGCGCCGCTGACGACGTGCTCGTCGGTGAGGATGTCGCCGCGCTTGTCGTAGACGACGCCGGCGCCCTCGCCCTGGGTCTGCTGCTGGCCGCCGCCGCCACCGCCGAACAGGTTGCCCTGGTTGGACACCGAGGTGACGGTGATGTCGACGACCCCGGGGCTCGTGCTGGCGGTAGATCTGGTTGACGCTCAGGCCCTTGGCGTTGCTGAAGCGAGGTGGGAATCGAGGGGGTCTGGCTGGGGGACACGACTGTCGTCGTGACCGAGTGGGTCGAGCTGCCACCGCCGGCGATGACCAACGCGATCACGCCTCCGGCGACGGCGCCGCCCACGATGGGGAGTATGCGGTTCAGTCGACTCATCTCTCTTGTCTCTTGGGGAGTGGGTTCACTTTCGATCTCTTCACCAGTTCAGCAGGCGGCGATGAGAGTGTTCTAAGAGTCTGTCGCGGCCGGTGATGCGCCCCCGGCGGGGAACTGTCGCCCGCGGCCGCGGCCCGCGGGCGCTCAGATCCTCGTCGCTACCCGTGGAGGGCGTGCCTACCCGTGGAGGGCGTGGCTGCGGGCCTTCCAGTGGCGGTTGACCAGCGTGTTCAGCCGGGCCGGGAGCTTGGCCAGGATCTGCTGCTCCTGGGCGGCCGTGATGCGGTGGTTGGCCACCGCCGTCTCGAGCCGCGTCTTCGCGGCGGCGGTGAGCGCCGCCTCGAGGCCCGCGACCGTCTTGTGCTGGTCGGTGGTGACCTGGGCGAGCGTCTTGCCGCCCCGCAGGTCGGCGATCAGCTGCTTCCGGGTCAGCCCGAGGTATTTCGCCGCCGGACCGAGCTTGCCGGCTCTGGCGTGACGACCCCAGCCACCGACCCGCACGAACGGCATCGCGTTGCCGCTCATGACCCGCTGGCGGATCTTGTTCGCCTGGGCCTGCGTGATCCGGCCCGACTTCACGGCCGCGTTCAGGCGGTCGAGGAACGCACCCTGGAGCGCGCTGTCGAGCTGGCCCTGCGAGACGTGCAGCCGGCCGGCCGCATCGTTCAGGAACGCCTGCCGCTGGGTCCGGCCACCACCGCCCTGGGTGGCGGCGACCGCGCCGCCGGCGCCCGCCGCCGCGGCGAGCGTGGCGGCCACCGCGGCGATCTTGTGCTTCCTGCTGACGGGCATGTGAACCTCCGTTCGTTGCTTGCCCTTCCGCGAACGAGGCTGGCGATGGTGTTTAGGCACGAGGTAAGAATGAGGCCCGCCGTTGACGGTTTTCTTACCTCTGTTTGCAACGCGTTCACGTGCGCGCTGCGGGGTGACGTCAGTTCGCCTCGGTCAGCTCCTGCGCCAGGACGACGAACGGGTCGAGTGACTTCGGGTTGGCGAGCGATTCGCGGCTCGCCGCCTGGTCTGTCGGGGTGCCCATCAGGATCCGCTTCACGGGGACCTCGAGCACCTTCCCGGACAGGGTCCGGGGGACCTCGGCGATCTGCCGGATCTCGTTCGGGACGTGGCGCGGCGAGCAGTGCTCACGGACCCGCCGCCGGATCTCGGCGACGAGCGCGTCATCGAGCGTCGCGTCGTCGCGCAGGACGACGAACAGCGGCATCCAGCCGTCGGTGTCGGCGCGCGGGATGTCGACGACGAGCGCGTCGACGATCTCGTCGAGCGAGAGGACGGCGCGGTAGATCTCGCTCGTCCCCATCCGCACCCCGCCGCGGTTGATCGTCGAGTCCGAGCGGCCGTAGATGATCGCGGTTCCGCGCGAGGTGATCTCGATCCAGTCACCATGGCGCCACACCCCGGGGTACATCTCGAAGTACGACTCGCGGTACCGCGCCCCGTCCGGGTCACCCCAGAACCCGATCGGCATCGATGGCATCGGCTCGGTGATCACGAGCTCGCCGACAGCGTCGACGAGCGCCCGGCCATCCGGATCCCACGCCTCGACCGCGGCGGCGAGGCACCGGGCCTGGATCTCGCCGAGATACACCGGAAGCGTCACCACCCCGCCGACGAACGCCGTGCACATGTCGGTGCCGCCGGAGGTCGAGAACAGCCAGGTGTCCTCGCCGAGCTCGTCGTAGACCCACTGGAAGCCCTCCGGGGAGAGCGGCGAGCCGGTCGAGCCGATCGCACGCAGACCACCGAGGTCCCGTCCGTCCCGGGGATGGATCCCGGCCTTCATGCAGGCCGAGATGAATGCCGCGCTGGTGCCGAAGATCGTGATCCCGGCCTGGTCGGCGAGTTCCCATAGCCGGCCGGCGTCGGGGTACGCGGGGTTGCCGTCGAACAGCACGATCGAGGCCTCGCCGAGGAGCACGCCGACGAGGAAGTTCCACATCATCCAGCCCGTCGTCGAGAACCAGAACACCCGGTCGTCGGCCTGGGCGTCGAGGTGGAGCGTCTTCTTCAGCTGCTCGACGAGGATCCCGCCCTGGGAGTGGACGATCGCCTTCGGCAGCCCCGTCGTCCCGGAGCTGTAGAGCACCCACAGCGGATGCGCGAACGGCACTGGCGTGAACCGGAGCGGCTCTTCGTCGCCGAGGAACCCGTCCTCCCAGCCCGTCCCGTCGAGGTAGCCGAGGCGGACGACAGCCTGCAGTGAGGGGATCTCGGCGGCGATCTCATCCACGCGCTCGCCGAGCGGGAAGTCCCTGCCGCCGTAGCGGTAGCCGTCGATCGCCAGCAGCACCGTCGGCTCGATCTGGGCGAAGCGATCGATCACGCTGCGCGCGCCGAACTCGGGCGCGGCCGAGGACCACACCGCGCCGATCGAGGCGCAGGCCAAAAATGCGGCCACCGTCTCGGGGATGTTGGGCAGGTAGGCCGCCACCCGGTCCCCCTCCCCCACACCGTGGGCCCGCAGGCCGGCGGCGATCCGTGCCGTCTCCGCGCGCAGCCGGCGCCAGGTCCAGCTGTCGAGCTCCCGGAGCTCGGAGGCGAAGCGGAGCGCGACGTCGTCGTCGGCCCGACCCCGGAACACGTGCGCGGCGTAGTTGAGCTCCGACCCGGGGAACCACTCGGCGCCCGGCATCTCGCGGCTGCCGAGGACGCCCTCGGGCGGGCTCGTGAAGTCGACGTCGAAGTACTCGGCGATCGCCGACCAGAAGCCGTCGAGGTCGGCGACGGACCACCGCCGGAGCGCTTCGTAGTCGGGCAGCTCGAGGCCCCGCGCGTCCTGGGCCCACCGCGCGAACCGCGTCAGCAGCGCGCGCTCCACCTGCTCCTCGGACGGCTGCCACAGGATCGTCGGCTCGGTCACGGTGTGGGCAGTATGCCCTGCCCGCTCGGTTACAGTGCGCGCGTGCTGCGGTCACGCAAGCAGGAAGCCGCGGCCGTGTCCGCGGTGCTCGCGACCGCGGCGCTGCTCGCGATGTGGCTGGGTCGGGGGCTGATCTTCCGTGGTGACGACTGGACGTGGCTGACGAGCTCGCTGCACGTCACGCCGAACTCGATTCTCCAGGACTACAACGGCCACCTGATCGCCCTCACCGAGGGCTTCTTCTGGCTCTGGCCCACGCTGTTCGGCCTCAAGCACTATTGGGTCTACCGGGCGGTCGCGGTGGCCCTGCACGTCGTCGTCGCCGGACTGGTGTTCCTGCTCGCCCGCCGTTCGGTCGGCCCGCGATGGGCGCTCGCCGCGATGGCGGTCGTGGCCTTCCTCGGCACCGGCTCCGACGCCTACCTGAGCACCGTCGACATGGGGATCTCGGCCGCCATGGCGGCGAGCCTCGGTGCCCTGCTCGCTCTCTCGAGTCAGACGCGGCGGGCCGATCTCTCAGCGAGCGCGCTGCTCGCCACCGCCCTCGCATGCTTCAGCGTGGCCGTCGCCTTCACCGCCGGAGCGATCGTCGAGCTCCTTCTGCGGCGTGCGCCACGCCGGCTGTGGATCCCGCTCGTCCCGGCGGCTCTGTACGCAGCCTGGCGGATTCACTGGGGCCGCTCGCTGTCGAACGGATCGGGCGGTGTCTCCGGAACCCCGCTTGACATCATCCACCATGGGTTCCAGGCTGCGGCCGGCGCGGTGGCCGGCGTCGCGGGGGTGCAGCTCAGCAGCCAGAGCCTGCACCGGCATCTGCCCTGGCTCACGACGGCCGTCCAGGTGCTCGTCGGCGTCCTGATCGTCGCCGCGCTCGCGTGGGTGCTCCGCCGGCGCGTGGGGAGTCCACGTCTCGGCAACCTCGTGACGACCGGCACGGTGCTGTGGCTGCTGCTCGGGGCGGGGCGGGGGTCGACCGGCGACCTGTACGCGAGTCGCTACGTCTACCAGGGCGCGATCATCGTCGTCCTGATCGTCTGCGAACTCGCCGGTCTGCGGCACGGTGAGCGCGGGGCCGCAGCCCACGGACCCACAGGCCGTCGCGCCGCGACGGTCCTCGGCAGTTTGATCGCCGTGGCGGTGGCCCTGAACATCGTGTGGTTGATCGTCTGGGCCCATTTCCTGCACGGCGGCTCGGTGTCGGCCCGGGCCGAGCTCGGCGCGCTGCAGCTCGCGGGCCCGAGCTCCCCGACGGCGCTTCGGCCGAGCCAGGACTATTCGCTTGGACTGCTCACAGCCGGGCGGTTCCTGACGCTCGAGCGCCGGTACGGAACGGGCCCCGGCGCCAGCGCTGCCGAGATCCGAACGGGGCCGCCGTCGGCCCGTGCTGCGGCCGATGCGGTGCTCGTACGGGCGGTCCGGCTGCACCTCGAACCCGGCCGCGCCACCGGCAGCGGGTGCCGGACGGTCGTCCCGGGAGTTCCGAGCACCATGCTCTCCCGGACATCGGCGGGCCTGGTGATCGAGTCGCGGCCCGGCACGCTGCTCGCGGTCCTGGCGCGGCGTTTCGGGTCCACCTTCATCGACGCCACGTCCGCCGCATCGACAGGTTCAGAGCTGCTGCGGACGCCACTGCGCTCGGCGCCGGAACCACCATGGCAGCTGCAGATCTACGCCGGCGCACGAAGCCGCGTCTGCGGGCTGCGGGGCGCATGAGCGATGATCCTGGGATGAGCGAATGGGTCACAGCCCCGTTCACCGGCACGGTGGTGTCGCTCGGCGCCGAGCCGGGTGAGGCCGTCGGCGAGGGGACGCCGCTCGTCGTGCTTGAGGCGATGAAGATGGAGCACGAGATCGTCGCCCCGGGCCAGGGCGTGATCGTGGAGCTCGCGGTCACGCTGGGCGAGACCGTGTCCGAGGGGCAGCCGCTCGCCCGCCTGACCGCCGGCGACGGCCCCGCGTCCGCCTCGGCCGACATCGGGCCCGGGGCGCACGAGGACGAGCGCGAGGACCTCGCCGCGGTCCACTCCCGTCACGACCTCACGCATGACGCCGCCCGCCCCGAGGCCGTCGCCCGTCGGCACGAGCAGGGCGGCCGCACCGCCCGGGAGAACCTGGACGACCTCGTCGACCCCGGCACGTTCCTGGAGTACGGGCCGCTGATCTTCGCCGCCCAGGAGGGGCGCCGGTCCCGGCAGGAGCTGATCGAGCGCACCCCGGCCGACGGACTGGTCGGCGGCGTCGGCAACGTCGCCGGGCACCCCGCGGTCGTCATGTCCTACGACTACACGGTCCTCGCCGGCACCCAGGGGATGCGCAACCACGCCAAGAAGGACCGCCTGTTCGAGGTCGCGGAGCGCCGGCGCCTGCCCGTGGTCCTGCTCGCCGAGGGCGGCGGCGGACGCCCCGGAGACGTCGACATGCCGATCGTGGCCGGCCTCGACTGCCGCGCGTTCGCGCTGTTCGCGGGGCTCAGCGGCCTCGTGCCGCTCGTGGGGATCGCCTCGGGGTACTGCTTCGCCGGCAACGCGGCGCTGCTCGGCTGTTGCGATGTGGTCATCGCGACCGAGAACTCGAGCATCGGGATGGGCGGTCCGGCGATGATCGAGGGCGGCGGCCTCGGCGTCCACCATCCCTCCGAGGTGGGACCGATCGACGTCCAGCACCGCAATGGGGTGGTCGACCTGCGCGTGGCCGACGAGGCGGCCGCGATCGCCGCGGCCAAGCGCTACCTCGCCTACTTCACGGGCGACGCCGACCCCGTCGAGCCGCCCGACCAGGAGCTCCTGCGGACGGTCATCCCGGTCAACCGCAAGCGGGCCTACGACGTGCGGGCGGTGATCGACGGGCTGTTCGACGCCGGCTCGGTACTCGAGCTCCGCGACGGCTTCGCCGCCGGGATCGTCACCGCACTCGCCCGCGTCGACGGCCACGCGCTCGGGGTGATCGCCAACGACCCGACCCACCTCGGCGGCGCGATCGATGCCGACGGCGCCGACAAGGCGGCCCGCTTCATGCAGCTGTGCGACGCGTTCGCGCTCCCCGTTCTGTTCCTGTGCGACACGCCGGGGTTCATGGTCGGGCCCGAGGCCGAGCGGACCGCGACCGTGCGCCACTTCTCCCGGATGTTCGTCACCGCCGCCGGACTCGGCGTACCGACCGGCACGATCGTGCTGCGCAAGGGCTACGGCCTGGGCGCACAGGCGATGGCCGCCGGCGGCTTCAAGGCCCCGCTGTTCACGCTCGGCTGGCCGACCTCGGAGTTCGGCGCGATGGGGCTCGAGGGCGCCGTCCGACTCGGCATGCGGCGCGAGCTCGAGGCGATCGAGGATCCGGCCGAGCGCGAGCGGACCTACGAGGCGATGGTCGCCACCGCGTACGACCGTGGCCGCGGGATCAGCATGGCCGAGTACGGGGAGATCGATGATGTGATCGACCCGGTCGACACGCGGCGCTGGATCGCCACGCTGTTCGCGTCCGGCTCGGGTCGGTGGTGGGAGCGTGACGGCAAGGCGCGACCGAACGTCGACACGTGGTGAGCTCGTGCCCGCAGCGCCGTCGAAGCTCCGTCACGTCGCCCGGAGCGCCTCCGTCGGGCTGAGCCGCGCCGCCTTGCCCGCCGGGTAGAGCCCGGCGAGCATGCCGATCGCCAACCCGGCCAACGGTGCTGCGACGAGCACGTAGGCCGGGATGACGAACGGTTCATTCTGCGACTGGGCGACGATGAACGTGGCAAGGGCGCCCATCGCCAGCCCAGCCGCACCGCCGAGCAGCGCCAACAGCGCCGACTCGGTCAGGAATTGCGCGGTGATGTGCCACCGCGTGGCCCCGAGCGCGCGGCGCAGGCCGATCTCGCCACGCCGCTCGAGCACCGAGATGAACATGATGTTGGCGATCCCGATCGCACCGACGAGCAGTGCGACAGCGCCGAGGCCGAGGAGCAGGGTGGTGAACTGGCCCTTGGCCGCCGCCCTCGCCTCGAGCGCGTCCGACGGCCGGCTCACCTGGACCCCGTCGGAGTTCTGCGGGTCAGCGGTCGCCGCGAGCACGTTCGACACCTGGGAGACCTGGTTGACGTTGGCCCGGACGTAGATCTGGGAGGCGTTGGGCTGCGCGTTGAACAGTCGCTCCGCCACCGGGAGCCCGATGAACACGGTGCTGTCGAGGCCCGGGTCGAGCAGCACCGGCCGCATCACCCCGACGACCTCGAACCACGTCCCGCCGAGGAACACCTGGATGTGGCCGCCGATGTTCTGGAGCTGGAGCGAGGCCGCGGCCTGGGCGCCGAGCACGACGACCGGGAAGCGCTGATTGGAGGCGGTGAGGAACGTCCCGGAGGCCATCTTCGCGTTGAGCGTGCTGAGCAGCGTCGGATCGGCCGCGTCGACTCCGATCCCCCCGGTCTCGCCCGAGGGCACGTACGGGGTGCGGAGCACGGTGAGCCCGGACTGGGAGTAGACGGCGGCGACGCCCTCCACGGCCTGGATGTGGTTGATCGCCCCGGTGGCCGTCGCCGGGAGCGCCTCGTTGTTGCCGAGGAACGTCTGCCCCGGCGCGACGGTGAGCAGGTTCGTGCCGAGCTGGTCGATGGTGGCCAGCAGCGTCGCCTGGCTCGAGGCCGAGACCCCGACGACGGCGACCATTGCCCCGATGCCGATCGCGATCCCGAGCGCCGACAGCGCGGCCCGGAGGCGGCGCGAGCGCAGCCCGAGGAGCGCGGTGCCGATGAGCTCGCGGGGACGGAGCGTCGTCGTCTGCGGCGCGGTGGCGACGGCCATCACCGATCGTCCTCGATCAGCTCGCCGTCCTGCATCCGCAGCTGACGCGGGAAGGTCTCGGCCACGAGGTTGTCGTGGGTGATGAGGATCAGCGTCGCGCCGTCGTCGGTGAGCCCGTGGAGCAGCGAGAGCACGGCTTCGCCCGAGCGGGAGTCGAGGTTCCCGGTCGGCTCGTCGGCGAGGACGATCTTCGGCTGCTTGGCGATCGCCCGTGCAATCGCGACGCGCTGGCGCTCGCCGCCGGAGAGCTCGGGCGGGCGGTGCTCGGCGCGGTGGTTGAGACCGACCTTGTCCAGCGCTGCCCGCGCCGCCTCGCGCCGCTCGGCCGCGGGAGCACCGGTGTAGAGCATCCCGGTGGCGACGTTGTCCACGGCGGTGAGCGTGTCCTGGAGGTGGAAGCTCTGGAACACGAAGCCGATCTCGTGGGCCCGGATCGCAGCCAACTGCTTGTCGGTGGCCTTGACGACGTCCCGACCGGCGACCGCGACACCGCCGCGGGTCGGCCGCTCGAGCGTGCCCATCACCGTGAGCATCGTCGTCTTGCCCGAGCCCGATCGCCCGACCACCGCGACCTGCTCACCGACCTCGACGCGCAGGCTCACGTCCCGGAGCGCGACGACTCCGCCGGGGTACTCCTTGCTCACCCCGGTGAGGGTGATCGCGGCCCGGGTGTCGTTCTCGACGCTCGCGCCGACCGGGGCCGGGGCCGCGCTCATCCCTGCGAGTCGGTGATCTGGAGGCCGGAGTCGATCCCGTTGCCGGAGATCTGGACGTATCCGGCCGCGAAGATGCCGGTCGTCACCGGGATCAGGCGCCCGGGTGCGGCGGCCTCCTGGACGGCATACCCGCCGCCCGCGGTGGCCACCAGCGCCGTCACCGGCACCGACAGGACCCCGTTGGCCTTCTGCTGCTCGAAGTTCACCGACACCGCCGCCTGGTCGAGCCCCGAGGTCGAATGGCGTCCCTTGAGCGAGATCGTCACCGGGACCGTCGAGCTCGCGGTGCCCGAGCCCGTGCCGCCCGACGAACCACCCGATCCCGATCCGGAGCCGCCTGACGACGACGAGGAGCTCGTCGTCTGGGCCGCTGCGGCGACCTGGGAGATCTTCCCGTCGACGATGCTGCCGTCGGGCATCTGAACGGTCACGGGCTGGCCCTCGACGGCCTCGGACTGCTTGGTGGCATCGAGCGGGACCGTGGCCACGAGCTCGGTCGAGGTCGTCTGGAGGACCGCCGTGGCGCTCGCGCCGCCGCTCGACGATGAGCCGGAGCCGGCGGCGGAGCTGCCAGCGCCACCAGCGCCACCCGAGCCACCGGAGCCACCGGAGCTCGAGCCGCCCGAGCCGCCGCCGCTGCTGCTGCGAGCGGAGCCGCCGCCGCCACCGGAGCCCGACCCGCTGGTGCCCCCGGATGAGGCGCCACGACTACCGGACGCGCCGGAGCGCGCGGCGGCGAGCTCCGAGCGAAGCTCGGCCGTCTCGGCCTTGAGGAGCGCAACGAGAGCCTGGAGCGTGGCCGTGTTCGGACCGCCACCGGTCTGCGGTGCGCCCGCCGAGTCGGTGCGACTCGAGGTCGTGGAGGTCGTCGACGTCGTGGTGCTCGTCGTGGTCGAGGAGGCCGGGGTCGTGAGATCGACGAACTCGGCATGGCTCGCCGGAACGGTCGACGCCGTCGTCGCACCACCGCTCGAGGCCGCCGACGACGCGCCCCCGGCGGAGCCGAGCGTCGCGGACACCGATGACACCCGCCGCGGGCCGGGCAGGAACACGACCGAGCCAAGCGTGACGGTTCCGGTCTGCGTCTGGCCGAGCGAGGCCTGCCAGCGCTCGACGGCAGCCGTCGTGTCGGCGTCGAAGGTCTGGTTGACGGTGCCGGGACCGAACCCGAGGGTGCTGAGGTTCGCCTTCAGCTCCTGGACGTCCGGTCCGTCGGTGACGCCCGCCGACAGCGTGCGGTACGCCGGCAGCGTGCCGTTCATCAGCACGACCGGGGCGTTGTCGACGGTGTACAGGGTGCCCCCCGGCTTGACCACGGTCCCGGCCGCGGGCAGCGAGGTGATCGTTCCACTCAGTCGGTTGAACACCGTCTGCGGGTCGCCGTAACCGAGCGTGCCCGACTCGGTGTCGGTGGCCACGAGGTCGCGGCGCTGCACCGAGACCACGCTCGAGCGCTTGGCCGGTCCCGCCGCCCCGGCGCTGGAGCCGAGCACGATCGCCGCCGTGATCAGGCCGGCGATCACCAGCAGCCCCGAGGCGGCACCGACGATGATCGGCCGCCGCCCCCGGGGAGGGCCGATCTTGATGCCGCTGAAGATCGACTCGCCGCCGTGCGGGTCAGGCATTCGGGCCTCCGCCCGCCCCGCCACGCCCGAAGCGGGGCCGCAGGCTCCGGCAGGCCGACAGCGCCGACTGGAACGCCGGGCTGTTGCGGTCGACCGAGCCGAACGAGCGTCGGAAGCCGAAGCCGCCGGCGCCGCCGGTGCCGCCGCCGATCTGCGGATCGGGGATGTTCACGCCGTGGGAGCGCATGCACTGGGCGAACTTGACGAGCTGCTGCTGGAGCTGGGCGCGCTGCGCCGGGCTCAGGTTGAGCTGCGGGAACGCGGCCTTGAACTCGGCGCTGCACGCCTGACGGGCCGCCTGGAGCTTCGCCGGGGGAACGCTCTGGAGCGAGCGGAACAGACCGCCGCCGCCACCGCCGCCGCCGGGGGTTCCGCCGGCACCGGGGTCGGGAACGTTGAGACCCTGCCCGCGGAGGCACTTGGCGAGGTTGACCCGAGCCTGCTGCCGGTTGCTGGACACGGCGGTACCGCCGGCCCCGGCGACCGCGGTCGAAGTGGAGCTCGAGCTGCCGCAGGCAGCGAGCGCGAGGCCGGCCGTGAGCACGGCGAGGATCGCGGCGAAGCCGCGCAGCGTTGTACGTGAAGAGTGCAAGGTCACCTCGAAGTCGAAGTCGTGTGCTGCGACGGTTGTAGCTCTGAGGTCGTCAGTTCGCCGTAAAAACGGGGCCGCCTGTGTTGAGGCAGTGTTACGACGGCGAGAAGTCCGCCGTCCGGGGGCGCGCTGAGAGCGACATCTCCGCCGTGGGCGAGCGCGACCGAGCGCACGATCGACAGCCCCAGCCCGAACCCCTCGCGGTGGCGGTGGGCCCGTTTGAATGGCTCGGCGAGCTCGGCCACGAGCGCCGGATCGAGGAGCTCGCCGCCATTGCGCACGGCGAGCCGGACGTCGCCGTTCGTCGTCTCGGTGCTCACGTCGAGCCAACCGCCGCGCTCGTTGTGGCGGATCCCGTTCTCGAGCAGGTTGGAGATCATCCGCTCCAGCAGAGCCGGCTCGCCGCGCGGCTCGCGGCGGGCGCTAGCTCCGCCGTGGTCCTGACGCCGGCGGCGTCGGCCTCCTGGGCAGTCGGTGATGCAGTCGGCCGCCAGCACGGCGAGGTCGACCGGCTCCTCACGGCCCGATCGCCGACTCGCTGCGGGCGAGCATCAACAGGCTCGCGATCAGCCGCTCGCAGCGGTCGATCGTGTCACGCAGGGCCTCTCCCATCTCCCGCAGCTCGCCGACCCGCGCCTCGGGGTCGGCGAGCGCCACGTCGATCTCGGTGCGCATGATCGCCAGCGGCGTGCGCAGCTCGTGCGATGCGTTGGCGACGAAGTGCCGCTGGCTGGCGAACGCGGCATCCAGGCGAGCGAACATCCCGTCGAACGTGTCGGCGAGCTCGCGGAGCTCGTCGGCGGGCCCCGCAGGGCGATCCGCTCCCCGAGGTTCTCCTCGGTCACCCGCCGTGCGGTGGCGGTGATCTCGCGCAGCGGCCGCAGCGCCCGTCCTGCGAGCAGATATCCGGCGATGCCCGCGACCATCGTCATCGCCACGCAGCGCCAGCGCGTACTCGATCAGCAGCCGGTGGAGCTCTCATCACGCAGCTGGCGGCGGACCGCCTCGGCCACCCGCGCTCGGGCGAACCGGGCGCGAACCGGAATGTCCGCCGCCGGCCGGCGGCGGACGGAGCGGGATCCCCCGAGCGTGCGGAGCCCGACGCCCGGAAGCGCGGGCCGCGCGCATCGAGGTTGTGGCGGACGAGCACGTAGCCGATCGTCAGCAGCACCGCGCCCGTGACCAGGAAGGTGATCCCGAACAGCGCCGTGAGACGGAGGCGGATCGTGGCGCCGGCGGGCGCGGAGACGCCCAGAACCCCGGGGAGGCGTCGCCGGCGGTTCGAGGCGGAGACCCATCAGGCCATCCGGTACCCGACGCCGATCACCGTCTCGATCGGCTGGGGCTCCCCGAGCTTGCGGCGCAGCGTCATGATCGTCATCCGCACGATGTTGGTGAAGGGGTCGATCTGCTCGTCCCACACCTCCTGCAGCAGCGTCTCGGCCGAGACCACGTTGCCGGGCACGGCCATCAGCGCGCTCGAGCACGGCGAACTCCTTGCGGGCGAGCTCCACGGGTGCCCGTCGCGCGTGACGCGCCGTTGTCCCGGATCGAGCTCGAGCCCGTTGTGGCGCAGGATCGGCGGATTGCGCGGTGCCGAGCGGCGAGCCAGCGCGCGGATCCGCGCGACCAGCTCGGCGAAGCGGAACGGCTTGGTGAGGTAGTCGTCGGCGCCGAGCGACAGGCCCTGCACGAGATCCTGGGTGGCCGCCGCGGCGGTGAGCATCAGGATCCCGGTCTCGGGACGCTCCTCGCGTACCGCCCGGCACACCTCGTCGCCATGGATGCCGCGGAAGATCGCGGTCGAGCACGAGCACGTCGTAGCGGATCCACCCGGCTCTTCTCGAGCGCCTGCCGACCGTTGCCCGCGACGTCGACCGCGAGCCCCTCACGGCGCAGGCCGCGAGCGATCAGCTCGGCCAGCCTCGGTTCGTCCTCGGCGATCAGGACGCGCATGGGACTGAGAGGATGGTGGAAATCGCGTGATGCAGCGTAAGAGGCGGTCGTTTCAGCCTGGTCTCGAGCGTGGCGTTGTCGCGGCGATCGCGGATCCACGCCCCCGTCGCCAGGATTACATCAATCTATGTCACTCCGGTACGTGATACCGTCACCCGGGATGGCCACCGACGAGCTCAACCTCGCCGAACGCGGGATGGCGCTCAGCCTCCGCACGCTCAACCGGCTGGCCTCCTCTGAGCTGATCGATCGGCTCGGGCTGCGCGACCCGGCCACTCGATTCCTCACACGGCGCGACGAAGACGACCGTCCGCAGCGCCGCCCGCGCCGGCCGGACCTTCACGGCGGCCCAGCGGCTCTCGCGCCCCGCCCGCCAGCCCCGTGCACCGGCGCAATGACCTGTTCGACCTCACCCCTACCGACGAGCAGCAGATGCTCACCGAGGCGGTGCGCGACTTCGCCCGCGCTCGTGTCGCTCCGGCCGCCCAGGAAGCCGATGCCGACCTGCGCCGCGCCCCGGAGAGCTGCTGACCCAGGCCAACGAGCTCGGGCTGACGATGGTCGGCGTTCCCGAGGAGCTCGGCGGCGCCGTCGAGCAGCGCTCGGCGGTGACCTCGACGCTGATGAGCGAGGCGCTGGCCGCCGGCGACATGGGCTTCGCCGTCGCCGCGCTGGCCCCCGCCGCAGTCTCGACCGCGATCAGCCTGTGGGGCGACGCCGATCAGCAGTCGACCTACCTTCCGGCGTTCGTCTCCGAGGACGTCCCGGCAGCCGCGCTCGCGGTGCTCGAGCCGCGTCCGCTGTTCGACCCCCGGCACCTGAAGACCACCGCCCGCGAGGCCGACGGCGGCTACGTGCTCGACGGCGTAAAGGCGCTCGTTCCCCGCGCCGCCGACGCGGAGCTGTTCATCGTCGCCGCCGAGCTCGGCGATCGGGGCCCGGCGCTGTTCGTGATCGAGTCCGGGACGTCCGGGCTGACCGTCGAGCCCGAGCCCGCGATGGGCATCCGCGCCGCGGCGACCGCGACGCTGCGGTTGGAGTCGGTCGACGCTCCCGGAGAGCGCGTTGCTCGGCGCGGGCGATCCGGCGGTGTTCGCGGAGTGCGTCCAGCTCGGCCGGCTGGCTGGTGCGCGATGGCGTCGGCGCCGGGCGGGCCGCGCTGGACTACGTGATCCCGTACGTCAACGAGCGCAAGGCGTTCGGCGAGCCCGTCTCCAACCGGCAGGCCGTCGCATTCACGGTGGCGAACATGGCGATCGAGCTGGAGGGCATGCGGCTGGCGACGCTGCGCGCCGCCTCCCGGGTCGACCAGGGGCTGGAGTTCGACCGTGAGGTGACGTCGCCCGGCGGCTGTGCGCCGAGCGCGGGATGGCGATCGGCTCCGACGCCGTCCAGATGCTCGGCGGCCACGGCTACATCAAGGAGCATCCCGTCGAGCGCTACTACCGCGATCTGCGTGCGGCCGGCGTGATGGAGGGAGCGCTGCTCGTCTGAGGCCGGGTGAGGGTCAGAGATCAACCTCGAGATCCCCAAGAAGTTCGCGCCGCTCGTCAGCCAGTCGCAGCAGGTGGCGAACGAGATCTTCCGGCCCAACTCCCGCAAGTACGACCGCGCCGAGCACGAGTATCCGAAGGAGCTCGACATGCTCGCGGCGCTGATCGACGGGATGAACGACAGCGGCGCACTCGGCGGCGCCGGTGCCGGCGCGGTCGGCGGCGGCTCCTCGGACAACGGGGGCGCCAAGACCGAGGACGGCAACCGCAACGGCTCCAACATGGCCAGTCTGCTCGGCGTGATCGAGCTGTGCTGGGGCGACGTCGGCCTGCTGCTGACGATGCCCCGCCAGGGGCTCGGCCAGGCGGCGATCTCCGCGGTGGCCAACGAGGAGCAGCTGAAGCGCTTCGGCGGCAAGTGGGCCGCGATGGCGATCACCGAGCCCGAGGCGGGCTCGGACTCGGCGGCGATCCGCACGACCGCGCGGCTCGACGGTGACGAGTACGTGCTCAACGGCGAGAAGATCTACGTCACCTCGGGCGAGCGGGCCGAGCTCGTCGTCGTGTGGGCGACGCTCGACCGCGACGCCGGCCGGGGCGCGATCAAGTCGTTCGTGGTCGAGCGCTCGAACCCGGGGATGAAGCTCGACCGCCTCGAGCACAAGCTCGGGTATCCGCGCCTCCGACACGGCGGCGTTCGTGCTCGACGATTGCCGGGTGTCCGAAGGAGAGCCTGCTCGGCAGCCCGGAGATCGAGACCAAGCGGGGATTCGCCGGGGTCATGCAGACCTTCGACAACACCCGCCCGCTCGTCGCCGGGATGGCGATCGGCGTGGCCAAGGCGTCGCTCGAGCGCACGCGCGAGCTGCTCACCGAGGCCGGGGTCGAGATCGACTACGACGCCCCGCCCCACTCCCAGTCGGCCGCCGCCTCGGAGTTCATCTCGATGGAGTCCGACCTGGAGGCCGCGCGGCTGCTCACCCTCCAGGCGGCGTGGATGGCCGACAACAGAAGCCGAACTCGCTCCAGGCCTCGATGGCCAAGGCCAAGGCCGGCCGCGTCGGCACCGACGTCGCGCTGCGCTGCGTGGCGCTCGCCGGAAGCATCGGCTACGGCGAGGGCGAGCTGCTGGAGAAGTGGGCGCGTGACGTGAAGATCCTCGACATCTTCGAGGGCACCCAGCAGATCCAGCTGCTCGTCGTGGCGCGCCAGCTGCTGGGCAAGAGCTCGGCCGAGCTCAAGTAGCGCCCGCGTCCGAGCGCCGTCGCACGCGCCGCCACAGCCGAGCCGCGGGGCCGCGGAGCCGGTGGCGGTACTGGTCGCCGACCCCGGCGAGGATCATCAGCTCGGCGATCGGCGCCGGACCCCGCGGGGCATCGGTGCTGCGGCGGTAGAGCCCGCAGCACCCGAACGCCCCGAGGAACTCGCACTCGGTGGCCACCCAACTCGCCTGCACCGCGGTGCGGACCTTGATCTCGGTGCACGCGGGATCGTCGTCACGCGGGTCGTCGAAGTCGTGGAACACGATCAGACCCCCGACCGGCACCATCGTCTCAAGGGCGGCGAGGTCGGCGTCGGTCCCGGCCCGGCTGTGATCGCCGTCGACAAACGTGAGCACCGGACGGAGCTCGGGGTGGGCGCGCCGGAACGCCGCCGAGGTCCCGTGGACGAGCACGAGCTGGTTGCCGAGCCCGCGCCGCTCGGCCTCGGCGCCCGCGGCCTCGAGCGCGACCCGCTCGACGTCGACGGTGTGGAACTGGTGGGGCGGCCCGTCGGGATCGGCCGCCGCCCTGGCCTCGGCCATCAGCACCGCGGACTTGCCGCGGTAGGTGCCGATCTCCGGATCGGCCCGCGGGTCTCGGCCGCGAGCCGGTAGAGCACCTCGGCGTCGCCGGGACGCATCCACCCCGGGATCGTGTCGACCAGCGCGAGCGCCTCGGCGGCCGAGATCACAGCAGTGCCGCCTCGCGCCGCAGGATCTCCCAGGCGCGGCGCACGTCGGCGGCCGTCGTGCGCCATTGCCCGACGGCGAGCCGCAGGACGTAGCGGCCGCCGAGCACCGCGTGGGAGATGAACAACTCGCCGCCGTCCGTTGACCCGCTCGCAGCAGCTCGGCGTTGCGCTCGTCCGGTCCGCTGCAGGCGGAAGCAGACGACCGAGAAGTGCCGCGGCGCGCAGAGCTCCCAGCTCGGGCTCCGCGCGCCACCCACTGCTCGAACTCGCGCCGCGAGCTGCGACGCCGGAGCGGATGTGGGCCTGCAGGCCCGCTCGCCCGTGGCAGCGCAGCACCGCCCACAGCTTCAGCGCTCGGAACCGCCGGCCGAGCGCCGGGACCGTACTCGATGAGCGACAGGGCGTCCTCGGCGTCCGGGCGTGCGCAGGTACTCCGGGACGAGGCTGAACGCCGGCCGCAGGTCCTCGGGCCGCGCGCACCAGAGCAGCGAGCAGTCCATCGGCGTGAGCATCCACTTGTGCGCGTTGACGACGAGCGAGTCCGCCTCGCTGCGACGCCGGCGAACGCCCAGCGATGCTCGGGGCAGACCATCGCCGGCCCGGCGTAGGCGGCGTCGACGTGCAGCCACGCGCCGTCCTGCGCGCAGCGCTCGGCGATCGCGTCCACCGGATCGACGGCGGTCGCTCGCCGTCGTGCCGACGGTGGCCACGACGGCCGCCACGTCGCTCAGCGTCCCGAGCTCGCTCGGCTCGCATCCGGCCCTCGCCGTCGACCGGTCACCGTGCGGAGCTCCAGCTCGAGCATCCGGGCGGCCTTGGCCACCGAGGAGTGCGCCTGCGTCCGAGCACGCGATCGCGGCGGCGGCCGGTGGCGCTCGCGCGCCGCGATCAGCGCCGCCAGCGTCGACGTCGAGGCGCTGTCCTCGATGTGGCCGTGCCACCCGCCGGGCAGCCCCAGCAGGTCGGCCACCCAGTCGAGCACCACGCCCTCGAGCTCGGTCGCCGCCGGGCGCCGTGCGCCACAGGATCGCCACCGAGTTGAGCGTCGCGGCGAGCAGCTCGGCGAGGATCGCCGGCTCGGAGGCAGCTGGTCGCGAAGTAGGCGAAGTAGCGCGGGTGCTGCCAGTGCGTGACGCCGGGCAGCAGCAGCTCGTCGAGGTCGCGCAGCACGGCGGCGAACGGCTCGCCCTGCTCGGGCGCCCGCGCGGGCAGCCGGGCGCGGATCTCACCCGGGGCGACCTGCGCGAGCACCGGCAGCTCGCGGACGTCGCTCGAGGTACTCCGCCGCCCACTCGAGCGCCGCGGCGCCGTCGCGGCGCAGGTGACGGTCGACGCCGTCGCCCGGACTCAAGCCGCGGCGACCGCGAACTCGAAGCGCTCGCCGGTCAGCTCCTCCGAGCGCTCCCACAGCCGGGCCGCGGCGTCCTCGTCGTAGGCCTTGCCCGCGGCGGTGACGACGTGGGGGTAGCCGCGCCCCTCCATCAGCCCGTCGGGTCCGATGAACGCGCCCGGCGGCACGTCGGGCGCCGTCGCGGCGTACAGGGTCGGGAGCGCGCCCATCTCGGCGCTCTGGGCGATCAGCTTGTTCGTGACCGCCATCAGCCCCCGCTCGATCCCCCGGCTCGGCCCGGCGAACTGGAGGTTCGTGGCCGCAGTAGCCGGGGTGCGCGGCGACGCTGAGCAGCGGCGCGCCGGCGGCCGTCGCCCGGCGCTGGAGCTCGAAGCAGAACATCAGGTTGGCGAGCTTCGACTGCCCGTAGGCGAGCCAGTTGTTGTAGCGGCGCTCCGACTGCAGGTCGTCGAGCTTGATCTTCCCGATCCGGTGGGCGCCGCTCGAGAGCGTGACGACCCGCGGGCGCATCGGCGCGCCCGCAGCGCGCTCGAGCAGCCGCGCCGGTGAGCGCGAAGTGGCCGAGGTGGTTGGTCCCGATCTGGCTCTCGAAGCCGTCGGCGGTCAGCCGCCGCGGCGGCGCCATCACGCCGGCGTTGTTGATCAGCAGGTCGATCGCGGGTGCTCGCTCGGTGACCTGCCGTGGCGAAGCTCCGCACCGAGCCGAGGTCGGCGAGGTCGAGCGCCATCACCGGCAGCTTGGCGCCGGCGACCGCGCGGCGGATGTCCTCGGCGGCGCGCTCGCCCTTGCTCGGTGTTGCGGCAGGCGATGACGACCTCGCGCCCTTGCGCGCGAGCTCGCGGGCGGTGACCGCGCCCGAGGCCGCTGTTGGCGCCGGTGACGACCGCGATGCGGCCCGTCTGGTCGGGAATCTCGGCGGCGGTGAAGCGCTCAGCGGCCATCGGCCATCCGAGGGCCACTGCATGACGGACGCGCGGTACGCGGTCGAGCCGGTAGCGCAGCACCGGGTCGCCGGAGCACTCGATGCCGTCGGTCACGCGCGTCGGGATCGAACACGAGGACATCGTCGCCGATCTCCCGCTCGGTGTCAAGGCCGGTCAGCTCGAGCGTGCCGAGCGTCGACCGAGCTGGCGGTCGGCGGCCATGCCGCGACGGATCGTCGCTCGGTCCCCGGGCGCGGCGAGCTGGAGCACGGAGGGTGAAGCGGACCGGCGCCGGCTGCGACCGCTGGCGAGGATCTCCTCCTGGAGGTAGTCGCGTCGCGGCGCCGCCGCGCTGCGCGCAGGCCGAGTCGACTGCTCGCCCGCCTGCGGGACGAACGTGTAGCGCACGAACCGGCATGCCCCCGGCGGCGTCCCGAGCAGCCGATAGGCGTGCACCGCGTGGTAGGCGCAGGTGGCGTAGCTCGACCGGCGGGATCAGCGCCGGCGACGTTGCGCGGGCAGCCGCAGCGCGGCGCCGGGGATGGCGGGCGAGGAACAGCGGCAGCCGCCAGCGCGATCGCCGGCTCGGGCTTCTGGGCCGCTGATCAGCTGCGAGGAACGCCTCCGGGGTGCTGACCGGGAACCGCGGCGCGCGACTGGGCGACGATGTCGGTCCGGGAGCCGTCGGGCAGGTAGAACTTGACCGCCAGCCCGCGCACGTCCGGGGCGCAGTCGGGCTGCGTCGGGTTGCCGCTGCCGTTGGAGAACCGCGCCGTGACCGGGCACCGGCTCGCCCTGAAGGTGGGCGGCGCGGGTCAGCTCGCGGGCCGGCGGGGTGGCCGTGAACGTCCCCTTCAGCAGCGTGCCGCGGGCGTGCAGCGCGCGGCAGCCCGGGATGGACGCCGAACGCCTCGTGCGGCGGCCGCGAGGGCGTCGGCGCGCCGTCGAGCCGGGGCTCATGCCGGCCGGCGTCCTCCAGCACCTCGGAAGCGCGATCCCGGCCGCTCCAGCCGCTCGATCAGCGGCGTCGCCCATCGCCGACGGCGGTCGTCAGCTGGCCGGAGCGCTGCGGGCAGGTCGTCGAGGGCCAGGCAGAGCGCCGACTCGGCGAGCATCTTCGCCGTGTCGCCGTAGCCCGGGTCGCCGCCGGAGACCTCGGCGACGACCCGGCCGGCCGCCGCTCTCGCCGACGATCCGGACCTTGAACCAGCCCTTGGCCCGCTGCTCGGGGGTCGGGCCCTCGCCCGGGGTCCTTGAACTTGAACAGCAGCTCGCGGGCCGGCGGCAGCTGCGCCAGCGCGATCAGGCCGCCGGCGCCGACGGCGAGGCCGGCGACGTACGGCAGCTTGCCGAGCACGAGGTAGTGGCTGTAGGTGAAGTCCGGCCCGTAGCGTCGAGCGCCGCGGCCGAGCGCAGCACGGTCTGCGGGTCGATGGTCGGAAACGGGACGCCCAGCCCCCGCGGCGCGGTCGCGGTGCGGAGCGCCCGGACTCGCCGTGGACCGTGCGGCCCGTCGGGCCGGCCCTCGCGCTGGCGGCGCTGCGCGGGCGATGCGGATGCTCTGGCGCAGCCGGCCCATGACCTCGACCGCCGAGTGGTAGGTCCCGCCGGAGAACGTCCCGCCGGCGCGGACGAAGCCCTCGAGCTTGAGCGGCACGTCCTCGGGGAGCTCGCTGACCGTGAACAGGGCGCCCATGTCGTAGGGGATCGAGTCGAAGCCGCAGGAGTGCACGAGCCGGGCGCCGGTGCGCTCGGCCTCCTCGTGGTGGTCGCAGCTACATCAGGTCGACGAACTCGGGCTCGCCGGTGAGGTCGACGTAGTCGGTGCCGGCCGCCGCGCACGCCGCGACGAGCGGCTCGCCGTAGCTGATGTAGGGGCCGACCGTGGTGATCACCACCTTCGTCGCTCTCGGCCACCGCGCGCAGCGACGACCGCGTCGGTGACGTCGGCCTCGAGCAGCGGGAGCTCGGACGAGCGGCGGGTTGATCGCGCGCCAGCCGCGTCGCGGACGCGCCTCCAGCTTCTGCCGGTTGCGCCCGGCGAGCGCCCACCGCAGGCCGTCCGGCCGCGTGCTCGGCGAGGTACTCGGCGGTCAGGCCGCCGGTGAAGCCGGTGGCGCCGAACAGGACGACGTCGTAGTCGCGGTCAGCCATCGTGCTCACCTCCTGCGCCAGGCGCATCGCGGTCTGCGGGTCGACGCCGGCCTTCGCGGTCAGCCAGCAGGCGACGGGGCGGCGACGCGCTCGGAGGAGTGCGCGGCGACGCCGGCGAGATCGAGCAGCGTCGCTGAACTCCTCGGTGCTCGGCGGCGCGGTGCCGAGCCGCTCCGCGTAGGCGGTCAGCCACTCGCTTCGCGTTCATCGGCGGCACTCTACTTCGCCGCGCGCGGACGGTCGCGGCCGCTGGCATCAGTTCGCGCGTCCGCTCACAGGCGCAAACGAAAGAGGGATGCATGGGAATTCTCGACGGCAAGGTGGCGATCGTCACCGGCTCGGCCCGCGGCATCGGCCGCGCGACCGCGGAGCTGCTCTCCGAGCAGGGCGCGAAGGTGCTGATCAACGACCTCGACGGTGACGTCGCCGAGCAGACGGCGAGCGAGATCTCCGGCGACACGCTGGTGTTCGGCGGGCGACCTGACCAAGGCGGGCGTGCCCGACCAGCTCGTGCAGAAGGTGATCGACGAGTGGGGCCAGGTCGACATCCTCGTCAACAACGCCGGCTACACGCTCGACGCCCCGATCCACAAGATGAGCGACGAGTGGTTCCAGCGGATGCTCGACATCCACTCGATCGTCCCGTTCCGGATGTGCCGCGCGGTCGCGCCCCACATGCGCGAGCCGGCCAAGCAGGAGCGCGAGGCGGGCCAGGAGGTGTTCCGCAAGATCGTCAACGTCTCCTCGATCTCCGGCACGATGGGCAACGCCGGCCAGGCGAACTACTCGAGCGGCAAGTCGGCCGTGGTCGGGCTGACCAAGACGCTGGCCAAGGAGTGGGGCCAGTTCAAGATCAACGTCAACGCCGTCGCGTTCGGCTACATCGAGACCCGGCTCACCGCCTCCAAGGAGGAGTCGAACACGATGGAGATCGACGGCGAGAAGGTGCAGCTCGGCATCCCCGACCAGCTGCGCGGGATGGCGCCGATGCTGATCCCGCTCGGCCGCCCCGGCAGCCCCGCAGGAGGCCGCGGGCGGCGTGTTCCTGCTCTGCACGCCGTGGGCGAACTTCATCCACGGCCAGGTGCTGAACATCACCGGCGGCCAGTTCAGCGGCATGACGTCGCTAGCACGGCGTCTCGGCTGCCCGTGGCGCGTCTCCGCCGCCACGGGCGGCGGGCCATCCGCCGGAACGCGCGGCCGCTTATTGGCGCTGTGCCAACAACGCTGGTAGCCTCGGCCGGACGATGCCCGCCTCCCCGCGCCGCGCTGGCAGCGCCTCGAGCACGACGAGCGCCGGCGCCCAGATCCTGCGCGTGCGCGCGCCGGCTGTTCTCCGAGCGCAACTACGACGCGGTCTCGACCTCGGAGATCGCGCAGGCAGGCCGGCGTCGCCCGCGGGCTGCTCCACCACTACTTCGGCACCAAGCGTGACCTCTACCTGGAGGTCGTGCGGACGCTGATGCGGATGCCGTCGAACCCCGTTCCGCCCGAGGCGCGCCGGCGGCGACCCGCAGCGAGGTGATCGCCGACAGCGTCGACCGGTGGCTGGAGATGCTCGACCGCAACCGCGGCACCTGGCTGGCGGCGATCGGGGCGCGCGGGCTCGGCCGCGACCGCGAGGTGGAGGCGATCCTGGAGGGCGCGCGCGAGGGCGCCTCGGACCGGCTCGTCGCCGCGCTCTGCTACGACGCGAGACCGGACGACGCGCCGCCGCGGCTGCGGGCCGCGGTGCGTGCCTACGGCGGGTTCGCCGAGGCGGCGAGCATCCAGTGGCTCGAGCGCGACCGGCTCACCCGCGACGAGCTCCGCGAGCTGCTGTCGACGGCTTCTTCGCGATCGTCGGCTGCGGTGCTCGCCGCGGTCCGAGCGCGCACGCTGGCGCTCCGACCGGCGCCTGAGCGCCCGTCGGAAGCACGAATCGCCTGCGAATCCAGTGTGTGCTCGCTCACACTGAGACCGGCGATCGAACGTATGTTCGATGCATGTCCGCGTTCGAATTCATCATCATCGCGGTCGGCGCCGGTTCGATCGGCGTCGGTCTCGTCAGTCGTTCTGCGCGCCGGCGGTCCGCTCGATTCGCCTCGGTCGCCAGGGCAGCACCTGGTTCGGCCATGAGTCTGATCTGCCGCTGTCCGACCGGCCCTCCGAGGACGATCGCGACGCGCCGATGCCGCGCCGTCCGCTCCGCGGCCGGCCCGACTAGACCAAGCCGGCCCCAGCCCTCCCATACGAAGCCATTTCCGAGCGATCGCCCGGGATGGCTTCGATTCGTTGCGGCGGCTTCGGCCCGTGCCCTACAGCCCGAGCGTCTTGCGAGATGATGTCGCGCTGGATCTCGCTCGTCCCGCCGTAGATCGTCGTCACGATCGCGGTCCGCAGCTGCGCTCCATGTCGTACTCGGTGGCGTAGCCGTAGCCGCCCATCATCTGCACGCCCTCGAGCGTGGCGTGCTTGGCCATCTCGGTGGCCTTCAGCTTCGCCATCGAGGCCTCGCGCGGGAACAGCGCGCCGGGATTCGCGTCGACCCGGGCCGCGGTGTCGTAGACCAGCAGGCGGGTCGCCTCGATCTCGGTGGCGAGGTCGGCGAGCCGGTGGCGGAGCGCCTGGAAGCTCCCGATCGGCTTGCCGAACTGCTTGCGCTCCTTGACGTAGCCGAGCGTGTCGTCGAACGCCCGCTGGGCCATCCCGAGCGCCTGCGCGGCGATGATCAGCCGCTCGTGGTTCAGCCCGGCCATCAGCTGCATCCAGGCCTGGTCCTGCTCGCCGACGAGCCGCTCGGCCGGAACCTGGCAGTCGGTGAAGAACACGTCGTTGACCTCGCGGCCGCCCATCGTCTCGATCCCGCGGACCTCGAGCGCCGTCGGCGTCGGCCGGCACCGAGATCATCGACAGGCCCTGGTGCTTGGATTGCCGCGGGTCGTCCGGCACACGAGCAGGATGTGGTCGGCGGCGTGGGCCGCGGTGATCCACGTCTTCTGGCCGTTGATCGTGTAGCCACCGTTGACCCGCTCGGCCCGACAGCTGAGGTTGCCGACGTCCGAGCCGGCCTCGGGCTCGGACATCGCGATCGCCTCGACCCGCCCGGAGGCCACCCCGCCGAGGATCTCCTGCTTGAGCTCCTCGGTGCCGAAACGGCTCGACCGCGCCCGGCGGTGATCATGCTCACCGAGAAGAAGCCCATCGGGATCTGCCCCCGCGCGAACTCCTCGCACAGCAGGCACATGTCGACCGCGCCGCCGCCGGAGCCCCCGTACTCCTCGGGGATCGCCACGCCGAGCCATCCGAGGTCCGCGATCCGGCGGTAGATCTCCGGGTTGTGCGGCTCGCGGCCGTGCTCGGTGAGCGCGTCACGCTGCTCGCGCGTGCCGCACTCGCGCTGGGCGAAGTCGCGGATCGCCTCCACGAACGCCCGCTGCTCATCGGTCAGGTTCTGGATGCTCATCGCATCTCCTCGCGCTCTTCGGGGTCTCGCCCGGCCGATCTTACTGGCACTCGGCCAACAAGCCCGTGCCGGGCCGGCTGTCGTCGTCGTCGGCGGCCGACGAGCGCGCGAGCGGGGACCATCTACTCTCCGCCGACCATGCACATCCGCCACGCCGACCCGTCCTCCGACGCCGCCGCGTGCGCCGCCATCTACGGGCCGTTCGTGGCCGACACCGCGATCTCGTTCGAGACCGAAGTCCCCACGACGGAGGAGATGCAGGCCCGGATCGCCCGGGTCTCGGGCGGCTATCCGTGGCTTGTGGCCGAGGACGCCGGCGAGGTGGCCGGGTTCGCGTACGCCTCGCGCCACCGTGAGCGCACGACCTACCGTTGGGCGGCCGACGTCAGTGTCTACGTCTCCCCCGGCCACCACCGCCGCGGGGTCGGCCGGACGCTGTACGCCGCGCTGTTCGACCTGATGCGGGCCCAGGGCCTGCGGACCGCGATCTCCGGCATCACGCTCCCCAACCCGGGGAGCGTTGCCCTGCACGAGGCGTTCGGCTTCCGCCAGATCGGCATCTACCGCCGGATCGGCTACAAGCTCGGCGGCTGGCGGGACGTGAGCTGGTGGCAGCTCGAGCTCGTCCCCGAGGGCGACGGGCCGCCGACCGAGCCCGGTCCCCCGGTGCGGTTGGCGGACTAGCCGGTCACTCCTCGTCGACGAGCAGCGCGAGCGTGGGGCAGGCGTCCGCGGCGCGCCGGGCAAGCGCGAGCATCGAGGCGTCGACCGCGGGCTCATCGATGATCGGGTAACCCCAATCGTCGAGGCGGATCAGCTCGGGAAGCAGCTCGACGCACATCCCGTGGGCCTCGCAGGCGATCGGGTTGATGCGGATGCGCGCGACGGGTCGGGGCGGCTCGCGGCGGCCACGGCCGGCGCGGGTCCCAGGAGGCGGGATGCTGCTCATCGGGCGTCTCCGAGCAGTCCGGCGACGGGGACACCGCACCGCGACTGCGGGTGGCCCGGCTGATGGCCGAACAGGCTGAGCGCGCTCCGCACGAACTTCGTCGCGCCGTCGGGGTGATGACAGGCGCCCCGGCCGGTGATCTCGCCGCACCAGCGGAGGATCTCCTCGCGCTCGTCGGGCGCGGCGACGCCGTCGGCGAAGGCGTTGAAGGCGTCCGCGATCGCGGCCAGACCGTGCACGCACGGCCCGCACTGACCGGCCGACTGGCCGGCGAGGTAGTCGACGACACGGGCCGACTCGTGCAGGCCGCACGCGCCCGCGGGCAGCGCGAACAGGACGCCGGCCCCGAGCGAGCATCCCACCGCCTTCAACTCGGTGCGGGCGAGGTGGAGCTCACCGATCCGGTCGGCGCCCACCCAGGTCCCGAACAGGCCGCCCACGAGGAGGGCCTGGAGCGGCTCGGACGGGCCGCCGGCCGCGCCCAGCAGATCGGTCATCGAGGTTCCGAAGGCCATCTCGTAGACACCCGGGGCGACGACGGCGCCGGAGATCGTCACGAGCACCGAACCGGGATCGACCTCGGTCCCGAGCTCGCGGTACCAGTGGGGCCCGTAGCGGGCCACGAGCGCGACCTGACAGAGCGTCTCCGGGTTCTGCATCAGCGTCGGTCGGCCGCCGAGCCCGCGCTCGAAGATCCGCGGCGGTGTGTACGTCGGGATCGACGGGCCGCCGCTGAGGGTGTTGACCACAGCGCTCTCCTCGCCGGTCACGTAGCCGGGAGGGCCGCTCACCACCGACAGCTCGACCGAGGAGCGCCGGCGGGACTCGATCGCCTGCTGCAGCGCCGCGGCGGCCGAGACCATCGTGTCGCTCACCTTGACGATCACCTGGCGGGCGCCGACCGCGCCGGCGGCGATCTCGGCGCCGTCGAGCACGAGATGGGGCAGCCGGCCGAGCAGCAGGCGGTCCTTCTGGGATCCGGGCTCGGTCTCGGAGCCGTTGACGACGACGATCGGCCGACGGCGCCCGGCGGCGACCGTGCGGAGCTTGCGCGCGGTCGGGAAATCAGCGCCGCCGCGTCCGCGCAGACCGCTCGCGTCGACCGCTGCCACGAGGTCCTCGCGGCCGATGCTCGGCAGCGTGCCGTGGACGGCGAGGTGCTGCTCGAGGCTCATCGCCGACCCGGACCCGTCGAGGCCCGTGAGCAGGCGCGGGAGGCCGTGCGGGGCGGGCGGGGCGGACATCCGCGAGCTCGCGAACGCGCTCATCAGCCTGCCGCCCGATCGACCTGGAGCTGACCGCTGATCTGGTCGCCCGGCCCCGTCCCGAGGGCGATGCGCAGGTCGAGCGTTCCGGACGACGACCGCACGCGGGCCGCGAGGTTGCCGCCGTCGAGGGCGACGACACGCCCCTCGGCTGCGGTCGGCAGGCCGGCGACAGCGAGGTCCACCTGGCTGCCGACCATCGACACGCCACCACCGCCGACCGGCTTGCCGGCGAGGCGGATGCGGAGCTCACCGTGCGCGCCACCGCTCACCGTGAGCAGGAAGTCGAGGACCTGGCCGCCGGGACGGTTCGTGCGTTTGAGCGTTCCCTGGAGGTTCGCGGCGAACGGCACCGACTGAGCGCCGGCGGCGGTGCTGCCCGCGGCACGGACGGTGGCCGTCCGCACGGTCGTCCCCGATCCGGCACCGAGCAGCGCGGCCGGAGTCCCGGCCCGCTTGGCCCAGTGGGGCTGGAGCGGTCCGGCGAGCGCGAACAGCGCGATCCCGAGGCACACGGCGATCGTCACGCCGAAGCCCGTCGTCCGCCGGCCGGGCGTGAGCGCGGACTCACGGGCGACGCGGACCAGCGCGGTGCCGGCGACCGCCGCGATGCAGATCGCTGTGAGTCCGAGCATCCACCACTCCTTGGCGTCGGTGCCCGTGCCGAGCCCGTGCAGGACGGCGACCGGCCAGCTGAGGTACGCCAGCCAATGGACGGTGCGCCAGGCGCCGTACCCGAGGCGGCGCCGGACGAGGCTGGTGATGATCACCGCGAGCATCAGGTCGATGGCCAGCGCGCCGAGCCCGAGCCACAGCGGCCGGTAGCTGGCGCCGAACGGGATCACGGCGTTGAGCAGCGTGATCGGCGCGAAGCCGTCGAGCACGCTGGTGAGGATGTGCACGACGAGGACCGCCACCGCGAGCAGAGAGATCTCCCGGTGCAGCGTGTCGAGGGCGAACCGCGGCCAGCGCTCGCCGATCGACACGCGCTGCTGGCCGAGGATGCCGAGCACCATCACGGCGGTGAACAGGAGCAGCGAGACGACCCCGGTACCGCGGGTGAGGTACCAGGAGGCCTTGCCGAGCGATGCAGCGAGAACGGTCATGCCGCGGCCGGAATTTCGCCGGCGGGAAGATCGTCACCCTCGGCCGGCCAGCCGCCGAGGTGGCACACGGTGCCGTCGTGGTCGACGAGCCGCGCGGGCAGCCCGGCGTCGGTCAGCCAACCGAGGCGGTCGCGGCCGCCGATGATCATCGCGGTGCTGGCGACGTTGGCCGCGAGGCAGGTCGCGGCCGCCACGGTCACCGTGCGCCACGGCCCCTCGGACGGAATGCCCGTCGCGGGGTCGATGAGGTGGTGGACGCCACCGTCCGGCCCGGCCCAGCGGCGCACCGTCGTACTCGAGCTGGCCAGGCCGCCCTCGGGGAGGTGAATCGTCTGACCCGGCGCGTCGACCGGGGCGCGGTGGTCATCGGCGACGCGCACGAGCCAGCCCCCGTCGGGGGCGGTGCCAGCGGTGGCGATGTCACCGCTGAGGCTGACGAGCACGCCGCAGCCGGCCTGCTCGCTCGCCCGCGGCCGCGCAGCGGTCGGCGGCGAGGGCCTTGGCCGTGGCGCCGAGATCGATCGAGGCCCCGGCAGGAAGCCGGACGGTGCCGCGGCGTGTGTCGACGGCGACGGTCCTCCAGCCGGGGATCGTCGTCGCGGTGATGCGCCCACGGCCCGAACCCGGCTTGCGCTCGGGCAGCTCGTGGAAATCGCGGTCGTAGCCGAGCGCGAGCAGCGCCGCGCCGACCGTCGGATCGACGAGGCCGTCGGTGAGCTCCGCGGCGCCGAGGGCGACCTGAAGCGCGTCGATCAGCGTCGGGCCGACCGCGACCTCGCTCCCGGCCCCGCGGTTGACGGCCATCAGGTCCGAGTCCTCGCGGAAGCGCGAGCAGGCCCGGTCGATGTCCTCGATCACGGCGCGGGTGGCAGCGAGCGCGGGCTCGAGCGCACTGCTCTCGGCGACGGCGACGATCACCGTGCCGCCGAAGGCGGGGAAGCTCTGCGCGGTCATGGTCGGGGCCGATCCGGGGTGCCGTCGCGCTCAGGAGCCGCCCGAGGTCGCCACCGGAGGTGACGCCGGCTGGACCGGAGCGGACTGCACCGGCGCCTGCTGGACGGGAGCCTGCTGAACGGGGGCCGCCTGCTGCGCGGCCGCGGCGGCGTTCGGGTCAGGCGCGGACTGCTGCACGGCGTTCGGATCCGACGCGGCCTGCTGGGCTGCGGCTGCCTGCTGCGCTGCCGTGTCGGTGCTCGACGTCGCGGCGGTTGGCGTCTTCGACGGGGCGTGGAGGCCGAGCGAGCGTGCGCTGGCCAGTGGCGGCAGCGCGGCTGCGGTGGTCGGGGTGCTCGGAGCCGACGCCAGCCGGGTCGTGCCGGGGGTCGAGGCCCTGCCCGGGGTGATCGCGGCCACGAAGGCGGCGAAGGCACCGCTGAGCGCGGCCGTGCCGACGATCAGCCACCGGCGCGCGCTGCCGAGACGGGCCAGCACCTGGTCGCGCTGACGGGCCGCAGCGGAGATCTGAGGGGTCGATCGGGGGCGGTTCATGGAAACCATCTCAGCGTGAGACCATCAGACGGCTGTAAGAGAGCCATGAGAGTTTCCCTAGAAATGCCCGCGATCAGGGGGTTACAACCGGCAATCTGACCGTGAACACAGGGCCCGCGACGTCGATCGATCCGCCGGCGGTCCGGACCAGGGCGCCGACGATCGAGAGACCAAGGCCGGATCCCGGGCGCTCGGCGGCCTCGGCACCGCGCCAGAACCGCTCGAACAGGTGCCCCCGGTCCTCCGGCCGCGGGCCGGGCCCCTCGTCACCGACGGCGAGCACGGCGTCCGGCCCGGCGACACGCAGGGAGACCGTGACCCGGCCGCCGTCGGGTCCGTGGACGAGCCCGTTCTCGATCAGGTTGCGCACGACGCGGCGCAGCGACTCCGGGTCACCGGCCACGCTTGCCGCCTCGATCGGAGCGGCCTGCACACGGCCCTCACCGCGATCGAGCTCGCCGGCCACCTCACGGACGACCTCGGCGAGCGGCACGGCGGTGGCCGGCCGGCCGTCCGGCGCGGCCCCTGCCCGCTCGAGCGTGAGCAGGTCGTCGACGAGCCGGGCGAGACGCTCGGCATCGCGCCCGAGCTCGTCGAGCACCTCTTCGTCGATGCCGTGACGGGCGAGGTACTGGACGTTCCCGAGCAGCGTCGTCACCGGCGTGCGGAGCTCATGCGAGGCGTCGGCCAGGAACCGGCGCTCGGCGTCACGCGAGCGCTCGAGCGAGCCGAGCATCCGGTTGAGAACGCCGGTGAGGCCCGCGATCTCCCGCGCCGGGGGGACCCCGTCCTCCGGCGGCTCGGGGATCCGCCGCGCCGGGTCCCCGGTCCGCTCGATCTCCTCGGCGGCGGCGACGACGGCGGGGAGCGGCCGCATCGCCCGCCGCGTGAGCGCGGCCGCCGCGGCGGCCGCCAGCACCGCGATCCCGGCGCCGAGCAGCGCGAGCACGACGGCGAGGTGGTGGGTGGTGTGCTCGATGTCCCCGGTCTCGGCGGCGACGAGCACCGCGCCACCGGCCGCCGGGCCGCCGGCCTCGGCGATCGGCGCAGCGAACATTCGGAATGACCGGCCGGCGAGGTGGATCGGCTCGAAGCCAGTCGCCCCGCTCCCCAGCGCCCGGCGGGTGACGGCGTCGAGCGGGAGCAGCCGGCTGCCGAGCGTGAGCGAGCGGGCGATGATCCGCCCGCGGGCATCGAGCACCTCCACCGACAGCTGTCGCTCGGATACCGGGGACTCGAGCGCTCCCGGCGCGGTGAGCACCGCGGGCGCCGAGATCGCGAGCTGTGCGACCTCCTCGGCCCGGGTCCGCAGCGCGTCGTCGAGCGAGCCGCGCAGGCTGTCGCCGACCAGCGAGATCGTCGCCCCCGCGAACAGCGCGATCGCCACGATCAGCGAGCCGGCGGCGGCGGCGACGAGGCGGGCACGGAGCGTCCGCGGGATCAGGCGGTTGCGCAAACGACCAACTTTCGGGGGTTGATTAGCGTTTTCATTGGTGAGCGATAGTGAGCATTTTTGAGTTTCGGCAAGGTTTTCGGCCGGAGGGGGCGGATTTCGGGCAAGATTCGGCCACCACGCCGGACCCTGCGCGCATCCTTCTGATCGAGGCCGACCCGCGACGCGCCCACCTGACAGCGGACATGCTCCGATCGGAATGGGGCAGCGGGAGGCTTGTCGTCGTCCACGCCGACCGCCTCCAGGACGGCATCCAGGAGCTCGTCGATCACGGCGCGCACAGCGTCCTGGTGTCGAGTGCCGAAGGCGATTCGGCGAGCGTCTCGCAGCTCAGCGCGGCCGACCCGAAGGCGGCGATCGTCGTCATCGGCGAGGGCTTCGATGACGGCGCGTCGTTGGAGATGATCCGCGCCGGGGCCCAGGAGGTGCTGATGCGCGACGTGCTCAGCCCACCCGCCCTGCGCCGGGCGATCCGGCACGCCTCCGAGCGCAAGCGCGGCGAGGTCATCCTGGCCGAGCGTGCGCTGCACGACCCCCTGACCGGTCTGCCGAACCGTGCCCTGTTCCTCGACCGGCTCGGCGTCGCGCTCGATCGCGCTCGGCGCACCGGCGGTGCGATCGCGGTCCTGTTCCTCGACGTCGACAACTTCAAGCAGATCAACGACACGCTCGGCCACGCCGCCGGCGACAGCGTGCTCTCGGGGCTCGCGGCCCGGCTGCGCGGGATGCTGCGGCCGATGGACACCCTCGCCCGCTTCGGCGGGGATGAGTTCACCCTGCTGTTCGAGGAGCTGGCCAGCGACCGCGAGGTGGTGCTGATCGCGGAGCGGATCTCCCGGGCGGCGGCGCTGCCGATGCCGTTCGCCGACGGGGAGACCTCGGTCACGGTGAGCATCGGCGTGGCCACCGTCGCCGACCCGACGACGCCGCCCGAGGCGGTGATCCGCGAGGCGGACGCCGCCATGTACCGCGCCAAGGAGCTCGGCCGGGCGCGCTGGGAGCTGTTCGACGAGCCCTCGCGCGAGCGTGCGCTCGAGCGTCTCGGCCTCGAGACGGCGCTGCTCACCGCGCTCGAGCGCTCGGAGCTGCGCGTCCACTACCAGCCTCGGGTCGCGCTGTCCGACGAGCTGTCGGTCGTCGGCTTCGAGGCGCTGGTCCGCTGGCAGCACCCCGAGCGGGGGCTGATCGGCCCGTACGAGTTCCTTCCCCTCGCCGAGGAGACCGGCGCGGTGCTGCGGATCGGCGAGTTCGTGCTCGGCGAGGCGCTGCGGGCGCTCGCGGGCTGGCGCCACCACGCCCCGCACGTCGGGATCTCGGTCAACCTCTCGGGCCGCCAGCTCACCGACGGTGGCCTCGTGTCGATGGTCGCGGGCCAGCTCCACGCCGCCGGTGTCGCGCCCGAGGCCCTGTCGGTGGAGGTGTCCGACAAGGCGATCAGCGGCGACCCCGAGGCGGCGGCGAGCGCGCTCACCGCGGTGAAGGCGCTCGGCGTCCAGGTCTCGCTCGATGACTACGGGGTCGGCTCGGCGTCGATCTCGCAGCTCCGCCGGTTGCCGGTCGACGAGCTGAAGATCCATCCGTCGTTCGTCGAGGGGACGAACGACGAGACCGACCCGGCGGGTGTGCTGCGGGCGCTCGTGGAGCTCGGCCACGCGCTCGGCCTCGGCGTCGCCGCCGAGGGGGTCGAGACCGACGCCCAGCTCTCGCGCCTGCGTTCGCTCGGCTGCGACCGCGCACAGGGCTTCCTGCTCGGCCGCCCGGTGCCGCACGACGAGGCCGAGGCGCTGCTCGTCGGCTTCGGGCATTCCTGACCGGCCTCGGCGGTTCACCTGGTCGACGGCGGCCCGCTCACACCCGGAGCGTGAAGCCGGCACCCCGCACCGTCCGGATCACAGGTGGGTCGCCGAGCTTGCGCCGCAGGCGCGTGATGTAGCGGTCGACGACGTTCGCCTCGGCCGCGCCCTCCCAGATCTCCTCGATTGCCTGTTCGCGGGACAGCAGCCGGGCCGGGTCGCGCAGCAGCAGCTCGAGCAGCGCGGCCTCCCGGCCGGTGAGCTCGATCGCGAGTCCACGCCGGGTCGCCGTCCGCCGGGCTGGGTCGAGGGTGAGCTCGCCGTACGACAGCGGCCCGTGCGGATCGGTCCGCCTCCGGGTGAGCGCGCGGATCCGGGCGATCAGCTCGGTGACGGCGAAGGGCTTGACCAGGTAGTCGTCGGCGCCGGCCTCGAGGCCGGCGACCCGATCGGGCACCGCATCGCGCGCGGTGAGCATCAGGATCGGGGTCGGCAGCCCCTTCTCACGGAGCCGCCGGCAGACGGCGAGCCCGTCGAGACCGGGCATCGCGACATCGAGCACGATCACGTCCGGCGCCTCTCGTTCGGCCGCGATCAGCGCCGCGCCCCCGTCGGAGGCGAGGCTCACGGCGAAGCCCTCGGCGCGGAGCGTCCGTTCGAGCATGCGGCGCAGAGGCGGATCGTCGTCGGCGACGAGGACGCGCTCGGCGTCCGGGGAGAGTGCGGCGTCAGCCTCCGGCGACGTCACGGCGCAGGAACACGAGGTACGCGCCGATCAGGGCCGGGCCGGCGTAGGCCGCGCACACCCACGCCGCGCGGATGATCGGGGCCCAGTCCGTCGGGGTACGGAGCAGGCCCTGCCAGGCGTTGAACTGGGTCGAGAGCAGGTACGGCTGGAGGCCGCCGAGCCCGGGGAGGATCCCGATCAGCTGCATCAGGATCGAGAACATCAGCGTGCCCACGACGGCTGCGGCGCTGTTGCGGAACACGGCCGAGAACAGCAGCCCGACGCAGACGATCGCGGCGATCGGCAACAGGTACACGAGCAGGCTCGCGTAGACGAGGCCGAGCGCCTTCGGCGCGGACACGACCGTGCCGGACAGGGTCTGGAGGGAGTGGAAGCCGGACTGGAGCGTTCCGGCGATCACGGCCACGGTCCCGGCGAGGAAGATCGCGATGACCGCGTAGGTGCCGGCCGCGAGTCCCTTGCCGGCGAAGATCTGGCCCCGGTCGAGCGACCGCGTGAAGATCGTCTTCAGCGTCCCGTTGTGGTCCTCGGAGGCGATGATGTCGCCCGCGACGAGCGCGGTGATGAGCGGGAACAGCCAGATCGCCCCGAACAGCAGGATCACGAGCGGCACGGCGAGGCCGCTGCGCGTGAGGTAGGACGAGAACGCGAAGTCGCCCCCGCGGCGATGGGGCTGGAAGTGGATCGCGAGCACGAAGATCAGCGGCACGACGATCGCCGCGCCGAGCCCGAGGTACGTCCGCTTCTGGAAGCGGAGCTTGAACAGCTCCCAGCGGTAGACGGTGGCGACACCACCGATCATGCGGACCTCCCGGCGAGCGCGGCCTCTGGCGGGGTGGCTGGCGTCGGCACGGGCTCCGGGCCCTCGGTGAGCGAGAAGAACAGATCCTCCAGGGTGACGCTCTGCGGGGCGAGCTCGCGGATCAGCACGCCGTCGCCGACGAGCGCTCCGGAGAGAGCGGCGACGGCTGCCTCCTCGGCCGAGAAGGCGATCCGCTCGCCGAGGCGGCGCACCTCGGTGAGGTCCGGCTGGCGGCGGCAGATCTCGATCGCGCGCTCGTCGTCGGTCGTGGACAGCCGGTAGCCGGTCCCGGCACCGCGCTTGAGCTCGGAGATCGCGCCCTCGTAGACGATCGCGCCGCTGCGCACGATCGCGACTCGGTTGCACAGCTCCTCGACCTCGGCCAGGAGGTGGCTGGAGAGGAGCACGGTCATCCCGCCGTCGGCGAGCCGCCGGATCAGCAGGCGCATGTCGCGCATGCCGGCCGGGTCGAGCCCCGTGGCCGGCTCGTCGAGCAGCAGCAGCCGGGGGTCGCGGAGCAGCGCGGCCGCGATGCCGAGCCGCTGCCGCATGCCGTGGGAGTACCCGCCGACGCGGTCCGACGCGCGGCCCTCGAGCTCCACCGTGCGGAGGGCTTCGTCGATCCGCTTCGGCGCGTCGCCGCCGTCGAAAGCGGCCAGCAGTTCGAGGTTGCGACGGCCGGTGAGGTACGGGTAGAAGGCCGGCGCCTCGACGAAGCCGGCCACGCCCTCAAGCGCGGCGACGCCCTCGAGCGGGTCGCGGCCGAACAGGCGGACGTGACCCTCCGTGGGGCGGATCAGGCCGAGCATCATCCGCAGGCTCGTCGTCTTGCCGGCCCCGTTCGGGCCGAGGTAGCCGTAGACGTCGCCGGCCTCGACGGTGAGGTCGACGCCTGCGACGGCGGTCAGCTCGCCGTAGCGCTTGACGAGCCCGCGGACCTCGATCGGCGCCGGTCCGGAGGAGCCGGCGCCGTCGGAGGCGGTGGCCGCGCCAGAGCCGGCCGGCGATGCGCTCACAGGGCGCGGGCCGCCGCGTCCGCCGCGGCCGCCGGCACCGAGCCGACGACGGTGAAGGCGACGTTGCCGCGGGTGAACCGCACGAGCGTTCCGAGTGCCGTATCGAGCTCCTGGCCGGTCACGCCGCCGATCGACACCGTCGGCAGGTTGAGCCCGCTGCGATGGTCCGTGCCGTTCGCGCTCCCGAGCGGCGATGCGCTCGAGGCCGGCTGCTCGATCACCGCCACTCCGCCGAGGTTCTGGCCGTAGGTGACGAGCGCGGCGGGCTTCTTGCCCCAGTCGAGCAGGGTCACCGAGCGGCGCGGGAGCCCGACGAGCGAGGCCGGTGCGTCCAGCGTGAACGGCAGCTTGGCGGCGACGGCCGAGACCCCGGTGGTGAGATCGCGGCGGTGCTTGCCCTTGCCCTTGCCGGTCGCCGTCGAGGTGACGTGGGTGAGCGCGCCTGACGTGTGACCGCCGGCGACGGTGACGACCTTCGAGCCCGCGGGCGGCGAGATCTTGAACACCGAGGGGTCCACGGGGCCGTAGCTGATGTCCTTGGCCGTGAGCTCGATCACGGGCGCGGACGCGTTCCGGGCGTAGATCGCGAAGCGCAGCGGGACGCCGTGGAAGGCGTCCCAGGCGAGCTCCGCGGAACCGAGCAGGCCGCCGTCGTGCTGGGGCGAGATGCGCACGCTGTAGGCCGGCTGGTTGGCGACGTCGACCGGGGTCGCGCCGGACACGTTGACGTGCTTCATCAGGTGGTTGATCGCGTCCTGGATCCGGGCCAGGGTCGGGATCTGGTCGTGCGCACGACCCGTCGCACGGTGGGTGTCCTTCGGCAGCGTGCCGCGGTACACGATGTGCGCAGACGGGTCCGAGACCCAGATCGAGTCTCCGTTGACGAGCACCTGGGCATCGCCGCTGTCGGACTGGAGCTCGAGCCGCAGGTGGCCCGGCTCGGAGATCCACAGCCGGCCGGTCGCCCCGGACAGGAGCGGGTCAGCCCCCTGGATGTCCGAGGAGTCGATCAGGTGGTTGGTGAAGGTGATGTCCGCCGTGATCCCCTGGGGCGCGCGTGCCGCGAGGGCGTCGTGGATCGCGTTGGCCAGCGGCTTCGGCCGCGGCTTCGGACCGGGACCCGAGGTGGCAGCGATGGCGATCGCCGTGCCGCTCACGACAACCACGGCGAGACCGACGATCGCCGCCAGCAGGCGGCGGGTTGAGACAGTGCGCAGGGCCTTCATCGATGCTCCACCTTTCTCGGGACCTGCACCACGATAGGCGGCGAACCTGAAAAAACCCTGACAGTTGCGCGCGGGCCGGCGCCGGGTGCGGCGGCCCGCCGGTTGGGCCGGCTACCCGTACTGCTCGCGCAACTGGCGCTTGAGCACCTTCCCGGTCGGGTTGCGCGGCAGCTCGTCGACGATGTGGACGTCGCGCGGGACCTTGTAGCGGGCGAGGTTCTCCTTGACGAAGTCGCGCACCCCGTCCTCGGTGAGGCTCTCCCCTCCGCGCAGGGCCACGAACGCGGCCAACCGCTGGCCGAACTCGTCGTCCGGGACTCCGATCACCGCGGCCTCCTCGATCGCCGGGTGGGTGATGAGCAGCTCCTCGACCTCGCCGGGGAACAGGTTCTCGCCCCCGGAGACGATCATGTCGTCGTCGCGGCCGTCGATGAACAGCCGGCCCCCCTCATCGAAGTGGCCGACGTCACCGGTGCTCATCAGGCCGTCGATCAGCTCCTTGTTGCCGCCGCCGGTGTAGCCCTCGAACTGGAACGAGTTGCCGACGAAGATCCGGCCGACCTGACCCGGACCTTCGACCTCGCGGCCGTCGGGGTCGTACAGCCGGACGACCGCCCCGAACGGAACCCTTCCGGCGCAGCCCGGCGCGGCGACGAGGTCCTCCGGCGTGGCGAAGGTCGCGTAGGCGACCTCGGTCGACCCGTAGAAGTTGTAGATCTTCTCGCCGATCGTGCGGTGGGCCCGGCGGACGAGTTCCGCCTCGAGCTGGGCGCCGGAGCAGAACACGATCCGCAGCGAGCTCGTGTCCCAGCGATCGGGCTGCTCCTCGAGCAGCGACACGATCCGCGCCAGCATCACCGGCACGACGACGAGCGCCGTCGGCCGCTCGCGGGCGATCGACTCGAGCACGCCCTCGGGGCGGAACCGGCGGGTGACGATCGACGTCGAGCCGAGACCGACGGACAGGATCATCTGGGTGAAGCCGAGGCCGTGGAACATCGGCGCGGCGACGTAGGTGGATTCCTTCGCCCGGTACGGGACCTTCGACAGCAGCGCACCGACCGGGGCGAGCGAGCGGCTGCCGCTCCGCGGCGCACCCTTCGGGGTGCCGGTCGTCCCGCTGGTGAGGAGCACGAGCGCTCCGCGCTGCTCGGGCGCCGGCGGCTCCTCGCCGAGATGCGCGGCGATCAGCGTCTCGATCGCGTCCTCCCCGCCCGGTGCATCGGTCCAGCCGAGCAGCCGGTCGGTCTCGATCGGCGCCGCGAGCTCCGTGTACTCCTCGTCATGGACCAGCAGCGCGATCTCCTCGCGGGCGCACACGTCCCGGAGCTGCGGCCCGGCGAAGTCGGTGTTGAGCAGCAGCACGCGAGCCCCGACCTTCGCTGCGGCGAATGTGATGTCCATGAACCCGCGGTGGTTGCGGCACAGGATCCCGACGCCGTCCCCGGCCCGCAGGCCGCGGTCGCGGAGCGCGACGGCGAGCGCGTTGGAGCGCTCGTCGAGCTGCGCGAACGTGAGCGAGCCGAGCTCGTCGATCAGGCCGACGCGCTCCCCGTGGCGCAGCGCAGCGACGACGATCGCCGATCCGAGCTGACCGAGCCGGTCGAGCGCGCGCAGTGCGGCGAGCGTCTTGCCCGGCGCCTCGCCGCCCATCAGCCCCGCTCGCCAGGCTCGGGTGACCGCCCACGACTCCACGACGCCGCGCCGCAGCGGGAGCGGCGAGCGCTCGAGCAGATCCTGTGTGAGGCTCATCACGCGGGAATCTACCGAGCATGAGCCGTTCGGTACCGTCGGACGCATGTGCCGTCTGTTCGGCCTGAGCGGAGGAGACACGCCGGTCCGGGCGACGTTCTGGCTGCTCGAGGCGCCGGACTCGCTCGCCGAGCAGAGCCGCCGCGACCCCGATGGCACCGGTCTCGGCAGCTTCACCCCCGACGGCCGACCGGCGATCTCCAAGCAGCCGCTCGCCGCCTACGAGGACGCAGCCTTCGGCGCGGAGGCCCGCGAGGTGTGCTCGCGGACGTTCGTCGCCCATGTCCGCTACGCATCGAACGGCGGGCTCACCCCGGAGAACACGCACCCCTTCGAGATGGATGGACGGCTGTTCGCCCACAACGGCGTGATCGGCGATGTGCCGTCGCTCGACGACGAGCTCGGTGCCGCCGCCGAACTGGTCCACGGCGACACGGACTCGGAGCGGTTCTTCGCCCTGATCACGCGGGAGATCGCCCGCGACGGCGACGTCGGCGCCGCGATCGCCCGGGCGGCCCGGTGGACGGCGGCCCACCTCCCGGTGTTCGCGCTCAACATCGTCCTGATCACCGCGGATGAGCTGTGGGCACTGCGCTATCCCGACACCCATTCGCTGTTCGTGCTGGAGCGCGCTGCCGGCGGCCCCGGCGGTGCTCGCCACCTGGAGCACGCAAGCGCCCGCGGCTCGATCCGCGTCCGCTCCGGCGACCTCGCCAGCGCCCCCGCCGTTGTCGTGGCCAGCGAGCGGATGGACGAGGATCCGGCCTGGCGGGAGCTCGAGCCCGGGGAGCTCGTCCACGTGGCCCGTGACCTCACCGTCGCCCGGAGGATCGCCGTCCCTGACCGCCCTGTCCACGAACTGACGCTCGCCGAGCTCGGCGCGAAGGCGGCCGCCTCGCAGGGAGGCGCGCGGGCATGAGCGCCGTCACGGAGGCCGCGGCCACCGACACGCCGCCGGTGCGGATGCCGCCCGGCCCTTCGCTGCCCCGTGCCGTGCAGACCGCCGGGTTCATCCTGGGTGGCCCCCGGTTCCTCGAGGCCTGCCGCCGGCGTTACGGCGATGCGGTGACGTTCAGCACCCTGTTCGACAGCCGATTCGTGATCGTGTTCGACCCGGCGCTCGTCAAGGAGGTCTTCCAGGGCTCGCCGGACAACCTCCACGCCGGTGAGGCGAACGCGCTGCTCGGCCCGATCCTCGGCGAGCGCTCGGTGCTGCTGCTCGACGGCGCCGAGCACCTCCGGCACCGCCGGCTGATGCTCCCCCCGTTCCATGGCCGCCGGCTGGCCGCCTACGAGGACGCGATCCGCGCGGTGACCGATGACGAGATCGACCGCTGGCCGGTCGGCGAGGAGTTCGCGCTGATCGGCAGCATGCAGTCGCTCACCCTCCGGGTGATCATGCAGGTCGTCTTCGGGTACGACCCCGGTCCGGCCGAGGCCGAGATGCGCGAGGCACTGCGGGCGATGATCGAGCCCGTCGCGCGGCCGCGCGGCCTGCTGCTGATGCTCACGCTCGGCCGGCTCGGTGGCGCGAACCGGGGCGCGGCGGCGAGCTTCGAGCGGAACAAGCGCCGGGTCGACGACCTGCTGATGGCGGAGATCGCCCGCCGCCGGGGGGATCCCGACCTTGCCGAGCGCGACGACATCTTCTCGCTGCTGCTGCTCGCCCGCGACGAGGACGGCGAGGGGCTCACCGACCGCGAGATTCGCGATGAGCTCGTCACGCTGCTGCTCGCCGGCCACGAGACGACGGCCACCGGCCTGGCCTGGACGTTCGACCTCCTGCTCCACGACCGCCGGGTCCTCAACCGCGTCCGGCGTGAGCGCTCGGTGGAGTACGTCGATGCCGTCGTCAAGGAGGCTCTGCGCATCCGCCCGGTGATCCCCGGGGTGGGCCGTGTCGTCCGCGGCCGGCCGTTCCCCCTCGGTCGCTGGGTGATTGAGCCCGGGGTCGAGATCAACCCGTCGATCCGGATGATCCACCGACGCCGGGACATGTATCCGGAACCCGGCGCGTTCCGGCCTGAGCGGTTCCTCGGCGCCGATGCCCCCGACACCTACACGTGGGTGCCGTTCGGCGGCGGCACGCGCCGCTGCGTCGGCGCGAGCTTCGCGCTGATGGAGATGCGGATCGTCGTCACGCGGGTGCTCGAGCGGGCGCGCCTGCGGGCCGCGAACGAGGATCCCGAGGACGTCCAGTTCCGCGCCATCACGCTTGCGCCGAAGACGGGGACGCGGGTGATCCAGGATGAGCCCCCGGTCCCGGTGTCCGAGCTCCCGTCGACCGCCGGTGCGACGGAGCCGGTCGCGCCGTGATCCTCTACGACAACCCCGAGTCGGGCAACTGCTACAAGGTCCGGCTGCTCGCGGCGCATCTCGGACTCCCGCTCGAGCGGCGCACGCTCGACGTCGTCGACCGCTCGAACCGCCCCGAGGTGATCGGTGAGCTCAATCCCGCGCTCCGGGTGCCGACGCTCGTCCTCGACGACGGGCGTGCGCTCCCCGAGTCGAACGCGATCATTACCTATCTCGCCGAGAGCACCCCGTTCCTGCCGGAGGACCCCTACGACCGCGCACGGGCCCTCGGCTGGATGATGTTCGAGCAGTACGAGATCGAGCCGAACCTCGCCGTCGCCCGGTTCTGGGCGCTGTTCGGGGTCGCGGTGAGCGACGAGCAGCGTGCGCTCAAGCAGGCGGCGGGCGAGAAGGCGCTCGCGGCGCTCGAGCGGGGGCTTGCCGACCGGGCGTGGCTCGTCGGCGGCCGCTACTCGGTGGCGGACATCTCGCTGTACGGCTACACCCACGTCGCCGCCGGCGGCGGATTCGACCTCGCGCCCTACCCGGCGATCCGCGCCTGGCTCGATCGCATCGCCGCCGAGCCGGGCCACATCCAGATCACCGCTTGACGCCGCCGCGACCGCGCTTGCGGTCGTGACCGCCGGCGCGGCGGACGAGCAGATCCGGGATCGGCACCGGCGAGAGCTTCTGAGCCGAGACGGCCGCGAACTCCCGCGGAGCGACCTTCGCCACCAGGTCGCTCAGCTCGTTGCGCTCCGACAGCGTCAGGTTGCTGCGCCGCCCGCGGCCGATGCGGACGAGCATCACGAGCCGACGCCGTTCCTCCGGGGAGAGCCGGTTGAAGTGACCCTGGGCGATCACCGCGATCTCGGCCAGCGCGAGCAGCCGCAGCATCGGGATCCGCTTCAGCCCGGGGACCTTGCGGGCGGTCCGGCCGATCACCTGGTTGACGGTGTAGGAGGGCATCGCGTACGAGTCTAGGTCGGGGAGTTCCGTGTCGGCGCGATCGCTTTCGCCAGGGCGCTGTCGCACCGCGAAACCCCAGCTGGGGAAGGGTGGTTTCGTGCGGGTCGCGCGGCACAACACGACAGCGGCCCGTTCCGCATCGGCGCGTGACCCACCAAGCCGCGTGAGGCGGCTCCACGCGTCACGCGCCGGCCGAGACGCCGCGTGTGACGCGCTACACCGCGAACGGGCGCGGCAGCCCCCGCCCACCATCCCCTCCGAGCGGGGTTCAGAGCGCCGGGTCCCGATCGCCCGCGGCCGTGCGCCGCGTCGCGACCGGCGCCGCCCGCGCGATACCGTCCGCCAGCGTGAGAGAGGCCGTCATCTGCGAACCGCTCCGCACCCCGGTCGGCCGCTTCGGCGGCGCGCTGCGCGGCGTCGGCGCCGCGGAGCTCGCCCGCACAGTGGTCGCCGGTCTCGTGGAGCGCACCGGGATCGATGGCGCCGCCGTCGACGAGGTGATCCTCGGCCAGGCGTACCCCGACGGCGAGGCACCCGCGATCGGCCGGATCGCGGCCCTCGACGCCGGCCTGCCGGTCGAGGTTCCCGGTTTTCAGATCGACCGCCGCTGCGGCTCGGGGCTCCAGGCGGTGATCGAGGCGACGCTCCACGTGCAGAGCGGTGCCGCCGAGCTCGTGATCGCCGGCGGCGTCGAGAGCATGAGTGGGGTCGAGCACTACACCCACGGCGTGCGCTGGGGCCGGCGCGCGGGCTCGGTCGAGCTCGTCGACCGGCTCGCCCGCTCCCGGGTGACGGCCGGCGGCCGCCACCACCCGGTGGCCGGCGGGATGCTGGAGACGGCCGAGAACCTCCGCCGCGAGTACGGCATCACCCGGGAGGACCAGGACCGCCTCGCGCTGCGCTCCCACGAGCGCGCCGTCGCCGCCCAGGACCGCGGCGACTTCGCGGCCGAGATCGTGCCCGTCGAGGCGCCAGGGCGGAAAGCGGTCACCGTCGTCGAGCGCGACGAGCACCCGCGGGCCGACACCACGCTCGACTCTCTCGCCGCGCTCACACCGGTCATGCGCGGTGACGATCCGGAGGCGACGGTCACCGCGGGCAACGCGAGCGGCCAGAACGACGGCGCCGCGGCGTGCCTCGTCACCCACCCGGCCCGCGCGGCCGAGCTCGGGCTGCGCCCGATCGCCCGGATCGCGAGCTGGGCCGTGGCCGGCGTCGCGCCCGAGACGATGGGCATCGGCCCGGTCCCCGCCACCGCCCGCGCGCTCGAGCGGGCCGGCATCGGCCTCGGCGATCTCGACCTGATCGAGCTCAACGAGGCGTTCGCCGCCCAGGCGCTCGCCGTCCTCTCCCACTGGGAGCTTCCGGACGGGCTCGCGCGGGTCAACGTCAACGGCAGCGGGATCTCCCTCGGCCATCCGGTCGGCGCGACCGGCGCGCGGATCCTCGCCACGCTGCTGCGCGAGCTCGACCGCCGCGGCGGCCGCTACGCGCTGGAGACGATGTGCATCGGCGGCGGCCAGGGCCTCGCCGCGGTGCTCGAGCGCATCCCGGCGCGCGGCGGCTGAGCCCCGGCCAGGTCCCGTCACTACCATCGCCCGCTTGACCACCCCCGTCGCCCACGACCCCGATGCGCTCGCCACGCTGCGCGAGGTGATCGCGGAGCTCGCCCCGCTCGAGCGCCGGGCCGGCGGCGAGGGCGAGCGCGAAGCGGCGGAGCGGCTCGCCGCTCGCCTCCGCGAGCTCGGCAGCGAGGCGGACGTCGAGGAGGTCGACTTCTACGACGGCTACGCCCGGGAGATGTGCGCAATGTCAGCGGCCGCCGCGCTCGCCGGGGTGCTCGCCCTGCGCGGGCTGGCCAAGGGCCCGCGGCGTCGCCGCGGCCTGCGCCGCCTCAGCGCGCTGATCGCCACCGCCGCCGCGGTGTCGGTGGCTGACGACGCCCAGAACGGCCCACGGATCTTCCGCCGCCTGTTCGGCACCCCCGCCACGACGACCAACGTGCTCGCGTCGGTCGGCGATCAGTCGGCCGACCGAACGCTCGTCCTGCTCGCCCACCACGACGCCGCCCCGACCGGCGCGATCTTCGACGAACGGGCCCAGGCCTGGTTCGGCGAGGCCCTCCCCGGGGTCATCGAGCGGATCGACACCTCGGTGCCCCTGTGGTGGCCGCTGATCGCAGCCCCGCTGCTGATCGCCCGCGGGGCGTTGCGGGGCCGGCGCGGGCTCGTCCGGACCGGGACGGCCGGTGCGTTGCTCGGCGTCGCGGTGTTCGCCGACATCGCGCGGAGCCCGGTGTGTCCGGGGGCCAACGACAACCTCACCGGCGTCGCGGTCGAGGTCGCCCTGGCCGAGCGATTGCGCGCCGAGCCGATCGAGGGGCTGCGGGTGCTGCTCGTCTCCTGTGGCGCCGAGGAGGTCCTCCAGGGCGGGATCCACGGCTTCGCCCGCATGCACTTCCCCGAGCTCGACCGCGACCGGACGTGGTTCCTCAACCTCGAGACGCTCGGCTCACCGAAGCTGATCCTGCTCGAGGGCGAGGGTCCGGTGATCATGGAGGACTACTTCGACCGCGGGTTCCGCGACCTCGTGGCCAGGTCAGCCGAGCGGGTCGGCGTGCCGCTGCGCCGGGGGATGCGCTCGCGCAACTCGACCGACTCCGTCGTCCCGTCGCGGGCGGGCTACCCCACCGCGACGCTCGCCTCGATGGACCGCTACAAGGCGCTGTCGAACTACCACAAGATGTCCGACACGCCGGAGAACGTCATCCACCGCACCGTGCAGGCCGCGCTCGCGGTCACCGAGCAGCTCGCCCGCGACCTGGCCGCGAGCCCCTGGCACTGAGCCGGCCGCTCGCCGTGCCTCAGGCGGCGAGTGTGCGGGCCGCTCCCGCGGCCGCCGGTCGCCACACGGCATCGTCACCGACGGGCGTGCGCACCACGGCGCCATCGTGGACGAGCCGGATCAGCATCCGCTCGGTCGCCTCGCGGTCGGGCGCGTCGTTGCCGCGGACCATCAGCGCGGTCACCTCGGCCGTGGTCAGGCCGCGGGGGAAGCGCTCGAACAGCGGGAGCGGGTCCTCCGGGGGCTCGCGGCGCTCCAGCGTCGGGTCGAGGTTGGCGATCAGCACGTCGTAGGCCTCGATCGTCTGAAAGCCACCGGCCACGAGCCGGCGGTCGCCCTGCTCGAACACGATCGAGGGAGCCGTGAAGCGAACCGGACCGTCGCTGCGTGGCGGTCTTGCCCTGGAGCTCGGCCGGCGAGCCGGCGGCGGTCCGCGCCAGCGCCCGGTCGGCCTCGTAGGCCGCGGTCACCTCGGGGCTGTCGAGCATGTCGACGATCCGGTCGCCGCGTCGACCTCGTCGAGCTTGCGCAGGGTGGCCCGCAGCCCCTCGTCGTCGTCGAGCAGCAGCGGCGTGACGAAGTTGGCGGTCTGGAGCGTCTCGAACACCGCCCACTCGCAGCCGGGCTCAAGGAGGCGCGCCGCGACGACCGCCCGGCAGGCCCGGGCGGTGCCGCTCAGCCGCGCCTTCGGCGCGCTGGCAGAACGGCATCCCGAAGCGCCGGAAGCCGAGCTGGCCGAGCGCCGAACGCAGCGGGTCGTACCCGCGCAGCTCGTACTGGCGGCGGTCCTCGGTGAGGCCGATCAGGACGAGATGCCAGCGGAGCTGATCGCCGTAGCGCCAGCCGAGCACCCGCAGCGCGGGGCGGGCCGAGTAGCCCCAGGGACATGCCGCGTCGTTGAACAGATGGACATCGATCAAACCGTTGATGCCTCAATTATATGACCCAGTCCCGCGCCGGGTCCGCGGAGCTCCGGGACGAGTGCCGCCGCCCGGTGGAGCTCGGCGGCGTCGAACCCCGCCTCGCGCAGCGCCGCCTCGGCCTCGGCGGCGGTCCGCGAAGTGGAGGTGGACCCGGCCGCGGACGAATGCCCCGAGGAGCATCCGCGCCGCCCGGACCTGGGGCGTCGCGAGGCTCTCCGAGGTGGAGGTCGGAGATGTAGCGGCCGGCGCTGAAGCCGTGGAGCGTGGCCGGCGAACCGGCGCCACAGGCCGGTCACGGCGTCCCGCGGCTGAGATAGTCGGTCAGGCCCTCGGTGACGATCGCCAGCCCGCGGTCGGGGTCGAGCTCGCCGACGATCCCGGCGACGCTCTCGGGCCCATCGCTCGCGGAGCGCGTCGAGCGGCTCGACGCGGTGGTCCGGCCCGAGCGCGCCGATCCGCTGCGAGCGCCGCCCGCTTGCGCTCGGCCATCGCCGGCAGGTCGGCCTCGACGTAGGTGATCCGCTCGCCGTAGCGCTCGCTGAACCGCCAGCCCCGCGGAGAGAGCCCGCACGCCACCTCGAGCACCTGGCGAGATCCCGTGGTCCTCGATCGCCCGCTCGAGCAGCAGGTCGATCGCGGCGTGGCGGGTGAGCAGGTAGGGCTCGAGCTGCGGCCCGCCGAGCAGCGCGGACGGCGATCATCGCCGGGCGGACGACCTCGTAGAGGACGCGACCCTCGGTGCTCTGCGAGCTCCGGGATGGGAGAGCCCGTTGCGCGCCCACACGTAGCCCGTGTAGTGCGCGGTCGGGCTGATCCGGGCGCGACGTCGCTCATCGCCACCGTCTCGGCGAGCCGCTCCAGCAGTGGCGATCTGGGCCTCGATCAGCTTCTCGGCCGCGCGCCGAGCGCCGAACCATCCCGGCTCGGTCGACCTCGGGGATCTCGATCGTCCGCCCCGACCGCGGCGGCCACACGATCTCGCACGTGTTGGAGACGATCGCCTCCGGATCGAGGTCCCCGGCGAGCGCGAACGCCCGGACGAGCTTGCCCGGACCGCTGGCGGATCTCGCCGAGGTCGACCGCCTCGCCGTCCGGCGGCCGCGCTGCCGAGCTCCTCGGCGAACTCCCGGCGCGCCGCGGCGAGCGGATCCTCGTCGGCGTCGTACTCGCCCTTGGGGATCGACCACGCGCCGTCGTCGCGGCGGGCCCAGAACGGTCCGCCGGGGTGGACGAGCAGCACCTGGAGCTCGCCACCACGGTGCCGGTGCAGCAGGATCCCGGCGCTGCGAGACGGGACTTTGCGCGGGCACGGTGACGTCTCACGAAGTTCCGACCCGCGGAGTCGATTGTCCGCGGACTGTCAGGGCGAGCGACTGGAGGCTAACGTCGCTGCCTGACCTGGCATGAAAGAGGCTCAGATCGCTCGCTAGCTGGTGCTACCGCCACCGGATCGTCGTCGTCGTCCTGTGGATCGCTGGCGATCGTCCTCGCCAACGGGCTGAAGGCGGGTGCCGGGACGAACTACAAGGACGACTTCAAGCTCCCGCACACCGAGTCGGCGAACGCCATCACCCTGCTCCAGCACGCCGACCGCAGCGTGTCCGGTGACCGGGAGCAGCTCGTGATCGCGCACCCACAACGGCGCCCGGGTGAGCGATCCGGCGGTCCAGGCCCAGGACCCGCGCGCTCGTCGCCCGCGTCCGGCAGTTTCCCGGCGTGTCCGGGATCGGCGCGCCGCTGCGTCGCCCCGAACCGGCACGGTGGCGTTTCTCAACGTCCAGTTCTCCGTGCAGTCGAACAAGCTGCGCGACACGAAGGCGAAGAACTTCGTCAACCTGATCACCTCGGCGAGCGGCGGCAACGTCCAGTTCGAGGTCGAGGGCCAGGTCGCCGAGCAGGGCAGCCAGCAGCGCGGCTCGAACTCGCTGCTGTTCGGCTTCATCGCGGCGGGGATCGTGCTGTTCCTGGTGTTCGGCTCGCTGCTGGCGATGCTGCTGCCGCTGCTCACCGCCGGGGTCTCGCTCGGCACCGGGATGGCACTCGTCGGCGCTGCTGTCGAACGCGATCACGATGGCCACGTTCTCCGAGCAGCTGGCCCTGCTGATCGGGCTCGGCGTCGGGGTCGACTACGCCCTGTTCATCGTCACCCGCTACCGGCAGGCGATGCTCCGCGGCGCCGACCGGGAGGCCGCGGTGGTCGAGGCGATCGACACGTCCGGCCGCGCGGTCCTGTTCGCCGGGCTGATCGTCTGCATCGCGATGCTCGGCATGTTCGTGCTCGGCTTCAGCTTCCTGTACGGGCCGGCGATCGCGGCCGCGATCGCGGTGGCGTTCACGGTCGTCGCCGCGCTGACCCTGCTGCCCGCCCTGCTCGGGTTCTTCGGCAACCTGGTGCTGCGCCGTCGCGACCGCCGGGCGCTGCGTGAGGGCGAGCTGGCACCAGAGCGACGAGTCGCCCGCCTGGGCCGATGGACGGCGGCGATGGACCGCCGGCCGCTCGTGTTCGCCGGCGTGGCCGCGCTGGTGATGATCGTCATCGCGCTCCCGTTCCTCGGGATGCGGCTCGGCAACGCCGACGCCGGCAGCGACCCGACCTCGACCACGACGCGCAAGGCCTACGACCTGCTGGCCAAGGGCTTCGGCCCGGGCTACAACGGTCCGCTCGAGCTCGTCGCCCATCTCGACAACCGCGGCCAGCAGAGCGCCTTCACCGCCGCCACCCACGCGGTGGCCGCCACCCCGGACGTCGTCGGCGTCACCCCGCCGCGCTTCCTGCCGGCCAGCACCGGGGGCTACGTCGGAATCGCCAACGCGTACGCCAAGGGCTCGCCGCAGGATGCCGTCGACCACCGACCTCGTGAACCACATCCGCGGTGCGGTGCTGCCCGACGGCCACGCGCGGCACCGGGGTCCACGTGCTCGTCACCGGCGACACCGCGATCACCGTCGACTTCACGCAGGATCCTGTCGGGCAAGCTGCCGGTGTTCGTCGGGATCGTCGTGCTGCTCAGCTTCCTCCTGCTGACCGCGGTGTTCCGCTCGATCCCGGTCGCGCTCACCGCCGCGGTGATGAACCTGCTGTCGGTCAGCGCCGCGCTCGGCGTCATCACCGCGGTGTTCCAGCACGGCTGGGGTGCGTCGCTGATCGGGATCACCCGCACCGGACCGATCGAGGCGTTCGTGCCCGTGCTGATGTTCCCGATCCTGTTCGGGCTGTCGATGGACTACGAGGTGTTCCTGATCAGCCGGATCTACGAGGAGTGGCATCGCCGCGGCAACAACCGCGACGCGGTCACGCACGGCCTGGCCGCCACCGGCCGCACGATCACCGCGGCGGCGACGATCATGGTCCTCGTGTTCGGGGCGTTCGTGCTCGGCGGCAAGCGGGTGATCGAGCTGTTCGGCGATCGGCCTGGCGAGCGCCGTCCTGCTCGACGCGCTGATCGTCCGCTCGGTGCTCGTGCCGTCGCTGATGATCGTGCTCGGCGAGCGCAACTGGTGGCTGCCGGCGTGGCTCGAGCGGCGCCTCCCCCACCTGCGGATCGAGGGCGAGGCCGCGAGCGCGGCGGGCCGCACCGAGGGGTCGCCGCCCCCGGTGCCGGAGCCGGTCGCGGTGATCCGAGCCCGCTGCCGCGTCTCAGACCGGTCGGGTCCCCGAGTCCGTCGCGGGCGACGAGCGCTGCGTAGCGACCGCCGCGCTCGAGCAGCTCCTCGTGGGTGCCCCGCTCGACGATCCGGCCGCGGTCGAGGACCACGATCTGCTCGGCGTCGCGGATCGTGGAGAGCCGGTGGGCGATGGTGATCGTCGTGCGGCCCTCGGCGAGCCGCTCGAGCTCGGCCTGGACCGCGGCCTCGGTCTGCGTGTCGAGCGAGCGAGGTGGCCTCGTCGAGCACGAGCACCGGCGGGTTGCGCAGGATCGTGCGGGCGATCGCCATCCGCTGCTTCTCGCCGCCGGAGAAGCGGTAGCCGCGCTCGCCGACGACCGTGTCGTAGCCCTCGGGCAGCGAGGCGATCAGCTCGTGGATGCGCGCCGCGCGGGCCGCGTCCTCGATCTCGCTCGTCGCTCGCCTCCGGGCGCGGCGAAGCGCAGGTTCTCCCGGACGCTGGCGTGGAACAGGTAGGTCTCCTGGGAGACGACGCCGACGGTCGCCGCCAGCGACTCCAGCGACGCGTCGCGGACGTCGACCCCGTCGATCGTCACCCGGCCGCGCTGCGGCTCGTAGAGCCGCGCGACGAGGTAGCCGAGCGTCGTCTTGCCCGCGCCGGTCTCCCCCACGATCGCCATCCGGGTGCCGGCCGGGACCGTGAGGTCGACGTCGGCGAGCGTCCACCGCGACCCGTCGGTGCCGTCGGTCCGTAGCGGAACCACACGCCCTCCAAGCGCACCTCGCCGAGCAGCTCGTCGGGCCGGAGCGTCGACCGGGTGCTCGGCCTCGACGATGTCGACCGGCAGGTCGAGGTACTCGAAGATGCGGTCGAACAGCGCCAGCGAGGCCTCGACGTCGGCCCCCGTCGAGAGCAGGTTCTGGATCGGGAACAGCAGCCGGGTCTGGAGCTGGGTGAAGGCCACCACGGTGCCGATCAGATCGCGTTGCCGCCGTGGACGAAGCTCTGGCCGGCGATCCAGTAGACGAGCGCCGGCTGGATCGCGAACACCATCTGGATCGTCGACATCACCCAGCGGCCGGCCATCCGGCTGCGGACCTCGATCTCGGCGATCTCCCGCGACTCGCCGGTGAAGCGACCGGCGAGGTCGTCGGCCGCGGCCCATCGTCTTGCCGAGCATGATCCCGGACACCGACAGCGACTCGGACACCAGCGCGCTGAGGTCGGCGAGCCGGCGCTGGCGCTCGGTGGTGATCCGACGGCGAACCTGTCCGACCCGCCGGGTCAGCCACACGAACGGCGGCACGAACACCAGCGAGGCCGCGGCCAGCCGCCAGTCGAGCAGGCACCATCGCGACGATCGTCGCGATCACCGTCGTCGCGCTCTGCGCGACCGAGGTCGCGGTGGTGGTGACCACGGAGTCGATCGCGCCGATGTCGTTGGCGATCCGGGACTGGACCTCGCCGGTGCGCGTGCGGGTGAAGAACGCCAGCGACATCCGCTGCAGGTGGCGGTAGACGCGCGGCGCGCAGGTCGTGCATCACCCGCTGGCCGATGACGTTGGCGATGTAGGTCTGCCAGACGCTGAACGCGCCGGTGATGATCGCGATCGCGATCATCCCGCAGCACCAGCTCGGTGAGCAGCGTGCCGTTGCGGTCCGGCAGCGCCGTGTCGAGCACCGCGCGCAGCAGGAACGGCGAGATCATCGCGATCCGCGCGGAGATGACGATCAGCCCGATCACCGCCGCCGAGCCGCGCGCGGTAGGGCCGGAACAGCCGCAGGATCCGCCGGTTGTCGCGGTTCTCGCCGCGCTTGACGCGCTCACCCGACCCCGACCAGGACCCCCGCCCGCCGCCTCCGTGTGCTGGTCCGCCGAAGCTCATCCCCATCGATGATGACGACGCCGACGGGGCTACTCTCCGGAACGATGTCGGCCACCGAGCTCGAGCCTCGCCCTGTCGGTGCTGCTCGCCTGCGCGGTGGAGGCGGTCGAGGCGCTGACGATCGTGCTCGCCGTCGGGAGCACGCGGAGCTGGTCCTCGGCGCTGCGGGGCGTCGGCGCCGCGCTGGTCGTGCTGGCCGTGATCGTCGCCGCGCTCGGCCCGGCGCTCACCGCGCTGCCGCTCGACGTGCTGCGGGTGGTCGTCGGCGGGCTGCTGCTCGTCTTCGGGCTGCAGTGGCTGCGCAAGGCGGTGCTGCGCGCCGCCGGGCTGAAGGCGCTCCACGACGAGGAGGCGACCTTCGCCGCCGAGCGGGAGGCCGCGCTCGCGGCCGGCGAGGACGTCGGACGCAGCGTTCGACGGCTACTCGTTCGCGGTCGCGTTCAAGGGCGTGCTGCTCGAGGGCCTCGAGGTGGCGTTCATCGTGCTCACGTTCGGCGCCAACAGCCATCGCGTCGGGCTCGCCGCGGCCGCCGCCGGAGTCGCGGTCGCGCTGGTCGTGCTCGCCGGAGTGTCTGCTCCACCGGCCGCTGGCGCGGGTGCCGGAGAACGCGATGAAGTTCTCGGTCGGCGTGATGCTGACCGCGTTCGGGACGTTCTGGGGGGCCGAGGGCGCGGGCGCCTCGTGGCCCGGCGGCGACGCCGCGCTGCTGGCGATCGTCCCGGGCGTGCTCGCGGTGGCGCTCGGCATGGTCGCCTGGCTGCGACGGCGGCCCGTCGGCGAAGCGGGCGCCGTCGAGCCGGCCTCGGAGGTCGCGCTGTGAGCCGCGCCGCGCGGGCGGTGTGGGAGTTCGTCGTCGGCGACGACCCGCTGACGGCGGTCGGGGTCGCGGTTGCGCTCGGCGTCACCGCGCTCGTCGCTGCCGGCGGAGTGGCGGCGTGGTGGGTGATGCCGGTCGCGGTCGTCGGACTGCTCGCGGCCGTCGTTGCGGCGCGCCGCGCGCTCGGGCTGAATGCGCGCGGCCGCAGCGCCGACGCGCAACCCCGCGCCCGGCGATGGCATGGCGCAGGAAAACGTGAAACGATCGCGCCCGTGAGGGAGAAGAGCGAGCAGGCGGAGCGAGCCCAAGACGGCGCGGGACGACGGACGTCCGGCGCGGACGGCGCCCACGCGACGAGCCCGACGGGCGAGGGCGGGCAGCCGCGCCACGCCGGTCGGCCGCCAGCCCCAGGCGGCCACCGGCCCGGTCAGCCAGATGTGCCGCTCGGCGGCAGCCCGTTCCCCCCGATCGCCGACTACGGCTTCCTCTCGGACTGCGAGACGGTGGCGCTCGTCGCCCCGAGCGGCAACGTCGAGTGGATGTGCCTGCCGCGGGTGGACTCGCCGAGCGTGTTCGGCGCGATGCTCGATCGCGACGCCGGCTCGTTCCGCGATCGGCCCCGCGGGCGTCAACGTGCCCGCCTCGCGGCGCTACCTGCCCGGCACGATGGTGCTGGAGACGAGCTGGGACACCGGCGCCGGCTGGGTGATCGTCCGCGACGTGCTGCTGATCGGCAACTGGCACCACGAGCGCGAGCGCTCGCACACCCACCGCCGCGCCCCGACCGACTACGACGCCGACCACGTGCTGCTGCGCACGGTGCGCTGCGTCAACGGCGAGGTGGAGATCACGCTCGACTGCGAGCCGGTGCTCGACTACGGCCGCGAGCCCGGCAGAGTGGGAGTACGCCGACGCCGGCTACCACGAGGGGATCGCCACCGCCAAGGGCTGCGATGTCAAGCTGCGCCTGACCACCGACCTGCGGCTCGGCTTCGAGGGCCCGCGGGCGAAGGCGCGCCACCGGATGAAGGAGGGCGAGCAGGTCTACTGCGCGCTGTCGTGGTCCGAGCACGAGCCGCCGCGAGGACATCGAGGAGGCCTACCAGCCGGCTGGTGTGGACCGCGCACCACTGGCAGCACTGGCTCGACCGCGGCAACTTCCCCGACCACCCGTGGCGCACGTTCCTGCAGCGCAGCGCGCTGACGCTCAAGGGGCTCACCTACGCCCCGACCGGCGCGCTGATCGCCGCCGCCACCACCTCGCTGCCCGAGAGCCCGCACGGCGAGCGCAACTGGGACTACCGCTACAGCTGGATCCGGGACTCGACGTTCATGCTGTGGGCGCTGCTACACGCTCGGCTTCGACTGGGAGGCGAACGACTTCTTCTACTTCATCGCCGACGTCGCCGAGCGGCGAGGAGGACCTCCAGGTGATGTACGGCGTCGGCGGCGAGCGCGAGCTCGACGAGGCCGAACTCGACCACCTCGACGGCTACGAGGGCGCCCGGCCGGTGCGGATCGGCAACGACGCCTACAAGCAGGAGCAGCACGACGTGTGGGGCGCGCTGCTCGACTCCGTCTACATCCACACGCGCTCGCGCGACACGCTCGACGAGCGCGTGTGGCCGATCCTGGAGCGCCAGGTCGAGACGGCGATCGAGAACTGGAGGAAGCCCGACCGCGGGATCTGGGAGGTGCGCGGCGAGCCGAAGCACTTCACGTCCTCGAAGATGTTCTGCTGGGCGGCCTGCGACCGCGGCGCGCGGCTGGCCGACGCTGCGCGAGGACCAGGAGCACGCCGAGCGCTGGCAGCAGGTCGCCGACGAGATCCACGCCGACGTGCTGCGAGCACGGCGTCGACGACCGCGGCGTGTTCGTCCAGCACTACGAGACCGACGCGCTCGACGCCGCGCTGCTGCTCGCGCCCGCTGCTGCGCTTCCTGCCGCCCGACGACGAGCGGATCCGCAACACGGTGTTCGCGATCGGCGACGAGCTGACCGAGAACGGCCTCGTGCTCCGCTACCGGACCGAGGAGACCGACGACGGCCTGACCGGGCGCGAGGGCAGCTTCCTGATCTGCTCGTTCTGGCTCGTCTCGGCGTATTCGCGAGATCGGCGAGGTCGACCACGCCCGCAACCTGTGCGAGCGGCTGCTCGGCTACGCCAGCCCGCTCGGCCTCTACGCCGAGGAGGTCGATCCGAAGACCGGTCGCCATCTCGGCAACTTCCCGCAGGCGTTCACCCACCTCGCGCTGATCAACGCCGTGATGCACGTCATCCAGGCCGACGAGGAGATCGTCCGCGAGCGCTCGCCGTGGAGCGAGTGGCACGGTCCCGAGGCCGATTGACCGTTCCGCCCGCGTCCGTTCGTCGCCCCGGGGAGCCCGAACCCCTCCGCGTTCGTGCCAACGGGCTGGAGTTCGCCGCGCTCGCCTGGGGTCCCGCCGACGGTCCGCTGGCCCTCTGCCTCCACGGCTACCCGGACACCGCGCGGACGTGGCGGCGCATCGCCCCCGGCCTCGCCGAGCGGGGGCGGCGGGTCGTGGCTCCATATCTGCGCGGCTACCCGCCGAGCGACCTCGCCCCCGACGGCAGCTACCGGCTGGGAGCGCTCATCCGCGACGCCCTCGCGCTCCACGGAGCACTCGGCGGGGACGAGCGGGCGGTGCTGATCGGTCACGACTGGGGGGCAGCCGTGGCGCACCTCGTCGCGGGTGGACCGCAGTGCCCGTTCGCACGGGTCGTCACGCTCGCGATCCCGCCGCCGGGGCCGCTGGCCGCGGTCCTCCGCGACCCGCGGCTCCTCCTGCGCCAGCTCCGCTTCAGCTGGTACATGGCCTTCCAGCAGATCCCGGGTCTGTCCGAGCGGTCGCTGCCGTGGCTGATTCCACACCTGTGGCGCCGCTGGTCGCCGAGTTACGACGGCGCCGCCGACGTCACTGAGGTGCTTGCCTGTCTTGCCGCGCCCGATGCCCGGACGGCCGCACTGCGCTACTACCGGCATGCCGTGCGCCGTCCCCGGCCGCTCGCCGCCGGCGGCCGGGGCGCCGAGCGCGCCCGGGTCCTGTCCGGCTCGAGGGTGCCGCTGCTCGTCCTGCACGGCGACGAGGACGGCTGCGTCCGGCCCGAGGCAGCCCGCCGCGCGGCTGAGCTGCTCCGAGAGCCGGCCATGTTCGTGATGGTCCCGGGAGCCGGCCACTTCCTCCAACTCGAGCGGCCCGAGGCGGTGCTCACGGAGCTCGACAGGTTTCTCGGATCTGTGGTTTAGCCCTCCGAAGAACGGGGAAGAATCTGCTCCGTACGGTCAAGAGACTGCGCCCCCACTCTCTTGACCCTCTCCGGGGGGACCCAGATGGATCTGGGTCCCCCCGGGGAACCTTTTCCCCGCTGAGCGGGGTCGATCCGGCTCCTTCCCGCCGCCGCTACGGCGCACCGGCGCGGGTGAGCGCACGGGCGCCGAGCTCGGCCCCGAGCCGCGCCGCAGCTTCCATCCCGCGCCCCTCCGCGAGCCCGAGCGTCACTCCGGCGACGAACGAGTCACCGCAACCGTAGGCGTCCCGCACCGGCCCGGACAGCGGCGCCGCCTCCCAGCGTCCCTCGCTCTCCCCGGACCACCGCCCACCGTCGCCGCCCGCCGTCTCGACCCGCAGCCGAGGCCGCGCCGCGCTCTCGTCCGACCACCGGAGCTCGCGCTCGTCGTCGCCGCTGAGCACGAGCGCGTCGAGCACGACGTCGCCGGCGGAGCGCAGGGCCTCGCGGGCGCGGGGCGACGCGACGAGCACGGGGGCCCGGCGCGGCGTGGCGCAGCGCCGCGGCATCCCCGGCGGTGAAGAACACCCCCGAGACGTCGGCCAGGCGATCCCACGGGAGGTCGTCGGCGCCGAACGGGGCCAGCCGGTCGCCGATCGTCACGATCGTCCGCTCACCGTCGACGTCCAGCAGGGACACGGCCCGGCGCGTGGGGGCGTCTCGCCATGCGACGTGGAGCTCGACGCCGCGCTCGCGGAGCTCGGCGGCCGCCGCCTCGCCCGCGCTGTCCCGGCCGAGGGCACAGAAGAACTCCACCTCGGCCCCGATCTCGGCGAGCACCGCGGCGGCGACCCCTCCCCCGCCCGCGGCCCGGTGCAGCGAGCGCTCGGCGTGGAGGATCGCGCCGGCACGCAGCCGGTCGTGAACCTCGATGAACTCGACCCACTCGACGTGGCCGACAACCCCGACGCGGGTCACGGCGATCAGCCGAGCGCCAGCAGCAGGCGGCGGGCGGCTGCCCTTTCGCCCGCGACGGATGGGTCGACGATCCCGACCTCGGCGATCACGCCATCTCGTACCTTGAGCAGACCGCGTGCGGTGCGGCCGGGGACGAGGTACCAGGTGTTGAGCCCCACGCGGACGCCGCGCCCGACCCGGAGCCGCCGGGCGACCGTCGACAGCCGCGTTCCGGCCCTGACGCCGTCGAGCGCATACCGGGGGTTCGAGGTGAGCGCCAGGATCGCCCGTCCCGAGACCCGCCGACGGACCGATGCCGGCAGCCGGCCGAGCAGCGACGCCGGCGGATAGCCGACGCGGATCCCCTGCGGGGTGAGGCAGAAGTAGACGACGTCGCGCCGGCCGCGGCTGGAGCTCCGGGTGAACGCCCGGCGTGTGCGAGCGAGGGTCATCCCGAGCGTCACCGGTCCGAGCGTCCGGCCGGCCAGGCGGCCAGTTGCAACCGGGCACCCGGGGACCGGCTTGAGCGCCGGTGCGGCGGTCGGCCACACGCTGTCGGCGAGCTTGACGACGTAGAAGCCGGTGCCGCCGTCGGCATACCAGATCTCGTGCCGGGCGACGTCGAACGCCGGCTGGGACATCGCGTAGTCGCTCTCGCTGTAGCCGGTCTCGGTGTTCGGGGTCGTCGGCGAGACGAAGTACCCGATCTCCTTCGGATGCAGCAGGTCGCGGATGTCGAACGCCCGCAGGCCGGAGGCGATGAACGAGCAGGCGACGATCGTCGGGTTGACCCGCGTCGGGATGTTGCAGTAGTGCGCCGCGTAGCCCTGTGCCGGGCTGAGCGTGCCGGGATCGCCGGCGGCGGCGTGATGGTCGGCGGGCTGGTCGACCTGGAGGCGGAGGTCGGAGACCACGAACGGCTTCGTCTCGTCGGAGATGTCGATGATCCGTCCGGCGCCGACGGTGTCGGTGCCTCCGCCCGGATTGAGCGTGCCCGCGGTGTACTCGTCGAACTCGAGCACGTACGGGTGGCCGTTCTCGGTGAACGGGATCGCGTTCTGGGGGATCGACGCGGATCCCCAGGTCAGCCGGCTGATCTCGCGCGTCTGGGGGTTCGGCCGGCGCGCCTGGATCTGGCTCGTGTCAAGGATCAGCATGTCGCCGCCGGTCGGGTCCGCGATGTACGCCCGGTTGCCGTCGTCGCTCAGCGACATCCCGTGGGCGAGGATGTTGCCCTCCCAGATCGCGTGCGGGTTCTTCGGGTCGCTGACGTCGATCGCCGTCACCTGGGGCAGCGCGGTGCTCGTGGCGTAGAACGTCCGGCCGTCGGGCGAGAACCCGCTCTCGTGGCCGAAGCGGGCGACGAGCGAGGTCGAGTCGAGGACCGGATGACGACAGTCCGCGTGCACGTCGTAGATCGAGACGAGACCGGGGAGCGTCGCCGGGTTCCCGTTGACCGCGGCGAGCAGTCCGCGCGTCGTGTTGAGGTTGAGCGACTCGTGCGGGCTGAGCATCGGGAGCTCGCGCAGGGTGTCGGTGAGCACCGGGTGAGTCGGGTCGGACATGTCGAGCACATCGACGCCGAGCGACGCGCCGGCGGCGTTGATGGCGTTCGTCGGGAACAGCAGCGCCGTGTCGTAGAAGGCGCACACATGGCCGTGCGTGTCGACGTACCGGAGCACTTTGAAGCCTCCGGAGGTCCCCTGGTGAGCGACCTCGCTCATGTTGCAGCTCAGCCCGTGGACGCCGGTGCCCGCCGGCACGCGGCCGTCGATGCCGGGCTCGGGATGGGATCCCGGGCCGCACTGGACGAGCGGGGTGGCGAGCAGCGGCGGCTCCGCGCGACGGACCGTCGCCACCTTCGCCGGGGTCTGCCCGAGGCCCTGGCCGATCGCCGCGAGGTCGTTGATGCCCTGCCCGAGGATCGGCAGGGTCAGGGCCCCGGCGGCCGAGAGGACCGACAGCGCCGTGACGGCGACAGTGACGAGGACGAGGGCGACGTGGGCCCGCCGCCCACGCCTGCGCGATCTCAGCAAGTGATCAGGGGTTGAGCTTGACCGGCAGGGTCTTCAGCTGGTTGATGAACGGCGACTCGACGAACTGCGGCTCGCCCGTGATCACCATATGCGGGAAGCGCTTCAGCGTCTCCTCGAACATGATCCGCAGCTCGAGCCGCGCGAGTGCCGTCCCGAGGCAGAAGTGCCGACCCCCGGCGCCGAACGCCTGGTGCTCGGGGTTGCGGCGGACGTCGAAGCGGTTCGGATCCTCGTAGCGGCTCTCATCGCGGTTCGACGAGACGTACCACATGACGACCTTGTCGCCCTCCTTGATCTGGGCGCCGTTCAGCTCGACGTCCTTCGTCGCCGTGCGGCGGAAGTGGGCGAAGGCCGGGAACATCCGCAGCGACTCCTCGACGACGCCGGGCACGAGCGCGGGCTCTGCCAGCACCGCGTCCCGCTCGGCCGGGTTCTCCATCAGCGCGCGCATCCCGCTGGAGAACGTCGCCTTCGTCGAGTCGTTGCCGGCCGCGACGAGCAGGAAGAAGCCCATCACGACCTCGTGCTCCTCAAGCTTCTCACCATCGATCTCGGCGTGGACGAGCACGCTCGTGAGGTCGTCGGTGGGGTTCTCCCTCCGCTCGGCGATCATCCGCTGGCAGCGTGTGAACACCTCGGGGATCTCCTTGACGAGGATGCTCTCGATGCCCTCGGGGTTGAGATCGGGATCGCTGGCGCCGAGCGTCGAGTTCATCAGCGTCGCCCACGCCTGGTCGTCCTCGGGCGGGATGCCCATGAAGCTCCCGATCACCCGGGAGACGACGGGCTGGGCGATGTCGGTGACGACATCGCACGTCTCGCGGCCCTCCAGCCGATCGAGAACGTCGGTCACGATCGCGCGGATGTCGTCCTCGTGGGCGGCGATCCGACGCGGTGTGAAGCCGGCCTGGAAGAGCATCTTCAGCCGGTCGTGCTTGGGCGGGTCCATGCCGATGAACATCGCCCGCATCAGCTCGATCGGGAACACGACGTTCGCCGCCGTGATGCCATCGCGCTCGGAGGAGTAGGTCCGCCAGTCGCGGCTGACCGTGTGGATGTCGTCGGCCCGGGTGACCGACCAGAAGCCGGCCTCGTCGGGCCACTCGGTGAGCTTCGAGGTCCAGTGGACCGGACACTCGGAGCGCAGGCGGGCGAACAGCTCGTGCGGCGGGCCGTCCTCCCACTCCTCGCGCTCAGTTACGAGAACGTGCTCCAGATCGCTCTTGGTGCTCGACACCTGGTCTCCTCCGACGCCGAATCTGCGTGACCGACCCTCACGGCCACCCTGGTACTCGATCGTACCGGCAAGCACGGGCGGCCGATGTGTGCGTGATGTCACGCAAGCTCGACTCGGGGTGCGCGCTCGCTCAGCGGATGAAGATCCGCGGAACGGTGAGCGGCCGCTCGCGCAGCGCACGGCCGACCTCACGGCGGAGCTCCCCGGCCAGGCCGGCGCGGGGGACCTCGGCGAACAGGCTGCGCAGCCACGGGCGCGGGATCCGGTGGCGGATCAGCCCGCCGCTGACGTCGACCTGGTCGGCCCGGCGCAGCGCCTCGACCTCTGGGCCGAGGTTGATCTGGCTGCGGAGCTCGTGGTGACGGTCGATCGCCTCGGCGCAGAGCATGATCCGTTGGGCGCTCCAGCCGAGCTCGTCGAGCAGCGTCCGCGCCAGCGCCGCGCCGTCGGCGGTGTACACGCCGCCGGTGGCGTACGGCGGGTACAGGCCGACATCGTGGAGCAGCGCGGCGACGGTCAGGACCTCCCCGTCGAGCACCCAACCGCGGTCGGCGGCGATCCGCGCGGCGATCCGGCGGCAGCGGACGCAGTGGCGCTCCATCGGACCGTCGAACCCGCCGGTCCCGGCGCGCAGCCGCTCGAGTGCCGCGTTCTCGGCCTCCGTGGTGATCAGCTCGTCGGCGGCGGCCACGCCGCACACGGTACGCCACTCCTACGTTGGTCATACGTGGTGCCGGGAGGCTTTCCCGCGCCGATGAGCACCGGAGCGCTCCTCTCCACCGCCGGTCCGCCGACGCTGATGGCCGTCCAGAGCGACGAGGCGCTCGCGCGCCTCACCGCGAGCGGCTCCGACGCCGCGTTCGAGATCCTCGTCGCCCGCCACCGGTCGGCCCTGCTGCGGGACTGCGCGCGGATCGTCGGCGAGGCCGACGCCGAGGAGGCCACCCAGGACGCCCTCTTGCGCGCCCACGCCGCACTGCGCCGGGGCGGCCCGGAGATTCTCCAGGTCCGTGCCTGGCTGACGGTGATCGCCCGGAACGCCGCGCTCAACATCCTGCGCTCGCGCCGCACCCGAGCCGACACCGTCTGCCTCGAGCTGGTCGAGCCGTGCCCCGGACCCACCGAGGGCCACCCCGGCGAGGGCCGCGCCCGGCTGCGCGAGGTCGTCGCCGCCGTCCAGGAACTCCCCGACCGCCAGCGCGAGGCGATCGTCATGCACGAGCTCGAGGGGCGCAACCTCGACGAGATCGCGAGCCGCATGGGAACCAGCAGCGGCGCCGTGCGCCAGCTCCTGCACCGCGCCCGCACGGCGATGCGCGCCCGGATCGGGGCGCTCGCCGGGCTCCAGCCGGTGTGGGGGTGGCTCGGCGACCCGACGGCGGGGACGCTCGCCGGCCTCGGTGCCCGCGTCGGCGGCTGTGCCGGCGTGGCCAAGCTGTGCGCACTCGTGCTCGCACCCGCGACGATCGTGGGGATCGGCGTGTCGAGCTCCGGCGGCGGGGCGTCCGCGGCCGCGCCCCGCCCCCACCGAGCCGGCCACGTGGGCCCGCATCTGACGCGTGCGACGGCGGCCGGCGTCCCCGTCGCGCTCACCGCCACGGCCGGCGGCGTCTCGCATTCCGCCTCCATCGTCTCAGCGGGGGCGAGGGCCCCGACGGGTGGCCTCGGCGGCGGCTCCCGCCGTGGCGCGGTCACCCCCGGACGGACCGACGGCGCCGGCGCGGACCGTCCGACGCCGAGCCCCGGCGCCGGTCCTCTCAACGTGAGCCGTCCCTCGGGAGGCGAGCGCACTGGTTCGCCCGGCCGGCCGACGCAGGGCCAGGACGGAAGCGCCGGGGGCGGTTCGATGCCCGGTGGCGAGATGACGGGCGGCGGCACGTCGAGCGCCCACTACGAGGCGCCGCGGGCGGGTGGCGGCCTCTCAGGAGCCGATGCGACGAGCTTCGCCGCTCAGCAGCCGTCGCTGCCGGGGGAGGGCCCGACGTCCGCCGCGGAGCCGTGGACCGCGCGCTCGAACACGTCGGTGACGGCGCGGCCGAACGGCGGGCTGTAGGAGGTCGACACCTGGCAGCCGCCCTGGTGCAGGCCGCCGATCAATCCGACCACGGTGCGGCCGTGGGCCGTCCGGACAAGCCACGGCGATCCGCTCGTCCCGCCGGGATACGGCGTGCAGTCGAACGCCGGATAGACCCCGTCGAAGTAGACCGGAGCCGTGCAGGTGACCGGGTCGTTGGCGGCGCCCCCGGGGTAGGCGGGGATCGTCACCCGCTCGCCTGACCGCGGCCGGGTGCCGAGCGCGTTGGCGCCGGTGACCCGCTGGATCTCCGTCCGCCGTCCGTGCCGGACCCGAGGGGCCACGATCAGGAACGAATAGTCGCGCCGTGGATCGCGCCGGGTGAGCCACCCCCGGTCGAAGTACGCGGCTCTCACGCGCCAGCGCCCGTACGGGGAGACCCCGCCGTGGAACCCGGGGGCGAACGACAGGCCCGCCCCCGTGCCGACGATGCAGTGGGCCGCGGTGAGCAGGACGTCGCCCGTCGGACTGCGGATGACGCTCGCGGTGCAGAAATGGTGGGTGCTCGTCGCATCCGCGAACAGCGCGCCGACGGTCGGCGTGCCGTGGAACGTCCGCGCCGTCGGGATCATCGCGGCGCCGGCCGAGACGGTGGCGGTGACGGTGAGCACGAGCGCAGCCGTCAGGAGCGTCGACCGAGGCCCCTGAAGCGCAACGCGTCGCACGGCCGCGACGCTACCACCCGTGTCCGGCGCCGTCGAAACCCGAGGCGCGTGTACTAGGGTCCGGCTCCCCGACACAGAGGAGACTCCCGTGAAGATCCGTGCGGCGGTGCTCGAGGAGTTCGGCGCCCCGCTCAACGTGACCGAGGTCGAGCTCGCCGAGCCGAAGGCGGGCGAGGTGCTCGTTCGCCTCGAGGCCTGCGGCGTGTGCCACACCGACATGTACACCGCCTCCGGGGCGGACCCGTCCGGGTACGCGCCCACCGTCCTCGGCCACGAGGGGGCGGGGATCGTCGAGCGAGTCGGCGACGCGGTGACCAGCGTCCGCCCCGGCGACCGGGTGGTCACGCTGTTCTCGCCCCAGTGCGGCGAGTGCATCCACTGCCGGAGCCCGCGCACGAACCTCTGCCTGGCGATCCGCGAGCAGCAGAACCTCGGCTACCTCCCGGACGGCACGACCCGGCTCTCCCGCGACGGGGAGCCGATCCGCCACTTCATGGGCACGAGCACGTTCGCCGAGTACACGGTGATGCCGGAGATCGCGCTGGCCAGGGTCTCGCCCGAGGCCCCCGCCGACCGTGCCTGCCTGTTCGCCTGCGGCCTCTCGACCGGCCTCGGCGCCGCGATCAACACCGCCGACGTACAGCCGGGCTCGACGTGCGTCGTGTTCGGCGCCGGGATGGTCGGCCTCGGGGCGGTGGCCGGCTGCCGCCTGCCAGGGGGCCGAGCGGATCATCTGCGTCGACATGTCCGAGGATCGTCTCGCCCTCGCCCGCGGTCAGGGCGCGACCGACACGTGGCACGGCGGACCGGACACGGTGCCGCGGGTGCTCGACGAGACCGGCGGCTTCGGGGCCGACTACACGTTCGAGGCCACCGGGCTCGTCGCGGTGATGCGCCAGGCGGTCGAGGCCGCGCGGATGGGGTGGGGCCTGTGCACCGTCGCCGGCGTGGCCGGCAAGGGCGAGACGCTCGACATCGTCCCGCGCCTGCTGATCACCGGCCGGCGCGTGTGCGGCTCGTCGTTCGGCGGTGTCAAGGGCCGCGAGGGCGTTCCGCAGCTCGTTCAGCGCTACCTCGACGGGGACATCGACGTCGACCCGTTCATCTCGCACCGGCTCACCCTCGATCAGGTCAACGACGGGTTCACGCTGATGGAGCGCCAGGACGGGATCCGCAGCGTCTGTCGTTTGGATGATCGCTGAGGCCGCCGAGGTCGTCTCGCGGCTCGCCGGCGGCGAGGCCGGCGATGCGCCCAGCAGAGGATCGCGGACCTCGTCCGGCACTCGCCGGCACTCAGCTCGCGCAGCCTGTCCGAGCGTCTCGGCGGCCGGATCGTGCTCGAAGGCCGAGAACCTCCAGCGCACCGGGTCATTCAAGCTCCGCGGCGCGCTCAACACGCTCCGCGCCGCCGACCCCGGAACGGGCGTCGTCGCGGCCAGCGCCGGCAACCACGGCCAGTCGCTGGCCTACGCCGCGCGTGCGCAGCGGCTGCCGTGCGAGGTGTTCATGCCGCAGGACGCACCGGTGGCGAAGGTGACGGCGGTGGAGGCGTTCGGCGGCGTGGTGACGCTCGCACCGGGGGCGGTCGACGACTGCATCGCCGCGGCCCGTCGAGCGTGCGGCGGAGACCGGCGCCCGGTTCGTCCACCCGTTCGATGACCCCGACGTGATCCTCGGGCAGTCGACGCTCGGCCTCGAGCTGCTCGACGACGTCCCCGATCTCGCCGCGGTCGTGGTGCCCGTCGGTGGCGGCGGACTGCTCGTCGGGAGTCGCCGGCGCGGTGAAGGCCGCTCGGCCCGGCGTGCGGATCATCGGCGTCCAGACGGACGCGTCGCCGGCGTTCCTCCACGCCCTCGGCGGAACCGTCGCCCCGCCCGTGCGTCCCGGACCATCGATCGCCGACGGGATCGCGGTGAAGCGCCCCGGCCGCGCTGACCGCTCCCGCTCGTCGAGCGCTACGCCGATGAGCTGCTCGCGGTCGAGCGACGACGAGGTGGCCGACGCGATGGTGTGGCTGATGGAGCGGTCGAAGCTGATCGTCGAGGGCGGCGGGGCGGTCGGCGTCGCGGCGATCCTCGCGGGCCGGATCGCGCCGGCCGGCGACGGCGCGACCGCGGTCGTGCTCTCCGGTGGCAACGTCGATCCCGGGCTCGTGGCCGCGATCGTCGCCCGCCACGAGTCGGCCGCCGGGCGGCGGCTGCGGCTGTTCACCCGGATCGACGACCGGCCCGGCGGTCTGGCCGCGCTGCTCGCACTCGTCGCCGAGCACGGCGGGAACATCCTCCGCGCCGAGCACGTCCGCGAGGACGCCTCGCTGCACGTGCTCCAGACCGGCGTCGAGGTCGTGCTCGAGACCCGCGGCCGGGCGCACAGCGCCCGGATCCTCGCGGCACTGCGCGAGGCGGGGTACAGCACCGAGTCGCTCGTTTCCGGGTTACGCTCGCCGACGAATGAGGCCGCTCGTCCGCAGGCTCGCCGGGCCAACGTTCATCTTCGCCGGCGTCATGCACTTCGTCATCCCGAGGACGTACCGCCGGATCATGCCTCCGTACGTCCCCGCCCCGATGGCGATGGTCTACGCCAGCGGCGTGGCCGAGATCGCCGGCGGGGCGGCGCTGATGACGCCCCGCTACCGCCGGCTCGGCGGCTGGTGGCTGATCGCCACGCTCGTCGCCGTCTTCCCGGCCAACCTCCACATGGCGCTTCACCCCGAGGACTTCTCCGAGGTCCCCGGCGGGAAGGCCTCGCTGTACGCCCGCCTCCCGTTCCAGGCCGTGTTCATGGCCTGGGTGGGCGGGGCGATGCGGGACCGCGCATAGTCGATCGCGCGGCGGGCAGTCGCGCGGCGGGTCGGCTTTGGCGGACGCGCGGCGGAACCCCGCTGGGGAGGGTGATGTGTGGGGCCGGTGGCGCCCGCGCGGGGCGGAGCCGCGACCGAATGTCCTTAACCCACCAACCGACGCGTATCAGAGAACGATTGGCAACTTAAGGACTCCATGCGTCCTCAACTTGCCATTCGTTTCGTAGTTCAAAACGATTGGGGACTTGAACCACACGCCCCGACCCGCCACCCCTCCCCAGCGCAGTCCCAAGCCGCCCGGGCACCGATCCCAGGATCGGTCCGCCACGGCGCGCCCACGCCGAAGCGCCGCGCTAGATCGTCTCCCCCGGCCGCTGGAAGACGATCTCCGGGATCACCGCGGCCGGCGAGAGCCGGAGCAGGAAGCGGAGGGCTTCGGCGAGGTCCTCGGGCCGGATCATCTCCTCGGCGGGCACGCTGGACTTGACGAACTCGGTCATGTCGGTGTCGACGAAGCCGGGGCAGAACGCGACCGACTTGATCCCCTCGCCGTTGAGCTCCTTGTTCATCGCCTGGGTGTAGGCGATCACCGCGGCCTTCGTCGCCGAGTACACGGACAGCCAGGCCTGCGGCGACTTGCCGGCGATCGAGGCGAGGTTGACGACGAGCGCGTTGTGGTGCTCGGCCCCGGCCGCGCGGAGCATCTCGGCGCACTCGCGGTACAGGATCACGATCGCGCGGAGGTTGACGTCGAGCTGCATGTCGATGAACCGCGTCTGGTGCTCGTGGGCGCCGGCGCCGATCCCGACGCCGGCGTTGTTGACGAGCACGTCGAGCCGGCCGAAGCGCTCGCGGTGGGTCTCGACGGCCGCCTTGATCTGGTCCTCGTCGGACATGTTCGCCGCATGGTGAGCGACCTCGAAGCCCTGGTCGCTCAGCTCGGCTGCGGTCCGGGCAAGCCCCTCGGGCTTGCGCGCGACGAGGGTCAGCCCGTAGCCCTGCTCGGCGAGCAGCTTGGCGATCGCCAGCCCGATCCCGCGGGAGGCTCCGGTGACGATGGCGGCGCGGTCGGGCATGGCGTCGGGTCCTTTCGGGGGCGGGAACGGCGGAGGCGGCGAGCCTATATGAGCTCGGCCGCCCACGTGCGCCGCGCGCGGGCGCCGCCCGTCCCAACTCCCCGCGCCCTTTGCCCGAGACCCTGGTACACTGGCGTACCATGACCGCCCTGAAAGACGCCCCCACCGCCTCGCCGACCACCGAGGGCGCCATCCCGTCGCCCGCCGGACCCGTCCCGTCCACCGAGCCGATCCGCATGCCGCCGCCCCGGCGCGATTCGCGGGTGGCGCAGTCGCTGCGCTTCGTGTGGGACCCGCTCACGTTCAACCTCCACGCCAGCCGCCGCTACGGGGACGTGTGGGAGCTCAGCCTGCTCTCGCGCCGCGAGCCGTTCATCGCCACCTCGCACCCCGACCACATCAAGTCGTTGCTCAGCGCCAAGCCCGATCAGGCCCCGTCGCTGACCGGCGAGTCGCCGCTTCGACCGATCCTCGGCCCGAACTCGGTTCTCACCGCGGTCGGCGCGCGGCACATGCGCCAGCGCAAGCTGCTGCTCCCACCGTTCCACGGCGAGGCCGTCCAGCGCTACGTGGAGATGATCACCGAGGTCGCCGAGCGCGAGATCGACCGCTGGCCGCTCGAGAAGCCGTTCGCACTGGCCCCTCGGATGTCGGCGATCACCCTCGACGTGATCATGGGCGGGATCTTCGGGATCGGCGTCGCGCCTGACCGCGGCACCCCCGAGTACCGGCTCAAGCAGACGGTCCGTCGGATGCTCCAGGCCTCGACCAACCCGCTGTTCCAGCTCGTCGAACTGCGCAACGCCGGCGCGCGGGAGCCGAAGGGTGTGCTGAAAGCGGTCCTGGCGATCGCCGACCGCCAGATGTACGCCGTGATCGCCAAGCGGCGCGCCGAAGGCGACACCGGCCGCCACGACGTACTCTCGATGCTGCTGAAGGCCACCGACGAGGATGGCCAGGCACTGAGCGACGGCGAGCTCCGCGACGAGCTGATGTCGCTCGTCCTCGCCGGACACGAGACGACGGCCAACCAGCTCGCCTGGACGTTCGAGCGTCTGCTCCGTACACCGGCGGCGTACGACGGCCTGCGTGAGCGAGTCCGCGCCGGCGGCCCCGAGGCCGATACCTACGTCGAGGCCACGATCCACGAGGGGATGCGGGTCCGTCCCGTTATCCCGATGATCGTGCGGATGGCGAAGGAGCCGTGGCGGCTCGGGGAGTACGTCGTTCCCCGCAACACCCCGGTGGCGATGAGCATCGTCGGCGTCCACCACCGCGAGGACGTCTATCCGGACCCGTTCACGTTCCGCCCCGAGCGGTTCCTGAACCGCAAGCCCGGCACGTACACGTGGATCCCGTTCGGCGGCGGTATCCGGCGCTGCCTCGGAGCGACGCTGGCCCTCGCCGAGCAGCGTGTGGTGCTCGCGGCGATCGCCCAGCGGACCGATCTCCGCGCCCCGCGGCCCGCCCCCGAGCAGCCGCGCCAGCGCAACGTGACGATGATCCCGACCCGCGGCGGAGAGGTCACGGTCGTCCGGCGGAACGCGGCCTGAACCTCGATCATCGTGATCCCGTGAGCACCAGCGCACCGAGCACCGTCGAGGCCACGCCCTCGCATCGCGAGCGCCTGATCGAGGCGATGGCGACCTCGATCACCGAGAAGGGCTACCGCGAGAGCACGGTGGCCGACGTCGTCCGCATCGCCCGCACGAGCCGGCGGACGTTCTACGAGCACTACCCCGATCGCGCGGCGTGCTTCCTGGCCCTGTTCGACGCCACCAACGACGCGATGATGGACCAGATCGCCACCGCCGTCGACCCCGCGGCGGAGCTCGACGAGCAGGTCGAGGACGCGATCGACGCGTACCTGGAGAACGTCACCGCCCACCCGGCGCTCTACCACAGCTTCGTCCGCGAGCTGCCCGGCCTCGGCGACCCCGGGGCCGATCGCGTGCGGGCGGTCACCGAGCGGTTCGCGCGGACGCTTGTCGAGCTCGTCGAATCCGGCCGGCGGATGCACCCCGAGCTCGGCGCCCGTCCACTCGACGCCGATACCGCGGTGATGATCGTCGGCGGCATGCGGGAACTCGCGGTGCTCTCGATGCAGCAGGGCCGTGACCTGCGCGAGCTCCGCCCCCGCATCGTCCGGGCCGTGAGCTCGATCCTCGCCGGCGCCCTCCTGTGAGTCCGGCCGAGAGCAGACGACGGCCCCGTTCACGGGTCGCCTCCCCCGACACCGCCCCGAGCCGCCATGCCAACCGGGCGTCGGTAGTCTTTCACCGCCTTTTCTCGCCATGTTCACACCTGAGGAAAATCTCACCGAGGTCCGACCCGGCATCGCGCTCTGTCACGAGCGCTTCGGGGACCCCTCGGATCCGCCGCTGCTGCTCATCCCCGGGCTCGGCCAGCAGCTGCTCGGCTGGCCTGCCGAGCTGTGCGAGCGCATCGCGGCGCACGGCCTCCTGGTCATCCGCATTGACAACCGCGACGCCGGGCGCTCGTGGCACGCGCCGGTCCCCCCGCCGTCGATCCCCCAGCTGCTCGCCCGCCGGTTTCATCCCGACCAGTACGACCTCGCCGACATGGCCGCTGACGTGGCCGGCCTGATCGACGCGCTCGACCTGCCGCCCGCGCACGTCGTGGGCCAGTCGATGGGCGGGATGATCGCCCAGACACTCGCCGCCCGGCACCCCGAGCACGTCGCCTCCCTGACCTCGATCGTGTCCACGACCGGCGCCGGCCACGTGGGCTGGACGGCCCCCTCGACGCTGCGGCTGATGTTCAGCGCGCCGGCCCGCACGGCCGACCAGGCTGCCGAGCGCTCGGTGCGGATGTGGCGCCACATCGGCTCGCACGGCTACCCGTTCGACGAGCCGGCGATCCGAGCGGCCGCGCGCACGACCTTCGTCCGGGATCCCGGCAGTCCGGCGGCGACCGGCCGTCAGCTCGCCGCGATCCTCCGCTCCGGCAACCGCACCCGGCTGCTCGGGCGCATCCACGTGCCGACCGTGGTCATCCACGGTGACCGCGACCGGATGGTCCACCCCTCCGGCGGTCGCGCGACGGCCGCCGCGATCCGCGGGGCGGAGCTCGTCACGATCCCGGGCATGGGCCACGACCTCCCTCGCGGCGCGTGGTCACAGATCGCCGCGCTCATCGCCGCCAACGCCGGACTGACGACCCACACCTCCGAGCTCGTCACCGCCCCGTGAGCCGCGTTCGCGTCCAGGTCGATGGCCGCACGGCCTACGTCTCCGGTGCCGCGTCGGGCATCGGCCGCGCGACCGCGCAGCGGCTGTCGGCGCACGGCTGCCCGATGGCGATCGTGGACCAGAACGAGGCCGGCCTCCAGGAGACGGCGGACACGCTCAACGGGCCGTACCTCGCGCGCAAGCTCGATGTCCGTGACCGTCACGCCCTGATGGCGTTCGCCGCCGAGATCCGCGAATGGTCCACCGCGCCGATCGGGATGGTGTTCAACAACGCCGGCGTCGCCGCCTCGCAGACGGTCGCCGACGGTTCGATCGAGGACGCCGAGTGGGTGTTCCAGATCAACTTCGAGGGCGTCGTCAACGGTGTCCTCGCGTTCCTGCCGATCCTGCTCGAGCAGAACTCCGGGGTGATCGTCAACACCTCCAGTGTGTTCGGCCTCGTCGGGATGCCGACCCAGGCCGCGTACTGCGCGTCGAAGTTCGCGGTCCGCGGCTATACCGACTCGCTGCGCCAGGAGCTCCGCGGGACCGGCGTCCACGCCGTCAACATCCACCCCGGCGGGGTGAAGACGAACATCGCGCGCAACGCCCGCTACAAGACCGATCCGATGGGGCTCGGGCTGACTCACGAGGAGGCCTCGGCCCGGTTCGAGAAGTTCGCCGGCACGACCCCCGAGCGGGCGGCGGAGATCATCCACCGCGGCGTACAGGCGGGCAAGAGCCGGGTCCTGGTCGGCCCCGACGCGTACGTGTTCGACGCGCTCGCTCGGCTCGCTCCGACGCGCTACTACAGCGTGTTCGCGGCGCTCGAGCCGCTCACTCGGCGCCTGAGCTGAACCGGATTCTCCGCCGGGTCCGGGATCCGCGCCAAGGCCGCCCGGGCCACTCGCTGGAGACCCTGGAGGTAGTCGATGTGCGCTCCCCAGTCACGCGCGTCGCCGAGCTCACCGGCCAGCGCCACGGTGTCGCCGTGGGCGTCGATCAGCTCATAGACGAGTTCCGTCAGCTCCCGCACCGTCACCGTGCCGCCCTCGGAGTTCATGACGCCATGCCTCTGGAGCAGAGAGCATGCACCCTCGGCCGGACGGCACAGGCCGGCGGGCCGGCCGTGGAGCCTCAGCGCGCGGCGTAGATCCCGCCGTCGACGGGGATGATCGCCCCTGTCGTGTACGCCCCGGCCCGGCTGGCCAGGTAGATCGCCGTGCCGGCGATGTCGTCGGGGCGGCCGATCCGGCCGAGCACCGACTGGGCGGCGATCTCGTCGTGGAACTGCTCGAGCGTGGCGGCCATCATCTTCGACTCGAACGGGCCCGGGGCGATCGCATTGACCGTGATGTGGTCGGACCCCAGCCGGCGCGCGAGCGCCCGGGTGAGCTGGTGGATGCCGGCCTTGCTCGCGGTGTAGGAGTAGACCTCGAGGTCCGGGACGCGCAGGCCGTCGATCGAGCCGATGTTGATCACACGGGCCGGATCATCGGCGGTGCCCGCGGCCCGGAGCAGCGGCAGGCATGCCCGGGTGAGGAAGAACGGCGCCTTGAGGTTGAGGTCGATGATCTTGTCCCAGGCGCTCTCCGGGAACGACTCGATCGGTTCGCCCCACGTCGCGCCGGCGTTGTTGACGAGCACGTCGAGCCGCGCCTCGCGCTCGCCGATCGCCTCGGCGAGCCGCACGCATTCGTCCTCGGTCGAGAGGTTCGACGGGATCGAGGTGACCTCGCCATGGGCCGAGAGCTCGGCGGCCGCGGCCTCGCCGGCGTCGGCCTTGCGCGAGCTGATGTAGACGCGGGCCCCGGCGTCGAGCAGGCCACGGGCGATCATCAACCCGATCCCGCGCGTGCCGCCGGTGACGAGGGCGACCTTGCCGTCGAGCGAGAACAGGTCCATGCCGGGTCCAGCCTACAGCGACAGCTCGGCCCAGACGCTGAGGCAGGCGCCCCGCTCGCTCCCCCATCGGCGCGCGATCGATTCGACCACGCGGAGTCCCATCCCGCCCGGCTCCAGCGGCGCCCGCTCGCGACGCGTGGGGACACGCCCGGACCGGCCGCGATCCCGCACCGCGATCCTGACCCCGTCGGAGAGCCGGACCGCGACCACCTCGAGCTCGTCGTGCGGCGAGGAGCCGGAATGCTGGACGGCGTTGCTGGCCAGCTCGGAGACCACGAGCAATGCGTCGTCCCGCACGGGCCCGAGCTCGCCGATGTCGGCCAGCGCATCCCGCGCCTTGCGGGGGGCGGCCTCATCACACGGAAGCCGGAGCCGGAGCAGTTCGGGTTCGCTCATCAACCGTCTGGCATACCCACGGCCACCCGCTGTTCACGCGCATTCTTGAGAATGGGCTGACAAACCCTGCCCAGAGCTCGCGACGAAGCCCTCTCAGGCGCCCCCATTCCGGACGAGCCGCTCGAACAGCGCGCCCAGAGTGGTCTCCGGATCGGTGCACAGCCCGGTATGGACCTCGGACGGCTGGATCGCCGTGCTCGCGGGTGCCGTCAGCCAGCCGAACCGCTCCGACTGCGGCAGCGCGGCGATCGGCCCGGCCGCCCCGTCGCCGGCGGCGATCCGAGCCAGTGTCTCCAGGCGCGCATCGAGCTCGTCCGCGCGGGCCGCGAGCTGCTCCGGCGTGCTCCCCGGTGCGAGCGCGGCGAGCCGCTCCGGGTCCAGCCAGACCCGGGCAGCGAGGAACCCGCGCTGGCGGCAGAACACGACGACGCCGGCATTGAACCGCTCGCCGCGGTCGATGTCCGGGACGACGCGGAGGATCGCGTAGGAGAAGGGGTCAGCCACGTCGCGCACGCTCGGCCTCCTCGGCGAACCCGCCGTGCCGCAGCCGCCGGTCGAGATAGTCGACGTAGTCCTCGGCGGGGCCCAGCACGAGCCACTCGGGGGGGACCCGGGCCGCGATCTCGGCGAGCCGGTCGCGCGTCAGCCGCGGCGCGAGCGCCGCGTGCGCCGCCGGAATCGGCCCCGCGCGGGGCAGCAACACGTGCTCGGCGATCGCCGGGAATGGCTTCGCGGCGTCCTCGTCGGGCCGCAGGCCGCGGTGGGCGAGATACAGCGCCGCCCCGTGGTCGATCAGGAACAGGCGGCCGTGCCACAGCAGCAGGTTGGGGTTGCGCGGCGTACGGTCGACGTTGGTCGTGAGCGCGTCGAGCCACACGATCGAGGCAGCGAGGCCGGGATCGGGCTGCTCGGCGCCGCCCGCGGCGTAGGTGAGCGACCCGGGAAGGAAATCGACGCCGAGGTTGACGCCGGCGCTCGCCTCGATCAGCTCCTGGATCTCCGGGTCGGGCTCGGCCGCCCCGAGCCGCGGATCGAGCTCGACCGTGGTCAGCTCCGGCACGGCAAGGCCGACCTCGCGGGCGAGCTCGCCGACGATCACCTCGGCGGCGAGCGCACCAGCGCCCTGGCCCGCGCCGCGGAACTTGACCACGTACAGCCCGTCGTCGTCGGCCTCGACGAGCCCCGGCAGCGAGCCTCCCTCCCGCAGCGGGGTGACGTAGCGCATCGCCGTGACGGCGCGGAGCGGGGTGGCGGAGAGGGCAGTCATGGCAGATCGAGCATCGGCGTGAAGCCCACTTCTACCATCGGACGGATGCTGCTGTCGGTCCTCGACCAATCGCCCGTCGCCGAGGGGTCGACCGGCGCCCAGGCGCTGGCCAACACACTCGACCTCGCACGGCTCACCGACTCGCTCGGCTACCACCGCTACTGGGTTGCCGAGCACCACGGCGGACCGATGCTCGCCGGGGCGAGCCCCGAGGTCCTGATCGGCCCGATCGCAGCCGCGACCTCTCAGATCCGCGTCGGGTCCGGCGGCGTGATGCTCCCCCACTACAGCCCGCTGAAGGTCGCTGAGAGCTTCACGATGCTCGCCGCCCTGTACCCCGGCCGGATCGACCTCGGGCTGGGGCGCGCCTCGGGCACCGATCCACTGACCACGTTCGCGCTTCAGCGCGACCGCCGGCAGGCTGCGCCGGACGACTTTCCCCAACAGCTCGCCGAGCTGCTCGCCTACTTCGACGACTCGCTGCCGGAGGATCACCCGTTCCGTGGCCTCGCCGGGACGCTGCCCGGCCGCCCCGCGCTGCCCGAGCCCTGGCTCCTCGGCTCCTCGCCCCAGAGCGCGATCTGGGCCGCCCAACTCGGCCTGCCATACGCGTTCGCGGACTTCATCAACCCCGGCGGAGCGGAGATCGCCGCCACGTACCGGAAGCGGTTCGAGCCGTCCGCCACGCTGAAGGCGTCCCGGACGGTCGTCGCGGCGTGGGTGCTGTGCGCCGAGGACGACGAACGGGCCCAGTTCCTCGCCTCGAGCAGCCGGATGACGTTGACGCTGCTGCGCCAGGGCCGGCTGATCCCCGTCCCGCCCCCGGAGACGGCGGTCGAGTTCCTGGCCGCGCGCGGCCGGCCGAACGACGGCTCGATGCCCGGCCGACGCGCGATCATCGGCTCGCCGGAGAAGGTCCGCGCCGGACTGTCGGAGCTCGCCGCCGACTACGGCGCCGACGAGGTGATCGCGGTGACGATCACCCACGATCATGCCGCGCGCCGCCGCTCGTACGAGCTGCTGGCGGAGACGATGGGGATCGAGCCGCCGGCATCTCACGTCTCGGCGCCCGCGCGCGTTTGATCTCCATGTACTACACCGAGATCCCCTCCCCCATCGGTCGCCTGCTGCTGAACGGCGACGGCACCGCACTGTCCGGGCTCACCATGCAGGACGGTCTCCATCCCCGCACGATCCCCGCCGACTGGCGGGCCGACCCGGCGCCGTTCGCCGAGGTGACCGGTCAGCTCCGGGAGTACTTCGCCGGGGACCGGCGCGCGTTCGACGTGACGCTCGCCCCGCACGGGACCGACTGGGAGCTCACGGTCTGGACCGCGCTGCGCGAGATCCCATACGGCGAGACGGTGAGCTACGGCGAGCTCGCCGGCGCACGTCTGCTCGCCGCGGGCCGCCCGGGCGGTCGGCCTGGCCAACGGCCGCAACCCGATCGCGGTGATCGTGCCCTGCCATCGCGTGATCGGGGCCGACGGCTCGCTCACCGGGTTCGGAGGCGGTCTGGAGCGCAAGCGGACGCTGCTCGATCTCGAGTCCGGCGTCGCGTCGCTCGCGATCTAGCCGGTCGAAGGCAGGCCGGGCGCCGGTTCGAACCGCTCGGCGGCGGGCCTCAGCGCCCGAGGGCCGAGGCCGCCGCGTGGATGAACCCGCGGGCCATCGCGTCCCCGAGCCCGGACGTCGGGAGCAGCCGCGGCACCGACAGGCTGGCGTCGAGCCGGAGCTCCAGGCGGCTCCCGCCGGGCGCGGAGGCCGCGACCCAGCGAATCCGGAACCGCTCGTGGTCGTCGGGTCCGTGGGCCTCGCGCTGCAGCGTGACCGCGCCCCCCTCGACGTCGGCGAGCACCAGCGTCATCGCCAGCTCGCCGAGCGGCATGTTCGGAACCTTGACTCTCGTCCGGGCGCTCGTCGCCCGCCCCTCGCCGTCGCGCTCGAGCACGTTGACCGAGCGCACGACCGACCCGTACCAGCGGGCGTAGCCCGGAAGATCGGAGACGAGCGCCACGCAGTCCTCCACCGACGCGACGACCGTGGCCTCGGATGAGCCCTGGAAGTCCTTCACAGCTGTCGCGAGGACCAGAGGATCGCCGAGAGCACGACCGTGACCACGGCGACCGCGAGGCCGATGATCCAGCCCTGCACCTTGCTGGCGGCGAGGATCGCACCGATCGCCACGCCGATCCCGACGATCCCGGCGGTGGCGATCACCCGCATCAGCAGCCGCTCGAAGCCGAAGCGGCGGCGGCCGCGCCGGGGCAGCATGTTCGCCCGCTCGTCGCGCCGTGGCGGCCGGGTCGGTCGGTCCGGCCGGGTCGGTCGGTCCGGCCGGCTCGCTCGACCCGCCGGCGGGAGCGGCCGGATCCCCACCGCTCACGAGCGGGTCGGAGCCCGCGGCGGGGCCCACGCCTGCGCGCCCCCGAAGGCTCATCGCCCGGGAGCGGTTCCAGCTCAGATGGTTGGTCGCCGTGCGCCACGTGCCGATTCTCCCCTGACGCCGTCGTCAGGAAACCGCGTATAGGATCGCGGCAAGTGGTCCCGAACGCAATGACGCACGTATCCGGGTGACTCGCTGGGTCTACGACTTCGCGCGACGGATCCCGCGAGATGCGAGACCTGCTCGGCGGAAAGGGGGCCAACGTCGCCGAGATGACGCGGGTCCTCGGGCCCGACCGCGTTCCGGCGGGCTTCACGATCACCACCGAGGCGTGCGTCGAGTACATGCGGGCCGACCGCCATGAGCCCGATGGCCTCGACGAGCAGGTCACCGAGGCACTCGGACGGCTCCAGGACAGCGCCGGCAAGCATCTTGGAGATGGCGGTGACCCGCTGCTCGTGTCGGTCCGCTCGGGCGCGCGGGAGTCGATGCCCGGGATGCTCGACACCGTGCTGAACCTGGGGATGAACGACACCTCGGTTCAGGGCCTGGCACGGAGCACCGGCAACGAGCGGTTCGCATGGGACTCCTACCGGCGGTTCGTGCAGATGTTCGGGAACGTCTCCCGGGGGATCGCGGGCGAGCGGTTCGAGGACGCGATCGCCGCGGCCAAGGAGCAGCGCGACGTCCGGCAGGACACCGAGCTCGACGTCGACGCGCTGCGCGAGCTCACCGACACCTTCAAGGCGATCTACCGCGAGGAGACCGGGGACGAGTTCCCCCAGGATCCGCAGGAGCAGCTCCGGCTCTCGATCCGGGCCGTGTTCGACTCCTGGACCGGTGACCGGGCGGTCGAGTACCGCCGGCTCAACCACATCCCGGAGTCGTGGGGCACGGCGGTCAACGTTCAGCAGATGGTGTTCGGCAACAAGGGCGACACCTCGGGCTCCGGCGTCGCGTTCTCGCGCGATGAGGTGACCGGCGCGCCCCAGCCGAGCGGCGACTTCCTGCCCAATGCCCAGGGCGAGGACGTGGTCTCCGGGGTCCGCACGCCGAAGGACATCGCTGAGATGGAGGCGTGGATGCCGGAGGTCCACGGCGAGCTGATGGAGATCCTCCGCAGGCTCGAGGCCCACTACGGGGACATGCAGGACACCGAGTTCACCGTCGAGGAGGGGCGGCTGTACATGCTCCAGACGCGGAGCGCCAAGCGGCCCGCGCAGGCCGCGGTGCGGTTCGCCGTCGACGCGGTCGGCGAAGGGCTCCTCACCCGCGAGCAGGCGCTTCAGACGATCGACGCGGGCAGCCTCGACGCGCTTCTGCACCCGACGTTCGACCCGAACGCCGAGTATCAGGTCCTGGCCAGCGGCGTCGCCGCCTCCCCGGGCGCCGCCAAGGGCGAGGTCGTGTTCACGGCGGGCGATGCCGTCGAGGCCGGCGTCAGAAGGTCGTGACGTCGTGCTCGTCCGGCCGTTCACCGACGCCGGCGACGTCGCGGGGTTCGACGCCGCCAGGGGAATCCTCACCTCCGAGGGAGGAAAGGCCTCGCACGCCGCGCTCGTGGCGCGCGGGATGGGTCGGCCGGCGGTGGTCGGCGTCGACGCACTCGCCATCGACCTCGGCGAGCGCACGATCACGATCGGCGAGACGGTGATCGGCGAGGGCGACCGGATCGCGATCGACGGCACGCGGGGATGCGTCTCGATCGACGACGTCCCGCTCACCGAGGCCCGCGTCGACGAGAACTTCCAGACCGTGCTGGAGTGGGCCGACGACGCTCGCCGGCTCGGAGTCCGCGCGAACGCCGACACCCCCGACGACGCCGGGCGAGCCCGGGAGCTCGGCGCGGCGGGGATCGGGCTGTGCCGAACCGAGCACATGTTCATGGCTGAGGACCGCCAGCCGAAGATGCGGGCGATGATCATGGCCGACAGCGTGGAGGAGCGGCGCGCGGCGCTCGCCGAACTGCTCCCACTCCAGCAGGCCGACTTCGAGGGCCTGTTCGACGCGATGGCCGGTCTCCCGGTGACGATCCGCCTGCTCGACCCGCCGCTGCACGAGTTCCTGCCCAATCTGGCCGATCTCTCGGCCCAGGTCGAACACGCCCGGATGGAGGGCGCCGAGGACCTTCCCCGTCTCGAGCGGCTGCTCTCGCGGGTCCAGGACATCACCGAGGAGAACCCGATGCTCGGCACCCGCGGATGCCGGCTCGGCATCCTGTACCCCGAGATCTACGAGATGCAGGCGCACGCGATCTTCCGCGCCGCCAAGGCCGCGCCCGAGCCACCCCACCCGGAGATCATGATCCCGCTGGTCGACTACGAGGACGAGCTCCGCATCATGCGCGAGCTCGTCGTCCGGGTCGGCGAGCAGGAGGGCCTCGATGCCGGCGAGGACTTCACGGTGGGGACGATGATCGAGCTGCCGCGGGCGTGCTTCGCCGCCGACAAGATCGCCGAGTACGCCGACTTCTTCTCGTTCGGCACCAACGACCTCACCCAGACGGCGCTCGGGTTCTCGCGTGATGACGCCGAGTCGAAGTTCGTCCCGGCGTATCTCAGGATGGGGATCATCGACCGCAGCCCGTTCGAGACGATCGACCGGCCCGGCGTCGGCTGGCTCGTGCGGCTGGCCTCGTGGGTCGGCCGCGAGTCCGTGCCCGGGCTGAAGCTGGGGATCTGCGGCGAGCACGGCGGCGACCCCGACTCGATCCGCTTCTTCCACGCCGCCGGGCTCGACTACGTCTCGTGCTCGCCGTTTCGGGTGCCGATCGCGCGGATCGCCGCCGCCCAGGCCGCGATCGCCGAGCCGCTGCCGGGATTCGGATAGGGCTACCTGGCGAAGATCGCGAAGAAGTCGCGGTCGTCCGGCGTCAGGTACCGATTCGCCGGCCGGTAGATGTCGGGCAGCAACTGGGACGGATCACCGGCGTTGTGGTGCTTGTAGGTGATGAACGTGATCCAGTCGTGGTTGATGTCGAGCTCCAGCGCGCGGACCGCGCCTGCCCGGAGCAGCGCCGTGGCGAGCGAGCGCACGGTCTGGTTGTCGGCCGCGACGTAGAGCAGGTTCCCGTGCCGGTCGACGCCGACGCCGGAGCGCCACACGCGGATCGCGTTCCCGACCGTCGCCCCCCACTCGGGCCCGTCGCTGAGGTTCGGGTTGAGCCTGCCGTGGTTGATGATCAGCGGCAGGTTCTGGCGGGCGAACACGATGTTCGTCGGCACATTCGCGCCGCTCGTCCAGTCGATCACGTCGGTCTTCCCGTCGGCGTATCCGACCAGCGTCCCGATCCCGTTCACCATTGGGCGCCACGTGTGTCCGTGGGTGGCGAAGCCCTCGGCGGCGTCGTTGAGCTTGAACCCGCCGTTGAACGCCGCGAGCACGTTGTAACGCGCGCTGGGCGGGATCTCCCCGGCGGTGGAGCCGCGGGGGACGGGAACCGGCGGCTCGGCGACCCCGGGGATGTACTGCACGTGGGTCGTGCTGGCCCGGATCCACGCCACGCCGGTGACGATCCGGGGATAGTCGGCCTCGTTGCGGAAGGTCGTCACGAGCACAGGTGGAGCGCCATGGCTGTCGCCGAACGTCCGGTGCCACACCCCCTCGCCCGGAAGGGCGGGATCGATCACCGGGCGGATCCGGGGCGGCAGGTAGTAGGTGTGGCGGAAGCGGAGGTGCTGGAACGGCAGCGCGGCGCCGGCCAGCGACGGCAGCTGCTTCAGCGCCGGGCCGCCCTTCGACGGCGCGTTGAGCGAGTAGTAGGTGTCCTCGACCCACGACACGAGCTTCGAGGCGCCGTGGTCACGCAGCCACTCGACGCTCCGCACCCCGAAGCGGGTGTCGGAGGACTGGAACATCGTGCTCACGTAGGAGGCCCCGACGGGAACGAGCAGGATCAGCGTCGCGACGAGCAGGACCCGGCGCGCCCGACGCCACAGCGGGGGCGGCGGGGCGAAACGCGCACTGCGGCCACCGAGGCGGATCGGGGGCGGAGCCTGCGGGGCTTCCGGCGTGCGGGTCGGCGAGGCCATAGACCCGGGAGGAAACCAGACATGTCTAACGCCATGTTGAAGTCTGTAGACATTCTCATCAACGGCCGGTTCAGTCGAATCGGCCGCTAGATTGGCCCGCATGAGGCCACGTTCACGGCGAATGTCCGGAGTTCAGCAGCGTGCGCTGCTCACCGACCTGGTGATCGCGGGGCTGCTCGCCGCCGTGGTCCTGATCCTCACCGCCGGGCTCGGGGTGGTGGCCTTCATCGCCGTGCCGGTGCTGCTCGTGCTGCTGCTCACGCTGCTCGTCGAGCGGCTCGTCGGCCGCCGCCGCCACGGTCACGGGTAGGCGACGAGCTCCGCGGTCCCGGGAACGTCGGCCGCCCGGCGCATCGCCCGCAGGCCTCCGGCGTGGTGGCGCAGGTAGGCGTCGAAGAACGCGAGCGTGACGCGCTCGACGATCCCCAGCTGGGGCTGCTCGTCGTCGTACGGCGGCAGGTGGCCGGCCCCGATCAGCCGCAGCAGGAACTTCGGCGACGGCGCGATGTCGAAGAACGCCTGCGTGAACGACGGCGGGTTGATCGTGTCCGCCGTCCCCTGAGTGGCGAGCAGCGGCGGTGAGGGGGCCGGGAAGCGGAACCCACCGATCCCCGGGATCTCCGCACCGGACAGGATCACCGCGGCGCTGACCCGCGGGTCGCGGAAGCGGCTGTCGTAGGCCGCCGCGAGCGCGGTCTCGCCGCCGTCGGACTGGCCCGTGACCGCAATCTCGCCGGGATCGACCAGGCCGTGCAGCGGGCCGCGGACGCCCGCGCTGAGATCGAGCAGCCGGGTGATGACAAAGCTCATGTCGGCGGGCTGGTGGACGAGGTCGTTCTCGTTCGGACCGCCGGGGGCGTCACCGTTCTCCAGCGGGAAGACCGGCGCGGCCACGACGTACCCCGCCGCCGCCCACGCTGTGAGGAGGCGCGCGTACGGCGTCGGGGAGACGGTGAAGCCGTGGCCGAAGATGACGAGCGGCATCCGGCGAGAGCCCGTCCCGAGCGGGTAGCGGACGAGCGTGGTCAGCGGCCGGGCCACGCGGCGGCCGTCGGGCAGGAGGATCGTCCGCGAGCGATCGACGAGGCGCAGGACGACCTCGCCGACGCCGTGGCGCACCGGCCGCGGGCGGGGCCGTGGCCGGGACGTCGTGGTGCTCGTCGCCGCGATGCTCGTCGTCGTGCTCGCACGTCGGACGGACGATCGCGGTCGCCGAGCTCGTCGGTGTGCTCGAGCTCTTCGAGCCGCCGCACCCGGCGAGCGCGAGCGCGAACAGCAGCCCGGCGGCGATCAGACGGGGGCCCGGTGCGGACATCGGCCGACAGCATGGCGCAACCGCCGCGTCCGGTCCGTCAGCGCGCGGCGTCTCGCTCCAGGTCGAGCTCCGTCCGCACCCCGAGCGCGTTGAGCACGGTGCTCGCCTCCTGGAGCGACGTCGTGCCGTCGATGGCCCGCGCGAGCCTCCCGACCGCGTCGTAGGTCGCTGCGGGGTCACAGAACGCCGTGACCGCGGCGAGCGGCGAGAGCTCGAGCTCCCGCTCCCCACCCCGGATGGCGACGGTCCCGGCGACGCCGCGGAACGACCGCACGGCCATCGCGCTCGCCTCGGTGGGGATCGCCTCGACGGCGGCCTCCACCCGGCGCGCGACGGCGTCGGTGAGCCCGCGCGCCCCGCAGAGCCCGCCGGCCGCAGCGACCCTGCCGAGCCGCTCGAGCACCTCGGCCGGCGTGAGCTCGGCGTCGCACCCGGCCCCGAACACACCGATCAGCACGGGGAGCCCCGCGGCCTGGAGGCGGGCCGCGACGGCCAGCATGATCGCGTCGCACAGCGGGCTGCGCAGCCCGGGCTCGCCGCCCTCGGCGAGGACGTCGCCGCCGACGTCGACGAACACCGTGAGGTCGCACCCGAGCGCCTCGATCGCCCTCGCCAGTCCGTCGGCGATCACCGCCGGGCCGGGGTGGACGTCGACCAGCACCGTCGGCTCGCCGAGCAGCTCGGCCATACGGGACTCGGCGAAGCGGACGTCCCGCCCGCGGACCCGAGTACCGGGGCCGGCGAGCATCACGCCCGGTGCGATCACCTCCGCGTCCTCGATCTCGTCCGCCGCGCGCGCGCCGGGCACGGGGTCGATCGGGCGCCGCTCCCAGCTCACGCCGCCGAGCACGGGCCGGGCACCGTCGTAGTGGCGGGTGTGCTCGGCGGTGGCCAGGGCCCCGACGACGTCTCCCCCACCACCCATGCCGATCACCAGCGGCCGCCGGGCGGCGCGGAGCTCGGCTTCGGCGTCGCGGTGAGCGGGTGGCATCTCGAGCAGGGTAGATCAGGCACCCCAGAGGTACGGTGGCCGTACTCATGAGGTACGCTGCGGAAGGTGCAATCGCTCGTGGCCAGCCATCCCGACGTCGAGCCGCTGCTCAACGCGCGCCCGCAACGGGCCAAGCTGCTCGACGCGATGGTCCGCACGGTGGCCGAGAAGGGCTACGAGGCGGCGACGGTCGCGGACGCGGTCCGCCTCGCCCGCATCTCTCGCGGGACGTTCTACGAGCTGTTCGAGTCCAAGGAGGCCTGCCTGGCTGCCGCCTATGAGGCGGGCACCGAGGTGCTCGAGGCGCGCGTCGCCGATGCCGCCCGGGGCGCAAAGGGGTGGGTCGACGAGCTCCGTCGAGGGATCCGGGCCTACCTGGAGACACTCGACGGCGAACCTGCCTTCGCCCGTGTCTACCTGCTGGAGTGGCCGGCGGTCGGCGCCCAGCGCGATGCCGCGATGTGGCGCTTCGCCCGCCGCTACGGCCGGAGCTTCGCCCGCTCCGGCGGCCCGGTGCCGCCGGACGAGGCCCTCTACGTGCTCGCCGCCGGGGTCCACGCCCTGGCCTGCGCGCGCGTCCGTGAGGGCCGCCCCACGATCGACCTGGAGGACGTGCTGGTCGGCTGCGCGCAGCGGCTGAGTGGCGGAAAGGAGGCATCGCAATGGACCTGACCTTCAACGAGCAGGAGCTCGCGTTCCGCGACGAGCTCAGGGAGTGGCTGGCCGCCAACGAGGCCGGGCCCGCGCCGAGCGGCGAGGAGGCCCACTACAACTGGCGGCGCGACTTCCAGCGCAAGCTCGCCGGCGGCGGGTGGGCCGCGGTCCACTGGCCGCGCGAATACGGCGGCCGTGGCGCAACCCTCACCCAGTCGGCGATCTTCTTCGAGGAGCTCGGCCGGGCGAAGTCCCCGCTCCCGGCCAATGTCCTCGGCCTGCTGCTGGCCGGCCCGACGATCATGATCTGGGGCACGCCGGAGCAGAAGGAGCGCTACCTCGCGCCGATCGTCACGGCCGACGAGATCTGGTGCCAGGGCTTCTCCGAGCCGGACGCCGGCTCGGACCTCGCGTCGCTGAAGACCCGCGCGGTGCGTGACGGTGACGACTGGGTGGTCACTGGCCAGAAGGTGTGGACGAGCGGGGCGCAGTTCTCGAAGTGGTGCATGCTCGTCGCCCGCACGGACACGGCGGCGCCGAAGCACAAGGGGCTCACCTACTTCCTGATGGATATGGAGCAGGACGAGGTCCAGGTCCGCCCGCTGCGCCAGATCACCGGCGAGGCCGAGTTCAACGAGCTGTTCATCGAGGAGGCGCGGATCCCGGCGGCCAACGTCCTCGGAGGCGAGGGCAACGGGTGGAAGGTCGCGCTGACGACGCTGATGAACGAGCGGGCCGGTCTCGCCTTCTTCCTTCAGGTCCGCCTGCGCCAGCTTCTCGACGAGGTGATCGCCGAGGCCCGGGAACGGGGCCTGCTCGATGATCCGGTGGTCGCCGACAAGCTCGGCGAGCTCCACATCAAGGCCGAGGTCCTTCGCCTGACCGCCTACCGCGGCCTGACTGCGATCGAGAAGTACGGACAGCCCGGACCCGAGGGATCGCTGACCAAGTGGATGTGGTCGCAGACCAACCAGCAGCTCACGCAGTTCGCGGCCGAGCTGCTCGGGCCGGACGCCGGTCTGCGCGCCGGCAGCCCCTGGGCGTACGAGCTGCTCCGCGCCCGCGGCAACACGATCGAGGGCGGAACGACCGAAGTGCTCAAGAACATCGTCGCCGAGCGCGTGCTCGGCCTGCCGAAGGCACGTTAGGGGGAGATCATGGATTTCGATCTGACCGAAGACCAGAAGGAGATCAAGCGGGTCGCCCACGAGCTGCTCGCCAGCCGCTCGCCGTGGGCCAAGGTGCGGACGGCCGCCGAGGCGGGCACCTATGACCCTGGCCTCTCGCGCGAGCTGATCGAGCTCGGCTGGCCCGGTATCGCCGTCGCCGAGGAGCACGGAGGCCAGGGCCTCGGCATCGTCGAGCTCGCCGTGCTCGCCGAAGAGCTCGGCTACGCATGCGCCTCGACCCCGCTCGTGCCCGTCGCCGCGGCCGCCGCCGCCCTGTCGGCCGGCGGCAGCGACGCCATCCGATCAGAGTTGCTGCCGGGGATCGTCTCCGGCGAGCTGACGGCTGGAGTCGGGACCTCCGGGATCGCCGCCGACGTCGTCGGCGCCGACTGCGCGGTCGTTCTCGACGGCGACGAGGCGACGCTCGTCCGGCCCTCGGACGCGAACGCGTTCGAGGCGATCGACCCCACCCGCCGCTACGGCGCGTTCGACGGGGAGCCGGACGGCGAGTCGCTCGCTGCGGGCGCCGCCGACCGCGTCCGGGTCGTGCTCGCGGCCGAGGTGCTCGGGCTGTGCCAGCGCGCGCTCGACATGACGCTCGAGTACGTCGGCGATCGCAAGCAGTTCGGAGTGCCGGTCGGCTCGTTCCAGGCCGTCTCACACCGCTGCGCCGAGATGCTGCTGGCCACCGAGTCCGTCCGCTCCACGACCCTGTACGCGGCCTGGGCGGCCGATGCCGACCCCGAGCGGCTGCCCGAGGCGGCGGCGCTGGCCGCCGCCTGCGCCGCGAGCTCGGGCCGCGAGGTGACCGGGTCCGCGATCCAGGCCCACGGCGGAATCGGCTTCACGTGGGAGGCCGACGTCCACTGGCTGTTCAAGCGGGCGCAGTGCTCGGCCGCACTGCTCGGTGGCGTGGGGCGCCACCGAGCGGTGCTCACTCGGCTCGCGGCCGAGCGCGTGGCGGTGCCGACGGCGAGTTAGGGGTTTGCGGGCGCGGTTCGGGGCGCGGTTCCCCGGGGCGCGGCGGCTGTCTCAAACGTGACAGCCGCCGTGCCCCGCCGATCCGATCAGCGGGCGGCGCCGTAGCCCTGCTCGCGCAACCACTCCACGGTCCGCGCGAGCCCCTCGGGCACCCCGACCCGCGGCTCCCACCCGAGCACGCGCCGGGCCTTGTCCGCCGAGTACGTCCCGCGGCGCAACAGGTAGCGCACCGACCCGGGATTGATCTCGTTGTCCCCGGACCCGAACCGGCCGAGCCGCTGCAGCACCGCGGAGAGAGCGAGCGCGGCCGGCGTGGGCACGGTGATCAGCGACCGTCCGAGCAGCTCCGCGTAGGGCGCGAAGAACTCGCGGTATGGCACGCCGACGCCGTCGGACAGCGTGAAGACCTCACCGGCGGCGGCCTCCGACGCGCCGGCGGCCATGACCCCGTCGACGAGGTTGTCGATGTAGATCGGCGAGTGGATCCCGCGCCCGCCGCCGGGCAGCGTGAACCGCCGAGCGGCGATCAGCTCGGCCGGGATGATCGCCCACGCCCGCGACCGCGGACCGTAGACGTCGCCGGGCCGGACGATCGTCGGCGTCACCCGCCCCTCGGCGAGCGCCTGCAGGACGACCTGCTCGGACGCGATCTTCGAGTCCGGGTACGGCACCCGCATCGGGCACACCGGGTAGCGCTCATCGACCCCATCGGGGAAGTCGACGCCGAACACCGTGACCGAGGAGAAGTGCACGAGCCGCCCGACCCCGCCCCGCTCGCAGGCGTCGACGACGTGCTTGGTGCCGAGCACGTTGGCCCGCCACACCTCGTCGGGGCGGTCCATCCGCAGCGAGACCGTTGCGGCGGTGTGGATCACGAGGTCGCTGCCGGCGGCCGCCTCCTGCCACCGGCCCGGGACCGCCACGTCGCCCTCGATCACTCCGGACGCCGGATCGGGCACGAGATCGCAGCCACTCACCTGATGTCCCTCGGCCACGTAGCGCTCTCGCAGCGCACGCCCGATGAAGCCGGTCGCACCGGTGATGAACACCCTCACGACGCGCAGCCTACCCGGACGACGGCGGGCGCACCCCGTGCGGCATAGTCCTCGCATGCTCGCCGCCTACCTCGACGCCTTCGCCCCCGACGACCCGCTGAGCGCGCTCCAGATCGGCCAGCGGCCGGAGCCGGAGCCGCCCGAGAACTGGACGACGGTCACCGTCCGGGCCGCCTCGCTCAACCACCACGACCTCTGGTCCCTGCGCGGCGTCGGCCTGCGCGAGGAGGCACTGCCGATGACCCTCGGCTGCGACGCCGCCGGGGTCGACGAGGACGGCAACGAGGTCCTCGTCCACGCTGTCATCACCGACGACGCATGGCGCGGGGACGAGACGCTCGATCCGAAGCGCTCGCTCCTCTCCGAGCGCCATCAGGGGTCGCTCGCCGAGCAGGTCGCGGTTCCTCGGCGCAACCTGATCCCGAAGGCGCCGGAGCTGAGCGACGAGCAGGCGGCGTGCCTGCCGACGGCATGGCTCACCGCGTACCGGATGCTGTTCACCCGCGGCCATGTGACCCCCGGGATGACGGTGCTCGTCCAGGGCGCGGGCGGTGGAGTGTCGACGGCGCTGATCGTGCTCGGCGGGGCGGCCGGGGCCCGCATGTGGGTCACGAGCCGTGACGAGGGCAAGCGGGCGGAGGCGCTGGAGCTCGGCGCCGATGCCGCGTTCGAGTCCGGCGCGCGCCTGCCCGAGCGGGTCGACGCGGTGATGGAGACGGTCGGCCAGGCGACGTGGGCGCACTCGATCCGCTCGCTGAAGCCGGGCGGCACGCTCGTCGTCTCCGGAGCGACGAGCGGCGAGGCTCCGCCGGCCGAGCTCACCCGGGTGTTCTTCCTCCAGCTGTCGGTCGTCGGTTCCACGATGGGCACCCGTGAGGAGCTCGAGCGGCTCCAGCGGCTCTGCGTGGAGAAGGGCATCCGGCCGCAGATCGACTCGATCTACCCCCTCGCCGACGCCCGGGACGGGTTCGCCAAGATGCTCTCCGGCGAGATCCAGGGGAAGATCGTCTTCAACCCTTGAGCGCCCAGCACGCCGAGCCGATAACCGGGTTGACCATGCGACGCGCCGCCCTGCTCACCGTGATTCCCGTGATCGCCCTCGCGGGCTGCGGACAGAACACGATCATCCAGAGCAAGGCCCAGCAGCAGGTCTCGGACTTCATCTACTCCCACACCCACTTCCGGCCGAGCTCGGTCTCGTGCCCGTCCGGCGTGGCAGCGAAGTCCGGGAACGCCTACGACTGTCACTTCAAGGGCCCCGACGGCTCCTACACCGCGCACGTCAAGATCCTCAGCGTCCACGGTCAGCGCGTGGACAACTACATCGTCGCCAAGAAGACCGGCTGACCGGCGCCCCGGTCGGGGCTCACTCGTCCGGCGTCGTGCGTGACGTCTCGAGCTGCTCGAGGGCGCCCACCAGCCGATCGATCGGGTCGGCGATGTCGTCGCGGCTGGCCTTCTGCTCCAGGGCGATCCGAACCGCTGAGATCTCCCGCGCCAGGTACTCCATGTCAGCAAGCGTGCGGGCGTTGGTCTCTCGCTCGCGCTCCACCTCGGCCCGTTCCCGGTCGGCCTGGCGGTTCTGGGCGAGCAGGATCAGCGGGGCGGCATAGGCGGCCTGCGTCGAGAACACCAGGTTCAGGAGGATGAAGGGGTACGGGTCCCAGCGGAAGCTGACGGCCACCGCGTTGAGCGCGATCCACACCGCGACGATCACCGTTTGGATGAACAGGTACTGCACGGTCCCGAAGAACCGGGCGAAGTTCTCGGCCGCGGGGCCGAACGCGTCCGCTCTGTACTGCGGCCCTCCCGGGGTCCCCCGCGGGCTGTCGAGGTCGTCGCGGCGAGCCATCAGCGTCCCGCTATCCCCACACGCCAATCGCCGGGCAGGATCCGGTCGAGAACGTCATCGATCGTGACCGCTCCGACGAGCCGCCCGCCATCGTCGGTGACGGCGACCGCCACCGTGTCGTAGGCCGCGAGCAGCGCGGCCACCTCGCGGTCGCTCATCCCCGCCGAGACGGGCTCGGCCTCCTCGTCCAGGCAGCGCCCGAGCGGCTTGCTCGGGGCCTCGCGCAGAAGCCGCTGGATGCCGACCATGCCCTGGTAGCGGCCGGTCGGCGTCTCGATCGGGGGCAGCGACACGAACACCTGAGCCGCGAGCGGGACGGGAAGGTCCGGATCCCGGACACGGGCGAGCGCCTCGGCGACGGTGGCGCCAGCCGCGAGGATCACCGGCTCCGGCGTCATCAGACCGCCCGCGGTGTCCGGCTCGTACGTGAGCAGGCGCCGGACCGGCTCGGCCTCGTCAGGATCCATCGCGCCGAGCAGCTCGGCCCGGCGGGTCGGCGGAGAATTCGGCGAGCAGGTCGGCGGCGTCGTCGGCCTCCATCTCGTCCAGAACCCGGGCCAGGCGCGTGCGATCGAGCCCCTCGACGAGACGCACCTGGTCCTCCTCGGAGAGCTCCTCGAGCAGGTCGGCCAGCCGCTCATCCTCGAGCGCCTCGGCGAGGATCCGTCGGCGGCTCAGGGGCAGCTGACGGATCGCGGCCGCCATCTCGGCCGGGTGAAGATTGCCGAGCGTCGCCGCCTGGCGGTCGACGGGGCGCTCGTAGGCGAACAGCTCGCCGGCCTCGCTCCAGTCGATCACCTCCGGAGCCCGCCGGAGGCCGGGCATCCGTCGGCTTCCGAGGGCGACCGTCGCCACCTCCCAGGAGAACGGGTCCAGCGACGGTGTGATGCCGATGTCGACGACGCGCTCATTCCGCACGCGGGAGCCGATCAGCTCGCCCTCCAGCAGTCGCTCGCCCGGCCGGAGCTCGAACTGGCGCAGGTTGACCGAGGCCCGGCGCAGCCGGACGCCGTCGCTGCCGACCTCGGCGATCCGGCCGCTGCCGACGAACACCCGGCGGCGCTGAACGGCGACGACGAAGCCGTTGACCCGCGGAGGGCGGCCGCCGAGGTCGATCACGACATCGGCGACGCGGCCGACGTCGGCGCCGTCGGAGGACACCAGCGGCAACCGTGTGAGCCGTGACACGTAGGCGATTCGGCGCTCCATGGGCCCCAATCGTAGGCGACCCTTACGGACCGGTCCACGGGCGCACGAACTCCGTCAGACCCCGAACCGGCCCGCCCCCGGTGGCGGTCGAGCTAGTCGCCGTGGCCGGTCCCGGGGCTGCCGTCGCCGCCACCCGACGGCGAGCTGCCCCGCCCGTCGCCGCCCGTGCACGCTCCGGACCCGGACTCGCCGCCCTCGCGGGCCGCGGCACCGAATGGGTCGCCACCGCCGCCGGCCTGGCCGCCGGCGGTCCTGCGCATGGATGAGGACTCCCTGATCCCGGCCTTCGTGGCCGTTTGGCGTTGTCAACCCGCTCAGACGCCGCCGTCAGGAAAAACTCACGCGGAATTGCCACGCCGCGCGGTGACGTCCCGCGCGTCGCCGGAGCCCGAGGACCCACCGTGGGCGCCGTCGGTTCCCGCGGAGCCGCCTCCCGACGAGCCACTGCCGTCACCGGAGGAGCTCGACGGGCCCCCGCCGGACGATCCCGATGAGCCGTCACCGGAGGACCCCGACGAGCTGCCGCTGAGCTCCCCGCCGTGAGATCCGGAGGTTTCGCCGCCGGAGCCGCCGGAGCTGCCGCTGCCGGAGCTCGGGCCGGGGCCGCCGCTCGACCCGGAGCTGCCATCCGAACCGGAGCCGGAACTCGGGCCGGGGCCGCCGCCCGACCCGGAGCTGCCATCCGAACCGCTGCCGGAGCTCGGACCGGGACCACCGCCGGAGCCTCTGCTCGGCCCGGGACCACCCCGCGATCCCGAGCTCGGTCCGGGGCCGGCGTTCGCGCCGGCGCTCCGGCTTCCGGCACCGAACGGGAGAACCCGCGGACCCCCGCCCCGGCCTGCGACCGCGACGGCGACGGCGGGCGTCCCCCGCCGCGGTGCGATGCCGGCGGCCGGACCCACGGCCCGCACGGTTCGGGGCGCAGGACGACGGGCGCGGTGGACGTGATGTCCGGCGCCGTGGACGGCAGCACCGGCGAGGGCGCCCACGGCAACGAGCACCGCGCCGCCCTTCAGCCAGGCGCTGCCCACCGCGACGGATCCGCTGCCCACGAGCCCACCGGCGAGCGATGTCGAACCCTCCGGCGTCCGGCGGGCGAACCACGCCACCAGCGGGCCCGGCGTGAGTGCCGCCGCCGCGGCCCGCAGGGTGCTGCGAGCGCGGTAGATGAGCCCGCGGACCGCGCCGACGCTGAGCCCGTGCGAGTGAGCGAGCTCCTCGTAGCTCAGTCCGCCGATCGTCGAGTCGAGCATCACCTCGCGCTGCGGGCTCGGCAGGGCGGCCATCCCGGCCAGCGCCCGCCGGACCGCCACGCGCTGCTCGAGCTCGTCCTCGATGGAGCTCGCCGGCCGCTCGTCCGGGACGGCAAGCGGCGGCGCCTGGGTGCGGCGCAGGCCATCGACCGCGACGTTGTGCGCGATCCGGTAGAGCCACGGACGGACATCATCGATCTCGCGGCCCGCGGAGATCGCCCGCCACGCGTTGAGCAGCGCCTGCTGGAAGATGTCCTCGGCGCTCGTCGCCCCGCCCTCGAACCGCCGGCAGTAGCTGAGCACCTCCCGCCGGTACCGGCCGACGAGGATCGCAAAGGCGGCGTCGTGGCCCGCCCGGGCCAACTCCACGAGCCGCCCATCGGACGCGGTGTCCAACCCCTGCTGCCGGATGTCGACGCTCATCGCTGCCTCCGCCGGATCGCCATCTCCACCCCTGACGCCTCGCCGGCACTGAACCTTCCCGGCCGACTCCCCAAACGCCGAGCGGACCGGCCGTACAGGGACGACCGGTCCGCTCTCAGGGACATCACATTCCGGGGTCGGGGTCAGCCGAGCTCGATCTTGCGCCACACGGCGCCGGCGCTCGAGACGTTCAGCTCCGCCTCCTGGACGACCGCGCCCGGGGTCAGGCCGGAGGACGAGCACGTCGCGTTGCCGGCGTTCCCGCCGTCGTCGCCCGGGCCGTTGCCATCGTGCCCATCGCCGCCGTCGCCGTCGTGACGGATGCTGTGCTCACCGCCGTTGCGATCGCCGCCCTGGCCGTTTTCGTCCTGGCCCTGGTTGTTCTCCTCGCCCTGGTTCTCGCCCATCGCTGCGGAGCACTCGATCTCCGTGCCCGAGGTCACCCGGCCGGACACGGTCGAGCCGTCGCCGAGGCGGACCGTGAGCGTGGACCCGTCGAAGCTGGCGACCGATCCGGCCGTCGGGGCGCTGCTCGGGGCCGTTGAGCCCGAGCTCCCGGCGGTCGAGGTGAGATCACCGAAGCGACGGGTGTGGGTCCGCACATGGCGGGACCGGTGGTGGGTGCGATGGTGGCTGCGATGGCTCCGCGCCATCGAGGCCGTCGGCACGAGCAGCGCGAGGGCCGCGAGACCGCAGACCGTGAGCATGACCTTCCGCATGTGACTGTGCTCCTTCTGGAGAGCCGACCGGGGGCCGGTGTGTGGGCAGTTGCACCGGGTGTGACGGACCACCCGGGCAAAGCTCACGCGGGCTCGCCCGCCGTCCCTCCACCACCACCATCCGCTGCGGCCCGTGCCTCGGCGATCCGCCGGCTGAGGAATCGCCGCTCGGCCGGGGTGGCGGTGAGTTCGAGGGCCCGCTCGTAGGCCGCGACCGCATCGCGGTGCCGGCCCAGGCGGCGCAGCAGCTCGGCCCGGGTCGAGTGCAGGTAGCGGTACGAGGGCAGGTCCAGGCCGTCGACGATCGTCAGCGCGGCGGCCGGTTCGCCGGCCTGCGCGATCGCGACCGCGCGGTTGAGCTCGACGACCGGTGAGCCTGTGAGCGCCGCGAGCCGGCGATACAACGCTGCGACCTCGGTCCAGTCGATCGGGTCCTCGGTCTGGAGCGCGGCGATCGCCGCCTGGAGGACGTACCGGCCGCGCCCGTCGAGCGCGACCGCGCGGGCGAGCGCGGCCCGTCCCTCGGCGAGCGCCGCGGCATCCCACCGCGCTCGATCCTGGTCGTCGAAGAGCACGAGCTCGCCGCCGTCGAAGCGGGCCTCCCGGCGGCCGTGGTGGAGCAGCATCAGGCCGACCAGCCCGTGGATCTCCGGCTCGTCCGGCATCAGCGCGGCGAGCAACCGGCCGAGGCGGACGGCCTCGGCGGCGAGCTCCCCGCGGCCGCCGTAGCCCTCGTTGAAGATGAGGTAGACGACCGCGAGGACAGCGCCGAGCCGGTCGGGGAGCAGGTGGTCGGCGGGTACCGCGAACGGGATGCCGGCATCCCGGATCTTCACCTTCGCCCGCGACAGGCGGCGCTTCATCGTCTCCGGCGAGACGAGAAACGCGCGCGCGATCTCGTCGGTGCTGAGCCCGCCGAGCGCCCGCAGCGTCAGCGCCACCTGGGCCTCGGTGGCGAGCGCGGGATGACAGCAGGTGAAGATCAGCTCGAGCCGCTCGTCCTCGATCGCGCCGGACTCCTCATACGCGTCGAACATCGCCTCGCTCACCTCGAGTCGGCGGTACTTGGCGCCGAGCGTCCGCTCCCGACGGATCCGGTCGATGGCGAGGTTCCGAGCCGTGGCCACGAGCCACGCCCGCGGGCGATCCGGGGTCCCGTCACGGGGCCAGCGCTCAGCTGCGGTCGTGAACGCCTGCTGGGCGGCGTCCTCGGCGAGGTCGAAGTCACCGAGGAAGCCGACCAGGGACGCCAGGACCCGGCTCCACTCGTCGCGGAAGACCTGCTCGAGCAGAGCTACTCGACCACCGGCCGCACCTCGACCGCGCCACCCAGCCGCGCGGCGGGGATGCGGGCGGCGAACGCCAGCGCCTGGTCGAGATCGCCGGCCTCGAGCACGTAGTAGCCGCCGAAGAACTCCTTCGTGTCGGCGTACGGCCCGTCGGTGGTGAGCGTCTCGCCGTCCTGCACGCGGACGGTCGTGGCGGTCTCGATCGGCTGGAGCTGGGCACCCTCGAGGCAGCGCTCGTCTTCGCCGAGCTCACGGTACTCGCGGTACACCGGGGCGTACTCGTCCTCGCTGAGCGCCTCGTGGGACCCGGGCTTGGTGTAGATCAGCATCGCGTACTTCATGGTGGCCTCCTCGACGGGAAGTGGATGGGTGTCACCTCTTCAGACGAGCAGCCGGCCGACGAGGGGACACCTCCGGGGCACGAGCCGCTCAGGCGCGCTCGAGCCGGTCCTCGGAGAGCTGGGCCCGGAGCACCTTCTTGTCGAACTTGCCCACCGAGGTCTTCGGGACCTCGACGATGAACTCGACGCGGTCGGGGAGCCACCACTTCGCCACCTTGTCGGCGAGATACCCGCGGAGCGCGTCGCTGTCCAGCGAGGTGCCCTCGCGCCGGACGATGCACGCGCACGGCCGCTCGCCCCAGCGCTCGTCCGCGACGGCGACGACCGCCGCCTCGGCGACATCGGGATGACCCATGATCACGTTCTCGAGCTCGACCGAGCTGATCCACTCCCCGCCGGACTTGACGAGATCCTTGGTCCGATCGACGAGCTTGATGAACGCGCCGTCGCTCAGCTCGGCGACGTCTCCGGTCTTCAGCCAGCCGTCATCGGTGAACTTCTCGGCCCCGGTCTCGTCTTCGTAGTACGCGGCGGCGATCGTCGGGCCGCGGACCTGGAGCTCGCCGCCGGCCTCCTCGTCGACCCGGTACTCGACGAACGGCAGCACCCGGCCGGCCGTCGCCCGCAGCCGGTAGCCGTCGGCCTCGTCGGTCACCTCGGGCGGGACCCGGGCGACCGACGCCATCGGGCTCGTCTCGGTCATTCCCCAGGCCTGGATGATCTCGACCCCGAACCGCTCGTCGTAGAGCCGGATCAGACTCTCCGGGACAGCCGAACCGCCGCAGGCCAGCCGCGCGAGCCTCGACAGGTCCGGCGGCGGATCGAGCGCCGCGATCCCCTGGAAGATCGTCGGCACGGCGCCGGCCACAGACACCTGCTCCTCGGTGAGCGCCCGTGCGAGGTCGGCAGGGTCCATCCGCGGTCCGGGGAGCACGAGCTTGGAGCCGGCCAGCGCTGCCGCGTACGGCAGGCCCCACGCGTTGGCGTGGAACATCGGCACGATCGGCATCACCGAGTCGCGTTCGCGCAGGCCCACAGCGTCGGCCTGGTTGATCATCATCGAGTGGAGCACCGCGGAGCGGTGGGAGTAGACGACGCCCTTCGGTCGGCCGGTGGTCCCGCTCGTGTAACACATCGCCGCCGCACTGTCCTCGTCGACGTCGGGGAACCGGAACTCGGGATCGCCGTCGGCGATCAGCGCCTCGTATTCGAGGGCGCCGTCGCGCGGAGTGTCGGCGTCGGGCATCAGGATCTCGTGCTCGATGCCGTCGAAGCGCGGCATCCGCTCGGCGAGCGAGGCGTCGAGGAAGACCACGCGGTCCTCGGCGTGGCCGACGATGTAGTGGAGGTCCTCGTCGAACAGACGGATGTTGAGGGTGTGGAGGACCGCACCCATCGACGGGACGGCCAGGTACAGCTCGAGGTGGCGCAGCGAGTTCCACCCGAAGCTGGCCACGCGGTCGCCCGGCCGGATGCCCATCTTCTGGAGAGCGGAGGCGAGCCGGCGGGAGCGTTCGACGACGCCCGCCCAATCCGAGCGCTCGATCCCGTCGGCCGTGATCGAGACGATCTCACGGCGCGGGAACAGAGCGCCGGCCCGCTCCGCGATGCCGCGGATCAGCAGCGGGGTTCGCATCATCAGGCCCTCTAGCGCGCTGGACTGCTCGACGCTCATCTCTCGCTCCTTGAACTCGGATCGGTCTCTCTCGGGCGAGAGCCTACGCCGACGGCGGCGTGATCGCGCGGGATATTCCCTCCGCGGGCCGGGCTCAGCGCAGGACGAGCACGAGCACGACGATCACGATCAGCAACGCGGTCCCGGCGGCCGCGACCGGCCACGGCTGGCGCCAGAAGTCCGGATCCGCGCGGTCACGGCTGTAGTGCCCCTCCGGCGGTGTGCCGACCCAGTCCTCGTCGTCGTCGTAGCCGGGCATCTCTGTCGTCGAATCTACCCCGCCCGGCCCCCGGCGATGCGCGGCCGCCCCCGTGTCAGCCTCTAATCTCCGCGCGCGGTGCCGCCGCTTCAGCCCCCACCCCCGCAGTTCGCCGCGCGCCGTGCCGCCCAGCGGGCCGCACGCCGCCGCCGGCGTCAGCAGCTGACCCTCACCGCCCTGCTCGCCGTCGTGATCGTCGCCGCCGTCGTCGTCGCCGTGGCCGGAGGTTCGGGCTCCTCGTCGAAGGCGCCGACCGCCGGGACCGCCTCGACGTCAGGCGCCGCGACCGTCCACCGTCACCACCGTCGTGCGACGAGCAGCGCGTCGGCGAGCGCCGGCACGGCGGAGATCGCCAAGCTCGCCCGCTACGGCCTGCCGGTGTACTGCGCCGGGCCCCGCGGCAACGAGCTCGCGTTCACCTTCGATGACGGTCCCGGCCCCTACACCCACTTCGCCGTGTCGAAGCTCAGGGCGGCGGGCGAGCGGGGCACGTTCTTCGCCGTCGGGCGGAGCATCAACAACTTCCCAGGCTGGTTGCGGCGGGAGATGCCGGTCGCCGCGATCGAGGACCACAGCTACACCCATCCCGTCCTCACCGAGTACTCGGCCGACGCGATCCAGTCCGAGATCCAACGCACCGCCGACCTGATCACAGCCCAGACCGGCGCCCGTCCGCTGCTGTTCCGGCCGCCGTACGGCTCGCGCAACCCCACCGTCGACGGGATCGTCCACAAGCTCGGGATGCTCGAGATCATCTGGAACGTCGACTCCGCCGACTCGCTCGGGGCCAACTACGCCGGCATCACCCAGAACGTGGAGGCGGGGATGCACCCCGGCGCGATCATCCTCATGCACGAGAACCGCGGCCAGACGATCCGCGCGCTGACCGCGCTGCTCCCGGAGCTCCACCGCCGCCATCTGCGCTCCGTCTCGCTCCCCGAGCTGCTCGCCTCCGACCCCCCCTCGCTCGCCCAGCTGCGGGCGGGCGGGAACGGCTGCTCGAGCCACGTCCAGCACGGCAGCGGGGGCTGAGCGGGCGAGCGGAGCCCTCCCGTCGGCCAAGCCGGCGTCGTGCCGTGCCGTGCCGTGCCGCTGCGGCGGGGCTCGCGGCATCCGCCCGAACCAACCCGTCCCCAGCGGGGTTTCGCCGCGCGACCGCTACGGCAGCCGGCCGGTCCGCCGAACCGAGACGAGTGCGCCGAGCCCGATCAGCAGCACCGCGGCGAGGATCACCGGCGCGGTCACGTCACGCTGGCGCTTGACCGTGCCGAGCTCGCTGGCCAGGCCGTTGTAGATCGACGCGAGCTGATCGGACGTCTCGGCGTTGAACGACCGGCCGCCGGAGAGCTGCGCGATCTGGGCCATCAGCTGAGGGTCCGGGGGCACCGGGACCGGAGCAGCGAGTGGGTCTGGGCTCGTCAGCGTGCCGTTCGCGGTGCCGAGCGCGACGGTGAAGATCGGGACGTGATCAGCGGCGGCCTGGCGGGCGACGGTGGCCGGGTCCTGCCCGGTGTTCGCCGAACCGTCCGAGAGGAGCACGATCGCGGCCGGCGGGTGGGTGCGCGAGCTGCCGTGGAGCAGCTGGAGCGCGAGCGAGAGCGCATCCCCGGTCGCGGTGGCGCCGTTGGCCTGCTGTCCGTCGATCGTCGCCTTCGCCGCGCTGTGGTCCGCGCTGGGCCCCTGGACCGAATCGGGCGAGCTGCCGAACGTCACCGCCCCCACCTTCACCGAGCCCGGAAGGCCGCCGATGAACGAGTCGGCCGAGCGGATCGCCGCCGAGAGCCGCGTCGGCGAGACGTCCCCCGCGGCCATCGAGCCCGAGTGGTCGGAGACGAGCATCACCGAGGCCTGCTGAATCGCGACGCGGTGCGGGACCCGCGGCCCGGCGAGCCCGAGGGCGAGAGCGGCGAGCGAGGCGAGCAGCACCGCGCCGGGGAGGCGGGTCCGCCAGGCGTTGGCCGGCGAAACCGCGGCGAGAACCGACGCCGTCGCCGGAAAGCGGACGGCGTAGCGCCGCCGGCGGCGCTCGGCGATCTGGCGCGCAAACAGCAGCACGGGGACGAGCACCAGTGCGAGCAGCCAGAGGGGCGATGCGAAGCTCACGGGCGGACCTCGCTCGGGCTCATCGCAGCCCCGCCCCAAGCACCCTGAGCCACTCCGAGGACGTGCTGAGGTCGACGTGCGCGACCCGCAGGCGGCGCAGCTCGGCCGACAGATGCTCGCGGCGCTCGTGCTCGATCTCGGCGAACCGGCGGCGCAACGCCGAGCTCGACGTGTCGACGTCGATCTGGGCGCCGGTCTCCGGATCCTCGAGCACGATCCGCCCCGCGGCGGGCAGCTCGCCCTCGCGGGGGTCGCGAATCTCGGCCGCGATCACGGCATGGCGGGCACGCAGCCCTCCGAGCGGCCGCTCCCAGCCCTCCTGGTCGCGGAAGTCGGACACGACGACGACCAGGCCGGGCTGGCGCGCGAGCCGGCCGGCCCGGTGCAGAGCGTCGTGCAGCGATCCTGGGTCGTGGCTGCCGTCCTCGGCGAGCCCGTCCGCGACCATGCGGCGCACGGCCACGATCCCCGGCCGGGAGCCGCGGGGGGGCGAGACGATCGTCGGGCCGGCGCCGAACGCGATCAGCGCGACGCTGCCGGCGCGGCGGACCCCGAGGCGGGCGAAGGCGGTGGCCACCCCCTCGGCGACGTCGGCCTTCAGCCGGCGATCGGTGCCGAATGCCATCGAGGGAGACAGGTCGAGCACGACCCACGTCGTCAGCGCGCGTTCGGGGACGTGCAGCCGGACGTGTGGTGTCCGCGTTCGCGCCGTCGCCGAGGGGTCGATGTGGCGCACGTCGTCGCCGACCTCGTACGGCCGCAGCTGGGCGAGTTCGATGCCCAGGCCGATCCCGGCCGCGCGGCGGTCACCGGGGAGGCTCCGGGCCACGAGCCGGTCGACGGAGACGCTGAGGGCGTCGATCATCGCCCGGGGCATCGGCCCGGGACCCTGCCGCGCGAGCGGCTCGCGTCGGGCGACCGCGCTCACCGGACCCCGTGTGTCGGGGCCGCGACCGGCCGGTGGGAGACGAGCGCGTGGTGCTGGGGCTCGGGGACGGCGGCGAGCACCTGGTCGAGCAGGGTGTCGGCCGAGATCCCGTCGCTCAGTGCGTCGTAGGAGAGCACGATCCGGTGGCGGAGCACGTCCGGCGCCAGATCACGGATGTCCTGGGTCGTCACGTGGCCGCGCCCGCGGAGCAGTGCGAGCACCCGTGCCGAGGCGGTGAGCGAGATCGGACCGCGCGGGCTGGCCCCGAACTCGATCAGCGAGTGGAGCTCGGCGAGGCCGTACCGCTCGGGGTGGCGCGTGGCGTCGGCGAGCGCGACGGCGTAGCCGATCGCGTCGCGGTCCACGAGGACGCCGGAGACGGTGATCGCGTGGCGGCGCAGCTGGTCGAGCGTGAGGCACTCGCGGACCGTCACCGGCGCCGCGAGGCTGCGGCCGACGACGGCGGCCTCCTCCCCCGTGCTCGGGTAGTCGACGAGGATCTTCATCAGGAAGCGGTCGAGCTGGGCCTCGGGGAGCGGATACGTGCCCTCGGACTCGATCGGGTTCTGGGTGGCCATCACGATGAACGGCAGCGGGACGGCATGGGTCACGCCGCCGATCGTCACCTGCTGCTCCTGCATCACCTCGAGCAGCGCCGACTGCACCTTGGCCGGCGCGCGGTTGATCTCGTCCGCGAGCAGGAAGTTGCTGAACACCGGGCCGAGCTCGGTGCTGAAGCCCGAGCCGTCAGGCTGGAGGACGCGCGTGCCGACGAGGTCGGCCGGCACGAGGTCCGGGGTGAACTGGATGCGGTTGTAGCTCCCGCCGAGGACCCCGGCGAGGGTCTTGACGGTGAGCGTCTTGGCCAGTCCCGGCACGCCCTCGAGCAGCACGTGGCCGCCGGCGAGCAGACTGACCAGAATCCGCTCGAGCATCGCATCCTGCCCGACGATCACCCGCCGCAGCTCGTGGAGGGCCTCCTGGAGGTCCCGACGGGCCTCGGCCCGCGCGTCGTCGATTCGCATCTCGTCCATCTCAGTGCACTCCTTGTCGTGGGGAACTCATGTGGGGTCTCTCATCAGGCCAGTCGTCCGAACCAGGTGAGGGACAGAAGTCCGGCGATCGCGAGCAGGCCCAGCGCGCACGCGGCCAGCACGCCGGTGAGCGACTTCCACACGCGGGTGTGGCCGAGCTGGCGGGCGAGGTGGGCGTACACGTCGCTCAGCCCGCTCGCGTTCCCGGCCTGGAAGCTCCGTCCCCCCGAGCGCTGGGCGATCTGCTGGAGCTCGGTGGAGCTGACCGGCACAGGAACCGCAATGGTGCGGTTGCCCCGTCGCTCCGGGATCGTGCCGTGTGCGGTGCCGACCGAGACCGTGTACACCGGGATGTGCAGCGACGCGGCCTGGGCCGCCGCGGCGATCGGGTCCGACCCCTGATCCGACCCGCCGTCGGAGATCAGGACGATCGCGCTCGGCACCTGCTTGTTCTGCGCCGTCTTCAGCGCGCGGAGCCGCGTCACGGCGGCGTTGATGGCGTTGCCGATCGCGGTGTGACCTCCGGCCTGGAGCCCGTCGAGGGCCGCCCGGGCTGCGCCGTGATCTCGGGTCGGGGACTGGAGCGTGACGGCGTTCTGGTTGAACTGCATCACACCGACGCGAATCGTCGAGGGGACCTTGGCGATGAACCCCAGCGCGGCGTTGCGTGCGGCCCCGAGTCGGGACGGCGGGAGGTCGGTGGCGCCCATCGACGAGCTGACGTCGTCGGCGAGCATGACTGCGCCGTCGGTGCGCGCGACCGTCGCCGCATAGCGGGGATGGGCGAGCGCGACGATCAGCAGCGCCACGGCGATCACCGCGAGCGCAACCGCGATCCATCTCCGCGGCCCGGGGCGGTGCGGAGCGACGGACGGCATCAGCGCCGGCAGCGCGAAGCTCGCGGCGCCGCGCTCGGCGCGGGCGTCGGCGACGCGCAGGCTCACGATCAGCAGCGGGACCGCCAGCAGAGCCAGCAGGACAAAGGGTGCGGCGAAGCTCATCGTCGGACGGCTAGGGGGCGGAGGCGGCCTGGGCGCTCAGCTTCGGCCGAGCGACGATCGTCTGCGACCCGCGGAGCACCTGCACCTCGATCGTGTCGCCCGGACGCATCGCGCCGACGGCTTCGGTGACATCGACCGGTGCCGCCACCGGGCGGCCCTCCACCTCGGTGACGACGTCACCGGTGTGCAGTCCGGCACGCGCCGCGGGACCACCGTTGGCCACGCCGGTGAGCACGACGGCGCCGGTCGGGAGGTTGCCCATCTCGACGCCGAGCCAGGCCGGCTGGCCATTGCCGCTGTTGTCGACCGAACGGTGGGGACCGACGAGCTGGCCGAGGCCGAACGCGGCACCGGTCACCACGACGACAAGCGCGAGGACGATCAGGGCGACACGGCGCATCCCGCGTGCGACACGGCGGCGCGGCTGGCGCTGGGGCCGCGGCGGCGCCGCCGACGGGCGAGGGCGGATCGGTGCCGGGCGCGCGACGGACGGAGCGGGGCGCTCGTCGACCGGCGCCTCCCGTGTCTCGGTGAACAGCCGGCGCTCAGGAGCCTGCGGGGCCTCGGGCTGAGGGAGGGCGGCGATGCGCTCGGCGTCGCCGCGGGCGCGGGCCGACTCCTCGGAGTCACGCTCCCAGTCGCCCGACCACAGATGCTTCGGTCCGGTCATTGGGACAAGACGGTATGCCGATCCGGTGAGAGCTTCTTAAGAAACGCCACGGCCGCCGGTCACGAGCAGGGAGAACACGGGAGGAGCATCAGTAATGGTCCTCGACGGCGATCTGCCAGCGCGCCGAGTCAGAACCCGGCTTTACGACCACCTGGTAGGTCCCGGGTCCGGCCGTCTCGGTGCGTGTCTGCACGCCACCGTCGGACAGGTCGAAGCTGTCGACGGTGCGTCCCGACGTGAGGTCGCGGACGATCGCGCTCGGACCCGAGCAGAAGAACACGAACGTGCAGGTCCCGATGTAGCCCATCGTTGCCCGGAGCTGCCAGCCGCGACCGCGGATCCGGAACGGCACCGACTGTCCGGCCGCGGTGCCACTGACCGAGGTCAGGGGCCGGAAGCGGGGCTGTTCGGCGATGGCCAGGGCGACCGCCGAGCCGCGCGGGGCGCGGCTTCCCGCGGCCGGGGCCTGGCTGACGACGACACCGGCGGCGGTCCCGGGCGCGACCACGGTGTGCGCATCGACGCGCAGACCGACCGCGGCCAGCTTCGCCGCGGCGGCACTCTCGGGCGCGCCGGTGAGGACCGGGACCGGGACCGGCGGTGGACCGGCGCTGACGGTGAGCCGGACGCTCGAGCCGTCGCCGACCGAGGTGCCGGCGCGCGGGGCCTGCGCGATCACCGTGCCCGCCGGGATCGAGTCGGAGTAGCGGCGGGCGACGGCGGCGTGCAGACCGGCGTGAGAGAGCGCGGCATCGGCGGGCCGCTCGCCACGGCCGGTGAGAAGTGGCACGTGGACATGCCCGGGAGCGAGCGCGACGCCGGCGGCGAGCAGGCCGGCGATGATCAGGGCGGCGAGCGCGAACAGCGCAATCCGCTGGCGGCGCTCGGAGGGATTGACGTTGCGCCGCGGACCACGCGGGTCGCCGATCCGGGTGGCGGCCGGGGTGGCCTCCTCGCCGACCGGCGGGCGGCCCTCCTCGATCCTCGGGGAGCCCGTCGCGGCCGCCGGAGTGGCCGGGGTGCCGGCGCGGGAGCTGCCGTTGGCGGCCGTTGACGGGCTCGGTGCGGTACCGCGGGTCGCGGGGGCGGCGCGTTCGAGCGCCGCCGCCATCTCGGCACCGTCGCCGAACCGGTCGGCCGGCGCCTTGGCCAGGGCGCGCTCGACGATCGCCGCGAGCTCGGGGGCGATCGCGGTCGGGAGCGGAGGCGGCGGGTCGCTGACATGGGCGAGCGCGAGCTCGATCGCCGTCTCCCCCGTGAACGGGGGACGACCGGCGAGCATCTCGTACAGGACGACGCCGACGCCGTAGACGTCGGTCGCGGGCGTGACCGGGCCGCCGCGGGCCTGCTCGGGCGCCATGTAGCGCGGAGTGCCGGCGACGCTCGCGGCGACGCCGCCGCTGCTCCCCTGTGCGAGCCGCGCGACCCCGAAGTCCCCCACCTTGACCTGTCCGGCCTCCGAGATCAGCACGTTCTGCGGTTTGACGTCGCGGTGGACGATGCGGTCCGCGTGGGCCCGGGCGAGCGCATGGCACAGCTGTGCGGCGAGCGCCGCGGCTTCATCCGAGGTGAGCGGACCACGGGCGAGGCGGCGCGCGAGGCTCTCACCGCGAATCAGCTCGGCGACGTAGTACTGGCCCTCGTCGGCCGAGCCGACGTCGTAGATCTGGACGATCCCCGGGTCGTTGATCGAGGCGAGCAGCTGGGCCTCCCGCTGGAAGCTCTCCACCCACTCAGGGTCCTCGGCCCACCACGGCTTGATGACCTTGATCGCAACGTCCCGCGCGAGGCGGCGGTCGCGGCCGCGGTAGACGCGGCCGAAGGTGCCCTCTCCGATCAGCTCATGGAGCTCGTAGCGACCGTCGAGGGCGATCCCGGTGAGATCGGGTGCCTGCGGGGACATTTGGGCCTCCATTTCAGCAGCGAATCGCTCCGCCTCGGCCGGCACGGGTCCGTGCAGTACGGTGGCCGCCGATGCAGCGACGGCTCGGGGCCGGCGACGCGGTGGTGATCGGCCTCGGCTCGATGGTCGGGGCCGGCGTGTTCTCAGTCGTCGCTCCGGCGGCTCGCGCGGCCGGAGGCGGGCTGCTCATCGGCCTCGCGCTCGCGGCGATCGTCGCCTACTGCAACGCAACCTCGTCGGCCCAGCTCGCGGCGCTCCACCCCACCTCCGGCGGCACCTATGTGTACGGCCGCGCGCGGCTCGGGCCGTGTTGGGGCCGCCTGGCGGGCTGGTCGTTCGTGATCGGCAAGACGGCGAGCTGGGCGGCGATCGCCCTGACCTTCGGGGCGTACGTGATCCCGGGCGCGCCCCGCGTGGGAGCGGTGCTCGCCGTGGCCGCGATGCTCGCGGTGAACCTGGGCGGCATCACGCGAACGGTGCAGCTCACCCGGGTGATCCTCGTGCTCGTCGCGCTCGCGCTCCTCGCCGCGGTGATCGCGTCGCTGTTCGGGGGCCGCGCGGGCCGCGGCGCCGGCGGCCTCGGGCTCGGCCACATCGGCGGTCTATACGGGGTCCTCCAGGCCGGCGGCCTGTTCTTCTTCGCCTTCGCCGGTTATGCGCGGATCGCGACCCTCGCCGAAGAGGTCGACCGCGAACTGCCCGGGGGCCTGGCCGCGATCGGTCCCCGGCACGGGGTTCCCCAGCGGGCGGAGTCCGTCGCCGCGCTGCTCGTCGTCGTCGCGCTGCTCGCCGTCGACCTCCGTGGCGCGATCGCGTTCAGCTCGGTGACCGTGCTGACGTACTACGGGATCACGAACGCCGCCGCGCTGAAGCTGTCTCGCGGCGAGCGGACCCAGCCGCGGGCGCTGGCCGTTCTCGGCCTCATCGGCAGCGCCGTGCTCGTGCTCACGCTTCCGCTCGGCGCGCTTGCCGCGGGCGCCGGCACCCTCGCCGTCGTCGCCGCCGCGTGGGCGCTCCGCCACAACTCGCAATCGGCGTCGGGAGGGGGTGGGCTCGGGTAGGGTCAGGGTATGCCACTCCGTCCACGCTTCATCACCCTGCTCGCCGCGTGCGCCGCGGCGCTCGCGCTCACCACCGCGGTCACCTCGGTCGCCTCGGCGAAGACCACCTGGCTGTGCAAGCCGGGGATCGCCAACGATCCCTGTACGCCCTGCCTGGCCACGAGCTACTTCTCCCCGACCGGACAGGTCCTCCGCGTCGAGCACCCGAAGGCCGCCGCCCATCCGGCCGCCGACTGCTTCTACGTCTATCCGACCGTCAGCGGCCAGACGACGACGCTCGCGAACTTCACGTCGACCCGGTCCTGGCGCTCGATCGCGCTCTACCAGACCGCGCGGTACTCGCTGCTCTGCCGCGTGTTCGCGCCGTGTACCGGCAGGTGACGCTCACCGCGCTGCTCGCGGGCACGACACGGAGACCCCGCGCAGCGCGCCACCCCGCTGCAGGACGTCCCAGCGCGTTCGCCGACTACCTCAAGCACTACAACCACGGCCGCGGCGATCGTGTTCATCGGTCACTCGCAGGGCTCGTTCGTCCTGCGCAAGGTGCTCGCCGACGACGTCGATCCGAAGCCCGCGGTGCGGCCAGCGGATGATCTCGGCGATGCTGCTGGGCGGCAACGTGCTGGTCAAGCCGGCAAGGACATCGGCGGCGACTTCAAGCACCTCCCGGGTGCCGCCCGCGCGACGCAGCTCGGCTGCGTGATCGCGTTCTCGACCTACGACGCGACCCCGCCGTCGAACAGCCTGTTCGGCCGCTCGCGCGAACAAGTCCGACGAGGTCCTGTGCACGAACCCGGCCTCGCTCGGCGGCGGCACCGGGCAGACCGATCTGATCTCGCCGACGCCAGCCGTTCTACCAGCAGAGCGCCCTGTACGCCGGGATCCTCGTGCTCGGCCTCACCTACCCGAAGGCGACCACGCCGTGGGTCGGTGAGCGGACGGATACCGCGCGTACTGCTCCTCGGCGGGCGGCGCACGCACGCTCCAGATCCGGGCCGAGAACGGAGCGGTCACCCCGCATCCGAGCCCGGACCCGACGTGGGGTCTGCACCTGATCGACGCGAACATCGCGCTCGGCAACCTGGTGCGGATCGTGAGCAGCGAGATCACGCGCTTCCAGCGCGTGCACCCTAGCCCGACCGTCAGGCGCCCGCCGGTCGTGACGCGGCCGGCGGGCCGCCTCAGCCCTGGAGGATTCGCGACCCGTCCCGCCGTTTGTCGACGGCGAGCGCGGTCGGGATCCGCTGGCGCATCTCGGCGACGTGGGAGATGACGCCGACCGAGCGCCCGCCCTCGCGGAGCGTGTCGAGCACGTCGAGGACATCGTCGAGCGCCCGCTCGCCGAGCGTCCCGAAGCCCTCGTCGACGAACAGCGTCTCGAGCCGCGCCGCGCCGGCCTCGGCCGCGACGATGTCGGCGAGACCGAGCGCGAGTGCGAGGCTGGCCTGGAAGGTCTCGCCGCCCGGACAGTGAGCTCGGTGGCCGCTCGCGCCCCGTCCACGCGTCGAGCACCTGGAGGCCGAGCCCGGCCTTGCGGTTGCGCCCGATCCGCTCGTCGCAGTGGGCGAGCAGGTAGCGCCCGCCCGACATCCGCTCGAGCCGCTGCGACGCGGCCTGCGCGATCTGCTCGAGGCGCGCGGTCAGCACGTACGCGGCAAGCGGCATATGGAGCCGATTCGATGCTGAGGTGCCGTCGACGAGTCCGGCCACCGACGCGATCAGGTCCCGTTCCCGGACGAGCGGGGCGAGCGCCTGCAGCCGGTCGCCGAGATCGGCGCCGAGCGAGGTGAGCTTCGTCATCCGCTCGGCCGCGAGTCCCTGCGCCGACTGCGCGCGGGCGAGCTCCTCATCGGCCCCGGCAACCGCCCGCTCGAGCCCGGCGATGTCCGGCGCCGGCTCGGCCGCGGCCGCCTGGAGGGATTCGTCCTCGGTGATCGCGCGGAGCCGTTCGAGCTCGCGATCGAACGCGATGATCCACGCCTCGAGTCGCTCCCGGGCCTCCGCGGGCAACGCCGCGGCGACGGCCTGCTCGACGGTGCCGAAACCGTGGCGGCGGGCCTCGGTCGCCGCCTCGCGGTCCCGGCGATCGGCCTCGAGCTGCGCGGTGGAGGCGTCGCTGAGTGCGGTGGCGGCCTCGCTCCACTGCACCGCGAGGCCCTCGAGCCGCGCGACCCGTGCGGCGACGGTGCGGATCCTGCCCGCGCGCCTGCGAGACCGCCTCCCGGTCCCGCGCGAGCCGCTCCTCCTGTGAGCGCAGCTCGGCTCGGGCCTGGGCGATCGCCTCGGTGAGCTCGCCGGCCTCGCGGCGGCGCTCCTGCAGCATGCGCTCGTGGGCGGTCGAGCGCGTCGACGGCGGCCTGCTCGCGCTCGGCCGCGGCCTGCGTGTCACGCAGCTGCGCCGCGGCCTGCGATGCCGCCGCGGTGAGCGCATCGCCGGCGTCCTCTCCGGCGACCGCGACCGCCGCGGCGAGCGCGCGCTCGTGCTCGGCGCAGTCGGCCCGAGCCTGCTCGAGCGCCGAGCTCTTCCCGGTCGCCTCCTCCCCGAGCGCCCGCTCGGTCTCGGCGTCGACCCGCTCCTCGCCGTCACCGTGGGCGGGCGCGGGGTGCTCGAGCGAGCCGCATACGCGGCAGGCCTCGCCGTCGCGCAGCTCCCCGGCGAGCTCGCCGGCGATGCCGGACAACCGGCGCTCGCGCGCATCGAGCCACGCCTCGCGCGCGGCGTTGGCCGACGCGAGCGCATCCTGCTCCCGCGCGCGCGCCGCCATCAGCTCACGGCGCAGGCCGTCCCGGCGGATCGCCGCCTCGGCCCGCCGTGTGGCCTCATCCGCGGCGCCCTTCCGGCCGGGCAGGGCCGCGGCGGCCCCCCGGGCGGCGTCGACGGCGGCGCGGAGCTCCGGAAGGCGCGGCTCGGCCCGGGCGATCCACTCCGTCCGCTCGGCGAGGTCGCGCTCGCGAGCCTCCCGGCGTACCCGGGCGGAGCGCAGCCCGGCCTCGGCGGCCGTGAGCTCGGCCTCGGCGTCGAGGAACCGCCGCGCGAGCGCGGCCTGCTCACGGCGCCGGCCCGAGTGCTCCCAGGCGTCCTGCGCTCGGAGCGTGGGCGCCTCGATCAGCATCAGCTGCGCCGGATCGGACTGAAGCTCGTCGTCGCGGTCGTGGGTGAGCGCCTCGAGCGCCACCGACGCAAGGGCGCCGCGGTGGGTGGCCTCCTCCCGCGCTCGGCCGGCGCCGGCGGCGAGCGCGGTGACGGGCTCGGCACGGCGGGCGTCCGCCACGCGACCGGCCGACTCCACGCGCCGGTCCTCGGCCTTCAGGTGCGCGGCGAGCCCGGCGACCGCATCGGCGTGGCGGCGCTGGCGCTCGTGCAGGGCCTGCGCCGCCGACAGCGCCTCGTGGGCGCCGCGGCGGACATCTGTGGCCGAGCTGCGCCGGCCCTCAGCCGTCGCCTCCTTGGCCTGGGCGAGCACGGCGAGGTTCTGAATCCACTCGGTGAGCATCGCCGGTCGCTCCCGCCAGTCGGGCGGCGGCTCCTCGCCGGCCACGGCGGCGATCCGCGAGGCGACGTCGGCGACCGCGTCGAGGCCGCCGTACATCGCGCTGTCGGCCGCGCGGCGCCGGTCGAGCAGCCAGTGCTCGGCCGCGGCGTAGCGATCGGTCGCGAACAGCTGCTGGAGCATCTTCTCGCGGTCGTCGGAGGTCGGCGTGCAGGAACCGCGCGAACGCGCCCTGCGGGAGGAGCACGACCTGGCAGAACTGTCCGAGGGTCAGTCCGAGCAGCGCGGAGAGCTCGTGATCGACGGCCTCGATCCGCTCGGCGAGCACGGTCCACGTGTCCTCGTCGGCGCCGCGTGCCTCGAGCAGCGCGCGAGCGGGCTCCTCGGTGGTACCCGAGCCGCGTACCTTCGGCCGCTCCTGCTTCGGCGAGCGGGTGACCCGGAGCCGGCGCCCGCCGAGCGTGAGCTCGAGCGTGATCTCCGTCCGTTCGGCCGCAGTGGCGTGGTCCGAGCGCAGCCGGGCGGCCGTGTCCCGCAGCCCGGGAACGTGACCGAACAGCGCGAAGCAGATCGCGTCGAGGATCGCCGTCTTACCGGCCCCGGTCTCACCCTGCATGAGGAACAGGCCGGCCTGCCCGAGGTCGTCGAAGTCGACCTCCTCGAGGCCGGCGAACGGCTGGAACGCCGTCATGCGCAGGTGGTGGAGGCGCACGGCTCCGCCCGGCTTCAGCGCTGGCGCTCGAGGACCCGCGTGCGGCCGGCGTCGAGCGCCGCGCGCAGGAGCGCGAGCTCCTCGTCGGTGACCTCGGTGCCGCGGACGTCGCGGACGAACTGGACGAGCACGCCCTCCTCGCTGAGCCCGCGCAGCCGCTCGGCGTACGACCCCTCCGCGGCGTCCTGCGCCCCCTGAGGGTCGAACACGATCGACACCGCGTGCGGGAATCGCTTCTGGAGCCGGGCCATCGCGTCCATCGGGCGCACCGGGTCGGTCAGCGTCGCCTCGAGCCACGCCGGTTCGTTCGCCGCCAGAACCGGATCGGCGAGCAGCTCGTCGAGCGTTCCGCGCACCCGCGCGAGCGGACGGGGGATCGGGCACGGGATCGTGCGCACCGTGGGCCGCTGGTGACCGGCTCCCCCGGCGCCGATGTCCGCGAACTCGACGATCGTCACCGACTTCACGTCGGCGGCCTCGGAGAACGAGAACGGGAGCGGCGCCCCCGCGTACCGCCCGCCGCGGACCGTCTGTGGGCGGTGGAGGTGACCGAGCGCGACATAGTCGGCGCCGGCGAACCGGCCCACGCCGACCTGACCTGCGCCACCGACGGCGAGCTCGCGCTCGCTGTCCGCGCCGCTGGCCCCGGCGACGAATGCGTGGGCGAGGACCACGGCCGGCGTCCCGGGCGCGCGGCGGACGTGGGCCGCGCGGACGCGATCCATCGCGGCCCCGAGGACCGCGTCGTGGGTCCGGATCTCGCACTCGAGCCGGTCGGCCACGAGGTCCGGCTCGAGATAGGGGATCCCGTAGACCGCGAGCCCCGGAAGCTCCACCGCCTCCCCACAGCGGGCCGGATCGGTGAGCAGGTGCACGCCCCCGCGCGCGAGCACCGGCGCGAGGAACCCGAGCCGCTGAGCGGAGTCGTGGTTGCCGGAGATCGCGATCACGACGCGGCCGTCCCGGGCGAGGCGATCGAGCGCGTCGCCGGCGAGCGCCACCGCCTCGGCCGGGGGCAGCGCGCGGTCGTAGATATCCCCGGCCACGAGCACGGCGTCGACCCGCTCCTCGGCGGCGAGCTCGACGAGCCAGTCGAGGAACGCGGCCTGACCCTCGAGCAGCGAGGCGCCGTGGAAGTTGCGGCCGAGGTGCCAGTCGGCGGTGTGCAGCAGACGCATAGGCCCACTGTGGCGCGCCGGCCGGACAGAAAAGACCTGCTCAGACCGGGCCTGACGGCCGTCTCAACACAGCTGTGCGGCGATGTCAGATCCGGTCGCCGGCGCGCGACTCCGACACGCTTAAAGACATTCGCCCCGGCCCGGGCCGCGAGGCCCAGACCGGGGCGATGTCTTGGCGAACCCGCCCCGGCGCGAGACGCGCGCGCCGGAGCGGCCCCTCCCCCTTGGGTGGCTTGGAGCTACTTCTTGAACGTCGGGGTGGTCGTGCCGGTGCCGATCGGCGTGCCGGCGGACGCGATGTGCTTGCCGGCCAGGCCGTTGATGGCCGCGGCCGAGGTCGCGGTGAGCTCGACCGTGCCGGTCGCGCTGCCGCCGCTGACCTTCGCATTGACGACCTTCGCCACGCGCTCGATATGCGTGCGGTAGACGGTCAGGCACACGCGGATGCGGTGCCGGCGGCCGCCGCGGGTGATGCAGCGACGGGCGCTGGTGCGCACGGCCGCGTCGACCGAGACGCCGTTCTTGTTGTTGACGACCGTCAGGTGGCTGAGCCGGAACGACCTCTTGCCGTTCGAGACGACGACCGAACCCTTGTGAGTGATGAAGCCCTTGAAGGTCTTGAGGTTCACGTTGCCGCCGGCGATCGGAAGCGTCAGCTGACCCGCGAGCGGATCGACGTAGCCGTTGCCCGACGTGACGGTGATGTGGTTGTTGCTCAGCGCCGTCTGGGCGGCCGAGGACAGCTTCAGTGTGGTGGTGCCGCCGGTGACCTTGGCGGCGAGCGCGACGCTCGCGATGGCAACCGCGAGAATCGCCGCAAGCGGGGCTACAAAGCGCAGCCGTGGCATAGGTTGACTCTCCTTGTGGGGTGGTGGACTTGTGCGCTGAAACACACCGTCCCCGGGAGAGTTGCGCTCACCGCGCCGCCGGACCGTGTCTCCAGCGAGGGCGCCCGGCGGTCTCCGGACGCCCTGTCGGCCCGGCGGTCGCGCTACAGGTTGACGGACCTCATCCCCGCCTCGTCGTAGCGATCGCCGGCTGCCTGTGGCAGCTCCGAGGCGATCCGCCCGAGGTCCTCGTCGCTCAGCTGTACGTCGGCTGCGGCGGCGTTCTGCTCCAGGTACGTCCGACGCTTGGTCCCCGGAATCGGGACGAGATCCTCGCCCTGCGCAAGCACCCACGCGAGCGCGAGCTGAGCGGGGGTGATGCCCTTCTCCCGAGCGATCTCGGCGACCTTCTCGGCGAGCCGGAGGTTGGCCTTGAGGTTCTCGCCCGTGAACCGCGGCCCGTGACGGCGGAAGTCGTTCTCGTCGAGGTCGTCGGGGCTCGTGAACCGGCCGGAGAGGAAGCCACGGCCGAGTGGCGAGTAGGGCACGAACCCGATCCCGAGCTCACGACAGGTCGGGAGCACGTCCTCCTCAGGATCGCGCGACCACAGGGAGTACTCGGTCTGGACCGCGGCGATCGGATGGACAGCGTGGGCCCGGCGGATCGTCTCCGGCGCCGCCTCGCTCAGCCCGAGGAACCGGACCTTGCCCTCGTCGACCAGCTCGGCCATCGCGCCGACCGTCTCCTCGATCGGGACGTTCGGGTCGACGCGGTGCTGGTAGTAGAGGTCGATGTGGTCGACGCCGAGCCGCCGCAGCGAGCCCTCCGCCGCGCTCTTGGCGTGCTCCGGCGAGCCGTCGAGCGGACCGAGCGTCGAGAGCTCCCCCGCAACCGTGTCGGACTCGATCCGTCGGGCGAACTTCGTCGCGATCACGTACTCGTCCCGGCGGTCCCTGATCGCGCGGCCGACGAGCTGCTCATTCGTCATCGGCCCGTAGAGCTGCGCCGTGTCGAGGAAGTTGACGCCGAGCTCGAGTGCTCGGTGGATCGTGGCGATCGCCTCGTCCTCGTCGGTTTCGCCGTAGAAGGCCGACATTCCCATGCATCCGAGGCCCAGGGCCGAGACCTCAAGCCCGCCGAGTCTGCGCTTGTCCATATCGAGTCTCCTTCGTGTTTGTGTCCTTCACGGTCTGCCCCGCCCGCGCTTTGGGAATCATCTCGCGAACTGCGAAGCTCCCGCAATGCCCGGAGCGCACCGATGAGCGACGCCGTCGAGCTGGATGTCGGCGAACGGACGGTCCGCCTGTCGAGCCCGGACCGCATCTACTTCTCGGCGCGTGGGGAGACGAAGCTGGACCTCGCCCGCTACTACATCAGCGTCGGGGACGGGATCGTCCGTGCGCTCCGCGAGCGACCGTGCATGCTCCACCGCTTCCCGAAGGGCGTCGACGGCCAGAAGGTCCATCAGAAGCGGATCCCGGCCGGCGCGCCCGATTGGGTGGAGACGGTGCAGCTCCACTTCCCGCGCTTCGACCGCACCGCTGACGAGCTGTGCGTCACCGAGCTCGGCAGCGTCGTATGGGCCGTCCAGATGGCGACCGTCGAGTTTCACCCGTGGAACTCGCGGCGGGCCGACGTCGAGAAGCCCGACGAGTGGCGGATCGATATCGACCCGATGCCGGACTGCGACCTCGCACCGCGTGCGCCGGGTGGCGGAGACCGCGCGCGAGATCCTCGACGAGCTGCGGATCGCCGGTTTCCCGAAGACCTCGGGCGGTGACGGGCTGCACATCTACGTCCGGATCGAGCCCCGGTGGGGCCACGGCGTGGTCCGCCGCGCGGCGTTGGCGTTCGCTCGTGAGGTGGAGCGCCGGGCGCCGCAGGACGCGACCACGGAGTGGTGGCGCAAGGACCGTGATCCGGCAAAGGCGTTCGTCGACTACAACCAGAACGCGCGCGATCACACGATCGCCTCCGCCTACAGCGTCCGCGGCAACCCGATCGGGACGGTGTCGGCGCCGATCACCTGGGATGAGCTGAGCGCGATCGAGCCGGACGAGCTGACGATCGCCACGATGCCCGAGCGGTTCGCCCGGCTCGGCGATCTGCACGCCGCGATCGACGACCACGCGCACTCGCTCGAGCCGCTGCTCGGAGTGGGCAGACCGCGACGGCCTGCCGGAGGCGTGACGGCGCGCGTCCGAGCTCCCGTGAACCTCACGTGATCTCACCACGCTTGCGAGCGCCGCACCGGGGTAGGGTCTGATCGATGCCCGCTGCGAGGCGCACCCCGCGGCCGTTGACGGTCGCGGTCACCGGCCCGACCGGCACGTTCGGCTTCGGCCTGATGCCGCTGCTCGAGGCCGAGGACCGGATCGGCGGATCATCGGCATCGCCCGGCGTCCGTTCGACCCCGACGAGCACGGGTGGACGAAGCTCACCTACCAGCCAGGGGGACGTCCGCGCAGCGCGACGCGCTCGCCGCGGCGTTCGAGGGCGCCGACGTCGTCGTGCACCTGGCGTTCATGATCACCGGGAATGCGTCGGCGGAGACGATCCGCGCGATCAACGTCGAGGGGACGCTCAACGCCTACCGGGCGGCCGGGCCGACGCGGAGCGAAGCGGTTCGTCTACGCCTCCATCGGTGGCCGCCTACGGGTTCCACCGCGACAACCCGGTCGGGATACGCGAGGACTGGCCGGTGCGTCCCGCCGACCGGCTGTTCTACGCCCAGGAGAAGGCCGAGCTCGAACACCTGCTCCAGCACGAGGCCGACAGCGACGGACGGGCCGACGCTCTACCTGCTTCGCCCGCCGATCGTGCTCGGTCCGCCACGCGCTCGGCGGCAAGGGCGCGCTGCCCGGCGCCGCTCGCGGGACTCGGCCGTGCCGCGCTCGATCTGCTCGGCCGGCTGCCGATCCCGGTGCCCGTCGCTCGCACCCGGCACCGAACTCCAGTTCATCCACGAGGACGACGTCGGCCAGGCGCTGCACCGCTGCGTGCTCGCCGGCGGACCCGCCGGGCGCGTACAACATCGCCGGGGACGGTGTGCTCAGCGGTGCCGACGTCCTGCGCGAGCTCGGCCTGACGCCGATCTGCGATCCCCGGCCCGGTCGTCCGGGCGCCGCCCGCGCCGCCGCCGCGATCCCCCGGCCTCCCGGCACCCCACCGGCGGTCGACTGGGTCGAGGCCTTCAGCCCACCCGGTGATCATGGACACGAGCAAGGCGAAGTCGCGAGCTCGGCTGGTCGCCGCGCTACTCCGGGCTCGAGGCGCTGCAGCGACACGCTCCGCGCGGTCCAGGGCTGAACGCGGCTCGCGCCGCCGGCCGCCGTCCCCGGGGCTGTCGCGAGCGGATGTCAGAGCCGCCTCCTCAGCTGCGACGCTAGGAATGTGCTCCATCTCCACCGTGCCGAACGAGCCGATGCGCTCGTCTCCGCGCTGGCCGGCGTGCTCGCCGATGCGCCGGCGGATCCGTTCGTCCCCGAGGTCGTCTCGGTCCCGACGCGGGGAATGGAGCGGTGGCTCTCCCAGCGGCTCTCGGGCCGGCTCGGCACCTCGGACAGGGGCGGCGACGGTGTCTGCGCGAACGTGCTCTTCCCGCCCCCCGGACGGCTCCTCGCCGCCGCGCTGGCGGATGCCTCGGGGATCGATCCACAGACCGACCCGTGGCTGCCCGAACGGCTCGTGTGGCCGCTGTTGGAGGTGGTCGACGACCATCTCGGCGAGCCGTGGCTCGCGCCGCTGGCGACCCACCTCGGGGGGGTCGCGGGCGAGGCGGACGCGGTCCGCCGCAACCGCCGGTTGAGCGTCGTCCGGCGGCTCGCCGGGCTGCTCAGCCGCTACGCCGTCCACCGGCCGGAGATGCTGATCGCGTGGAGCGGCGGCGAGACCCCGGAGTCCGGAGCGGGCAGCTGGCAGTCGCCGCTGTGGCGTGCTCTGCGGGAGCGGATCGCCGTCGCCGATCCGGCTGAGCGGCTCGCGCCGGCGTGCGCCCGCCTGCGCGAGGACGCCGCCGTCGGCGGTCTCGGGCCCCGGCTCGGCGTGTTCGGCCTGACCCGGCTGGCCGCGGCGGAGGTCGAGATCCTCCGGGCGCTCGCAGCGCAGCGGTCGATTCACCTGTTCCTGCTCCACCCATCGCCGGCGCTCTGGACCGCGGTCGCCCGACTGGCCCCCGCACAAAGCGCGTCCGCGCCGCCGCGCGAGGACGACCCCACCGCGGACGTGGCGATCAATCCCCTGCTCGCCTCCTGGGGCCGCGACAGCCGCGAGATGCAGCTGATCGTCGGGGGCGGAGACGCGGTGGAGGATCACCACCACCCCACGCCGCCGCGCCAATCCCGGACGCTGCTCGCACGGATCCAGGACGACATCGTCGCTGATCGCTCACCCCCGGGAGCCCCCACGCAGGCCGGCGACGACGAGCGGATCAAGCTCGCGGACGGGGACCGGAGCATCCAGGTCCACGCCTGTCACGGCAGAGCCCGGCAGGTCGAGATCCTGCGCGAGGCGATCCTCCACCTGCTCGCCGAGGACCCCTCGCTGGAGCCGCGGGACGTGCTCGTCATGTGCCCGGACATCGAGACGTTCGCGCCGCTGATCGCGGCGACGTTCGCCGCCGGAGCGGACGTGGTCGACGACGACTCGACGGATGACCCCGACGGGCGACCGGCCTCCCAACCTCCGCGTCAGGCTCGCCGACCGCTCACTGCGCCAGACGAACCCGATCCTGTCCGTCACCGCCGCCCTGCTCGACCTCGCCGAGGGACGGCTCACCGCCTCCGAGGTCCTCGACCTCGCCGCGCGCGAACCCGTCCGCCGGCGCTTTCGCTTCAGCGACGACGACCTCACCCGCCTCACGGAGTGGATCGAGCAGACGGGGATCCATTGGGGCATCGACGCCCCGCACCGTGCGCCGTACAAGCTGCAGGAGGTCCCGGAGGGGACGTGGGTGAACGGGCTCGACCGAATCCTGCTCGGGGTGGCGATGGACGAGGAGGGACCCCGGGTGTTCGAGCGGGTCCTGCCGCTCGACGACGTCGAGGGCGACGGGGTCGAGCTCGCCGGTCGCCTGGCGGAGTTCTTCGCCCGGCTGCGGCATGCCGTGGCGAGCCTCTCCAGGCCCCAACCGCTCGACGCGTGGCTCGGCGCCCTGCGGGAGGCGACCGCACTGCTCAGCACGCCGTCGGCCCAGGAGAGCTGGCAGTGGAGCGAGCTCGAGCGGCTGCTCGGCGATCTCGCCGCCGAGGCCGGCGCCCACGGTGACCATGAGCTCTCGACGGTCGAGGTCCGGCGCCCTGCTCGGCGACGGCCTCGCGGGCCGCCCGACACGGGCCAACTTCCGGACCGGGCATCTCACCGTGTGCACGCTGTATCCGATGCGTTCGGTGCCCCACCGGGTCGTGTGCCTGCTGGGCCTCGACGACGGGGCGTTCCCGCGCCAGGCCCGGCGCGACGGCGACGATCTGACACTCGACGAACCGCGGACCGGCGAGCGCGACCCGCGCAGCGAGGACCGTCAGCTGCTGCTCGACGCGGTGCTCAGCGCCACCGACCGGCTGATCGTCACCTACAGCGGCCATGACGAGCGCACGAACGTCGAGCTGCCGCCGGCCGTCCCCGTCGGGGAGCTGCTCGACGTGGTCCGGGCGACGGCCCAGGGCGATCCAGCATCACAGGTCGTCGTCGAGCATCCCCTGCAGCCGTTCGACGCCCGCAACTTCCGAGTCGACGGCGTCGTGCCCGGCCGGCGTTGGGGGTTCGACCCGACCGCGCTCGAGGGTGCGCGGGCGCTCACCGGCCGGCGCGGGGCGCCGCCGCCGTTCGTGGAGGCGCCGCTTGCGCCGCTCCCCGGTGACGTCCTCGCGCTCGAGGATCTGATCCGCTTCGTCGAGCATCCGGTCCGCACGTTCGTCCGCCGGCGCCTCGGGCTGATCGCGCCCGGTCGCGACGACGAGCTCGGCGAGATCGAGGACGGATTGCCGATCGAGCTCGACGGCCTCGAGCGCTGGGCGATCGGCAACCGGCTGCTCGGCGCCCGCCTCGGCGGCGCCGACGGTCGCGCCGTCTGGGAGGCCGAGCTCCGCCGGGGGACCCTGCCCCCGGGTCTGCTCGGCCGACCGGTCCTCGAGCAGACCTACAAGCGCGCCGACGCGGTGTTCCGCGAGACAGAAGCGCACATCCCGGCCGACGCCGCTCCGTCCCCGCTCGACGTCCGGATCGAGCTTCCCGGAGGCCGGCTGCTGACCGGGACGATCGACGGCGTGTACGGCGAGGTCGTCCTGGCCGCGACGTATTCCCGGCTGGCCGCCAAGCACCGTCTGTCGACGTGGGTCCGCCTGCTCGCGGCGAGCGCGGCGAGCCCCGACCGGCCCGTGTCGGCGGTCGCGATCGGACGATCGAGCTCGTCCTACCGCGATGTCGACGTGTTCCCGATCGGTCCGCTGCCCGGCGATGCCCGGGTGCGCCGAGCCGCCGCGCTCGCCCACCTCGGCGTGCTCGTGGACCTCTACGACCGCGGCCTGCGGGAGCCGCTGCCGCTCTCCACCGCCAGCTCCGAGGCCTACGCGGCGGCCGTCGCCGCCGGAGAGGATCCGGTGAGCCGCGGCGCGCGGCGAGTGGACGAGCGACTGGGACTGGGACCGCGAGGACCGCGACGCCCACCACCGGCTCGTGTTCGGCCCCGACCGGCCGTTCGAATCCCTGCTCGTCGCGGCTCCGCGGGCTGACGAGACGGGCGAGGGCTGGGCCACCGCGGAGACGAGCCGCTTCGGCCGCCTGGCCCGCCGGCTGTGGGATCCGGTGCTCGCCGCCGGGGAGGTGCGCCCGGCATGAACGGAGTCGACGAGTTCGACCCCTGCGGAGCCCTGCCAGAGGGGGTCACGGTGCTCGAGGCGAGCGCGGGCACGGGCAAGACCTACGCGATCGCCTCCCTCGCCGCCCGCTACGTCGCGGAGGGGCGCCGGCTCGAGCGGATCCTGCTCGTGACGTTCACCCGGATCGCGACGGGCGAGCTGCGCGAGCGGGTCCGTCTGCGGCTGCTGGAGGTCCGCGATGGCCTGATCGCCGCACTCGCCGCCCCGGACTCGGAGATCACGGATGAGGTCGTGCGTCTGCTCGCGGGCGACGGCGCGACCGAGACTCAGACGCGGATCCGCCGGCTCACCCGCGCACTGGCCAGCTTCGATGCCGCGACGATCCTCACGATCCACGGCTTCTGCGGCGAGGTGCTCGGCGGGCTGGGGATCGCCGCCGACCTCGAGCCGGAGTTCGAGTTCGTCGAGGACCTCGGCGACCTGATGGAGCAGGTCCTCGACGACTTCTACATCCGCAGGTTCCTCACCGAGCCGGTGAACGGCTTCACCCGCGCGAAGGCGCTCGCCGTGGGCCGGATCGCGGTGGCCAACCCCGACGCCCCGCTCGCGCCGGCAGCCGGGGCGGAGGGTGCGATGCGCGTCCGCCTCGCGGAGGCCCTCCGGCGCGAGCTCGAGGCCCGCAAGCACCGCCTCGCCGTGATGAGCTACGACGACCTGCTCGCGCGGCTCGATCTCGCCCTCGGGGGTGCCGACGGCGGGGCGATCGCCGCGCGCCTTCGCCGGGCCTACGACATCGTGCTCGTCGACGAGTTCCAGGACACCGACCCGGTGCAGTGGCGGATCATGCGTCGCGCATTCGCCGACACCGGCGCGACGCTCGTCCTGATCGCCGATCCGAAACAGGCGATCTACGCCTTCCGCGGGGCCGACGTGTACGCCTACCTCGAGGCGGCGCACTCGGCAGGCACGCGGCGGACGCTGAGCGTCAACCGCCGCAGCGACCAGCGGCTGCTCGACGCCTTCGACGCGCTGTTCGCCGGCTCCGCGCTCGGCGACGAGGACATCGTGTACCGGACGGTGCGGGCCGACCATGAGAACGCCGGCCCTCGATTGTTCGGCGCGCCGGACCCCGCGCCGCTGCGGTTTCGGCTCGTGCCGCGGGACGAGGCCGGTCTCGACGAAGACCGGCCTCGCGACCCTGCCCGGCGCGAAGGATCACGTCGCCCGCGACCTGGCGGCCGAGGTCGTCCGGCTGCTCAACTCCCCGGCCGAGATCGCGGACCGCACCGACGGACCTCGGCGGCGGATCGGACCGAAGGACATCGCCGTGCTCGTCCCGCAGAACAGCCACGCAGCGCTCGTCAGCCGAGCGCTCGAGGAGGTCGGCGTCCGGGCCGTCACCGCCGGCGCCGGGAGCGTGTTCGCCACCGATGCGGCCGCGGCGTGGCGGACGCTGCTCGAGGCGCTCGAGCGGCCCTCCTCGGCCCTCCGGGCGCACGCCGCCGCGCTGACCCCGTTCTTCGGCTGGACCGCCGAGCGGGTGGCCACGGCCGACGAGGAGCGCTGGGAGGGCCTCCACGCCCGGCTGCACGAACTCGGTCGAGTGCTGCGCACTGCGGGCGTCGCCTCGCTGTTCGAGTCGGTCACCAGCGGCGAGCAGCTCCCACGCCGGCTGCTCGCCCGCGCCGGCGGGGAACGCACGCTCACCGATCTGCGCCACGTCGCACAGTTGCTGCACGGCGCTGAGCGGGCCGAGGGGCTCGGCCTCACCGCTCTCACCGGCTGGCTCCGGCAGCGGATCGCCGAGGGCGAGGGGGCGGTGCCCGAGGAGGACCGCAGCCGGCGCCTGGAGTCCGACTCCCAAGCCGTCCAGGTGCTCACGATCCATCGCAGCAAGGGCCTCGAATTCCCGATCGTCCTCCTCCCCTTCCTGTGGCACATGGGCTGGTTCCGCAGGGGCGAGCCGCTGACGTTCCACGACCCGGCGGCCGGCGGCCGGCGCACGCTCGACGTCGCCGTCGGCGACTCCGGGTTCGGCGCGCACGAGCAGATCGCACTCGCCGAGGAGCGCGGCGAGGATCTCCGTCTGCTCTACGTCGCCCTCACCCGCGCGCGCCACCAGGCGATCGTGTGGTGGGCCGGGACCTGGGGCGGCCGCGACTCGCCGCTCAACCGTCTGCTGTTCGAGCGCCGCGAGGGCGGGGCGATCCCGGCGCAGGGCACGCACACGCCGACGGATGCCGCGGCCAAGGCGCGGCTGGAGGAGATCGCGGCCACGGCGGATACGGGATGCATCGCGGTCGAGCCCGCCCGTCAGTCCGGTCTCGCCGAGGCGTGGACGAGCCCGCTCGAGCCGACCGGCGAGCTGGCCGTGACCCGATTCGACCGGCGACTCGACCTCGGGTGGCGGCGGACCTCCTACAGCGACATCACCGCGCCGATCCACGACTGGGCGGCACAGCCGCCGGCCCTCGTCGGGAGCGAGGCGGAGACCGAGGCCGAGACGGAGCGCGACGAGCCGGTCACGCCGGCGGCCGGTGAGCTCGCCCCCGAGGACGCCCTCCCGAGCCCGCTCGCGGCGACGCCCGGCGGCACCGCGCTCGGCACGATCGTCCACGCCACGCTCGAAGCGGCCGACTTCGCCGCCGAGGACCTCGTGGCAGAGCTCACCGCGGCGCTCGCCACCGCCCGCCGCTGGCGCACGGCCGACGTCGGCGACCCGGAGACACTCGTCGATGGGCTCGCCTGTGCCCTGCGCACCCCGCTGGCACCCGAGCTCGCCGGCCTGCGGTTGGCCGACGTTCCGCGCGCGGACCGGCTCGACGAGCTCGCCTTCGAGCTGCCGCTCGCCGGTGGCGACGATCCGCGGGGGGCGCTCACCCCTGGCCTGCTCGCCTCCGTCCTGCGGGACGGCCTGCCCGCCGGGGACCCCGTCCGCGGGTACGCCGACCGGCTGCGCGACGAGCCGCTCCGTGCCCGCGTACGCGGCTACCTCACGGGGTTCCTGGATCTCGTCGTCCGCGTCCCCGGCTCCTCGGGCGACCGGTACCTGATCGTCGACTACAAGACGAACCGGCTCGCGTCGGCCGAGGAGCCGCTCACGCTCTGGCACTACCGCGGTGAGGCGCTGCTCGCCGAGATGGAGCGCAGTCACTACCTCCTGCAAGCGCTCCTGTACACCGTCGCGCTCCACCGCTATCTCCGCTGGCGGCTGACCGGCTACGACCCGGACCGCCACCTCGCCGGCGTGGCCTACGCCTTCGTGCGTGGGATGACGGGTGTTGAGGGTGAGGGCGTATTCCACTGGCGACCGCCGGGCGCGCTCGTGACCGCGCTCAGCGATGCGCTTGACCACGGAGTGCAGGCGACGTGATCGAGACCTCTGCACCCGATCCACTCGATGCCCGCCTGGCCGCGGCGGCCGGCGGAACCCTGGCCGCGTTCAACCGCGGCGGGATCATCACCGCCGGCGACCTCCACGCCGCCGAGCGGATCGCCGCGATCGCCGGCGAGAGCGACGAGGACGTGCGGCTCGCGATCGCACTCACCGTGCGTGGCTCGCGGCTCGGCCACGTCCGGGTCGACGTGCGCGTGGTGGTCGCGACGGCTGAGCCGGAGGACTGGGCGCTCACAACCGAGCCGCTGCCGTGGCCGGCACCCGACGAGTGGCTCGCCCGGATCGCCGCGAGCCCGGCCGTCGCCGACGGCGAGGCGGCGGGTCAGGCCGCCGAGACGGACCCCGATCAGGCGCGCCCGCTCCGGCTCGTCGACGGGCAGCTGTACCTCGACCGCATGTGGGTCCACGAGCGGCGGCTCGCCGACGCCGCTCCGGGGTCTCGGCGTGGGCGAGCCGCCAGACGTCGACGTGGTGGCGGTGCGGGACGGCTGCACCCGGCTGTTCCCGGCCCCGGAGGACCAGCGCCAGCGACTCGCCGCCGCCACCGCGGTCCTGCGGCGGCTCACGGTGATCGCCGGCGGCCCGGGGACCGGCAAGACGACGACCGTGGCCCGAACGGCGGCGCTCCTCGTCGAGCAGGGTCTCGCCCGGGACGGCCGGGCACCGCTGATCGCGCTCTGCGCCCCCACCGGAAAGGCCGCGGCCCGGCTCGAGCAGGCGGTCCACACCGAGGCGGCGGAGCTCCGGGTGGACGAGGCCGTGCGCGGACACCTCCGCGGGCTGAGCGCATCCACGATCCACCGCCTGCTCGGCCGGCGTCCCGACAGCGCCAGTCGGTTCCGGCACGACGCCCGTCGTCGGCTCCCGCACGACGTCGTGATCGTCGATGAGACCTCGATGGTCTCGCTCCCCCGCATGCGCCGCCTGATCGAGGCGCTTCGTCCCCAGGCGCGGCTGATCCTCGTGGGCGACCCCGGCCAGCTCACCTCGATCGAGGCCGGAGCGGTCCTGGGGGACATCGTCGGGCCGGCTGCCGAGCAGCTGCGGATCGACGAGCGCTCCCGCGGCCGGCTCGCGGCCGCGACCGGCGACGAGGTGCGGGCGACCGATCCCCCGACCGGGGTGACGATCGGGAACGGCATCATCGTGTTGCGCCGCGGCCACCGGTTCGCCGGCGCGATCGCCGAGCTCGCCGAGGCCGTCCGGATCGGCGACGGCGATCGCACCCTCGAGGTGCTCCGCGCCGGCCACGCGGACGTCACCTGGATCGAGACCGACGATCCCGCCGGAGCGAGCGAGGCGTTGCGCGGTCCGGCGGTCGCGGCCGCCGAGGCCGTCCACGGAGCGGCCCGCGCCGGGGATGCCGGTGCCGCCCTGCGCGCGCTGGAGGAGTTCCGGCTGCTCTGCGCTCACCGCCACGAGGTCACGCTGTGGAACGCGCTCGTGGAGGACTGGCTCGGCGTCGCCGGCGATGAGGCGTGGTATCCCGGCCGGCCGTTGCTCGTCACCGAGAACGACTACGAGCTCGGCCTGTTCAACGGCGACAGCGGCGTCGTCGTCGAGATCGGCGAGCAGCGGCTTTCGGCGGCGTTCGAGCGCCGGGGCGAGCCGGCGCTGTTCGCGCCCACCCGCCTGGCCGCGATCGAGACCGTGTACGCGATGACCATCCACAAGAGCCAGGGCTCGCAGTTCGCGACCGCAGCCGTGCTGCTCCCCGAGGCCGGCGCTCCGATCCTCACGCGCGAACTCCTCTACACCGCGGTGACCCGGGCGCGGACGCGTCTGATCCTCGTCGGGTCCGCGGCGGCGGTCGGGGGCGCGGTGGAGCGGCCGGTCGCGCGAGGGTCGGGGCTCCGCCAGCGGCTGTGGGGACCCGGCGCATAGGCGGCCGGAGGCCGCTGGGGAGGACGATGCGCCCGCGCCGATCCGCGGCTGCCGGACGTCGCGGGGGGTTTCGAGACGGCCTCTAAGCTCAATCCGTGCCCGAGCTCCCCGAAGCCGAGCGCGCTCGGCTCGTGCTCGAGTCCGCCGTCGGCCACCGGATCGCCGCGGTCGACGACCGCGACACGTACGTGTGCCGCCCCCACGCGCCGGGCGAGATCGACGCCGCGCTGCGTGGCCACACGATCGCCGCGGCGCGCCGGCGGGGGAAGTTCCTGTGGCTCGAGACCGAGGACGGCCCGGAGCTCGGACTGCACCTCGGGATGGCGGGACGGTTCCTCACCGATCCGGCCAAGCCGACCCGGTGGGACCGCTTCACGGTCGAGTTCGAGGACGGCAGGCGGCTCGTGCTGCGCGACAAGCGACGGCTCGGCCGCGCGCTGCTCAATCCGGACTTCGCCCATGTGGGACCCGACGCCGCCGACGTCGACCGCCGCCGCTTCCGCACGCTGATCGGCCGTGGACGCACGGCGGTGAAGGCTCGGCTGCTCGATCAGCGGGCGATCTCGGGCGTCGGCAACCTGCTCGCCGACGAGGCGCTGTGGCAGGCCCGACTGTCCCCGCTTCGCCAGACCGGCTCGCTCACGCTCGAGGAACTCGACCGGCTGCGGCGTCAGCTGCGCGCCGCGATCCGCTCGGCGATTCGCCAGGGCGGCGTCCATACCGGCAGGTTCGTCCGCGTCCGGGGCCGCGACGGCAGCTGCCCGCGTGACGGCCACGCGCTCAACCGCGCGACGGTGGGCGGCCGGACGACGTACTGGTGCCCGGCCTGCCAGGAGTGACCGGCCTGCCCCCCGCCGCCCCGCGGTGACGGGCGATAGGGTCAGGCCGATGCGCTCACATCGGCTGCTCGCCCTCGCCCTGATCGGCATCGCCGCCCTGCTCTCCCCCGCCGGAGCCGGAGCCGCGAACCCGCTCCGCGGCCGGATCTACGACGCTGCGACGGCGTACACCGATGTCGCCAGCGTGACCTTCGCGCTCGTTGTCTCCCGCGACGGGCGGCGCGTTCGGTTCTCCGGCGACGGAGCCGACATCGGGTGCGGCGGGAACACCTCGCTCTCGCTCGGCACGACGGGCTCCCCGGCCGCTCGGTTGAGTGCGACGGGCGGGTTCTCGTTCTCGGTGCCGATGGTGAGCGACATCTCCTCCGATCCGCCCTCGCATCCCCTGCGGGTCACCGGACACTTCAGCTCCGGGTCGGCCGCCACCGGGCTCGTCGACTTCGACCAGACGTTCCCGGGCGGTTCGCGTTGTCGCATGCACGCACGCTGGCAGGGGAAGCTCCGGCCCCGCTTCGACGTGTTCCGCGGGGGCAGCGGAGCCGGGACCCGGGTGACGTTCGCCCGGACGGTCGCCCGCCATCCCGTGCTCACCGATTTCAGCTTCGGAACGATCTCGCTGCGCTGCGATGACGGGAGCCGGATCTCCGACAGCACGACGAGCACCGCCTCGATCGTGGTCAGGCCCGGGCCGTTCTCCGCGCTGCTGGCCACGAACGGCGGCGAGTACGAGACAGTCGCCGGCCGCTTCAGCACGCAGCGCGCCATCCAGGGCACGATGAGCTTCGCGTCACGCAGCAACTGCAGCGCGCCGGTGATGCACTGGAGCGTGCGGCTCGTCGCGCGCGACGTCGTCGGTCCGGTCGACTTCCCGGTCCACGGCTTCTGAGACCCGGGGCGCGTCTCAGGTGCGCGGAAGGCCGACGGTGTGTTCGAGCGACTGGGCCTCCTCGACGGTGACGATCTCCCGCCCGAGCGGGAACAGCGACACCGGGATCAGCTTGAAGTTGGCCAGCCCGAGCGGGATCCCGATGATCGTCAGGCACATTGCGGCGCCGGTGATCAGGTGGCCGAGGGCGAGCCACCAGCCGAACAGGATCAGCCAGATCACGTTGCCGACCGCGCTCGCCGCCCCGGCGTCCGGACGGTGCACGACGGTCCGGCCGAACGGCCACAGCGCGTAGGCGGAGATCCGCAGCGCGGCGAACCCGAACGGGATCGTGATGATCAGGATGAAGCACACGATCGCGGCGAGCAGGTAGCCGAGCGCAAGCCACAGCCCGCCGAGGACCAGCCAGATGATGTTGAGCACGAGGCGCATGTCCGTACTGTGGAGCGTGCTGGATCGGACGCCGTCCGTATTCTCCCGCACATGGAGGAGCTCCGAGCCGACCTGGTGTTCGAGGGCGGCGGGGTCAAGGGCATCGGCCTCGCCGGGGCATTCAGCGGGCTGAGCGCGGCCGGCTATCGGCCCGAGTGCGTCGCCGGAACCTCGGCGGGGGCGATCATGGCGTCGCTCGTCGCCGCCGGCTACACGGCGGAGGAGCTCGAGCAGGTCGTGCTGCACGACATGGACTTCGGGCGGTTCGCCGACGAGACGGTGCTCGATCGCCTCGGCCCGGTCGGCGAGGGTGCGCAGTTCCTGCGCAGCCGGGGAATCCACAGCGGCCGATATTTCCACGGGTGGATCGAGGAGTTGCTGGCCAAGAAGGGCGTCGCCACGTTCGGCGACCTGCGACGGGCCGAGGACGTCCCCGTGACCGGCCCCGGCCCCCATCCCCGCCAGTACCGGCTCCAGGTGATCGCCTCCGACCTGTCGGCCCGGAGCATGCTCGTCCTCCCCAAGGACGCCGGCCGGCTCGGGCTCGACCCTGATCGGCTGCGCGTCGCCGACGCCGTCCGGATGAGCATGTCGATCCCGGTGTTCTTCGAGCCCGTGGTCACCGACGGCCACGTGATCGTCGACGGCGGCCTGCTGTCGAACTTCCCCGTGTGGCTGTTCGACGCGCCTCCCGGAATGCCGCCCGTCTACCCGACGTTCGGGCTGCTGCTCGTCGCGCCCGGCCAGGCCGCCCCGCTGCTCCCGGACCGTGGTCCCGTCGAGCCGATCGACTCCGACATCGGCTACCTGCGGGCGATCGGGGAGACGATGATGGAGGCCCACGACCGCATGTACGTCGAGCAGGCGACGTACGCCCGCACGATTCCGATCCCCACCCTCGGCGTCGGGACGACCGAGTTCGGGATCAGCGGTGCGCGTGCCGAGGCGCTGTTCGCTTCCGGACGTGACGCCGCTTCGTCGTTCCTGGCTTCCTGGAGCTTCCGCTCCTACACCGCCAAGTTCCGCAGCGGCGGGACGCCGTCGGGCCGGCCGCACGTGTGACGGTCCGCGCGGCCGGGGCGGCGCCGGACGGGACCCCGGCCGGTGAGGCGAGCGGGACTCAGTCCACAACCGGAGTCACCGCAGCTGCAAAGAGTGTGCTCGACGCACCACAAACTTCTCAGGGCAAACCCGAAACCTTGTGCGCACCACCCCGTTACCGATTGCGTGGACCGCCCGCCGGCTACGCACGGGGCAAGCGTTTCGCTGTGGCGGTCCGATGGCTGCGTCGCGTCGGCTCTCGTTCCCTGCAGAGCCGGCCGGCGCGGCCCCTGTGCGCGTCGGGTGACTGCTCAGAAGTGAAATCCAGCCCTCGACGCGCGGCCGCCGAAGCTCCTCCCCCTCCGGCCGCAGGGTCTCGCCGCGCATCACCGCCCCGGCGACGACCGCGCAGATGAGCGCGTCGAGTGCGTGGTCACTTCCCCGCAGATCTCGGCGACCTCGTCTGAGAGCTCCGGCACCGGCGCGGCCGTCGTCAGCCCGCGGATGATCGACGCCCGCTCCGCCCGGCCGTCGCGGCCCTTGTAGCTCGCCGGCGGCCGCCCCCACCGCGGTAGCGTTGCTGCCGGATACGTCTCGGCCACGCGGCCGCTCGTCACCGAGCGGTCGATCTCGCAGCCGAGCTCCTCAGCGAGGCGATCGAGCAGCAGCGCGCAGCGGAACGCGGGCACGGCGATCCGGTCGCTCGAGACGCTCAGCTCGTCGCTGCGATTGACGCGCGGGACCCCGATCAACGGGCCCTCCGGGCCCCAGTCGATCCGGCAGGATGCGGTGTCGCGATCCTGCGCGGCGAGGTCGATCCCGACGGTCACCGCCCCACGTCCGGCCGGCGGATGTGTGACGTCTGCCGCGGTTCGGGACGGTTGCATTAGGGTACCCTAACGCCGATGGACACACCCCCCGCCTCCGCCCCGTCGCCGTCGGGAGGCTTCGGCCGTCGAACCTGGACCCTGTTCGGTCTAGCACTCCTCGGGCTGTTCGTCTACCTCGCGGCGACGGCCCACGGTGGGCCGGCCGACCCCACTGAGACCGACCACCTCAGCCACGGCGCGGTGGTGGTCAACAGCGCGCTGCTGGTGCTCCGCGAGGGCCTCGAGGCGATCCTCGTGCTCGCCGCGGTGACAGCGAGCTTCATGGGCGCCAACCGGGAGAAGCGCCGGCCGGTGGCGATCGGCGCGGCGGCGTCGCTCGGGGCGACGGTGCTGACGTGGTTCGTCGCGGTGTGGTTCATCGGCTCGCTCGGCGCGCCCGCGCTCGACGTCCAGGCCGCCACCGGTCTGCTCGCCGTGATCGTGCTGCTCGTGGTCATGAACTGGTTCTTCCACCGCGTCTACTGGACGGGCTGGATCGCCGCCCATCACCGCCGCCGCCGCACGCTGCTCGCCGGCGGCGCCGGCGCTTCGGTGACGATCGGATTGCTGCTGCTCGGCTTCACATCCGTCTACCGCGAGGGGTTCGAGGTCGTGCTGTTCCTCCAGGCCCTGCGGGTCAAGTACGGGTCCGCGGTGGTGCTCCAGGGCGTCGCCCTCGGGGCGGCGTTCACCGCCGCCGTCGGCGTGCTCACCTTCGTCGCCCACCGCAAGCTGCCCTACAAGAAGATGCTCGTGCTCACCGGGGCGCTGCTCGGGGTCGTGCTCGTCGTGATGGTCGGCGAGAGCGCTCAGGAGATGCAGCAGGCGGGCTGGCTGCCCACCACGTCGCTCGGGGTCACCTTCCCGGGCTGGGTCGGGACCTGGTTCGCCCTGTTCCCGACCGTCGAGACGATCGCCGCCCAGGGGCTCGCCGCCGCCGCGGTCATCGGTTCCTACGTGTTCGCCGAGTACGTCCGCGTCCGCAAGCCGCGGCGCCGCGGCGAGTCCGCGGCCGTCCGTCCCGAGCAGCCGCCGGCCGAGCGGTCGGCCCCGCGGCAGCGCCCCGCCCTCCTCGACAGCTGAGCCCACGGCCACGCGGCCGGGCTCAGCCCTCCAGCACCGTCCCGTCGGCGAGCTCGCGCGGCTCGGTCTCCTGGAGTGAGACCGAGCCCCGGACGACGACCCCCGCGCCGAACGTGACGTCGCCCTTGACCGTCAGCCGCTCCGCGTCGCGCAGCGACGGCGGTCCGTACGGGAACCGGGACTCGAACGCGTCGAGCAGCTTGTAATAGCGGGGGTCGAGTTCCACATACGGGAGATCCTCGGCCCGCTCGGGCAGCGCCGCAACGGTCATCCGGTCATCGAGCGTGTACACGTCGGAGCGCAGGACCAGCAGGTCATCCGTGGTCTTGACCGGAACGAACCGCGTCCGCGGTACGCACAACAGCTGTGAACCGGCGAAGCTCCCGATCGCGGCGCCCATTGCGCTCTCCAGCTGGATCACCGCGGGCGACCCGCCGTCGCGGGGGTCAACGGTCTTGCGGTTGACGATCAGCGGCAGCTCCAGGCCACCGCCCGATCCGCCGAGCCGTGCGTCGAGCGCCCGGAGGTCGACCCACAGGCTGTTCGTGTTGTAGTAGCGCCAGCGTCGGTAGTCGCGGAAGGACTCCGCATCCTCAGGCGGCGTCTGGGCGGTCTCGCGCAGCACGAGCCGGCCGTCGGCCCGCATGCGGGCGATGTGACCGCCCTTGCGGTCGGCCTCGGTGCCCAACACCACCTCCATCAGGAACGGGATCTCGTTGTCGGCCACGTGGCGGGCGATCCGGGGGTCGAATGTCGAGGCGAGGTTGTCGGCGTTCGAGATCATCGCGCGATCGATCCCGCGCTCCAGCAGCGCGTCGAGCATTCCAGAGCTCTTCAGCGACACGTACACGTCGCCGTGACCCGGCGGGCACCACTCGAGCCCGGGAGCCGCCGGCCAGCTCACCGGTTCGAGCCCCTCGGCATCGAGCTTGGGGATCATGCTCTGGAGGAAGTCGAGCCCGAGACCGTCGACGGCGAGCTCGGTGTGGGGCTGAAGGGCCCGGAGCGTTGGCTCTCGCGTCGCATCGCTGTCCATCAGCACGAGCGGCAGCCGGGCGCCGGAGTCCGCCCGCAGCCGCAGGATCTGCCCGACGATGATGTCCAGGAACGAGTGGCCGGCCTTCGCCTCGAGCAGCGACTTCGGCTGCTCGAGTCCCATCGAGGTGGCGAGGCCGCCGTTCAGCTTGATCACCGCGAACCGGTCGAGGATCGCCGGGTCGACGTCGCTGGGGAGCTCCTCGAGCCGTGGGACATCCTCGGCCGGCTCGAGCTCGGCCGTGGCGATCGACACCTGCTCGCCCTCGGCCATCCGCCGGTAGGCCGAGGCGAACGCACGGATCGCCTCCTCGGCCTGGCCGGCCTCGCGCATCTTCGTGGTCGCCGCCGTGAGGCCGTCGGCGCTCATGTGCTCACCCTCTCACACTCCCGGGCCACTTGGCCCCGAAATGGAGTCCACGATCCGCGCCCCGGGACCGGGCCGAACCTCGACCGCGCCGACCGGCGGCGCGGCACCGGCCGGCAGCAGCCCGAGGACGTTGCCGCCGAACCCGCCCCCGACGATCCGGGCCCCGAGCGCACCGGCGTCGAGCAGCGACTGGCGGGTCCGCTCCACCGCCGGCGTCGAGATCGCGTACAGGTCGCGCAGGCTGGCGTGTGAGGCGTCGAGGATCCGCCCGAGCCTCGCGGCGTCGCCGTCCGTGATCGCCTCGACGGCCTCCCGCACGCGAACGTTCTCCCCGAGCACGTGACGCGCCCGGCTGCGCAACGGTTCCGGCAGGCTCTGCACCGCCTCGGGATCGGCGGCGCTGAGCTGCTCGATCCCGAGCAGCGCGCAGGCCTCCGCGCACTCGCGTCGCCGGGTTCCGTACCCCTCACCGGAGGTGGCGTGCGTCTCACCCGAGTCGAGGGTCACGACGCGGTGCTCGCCGAGCGCGAACGGCACCGGGCGGAGCGTCAGCGCCGCGAAGTCGATCAGGACCGCCTGCCCCTCGTCGCCGAACAGCGAGGCGAGCTGGTCGAGCAGCCCGGTCTGCGCGCCGACCCACTCGTTCTCGACCCGCGAGCAGAGCCGCGCGAGCTCCATCCGGTCGGCGGCGTCGGTCCGCGCCAAGCCCCGGAGGGCGAGCGCCAGCGACACGCTGAGTGCCGCCGAGGACGACAGGCCGCCGCCCCGCGGAACGTTGCCGGTGACCTCCACCACCGCCCCCGGGACCGGGATCCCGGCGCGGCCCAGTTCCGCCGCCACCCCGCGAGCGAACGCTCGCCAGCCCTCGGCGGGCGACGGATTGCGCGCCGGGAACTCGTCGGTCTCGCCGAGGTCGAGCGCGGCAACGTGAATCTCGGTGCCGGCGGTCGCGGTGGCGCGCACGCGCGCGCCCCGGTCGATCGCGAACGGCAGCGCAAGGCCACCGTTGTAGTCGGTGTGCTCCCCGATCAGGTTGACGCGGCCGGGCGCGAACGCTGTCAGCCCGGGCGGCGGGGTGGCGGGGTGTGCGGCCGGCGCCTCCGAGGGCTCAGTCACGGCCCGACGACGGGCGCGCGAGCTCCGCCCACGCCCCGCCGGCCAGGATCTCGCAGCGCTCGGCGAGCACTCCGACGATGTGCAGACCGAGCCGCTCGTAGATGTCGCCGCCCGCGCGCCGGAACTCCGGCTGCGCGCTCCGCGTGTCGGCCGCCCAGACCACCGCGATCAGGACGCGTTCGTCCTCCAGGTCGAGCCGGAGCTCGATCGGCTCGGGCTCGGTGGGGTCGGCCCGCGTGATGGCGTAGGAGACGAGCTCGGATGCGATCAGCATCGCATCTCCGACGATCCAGCCCGGATCGATGCCCCGGATCGCCTCGCGGGCCTTCGCCGACGCGTCGGCGTGGGCCGGAAGGCGGACGCGCAACGCGTTGACGAGCTCCGTGGCCATGATCAGGGACTACCCGCATCTCCAACTCGCTCACGTCGACCGTTCGCCTGGCTGACATCGTGCATGGCCTGGCCGGCGCGGACCTCGGCGGCGAGCGCCGAGGTGTCGATCAGCCGCTCGCGGCGGTTGCGGGCGAGGACCGTCCACATCCACCGGGTCACCGCCCCGAACCGGTTGCCCCATCCGACGAGATAGGCGAGGTGGATCATCGCCCAGATGAGGAACGCCGGGAACCCGCCGACGCGGACCTTGCCGAACAGGTCGGCGACCGCCCGCTTGCGGCCGATGACGGCCATCATTCCGAGATCGACGTAGCGGAATGGCCGCTCGCGGGTGCGGCCGGTCAACCGCCGCTTGATCGTCCTCGCCACGTATTTGCCCTCCTGCATCGCGGGCTGCGCGACGCCGGGGACCCCCTTGATCGTGATCATGTCGCCGAGCGCGAACACCTCCGGGTGGCCGGGCAGCGTGAGCCCCGGGCCGACGTGCAGACGACCCGCGCGGTCGACCTCGGCGCCGGTCGCTCGCGCGAGCTCCTCCCCGAGCGGCGAGGCCCGCACCCCGGCGGCCCAGATCACCGTCCGGGCGGCCAGCCGACGCCGCTCGCCCTCCTCACCGACGGTCACGCCGTCGGCATCGATCTCGGTGACCATCGCCTCCAGCTGGACCTCGACCCCCATCTCGGTGAGGTCGCGCCGGGCCCGGTCACGCAGCGGCACGGCGAAACCACCGAGCACGTTCTCGGTCGTGTCGAGCAGCACCACGCGGGCCTCGGCGGTGTCGATGTGGCGGTACTCCCCCCGAAGCACGTCGCGGGCGAGAATCGCGATCTGACCGGCGAGCTCGACCCCGGTCGGCCCCGCCCCGACGATCGCGAACGTGAGCCAGGCCCGCCGGGCATCGGGATCGCTCTCCTGCTCGGCCATCTCGAAAGCACCGAGGATCCGGCTGCGCAGCTGCACGGCGTCCTTCAGCGTCTTCATCCCCGGGGCGAGCGCCGCCCAGTCGTCGTGGCCGAAGTATGAGTGCGTCGCTCCGGCAGCGACAACGAGGGTGTCGTAGCCGACCTGTGTCGGCTCGGCCCCGCAGACGGTGAGCGTCCGCGCGTCCACGTCGATCGCCTCGACGTCGGCGAGCATCACCTCGACGTTGCCGCTGCGGCGAAACATCCCGCGCAGGGCCGGCGCGATCTGCCCGGACGAGAGCACGCCGGTCGCGACCTGGTAGAGCAGGGGCTGGAACAGGTGGTGGTTGGTGCGGTCGATCAGCGTCACCAGCGCCTCCGTGCCCGACAGGCCGCGGGCGACCTGCACGCCGGCGAAGCCGCCGCCGATGATCACCACGCGGTGGCGCGTGCGGGCGGCGTCGAGCGGTGCGGATGCGTTTCCGGTCACACCTCGCAGCCTACGCAGCGCGCCAACCGGTCAGATCAGGGAGCCGGCGGCGACGGCCCCGGCCACCGCCGCGGCGAACGCATCGACGTCGGCCTCGGTCGTGTCCCAGGCACACATCCAGCGCACGATCCCCTCGGCCGCGTCCCAGTCGTAGAAGTCGAAATGATCGTGCAGGGCCGCACGGGCGTCGGCGGGCAGGCGGGCGAACACCGCGTTGCTCTCCACCGGGTAGACGATCTCCACCCCGGGGAGCCGGCCGACCGCGGCGGCGAGCCGCGCGGCCATGTCGTTCGCCTGGGCGGCGCTCCGCCGCCACAGCTCCCCGTCGAGCAGCGCCTCGAACTGGGCGGCGAGGAAGCGCATCTTGGAGGCCAGCTGGAGCGTCTGCTTGCGCAGGTACGGCATCCCTGCCGCGAGCTCGGGCCGGAGCACGACGGCCACCTCGGCCCCGAGCAGCCCGTTCTTCGTGCCCCCGACCGAGACGAGGTCGGCGCCGACGTCGGTCGTGATCGCCCGCCACGGGACCCCGAGGGCCGCCGCCGCATTGCCGAGCCGGGCGCCGTCGACGTGCAGGAGCAGTCCGTGGGCGTGCGCCGCGTCGGCGAGGGCGCGGAGCTCGTCGGCGGAGTAGACGGTGCCGAGCTCGGTCGCCTGCGAGACCGAGACGACCCGGGGCTGGACGGCGTGCTCGTCGCCGGCGCGGGCGAGCAGCGGCTCGATCTGCTCCGCGCGCAGCTTTCCGTCGGGGGTGGCGACATGCACCAGCTTGACGCCCGCGATCGCCTCGGGCGCGCCCGCCTCGTCGATGTTGATGTGGGCCGTCTCGGGGCAGATCACCGCCTCCCAGGGCCGGCAGGCGGCACGCAGGCAGAGGACGTTCGCGCCGCTTCCACCCCACACGAGGAACGGGTGGGCGTCGGCGCCGAATTCGGCCCGGAGGCGCTCGTGCACCCGCTCGGTGAGCGGGTCGTGGCCGTAGCCGAAGGCGTGGCCGTGGTTCGCCGCCGCGATCGCTGCGAGGACCTCGGGGTGGACGCCGGCCGCGTTGTCGGATGCGAATCCGCGCTCGCTCACGCGCTCAGGCTCGATCACGTCGCAAGCTTTGCACGGAGCGCCGCGTAGAAGATCGACAGCGGGAACTCGTCATCGAGCACGAGGTCGACATACGGCCGCGGATCGTCGGTGTGGGCGAGGTCCCGTACCCCGGAGGCCCACCGCGATCCGGTCGCGGGCGGAACCTTGGCCGCGATCAGGTCGTGGGCCGCCGCCCAGTGGCCGAGCTTGCTGCGGTCGATGCCGCTGCGGTACAGCGTCTCGATCTCGGCGTGCAGCGCCGCGACCCCGGCGGGGAGGCCCTGCCAGTCGACCGTGAGCCGGTTGTCGCTCCACTCGATCACCCCGGCGCGGTGCAGGTGGGCGAACAGCAGCTGGCCGCCGAGGCCGTCGTAATTGCGGACCCGGGTCCCGGTGATCGGGAAGCGCAGCAGGCGATCGAGCACGATCGCGTACTGGACGTACCGCGCGAAGCCGAGGCCCTCGGCCTCCAGCTCGCGGGCCTGCCCGTAGGCGGTGAGATCGCAGCGGAGCTCCTCCAGCGAGTACATCCAGTACGGGGCCCGCTGACGAATCATGAACGGGTCGAACGGGAGCTCGCCGTGCGAGTGCGCGCGGTCGTGGATCAGGTCCCAGAGGATGTACGCCTGCTCGGAGAGCGCGGGCTCGCGGACCAGCCGCGCCCCGTCCGGCGGGAGGTTGAGGGCGAGCAGCTCGACCGCCCGGCCGCCGACCCGGCGCAGCCGCTCGGCCTCGCGGTCGCAGAAGATCGCGCCGAAGTTGTTCACCGGCCGCTCGGCCGTGGCCACCATCTCCGGGAACAGCACCGCGCACTCGCTGTCGTATCCCCGGGTTCCGGCGAGCAACTGCACGGGGACGAACTTCTCGTTGTCGTAGCGCGTCCGCTCGAGCTCGGCGATCCACTCCGGCCAGGGGACACGAATGTGGAGGGCCTCCAGACATGTGTCCCGCGACCCGTTCTGCTTGTACATCGGGAACAGCACGAGGTGCTCGATCCCGTCCTCCCGCGCGAGCTCTGGCCGGAATCGCTCGAGCGACGGGGTGAAGTCCGGTTTGCGCCAGCCCTGCTCGCGCCAGCGGTTGAGGTCCTCGCGGACCGCACTCAGATACTCGGCCTGATGGGGGAACCGCGGCCCGACGGCGCTGAGGGCGGCGAGGAGGTGGTCGAGCTCGGCGCCGGCGGCGGCGTGGTCCTCGCCCTCGGCGAGGGATCCGTCCGGCGCCTGCCGGGCGGCGAGCGCCTCGACCGCGGCCCGCAGCCCGAGCCACGCCGGGTCGGCGGCCGCCGCGGCGCGTCGATCGGGGCCGGCGGGGGCCGTCCGTCCGCCGGTGACCCAGTGCGCGATGTTGAGCCACAGCGCGCGGTGATCCAGCTCGCCGAGACAGTCGTCGCCGAACAGGTCCGAGTCGCCGAGCACCACGACGCGACCGGAGCCGTGGTGGCCCGCGACGGCCATCGCGGCCCCCGGCGCGGTGGCGCTGCGATGAGCCCGGGCGAGGACGTGGGTGCCGTTGGAGGTGGCGATCGTCGTCGCGCGGTAGAGGCAGGCCTCGCGGACACCGGCGAGCACGTCACCCACCGGGCCGCGCTCCCCGGCCACGAGCTCGGGGCGGACCCAGCTCGGCGCGCCGAGGTTGTGCTCGTAGTCCTGAACGGTTTCGCTGCGAAGCTCGATTCCGAACCGGCCGAGCAGCTGGTTGAGGTTGTTCCCGTACTTCTCGTTCTCGGTCTCACCGAGGACGACCAGTCCGCCGCCCGCCGTCACGAACGCCTCGAGCGCATCGAGCTCCTCGATCGTGAGGCGCGGCGATCCGGACCCGGTCGTGCGCTCCCACGCCGGATCGGACGGATGCGCGATGACGACGGCGTCGCAGTCCGCGAGCAGCCCGCTGCGCAGCGGCGCATCGGCATTGGCCCTCACCGTAAAGTCGCTGCGCCGGAGCGCCTCGGCGGCGTCGGCCAGCGAGGAGTCGGCCGGGTGGGCCGGCTGCATCGCGGCGGCGAGCGCGGGACGGATCGTCCAGGCCTCGCTGTGGGCCTCGTCGAACAGGATCGTGGCTGTGGGCGACGGCACGAATACAGCGTATTCGAGCTGTCGGCGGCTGTCGATGCCGATTCGCTGTCGTTTATCACAACAAATCGCCATGCACGCCCGTCACAACGCACGATCCTTGCAGTCCCTTGGCGAGAGCCTAGCCTGTGGCGCCAGGTGCCGATGACCCGTCCATGCAAGAGCATCGGCACTGCCCGTGCGCGCCTCGCGGTTCTCGTGTGCGCTGCCGTTGCCGCCGTGGTCGTGATCGCGCTTGTGCAGCGCGGAGGAGTGGCCGCGGTTGTCACCGGTCCGGCGACCGCAACCCGGACCGCAGCCACACTCCACGGCTCGACGCTGTGCACTGGCGCGCCATGCCTCTACTTCTTCCGCTACGGCAGCGGGGGCTACGACCACATCACCCCGCTGCGCTCCACCGACGCGGCGGGCCGCGTGGCCGTGAGCGAGACGGTCACCGGGCTGATCCCGGGGACGCGGTACATCTATCAGGCGTGCGGGCTGCCCTCGAGCGGGATCGGCCTGCGCTGCGCCGGGCCGGACGGCGACAGCGCAAGCGCGATGTTCGGCACGCAGGCGTCGGCATCGAACTGCATCTACTCCGCCAACGACGTCGACGAACTCACGGCGTGGTCGTGGAGCGTCGGCTACCCGTACGCCTGCGCGATGGTCTTCGACAACGCCAACCCGACCTGGGCGGCCTGGGAGAAGCCGTGGTTCATCACCAGCTCCGGGCCGCCCGCGCAGCGGGACTGGCAGAAGTGGAAGAACGCCCCCGGAACCCACCGCCAGCTGATCATCACGCTCACCCCGTTCCCGGACAGCGTCACCGGGAACGGCTGGCTGGCGGCGTGCGCGAGCGGGGGCTACGACGCCCACGCCGCTGCGCTCGCGCGCACGTTGATCGCGGCCGGGCTCGGCGACTCCGTGATCCGCCTGGCCCACGAGGCGAACGATTCGGGCATGCGATACGCGGTGCCGCCCGATCCCACCGGCGAAGCGCAGTGGGCACGGTGCTGGCACCACGAGGCGCTGGCGATGAAGCGGGTTCCCGGCGGGAACTTCTTGATGGACTGGACGATCAACGCCTACTACCGGCCGCTGCCGCTGGCGAACTGGTACCCGGGCGACGACGTGGTCGACATCATCGGGATCGACGCCTATGACCACGGGCTCCCGCCGTCGATCACCTCGCAGCCGGAGGCATGGAACCGGGTCTTCGGGCAGGCCGACGGGATCGACGTCGTCCGACAGTTCGCCGCCCTCCACGGCAAGCCGGTCAGCGTTCCCGAGTGGGGCCTCGCCCCGCCGGGCGCACCCGATTTCGGCCTCGGCGATGACCCGCTGTACGTCGAGGGGATCGCGCTGATGATGCGCAGCACGCCGATCGCGTACCAGTCCTACTTCCTGGCCAACACATCGGCGGCCCTGCTCCGGGCCCCGGGGAGCCTCAGCCTGCTCAGCTACCGCGCCCACTTCGGCGGGTCCGGGGACCAGCGCGGGAGCGCGACGATCACCCCCTGATCTGACAGGCTGCGGGGATCGACGCTTCCGACAGGCAGATCCTCGACCTGCTCGTGGAGGACGGCCGGCGCTCGTACGACGACATCGCCGGGCGGGTCGCGCTGTCCGCGCCGGCGGTCAAGCGTCGGATCGACAAGCTCAGGGCCAGCGGCGCGCTGCGCGGCTTCACCGCGGTGCTCGACCACGCCGCGCTGGGCGAGCACGCCGAGGCCCTGATCGAGCTGTTCTTCGCCCCCGGGACCCAGCTCGACGCCGTCGCCGCGACACTCCGCGGCCACCGCGAGGTGCTCGAGGCGTGGAGCGTGACCGGCGAGGCCGACGCGATCGCTCGGGTGCGGACGCGGGACAACGCCGACCTCGAGCGGCTGATCCGCGAGCTCCAGCGCGACGGGAACGTCGTCCGCACCCGCTCCCAGGTCGTCCTCTCCCGGCTCGTCGAATAACCACAAAACCGTCTGTCGATGCGATGACTCGGGACCATCGGACACCCGTCCGGACAGGGTGCTGATGCGACGGCCAGCCGGCCCGGCGACCGATGGTGGAGGCGTTCGTGTTCGTCGCGCGCCTCACTGCGAATCCCGGCCGGACCAAGCGGCGACGCTGCCTGCGCGCATCCGGTGCGCTCCTCCTCGCCGCGCTCCTGCTCAGCGGCTGCGCCGCACAGACCACGCCGGCGACCGGGATCGGCCGCACGACCGCGACCCTGAACGCGACCGGCACCTGCTCCGGCCCACCCTGCCAGTGGTACTTCCGCTATGGCAACGACGGCTTCCAGCAGCAGACGCCGGTCCGGAAGGTGACGCAGGGCACCGGTGGCGCCGTCAGCGTCAGCGAGCCGGTCAGCGGCCTCATCCCGGGGACGACGTATCGGTACCAGCTGTGCGTGTCAGGCAACGGGAATCAGACCATCACCTGCCTCGGACCGAGCGGCGCGAGTTCGAACACGGGCTTCACCACCCAGCCATCGCGGGCAGCCTGCATGTACACCGGCAACAGCGTTGCGACGATGCAGTCGTGGTCGAAGCAGATCGGCTACGGCTACGGCTGCGCGATGATCTTCGACAACGACAGGCCGGACTGGTCCTCGTGGGAGCATCCCTGGTTCCTCAGTGGACCCGGGACGTCCGCCGATGAGGACTGGCAGGCCTGGAAGCAGGCCCCGGGCGTCCGGCGGCAGCTGATCATCACCGTCGGCTTCGTCCCGCAGCCCGAGTTGGCCGGGGACTGGCTCGACGCATGCGCCTCGGGGGCCTACGACCAGCACGCCGCCAACCTCGCCCACAACCTCGTCGCGGCCGGCCTCGGCGACTCCGTGATCCGGCTCGCCCACGAGGCCAACGACGACGCGAGCCCATTCGCGATACCGACCGATGCCGCCGGGCAGGCGAAGTGGGCGCAGTGCTGGCATCACGAGGCGGCCGCGATGAAGTCGGTCCCGGGCGCCCAGCTCCTGCTCGACTGGTGCGTGAACGCGTACTGGCGGCCGCTGCCGCTGGCCGGCTGGTACCCCGGCGACGACGTGGTCGACATCATCGGGATCGATGCGTACGACTCCGGCCTGCGGGATTACAGCTCCCAGCCGGCGGGGTGGACGCACCTCGTGACCCAGACGAACGGGATCGCGGGGCTGACCGCGTTCGCGGCGGCACATGGCAAGCCGCTCAGTGTCCCGGAATGGGGGCTCGAGCCGTCCGGCTCGCCGTGGTACGGCATGGGCGACGACCCGATGTACGTCAACGGAATGGCCGGTGTGTTCTCCGGCACGACGCTGGACTACGAGTCGTACTTCTTCTACCAGGGCCCCGCCACGCTCCTCGGCAACACGGCCGGCGCAAGTTACGCGGCGTATGTCGCCCACTTCGGCCACGGCGGGGACAACCCCGGAAGCGCGACGATCACGCCCTGACCGCGGCACCGCGCCGGACCCGCGGCCGCCCCGGGCCAACCTTGCCAAAGTTTTGTCAAGGTTTCGGTATCCTCTTGCGGAATGCGTGATCTCCTCTCCACGGTTCGCGAACAGGTCGTCGTCTACGACGGCGGTATGGGCGCGACGCTTGAAATGTTCGACCTCAGCCTCGAGGACGACTATCGGCTGCCCGGCCGGTGCCACGAGGTGCTCGTCCTCAACCGCCCCGACGTCATCGAGGGCGTCCACACCTCGATGCTCGACGCCGGCGCGATCGTGCTCGAGACGGACACCTTCCAGGCCAGCCGCCTGAAGCTCGAGGAGTGGGGGCTCGCCGAGCACACGATGGAGATCAACGTCAAGGCGGCCGAGATCGCCCGCAAGGCGGCGGGGGAGTCGCGGTTCGTCGCGGGCTCGATCGGCCCGACCGGCTACCTGCCGGCCAGCGACGACCCGTCGCTCGGCCAGATCCGCTTTCCCGAGCTCGTCGAGGTGTTCACCGAGCAGGCCACGGGCCTGGTCAACGGCGGTGCCGATCTGATCATCATCGAGACCGCGCAGGACATCCTGGAGGTGAAGGCCGCGATCTTCGGCGCCCGCGAGGCGTTCAAGGCGACGGGCCGGACGCTTCCGATCCAGTGCAGCGTGTCGCTGCTGCCGAACGGCGGCAAGATGCTGCTCGGCACCGACATCAGCGCGGTCCTCACGACACTCGAGGCGCTCGATGTCGACATCATCGGCCTCAACTGCTCGACCGGCCCGGAGGACATGCGCGACGCGATCCGCTTCCTCGGCGAGACGGCCTCGGTCCCCGTCCACTGCATCCCGAACGCCGGCCTGCCGCTCCAGGGCCCGGACGGCGAGACGATCTTCCCCGAGCAGCCCGAGCCGCTCGCCGCGGTGCTCAGCGAGTTCGTCCGTCGCTACGGCGTCAACATCGTCGGCGGCTGCTGCGGGACGACACCGGACCACATCCGCGCGATCGCCGAAGCGGTCAAGGACCACGTCCCCGGCGAGCGACCCGCGCGGCGCGAGGCCCACCTCTCGAGCATGATCGCGGCGACCCCGCTCGTCCAGGCCCCGACTCCGACGCTCGTCGGCGAGCGGGTCAACTCGCAGGGCTCGCGCAAGGCGAAGGAGATGCTCCTCGCCGACGACTACGACGGGCTCGTCACCGTCGCCGAGGACCAGGTCACCGGCGGCGCCCACGTGCTCGACGTGTGCGTCGCGCTCACCGAGCGCCAGGACGAGGACGAGCAGATGCGCCAGACGGTGAAGCGGATCAGCCTCACCCAGCCGGCGCCGATCCAGGTCGACTCGACCGAGCCCGAGGTGATCGAGACCGCGCTCCAGCAGATCCCCGGCCGGGCGATCGTCAACTCCGTCAACCTCGAGGCCGGCCGCGACAAGCTTGATCGCGTCACCCCCGTGGCAAAGGCCCACGGCGCAGCGCTGATCGCGCTGACGATCGACGAGGAGGGGATGGCCAAGACGCGCGAGCGCAAGCTGGAGATCGCGCAGCGGATCACCGAGATGTGCTGCGACGAGCACGGCCTCGATCGTGAGGCCCTGATCTTCGACTGCCTGACGTTCACGCTCACCACCGGTGACGAGGAGTGGCGCCCGAGCGCGATCGAGACGATCGAGGGCATCCGGGCGGTCAAGTCCGGGATCCCCGGGGTGAAGACCTCGCTCGGGGTCTCGAACGTCTCGTTCGGCGTCGGCCTGCCCGCGCGGAGCGTCATCAACAGCGTCTTCCTGCACCACTGCGTGGAGGCCGGGCTCGACCTCGCGATGGTCAACCCGAACCACATCACGCCGTACGGCGAGATCCCCGAGCTCGAGCGCGAGCTCGCCGACGACCTCGTGTTCAACCGTCGCGAGGACGCCCTCGAGCGGCTGATCGCCCACTTCGAGGCCAAGGGCCCCGAGGAGGAGGCGACCCAGGCGAACCCGACCGAGGGCATGGAGCCCGAGGAGGCCCTGCACTTCCACATCCTGCGGCGCAAGCGCGACGGGGTCGAGGACTGGATCGACCAGAGCGTCGAGAAGATCGGCGCCGTTCCGACCCTCAACACCGTGCTGCTGCCCGCGATGAAGGAGGTCGGGGACAAGTTCGGCGCCGGCGAGCTGATCCTCCCGTTCGTCCTTCAGTCGGCCGAGGTGATGAAGCGCGCCGTCGCCCAGCTCGAGCAGTACCTCGACAAGGTCGAGGGCTACACGAAGGGCACGGTCGTGATCGCCACCGTGTTCGGCGACGTCCACGACATCGGGAAGTCGCTCGTCAACACGATCCTCACCAACAACGGGTACACGGTCGTCGACCTCGGCAAGCAGGTCCCGATCTCGACGATCCTCGATGCGGCCGTTGAGCACAAGGCGACCGCGATCGGCCTGAGCGCGCTGCTCGTGTCGACCTCCAAGCAGATGCCGGCCTGCATCCAGGAGCTCCACTCCCGCGAGCTCGAGTTCCCGGTGCTGATCGGTGGTGCGGCGATCAACCGCAACTTCGGTCTGCGGATCCTCTACCCCGGCGGCACCGGCTCCGAGGAGATCTACGAGCCGGGCGTCTTCTACTGCAAGGACGCCTTCGAGGGCCTGGCCAAGATGGACCAGCTGATCGATGACGAAGCCCGCGAGGCGCTCGTCTCCAAGACCCGCGATGCGGCCAAGCAGCTGCGCGAGGCGCCCGCGGCGCCGGTCGACGACGCGCCGCCGACCGACGACGCCAGCGTGCGCTCGGAAGCCTCGACCGAGACCCCCGTCCCCGAACCGCCGTTCTGGGGCGTCCGCGAGATCGAGCCCGACATGGATGCGGTCTTCCACCACCTCGACACCCACGTCCTGTTCAAGCTCCACTGGGGCGGCCGCGGCGTCAAGGGCGAGGCGTGGAAGAAGCTCCTGCGCGAGGACTTCCAGCCCCGCCTCGAGCGGATGTGGTCGGAGCAGACCTACCTCCACCCCCGGGCCCGCCTCGGGTACTTCCCCTGCAACAGCGAGGGGAACGAACTGATCGTGTGGGATCCGGAGGCCCCGGGCGAGCGCGAGCTCGAGCGGCTCGTGTTTCCCCGCCAGCCGCGCCACGACCGGATCTGCCTCGCCGACTTCTACCGCCCGCTCGGCTCCGGTGAGACCGACGTCGTCGCGATCCAGGCGGTCACCGCCGGGGACGAGGTGACCGAGCTGATGGCCAAGCTCGAGGCCGACGGCGAGTTCGCCGAGCAGCTGTTCGTCCACGGACTCGGCGTCCAGACCGCAGAGGGCCTCGCCGAGTGGCTCCACTCCCGGGTCCGCTCAGAGCTCGGGATCGGCCCCGCCCAGGGTCGCCGCTACTCGTGGGGGTACCCGGCCTGCCCGGAGCAGTCAGAGCACGAGAAGGTCTTCCGCCTGCTCGACGCGCCGGCGATCGGCCTGCGCCTGTCCGGCGGGTTCGCCGTCGAGCCCGAGCAGTCGACGCTCGCGATCATCGCCCACCACCCCCAGGCCGTGTACTTCGGCATGAAGTCCGGCAAGCTGCCGTCGAACGACCGTCAGGCCGCCGACGAGCTGATCGCCGGCACCGACCGCGACCCGGCCAAGGTCGCTGACCTCCCGGACGCGGACCCGACGCTGCCCGGCGTCGAGGACTCCGCCGGCGCGGACGAGCCGGCGGTCGCCGCCGGGGCGTAGCGCGGCTTTCGCGCTCCGGGTTTTCGCGCCGTGAGCGCTGCTGTCGTCGGCGGCCGGCCTCGGCCCGCTGGGGAAAGGGGATGCTTGGTGCGCTGCCGCGTGCTGCCGACCTCAGACGCGGAAGAACCTGTAAACGGCGAGGTTCCGGCCCGGCGGGGGACAGGTTCTTCCGCACTGCGCGGAAGTTCCGATCAATGGCGGTCAGAAACGGGCGCGGTAACCAGGTTCTTCCGCGACACAGGTCCGGCCAGAGCGCGAGAGCGCCCCGTCCCACCTTCCCCCAGCCGGGGTTCCAACACCGCGGCCCGCGACCGAGCCACGGGTGGGCGCGGACGCGGACACCCTCTACGTCCGCCCTGAAGCCTCCTGCAACGACCACGTGTTCCCGTCCGGGTCCGAGAGGAACACGAACCTGCCCCACGGGAACGACTGAACTTCGCTGACCTCGACTCCGCGCTCGAGGAGCTCGGAGCGCGCCTCCTCGGCGCTGGCCACGACGAGGTTGGCCCCCGCGAAGCTCCCGGGGGCCGCGTCGGTGACGCCGACGCCGATCGTGATCGAGCACGCGGATCCGGGCGGCGTGAGCTGGACGAACCGCAGCTCCTCGCTCACCGTGTGGTCGTGGTCGGCGTTGAACCCGATCCGCTCGTAGAACGCCTTCGCGCGGTCAACATCGCTGACCGGAACCGCGACCAGCTCCAGCTTGAGATCCATCCGGCACCGCTCCTCTGATTCTCGGGGACGATCCGGGGGAGTCTGCCCGCCAACGAGGTCAGGAACGGTCCGCAGCGGACCGCCGCCTGCGAACGTCGGTCCAAGCCGGCGCGGGTGCTACTTCTCGACGGACTTCGCCGCGCTGGCGAACGCCGCCAGCGCCGGCTTCACCTGAACGCCGACGCCGTTGAGGAAGCGTTCGAGGCCGGCGAAGTTGAATGGATCCACCCGCGCCCCGGGGAGGGTCTCGTTGCCGATCCAGTTGTAGTAGTAGAAGGCCGCGATGTTCAGCTTCGAGCGGTCCTTGGCCAGGAGCTTGATCACGGCCGACGTGTTCTTCGCCTGACCGGACTCGGTGGTGTTGTTCTCGAACTGGGTGTTGGCCTTGCCGGCGGCCGAGGGCCAGCTGATCTCGGTGGCCCAGATCGCCTTGCGGCGGTCCCCGTAGTGGTTCATCACCTTGCGGATGTTCTGGAGGATCGTGATCACGCCCGAGGGGTACCGCGTGTACGGGTGGGCGGCGACGGCGTCGAACAGGTTCTTGGCGCCGCGGATCTTGTAGATGCCCTGGAGATAGACCCACGAGAAGTTCGTCAGCCCGGCGAGCACGACGGTCGCGTGGCGGTCGGCGGCCTTGATCGCGTCATGGGCGACCTTCAGCATCTTCACGTAGCTCGGCTGGAACGGCTGCTGGTCCCAGTAGGCATTGAAGTTCGGCTCGTTCCAGACCTGCCACGCCGTGATCGGCACCTTCGGCAGGCCCGGATGGGTCTTCCAGAAGCTCCCGGACGGGCCGTAGCGCTTCACCAGCGCAGTGAGGAGGTGGCCGTACGGCGTGTACGTCTTGGGCGGCGAGCCGAAGTTGTGCGGCTTCAGCGCATCCCAGGTCGGGGCGTACTCGACGACCGGCAGCACGGTGAGGTTGTGCGCCGCGGCGACGGCCATGAACGCGTCGGGCGTAGCGAAGTTCGTCGGCACGCCGTTGACGCTCACGTAGTGCGACGCGGTCCCGGCCGGCAGCGCCGAGAAACTCTTGTACGGCTGCATCGTCTGCCAGTCGATCAGCGTCCGGACCGAGCGCACGCCATCGGAGCGCATCAGCGCCATCTGGCCGCTCTGGTCGAACTGCGGGTAGAAGAACGGACCGTCGATCCCGACCCCGACGAAGCGGGAGGGGACGCGAGCGGAGGCCGGCGCGATCGCCACGAGGGCGAGTGCGAGCACGGCAAGGAGAAGTGTGGACGGACGGCGCAGCGGCATGCGGGCCAATGTAGCGGAGCCGATTCCGCGCTCTCGCCGGTTCCCCTCCGCGACCGATCGATCCGGGGAACCTGAGCCCCGGCTTGCATGAACCTTTACCCTTAAGCAGCAGTATTCCGCAGGAACGCCGTTCCACCGAGGCGTTGCCCGCGGGGTCACACCCCCTTCACAACGCCGATCGACCAGGAACGGAAGATGGCGAGGCGCCACCGCCCCACAGCTGCACCTGCCCCGATCCCGACTCTTAAGCGAGCCGTATAAGCCGATGTCCCCCATGAACGAGACCATTGCCCAGGTCCGCCCGCCGCGACCCCTCGACGGGTCGAGCAATCCGTGGGAGCGCGACCCGCGGCAGCTCAAGCTCTCGATCCTGATGCCGGCGTACAACGAGGAACGCACGCTGGCCAAGGTCATTCACGAGGTGCTCCAGCAGGACTACCCGATCGACATCGAGCTGTGCGTCGTCGACGACGGCAGCATCGACTCGACGAGCGCGATCCTGTCCCGGATCGAGGATCCGCGGATGCGCATCCAGCACCATCCCCGCAACCTCGGCAAGGGCGCCGCGATCATCACCGCGGCCGCGATCGCGACCGGCACGCACATGGTCCCGTTCGACGCCGACCTCGAGTACGCCGCGGCGGACCTGCCGCGGATGCTCGAGCCGATCCTCGAGGGCCGGGCGGACATCGTGTTCGGCACCCGCATCTTCGGCCGCAACACGCGCTATCAGTCGCTTCAGCAGGCGATGGGCAACCGGGCGCTGACGATGGCCACGAACGTCATCTTCAACGCCTACCTCACCGACGTGCACACCTGCCTGAAGATGATGCCGCTGCCGCTGTTCCGCGCGATGGATCTCCGCGAGACGCGGTTCGGCCTCGACGCCGAGATGACCGCGCGCGTGCTCCAGCTCGGGCTGCGCCCGTTCGAGGTCCCGGTGTCGTACTACAGCCGGTCCGTCGCGGACGGCAAGAAGATCACCTGGCGGGACGGGGTGCACTGCCTGCGCGTCCTCTCCCGGGTTCGCCGTACGCCCTCAGCGCTCTCACCGGTGCTGACCCCTGTGAGCGCGCACGTCGCCGCCAGCCGGGGCCCACATGCGACGGAGACCGCCCAGGCAGCGCCGCCTGCCGTCGCCCAGATCAATTAGGGGCCGTCCCGATCGGGAGACGCCGCCAGGAGCGGGAGGGCTCGAGCACCGGCTGTCGAAGCCGTACAGAACTCACGCAGGGCCAATTGGCCCCCGGCGCGCACGGGATCGCCCACGCGCAGGGGGTGGGCCACTGATGCCGAACCTCCGTGGACGATGCAGGGAGAGGTTCCCCGGCCCCACTCCGGTTCGGCTGCGGACCGCGACGAGCACATCAGCGCCGTTCCTATGAGCGGTGCTGACCCCAACTTCGATGTGCCGACGCGTCCGGAGCCGAAGAACGCGAATCCGGTGCGCCGCGTCCTCGTGCTGGCGCTCGTGCTCGCGCTCGTCCTGGCCGGAGCGGGGTTCGCCCAGAGCGGGACCGGCCAGCGACTGCTCCACGACGCCGGGGTCACGGGAACGTCCTCCGGCGTTCTGGAGCTGAGCTTCGACAGCTCGCAGACGCTCCCGTTCCGGATCCCGTCGGTCGGGGCGACGACGCTCCGGCTGCCGTTCACGATCCACAACGAGAGCAGCCGCTCGCAGACCGTCGGCTGGCGCGTGATCGTCACCGGCTCGAGCGTGATCGGGGTGCACGGCGTCCCCGCGAGCCTCCAGTCGACCCAGACGATCGCCGCCCACCAGGGGATCAACCCGCAGCTCGCCCTCACCGTCGTCTGCCACCGGCCGACCCGGATCGAGATCGTGCTCGACACCGGGCAGCGGATCGGCGTCGGCACGAGCTGTTTCGGCTACCCCTACCGCGGCCCCCACGAGACACCGGCAAAGCGCGCCGCAACCCGTCGGCACCGGGCCGCGCACCGCCACAAGGCCAAGGCGAAGCACACCTCGACCAGCGGCGGCGGAGGCGGCGTGATCTACGTGCCGTCACGCGGCGGGATCGGCGTCGAACGGGGACCCGTGCCCGAGCGCCCACCGGGCACCGAGAAGCCCTCCGGGACGAATTCGACGGGATCGAACAAGCCGACCGGTGGCAAGCCGAGCACCGGCGGGGTGAGCCCGGTCGATCAGGCGCCGCAGACCGGCGGCTCGAGCACGACCGGCGGCTCGAGCACGACCGGCAGCTCCCAGACGCAGACCGGCGGCACGAGCACGACCGCATCGGGGGCGGGCGGATGAGGCCACGCCGGCCCCGGGTGGCGATGGTCACCGACGCGATCGCCCCCTACCACCGCGGCGGGAAGGAGCAGCGGTACATCCAGCTCTCGCGGCGGATCGGCCGGCGGGCCGACGTCCACGTCTACACGATGAAGTGGTGGCCCGGACCGCGGGTGATCCATGAGGACGGGGTCACCCTGCACGCGATCTGCCCGCGGCTCTCGATCTACAACGGGGAGCGCCGCTCGACGCTCGAGGCGGTGGCGTTCGCGCTCGGCTGCCTGCGCCTGCTCGGCGCACGGATGGACGTGATCGAGGCCGACCACATGCCCTACCTCCAGCTGTTCCCGCTCAAGCTCGTCGCGCTCCTGCGCCGCAAACGGCTCGTCGTCACCTGGCACGAGGTGTGGAGCGAGGAGCAGTGGCGGGAGTACCTCGGCCCCGCGGGATGGCTCGCCTGGCAACTCGAACGGCTCGCCGCCCGGCTCCCGGACCGGATCGTCGCGACCTCCGAGCAGACCGCCTCGCGTCTCCGCGCCCTGCGGGTCGGCACGCCGGTGACCGTCGCCCCCGGCGGCGTCGACATCGACGCGGTTCGCGCCCTGCCGCGGGCCGCGGCCGCACCCGACGTGATCTCCGTCGGCCGCCTGCTGGCCCACAAGCGCCACGATCTGCTGCTCGACGCGCTCGCCCTGCTCGCCCCGGAGCTCCGGCCGACCTGCGCGATCGTCGGCAACGGCCCCGAGCGCGAGGCGCTGCGCGAGCAGGCCGACCGGCTGGGGATCGGCGATCAGGTCGAGGTGATGTCGGAGATCAGCTCCGATGTCGATCTGCTGTCGATGCTGAAGGCCGCACGGCTGTGCGTCTTCGCCTCCGAGCGCGAGGGCTTCGGGATCGCGGCGCTGGAGGCGATCGCCTGCGGCGTCCCGGTGCTGACGACAACCGCACCGCACAACCTCGCGCGCCATCTCGTCGCCCGGGCCGACCACGGCGTCGTCTGCGAGCCCACGCCGGAGGCGCTCGCGGCCGAGATCGCCGCGGCGCTGGACCGCCCGCCGCCGCACGTCAACGGGGCCGGCGACGCCTGGCTGAACGAGTTCGACTGGAGCCACGTGGCCAAGCTGACCTACGACGCGCTGCTGCCCGGAACGGTCAACGGCAACGGCCACGGCGCCTACACCGAGGCGGTCCCGTGAGCGACACGGCCGTCACCCAGGAGCAGCCGGCGCCGCCGGAGCCCCGGCGTCCACCACCCGTGCCCACCGGCATCCGCGCCCTGGCCGGTGCCGATCTGCTCGTCTCGATCGTCGGGCTCGGCCTGATCGCCGGTCTCGGCCAGGTCCGCGGTTCCTGGCCGGCGCAGGCGGCCGAGTTCGTCCTGCTGCTCACGATCCCCGGATTCCTTCTGCTCCGGGCACTCTGCGTCCCCCCCGAGGCCGTCCGCTCGTTCCCGCTCTACATCGTCGGCGGGTCACTCGTCGTGATCATGATCTGCGGCCTCGTCGTCGACCTGATCGGGCCTCCGATCGGCGTCTCCAAGCCGCTGCACACGCTGCCGCTCACCGTCGCGCTCGCGTCGGGAGGCGCGGTGCTGATCCTGATCGCGACCATCCGCGCCGCCCCGTCGCTGATGCGGGGCATCGGCGCGGCGCTGCCGCCGGCGTACGCCTGTTGGACCCTGCTGCTCCCCGTGGCGGCGTGGATCGGGGCCACCCGGCTCAACAACGGCCACGGTCCGGCGGTGGCGATCGCCACCGTCGTCGTCACCGGCGTCGTGCTGCTGCTCACCAGCCTGCTCGCACCGCGGATGAGTGGGGCGGCGCTGGCCACGACCGTGTTCGCGACGGGCCTCGCCCTGATGTGGGGGTTCTCGCTGCGCGGCCAGTTCGTCTACGGCTTCGACATCGCCGGCGAGTACCAGACGTTCGCCCAGGTCCTCCACGCCGGCAAGTGGACGACTGTCCACCACAACGACGCCTACGGGGCGATGCTCAGCCTCACGGTCCTGCCGAGCACCTTCTCGGCGATGACCGGGGCGGGCTCGCTGCTCGTGCTCAAGGCGATCTTCCCACTGCTGTTCGCGCTGTTCCCCGTCGGCCTGCTGCGAGTGGCGATGCGGGTGCTGAAGCCGCGGTGGGCGTTCCTCGCCGTCCTGTTCGTGCTCGTCCAGACCTACCTGTTCCAGCAGTTGCCCGCGATCGCCCGCCAGGAGATCGCGCTGCTGCTGTTCATCTGCATGTTCTCAGCCGTCGTCGACGATCGCATGACGCGCTCGGTCCGGCTGCCGCTGATCGCGATCTTCACCTGGGCACTCGTCGTCTCGCACTACGGCACGACGTACCTGACGATCGTGCTGTTCGGGTCGGCGATCGTGCTCGAGCTGCTCCACCGGCGCTTCCGGGGCGCGGACGGCCGGGTTCGGCTGATCGGGATGACGACCGCGCTCACCACCGCGGCTGTCGCGGCCGCGATCTGGTACGTCCCGGTGACCGATTCGGCCCAGAACCTCCGGGACTTCTTCGGGGACATCTCCAGCCGCGGCCTCGTCCTGCTGCCGAACTCCGGCGGCCACGGAATCGTGCAGTCGTACATCTCCGGCAATGTGGCCACATCGGTGAGCGGTGCGAAGTTCCAGCAGCTCGCCCGCGATGACTACAAGAAGAACCGCAAGTACGTCATCCCCCTCCCCCAGGCCTTCAACCCTCAGTGGACGCTGCAGACCGCCCAGACCCCTGGGCAGCGGACCAAATCGCACCTCGCCGTCTCCGCGCTCGACGGTTTCAACGCCGTCCTGTCGCAGCTGCTCAACCTCACCGCGGCGATCGGCGCACTGCTGCTGTGGCTGCGCCGGCGCGAGGACGGGCGGCGAAGAACGATCGCCGCGCTCGGCGTCTCGACGCTCGCTGTCCTCGTCGTGATCCGGATCAGCGGCACTGCGGCCAGCGACTACAACCAGGAGCGAGCGTTCCTGCAGGCGATGGTCCCGCTGTCGATCTGCATGGCCTGGTTGCTCGATCAGGCGACATCGTGGGTCGCATCCAAGCACCGCCGTCTGCTTCCGGGCGGACTCGTCGCGCTCGGCTTCACCGCCGCACTGGCGCTGTTCTTCTTCACCACCTCGGGGCTGCGCGGCCCGATCGTCGGCGGTGGCACTCCGACGAACCTCGCGGACAAGGGCGAGGACTACGAGCGGTTCTACGTCACCCAGAACGACCTCGCCGCGGCCCGCTGGCTGAACCGCGTCGCCCCGCCGGGCGACATCGTCTCGACCGACCGCTACGGCGCCCTGCGGGTCCTCGGAGCCACCGGCCGCCAGCAGGCGGTGCTGCCGGTCCTCACCCCGGAGACGATCGACCGCTACTCCTGGGTGTATGCGGACACCGCGAACTTCGCCGGCGGCCGGGCCCGTGGAGAGGAGGGCAACAGCGTCGCCGTGTACCACTGGCCGCCGTTCATCGCCAGGTACTGGAACCTCGTCTACACCAACGGTCGCGCCGCGGTCTACGTGAGGTCACACTGATGCCCCGGCGCCTCACGGGCGCCGCGCCCGCAGAGCCGAGGAGACCGCTGAAGCTGATCGTGCTGCCACGCGTCGGCAACCCCTATCAGCGGCTGCTCTACGGCGAGCTGTGCCGGGAGGGGGACGCCGTCCGCTACGCCGGCGAGCTGACCGGCTCGCACACCCTCAACCTGCTGCTGCTGCCGCTGGAGCTCGCCGGTCTGCGGGCCCGCGGCTGGCGGATCCTCCACCTTCACTGGACGTTCGCGTTCCGGCTGACCGGCAGCGATCGCCTCCCCGCCCTGCGCCACCTCGCCCAGCTGTGGTTCGGGCTCGTGCTCGGGCTGTGCCGGATGCTCGGGATCCGGCTGGTGTGGACCGCCCACAACGTCCTCCCCCATGAGCCCTCGTTCGCCAACGAGCCGGCGGCCCGACGCCTGCTCGTCCGCCGGGCCGATCTCGTGCTCGCCCATTCGCCGGCCGCGCTCGCCGGGCTCGCCGAGATCGGGGCCCGACCCCGGCGGTCGGCGATCGTCGTCCACGGAACGCTCAGCCCGGGCGTCGATCCCGCCGACCTCCGGACCCCCGGCAGCGACGGCCCGCCGTTGCGGCTGCTGTTCGTCGGTCAGGTGCTGGAGTACAAGGGGGTCGAGGATCTGCTCGCCGCGCTCGCCGAGCTGCCGGCGGACGTCGCGATCGAGCTCACCGTGGCCGGTCACTGCCGCGACGGCGCGCTCGCCGAGCGGCTGCGGGAACACGCGGACCGCGTCCCCCACGCGGTCACCCTGCGGCTGGAGTTCCTCGGCGAATCGGAGCTCACTGCGGTGCTCGCCGGCGCCGATGTCATCGTGCTCCCGTTCCGCCGGGTGACGACGAGCGGCAGTGTCCTGCTCGCGATGGGCCACGGACGCCCGGTGGTCGTCCCGGCCGCTGCGGCGTTCGCCGAGATCCCCGAAGACGCCGTCGTGCGCTATGACGGAACGGTGCCCGGACTGACCGCGACGCTCCGGCGGCTCGCCACCGCCGACCCCGCCGAGTTGGCCCGGATCGGCGCAGCGGCCGCCCGTTACGCCGCCGGCCAGAGCTGGTCGGAGGCCGCCGCCCAGACCCGGGCGGCGATCGAGGCGCTGGGGTGAGCGTGGTCGAGACCTCACCCGGCACCCCACCCCAGGCTGGGCTCGCCGGCGCGAACGCCCAGCACCGGCTGCTCCGGCGGGGATCGGTCTACACGCTGACGCTCGCCCTCCAGATGGCGGCGGCGCTGATCTCGGTTCCGGTGCTCACCCGACTGCTCAGCCCGTCGGCCTTCGGCGAGACCGCCACCGCCGTCGTCGTCTACACGATCCTTTCGATCCTCGGCGCGGCCGGTCTCCCCGAGGCCGCCTCCCGGAGGTACTTCAGCGGCCCGGACGGCCCCGTGCTCGCCCGGCGGCTGCTGCTCTCGATGGTCGGCCTCGCGCTGCTCGTGGCCGGTGTGATCGAGCTGACGAGCCTCGCCTGGGCCCCGGCCCTGTCGCTCCAGCACCCGGGCATCCTCCGCGTCGCGGTGCTCGGCGGTGCCGCCGGGGCCGTGCTGCTCGGCGTGCAGGCGCTGTTGCGGGCCCAGGAGCGGCCGTGGGCGTTCCTCACCGTCGCGCTGATCGCCGCCGCCGGCGGCCAGGGCCTCGGGGTCGTGGCGACCGCGGTGCTCGGCACGCCGACGGCGTACATCACCGGGCTGATGATCGGGATCGCCGTCGCCGCCGGGCTCGGGCTGGTGCTGATCGGGGGGTGGCGGGCCGGACCGGCCCCGCGCGCCGAGCTTCGAGGCGCGCTCGGCATCGGGCTGCCGCTCGTCGCCCACAGCGTCGCCGTGTCGATGCTCGTGTCGGTCGACCGGATCGTGATCGGCGGGGTCCTCGGCCTCGCCGCGGCCGGCCGGTACGCCGTCGCCTACGCGATCGGCGGAATCGGCGTCGCACTCGTCACCGCGATCAACCAGGCCTGGATGCCACTGCTGCTCGCGGCCCGCGATGCGGACCGATGGGCGGTGCTCGAGGCGACCTCGCGGACGATCCACGTGCTCGCCGCCGGCGCGGCGGCGGCGCTCGCGCTGCTCGCCCCGCTCGGGCTCGTGCTCGCCGCTCCGCCGTCCTACGACCGGGCGAAGCTCGTCCCGGTGGCCGCGATCGTCGCCGCCTCGGCACTCCCCTATGCCACCTGCGGCACGTACTTTCAGGTCGTGTTCCTCTCCGGCCGAACCCGCGTGATGGCACTCGCCGCTCCGGTCTCGGCGGTGCTCAACATCGTGGCCAACCTGATCCTGCTCCCCGCCATCGGCCTGATCGGCGCCGCGGTGGCGACGCTCGTGGCCTACGGCGCTCTCCCCGTGATCGTCGCGCTGCGCGCCCGCCGGATCGTCTCGCTGCCGGGCGCCCGGCGCGACGCGGCGCTGGCCTGGGCCGCGACCGCCCCGCTCGTCGCCGCCGGGGCGCTGTTGCCCGGCGACGCGGTCGGGTGGGCCGTGCGCGGAGGCCTGCTGCTGCTGACGGCCGCTGCTGTCGTCGCCGCGACGCGCCACGGGCTCCGCGCCGGCGCACCGGCGGAGGCCCGTTGAGCGCCTCGCCGCTGCGCACCGCGGTCCGCGCCGCCGCCCGCCGCCTCGGCGCCGAGCCCGCGCTCGAGCTCGCTGCACGCGCCGGGCTGCGGGGGATGGCCAGCCCGACGGTGCGTCGCAACCTCCGTGACGACGACCAGGCCCGCGTCGTCTGCGCCGCTGCGCTGCGGCGCGATTCGAGCTGCATCGACATCGGTGCGAACGTCGGGACGTTTCTGGAGCTGTTCACAGCGCTCGCCCCCGAGGGCCGCCACCTCGCGTTCGAGCCCGTCCCGGAGCTCCGCGCCGACCTCGGCCGGCGCTTCCCCGGGGTCGAGGTCCGCGCCGAGGCCCTGTCTGACCGCGAGGGTGAGACGACGTTCCACCTCCATCGCGCGCTGCCGAGCCGCAGCAGCCTGCGCGATGTCGGCTACGCCGCCGGCGAGACCGAGGCGATCACCGTGCCGGTGCGCACGCTCGACGCCCTGATCCCCGAGGGTTTCTCCCCGGCGCTGATCAAGCTCGACGTCGAGGGCGCGGAGCTCGAGGTCCTCCGCGGTGCTCGGGCCACGCTCGCCACCCACCGCCCACTGCTCCTGTTCGAGTACCAGGCCCGAACCGCCCGGCACTACGGCGCCGAGCCCGAGGCGCTCGCCGCCGTCCTCGCCGAGGCCGGGCTGCGGATCTTCGACATGGACGGACACGGTCCGTACTCGGTCGCCGAGCTCCGCGCCGCGTACGCTCGCGGCCGCCCATGGAACTTCTTCACCGCTCCGGCCGCGTGAGCGCCGGCGCCCCCGGACATCTCCTGTTCGTCGCCCGGGCCCTCCTCGCCCGCCCACGGGCACGCGCCGCCCGCCGCGCGATCGAGCGGGCGCCCGGACGCCTCCGCGGCGCACTCCTGCACCGCGGGACGGCCCGCAGCTGTCCCTGCTGCGGGGCGAGCTTCGCCGAGCTCGCCCCGTTCAACGGCCCGGACCGGATGTGCTGGCGCTGCGGCTCGCTCGAGCGCGACCGTCTGCTGTGGCTGTGGCTCGACTCGCGGCCGGAGCTGCTCGCCGGCCGGCCACGGTTGCTTCACATCGCCCCTGAGCCCGCGCTCGGCCCGCGGCTGCGCGCGGCGGCACGCGAGTACGTCTCCGGCGACCTCGGCGGCGAGTTCGGTGAACTGAGGCTCGACGTGACCGACCTCCCATTCGCCGACAGCGCGTTCGACGGTCTGATGTGCAACCACGTCCTCGAGCACGTCCCCGACGACCGCGCCGCGATGCGCGAGCTGAGGCGAGTCCTCGCGCCCGGCGGGTGGGCGGTGCTGCTCGTCCCCGACGTCGAGGAGCCGATCACCGACGAGGACCCGTCGGTGATCGGCCCGCAGGCCAGGCTGGCCCGCTTCGGGCAGGCCGATCACGTCCGTCGCTACGGCCGCGACTACCTCGACCGCCTCACCGCGGCCGGATTCACGCCGACTGAGATCGACCTCTCCGACGAGCTCCCCGAGGCCGAGATCGAGCGCCATCGCCTGCGCAAGTTCGGCCGGATCGAACCGATCTTCCTGTGCCGGGCCCCGGCATGATCTCGGTCGTCGTCATCTCCAAGGACGAACCGGCGCTCGCGGGGACCCTGGACGCCGTCGCGGCCGAGCTCGCCACCGCCGACCCCACCGGCGAGCTGATCGTGGTCGACGCCTCGCGGGGCCGGCTCGACGCGATCCGCCGCGACCATCCCGACGTGCGGTGGTTCGACTTCGTCCCACCGGCCGGTGTCGCGATCTCGATCCCCCACCAGCGCAACGAGTCGATCCGCCGCGTGCAGGGCGAGATCGTGGTGTTCGTCGACTGCGGATGCATCCCGGAGCCGGGGTGGCTCGCGACGCTCGTCGCGCCGATCCTCGCGGGCGAGGAGAGCGTCTGCGCGGGCCGCGCGGTCGGCAGCGGGCCGGTCGACCTCTACAGCGGACGCTTCGCCCCGACCGGGCGCTACCTGGAGGCGTGCCCGACGATCAACCTCGCGCTGCGCCGCGAACTGTTCGACCAGGTCGGCAACTTCGACGAGACGTTCGAGTACGGCTCGGACGTCGACCTCTCCTGGCGCCTGCGCGACGCCGGGGTCCGCCTGCGCCACGTCCCCGAAGCGCTCGTGTGGGTCGACTGGGGCGACCGCCGCCGCCAGCTCCGGCGCTCCTGGAAGTACGGACGGGCGAAGGGCCGGCTGTACGGCAAGCACCCCGATCGGCTGCGCCGGGCCGCGAGCGAGGATCAGGCACCGTTCGCATACGCCCTGTTCCTGCTCGGGCTGCCCGTGGTCCTGATCACCCCCGCGTACCTGGCGCTGCTGATCATCCCCGCGGTCCGCAACCGCGGCACCGGCGCGGCGATCACCGTCGTCGACCACCTGCTGCTCGGCGCGGGGCTGCTCCGCCAGTTCGCCGCCGAGCCGCCCAGGAGAGCTCGATGACCGGGGCGCCCGAGATCGCCGTCGTGCTGTGCAGCCACGACGGCGCGGAGCTGCTCCCCACCGCCCTCGCCGCGCTCGCCGCCCAGACGCTCGATCCCGCGCGGTACGAGGTGATCGTCGTCGACGACGGCTCCACGGACGCGACCGCCGAGGTGGCCGAGGCCGCCGGGGCCACGGTCGTCCGGCTGCCCGTCTCCCGGGGCCTCAACGGGGCCCGCAACGCCGGGATCGAGACGGCGCGGGCACATGTGGTCGCGTTCACCGACGATGACTGCGAGCCCGAGCCCGCATGGCTCGAGCGGCTGCTCGAGCCGTTCAGCAACCCCACCGTCGACGGTGCGGCTGGGCGGATCGTCGAGGAGTGCACGGATGCGTTCCTGCTCGGCTACCTGCGCACGGTGCGCCCGCTCGCCCCGATGGGCGCCGAGCTCGGCGGCTCGCGCTCACCTCTCGCCCGCCTCGCCCTGTACGCCCGCCGGATGGCCGGGTTCGGACCGGAGCTGCGGGCCGGCGAGGAGCTTTACTCGCTCGTCGGCGCGAACATGGCGCTGCGTCGCCCGCTGCTCCGGGAGCTCGGCGGGTTCGACGCCGCATTCCGGCTCGGCGCCGACGAGGAGGAGCTCTGTCTGCGCGCCCACGCCCGTCCGGGCGGCGCACGTCTGCTCTACGCGCCGGACGCCGTCGTCCATCACCACTTTCGGCCCCGCCTGCGCGACGGGATCCGCCGCGCGCGGGCGTACGGTGCCGGCCACGCCCGAGTCGCGGCCACGCACCCCGGCCCGCGGCTGATCGTCTATCCGGTGCCGGTGCTCGCCGGGGTCAGCCTGCTCGCCGGGCTCGTCAACCGCCGGGCCCGCCGGGCGGTGCTCGTGCTCACCCCGCTGGCCTATCCGAGATTCACCCAGCTCGCTGTCGCCCGGCGCTCGCCCGTGCCCCTGGCGTACGCCGCGCTCACGCTCGCCGAAGAGGTGGCGACGATGGCCGGCGAGCTCGCCGGGCGCCGCGCCGGGGCTCTTGTAGGCTCGAGCGATGGACCCGGCCGCTGAAGGCGTGAGAGCTCCCGCCGGCCCTGGGCCGCGTGCGGTCATCGACGAGATCCTTCGCACCGGGGCCGTGCGTGATGCGCACGGCGCCGGCCGGCCACTCCATTCCAGCGTCAGCCGGGTCGAGGGCGAGCACCTGTCGGCGCTCATCGCCGCCCATCCGGGGATCGTCACGACGCTCGAGATCGGCTGCGCCTACGGGATCTCGGCGCTGTACATGTGTGACGCACTCCGCGACCGGCCTGGCGCCCGCCACACGATCATCGATCCGGTCCAAACGGGGGTCTGGGAGGGCATCGGGATCGCCCAGCTGGAGCGGGCCGGGATCGACTTCTTCGAGCTGATCGAGGAGCCGTCCGAGCTCGCCCTGCCCGAGCTGCTGCGCCGCGCCGGCCCGGACTCGTTCGACTTCGTGTTCATCGACGGCTGGCACACATTCGATCAGGTGATCGTCGATCTGTACTTCGCCAACCGCCTGGTCCGGCCCGGGGGGTTCATCGCGCTCGACGACTGCGACTGGCCGGCCGTCGCCACCGCGCTCTCCTACGTCGAGACCTACCCCCACATCGCCACCGTGAGCGAGTCGGCGCCGCCGCCCGCGAGCCTGCGCCAGCGGATCGGGGCGCTCGCCCGGCGGCTGCTGCCCCCGCGGATCGCCCAGTGGGTCCTCCCCGCGGCCGTGTACCTGCACCACTACGCGCGCGTCCGGCACCCGTCGCTGACGATCCTGCGCAAGACCGGCGAGGACACTCGACGCTTCGACTTCTACGCCGGGCATTGAAGCCGACGCCGACCGCCCGATCGTCTGCCTTCAGGCGGCCTTGCCGCCCCCGCCGAAGTGGCGCCGGTACGCGGCGAGACTCTGAGGGCTGGCCTTGAGCACCGCCGCCGTATCGCCGTTGAAGAAGTAGCTCTGGTAGGCCACGCTGTTGTCGCGGACGATCGCCGCGATGCCGTTCATGTACGCCGGATCGTCGCCTCCGCCCCGAGTGGTGCCGGCTGGGGACAGCCCCCACTCGGGGAGGCTGACCGGCTTCCCGTGGGCCTTGGCGAACGCGAGCACGGTTCCGATCCCGTCGGTGGCGCCGAAGATGGTCGACCAGCGGTTCAGACCCGCTGTCACGCCGGAGTCATAGCTGTCGACCCCGACGATGTCGACGGCGTCGTTGCCGGGATACCAGTTGGCGAGCGGGATCGCGCGGTAGCGGGCGTTGATGCACCAGTCCATCAAGAAGTGAGCTCCCGGAACCGACTTCATCGCGAGCGCCTCGTGACGCCACATCCGAGCCCACAGCGCCTGATCGGCGGGCGAGTCGTCGAGCGAGTAGTCATAGGCGGCGTCATTTGCCTCGTGGGCCAGGCGGATCACCGAGTTGCCCAGGCCGGCTCTGACGAGGTTCTCGGCGAGCGCGCGAGCGTGCGCGTCGAATGCCCCGCTCGCTCCGGCGCGCAACCAGTTGCTGCCCGCCTCGCTGTCCGGAAACGGCGTGATCGTGATGATCAACTGGCGATGGGTTCCCGACGCCGTCGCCCACGCCTGCCAGTTGTAGGCAGGTCGTGGGTCGTTCATGATCCACGGCAACTCCCAGTCCTTCCACGTCGGGTTCGCGTTGCTGAACACCATCGCGCAGTCGAACTGGTGGCCGACCATCGCCCCGAAGCGTGTGAGCGTCGCGACGTTATTCGCGCTGTACACGCAGTCGCTCCGGCTTGCGCCGCGAGACGAGGCCGTGATCACCGAGGTGGGCGACACGTGCGCGCCCGTCGTCGGTTTCGCGGCGGCCGGCGCGACGGGCGTCGTGGTCCGCTGTCCCCGCGCCTTCGGCTTCGTCGCGACCCTCCGCTCGGCCGGCGGGACGGCGCGATCCACACGTTTCGGGTACGACACGGGACGAGAGTGGTGCGGCGCACGGTGGTGATGCGTCGTGCGGTGGGGGTGACGGGGGCGCTTGTGCGCGACGGCGAAGGCCGCCGGGACGAGCGTGAGGAGCGCGGCGAGGGCCAGCGCGAGGTGACGCAGCGAGTGCAGGGGGCGAGTGGTCATGGGCGAGTTCTCGAACCGGGTTCTGGTGTGAGGTCCCGGTCTCGCTTCGACCGGCCGACAGCCGTCCACGCCGGTTGATGAACCGCTCTGGCCACATGACTGATTGGGCGAAAGGGGCCGAATCTGGACGGATGGACGAGGCCGCGTGCCGCCGGGCGATGGCCATCCGCCCGACTATCGTTTCCGCCGGCATGGGAGCCACCGCCCCACTCGTCTCGTTCGTCGTCATCGCCCACAACGAGGCGGCGGGGATCGCCGCCACCCTGCGCTCGATCGCCGCCCAGAACGGCGACCACGAGGTGATCGTCGTCGACGACGGCTCCACCGATGGCACCGCGACCGCGGTCCTGGAGCTCGCCGAGGCCGACGGCCGGATCCGGTTGCACCGCCTCCACGAGAACCGCGGACGGGGGTTCGCCCGGCGGACCGGGGTCGGGCTCGCACGGGGTGAGCTGCTCGCCACCGTCGACGCCGACATCGTCCTTCCCGGCGACTGGCTGACTCGGTGCCGCGAGGCGATCGAGCACACTCCGGCCGACGCCGCCGCCGGGACCGCACTCCCGGACGGCGATGTGGCCTACATCGCCGTCCGGCTCCGCCTGCGTCCGCGTCCCCGGGCCCACACCACCGCCGTCACCGGCAGCAACACCCTGTTCAGGCACGCCGTTCTGGAGGGGGACTCGTTCGACCCCGCGCTCCGCGAGGGCGAGGACGTCGCGCTCGGGCACACGCTCGCCGCCCGCGGAGCGCGGCTCGTCACCGTCGACGGGCTCTACGTCGAGCACCGCGAGGGCAAGGGCCTGCTGCAGACCCTCGCTTGGCTGCACCAGAGCGGCCGAGGGGCGACCCGCCAGCTCCATCGCTACCGGGAGCTCCGCGGCCCGGACCTCGCCACCGCGGGCTGGCTGCTCACGCTGGGGCTCGCGGCTGCGGGCCGACCTCGCCACGTCGCCCGATGGGCCCCGGCCATGTTCACGGCCGCGGTCGCCGCGGGCCACGTGACCCCGGCCTTCGCCTGGGACTCCGGCGCGCAGTGGCGCTGGCCCGCGGCGGTCGCGCTCGATGCCACCCTGCTCACGGCGTACTTCACCGGTCGCATCGCCGGAGCGCTCCAGCTCGCGCGGGGAGCCGGCCGATGAGGGACGCCGGGTTCGTCACCTTCGACTACGAGGGCGCCTACGGGATGCCGCGGCCGGCGCACTACGACCTCGCGGCCGCCACGGATCGGATCCTCGGGACGCTCGCCGCCCACGGAGCGCGCGCGACGTTCTTCGTCGTCGGCGAGCTCGCCGAGGCCCACCCGGAGCTGCTGCGGACGATCGCCGCGGGCGGCCACGAGCTCGCCGTCCACGGCTACCGCCACGAGCCGATGGCCCGAGCGGGGAGTCTCACCGCGGACGAGCTCGCCGACGGCCTCGACCGCGCCGGGTCGGTGATCGCCGAGGCGGCGGGGACCCGCCCCTGCGGCTTCCGGGCTCCCCACCTGCTCGCGCCGGCGTTCTTCGACGGTGGGACCTACGCCCTGTTGGCCGAGCGCGGGTACCGCTACGCGAGCAACTGGGAGCTCCGTCATCCGGTCGAGCTCGCCCGTCCGGACCGGCTCCGCACCGCCGCGCCGTGGCGGGCTCTCGCCCGGAGACCCCGTGCCCTGGACAGCTGGACCGCGGCGGTCGCCGACCGGGCGCTCAACGCCACCGCCCGCCGGCGGCCCGCGGCCCCCTCGGGACCGGCGCGCCGCCCTCCGTTCTCGCGTGGCGGGCTGCTCGAGGTCCCGCTCTATGCGCCGATGGACTGCGACCTGTTCGGCCTCCCGGACCCCGAGACCGCGATCGCCCCGCCGCTCCATGCATACGCTGCATTCGCGCTCGGTCACTGTGCCCGCGGGACCACTCTCCCGCCACTGCTCACGTTCCACGACTGGCTGATCGCGGGCGAGGGGCGAATCGACCTGCTCGACAGCGCGCTCGCCGCGATGCGGGCAGCCGGCCGGACGCCGGTCGCGATCGCCGAGCGGCTCGACGCCCTCGACGCCCTCGACGGCTTCGGCGGCTGAGCGCCGGGCGTCGAACTTTCGTCCAACTCACTCAAGCTCTCCCCGCGAGCTGTCGATCAGCGGGAGGACGTGTACGAGCGGACTCGAGCTTTGCGCCCCGCGCAAGGCCTTTCGGCGTTGCTGGCGCGGGCTCGACGGTCGAGGGCAACCACCCGGCGACTGGCGCTGCTCTCGTCGGCCGCGGCCGATGCCGTCTTCTTCAACGACCTCGACGGGGTGATCGGCGAGTGGAACGAAGGCGCCGCGCAGATGTATGGGTACAGCCGTGCCGAGGCGGTCGGCCGCCACGTCTCGATGCTCGCTCCCGACGAGCTGCGCGACGAGATCGACGAGCTGCTCGCCCGCGCCCGCGCCGGAGAGGTCTCCCGTATCGAGACCCAGCGCATCCGGCGCGACGGCTGGCGGCTGGATGTCGCGCTCACCGTCTCGCCGGTACGCGACGCGCGGGGTCGGGTCATCGGCGCGGCCACGTTCGCGCGTGACATCTCGGCCCTGAGGCGATCAGAACTCGAGCGCGAGCGGGCCGAGCGCCTGTTCAAGGCGGCGTTCGAGAACGGTCCGATCGGAATCGCGATCACCGGGCTCCGTGGTCGCGAGCGGGGCCGGATGATCCAGACCAACCGAGCGCTGGCCGAGATCGTCGGTTGGGCACCGGGTGAGCTCGACGGTGTCCTCACCTCGACGATCACCCACCCCGATGACGCCGACCGCACGGCCGAGATCCTGGATCTCGTCCACGCCGGCGAGACCGGGCAGGTCGAGAAGCGCTTCCTCCACCGTGGCGGCCGGGAGATCTGGGCGCTCGTGTCCGCGACGCCGATCCCCGAGCCCGCCGGCGGCCAGTCGGCCCACTGCGTCGTCCAGGTGCTCGACATCTCCGACCGGAAGCGGTTCGAGGGCCAGCTCCGGCACCTGGCCGATCACGACACCCTCACCGGCCTGTTCAACCGCCACCGCTTCGAGTCCGAGCTCCAACGGGTCGTCGACGAGAGCCGCCGCTACGGCCGTCGGGCTGGGCTGCTCGCACTCGATCTCGACGGATTCAAGCTCGTCAACGACCGCTTCGGCCACCAGGCGGGCGACGAGCTCGTCCGCAGGCTCGCCACGCTCATGCGCCAGAGCATCCGCGAGACCGACATCGTCGCCCGGATCGGTGGCGACGAGTTCGCGATCATCCTCCAGCAGTGCACGGAGGCGGAGGCGATCGCCATCGCGGAGAAGATCCTCCACTCCATCCGCCGCCGCGGGTTCATGATCGACACCGAGCATCAGGTGTCGGTGACGACCTCGATCGGCGTCACCACGTTCGATGACGGCCTGCAGCTCACGGCCTCCGAGCTCGTCGTCGAGGCCGACATCGCGATGTACGACGCGAAGGCCGCGGGCAAGGACCGCTACTCGGTGTATGACCGCGCACTCAACCGCCGCGCCGTGGTCAGCGCCCGCCACTCCTGGCTCGAGCGACTGCGCACCGCACTTGACGAGGAGGTGTTCGTCCTGCACGCCCAGCCGATCGTCGGGATCTGCCACGACGGCTTCCCGCGTTACGAGCTGCTGCTGCGCCTCCCGGACGACCACGGCGACCTGATCCCCCCGGGCTCGTTCCTCTACAACGCCGAGCGCTTCGATCTGATGGGCGAGATCGATCGCTGGGTTCTGCGCCGCGCCACCGAGCTGCTCCACGAGCACTCCGCCGCGGGCAACGACATCGCCCTGTCGGTCAACCTCTCCGGCCGGTCGATGAACGATCTCCAGCTGGCCGCGGACATCGCCGAGATGCTCGCCGAGCATCCGATCCCCGAGGGGCGGCTGATCGTCGAGGTCACGGAGACGGCGGCGATCGTCAACATCGAGCGGGCTCGGGATCTCGCCCGCGAGCTGCGCTTGCTCGGCTGCCGCTTCGCCCTCGACGACTTCGGTGCCGGCTTCGCGTCCTTCTACTACCTCAAGCACCTCGACTTCGACTATCTCAAGATCGACGGCGAGTTCATCCACAAGCTCCGTACGACTCCGACCGACCGGCTCGTCGTGAGCGCCATCGTCGACATCGCCCGCGGCCTGCGGACCGAGACGGTGGCCGAGTTCGTCGGCGACGACGCGACCCTCGAGCTGCTGCGGGAGCTCGGGGTGGGCTACGGGCAGGGTTACCACCTCGGACGGCCGGCCCCCCTCGCGGAGGCGCTCCCCGCGCTCGCGACGCCTCCGGACTTCAAGCGGACGCCCCGGCGGCCGATATCCAAGGGGTGCCACCGATGCTGACTCCCCGCGGGCCCGAGGACCCGGCCCATGTGCGGCGGCGGCTCGATGCGATCGAGCGGCTGCGCGTGCTCGACCGGATCGGCGACCCGGCGCTCACCTCGCTCACCCGGCTCGCGACCTACGTGACCGGTGGCCGCGCGGCGGCCGTGCACATCCTCGACGACACCCTCCAGCGCCGGATCGCGGCCACCGGTGCCCCGCTGGAGTCGGCCACGCTCGCCGACAGCATGTGCCAGGAGGTCCTTCGCACCGAGCAGCGGATCGTCTGTGCGGACGCGTCGGTTGAACCGCGCTTCGCCGGATCGCCGTTCGCTGCCGGTCCCGACCCGGTGCGCTTCTACGCCGCGGTCCCGCTCCGGGTGCAGGGCGGTGTGGTCGTCGGCACGTTGTGCGCCTTCGACGGCGAGGAGCGGGCGATCACCGCTGAGCAGGTCGCACTGCTGGAGGACCTCGCCGAGCAGGCGAGCACGCACATCGAGCTCGTCCGGATCGCCACCGAGCTCGGGCAGGCCGCGGTACTCGATCCGCTCACCGGGGCCGTCAACCGCGTGATGTTTCACGACCGCCTCGCCCACGCGCTCGTGCGACGCGACCGCCGCCACACCGCGGTGCTCGTACTCCTGCTCGACGTCGACGATTTCAAGCGGGTCAACGACGAGCACGGACACGAGCACGGCGACCGCGTGCTCCGCTGGGTCGTCGGCCAGCTCGTTTCGGCGACCCGCGCCGAGGACACGATCGGGAGGCTCGGTGGCGACGAGTTCGGGGTGATCATCGAGCTCGACGAGCCGGAACCGGACGGGGTCGTCGAGCGGATCCACGAGGCGCTCTGTGCGGCGACCGAGTTCCCCACCCCGTCGGTGAGCTACGGCGCGGCGATTGCGCGGTACACCGACGATGTCACCTCGGCGCTCCACCGTGCCGATCAGGCGATGTTCCTGGCCAAGCGCCGACGCCAGGCTGCGGCGATCGACCCCGTCTGATCAGCGGGCGGCCTCTCCTACACTCGCGGTCGTGGCGCTTTTCGCCGAGACTCCGTCGGCGCCGCAACGGGTGGCGCTGGTCCACGACTTCCTCCTCGACGTCCGAGGCGGCGAGCGCGTGTTCCTGGAACTGTGCGCGATGTGGCCCGATGCGCCGATCTTCACCGCGGTCTACGACGAGCAGGGCACCGAGGGTCGGTTCGCCGATCGCGCGGTGTACACGACGTTCCTCCAGCGGCTGCGTCCGAACTCCCGCACGTTCCGGGCGCTGCTCCCGCTGTACCCGGCGGCGATCGAGTCGCTGCCGCTCGATCACTTCGACCTCGTCGTTTCCAGTTCCTCGGCCTGGGCCCACGGGATCCTTCGCGGCGAGCACGGCCTGCACGTGTCCTACTGCCACAACCCGTTCCGCTACGCCTGGAACGACCGCGACGCCACCCTCGCCCGGCGGCGCAACGTGATCGCCCGGACGCTGCTCGCCGGCACGCTGCGCCGCTGGCGGCGCTGGGACCGGCGCGCCGCTCGCGGGACCGACCGCTACATCGCCAACTCCCGCATCACACAGGCCCGGATCCGGGAGTGCTTCGGCCGCGAGGCCCCGGTCGTCTACCCCCCGGTCCAGACTCAGCGCTTCCGCCCCGGTCCGGTCGGCGAGCACTACGCGATGGTCTCCGAGCTGATGCCCCACAAGCAGATCGACGTCGCGATCACCGCCTTCAACCGGCTGCGACTCCCGCTGGTGATCGTCGGCGACGGCCCGGCCGACCGTTCGCTGCGCCGTCAGGCCGGCCCGTCGGTGACGTTCACCGGACGGATCACCGACGCCGAGGTGGCCGAGGTGCTCCAGGGAGCCCGCGCGCTGATCACGACCGCGGTCGAGGAGTTCGGGATCGCGGCCGTCGAGGCCCAGGCCGCAGGCCGGCCGGTGATCGCCCGGGGCGAGGGCGGCGTGCTGGAGACGGTGATCGACGGGGTCACGGGCACGTTCTGGCACGGCGGGCCGGAGGAGCTCGCCCAGACCGTGCTGCGCTTCGATGACGCCGCGGTCGACCCCGCGGCCTGCGCGCGAGAACGCCGAGCGCTTCGGCGTCGAGAGCTTCAGGGCCGGGATCCGGACCGAGATCGCGGCTGCCGCCGAGTACGCCCGGGCGCGCGGTGCCGGGGAGCGGCGGCCGCTCGCCGCGGCCCGGCTCGTCAGCGCCGTCCGCGGACGCTGAGCGGGCCCGCTACGCCGTCGCCGGAGCCGTCTGCCGGGACGGCGGACCGGACCGCTCCGCCTCCTCGGCGGTGAGCGGCTTGGCGATGTCCTCGAGCGACTGGTGCTCGGCCTTGACCCCGAAGATCGAGCTCGACGATGCCGCCGACGATCATCATCGCCGCGCCGAGCATCAGCGCGAGCTCCGCCTTGCGAAGCTCGCCGGTCTTGATCAGCGCCTGGAACACCAGCGGACCGGTGATCCCGCCGATGCCGCGTGCCGACGCGTAGAACACGCCGATGCACAGCGCCCGGGTCTCCATCGGGAAGATCTCCGAGACCGTCAGGTAGGCGGAGCTGGCGCCGGCCGAGGCGAAGAAGAAGACCACGCACAGCAGCGCGATGAAGCTCGCCGCGGTCAGGCTCTGCGAGCCGAACAGGATCGCGGTGACCACCAGCAGCGAGCCGGACAGCAGATAGGTCCCGGCGATCATCGGCTTGCGGCCGACGGTGTCGAACAGGCGCGCGAGGACCAGCGGCGCCGAACAGGTTGCCGACCGCGAAGATCGCGATGTAGTACGGCGATGTTGGTCGGCCGAGACCTTGAAGTACGTCGCCAGCAGCATCGCCGAGGCCGAACAGGATCGAGTTGTAGAGGAAGGCCTGCCCGACGAACAGCGAGAAGCCGAGGATCGTCCGCCTGGGGTACAGCGTCACGCACCGAGCGGAGGATCAGCGACAGCGGGATCGTCCGGCGCTGGCGGACGGTGATCTCCTCGTCGACGTCGGGCAGCTTCTGCCCCGTGTCCCGCTCAACGTCCGCCTCGATCTCGGCCACCACCTTCTCGGCCTCCTCCTCGCGGCCGTGGATGAACAGCCACCGCGGGCTCTCCGGGAGGTTGCGGCGGAGCAGCAGGATGCCGAGCCCGAGCACCGCCCCGAGGCCGAAGCACAGCCGCCAGCCGACGTTGACCGCGGTGTTGTTCAGCGCGAGCACGGCGAGCAGCGCCCCCGCCGCGCCGCCGGCCCAGTAACTGCCGTTGATCGAGATGTCGACCCGCCCGCGGTGCTTGGCCGGGATCAGCTCGTCGATCGCCGAGTTGATCGCGGCGTACTCGCCGCCGATGCCGAACCCGGTCACGAACCGGAACAGGTAGATCCACCAGGCGGCGAACGCGAACGCGGTCAGCACGGTGCCGACGAGGTAGATGCCGAGCGTGATCATGAACAGCTTCTTGCGTCCGAAGCGATCGGTCAGCTGGCCGAACACGATCGCGCCGAGGCACGCGCCGGCGACGTACAGCGAGGCGGCCCAACCGGAGACGTTGGCGGCCGAGATGTTGGCGCCCGAGCCCTTCATCCCGATCTGGGCCGAGACCGAGCCGATGATCGTCACCTCGAGCCCATCGAGGATCCAGACCGTGCCGAGGCCGATGATCACCCTCCAGTGGAAGCTTGACCATGGCAGCCGATCCAGCCGAGCGGGGATCTTGGTGCGGATGGTGCCGGTCTGAACGTCGCTGCTCATGCTCTCCTCCTGATACGGCAGCTGGTGGCGAGCGAGCAGCTACCCGCCCGGCGGCGACGGACACCTACGACCGGCACGGTCGCCGGGAGTGACGCCCGGGAGAGCCTTCGGCTCAGCTCTCGACGCCGGCCGAGCGGCCGGAGCGCCGCGAGCGGCCGCCGGTACCGGGCCGGCGAGGATGCGGGCGCGCGGGCAGCTTGACCGGGGTGGCGTGCATCGCCCGCAGCCGCACCTCGCGCCAGGACATGCCCTCCTTGAGCAGCGCGGGCATGCCCATCAGGATCGCCGTCGAGACCTCGACGGCCTGGAGGATCACGCCGTAGGCCACGGCCTCGGGGATCGCCGACGTGCCAGCCGGTGTGCAGCACGGCGGCGCAGGCGGCCTGGAACACGCCGAGGTTGGCCGGCGTGGCCGGCAGCACCGCGGTGATGTTGACCGCAAACAGGACCGCGGCGGCGGCCGCGATCCCGGCCTGGTGGTCGAGTCCGAGCGCGACGAGCAGGATGTAGCACGAGAGCCACTGGAGCGCCCAGGCCGCGAGCTGCGCCACGGTGGCGATCGCGCCCAGCCGGGGCTGTCGGAACACGAGCAGCCCGGCGCGGACCCGGGTCAGCGCCCGCCGGGCCTCGGCCACGCCGGCCTGGGCCCGGGGAACCGTGAGCCCTCGCTGTCGCTGCCGGGCCGCCGGCGCGGAGGATCACCGGGGCCAGCAGCACGATCAGCGAGCAGCGTCACCGGCACGATCGCGGTGATCAGCAGCGCCTCCTGGTGGCCGCTGAAGATGTCGACCGAGGAGAACATGACCGCGCCGAGCACGACCAGCGCGACGATGTTGAGCAGCGTCTGGGAGACGAGCGTCCCGAGCACGATCGGCAGGTTCTCCCGCGGGCGACCGGTCCGCCGGGCGACGACCAGCGCACGCGAGGGCTCGCCGAGGCGGGCGGGCAGGGTCGAGGACATCAGCACGCCGATGAACGTGCCCTGCATCGCGTCGCTCATGCGCACGTGCGCCCGCGGCAGCGCCGCTCTGGAGGATCGCGTGCCACGAGACGGCGCGCAGCACCATCGCGCCGCACATCACCCCGAGGCCGAGCAGCACGAACGCCGGGCTGGAGTTGATCAGCGCCGAGGCGATGTTGGAGATCCCGATCTTCTGCAGCGCGAACCAGGCGAGCGCGATCGCCGCCGAGCGAGACCGCGACGCAGCGCCGCGCGCCGGGCGATCGCCATCGCGCCGGCGCTTGCGGCTGCCGGCCGCGGGCTCGAGGCTGGGCAGCCGGCGGGCCGGCTGGTGCGGGCGCAGGTCGGCCGAGCGAAGGCCGATCCGCACCGCGGCCCGCTGCCTGAGCTCCGGACGGCTCCGGGGTGGCGATCGGCATCGCGGTAGGCCCCGAGCACCTCCTCGGCCACCCGCGGCCAGGCGAACCGCTGGACGTCCTCGGCGGCGTTGCGGGCCATGCTCCGCCCGCCGCCCGGGCTCGTCGTAGAGGTCGCGCAGCCGCTCGGCGAGGGCCTGGGCGTCGCCCGCGGGTACGAGCAGCCCGTCGACGCCGTCGCGGACGACGTCGCGGTAGCCGGCGATGTCCGAGGCGATGACCGGCGTTCCGGCCGCGAACGCCTCGGTCAGCACCATGCCGAAGCTCTCGCCGCCGAGCGACGGCGCGCACAGCACATCGGCGTCGGCCAGCACGCTGGCGCTTCGCGGCCTCGTCGACCTTGCCCAGCGACGCGGATCCCCTCGGTCTCGACGATCAGCGGCGCGAGCTCCTCGGCGGTCGGGCCGATCACCGTCAGCTCGGCCGGGACGTGCTCGCGCAGCGCCTCGAAGGCGCGGAGCAGCAACGGCAGGCCCTTGCGCGGGACGGCCTGACCCGACGAACGCGATCCGCAGGCACTCGTCGGCCGGGCGCGCCGCGAGCGCCGCGGCGTGCGCGGGATCGACAGCGACGCCGTTGGGGATGATCGCGGTAGTGGCCGCCGAACCACCGGCGGCCCGTCCAGGCCGCGGCCTCGGAGACCGCGATCCGGACGTGGAGGCGGTTGAGCACCCGCCGGGCGCCGATCAGGTTGGCGATCCCGTTCGGGCAGCCGCTTGTCGGAGTAGGAGTGGAACGTGCCGACGAGCGGGAGCCGCGTCCAGTCGGTCGCCACCCAGCCGGCAAGCGGCGCGACCGGCTCGTGGATGTGGACGACGTCGTAGCCGCCGGTCCGCAGCTCGTGGTGGAGCGTGGCCACGCCGTATGGGGTGATCGAGAGGTTCGAGACCGCGCCGTTGGCGTGGAAGCCGACCGTCCGCCCGAGCGGGACGACGTAGTCGGGCAGCTGCAGCTCCTGCGGCCGGGCTCCGCGGTGAAGGGCGGTCGAGAGCCGCCCCGGCGGGTCGACGGGCGCGAGTACGCGGACGTGGTGGCCGGCGGCGATGAACTGCTCGGCCAGCGCCTCGATGTGCCGCGTGACGCCGCCCGGATACGTCCACGAGTACGGCGAGACCAGCGCGATCCGCATATGCGGTCATGCTAGTCCCGAGCCCCCGGCCCCCGCGTGAGCTCGCACCTACGGTGCGGACGGGCACCGATTCCGCTTCGGCGCGGACAACTATCATGCTCTGAAGCATGCCCGTTCGCCACTTCGTCAAATACACGTTCCTCAAGGTCGATCCGGCCTGGCGGCGGCTCGACGAGGAGCAGCGCGCGGCCGACAAGCGCGAGTTCATCGCCGCCTGCGAGGACTTCGCCGACGGCCACCTGCTGCGCGCCTTCTCGCTCGTCGGCACCCGCGGCGACTGCCGACATGATGCTGCTCAGCCAGGCCCAGAACCTCGACCGGATCCACGAGTTCCACGTCGATCCTGGCCCAGAGCGGGCTGATGAAGTGGTGCACCGTCCCGTACTCGTTCCTGGCCATGACCAAGCCCTCGGAGTACTCCGACGAGTCGCGGCTCGAGGTCCGGCCCGGCCCACGGCAGGTACCTGTTCGTCTACCCGTTCGTGAAGACCCGCGAGTGGTACACGATCCCCGGCGAGCTCCGCTGGCGGATCATGCAGGAGCACATCAAGGTCGGGTCGCGAGTACCCCGTCGGTCGACCTCAACACGAGCTATTCGTTCGGGCTCGACGACCAGGAGTTCGTGGTCGCCTTCGAGACCGACAATCCGGGCGACTTCCTCGATCTCGTCCAGCGCCTGCGCACCACTGAGTCGAGCTCGTACACCAAGCGCGACACCCCGACGTTCACCTGCATCGCGTGCTCGGTCGAGCGCGCGCTCGGCGCCCTCGACGGCGCCGCGCTGCAGCATCTCCGTATGACTCAGGATCCGGCGAAGCTCGCCGCGGACTTCGACGCGGTCCGCGACATCACGGTGATCGGCGCCGGGCCGGTCGGCCTGTGCACGGCCTTCTGGGCCGGGATGCGCGAGGCCGACGCCCGCATCATCGACTCGCTGCCCGAGCTCGGCGGCCAGCTCACCACGCTGTATCCGGAGAAATGGATCTTCGACGTTCCCGGCCACCCCAAGGTGCTGGCCAAGGACCTCGTCGAGCAGCTCCGCGAGCAGTCGCTCGAGCAGTTCGACGTCCCGGTCCACCTCAACACCACCGCCGAGCGGATCTCCTGGGAGGGCGAGGGCGAGGACCGCGTCGTCGTCCTGCACACCGATCGCGGCGAGCTCCGCTCGCGCACGGTGATCATCGCCGGCGGCCACGGGGCGTTCGAGCCGAAGAAGCTGCCCGGCTACGACATGACCCCATGGGAGGGCCGCGGCGCGCACTACCTCGTCGGCGAGAAGGCCGTGTTCGAGGGCAAGCGCGTGCTGATCGTCGGCGGAGGCGATTCGGCGATGGACTGGGTCGTCAACCTCCTCGACACCGCCAGCTCCGTCGCGCTCGTCCACCGCCGCGAGGGCTTCCGGGCCCACGAGCTGACCGTCGGTCAGGTGATGGAGGCCGCCGACCGCGGCGACATCGGCCTCCACGTGCCGTTCCAGATCCGCGAGGTGACCGGCGACGGGACGATCGAGCGGGTCCGTCTGTTCCATTCCGAGGACGAGGCCCACGAGCTGGAGCTCGAGGTCGACGCGATCCTCCTCCAGCTGGGCTTCAAGACCGCGCTCGGCCCGCTGAAGGACTGGGGCTTCGCGGTCGTCAAGGGCGCGATCGCCGTCGACCCGGTGATGCACACCTCGCTCGAGCGGGTCTGGGCCTGCGGGGACATCACGACCTTCGACGGCAAGCTCAAGCTGATCGCCACCGGCTTCGCCGAGTCGGCGATCGCCGTCGCCCAGGCGGTCCACGCGATCCGCCCGGACACGAAGATCCAGCCGAAGTACTCGACCAACACCGGCGTGCCGGGGGCGGTTGCCGGCCAGCCCTGATCCGGCCGCGGGACCGACCGGCTCCGACCCGGCGGCGGGCGTCGCCCACCTGCGGGCCGCCGACCCGGTGATGGCCGAGATCATCGACGAGGTCGGGCTCGAGCGGGTCGACGAGCGCCTGAGCACCCGACGCTCCGCGGACCACTACGGCGCACTCGTGCGGGCGATCGTCGGCCAGCAGCTCTCGACGAAGGCGGCGCGGGCGATCTTGGACCGGCTCACCACCCGCTACGACGGCCGCACCCCGACCCCGGAGCAGGTCCTCGCCGAGGAACCCGAGGAGCTCCGCGCCGCCGCCGGGCTCTCGCGCGCCAAGGTGACCTTCCTGCGCTCGCTCGCCGAGCACGTGATCGACGGCTCGCTGGAGCTCGAGCGCCTCGACGAGCTGCCGGACGACGAGGTGATCGCCGAGCTCGTGGCCGTCAAGGGCATCGGCGAGTGGAGCGCCCACGTGTTCATGATGTTCCACCTCGGTCGCCCCGATGTCCTGGCCCCCGGCGACCTCGGCATCCGCCGCGCGGTGATGCTCCGCTACGGGCTGCCGGAGATGCCCACCCCGGCGGAGGTCGGCGAGGCCGGCGAGCGCTGGCGACCGTTCCGGACCCTCGCCTGCATGTTCCTGTGGGAATCGCTCTCGGTGATGCCGGCCTGAGGGCCGGAGGAGGTCGACAGGCGGGACGGCTCACCCCACCGCGTCGATCAGCTCCGCCCCGGAGCGCTCGATCCCAGCGGCCAGCGCCGGCAGCTCGGGGACCGCGCCCGCGTCGGCGTTGAGGCCGAAGAACAGCCGGCCCGCGAGCGAGATGATCGCCATCCGCAGCGTGTGGTGCTCGGCGATCTCGGCCAGCGAGTAGAGCTCGGCCACCCGGGCCCCGAGCATCGACACCTCGTCGCGGGGGCCGGGGACGTTCGAGACGTTGAACGTGAACACCCGAGGGCTCATCGCGACCCGCACGAACGTCGGGTGCAGACCGAGGTGGTAGAGCGCCTCGGCATCGTGGTGGAGCTTGCGCTCGGTCGTCTCGCGGCTGACGATCCGCACGCGCTCGACGGGGTCCGGCTCGTGGATCGGCAGGTCGGCGAAGAAGTAGGAGTCGTGGTTGGCCTGGCCGTCGTCACCCGCCGCCCCGTGCAGGCTGACGGGCACCTTCACCCGGATCGTGGCCTCCGGGCCGACGCGATCCGGCATCCACTCCCGCAGCGCCCCGGCCACCACCGCGAGCAGCACATCATTGACCGTCACCTCGGGAGCAATCGCCTTGCCCGCCGTATGGCACGCGGCGAACGACAGCGAGGCGAAGGCCACCGCGCGCCGGTGCCCGGCGTGGCCGGCGAGCGGGGTGAGCGTCGCGTCGCGGCGGATCTCCCGCCGAAGCACCTCCCGGAGCTCGGGCAGCGAGCGGACCGACCGCGGTGGGGCCGTGTGCCGCATCGATCCGAGGCGGTCGCCGACCCGGCCGGCGACCCCCGAGCTGAGGAGCGCGAGCCGGCCGGGAGCGGGCTCGGGCCGCCAACCGCCGACCGTATCGATGGTTGGCGGGCCGGAATCGGGCGTGTCCCACAGGATCGCCCGGGCGATGCGAACGCAGCCCGTCCCGTCCGCGAGCGCGTGGTGAACCCGCCAGATCAGCGCCATTCGCCCGTCGGCGAGCCGGGGGATCACGTCGAGATGCCACAGCGGGTGCGCGCGGTCGAGCATGTCCGACATCCGCTCGGCGGCCAGCGCGGTGAGCCCGTCGACGCCGACCGCGTCCCCGCGATCGAGCACGGCGACGTGACGCTCGATCGCGAACTCCGGATCGTCGGCCCACACCGGCGCGGCGACCCCGAACGGCGTCGGCACGACCCGCCGGCGAAAGCGTGGTGCGCGGTCCAGGCGAGCGGCGACGCGATCGCGGATCTGCTCGACACCGGGGAGCGGCACGCCGTCCACGGGCTCGAGCACCATCACCTTCGCCGTGTGGCCGCGGATCGTCGCGCCGCCGAGCGCGAGGATCTGGGCGTCCTCACGGCTGAGGCGGTCGATCACCGCACTCATCGCGTCGTCTGCCGGCCGGCTGTGCCCGCCCCGGGCAGATCGTGTCGCCCCGACACCACGAGCGGGATGCTACCTCCGACCGGCGCGCCGCAGCGTGTCCGATTTGCCCCGCCCGGCGACCCTTTCCGGACACGCATCGTCGCGGCGCGAGGCACGCGCCGCCGAGCGTCGAACCGGCCCGGAGCTAGACCGCGGAGACTTCTTCCTCGTCCGCCACGCGGAACGAGGAGCCACAGCCGCAGGCGGCGATCACGTTCGGGTTGTCGACCTTGAAGCCGGCGCCCTGGAGACCGTCGACGAAGTCGATCACGGAGCCCGCGACGTACGGGAGACTCGGGTTGTCGACGAGAAGCCGAATGCCCTTGTCCTCGAACACCGTGTCGCCGTCGCGCTGCTCGTCGAAGGCGAGGGCATACTGGAATCCGCTGCATCCGCCGCCGCGCACGCCGACCCGAAGTCCGGCGGTCTCCGCGACAGTGGCCTGAGCGGCCAGGAACTCCTGCACCTTCTCGGCGCCCTTGTCGGTGAGGGTGATCATTGCTTCATTCAGTATAGCGACCAGCGGACGCTACTCTGAAGGGGTGTCAGCCACCCCGGAGGAGCTGAAAGAACGGATCGAGGCCGGCATTCCCGGCGCCCGCGCCGAGGTGACCGGTGACGGCCACCATTTCAGCGCGATCGTCTCCGCGCCGGGCTTCGAGGGACTGAGTCGCATCGCCGCCCACCGCATGGTCTACGACGTGTTCGGCGACGAGCTCGGCGGACGCATCCACGCTCTCTCCATCCAGACGCAGACCCCGACCCCGCAACCGGAAGAGACCACATGACCGATTCCGCTGCCAACCCCATTCGCGACGCGATCGCCACTGCGATCGACGAGAACCCGGTGCTGCTGTTCATGAAGGGCACCCCTGACCAGCCGGCGTGCGGCTTCTCCGCTCGCACCGTCGCCGTGCTCCAGTCACTGAACACCCCGTTCGCCGCCGTCGACATCCTGCCCGATCCGCGGATCCGCCAGGAGCTCTCGGCGCTCTCGAACTGGCCGACGATCCCGCAGCTGTTCGTCGAGGGCGAGCTCGTCGGCGGCTGCGACATCGTGATGGAGATGTACCAGTCCGGCGAGCTCCAGCAGGCGCTCGGGCTCGAGGCCGCACCGGCCGAGGCCCCCGCTGAGCCCGAGGCGGCCCCCGCCCCGCCGCTCAGCATCGAGAACCGGCTCTAGCCGGGCAGTCTCGCCCGCCTGGCCGGGGCCGCGGATGACGGGGACGCCGTCCGCCGAGCTCAGCGCGCTCCGGTTCGCCGACGGAGCGCTCCGCGCGCTCGACCAGACCCGGCTGCCGGCCGATGAGGTCGAGCTCACGCTGCGCACCGCCGGCGAGGTCGCGGACGCGATCGGCCGCCTCGCCGTGCGGGGCGCGCCGCTGATCGGGGTCGCCGCGGCCTACGGCCTGGCGCTCGATCTCCTCGCCGACGGCGACGACGCGACCCTTGCCCGGGCCGCCGCGGTGCTCACCGGCGCCCGCCCGACGGCCGTCGATCTCGCCTGGGCGGTCGACGGTGTGCGCCGTGCGGTCGAAAAGTTGGCTCCGGCGGAGCGCGGGCCGGCCGCGCTCGCCTGGGCCGAGGCTCTCGAGGCCCGCCAACAGGCGGCGAGCCAAGCGATGGGCCGGAACGGCGCGGCCCTGCTCGCCGGCCGGCGCCGTCTGCTCACCCACTGCAACACCGGGTCGCTCGCCGCGCCCGGCGACGGCACCGCGCTCGCCGTGATCGCCGAACTCGCCCGCCGCGGCGAGCTCGCCACGGTGCTCGTCGACGAATCGCGCCCGCTGCTCCAGGGCGCCCGGTTGACCGTGTACGAGCTCGCCCGCCGGGGCATCGCCCACGAGCTGATCGTCGACTCGGCGGCCGCGGGGCTGATCCTCGGTGGGGAGGTCGACGCCGTCCTCGTCGGCTGCGACCGGGTGGCGGCCAACGGCGACGTCGCGAACAAGGTCGGGACCCTCGGCCTCGCGCTCGCCTGCCGCGCCGCGGCGATTCCGTTCGTCGTCGTCGGCCCGACCTCGACGCTCGACGCCGGCACCCCGGACGGCGACGCGATCGTGGTCGAGCAGCGCGACGGGGAGGAGGTCCGCGTGGTCGGATCCCGGCCGGTGACGCTCCCCGGGACGCCGGTCCGCAACCCGGCGTTCGATGTGACTCCGGCCGCGCTCGTCACCGCGCTCGTCACCGAGCGGGGGGTGCTCGAGCCTCCGACGCCGGATGGGATCGCCGAGCTGCTCGCGGGCTAGCTGCTCGCGGGCCGGCCGCCCGCCGGGACGGCGCCCTCGACGCCCCGGGCCCCGTCCGCGACGCCCCCGGCCCCGTCCTCGGCCATCGACCGCCGGTACGCGAGGTGCTCGATGATCCGCTTCGAGTCGCAGATCACCTCGCCGTCCAGGATCAGCAGCGGCACCCGATCCTGACCGCTCAGCGCCTTCACCTCATCCCGCGGTCCGCGCCGGTAGGTGACCTCGACCTGCTCGTGCTCGATCCCGTCGCGGCGGAGCGCCCGGGCCACCCGACCACACGGGCACAGCCAGTCGGTCGGCGTCGGACAGCGGTACAGCGTGGCCATCGCGTCCACCTTAGAGTGCGCGTCCGGCGTCGGGACCACTCCGACGTGTAGGGTGCGGCCGATGGCCGTCGCGATCGTCACCGACACCTGCCACTACCTCACTCCGGAGCTGCTCGCGGAGAACGAGATCCACCAGGTGAGCCTGTATGTCCACCGGGGCGACGAGACCCTCCGTGAGATCGACATCACCGACCTCGACGCCTACTACCAACGCCTCGCGCGCGACCCGGATCTGCCGACGACCTCGCAGCCCTCGATCGGGGACTTCCTCGCCGTCTACGAGCCGCTGCTCGAGTCGGGCCACGAGATCGTCTCGATCCACCTCGCCGGTGGCATGTCCGGCACCGTCCGCTCGGCCGAGCAGGCCCGCGAGCAACTCGACGGGCGCGCCGAGCGGATCCACGTGCTCGACTCCAAGAGCGCCTGCGGCGGCGAGGGGCTGGTGGTGCTCGCCGCGGCGGCGGCCGCCCGGGCCGGCGGGGATGCCGCGGCCGTCGTCGAGCGCTTCCATGCCGCCCGCGCACAGCTGAAGCTGTGGTTCGCGATCGACACGCTCGAGTACCTGCGCCGCGGCGGCCGGATCGCCGGCGCCCAGGCGTGGCTCGGCTCAGCGCTGAAGATCAAGCCGATCCTCACCGTCGAGTCCGAGATCACGCCGATCGAGCGGGTGCGGACCTCCCGCCGGGCGTTTGAGCGGATGGCCGAGCTGCTGCGCACCTGCCAGGAGTCCGGGGCGGACGGCTGGATGGTCCAGCACATCCAGGCCCCGGCCGAGGCCGCGCGACTCGCCGAGCGCGGCCGGGAGATCTTCGGGACCGAGCCGCTGATCGTGTCCGAGATCGGGCCCGTGATCGGGACCCACGTCGGTCCCGGTCTGCTCGGCGCGGGTGGCGTCCCCCGCGCCCTGCTCGCCTGAGGCGCTGCCGGCGCTCCCGTTCGTCGCTCTCAATGCGACAGCGAGACGGTGGCGGCCCCGACGGTGTCCCCGCCGCCGCCGAAGTGGTGCCGGTAGGCCGAGAGGCTGCGCGATCCGTCGAGCAACCGTCGCGAATCTCCGCCGTAGAAATACGACTGGTACGCGATGTGCTGCTTCCGGACCAGGTTGGCGATGTCGTTGACGTATGCCGGGTCGTCTCCGCCACCGAGCGTGCCCAGCGTCGTGCCGGTCGGCCAGAGCCCCCATTCGGGGAGGCTGACCGGCTTGTGGTGCGCCTTGGCGAACGCCAGCACTGCGCCGATGCCGTCGGGCTGGGTGAACAGCCGGGTCCAGCGATCCTGACCGACCGGCACGCCGGCGTCATATGCATCGAGCCCGATGACGTCCACCACGTCGTCCCCGGGATACCAGGCGGCGAGCGGAATCGGGCGGTAGTACGGATTGACGCACCAGTCGAACACGAAGTGCGCGCCCGGGACCGAGCGCATCGCGATCACGGTGTTCCGCCAGACCTGGCGCCACAGCGCCCACGACCGCGGCGTCGTCCCGAGGTCCCACACCTGCGAGGTGTCGTTCGCCTCGTGCCCGAGGCGGATCACCGCGTCACCGGCCCCGCCGCTCACCAGCCGCTCGGCCAGCACACGGGCATGATCCACGAACGCTCCCGCCGCGCCGGGACGGAGCCAGTCGGATCCCTTGAGGCCGGTGGGAATCAGTCCCTGCGTCACGATCAGCTGATGGTGCGGCCCCGGCTCGCGGATCCACGAGCGCCAGCCGGACCCGGCCTTGCCATCCCCCAGGAACCAGGGGTTCTGCCACGTCGTCCAGTCGACGGCCTCCGTGTTGAACAGCACCGCACAGCTGAAGCTGCGGTTGACCGCGTGCTCGAAATGCCGCAGGACGAGGACGTCGTTCGAGCTGTAGATGCAGTCCGCCGCCCCGCGGGCCCCCGGTCCGCCCGTGCTCAGGATCACGATCGTCGCGATCAGCGCGGCAAGCACGCCCAGCGCTGACCCGAGCCCGATCCGAGACCACCGACGCCGTCGCCGTGCGCGACCGGGGCGGGCCGGATCCGGTGGCGCGTCCACTCCGGCGGTCGACGGCCGTGCCGGCTAGCGGCGCTTCTTGCGCTTGCCGCCGCGCCCGCCGAATGCGAGTGCGCCGAGAGCGGCGAGGCCACCGCCGATCACGAACCCCGCGCCGGCCGCGCCGGCGGTGAGCTGCGGCTGGTTGCGGCGCAGCTGCGAACGCCAGTCGGTCATCCGCACGACCTCGCCGCGGAGCTTGACCAGCGACGTGCCGAGCTCGGCCCGGTTCGCCTCGATCGAGGCCCGGATCTCGTCCGGGGTCCGGCTCACCGGCGGCATCAGACCTGGCCCTCCGGCCGGGAGGTCACGACCGTCTCGCGGATCCGCTTCGCCTCTTCGAGCGCCATCGTCGGCGCCGGGGCTCCGACCTTCAGCTTGCTCCGGGCGAACAGGAAGGCGCCGATCGTCAGCACGAGCAGGATCGCGAAGGTGATCAGGAACCCGAGCCACAGGCTGCTGAGCAGCGAGTTGAGGCCCCAGGCCAGCGTCCCGAGCCCCATCACGAGCGCGAACACGCCGAACACCGCACCGGCCGCGACCGCCGCGGCGCCGCGGGCGAGGCTCGTCGCCTTCTCCGTCACCTCGGCCTTGGCCAGCTCGATCTCCTCGCGCACGAGGACCGTGAGGCGATCCGAGACCTCGGTCAGCGCCTGGGCGAAGGAATCCTGTTGGGGGTTACCGGGAGGCAAGGCGCTTGAGGATGAAGGCGATCAGGAAGCCGACGGCGAAGGCCGCGCCGATGGCGAACTCGGGCCGGTCGCGGGCGACCGTGGCGGCGGCGCCGGGACCGGAGTCGGGCTGGGCGGAGCGTAAGGGTCGGCGGGTGGCGGGAGCGTCCCGGCCTCGGTCTCGGCCGGACCGGCGGCGGACTCCTCGGGGGTGACGGCGACGGCCTCCTCGGCGGTCGTGTCGTGGACCGCGGGCGGTTCCGCGGCCTCGACCTTGACCTCCGTCGGCGGCTCCTGCACCTCGGTCGGCATCGCGGCCGGCTCGTTGTCCGGGTGCGGCACCCCGTCGTCCCGGCGCTCACCACGGACTCAGGCTCGGAGTGCTCGGTCACTCGGGCGGATCTTCGTCGAAGATGCGCTTCCAGATGAGCGTGGCCGAGCGCGTGGTGGCCACGCTGGCCAGGGCGCCGAGCCCGGCCAGCAGGCCGGACCAGATGAGACGCTTGACCAGAGGGCTCTCCGTCATCGTGGGGGGGATTCAAGCAGACTCGGCGGCGGGGGTGGCGCCTGCAGTCCGCTGCAGATCGTCTCCACGATCAGCGTCTTCGCGGCGTCCAGCTCGCGCTCGGTGACCTCGTCGGAGTCGAAGATCCACTGGGTCAGAACCTGCTCCACCGCGCCATAGAAGGCCTGCGCCGCGAACTGCGGGTGTGATCTCGGTCCGGAACACGCCGTCCTGCCTGCGCGCGCTCGACGATCGCGGCGATCAGCTCGTAGGCGTCACGGATCTTGGCCAGGTGGGTGCGGCCGAACGTGTTCGCCGCCCGCGTGACCTCGACGATGATCACCTTCATCAGCTGCGGGGTCGTGGCGGTAGGAGTCGATGATGAACGACGCGATCGCGTACAGCTTCTCGCGCGGCGGAGAGCTCGGAGGCATCGGTCTCGGCGATCGCCTGGAGCATCACGTCCCAGCGCTCGAGGAACAGCGTGTCGAGGATCTGCTCCTTGGAGGAGAAGTAGTGGTAGACGAGGCCGTAGGCGACGCCGGCCTCGTCGGCGATGTCCGACACACGGCAGGTGTGGAACCCCTGGCGGGCGAACACGCGGATCGCGGCGTCGAGGATCATCCGGCGCTTGTCGACGGCGGCGGTGGCCATCAGGCGTGTGTCCCGGTCGAGGCCATCGCGGCGTAGTCGAAGTCGCGGCGGTGGGCGAGCGACGGGAGCCGCCGGCGGATATCGCGCAGGGCAGCGAGATCGAGCTCGGCGACGGACGACCGCCTCGCGGTCGGGGGCGACCGCGAGGACGATCCCCCACGGGTCGACGATCATCGAGCGGCCGCCGCTGCGCCCGCCGGTGCCGTTGACGCCGATCTGGTTGGCGGCCAGGACGAACGCGCTGTTCTCGATCGCGCGTGCGCGCAGCAGCACCTCCCAGTGGTCGCGGGTGGTCGCCAGCGTGAACGCGCTCGGGAATCGCCAGCATCTCGGCTCCGCGAGCGGCGAGTTCGCCGTAGAGCTCGGGAAAGCGGACGTCGTAGCAGACGACATCCCGATCTCGGTCCCGTCCGCGGCCGTGGTGAGCACCACGTCGTCGCCGGGCTCGCTCGCCGTCGGACTCGGCGTAGCGGGCCCGTCGACGACGACGTCGAACATGTGGAGCTTGCGGTACACCGCGCGGCGCTCGCCGTCGGGGCCGAAGTGGACGCTCGTGTTGGCCCGCGCCGGTCGCGCCCGGGCGACTACTCGACGATCGAGCCCGCGATCAGGTCGATGCCGAGCTCGCGGGCGACGTCGCCGGGCCCAGCTCAGCGCCTCGCCGTCGAGCGGCTGGGCGCCGGCCGCGAGCTGCTCCTGCGGTCCCGAGCACGCACCACTTCTCCGGCAGCACCACGAGCTCGGCGCCGAGCGGCCGCCGCCTCACGCGTGAGCGCATCGGCGCGCCGAGGTTGAGCGCCCGGTCCTCGGTTGCATTCAGCTGCACGACGGCCGCGCGCAAACCCGATCCCTCCTCCTCGCGTTGATTGACCGGTCAGTCAGGTGCCGGAGGTCAAGCATAGTGAACCGCCCCCGCCGCAGCCCCTCGCCCGTCCCCACCCCACCCGCCCCCGGGGCACCTCCCGGGGCGCGATGAATGGCGATTCACCGGCAAGGGGTGACGGTGAATCGCCATTCATCAGGTCGGGGCCGACGTTGGGAGGGCGGCCGGGCGCTTTGCGCACCGCGCCGCGCCCGGCGATGAATGGCGATTCACTCGCGTCATGCGCGAGTCCGGTGCCAATGTTCGGCGACGAGGGGGCGCGACGGCGCCGATCGCCTGGCCCCACCGCGGCCGCTTCGGCGACCCCCGCCCCCGCGGCTCGCCGGCCTGCCCCTCCCGCCGGCGACGATGCCCGGCCGCGACGGCACTCGGCCGCTGAAGGCGTGGCGGTACGTCGGTGTCTACGGCCCGGAGCTGATGATCTGCGTCGCGTCGATGCGGATCGGGCCCGCCCGCCAGGCGTTCTGGGCAGTGTGGGACCGCCAGCACCGCCGGCTGCGCGAGCGGACGGCGAGCGGCCGCGGAACGGGTGGCGCTGGCTGCGGGCCGGGTGCGCGTCGCGGAGCCGCGAGCCGAGATCGACCCGCTCGACGAGACCGCGGCGTCGAGTGCGTATGTCCGAGCGGCCACGAGCCTACGCCTGGACCCGCAAGCAGGGCGGGATCGGGCCACGGCCGCGTGATGCTCGGCGGCAGCCCGCGCGAGCTCGACGCGCAAGCGGTGGTCGACGACACGGCCGGCTACTACGCCCGCCACACCGCGTGGCGCTGGTCGGCCGGCGTCGGCGAGACCGCCGACGGCCGGCCCGCGGCCTGGAATCTGGTCAGCCGGCGTCAACGACCCACCGCGCGACAGCGAGCGCACGGTCTGGGTCGCCGGGGAGGCCGTACGAGCCGCGCCCAGTCCGCTTCGCAGAGGACCTCAGCTGCGTCGACTGGCTGCGCCTTCACCGCCGAGGCGACGCGCGAGAGCAGCGAGAACCGCCTGCTCGCTGCGCAGCCGCTACCGCCAGCCGTTCGGCACCTTCCCGGGCCCGCTCCCGGGCGGCCCCGAGCTGGCCGCGAGGGCTATCGGGGTGATGGAGGAGCACGACGTCTACTGGTGACGTCCGCCGCGCCTGCTCGAAGCGCGCGAGCAGCAACTTGGCGTGCATCGCGCCGATCAGGTCGCGCAGCGGCTCGGCGCCGGCGCGATGATCTCGACCGCCCGGTCGACCTCGACCTCGCCGGCGAGCCGGTCGAGCAGCACGCGGACCTCCTCCTCGACCAGCGGCTCGAGCGCCTCGCCGGTAGCGCAGCGTGTCGTAGACGGTGAAGCCGATCGCCTCCTCGTAGCCCCCGGCCCGGAAGCGGGAGATCGCCTCGATGATCGCCACGTCGTCGCGGTCGTAGCCGCCGCGAGGCCGGAGTCAGCACGCCGATCTCCTCCAGCCGGGCGAGCACGTTGGCCGGGACGTCGTAGGTCTCACGCACGCGGGCGCGGGAGACACGCGCCCGGTCTCCCCCGCCTCGATCGCGCGCTCGAGGATCCGGTCCTCGAGCTCGATCAGCCGCGTCGCCCGCTCGGGGTCGTCGGCCATCACCGCGCGGATCACGCGCAGCGGCATGAACCGCTCCTCCTGGAGACGCTTGATCAGCGTGATCCGCTCGACGTACTCGTCCGGGTAGTAGGCCATGTTGCGGCTCGTGCGGACGATCGTCGTCGCCGGAGCCGAGCAGCCCCTCGCGCAGGTAGTGCTTGATCGTCCCGCGCTGACGCCCGAGCGCTCGGCGAGCTCGGACATCTTGAGCATGCCCTGGGCGGGCGCGCCCATCGGCTACCCAGGAAGGCGCCCTGAGCACGGACGCCGGCCGGCCCGGCGACGCGCCTGGCGGAGATCAGCTCGGCGATCTGCTCCGGCCGAGAGCCCGGCGTCCGCGAGCACCTCCTCGGTGTGCTCGCCGAGTCCCGGCCCGGGCGCCCGGGCCGGGTCGGCCGGGGTGCGGTCGAGCTTGATCGGGGCGCCGAGCAGCCGGACCGGCTTCTCCGCCCCGGGCTGATCGAGCTCGATCGACCATCTCCCGGGCCGCGACGAGCTCGGAGTCGAGCGACCTCGTCGAGCTCGAGCACCGGCTCCAGGCAACAGTCGTACTCCGAGGCGAACTGACGCCACTCCTCCCGCGTGCGCGCGGCGAAGATCGCGCTCACCGCGGCGTGGGCATCCGAGCCGGGCGGGTCGAACGCGTGGTCGTTGAGGTCCTCGCGGCCGACGCCCTGACACCACGCCGCCCAGAACTTCGGCTCCAGCGCGCCCGAGCGACTGACGTACCCATCGGCGCAGCGGTACGGGCCGGTAGCAGATGAGCGAGCCGGCGAGAGCATCAGCTTGCCGCGCTGCGGCGTCGGCGCGCCGGCGAGCGCCTCGGCGGCGACGCATCGCCAGCCACGACAGCGCCCCGTCGAACATCGAGCAGTCGACGAACTGGCCCTCGCCGGAGCGCTCGCGCTCACGCAGCGCGACGAGGATCCCGACCGCGCCCATCAGCGCGCCGCCGCCGAGGTCGGCGATCTGGCCCGCCGCCTGCACCGGAGGCCCGTCGGCCTCGCCGGTCAGCCCGAGCAGGCCGGCCAGCCCGAGGTAGTTCATGTCGTGGCCCGAGCGATCGCGGTTCGGCCCGTCCTGGCCGTAGCCGGTGATCGCGCAGTAGACGAGCCGCGGGTTCTCCTGCCGCAGCCGCTCGTAGCCGACGCCGAGCCGGTCGAGCACCCCGGGTCGAAAGGACTCGAGCAGCACGTCGGCCTCGCGGACGAGCGCGAGCAGCACCTCGCGGCCACCGCTCGGTCTTCAGGTCGATCCGGATCGAGCGCTTGCCGCGGTTGAGCGACAGGAACAGCGCGGAGCGGGCGGTCTCCTCGGCTCCTTCGTGGTACGGCGGCGACCAGCGGATGTAGTCGCCCATCCCGGTGTCCTCGACCTTGATCACGTCGGCGCCGAAGTCGGCGAGCAGCAGCGAGCAGAAGCCGCCGGGCAGCAGCCGGCTGAGGTCGAGGACGCGCAGTCCCTCGAGCGGCAGCCGCTCACGCTGCGGCCTCGACACGCGGATGCCGAGCAGCTGCGGGCCTCCTCGACGGTGGCCGGACGGCGCCCGAGTCCTCGGTGATCTGGCGCGCCTTGGCGATCAGCTCGCCGTTGGAGCGGGCCATCGTGCCGTCAGGCAGGTAGAAGTTGTCCTCCAGCCCGACGCGGATCGAGCCGCCGAGGGTGAGCGCGGCGGCGACCATCGACCACTGGTCGCGCCCGATCCCGATCACGCCCCAGTGGTGATCGCCGGCGGGCATGTTGTCGGCCATCGCGGCGAGGTTGCGCGCGGTGGCGGGAACGCCGCCGACGACGCCCATCACGAAGTCGGCATGGAGCGGCGCATCGAGCAGGCCCATGTCGACGAGCGGCTCCAGCGAGGCGACGTGGCCGACGTCGAAGCACTCGTGCTCGGGCTTGATGCCGAGCCGCCGCATCGCCTCGAGCAGCTCGATGATCTCGTCGAACGGGTTGGCGAACACGAACTTGAACACGAAGTCCTTGCGGCTGCGGGAGTACTTGGCGTAGTTGAGCGAGCCCATGTTGAGCGCCGCGACCTCGGGCCGGCAGGCCTCCAGGTAGGCGACCGCTTCTCGACCGGGCACCCCGACGGTGCCGGTGGAGAAGTTGACGATCGCCGCGTCGCCGACCTCGTCGCGGATCGCGTCCTGGATCGCGGCGAAGTCCTCGATCTCATACGAGGGCGTGCCGTCCGGCGTGCGGGCGTGGATGTGGATGTGGACCCCGCCCTCGTCGACGATCCGGCGGGCCTCGGCGGCGTACTCGGCCGGCGTGTAGGGGATCGCGGGGCACTGATCGCGGTTGGCGATCGAGCCGCGAGATCGAGCAGGTGATGACCGCGGGATGGTCGGGGGTCATACGGGCACCACCCCGATCTTCTTCCAGGGCCGCTCGACCTTCTTGTCCGCGGCCATCTCGAGCGCGCGGCAGATCGTCGCCCGCGTCTCCCGGGGGTCGATGACGTCGTCGATCATCGCGTTGCCGGCGGCGATGTAGACGTCGATGATCTTGCGGAAGTTCTCGATCATCTCCTTGCTTGTTGGCCTCCGGGTCCTCGGCCTCCTCGACCTGCCGGCGGAAGATGATCTCGACCGCCCCCTCGGCGCCCATCACGCTGATCTCCGCGCTCGGCCAGGCGACGATCAGGTCGGGCTCGTAGGCGCGACCGCACATCACGTAGTAGCCGGCGCCATAGGCCTTGCGGGTGATGACGGTGATCTTCGGCACGGTGGCGTTGGCCGTGGCGTAGAGCATCTTCGCCCCGTGGCGGATGATCCCCGCCTCCTCGACCTTCGTCCCGACCATGAACCCGGGGACGTCCATCAGGTAGATCAGCGGGATCCCGTAGGCGTTGCAGAGGTTGATGAACCGGGCCGCCTTGTCGGCGGAGTCGTTGTCGAGGATCCCGCCGAGCTGCTTCGGGCTGGTTGGCCACGATCCCGGCCGGCCGGCCGCCGAAGCGGGCCAGGCAGGTGATGATCGTCTTCGCCCACTGCGGCTTGAGATCGAAGTACTCGCCGTCGTCGACGATCCGCCGGATCACCTCGTACATGTCGTAGGGCTTGCGGTTGGACTCGGGCAGGACGTCGAGCAGCTCCTCGTCGCCGCGCTCGACCGGATCGCGCGTCTCCCGCACCGGCGGAGGCTCCTCGCAGTGCGACGGGAAGTAGCTCAGGTAGCGCTTGATCTGCTCGATGCACTCCGGATCGTCGGCCACCTCCAGGTCGCCGACGCCGGACTTGCGGCAGTGCACGCGCGAGCCGCCGAGCTGCTCCTGGGTGACGTCCTCGCCGACGGCGGCGCGGACGAGGTGCGGTCCGGCGAGCGCCATCGAGCCACGGCCCTTGACCATCGGCACGAAGTCGGCGAGGCCGGGGATGTACGCGGTCCCGGCGGCGCACGGCCCCATCAGCGCGGCGACCTGCGGGATCACCCCGGACTGGATGACCTCCTCGCGGAACAGGTGGCCGCTGCCGGCGAACAGCGAGCCGACGGCCTCCTGGATCCGGGCGCCGGCCGAGTCGAGCAGCCACACGAGCGGGATCCGCTTGGTCAGCGCGAGCTCGCGCAGCCGGGTGACCTTGATCTCGCCGGTCATGCCCATCGAGCCGGCCATCACCGTGAAGTCGTAGGCGGCGACGGCGACGAGTCGGCCGTCGACCTTGCCGTAGCCGGTGATCACTCCGTCAGCGGGGGCGTTCTTGCCCGCCATCGACGGTTGGCGAGAAGTGCGGGCGGCCGTGGATCCCGAGCTCGGTCCAGGTGCCGTCGTCGATCAGCAGATCGAGCCGCTCGCGGGCGGTGAGCTTGTCGGCCTCGTGCTGGCGGGCGATCTTCTCCTCGCCGCCGCCGAGCCGGATCTGCGCCCGACGGGCGTGCAGGTCCTCGACGAGCGGGCGGAGCAGGCTGGTGGGGGTCTCGGTGGCCATCGCGTCGTGAGTAGGAAGTGCTACTTCCCACTCTGCCGTGCGCCGTGGCGCACGTCAAGCCCGGCTAGCGGCCCTTCCACTCCGGGTCGCGCTTCTCGAAGAACGCGGTCACGCCCTCGACGATGTCCTCGGTGGAGAACGCGATCGTCAGCTGGGAGCGGAGGAAGTCGAGCGCGTCGGCGAAGGCCATGTCCATCTGCCGGAACATCGCGTCCTTGCCGAGCCGCATCAGCACCGGAGACTTCGACGCGAGCTTGTCGGCCCACTCGGCGACGGCGGCGTCGAACTCCCCGGCCGGCACGACGCGGTTGACGATCCCCACCCGCTCGGCCTCCTCGGCGCTGATCTGCTCGCCGAGCAGCAACAGCTCGTTCGTCTTCTTGCGCGGCACGTTGCGGTAGATCAGGGCCATGATCATGAACGGGAACACCCCGACGTTGATCTCCGGCGTGCCGAACCGGACCCCCTCCTTGGCGACGATCAGATCGCAGGCCAGCGCGATCCCCAGCGCACCGGCGAGCACGTGCCCGTTGGCCGCGCAGATCGACGGCTTGCCGAGCTCGCCGAGCAGCCGGAACACGGTCGGGAAGCGCTCGGTGGCGAAGTGCTTGTGGACGAGTGGGACCTCGGCCGCGAAGCCGCCGAGGTTGCCGCCGCTGGAGAACACCTTCTCGTGCGTCGAGGTGAGGACGACGCAGCGCACGGCGAAGTCGTCACGGGCCGCCTCGAGCGCGACGATCAGCTCGCCGAGCAGCTCGTCGGACAGGGCGTTGCGGGTCTCGGGCTGGTCGAGGGCGATCGTCGCCACCCCGGACGGCGAGACCTCGTAGCGGATCGTGCTGTGGGCCATGGTGAGCGGCAACCTACCGACTCCGGCCGCCGCGTGCGCGGAAAGTAGGAAGTCCTACTGTTTACTTTCCCGGCAAGGCCCGATAGCGTCCGGACCATGACCACCACCGCCGATGTTCAGAGGCCGGACCACGCCGCCGGCCGCAAGCACTTCATCTTCACCGACGAGCACGAGCAGCTGCGGGAGTCGATCCGCCGCTTCGTGATCAAGGAGCTCCAGCCCCACGCCGAGGAGTGGGAGCAGAACACCTTCCCGGACTGGGTGTTCAAGCGAATGGGCGAGCTCGGGTTCCTCGGTCTCGACAAGCCGAGTGAGTACGGCGGCCAGGGTGGCGACTACTACTCGAGCCTGGTGCTCGCCGAGGAGATCACCCACGCCCACTGCGGCGGGCTGGCGATGGGCCTCGCGGTGCAGACCGACATGGCGATGCCGCCGATCCTCGCCTTCGGCACCGAGGAGCAGAAGCGCCAGTGGGCCGCCCCGGCGATCGCGGGCGAGAAGATCCTGTGCCTCGGCATCACCGAGCCCGACGCCGGCTCCGACGTCGCCGGGATCAAGACCCGTGCGGTGCGCGACGGCGAACGAGTACGTCATCAACGGCGCCAAGACCTACATCACCAACGGCCACCGCGCCGACGTGATCGTGCTCGTGACCAAGACCGATCCCGACGCCGGCTACGACGGCTTCACGCTGTTCCTCGTGCCGATGGACTCGCCCGGGGTGATCCGCGAGAAGCGCCTCCAGAAGCTCGGGATGCACGCCTCGGACACCGCGCTGCTCGCGTTCCAGGACGTGCGCGTCCCGGATTCGGCGGTCCTCGGCCAGGTCGGCAAGGGCTTCTACCACATCATGTGGGAGCTCCAGGGCGAGCGCCTGATCGGCGCCGCCGGTTGTGTCGCCGGCGCCCAGCACGTGTTCGATCGCACGCTCCAGTACGCCCAGGAGCGCAAGGCGTTCGGTCGCAGCATCGGCCACTTCCAGGTCATCCGCCACAAGTTCGCCGAGATGGCGACGAAGATCGAGACGGCCCGGCAGCTCGTCTACATGACAGCGTGGCGGTTCCAGAACGGTGAGTACCCCGTGCGCGAGATCTCGATGGCCAAGCTCCACGCCGCGCGGATCGCGGTCGAGGTGGCCGACGAGTGCATCCAGATCCACGGCGGCGCCGGGTACATGGTCGAGTACGGGATCGAGCGGGTGTGGCGGGACATGCGCCTCAACCGGATCGGGGCCGGGACCGACGAGATCATGCTCGACGTCATCGGTCGCTCGTACGGGCTGTAGCGGTTTAGACTGGTCGCTCTGAGGATCAGATCTCAAGCCAAGGGGAAGGGGAGAACATGAAGCGGTTCATCACGCCGCTCGTGCTCGGCGCGGCTCTGGTCTGCGTCGGCGGCGCGGTCGCGGCCTCCGGCTACGACGCGGGCGTCTATTCAGGGCACACGTCGCAGACGGCTCACGGCAAGAACCTCACGATCACCTTCCGTGTCGTGATCCCGCCGGGCGGATCGCCGTACGTCACCAACTTCACGTACAAGACAATCGACAAGTGCTCTCCGCGCGGCACCGTACACGAACCCGCACACGCAGACCGGCAAGATTCTCATCGGCCGTACCGGCCGGTTCACCGACTCGCACGATTACGGCCCGAAGACGGTGAACGGCAAGCACGACCACCTGAAGCTCGTCGGGCACCTCTCTGGGAACAGCGTCAGCGGCAACATCGCCGACGACAACATCGCGCCCCCGCCGTCCTGCCACGCGCGGGTGACGTTCTCGGCGAAGCTCAAGCCGTAGGCAACGCACTGCGCGACGGGCTCCGGCAGGTCGCCGGAGCCCGCGCGACAGGTTCTCCGAGACCGAAGGAGCGGGCGATGAGAAGTCAGGTGATCCGGCGGGACCTCCCCGGGACGATCCGGCGATGAGCGCACTGTCCGAGAAGGCCGGCGCGGGCACGGCGGCGACCCGCCGTCCGATCCCGCCGTTCACGGCCGAGCATGAGGACTTCCGAGCCGCCGTGCGGCGGTACGTCGAGACCGAGCTGCGCCCGCATTCCGCCCAGTGGGAGGAGGAGCAGTGGTTCCCGAACAGCGTCTTCACCCGGCTCGCCGAGCTCGGCTACATCGGCCTGAAATTCCCGGCTGAATACGGCGGCGACGGCGACCCGGTGGCGGACGCGGTGTTCGTCGAGGAGCTCGCCCGATGCGGATCCGGCGGCCTCGCGGCCGGGATCGGCGCGCACGCGGGAATCGCGCTGCCGCCGATCTGGAAGTTCGGAACCGAGGAGCAGAAGCAGCGCTACCTCGTGCCCGGCCTGCGCGGGGAGAAGATCGGCGCGCTGGCCATCACCGAGCCCGACGCCGGCTCGGACGTCGCCTCGCTGCGGACGCGCGCCGAGCGCGTCGACGGCGGCTTCGTGGTCAACGGCGCGAAGACGTTCATCACCGGTGGGGTGCGGGCCGACTTCCTCGTCACCGCGGTGAAGACGACCCAGGACGGCGGCCATCACGGGATCTCGTTCCTGATCATCGACCGCGGCGAGGGAGTCCACTCGACCGCCCTGCGCAAGCTCGGCTGGCACGCCTCCGACACGGCGGAGATCTCCTTCGACGACGTGTTCGTCCCGGAGGAGAACCTGCTCGGCGCCGAGCACGGCGGCTTCTACCTGATCATGGCCAACTTCCAGTGGGAGCGGCTGCTGATGGCGCTCGGCGCTGTCGGCGGCATGCAGGTCAGCTTCGAGAAGACGCTCGCATTCGCGCTCGAACGGCGGACGTTCGGCAAGCCGATCGGCAAGCACCAGGCGATCCGTCACAAGCTGGCCGAGATCGCGCTGCGGATCGAGGCATCACGGGCGGTGACGTACTCCGCGCTGCGCCGGTATGTCGCCGGCGAGGATGCCGTGCGCGAGGTGACGATGGCCAAGCTGGCCACCCAGCGAACGGCGTTCGAGGTGGCCGACGAATGCCTCCAGATCCATGGCGGCGCCGGGTACATGGTCGAGTACGGAATCGAGCGGGCCGCGCGCGACGCTCGGCTCGGGCCGATCGGCGGCGGGACCGACGAGATCATGAAGGAGATCCTGGGGCGCTCCCTCGGGCTCTGAGCGGGGGCGCGCGCTGCTCCCTCCCGCGTGACCGCGAGGCGTCAGCGTGCGATCCTCTCGCCCATGGACTCCGTCCGCGGACAGCTCCTGATCGCCGGGCCGAGCCTGCGTGATCCGAACTTCTTCCGCACCGTCGTGCTGATCGTCGAGCACAACGACGACGGTGCGCTCGGCCTCGTGCTCAACCGCCCCTCGGAGAGCACTGCGGCCGACGTCGTGCCCGAGCTCGACGAACTGCTCGACGGCGACAGCGAGGACGATTCGGCGCTGCTCGTCGGCGGCCCGGTGGCCCCCGACTCGGTGATCGTGCTGGCCGAGTTCGAGGATCCCGACCGCGCCGCGGTGATCTCGTTCGGCCGGATCGGCGTCGTCGGCGTGAGCACCGGCGATGGCGCCGCGCCACCCGAGCTCCTCCACCGCCGCGCGTTCGCCGGCCACGCCGGGTGGGGCCCGGGCCAGCTCGACGCCGAGCTCGACCGCGGAGACTGGATCCTCGAGGCCGCCCGCGCGGAGGACGCCTTCACCGGCGAGCCCGAGGCCCTGTGGGAGCGGGTGCTGGAACGCAAGGGCGGGTCGTATGCGCTCGTCGCCCGGATGCCCGACGACCCCTCGCTCAACTGATGTCCGCCTCCGGGCACGCGCACGGACCGGGTCACGCGCACGACCAAGGGCACTCCGGGGGTCACGCGGGCCACGTCCACGGCCGGGACGCGGAGCGGAGCGCGCTCGCCAGCGCGCTCGTCCTGATCCTCGCGTTCATGGCCGTCGAGGTCACGTTCGGGCTGCTCGCGTCCTCACTCGCGTTGCTCTCCGATGCCGCCCACATGCTCACCGATGCCGCCGCGCTGGCGATGTCACTTGCCGCCGCCCGGCTCGCCACCCGACCGGCCGGCGGGTCCCTGACCTTCGGGATGGGCCGAGCCGAGATCCTCAGCGCGCAGGCCAACGGCGTCACGCTGCTCGTCCTCGCCGTGCTGATCATCTACGGCGCGATCGTCCGGCTCGTCAATCCGCCGCATGTGGATGCCGTCCCCGTGCTCGTCGTCGCACTCGTCGGGATCGCCGTCAACGTGGTCGCGACCTGGCTCCTCCAGCCTCGGGGGGACCGGCGGAGCCTCAACCTCGAGGGGTCCTACCGCCACATCCTCACCGACCTCTACGGGTTCGTCGCCACCGCGGTGGCCGCGATCGTGATGCTGAGTACCGGCTTCTCGCGCGCCGATGCGATCGCATCGCTGCTGATCGCCGGCCTGATGCTCCACGCCTCGGCGGGGCTGCTGATGGCCTCCGGCCGAGTGTTCATGGAGGCGGCACCGACCGGCATCGACCCCGGCCGGGTCGGCCACGCACTCGCCGCCCAGCCCGGGGTCGTGGAGGTGCACGACCTCCACATCTGGGAGGTCACGTCGGGCTTCCCGGCCATCTCGGCGCACGTGGTCGTGGGAGCGGGTCGCGACTGCCACGAGCTACGCCGTACGCTGCAGACCGTGCTCCACGACGAGTTCGGACTCGACCACACGACACTCCAGGTCGATCACGAGGCGGCCGAGCAGGCGCCGCTCCAGATCGAGACCGGGCCGCTCGGCGGCCGGACCCAGGCGCGATGAGCACAACCGAATCGGTGCCGACGGTCCCGGCGGCCGTGCCCAGCGAGCGGGCGGGGGCTTCGGAGGACGGGACCTTCACCGGCGTCGGCGGCCTATCGATCTTCTGGCGGGCCTGGCTGCCGGACGGCGAGCCGCGGGCCGTCGTCGCCCTCTCCCACGGCGCCGGCGAGCACAGTGGCCGCTACGAGCACGTCGGGCTGGCGCTCGCCGCCGACGGCTACGCCGTGTACGCGGTCGACCACCGCGGCCATGGGCGCTCGGAGGGGGCGCGGGCAGTGCTCACCCGGATGGACGACGCCGTCGCCGACCTCCACACGCTGCGTCACGCTGGCCCGGGAGCGACACCCGGCCGGTCCGCAGTTCCTGCTCGGCCACAGCATGGGCGGCACCGTGGCGCTCAGCTACACCCTGGCCCACGGCGACACGATCGACAGCCTGGTGCTGTCGGCGCCGCTGGCCGAGCTCGACGCCGCACCGGCGCCGGTCCGGATGATCGTGCCGGTGCTCTCCCGCCTCGCCCCGGGACTCGGTCTGCTCGCCGTCGACCCGACGCTCGTCAGCCGTGACCCCGCCGTCGTGAAGGCCTACGAGGACGATCCGCTCGTTCACCACGGCAAGCTCCCGGCGCGGACCATCGCCGAACTCGCGGCGGTCATCGGCCGCTTCCCCGAGTCGGTCCGCCAGATCACGATCCCCACCTGGATCGGCCACGGCACGGCCGATACGCTGTGCCGCCCGTCGGGCAGCGAGATGCTCCGCGAGCGCATCGGCACCGGGGATGTGAAGCTCGTCGAGTACGACGGGCTGTACCACGAGATCCTCAACGAGCCTGAGCGGGACCGCGTCCTCAGCGACCTGCGGGAATGGCTCCGAGCTCGATCCGGCAGCCGGTGAAGTAGTCCCCTCCGGGCCCGCACAGGTAGGCGACGAGCTCCGCGATCTCACTGTCGCCGGTCGTCTCTCCGGGCGTGATCGCGGTCGTCATGATCCGGTAGCGCGCCCACTCGATCGACAGCGTCCGCGCGAGGTTGACAAAGCCGGCGGCGGCCGCGGTGGCGTGGGTGCCGGGATGCGGGCGCGGCGAGATCAGGACGAGCTTCCCCGCGCGCTCGGCCGGGATCATCCCCTCGGCCGCGACACGGTGGACGGGCTCCCAGACGGCGTCGAGCAGATCCCCGAGGCCGTCACCGCCGGACGGGCGGGCGCCACTGTGGTCGACGACGAGCACGTCGGCGGAGCCGCTGGCCTCCCCCTCGACGAGCACCGCGCCGAGGCCGGACAGCGTCGTGGTGAGCGCATCGACCGGTTCGCCGGCGAGCGCGACCCGGACTCCGGCGAGCAGATCGGCCCGGAACAGGCTCACGTCCCGGCCTCCGTCGCCTGACCGCGGGAGCGGTCGAGCGCCGCATGCCAGCCGCGCAGGAGCTCCTGGCGCTCACCGTCGGGCAGTGCCGGCTCGTACCGCGCCCGCTCGCGCCAGCGCCGGCTCACCTCGTCGATCGTCCATCGGCCGATCCCCACCCCGGCGAGGAACGCCGCACCGAGGGCGGTCGTCTCGGCGATCTCCGGGACGACGACCGGGACGCCGAGGACATCGGCCTGGAACTGCATCAGCCATGCGTTGACCGTCGCGCCGCCGTCGGCCCGCAGTTCGGTGAGCGTGACGCCGGACGAGGCCTCCATCGCCCGCACGGCATCGACCGTCTGGTAGGCGATCGCCTCGAGCGCGGCCCGCGCGAGGTGGGCCCGCGTGCTCCCCCGGGTGAGCCCCACGATCGTCCCCCGGGCGTACGGATCCCAGTGCGGGGAGCCGAGGCCGGTGAGGGCCGGCACGAAGTACACGCCGTCGTTGCCGTCAAGCGAGGCGGCGAGCCCCTCGGTGTCGGACGCCCGCTCGATCAGCCCCAACCCGTCGCGCAGCCACTGGACCGCGGCCCCGGTGACGAAGATCGAGGCCTCGAGCGCGTACGTGCGCCGGTCGCCGATCCCCCAGGCGACGGTGCCGAGCAGGCCGGGGGCCGCCTCGGGCGGCTGATGGCCGGAGTTCTGGAGCACGAACGAGCCGGTGCCGTAGGTGTTCTTGCCCAGCCCGGGATCGACGCACGCCTGCCCGAACAGCGCCGCCTGCTGATCGCCGGCGATCCCCGCCAGCGGGACGGCGTGGCCGTGGAGCGCATCGGAGATGGTGAGGCCGACCTCCCCGCAGCTCGTCGCCACCGGGGGCAGCGCACGCTCGGGGATTCCGAACAGGTCGAGCAGCTCGCCGTCCCAGCGGCCCGCGGAGATGTCGAACAGCATCGTCCGGCTCGCGTTCGAGGGGTCGGTCACCGCCTCGCCGGTGAGCTTGTAGGAGAGCCAGGCGTCAACCGTGCCGAACATCGCCCGCCCCTGCTCCGCCCGCTCCCGGAGGCCGTCGACGTTGGCCAGCAGCCACTCGATCTTCGTGGCCGAGAAGTACGGATCGAGGACGAGCCCGGTCCGACGCCGAACGAGCGGCTCGTGGCCGAGCTCCCGGAGCTGGGTGCAGCGGGCGGCGGTGCGCCGGTCCTGCCAGACGATCGCGTGGTGCAGCGGCTCGCCCGTCTCCGGATCCCACACGAACACCGTCTCCCGCTGGCCGGTGATCCCCACCGCCTCGAGCTCGCCCGGGGCGAGCCCGGCGTCGTCGAGCGCCTCGCCCGCGACTGCCTGCGTCACGTCCCAGATCTCGGCCGCGTCGTGCTCGACCCAGCCGGGGCGGGGGAAGTGCTGGCCGAACTCGCGGTACGCCCGCCCGATGGGCTCACCGTCGCCGTCGAACACGAGGCAGGTCGTCCCGGTCGTGCCCTGGTCGATCGCGAGGATCATCGCGCGCAGCCTAATGCCCGCAGACCGTCATCACGCGGCCCGGCCGCGCGCGCCGATCGATCGCTCCTGAATGGCCGCTGCTAGAACCCGCCGCGCACCGCGAGCACGGTCAACACGGCGACCGTCGCGGCGAGCACCGGCGCGAGCAGGTTCGCGCGCCAGACCGCACGGCCCGCGCGCCGCCGCGCGAGCTCACGCCGCGAGCACGAGCTGATGAAAACGCTTTGTCCGTCATGCCCTCTCTCCTGTGAGTGGCCTCCCGCGCGCCAGTGAAGCCGACGGCCCGGACGGAGTGACGGCACGTTCTCAGCAATATGGTCGATTTCCGTCCGCCGGGCGTGGCCTGCCAACATCGCCCGCCGTGGAGTTCGAACAGGTCGCCGCCGCCGTCGAGGGGATTCCGTACATGTCGCCGACCCTCGGCCGCCGGGTCTACGACCACGTCCGCCGGACGCGGCCCGAGCGGGTCCTCGAGCTCGGTTCGGCGCACGGCGTGGGCGCTGCGTACATGGCGGCCGCGCTCGAGGCCAACGGCGTCGGTGAGCTGACCACCGTCGATCACGGCGGAGCGAGGTTCGATCCCGCGCCGGCCGAGGTGCTGGGGCGGGCCGGGCTCGCTCAGCGGGTGCAGATCGTGCGGGCGCACAGCTCCTACAACTGGTTCCTGATCGACGAGGTCGCGGCTGCCAGCGACGCCGACGGAAACTGCGAGCCCCGCTATGACTTCTGCTACCTCGACGGGTGCAAGAACCTCAACGTCGACGGGCTGGCCGTGATCCTGATCGAGAAGCTGCTGCGGCCCGGCGGGTGGCTGCTGATGGACGACCTGGAGTGGACCTACGCGGCCAACCCACGGGTCGCGCCGCCGGCCGGGGACGGCCGGCCGCTCGGCCCGCTCTCCGAGGCCGAGCTGACCGAGCCGCATCTGCTGAAGGTATTCGAGCTGATCGTCGCCCAGCACCCCGCGTTCACGCGGATCGTGCATGAGGACGCGTGGTTCGGGTGGGCCCAGAAGGACCCGTCCGCGCCGCGCCGCTACGAGGTCCGGGCGAGCCGGCCACTCAGCGCGGTGCTCCTCGCCGAGCTCCGCCGGCGGCGGTGGCGGACGCGCCGCGGCTGATCGGCGGCGGGGCGCGTCACATATCCTGCCGCCCACCACGCCCATCTGCGGATCCTGGAGGCGCAATGCCGGAGGTTGAGGCCCACATCACGGGCACCGTCTGGAAGATCGAGGTCGAAGTCGGAGACACCATCGAGGAGGGGGACACGGTCGTGATCCTCGAGTCGATGAAGATGGAGATGCCGGTCGAGGCCGAGGATCCGGGCAAGGTGAAGGAAATCCTGTGCTCCGAGGGCCAGTCCGTGTCCGAGGGCGACGCGCTCGTCGTCCTGGAGTAATCGTGGCCCAGTCCACCCCCGAGGGCGCCCCGGGGCGCCTGCTCGTCGATGAGCCGGCGCCGGGGATCGCCCGGCTGACGATCTCCAATCCGGGCAAGCGCGGCGCGCTCGATCACGCGATCCTCGACGCGATCGCCGAGACGATGCCCCGCCTCGACGCGCGCTGCGTGATCGTCGCCGGCGAGGGCCGGGTGTTCTCGGCCGGCTACGACATCGGGGATCTGCCGGACTCGGTGTTCGCCGACGAGGCCGAGAAGCTGATCGCCCACCCGTTCGCGGCGGCGCTCGACGCGCTCGAGGCCTACCCCTACCCCACGCTCGCGGCGCTGAGCGGCCACACGATCGGCGGCGGGCTCGAGCTGGCGCTGGCCTGCGACCTGCGCGTCGCCGCGGGCCACATCAGGCTCGGGATGCCGCCGGCAAAGCTCGGACTCGTGTACTCGCACACCGGGCTGCGCAAGTTCATCGACACGATCGGCGTCCCCCGCACGCGGGAGCTGTTCCTGCTCGGCCGCCACGTCGACGCCGCCACCGCCGAGCGCTGGGGAATGGTCAACTGGGTCGTCGAGTTCGACGCGCTCGCGGACGAGGCGGTGACGATCGCCGGGGAGCTGGCCGGCAACGCCCCGCTCGCCCAGCTCGGCAACAAGCGCGTGATCCGCGCGGTGCTCGATGCCCAGGCCGCACTGCGGCCCGAGCTCGAGGCGGAGCTGATCGCACTGCGTCGCGACTGCTTCTCCTCGGAGGACTTCCGCGAGGGCGTCGCCGCGTTCGCCGAGAAGCGCCCGCCCGAGTGGCAGGGCCGCTGACCGGGGACCGGCGCTCGGAACGCGCATATCCGCGTGCGCCCGTATCGTCTGGGCCCATATGCCGCCGCTGATCACCCCTGAAGAAGCCCTCCGCCTCGGCGAGCTCGAGGATCATGCCGAGATCGAGGCGCTCGTCGCCCGCGCGTGGGAGGCGCGCGTCGAGCAGTTCGGCGATTCGACCGACATGTGCTCCCTGGTGAACGCCAAGTCCGGCGGCTGCGCCGAGGACTGCGGGTTCTGCGCGCAGTCGAAGTACGCCGAGGCCGACACCCCGATGCACGCGATGATGGAGCCCGACCAGATCCTCGAGCACGCTCGCGCCGCCGAGGCCGCCGGAGCCCACCGCTTCTGCATGGTCACCCAGGGTCAGGGGCTCTCGAAGCGGGACTTCGAGAAGGTGCTCACCGGCGCCCGGCTCGTCGCCGAGCACACGAACCTGAAGCGCTGCGTCTCGATCGGCCACATGTCCGCCGACCGGGCCAAGGCGCTGAAGCAGGCCGGCATCCAGCGCGTCCACCACAACGTCGAGACGGCCGAGTCCTACTACCCCGAGGTGTCGACGACGGTCCGCTATGAGGGCCGCCTCCGCACGATCGACGCCGTCCGTGAGGCCGGCCTGGAGACCTGCGTCGGCGGGATCCTCAACCTCGGCGAGACCCGCGCGCAGCGGGTCGAGATGGCCTTCCAGCTCGCGGAGATCAATCCCACGAGCGTCCCCATCAACCTGCTCAATCCGCGTCCCGGGACGAAGTTCGGGGATCGCGAGACGATGGACCCGTGGGAGGTCGTGAAGTGGATCGCGATCTTCCGGCTGATCCTCCCCGAGGCCCTGTTCCGTCTGTGCGGCGGCCGGGTCGAGAACCTCGGCGAGCTCCAGGCGACGGCGGTCAGGGCCGGCCTGAACGGCGTGATGATGGGCAACTTCCTCACCACCCTCGGCAACACGCCCGAGCAGGACCGCTCGATGTTCGAGGATCTCGGCCTGAACGTCGCCCGCTCAGCCCGACAACGGCGCGGTCCCGCGGCCGGACAACCGCACCGGCTGGCTCGAGGGCGAGACCCCCGACCTCGTCGGCGCCACGCTGGGCGACGCCGAGCCCGAGGCTCCGGAGCTCACCGTCCGGCTGTGGGATCCCTCCTCGCAGCTGCGCTTCCACCGCAAGAGCCGCGTCCCGCCGCGCCCCGACGGCGCCGAGAACACGGGACGCACAGCGGCCATATGATCGACCCCGCGGCGCGTCTGGCGGCGCTGCGCGAGGAGGGGCTGTTGCGGCGCCTCCGGGAGATCGACGGCGCGCAGGGCCCACACGTCACGCTCGACGGGCAGCGCGTGCTGCTGCTGTGCTCGAACAACTACCTCGGGCTCGCCGAGCACCCGGCCGGGTCCGCGCTGCCGCGGCCGCGGCAGCCGAACGCTGGGGCGCCGGAGCCGGCGCCTCCCGGCTCGTGTCCGGGCACGATGATCCCTCCACGGCGAGCTCGAGCGGTCCCTGGCCGCGTTCAAGGGCCGCGAGGCCGCGCTGCTGTTCGGCTCCGGATACCTCGCCAACGCCGGGTGTCATCGGTGCGCTCGCCGGTCCCGGTGAGGTGGTGTTCTCCGACGCGCTCAACCATGCCTCGATCATCGACGGCTGCCGCCTCGCCCGCGCCGAGACGTTCGTCTACGACCACTGCGATCTCGATCATCTGCGATGGGGCCTGCGCGCGCGCGGGCGAGCCGGGCCGCGCTGATCGTCACCGACGGGGTGTTCTCGATGGACGGCGACGTCGCGCCGGTGGCCGAGATCGTCGAGCTGGCAGGCCGCCACGGCGCACGGGTGATGGTCGACGAGGCGCACGGGACCGGCGCGCTCGGTCCCGGCGGCCGCGGGGCGTGCGCCGAGGCCGGGGTGGCCGACGAGGTCGACGTGCTGATGGGCACGCTCGGCAAGGCGCTCGGCTCCCAGGGCGCGTTCGTGGCCTGCGACGCCGAGCTCCACCGCTACCTGCTGAACACCGCGCGGACGTTCATCTTCTCCACGGCGCCGCGGACCGCCGGCGGTCGGCGCCGCCCTCGCCGCGCTCGAGCTGCTGGCCGGCGATCCTGGGATGGTGCGACCGCCTCGGCGCGCGGGCCGCCGCTGCTGCGCGACGAGCTGCACCGTGCTGGGCTTCGGCGGACGGCGGCTCGCGGACCCAGATCGTGCCGCTCGTGCTCGGCGACCCCGAGCTGGCGATCGCGGATCTGCGAGCGGGCGATCGAGCTGGGCGTGTTCGCTCAGGCGATCCGTCCCCGACGGTGCCCGCCGGGGACCTCGCGGCTGCGGCTGGCGGTGATGGCCACGCACACCGAGGCCGACCTGCGCTCGCCGCCGCCCGGACGATCGCGCGGGCCGCGGCCGAGCATGGCGTCACCGCTCCCGGCGCCCCCGTGGGCGCGGGCGCGGTCTGACCGGCGGCGCAGCGGCGACCGTGCGCGGGCTGTTCGTCACCGGAACCGACACCGGCGCCGGCAAGTCGGTCGTCGCGGCGGCGATCATCGCCGCGCTGCGCGGCGACGGCGACCGACGTCGTTCCGCTGAAGCCGCTGCTCACCGGCCTCGACGAGCCCCCGGAGCCCGACTGGCCACCCGACGACGCGCTGCTGGCCTCGCCGCTGGCGTCGACCGTGATGGGGTCGCGCTCGAGCGCTATGGGCCGCCGGTGTCGCCGCACCTCGCCGCGGAGCTCGCCGGCGCGGCGATCGACGTGCCGGCGCTGATCGCGCCGGATCCGGGGGCTGGCCGCGCGATCGCGTTGGCGATCGTCGAGGGGGTCGGGGGGCTGCTCGTGCCGCTCGGCGAGGGCTGGGACGTGCGGCGGCTCGGCCGTGAGCTCGGCCTTCCGGTGGTGATCGCCGCCCGGCCCGGCCTCGGCACGATCAACCACACGCTGCTCACGCTCGAGGCCGCTCGCGCCGCCGGGCTGCACGTGGCCGGCGTCGTCCTGACGCCGTGGCCGGCCGAACCGACGGCGATCGAGCGCTCGAACCGGGAGACGATCGAGCGGCTCGGCGGGGTGCCCATCGCCGGGCTGCCGTTCGTCGCGCGAGCCGACCGCGCGGCGCTGGCCGCGGCCGGCGCGCGCCTGCCGCTCGGCGAATGGCTCTGACGACCGCCGCGGCGGCGCGCCGGATGTTCTCGGCGCTGGGCGCAGCGTCCCGGGCAGGCGTGGTTACCTGTCTCGCGTGAAGTCGACCGACGAGCTGACCGAGCAGGATCGCCGCCACCTCTGGCACCCCTTCACCCAGCAGCAGAGCTGGACCGACGAGGACGAGCCGCTGATCATCGCCGAGGGCCGCGGCACCGATCTGATCGACACCGACGGCAACGCCTACATCGACGGTGTCTCGTCGCTGTGGGCCAACGTCCACGGCCACCGGCACGCGGCGATCGACGCGCGCGATCCGCGACGCAGCTCGACCGCATCGCGCATTCGACGATGCTGGGCCTCTCGCACGAGCCGGCGATCGAGCTGGCGGCCGGCGCTCGATCGAGCTCGCCCCTCCCGGGCTCAGCCGGGTGTTCTACTCCGACAGCGGCTCCACCGCGGTGGAGATCGCGCTCAAGATGGCGTTCCAGTTCTGGGCCCAGCAGGGGCAGGGCCGTCCGGGCTTCATCTCCTGGAGAACGGCTACCACGGCGACACGATCGGCGCCGTCTCGGTCGGCGGCATCGACCTGTTCCACGCCGTATACCGGCCGTTGCTGTTCGAGTCCTGGGCCGCGCGAGCCGGTGACACCGGCCACATCGCCGAGCTGCTCGCCGCGCACGCCGGCCGGGTGGCGGCGGTGGTGATGGAGCCGCTGGTGCAGGGCGCCGGCGGGATGCTGATCCAGCCGCCTGGGTTCCTGGCCGACGTCCGCCGGCTGTGCGACGAGCACGGCGTGCTGCTGATCTGCGACGAGGTGGCGACCGGATTCGGGCGCACCGGGACAGATGTTCGCCTGCGAGCACGAGGCGGTCAGCCCGGACCTGATGTGCCTCGGCAAGGGATTGACCGGCGGCTACCTCCCGCTGGCGGCAACGCTGACCACCGAGCGGATCTACGAGGGCTTCCTCGGCGGCCCGGAGGAGCTGCGGACGTTCTTCCACGGCCACACGTTCACCGGGAACCCCTCGGCCTGCGCCGCAGGCGTGGCGAACCTGCGGAACTTCCGCGAGGAGCGCACACTGGAGCGACTGGAGCCGAAGATCGCGCTGCTGGGCGAGCTGCTCCAGGCGCTCGTGGCGCCGCTGCCGGAGTCGCCGAGGTGCGCCGGCGCGGCTTCATGGTCGGGATCGAGCTCCGCTCGGCCCGGCGGCGGAACGGCTCGGGCCACCAGGTGACGATGGCGGCGCGGGAACGGGGGGCGATCATCCGTCCGCTCGGCGACGTGGTCGTGCTGATGCCGCCGCTGGCGATCTCCGAGCCCGACCTCGAGCGGCTGGTGCAGATCACCGCGGACTCGATCGCCGAGGTCGCGGGGCGCTCAGAGGTTGTCGGTCTCAGTCGTCGTAGGGCGTGAAGTCAGCCTTGCGGGCACCGCAGACGGGGCAGAACCACGTGTCCGGGATGTCCTCGAAAGCCGTCCCGGGCGGGATCCCGCCGTCCGGGTCGCCCTCGTCGGGGTCGTAGATGAACCCGCATGACTCGCACATGTACTTCATCCGGGTGAGAGCAGACGCTCAGCGGCGACGTTGACCGCCCCGCGCCGAGCGGGCCGGATGCAGGCTCGTATAGGGTGAAGCGCGTGGCGATCGATCGGCCCGGCCCCGGCGAGGAGCTCAACCTCGGCGAGACGACCGTCCCGCGGCTGGCGGCGACGGTGATCGTGCTGCGCGGGGATCGCCGAGCGGCTGGAGCTGCTGCTCGTCCAGCGCACCCCGCAGGCGCGGTTCATGGGCGGCGCGTGGGTGTTCCCCGGGGGCGCGGTCGATCGCGCCGAGGGCGACGGTGAGGCGGCGCTGCGCGCCGCCGCGATGCGCGAGCTGGAGGAGGAGGCCGGGCTCGACGCTCGGCGGCGGATGCCGAGCTGATCCCCTATTCGCGCTGGATCACGCCGGCGCAGGTCAAGATCCGCTACGACACCTGGTTCTTCCTGGCCACGATGCCTCCGGGCGCCGAGCCGGAGATCGACGGCGAGGAGATCGTCGATCTGCGCTGGTACACCCCGCAGGCCGCGCTCGAGGCCTACGGCCCGGGCGAGCTGCTGCTCGTGTTCCCGACGATCAAGCACCTCGAGCAGCTCTCGGGGTTCGGATCCTCGGATGAGCTGCTCGCGTACGCCCGCGGCCGCACGGTGGAGCCGGTCCAGCCCCGCGTCGTGGTCTCCGGGGAGACGGCCCGGGTGATCCTGCCCGGCGAGCCCGGGCTACGACGACGCCTGAGCGCCGTCGGCGCCGGGCTCAGCCGCCGGCGTAGCTGACGACGAGGTCGGTGATCACGCCGACCAGAAATCCGGTGCCGAGCATCATCAGGCCGAGCTCGCGGTGGCCGAGGCGGCGCATGCCGTTCCACACCTCGCCGATCACGTACAGGATCGCGCCCCCGGCCGTGGCATAGAACGCGAGCTCGAGCGCCTCACTCGTCACCGCGTAGCCGACCATCGAGCCGAGGAAGGTCGGGCCTCCGGCGATCAGTCCGGCAAGTCCGAGCCACTTCCACGACGGGCGGACGTCGCCGAGCGGGCCGATGATCCCGAATCCCTCGGTCGCGTTGTGCAGCGCGAACCCGATGATCAGCACCGTGGCCAGGCTGATCGCGCCCGAGCGGGCCGAGACACCGATCGCCAGGCCCTCGGCGAAGTTGTGGACGCCGATCGCGCCGGCGATCGTCAGGCCCATGCGGAGGGCCCGGCGGCGAGCGGCGAGCTCGGCCGCGACCTGGTCGGCCGCCGCCGCGTCGGCCGCGAGGCTGCCGGTGACGGCCACCGCTCCGGCACCACCCGCGATCGGCGGGCGGTTGCCGAGCGGGCGCAGCCTGCGCTCGAGCGTGGCCAGGCCCGCGCTCCCGGCGAAGAAACCGGCCCCGAGCAACGCGACCAGGCCGATCAGCCGCCACGGCGAGTGGCCGTGCTTGGCCTGCTGAAGCGCGTTGTCGACGATCGTCAGGCCGTTGGAGATGACGTCGACGAAGATGAAGGCGAGGATCCCGACCGCGAACATCGCCAGGCCGACGCGGGTGCGGCGGCCGACGAGCGACATGCGGCCGACGGGCAGCCCCAGGAAGATCGTGAAGCCGGCGACTGCGCCGAGCGCGACTGTTTGAGCGAATGACATGCGGACGGGGGCGCCTGTTAGGGAGCCCTAAGACGCCGCACACTAGCAATCCCGGATCGGCCTCACATCAATAATCGTCCGGCCGAGCACCCACGTGTACGAGTTGAGGTCCGGCAGGCCGAGGCTCTGGAGCCAGTTGTTGACGGTGACGTTCATCTGCGTGAACTCCCCCGTCCAGATCAGGATCCCCATCCCGATCAGGACGACGCCGCCGGTCGCGATCATCACCGGATAGTGGCGCTTGACGACGGCGAGGCTCGCCGTCGCCTTGCCGAACGCCAGCCCCGTGATCAGGAACGGCACGCCGAGCCCGGCGCAGTAGACGGCGAGCAGAAACGCGCCGTGGGCGGCCGAGCCCGAGACCCCCGCCGCGCTGACGATCGCGCCGAGCGTCGGGCCGGTGCACGGCGTCCAGGCGACCGCGAACGCTGCGCCGGCGAGCACCGGCCCGCCGCGGCCGGCGCGCTGCATCAGCGCGTCGACATGCCACTCCCGGGCGAGGCGGGGCACGAACGGCGCCAGCACGAACAGCGACGCCCATGAGGACGATCAGCCCCCCGGAGACCTTGATCGCCGTCGGGCCGGTGAGCGCCCCGTGAAGGGCCTGCTGGCCGAGCAGCCCGAGCGCGATGAAGATCACCGAGAAGCTGGCGATGAACGCCAGGCTCGGGCCGATCACCCGCCGCGCGCTGATCTGCGCCGGGGCCACCCCCGCGATCGCCGAGATGTAGCCCGGCACGAGCGGGAGCACGCACGGCGAGAGGAACGAGATGAGCCCGGCGCCGAAGGCGACCGGGATCGCGACGCCGGAGGCCGGATCGGTCACGTGACAGAGCGTAGAACCGCCGCGCCGCCTATGCGCCCGAGCGGCACGTCGCGGCGGTGGTAGGTTCGGACGATGGCGACTGCTATCTCCACCCCACTGCAGAACTTCATCGGCGGCGAGTTCGTTGATCCGCTCGAGGGCGCGACCGAGCCGATCCTCAACCCCGCGACCGGCGAGGAGATCGCCCGGGCGCCGCTGTCCACCGGCCCCGACGTCGATCGGGCGGTCGCGGCCGCCCGATCGGCGTTCGAGGGCTGGTCGACGACCACTCCCGGCGAGCGGGCCGCGGCGCTGCTCGCGCTGGCCGACACGATCGAGGAGCACGCCGAGGAGATCGCGGAACTCGAGTCCGACGACGCCGGCAAGCCGATCGGCGCCTTCCGCGGCGACGAGATCCCGTTCATGGTCGACAACCTCCGCTTCTTCGCCGGAGCCGCGCGCTGCCTCGAGGGCCGGGCCGCGGGCGAGTACGTGAGCGGCTACACCTCGATGATCCGCCGCGAGGCGGTCGGCGTCGTGGGTCAGATCGCGCCGTGGAACTACCCGCTGATGATGGCCGTCTGGAAGATCGGGCCGGCGCTCGCCGCCGGCAACACGGTGGTCCTCAAGCCCGCCGAGACGACCCCGCTTTCGACGCTGAAGATGGCCGAGCTCGCCGCCGAGATCTTCCCTGCCGGGGTGCTCAACGTGATCACGGGCCACGGCGATCCGGCCGGCCAGGCGCTCGTCACCCATCCCGACGTCGACATGGTCTCGCTCACCGGATCGGTCGAGACGGGCAAGTGGATCGCGCGCAACGCCGCCGACTCGCTGAAGCGCGTCCATCTCGAGCTCGGCGGCAAGGCACCGGTCGTGGTGTTCGACGACGTCGACCTCGAGACCGCGCTCGAGACGATCGCCGGGACCGGGTACTACAACGCCGGCCAGGACTGCACCGCCGCGACCCGGGTGCTCGCGGGCGCGAAGGTCCACGACGACGTCGTCGCCGGCCTGGCCGAGCAGGCCGGCGGCCTGGTGCTCGGCGACACGCGGGCCGCGGACACGACGCTCGGCCCGCTCAATTCCGCCCGCCAGCGCGAGCGGGTCGAGGGCTTCCTGGAGCGCCGGCCCGGCCACGCCGAGGTCGTGACCGGCGGCACCGAGCCCGATCGGCCCGGGCTACTTCCTGGAGCCGACGGTCGTGAGCGGGCTGCACCAGGACGACGAGATGATCCAGAAGGAGATCTTCGGTCCGGTGATCACCGTCCAGCGGTTCACCGACGAGGCGGAGGCGATCCAGTGGGCCAACGGCACGCCGTACGGGCTGGCCTCGTCGGTGTGGACCCGCGACGTGGCCCGGGCGATCCGGGTCTCGAACGCGCTGCGCTTCGGCTGCGTGTGGGTCAACGACCACATCCCGCTGGCCTCGGAGATGCCCCACGGCGGGCTTCAAGCAGTCCGGCTACGGCAAGGACCTCAGCATGTACGCCCTCGAGGACTACACCGAGGTCAAGCACGTGATGATCTCGCTGGCCTGACGCCGGCCGGCGGCCGCCGCACCGCGCCGCAGCCGGATCCGGGTCCGCGCGGAACTTTCGCCCATGCCGGTCGTTACAGTGCTTTGAGGAAGCAACGTGGAAGCCTCGGCGCTCAGAGCACCCGCAGGGCTGGCCCGGAGCAGGATGACGACCGTGGCGCCCTTGCTGCGCCTGCACAGCGACGAGCAGCTTGTTCGTCTGTTCCGCGCCGGCGAGGACGAGGCGTTCAAGGCGATCCACGACCGCTACCGCGCGCGGCTGTTCGCCTACGCGCGGCAGATGCTCGTCCTGCCGCCAGGACGCCGAGGACGTGCTCCAGGACGTGTTCATCCGCGCCTACTCCGGCCTGCGGGCCGATGCGCGGGACCTCGCCCTGCGGGCGTGGCTCTACCGCGTCGCCCACAACCGCTGCGTCGACGAGCTCCGCCGCCCGGCGCCACCGGCCCCTGAGCTCACCGAGATGATGCGCCCGCCGGTGCTCGACCCGATCGCGCAGGCCGAGCAGCGCGACTCGCTGCGCCGGCTGATCGCCGACGTCCGGCGGCTGCCCGATCAGCAGCGTTCGGCACTGCTGATGCGCGAGCTCACCGGGATGAGCTACCACGACCTCTCCCACGTCCTCGGGATCTCGGTCCCGGCCGTGAAGTCCCTGCTCGTGCGCGCCCGTGTGAGCCTCGCCCAGTCGGTCGAGGCCCGGGACACCGCGTGCACCGAGATCCGCCGTGAGCTCGTCCTCGCGCATGACGGCCGTCGCCGGCCCGCGGCGCTGGCCCGCCGCCATCTCCGCGACTGCCCCGGCTGCCGCGAGTTCCGCGGGTCGGTCCGCGGGACGAGTCGCGAGCTCGCCGCGATCGCTCCCGTGCTCGGCCCGGTCGCGGCGCTCGCCAAGCTGATCGGCATCGGTGGCGGTGCCGGCGGGAGCGCGGCCGCCGGCGGAAGCGCAGCGGCCGGCAGCAGCGGAAGCGCGGTCGCGGGCGCCGGCAGCGGCCTGCTCGCCGCCGGCGCGAGCCACGCGGTGACACTCCTCGCCGCCGCGGCGGTGACGGTCGGCGGCGCGGCCGAGATCAGCCCCATCCTCGATTCCTCGTCCACCCCGGCCCGCCACGCCGCCGCGCAGTCCTCCTCCGCGCGGAGCGCGAGTGCCGTGCCGACCTCCTCGGTCTCGGCCACCCCGACGTCGGGCGCGTCGACCGGAGCGGGCCATGACGCGACGGGCACCACAGCCTCGAGCGCGTCCGCGACTCCGGTCGCGACGACCGGCCACGCATCCGCCTCCGCGAGCACGAGCGGGGCGCCCACCACGCCGGCGGATGGATCACAGCCCGTCGCGCCAGGCGCGCTCGACCCGATGATGGGTCCCGGTCCGCTCGGCTCGGGCGATCCGTCGGCTCCGAGCGGGGCGGCCAGCTCGACCACCGCCCCCGCGCCGGCCGCCGGATCCGTCGGCAGCGACGGGACCACGGCGGCGACCGGGACCGACACCCCGGGTTCGTCGCCCGGCAGCTCCGGCACCGGCGCCACGACCGGCGGGAACGCCTCGTCAGGCGCGCTGCCCGGCTCCTCGCTGCTCAGCACGATCACCGGCTCGGGTACGCCCGCGCCGCCGCCGGGTCCGGTCAGCGTGCCCTCGGCCGCGGGCGGCGACGCAAGCGGAGCGACGGCGGCCACGAGCAGCTCGTCGACCCCGGCGTCCTCCCAGGGCTGAGATGGCTCGGTCCGCGGAATCGACCACCTGAGGGCCTCGCTGAGCAGTTCGGCGCCCGTCTGCGCGCACCGGCCGCCGACCGTCGACGGCGCGGACCCGACCGCGGCCCCGCTCGAGCACGAGCAGGTTCTCATCCGGCGGGGCGAGCGGAGCGGCGCGCTGACGATCGTCGCCGTCCACTCGACGGCGCGCGGGCCGTCGCTCGGCGGCTGCCGGATGTGGCACTACGCCGACGAGTACGCCGCGCTGCGCGACGTCCTGCGGCTCTCGCGGGCGATGACCTTCAAGGCCGCGGCGGCCGACCTGCCCCTCGGCGGCGGCAAGGGGCTGATCATGGCCCCGCCCGCCGGATTCAGCGCCCGGCGGCGCCGTGAGGCTCTGCTCGACTTCGCCGACACGGTGCAGGCGGTCGATGGGGCCTACATCACGGCCGAGGACGTGGGCACCTCGAGCCGGGACATGACGCTGATCTCGACCCGCACCCGCTTCGTCTCCGGGCTCTCCCGGCGCCGCGGCGGATCGGGCGACCCGAGCCCGGCGACGGCGCTCGGGGTCCAGGCGGCGATCGAGACGTGCTGTGAGCGCGTGTTCGGAGTCGCCGTCGCTGGCCGGGCGCACGGTGGCGGTCGTCGGGGCCGGCCACGTCGGGGCGCGGCTCGCCCGTGGCTGCGTCCGGGCCGGGGCCCGGGTGAGCATCGCCGACGTCGACCCGCGGCGGAAGGAGCTCGCCCGCGAGCTCGGAGCCCGCTGGATCACCCCCGAGCGGGCGATGGAGGCGAACGTCGACGTGCTCGCGCCCTGTGCCCTCGGCGGCGTCCTGCACCCGCGCTCGGTGAAGGCGCTCCGTTGCCGGATCATCGCCGGTGCGGCGAACAACCAGCTCGCCGACGACGGCGTCGCCGAGCTGCTTCTGGCCCGCGGCGTCGTCTGGGCCCCGGACTTCGTCGTCAACGCGGGCGGGATCATCAACATCGTCGAGGAGTTCACCGGCTACAGCCTCGCGCGGGCGCGGCGCCGGGTGCGGGGCATCGCCAACACGCTCGCGCTCGTCCTCGACGACGCCGACCGGCGGTCGGTCACCACGCTCCGGGCGGCCGAGGACCTCGCCGCACGGCGGCTTCGGGAGGCCGAGTCCGGCCGCTCGAGCCGCGGCGCGAACCGCTAGAGCCCGGCCATCGGCCGCTGCACACCGTCGGGCAGCCGGCCCTCTCCCTCGAGCTTGTCGAGGTGCGCGGCGAGGGTCACCGCCGCCGCCGGGCGCAGTGCCGCCGGGGCATCGCTCCACACCCGCTCGAGCAGCTCGTCGACCGTCCGCAGTCCGTCGTCGAGTGCTGCCAGGAGCCGGCGCTCGCGATCGAGCCGGTGGTCGATGTAGCCCTGGATGTGGGCGTCCGGATCCTCCACGACGGGCCCGTGCCCGGGGGCGAGGAGCCGCAACCCCAACCGCTTCAGCTGCTCGAGCGCGGCCAGATACCCGGCGAGCGCCCCCGGATCAGGCGCGATGAACACGCTCCCCATCCCGAGCACGGCGTCCCCGGTGAAGCCGACCTCGCCCCAGATGTAGGCGAGGTGGTCGGGGGCGTGCCCCGGGCTCGCCAGGACCCGCAGCGGTCCGAGCTCGTCGCCGTCGGCAAGCCGGCGGTCGACATCGCCACGGGCGGCGGCCAGCTCGGCCCCCGGGAAGCGCCGGCGGAGCTCCGGGACGGCCTCGGAATGGTCGGGGTGGTCGTGGGTGAGCACGATCACGGCCAGCCCGCCTCGCTGCTCGACTTCGGCGCCGAGCCGATCCAGGTGCGGGGCGAGACCCGGCCCGGGGTCGATCAGGATGCAGGGGTCACGCCCGACGATCCACGAGTTCGTCCCGGTCAGTGTGAACGGGCCGGGGTTGTCGGCTCGCACACCGATGCCGTCGTGGCCGCTCAGGCTGATCGCCGTCACGATCGACAGGATGACACGCGCTTTCTGGAGCGGTCCGCGAAGGGAATATTCGTCTTTGCGGAGTGCTAGGCTCGCGACCGATGACCGAGGCATCAGGACCCGACGCCCCAGCGCCGGTACAGCTGCGAATTTCCACCGATCGGCAGGGCGACGCCACCATCCTGGCGCTGTCCGGCGAGCTCGACATCGCCTCGGCACCGGACTTCGAGCGTGCGATCGCGGAGGTCGACGGCTCCGGCGCGCACGGGCGGCTCGTCGTCGACCTCGCCGAGCTGACGTTCATGGACAGCACCGGGCTGCGCGCACTGCTGCTCGCCCGCCAACAGGCGGTCGACTCCGAACGCGAGCTCGTGCTCCGGCCGGGTCCGCGGCAGGTGCAGCGGGTGTTCGAGCTCAGCGGCACGCTCGATCGGTTCCAGTTCGAGCAGTAGCGGGCGCCGCCTGCCGCGTTCGGTCCTGGTTTGCGCGCTCAGGCTCGGGGAAGCCGAGGACCGTGGGAAGCGCGTCGATGAAGTCGAACGTTGAGCTCCAGCTGCATAGCCGCCCCGAATGCGCCGCCGTGGTGCGAGCGATGCTCGCCGGTGCCGATGAGCGGCTCGGGTTCGGACCCGAACTGCTCGCCGACCTGAAGACGGCGGTGAGCGAGGCGTGCAACAACGTCGTCATGCACGCCTACGGCGGCGACGTCGGCCCGCTCGCGGTCTCGATGCGCACGGGCGAAGGGGCCGTCGAGGTGACCGTCACGGACCGCGGCGCGGGCACGATCCCCGCCACCGAGGACATCGACGCGACGGGAGTCGGAATCCCGGTCATCCGCGCGCTCACCGAGACGGTCGAGTTCGTCTCCGAACCCGGGCGCGGCAGCGAGGTGCGGATGCGGTTCGCCCATCTCACCGCGGGCGCCGTCGGAGCCGTCGCCGACGATTCTGCGCTGGACGGGGCAACGCTGGACGGGGCCTCACCGATCACGGTGCCCGGGGACTGGGCGACCGGGGATGTCGTCCTCAGCGTCACCCCAGTCTCGCTGCTGTCGGCGATCCTCGGGCGGATCGCGGGCTGCGTCGCCGCCGAGGCCCACTTCTCGATCGACCGTTACTCCGACCTCTATCTCGTCACCGACGGCGTCGCCGCCCACGCCAACGACCACGCCCAGCTGCACACGATCAGCGCCGGCCTCGCCGCCGCCCCCCGCCAGGTCGACCTCACCGTCGGGCCTCTCGAGCCCGGCAGCGACGACGCTGCTGCGCCCCGACGGCCGCGAGAGCTCGCCGGCGATGCTGTCCCTGCTCGTCGATGAGGCCCGTGTCGATGGCCACGACGGCTCCGAGACCCTCAAGCTGACGCTGACCGACCGCCGCGACGGCGATCAACAGCCAGCTTGAGGGAACCAACGCGGAGGCGGAGCTCCGCGACGAGCGGTCAGGCGTTTGAGGCTTCGCGCTCGGTTGCGTTGAGAACGACGGCGCGGTTCTTGTGCGAGCGCTCATAGGCGCGGACGCGCTTGACGAGGTCGTCGTTCCCCTCGCTCAACGCGGTGTTGACATCGGTCGCGTTCAGCTCGTCGTAGCCTGGCCACGGCTCCGGGCCGCGCAGCGCGCTGATCCGGTCGACCACGGTTGACCGGTTCTGGTTCCTGCGCTCGTAGGCGTCGACCTTGGCCAGGTCGATCTGCGAGAGCCCACTGAGCCGGGCCTGCACATCAGCGGCGGTGAGGCGGTCATAGCGCGCAATCGGCAGGTCCTGCTCGGAGGCCACCGCTCCCTTGACCTCGCCCTCGGCCTGTGCGACCCCGGGAACCTTGCGCGCCTGGCGGGCAGTGGTTCGCACGCGCTTGTTGGCGCGGCGGACGGTCTTCTTGGTCTGCCGGCCCGCCTCCCGCGCGGCATCCGCTGCGCCGGTCTCGGTCACGGCATAGGACGGATCGCCCCGCACCTCGGCACGGACGACCGCCGCGGAGAGCTTCGGGATCTCGCGCATCACGCGGCCCAGCATCTTCTCCTCGTCAGAGCGGATCGAGGCCGCGAGCCTGGCGGTGGTCTCGTCGCGCACCGCCTTGGCGAGCGACTCGAGCGCGGTGTAGGTGGCGATCTCGAGTGCCTCGGTGGCGCATGCATCCTTGGCGTTCTTGAGGACCTTCTCCTCACCGCCGCTGCCCCGCAGCAGATCGAACGGCGTCTTCGCCAGCGCGAGCACCTGGGCCATCGCGTCGCCGGCCCATCCGATCGCACTCTGCAACGGGTTGCCGCTGCCGCCGAGGTCGCTGACGCGAGCCTCAATGCGATCAGCGTGGTCGCGCGTTTCGCCGAGATGCTGTTCCAAGGCGCTCCGGTAGCTCCCTCGCGGGGTCATGGCGATCTGTGCCTGGAGCACCTGCACCAGGCCGACCTCGGACGCGTGTGCCTCTTCCAGGTACTGCACAACCTTCTGCTTTTCGGGACTCATGGTCGTCCTTCCAATTCGGTGAGATTCCAACGTGCGGGCGGGGCGCCCGAGATCAGGCACCCCGCACGCGCGGGCTTACTTGTTCTTGCGCTCGGCCTTCGTCCGGCTGGCCGCTTCGCGAAGCCGGCGAGCCTCATCCTCGGCTGCCAGACCCTGTTCCTTCTTGCGCAGCGCGTCGGCCCTGGCGTCGAGCGTCTCCAGCCGAGCCGCGGGCGCACGCTGACTGACTGCATCGTCTGCCCGTGTCGCCGCAGCATCGTTGGCCGCCAGGCGCTTGCGCGCGGCCTCTTCAGCGCGGCGCGTCTTCTGCTCGCGCTCGCGATCCGCAGCTGCGGCCCGGCTCTTCGCACGCTGGTCGGCGTCCTTGCGCTGCTGCGCGGCCTGCTCGTGGCGATCCTGCAGCCGAGCGTCGGCCTGAGCCGTCTTCTGCTCGGCCTCGCCGCGCAGCTTCTGCGCCTGCTCACGCTGCTCCAGGGCTTCGCGCCGCTGCCGGGCATCCTCGCGGAGGACCGAGTCGCCGAGAATCGAGGCCGCGAACGCACGGAGCGTGGCGTCGGTGCGATCAAGCGCGAGCGTCGCGGTGGGGCGAGCGCCGGTTCCGTTGCCCGGGAGCCGCGCGATTGCGGCGTCGAGCGGCACGCGCACGATCTTCAACGTGCTCACGATGGCGGTCCTGGGAATCGTTCGGGCGTTCATCGGTTCTCCTCCGGGTCGATGCTTGCGGCTGTGGTCTCAGCGCGACGAGCCTGCTGCTCGAGCCGAATGGCCTCCTCCGCGGCACTGACGCGTTCGCGTTCGGCGCGCTGCTCAGCGCTCTCCGCGGCAGACTGCTGCGACTCCCGCTGATCGTGTGCCGCCGTCTTCTCGCGCTGGGCATCGGTCTGCGCGGTGCGCTCGGCCGCGATCCGGTCCTGCTCGATCTTCTGCTCGCGCTGCTGCGCTGCGACCTCGTTCTCGAGGCGCTTGCGCTCGATCTCCGTCTCGGTCTGATCGGATTTCAGCTGGGCCTCCGCGTCTCGCTGCCGTGCCTCGGCGTCGCTGCGCTGCGCGTCGGTCTCGGCGTCGACCTGGGCCTGCTGGAGCCGCCCTTCCCGAGCCAGATCGTCATTGCCGACGAGCGAGCCGGCCGTTTCCTTCACCTTGCCGGCGATGCGGCCGACCACTCCGCCCGCGGTCCGTTCGGAATTGTCTTGATCAGTCAACTTCGTTCGTCCCTTCGATGGTTGACAGACCGGGCTCCGTGCCCGGTCGATCTGTATCATTTTGGTACATCTTATGTCCCATATCTTACCATCTTGGTCCTGTGATATCGGTCACAGGCAGTCGTTTGTTCAAAGTGAACCCGCCGTTGCTCAAGATAGCCGCGAGTATGTCTCATCTATCATTCCGAAGCGTCTCATGTACACCCCTCCTCTGATAGGTTGCGCACGTGTGGACCGCGGCAACGGGCCTCCGCCTGACCAGATCTCGCAGCCGCGAGGGACTGGGCGCACCGGTCCCATCCAGACCCAGCGATCGGTTGCGTGCGCGTGACCGCTGACGCCGCCGATCAGTCGGTCAAGCAGCTGCGGAGCGACAGCCGCCGCAGCCGCGAGGCGATCCTCAGTGCGGCTCACACCGCACTGGCGCGTCATCAGCGCACGACGATGCAGGAGATCGCGGATGCGGCCGGGGTCGGTCGCTCGACGATCTATCGGTACTTCCCGACGCGCAGCGACCTTCAGCAGGCCCTGTCCGAGCGCTCCGAGGAGCTGGCCGCCCGCGCCATCACACCGAGTCAGCCCACGGAACCGGGTGGCGGACAGGTCTCGATGGCGCCGCTCGGCGAGACGACCGAGGCGGACGCAACCCAGTTCGATGGCGTCCGACCTCCCGGACAGCTCGGGCGCACGACACCACTCCTGCTCGACGCCATCCAGGTGCTCGACTCGGTGCCACCGCATCTGGTTGCCGAACAGCTCGTCGCCGAAGCCCAGCGGATCGCTGGGGTCCCCGTGGCCCTGTACCTCGTCGAGATCGACGGCTCTCGTCTCGTCCGCCTCGCCGGCTCACGAGAGTTCCCAGCCCACTTCGATCACGTCGTCGCGCTCGGCGGCGAGATCCCGCTCGACGGCTTCGTCGAGCTCGAACGCAGACTGGCCGAGCAGTTCCCGGGCTCGGTCCCGTACCCGATGATGATCCGCGGTCGCGGGATCGGCGTCCTCGTCGCGGTCCGCCGCCCGGGAGCCTCATTGCGAGATCTCGCCCGACAGGGCGCTGCCGCGATCGAGCTGACGAGCGCCTACACCGACGTCTTCGAGGGCGTCAGGCGTACCCGACAGCCGTCGGCGGCGGCCGAGCTGCAGCTCGGGGTGTTACCGCCACGCATCATGAATGTGACCGGCGCGGACCTCGCGGGGAGCCTGGTCCCCGCCTACGAAAGCGGCGGGGACTGGTTTGACTTCGCCGACAATCACGACGGTGCCTGGCTTGCGATCGCAGACCCGAGTGGATCCGGTCCCGTCTCCACTGCGCTCGGCGCGCTCGCACTCTCGGCACTGCGCGGCGCTCGTCGCAGCGACGCGAGCCTCGAGCAGGCAGTCGACTCGATGGATCAGATCGTGCGGGAGGTCGGGGGTCCGGACTTCACCGTCAAAGCGCTGATTGCCCGTTGGAACGCTCCGACCTCGCGTCTGGCCTGGATCAGCTGCGGCGGCCCACCGCTGATCGTCGCCTCGACCGACGGAACCATCGAGCGGCTCGATGGTCGACCCCAGGGGGCGCTCGGATCCACGGGCGGCGAACCGGAGCGCCAGCTCCATGAACGGCGCCTGCACCCCGGGCAACGGGTCGTTCTGTGCTCGGACGGCGCCTCGGTCCTGTCACACACCCAGGACGACGCACCGAGTTCGCCCACCGACCTCGATCGCGCAATCGTGACCACTCGACACGCGTCTGCGGCGGCGACCGTCCATCACATTCTCGATCTCATCGCCCGCGCATCGCCCGATGGCCCCCAGGATGATGCCGCCGTCGTCACGCTGCGGATCGTCTGACCCGGCGCTCGCGCGGCTCGCGCGCCTGAGCGCCCCGCGGCCCGGGCCCACCCGCGGTCCGTAATCCCCGTACGGGGCGACGGGCGAGCACCGATGGGGGTCATTCCCGGCGTGGGAGGCTTGTCCTGACGCTGAGAAAGGAGCCTGTCATGACCGCACTCGCCACAGTTGTGTCCCCGTTCGCGATCGTCGTGATCGTCGTCGGCGTCCTCGGCTGCGTCGCCGGACTGGCCTTCTTGATCCGCGGGCCGAGCGCCTTCGGAGACGAGCGTGGTCAGCTGTGGATCTTCCATGGCGAGCCGGACACCGGCCCCATCAGATGTCCGGGATCCCGCGACCACGATCGCCACGTGCTTGATCCGGAGCCCGACACCGCGCCCCCGGTTCCGGCGCTCCGTGTCGTCCAGGGTGGTGCGGCCACGCCCCACTCGAGTGGTGAGGCGGCGCCCCATCCGAAGACCCCGCCGGCTGACGACTGACGTGCCGGGTTCCCGCTCGGCGGAGGCCCCGCTCCGCCGAGCGGGCGGCCGCGCAGGCGCGGTACGCTGTGTTGACGGAACAGCGATCGTCCACCACGCACGAGTTCGGCCACGACGCCGGGCTACAGGCCCGGATGGTGTTGACCCTGTTCCTGCTCGGGCTGCTGTACGTGGTCCTCGTCGTCGTCGCGATCACCGCCGGCGTCGGCGCCGTGGGCGTGCTGGCGATCGCCGCTGCGATCCTCGGGATCCAGCTGTTCGCATCGGACAAGATCGCGCTCGGAGCGATGGGGGCCCGCGAGGTGACGCCGGCGGAGGCCCCCGAGTTGCACGCGGTCATCGAGCGGCTGTGCCTTCAGGCCGACCTGCCCAAGCCGCGCGTCGCGATGGTCCAGTCGCGGATGCCGAACGCGTGCGCGCTCGGCCGCTCCCGGGAGACGGCCACGGTGTGCGTGACCACTGGGCTGATCGCGCTGCTCTCCCCGGCCGAGCTCGAGGGCGTCCTGGCTCACGAGCTCACGCACGTGATCAACCACGACGTGATGGTGATGACGATCGCGAGCTTCTTCGCCTCGATCGCCGCCCTGCTGGTGCGCTTCGGGTTCATCTTCGGGCGCGCCGCCAGCAGCAGGTGTTCGCGGTCGTCGTGCTCGTGTCCGTGGCCGTCTACGCGATCTCGTTCCTCCTGCTCCGCGCGCTGTCCCGCTACCGCGAGTACGCCGCGGATCGCGGCGCGGCGGTCCTCACCGGCCGGCCGAGCGCCCTGTCCTCGGCGCTGATGCGGATCGATGGCGCGATCGAGCAGATCCCGAACCGCGACCTCCGCAGCGTCGCGCAGCTGAACGCCTTCTTCATCGTCCCCGCCGGCGCCCGGAGCTGGCTGACCGGGGTCTTCTCCACCCATCCGCCGCTCGAGAAGCGGCTGGCGGCCCTCGACCGGCTCGAGACCCAGCTCCAGGGCACGACGCGTCCCTGAACGACGAAAGCCCCCGCGGATGCGGGGGCTCTCTGTCAGCTTCGGGACTGCTCAGGCGTTGTCGTTGACCAGCGCCTGGGAGCCGCCACCGCGGAGCCGACCGCGCCACAGCGACACGGCAGCGAGGCCGAGCAGCACAGCGCCGACGACGTAGCCGATGCACACGGGGACGTTGGCCCCACCGGCGGAGGCGGCCGCATGGACGACCGCGTAGATGAGGAAGCAGGCGATCGCGACGAACAGCACCGCGACGATCTTCCGGACGACCTTCATTGGCACTCCCTTTCCCAGCTGATGTCGCTGAGCTACGGGCGATGGACTCACTGTGAGCGCCCCGCCACAGGTTTGCCTGGATGTATCGACCGAATGCTCGGAAAAATTGAGCGGCCCCGGTCCCGGGAGCCTCACCCGCCGTCGAGTGCGTCCGGTGGCCGCGCGGATCATCGTCCGCAACGTTCCCGGCGCACTCGGGGTGTAGAGCGGACTCCCATCGGCATTGCTGAGGATGCGCTCGAGTCTCGCCATTCCCTCCGCGCGGACCGGCTGTGGACGGCCGAGGCGATCGATCATCTCCGTGATCGCAGCCTCGGCGTCGAGCCGGCGGCTCGGTCGACGCTCACGACGCACCCATGCATCGCCCTCGGCCGATGCGCGTCGACCAGCGTCTGGCGCAGGCTGCGCATCAGCGCCCGACGGTGGCGTCTGCTGGTCAGCTTTCGCGCGCGGAGCGTGAGCTCTCCGGTCGCGGTCGGATCCGCCCCTCGGCCAGCCGGCGTACAAGTTCGGCCCTGTGGACCGCCACGCGGAAGCGGAGTCGCGGCGACGCCGCCCTGCCCGCGCGCGGGACAGTCACGGTCGGGTCCGCGCCCGCAGAGTGGCGCCGGGCCCGGTATGGGTCTCCGATTGCTGACATCTGACCCTCCTGAGAACTGAGCGGGTTGCCGTGGCCGCCGGTCGCGCGTTCGCGTTGGCGGAGCGGTCACCCGGTGCATCTCAGGCTAGGTCTGGCGGCGTAACGATCGTGTACAGATCGGGACCGGATCCATACAGATTTCGTGCAGAAAACGCCGCGGGTGCCTCGAGGCCGTGCCGCCGAGATGGGACTCGGGACTTCCCGGGGCGGGCGGGACACGGTACGTGCGCGGTCTGCGTCGCACGACCCTGTCCCACCCGAACCCGGAACAATCGGGGCGCCGAGATTTGAACTCGGGACCTCACCGACCCGAACGGTGCGCGCTACCAGGCTGCGCCACGCCCCGATGGCCCTCAGTGTTGCACAGCGGCCACGGCCCTCGGCCCCCGGGTGGACCGGCGCCGGACGGCCTCGACCGCGGCGATCAGTGGGTGCGGGTCAGCGAGGAGAGAAGCGCGTCGGGCGAGGGCAGCGGGAGCTTGTTGATGATCCCGGAGAGCGCGGCGCCCGGTGACGGAGCCTTGGTGGCGGCGCCGACGCCCCCGACGACCTTGGAGACGACCTGGTTGGCCTGCGAGATCAGGCCCTGGGCAGACGCCCCCGCGGGCGTCGAACCGACGAGCGCCGCGCCGCTCGAGGTCACCTTCGTCACGGTGCCGCCGGCGGACTGGACCGTCTGGCCGACCCCGGACCGCAGCCGCGGCGCAATCCCGCCGCTCCGTGACGATCCACCGCTCGTCGACGCGTTCGCGGACTGCGAGGAGGCCGTCCCGCCCGCGCGGGCGGAGCCGCTCGGCGTCCCGCCGGCGCGGGCGGAGCCGCTCGGCGTGGCCTTCACCGCGCCGTGGTGGGCGCCGCGGACCGGCGTCGGCGGCGACACGCTGGCGAGCACCGAACTGCCGACGTCCCGGGCGTTCGCCGGCGCCATCAGCCACGGGTGCGGCACGGCCGCGACGGTGATCAGCGCGAGCGGACGGACCGGGTGGCCGGGGTGGCCGGCGACCGAGGGCGCCGTCCGGACCGCCGCCGCTGCCGGCGGGGCGGCCCGCGGGAGCCCGTGGGTCGGCATCCCGCCGGCGCCGAACAGGGCACTGCCGCCGGTGCCGACGGCCGCGACCGCGAGCACCGCCGCCGCGGCGGCGCCGAAGCCATGCAGGGGGAGCGACGGATCGCCGCTGTCGGACGTCAACCGCGTCGCGGTGGTGAGGTGGGCGAAGAGGTGCGCCAGCCGTGGACGCAGCCACGGCAGCGGGAACAGCGCCGCCAGGCCACGCGAGCTCTTCGGGGCCCGCAGCAGCTCCTCGTCGACGCCGGCGAGCCGGGCCACCCGGCGGCACGGCTGGCAGTGGGCGAGGTGGCGGGCGAGCTGGCGGCGATGGCGGATGCCGAGCGAGCGCAGCGCCGCGGGCGCCGCTCTCCTCGATCGCTCCCTGGACCATCTCGCAGCGGCGGCCGCTGGCCAGCTCGCGGTACTCCTCGCCCAGCTGGCGCCGGGCACGGAACAGCGTGCTCTCGACCACGGCACGGCCGACGCCGAGCGCCTCGCCGATCTCCTCGTAGCTACGGCCCTCGAGCTCGCGCATCACGAGCACCTGGTGGTGGCGGTCCGACAGACCGCGGAAGGCGCCTTTGAGGTCGTCGAGCCGCTGCCGGTCCTCGGCCTGCGCCTCGGCGGCGGGCGCGACGAGTGCATCCGCGGCCGGCGGCGCACCCGCATCGGGAGTGGGCTCGAGCGGCACCTCGCGCAGCCGGCTCCGCCGGCGGTAGTCGTCGATGCACGCGTTGTGCGCGATCTCGTACAGCCACGGCTCGAGCCGGATCGGGGCCGTCGTCGCTCGCAGGCGGCGAACCGCGGACAGGAACACCTCCTGGGTGACGTCCTCGGCCCGCGCGTACTCCCCGACCCGCCGTGCGACGTAGGCGCGGATCTGCGGCGCGTACCGGCCGTAGAGCTCCGCGAACGCGAGATCGCTGCCTGCGCGCACAGCAGCCACCATCTCCGTTTCGGAGTGGCCCCCACTGAATGGAACAGCACCCTGCACGACAGCCATTGACGAACCGGCCTCCGAGGTCGGAGCCTCACCGTTGGATGTTGGACAACTTACCGTCTGAGTGCTCTTCAACCAAAGGTTTGTTAAGAAGCTGTTGTCTCCGTCTGCCCCGGGAGGCATACTTGCCGCCATGTAATGACCCCGCCAAAGGAGGAGACGCACCGATGGCCAATCACCTGACGCCCAGTGAGCTCGCGAAAGAGTCAGGTCTCGACCGCCGCGATGTGATCGTGAAATGTGTCGAGATGGGCGTCCCGATCTTCAACGGTCGGATCGACAAGACCCTCTTCCTCTCCAACCTCCGGGAGTTCACGCCCACCGCGGCGACACCGCAGACGGCGAGCGTCTAGCCGCCGCACTCACGGACCGGGCCGGCGGCGCCCCGCAGCCGCTGAAGCCCCCTGGTCCGCAGCGATCAGCTCTGCTCCTGCGCCGACTGGCGCAGCAGCGTCGATGTCGTCTGCTCGAGGATCTTTCGCCACGCCCGGGTCTCCTCCCGTTCGGCGGCGAAGTGCTTGACCACCTTGCGCACGCGCGTCGCCGAGATGTCGATCCCGTGACGTGAGCAGATCCGCTTGAAGCGACCGTAGTCCTGGGCCAGCTTCAGCGTCACCGACTGGAAGCCGTGGCGCGCGATGTCGACGCGCGAGGTGTAGTTGAGGACGCTGGTCTGGAACATCAGCTCGTCACTCGGCTCGGGCTCGATCAGGACGATGTCGACCCCCGGATAGCGCTCCTCCCAGCGCTGGGCGAGCTCGTGCAGGCGCTGGTGAGCGACGAGCTTGAACGTCTGGTAGCCGATCTGCGCGAACCCCATGTCCGACACGCGCCGGACCCGCGATCCGCTGAGCGTTCGGATCTGGCGCTGGAAGTCGTTGTGGAACGGGACGAGCGGGTTGACGACGACGATGAACTTCGCCCCGGCCTGCACCGCGATGTCGAGGTTCGTCGTCGACAGCACGCCGCCGTCGATCAGCTCCCGGCCACGGATCTGGACGGGCTTGTACAGCATCGGCATCGCCCCCGAGGCGCTGACCGCCTGCGAGATCGGGATGTCATCCCACCCCTCGGAGCCGAGCACGACCCGCTCGCAGGTGTCGAGATCGGTCGCGGCGAGGAACAGGTCGGGGCGGACGAGCCGGAAGTCATCGGTGCGGCCGGGACCGGACAGGACGGTCCGCGTGTACCTCTCGATCCCCTCCGCCGAGTACAGCCCGGACGGCAGCGCGTCGGCGAGCGCCACCGCGATGTCGACCGCTGAGAGCTGGCGCAGGTCGCCGAGCAGGCTGCCGGCGAGCGCCGCGAGCCGCAGCGGCAGCTTCAGGCCCTTGGTCACGAACTCGCGGTAGTTCGGCTTGAGCAGCGCGCTCACGCGCGCGTCGGCGAACGGGGCGGGCACCTGCTGGACGATCACCCGCATCATCTCCTCCGGGGTGATGCCGTTGGCCACCGCGGCGGCCACGAACGACCCGGTGCTGGTACCGACGTAGATGTCGAACTCGTTGACCGTCCGGTTGACGGCGAGCAGGTCGATCGCCCGGAGCGCGCCGATCTCGTAGACGCCCCCGGTGAAGCCGCCGCCACCGAGCACGAGGGCCGTCTTGGACCGCCGCGGCCGCTTGCGCTGCCGTGCTCCCCGTCCGGCGCCCGGCTGGTCCCCCGCGCCGGTGTCGAGCTTGACCACCTTGCCCATCAGTCCGCCCGATTCTAGGCCCGCCCCGGACCGGTCGCGAGGTGATTTGCGTGACGACCGCAGCTTTGACCGCTCTGACGGGTTAGATGTATCCAATGGGTCGCTCGCTCACCCGCGTCCTTGCCATGCTCGCGGCCGTGCTGGCCGGTGCCGTCGCGGCCTCCGCGGCGGCGGCGCGCACGCCCCAGGCCACGCTCGCCCGTGCGCTGAACGGGGAGCTCGGCGCGATCCGCGGCAGCACGGGCGCCGAGGTGATGGACCTGGGGACAGGCAAGGTCCTGTACTCCGCGCGGCCGAACTCCCGCCGGATGCCGGCGTCGGTGGAGAAGCTGTACACGACCTCGACCGCCCTCGCCCACTACGGCTCGAGCGGGACCCTGTCGACACGGATCCTGGCCAGCGGACAGACCGACTCGAGCGGTGCGTTCCACGGCGTCCTGTACCTGCGCGGCGGTGGAGACCCGACCTTCGGCTCCTCGAGCTACGACAGCTACGCCTACGGCACGGGCGCGACGATCCAGCGACTCGTGTCCAGCCTCCGCAGCGACGGCGGGATCCGCAAGATCACCGGTGCGATCGTCGGCGACGGCACCTACTTCGACGCCGCCCCGGGCACCGTGGCCACCGGCTACGCCGTCTCCTCGTACCTCGAGGGCGTGCTCAGCGGCGTCGCCTACGACCGCGGGTTCGCCGACGAGCAGGGGTCGAGCTTCCAGACCAACCCGCCGCTGTTCGCGGCTCAGCGGCTGCTCGATGCGCTCCGCGCCGGCGGGATCGACGTTCCCAAGGGCATCCACCTGCGGAGCGGGCGCACGCCCTCGGGAGCCGTCGAGGTCGCGTCGGTCAGCTCGCCGTCGATGGCAACCCTGATCCACCTCACCAACAGCCCCTCGGACAACTACCTGGCCGAGATGCTCGTCAAGGATCTCGGCGCCTCCGGGGGCCACGGCACGACCACGGCGGGCGCCGCCGCCGTCCGCAGCCGGCTCGCCTCCCGCTTCCACATCCACCCGCGGATCGTCGATGGCTCCGGCCTGTCGCGCACCGACGCGACGAGCCCGAAGGACGTCATCACCCTGCTCCGCGGCCTGGCCGGCAACTCGGTGTTCGTGCACTCGCTCTCGGTGGCCGGCGTCTCCGGCACGATGCAGGCGGGCCTCGCCGGCACCTCGGCCCAGGGGCGCTGCCAGGGCAAGACCGGCACGCTGAGCGACACCGCGAGCCTCGTCGGTTACTGCACGACCCATCACGGCCGCCGGCTCGCGTTCGCGTTCCTGGAGAACGGCGTCGATCCGGTCGCCGGCCACTCCGGCGAGGACCGGATGGCCGTCGCCGTCGCCAACTACTCGGGCTGAGCCGCCGCCCCCTCGACGACGGCCCGCAGGCCGTCCTCGTCGAGCACCGGCACCTCGTGCTTCTCGGCCTGGGCGAGCTTCGAGCCCGGGCTGTCGCCGGCGACCAGGTAGTCGGTCTTGCGCGAGACCGAGCCGGTCACCTTGCCTCCGGCGCCGACGATCATCTGCGTCGCCTGCTCGCGCGTGAGCTCGGGCAGCGTCCCGGTGAGCACGAGCGTCTTGCCGGCCAGCGGCCCCTCGCCGGGCGGCGGCCCCTCGCTCTCCAGCGTCAGACCGACGCTCTGAAGGTCGGCGAGCAGCTCGCGCATCTGCGGGTCGGCGAGCTGTTCGTGGATCGTCGCGGCCATCTTCGGCCCGACGCCCTGGGTCTGCTCGATCTCCTCCGGGCTCGCCGCGAGCAGGGCCTCGACGGTGCGGAACTGCTGGGCGAGGTTGCGGCCGGTCACGTAGCCGACCTCCTCGATCCCGACCGCGAACAGCACCCGGCCGAACGGCTGCTGCTTGGACGCCTCGATCGCCGAGACGAGCTTGCCGGCCGAGACCTCGCCGAACCCGGGCTGCTCCGCGATCTGCTCGGCGGTGAGGCGGTAGAAGTCCGCCGCGGTCTTCACCCACCCGAGTTCCATGAACAGGCTGACGAGCTTCTCGCCCAGACCGTCGATGTCCATCACGCCGGCGAACGTCGTCAGCAGCTGCCAGCGCCGGCCCGGGCAGGCCCGGTTGGGGCAGCGCGTGAACACCGAGTCCTCCGGCTTGACCGTCGGGGTGTCGCACACCGGGCAGCGCGCGGGTGGAACGGTCGGCGGCGGCCGGTCCGCACGCTCGGCGACGTGCGGGGCCGGTGAGAGGACCTGCGGGATCACGTCCCCGGCCCGGAGCACGATCACGTCCTCGCCCTCGCGGATGTCCTTGCGGGCGACGTCCTCCTCGTTGTGGAGCGTGGCCAGCTTGATCGTCACCCCGGCGACCCCGACCGGCTCGAGCGCCGCGTAGGGGTGCAGATCCCCGAACTTCCCCGGGTTCCAGTGGATCGCGTTCAGCCGCGTGACGGCCGTCGTCGGTGGGAACTTCCAGGCGATCGCCCACCGCGGCTCGCGCCCGACGACACCGAGCCGCCGCTGGAGCTCGACCTCGTCGACCTTGACCACGACCCCGTCGATCTCGAACTCCAGCGACCCGCGGCGCTCCTCCCATTCCCGGCAGCGCGCCACGACGGCGTCCTCGGTCGTCAACCGAACGACGTCGGGATGGACCGGGAAGCGGTGCTCGCGCAGCCACTGCAGGCCATCCCAGTGCGAGTCGAAACTGATCCCGTCGGTCGTGCCGACCTGGTAGGCCCAGAACGACAGCGGCCGCTGAGCGGCGAGCTTCGGATCGAGCTGCCGGATCGTCCCGGCCGCCGAGTTGCGCGGGTTCATGAACGTGGACAGGCCCTCGTTCGCACGGCGCTCGTTGAGCGCGGCGAAGTCGGGCAGCGACATGTACACCTCGCCCCGGACCTCGATCAGCGCCGGCGGATCGTCGATGTCGAGCCGCAGCGGGATGCCGGCGATCGTGCGGAGGTTGTGGGTGACGTCCTCGCCGACCTCGCCGTTGCCCCGCGTGGCTCCGCGCTCGAACAGTCCGTCGCGGTACAGCAGCGAGATGGCCAGGCCGTCGATCTTCGGCTCGGCCACGTACTGGAACTGCGGATCCTCGATCCCCTCCCGCGCGAGGTGGTTGCGCATCCGCTGGATCCACGCCCGGAGTTCCTCGCCCGATCGCGCATTCGCCAGCGACAGCATCACCTGGGGATGGCGGACCTTCTTGAGGTCGCCGACCGGCTCCCCTCCGACCCGCTGGGTCGGAGAGTCCGGGGTGACGAGCTGAGGGTGCTCGGCTTCGATTCGCCGGAGCTCGTCGAGCAGCGCGTCGTAGGCGTCGTCGCCGATCTCGGGATCGTCGAGGACGTAGTAGCGGTGGGAGTGGTGGTCGAGCTCCCGGCGCAGCTCGGCGGCGCGGGCGGTGGGATCGGCGGGTCCGGTGGGCCGGCCGGTGCTGCCGGTCGAGCGGGCGCTCAATCCTCCACCTCTCTCGCCGCCGGGGCGATCAGCCGCGCGAGGTCGTACCGCGCGAGCGCGTCGAGTCCATCCCGGTCGGTGAGGTCGAAGTGGATCGGCGTCACGGCGATGCGGCCGGACGCGACCGCCGCGAGATCGGTTCCGGTCTCCTCCTCGGAGTAACCGGCGTCGCCGTAGATGCGGTACAGGCGGCGGCCACCCGAGCCCTCGTCGACGAGCGCGAGCTCGTCGCGGTAGATCCGCTTCCCCAGCCGCGCGACCTCGACCCCCTCGGGGTGGGCGCCGGGCACGTTGATGTTGAGCAGCGTGCCCTCGGGCAGCGGCACGTCCTCGAGCTCCTCCACGAGCCGTGCGGTGAACGCCGCCGCCGTCTCGAACTCGAACCCCCGGCCGCTGGTGAAGTCGAGCTCGAGCGCGCTCGACTGCTGCGAGACGGCGATCCCGGGGATCCCCAGCACGATCGCCTCGAGCGCGGCCGCGACCGTCCCCGAGTAGGTGATGTCATCGCCGAGGTTCGAGCCGTGGTTGATGCCGCTGACGACCAGCTCGGCCTCGAACTCCTCGATCAGCCCCAGCCGCGCCAGCCGGACGCAGTCGACCGGCGTGCCATCGGTCGCAAACCCGATGGTCCCGTCGGAGAACTCCACCTCCTTCACCCACAGGGGTCGGCGGGTGGTGATCGAGCGCGCCATCGCCGAGCGGTTGCCGTCGGGAGCGACGACGGCGAGCTGCACGCCGGGAATCGTCAGCAGCGCCCGCCGCAGCGCCTGCAGCCCCTCGGCCTCGATCCCGTCGTCGTTGGTGAGCAGGACGCGCACGAACTGATCCTATTCGCCGGTTCGGCTCGGTGGGCGGTCGGGCATGGCCAGCGCGCCCCGGCCCCGCGCCACCGCAGACGCTGTCGTTAACTCACCAATCGTCGCCGCGCGGGAAACGAATGGTGAGTTAAGGACGGTATGCGTCCTCAACGTGCCAACCGTTGACGTGAATCGATCGGTTGCCACGTTAAGGACATCTGCTCTTGCCGGCGGTCGAGTCTGCTGGGAAAGGGGATGCCGCGGAGAGCGGCGACCGGAGCGCGTCAGCCGACGACCCCATCGCGCGACAGCACCCGCTCCCCCCCATACCCCACCCCCACCAGATACAGCCCGTGCGGCGGCGCCGTCGCCCCGGCCGCCGACCGCGGCGCCCCGCCGAGCAGGGCCACGAACTCCGCCACCGTCCGCCGCCCGCGCGCCACCTCCAGCATCGTGCCGACGAGGATCCGGTTCATCCCGCGCATGAAGGTGTCGGCCTCGATCGAGAACTCGAGCCGGCCGTCCCCGGCGTCGCGCCACCGCGCCGAGAACACGTCCCGGTCGAACCGCACGTGGTAGGTGTCGGACGGGGTGAACGCGGTGAAGTCGTGGGTCCCCACCAGCGCCGCGGCGCACTCCGTCAGGGCCTCCAGATCGGCCACCCCCGGCCAGAACAGCTCCCGGCCCCGCCACAGCGCGGTCCGCTCCCGCCGGGCGAGCACCCGGTAGAGATACGCCCGCGACGTCGCGTCGCGACGGGCGTCGAACCCCTCCGGCGCGGGGCGGCAGTCGAGCACCGCGACGTCGTCGGGCAGCAGCGCGTTCAGTCGCGTCGGATCGACCGCCTCGTGCGCGTAGGAGGCGACCTGGCCGAGCGCGTGGACGCCGGCATCGGTCCGCCCCGCGACCGTCAGCCGCACGGGCTCGGAGCCGCGCAGCACCACGCCGAGCGCCCGCTCAACCTCCGCCTGCACCGTCCGCTGGCCGGGCTGGGTGGCCCAGCCGGCGAAGTCGGTGCCGTCGTACTCGAGGAGGAGCCGGGAGGTCAGCGAGCCGCTAGACGAGCTCGAGCAGGACCATCTCGGTCGCGTCGGAGCGGCGCGGCCCGAGCTTCAGGATCCGCGTGTAGCCGCCCGGACGCTCCGAGTAGCGCGGCGCGATCTCCTCGAACAGCTTGTACACGGCGAACTTGTCCTGACCGAGCGCCGACAGGGCCTGCCGGCGGGCGTGGAGATCACCGCGCTTGGCGAGCGTGATCAGCTTCTCGATCTGGGGCTTGACCGCCTTGGCCTTCGCCTCGGTGGTCTGGATCCGCTCGTGGTCGATGATCTCCTTGCTCAGGTTCATGAGCAGCGCCTTGCGGTGCGAGGCGTCGCGGCTGAGCTGGTATCGCTGTCGCTGATGGCGCATGTCAGTCGTTCCCGAGAGGAGCGTCCGAGACCTTACTCGCTCCGCAGCTCGAGGCCGCGGGCGTGCAGGGTCTCGATCACTTCATCGATCGACTTCTTGCCGAAGTTCGGGATCGCACCGAGCTCCGACTCGCTCTTGGTGACGAGATCGCCGACCGTCTGGATGCCCGCACGCTTCAGGCAGTTGTAGGACCGGACGCCGAGCTCGAGCTCCTCGATCAGGATGTCATCCATCGCGTTCGGCGCGCGGCCGCCGGGTCCACCGCCGTTCGTGCCGTCGGCCACGCCGGCGTCGAGCGCGCCGAGCGTCCCGGCCTCGCGGATCTCGGTGACCCGGTCGGGGTCGGTGAAGATCGCCAGCTGCGAGATCAGGATCTCGGCCGCCTCGCGGAGCGCCGCGTGCGGGTCGATCGAGCCGTCGGTCTCGATGTCCAGGGTCAGCTTGTCGTAGTCGGTCTTCTGGCCGACGCGAGCCTGCTCGACGTTGTAGGCCACGCGGCGGACCGGCGAGAAGATCGAGTCGATCGGAATCACGCCGATCGGCTGGTCGGCCGACTTGTTCTCCTCGGCCGGGCGGTAGCCGCGGCCGCGCCCGATCGTGAGGTAGACCTCGAGCTTCGTCTTCTGCTCGAGCGTCGCGATGTGCGCGTCGGGGTTGAGGATCTCGACGCCGGAGGGCAGGTCGATGTCCTTAGCCGTGATGTCGCCGGGGCCGGTAACGACCAGCGGGGCCTCGATCTCGGTCGCATCGGAGTGCATCCGGCAGACCACGCCCTTGAGGTTGAGGACGATGTCGGTGACGTCCTCCTTGACGCCGCGAATCGTCGAGAACTCGTGCGCGACGCCCTCGATCCGGACACTCGTCACCGCGGCACCCGCCAGCGACGAGAGCAGCACGCGTCGCAGGGAGTTGCCGAACGTGTAGCCGAAGCCACGGTCGAGCGGCTCGATCGTGAACGAGCCCCGGTTGTCGTCGACAGACTCGCTGGAGATTCGGGGGACTTGGAAGTCAAGCATCAGGGGTCCTAACGTCGTGGTTCGGTGCCGCCGCGGGAGCGGCTGTGCTCGCCCCGCCGCTCACGCGGCGAGGCCGGAAAGCTCTCTACTACTTGGAGTACAGCTCGACGATCAGCTGCTCCTGCACCGGGGCGGCGATCTCCCGCCGCTCGGGCTGGCGCAGCACCTTCGCCGTCAGCGAGTCGTGGTCGGCCTGGAGCCACGCCGGCACCTGGCCGGTGAGCTCCGTGGCGTCACGGATCACCTGGCCCGCGGTGGACCTGGTGTGGATCGCGATCACGTCCGACCCCTTCAGCTGATAGCTGGGGATGTTCACCCGGCGACCGTTGATCGTCCAGTGCCCGTGCAGGATGAGCTGGCGGGCCTGGCGCCGCGAGGCGGCGAAGCCGAGCCGGACGAGCACGTTGTCGAACCGGCACTCGAGCTTGCGCAGCAGGTTCTCGCCGGTGATGCCCGGCTGGCGCGAGGCCTTCTCGTAGTAGTTGCGGAACTGCTTCTCGAGCACGCCGTAGTAGCGCTTGGCCTTCTGCTTCTCGCGCAGCTGGACGCGGTACTCGGACTGCTTCTGGCGGCCGCGGCCGTGCTCGCCGGGCGGATAGGAGCGGCGCTCGACGCCACACTTATCGGTGAGACAGCGCTCGCCCTTGAGGAACAGCTTCTGTCCCTCGCGGCGGCACTGCTTGCACTGGGGTCCGGTGTCGCGGGCCATCAGACACGCCTCCTCTTGCGCGGACGGCAGCCGTTGTGCGCCTGCGGAGTGACGTCCTTGACGCCGGTCACCTCGAGGCCCGCCGCCTGGAGCGAGCGGATCGCCGTCTCACGGCCGGAACCGGGCCCCTTGACGAACACCTCGACCTTCTGGAGGCCGTGCTCGATGCCCTTGCGGGCAGCGGCGTCGGCGGTGACCTGGGCGGCGAACGGAGTCGACTTGCGCGAGCCCTTGAAACCGGCCCCACCGGCGGACTCCCAGGCGATGACGTTGCCTTCGCGATCGGTGAGCGACACGATCGTGTTGTTGAACGATGTCTTGATGTGGGCCTGCCCGATCGGGATGTTCTTGCGGACGCGACGGCGGCCACGCTGCGGACGGCGGGGTGCCGGGCTCATTTCTTCGTCGCCTTCTTCTTGCCGGCGACCTGCATCCGCTTCGGACCCTTCCGGGTGCGGGCGTTGGTCTTGGTCTTCTGGCCGCGCACGGGAAGGCCGCGCCGGTGGCGCAGGCCGCGGTAGCAGCCGATCTCCTGCAGGCGCTTGATGTTCTGGGAACGCTCCCGGCGGAGGTCGCCCTCGACGGTCAGCTCGGAGTCGATCGCCTCACGGAGCTTGATGACCTCGGCCTCGGTGAGATCGCGAACCTTGCGGTCCGGCTCGACGCCGACCTCGGCCAGCAGGTGGTTGGCGGTCGAGCGCCCGATGCCGTAGATGTAGGTGAGGCCGACTTCGACCCGCTTGTTCAGGGGGATGTTGATCCCGGAAATTCTCGCCATATAAAAACCCGTTCCCCTAGCCCTGCCGCTGCTTGTGGCGCGGGTTGGAGCAGATCACAAGCACCCGCCCATTCCGGCGGATGATCTTGCACTTCTCGCACATCGGCTTGACCGAGGGTCGTACTTTCACGTCGCTTTCGCTCTCGTCGTGATCTCTAGAGTCCCTCCGGCACGGCTCTGGCGACCGGTGCGGTCGCCGCTACCCCGCCGGGGAGGCGCCCACGGACTCACCACAGGCGCACCCGCGGATCGTAGCAGGGGTCTGCCCGCTGCGAACGCCCGGTCCGACCGCGGCCCGGAGCGAGCGCCGGTGGGGCGCTCGGACCGCTCGTCAGCCCTCCGTGGGACCCGCAATGTAGTGGATCTCGGAGCTCGGACTGGTCCCCCCGGCGGGGACCGGACGCCCGTCTCCGTCGACGCATTCGAGCAGTCGGAAGCCGTGCTCGCGGAGCTGGGCCTCCTGGGCGTCCCGGGTGATGTAGTAGTGCAGCGCGCCGTAGTCCTGGGCGCCGTCGTTGCGAATCTCGTAGCCCGGCTCGCGGTGCTCGTACCGACGCAGCCGCCGGCGGTTGCGGATCTGACGGGGCCGGCGGCGTGCGAACGACACGTACGAGGCGGGCGGCGTGCGCAGCACGCGCCCGATGATCCGGCCGAGCCTTCCGCCCCCGTCGCCGACCGCGGGCGCGGTCGGCGCGCTCGCGGCGGCCGGCTCGCGGTTGTGGCTGGAGAAGATGAACACGCCGTCGGGCGCGAGCATCGACCGGACGGCGTTCAGCACCTCGCGGCGGCTGGCGTCGTTGACGACGTCAAGGACGTTGTCCGTCGCCCAGACCGCGGTGAGGGACCCGGGAGCGAAGCCGTCGAGCCGGCGGAGGTCGCCGACCTCCACCTGGGCTGCCGGATAGCGGCGGCGGCAGTACTGCACCGCCGCCTCGGAGACGTCGATGCCGTGCGCCGCCTCGGCGACCTCGGCGAGGTAGCCGAGCACGCGACCCGCCCCGCACCCGATCTCCAGCACCCGGCCCGACAGCGGTTCGAAGTGCCGCGCGAGAACGATCACCTCGCCCGGGCGGAGCGTGCGGTTGTCGTAGTCGCTGAGGTGGACGCCCCGGCTCCAGCCCTCGACGTTGATCTGCTCCTGCTCGCCGGCGGCCTCAGGCAGCCGTCCCGCAGCCTGGTCGTTCGTCTTCACCCTATGCCCCTTTCACACCCCGGCGTGCGCTCACAACAGTGCCCATCACTCTAGAGCAGGGACGAAGCCGGTCCAGGGGCTAGGCGGCGGCGCGCCCCTTCCCACTCTGGTGCCATGGGGTGAGCACCCGGGGACCGTCCGCGGTGACGGCGATCGTGAACTCGAAGTGGGCGGCGAGCGAGCCGTCCTGGGAGAAGATCGACCAGCGGTCGTCGGCGACCCGCACCCCCTGGCGGCCGGCCGTCACCATCGGCTCGATCGCCAGCACCATCCCCTCCTCGAGCCGGACGCCGGTCCCCGCCTCGCCATAGTTGGGGATCTGCGGCTCCTCGTGCATGTCCCGCCCGATGCCGTGGCCGACGAGCGAGCGGACGATCGAGAACCCGGCCTCCTCGACGTGGGTCTGGATCGCGTTGGAGACGTCCCCGAGGTGGTTGCCGGGGCGGCACTGCGGCACCGCGAGGTGGAGGGACTCCTCGGTCACCGCCAGCAGCTTGCGCGCGACCGGGGAGATCGCGCCGACGGGGAAGGTCCGGGCGGCGTCGGCGACCCAGCCGTCCTTCACCACGCCGATGTCGATCGAGAGGATGTCCCCGCGATCGAGCTGGTAGGGCCCGGGGATCCCGTGGACGATCATCGAGTTCGGCGAGGCGCAGATCGACCCCGGGAAGCCGCGATAGCCCTTGAACGCCGGCTCGGCGCCCTGCGAGCGGATGAACTTCTCGGCCGCCCGGTCGAGCTCGAGTGTCGTCACCCCGGGGCGGATCTTGCCGGCCAGGAGGTTCATCGTCCTGACGAGGATGTCCCCGGCCGCGGCCATGCGGTCGATCTCCTCGGGGGTCTTCTTCAGGATCATCGCGCGCGCGAGAGCCGGCCCGGCGGGCCGGCTACACGTCCTCCTCGAGTCGGAGGGTCGCAATCACCGCCCGGATGTGGTCATGGACATCGGCCGGATCGCGGGTTCCGTCGATCCGGCGCATCAGTCCCTTCTCGTCGTAGAAGTGCTCGAGCGGCGAGGTCTTCTCGTGGTAGGTCTTCAGCCGGTGCTTGATCACGTCGGGCTTGTCGTCGTCGCGCTGGACGAGCCGAGAGCCGTCCTGGTCGCAGACCCCCTCGTGCTTGGGCGGGTCGAACTCGACGTGGTAGTTGTGCCCGGCCTTCACACAGACGCGGCGGCCGGAGAGGCGGCGGATGACCTCCTCGTCGGGCACGTCGATCAGCAGCGCGGAGGTGACGCGGCGGCCGAGCGAGCTGAGCTGCTCGTCGAGCGCCTCGGCCTGGGCAACGGTGCGCGGGAAACCATCGAGGATGAACCCGTCCTGGGCGTCGTCCTCCTGGAGACGCTCGGCGGCCATCTTGACCATCACCTCGTCGGGCACCAGGTCACCGGCGTCCATGTAGCGCTTCGCCTCACGGCCGAGCTCGGTCTCGTCCTTGACGTTCGCCCGGAGCATGTCCCCGGTGGAGATGAACGGCAGCGAGAAGTCCTGGCGCAGGCGGTCGGCCTGCGTGCCCTTGCCGGCCCCGGGAGGCCCGAACAGGATGAGGTTGAGCTCCGACACAGCGCCGGACTCTATCGCCGCCGCCCGGGCCACGCAGGAGGATCGGCGGGCCGGCCTCCCTGCCGACCCTCTCCGCTCCTGTTTCCCCTTTGTCCCCGGTTCCCTTTGCCCCTCTGCCCCTGGTGCTACAGCCCCCAACCCCAAAGTGATTGCGCCCCCTGCGCCCTCACTCGATGTCGTCAAGGTAGACGTCCTCGGGACCCTCCGCCCCAGGAACCCACCCCAGACTTTGCCCCCGGACCCTCTCCGCGCCGGAGCGCACCTCTTCGATCGCGTTCGCCAGCTCGACCCAGCCGGTGAACTCCACCGGCCGTTCGTCCTCCTCTCGGACCAGGTGGCCGCGGATCGGATCGGATCCCGGCTCAATCGAGAGGTTGAGGCTGGTCTCCGAGACGAACACGACCCCAGCATCCCTCAGTCAAGGCCGATCCGCCCCAGGGTGCCTCCCCAGAGTTTGCGTCCCGGGCGATGAGAAAAATCCGCTGCGCGGTCAAAACACCGGATTCTGGGTATATATGGAAGGTGGATGGCGGATCTGGGATACGCGACCGCCGCGGCCGGGCGGCTCGCGGCAGCGTCGGGCTGCTCGAACGAGAGGAGCCGCTACACGAGATCGACGTCGTCCTGGACAGCGTGCGAGACGGCCGTGGCGCCGCGCTGCTGATCGCCGCACCGGCCGGGCTCGGCAAGACACGCCTGCATGAGGCCGCCCTCGATCGCGGCCGCCGGTGCGGGCTGCTCGTGCTCCGCGCGGCCGGGGCCGAGCTCGAACTGAGCTTCGCCCACGGGGTCTCGGCCCAGCTGCTCGCCGGCCGCGCGGGCGAGCTCCCCGCCCAGGGGGCGTTCATGGCCCAGGCCCTCGTCGACCTGGTCGCCGCGCACCCCTCCCCCGGCGCGCTGATCGCGGTCGACGACCTCCACTGGGCCGACGCCGCCTCGCTCGAGCTCGTGCTCTACCTCCTGCACCGCCTCCCCGGGCTTCCCGTGGGTCTCGTGCTGACGACGCGCAGCGGCAATGACGGCCGCGACGAGCCGCTGCTCGACCACATCGCCGCCCACCCCGCGATCACCCCGCTGCGGCTCGCGCCGCTCCACCACGAGGGGATGGCCACGCTCGTCCGGGACGAGCTCGGCGACCGCGCGACCGACCAGCTGATCCAAGTCTGTGCCGAGGTCACCGCGGGCAACCCGTTCCTGTTGCACGAGCTGCTGCTCGCGATCCGCGACGACATCCTCGCCGGCCCCGAGGAGCTGATCGCCCGCGCCCGGTCGCTCGCCCCCGACGCGGTGACACGGTCGCTGCGCATCCGGGTCGGCCGCCTCGGGCGCGAGGCGGCGGCGCTCGGCCGCGCGGTGGCGATCCTCGGCGACCAGGTGCCGCTGCGCCACGCCGCGGCCCTCGCCGGCCTGCGCCCCGAGGTCGCGGCGAGTGCCGCCGACCGGCTCGCCGCGGCCGAGGTACTGCTCGCCCGCGAGCCACTCCAGTACGTCCATCCGCTAGCCCGGAACGCGGTCGCGTCCGACGTCCCCCCGGCCGAACGCGCGAGCCGCCACCTCGACGCCGCGCGCCTGCTCTACGCCGAGGCCGAGACGAACGAGCGGGTCGCCGCGCACCTGCTGCTCGGGCGCGCCGAGGGCTCGGGCTGGACGGTCGAGCGGCTCCGCGCGGCGGCGCGCGAGGCGATCGCCCGCGATGCCGCTGCGTCGGCGGCCGACTACCTCCGGCGGGCGCTGGCGGAGCCACCGGCGAGCTCCGACCAGCGCGAGGGCGTGCTCGCCGAGCTCGGACGGGCCGAGGCCGCGCTCGGCGATCCACAGGCTCCGGAGCGTCTGCGCGCGGCGGCCGAGCTCGCCGGGGACCCACTCCGCCGGGCCACCCTCGCGCGCGACGAGGGGCTCGCGCTGCACGGACTCGGACGCTACGTCGATGCCGCGGACGCCCACCGCCGAGGGATCGCGGTCATCGCCGAGGCAGGTTCGGACCGGCAGCCGGTCCCGCTCGTGGCCGAGCTCGGCAACGGCTGGCTGGCGGCGGCGCTGATGGTCCCGGCTGAGCTGTCCCTCGACGCGGCGCCGGCACAGGCCACCGCCGGTGGCGCCCGGACGCTTCAGAGCGCGCTCGCCGGGGCCCCCGCCGCGGCCACGCTGGCGCTCGCCCGCGAGGCCTGGCGCGACGGCGCGCTCCTGCGCGAGCAGGGCCCCGAGGGCCTCGACTGGCAGCTCGTGACCCTGGCCATGGTCGCGGCCGGCGACTCCGAGGGTGCGCTCGAGCTCACGGCGGCGGTGGCCGCGCACGCCGCGCGGCGCACCCCCGCCCCGGGTCTCGGCCCGGCGGGGCTGTGGAGCGGTCTCGCGAAGCTGGCCGCCGGCCGGGTGACCGAGGCCGCGGCTGACGTGGAACAGGCGCTTCAGGGGTCACGGGAGGCGCGATTCACCCGCGCCGCCCGCGCGATCCTCGCCGCGATCCGGCTCGAGCAGGCTGCGCCGGTCGAGGCCGAGCGGGTGCTCGCGGCGACCGGCTCGCTGAGCGAGCCGTGCGATCTGGAGGATGCGCTCCACCTCGCGGTGCGGGGCGAGCTGCGGCTTGCCACCGGCCGGGCCCACGACGCCCTCGCCGACGCCCGCCGCGCCGGCGAGCTGATCGGCCCGCACACCAAAGTGCTGGGCGTCTCGCAGTGGCGGACGATCGCGGCCCGCGCGGCGATCGCCATCGGCGATCGAGAGCTCGCCACAGCGCTCGCCGAGGAGGCCCTCGCCCTCGCCGAGGCCGCCGGCTCCGCCGCCGATCGCATCAACGCGCTGTGGGTGAGCGCACTCGCCGAGGGTGGCGAGGAGGCTCTCGAGCGGCTCCGGGCCGCCGCCGAGCTCAGTGCCGACGCGCCGCCGCGGATGCAGGCGATCCGTGCCCTCGTCGAGTTCGGCGGTGCGCTGCGCCGGGACAACCGCCGCGCGGCCGCGCGGGACCCGCTCACGCGTGCCGCCGACCTCGCCCGGGCCGGCGGCGCGGAGGCGCTGGCCAGCCGCGCCCGCCACGAGCTCACCGCGGCCGGCGCTCGGCCGCGGCGGGACTGGCTGATCAGCGGGCCGGAGTCCCTCACCGCCAGCGAGCGGCGCACGGCGGAACTCGCCGCGGCCGGGCACAGCAACCGGGAGATCGCCGCTCTGCTGTTCGTCACCCCGAAGACCGTGGAGTACCACCTGCGCAACACGTTCCGTAAGCTCGGCATCAGCCGGCGCGATCAGATCGCTGACGCGCTCGACGTCCGGAGTTAGCATGTAACTGGGGCGGACGGACCGCTTTCCACGGATGTCAGGTGGTCAGGTGAATTTCCAGTCGGGGGGGTCTGCGACTCGATTCGAGTCCGAGGTCGGCCGCGCGGTGGTGCGCACCGGCCTGATCCCGGTGATCGCCATGGACGTCCGTGGGCACGTCGTCCACTGGACGGCGGCGGCCGAGCAAATGTTCGGCTACAGCGAGGCCGAGGCCGTCGGCCGCGAGCTCGCCGAGCTGATCGTCCCCGCGCGGCTGCGCGAGCTGCACCGCGCCGGGTTGCACCGGTACCTCGACCAGGCCTCACCCGCCGTGCTGCGGACACGGATCGAGACCCAGGGACTGCGAGCCGACGGCACCGAGTTCCCGGCCGACGTCGCGATCATCCGCGACGACTCCGGAGAGGAGCCGCTGATCATCGGCATGGTGCGGGATGTGACCAAGCGCCGCGAGGCCGAGGAGCGGCTCGAGCGGACGGTGTCGCTGCTCGCCGAGGCCGAGGAGCTGGCCGGCGTCGGAAGCTTCGACCGCAACCTGCGCACCGGGGAGGCGACGTGGTCGGAGGGGATGTACCGGATGTTCGAGCACCCGCCGTCGCTCCCCCCACTGGCCCAGGCCGAGATCCTGGACCGCTTCCACCCCGACGATCAACCGAGCGCGCGGGCGCAGCTCGAGGCCATGCACTCCCATGTCCCGTACGAGTTCCGCCAGCGCCTGCGCCTCCCCTCGCGGGCCAACCCCCGGCGAGTGATCGAGATGAGCGGTCGCGTGAACCTCGACGGCGGTGGTGATCCCCGGCTCGTGGGCACGATTCGTGACGTCACCGCCGAGCTCGAGGCCCGGCGGCTGCGAGAGCTTCACGGATACGTCGTCGAGTCCTCCGACGACGCGATCCTGACCAAGGACTCCGCGGGCATCGTGACGAGCTGGAACCGGGGGGCGGAGCGCCTGTACGGCTTCTCGGCCGAGGAGATCGTCGGCCAGCCGATCGCGCGGATCGTCCCGCCGGAGCTGCTCGATGAGCAGCGGGAGCTCACCACGCGGGCGTTCAACGGCGAATCGATCCACCGCCACGAGACCGAGCGGATCTGCCGGGACGGGCGGCGGGTGATCGTCTCGCTCACGGTCTCACCGGTCCGCGACGGCACCGGGGCGATCGTCTCGGCCGCGGTCATGGGCCGGGACGTGACCGAGCGGCGCCGATACGAGGAGCGTCTGCGGCACCTGGCCGACCACGATCCGCTCACCGGCCTGCTCAACCGCCGCCGGTTCGAGCACGAGCTCCGCCGCGAGCTGAGCCGGGCGGCCCGCGAGCGCTCGGGCGGCGCGATGCTCAGCCTCGATCTCGACACGTTCAAGGCCGTCAACGACTCCGCGGGCCACGCGGCGGGCGACACCGTCCTCGTCGAGGTCGCCCGCACGCTCGAGGACACGCTGCGAGAGAGCGACGTGATCGCCCGGCTCGGCGGCGACGAGTTCGCCGTCCTGCTCCCGGGCGCCGATGTCGATGCGGCCGGCGTCGCCGCCGAGCACCTGCTCGAGGCGCTGCGCCGATGCCGGGTCGAGATCGACGGCGTGACCTTCAAGGTCGGAGCCAGCATCGGCGGGGTGACCTTCCCCGACGACGCGACCGAGGCGGGCGAACTGCTCACCGGCGCGGACCTCGCCATGTACCTCGCCAAGCAGCAGGGCCGCGACCGCGTCGTCGTGTTCACCCCCGAGGAGGCGGACGCCGCCCGGACCGACGCGAGCGTCAACTGGTCGGAGCGGATCCGCCGGGCCCTGTCCGACGACGACCTCGAGCTCTACTGGCAGCCGATCGTCCGGCTGGCCGACAACGAGGTCTCCCACGGGGAGCTGCTGCTGCGGATGCGGCGCGGCGGCGATCTCATCTCGCCGACGTCGTTCCTCGAGACCGCCGAGCGCTTCGGGCTGATCCACGGCCTCGATCGCTGGGTGGTGTGCCGCGCGGTGGCGATGCTCGCCCGAGCCGATGGGGTCGCGTCGCGCCCACTCAGCATCAATCTCTCGGCCGAGGCGGTCGGCGGGGACTCGGGTCTGCTCGGACTGATCGAGGACGAACTCTCACGGGCCGGAGTCGATCCCCGGATGCTGATCTTCGAGATCCCCGAGACCGCGGCCATCGCCGATGTCACCGAGGCGAAGCGGTTCGTCGCCGGCCTGCACCGGCTCGGCTGCCGGATCGCGCTCGACGACTTCGGGACGGGCTTCGGTTCCTTCTACCACCTCAAGCACCTGCCGGTCGACTTCCTGAAGATCGACCGCGAGTTCATCGAGGACCTCACCCACAGCGACATCGACCAGCGGCTCGTGCGCTCGATCGCCGACGTGGCGGGCGGTCTTGGAATCAGCACCGTGGCCGAGGCGGTCGGCGACGAGCGGACGATCGAGCTGCTGGCCGAGTTCGGGGTCGACTACGTCCAGGGTCTGTACGTCGGCACCCCGGTGCCGGTCGAGCTCAAGGACTGAGCGCCGGCCGGGCCCTCCACTGCGGACGCACCACGGGTGTGGTCGCGCCCGCGGGACCTATTTCAGGAAGCCCTCGTAGTTGCGCATCATCAGCTGCGCCTCGAGCTGCTTCATCGTGTCGAGCGCGACACCGATGACGATCAGGATCGAGGTGCCGCCGAAGAAGAAGTTGGCGTTCGTCGAGCTGATCAGGATGGTCGGCAACGCGGCGATCGCGGCGAGGAACAGCGCGCCGGGGAAGGTCAGCCGGGCGAGGATGCGATCGAGGAACTCCGCCGTCGGGCGGCCCGGTCTCACCCCGGGAATGAACCCGCCGTACTTCTTCAGGTTCTCAGCCTGATCGACCGGGTTGAACGTCACCGCGGTGTAGAAGTACGTGAACAGCACGATGAAGATGCTCTCGCCGAGCACGTAGTGCCAGCCCTGGGGGTTGAAGAAGTTGGCCAGGTGGGTGGCGAAGTTGTTGCGGTTCTGGCCGACCAGCTGGCCGATCGTCGGCGGGATGGCCATCACCGAGGCGGCGAAGATGACCGGGATCACGCCGGCCATGTTGACCCGCAGCGGCAGGTAGGTCTGGCCGCCCTGGGTCATTCGCCGGCCGATCACGCGTTTGGCGTACTGGACGGGGATCCGGCGCTGGCCCTCCTGGACGAACACGATCGCGGCGACGATGCCGATCGCGATGAACGGCATCACGACGCGGAACACCTGGTTGGGGTTCGTCCACCACGAGTGCACGCCGTTCGGGATCCGGGCGACGATCGACGCGAAGATCAACAGTGAGATGCCGTTGCCGATGCCGCGCTGGGTGATGAGCTCGCCCATCCACATCAGCAGCACGGTGCCCGCGGTCAGCGACATCACGATCAGGAAGACCTTGGCCAGCGTGAAGTTGGCGATCAGCGTCGTCCCGGCCTGCTTCTCGAAACTGCGGAACAGGAACACGTAGCCGATCGACTGGGCGAAGGCGAGGCCAACCGTGAGGTAGCGGGTGTACTGCGTGATCCGCGCCTGGCCGACCTCGCCCTCCTTGGAGAGCTTCTCCAGCGAGGGGACCACGACCTGGAGGAGCTGCAGGATGATCGAGGCCGTGATGTAGGGCATGATCCCGAGCGCGAAGATCGCGATCCGCCCCAGCCCACCGCCGCTGAACAGGTTGAGCAGCCCGAGGATGCTGTTGCCGCCGAAGTTCTTCTGGATCGCGTTGACCGCCGAGGCGTTGATGCCCGGGGCGGGGATGTGCGTGCCGAGCCGGTAGAGACCGAGCACCACCGCGGTGAACAGGACCTTGTTCCGGATCTCACCGACCCTGAACGCTCCGAGGATCGTGGAGATCACGCCGGGGCCGCCTAGCTTTCCGGCGCGGCGCCGGGGCCGGTCTCGAGGACCTGGCAGGTCCCGCCGGCCGCCTCGATCTGCTCACGGGCGGCGGCGCTGAACGCGTGCGCGTGCACGGTGAGTGCCTTGCTGATCTCGCCCTTGGCGAGGATCTTCACGGGAATGCCCTTGCGCTTGGCCAGGTTCTTGCCCCGCAGCGCCTCGAGCGTCACGGCCTCGCCGGCCTCGAAGCGCGCCTCGAGGTCCTTGAGGTTGACCGTCTGGGTGTGCGTACGGAACGGCTCGAACGGCATCGACTTCTTCATGTGCGGGCCGCGCAGCTTGCGCATCCGCATGTGGATCGGGTTCTGGCCGCCCTCGAAGCGCGCCCGGCGCTTGGCGCCCGAACGCGAGCCGTAGCCCTTCTGGCCCCGACCGGCCGTCTTGCCCGTGCCCGATCCCTCACCGCGACCGACCCGCTTGCGCGCCTTGCGCGACCCGGGGGCGGGCGTGAGGTTGTGCAGTCCGATCCGCTCCTCGGCCTCAGGCATCCTTGACCTCCACGAGGTGGCGGACCTTGTGGACCATCCCGCGGATCTGCGGCGTGTCGGCCTTCTCCACGGTGTGCCCGATGCGGCGCAGACCAAGCGAGCGCAAGGTGTCGAGCTGGCGCTTGTCCGAGCCGTTACTCGACTTGCGCTGCGTGATGACCAGGTCGCTCACGCCGACGCCTCCGCGGTCTCGGTCGCCTCCGCGGTCTCGGTGGCCTCAGCCGCCTCGGAGCCCTCGGCCGCCTCGGAGCCCTCAGCGGCGCTCCCGTTCCCGGACTTCTCCGGCTTGTCGGTGAGCCCGAGGACCGCGTTGACCGACAGGCCACGGAGTTCCGCGACCTCGTCCGGCGTGCGAAGCGACTCGAGCCCGGCCATCGTCGCCTTCACGAGGTTGATCGGGTTCTGCGAGCCGAGGCTCTTGGAGAGGATGTCGTGGATCCCGGCGAGCTCGAGCACCGCACGGACGCCGCCGCCGGCGATCACGCCGGTACCAGGGGCCGCCGGCTTGAGCATCACGCGCCCGGATCCGAAGATGCCGACCGTCTGATGGGTGATCGTCGAGCCATGGCGGGGAACGCGGTAGAGGTTCTTCTTCGCCTGCTCGACGCCCTTCTGAATCGCGACGGGGACCTCGTTGGCCTTCCCGTAGCCGATCCCGACGACCTCGCGCTCGTCACCGACCACGACGAGCGCGGTGAACGAGAAGCGCCGGCCGCCCTTGACGACCTTGGCGACGCGGTTGATCTCCACGACCCGCTCCTGCAGGTCGAGTCCAGAGCTTGAAACGTTGCGATCTCTCGTGGCCATCGGCTGATCCAGGGTAGCGGTCTAGAACTTCAGGCCCGCCTCGCGGGCCCCTTCGGCGAGCGCGCGGACGCGGCCGTGGTACTGGTAGCCCCCGCGGTCGAACACGGCGGCCTCGGCCCCGGACGCCTTGCCGCGCTCGGCGAGCAGCGCGCCGACGCGGCGAGCCTGGTCGAGCGGGGCGAGCGAGCGCAGCTCGGACTCGGTCCAGTTGACCGCCGCGAGCGTGCGGCCGTTGTCGTCGTCGATGAGCTGGGCGGAGATGCCGCGGTTGGAGCGGAACACGGAGATCCGGGGACGCTCGGCCGTGCCGCGGATCTTGGCGCGGACGCGGCGGCGGCGCTTGAGCCGGCGGGCGGGTGCAGTCGTGACGGTCATGCGCGCTTCCCGACCTTCCGGGCGACGTACTCGCCCTCGTAGCGGATGCCCTTGCCCTTGTACGGCTCCGGCTTGCGCTGCTTGCGGATCAGAGCGGCGACCTCGCCGACGGCCTGCTTGGACGTGCCACGCACGACGATGCGGGTCGGCTGGGGAACCTCGAACTCGATGCCGTCCGGCGCCTTGACCTGGACCGGGTGCGAGTAGCCGAGCGCGAGCTCGAGGTCGCGGCCGCGCAGCTGCGCGCGGTAGCCGACGCCCTGGATCTCCAGCCGCTTCTCGAAGCCGTCGGTCACCCCGGTGACCATGTTGGCCACCAGCGTCCGGGTGAGGCCGTGCAGCGCACGGTGCTCGCCGCGGTCGGTGGGGCGGGTGACGAGAACCTGATCGCCCTCCTGCGCCACGGCGATGTCGCGGTGGATGCGCTCGGAGAGCTCGCCCTTGGGGCCGTTCGACGATCACCCGATCGCTGTCGATCGCGATCGTCACGCCGCTGGGCACGGTGATTGGCTGTCTTCCGATTCTGGACATTGCTTTCGCTTCCGGTCTACCAGACGCGCGCCACGACCTCGCCACCGATGCCCTGCTGGCGGGCCTCGTGGCCGGTCATCACGCCGCGTGAGGTGGAGATGATGGCGGTGCCCATGCCCCCCTGGATGCGGGGGATGTGGGTGTGGTCGACGTACGTGCGCTCACCGGGCCGCGAGACGCGTGCGATCCCGCTGATCACCGGCTTGCGCTGTTCGGTGTACTTCAGCGTGACGACGAGCTCCTCGCCGGGATGGCCCGGGGTCGGCGGCCGCACCTCGTACGCCTCGACGTAGCCCTGCTCGGTGAGGATCCGGGCGAGCTCGCACTTGAGCTTCGACGACGGGATCACCACGTCGTGGTGCTGCGCGTTGGCGGCGTTGCGCAGACGCGTGAGGAAATCGGCGACGGGGTCGGTCATCGACATTCGGTCTACCAACTGCTCTTCGTCATCCCGGGGATGTATCCGTTGTGCGCGAGCTCGCGCAGGCAGATCCGGCAGACGCCGAACTTGCGGTACACCGACCGCGCCCGCCCGCAACGGCGGCACCGGGTGTAGCCCCGGGTCTTGTACTTGGGGGTCCGCTGCTGGCGGACACGCTGTGAAAGCTTGGCCATGTGCTCCTCTAACTGACGGCCGCCGGCTGGCGAGCCTCCTTGGAAAACGGCATGCCGAGAGCCTCGAGCAGGGCGAACGCCTCCTCGTCGGTCCGGGCCGTGGTCGTGATGTTGATGTCGAGACCCCGCACCTGGTCGACCTCGTCGTAGTCGACCTCGGGGAAGATGATCTGCTCGCGGATTCCGAGCGAGTACCTGCCGCGCCCGTCGAACGAGCGCGGGTTGAGGCCCCGGAAGTCTCGGATCCGCGGGATCGCGACCGACATCAGCCGGTCGAGGAACTCGTACTGGCGGTCGCCGCGCAGCGTCACCGCGACGCCGACGGGCATGCCCTCGCGAACCTTGAACTGGGCGATCGACTTCCGCGCGCGGCGGATGTTCGGCCGCTGGCCGGTGATCGTCGCGAGCTGCTCGGTGGCCGCCTCGAGGACCTTCGAGTCCTGCTTGGCGTCGCCGACGCCCATGTTGACGGTCACCTTCTTGATCCGCGGCGCCTGCATCGGCGTCGAGTAGCCGAAGCGCTCGACGAGCGCCGGGAGGATCTCTTCGTTGTATCGGGTCTTCAGTCGTGCGGTGGCCATGGGAATCTCGGTTCTAGTCCAGTCGCTTGCCGCTGCGCTTGGACACGCGGTAGCGCCTGCCCTCGTGGATCTCGACGCCGACGCGCGTCGGCTTGTCGTCGGACGGGTCGATCAGCATCACGTTGGAGATGTGGATCGGTCCCTCCTTCTCGATCACGCCTCCGACCTGCTCGGCCCGCTGCGCACCCGCAACCTGCTGGGGACGCTGATGGCGCTTGACGATACTCGGCCCCCTCGACGTAGACCTTCCCCCGCTTGGGGTCGACGCGGAGCACCTTGCCCCGCTTGCCGCGGTCCTTTCCGCCGATGATGACGACCTCGTCGTCGGTCTTGATGCGAAGCGACATGGTCAGAGCACCTCCGGGGCGAGGGAGACGATCTTCATGAAGTTGCGCTCGCGCAGCTCGCGGGCCACCGGGCCGAAGATGCGGGTCCCGCGCGGGTTGTTCTGGGCGTCGATCAGCACCGCCGCGTTCTCGTCGAACGCGATGTAGGTGCCGTCCTCGCGGCCGTAGGACTTCTTCGTCCGCACGACGACGGCGGTGACGACCTCGCCCTTCTTCACCGACCCCTGCGGGGTGGCCTGCTTGACGGTGGCCACGATCACGTCGCCGACGCCGGCGTAGCGGCGTCGGGAACCACCGCGCACGCGGATCACGAGGATCTCGCGGGCTCCGGTGTTGTCGGCCACGCGCAGGCGGGTCTCGTTCTGGATCACTTGGCGCGCTCCGACGACCTCGACCAGGCGCCAGCGCTTGGTCCGCGACAGGGGCCGCGACTCACGCACGATCACGGTGTCCCCGGCGTGCGCGTCGTTGCGCTCGTCATGGGCGTGCAGCGTCGACGACGTCCGCACGATCTTCGGAATACCGGCGGTGCCGGCGCGCGACGTCGATCCGGACGGTGATCGTCTTGTCGGCCTTGTCGGAGACGACGACGCCCTGGCGGGTCTTCTGGAACCCGACCTCGTGCTCGCGCGGCGGGGTCGGCTGCTTCTCGCTGGCCACGGCCCGTGCCTTCTCGCGCTCGGCCACGCGGCGCCGGCTGCGGGCCGTCGCCTTCTGCGGCGCGTTCCGCAAGCCGCTCGGCGTGCCGCTCCTCGGGCGAGCTCGCCGCTCCGAGCCGGCGCTTGCTCGCCTTCTGAGCCCGGGTCCGCTGCCGCCGCTCCTTGGGCGTCAGCTTCTCCGCCGGCTCAGCCGATGCGGTCGTCGCGCCTGCGTCGGTGTCCGGGGCTGGCGGCCGCCTCCTCGGAACTCGCGGGCGGTTCCGACGGGGGCGGCTGCCTCCTCGGAGACAGTCTCAGTTGTCTCGTCGATCTCTTCCATCAGTAGCTCCGGATTTCGATGTCGCGCTCGCTGGCGACGGTCAGGGCACGGGCGATGTCCCGCTTGGCCTCGCGCCAGCTGCGCGGTGTTGTCGAGCTCGCCGGTGGCGTTCTGGAAGCGCAGCCCGACGAGCTCGCGGCGAGCGGTGTGGATGTGCTCGCGGAGGTCGGTCTCGCTCAGGTCTCTCAGCTCGGCGGCCTTCATCAGCCGTCCTCGCGCATGACGAACTTCGTCTTCACCGGCAGCTTGTGCCCGGCGAGGCGCATCGCCTCACGGGCGAGCGACTCCGGCACGCCGGCCAGCTCGAACATCACACGGCCGGGCTTGACGACCGCGACCCAGCCCTCGGGCGAGCCCTTGCCGGAGCCCATCCGGGTCTCGGCCGGCTTCTTGGTGAACGGCTTGTCGGGATAGACGTTGATCCACACCTTGCCGCCACGCTTGATCTTGCGGGTCATGGCGATTCGGGCAGCCTCGATCTGGCGGTTGGTGAGCCAGCCGGCATCGAGCGACTTCAGCCCGTACTCGCCGAACTGCACCTTCACCTGCCCGCGTGAGAGCCCGGCCCTGCGGCCACGGTGCTGCTTGCGGTGCTTGACGCGCTTCGGGGACAGCATCAGCGCGCCCCTCCGGAGCGTCCGCCGCCGCCACCGGGGCGAGGACCGCCGCCGCCGCCACCGGGACGGCCACCGCCGCCCGGTCCACGACCGCCGCCGCCACTCCGTCCGCCCGGGCCACCGGGGCCGCGACCGGGACCGCTCGGTCCGCGACCGGGACCACCCGGACCACGTCCACCGCCGCCCTGGCCGCCACGTCCACCGCCGCGCCCGGGTCCGCCGCCGCCGTAGCCGCCGCGTCCGCCGGGACCGCCGGGACCACCCGGGCCACCGCCGCGTCCGCCGGGACCACCGGGGCCACCGCCGCGTCCACCGCGACCGCCGCCGCCGCCCGGACCGCCGCCGCGACCGCCGGGGCCGCCGCGACCGCGCCCGTCACGACCGCCGCGGCCATCGCGGCCACCGCGCTCGGGGGCCTGCGGGGAGGGCTCGTCCATGATCGTCAGGTCGGCGCCGGTGTAGCCCTCGGGCATGATCTCGCCCTTGTTGATCCAGCACTTGACGCCGATCCGGCCGAAGGTGGTGCGGGCCTCGTGGAAGCCGTAGTCGATGTCCGCGCGCAGCGTGTGGAGCGGGACGCGGCCGTCGGAGTAGCCCTCGGTGCGGGCCATCTCGGCGCCGCCGAGGCGGCCGGAGACCTGGACCTTGACGCCCTTGGCGCCGGAGCGCATCGCGCTGGTCAGCGCACGCTTCATCGCGCGGCGGAAGGCGACCCGGTTCTGCAGCTGCTCGGCGATCGACTGCGCGACGAGGCGCGCGTCGAGCTCGGGCCGCTTGATCTCCAGGATGTTGACCTTGATCTGCTTGCCGGTGATCCGGTGCAGGTCGCGGCGGAGCTGGTCGACCTCGGAGCCGGACTTGCCGATCACGATGCCGGGCCGCGCGGTGTTGATGTTGATCTCGACCTCGGTGGCGTTCTTGCGGATCGTGATGTCCGACAGACCGGCGTGCGCGAGCCGACCGAGGATGTGCTCGCGGATCTGCGTGTCTTCGTGCAGGTAGTCCGCGAAGTGGCGCTCGTTGAACCAGTTCGACTTCCAGTCGTGGATGTACCCCACGCGGACCGACTCGGGATGAACTTTCTGACCCATGTGTGTGTGAACTAGACCTTCGGCGTGAGCAGGATCGTCAGATGGCTGGTGCGTTTGCGGATCTTCGTCGCGCGGCCCATGGCGCGCGGACGGAACCGCTTGATCGTCGGCCCCTCGTCGGCGTGCACCGCCTTGATGACGAGGTCCTCGCCGACGAGCTCGTGGTTGTGCTCGGCGTTCGCGACTGCGGACTCGAGCAACTTGCTCCAGTCCCGCGCGACCGCACGCGGCGTGTGGGCGAGGATAGCTCGCGCGTCCTCGACGGACTTGCCGCGGATGTGATCGCACACGAGCCGCGCCTTGCGGGCGGACGAGCGCACGTACTTGGCGTGGGCACGCACGACCGGGGGCGGCAGTGACGGATCCCGCTGCTCACCGCGCCGGCGCCGGCTCGGCGCCGGCCGCGCGGGCCTCGCGGGGGCTTTCGCAGCGGTCGTCTCGGGCGCATCGGCCTCCGCCGCTTCACCCTCGCCCGCCACCGGCTCAGAGTCCGCATCCACCTCGTCGGCGGCTTCGAGCTCGACGTCCTCGGCAGCGTGCTCGGCCGCCACGTCCTCCGCCGTCGGCTCGATCTCCTCGTCCGAGGCCGCCTCGGCCTCGGAGGCACTCGCGCGCGGTGCCTTCGACTCGAGGTCGACGGCGCCTCGGAAGGCGCGTCAGCCTTCTTGCCCGCGACGACGCCGCGGCTTGGGCTTCTCCTCAGGTGTCTCTTCGGGGCTCATCGCTTCTTGCCCGTGCCGGCATGGCCGCGGTAGAGCCGCGTGGGCGCGAACTCGCCCAGCTTGTGGCCGACCATCGACTCGGAGATGAACACCGGGACGTGCTTGCGGCCGTCGTGGACGGCGATCGTGTGGCCGACCATCTCGGGGAAGATCGTCGACGTCGCGCGACCACGTCTTCAGCATGCGCTTCTCGCCGGAGGCGTTCATCGCCTCGACGCGCGTCATCAGCCGCTCCTGGACGAACGGGCCCTTCTTGCTCGATCTACTCAAAGTTCGTCACTCCTCATCAACGCTTCTTCCCTCGTCTGCGGCCGCGGACGATGTAGCGATCGGACGCCTTGCCCTTCTTGCGGGTGCGGTAGCCGAGCGTCGGCACGCCCCACGGCGTCACCGGGTTGCGGCCCGGGGTGGTGGAGCCCTCGCCGCCGCCGTGCGGGTGGTCGACCGGGTTCATCGCCGTGCCGCGGGTCTGCGGGCGGACGCCCATGTGGCGCTTGCGCCCGGCCTTGCCGATCTTGACGTTCTGGTGATCGGAGTTGCCGATCGTGCCGACGGTGGCGCGGCACTCCGCGCGGACCATGCGCATCTCGCCCGAGGGCAGGCGCAGGGTGACGTAGTCGCCCTCCTTGGCCAGCAGCTGGACGCCGACGCCGGCCGAGCGTGCGAGCTGGCCGCCGCGACCGGGGGTCAGCTCGACGTTGTGGACCACGGTGCCCGGGAGGCATGCCGGCCAGCGGCAGGCTGTTGCCGACGCGGATGTCGGCGCCGGGACCGGACTCGACCGTGGCGCCGACGCTCAGCCGGTTCGGCGCCAGGATGTAGCGCTTCTCGCCGTCGGCGTAGTGCAGCAGCGCGATGTAGGCCGAGCGGTTCGGGTCGTACTCGATGTGCGCGACCTTCGCCGGGATCCCGTCCTTGCGGCGCTTGAAGTCGATCTTGCGGTACAGCCGCTTGGCCCCGCCGCCACGGTGGCGGGAGGTCTTGCGCCCGCGGGCGTTGCGCCCGCCGGACTTCTTCAGTCCCTCGGTGAGCGACTTCTCCGGCTCCGAGCGGGTGATCTCGGCGAAGTCCGGATAGGTGACGAAGCGCCGTCCGGGCGAGGTGGGCTTCGGATTGCGGATCGGCATTACTCAGACTCCCTCGAGGCCACCGAAGATCGGGATCGTGTCGCCCTCGCGGACCTGGACGATCGCCTTCTTCCAGTGGCGCGTGCGGCCGGAGGTCTGACCGCGGCGCTTGGGCTTGGACTTGACCGACGCGGTGCGCACCTCGAGCACCTTGACGTCGAACAGCGACTCGACCGCCTGGCGGATCTGCGTCTTGTGCGCGCGGTCGTGCGACCCGGAACGTGTACTTGCCGGCCTCGGAGAGCGCGACGGTCTTCTCGGAGATGACCGGGCGGATGATCACCTGACCCGGCTCCATCAGGCAGCCTCCTCCCTGGCCGCCTGCGCGGCGGCGCGGGCGACGAGCTCGGCCAGGGCGCTCTCGGAGACGAGCAGCGACGCGGCGCCGATGACGTCGGCCACGCCGGCGTCGCCGACCGGCATCACGGCCACCCGGCCAGGTTGCGGAACGACTTGCCCGCGGCGGCCTCGGCCTCGGTGAGCAGCACGAGGGCCGGGGAGGCGGCGCCCCAGTCGGCGAGCAGTCCGGCGGCCTGCTTGGTCGGCCGGGCCGTCGAACACGGCGGCGTCGAACACGGCGATCGACTCCCGCGCTCGGCGTGGACCGACAGCGCGCTGCGCAGCGCGGCGCGGCGGGCCTTGCGGTTGACCTTGACGGTGTAGTGGCGCGGGCTGCGGGCCGAACACGATGCCGCCGCCGGCGAAGTGCGGCGCGCGGATCGAGCCCTGGCGGGCGCGGCCGGTGCCCTTCTGGCGCCACGGCTTGGCGCCGCCGCCGCGGACCTGGCCGCGGGTCTTGGCCGACGCGGTGCCCTGCCGGCGGGCGTTGAGCTCGGCGCGCACGGCCTCGTGGACGAGCGGCATGTTGAAGCGCGCCTCGAACGCCCGGCGTCGAGCTCGACGGTGCCGCCGCCGAGCTTGGGCGCGGTTCTAGCCATCGGTCCGCACCTCCACCGTCGCCGCCGCGGGGCCCGGGGACGGCGCCGCGCACGAGCAGCAGGTTCTGCGCCGGGATCGTCTCGACGACGGTGAGGCCGCGCTGGGTGATCCGGCCGCCGCCCATCCGGCCGGGGCCGCGCACGCCCTTGAACACGCGCGAGGGCGTGGCCGAGGCGCCGATCGAGCCCGGCGCGCGGACGTTGTGCGAGCCGTGGGACTTCGGGCCGCTGGCTGAAGTTGTGGCGCTTGATCGTGCCCGGCGAAGCCCTTGCCCTTCGGCGGTGCCGGAGATCTTCACCTTGTCGCCGGCGGCGAACGCCTCGACGGTGACGGTCTCGCCGACGAGCAGCTCGCCGGCCTCGTCGCGGAACTCGCGCGACCACGCGGTGCGCGGAGGCGTCGGCCTTCTTCAGGTGGCCGAGCTCGGCTCGGGTCAGGACCTTCTCCTTGCAGGCGCCGAACGCGAGCTGGACGGCCTCGTAGCCGTCGCGCTCGAGCGTGCGGATGCCGGTCACCGGGCAGGGCCCGGCCTCGAGCACGGTGACGCGCTCGACCGTGCCGTCGTCGAGGAAGCGCTGGGTCATGCCGAGCTTCTTGGCGAGGATCGCGGCCATGGCTAGCTGACGCGAGCCGGATCTCGATGTCCACGCCGGCCGGCAGGTGGTCGAGTCGCTGGAGCGAGTCGACCGTCTTCGGCGTCGGCTGGTGGATGTCGATCAGGCGCTTGTGGGTCCGGATCTCGAAGTGCTCGCGGCTGTCCTTGTCCTTGAACGGCGAGCGGATGACCACGTAGACGTTCTTCTCCGTGGGCAGCGGCACGGGACCGGAGACGGTCGCGCCGGTGCGCGTCGCCGTCTCGACGATCTCCTTGGCTGCGGTCTCGATCGCCGTGTGGTCGTAGGACTTCAGGCGGATGCGGATCTTGTTTTGGGCGATGGTGGCCACGGGGGCGTCGTTCTTCTCGTCAGTCGTTTCAGTGTTGAGGGCGAACCCTGGGCTGCGGGCCCGCCCCGATGGTCGTATGTCGTATGCGAAAACGGGGCGGCGGGCCGGGAGGCCCGCCGCCCCTGGAAGGCTGCTACTGGATGATCTCGGTCACGACGCCGGAGCCGACCGTGCGGCCGCCCTCCCGGATCGCGAACCGCAGACCCTGGTCCATGGCGATCGGCTGGATCAGCTCGATCTCCATCTGGACGTTGTCGCCGGGCATGACCATCTCCGTGCCCTCGGGCAGGTTGGCCACACCGGTGACGTCGGTGGTGCGGAAGTAGAACTGCGGCCGGTAGCCGGTGAAGAACGGCGTGTGACGGCCGCCCTCCTCCTTCTTGAGGACGTAGACCTCGGCCTTGAACTTCGTGTGCGGCGTGATCGAGCCCGGCTTGCAGAGCACCTGCCCGCGCTCGATGTCCTCGCGCTTGGTGCCGCGCAGCAGGCAGCCGACGTTGTCGCCGGCCCGACCCTCGTCGAGGATCTTCTTGAACATCTCGACGCCGGTGACGACGGTGGTCGTCGTGTCCTGATGCCGACGATCTCGACCGTCTCGCCGGTCTTGATGATCGCCCTGCTCGACGCGGCCGGTGGCCACCGTGCCGCGGCCGGTGATGGAGAACACGTCCTCCACCGGCATCAGGAACGGCTTGTCGAGGTCGCGCGTCGGCTCCGGGATGTAGGTGTCCAGGGCCTCGGCGAGATCGAGGATCTTCTGCTCGTAGTCCTTGTCGCCCTCGAGCGCCTTGAGCGCCGAGCCGGTGACGAACGGGATGTCGTCGCCCGGGAACTCGTACTCGGAGAGCAGGTCGCGGATCTCGACCTCGACGAGCTCGAGGAGCTCGGGGTCGTCGACCATGTCGGCCTTGTTGAGGAACACGACGATGTACGGCACGCCGACCTGGCGGGCGAGCAGGATGTGCTCGCGCGTCTGGGGCATGGCGCCGTCGGCCGCGGAGACGACGAGGATCGCCCCGTCCATCTGGGCCGCGCCCGTGATCATGTTCTTCACGTAGTCGGCGTGGCCCGGGACAGTCGACGTGGGCGTAGTGCCGGTTGGCCGTCTCGTACTCGACGTGCGAGGTCGCGATCGTGATGCCGCGGGCCTTCTCCTCAGGAGCGTTGTCGATCGAGTCGAACGACCTCACCTCGCCGGAGCCGAAGTGGTCGTGCAGCACCTTGGTGATGGCCGCGGTCAGCGTCGTCTTGCCGTGGTCGATGTGACCGATCGTGCCGACGTTGACGTGGGGCTTATCGCGCTCGAACTTGGCTTTCGCCACTTTGTGTCGCTCCTTCTAATTTCAGTTGGTTCGGCTGGCCCGTCGGGCCAACCCCTTGAAGATACAAACTTCCGTCCGGGGGTGCTGATACGGCCCGTCAGGCCGGCTGCAGCTCCCCGACCACCTTCTCGGCGATGTTCGCCGGCACTTCCTCGTAGCGCTCGAACTGCATGGTGTAGTTCGCCCGGCCCTGGGTGTTGGACCGCAGGTCGGTGGAGTAGCCGAACATCTCGGCCAGCGGCACGTAGGCGTTGACGACCTGGGCGTTGCCGCGCTGCTCCATGCCCTGCACCTGGCCGCGCCGGCGGTTGAGATCGCCGATCACGTCGCCCATGAACTCCTCGGGGGTGACGACCTCGACCTTGAACACCGGCTCGAGCAGGACCGGCTTGGCCCGCTGGAGCGCCGACTTCAGCGCCAGCGACCCGGCGACCCGGAACGCGATCTCGCTGGAGTCCGTGTCGTGGTACTTGCCGTCGGTGCAGCGTCACGCGGACGTCGACCACCGGATAGCCGGCGCGGGGGCCGTTGCTCATCGCGTCCTCCAGGCCCTTCTCGACCGCCGGGATGAACTCGGTGGGGATCGAGCCGCCCTTGATCTTGTTGACGAAGTCGAAGCCCTCGCCGGGCGCCGGCTCGACGTTGATGTAGACGATGCCGTACTGGCCCGAGCCACCGGTCTGGCGCACGAGGCGGCCCTCGACCTTCTCGGCGGTGCCGCGGATCGTCTCCCGGTAGGAGACCTGCGGGCGGCCGACGTTGGCGTCGACCTTGTACTCGCGGAGCATGCGGTCGACGAGCACCTCGAGGTGGAGCTCGCCCATCCCGGAGATCTCGGTCTGGCCGGAGTCCTCGTTGGTCTGGACCTGGAAGGTCGGGTCCTCCTCGGCCAGGCGGCCGAGCGCGACCGACATCTTCTCCTGGTCGGCCTTCGTCTTCGGCTCGATCGCGACCTTGATCACCGGCTCGGGGAACACGATCTGCTCGAGCTTGATCGGCTTGTCGGGCGCGGCGAGGGTGTCGCCGGTGGTGACCTGCTTGATGCCGACGCCGGCGGCGATGTCGCCGGCGTAGACCTCCTTGACCTCCTCGCGCTCGTTCGCGTGCATCATCAGGATGCGCCCGACGCGCTCGGTGCGGCCGGTGGAGACGTTGAGCACGCGCGCGCCCGCCTCGAGCTTGCCGCAGTAGACGCGGAAGTAGGTGAGCTTGCCGACGAACGGGTCGGCCATGATCTTGAACGCCAGCGCGGCGAACGGGGCATCGTCGTCGAGCCTCGCGGGTGGCCGTGTGCTCGTCGCCGTTGGCCGAGCCCTTGGCCGGCTCGATGCCCTCGACCGGCGGAACGTCGAGCGGGCTCGGCAGGTAGTCGAGCACCGCGTCGAGCAGCGGCTGGACGCCCTTGTTCTTGAAGCTCGAGCCGCACAGCACCGGGGTGAGCGCGATCTGCAGCGTCGCCTCGCGGATCGCGGTCTTCAGCCGCTCGACCGGGATCTCCTGCTCCTCGAGGATCATCTCGAGCAGCTCGTCGTCGTACTGGGAGACCTCCTCCAGCAGGTGCTCGCGCGCGGCGGCGGCCTGCTCGGCGTACTCGGCCGGGATCTCGATGACCTCCTGCTCCTTGCCGAGGTCGTCCTTGTAGATGACGGCGTGGTTCTCGACCAGGTCGATGATCCCCTGGAACTCGGCCTCGGCGCCGATCGGCAGCTGGATCGGCACCGGGTGGGCGCCGAGGCGGTCGATCATCGTCTGCACGCCGCGCTCGAAGTCGGCGCCGATGCGGTCCATCTTGTTGATGTAGGCGATCCGCGGGACGTGGTACTTGTCGGCCTGGCGCCAGACGGTCTCGGACTGCGGCTCGACGCCGGCGACGGAGTCGAACAGCGCGATCGCGCCGTCGAGCACGCGCAGCGAGCGCTCGACCTCGACGGTGAAGTCGACGTGGCCCGGCGTGTCGATGATGTTGATCCGGTGGCCCTTCCACTCGCAGGTGGTGGCGGCGGAGGTGATCGTGATCCCGCGCTCCTGCTCCTGCTCCATCCAGTCCATGACCGCGGCGCCCTCGTGGACCTCGCCGATCTTGTAGGTCCGGCCCGTGTAATAGAGGATGCGCTCGGTCGTCGTCGTCTTACCGGCGTCGATGTGCGCCATGATGCCGATGTTGCGCGTGTTTTCCAGGCTGAACTTACGAGGCATGTCTTCGGCTCTTCGGTGTCGGTGCGGTGGAGCTGCGAGGCATGAAAAAGGGCCCAGTGGGCCCCTTCACGACGCGCTTATCGGCGTGGGGCGGTTTGTCTAGTTGGTCGGCGTCTCCATGGTGGATCGTCCGCGCCCGGGGGCGAGCACAGATGAACGCGACGCCGCCCGAGGCGAGCACCGAATATAGCAAAGGGTCTGGGGCCTCAAGAGGGCCTTCGGAGGGCAAATCGGAGCCCTCCGGCCGAGGTCCGGTGGCCACCCTGATCCTGGCCTTGAGCTCGTCGGAGCGCTGATGCTGATCGTCGCCGACTTCAGCCAACTCTACACCGTGCACGGCGTCGCCACGGGGCGGATCGTGCACACCTACGGGACCGGCGGCCACAACGGCTACGCGATGGCGCTGATCGGCGCCTTCAGCCTGTTCCTGGCCTTCGGGGTGTGGACCGTGGGGAGCCGCCCGGCACTGCTGGCGATCGGACTGCTCGCGGTCGTGGCGCTGCTGATCGCGCTGCTCGGCGACCTCCCGGACGCCCATGGCAGCGGACTGCTCGTGCTTCCCGGCGGCCGCTACGCCGAGATCGTCGGCCGGCCGAGCGCCGGCTTCTACATGGAGACGCTCGGCGGGGCCGCGCTGCTGGTGGCGAGCGTCGGCGGGTTCATCCTCGCCGGGCCGCCGATGCCGGTGCCGTCTCGGCGCCGGCGGGCACCGAGGCGCTGATTCGGACTCGCCGGGCGCTGACTCGGGTACCGGCGAGAAGAGAAGTAGAAAGCGGGGGCCGCCCACCGCACGGGACCGGGGGCTGCAGCGGGACAACCCCCGCAGGACGTCAAGATAGCGGGGAGTTCTCGGGTTCTGCGCTCGATTTGCGTCGTCTGTCAGCGTTCGGACAGGACGCTCTGGTCGACGTTTAGAGAGGGACTGAATCCGGTAACCACGCGGGTGGTCCGGCGATGGTCCGGCGATGGTCCGGGCTCCGGCGCAACCGGCCGCGCGAGCCCTTTCGACGCGTCGTCGAGTCCCGGTCCGAGAACCGGGGGCGAGCGGGGGCAGATCTCAGAGGGGGACGACTACCAGCGGTAGTGGGCGAAGGCCCGGTTGGCGACAGCCATCCGGTAGACGTCGTCCTTGCGCTTGAACGCGTTGCCCTGCTGCTGCTGGGCGTCGAGCAGCTCGTTGGCGAGCCGCTGGGCCATCGTCTTCTCGCGGCGCTGGCGGGCGAACTGCACGAGCCAGCGGACGGCGAGCGTGCGGGCCCGGCGGGCGGGCACCTCGACCGGCACCTGGTAGGTCGCGCCGCCGACACGGCGGGAGCGGACCTCGAGCGTCGGGGTGAGGGCCTTGAGGCCCGCCTCGAGCTGCTCGACCGGGTCCTTGCCCGAGCGCTCGGCGAGGATCGCCATCGCGTCGTAGACGATCTTCTCGGCCACGGACTTCTTGCCGTCCAGCATCACCTTGTTGATGACCTGCTGGACCATCCGGTTGCGGTGAACCGGATCGGGCTCGATCTTGCGGATCTGCGCGGCTGCTCGACGGGGCATGGGAAGAGGGAGCTACTTGGCCTTCACGCCGTACTGCGAGCGGGCCTTCTTGCGGTCACCGACGCCGGCCGCATCAAGCGTGCCGCGGATGACCTTGTAGCGGAAGCCCGGGAGGTCCTTGACGCGGCCACCGCGGACGAGCACCACGGAGTGCTCCTGCAGGTTGTGACCCTCGCCGGGGATGTAGGCGCCGACCTCCATGCCGTTCGTCAGGCGCACACGGGCGACCTTGCGCAGGGCGGAGTTCGGCTTCTTCGGCGTCGTCGTGTACACGCGCGTGCACACTCCGCGCCGCTGAGGTGCGGCGACCTTCTTCTTGCGGCCCTTGCCGGACTTGAGGCCCGGGGTGGCCAGCTTCTTCTTGGGCGCGGTGCGGCCCTTGCGGATCAGCTGCGAGGTCGTCGGCATGCGGTGAGCGAGAGTAGCAGGGGCGGGGGTTTACGAAGCCCCCCGAGAGCAGTAGGGTCAGAGGCCGCGTCCCGGTCCCGCACCGGGCGCATCGACGGAGGAGGAGAGCTGTGCCCGGCTGGACTTCGCAACCCCGGTGCCGGGCGAGGGGTTTCGCCTCGCTCCTGAGCGTGTTCGCCGCATTGGTGTTGGCGGGAGCGCTGTCCGCGGCGTCCGCGCCGGCCGCCACACCGCTGTCGTTCTCGGCACCAGCCGCGATCGACACCCACCTCGGGGCCGGCACGAGTCTCGCCGGCGTCTCCTGTCCGACGGCGACGCTGTGCGTCGCCGTCGACGCCAGAGGTCGGATCGTGACCTCCGGTGATCCCGGCGGAGGGGCCGGCAAGTGGAGCGCGCCCGTCCAGGTCAGCGATGGCCGTGCCGCAGGGCTCACCATCTCCCCCCCTCCGAGCATCTTTCTGTCCGGGATCTCCTGCCCGTCCGCGTCTCTCTGCGTCGCGGTGGACAGCTCTGGCGATGTCGCGAGCTCGACGGATCCAACCGGCGGCTCGAGCGCCTGGAAGGCCACGAACGTGGATGGTGCCGCGCAGCTCACCGGGATCTCGTGCCCGTCGAGCAACCTGTGCGTGGCGGTCGATCGGCAGGGGAACGTCGTGACGTCGACCCATCCGACCGGAAACGCGGCCGCCTGGACGGTCGCGAAGCTCGGCGTGCTCGGCGGCTTCTGGGGCGTCGCCTGCCCGTCCGCGTCGCTGTGCGTCGCCGTCGGCGGTGAGGGGAGCGTCGTGGCCGCGACCAATCCCACCGGCGGGGCCAGCGCCTGGACGGCCCGCGCCGACATCGACGGCACGAACGACCTGTTCGGGGTCTCGTGCCCATCGGCATCGCTGTGCGTCGCCGTCGACGACCACGGCAACATCCTGACCTCGGCCAACCCCATCGGCGGGGCGAGCGCATGGACCCCGCCCGCGAACGTCGACGGTCCCAACGAAATGACCGGTATCTCGTGTCCGTCGACGTCGCTGTGCGTCGCGGTCGATCAGGCGGGACGAGCGGTGGTCTCCACCAACCCCGCAGGAGCCGCAGGCACGTGGACGGTCACCGGCATTGATGGGAGCGGGGACGAGATCAACGGTGTCTCGTGTCCCTCCACATCGCTGTGCGTCGCGGTCACCAGATTCGGAACGGCCATCAGTTCGACGAACCCCACCGGAGGGGCCGGAGCGTGGAACCGGGCCGCGATCGACACCCTCCCGACACTCGCCGGGGTCTCGTGCGCGTCCCCGTCGCTCTGCGTCGCGGTCGACAACAACGGAAATGCGGTGACCTCGACCACCCCGAGCGGCGGCGCCGGCGCCTGGACGACGGGCGCCATCCCCGGCGTTGGGGTACTCACCGCCATCTCGTGCCCGTCGACGTCGCTCTGCGCGGCGACGGACTATGGCGGCGACGTCGCGACCACCGTCAATCCCGCCGGCGGCGCCGGCACGTGGAGCCCCACGGTGCTGCTCTCATTCGGCGGCGCGGGCTCGGCGATTTCGTGCGCCCCGGTGTCGCTGTGTGTGGTGACCCTTCCGTTCCCCAGACGGGGCGGCCCGGTGATCGAGGCGAGCACCAACCCGACCGGGGGCGCGAGCGCGTGGACCGCCACCGGGGTGTCGGATCCCGCCCAGGCGATCTCATGTCCGTCCGCCTCGTTGTGCGTCGCGGTCACCCCCAACGGAGGCGTCCTCACCTCGACGAACCCGAGCGCCGGCGCTTGGACGACGACCTCCGTCAGCGGCACCCACTCCCTCACCGGCATCTCGTGCCCGTCGGCATCTCTGTGCGTGGCCGTCGACAGCTCGGGCTCCGCGTTCACCACGAGCAACCCGGTCGCCGGCGCCGGAGCGTGGAGTTCGGCGAGCATCGACAGCGGTCACACGTTGACCGGGGTGTCGTGCCCGAGCACCGGGCTGTGTGTGGCGGTCGACGACGCGGGGAACGTCCTGGAGTCACAGGATCCGGCGGCAGGCGCCTCCTCGTGGAGCGCGACGAACGTCGACCAGGGTGGCGGTCTGACGGCGGTCTCGTGCCCAACCACCTCACTGTGCGTCGCCGTCGATGGCGTCGGTCACGCCGTGGTCGGAGCCGCCGAGGCACCGAGAATCACCGCCACCGCGCCGGCGAACGGGACGAAGGGAGTGGCGGCCGAGGCCAACGTCTACGCGGTGTTCTCGCAGGCGATGGATCTGACCGCGAGCGCGAGCGCCTTCTCGCTCTTCGATGACACGAACGGCCGGCGGGTGCCCGGCACCGTCTCCTGGTACGGGAGCGTCGTACCGATCTTCAAGCCCACCGCCGGCTACCTGCAGCCCGGCGACACATACACGGCGACGATCTCGACCGCGGCGAGATCAGCCGCCGGTGTGCCGCTGGCCGGGCCGGCGAGCTGGACGTTCACGATCTCGCCCGATCCGGTTGTCGTCTCCGTCTCGCCAGCTCCGAACGCGAGCGCAGTCCGGCGGACAGCTCCGATCTACGAGGTCTTCAGCCAGCCGATGGACGAGCCCGCGACCCAGGCGGCGTTCTCGCTCACCCGGCCGCGCAGACGCGTTCGAGGGTCGTTCTCGTGGTACGGGCCCCAGGTGATGGTCTTCACGCCCGCGCACGCTCTGCGGCCGGGCGTGAGATACACCGCCGCGGTGTCGGTCGCCGCCCGAGATCGGGCCGGCCACCCGCTGGCCGCGTCGAAGCGCTGGTCGTTCACCACGCGCGGGCTTCGACTCCCCCGGCGCAGCTGAGTTCAGCGGCGGGTCGCTCGGCCGGGCTCAGTCGGCCGTGGCGAAGGCTGCGAGCGCCTCCTCGAGAGGCACGTGCGGGACCCCGACGGCCTCGGCCACCGGCGCGTAGGTGACCTGGCCGCCGGCGACGTTCAGCCCCATCGCGAGGCCGGGGTTGGCGCTCAGCGCGCGGGCCACGCCGACCCCGGCGAGATCGAGGACGTAGGGCATCGTGGCGTTGGTGAGCGCGTAGGTCGAGGTGATCGGGACCGCGCCGGGCATGTTCGTCACGCAGTAGTGGGTGATGCCGTCGACCTCGTAGGTCGGATCCGAGTGGGTCGTCGGCCGCGAGGTCTCAAAGCAGCCGCCCTGGTCGATCGAGACGTCGACGAGCACGGACTGGGGCTTCATCAGCGCGAGCTGCGCGCGGGTGACGACGTGCGGCGCCCGGGCGCCGTGCACGAGCACGGCCCCGATCACGAGATCCATGTCCGGGAGGCGCTGCTCGACCTCGAGCGTCGAGGCGAAGCATGTGTCGGCCCGGCCCCCGAAGGCGATGTCGAGCTCGCGCAGGCGGTCGATGTTGCGGTCGTAGACGTACACCGTGGCCTCCATCCCGAGCGCGATGAAGGCCGCGCTCATCCCCACCACCCCACCGCCGATGACCATCACGTTCGCCGCCGCGACCCCCGGGACCCCGCCGAGCAGGATCCCGCGGCCGCCGAGCGGCTTCTCGAGCATGAACGCCCCGGCCTGGGTGGCGATCTTGCCCGCGACCTCCGACATCGGGGCGAGCAGCGGCAGCCGGCCGCGGGTGTCCTCGACGGTCTCGTAGGCGATGCACGTCGCGCCGGATTCCCGCAGGCCCCGGGTGAGCTCGGCGTCGGCGGCGAGGTGGAGGTAGGTGAACAGCGTGTGGCGCGGCTCGAGCATCCCGACCTCGCTCGCCTGCGGCTCCTTGACCTTGACGATCAGCTCGGCCTCGCCGAACACGGCGGCCGCGTCGGGCAGGACACGGGCTCCCTGCGCGGCGTACTGCTCGTCGGTGATCGCCGAGCCGACCCCTGCACCGGACTGCACGCACACCTCGTGGCCGGCATCGACGAGCTCGCGCACGCCCGACGGGGTGAGCGCCACGCGGTACTCGTCGGGCTTGATCTCCGTGGGCACTCCGACCTTCACCGCGCCACCTCCATCGTCATTTGACCAATTCACGGCCCCGCAGGGCCAGCCAGAACTCGATCCGATCGCGGGCGCTGCCGAGGTCGCGGCCGGTGAGCTCCTCCACGCGGCGGATCCGGTAGCGCAGCGTGTGCCGGTGGCAGTACAGCCGCCGGGCTGCCCGCTCCCACTGGCCGTTCTCCTCGATGAACGCCTCCAGCGAGCGGATCAGCTCGCCTCCGTAGTGGCCCTCGCTCGCCTCGATCGGGCCGAGGATCGAGTCGCAGAAGAGGGTCAGCGCCTCGTCGTCCTGGAGCGACAGGAGCAGCTGGAAGGAACCGAGGTCCTTGTAGGTGGCCACGCGGACGGCCGGACGGGCGGAGCCGTTCCCGTTCCCGTTGCCCTGGGACGCGGCAGCCCCGAGGCCGAGCGCCTCGACCGCGCACCGGGCCTCGTGGAACGTGCGGCGCGCCTGGGCACCGGCGAGCCCGCGGCCGACGCCGACGTCGATCGACGCATGCAGCTCGGTGGCCAGACGCTGTCCGATCCGCTCGCCGAGCGTGGCGAGATCGTCATCGCCGGTCCCGGCGACGAGCGCGCAGGCGAGCGGGCCGACCGAGGCCACGAGCCCGTGCATCGCCTCATCGCGGAGCGCCAACACGATCTCCGGCTCGAGCTCGGCCGAGGTCCCGCGGCCCGGGTCGGGCCGGCTGAACACGAGCGCGGCGACCTCGTCGGCGAGGCCGAAGGGGGCGAGCCGCCGGGTCAGCTCGCTGCCGTCGAGCTCGCCCCGGACGATCGCGGCCAGCAGGTCGCCGGCGAGCCGGCGCTCGGTGTCGCCCGCCACTCGGGCGCGGAGCAGCTCGAGGGCCACGATCGTCACGGTCTGATGGAGCGTCAGGCGATCGAAGTCCGACAGCGGGGCCGAGTCCTTGATCGCGACCAGCCACGCCTCGGGCACCCGGGCGCCGGGCGTCGAGCCGATGCCGCCCTCGGCGGACACCGGGAGCGCGAGCGCCCGCCCGCCGTCGGATGCGGCGGGCATGAACGCTCGGCCGTCGCGCCGGCGTCCGCGCTCGCGGAGCTCCTCCCCCAGGGCCGCCTGGTCCTCGGCGGGGATCTCGCGCCGGAAGGCATGGTGGGCGAGCAGCTCGCCACGGGGGTCGTAGACGAGGACGGCCGCGCCGATCAGCGCGGCCAGCCCGCCGGCGAGGGCATCGAGTCCGCGCTGGGAGAGGACGATCCGCTCGAGCCGCTCCTGGGCGGCGAGCGCCCGTCGGAGCACGGCGTACTGCTCGTTGACGAGCTGCGAGAAGGCCGACTCCGTCACGGCGATGAACGGCACCTCGTAGGGGACCTCGAACACCGGGAAGTCCCGCTCCTGGGCGATCTCGACGATCCCCTCGGGGACGGTGTCGTGGACGAACCCGGTCCCGAACCCGAGCCCGGCGAGCTGGTGATCGGCGAGCCGGGCGACGAACTCGCGCTGCTGCTCGTCGGACTGCGAGCTGCATCCCGGTCGTCAGCAGCACCTCCCCGCCGGACAGCCACGGCGTCGGGTCCTGGAGCTCTGAGATGTGGACCCAGCGGACCGGCAGATCGAGCGAGGCCTCGCCGGCGAGGACGCGGACGTCGAGGTCGGACAGCAGGTCACGGACGGTGAGCAAGGCGCTCCATCCTCAGCCGCCCTCGCCCCCGCCGCGGCGCGTGCCCGGCTGTCCGCCCGACGGAACCGGATGGGCGCTCGGCGCGCCGGTGCGGTGGACCTGCATCCGCTCCGAGGCCTCGGTCAGCACCGGGCCGCAGGATCCCCTCGATCTCGGCGAACTGCTCGGGTCCGGCGATCAGCGGCGGTGAGAGCTGGATCACCGGGTCGCCACGGTCGTCGGCCCGGCAGATGAGCCCGCGCCGGTAGAGCTCGCCGGACAGGAACCCGCGCAGCAGCGTCTCGGACTCCTCGTCGTCGAAGGACTCCTTCGTGTCCTGGTCCTTGACGAGCTCGATCGCGTGGAAGTAGCCCGCACCGCGGACGTCGCCGACGATCGGGATGTCGCGCAGCGACTCGAGCATCCCGCGGAACGTCGGCCTCGTTCGTGCGCACGTTCTGGAGGATGTTCTCCTCCTCGAACACATCGAGGTTGGCCATCGCGATCGCGGCGCCGACCGGATGACCGCCGAACGTGAAGCCGTGGGTGAAGCTCCGCGTACCCGGTCATGAACGGGTCGGCGACGCGGTCGGAGACGATCACCGCGCCCATCGCGGCGTACGCGCTGGTCAGGCCCTTGGCCGTCGTGATGATGTCCGGCTGGTAGCCGTAGCGCTGGGCGCCGAACCACTCGCCGAGGCGGCCCCACGAGCAGATCACCTCGTCGGAGATCATCAGGACGTCGTACTCGTCGCAGATCTCGCGCACACGCTGGAAGTAGCCCTCTGGCGGGCGTGAAGCAACCGCCGGCGTTCTGGACCGGCTCGAGGATCACCGCGGCGACGGTGTCCGGGCCCTCGAACTCGATCCGGTCCGCGATCGTCTCGGCGAGCAATCGACCGAGATCCCGGGGGCGAGCCGGTAGGTGTTCGTGTTCGGGACGTGGCAGCCCCCGGGGGTGAGCGGCTCGAACGGCTCGCGGAGGGAGGTGATCCCGGTCGCCGAGAGCGCTCCGAGCGAGGTGCCGTGGTAGGCGATCTCGCGCGCGATCACCTTGTGCTTGGTCCCCTTGCCGCGCATGTGGTGGTACTGGCGGGCGAGCTTCAGCGCCGACTCGACGGCCTCGCTGCCGCCGCTGGTGAAGAACACGCGGTTGAGATCCCCCGGCGCGAGCCCGGCGATCCGCGCGGCGAGCTCGATCGCGGGCGGGTGGGCGTAGGACCAGTTGGTGAAGAAGCCGAGGTCCCGGGCCTGGTCGGCGCCGGCCTGGACGACATCGGCGCGGCCGTGGCCGATGTTCACGCAGAACAGCGCCGAGAGGCCGTCGAGGTAGCGGTTGCCGTGCTCGTCGTAGACGTAGCACCCCTCGCCGCGGACGATGATCGGCATCTCGTGCGTAGGCGAAGGCCGACATCCGCGTGAAGTGCATCCACAGGTGCCGCCGGGCGAGCTCCTGGAGCGACCCGGTCGCGCGTCCTGCTGTCTGCTCGATGCTGGCCATGGGGTCTCCCTTCGACGGTTTGCCGTTTTGTACAACGGTAACGGCGAGATCAACCGGCCTTCATTGTCCGCTTCGTCCAGAGATCGTGCGGCGGCTGTGCCACGGGCGGCAGGGTTGCGGGGGCCATTAGGATCGGCGGGGATGCTGCTCAACCACCACCGCGAGGGGACCGGCGAGCCGCTCGTGCTGATCCACGGCATCGGACATTTCTGGCAGGGGTGGCGGCCGGTGATCGAGCGGTTGAGCGCCGAGCGCGAGGTGATCGCGATCGACCTCCCGGGCTTCGGCCACTCGCCGCTGCCCCCGGCCGGCACGCCCGCCGGCATCACCTCGCTCACCGATCTCGTGGCCGGCTTCTGCGCCGACATCGGACTCGAGCGGCCCCACGTCGCGGGAACTCGCTCGGCGGGTGGATCGCGCTGGAGCTCGCCAAGCGCGGATACGTCCGGAGCGCCACGGCGCTCTCGCCCGGGGGCTTCCAGAACCGCGCGGAGGGATGGTTCAGTCGGCTCACGCTCGGGCTGGCGCGGGGGTCGAGCCGGCTGAGCGCCGACCACGCGGAGTCGCTGCTGCGGCCGATGTGGGTGCGGAGGGCCGCGTTCGGCCAGATGGTCCACCACCCCGAGCGGATCCCCGAATCGGATCTCGCCCCAACCATCCGGGCGCTGGCCTGGGCGCCGTGGTGGGCGGCGACCCTGCGCTCGATCACCACCGGGCCGCAGTTCTCCGGCGGCGAGCAGATCTCGGTTCCCGTGACGGTGGCCTGGGGCGAGTTCGACCACCTGCTGCTGCCGCGGCAGGCGAAGCGGGCCGCGCGGCTGATCCCGAGCGCGCGGATGGTCACGTTGACCGGGTGCGGGCACGTGCCGTTCTACGACGACCCCGATCAGGTCGCTCGGGTCCTGCTGCACGGGAGCACGGTGGGCGCGGACACCGCCGACGCGGTGGCGCGGTAGCGCCCGAAGTCGGCTAGCGCCGCCGCGCGCGCCCGAGCACATGGGGGTTGGTGAGCCCCCAGGCCGGCCCGGCGTCGATCGGCCGCCGGCTCTCAACCTCGAACCCGGCCGCCTCGATCGCCGTGATCGTGTCCCGGGAGCAGTGGCAGCCGCCGGCCAGCAGCGGCCACACGCCGGAGCGGTCCGCAAGCCCCTGGACCCGCGCCTTCGCCGGTCGCCCGCCCCGCACGTGCTCGAAGAAGCGGAGCTCGCCCCCGGGCCGGATCACCCGGTGGAGCTCACCGATCGCCGAGGCCGGCCGGCGAACCGAGCACAGCATCAGGCAGGCGACGGCGTGGTCGAACTCGCCGTCGGCGAACGCCAGCTCCTCGGCGACCCCGGCCTGCACCTCCACCGGGACGGCGGCCGTCCGGGTGGCGGTCTCGGCGAGGCCCCGGAGGTACGGCTCGGGCTCGACGGCCACGACCTGCCCCACCGTGTCCGGGTAGTGGCGGAAGTTCATCCCGTTGCCGGCACCGATCTCGAGCACCCGTCCACTCAGCCCGGCGACCAGTGCCGTCCGGTGCTCGCCGATCTCGGTCTCCAGCGCGCGGCTGAGGGCCCGCCAGCAGCGGGCGAAGATGGGATGCGAGACCTCGGTGATGGCCGAGAGGCTAGTCGCCCGTCGGGATCAGCCGTCAGGCCGGGGCGGCGCCGGTGGCGCGCACGGGCGCCGGCATCAGCCAGGCCGCGCCGAGCACCAGCAGGAACGCGAGGCACTGGATGACGAGCGAGACCGGGTTCCCGGAGAGCGGGTCACCGAACACGAGGATTCCGCCGACGATCCCGGCGACGTTGGCCGCGGTGCCGGTGATCGCGATGACCGGAACGGCCTCGCCGTCCTGCAGACCCTTGGCCGAGGCGTAGAAGGCGGCGATCGAGGCGGCCACGGTGACGAGCGTCCACGGGCTGAGCAGTCCGATCATGCCGTGCGCGCCGATCAGCCCGGAGATGGCCTTGATCGCCACGTCGGAGACGCCGAACAGGATCCCGGCCGCGGCGCCGAGCATGAAGCCGTGATGCTCGTCGGGGGCGCCGATCCGCGGGCCGATGATGAGCAGTCCGCCGGCGACGATCAGCGCCGTCTCGAAGCCGATCATCCCCGGGACCGAGAACGGGAGTGCGCGCCGTGCTCGGCCGGGAGCGTGAAGCCGAGCAGCATCAGGCCGGCGGCGGTGAGCGCGAGCCCGACCCACTGGCGGCGGCCGATCCGCAGGCCGAACATCCGCTCGGCCATCACCGCGAGCAGCACGACTCCGCCGGCGAGCACGGCCTGGACGAGCGACAGCGGCGCGAGCGACATCGCGGCGACGTGGAAGACCCAGGCGCCGGTGGCGATCAGCATCCCGAGCGCGAACAGCCGGGAGCCGAACAGCGCGCGGGCGCAGCGCAGCGGATGGCGGACGTCGACGGCCGGCGCGGCGCAGGCGCCGCGGTGCTTGTACAGGAAGCCGAGGTTCGTGGCCAGGGCGCAGACGAGCGCCAGCAGGATTCCGAGGAGCGGAGTCATGGAGGGGGTCAGCGGGGCCGCGATGGCAGAGCCCGATGCCGTGGTACTGATTGGTTCGGCACTGGGAGGGCCATGCCTTTAGCCCGTCCCTTGACGTACACCAAACGTCCATCGCCGTGACAGAGTCTCCGACGATGCCATCGCAGATCAGGGTGGCGGCTCCAGATAAGCGAAAGGTATGTGCCGTTCGGCAGGCTTCTGCCGATGGCCTCGGATCCTGCGTATGAGCGGGCCATTGCTACTCGTCGACGTCGACGGGGTGATCTCCCTGTTCGGTTTCGATCCCGGCGCGCCGCCGCCGGGACGGTGGGCGAACGTCGAGGGGATCGCCCACCTCCTTTCGGCCGCGGCCGCCGATCACCTGCGCCGCCTGGCCAGGACCTTCGAGCTCGTGTGGTGCACGGGCTGGGAGGAGAAGGCCTCCCACTACCTTCCCGGCCTGCTCGGCCTGCCCGGCGAGATCGCCCACCTCAGCTTCGACCGCAACCCCGGCCGGGCCCACGCCCACTGGAAGCTCGGCGCGATCGAGGCCTTCGCCGGGCCGACCCGACCGCTGGCCTGGGTCGACGACGCCCACGACGACCGGACGCGAGCGTGGGCCGCCGAACGTCCGGGCCCGACGCTGCTCGTGGCCACCGAGCCGGCGAGCGGCCTGCTCGACGAGCACGCCGATCGGCTGCTCGCCTGGGCGTGGACCGTGACCCCCTGAGCTGGGGCCCGCCGGGGGGTCAGTCCCCGAACGAGCCGTGGCGGCCCGCGCCGGCGCGGAAGCGCTCGAGCCCGGCCTGGACCTCGGCGAGCGAGCGCACCCCGTGGCCCAGCTCGCCGGCGATCGCCTCGGGCTCGGAGAGGCCGTCCTGCTCCAGCGCCGACAACCGGTCCTCGCGCAGGCACGTCTGCGGGAAGCGGGCGAGCTCGTGGGCCAGCGACTCGGCCTCGGCCCGGCTCGTGCCGTCGGCCACGACACGGTTGGCAAGACCGAAGGCGAGGGCCTCGTGGGCGTCGACGGCCCTCCCGGTGAGGATCATGTCCATCGCCCGGCTCGTCCCGATCAGCCGGGGCAGGCGGACGGTGCCGCCGTCGATCAGCGGGACGCCCCACCGCCGGCAGTAGACCCCGAACACGGCGCTCTCCTCGGCGATCCGCAGATCGCACCACAGCGCCAGCTCGAGCCCGCCGGCCACCGCCGGGCCGGCGATCGCCGCGATCACCGGCTTGCCGAGCCGCATCCGCGTCGGACCCATCGGGCCGTCGCCGTCGGCCGCCACGCGGTTGCCGCGCTCGCCGTCCCGCCTCCTTGAGGTCCGCGCCGGCGCAGAACACGCCGCCCTCACCGTGGAGGACGGCGACCGCCGCCTCGGGGTCGGCGTCGAAGCCGCGGAACGCGTCGGCCAGTGCGGCGGCCGTGGCCCCGTCGACGGCGTTGCGCCGCTCGGGGCGGCGCAGGAGCACGGTGCTCACCGGCCCGTCGCGCTCGACCCGGACGGCGTCGCTCACGGTCCGTCCCCGCCGGTGCCTCTCCGGCGCCGATCGCCCGGCGGATGAACATCGCGAGCCCGTCGAGCACCTCGCCGGCCGAGGGCCGTGAGCCGGCCAGCGGCGAGAGCGGGCCGACGAGCGCCTCGCCACATCCCCCGACGAGCGCCGCGGCGACGAGCTCGGCGTTCTGGGCGGGCAGCTCGCCGGCGGCGATCCCGGCGCGGAGGGCCTCGGCGATCAGCTCCGCGTATCGCGCCCGGTAGGCCAGCCGCTCGGCGTCGACGAGCGGGTCGACGGGCTCGGCGATCAGCGCCCAGGCGAGCCGCCGGCGGCGCAGCGCGCGGCGGGCGAAGGTGCCGAGCACGCTCTCCAGCCGCTCGGCGTGACCGGACGCCGCCGGCATCGCGTCGGCGGTCCGGCGCATCGCCTGGACCTCGCGGTCGCAGACCTGGCGGAACAGCTCGACGAACAGGTCCTCCTTGGAGGCGAAGTGGCGGTACAGCGTTCCCGACGCCACGCCGGCGCGGTCGGCGATCGCCAGCACCGAGGCGGCGGCGTAGCCGTCGGCCTCGATCAGTTCCCGCGCGGCGCGGAGCAGCCGCTCGCGGGTCGGGCACGGCGGCGGTGCGGCTCATCCCTTGTAGGTCGACGCGCCGAGATCTCCGAACGGTTCGTCACGCGCCCGGACGGCCGCCTGGAACCCCTCGCGCGGCCGCGAGCCCCTGGAAGGCGTAGCCCTCCGACGTGTGCCGGGTGATCCCGTCGAACACCGTCCCGATCAGCTGCGTGGCGTGCAGTCCCTGCGCGTACAGGGACTGGTTGACGAGCAGCTTCATCATCTGGAGCTGGTTGAGCGGCATCATCGCGATCCGCTCGGCGAGCGCCGCGCGCGCGCGCGTCGAGCTTCTCGGGCGCCGGCGCCTCGATCGCCAGGCCCCACTCCTCGGCCTCCGTGCCGGACAGGCAGTCGCCGGTGAACAGCAGTCGCTTGGCGCGCTGGGGGCCGAGGCGGTAGGCCCACAGCGAGGTCGTCGGCGAGCCCCACACGCGCGCCGGCGGGTAGCCGATCTTCGCGTCGGCGGCGATCACGAGCAGGTCCGAGCACAGCGCGAGGTCGGTGCCGCCGGCCACGCAGAAGCCGTGGACCTTGCAGATGACCGGCTTGGAGCAGTGGAACAGCGACATGAAGCTGCGGACGTTGCGGCTCATCATCGCGTGGTCGACCATCGGGTCCCACGTGCCCCGCGGGTCGTGGTTGGCCATCATCACCGCGGGATCGAGCGGAGAGCCGGGCGGCGCCGTCCCGTCGCGGCGCTCCTCGTCGCCGAGTGACCCCTGCCCCTCGGCGCTCTGCACGAGGTCGTAGCCGCCGCAGAACCCCTTGCCGGCACCGGCGAGCAGCAGCACCCGGACCTCGGGGTCGAGGTCGGCTCGCTCGACGTGCCGCTCGAGCTCGGCGATCAGCTCGCGCGTGAGGCCGTTGCCCCGCTCGGGCCGGTTGAGCGTGAGCAGCGCGAGCGCGCCGTCACGCTCGTAGGTGATCACGCTCATGTGCTCGGCAGCGCACGCTCGACGATCGCCGGGGCATCGACGCCGCGAGGGAGCGTGCCGAACGCCCGGCCGCCCTCCCGGCCGAGGCGCGAGGCGCAGAACGCATCGGCCACGGCGGGCCGGGGCGTGGCGCACGACGAGCGAGCCCTGCAGCGCGAGCGCGAGGTCCTCGACGAGGCCGCCGGGCGCCGAACTGGCTCGCGTACAGACGCTCCTCGGCGCCCTGACCGTCATCGCCGAAGATCGTCCGGACGTGCTCCTCGGTGTCGGCGAGGTGCGCATCGAGCCGCCGGTCGGCACCCGCGGCGAGCTTGCACTCGGCCAGGAACGCCGGCAGGCCCTCGGGCTCCTTGACGAGCGCGCGGAGAACGTCGAGCGCGGCGACGTTGCCCGAGCCCTCCCAGATCGAGTTCAACGGCGCATCGCGGTAGATCTGCGGCATCACCGACTCCTCGACGAATCCGTTGCCGCCCATGCACTCCAGCGCCTCGACGGCGTGCGGCGCGCCGCGCTTGCACACCCAGTACTTGATCACCGCGGTGGCGAACCGCCGGAAGGCGGCCTCGGAGGGCTCGTCGTAGCTCCGCGCGATCCGCAGCGCGGTGACGGTCGCGGCCTCGGACTCGACGGCGAGGTCGGCGAGCACGTTCTGCATCGCCGGCTGATCGGCGAGCCGGGCACCGAACGCCGAGCGGTGACGGGTGTGGTGGATCGCCTCGAGCACGGCGCGGCGCATCCCGGAGGTGGAGCCGATCAGACAGTCGAGCCGGGTGTGGTTGACCATCCGGATGATCGCCGGGACCCCGCGTCCCTCCTCGCCGACGAGCCGCGCGGTGATGCCGCGGAACTCGACCTCCGAGGACGGCAGCGAGCGGGTGCCGAGCTTGTCCTTGAGCCGCTGGAACTCCATCCCGGGCCCTCGCTCGACGAGGAAGCAGGAGAGCCCGCCGGGCGCCTGGGCGAGCACGAGGAACACGTCGCACGGCGGGTAGGAGCAGAACCACTTGTGGCCGTGGAGCTCGAAGCGGCCGTCGCCGATCGGATCCGCCCGCGTGATGTTGGCCCGGACGTCGGAGCCGCCCTGGCGTTCGGTCATCGCCATCCCGGCGATCGCCCCGCCGGCGTAGTCCGGCCGGGTCAGCCGCTCCTCCCATTTCGCCGCGAGATCCGGGGCGCCATCGCGCAGGGCCGGGATCGCGGCGTAGGTCATCGACACCGGGCACATCACGCCGGCGTTCGTGTTCGACCACAGCATGAACAGCGTCGCGCGGACGACGTGGGCGCCGGCGCGCTCCTCGCGCCACGGCAGCCCGGACATCCCGCGCTCGATCGCGCCCCGCAGCAGCCAGTGCCACGACGGGTCGAGCTCGACCTCGTCGACGCGGTTCCCGAACCGGTCGTGGGTGCGGAGGATCGGCAGGTTGCGCTCGGCGCGGCGGCCGTGCTCGAGCGCCTCAGCGGTACCGGCGGCGGCGCCGGTCTCCCAGGCACGGTCGAGACCCCATCCCCCCTGCTCGCGCTCGAGCGCCTCCCGGAGGGCGAGGTCGGCCTCGAACAGGTTGACCGGCTGGAGCGGCGTGGCCTGGTTGCGCACCTCGCGCGCGGGGTCGAGTACGTCGGTTGTGGCCATTTCGCTGCCCTTTCGTGCCGGTGAAATGTGAATCCGGATTCACATCGCTACCGCAGGGGCACCGGCAGCGCCAGGGCTCGCGCGCAGCCCGGGTCAGCCGCCGCCGCTCGTGGTGCCCGAGCCGCCTCCGCCACCGGAGGAGCCTGAGCTGTGACCGCTCCCTGACGAGCCGCTGCTCGCGGGGGCGACCGGCGCGGGCGCGGGTGCCGGTGCCGGGGCCGGGGCCGGGCCGCGGCGAGGAGACGGGCGCCGGCGCCGCGCTCGACGCCGACGAGGTCGGCGAGGGGGAGGTGCTTGCCGCGGTCTGCGCGAACGTCGTCTGGCTCGCCGTGCTCACCGTGGTGGCGACGGGCGCCGGGGCGGGCGCCGCGTGGTGGTGAGCGGCCGTGTGGTGGCGCCGCGCCGCGGCGCGATGGCGCCCCGGCGCAACGCCGGGCTTCACCACGGGGAGGGCGGCCGCGACCGGGGCGGGCGTCGTCGGGGCGCGGGTGGCCGCCCGGTGGCTTGACCCGGATCCGAAGCCGAACGCCGCGGCGAGCGCGATCACCACGGCCAGAGCGGCGCCGCCGAGCAGGACCGGCAGCGGACGGATCCGCGCCGGTCGGTTGGCGGTCGGGCGCTGAGGGGCGCGGACGATCGTCACCTCGCGGCCGTCGGCGCCGATGGTGGTCCTCGTCGTCGCCCCCGTCGCGGTGACCGTCGTCGCGGTGACAGTCGCGGTGGCAGTCGCGGTGGCAGTCGCGGTGGCAGTGCCCGACTCCGCGGCACCGTTCACTGTCGTCGTCTCCGCCGCGGCGTCGCCGGGTGGGCGCGCGCCGCCGTTGCTCGTGCCCGCGGGGTTTCCGCGCTCGGAACGCGCGTACGCCTCCCGAGCCTCGGCGAGGGCCCCACGGGCGAGCAGCAGGGCGCCAAGGCTCGCCGGCGCGGCGGCGTGACCGCGCGCCTCGGCCCGGGCGAAGGCCTCCTCGGCCTCGTCCTCGCGTCCCAGCTCCGCGAGCAGCGCCCCAGGTTGAACGCGCCGTCGGCGGCACCGTGCGCGTCGGCGTGCCGGAAGGCCAGCTCGGCGCCGTCCACGTCGCCCCGACGCGCCAGCAGCTGGCCGAGACGGCTCGCCGCGTGCGAAGAGCCCCCTTCGGAAGCGTTCAGATACGCCTCTCGGGCGCCGTCGATATCGCCACGGTCCTCGAGCGCGACGCCGAGACGGAACACGCGCTCCGCGTTGATTCCGTCGGCCCGTCGCCCGGACATCCCGGCAACGGTCTGCAAACCGTCGAGTAGCCCCATCGTTCCGCTAACTTTAGTCAGGTGGGCAAACCGGGGCTGAGGCCCCAACGTCGTGGTCGTACATCCCCCGCTGCGCGCGGATGGGTCAACCGGGAGCGTTTCAGACGATCCACCGTGAGACGGTGCATCGCGCTGGCCGCCGTCGTGGGCCTGTTCGGCGCGGCCGATGCCCAGGCGACCCCGACACAGACCCAGATCCCCCTGATCGCGGGGCAGGGCGGTGTGGGTCGGACACTGACTGTCGCGTCGCAGGGGATCTGGACCGACACGACGGGCCCGACGACGCTCACCGACCAGTGGGAGGACTGCCCCGATACCACCGGCATCGGCTGCACGGTGAACGCCATTCAGCCCTCGCCCGGCCTGCCGTACCCCGTGACGTCGACCGACGTCGGCCACTACATCGACGTGCTCGAAACCGCCGTCGGGCCCGGTGTGCCACCTGACTCGGCGACGGCGCACTCGAACCTCATCGGGCCGATCGTCGGGGCTCCGCTCGACAATGTCGCGCCCACCATCGCTGGAACTGCGCAGCAAGGCGGGAGCCTGAGCGCCGACCCAGGTACATGGACCCCGTCCACGCCCCAGTCCACCTTCGCCTACACCTGGCTGCGCTGCCGGGCGACGTGCGGACCGAGCCCGACGTCGACGAACTCGTCGCAGTACACCCCGACCGCGGGGGACGTCGGTGCGCAGATCGAGGTGACGGTCACGGCGACAGACGCGTCAACCACCTCGACGACCGTGACCTCGGCGCCGAGCGCCGTCGTCGTCCCGCCGACACCCGCGCCGTCCGGCCCACCGGCGATCTCCGGCTTCCCGGTCCCCGGGCAGCTTCTCACCGTCACGCAGGCGACGTGGAGCAACAGCCCCTCGACGATCACCGACACCTGGCAGCGGTGTACCGGGTCGGTGTGCACCCCGACCGGGTACACCGGCACGACCTATCCCGTCACCGGCGCCGATCTCGGGGCGACCCTCAAGGTCGTCGAGACGGCGTCCAACGGGACGGTCGGCCAGGCCACCTCGAACCCGACGATCACCGTCCGCGATCCGTCGATGACCGCGGTCCAGGTCAGCCCCTCGGATCCGGTCGCGGCGGAGATGATCACGCTCGTCGGGACAGTGACGGCGACCGACGGCCGGCAGGCTCCCAGCGGCAGTTTGACCTTCTTCGCCGGAGCGAGGCCGGTTCCGCATTGCGCGGGCCTCTCGGTCCGGCCGTCGGCGCAGAGCGTGACGATCGCCTGTCAGACGTTCCTGCTGGCGCCCACCGGCATCTCGGCGGCCTTCACTCCATCAGCCGGATCGCTCGTGGACGGGTCCTCGAGCAGCTCGATCGCGGTGCCGGTCGGTCGGGCCTCGACCACGACGGCATTGAATGCGCCATCGGGCGTCACCGTCGGGTCGCGCGTGACATACGCCGCAATCGTGACTGCGCCCGGGCGCGCGGCGGGCACGCCGATGCCGACGGGCACCGTCGCGTTCTTGGACCACGGCTCGCCGATCTCGGGCTGCGGGGCGAAGGCGCTGCAGCAGGGCGGGGCGTCGTGCACGGTGACGCTCGGCTCGACCACGACCCACCAGATCTCCGCTCGCTACAGCGGGTCGGGCGTGTTCCTCGCCTCGAGCTCGCCGGGCCAGTCGCTCATGGTGACCCGCAAGGGGCCGACGGGCTTCATCACGGCCTACCTGGCCTGGAGCTTCCGCTTCACGCCGTCGTACACGAGCGTGTCCTCGCTCCAGGCCTCCCAGCTCAGCCCGAACAGCCGGATCGTCGTCGTCTGCCACGGCAGTGGCTGCCCCTTCGCCCAGCGCAGCCAGGCCGTGAGCCGGCGCTGCATCGCCCACCACCATCCACGCTGCTTCACCCCGACCGCGATCAATCTCACCTCGATCTTCCACGGCCACCGCCTCCATCGCGGGGCCCGGTTCACGGTGAGCATCACCCACCCGGGTTGGCTCGGCAAGTACTACCGCTTCGCGGTCCAGAGCCGAAAGCAGCCGGTGATCGCCGTCGGCTGCCTCGGGGTCGGCGCCACAGGCCCGGGCGCCGGTTGCACCGGCGCCTAGACCCGTCGGATTTCTGCCGCCACGCCCTGCCCTACCCCACGGCGTTGGCCATCGCCTGCTCGGCCACGCGGTCGACCGCGTCGTGCGTCCCGCCGAGCAGCCGCCGGGAGAGCTGCGCCCGCCGGAAGAACAGCGGCGCGTCGTGCTCCCACGTCGCGCCGATCCCGCCGTGGACGTTGATCATCGTGCGCGTGGCGAAGTCGAGCGCCTTGCCCGACTCGGCCCGCGCGGCGCTCGCGGCGAGCGGGAACTCGTCCGGCTTGGCGTCGCGAGCCCAGCCGGCGTAGTACTGGAGCCCGCGGGTGTTCTCCTGGAGGCGGAGGACCTCGGTCAGCTCGTGCTTGATCGCCTGGTAGGAGCCGATCGCACGGCCGAACGTGAACCGCTCCTTGGCGTAGGCGACGCTCACCTCGAGGCAGGTCTGCACGGCGCCGAGCGACTCGGCGGCGATCAGCGCCTGCGCGAGGTACCACGCGTCGACGAGCTCCGGCACGCCGACCGCGAGCACGCGGCCGCGCGCGCCCGACAGGGTCACGTGAGCGAGCGAGCGGGTCGCGTCGTAGCGGAACTGACGCTCGATCGAGACGCCCTCGCCGTCGGCCGGGATCGCCACGGCGATCGCCGCGCCGTCGGCGTCCTCGGCGATCGCGACGAGCAGGTCCGCGCCGGGGGCGTCGGGCACGAAGGGCACGGTCCCGTCGACCGTCGCCTCACCGCCGGAGACGGTCGCGCGGGGCGCCTCGGCCCGGCGCATGCCGCTCACCGGCCTCGACCGTCCAGCCGGGCTCGAGCTCGCTCGGCGGCCGCGCGGGCAGGTACACCGGCCGCAGCTCGCCGGCGGCCACGGCGGCGAGCGACTCGTCGCCGGCGGCGTTGAGGATCGCGGTGGCGGGCATCAGCCCGAGCAGCGGCACCGAGGCGAGCACGCGGCCGCACTCCTCGGCCACCAGCAGCGCTTCGAAGCCGCCGAGCCCGGCGCCGCCGTGCTCCTCGTCGATCGAGCAGTCCCGGCCAGCCGGCCTGGATCGCCGCCGGCCACAGGTCAGGCAGGGCCTTCGGGTCGCTCGAGCGCCTCGCGGGCGAGCCTCGATCGTCTTGATGCGGGCGAGCGCGTTCGCGGGCGGCCTCGCGGAGCAGGTTCTGCTCGTCGGTCAGGGCGAAGTTCATGACGTCACCGCCTCGCGCTCGATCGGAGCGCAGTTCGCTGAACGGGACACCCTTGTCGAGCCGCGGCTCGGCCGGGAGGCCGAGCACGCGCTCGCCGATCGTGTTGCGGAGGATCGGCTCGGTCCCGCCGGCCGACTTCAGGCCGGGCAGGAACGAGGTCAGGTAGCTGCAGTGGTCTCTCGGGCTCGAGCGCCTTCGGGCCGACGACGTCGGTGCCGAGCTCGGAGGCCGCGATCGCCGCGTTGACGAGCGTCACCTTGGCCAGGCCGGCCTCGGGGCCGGGGATCTGGCCCTGGGCGAGCAGCGTGAGCGCGCGGTAGCCGTTGTAGCGGACCGCGAGCAGCTCGGTGATGACCTCGCCGAGCCGCTGGCGCACATCGCTGTCGGTGCGCGCGGCCGGGTCGCCGGCGACGGTCTCGGCCAGGCGGGCCGGGGAGCCGAAGCCCTCCGCGCCGAAGCCGATCGTCAGCCGCTCGAACATCAGCACGGTCAGCGCCGTGCCCCAGCCGTTGCCGACCCCGCCGACGACCGCGTCGGCGTCGAGCCTGACGTCGTCGAAGAACACCTCGTTGAACTCGGCCTCGCCGGAGATCTGCCGCAGGCCGCGGACCGTCACCCCGGGCGCGTCCATCGGGACGATGAACATCGTCAGCCCCTTGTGCTTGGGGACATCGGGGTCGGTGCGGGCGAGCAGCAGCCCGAAGGCCGAGAACTGCGCGTTGGTCGTCCACACCTTCTGGCCGTTGAGCGTCCAGCTCCCGTCCTCGCCCTGACGGGCGCGGGTCTGCACCGCGGCGAGATCCGAGCCCGCGGCGGGCTCGGAGAACAGCTGGCACCACACCTCATCGCCGTGGAGCATCGGGCCGAGGTGACGGTTCTTCTGCTCCTCGGAGCCGTGGGCGATCAGGCACGGGCCGAGCATGCCGATGCCGATCACGTCGAGGATGCCGGGGACGCCCGCGAGCTGGAGCTCCTGGTTGACCGTCACCTGCTCGATCGGGCCGCGGCCCTGGCCGCCGTACTCCTTCGGCCAGGTGACGCCGGCCAGTCCGGCCTCGGCGAGCTTGCGCTGCCACTGGCGGCGGGCGTCGATGTAGGACGTCGTCCTCCCAGGAGCCGCTGCTCGGCGGCGCCTCGGATGCGTGCTGCTCGAGCCAGCCCTGCATCTGCTGCGCGGAACTCGGCCTGCTCGGGCGTGTCGTTCAGGTCCACTCGGTGCTCTCCTCTGACGGCGGCTGTGAATCCGGATTCACGCCGGATGCTACCGGCCGCGGCTGGGCGAGACCCCTCAGCCCGGCCGGTCGGCCGGTCGCCGCTCAACGAGCTCGGCTTGACATGTGACCATTTGGTCACCTATAGTCCGCGCCATGGACGATGTGTTCAAGGCGATGGCCGATCCGACCCGCCGGGCACTGCTCGACGCGCTGTTCGCGCAGGACGGACAGACGCTCGGCGAGCTCGAGGCCCGCTTCGAGATGTCGCGCTTCGGCGTGATGAAGCACCTGCGCGTCCTCGAGGACGCCAACCTGGTGCTCGTCGAGCGCCAGGGCCGCGAGAAGCTGCCACTACCTGAACCCCGTCCCGATCCGGCTCATCCACGACCGCTGGGTGAGCAAATTCGCGGCGCCGTTCGCGGCGACGCTGACCGAGCTCAAGCGCGAGCTGGAGGACCAATGACCACGAGTAAGCGAGTACGTCGTCGTCGACGGCCACGGGACGATGAACCTGTTCGAGATCTACATCAAGACGACGCCCGAGCGGCTGTGGGAGGCGATCACCGATCCCGCACAGCGCGCGCGGTACAGCTTCGGCGTGCAGACCGAGTCCGACTGGTCGGCCGGCGAGCGAGTACCGCTCCGGCGTGCCGGGCGTCGTCGAGATCGCCGAGGGCGAGAACCTGGAGGTCGACCCGCCGCGGCGGCTCGTGCAGAGCTTCCGGGCGCTGTGGGCGCCGGAGGTCGCCGCGGCCGGCGAGTCGCGGGTGACGTGGGAGATCGAGCCGGTCGGCAGCTCCTGCCGGCTGCGGGTCACCCACGACCAGCTCGGCGCCGACGCCAACAGCGCAGCTCTACGGCGGCTGGCCGATGATCCTCTCCGGGCTGAAGACCCTGCTCGAGACCGGCGAGGACCTCGACACCCCCGGCTCGCTGCGCTACGCCGGCGGAACCCGAGCGCCTGAGCGGCCGGGCCTCCCGCCGCGCGAAGCGCGGGAGCGGCCCCGGAGATCAGCACCGCAGGTTCGACCCTCTCCGTCTCCTCGCGGCGACAGCCGCGTCGGAGACCGGGAGGGCGGAACCTGCGAATGCTCAGTCCTTGTCGGGGACGTCGAGGTCGGCGAGCTCCTCGGCGAAGCCGAGCGCGGATCCACCGCTGCCGCCTCCGCTGCGCCCGATCTCCTCGAGATCGGACAGATCGGGCTCGATGCCGCCGCAGTAGCCCGACAGCGACTCGCCGTCGCCGAGGCCGAGCTCGGCCACCAGATCCTCGTGATCGAGCAGGCCGACGTCGTCCATCCCGCGGGGCAGCGGCTCGGCGGGCTCGATCTCGATCCGGCGGTAGCGCTTCAGGCCCGTCGCCGCCGGGATCAGCTTCCCGATGATGACGTTCTCCTTGAGGCCGTTGAGCCGGTCGATCTTGCCCTCCAGCGCGGCGTCGGTGAGGACCTTCGTCGTCTCCTGGAAGGAGGCCGCCGAGAGGAACGAGTCCGTGTTCAGCGAGGCCTTGGTGATGCCGAGGATGATCTCCTCCTCCTGGGCGGCCTCGCCGCCGGCGTCGATCACGGCCTGGTTGATCTTGGCGTACTCGTAGCGATCGACGAACTGACCGGGCAGCAGGTCGGTGTCGCCCTTCTGGTCGACCCGGACCTTCTTCATCATCTGGCGCACGATCAGCTCGATGTGCTTGTCGTTGATGTCGACGCCCTGGGACTTGTAGACCTCCTGGACCTCGCGGACGAGGTACAGCTCGGTGTTCGTCCGCCGCTCGATCCGCGTGCTGCCGCCGAAGGCGAGCAGGTCATGGGGATACAGCGAGCCCTCGTTGAGCTGGGTGCCCGAGCGTCGACCTTCTGGCCGGCCTCGACGAACAGCAGCGTCCGACGCGGGAACGTCTCGCGGTGCTCCTCGCCGCCGTCGTCGGTGATGACGACGGTGATGGCCTTGTCGGAGTCCTCGATCGGACCTTGCCGTCGACCGCGGCGATCTTGGCCAGGCCCTTCGGCTGGCGGGCCTCGAACAGCTCCACGACACGCGGCAGGCCGTGCGTGATGTCCGCGCCGGCGACGCCGCCGGTGTGGAACGTCCGCATCGTCAGCTGCGTGCCCGGCTCACCGATCGACTGGGCGGCGATGATGCCGACCGCGTCGCCGATCTGCGCGACCTTGCCGGTGGCCATCGAACGGCCGTAGCACGCCTGGCAGACCCCGGTCGGCGCCTCGCACTTCAGCACCGACCGGACATGGACCTGGACGACGTTGCCCTTTTCGGTGTCATCGGCCCACGCCTCGACCAGGTCGGCGAGCTCGGCCCGGTCGATCTCGCTGCGCCGGCCTCGACGATCATCCGGCCGCGCTTGGTCTTCGATGTCGTGCGCGGCGAACCGGCCGATCAGGTTGTCGTTCGGCTCGCCGGTCGGACGCAGCGCCCGGGTCTCGGGGTTGACCTCGAGCTTGGACACCGGCATCTCGATGTAGCCCTCGGTACCGCAATCCTCCTGGCGGATGATCACGTCCTGGGCGACGTCGACCAGCCGCCGGGTCAGGTAGCCCGAGTCGGCCGTGCGCAGCGCCGTGTCGGCCAGGCCCTTGCGGGCGCCGTGCGTCGAGATGAAGTACTCGAGCACGGTCAGGCCCTCCATGAAGTTGGCCTTGATCGGACGCTCGATGATCTCGCCCTTCGGGTTGGCCATCAGGCCGCGCATGCCGGCCAGCTGGCGGATCTGCGAGAACGAGCCACGAGCACCCGAGTTGGCCATCATGAAGATCGGGTTGAGCTCGTCGAGGTGCTCGTTGAGCGCCACGCCGACCTCATTCGGTGGCCTGGTTCCACAGGCCGGTGACGGCCTCGTGGCGCTCCTCCTGGTCGATCATCGCCGTTGAGGTACTGCGACTCGATCTCGGCCAGCCGCTCGTCGTAGCGGGCGAGGATCTCCGGCCTTCGACGGCGGGCGTCTGGACGTCGTTCTTGGAGATCGTCACCCCGGCCTGGGTGGCGTAGTGGAAGCCGATGTCCTTGAACGCGTCGAGGACGAGCGAGATCGTCGATGAGCCGTAGGCCTGGACGAGGTCGTCGACGAGCTTCGTCGTGTCCTTCTTCTTCATCGACCGGTTGACGAACTCGTAGAGGCTGGGATCGAACTCCTCACCCAGCGCCGTCGCGATCGCCCGCTCGATCTTGTCGTTGTAGATGATCCGGCCGACCGTGGTCAGCAGGTGGCCGCCCTCAACGCCGAGCGGCCGGTACTCGGCCAGGTCGTGCAGCCCGACGACACCGTGCTCGTAGGACCACTCCGCCTCCTGGGCGGTGCGGAACACGTGCGGACGCGGCTCGTGGTTGGCCGGGTCGATCTTCTCCAGCTCGGACGCGTCCGGGCCGTAGGTCAGGTAGTAGGCGCCGAGCACCATGTCCTGGGCCGGGGTGGCCAGCGGGGCGCCGTGGGCCGGCGAGAGGATGTTGTTCGCCGACAGCATGAGGATCCGGGCCTCGGCCTGCGCCTCCGCCGACAGCGGGAGGTGGACGGCCATCTGGTCGCCGTCGAAGTCCGCGTTGAACGCGTGACAGACGAGCGGATGGACCTGGATCGCCTTGCCCTCGACGAGCACCGGTTCGAACGCCTGGATGCCGAGACGGTGGAGCGTCGGCGCGCGGTTGAGCAGCACCGGATGCTCGTGGATGACCTCCTCGAGCACGTCCCACACCTCGGGGATCATCGAGTCGACCATCTTCTTGGCCGCCTTGATGTTCTGCGCGGACTTGCGCTCGACGAGGCGGGCCATGATGAACGGCTTGAACAGCTCGAGCGCCATCAGCTTCGGCAACCCGCACTGGTGGAGCTTCAGCGACGGACCGGAGACGATCACCGAACGGCCCGAGTAGTCGACGCGCTTGCCGAGCAGGTTCTGGCGGAACCGGCCCTGCTTGCCCTTGAGCATGTCCGAGAGCGACTTCAGCGGGCGGTTGCCCGGGCCGGTGACCGGCCGGCCGCGGCGGCCGTTGTCGAACAGGGCGTCGACGGCCTCCTGGAGCATGCGCTTCTCGTTGTTGACGATGATCTCCGGCGCACCGAGGTCGAGCAGCCGCTTGAGGCGGTTGTTGCGGTTGATGACACGGCGGTAGAGGTCGTTGAGGTCAGAGGTGGCGAAGCGGCCACCGTCGAGCTGGACCATCGGCCGCAGCTCCGGCGGGATCACCGGCACGGCCTCCAGGATCATCATCTCCGGCTGGTTGCCGGACGGAGATGAAGGCGGAGACGACCTTCAGCCGCTTCACGGCGCGGGCCTGCTTCTGGCCCTTGGCGGTCTTCACCTGCTCCTGGAGGTCCGCCGACCTCGGCGTCGAGGTCGACCTGCTGGAGCAGGTCGCGAACCGCCTCGGCGCCCATGCCGCCGCGGAAATACTCGCCGAAGCCGTATGGGGAGCCGAAGCGGTCCTTCAGCTCGCGGAAGGTCGTCTCGTCGTTGACGACGTCCTTCGGCTTCATCGTCTTGAACAGGTCCCACACCTGGCGCATCCGCTCGGCGGCGTCCTCGATGTAGGCCTCGGTGTCGTCGATGTCGGCCTGGAAGCTCTTGCGGAGGTCCTTGAGCAGCTTCGCCCGCTCGTCGTCGGAGAGCTTGGCGACGTTGACGTCGAGCGTCTCCGCCCACAGGTGGTCCTCGTCGGAGAAGGCCTTGCCAGTCTTGCCGCTCTCCAGGTACTCCTCGCGGCGGGCGAGCGACTCCCTGAGCTCAAGGACGCGCTCCTCCTTCTCGGCGGCGAGCGAATCGAGCACCTTGTTGACCTCGCCCTCGAGCTGCTCGGTGTCGCGCTCGCGGGCCTCGTCGTCGATCCAGGTGACCATCGAGGCGGCGAAGTACAGGACCTTCTCGAGCTCCTTCGGAGCCATGTCGAGCAGGTAGCCGATACGGCTCGGGACGCCCTTGAAGAACCAGATGTGGCTGACCGGGGCGGCGAGGTCGACGTGGCCCATCCGCTCACGGCGGACCTTCGAGCGCGTCACCTCGACGCCGCAGCGCTCGCAGACGATGCCCTTGTAGCGGACACGCTTGTACTTGCCGCAGTAGCACTCCCAGTCCTTCGTCGGACCGAAGATGCGCTCGCAGAACAGGCCGTCCTTCTCGGGCTTCAGCGTCCGGTAGTTGATCGTCTCGGGCTTCGTGACCTCACCCGAGCTCCAGGCCCGGATCTGCTTGGAGGAGGCGAGTCCGATTTCGATGGCGTCAAAGTTGTTGATGTCGATCAAAGCTGCTTCTTTCGCTCGTGAATCTGCGGTGTGCTCGTTGTAACGGCGCGTCGATCGCCGAGGCCGGCTTCATCGCGCGCAGCGCAGTGAAGCCGGATCGGCGACCGGACACGACCGCTATGCCTCGTCCGTCTTCTTGAACGCCCTCGGCGTCGCCGGCCGGAACGTCCTCGTCGATCATCTCGTCGCCCTTCGCGGCGAGGTCCTCTGCCTCGATCTCCTCGCCGGACTCCAGGTCGGGGTCCTCGATCGCGGTCTCCTCGGCGGAGGCCTCGACCGTCTCGCCCTCGTGCTCGGTCGACTCGTCGGCGGCGTCGCCGTTCGGCGGAGCGCACGCCGGAGAGGTCGATCCCGAGCTCCTCGGCCGCACGCAGGAGGTCGTCGTCCTCCTCGCGCATCTCGGCCCGCTCGCCCTCCTCGGAGACGACGTTGACGTCGAGCGCCAGCGACTGCATCTCCTTCAGCAGGACCTTGAACGACTCCGGGATCGAGGGCTCGGCGATGTTCTCGCCCTTGACGATCGCCTCGTAGGCCTTCACGCGCCCGACGGTGTCGTCGGACTTGATCGTGAGCATCTCCTGGAGGGTGTACGCCGCGCCGTAGGCCTCGAGCGCCCACACCTCCATCTCGCCGAAGCGCTGGCCACCGAACTGCGCCTTGCCGCCCAGCGGCTGCTGGGTGACGAGCGAGTACGGGCCCGTCGAGCGGGCGTGGATCTTGTCGTCCACGAGGTGGAGCAGCTTCAGGATGTACATGTAGCCGACCGTCACCTGCTGCTCGAACGGCTCGCCGGTGCGGCCGTTGAACAGCGTCACCTTGCCGGAGGCCTGCTCCCCGACGCGGCGGCTCTTGTCGATGTCCATCTGGATCCGGCCCTCGTGCTCGTCCTGCCAGCGGACGAGGGCCTCGTCGACGTCGGTCACGGTCGCGCCGTCGAACACCGGGGTGGCGACGTAGACCTTGCCGGCGCGACCGTCGGGCCGGCGGCCGCCGTTGGTGGCGATCTTGCGGGCCTCCGACCCATCCTCGTACCAGCCCTGGGCGGCGACCCAGCCGAGGTGCGTCTCCAGGATCTGACCGAGGTTCATCCGGCTCGGCACGCCGAGCGGGTTGAGGATCACGTCGACCGGGGTGCCGTCCTCGAGGAACGGCATGTCCTGCTCGTCGACGATCTTCGAGATGACGCCCTTGTTGCCGTGACGGCCCGGCGAGCTTGTCGCCCTCGGAGATCTTGCGCTTCTTGGCCACGAACACGCGCACCAGGTCGTTGACGCCCGGCGGCAGGTCGTCGCCCTCGTCGCGGCTGAAGGTCTTGACGTCGATCACGACGCCGCCCTCACCGTGCGGGACCTTGAGCGAGGTGTCGCGGACCTCACGCGCCTTCTCCTTGAAGATCGCGCGGATCAGCTTCTCCTCGGCGGTCAGCTCGGTCTCGCCCTTCGGCGTGACCTTGCCGACGAGCAGGTCGCCCGACGCCACCTCGGCGCCGATGCGGACGATGCCGCGGTCGTCGAGGTTGCGCAGCGACTCCTCGGAGCGGTTCGGGATGTCGCGGGTGATCTCCTCGTCGCCGAGCTTCGTCGTGCGGGCGTCGATCTCGTACTCCTCGATGTGGATCGAGGTGAGCTCGTCGTCCTGGACGAGGCGCTTGGAGAGGATGATCGCGTCCTCGAAGTTGTAGCCCTCCCAGGACATGAACGCGACGAGCAGGTTCTTGCCCAGCGCCATCTCGCCCATGTCGGTGGCCGACCCGTCGGCGAGCACGGTGCCCGCCTTGACCTTCTCGCCCGGGCCGACGATCGGCTTCTGGTGGATCAGCGTGCCCTGGTTGGAGCGCATGAACTTCTGGAGCTCGTACTCGTCCTTACCGCCGCCGTTGCGCTCGACGATGATCTGCTCGGCGTCGACATAGCCGACTGTCCCGGACTCGGCGGCGACGACGATGTCGCCGGTGTCGATCGCCGCGCGGCGCTCCATGCCGGTGCCGACCAGCGGAGCGTCGGTGACGAGCAGCGGGACCGCCTGGGCCTGCATGTTGGAGCCCATCAGCGCCCGGTTCGCGTCGTCGTGCTCGAGGAACGGGATCATCGCCGTGGTCACCGACCAGATCTGCTCCGGCGAGACGTCGATCAGGTCGACCTCGGTCGGCGGGACCGTCACGTACTGCCCGGCCTGGGTCCGGCAGAGGATCTCCTCCTCGAGCAGCTTGCCGCTGGAGTCGGTCGGCGCATTCGCCTGGGCGATCAGCTGCTCCTCCTCCTGGGTGGCGTCGAGATGGAGGACCTCGTCGGTCACCTTGCCGTTCTTCACCACCCGGTAGGGCGTGGTGACGAAGCCGTGCTCGGAGATCTCGGCGTACGAGGACAGCGAGCCGATCAGACCGATGTTCGGACCCTCCGGGGTCTCGATCGGACACATCCGGCCGTAGTGCGTCGGGTGGACGTCGCGGACCTCGATCGGCGCACGCTCACGCGTGAGGCCGCCGGCGCCGAGCGCGGACAGCCGGCGTCGGTGACGGCAGCCCGGCGAGGCTGTTCGTCTGGTCCATGAACTGCGAGAGCTGGCTGGAGCCGAAGAACTCCTTCAGCGCCGCGACGACCGGGCGGATGTTGACGATCGTCTGCGGGGTGATCGTGTCCGCGTCCTCGGTCGTCAGCCGCTCGCGCACGACCCGCTCCATCCGGTAGAGCCCGATCCGGAACGCCTCCTGGATCAGCTCTCCGACGGTCCGCAGGCGGCGGTTGCCGAAGTGCTCGTACTCGTCGAGGTGATCCTGGATCGGCTCACGCGGCAGCGAGATCGCCTCGGCCGCGAAGTCCTTGATCTCCTCGCCCGCATCCTCGGGGATCCCGAGCCGCTTCGGCAGGGAGACGAGCTCCTTGACGAGGGCGATGATGTCGTCGTGGGTGAGGGTCCGGGTCTCGAGGTCGACGTCGAGGCCGAGCCGCGAGTTGAGCTTGTAGCGGCCCACGCGCGTGAGGTCGTAGCGCTTGGGGTCGAAGAACAGCTGGTTGAGCAGAGCGCGCGCGGCGTCGATCGACGGCGGCTCGCCGGGGCGCTGCTTCTTGAACAGCTCGATCAGCGCGCCCTCCTCCGAGCGCGTCACCTCGGTGTCGGCATCGAGCGTCAGCCGGATGTAGAGCGAGTTGTCGAACAGGCCGAGGATCTCCTCGTCGGAGGCGTAGCCCATCGCGCGCAGCAGCACGGTGACCGGGAGCTTGCGCTTGCGGTCGATGCGGACGTAGACGCGGCCCTTCTTGTCGATCTCCAGCTCCAGCCACGAGCCACGGGCCGGCATCAGGTTCGCCACGAAGACCTGCTTCTCGCGGTCCTTCGGCTCCATCACGTACGCGCCGGGGGAGCGGACGAGCTGGGTCACGACGACGCGCTCGGTGCCGTTGATGATGAACGTGCCGCGGTCGGTCATCCACGGGAAGTCGCCCATGAACACGGACTGCTCGCGGATCTCGCCGGTCTCCCGGTTGATGAACGCGACCGTGACGCTCAGCGGGCGGGCGTAGGTGAGGTCCTTCTCGCGACACTGGTCGAGGCTCGCGACCGGCTCGTCGAACGCGAACTCGCCGAACTGCACGGCGAGGTTGCCGGTGTAATCCTCGATCGGCGAGATGTCGTCGATCGTCTCCCGCAGTCCGCCGCCATCCGGGTCGGTGAGCCAGGTGAACGACCTCCGCTGGATGTCGATCAAATTGGGAACTTCGAGAACCTTGTTCAGACGCGCGAAACTCCGGCGCGTCCGGGGGGCGTGAGCGGTTGCCAAGACGGCGACTCCTCGGGCGGTCTAGAGGGGAGGCAGAGACGGCACTCCCGCGGGTGGCTACCCGCACCGCGCTTTTCCGAGGCCTCTTCCGGCCTCCGCGGCGAGGGCGCTTACTCACATGGAGCGCGACCAGCAAAGATAGCACACGGCAGCGGTGCCCTGTGGAGGACCAGTCAGCGCTCACGGACCCCGCCCTGGGCGACCGCGTATGTGGCGCGGAACCCCGTGTTCTGGGCGGCTACGACTATTGGCCGACGCCGGGAAGTGTAGGGGGTGGCGCGGCAGCTGACAAGTCAGAGGGGCGGTGGCCGATCCGGCCCCTGAACGACGAAGGGGGCCCGCCGGAACTCCGGCGGGCCCCCTTTCAGAGACTGCAGGTGCGACGAGTGAGCTACTTGAGGTCGACGGAGCCGCCGGCCTCCTCGAGGTCGGCCTTGAGCTTGTCGGCCTCCTCCTTCTCGATGCCCTCCTTGACCGGCTTGGGGGCCTCGTCGACGAGCGCCTTGGCCTCCTTGAGGCCGAGGCCCGTCGCGGCGCGGACGACCTTGATCACCTGGATCTTCTTGTCGCCGGCGGCCGTCAGGATCACGTCGAAGGTGCTCTGCTCCTCAGCCGCGTCGCCACCGCCGTCACCGGCAGCCGCCGCGCCCGCGGGCGCCGCCGCGGCGACGGCCGTGGCGGACACGCCGAACTCCTCCTCGAGCGCCTTGATGCGCTCGGAGAGCTCGAGCACGGAAATCGCCTTGAGCTCGTCGATCCATTCCTGAGTGGTTGCCATGGTTCCTCCTTAGTCGTCGGACGGTTCCGCGTCCGACGCGGCTTCCGCTTCTGGTTGGTCAGTTGATGGGGTCTCGGCCTCGGGCTCGGCGGCCTCCGGCTCAGGGGCGGGCGCCTCGGGCTCGGCGGCAGTCGCCTGGCGGCCTCGGGCTCGGCGGCAGGCGCCTCGGCCTCCGCCTCAGCGGCGGCTTCGGGCTCCGCGGCCGGAGCCTCGGTCGCGCCATCCGACCCGCTCACCAGGCCCTGATCGGCGATCGCCTGGAGCTGGATCGCGATCCCGGCGATCAGCGCGTTGAGGCCGCGCACGACGCCGGTGATCGGCGCCGCGATCGTGCCCACGAGCTGCGCGTTGAGCACCTCGCGTGAGGGCAGCCGGGCGATCGAGCGGACGTCCTCGGCGCTGAGCGTCGCGCCGTTCATCAGCCCGCCCTTGAACTCGAGCAGGTTGAGCGCCCGGCTGGCGTCGTTGAGAGCCTTGGCCGCGAGCGCGGCGTCGCCCTGGACGAGCGTCAGCGCCGTCGGGCCCTGGAGCATCGGCTTCAGCTCGGCCGCGCCCGCCTTGTCGGCGGCGAGCTCGGACAGCGAGTTCTTCACCACTCGCAGCTTCGCGTCCGCGTCGCGGAGCTTCCCGCGCAGCTCGGCGACCTGCGCCACGGTGATGCCGCGGTAGTCGACGGCGAAGATCGCCTCGGCCGAGCGGATCTGCTCGGCGATGTCGTCGACGACGGCTGCTTTCTGTTCTCGGTTCATGGTCCTCGCGTGTCTCCTTACCAAGCTGAGACGCCCGCGATGGCGGGCGTCGACACGGGCCGCGGAGCGGCGCGAGGATCGAAGCTCCGCCTGGTCCGGACTTACCTGGGTGCCGGAGGTCTGGGGCGAACAGCTCGCTGTGGTGGCTGAGTCTAGGCGGCCGCCGGCTCCTCGACGAGGTCGCGCGTGCGGGATGGGTCGACCTTGATGCCGGGGCCCATCGTCGTGGCCACGGTGACCGAGCGCAGGTACCGGCCCTTGGCCGCTGACGGCTTGGCTTTCACGAGCTCGTCGATCACGGCGGCGTAGTTCTCGAGCAGCCGCGACTCATCGAAGTCGCGCTTGCCGATCACGAGGTGGACGATCGCGTTGCGGTCGGTCCGGTACTCGACCTTGCCGGCCTTTGACTCACCGACGGCCTTGGCGAGGTCCATCGTGACGGTGCCGACCTTCGGGTTCGGCATCTTGCCGCTCGGGCCGAGGATCCGGCCGAGCCGGCCGACGACCGGCATCAGGTCGGGGGTGGCGATGGCGACGTCGAAATCATCGAAGCCGTCCTGGATCCGCTGGGCGAGATCCTCTGCGCCGACGATGTCGGCCCCGGCCTCCTCGGCCTCCCGGGCCTTATCGCCCTGGGCGAAAACGGCGATCTTCACGTTCTTGCCCAGGCCGTGGGGCAGCGCGATCGTGCCGCGGAGCTGCTCATCGGCGTGGCGGACGTTCAGTCCGGTGCGGACGTGCACCTCGACCGATTCGTTGAACTTGACGCTGCTCAGCTGCTTGACGAGCGCCACGGCCTCGGCCGGGCTGTACTCGCGCTCGCGGTCGAACTGGCCCTTGGCGTCCTCGTATGCCTTCCCGTGCTTGGCCATCTCGCTCTCCTATACGACGTCGACGCCCATCGACCGCGCGGTGCCCGCGATGATCTTCGCGGCGGCATCGACGTCGTTGGCGTTGAGGTCCTTCATCTTCTTCTCGGCGATCTGCCGCAGCTGGGCCTGGGTGATCCTCCCCACCTTGTCCCGGTGGGGCTCCGCCGAGCCCTTGTCGAGCGAGATCGCCTGCTTGATGAGCACCGCCGCGGGCGGGCTCTTGGTCACGAACGTGAACGAGCGGTCCTCGTAGACCGTGATCACGACCGGGATCACCGTGCCGGCGTCGCCCTGCGTCTGGGCGTTGAACGCCTTCACGAACTCCATGATGTTGACGCCGTGCTGACCCAGGGCGGGACCGACCGGCGGGGCCGGACTCGCCTGGCCGCCGACGGCCTGGAGCTTGATCTCAGTCAGAACTTTCTTGGCCATCCCGAGCCCCCTAGATCTTCTTGACCTGGTCGAACCCGACCTCGACCGGCGTCTCGCGGCCGAAGATCGAGACGAGCACCTTGAGCCGCTGACCGTCCTCGTTGACCTCGGAGATCTCGCCCGAGAAGTCCGACAGCGGGCCGGAGATGACCTTGATCGACTCGCCGATCGAGAACTGAGCGCGGCTGCGCGGCCGCTCGGCGGTCTCCTGGTGGAGCAGCCGGTCGACCTCGGCCTGGGTGAGCGGCACAGGCTCGTTGGATGCGCCGACGAAGCCGGTCACACCCGGGGTGCCCTTGACCAGCGACCACGAGTCCTCGTTGAGGTCCATGTTGACGAGCACGTAGCCCGGCATCGTGCGCTTCTCGACCGTGACCTTCTGGTTGTCCTTCATCTCGGACACGGACTCAGTGGGGACGACGATCTGACGCACGGCACGCTGCTGCCCGAGCGACACGACGCGGTGCTCGAGGTTGTGCTTGACCTTTTTCTCGTGGCCCGAATAGGTGTTGACGACGTACCAGCGAAACATTTGGGATTCCTCCGCAGGTCCTCCGGACCCGCGTCTTGAAGATTTGCTCGGCTTCCGAGCCTCGTTACGCGCTCCGCGCTCTTACTTGAAGTGGCCCGTGAGGACGTAGTTCATGATCTTGCCGGCCAGAAAGTCGGCGACGCCGAGGAAGACACCGGCGACGATCACGAACCCGATCACCACGCCGGTGGCCTGCATCACCTGCCGACGATCAGGCCACTGTACTCGCTGAAGCTCGTGCCAGCTGCCCTCGATGAAGTTGATCAGGCGGCGGCCGGCCGATTCGCGATGCTTGGGAACGCGCTCCGGAGTGGCAGCCGGCGCATCCTCGGCGGCCTCCAGCTCGAGCTCCTCTGCAAGCTCGGCCTCCGCGTCCGCGTCGGCGGGTCCGGGCCGGCCGACGGCCAGCTGGGCCTCGGCGAGCTCGGCATCCGGGGCGGCGTGCTCGATCGAGCTCGGCGCCTCGTTCTCCTCGCGTCGGGCAGCGGCCACCGAGGCGGCCTCTGGCCGCCGGGCACGGCGCTCCTTCGCCCGTTTGCGGTTCCGCGCCACCGCTCTCGCTCAGCGGGTCTCGCGGTGCGCGGTGTGGCGCTTGCACCAGCGGCAGTACTTCCGCAGCTGGAGCCGCTCAGGGTTGTTGCGCTTGCTCTTGTTGGTCTGATAATTCCGGCGCTTGCAGTCCTCGCAGGCGAGGGTCGCGGCAATCCGGACGTCTCCACGGGCCATGGTCGTGAAAGCTTCCCGTACGGTGGTGGCTAGAAGTTGGCTGCGGGCGTGGCGAGAAACGCCGCCGGCGCCGCGGGCCAGTGTAGCCAGTGCGGCCCGTCAGTTCGCCCCCGCGCACCCGCGCCGCGCCCGATCGACCGGCAACGGCAGATCGGCCACGATCCCGGTCTCCAGGTACGCGTTCTCCCGGCTGCTCCCCGACCCCGACGCGAGCTCGTTCCCCACCCGGCGCAGCGCGGTCCGCGACCGGTCGCGGACGACCCACGGGGCGAGCGCCACGAAGCCGTGCTTGACCCCGGCGTCGCCGCGCAGCGAGGCCTGGTCCTCGGCCGGGACGAACGCCCCGTTGCCGATGTAGTGACACCCGGGACCGCGGGTCCCGCCGCGCTGGGTGATCGCGGACTGGCCGTCGAAAGCCAGGTCGGCGAGGTTTCCGACCATCATCGCGGTCACGTTGTAGGCGAAGTGGACGGTCGGGTCGGCGACCGCGCGGTAGGTCGAGGTCATCCACGAGAGCGGCTGCCACTGCTCGATGCCGTTGCCGTCGGGGCCGGTCCACTGCCCCGGGTTGGCCTCATCCTGGATCACCACGTTCGCCCCGAGACGATCGAGGCAGCGCATGTAGTAGCTCGCCGTGTCCGAGCACGGGTCGGTTCCCGCGGGCGGTCTGCCGTACTCGAACGCAGGCAGGCTCGTGGCGATCCCGAGCCGGGCCGCGGTCCCGGGCAGGCGCACCGGCCGCAGGTTGGCCACCGCCGCCGCCCCGCCCGACGGCCCCGGCGTGAACCCGATGGCCAGCTCGATCGAGGTGAGCGGGACCTTGAGGTTGGTGGCGAGCACGTTGCGCATCACGTCCGGGCCGGAGCGGCGGACATCGGATGGCCCCCACACGAACGCCTCGTTGTGGACCGCGGCCGAGGTGGCGACGTACGCCGAGGCCGGCCGGTGGACGTCGGGGTCGGCGAACGCGCGCACGTCGGCCGCCACGCCCGTCTGGCGGAACGCGGGCAGGTCGCCCGAGGCGACCATGTACAGCCCGTAGCGCTTGGCCAGCGCGGAGAACGTCCCGACGAAGCCGCGGACCATCGTGTCGGTCGCACCGACGAACGGGGCCACGAGCGGCGACCCGAGCGGCCCGAGGCGCCGCGTGTAGGCGGCGATCGGCGCGGCGTACGTGTCCGAGAGCGAGCTGAGCACGCCGATCGCCTGGCACGGCGAGGCGCAGGTGGACTTCGTGTGGCCGGAGATCAGCGCGCGGGCGGCCGTCCCCCGCGAGCCGATACCGAGCGTGGCGAGGCCGGTGTCCTCGTCGAACACGACGAGGTTCGGGCGGCCCTTCACCCGCCACGGCAGCACGTACCGGCGCAGCAGGCAGTCGACGGTCGTCCGGAACGAGCTCAGCGAGGCCACCGCCGCCGCCGACTGGCGGTACTGGATGGCGAACACCCGCGGTGCGTGCGGCCGGGGGTCGGGCGTGACGATCGCCGGTCGGCTCACCGGGGAGAGCAGGCCGTGGCAGCTCGCCGGCAGCGGCGCGGTGCGCGCGGAGGCCGGCGCCGCTCCGAGCGCCGCACACCACACCAGGGCGGCCACCGCCGCCAACGCGCTCCTCCGGCTCACTCGGTCGAATGTGGCAGATCGCGCCGCGGCCCGCCACAATCACCCGTCTGCCCACGAGGGGAAGAGACGGGCCGCCTCCGCGGCCCGAACGAGAGGAGCAAGGGGTGTCTGACACGCGCATTTCCCGTCGCACGCTGATCGGCGGGGCCGCCGCGGCCACCGGCGCCGCGGCGCTGCCCGCCGGAGCGGCCGCCGCCCGCCGCGCGCCGCGCGGCCTGAAGGCCGACGTGCTGATCGTCGGCGCGGGCCTGTCCGGGCTGCGGGCCGCGCAGGAAGTCGTCGCCGCCGGCCACTCGGCGCTCGTGTTCGAGGCTCGTGACCGCGTCGGCGGGCGGACGCTCAACCACTCGCTCGGCGGCGGCAAGGTCGTGGAGGTCGGCGGTCAGTGGGTCGGCCCGACCCAGGACCACGTATCGAAGCTCGCCTCGAGCCTCGGGGTGAAGACGTTCAAGACCTACAACACCGGCAACTACCTGTTCTACGAGAACGGCAAGCTGACGCCGTACTCGCCGACCGGTCCGTTCGGCGCCGTCCCACCGGACATCACCGCCGATGTCCAGTTGCTGAAGGTCCTCCAGGACATGGACTCCAAGGCGCACTCCGTGCCGCTGTCCGCCCCGTGGACCGCGCCGGACGCGCTGAGTTGGGACAGCCAGACGTTCGAGACCTACAAGCAGCAGGCGGCGCTCGGCACCGGGGCTCAGAACCTGCTCGACCTCGGCATCGAGTCGGTGTTCGCCTGCGAGCCTCGTGACGTCTCGCTGCTCCACGTCCTGTTCTACATCCACTCCGCCGGCAACGAGTCGACCCCGGGCACCTTCGAGCGCCTGATCAACACCGCGGGCGGCGCCCAGGACAGCCGCTTCGTCGGCGGCTCGCAGGAGATCTCGATCCGGCTCGCCCGCCGGCTCGGCGGCCGCGTCCACCTCGGCCAGCCGGTCCGGCGGATCGCCCAGTCGGGTCGCGGTGTGACGCTGTACACCGACACGCTCAGCGCGAGCGGGCGCGCGGTGATCGTCACCGGGCCGCCGGCGCTCACCGCCGGCATCCGCTTCGAGCCGATCCTGCCCGCCACGCGGGCCCAGCTCCTCCAACGGTTCCCGCAGGGGTCGGCGATCAAGTGCGAGGCCGTGTACCCGAAGCCATTCTGGCGCTCGGCCGGGCTCGCCGGGCAGGTCACGAGCGACACCGGACCGATCAAGCTGACGTTCGACAACTCCCCGCCCGACGGTCGCCCGGGCGTCATGCTCGGCTTCGTCGAGGGCCACGAGGCCCGGCGCTTCACGCGTCTCCCGGCCGCCGAGCGCCGGCGCGAGGCGCTCGCCTGCTTCGTGCGCTACTTCGGCCCACAGGCCGCGCACCCGACCTCGTACATCGAGAAGAACTGGTCCGAGGAGCAGTGGACCCGCGGCTGCTACGGCGGCTATGCCCCTCCCGGCGTTCTGACCGACTACGGCGAGGCGCTGCGGGCCCCGGTCGGCCGGATCCACTGGGCGGGGGCTGAGACCTCCGACTACTGGAACGGCTACATGGACGGCGCGGTCCGCTCCGGCGAGCGCGCGGCCAAGGAGGCGCTCGGCAACCTCTGAGGCCAGGCACCCGGCGGGCGGGCGCATCTGCCCGCCGCCGGCGCGCCCGTGCGGTCAGAATGCCGCCATGCTGAGACTGATCGGCCTCGTCGTCTCGATCGGGCTGGCCGACTCGCTCAACCCGACGACGATCGCCCCGGCGATGGTTCTCGCCACCGGCGAGCATCCGCGGACGCAGGTGATGGAGTTCACGCTCGGGGTGTTCGTGGTCTACCTGATCGGCGGCCTGCTGATCGCCCTCGGGCCCGGACAGCTGCTGCTCTCGCTCGTCCCGCACCCGCACGCCGAGGCCCGCCACATCATCGAGGTCGTGGTCGGGGCGGCGATGCTGATCGCCTCGGCGGTGCTGTGGATCCACCGCGAGCGGCTGGGCAACCGGGAGTTGCCCGAGGCCTCGAAGCAGAACCGCTCGAGCGCTCTGCTCGGGGCGACGATCACCGCGATCGAGTTGCCGACCGCGTTCCCGTACTTCGCCGCGATCGCCGCGATCGTCGGCTCCGGCCTGGACCCGGCCCGCCAGGTCATGCTGCTCCTGCTGTTCAACATCTGCTTCATCCTGCCGCTGCTCGGCATGACCGTGATGCTGTGGGTGGCCGGCGAGAAGGCGAGCGACATCCTGGCCAGGATCCGCGAGTGGGGGAGCCGCCGGTGGCCGGTGCTGCTCAGCGGACTCCTGTTCGCCGCCGGGCTGTTCATCGTGCTGCTCGGCGCGACCGCACTCGGCTCCGGCGGCCGCGGCCGGTTCCGGCTGTTCCTGCGCCGCTTCCACCACTTCATCCACCCGTAGCCGGACGGTTCCATGTTCGCCGTCGCGGGAATATGCTCCGGTGAGCTGTGAGCGCGCCCGACGGCTTCGATCCACTCGCCCTGCAGAGACTCCTCGACGGGCGCTACAGCGAGCTGCGCGCCGAGCTCCGCCAGGTGCTCAGCCGGCCCGAGTTCCGACGTCCGGACGGGCTGACCCGGGACGAGTACCGCGAGCAGGTGATGGAGTGGGCGCGGACCCTCGCCGCGGAGGGCCTCACCGCGCCGGGCTACCCGCGGGAGTACGGGGGCCGCGCCGACCCGGGAGCGAACGTCGCCGCCTTCGAGACCCTCGCCTTCGGCGACCTGTCGCTGCTCGTCAAGTTCGGAGTTCAGTTCGGACTGTGGGGCGGGGCCGTCCACCAGCTCGGAACCCAGCGCCACCACGAGCGCTACCTCGCCCCGACGGCTCGGCTCGAGCTCCCGGGCTGCTTCGCGATGACCGAGGCCGACCACGGCTCCAACGTCCAGAGCCTCCAGACGACCGCGACCTACGACGCCGAGCACGGCGAGTTCGTGATCGACACCCCGAACGCGGGCGCGGTGAAGGAGTACATCGGCAACGCCGCCCGTCACGGGCGCGTGGCCGCCGTGTTCGCCCAGCTCGAGCTCGGCGGCGAGAGCCACGGCGTCCACGCCTTCGTCGTGCCGATCCGCGACGCCGACGGGAACCCACTGCGCGGGGTGCGGATCGAGGACGACGGCGACAAGCTCGGCCTCAACGGCGTCGACAACGGCCGGCTCGCCTTCGACGGTGTCCGCGTCCCGCGTGAGGCGCTGCTCGACCGCTACGGGGCGGTGAGGAGCGACGGGCGCTACGAGAGCCCGATCGAGAAGCCGGGGCAGCGATTCTTCACGATGCTCTCGACGCTCGTCCAGGGTCGCGTGTGCGTGTCGGCGGCGTCGATCAGCGCGGCCAAGAGCGCGCTCACGATCGCGGTGCGCCACGGGCTTCGCCGCCGGCAGTTCGGCCCCGGCGGCGGCGAGGACGAGGTGGTGATCCTCGACTACCGCACGCACCAGCGCCGGCTGATGCCGCTGCTCGCGCGGACCTACGCGCTCCACTTCGCCCAGGCCGAGCTCACCGAGCGCTTCCACACCGTGATGAGCGCCGAGGCGCCGGCCGACCGCGAGCGCCGGGAGCTCGAATCACTCGCGGCCGGTCTGAAGGCCACGAGCTCGTGGCACGCGACCGAGACGATCCAGACCTGCCGGGAGTGCTGCGGCGGCGCGGGGTACCTGTCGGTCAACCGCTTCGCCGACCTCAAGGCCGACACCGAGATCTTCACCACCTTCGAGGGCGACAACACCGTGCTGATGATGCTCGCGGCCAAGGGTCAGCTCACCGACTACCGCGACCAGTTCGAGCACCTCGACCCGCGGGAGATGGTCAACTTCGTCGCCGGTCAGGTCGTGGAGACCGTCGTCGAGCGGCTGTTCGCCCGCAAGATCCTCCAGGTCCTCGGCGACGCCGTGCCGAGCGCCGGCGACAACGGCGAACTCTCCGACCGTGCGCTCCAGCTCGACCTGTTCCGCTGGCGGGAGGGCCACATCACGGCGTCCGTCGCCCAGCGGTTCAAACGCGGGCTCGGCGAGGGCCACGACCCCTTCGAGGTCTTCCGCGCGGTCCAGAACCACGCCGTCGACGCCGCCCGGGCCCACCTGGCCACGGTGATCCTGGAGTCCTTCGACCGGGCGATCACCACCTGCGCCGACGAGCGGCTGGCCGACGTGCTGGCGCAGGTCTGCGACCTCTACGCCCTGACCGACATCGAGGCCGACAAGGGTTTCTTCCAGGAGCACGGTCGCCTCTCCGGACCGCGCTGCAAGCAGATCACCCGCGAGGTCAACCGGCTGTGCAACGAGGTCCGGGGGATCGCCGGGGAACTCGTGGACGCATTCGGGATCCCCGACGCGATGCTCGGGGCCCCGATCGGGCTCGCCGACCCCGCGGCCGCGCGACCGGCGCTCGCGGCCCAGGACCGTTCCTGACCGCATTCGGTGCGAGGGTCGGCTGGGTCGGGACGCTCGCGCCCGACGCCTCCCCGCAGGCACACGATCTTCTCGGTCGCGGTGTTCACGGCGAGCCAGTTCGCGCCCGGCGAGAGCTGAGCGTCAGGCGCCCGGCCGGGCGGAGCGGACGATCCGGCGCATGCCGGTGAGCCACCGCTCATGGTCGGCGCCCTTCAGCGCCACGTATTTGCCGACGTTCTCGTGCGGCAGGATCAGGAACCGCTCGGCGCGGAGCCCGGCGACGACCGCCTCGGCCACCTCCGCGGGCTCGAGCAGATCGTCGGCGAGCAGCGCGGCCGCACCGACGCTGTCGTCGAGCGCCATCTCCAGCATCGGGGTGCGGACACCGAGTGGGCACAGGCACGAGACCTTGATCCCAGCGTCGCCGTACATGACCGACATCCACTCCGCCGCGGCCACGGCGGCGTGCTTGGTCACCGAGTAGGCCATCGCGCCGACCTGGGTGAGCAGGCCGGCCGCCGATGCGGTGTTGAGCAGGTAGCCCTGACCGCGCTCGAGCATCTCCGGGACGACGGCCCGCGCGGCCCAGATGTGGGCCATCACGTTGACCTCCCAGATCTTCTGCCACTCGTCGTCGGGGGCCTCGGGCCCGCCACCCGGACCGCCGATCCCGGCGTTGGAGCAGAACAGGTCGATCGGGCCGCCGCGCTCACGGGCGACCTCGACGACCGCGCGAATGTCGGCCTCGGAGCTCACATCGGCCCGGGTGGCGACGGCGCCGAGCGGCTCGGCGACCGCGGTCAGCGCGTCGAGGTCCAGGTCGGCGAGGACCAGCGTCTTCGGGTCCTCCTGGGCGAACCGCTCGGCCAGCGCCCGCCCGATGCCGCTGGCGGCCCCGGTGATCACGACGTTGGCGCCGGCGAGCTCCATTGCCGTGCCAGCCTACCGCCCGGACGACCAGACCGCCGGTACACTGCAAACCGGTGTCGGGCCACCCCACCAACGGCAGGGCACAATCCGATCACGACCACTCGGCACGGCGGCCGAACCTCGGACGGCTGCTCGGTGACTCGCTCGGAGAGCTCAACCTGCTCCGCGTCCTGCCCGAGCTCGCTTCGACGCTCCGCGACATCCGCCGCTTCACCGAGGTGATGGCCACCGAGGTGCGCGGGATGCACGCCGGCGTCCGCCGGCTCGAGACCGAGGTCGCCGTTCTCACGCAGCGCGTCGAGGACCTGAACAAGACCGTGGTCGGGGTCCAGGAGGGGATGGCGCGGCTCGAGCCGCACATCGCCGACGTCAACCTCGCCGTCCGGCCGCTGCGCCGGGCCCGCGCTCGCCTGCCCCACCGGCCCACGGTCGACTAGACCGCCGCCGCCTCCTCCTCGGCCCGCCGCCGCTCGGAGCGGCGGATCATCACCACCGCGCCGATCACGAACAGCACCGGGCCGCCGAACAGCGGGCAGGTCGACGAGCAGGTGGGAGCTACAGGCGAGCGCGATCATCGGCCCGCCCTCGCGATCGGCGCGGCCACCCCAACCGCGCGCCGGCGGCGGCAGCGTCGTCGCCCTCGCCGAACCGCGCGGCGGGTCACCGGCAAGCCGGCCGGCGACGCGGTTCAGGCCCCAGCCGATGATCGCCAGCAGCACCGCGATGATCACGAGCACGGCACTCGTCGCGGCACTCCAGACCCAGCTCGCCACGTCACGCTTGCGCTCGCGCTGCATCAGCTGGGTCTCGCTCACCAGCGCGCGGGTGATTTGCCGCTCGGCGGGAATCGCCGCGGCCGGGATCGCCGGGTCCGCGGGCAGGTACACCGGAAGATCCTCCCGGGCGCGACCCTGCTGGACGCGGACCAGCGACTTCCAGGATCCGGTGAGCGGGAGCGGCTTCACGGTCCGGTAGACCCCGGGCGCGACCCGCCGCATCATCGCCACCACGCTCTTCGTGTGGCCCTGCCAGGACAGCTGCTGGACGTAGTCCGGCGAGCTGACCAGGGAGGCCGGGTGGAAGGTGACCGTCGCCTGGCTCGTCCCCGCGCTCGGCGAGCGGTCCATCGCGATCGTCGCCTGCGCGCCGGCCGTCGTGTGGGTCGGCAGGCAGAACGCCATCACGGCGGCGAAGCCGACGGTTCCGGCGGCGGCCGGCACCCAGCGGCGTGGACCGGCGAGGGCGAACCGGGTCGGGGCGAGCGCGGCGGCGACGAACGCGCCGACGAGCGCGCCGCACAGCCCGGCGAGCACGCCGACGCCGACCGCCCCGGGCACGAACTGCGAGGCCCACGGGATCGGCATCCACACGTGCGTCCAGCCCCATTCGCCGAGCGTCCCGAGCGTCCCCACGAGCAGCCCCGAGAGCGCCGCGAACGCGCCGAGGCGGCGCGGCGAGACGATCAGCGCGGCGAGCTCGACGCACAGCGCGGCCGGCAGGTAGCTCGAGAAGTGAGGGGTCGCCTGGCCGAGCACCGGACCGACGACGATCGCGAACGCGCCGCTGATGACGATGTTCACCGCCGCCGCGCCGAGCGCTCCGCCGCGGCCGATCACCGCACGGCCGAACACGAGCGCGAGCGCACCGGTGAATGCGAGCAGCGTCGGCTGGAACAGGAGGTCGTACTGGGGCACGCCGAACCCGAACTCCGCCTGGTACACGGTGAGTCCGGCGAGCACGCCGCCGGCCCCGAGCAGCGCCACGCCGCGGGCACCCCAGCGCGCGAGCAGCCCCTCGCTGACCGGGGCTCCCGTGTCCGCGCGGCCGGCTCCGGTCGCGGCGCGGCCCTCCAGCAGCAGGCCGAGGATCGTGGGGATCATCAGCTGACCGCCGGTGAGCAGGATCAGGTGGGTCGGCCCCCACAGGGTCACGTCCTGGCCGAAGATCGAGTGCCAGATGTCGTCAAGCGGGAATCCGAGCAGCCCGAAGCTGCCGCAGGCCATCATCACCAGCCCGCTCGTCGGCACGGTCCAGGTCCGTGTGAGTGCGATCCCGGTGCGGGCGGCGTCCTTCCCGCGGGCCATCACGAGCGCGAGCCAGCCCGAGGCGAAGATCCCGAACAGCCCGATCAGGATCGGGAAGTGGGCCGGGGTGCCGAACGGGCCGGGGTCGCGGCCGCGGTCGATGTGGACCGCGACGTCCCAGTAGAAGCCGGTGCCGGCGAGCACGAGTGAGCCGGTGCCGAGGGCGACGGGAAGCGCTGACCACGCCGGAACACGGAGCAGAAGGGTGAACGGACGGGCGACGAGATCGAGCAGCGGAAAGCGGTTCTCGCGGTAGCGCAGACCGATCACGAGCAGCGCCGCGGTGAGCAGCAGACCGGCTGCGGTGGCGCCGATCACCTGGCCGAGCGGGGCCCCGCCCGCCGGGGGCGAGGCGGGCGCCGCCGCCGCGGCGGGGGCCGCGAGCAGCAGCGGCGCGCCGGCGGCGAGGGCCACCGTGCGCAGGACGGAGCGGGTGAGCGGCATCGTCTGCCTCCTTTGGCGGTGCATCACGCGAGGACGGGGGTCGGGGACGGGGCGGGGGCGCGAGCCGGGGTCAGGGTGACCTCGTCCTCGCGGACGTGACGCAGCGAGCGCCAGAAGGCCGACGAGGGCCCGGGATACAGCGTGCGGTTCACGCCCTCGTCGTCGAGGTACCAGCTGTCGCAGCCGCCGCGCAGCCAGACGGTGCGCTGCATGTCACGCTGGAGGCGGCGGTTGTACGCGGCCTGGGCCTCGGGCCGGACCTCGATCGCTCCGGCCCCGTGCTTGCGCAGCGTGCGCAGGAGCTCCATCACATACTGGATCTGGGCCTCGATCATGTAGACCTGCGAGGTGCTCCCGGTGCCGGTGTTCGGACCGGAGAGCAACGCGGTGTTCGGGAACCCCGCGACGAGCGTTCCGCGGTGGGCCTCGATCCCGTCGCGCCACGCCTCGGTGAGGGTGAGGCCGTCCCGGCCACGGATCTGGAGCGGGGAGAACACCTCCTCGATCCGGAAGCCCGTACCGCACACGAGCACGTCGAGCTCGTGGTGGGACCCGTCCGCGGTGTGGGCCCCACGGCCATCGATCCGTGCGATCCGGTCGGTGACCAGGCCGACGTTCTCCCTCGCCATCGCCGGATAGAAGTCGTTCGACGGGAGGATCCGCTTGCAGCCGAGCCGGTAGCCGGGCGTCAGCTTCTCCCGCAGCTCCGGATCGGAGATCGCGCGCCGCATGTGCCATCGCGACCACACCTCGCCGATCCGCATCAGCGCCGGCGCCCGCGTGATCGCCACGCCGACCCCCTCGGTGATCGCGAAGATCAGACCGCGCAGACCACGCTGGGTCGCCGGCACGCGCCGGTAGACGGTCTGCTCGAGACGGCCGATCCGGCGGTCGAGCTTCGGTACCACCCATGCCGGAGTGCGCTGGAAGACGGTGACCGAAGCCGCCGTGCGCGCGAGTTGCGGGATCAGCTGAATCGCGCTCGCCCCGGTCCCGATCACGCCGACCCGCTTGCCGGCGAGCGGGACGTCGTCTCGCCACGCCGCAGTGTGGAACAGCGGACCGACGAAGCTCTCGAGGCCCTCGATGTCAGGGAACACGGGACGGTTCAGCCCGCCGAAGCCGCCGATCAGGAAGCGGGCCCGGATCGCCGGCCGTCCCGCGATCTCCACCACCCAGCGCTGCTCGTCCTCGTGCCACTCGGCGCCCGTGAACTCGGAGTGGAAGCGGAGATGGGGACGGACACCGAAGCGGTCGGTGCAGTCCTCGAGGTACGCGCGGATCTCGCCGCTCCGCGCATACATGTGCGACCACCGCGGGTTCGGGGCGAACGAGAACGAGTACAGCGGGGTCGGCACGTCGCAGGCACACCCCGGGTAGTGGTTCTCGCGCCACGTCCCGCCCACCTCGCCGGCCCGTTCGAGCACGACGAAATCGGTGATGCCCTCGCGGCGCAGCGCGACGGCCATGCCGAGGCCGGCGAAACCGGACCCGACGATCACGACCTCATGGTCTTGCAGCATCGGCTCTTCAGACCCTCCCGAGTCGGCGAAGCTTTGTCACACCTCTGTAGCTACGTCAACGTTACAACGTCGGCCGTTACACCGTCAAGCCGTGTGTCGTGCAAGAGTTTCGGGCGACCGATGAGCACCTCGCACACCCGCACTCGCCGCCTCGCCCCCGAGGTCCGCCGCCGCCAGCTGCTCGACGCGGCGCTCGACGTGCTCGCCGAGGGCGGATTCGATGCCGTCACCGTCGAGGCCGTCGCCGCCCGCGCCGGTGTCACCCGGCCGGTGATCTACGACATGTTCGGAGATCTGGAGGGGCTGATGCTCGCGCTCATCGATCGCGAGGAGGTGGCTGCGCTCGCGCCCCTGCTGAAGATCGTCGGGGGCGACCCCGGCGACGCCGACCCCGAGCAGTTCCTCACCGATGCGATCGGCGCGTTCCTCGGCGCGGTACGGGCCAACCCGCGCACCTGGCGACTCGTGCTGATGCCCCCGACGGGAAGCTCGGCCGAGCTGCGCGAGCGGATCCGTCGCAGCCGCCGGCTCGTCGCCGAGCGCGTCACCGAGCTGCTCGACTGGGGCGTCGCCCGCCGCGGGGGCCCACTCGGGCTCGATCACGCGCTCGCCGCGCGGCTCGTCGTCGCCGCCGGTGAGGACGCCGCCCGGTTGATGCTGGCTCACCCGCGACGCTTCCCGCCCGAACGCCTGGCCGCGATGACACAGGGGCTGCTGATGCTCGTTCCCGCCGATGCCGAGCCCCGCGGGGAACCGGCGCCGGTGCTCTCCCTGCCCCCGGCCGACACCGCACGGCCACCCCGCGTCCAGCCCGCCGCGCCGCAGCCGACGGCGGCGGCGCCGGCCGGTGGCCGCGCTCGCCGGATGCCGCGCGCCGAGCGTCGCGAGCAGCTGCTCGACGTCGCCCTCACGCTGCTCGCCCACGAGGGGTTCGATGCGCTCAGCATGGAGGCCGTCGCGCGGCACGCCGGGGTCAACCGGGTCGTCGTCTACCGGAGCTTCGCCAACCTCCAGGTCCTGCTCGTCGCCCTTCTGCGCCGGGAGGACCAGCGCACCCGAGCGCGTCCTCGACGCGCTGATTCCGGCCGATCCGGCGTCCCGCACCCCCGCTTCGCTGCTCGGGGAGGCCCTCGCCGGGTTCCTCAGCGCGGTCGTCAGCCAACCCCGCACGTGGTCGGTTGCGCTGCTGCGCCCCGAGAGCGCGCCGATGGCCCTTCAGCGGCTCGTCAACCGCCGCCGGACCCAGCTCGCCCGCCGGCTCGAGCCGCTCGTGCGCTGGGGGATCGGCTCGCTCCCCGGGGCCCCGCCGGACCTCGACATCGAGGTGCTCACGCGGATGCTGCTCAGCGTCGGCGAGGAGCAGGGCCGACTCGCGCTCGAGGACCCCGCCTTTCCGGCCGAACGCCTCCTAAGCTCGAGCTGGGCGCTCTTGGACGCCCTCCCCCTCGGCAGACATGACTGACCCAATCGACACGTTCCTGGCCCACAACGCCGACCGCCAGCCGGCCGGCGAGTCCCTCCCCGCGCGCCCGGCGCTGCGGGTGGCGGTCGTGACCTGCATGGACTCGCGGATCGATGTCTTCGGTGCGCTCGGCCTCAGTCTCGGCGAGGCGCACGTGCTGCGCAACGCGGGCGGGATCGTCAGCGACGACGTGATCCGCTCGCTGGCGATCTCGCAGCGGCGGCTCGGGACGAGGGCGGTGATGCTGATTCACCACACCAACTGCGGGCTGGAGGGCCTCGACGAGTCCGAGCTGCTCGGCGAGCTCACCGCCGCTGCGGGCGAGCCGCCACCGTTCGCACCCGGGGCCTTCACCGACGTTCAGGCCTCGGTCCGGGAGTCGATCCGCCGGGTGCGGAGTTCCCCTTCCTGCTCCACCGGAACGCCGTCCGCGGGTTCGTCATCGACGTCGACACCGGGCGCCTCTCGGAGGTCGATCCGGCGGCCTGATGGCGCTCCGGCCGCCTCCCGGGGCGGACGGTCAGCCGACGCTCGCTCCGGCGCTCGCCCGCCCGGACTCGAGCAGCCGCACGACGGCCTCCCGGCGGTACTCGAACACCCGCTCCAGGTCGTGACGGACGAACAACGTGTGGGCGGCCGTACCGAGCACCCCGAGCGGGATCTCGTAGCGCACCCGGTCGCGGACCAGCGTTCCGTCGGCCCGCTCCTCGAACTCGTGCGTGTGGTGCCACAGGCGATAGGGCCCGCGGAGCTGGCGGTCGACGAACATCCGCTGCGGCTCCCAGGCCTCGATCAGCGTGCGCCAGCGGATCGGCACGCCGCGGAGCCGGAGCCGGTAGTCGATCAGCGTGCCGGGCGCCATCCGGATCGGCTCGGGCGTGATCACCTCGAAGCGCAGAAAAGGGGGCGTCAGGTCCTCCAGGTTGCGGGCCCGGGAGAAGAACTCGAACACTTCGTCAAGCGGAGCCCGCACGAGTTGCTCGCGGCTGATCTCGTGGCTCATCGGGTTCGCCGCCGTCGGCCGCCGGCCTCGTTGTGGGAACGCATCAGCGGCCGAGGACGTCGCGCAGGGCCGGCTCGATCTCCGGGTGCTGGAAGTCGTAGTCCCACTCGGCGAGCTTCACCGGCACCGCCCGCACCCCGGTGGTCACGATCGTCGCCATCTCGCCGTACAGGAGCTTGATCGCGAACGCCGGGACGGGTGCGATCGCGGGGCGGTGGAGCACCCGGCCGAGGGCCTTGGAGAGCTCGCCGTTCGTCACCGGGTTCGGCGAGGAGAGATTTGCCGGGCCCTTTGCCCGGCCCTCACCGGCGCAGTGCAGGAGCGCGCCGACGACGTCGTCGAGGTGGATCCACGGGACGTACTGATGCCCGCCGGCCACGGGTCCGCCGACCCCGAGCTTGAACGGCGGGAGCATCTTGGCCAGCGCGCCCTCGCCCTCGGCGAGCACCACGCCGGTGCGGGTCATGGCCACGCGGATGCCGAGCGCCTCGGCCTCCCGGGCCGCCGCCTCCCAGTCGACGACGACCTCGGCCAGGAAGTCGTGCCCGGACGGGAAGTCCTCCGGCGCGGGCTCGTCGCCGCGCGGACCGTAGTACCCGGTGGCCGATTGCGAGACGAGGACCGCCGGACGCTGGCCAACCGGGAGCGCGCCAAGCCCGGCCACGAGTTGGCGGGTCGACTTGACCCGGGAATCGCGGATCTCGTCCTTCACCGGGGTGCTCCACCGCTGGGCGACGTTCTCGCCGAGCAGGTGGATGACGGCATCGAGGCCGACGAGCGCGGCCTCCGGCGGTGGGGCGTCCTGTGGGGCCGGCCACTCGTGGACCTCGACCTCGCCCCCGAGCCGCGAGCGCGTGCGCTCGGCGCTCCGACCGAGCGCGACCACGGTGTCCCCGCGCCGACGGGCCGTCTCCACCAGCCGCCGGCCGATCAGCCCCGTTGCTCCCGTCACCGCTATCCGCATGGTCCCCTCCGATCGATACTCATTGTTGAGTTAATGATCCTATCCGCGTTGAGGTTTCGGAAAACGGCGCGGTCTCGGAATGGACACGCACCTGGGATCATCCCCTCACAGGGTGTCGCACAACCTCCGATCGAGATGAACCGCACTCCACCCGCACCCCGTGGCTGACCCGACCCCGTTCGCCGAACTCCCGCTGACGGGGGCCGGCGGTGAACCGGTCGACCTCGGCCGGACACTCCGCTCCCACGGGGTCGCCGACCTGCCACCGAACGCGGTTGCGGCCGGCGGTCTCCGCCTCGACACCGTGCTGCCGGCCGCCGGAACCGCCTGGGCGCTCGGCGTTGCCGCCGCCGGTGGCGGCCGGGTCGGCCTGTTCGAGGTTCCCGGCGCCGCCCCGCCGCCGGCCGCCGCGGCCGGGGAGCTCCGTGCGCAGGTCCGCCGGATGCTCGCCCTCGACGCTGACCTCAGCGGTTTCTATGCCGTCGCCGCCGAGGACCCGAAGCTCGCCTGGGTGACGGGCGGCGCCGGACGGTTGGTGCGCAGCCCGACGGTGTTCGAGGACGTCGTCAAGACGATCTGCACCACGAACTGCACCTGGTCAGCCACCGAGCGGATGGTCGGCGCGCTGGTCGATGTCCTCGGGGCGCCGGCCGAGGGCGCCCCGGCGCGGCACGCCTTCCCGACACCCGCCGTGATCGCCGAGGCCCCGGCCGAGTTCTTCGCCGACGTCGCCCGGGCCGGCTATCGCGGCCCCTACCTGCGCAGGCTCGCGGAGGACGTCGCGAGTGAGGAGCTTGATCTCGAGGCCCTGCGCGACCCGGCGCTCGACGACGCTGAGCTCGCCGAGCGGCTGCTCGCGCTCGACGGGGTCGGTCCCTATGCGGCGGCCCATGTGATGATGCTGCTCGGTCGCCACCGGCGGCTGGTCCTCGACTCGTGGACGCGGCCGACATACCGGCGGCTGAGCGGCCGGCCCCGCGTCGGCGACAAGGGGATCACGCGCGCCTTCGCCCGCTACCGGGAGTTCGCCGGGCTCGCCTTCTGGCTCACGCTCACCGAGGAGTGGGTCGAGCCGTCGTGATCGGAGCACCCCGGCCGGACAGCGGGGCCACCTCGAGCAGTGGTGCCCCGGTCGGTAGCCGGACGACGGACAGGGCGCTGGGTCGACCTCGGCCCTCAGCGCCCGCGCCGCAGCACCGCGAGCACGCCGCCGCGGCCGATCGGCGCCGGGTCCGGCTGAACACGCAGGCTGTTCAGCGTCATCGCCAGCATCTCGTAGTGGCCGGCGAGCAGGCAGAGTTCGATCAGCTCGGTATCGGACAGGCGCTCGGCGAGCGCCGCCCAGGTCGGGTCGCTCAATGTGCGGTCGTCGTGGAGCTCGTCGACGGCACGGACCAGCAGCGACCTGCCAGGCGTCGAGAGCGCCCTCCAGCGGCTCGGCGCGGACGGCCTCGATCTGCTCCGCCGAGAGGCCGGCAGGCGGCCGATCCGCTCGTGGTGGCGCCACTCGTACTCGCTTCCGCACCGGTGGGCGACGCGGAGGATGACGAGCTCGGAGTCGGCGCGCCGCAGCGTGCCGCCGGGCATCAGCCGGGACGCGAACCGCAGCCAGGCCCGGAACAGCCGCCGGTGCCGCGCGACGGTCGTGAACACGTTCGGGGCCCGGCCGGTCCCGGCGCCGAGGCCGATGACCCGAGTGATCAGCGCGTTGACCGGGCCGATCGCCGTCCGGTCGCCGGGCGTGATCCGCGGTGGGGGCGGCCCGCCCGTGCTCACGGCAGCTCGACGGCGGCCGCGGGCGGGCCCTCGTGGTTGCCGGGACGGCGGGCGTCCGAGCGCGCCCAGCAGACCGCTCCGGTGACCGCGGCGGTGATCAGCACGGCCGGCCAGGCCCCGATCACGAGCCCGAGGAGGTGCGAGAGGACGAACGCGACGAACGCGACCGCGGTGAGCTCGGCGGCCGTCCGCCGGCCGTCACGGCGGAGCCACACGGCAATGCAGACCGTCCCGATGGCGAGCAGCACGACGCCCCCGAGCGGGCGGGAGCCCGTCGTGACCGCGACTGCGTAGCCGGCGATCAGCGCGCCGGCGGCGACGGGTGCGGTGGGCAGGCGGCGGGCCGACACGGGCGGGCAAGGTTAGTGGTCTCCTGGGCCGGCCGGTAGCCTCGCCGGGGCGATGCGCGCTTCGCCGTTCCGCGCCGGATCTCTCCGTCCGCCGCCCGTTCGCCGGGTCCCGCCGGCGGCGCTCGTCGCGCTGACCATGCTCGCCTCCGCCCTCGCGGGGGGACCGGCCGCGGCTGCGAGCTCGCACCGGGCAACCGGACCGATCGTCGTCACCGCCGGCGCGGCGCGGGCGGTGTCAGGCGGACCCCGTTCCGCATCGCGTTCGAGCGCGGGCGCAGCCGCGGAGCGCTGCGGGAGGTCGCCAACCGCCTCCCCCGGCCCGCTCACCGAGCCGCTCACCCAGGACCCGCTCGCGCCGGGACACGACAACCCGGCCTCGCCGCCGCTGTACGCGCCACTCAGCTTCACCGTCGGCCACGAGAGTATCTCCCAGTACCAGGGGCTGATCTGGGGCGGCAACCTGATGGCCGGGAGCCGCTCCGGGATCCGCTACAGCGCCCGCCGGGTGATCGCCGCCCGGGCGGTCCCCGGCCGGGGCTGCGCCTCACACTCTCGACCGAGCGATCCGACGGGCCGCGGCTGATCGTACGATCGTGCCTCGCGGGGCCAGGGCGCGCTGCGAGCTCACCGCCGTCGGCGCGGCCCGCCGGCGGGGTGAGCGAGCATCTCGGACTCGTTCGCATCCGGGACCGACGAGCACTTCCACGGGCTTCGGCGGCCGCCACAACGCCGTCGACGAGCGGGGCCGGCTGCTCTCAAGCTTCGTCGCAGGAGGAGAACGCCAACGGGCTCACCGGCTTCGGGCAGGGCGGCGGCGGCCGTTCGATGTACCCGAACGGGATCACGGCCGCGTACTACCCCCAGGCCGAGATGTTCTCCTCGCGCGGTTATGGGTTCCTGCTCGCCAACCCGCGAGCTCGCCCGCTTCCGGCTCGACTCCGACCACCGGCCGCGTGGAACGTCGAGGTCTCCGCCCCGACGCTCGATTACGTCGTGGCCCCCGGGGCGCTCGCCGACCTCGCTCGGGACGCTGACGCGCCAGAGCGGCCGCCAGCCGGCGCCTCCGCGGTGGGCGCTCGGGCCGATGCTCGACCGGCTGGTCAAGAACTTCGGCGAGACGACGGCCGACTATCAGGGGCAGGTCGCGGCCGATCTCGAGCAACATCGCCAAGTACCACCTGCCGCTGACGGCGTACCGAATCGAGGGATGGGGCTTCCCCAGTCGGCCGACAACGATGGCCTCGCGCTGCACACCTTCACCACTCCGGCCGAGCAGGCCTCGGCGATCGCGACGCTGCGCCGCCTGCACATCCATCCGCTCCTCTACATGCGGCCGTGGATCGGCCCGGTTCGGCGCCGGAGCGTGACGGGCTGGTGGTCCGCCGGGCCAACGGTCAGCCGTACTAGACCACGGGTACCACGGGTAAGCCGATCGAGCTGCTCGACTTCACCAACCCGGCCGCGGTCCGCTTCTGGCAGCACGAGGTGCGCAAGGTGTTCGACCTCGGCGCCGACGGCTTCATGCAGGACTTCGGCGAGGAGGTCATCTACGACATGCACTTCGCCGACGGCGAGACCGGCGTGACGATGCACAACCGCTACCTGATCCTGTACGCGCGCGCGACGCGTGACGAGATAGCGAGATACACGCGCACACACCCGGGGCGTCAGCTCTGGTTCTTTGACCGGGCCGGGTACTCGGGGCTGCCCGGGACCGCGGCCTACGACGGCGGCAACTTCCCGGGGGACGAGACGACGGACTTCTCGCCGGCCTCTGGGCTGGGGTCGCTCGACGCCCGACATGCTGAACCGCGCGGTCGACGGGGCGTTCGGCTACGGTACCGACATCGGCGGCTACTTCGACCTGGCCTGGCCGGCGACGACCAAGGAGCTGTTCCTGCGCTGGGCCGAGTGGGCCGCACTCAGCCCCTGTTCCGGCTGCACGGCTCGGGGCTGGCCGGAACCCACACACCGTGGTCCTACGACGCGCAGACGGTTCAGGTCTATAACGCGCTGTCGACGCTCCACCAGCGGGCCGCGCCGCTGATCGAGCGGCTGTGGCGCCTGGCCGACGCCACCGGGGTCCCGCCGACGCGGCCCCTGTGGCTGGGCGATCCGAGCCGCACCGCGGCGCGCTACGCCGACAGGAGTGGCTACTCGGTCCCAACGTCCTCGTCGCGCCGGTGGTGACCGCAGGGCGCCACTTCACGCTCGGTGTACTTCCCGGCCGGGCTGCTGGCGCTCACCGGAACCGGTCGGACGCCACCAGGGCCCGGAGCACCGCGACGGTGAGCGCGCCGCTGACGCGGCTGCCGTGGTTCGTCCGCTGCGGAACCAAGCCGCTGAGCCGGCGCGTAGCCGGTCGCGCTCGTGCGGAGATCACGAGGGCGCGACGCAGTCCGGGGGCAGCTGCTCTAGCTTCAGGCCGTGAAATCCTCCAGGGCCTGCTTGCCGCGGCCGATCAGCGGTTCGCCATGGGCGAACAGCAGGTGGGCGAAGCCGCGGTCGAGCAGCGAGCGATACGCCGCCTTCAGCCCGGCCTTCACGGCCTCGGGGTCATCGCCGAGCAGGCTGTCGGAGAAGAAGGCCAGCTCCCCATCGGAGCAGTGGATGCCGTCGGCGATCGCGAGCGCGCCGTTGCCGTGGGCGATCTGCAGCGCACCCTCGTCCTGACAGAGCACCCCGATGTGGATCCCCCGGACACCCGGGGCGATCTCCTCCCCGTCCTCGAAGGTCTCGATCTGGAGTTCGCCGCCGAGGTGCTCATCCGCCTGACGGGACGCCCGGATCGGAACGTCGAAGGTGTCGACGAAGGCCTGCGCGTCCCGGCCGTGGTGACCGCTGGTGAGCACGACCTGGTCGACCGGACCGGGCAGCGACCGCAGGCCATCACCCTCAGGGACCTTCGGGTCGATCACGATCCGCGCGGGCGCCACGTAGTACGAGCTCACGCGAGCGCCGATCGTCTCCTGGACGGCGGTCCAGTGCCACAGGCCGGGGACGATCTCCTCCATGGCCCGCAGCGTACCCGCGCCCGCAGTGCCGCGGGTCGGCCCTCAGCCGGGTGGGTCAGCGACGCAGGAACGCAGCGGCCGCCCGGCGCCCGCTCCGGTAGAGCCGCTCGACGGTCGCCGTGTCGATCGAGAAATCGAACGGGTCGACGCCGAGGCTGTCGACGGTGATCGAGCGGGACTTCACGCGCGGCTGATCGAGGTAGCCCTGGTCGCGGCCGACGACCGCGGTCGTCAGCACCGACTCCAGGAATCGGAAGCCCGGCACCGGGTGTAGGAATCGCAGCTGCGGGATCAGGTGGACGTCCTCTGCCGGCAGCTGCGGGATCAGCGTCACACCGGTTGTCGGCCAGCGGGGACGGCGCCCGTCGGCGCGGTCGAAGATGTCGAGCGGATAGTTCGAGATCAGCCCGCCGTCGACGAGCAGCGACTCGCCGCCGCTGTGGCGCAGATGGGCAGGTTCGAACAGGTAGGGAACCGAGATCGAAGCCCGGACCGCATCGGCGACGAGCTGAGCGTCGGGATCGAGCCCGTAGCGGGCGTAGTCCTGGGGCAGTCGCACGAGCTCGCCACGGGTGACGTCGGCGGCGAGGACGGTCAGTCGCCACGGCGGTCCGCCGGCCCGGCGCGCGGCCGGGTCCTCGCGGCGCAGATCGCCGAACGTGCGCACGCCGCGCTGCTCGAGCTCCGTGGCGATCAGGTCACGGATGTAGTCGCCCTTCGCGTAGCCGTTCTCGAGCAGCACCGACAGCGCCGGGCCGACGAGCGGCACGCGGTCGAGCGCGTCCTTGTCGAGCACCTGATCGAACTTCAGCGTGTCGAACAGCCCGTGGAGCTCGGCCCCCGTCGCCCCCGCCGCGAGCAACGCGCCGACGATCGACCCCGCTGAGGTGCCCGCAATCCGGCGGAACTCGTAGCCGTGCTCCTCGAGCACCGCAACCGCCCCGACGTGGCCGACTCCGAGCACGCCTCCGCCGGAGAGCACGAGATCGGTCGGCTGGGCCATCTCCAGGGTTCTAGCGACCCCGCCGGTCCGACCGTCCGTTGGGTCGCGGCGCTGGAAGTTGATCGCCGGGCGCGGGCTTGGGAGACTGGGGTCGAGGGTCGGGCACAGGCCAGGCCCCGTTCACCCGACGAGGAGATTTCATGGAAGCCGCCACCGTCAGCAGCGGGTCGCAGACGATCGCCGACCTGCTCGCCCGATCCGTCGAGCAGTTCGGGGACCGCGTGGCGCAGAAGCACAAGGTGGGCGACGAGTGGCGCGACGTCACCTTCACCGAGCTCGGCGAGGTCGTCAGCGAAGTCGCACGCGGGTTGATCGACCTCGGTGTCGAGCCGGGCGAGCGGGTGAGCATGCTCTGCACGACGCGGGTCGAGTGGGCGTGGTGCAGCTTCGCGATCAGCGCCACCGCGGCCGTCGTCGTCCCGATCTATCCCACGAACTCCCCGTCCGAGTGCGCCTGGGTGGCCGGCAACTCGGAGTCGGTCGCAATCGTGTGCGAAGACGCCTCCCAGATCGCCAAGATCGAGGCCGTCCGCGACGAGCTCCCCCACCTGCGGCACGTGATCGTGATCGATCCCACCGATGCCCCCGAGGGCGTGATTTCGCTTGACGAGCTCCGCGAGCGCGGCCGCGGCCGCGATCGGGCTGTGCTCGACGCCCGCACCAACGCGGTGTCGACAGCCGACCCGTACACGTTCATCTACACCTCGGGGACGACCGGGCCGCCGAAGGGCTGCGTGCTCACCCACGGCAACTACCGCGCGGTGCTTGACATGGTCGCCGCGCGCGGGATCGTCGGTGCCGGCCCCGAGGACCTGATCTACCTGTTCCTCCCCCTCGCCCACGCGTTCGGCCTGCTGCTGATGCTGATCAGCGCCGACCGCGGAGTGGCGATCGCCTACTGGGGCGGCGACACCTCCAAGATCATTCCGGAGCTCTCCGAGGTCCACCCCACCTACCTGCCGTCGGTCCCGCGGATCTTCGAGAAGCTCTACACGCTCGTCACCTCACAGGCGCCGAAGGAGCTGATCGAGCAGGCGACGAAGGTCGGGCTCGCGTTCCGGGAGCACGAGGTCGCCGGCACGCCGGTCCCCGACGATCTCCGGACGGCCTACGAGGAGGCCGACGAGAAGCTGTTCAAGCTCGTCCGCGGCGCCTTCGGCGGGCGGCTCCGCGAGGCCGTCACCGGCGCCGCGCCGATCGCGAAGGAGATCCTGGAGTTCTTCTACGCCGCCGGTGTTCCGGTGATGGAGGGCTACGGGATGACCGAGACGTCCACGACGGCGACCGGGATGCGCCCCGGGGAGCACCGCTTCGGCTCGGTCGGCCGCGCCCACCCGGGCGTCGAGATCCGGATCGCCGACGACGGCGAGGTGCTGCTCAAGGGCGCGAACATCTTCCGGGGCTACTACAAGAACGACGACGCCTCATTCGGGGCCGTGATCGACGGTTGGCTGCACACCGGTGATGTCGGCCGCCTCGACGAGGACGGGTTCCTCTACATCACCGGCCGCAAGAAGGACATCATCATCACCGCGGGCGGCAAGAACCTCACCCCGGCGAACCTCGAGAACGACCTCAAGCAGACTCGCTACGTCTCGCAGGCGGTCATGCACGGCGATCGACGGCCGTATCCAGTCATGTTGATCACGCTCGACGAGGAGGAGATCGTGCCCTGGGCCCGCGAGCACGGGATCGAGGACACGTCGATCTCGGCGCTGGCCGAGAACCCCGAGGTGCGGGCACTGATCCAGGCCGAGCTCGACCAGGCGAACGAGAGCTACGCCCAGGTCGAGCAGGTGAAGAAGTTCTTCCTGCTCGAGCACGATCTCACGCAGGAGACCGGTGAGCTGACCCCGACGCTGAAGGTCAAGCGCAACATCGTGGCCGAGAAGTACGCCGACCGGTTCGACGCCCTGTACGGCTGAACCGAGGCCGCCACCGATGCCGGCCGCGTTCTCCGAGCGTCACCTGAACCCGTAGCTCCGGCGCGCAGTCGATACTCCAGGAGTGCTCGCGATCCTCGCGCTCGGCCTCGCGGCTGCGGTCTACCCACAGCTGCTCGCCGTCGTGGTGGTGATCCTCACTCGCCCGGGGGCGAAGCGTCTGCTGTGGGCGTGTTACACGGGGTGTCTGACCACGAGCATCGGCTGCGGCCTGGCCGTCCTGTTCGTGTTTCGAGATCGCGGGAGCGTCGCCGGCTCGACCTCGCATCGGCTCGGACCGTCGGCGTACCTCGTGATCGGCGTGATCGCGCTGGTGATCGCACTCCTCGTCGCCACCGAACGGGGCCGCCGCCTCGTGGGCGGCGTCCCGCGCCTTCCCGCCCGCCGGGAGAGAGACTCCGCGGACCCGGGATTCCTCACGCAGCAGAAGTCGCGCGCGCAGGATGCGCTCCTCCGGGGCTCTTCGCCCGTCGCGGTCGTGGTCGGGGTCGCGCTCGGCATCCCCGGTCCGTTCGACCTGCTCGCGCTCGGCCGCGTCGTGCGCGGGGCCTACGCCGTGGTCCCGGCGATCGCGCTGCTGATCATCTTCAACCTCGTCAAGTTCCTGCTGCTCGAGATCCCGATCGCCAGCTACGCGGTCGACCCGGCCGGTACCGCGGTGCGGGTCGACCGTCTCTCGGCGTGGTTGAAGACCCATCGGATGACCCTCATCGGAGGAGTCGTCGGCGTGATCGGGCTCGCCCTGGTCGGCCGCGGCATCTCACGGCTGGGCTGATGAGCCCGGCTGAGGACGACCCTCGCCAGGATCCGTCCGACCCGTCCTCGACGCGCTCTCGTGCGGCCCTCCGATCGGCCCGAGCCGCCGCCGAGCGGCGGATGGAGCTGGCCCAGGAGACGCGCGGGGTTCGGGAGGTCCTGCGCTCCCTGCGCTCCGAGCAGCGGTCCGGAGCCGCGCTGCTGTCGGGCGGCCTGGCCTACCGGTTCTTCGTGTGGCTCGTCCCGTTCGGGCTCGTGACGGCGGCCGTGGCGAGCTTCTGGGTCCATGTCAGCCGCGCCAACCTCGAGGACACCGCACGGAGCTTCGGGCTGAGCGGAATCAGCGCCCACTCCGCCACGGGTGCGATCGAGGACGGGTACAAGGCGCGCTGGTATCTGCTGTTCACCGGTCTGCTGCTGAGCCTCTGGGCAGGGGTCAGCGCGGTCCGGGCGCTCAAGGTGGCCGCCCGCCTCGCCTGGGGGCTGGAACCCGAGCGGCTGCGCCGTCCGGTCTCGGCCGGCCTCGCGTTCACCTCGGTCGCCGTGGCGGGGCTCGCCGCGAGCGTCGGCGCGACCTGGGCCCGGCACCACGGCGTGCTCCTCGGGCTCACCGTGACGCTCGCGGACGTGTTCGTATTCGGGCTGCTGGCGCTGTTCGCGTTCACCCACCTCCCCCGGCCTGAGGGGACGACCTGGCGGCTCCAGTGGCCCGGTGCGCTGGTTGTCGGCATCGGCCTCACCGGCGTCCACGTCTTCTGCGCCTACTACCTCGCGCGGCAGCTCGAGCGGGCCCCGTCGCTGTACGGGACGCTCGGCGCCTCGACGGTCGTCCTGCTGGTCCTGTTCCTGATCGCGCGCCTGCTCGTCTCGGGCATGTTCCTGAACGCGACCCTGCAGCCCCCGCCGGGCGACGGTCAGCCGCCGATGTAGTCCGCGAGGTGTTCGCCGGTGAGCGTGGCGCGGGCGGCCACGAGGTCGACTGGCGGGCCCTCGAAGACGATCCTGCCCCCGTCGTTGCCGGCGCCAGTTCACCGGCGCAGGAGCTGCTGCTGAAGCTCACGCAGCTCGGGAGCGGGGGTCGCGCCGAGTTCGTCGCGGAGCCTCTGGCGCAGCGTCTCGTATACGCGGAGTGCCTCGGCGCGGTTACCGCGCACCGCGAGGATCCGCATCAGCAGGGCGTGGCCACGCTCGCGGTACGGCGCGACTTCGACAAGCTCCCACGCGACGCGCTCCCCGGGGGCGAGTTCTGAGCCGCCGACGCCGAGGGCGACCGCGGCGTAGGACTCGAGGGCCGCGACGCGGATCTCCTCGAGCCGGCGGCGGTGCTCCTCTGCCCAGGGCAAGTCGAGCCTCGGCAGAAACCCGCGGCGGGCGGTGAACAGAGCAACCAGCGACGGACCCCAGCCGCGAGCCCAGTCGCCCTGCATCACGGCGCTTTCGGCGCGATGGATCGCCTCCTCCGCCGCCTCGAGATCGATCCACGCATCGGGCGGCAACTGGAGGTGGATCTCGCCTCGCCCGCAGAGCACCTCGGCGCCGAGCAGCGAGCGCAGGCGGGAGAGCAGCGCGCTCAGCGCGGCATTGGCGCCTGCAGGCGGGCGGTACGGCCACAGCGCCTCGATGAGCTCGTCGCGGCCTGCGGGAAGCGCGCGGGTGACCGTCAGGTAGGTGAACAGGACCTGTGCCTGGCCGGTCGGCAGCTTGGCGGTCAGGTCACGGCCGGAAAGCTCGAGCGCGAGACGTCCGCAGAGCTGGATTCGGGTGGCGGAGTTGTCGGCCAAGGTTGGTGCAAGCAGAATCGCAGAATCGTGCAAACCCGCGGCCGTAGGGTCGTGTTCCAGAACAGGAGAAGGGCCATGGCGAAAGTCATTCGGTGCCAGTGCGGGTTCCTCGGACACGGTGAGACCGTCGACGAGGCAGCGACGGTGATCGAGGGGCACATGCGCTCCGATCACCCCGAGCTGGTCGGCAAGGTCACCCGGGAGGACCTGATCGCGATGGCCGAAGAGGAGTAGGTGATCGCCCCGCCCCATCTGCGGCGGGGCCGGAAAGGAAGCGCAATGGGACCGAGACCATCCGAGCCGGCAGCGCCGGCCGGGCCGCTCGTGGCCGCTGACTGGTTGCAGGACAACCTCGACGATGAGCGCGTGCGGATCCTCGACGTGCGTGGCCGGCATCCGAGCTCGGCGCTGCCACACGCCAAGCACGCGGAGTACGCGGCGGGTCACATCCCCGGTGCAGTGTTCGTCGACTGGGAGCACGACTTCATCGACGCCGATGATCCCGTGCCGGTGCAGGTCGCACACGCGGACGAGTTCGCCGCGCGCGCGGGCGAGCTCGGCCTGAGCGACCAGGACCTGATCGTCACCTACGACGACTACTACGGGATCTTCGCCGCCCGCGTGGCGTGGGCGTTTCGCCACCATGGCGCCGAGTCACGCGTGCTCGATGGCGGCTGGAACAGCTGGAACGACGAAGGACGCCCGATCAGCATCGAGAGCATCGAGCCCGAGCGGCGAACGTTCGTCGCACGGCCCAGGCCGAAGCTGCGCCGCAATCTGGCCGACGTCCAGGCGGCTCGGAACCGCGGCGCCGCACTGATCGACGCGCGTCCTCGGCATCTGTTCCTCGGCGACGCTGACGCGGCGAACACCGGTCACATCCCCGGGTCACGCTGTCTTCCCTACCAGGAGCTGGTCGACGGCGCGACTGGCCTGTGGGCGTCGCCGGCCGCCGTGACGCGGCTCGTCCGTGACGCCGGGATCGATCCAGACCGTCCGCCGCGCGAGATGATCGCGACCTGTGGAAGCGGCATCTCGGCCACGGTCGTCCTGCTCTCGCTGGAACGGATCGGGATCCACGCCGACGGCGTCTACGACGGCTCGTTCAACGAATGGAGCGCGACGGACGCGCCGATCGAGTACGGGCCGGCGCGATGACCACCGCCACCAGCCGGTCGATGAACCACAACAGCAAGGAGTGGACGGAATGTCTGACCTGATTCGCATGAGCCTCGACTCGCCCGAGGAGGTGCGCAAGTTCGCGAACGACAGCGGTCAGCTCGAGCTCGTCAACCTCGATGCGGGGCCCGTCGGCCGCGCGACGTTCAACCGCGGGTGGCGCTGGTCCGAACACGTCAAGCCGATCGCAGGCACCGACAGCTGCCAGGCCGCTCATACGTGCTATTTCGTCTCCGGTCGGATGAAGGTCGTCATGGACGACGGCGAGGAGATGGAGTACGGCCCCGGTGATTTCGCGGTCATGCCGCCAGGGCACGATGCGTGGATCATCGGCGACGAGCCATGCGTGGTCATCGATTGGCAGGGGTTCGCCGAGTACGCCAAGCCCACTTGAGGCCGTCTGGATGACCGCCCTCGCGCCGCCGATCCCGGCGACGCGAGGGCGCGGTCCTACTTGATGCCGACGACCATCGAATCGGGTCCGGCGAGGTGCTCGACGTAGGTCGTGCTGAACCCCGCATCCTGCATCCACCCCTGGCAGTCCGCGCCGGTGTAGTCGAACCCGCCCGGGGTCTCGATCAGCATGTTGAGGCTCATGAGCAGGCCGAAGGCGTTCTCGCGCCGGTCGTCGTCGATGACTGCGTCGAGCACGATCACCGCGCCTCCGGGCGGCAGCCCCTCGTGGACCCGGGCGAGTAGGACGCGCTTTTCGGCGAGGTCCCAGTCGTGGAGGATGTGCCCGAGGACGACGACGTCCGCCCGCGGCAGCGGATCGGCGAAGAAATCGCCGCCCGCGAAGGCCACCCGATCGCCCAGACCGCACGCGCTGGTGTGCCGGTCGAAAACGCCTCGCGACAGGCCGGAAGATCGAAGCCGACCCCGGTCAGGTGGTCGTGGGCGCCAACGAGCTGGGCGAGCACACCACCCTCGGCGCAACCGAGATCGGCCACCGTGCGGTAGCGGTCGAAGGGGAACTTCTGCGCGATCGCCATCGCGGCGCCCGTGCTGAGGGCCGTCATGGCGTGGAGGAACTGCGCGAGCCTGTCGGGGTCGGAGTACAGAGCGGCGAAGAAGTCGCCCCCGGTCCGCACCTCGTTCTGCGGAGCCCCGGTCCGCAGCGCGTCGGTCAGCGATCCCCAGAACGGATACAGACGAGCGTTGGCCATCTCCAGCATCCCGCCCACATACGACGGCTTGGCGCGGTCGAGGAACAGGTCGGTCTCGACCGTGTTCGCATAGATGTCGACGTCTCGGGTCAACATCCCGAGCGCGACCAGTGCATCGAAGAAGTCGCCTGCGCTCCGCGCGTGCAGCCCGAGGCGCGCTGTCAGGTCCGCCCCGTCCCGCGGCCCCGCCGCGAGCTCGCTGAACAGGCCGAGCTCGATCGCGCTGAGGAGCGTCTTTGACCCCCAGAACGCGAGTCCGAGCTCCATGATCCGCCCCGGCTCAGGCGGGCCGTGATCGGCGTTGGTCATACCGGCTTCCGTGATCCGGTGTCCAGCGTCCGTCGTGCTCGCGTCGGCCGTTGGCGTCTGCGTGGTGGTCATCCCGGTCTCCAGTCCTCGCTGTATACTCGCTGCAACCATCCGTGAGTGAACTGTTGCTGTGCGAACTATCTCAGCGAGAACAACCTATGTCAACCCCATCCCCTGATCGGCTCCAGGCCTGGCGGCTGTACCTCGAGACCTCGCTGGCGCTGGTCGACGTGCTCGGCGCGGAGTTCGAGCGCGACACCGACCTGACATTCCCGACCTACGACGCGCTCGTCCACCTCGAGGATGACCCCGACGGCCTGCGCATGAACGACCTCGCCGAGCGGATCCTCTACTCCAAGAGTGGCCTCACCCGCGTCGTGGACCGGCTCGAGCGCGAGGGCTACGTCCGGCGGGTGCGACCGGAGGACGACCGGCGCTCCGTCTTCGTGATCCTCACCGACGCGGGACGGTCGGCGATGGAGCAGGCTCGGGTCCACCACCGACGCAGCATCGAGGAGCACTTCGCGCAGCACCTGACGGACGCGGACGTCAAGGCGCTCACTGGAGCGCTCGAGAAGCTGCGCGAGCACGTCCGTCCGCTCCGGCCCGGACGGATCAGCGGCTGACTGCCTAGAGGTGGAGCACGGCGCTGCCTCGGTGTGGCTCAGCCGTCGAGGACGCGCTGCTTCTGTTCGGCGAACTCCGCGTCGGTCAGGACTCCCTGATCGTGGAGGTTGCCGAGCTCGCGGAGGCGCTTCAGCGACTCATCGGTGATGCCCCCGGCCGAGGCCGCCGGTGGCGGCGCGGCGGCGGGTGCGGCCTGTGGCTGGGCCTCGGGCTCTTGCGGCGCGGCCTCCTGGCCGTGTCTCTTGCCCATCATGTACGCGCCGCCGCCGACCGCAGCGGCGCGGAGGAGCGGACGGCGTCGTCGGAGGAGTGGCATCTCGGCAACCTACTCGGCGCCGTCGGGCAGCGGGAGGTCGAGCGCCAGCATGATCTCCGGTGCGGCGGCGACCACCTTGGGCATCCCGACCTGGGGTGCAACGGCGAAGAGAACGCCGAGGATGTCCTCCGGGGTGGCGCCCTCATTCAGGGCGTTGGCGACCTGCCATGCATACGACGCGGGCGGGGCGTCGAGCGCGATCAGGGCGCTGATCTTGACGAGCGCAAAGGTCCGGGCGTCGAGTTGCGAGGACTCGTGGTTCGCCTCACGCAGCCCGAGCATCTTGTCCATCACGCTCAGGTCCCCGGTCGCGACGCCGGACAGGGTCACGTGGGTGTCGGCTCCGACAATTGGCATCTCAGTGTCTCCCTTCGAAAGACGGCAGCGATTTGGGTCAGGCACGACGATCGCTGCCCGCCGGCGATGTCGCATCGCCCTAATCGGGTGAAATCCGCGATCTCATGCGGATTGGGTGATGCCGGATCGGCGGCGGAGATCGACGATGCCCCCCAATCGATAGACGGAACCAGGCGATCGTCACCGGCGGCGCCTGGACGAGAGAAGGGACGCATACATGAGAGGTCTAGGTCGCGTGCTGTTCGTCGTGATCATGCTGATGATCACGGGAACGCTCAACATCATCTACGGATTCGGGGCGATCGGGAACGCACACTTCTTCGACAACACGCAGTACGTGTTCGCCAATCTGCACACGTGGGGCTGGATCACCGTGATCCTCGGGGTGCTGCAGCTGGCAGCCGGGTTCTCGCTCATCTCGGGCGGCGCGTACGGCTTCGTCTTCGGGATCATCGCGGCCAGCCTCGGCGCACTCGAGTCGCTGCTGTCGATCGGTGGGACGCACCCGTGGTGGTCGCTGGCCCTGTTCGGGATCTGCGTGTGGATCGTGCACGGTCTCGTGCTCGCCTCCCGGGGGCCGACCGACGGGGCCGAGGAGCCTCTGCGGTGACCGTGCGGTGGTCCCGCCCGCGGAACGGGCGGGACCACCGCGCCACAGTCTCATCCGCCCACGGCGGCGGGACGCGATCCGATCGGCTTAGAGCCCTCGCGCCTCAACTCCAGCGCCGGGTGTAGTGCCGGCGGGTCGGCGGTGGCCCGGGGAGCGGTGTGGACACGTCGGCTCGGAGGCCATCAAGCGCGATCGTCAGCAGGCGCTCGTGCACGCGGATGTCTTCGCTTCCGGCTTCGGACGGGCGGGTCCGCGAGAAGACCTCGATGAGCCAGGCGACGTCCAACGGAGCGACGTCGGGTCGCAGCGGCGCCCGCTCGACGAGTGCAGTGAGCAGCCGCACGCTGCTGGTGGCCGTCTGACGCATCTCCGGGGTGGTCGTGATGTGGCCGGCGAGCGGCGCGAGCGCCCCCGACCGGAGGGCGACGCAAGCCGTCACGTAACGGCGGAGTCCGTTCCACGGGTCCTCGTCGGCGAGCCCGGCCTCGGCGGCGGAGATCGCCTGCTGCATCGCGAGGACGCACAGATGCTGGAGCAGCTCGGCCTTGCCGCGGTAGCGGCGATAGATCGTTCCGATGCCGACGCCGGCGCGCTCGGCGATCAGCGCGACCGAGGCATCGCCACCGGACGTGGCCACGACCTCACGCGCAGCCTCGAGCAGCCGCCTGTCGTTGCGGGCAGCCTCGGCCTGACGGCCTCGGGATTTCGACCGTGTGTTGGCCATTGACGGAGTAAAGCATTCCGTTAGACTCAATCGGAATGTTTCGCTCCGATAATCGTGACGTCCTCGCCTGATGCGTGCGGTGGTGATCCGTGAGTTCGGCCCGCCGGACCGTCTCGAGCCGGAGGAGCTCACGACGCCGGTGCCCGGTGCCGGCGAGGTGCTCGTCGACGTCGAGCTGGCCAACGTGACGTTCGTCGAGACCCAGGTCCGGGCCGGCCGGCCGCCACGCCCGGAGATGGCGCCGGCCCTGCCCGCGGTTCTCGGCAACGGCGTCGGCGGCGTCATTGCGCGGGTTGGCGCGGGTGTCGATCCTGCACTCGTCGGACGACGCGTGGTGAGCTCGCTGCGCGGGACCGGCGGCTACGCCGAACACGCGGTCGCCGCCGCCGCGGCGGCAATCGACGTCCCGGAGACGGTGGCGCTCGGTGACGCCGTGGCGGTGTTGGCCGACGGACGCACGGCCCTGGGCGTGCTGCGCGCGGCGCAGCTCCAGCCGGGTGAGACGGCGCTCGTCCTGGCGGCCGGCGGCGGGGTCGGCAGCCTGCTCGTCCAGTTGGCGCGGGATGCCGGCGCGCGGGTCGTCGCGGGCGCCGGGGCGGAACGCAAGCTGGAGCTGGCGCGTTCGCTCGGCGCGCGGCTCGCTCTGGACTACACGCGGGACGGCTGGGCCACTCAGGCGGGCGCGGTCGATGTCGTCTTCGACGGCGTCGGAGGAACCGTCGGGCGCGCGGCGCTCGCGCAGTTGCGACCGGGAGGACGCCTGGCGCGCTTCGGCATGGCCAGCGGCACGTTCACGAGCGTGACCGACGATGATCGGACGGCGGGAGGCGTGAGCGTGCTCAGCGGGTCGCCGTCAACCCCCGAACAGCTCCGGGAGCTCACGCGCGAGGCGTTGGAACTGGTCGCCACAGGCAGGCTGCGCCCCACGATCGGCCAGACGTTCACGCTCAAGCAGGCCTGCAGGGCCCACGCGGCGATCGAATCCCGATCGACGGTCGGCAAGACCCTGCTGGTCGTGCGGTGACTGGCTGCGGCTGCCCGACCGTCTACATCGGCGGCCGGGGACCCTGCGGCGCCATCGTCGTGGGCCCCGACGGCTGATCGGTCCAGGCGTCGTTGGGGGCCCGCGCGATCGTGAGTCCGTGGACGATCCACAGGCTGAGCGCGAACACCGCGAGCGACCAGAGCGGGTACGCCGGGATTTCCAGCAACGCGCCGATGGCCGCGAGCGAGCCGACGACAATCGCGAAATACCGGCCGAAGTTGCCACCCGCGAACAGCGACAGCGCCGCGGCGAGCTCGAGGATCCCGAGGATCAGCGTGATCCAGCCCCAACTCTTGAGGCTGGCGAACACGTAATGCGTGTCGTGCACGAAGAATTTCGAGTTCGAGATCGCTGCGATTCCGTAGACGATGTTGAGCACACCGCCAATCGTCAGCAGCACCGCGGCAAACATGGCCCGACCAAACCCTCTGACCTCGTCCATCGTCAACTCCTTCCGGTGACGGAACACGACCACCGCGGTCGCGACTGAGACTTCAACTCAACGGTGGCTGATCAGAGATGGCTGCTCATCACCCGGAACGGGTGACGGCGCTGTCCACTCGGCGGCCGACCGACCGGCCCACCGAACCGCGCCGAGAGCACGCCGGCCCGGATTGATCGTCCGGGCAGGCGTGTTGCCCGGACCCTCAGCTGACGACGATCCCGGATGGGGCGGGTTCGCCGGCCGGGAGCGCCGACGGCGAGTTGGCGTACTCCGACAGGGTCCCGCCGTTGACGGCGAATGCGCTGACCACGTCGGACTTGCCGCCGACGACGAACAGGGATCGACCGTCGGGCGAGAGGCGCGCGTCGATGTCTCCGCCCGCACTCCCGGCGATCGGGAAGCTGCTGAGCAGGGTCAGCTGGCCGGACGGATCGATCGAGTACGACGAGATGTTCTTCGAACCGGTGTTGATCGTGAACAGGTACCGACCTCCATGGCTGATCTCGACCCAGCACGGAGCGGTCTGACCATCCGCGAACGGTGACGCGCTGACCGACCCCAGTGATCCGAAGAAGCCGACGCGATAGGAGGAAACGGTGCCGAGGCCCGCTCCGTTGTGCGCATTGGACACGAACAACTGCGACGGATCGACGGGGCTGAATTCCGCACCGAGCTGACCGAGCCCCTGACCGGTGTACGGCGAACCGGGGGCCGCCCGCAGGCGACCGTCGGCACGGACATGGAAGCTGTCGAGCTCCGACGATGCGACCTCCGTCCCGACCAGTGTCGCTCCGGTCGAGTTGAACAGGACGTCGCCGAGCGACGAGCCGGACGGAACGGTCACGGTCGAGTTGTCGATCGGGACCAGATGTCCGCGTCGAGTGAGCCGGAAGCCCGTGTAATTGGGGCTGCCCGAGTTCGAGACGTACACCAGATCGCCATGCACCGCGATGCTGTTCGGCTCGATCCCGCCCGATGAGACGGGCGCGCCGATCTCCCTCGGGATCCCCCTGCGCCCCACCCGCAGGACGGAGATCTCGTTACTGCCGGCGTCAACGGCGAGCAGGTAGCGCCCGTGATCTGCGGACTGGATCGCGCCCTGCGAGGCGAGCCCCGCGCCGGTGCCCACGCCGCCGGTCGCGAACGGCGAGCCCGGATTTGGCGTCAGCGCGCCATCCGCATGGCGGTCAAGGACGGCAACGGTGTTGGCGACGGGAGTGTTCCCGTCGACATAGACGTGGCCGACGACCCGTGATGGTGGCGCCGCGCCTGCCGTCGCCGCGGTCGCGGCGAGTGCGCCCAGGGCGAGCGCGCACGACCTGGCGACACCTGTCTGGTGAATCCTCATGGTGGCTCCTTGGTATTCGCGTGGTTCTCCGAACGAGAACCTCGACACCACGAGTCGACCAGCTACTTCTTGCCGAACGATGAACACCCCGTTTTCGCCAGCTCCGGAATCCGATATGTTGGCTGACGCGGGGGTGTTCGTCTGGGATCGAGGGGGTTTCGTGATGAGCTGGAATCGGGATGTGCGGCGACACGCGATTGTGGGAGCGACGGCGGTGGCCTCGCTCGCCTGCGGATTGCCCGCGGCGGCGCTCGGGCTTCGCGGAGCTGGCGACCCCAGCCAAAGGGTCTCCAAGCTGGTGACCACGGAGTACCGCCATGCTGGGACTCACGAGAGGAGGGCCATGGATCGGGCGGTGAACCACGGCCCCCGCAGCCTGCGCACAGGCCGCCGCTTCGACTGGTTTGTCAGCAAGATCGATCCGCGCCACGGATTCGTGTGCGGGAGCAGGGCTCACCACATCATCGGCACTCCGGTGAGCCGCGCCACCCCGCACGGCACGAGTTGGCGTGTCCTCGCTCAGGGTGGACCCGTCCTGCTCTGTGCCGGGTCCGATTCCGGGCCGCTCACTGAGCCTCAGCGTCTCACCGGTACGGCGCCCCTGGAGGGCAGAGGGACCGACGGCGATCCCTACCGTCGCGAGCTCACCGGAGGCCCGGACTCCTGGAAGCAGCAATGTGATGAGTTCACGTCTGGAGCGTTTGACAACTGTGTGATGCGTTTTCCCGAGCGTTCGCTCACCGGTCTCTTCGCCTCCGAGAAGCCGCTCCCCGCGTACTCATGTCCGACCCTGAAGTTCGATTTCACCGGCAGAGTTGTCAGGAAATGGCTTCTCGAGAGCAATAGTGAATTCAACCCGTTCGGGACCTCAATCCCGGGGGGCGTGGAGGTCAAGGGGCTCTGGGCGATCGGCGTCACGATCCCGCACGACGACGAAGCCGGGACTCTGCAGGGAGATTCGAGCGCGACACACTGGCTCACGGGCACGGACAAATACCAGGTCGTGCTGCACTGCATCATCGACACCAGGTAGCTGCTTGGGTCGACCAGTCGCCTGCCCACAATCCAGAATCCCATCTGCACGACCAGCCGCTCGCCGGGGGGAGGCTCAGACATGGGCCTTCCAGGCCGCACAGCGTGAGACCGGGGGGTGAGGCGCGGATACGATGCGTTGCTCCCAATAAAGGAGCTTTGATGTCTCAGGTCACAGACCGCCGCTGGTTGACCTTGCTGGCCGGCTCGCTTGCCGCACTGGTCGTCTCTCCAGGGGCTGCGGCCGCGAAGAGCCACGTGTCGTGCGACGCGCGCTCGGGCTCGACGATGGCCGAGGACGCCCAGGCACGGCTCTTCACGCTTCACAAGAAGGGGTATGCATGCGCTCGTCCGTACGGCGTTCCCACTCAGTTGCGAGGGGGCGAGTTCCTTACTTCCGCCGGTGACTACCGGCTGGCCGGACCGTTCGTCGGGTGGAAGCACACCAACGCTCATGGCAGCGTGCACATCACCGTGACCGTCAGGAACGTGAAGACGACGCAACAGCGTGACCAAGCCTTCGAATCTGCCGAGCCATACGACTCGGCGCGTATCGACGACTATGTCCTCAACTCCCGGGGGGCCGTGGCGTGGATTCAGACCTACAACGACATCCCCCACGGAAAGAGCTACGCAGCGGTCTGCGAGAGCACGCCTGTCGCCGCTCCGCCCACCAACGGCGATTCGACCCAGTGCGACGGTTCCGGGCACCACACCGAAACGCTCGCTCGCGGGATCCCGAGCGAGTTCTCGTCGCTCGCGCTCAGCACAAGCGGTCGAACGGCGTACTGGATGGACCACGGCACACCACGCGCCGCCGGGATCCCGTAGGCCTGCCTCTCAGGCCGGCGTGGCGCTCAGCAGATCGAGCGATGAGTTCGTGCGAGCGGGTAGGTCTCTACCTCCATGAGCGATAGAAAAGTGATTCTCAAGATGGTCGTGTCCCTCGACGGTTTCGCCACCAGCCCGGACGGGACCCACGAATGGATGTTCGAGTGGTTCGGCGAGGACTCGACGGAGCGGACCCTCCGTGAGCTCGAGGAGGCCGGCGTTCACGCGATGGGCCGCCGTAGCTACGAGATCATGGGCCCGCACTGGGCCGCGTCCGAGGGGCCGATCGCCACCGCGATGAACGAGAAGCCCAAGGCCGTCTTCTCCCACACTCTGAAGACCGCGGATTGGGGCCCAGCCGAGATCTTCGGCGGGGAGCTGAGCACGGCGGTCGCGGACCTCAAGGCCCGCGACGACGGAGGGACGGTCCTCGTCCACGGCGGTCCTGACTTCGCCGCATCGCTGACCCGCCTCGGTCTCGTCGACGAATACCACTTGTCCACGGTCCCGATTGCGATCGGCGCGGGCCGCAGCCCGTTCGCCAAGCTGGATGAGCACCTGAAGCTCGAGGTCGTCGAGGAGCAGCGCTTCCGGAGCGGAGCCCTCGCGCAGATCCTGGTGCCGAGGCGCTGAGCGAGCACGCAGGCCAGGATCTCACGCATCAAACGGTCGACAAGCACACAATGAACGTTCCGGGCTCGAGCACCATCACGCCAGTCCGCGTCGCCGACCTGCTCGCCGAGGGTGAGCGGATGCCGGTCTACGTGCACGTCATCGAGCACCCCGACGCGCGGGTGCTGGTCGACACCGGCATCACCGAGCAGCACCCGGCGGTGGCCGACCTCGATCCTCGCCTGCTGGCCGCTCAGCGGGCAGGACTTCGATCTCGCCAACATCGACATCGTCGTCAACACGCACCTGCACTTCGATCACTGCGGCGGCAACCACCTCTTCGCCGGCAGACCGATCTACGTTCAGCGTCGCGAGCTCGACGACGCGCGCAGCGAAGCGGACTACACCATTCGCGAGTGGGTCGAGGCGCCTGGTGTGCGCTACGTACCGATTGACGGCGAGCTCGAGCTGCTTCCCGGGCTCCGACTCGTCCCAGCGCCAGGTCACACACGCGGTATGCAAGTGGTCGTCGTCGAGACCGGCCGACGTCCGGTCGTCGTCGGCGGCGACGTCGCGGTGTGGTTCGGCGAGCTCGACGAGCCGCAGACCGAGGGCCAGCTGCGAGTGCGCGCGCTCGACCCCGAGATGGTCTGGCTCACGCATGAGCACGAGCCATGGCGACTGCGCCCGGGCTGAGGCAGCACCTCAAGTGCAAGAGGTTGATCGGCGCGAGAGCGTGCTTGTGAAACCGCGCGCCAGCCGGGCAGCCGGCGGCTTCCGGACGGTGCGGTGAATCCTCAGATGCGCTCGAGCACGTCGAAGGACCAGAGCTCACTGGAGGTGCCGACGGGTCCTCGTTCGCGGTGGAGGGAGTGCCCGGCCGCGAAGTCGCGGCTCTGCATCCAGGCTTGGAAGTCTTGCTCGGAGCGCCAGCGCGTGAGGACCAGACAGACCTCGCGGTCGTCGTTTGGCCGCAGCAGCTCGAATCCCTCGAACCCCGTGGACTCCTCAACTTTGCCGGCCCGCGAAGCGAACCTGTCCGCGAACTCATCGAAGCGTTCGTGCGGAACGGTGATCGCGTTGATCTTGACGACCGTCATGGAGAAGATCCTACGGTGCCGGTCGCTCACGTACTCGACAATCCCGCCTACGCGGCGCTCACCACCCACCAAGCAGAACTCGCCGAGGTGCGCGGCCGCGCCCGCCGCTACCCGCCCGATGTCGCGCCGTTCCTCGCACTGCCGCCGGACGCGACCGACGACGGATTGGCGCGATGCCGGCGAACTCATCGGTCGCGGCGGCGTCGCCGGGATCGTCCGTGACGGCGCCGCGCCTGACGGCTGGTCGGAGGTGCGTCGGTTCGGCGTGACCCAGATGGTCGGCTCCGGCGCGATCGGCCGCCCGGATCCTGAAGCGGTCATTCTCGCCTCCGCCGACGTCCCGGAGATGCTCGAGCTCGTAGCGGCGACCCAGCCGGGTCCGTTCGGCGAGCGCACGATCGAGCTCGGCACCTACCTTGGGGTGCGCCGCGAGGGCATGCTCGTGGCGATGGCCGGCGAGCGCATGCATGTGGACGGCTGGACCGAGATCAGCGCCGTTTGCACGCTCCCCGCGTTTCGCGGGCAGCGATTGGCGTCACGGCTCGTCAACGACCTGATCGCCCGGATCCACGCTCGCCACGAGCGGCCGTTCCTTCACGTGATGAGATCGAACACTCCCGCGATCGCCCTCTACGAGGATCTCGGCTTCACCGCGCGCCGGTCCGCAACGATCGCCCTGCTCGCCCACATCGCCCCCGTCTAGCGCGATCACCGCACCACCGAGCGACTTCGACAAACACTCTTGCGTTGATCGTCAGCTGTCGGTGCGCGATGGCGCGGCCGGTACCTGCACGGTGACGCGAAGCCCGCCAGCGACCCGCGGTGTGAGGGTGAGGGTTCCGTCGTGTGCTTCGGTGATGCTCTTGACGATCGCCAGGCCGAGGCCGATCCCCGGGTGGTCGGTGCGGGTGCGGTTGGAGCCCCGCTGAAACGGCTCGGCAAGCGTGGAGACCAATTGTCGCGTGAGCTTCTCGCCGGTGTTCTCGACGGTGAGCTCGACAGTCTCGGGGTCAGCGCTGGTCGTGACCCACACGGTGCCGTGTTCAGGCAGGTTGTGGACGATCGCGTTGTGCACGAGGTTCGTCGTCAACTGGAGCAGAAGCGCGCGCGATCCGATGGTGAGAGTCATCTCGCCCGAGGTCTCGATCGTGACCCCGCGCTGTCCTGCGCGCGGCAGGAGCGTCTCGATGGCTTCTTCAGCAATGAGAGACAGGTCAACGGTTTCCCGGGTGAGGGACCGCTGTTCGACGCGGCTCAGCAGCAGCAGCGCCTCAGTGAGGTCGATCGCGCGCGTGTTGACCTCGTGGAGGCGGTCGACGAGCTCGCCGGGGTCGTGGTTCGGATCGTTGCGGGCGACGTCGAGCAGGGTCTGCGTGATTGCCAGCGGGGTGCGCAACTCGTGCGAGGCGTTCGCTGCGAAGCGCTGCTGTTCGCCGACGTGTGCCTCGATCCGCGCGAGGAGGCCATCGACGGTGTCGGCGAGATCCTTCAGCTCGTCGCGGGGCCCAGACAGCGCGAGGCGCTCGTTCAAGTTGCGCTCGGAGATCTGCCGCGTCGTCGCCGTCATTCCCGCAGCGGGCGCAGCACCCGGCCGGCGACCAGCCAGCCGAGCGCGATCGAGAGGGCGGTCATGATCGCCAGCGCGATCCCGGACTCGATCAGCCCCTGATGGAGACCGTGGGTTTTACGCTCGACAGCCCCGGCGTACATTTGGTGCACGTTCCGGGCGACGACCGGGTTCGCCAACACATTGTTGAGGGCGCCCGGATTGGTCGACCGATGCGGAATCCCGGTCGGGACGATCACGTCGACCCCGGTGTTGCCGCGGAAGAGCAGGTAGGTCGTTGCGAGCAGCGCCACTCCCGAGAGAAGGAAGAGGCCGCCGTAGACCAACGTCAGGCGGAGACGCACGGTCCGCGAGGGCAGGTGGAGCAGGCGACGTCGGATCAGCCAGGCACGCGAGATGCGGGGCATCCGGAGTCCGGTAGCTCTATCCACGACCCCCTCCTTCGGACCCGGCGTGCGGTTGGGTGTCGATGCGGTATCCCACGCCGGCGACGGTGGCGATGATCCCTGGTTCGCCGAGGCGTTTGCGGAGCGCTGAGACGGTGATGCGCACGGCGTTGGTGAACGGGTCGGCATTCTCGTCCCACGCGCGTTTCAGGAGTTCTTCGGCGCTGACGACTCCGCCTTCGGCGGAGATCAGGACCTCGAGCACGGCGAACTGTTTGCGGGTGAGCGCGACGTAGCGGCCGTCGCGGTTGACCTCTCGACGGAACGGGTCCAGTCGCAGGCCTGCAAGCTCGCGCACCGGCGGCCGGGGAAGGGCGCGCCTGCGGTCAAGTGCTCTGAGACGGAGCACGAGTTCCCGGAGCTCGAATGGCTTGGTGAGGTAGTCGTCGGCGCCGAGCCCAAACCCAGTCGCCTTGTCGTCGAGCCGGTTGGCTGCGGTGAGCATCAAGATCGGCATACCGCTGCCGGAGGCGACGATGCGTCGAGCGATCTCGTCGCCGGACGGGCCGGGGATGTCGCGATCGAGGACGGCGATGTCGTAGGCGTTGACGCTCAGCAGCTCCAGCGCGCTGTCGCCATCACCGGCGATGTCTGCCGCAATCGCCTCGAGGCGGAGACCGTCGCGGATCGCTTCGGCCATCATCGGCTCGTCCTCCACGATCAACGCCCGCATCGGTCAGATGCTGCCAGTCCGGACATATCGTCGGCGTATCGAAAAACGCATACGTCCTGGCAACACCCAGCTGCCTTGACTGGGGGCCATGGCGTCCAGTGAACCAGCACGAACAGCAACCGGTTGGAGCGGACCGTCCGTATTCCGCGCGCGTCGCCGGCGCGTGCTGCTCGGCATCGTCCTGGTGCTGCCTCTCGCCCACACGGCTGGCCAGCTTGTGAACGACGCGGGCCACCTGCTCATGCCCACCGCCCACACGCGCAATGACCACCCCCGCACCAACATGCCCGAGGTCAGCTGGCCGCTGCAGGGACAGGCGGCGGTGGTGCTCGGCCGCGGCCCGGCGACCGCGAGCCCGCACGAGCAGCCGGCCCCAATCGCCAGCCTCGCGAAGGTGATGACTGCGTACCTGACGCTCAAGCGCTACCCGCTGAGCGGCGCACAGGACGGGTTCACGATCACGATCACCGAGACCCAGGCGCAGGACACGGCACAGGACACCGCCGAGCACCAGTCGGGCGTCGCGGTGGGGGCCGGCGAGCAGCTGACCGAGCGCCAGCTACTCGAGGCGCTGCTGATCCCGTCCGGCAACAACATCGCCCGGATTCTCGCCGCCCACGTCGCCGGCAGCGAAACCAGCTTCGTCGCCGAGATGAACGCCGAGGCGCGCGCGCTCGGGATGGACCACACGACGTATACCGATCCCAGCGGGTTCGACCCAGGCACCGTCTCCACCGCAGCCGACCAATTGCGCGGCTTTGAGCACGCGCTGCGCTTCCCGGTCTTCCGTCAGATCGTGTCGATGCCGAGCGTGACGCTGCCGGTCGCCGGAACGCTCAGCAACTTCAACCCCCTGGTCGCCGACGGGTACGCCGGCAAGACGGGGTCTGACTCGGCGGCGGGCGGGTGCCTCGCGTTCTTCACCCAGGTGACCGTCGCCGGTCACGAGCTGACCGCGGTCGGCGTGGTGATGGGGCAGGGGCAGGGAAGCGACACGTCGGCGATCCTCGGCGCCGCCGGTGACGCCGCCACCCGGTTGGTCGAGTCCGTTGCTCGCTCACGGTCGCGCCTCGTCGCAGAACTGATGCCAATGCACTCATGACCCACAGGAGAACACATGAATAGATGGCCGCGGCCGGTGGTCGCCCTTGCCCTGATCGCCCTTGTCGCCTCGATCAGCGGGTGCGGTTCGAGCGCACCCGCCGAGACCGGCGGCGGCAACGGCAACAACAGCTCCGCGAATGCTGAGAAGGGGGTGAAGTTCGCCGTTTGCATGCGCAGCAACGGGGTGAGCCAGTTCCCCGACCCGAGCCCGACGGGCAGGCTCACCATCGATGCAGTGGCGAACGGCTCGTCGCTGAACACGAGCAGTCCGGCGTTCAAGCATGCGATCAGTGCGTGCAAGGACCTGGAGCCGGCGGGATTCACGGGCGGCAAGCGGACCCCCCAGCAGCAGCAGGCGGGCCTCTGGTTCGCGCGGTGCATCCGCGAGCACGGCGTGCAGGACTTCCCGGACCCCGCCCCATCTGCGCCCCTCGTCGACACGAATCGAATCCCATCCTCCAACTCGCCCGGTGGGATGAGCGTGCTCCGTGCCACGATGCAGAAGTGCCGCGGTCTGGCAGCGGCGGCGGGGGTCACGCGGTGAGGCGGAGGAGGTGGTTTGCCGGCAGCTGGGCCCGTCATCGCGGCGTGGGACTCAGGCGATGTGGTGAGATGCTTCGTCGATGACCGTCGATGTCGTGACTGAGATTGAGATCGCGCGACCGCGTGAGGAGGTCGCCGCATTTGCCGCCGATCCGGGCAACGCGACGGCCTGGTACAAGAACATCAAGGCGGTGGAGTGGGAGACCCCGCCACCGGTGGCCGTTGGTTCCAAGCTGCGGTTCCGCGCCCAGTTCCTCGGCCGGACGCTGGCGTACACCTATGAGGTCCGCGAGATCGATGCCGGCCGCCGTTTCGTGATGGCGACTGCTCAGGGGCCGTTTCCGATGGAGACGACATACGCATGGGACGACGCAGCGCCCGGGAGCACCAGGATGACGCTGCGCAACCGAGGGGAACCGTCCGGGTTTGCCGCGGTCACCGCGCCCGTCATGACGCGCGCTATGCGCAGGGCCAATGAGGCCGATCTCCTCCGACTGAAAGCGCTGCTCGAAGGATGAGTCGTTGCGGGCGAGGCTGACGATGAGGACCGCAGCCCTGTCGGCTCCGGACAGATCCCTCGCCTGGGCTGTGCAACGGCGGCCCTGCTCGCGGCCTGTCTAGTTGAGGAGTTGCCCGCTCTTGGCCTCGAGCTTGCGGCGCTCTCGCCGCGCGCCGTGCATCTGGCCGGCCACGTACCCGCCGGCGAGCGCGATCACGGCCGGGACGAACGCGAGTACGAGCGCGCTGACCGCAGCGATGACCTTCAGCACGAAGATGACGGCGATGACGGCGACAGCCACGGCAAGTACTGCTCTCACGGTCTTGACTATAGGCCCCGGCTTCGACCGGGAGCCGTGAGTCTGCTCATGCGCGTGGTCCGGCTCGCTCGAGCCAAACGCCGCACCGGGGGCGCGGTGCCGTTCTCGATGGTCTGGTGCTTGATCTGTCGCCCGTCTGGTGGGAGTCTCAGGGGCATCAGTTCAACGAGAGGGGTGAAGCCGTGGCCAAGTTCCTGGTGAAGGCGTCGTACACATCGGAGGGCGCGAGGGGCGTTCAGAGCGCGGGCGGCGGGAGCAGGCGAGACGCCGTGGCCAAGATGGCGGAGGGCCTCGGGGGCAGTGTCGAGAGCTTCTACTTCGCGTTCGGAGACACCGACGTGTACGTCGTCATGGACCTCCCGGACAACCGGAGCGCAGCTGCGGCATCGATCGCGGTCAATGCCGCCGGCGCAGCAGCATCCGAGGTCATCGTGCTGCTCACACCGGAGGACGTTGACGCCGCTGCCAAGCTGTCGGTCGAGTACCGGCCGCCCGGGTCCTGATCTCGTCAACCAACGGTGCGGGCGGCGGAGGGGACTCGGTCGCCCGTGACCGCCGCCAGCAGCCGCGGTCAGGTCATGGGGTCGGATCACTCAGCAAGGAGTCGCTCCCACAACGCCATCAGCGCGGCCGTCGCCTCGGTGCGGCGCTCCTGTCGTGCAGCACCTACTTCGTCGCCGAAGGGATCGTCGGCTGGGCGCGAGTGAGCCGATGGAAGCGATCGTGGCTAGGTCGGTCGGATTGCTTTCCGGACAGTCCCGGCCCGCGTCAAGTGGCGAGACGTTGTCCGGCCGGATCCCCTCTGAAATGCTTCGCGCATGATGAGACGAACCGTCGCCGCGGTTCTCATCCTCGTCCTCGGGCTCCTGGTTGGGGCATGTGGCGGCGGGTCTTCGTCGAGTTCGTCGACTCTCTCCGGACCGGCCGTGTCCGACACCCAGACGTCGGCGATCGACAGCGCGGACCTCTTGATCTACGCCAACGCCAACTCCTCGAGTCACATCGTTGGCCATCCCGAAACGGTGCGCCAGGCCGAGCAGCTCCTGAAGCCGCTGATCGTTGCCAATACGCTGCAGGTGAAGCCGGGCAATGAGGCGGCCGGCGGGCTGGTCTCGGGCCTGTTGGGGCAGCTGGACAACCTCGTGCCCGGCCTGACGAAGGGCACCGGAGACCAGGAGCAGCTTGATGGAGCGGTCGTGCATCGACTGTTGGTGCTCGGTCTGAAGAACCCGGCGAGGGTGTTCGGTCCGGAGGCCGCCCGCGGTGTCAGCCAGCTTGAGCAGCTCCTGCGCGGCTTGACCGCGAACACTCGCGTCAGCTTGGCTGGGCAGGTTCCAGCGCAGACCGCACGTGCACTGCTTGTCCGGGACGTGCGGACGGCCGGACGCTACTGGCCAGATCTCGCCAAGAGACTCCAGCATCTCGAGGACTCGCTCGGCTGAACTGTTTGGCTCGCACGGGTTGTGCCAGCCGTCAACGTCGGGCGGTCTCGTCAGCGGTTGGTCGGTGACCGATCTCCAACGCGGCGAGGTTGCTCTCGCCTCGGTATTCGAGGCGTCCGGTCACCTCGAGGGAGAGGTGTCCGGCCAGGTGTTCGAAGTCGGTGTCGATGTTGCGTCGTTGGGCCGGCAGCGGCACGGGCAAGACGTGCGGTTCGCCGACGCCGTCTCCGATGATGTGGACGCGATAACCGTGGCCGCGACCCTTGACTTCCCACCGTTGGCCGTCGGTCTCGCTGTGCACACGGGAGAGCGGCGGAGCCAGGCGGATCACCTTGGCACCGATGCGGACCACGACCCCCCCGACGTGCGCGGAAAGGGGTCCCGCTGTCAGGAGGCCTCCGCCGAAGGCGACGCAGACATCGGGCCGGTCGAAGGCCTGGGCCTGACCCCACCACCATCGTTCTGGGAACCCGGCCCCCCAGTTCTTCTCGGCGTATACGTCGGCGTCGTTGACCTCCCATTCCTGGTCACCGACGCGTGCGGTGCCGGCCGCCGCGCCACCGAGCAGGTGCGGGTGCCAGTACTGGCCGAGAAACGGCAGTACCGAGAACAGACCGCCGCCACCGAGGGCGAGCGGCCACGTCACCGGACGGCTGAACGAGAGGTCGGCGCGAGCGTCGGGACCGAGGTCGATGTGGACCTCGGACGCGGTCGCCGTGAACGCGCCGTCGCCCGCGGTGACGAGGTATCGGTCCGACGCGGCGGCGGCTCCGTTGAGGACCGCGGCGCGGACGAAACCACCAGGATGCGCGGCGATCGCCACCGTCGCCCATGCACCGTCCGGATGTCGGTTCACGCCACACAACACGACCAGCACACGCTGGTTCACCGTGTCGGTGACTCGCCAGAAGTAGCCCTCCATCTCCGCCCCGTGGGACGGCCGCGGGTCACCGAGGGGGAGGTTCGCGCCGGTCCGCCGATAGATCGAGTCGAGGCGACCGAGCATCGTCACGAGGCAGGTCCGGCATCACACAATGCGTTGCGGCAGCACGTGAGCCGCGACGTCGATCTCACAGAGATTCCGCTATCAGATCGCAGCGACGGAAGGGAGCGGAAATCGCGGTCATACAGGTTGGGGGGTTCGCTGACGAGCCGTACGAGCGCCCGACATCAGGGGATTCGAGACGGCTGGGCGAACGCCAGCAGAGCCGAGCGATCTGCGGGGAGAACAAAGCCGGCTCTGATCGCTCTGTCCACATCGGACGTGAAGCTGCGGAGATATGCGGCACGCGACGCATACCGGCGCGTGAGCTGGGATGCCGAGAATGGCCTTGCTGAGCCGAGCAGCAGGCAGATCGTCGAAGGATCGGGACCGGGGGCGCCGGACAGCGCTTCGACTGGTACGTCCACTGGTGGCGTGCGCACACCGCCGAGGGCAATTCCGTCGGCGTTGCGAGCGATCTGCGGGGTCGGGGAGGGCATCACCTTGATGCGCGCACCGACAGGCGGCGCCCGCCCGGTCTTGACCCAGGTCTTGAGCTCATGGAACGCGGCTTTGACGACAACGTGTATGGGGCCGTCGTTGATCGGAACACCGCAATGGACGTACCTCGCCTCCGAGCCGAGAAGGTGGGCGTCGGCGTGGGCCGTGCCCGCGACCTCCCAGAGTCGAAATCGTCTGTTGTCAGGTTGCCGCGCGGCGTAGGAGTCGAGGATGCTCGTGATGTCGGATTCGCTTTGCACGTCCATCACCGGTGCGCGCAGGTCAGTCCGGAACAGCGCGGGTGTGCCGCCAATCGATCCGGCGATATCAGCGGACTGGCCGGGCGCGACGAGCGGGAGTCCAGCCGCACCGCGACTGTGCACGAAGAAACCGTCGAAAACCTTCGTGAGCGGCTGCACCCCGTCGTAGTAGCTCACGAGCGCAAATGCCGACTGCGATTGGCCCGCCGCGATCAGCTGTCTCGGCCTCAGTCCGCCCAAGCACTCGCCTCGGTGGACGGCACGAGCGACCTGGGTGAAGATGTCGAACGAGTAGCCGTCGCCAGGCTGGTCAAGTGAGCCGTAGCGCGCTGGATCGATGGCTCGAAGGCCCTTGCCGGCCAACGAGGAGCCGGGGACATTGACCTTGACCAGCACCGGCCCACCCATCACCCCGATCCGTTGGGCCGACACGCCGACCCATGCGTCGCCCCGACGAAGGAGCTCCTCGTGGAGGTTGTCCCATTCCGGATCGGCGTCGACTCCACCGCTGACGTTCAGCCACTCGACGACAACGGTGCCGCTGAACGCCGCGAGCTTTGTCGGCATGCGGACCACCACACGAGTGCGATAACGAGAGCTCCCGTCAGGCACAAATCTCCAACGCCCGTTCCGGCTGATCCCACCCACGGCGCGATACGACGACGCGATCCCCGCCGCTCGGCACTCGTGTTGCGCGTACTTGGCGCGCTTCAGGTCCACGCGGAATGGGTCAGCGAGAAACACGCCGTTCCCGCCGGTCAGAGGTGACAGCTCGGCCCGCGGCGCAGCGGCTCGCGCCGCGGTGGGCGACGATCGGGCGGCGCCGCTCGCGCCGGATGCGAATCCTCCCGATCCGATCGCCGCGATGCACGCTGCCGCGATCACCGCGCGTAGGCGCGTGACCGAAAGCCAGCCGCGCGATCCGGCGGCGCTTACGGTGATATCTGCACTCGGCACCGTCAAAGGCCAATCTGCGATACAAGCCATTCGAGACCTGCGTGCCCGGGAGGAACGTCGAAACCCCGTCTGAGCGGGATGTTCGGGAGAGCCCTCTGACGGACTCGAACCGTCGACCCCTTCCTTACCATGGAAGTGCTCTACCAGCTGAGCTAAGAGGGCGCTTGGGGTCAGCGTAGCGGAGCGGCGGGACCTCGGCGGACCGCTTCCGGCCCCGCGGCGGGGCCGGCGCTCAGAGAACGTGCGACCCCACCGGAAACGCGTCGATCATCACGTACGCGCGCACGCGCGCGGGCAGCACGGTCCCCGCCGGGATCGTCAGCCGCACCCCGGCGATCCGGCCGCGGCCGTCGCGGATCAGGGCGTGGTCGGCGTGGTAGTCGAGCGCGACCGGAGTCCCGGTCGCCCCGTCGACGAGCAGCACGCCGGCGACGTGCCGCGCGGCGCTCGGCAGTCCGGATCCGGCGAATCGCGCCACCACGGTCCCGTCGGCGGTGGCGCCCGGGCGGACCAGCGACACGGGGCCCAGCCGGACCCCCGCGGGCCGCACGGCGGCCGACCCGGTGTACCCGCTTGACAGATATGTTCCGCTCGCCGCGAGCACGCCCGTCGGGTTGCAGATCCCGGTGAACGTGAGCTCGGCCCCGTAGTGCGGGACGGTCGCGCACACGGTGTCGGTGTACAGCGCGGCCCCGGGGGCGAAGCTCAGCCCCGGTCCGAGCGTTCCACGCATGTCGAAGCGGCGAAGTGGCACCTCGCCGAAGCTGAACTCGAGCGGGACGTTCGCCGCCGACAGCGCGAGCGCGCGCCCGTTCGACACGCCCTGGAGCGGGAAGCTGAACGCGCTGCTCGGGTCAACCCGCTCCACCCCGCGCGCGTCGCGCTGCGCGCCGATCACCCACAGCAGCACGTGCGAGCCCTGGCGGGCGACCGTCGAGGCGATCCAGTCATAGCTGTCGAAGCCGATCTGGTTGACCGACGGCAGGAACGCCGGCATCGGCACGGCGAGCCGGCGGATCGTCAGCGCCGACACGCGGCTCGCGCCCACCGTGAGCGGCAGCGGGCCGCCGCGGGGCCCAGTCCGGACCGTGATCGTCTGGGCGAAGCTCCCCGCGGGCGCTCCGGCGGGGTCGAAGTTGCCCATCTTCGAGCCGTTGTCGGTGTAGCGGCCGGCGATCCGCACGCGGTACGTCGTCCCCGGCCGCAGCAGACCGGAGGGCACGACGAACAGGAAGTGCCCGTCGCCCGATTCCTGGACCGTGAACGGAAACGCGGGCGAGACCGAGACGGTGTGACCGGGATCGAGGATCGCCGCGTTCACCGTCCGGCCACCCCGCCGCACGATCAGCCGGAAGTTGAGAACTGCGGCCGGCGACACGGCGAGCGTGCTCGTCGGCAGCGTCGTCCCCCCTGCGCTGACCGGGAACACGCGGTCGAGCTGCTGACCGAACTCCTGGGCGGGCGCGGTCGAGCAGCGGCGGTCGCGGCGGTGCAGGCAGTAGTCGTACGGGACGTAGTCGACAGCGCCGTCCTCACCGGCGATCACCACCCCCGTCCGACCGAGCGCCGGCGAGGCGTTGAGGTCGTTGCGGTCGCGCAGCGCCGGCGCGGCCGGGGTCGTGTCGTAGGACCACCGCCGCCGGCCGGTGTCGGCATTCAGCGCGTACAGCTTCCCGTTCGAGGAGCCGACGTAGAGGATCTGCCGGTGCTCACCGGCGGGCGCGGCACCAAGCACCGGCGAGGAGCGGATCGGATCGCCGGTGTCGTAGCGCCACAGGAGCTTGCCGGCCGGCGAGACGGCGTACACCGACCCGTCCGCCGAGGCGATGTAGATCGCGGTCGTGTGGCCTGCGGCGTCGTGACCGAGGGCCGGCGAGGCGTAAACGTGGTCGCTCGTCGGGAACGTCCACTTCGGGACCCCCGTCGCCGGATCAAGCGCGTACAGCTTGGAGTCGAAGGACGCCGACGTACACGGTGCCATCCGAGCCGAGCGCCGGTGAGGAGACGACGTAGCCGGGCGTGAACGTCTGCCACACCGAGTGGCCCGAGGCGTCGAGCTTGAAGGCGTGCAGATCAAGCGAGCCCCAGAAGCTCGAGCCGTCGGCGGCGAACGCCGGAGCGGTCCAGATCGAGTTGCCACCGGTGTATGTCCAGCGCAGGTGACCGGTGGGCGTGAGCGAGTACGCGGTCCCCCCGGTGTTGCCGGCGAACAGGTTCCCGCCGGGCCCGGCGACGACGTCCCCCTCCCACCAGTCGACCTCCTGGCCGGGGACCGGGGGCTTGGTGGCGCGGAAGCGCCACAGCAGGCGCGGCCCGCCGGTCCGGCCGACGGCCATGTGGTACAGCAGCGCGTTCCCGGAGCCGAAGGTGACGACGTCGCCCCCATGGGCGCCGGCCGTGACCGCCCCGGCGGCGTCGATGATCCCGCCCGTGCGGATCCGGAAGCGCAGGCGGCCCGCCGGGGTGAGGGCGTAGAAGGACCCGTCGGCCGAGCCGACGTACACCGTGCCGCCGCCGCCGATGATCGGCGTCGAGAAGATCCCGCGCGCCGTGAAGTACGTCCAGGGACGGTCGCCGTGGTACCCGGCGACGATCGTGCTCGACCCGGTGTTGCGCAGGTCGTGGCGCATCTCGGGCCACAGCGGTCCCGCAGCGGCCGCAGCGGCCACGCTCAGCGTGCACGCGAACGTGCCGACGAGCACGCCCAGGACCGCACTCCTCGCTCCCCGGTGAAGCACGAGCGCAGGCTAGCGCGGCATTCCAGCCAGCCGCGCTAGTAGGAGCTCTGGAGCAGCGACATCATCTCCGACGAGCTGCCGCCGCCGACCGGCGTGCCGCTGCCATCGGAGAAACCGATCTCGATATGGGGACCGGTGGACATCCCGACGATTCCGGGACCGACCGAGCTCATCACCTCACCGGCCGACACGTGCGTGCCGATCGACAGCTGGTTCGCCGGACCGGCATGGCCGTAGTAGACGTAGTCGTAGCCGCCGAGCGGGCTGTCGCAATGGAGCACGGGAGCCCACGGCCCGAAGCCGCCGATCCCGTGCAGGACGATCGTGCCCGAGCACACCGCGTACTCCGGGGTGTCGCCGGGGGCGGACATGTCGACGCCCTGATCCTGCGACCACGTCCCCGGCGGCGAGACCGCGCTCTTGGGGAGCGGGAAGGTGAAGCCGCCGGACCCAGGCGAGACGCCCGCCGGCGCCGACCCGGAGGCGCCTCCGGTCGGAGCGGTGGTCGAGCTCTGGCCGGCGGCCGCGGCGGCCGCGGCCGCCTGCTGGGCCTGAAGCTGGTTGAGCTGCCTGGTGAGCGCTGCGACGTGGCCCTTCGCGTCGGCGAGCGCGCCGGCCTTCGAGCTCCGGTCCCTGGCGGCGGCCAGCTGTTGGGAGACGAGCGCGACCTTGTCCCGGGCGAGCGCGTCGCGCTGGCCGAGCACCTGCGTGGCGATCTTCTGCTGGCGCTGCTCGAGCGCGCCGAGGCGGATCGCCTGCGCGGCGGTCGCCCGCCGGGCGGCCTTCACCGCCGAGGTCACCTGAACCGTCTGCTTGCGCACGCGCGCAGCGAAGCTGAGGTTCTCGAGCAGATCGTTGAAACCGCGGGCCTCGAGCACGACCGTGACGACATCCGGGCGGTCGCTCTCATAGGCGTTGACGAGCTCTCCGGAGAGCGTCTGCTCGGCACGGGTCTGGAAGGACTCGAGCTGGGCGAGCCGGGTCCGTGCCCGGTCAAGCTGGGAGCGGAGCGCGAGGAGCTGCGCGCGCTCGGTGTCGAGCTGGGACTGGACCTGGCTGATCCGCCGCTCGATCGCCGACACGCTGCCGTTCAGCTGCGAGAGCTTGGCCGAAGCGGCACCGAGCTGCGAGGAGAGGCTGCCGATCCGCGACTGGCCGCTGGAGATCTGGTTCTGGAGGGCGCCGACGCTCGCCGCCCGGGCACTGCCGCCGGGACGCCAGGCGCCGAGCGCAGCGAGCAGCAGCGCGAGGGCGAGCAGCGCGATGAGCGCGCGGGTATGTGACCGGCCTGGACTGGACATGGATCGGGGGTGCGGAGGACCGCGGTCCGCACCGTAACAGCGGGTCCCTAAAGGGCACCTCTCGGGATGAGCCTTGCAAGAAAACCTGCAATTGCAGGGAAACCGGCCAGACGGGCATTCCCGCGCCCGGCGACGGTCGGCGCGGCTCAGTCGATCCGGCTGACCGACGCGACCTGGAGCTCACGCGGCGCGCCCTCGGCCTTCAGCCGCCGGCGACGGCCGGCCTTGAACTCCTCGGGATCGAGCCGGGCGAGCACCGTCTCGGAGGCGAGCACCTGCTCGGCCTTGGCCGCGTCCCCCACCCGCGCGGCGATGTTGACGTCGACGCCGAGGTAGTCGCCGCCGAGCTTGCGCGGGCAGCCCCAGTGAACGCCGGCGCGCAGCTTCGGCCGGTAGCCGTCGACCTCCACATCGGCGATCGCCTCCTGCGCGGCGAGCGCCGCCTCGACCGCGCTCTGGGCGGACACGAAGCTCGCCATCAGCCCGTCCCCCAGCCGCTTGACGATCCGGCCGTCGTGATCGAGAACCGCGCCTTCGACGACGAGCCCGACCTCGCGGAGCAGCCGGAGCGTCGATTCGTCGCCGGCCCGCAGGGCCCAGGACGAGAAGCCGACGAGGTCGGTGAACAGCAGGGCCATGTCGACGTCGCCGCGACCCCGGCCGGTGGCCTCGGAGAGCGACTGCCAGAGCTGCAGGCCGGTGAGCCCGAGTTCCTGGACGAGGCTCTCGCGCTCGGGCTGCATCGCGGAGACGCCACGGGCGACGACCTCCACGGGAGTGACGCCGGCGGTCGAGAGCGGATCGCCGAAGCGCTCGTCGCCGGGCAGCCGCGCCCGCAGGCGGCGGACCGCGGCCAGCAGCCCCGGCGCGGTGTCGAGGCGCAGCGCAGCCTGCCGCACGCGACCGATACGTGCGGCCTCGGCCTGGGCGGCCTCTTCGATGGCCTGCTGCTCGACGAGTTCCTCGGGCGGCATGCGAGGCCGAGGATAGAACGGCGGCCTCCGCGGACGGTGCCGCGAAGGCCGCTACGAGCGAGTGGCGGGGACAGGATTCGAACCTGTGAAGGCTGAGCCAACGGTTTACAGCCGATCCCGTTTGACCGCTCCGGAACCCCGCCGGGGGCCGGTCAGGATCGGGGTTACCGCGTCAGCCGCTGAAGCTCCGCATACACGTGCGGGCCCGAGCTGACGCAACGCTCCCCGGTTCCCAGCATCGTGCGCGTCAGGTCGCCGTTGGTTACGGCCTCACAACCCTTGAGCAGGAACCGGATGGTGATGCGGTGACCGCCCAGGCCAGTATCAAGGGCGTGCCGCCCTGATGAAAGCTGCGCCGAGCCGCAGCCGCGTCGCGGCGCGTCGCCGAGCGGGCAGGGCGCCGCGTCCGCTGCCGCCGAGCCCAGTCGCGGAACCCTCGTCCACCATCGCCGACCCGAGCCCGCAGTTCGGGCGCGGCGGGCGTGGCGGGCGCGGCGCCGCCGGCTAGCGACGCGTCGCGCAGGCGCTGCGCCTCGGGCAGCGCCTCGAGCTTCTTGAGCGTGTGCGTCTCGATCTGCCGGATCCGCTCCCGGGTGACGTTGAACGCGCGGCCGACCTCCTCGAGCGTGAACGGCCGCTCGCCGGTGAGGCCGAACCGCATCTCGATCACCTCGCGCTCGCGCTCGGGCAGCGCAGCGAGCGCGCGGCGGAGGTTCTCCTGGCGCAGGTGCTCGGCAGCGAGCTCGAACGGCGACTCGGCGGTCTGGTCCTCGACGAAGTCGCCGAGCGCGGACTCGTCCTCCTCGCCGATCGGCTTCTCGAGCGAGATCGGCTGCTGGGCCATGCGCAGGACGTCGCGGACCTCGCGCACGGTGGTGTCGAGCTCCTTGGCGATCTCGTCCGGCGTCGGCTCGCGGCCGAGCTGCTGGACGAGCTGACGCTCGACGTGGACGACCTTGTTGAGCTTCTCGACCATGTGGACCGGGATGCGGATCGTCCGGCCCTTGTCGGCGATCGCCCGGGTGACGGCCTGGCGGATCCACCACGTCGCGTAGGTGGAGAACTTGTAGCCGCGGCGGTAGTCGAACTTCTCGACCGCGCGGATCAGGCCCATCGAGCCCTCCTGGATGAGGTCGAGGAACGTGAGCCCGCGCCCGAGGTAGGACTTGGCGATCGACACGACGAGACGGAGGTTGGCCTCGATCATGTGCTGCTTGGCCGCCATGTCACCGCGCTCGATGCGCCGGGCGAGCATCACCTCCTGCTCGGCGGTGAGCAGGTTGACGCGCCCGATCGAGCGGAGGTAGAGGCGCAGCGAGTCGAGCGAGGGCTCGACGGTGAGGTCGAGCTCCACCGGCTTGCGCTCCTCCGGCTGCGGCGCGGCGCTGCGCGAGGCGCGGGCCTCGACGGCCCCACCCTCGGACTTGGCCAGCCGGCCGTCGCTCTCGATGATCTCGATCCCGTGCTCTTCGAAGTAGGCGTGAAGCTCCTGCACCTGCTCCTTGGTGACCTCGATCTCCTCGAGGCAGCTCTCGATCTGGGCGAAGGTGAGCTGCCCGCGCTCGTGCCCCTCCGCGATCAGAGGCCGCAGCTCGTCGAGTTCGACGATCGGCGCCTCGTCAGCCAGCAGAACCATGGCCTTGCTCACGTCCCCTGAGCTCCTCTCTGACCAGCCTCGAGCCGTCGGCCGAAATTCGGCCGGTGACCCCTCTCTCTCCACACCCTTGCGGGTGGCGGAGTGATACCACAAATCTGGGCCGGACCTGCGCGGCGAGTGCCGAGCCGAGCGAACGACCTCTCTACTCTTGGCAGAAGATGGCAGCGGATCCCGTCACGCTCGCGCGCTCCGACGACGTCCAGGCCCGCGTGCCTGAGGTCACCGTCAGCCTGTCCTCGGTCGGCGTCACCGGCGTCGAGAAGATCATCCGCCTCGCCCACGACGGCACCGAGCAGTTGTTCTCGGCGCGCTTCGAATGCGTCGTCGACCTCGGCCCGGAGCAGAAGGGCGCGCACATGTCGCGCTTCGAGGAGGTCGTCAACGAGGCGATCGGCGAGGTCGTGCTCGGGCAGAGCGGGTTCGGCGTCGAGACGCTCGCCGAGCGGATCGCCGGTCTCGTCCGCGAACGCCAGGACGCGCGGCGGGCCGAGGTGACCGTCGAGGCCCGGTTCCCTGAGCACAAGCCCGCGCCGGTGAGCGGCATCAACACCCAGGAGATCTACACCCTCCACGGCTCGGCGCTCGCCACCGCGGCGGGCACGCGCCGGATCGTCGGCGTCACCGCCCAGGGGATGACCGCGTGCCCGTGCGCGCAGGAGCTGATCGCCGCCGACACCCGCGAGCGGCTGCGCGAGGATGGCTTCGGCGAGGCCGAGACCGAGCGGATCCTGCAGCTCGTCCCGGTCGCCACGCACAACCAGCGCGGCCTCGGGACGCTGCAGATCGGATGCGTGGAGGATCACCCGGCCGAGATCGAGGCCGCCACGCTGCTCGAAATCGTCGAGGCCTCGATGTCGTCGGAGATCTACGAGCTGATGAAGCGCTCCGACGAGGCCCACGTCGTCCACAAGGCGCACCGGCGTCCCCGCTTCGTCGAGGACTGCGTGCGGGAGATGATCCGCGGGGTGATCGAGAGCTTCCCCGAGCTCGACGAGACGACGTTCGTATCCGCGCGCCAGGTCAACCTGGAGACGATCCACCAGCACAACGTCGTCGCCGAGCGGTTCGGCGTGCTCGGCGAGATCCGGAGCGAGTACGCGACCGGCGTGCCGTCAGCCGCTCATGTCAGCCGGCGGGCCTGGCTCGACGCCGCGGCGGGCGAGCCCGGCACGTAGCCCGAAGAAGTAGTCGGCACCCGAGAGCACCGTCACCGCGACGGTGACGTAGACGAGCGCGTCGACCCACGCGGTGCGGTTCTCGACGGTGATCAGGACCATCACCATCGCCACCTGGAGCACGGTCTTCAGCTTTCCGAAGTTGCTCGCCGAGATGACGACGCCCTGACCGGCGCCGGCCGCCGCGCGCAGCACGGTGACCGCGAACTCCCGCGCGATGATCACCATCGCCACCCAGGCCTGAAGGCGGCCCAGCGAGACGAGCGAGATCAGCGCACCGACGATCAGCAGCTTGTCCGCGATCGGGTCCATCAGCTTCCCGAACGTCGTCACCGAGTTGCGCGAGCGGGCGAGGTAGCCGTCGATCGCGTCGGTCATCGAGGCGACCGCGAACACGATCGCCGCGAGCAGGTCGCCGCCGTCGGTCTTGTCGAGCAGCGCGACGACGAGCACCGGCACCAGCAGGATGCGGATGACGGTGAGCACATTTGGCACGTTGAGCGGGACCATCGCGCCCAAACGCTAGTTGATCGGACAAGGGGCCCCGCCCGGTCGGGCGGGGCCCCTGGCCCTGGTCGTGGCTGCGCGCCCGATTTGAGAGATCACGACGGATGGCCGAGCTCTCGGCCTGACCGGCGCTCTCCTCGTTCGGCTCGCGCCGACCGAGGCTCAAGCTCGATCATTCGTGCGTCAGAAAGGGTGCACAGAATCACGTACCCGGTCCGAAATGAAGTAAAACGGAAAAACCGGCGGCCGGCCCGTTTCGGCCCGGCCCACCTGGTTATGCGTCCGAGTGCTGATCGGTGGAGCCGAGCGGCGTGCCGTCATCAGCCGGCGCCCCGGGAAGCTTGTGCTCGGAGCTCTCGCCGCCCTCCTCGCGCTCCTCGCGCTCCTCGCGCTCCTTCTCGGCCTCGGGATGCGTCTGGGTTTCGTTCTTCACGTTGTTCATGGTTTCTTCTATACCCGGTGGAGCTTGCCCGAACCGTCACCATCTGGCTCGAATGCGCGCGATGGTCCTCCCCGCCCCGGGCCGCGAGCTCGAGCCGGCCGAGCTTCCCGATCCCGTGCCCGGCCCGGGCCAGCTCCGCCTCACCGTGCGGGCGTGCGCGGTCTGCCGGACCGACCTCCACCTGCGCGACGCCGAGATCGAGGCCACGAAGCTTCCCGTCGTGCTCGGCCACCAGATCGTCGGCGAGAGCGACGACGGCCGCCGCTTCGGCGTCCCGTGGCTGGGGTGGACCTGCGGCGAATGCGCGTACTGCCGCAGCGGCCGCGAGAACCTCTGTCCCCGGGCGCGGTTCACGGGCCGCGACATCGACGGCGGGTACGCCGAGCAGACGGTGGCCGACGAGCGGTTCTGCTTCCCGCTGCCCGACGAACTCCCCGACGAGCAGGTCGCGCCGCTGCTCTGCGGCGGCCTGATCGGCTACCGGGCGCTGACCCTCGCCGGCGACGGCGAGCGGCTCGGGCTCTACGGGTTCGGCTCGGCGGCGCACATGATCGCCCAGGTCGCCGCCCATCAGGGCCGCGAGGTGTACGCGTTCACCAAGCCCGGGGACGACCGCGGCCAGGCGTTCGCCCGCTCACTCGGCGCGACGTGGGCCGGGGGCAGCGACGAGCTCCCGCCCGAGCCGCTCGGCGCGGCGATCATCTTCGCCTCGGCCGGGGCGCTCGTGCCGCAGGCCCTGCGAGCGCTGGCCCCGGGCGGAACCGTCGTCTGCGCCGGGATCCACATGAGCGACATCCCGAGCTTCCCGTACGACGAGCTGTGGATGGAGCGGACGATCCGCAGCGTCGCGAACCTCACGCGCCGCGACGGCGCGGAGTTCCTGGCCCTCGCGCCGGAGGTCCCGGTGCGGACGACGGTCACCAGCTATCCCGCTGCAGCGGGCCGAGCAGGCGCTCGCCGATCTGCGCGCCGGGGCGTTCGAGGGCAGCGCGGTGCTCGTGCCCGAGCGGCAGGCGGCGCGAACGCCCCGCTAGGCTCTGGCCCATGCCCCTAGTCCCGATGGTGATCGAGCGGACCGCCCGCGGCGAGCGCGAGTTCGACATCTACTCCCGCCTGCTCAACGAGCGCATCATCTTCCTCGGCACGCCGATCGACGACACCGTCGCCAACCTCGTCGTCGCCCAGCTGCTCCACCTGGAGTCGCAGGACCCCGACAAGGACATCTCGATGTACATCAACAGCCCCGGTGGCTCGATCTACTCCGGGCTCGCGATCTACGACACGATGCAGTTCATCAAGCCGGAGATCCAGACGATCTGCGTCGGGATCGCGATGTCGATGGGTTCGCTGCTGCTCACCGGCGGCGCGAAGGGCAAGCGGTTCTCGCTGCCCAACAGCCGGATCCTGATCCACCAGCCGTCGGCCGGCTTCGAGGGCCAGTCGACCGACATCGAGATCCACGCGCGCGAGATCCTCAACATCCGCAAGCGGACGGACGAGATCTACGCCCACCACACGGGCCAGACCGAGGAGCAGGTCCACGTGGACATGGAGCGCGACCGCTTCTTCAAGCCCGACGAGGCCGTCGAGTACGGCCTCATCGACCGGGTCATCTACGAGCACTAGCCCGTCCGAGGGCGAGGGCCGCATGCGGCCCTCGCTGGGCGGGTGCATGCACCCGCCCACGGGTCGGCGCATGCGCCGACCCGGCCGGCTCAGGTGGCGGGTGCCCGGCGGATTCGGCCCGAGCCCTGGCCGCGGGTCTCGGGAGGCTCCGGGACGGTCGGACGCAGGAGCGCCCAGGCGATCATCAGCGCGCCGAAGATCAGCATGCCGATCCCGGTCCACAGGTCGATGTTGATGCCCGCGGCCTTGTGCTTGACGGTGTGGGAGCCGACGAGGCCGAGCACCAACAGGATCAGGCCGTAGAGCAGGAACACGCCACCGATCAGCCGTCGGATGTCGAACCGGTTGGCCGCTCGGGCCGCCTCGATCTCCTCTTCGTCGGTCCGCCCGGTGGAGGCCAGACCCTCATCGGTGGAGCCGCCGGGACCCGTAAATGGCTTGTCGCTCGATGACACGGCGCGCTCCTAGGCGAAGACGATGTTGAGGACGACGATGATGCCGATCGCGACCCCGCCGAGCAGGGCCGGTGAACGCCACCACAGCTTGTCGCGTGGATCTGCATTCTCCTCCTTCTCCTCGGCCCGCGTGAGCCCCCAGACCAGCCCACGCAATTCCTCGTCGGTCTTGCGGGGGGTGAACAGCGAGACGACGACGAGCACGACCGCGCCGACGATGAACGCGATGATCGCCTGCCAGAAGCTGGCGCTGAGCGCGGAGCCGAAGTGGAAGATCGTGTGGTAGGCGTTCAGCCGGTTGACGGCGTAGGCCGCCAGCGTGCCCATGACGAGGCTGAAGAAGCCGCCCCAGGCCGTTGCCCGGCGCCAGAACATGGCGATGATGAAGGTGGCGAACAGCGGGGCGTTGAAGATCGAGAACAGGGTCCTGGACGTAATTCATGATGTTCGAGTAGCCCTTGGCGATGAACGCCGTGAGCACCGAGATCAGAATCCCGCCGATCGTGACCAGGCGGCCGGCCCGCAGGTAGTACGCGGAGTCGCGGTCCTTGACGAAGTAGGCCTGGATCAGGTCGTAGGTGACGACCGTGTTGAAGGACGTGACGTTCGCGGCCACGCCCGCCATGAACGCCGCGATCAGCCCGGTGATCGCAATGCCCAGCATCCCCTCGGGCAGATAGTTGCCGATCAGGTGCGGGATCGCGGCGTTGTACTGCAGGCTGAGGCTGCTTCCGCCCAGGCCCTTGACGGTGACCACCGCGATCAGGCCGGGGACGATGATGATCGCCGGCAGCAGGATCTTCGGGTAGGCCCCGATCAGCGGCGTGCGTCGCGAGGCCGACATGTTGCGGGCGGAGAGCGCCCGCTGGACCTCGGCGAAGTTCGTCGTCCAGTATCCGAAGCCGAGCACGAAACCGAGCCCGAACACGAGCCCCACCCAGTCGGAGCCCAGCGGATTGGTCACGTGGTGGATGCCGACCCCCTGCCAGGCGTGGAGTCCCGGCTCGCCGAGCTTGGGGAACGCCTTGATCTTGTTCTTGAGGCCGTCGATCCCACCGATGGCGTGGAGCGCGACCAGCGTCAGCGGCAGCAGACTGGCCACGATCACGAAGAACTGCAGGACCTCGTTGTAGATCGCCGAGGTCAGGCCGCCGAGCGTGATGTAGATGAGCACCATCGCGGCGGCCACCAGGATCGCGAACGAGACCGACCAGCCGAGCATCAGGTGGATGATCAGCGCCAGCGCGAACAGGTTCACGCCGGAGATCAGGACCGTCGCCACGGCAAACGTCCCGGCGTTGAAGGCGTGCGCCGCACTCGCCGAACCGGAGGCGCAGATACTCCGGCACCGAGCGAACCTTGGCGCCGTAGTAGAACGGCATCATCACCAGCCCCAGGAACACCATCGCCGGCACGGCGCCCAGCCAGTAGTAGTGCACGGCGGGCACGCCGTACTGGGCACCGTTGGCGGCCTGGCCGAGGATCTCCAGCGCCCCGAGGTTGGCGGCGATGAACGCCAGACCGGTGATCCAGGCGGGGAGCGAGCGGCCGGAGAGGAAGAAGTCGAGGTCGGTCTTGATCGCGAGCCGCGCGACGAAGCCGATTCCGAGCACCACGACGAAGTAGATCGCCAGGATGACGTAATCGATCGTGCTCGGGTGAAGTCTCAGCACCGCAGTCTCTCCTCCGGCAGTAATGGTGCCCCGGGCACTGGACTTCTACACCGCGGCTCGCGCTCCTCCGTCAGGCGACGGCGTGCTCGATCGCGCCGAGCGACTCGATCTCGATCCGGATCGTGTCCCCGGAGGCGAGGAAGCTCGGGGGCTCCTGACCCTGCCCGACTCCGCTCGGGGTGCCGGTGAGGATCAGGTCGCCGGGGCGCAGCGCGCAGGTCTCGGCGATGAATGCGACCAGTTCGTCGCAGCCGAAGATCAGGTCCGAGGTCGAGGTGTCCTGTCGGAGCTCGCCGTTGACCCACGTCCGCAACCGCAGCGCGCCCGGGTCGGGGACCTCGTCGGCGGTCGTCACCCAGGGGCCGATCGGACAGAACGTGTCGGCGCCCTTGGCCCGCGTCCACTGTAACTCCCGGCCCTGGAGGTCACGCGCGGTGACGTCGTCGGCGACGCAGTATCCGCCCGCCTTCCCGTCCGCGCCGATGACGATCGTCAGCTCGCCCTCGTAGTCGAGGCGGCGCACGACCTCCGGACAGCGGATCGGTCCGCCGGGGGGCGCGATCGAGCCGGCCACCTTGACGAACACGATCGGGCGCTCGGGCCGCTCGGCTCCGGTCTCCTCGACGTGGGCGGCGTAGTTGAGCCCGATCGCGTACGCCGTGCCCGGATCGGGGATCGGCGCGAGCAGCTGTGACCTCTCCGAGCGGGAACGAGTCCCCGGCGCGCTCGCCGTCGGCACCGCCGAGCACGTCCTTGACGCTCACCCCGCCGGCGAACGGATGGAAGCGCTCGTCGGCGACCTCACCGGCGTGGACCGAGCCGTCGGGGGTGCGCGCGGTGGCGAGCTTCATCGCCGCGTCAGCCTAGCGGCGCCGTGGCTCGGCGGGTCGAGCGCCAGCAGATGGGCCACGGTGACGAGGTCGTAGTGCATCCGGCGCAGGCCGCGGATGATCCGGGGCAGCGCGGCAACCGTCTGGCTGCGGTCGCCTCCACCGTCGTGCATGATGACGATCGCGCCCGGCCGGGCCGCCCTCAGGACCGCGCGCATGATCGCCACCGACCCCGGGCGCCGCCAGTCGCCGGGGTCGACCGACCAGGTGACGAGCAGCATGTGCAGCCGGTGCAGGATCGTCAGCGTGGTCGCGTTGTAGACGCCGTAGGGCGGGCGGAAGAGCTGCACCGCCGGGGCACCGCGGCGCTCGATCGCGCTCGCGTCCCCTGCGATCTGCGCGCGCTGGCCACCGGCGCCGAGCACGCTCAGCATCGCGTGGTTGGTGGTGTGGTCGCCGACCTCGAAGCCGTGCGCGACCTCGTCGCGCAGCCCGGCGGAGAAGTACGTGAGCTGCTGTCCGACGACGAAGAACGTCGCCGTGGCGTGCATGCGGACGAGCGCGGCGACGATCTGCGGCGTGTAGGGGCTCGGGCCGTCGTCGAAGGTGAGGGCGATCGCCCGGTGGCGGGTCGAGCCGACCGAGACTGCGGGGGTGGTGGCCATCACCGCGGCGAGCGCGCGGGCGTCGGCGCGGGGCAGCGACGGGCGCCGCGCCCCCGAGCGGCGCGGACCGGCAGGGGGTGCGGCCGGCGTGGTGCCCGCGGCCGGCACGGCCGGCGTGGTGCCCGCGGCCGGCACGGCCGGCGTGGTGCGCGCGGCCGGCCGCGTGCCGACCGCAGCGTGGGGGCCCACCGGTGGCCGCGACCCGCGCGTCGTGGCGTACGCGATCGCGCCGCCGACGAGCACGACGATCAGGCACAGGGCAGTGATCCGCCGGCGACGGATCCGCGCCCGCGTGCGCGTACCGGCGCTCAGCCACGGTGCCCCGCTCACCGGCCCGACGTTAGCGGCGCCGGTGGGCCGCCGTTGGGCGCCCCGTTGCACCGCGCCGGGACTCCGCCTACAGCGTGGCGGCCAGCCCCCGCGCGCCCATGTGGGCGATGGCCTGGATCGAGATCTGCGGATTGACTCCGGACGCCGTCGGGAACGAGGAGCCGTCGAACACGTACAGGTTCTCCACCTCCCACGTCTGCCCGGTCGGATCGCAGGCCGATGAGGCCGCCGAGCCGCCCATCCGGGTCGAGCCCATGATGTGGAACGAGCCGAGCCTGATCTGGCCCGCGCCGTAACCGCACGCGTCGGCCTCGGCCATGAACCGGGTCCGGTCGCCCGACACGCCGGGCTCGTAGCTCACCCACTTCGACTGGCCGGTGAACATCCGCCGCGCGCCCGCGGCCTCGAGGATCTGCGCCGCGCCGTCGATCCCGGTCCGCAGGTGGCCGACGTCGTAGTCCGACAGCGCGTAGCGGACGACCGGCTCGCCGTCGCGACCGACCCGGACCTCGCCCCCGTCGCGATCCCGGAGCAGCACGCCGATCGGCATCGAGTGCGGCAGTCCCTCCATCAGGCCGAGGTGCTGCTCGCGGCTCCGCCACGGGGCGAAATTGATGAACAGGTGCGGGTGGTTGGCGGCCGTCTCGTACTTCAGCCCGTAGCCGCGGTCGAGGTTTCGGTGCTCGTCGGAGTACAGGGCCTGCATCGTCCCCTCCCACGGCTTCAGCTCCTCGTCGAACACCCCGAACACGGCGGCCGCGGGGTGGAGCTTGAGGTGACGGCCGATGTTCTCGTTGCGCAGGCCGGAGCGACGGAGCAGCGCCGGGGTGTGGATCGCACCACACGAGGCGATCACCGCCCGCGCGCGGACCGTCACCCGGTGGCCGTCGGCCGTCGTGCCCTCGATCCCCGTCGCCGCGCCGTGGTCGACCACGACCCGCTGCACGCGGGTCTTGACGATCATCCTGGCGCCCGCCTCGTGGGCGTCGTGCAGCCAGGTCTTCACGACCGACTGCTTGGCTCCCACGCGGCACCCGAGCCCGCAGTAGCCGCACTCCTTGCCCTGCACGCAGTTGCGGACCCCGCGGGGCATCGCGTCGACGTGCCAGCCGAGGTTCACGCACCCCTCCTGCAGGCGCTGCTCCCGGGTCGACGGGGTGTTGTACTCCTGGCTGACGCCCAGGCGCTCGACGACCGCGTCGAGGCTGTCGGTGTAGGCCTGGCCGGCGAACGCCGGCACCCCGTGGGATGACCACTCTGCGCGGACGTCCTCAGGGGTCCGGAACGAGGTGCTGTAGTTGACGACGGTGCCGCCGCCGAGGCAGGACCCCGCGAGCAGGCTGACGCTCTGGTCGTGGCTGGCGCTCGGCGCCCCCATGTAGAACTTGGTCAGCGCGGTGTGCTCGGAGCCGTCGAAGTCGCGGTCGTCGTAGTAGTCACCGGACTCGACGACGAGCACGTCGTACCCCGCCGTCGCGAGCACGCCGGCCGCCGCGCCTCCCCCGGCGCCGGAGCCGACGATCACCACGTCGCAGTCGAGCTCCGTGTCGCCGGTCACCGGGGTCATCTCAAGCGCCCTCGGGGGCGCGTCGGCGAGCCGCCCGAGCGGTCCGTCGTAGCCGATCTTCGCCCACGCCGGGTTCGGTGCCCCGTCAGGATTTCCGAGCATCCAGTAGAACAGCAGCGACCCCTTGCGCAGCGCCTCGAACACCGCGCGCCGTTGCGGGCTGCCGGAGTCTGCCCAGCTGCGCAGCAGCGCCTCGCGGTCGTCCTGGGAGAGGCTGCTGAAGCGGCGCGGCCCGGCGCCGCCGATCGCGCCGAGGACCGGCGTATCCCACAGGGAGAGCAGGCCCGCGAGCTGCTTGCGCTCGCTCGCCCGGGGGTTGAGCGAGACCGCGTTCAGCATCGCGGCCGCGACGTCGAGATCGTGGGCCGGCGGCGTGTCCTCGCCGGCGGGACAGAAGGTGTCGCAGATGTCCCGGAGGGCGCGCGTCTGGCGGGGAGAGAGTTCCATCGCGCCATCCTTGCAGCTTGCGGGGGCGGCCGTCGAGGGCTGCGCGGACGCCGGGGCGAGGGCGATCGTGGCGGGCGAAACGCGCGCCCGAGCGGCTCAGCTCGGCAGCGCCGGACGGGTGAGCGGAGCGAGCTCGAGGCCGCCCTGGAACATCCGCTCGATGTCCTCGGCGGCGACCGGCGGCGAGAACAGGTATCCCTGAGCGTGGGAGCAGTTGAGCGCCGCCAGCACCTCGGCCTGCTCGTACATCTCGACGCCCTCGGCGACGACGGCCATCCTCAGCCCGCGCGCCATCGCGATGATCGCCTCGACGATCGACGCGTCGCGATCCTCACCGCCGAGATCGCGAACGAACGCCCGGTCGATCTTCAGCTTGTCGATTGGGAAGCGCTTCACGTAGGCCAGCGACGAGTACCCGGTCCCGAAGTCGTCGAGGACGATGTTCGCACCGAGCCGCTTGAGCGCCTGGAGGCGCTCGATGTTGCTCTCGCCGGGGTCCATCAGGACCGACTCGGTGATCTCCAGGTCGAGCTCGCCAGGCTGAAGACCGAGGTCCATGACTAGCTCCTCGATCATCGGGAGCAGCCCGTCGTGGGCGATCTGCCGCGGTGACAGGTTGACGGCCATCGACAGGTTCCGGTCGGGGTACGTCCCGCGCCACGCGACGGCCTGGGCGGCCGCCTCGCGCAGGACCCACTCGCCGAGCGTGAGGATCGCCCCGGTCTGCTCGGCCAGGGGCACGAACTCCCCGGGGAGCAGCATCCCCTGCTTGGGGTGCGCCCAGCGCACGAGCGCCTCGACGCCCTCGATCCGGGCGTCGGGCAGGCGGACGATCGGCTGGAAGCGGAGCTCGAGCTCGTCTCCGGCCACCGCGCGGCGCAGCTCGTTGTCGATCGTTAGCCGGCGGCTGGCCCGGGCACGCATCACCTCGTCGTAGATCGCGTATCGCTGACGGCCGTCCTCCTTGGCGCGGTACATCGCGGCGTCGGCCTCCCGGATCAGGTCCTCGGGCCCACGGGCGTCGTCGCCGCCCACCGCGATCCCGATCGAGGCCGAGACGACGTGCTGGTTGCCGCCGAGGACGAGCGGCTCGGCGAGCGCCGTGAGCATCCGCGTGGCCACCGTCCCTGGAACCTGGCGATCCTCGATGTCGGTGCAGATGACGACGAACTCGTCCCCGCCGAACCGCGCCACGGTATCCCCGGCGCGCATGCACATCGACAGCCGCACCGCAACGGCCTGGAGCAGGTGGTCGCCGGCGCCGTGCCCGAGAGAATCGTTGATGAACTTGAACTGGTCGACGTCCATGAACAGGACGGCCACCGAGTTGCCCCGGCGGCGGGCCTGGACGATGGCGAGCTCCAGACGGTCGACGAACAGCGTGCGGTTCGGCAGGCCGGTGAGCGGGTCGTGGAGCGCCCGGTGGCGCATCTCCTGCGCGGCGCGCTCGCGCTCGGCGGCACCGGCGAGCAGGTTGGCGATCGAGCGCGCGGTGTCGACCTCCTCGGCGGTGAACTCACGCGGGGCGCGGTAGCCGAGAGCGAGGGCCCCGAACACCCGCCCCTGCTCGACGACCGGGACCGCGAAGGTGGCCTCGACGCCGGCGGCCCGGAGGTGGGCGGGCGGCGGCGCCTCGGGCTCGAGCGACCAGTCGACGACGTGGAGCTCCTCGCCGGGGCCGAGCATCAGGCGCCCGGCGGCCGGATCGGTGAGGGTCGTGCGCGGGAAGTCCTCGCCGAGCCCGGCAGCGGTCTTGACCCGCACGCCACCGGCGAGCGGCTCATACTCGTAGACGAGCGCGACGTCGGCCTCGAGCACGTCCCGGGCGGTGATGACGACCTCGTCCATCAGACCCTCGACGTCGCTGTCGTCGATCGCCCGCAGGCCGAGCCGGGCGACGGCGGCCTGCCGCGCGGCCGAGCGGGCGACCGCGAACTTCGTCGAGCGGAGCTCCTCGCGGGCGACATCGAGCGCGGCCGCGGCCCGCCCCACCTCGCCCTGCATGCGGTTGAAGGAGATCGCCATCTCGGCCAGCTCGTCACGGGTGTGGACCCGGACCGGGACGAGCTCGGCCCGGGCCTGGGCGGCCTCGAGGTCGCCGCGGCTGAGGGCCTGCATCGCGCCGGTGAGCTCGGTGAGCGTGCCGCCGGCGAGCCGGCGCGCGGCGGCCGCGATCTCGCCCACGGCGTGGGAGACGATTCCCGGGATCACGAGGCCGACGTTGATCGTCAGCAGCGCGACCCCGACGAAGATGTCCTTGAGGATCGCCACCAGCACGTCGTCGCCCTTGGGGACGTGATCGATTGCGATCAGGTAGCCGAGGCCGTCGAGCGCGATCACCGCGACCATCGCCGTGGTCAGCTTGGTGTGCAGCGAGAACGTGAACTGGCGCCGCTCGCCGCTCGGGCGATCGCGCCACCGCCGCCAGGCGTACAGGCCGGCCCCGGCGTAGCAGAGAACGAGCGAGATGATCACCGTCGGCAGTCCGTACTGCTCGAACCCGAGCAGCGTCGAGCACAGCCAGGCGCCGGCGGCGAACACGCCGAGACCGATCGTGAACCGCGGCGCGCGGTACGGACGCACCCGCTCGGGCTCGTTGCGGCGCAGCAGCCACACGGCGATGCTCGGCATCGAGATGCCGATCAGGTAGGCGAGGTTGGCCGCGGCGATGACCCAGGTGGGGTCACCGGACTGGAGGAAGATGATCGCCATCCCCGCGGTCAGCGTCGTCGTCACCCACGGCACGTCGAAGCGGTTGCGCCGCATCCACGACCGCGGGAGCAGTCCGTCCTCGGCGAGCTGTGAGAGCGTCCGCGACGCGCCGGCGAGCGGCTGGAGCGTGCCGTGGAACATGTTGAAGACCATGAACCACACCGCCGCGCCCTTGGCCGCGCCGCCGAGGAGCGGCGAGAAGGTCGGGCCGAGCTGGGCGGCGAGGTCGCCCCCGAGAGGACCGGCGCCGAGCGCGCCGAGCCACACGACGGGCAGCACGACGAAGTACACGGTGGCGATCGCCGCCGAGCCGAACATCGCGCGCGGGACGGTGCGCTCGGGATCTCGGGTCTCGCCGACGTGACAGGCGGCGGCCTCGAAGGCGGGCGCGGCGAAGCCGATCAGGTACAGGCCCGCCATCGCGCTCGTCATCACCCCGAACACGCCGTGGAAGGGCGTCTTCAGCGTGAACGTGAGCGCGCGGTGCCAGTCGACGCTCCCGGAGAGGACCGGGATCACGGCCGAGAGCAGTGCGAGCGCGCCGGAGGCGGCGGCGATCGGGATCGCCAGCCGCGTCGCCCGCCGCACGCCGGTGAGGTTGACGGCCATGAACACGAGCACGATCGCCGCGGCGAGCAGATGGACCGGAACGCCGGGCAGATACCAGGAATGCAGCGCGCCGGCGGAGAGGATCGCGGTGAGCCCGCAGGTCGGGATCCAGCCCCACCAGTAGCAGACGCCGGTGAGATTGGCCAACACCGGCGAGTACGGACGGAAGGCCTCGGCGCAGGTCGCGGCGATCCCGCCGACGCGGTTCGGCCACATCAGGATCAGCTCGGTCCAGCCCGGCAACGCGAACCAGCTCAGCAGCAGCCCGACGGCGAGCAGCGGGACGGCGGCGGTGCCCTGAGCGGCGAGCAGCGCGCCGATGACGAACAGGCTCTGGTTGGAGCCACCCATCGCCAGCGAGACCGTCCCCGCCCAGCCGATCGTGCGCGGATGCGTCCGCGCGTCACCCTCACGGACACCGGGCCCGAGCGAGAGATCGCGAGGCTCGGGGTCGAGCCGTCCAGACCCGAGCGACCCCGCGGGGATACCAACCGTGGCCATCTGACCGATATTTCGGCGTTTTCGCGGTGTTCCTTAAACCCGCGCGTACGCGAGGGCCCGCGGAATCGGGCGCCGCTCAGGCCAGCAGGTCGGCGCCGCGCAGGGCCGCCGACGGGCACCGCTCGGGCCAGCCGATCGGCGCTTCTCAGGCCAGCCGGTAGGCGCCGCGAGCGACGATCACCGCCGTGCCGCCGACCCGGACCCGCTCGACCCGCTCCGCCGTACCGTCGACCGTCGCCACCAGAGTCGAGGGCCGACCCATCTCGACCCCCTGGAGGATCGTCACCGGGTCGCCGAACGGGATCCGGCCGTGGCGAGCGAGATGGAAGGCGAGCGGCCCGGCCGCCGAGCCTGTCGCCGGGTCCTCCGCGACGCCGAGACCGGGGCCGAACATCCGCGCCCGGATGGGGTCGCCGTCGGCCGCGAAGCACGCGAACCCGTACGCCCCGAGCCGGGCGAGGCGGCCGAGATCGGGATCAAGCGCGGCGAGCGCGGCCCGGTCCCGCACGGCGACGAACACGTGGGCCGGGCCGTTCCGGTACGCGGTCAGCGGGATCTCCGGTGCTCCGCAGCCGAGCGCCGCGATCGCCTCGTCGGCCTCCGGGAACTCCTCGATCACCGGCAGCGGCTGATCCATCTCGCCGAACGTCGGCGACCCGTCGCGTGCGCGGGTGATGCGCACCGGGACCCGCCCCGCCGGGGGATGGAGCTCGATCGTGTCCGCGTCGCTCTCGGCGGCGAGCGCCCAGGCCGTGCCGAGGATCGGGTGGCCGGCGAACGGCATCTCCGTCGAAGGGGTGAAGATCCGGACCTCGGCGCTGTCGCCATCGCGGGCGGTGATGAACACCGTCTCGGAGAGGTTGAGCTCACGGGCCGTCCGCTGCATCACCGCGGTGTCGAGGCCCACTGCCTCCGGGAACACGCCGAGCGCGTTGCCCTGCAGCGGCGTGTCCGTGAACACGTCGAGGATCACGTAGGACCGTTCGGTCATCCGCGCGCCAGCTTGTCGAGTTCCAGGACCGTGCGCCAGTTGCGCGCCGTGGCCTGCACGCCGAGCCGCGGTCCGGCGAGCTCGTTCCACAGCTTCGAGCGGGCGACACCCGCCGGGTGCCAGGCGTAGATCTCGCGGCCGAGCACGACGACCCGCTCCTCGCCGGCGGCGAGCTCAGCCAGGCGTTCGGCGCGGTCCTTCGGGAGTGTGCGGTCAAGAAAGCTCACCTGGTAGCGCTTCGGCTCGTCGGCGACGTCCCCGAGCGGGTTGGCCTCGATCACCGCGGCGAGCTGCTCGGCGGTCCGCACGATCACCGGGATCTCGAACCCGAACCACTCCTGGAGCTGCCCGTCGAGCGCCCCGGCGAGCTTCGTCGGCGCCACCGTGCTCGTCAGCACGATGTTCCCGCTCTGGACGTAGGTGGCGACGTCCGCGTAGCCGGCATCAGCCGAGCCGGGAGCGGAGCTCGGCCATCGGAACACGGCGATTCGGGCCGAGGTTGATCCCGCGCAGCATCGCGATCAGGCGCGTGGCGCTCACGGCCGGAAGAGCTGCTCCTGCCCCGGGATCCCCCGGCCCGTCCGGCCCCCGGCGGGCTCGTGGCCGAGCGCCTCGGCGAGGTCGCGGGCGATCGCCGACTCTGCACGAGACGCGATCAGCGGCTCCTCGATCCCCTCGACGTGGACGAGCGTGCGGCGGCCGTCGCCGCGCTCGGGCCCCTCGAGCGGGACGAGCGCGTAGATCCGGTCGGCCCGCACGAACTTGCCGTAACCGAGTGCGATCAGCGCGGGTGAACGGGCCATCGCCGCGGATGCTACGCGGGAGCGTGGTCGATTTTCCCAGCATGGCGACGCTGATCGGACACGCACCCCTCCGGGACGGACTTGTGTGCGGTTTGCGGCGCTCAGCCGGCGAGGACGAGCGCGAGCCGGCGCTCGAGCGCATCGGCGAGCCGCTCGCGCACCGCACCGGGCTCGAAGCGCTCGACGAGCGCGGCCAGGAAGCCCTCGATCACGAGCTGCCGGGCGACGCCTTCGGGCAGCCCCGCGAGCGCAGATAGAAGAGCTGCTCGGGGTCGACCTGCGCGACGGCCGCGGCGTGCGTGCAGCGGACGTCGTTGGCCTGGATCTCGAGGCCCGGGATCGCGTCGGCGTGGGCCCGCTTGGAGATCAGGAGGTTGCGCGACTCCTGGAAAGCGTCGGTCTTCTGCGCGCCGGGGTCGACGATGATGTTGCCCTTCCACACGGCGGTCGAGCGGCCCTGGAGCACCCCGCGGAACGCGAGGTCCGAGGTCGTGTGCGGGGCGGCATGCTCCTGGGTGGTGTCGAAGTCGATGTGCTGACGGGCGTGCGTTGCGTACGCGCCGGTGACCCGGGCGTCGGCACCCTCGCCGGCCAGCCGGGTGTCCATCCGCACGCGTCCGCGGGCGCGAGCCGAAGCCGAGCGCGACCCAGTCGAGTCGGCCGTCGCGGCCGACCTCGGCCCGCTGGGACGCCGAAGATCCACGTCTTCTCCGACAGGTCCTGACCGCAGACGTAGCGCAGACGGGCGTTCTGGCCGACGATCAGCTCGGTTGTGATGTTGAAGATCCCATCGAGGTCCTCGGAGGCGGAGAGGAACTGCTCCCACACCTCGGCCTCGGCGCCGTCCTCGAGCACGATCCGCGTCGTCTGGTCGACGAGCGTGCCCGACTCCGACTGGACGGCGACAAGCGGGATCGGCGCCTGCAGCACCACCCCCCGGGCAACGGTGACGACCGTCGCGCCATCCTCGTCCTCGGTCACCTCGACTCCGACGGGAAGCTCGGGACCTCGATGCTCCAGAGCCCGCCGACGCCGCCGCTGTGGCTGACGGGCGCCGGACGAGTACGCGTCGAGATCGAGGCCGCTCAGGTCTGTGAACTCCCAGCCAGGCCGCCCCTTGAACTGTCGGGAGCTCGACAGCACGGCGCTAGCCAATGGAACCCTCCATCTGCAGCTCGATCAGCCGGTTCATCTCGACCGCGTACTCCATCGGGAGCTCCTTGGTGATCGGCTCGATGAACCCGTTGACGATCAGCTTCGACGCCTCCTCCTCGGGGATCCCGTGGCTCGTGAGGTAGAAGAGCTGATCCTCGCCGACCTTCGACACCGTCGCCTCGTGGCCGACGTTGACGTCGTCCTCGCCGATCCGGATCGTCGGGTAGGTGTCCGAGCGGCTGTGCTCGTCGAGCAGCAGCGCGTCGCAGACGACCTTCGATCGGGAGCCGTGGGCGCCCTTGGCGATCTCCAGCAGCCCGCGGTAGGAGCCCCGGCCGCCGTCCTTGGAGATCGACTTGGCGAAGATGTTGGAGGTCGTGTTCGGCGCGGCGTGGATGATCTTGCCGCCGGCATCCTGGTGCTGACCGGCCCCGGCGAACGCGATCGAGAGGATCTCGCCGTGGGCCCGCTCGCCGAGCAGGTAGACGCTCGGGAACTTCATCGTCAGCTTCGAGCCGAGGTTGCAGTCGACCCACTCGACGGTCGCGTCCTCGTGGGCGACGGCGCGCTTGGTCACGAGGTTGAACACGTTCGTCGACCAGTTCTGGACCGTCGTGTACCGGATCCGGGCGCCGGGCTTGGCGATCAGCTCGACGACCGCGGAGTGCAGCGAGGAGGCCGAGTACGTGGGCGCGGTGCAGCCCTCCACGTAGTGCACGTAGGAGCCCTCGTCGGCGATGATCAGCGTCCGCTCGAACTGGCCCATCGACTCCGTGTTGATCCGGAAGTACGCCTGGAGCGGCATCTCGACGTGGACGCCCGGCGGGACGTACACGAACGAGCCGCCCGACCAGACCGATGAGTTCAGCGCGGCCAGCTTGTTGTCGTTGGCCGGGATGACCGTGGCGAAGTACTCCCGGACGAGATCCTCGTGCTCACGGAGCGCGGTATCCATGTCCATGAAGATCACGCCCTGCTTCTCCAGGCTCTCGTTGACCTGGTGGTACACGACCTCGGACTCGTACTGGGCGCCGACGCCGGAGAGGAACTTGCGCTCCGCCTCGGGGATGCCGAGCCGGTCGAAGGTCTTCTTGACGTCCTCGGGCACGTCGTCCCACGAGCGCTCGGCCCGCTCCGAGGCGCGGACGAAGTAGTGGATGTCGTCGTAGTCGACCTCGGCGAGCATCGGCGAGCCCCAGGTCGGCTGCGGGCGGGAGAAGAAGTGCTCGAGCGCCTTCAGGCGGAAGTCCCGCATCCACTCCGGCTCGGACTTGAACTCGGAGATCTTCTCGACGATCTCGCGGTTGATGCCCTTCGGCGCCTTGTACAGATAGTTCTCGGCGTCGTGGAAGCCGTAGCGCTCGGTGTAGTCGGCGTTGATCTGCCCCAACCGCTCATTCGTGGTGAGCGGGGCGGTCCCGGTGGTGGGCTCAGTGGTGGCCATGGGGTTTATTCCACCTCGATCTTGATCGTCTCTCCCTCGATCGTGACCGGGAAGGTCTCGACGGGGACGTATGCGGGCAGGGTCATTGGCTTGCCGTTGCGCAGGTCGAACAGCGAACCGTGGCGCGGGCACTCGACGGTGCAGGTGGCCTGGTCGAACTCGCCCTCGGCCAGCGTTCCGTCATCGTGCGAGCACCGATCCTCGATCGCCAGGATCGTCCCGGCGCAGTTGAACACGCCGATCTCCAGGTCCTCCCATTCGACCACGCGCACCTCACCGGGGGCGAGCTCGGAGACGGAGCAGACATCGATGATCTCGGGCAAGAAGGAAGTCCTAGCGGGGGGATCGGATTTACCCCGGGGATGTTAGCGGCCGCGGGCCGGCGGGCCGGGAGTGACCACGGTCCCGCACGGGTATCCCGCAGAACGTGTCCGAGCGTTCCCGACCGGCCGACGAGCCGCCGCCGACCACCGCGGCCGAGATGCTGGAGCAGGCCCGCGCGCGCCTCGATCGCCTCGATCCCGCGGAGGCCGCCCGGGCGATGGACCACGGGGCGCTGATGCTCGACATCCGCTCCGAGCGCCAACGCGCCGCCGCCGGCGTCGTCCCCGGGTCGCGGTTCATCGCCCGCAACGTGTTCGAGTGGCGGTGCGACCCGAGCTCGGAGTGGCGCGACGAGGACATCGTGTCGGACCTCTCCCGGCCGGTGATCGTGATCTGCGCGGAGGGCTACCAGTCGAGCCTCGCCGCGGCGACCCTGCGCCGCTTCGGCTTCCGGGCGGCCACCGACGTCGTCGGCGGCTTTGAAGCGTGGCGCGGGGCCGGCCTTCAGACCGAGCTGGCCCCGGACCCCGACGGTACCTGGGCGCTCCGGCCGTGATCGCCGCCGGTCGGCGGCCCCGATCGCGCCTCGGACGCGGCGTCGTCCTCGCCACCGGCGAGGCGGCTGTGTCGGCGCGAATAGCCGAAGTACACGACGAACCCGATCGCCATCCAGATCAGGAAGCGGACCCAGGTCGTGCCCTGGAGGTTGAGCATCAGCCACAGCGAGGCGAGGACCGACAGGATCGGCACGAGCGGCACGAGCGGGGTGCGGAACGGCCGCTCGAGATCGGGGCGCTTGCGGCGAAGGAAGATGACGCCGAGCGAGACGAGCACGAACGCGAACAGCGTCCCGATGTTGACCAGCTCGGCGAGCGTCTTCAGCGACAGGAAGAAGGCGAGCAGGGCGACGACGACGCCGGTGACGAGCGTCGTCCGGTACGGCGTGCGGAACCGCTGCGACAGCGCCGAGAAGGCCGGCGGCAGCAACCGATCACGGCTCATGGCGAAGAACACCCGGCTCTGGCCCATCAGCAGCACGAGGATCACCGAGGTGATCCCGGCCAGCGCGCCGTAGGAGATGATCGTGGCGATCGTGTTCTCGTGGACCGACTGGAACGCGGTGGCCAGCGGCGCGGCGATGTCAATGTGGTTGTACTTCACCATCCCGGTGATCACGAGTGAGACCGCGATGTAGAGGATCGTGCAGACCGTGAGCGAGGCAAAGATGCCGATCGGGAGATCACGCTGGGGGTTCTTGGCCTCCTCGGCGTTGGTGGCCACGACATCGAATCCGATGAAGGCGAAGAACACGAGCGCCGCGCCGCTGAAGATCCCGCCCACGCCGAACGCTCCGGGCGCCGCACCGAGGTCCTGGAGCAGCGTCTTGCCCGAGCTTCCGCCGGGCGCCGGATGCGACCCGGCCGCGGGCACGAACGGATTGAGGTTGCCGGACTTCACGTAGGAGAGCCCGGCGACGATCACGAGCAGGATGATCACGAGCTTGATCGCGACGATCACCGCGTTGACGGTGCTCGAGGTCCGAATTCCCAGGCACAGCAGTCCGCTGATCAGCAGCACGATGAACGCCGCGAACAGGTTGTGGCCGGTGCCGTAGAGCCAGGTCGGGACGTGAAGGTGCCACGGCGCCGACGTGAGCACGACCTTCAGGTACTGCGACCAGCCCGAAGCGACGGTGGCGGCGCCGAAGGCCAGCTCGAGCATCAGATCCCAGCCGATGATCCAGGCGACGAGCTCGCCGAGGCTGGCGTAGGAGAACGTGTACGCCGACCCGGCGGCCGGGACGACCGAGGCGAACTCGGCGTAGCAGAGGCCGGCGAGCCCGCAGGCGATCGCGGCGACGGCGAACGAGATCGCGATCGCCGGGCCGGCGATCGTGCCCGCGGCCTCGCCGGTGAGCACGAAGATGCCGGTGCCGATGATCACGCCGATCCCGATCCCGGTGAGCTGGATCGGGCCGAGCGTGCGCCTCAGCGAGTGATCGGAATCGTCGAGATCCTCGAGCGTTCGCTCGATCGATTTCGTGCGAAGCAGGTTCACGTCGGCGGTCCTTCCCCGTATCCGCTCCTTGCAACCAGGATCGGACCGGGCGTTGACAGTGGTGCGCCGGCCGCCTCCTTCGGTGTTTCGCGCCGTCGCTGGGCGCGCGGCCTAGGCCGACGTGGCGAGGCTGTGAGCGGGAGCCGGGAGCCCGATGAGCGCGGCCTGGCGCGAGCGGGCGTCGAATTCCAACAGGTCCGGGGCCGGGATGGCTCGACTGAACAGGAAACCCTGGCCCTGCACGCATCCGAGCTCGAGCAGAACCCGCCGCTGCTCCTGCGTCTCGACACCCTCGACATGGGGCACCATGCCGAGGTTCTCGGCCAGCTGGACCGTCGTCTTGATCATCACGATCCCGTTCGGCGATGAGTCGAGCGCACTGACAAAGGACCGGTCGATCTTCAGGAAGGTTGCCGGCATGTCCCGCAGGCGGCTGAGCGACGAAAGCCCGACTCCGAAGTCGTCGATCGCCAGACGCATTCCGTGCTGGCGCATCGCGGCCATCATCCGGATCGATCGCTCGGGGTCCTCGAGCGCGCTCGACTCGGTGATCTCGATCACGAGCCGCGCCGGGTCAACGCCATGCGAGCGAACCGTCGCGAGCATCCACGGGAGCAGATCCGGCTGGTGCAGCTGGCGCGGCGAGAGGTTGTACGCCACGTCGAACACGTGACCGCCGCGCTGCCACACGCCGGCCTGTCGACATACCTCGGTAAACGCCGATCGACCGATGTCGTCGATCAGTCCGCTCTCCTCGGCGACGCCGATGAACTCGCCAGGCAGAATCAGCCCCCGCTCAGGGTCGTTCCAGCGCAGGAGCGCCTCAACGCCGATCATCTGGCCGGTGTGGAGATTGACTGTCGGCTGGTAGTGCATCACGAACTGGTTGCGCTCGAGGGCCCTCCGGAGCCGCGAGATGAGCGTCAGCTGGGCCCGGGAGGCGGAGTGCTCCCGGCGGAAGAACTGCAGCGTGCCCGGTCCGCCGGTGCGGGCAGCCGAGAGCGCGTTCTGCGCCTCCGAGAGCAACCGCTCTGACACTCCGATCGCGTCCTCTTCGCCATCCTCGAGGACGCTCACGCCCACACAGACGTCGAGGTACACCTCATCCTCTCCGAGCACGAACGGCTCAGCGAACTCGGCCTGGATCGCCCGGGCGATCGCCGTCGTCAGCTGGGGCATGGTCGTGCCCGCGGCGTGAGAGCCAGGACCGTGTTCGCCTCCCAACGCCGACAGAAAGACGAGGAACTCGTCAGCCGAGCGCCGCGCGACGAGGTCTGCCCCGCGCGCGCCCCGGGCGATCCGGCTTCCCGCCTGACGCAGGAGCGCATCCCCGGCACGGGGCCCGAGGCCCTCGTTCGCGAGGCCGAATCCGTCCAGATCGATCGCCAAGATTCCGATGGCTCCACCGCGGCGCAGCCGTCGGGAAGCCGCGAGTCGCAGGTCGTCGACGAACTTCGCCTGGTTCGGCAACCCAGTGGTCTTGTCGTAGTCCCGATGGTCTAGGTCGGAGCGCATCTGGGCTGCGGCGAACACCCACACCGAGAACAGCAGGCCAACCGGGTAAAGGAACTCCTGCGGATGCGTCCAGACCTGGGCCGGGGCGTAGCCGAACGTCACCGCGACGAGTAGCAGGAACAGGACGACCAGTCCGGCGACGATGCCCTCGCGTGAGAAGCGGGCGACCAGCGAGATCACGCCCACCGCGAACCACGGCAGCGCCGGGCTGTGCGGGCCGCCGGTGAGTGCCACGCCGATCGCGAGGGTCGTCTGTGTGGTGAGCCACCCGCCGGCGGCCCAGAACTCGGGCCGCTTGCGATTCTCGAGGTTGCGGTAGAGCGGGACCGAGACCACGACACAGATGGCCAGCGGCGCGAGTGCCCACCACCCGGTGTCGTGTGCGGATCCGAGGAGGACCCCGGTGAGGATCGCGAACATCGCCGCGCGTGCGGGGCCGAGCCAGCGCACCGTGCCGACCATCCGCTCCCGGTCGAGCTCGGTACGGCACAGCCACGAATACACCGGCATATACAAGCTATTCGGCCAAATCAGCCTTCGTCTTGACCGACCGAGCCGCGATCTCAACACCCACCCCCCGGCCAGGCGCCGAATCGTCCGCCGGGCGGCCCATCATCATGAGCAGGTTTGTGGAGGTATGTGCAACTTTTGCGTCGGACGTTTGTCCAGGGGCAGACCGCGTATAGGGTGGATCCGCGCTCTCGATCCCAACGCTCCGAGGAGGGGCAAGAGATGAAACCTGCCCGCCTGGAACGCATCGACCTCCCCCCGACCGCCTACCGCTGCGGTGGTACAACGTGATCCCCGATCTACCCCACGCGCCGGCGGAGTTCATTGACCCGGCGACAGGAGAGGTTGTCGACGACGACTACCTCACACGGCTGCTGCCTGCCGCACTCGTGGCCCAGGATCGCTCACTGGAACGGTGGGTCTCGATTCCCGATGAGGTCCTCGACGGTTACCGGATGTGGCGCCCGACGCCCCTCTATCGAGCTCACGCGCTCGAGCGTGAGCTCGATACCCCGGCGAAGATCTACTTCAAGTACGAGGGGGCCAGCCCGTCGGGAAGCCACAAGCTCAACTCGGCGCTCGCACAGGCCTACTTCGCCCGCCAGGAGGGAATCGAGCGGCTGGTCACCGATACCGGCGCCGGCCAGTGGGGGGTGGCCCTGTCGATCGCCGGGGCCCTGATGGGGATCGAGGTCGAGGTCTACATGATCCGCGCCTCGTACCACGGCAAGCCCTACCGCCGGAACATGATGGAGCTGTTCGGCGCCACCGTGCACCCGAGCCCCGGACCGCACACCGCGGCCGGCCGAGCGATGCTCGACGACGACCCCGATCACCCCGGCAGCGAGGCGACAGCCGTGTCGGAGGCGCTCGAGGTCGTCCGTTCGAACCCTGAGTCGCGGTTCTCGATGGGGGCGTTCGCCAACCACGTCCTCCTGCACCAGACGGTCGTCGGCCTCGAGACGCGCGAGCAGCTCGAGATCGCCGGCGACGAGCCCGACTTCCTCGTCGCCTCCGTGGGCTGCGGGTCGAACATGGGCGGCTTTGCGCTGCCGTGGGTGGCCGACAAGCTCAACGGCCGAGAGGTCACGATCCTCGCCGCCGAGCCGAGCGCGTGCCCCACGCTCACCGAGGGTGAGTACCGATACGACTTCCCCGACGCGACCGGCACCGGCCCATCGACGCTCACCTACACGCTCGGCCACCAGTTCGTCCCGCCACCGATCCACTCGGGCGGGCTGCGCTACCACGGCGCCGCGCCGCTGATCGGCCTGCTGCGCCACGAGGGCCTGCTCGACGCGCGGGCATACCCGCAGACCGAGGTTTTCGCCGCAGGCGCCCTGTTCGCCCGACTGACCGGATTCGTCCCGGCCCCCGAGTCGGCCCACGCGATCCGAGCGGTGATGGAGCTCGCCGAGCAATGCCGGGAGGAGGACCGGGCGGCCACGATCGCGTTCTGCTGCAGCGGTCACGGTCTGCTCGACCTCGCGGCCTACGGCCAATTTCTCACCGGAGACATGAAGGACATCGAATCGTTCGAGGGGGTAGCGGCATGAGGTCGTATGAGCTTTTGATCGACGGCGAGCAGCGAGCGGGCGACGGGTGGAACTACACCGTTCGCGCGTCGGCGCTGATCGAGGATCCGGCTGGCGCGTTCGAGCTCAAGCGCTCGCTGGAGCTCGGTACGCGACCGGTGGAGGACGCGCCGCAGGAGGTGGTCGGACGATGTGCCTGGGGTGGCGACCGTGACAACACCGAGGCGCTCGAGGCGGCAGCGCGCGCGGCCACCGAGTACGGCCGCACGCCGCTTGAGGTCCGGCGGGCGATCGGCGACGAGTTCGCGCGGGTGATCCGCGATCGCTCCGAGGAGTTCGTCGAGATCCTCGTCGCCGAGGGCCATCCTCGCCGACTGGCCGAGTGGGAGGTCCGAGGGATCATCGACAACACCAGCCCGGAGACGCTCGACTGGTGCTTCGGCCAGATGCGCACGGAAGCTCGCTTCGGCGATCGCCGGATCGTCCTGACGCGCAAGCCGGACGGAGTGGTGTGCCTGAACCCGCCCCAGAACGCGGCCGGGTCGAACGCCGCGCTCGGGTTCTATTCGTTGCTCGCCGGTAACACGCTCGTGGTCAAGGCCCCGCGCTCGACGCCGCTGAGTGTGATGTTCCTCTACCACGAGGTCGTGGCTCCGATCCTCCAGCGCCACGGCGCGCCTCCTGGAACCGTCAACATCGTCAGCGGCGACACGCGGCGGATCCTGCGCCAGTGGATGCAGAGCCCGGCCGTCGACGACATCATGTTCTTCGGCGACAGCACCGTCGGGGTCAAGCTGGGGAGCGACTGCGTCGCCGCGGGCAAGAAGGCGATCCTCGAGCTCTCGGGAAACGACGGGATCGTCGTCTGGCGGGATGCCGATCTCGAGGCCGCCGCAGCCGCGATGTGCGAGTGCTTCTACGGCTCGAGCCAGATCTGCATGGTCCCGAAGTACGCAATCGTCCACCCCGAGGTCGCCGACGAGCTGCTCGAGCTCGTGCTCGAGCGCGTCGCGGAGATCCGCCCGGGCTACCCGGAGGACCCTGACGTGGTGCTCTCGCCGGTGCTGAAGGCCGACCGGTTCTTCGACTACCTCGCGGAGGCGCGGGAGAGCGGGGCCGAGATCCTCAGCGGCGGTCAGCGCATCAACGTCGAGGGCAAGCCGTCCGCGGTCGGCCTGTTCATCGACCCGACGGTGGTCCGCGTATCGGGGCTCGAGCATGCCCGCAGCCTCAACTGCGTGCGTGAGGAAACGTTCTTTCCGCTGCTGCCGGTCGTCGTCCCGCACGCTGGGCACGACCACCTCCTCGACGACGTGATCGCTTTCATCAACGCCAACCCCTACGGGCTACGCAACTCATTGTGGAGCGCCGACGTTGACGTCGTCGAGCGGTTCGTGTCGGAGGTGCACAACGCGGGTCTGCTGAAGATCAACGACTCCCACATCGGCTTCAGCCCCGTGCTCGCGACCCACGGCGGCACGGGCGCCACCGGTGGGCCGTACGGCGAGCTCCACTACCCGATCCTCAGAACCTCGCATCTGCAGGGCGCCGCGATCGCCCCGAGCGGGACATACAGCGCTGAGGACCTCCTCGCCCAGATCAGCCTGCCGCGTGATCGGGCGCACCACGACGGAGGCCGTCGGTTAGGGTGGCGCCGACGCGGTGAGCCTTCCTGACGCACGCTCCGATCCCACCCCCGGCGCGCGGCGTCGCCCGGCGGTCGCCGCCCCTTCGCCGGCACCGATCCGGACGAGGCGCCGGTGGGTGCTGGCGGCCGCCTCGCTCGGGGCCTTCGTCGCGTTCCTGGATGCGACGATCGTCAACATCGCCTTCCCGAGCATCCAGGCCGGATTGGGCCACGTCTCGCGATCCGACGTCTCGTGGGTGCTGAACGGCTACAACGTCGTCTTCGCCGCCCTGCTGGTACCTGCCGGGACGATCGCCGACCGCCTTGGCCGGAAGCGGATGTTCATGGTCGGCGTGGCGACGTTCGGCACCGCCTCGTTGCTGTGCGCCGCGGCCCCATCGACCGAGGTTCTGGTTGCCGTGCGGCTCCTGCAGGCCGCCGGCGCAGCGCTGCTCGTGCCAACGTCCCTCGGCCTACTGCTCGACGAGTACCCGCCCGGTGAACGAGTACAGGCCATCGCCGTCCTCGGCGCGGTGGCCGCCCTGGCCGCCGCCAGCGGGCCGGTGTTCGGCGGGCTCCTGGTTCACGCGTTCAGCTGGAGGGCGGTGTTCGTCGTGAACGTGCCGATCTGCGCGGTCACGCTCGCCATCGCCGCCGCGGCAGTTCGGGTGCGCCGCGACCCCAGTGGCGGGCGTCTGCCCGACGTCGTCGGGATCGCGATGTTCGCGGGCGCGATGGCTCTGCTCGCACTCGGGCTCACCCGAGAGGACGTGTGGGGGTGGCTGGACATCCGCGTCGTCGGCAGCCTCGCCCTCGGGGTCGTGCTGCTGACCGGGTTCGTCGCCCGGTCGCGCCGTCACCCGGCGCCGGCGATCGACCTCTCGCTGCTGGCGGGCCGGACGGTGCGGGCGGCAAACCTCGCGGTCGTCGTGTTCGCGGCCGCGTTCTACGCCAAGATCCTCATCGACGTGCTGTTCCTGACCTCGATCTGGCACTACTCCGTGCTGTATGCCGGAGCGGCGATGACGCCCGGGCCCCTGATCACGACGGTCCTCGCGACGCCGGCCGGCCGTCTCGTCGGCCGCTTCGGCGCGGGACCGGTCGCCGCCGCAGGCGCGGGGATCTACGCGGTCGGGTGCGCGTGGTACGCCCTGCGGACCGGCGGTACGCCGCACTATCTCACCGAGTGGTTGCCTGGGACGGCGTTTACCGGTGCCGGGATCGCACTCGCCTTCCCGACTCTGACGAGCGCGGCGGTGACCACGCTGCCCGTCGGCCGCTACGCGACCGGAAGCGCCCTGAACGCGACCGCGCGCCAGCTCGGTGGCGTTCTCGGGATCGCGATCGCGATCTCGATCATCGGGAGTGTCAGCACGGGCGTCACGCAGACGGCGTTCGTCCGCGCCTGGACGTATGCCGCGATCAGCGCGGCCATCGCCGCGGTGATCGCGCTCACGCTCGGCACCCGCCGGAATCTCGTCTCGGAGGCCGCATGAACGGAAGCGGAGGCGGAACCCCGCCGGCGTTCGACGAGGCGATGCTACGACGGGCGCTGGTCAGCGCCGTCCCGTTCAACGAGCTCCTGGGGATCGAGGTGCTGGAGGTCAAGCCGGGCCGGGGCGTGGTCCTGCTCCCGGCCGAGCGGCGATTGCAGAATCACGTCGGGAGCCAGCACGCGGGCGCTCTGTACCTCGCCGGTGAGGCCGCGGGTGGCGCCGCGTTCGTCGGCGCGTTCGCGACCGAGATGGACGAGATCACGTTTCTGATGCGCCGGGCCACGATCTCCTACGAGCGGATCGCCCGGGGAGAGGTGATCGCCACGTGCGAGATCGCCGATCAGCTCGACCGGATCCGCCGGGTGCTCGAGACCGAGGACCGCACCGAGCTCGTCGCGCCGGCGGTGCTCACTGATCGCGACGGCACCGTGCTCAGCACGCTCAGCCTGGAGTACTCGGTCCGCCGCCGCCGGACACGATGAGCTCGCCGGTCGGGGCCGCGCCTGTCGAGAGCGTCTCGCCATCCGTGGCCGCGGGCGCGTCGTCGATCGGTCGGGAGATGACGGCGGCTTCGCCGCCGGCCTCCGGCTGATAGCCGACGCAGTTACGCCCCGCCCGCTTCGCGGCGTAGAGCGAACCGTCGGCCGCGTCGAGCATCTCCTCGAGCTCGATCGCTTCGCCCGCCGCACTGTGCACGCCGAACGACGCGGTGACGGGCAGGCCGGCCGGTCGGCTGAGTTCAATCGTTCGGCGGGCCTGCTCAGCGATCTCGCACCCGGCGCTCAGGTCGGCGCCCGGCAGGATCAGGAGCATCTCCTCGCCGCCGATGCGGTAGATCAGCTCGAACGAGCGGAACTCCTTGCGGAGCGTATAGGCGAGGTCCTTGAGCACTGCGTCGCCACGGGCGTGACCGTGGGCGTCGTTGACGCGCTTGAACTCGTCGAGATCGAAGATCACAAGGCACACAGGGCGCTCGGCGACCCGGGCCTGTTCGGCGAGCTCGTGGAAGCGCCGCTGCAGACCCTGGCGGTTGAGTAGGCCCGTCAATGGGTCGAGCACCGCGTCTCGGCGCCACCGGGCCTCGGAGGCAAGCAGCGGCTGCTGCACCACGACGAGCGACGCGAACAGCACGACGACACCGATGAGGGGTGTCGGGTCGCTGACGAACGCATGCCATGAGACGAGTGCCGCGGCCGTCGCGACCGTGACTGTGGCGATCAACGAGCCGGTCAGGAATACGAGCAGGCGGAACCGTGCGGCGGCGCTCACCACCGGAATTGCGACCCACGGCAGGATCGGGCTTCGCACCCCTCCGGTCAAGCCGACGCCAACCACGATCAGCGCCGTGTGTCCGGCGAGGGAGGCGGCCACGACACGCTCGGGACGCTTCGCCCGCTCGAGCGCCCTGTCGAGCAGCTGGCCGATCACCGCGGCCGCGGCGAACAGCGCGACCGCCGCCCAGCCGCACCACGGAACGATCAGCACGACACCGAGGCCACAGAACAGTGACGCTGTCAGCCGGGCCCGGCGGACTGCCGGGGACATGTCCGTCAGACGGACCCGGTCCGCCCGCGTCGGGCACAGCCAGGTCGGCGTGTGCTGCTCCGGCTGTCCGAGCGCACCCGGGCCACTGCCTGACGGTGAGACCCATCCGGGCGCGACGCGTTGGAAGCTCGGCCCCCCCATGCACGAACCTATCGGCGCAGAGTGCAGAAACTTGAACGCCCTGAACCATGCCGGCCGATCGTCCGGCGCGAGCTGTGCCTCGGACCGGATCGGTGACAGGCCGTCTAGGCGGCAGGGGCCTCGGATTCCCAGTCGACCGCCTGGCCGAGCGAGGCGCTCTTCAGCACCTTGAGCGAGAGCAGCGCGCACTTCAGCCGGGTGGCCGAGATGTCGATCCCGAGGAGGTCGAGGACGAAGCTCCGATCAAGGCTCATCAGCTCGGAGACCCGCATCCCCTTGACCTCGTCGGAGACCATCGAGGCGGCGGCCTGGGAGATCGCGCAGCCGTGACCGGAGAATCGGATTCCCTCGATCCGCTCGTCCTCGCCGACGAGCAGCTGCACCGTCAGCTCGTCCCCGCAGGACGGGTTGAGGTCGTGGAACTGAAGGTCGACCCGCTGAAGCTCGTCCGCCGGCGGCGTGAAGTTGTGCGGGTGCTTGTAGTGATCGAGGATGTTCTCGCGGTAGAGCTCGTCGTCCATCGTCAGACCTACGGTAGTCGGCGGTTTCGGGGCCGTCCCTACAGGGCGAGCACGCGCCGGACCTCGTCGAGGCCGGCGAGCAGCCGGTCGGTGTCGGCGGTCGAGTTGTGGACCGCGAACGATGCGCGGGTCGTCGATCCGGCGCCGAGCCGGCGCATCAGCGGCTGGGCGCAGTGGTGGCCGGCGCGGACGCAGACGCCGCCGCGGCCGAGGATCTCACTGATGTCGTGGGGGTGGGCGCCGTTGAGCGTGAACGAGACCAGCGCGCCGCGGTCGTCGGCCTCGAGTGGGCCGTTGATCGTCAGCCCGGGGACCTCGGCCAGCCGCCGGAGGGCGTCGGCGACGAGGGCGTGCTCGTGCGCGCGGATCGCGTCGATGCCGAGCTCCCGGATCCAGTCGACTCGCGACCCCGAGCCCGATCGCCTCGGCGACCTGGGAGGTCCCGGCCTCGAACTTCCAGGGCAGGTCGGTCCACGTCGAATGGTCGTCCTCCACCGTGCGGATCATGTGGCCACCGCTGATGAACGGCGGCATCTCCTCAAGCAGCTCGCGGCGGCCGTGGAGCACGCCGATCCCGGTCGGCCCGTAGGCCTTGTGGCCGGTCCAGGCGTAGAAGTCGGCGTCGATCGCGGCGAGGTCGACGGGGATCTGGGGTACGGCCTGGCTGCCATCGAGCAGCACCTTCGCGCCGGCGGCGTGGGCGCGGCGGACGATCTCGGCTCACGGGGTTGATCGTGCCGAGCACGTTCGAGACGTGGACGGCGGCGACGAGCTTCGGCTCACGGGCGAGCAGCGCCTCGAGCGAGTCGAGATCGAGCCGGCCCTCGTCGTCGACGCCGACGTAGGCGAGCTCCGCACCCCGGTCCTGGCAGAGGAGCTGCCACGGGACGATGTTGGAGTGGTGCTCCATCTCGGTGATCACCACGAGGTCCCCCGGCCCGACGTTCTGACGCCCCCAGGTGTAGGCGACGAGGTTGATCGCCGCCGTGGCGTTGGCGGTGAAGATCGTCTCCTGGACGGTCGAGCCGAGCCAGGCCGCGATCCGCGCCCGCGCGCCCTCGAACAGGTCGGTCGCCTCGACGGCGAGCGGATAGAAGCCGCGGTGGATCGACGCGCGGGTCTCGGTGTAGTACCGCGTCATCGCCTCGATCACCGGATCGGGCGTCTGCGACGTGGCGGCGCTGTCGAGGTAGACGAGCTCCGGGTCCCGGCGCAGGACCGGGAACGCGGCGGCGGCGCCGGGCAGGGTGGCCGGCGCGATGCTCACGCGGTCGTCGCCTCCACGGCGTCGGTGATCCAGCCGTAGCCCTTGGCCTCGAGCTCGTCGACGAGCTCCGGGCCGCCCTCCTTGACGATCCGTCCCTGGTACATGACGTGGACGTGGCTCGGCTGCACGTAGTGGAGCACGCGCTGGTAATGGGTGATGATGAGGACGCCCATGTCCGGGCCGGCGACGGCGTTCACACCGTTGGCGACGACCTGGAGCGCGTCGATGTCGAGGCCGGAGTCGGTCTCGTCGAGGATCGCCAGGTTCGGCTTCTGGAGCGCGAGCTGGAGGATCTCCATCCGCTTCTTCTCGCCGCCCGAGAAGCCCTCGTTGAGGTACCGGGTGGAGAACTCGCGGGAGACGTTGACGAGCTTCATCGCCGCCTCGACGGTCTGGCGGAACTCCTTCAGCGGCACGGGGCCCTCGCCGCGCGCCTCGCGGTGGGCGTTCATCACCGTGCGGAGGTACTTGGTGACGGTCACCCCGGGGACGGATACCGGGTACTGGAAGGCCATGAACAGGCCCATCCGGGCCCGCTCGTCCGTGGCGGTCTCGGTGATGTCCTCGCCGCCCCAGATGATCTGGCCCTCGGTCACCTCGAGGTTCGGGTGGCCCATGATCACGTTGGCCAGCGTTGACTTGCCGGAGCCGTTCGGCCCCATCAGGGCATGGATCTCGCCGGCGCCGACGGTGAGGTCGAGGCCACGCAGGATCTCCTTCTCGCCGGCGCGGACGTGGAGGTTCTGGATCTGAAGGTCGGGCATGTCTCTCTTTCTGAAGGTGAGGCTCTACGCGGGGATCTGTTCGCCGCGGCGGCTGAATTCGACGAGCTCGGCGAGCGTGGTCGTCTGCAGCGAGCGGATGATCCCGCCCTGCACACGCGTCCACAGGAGCTTCGTCGCGCAGCCCCGCCCGGCGTCGGGAAGGTGCGAGCACAGCACGCGCTCGGTCTGGTCGTGGACGAAGCACTCCATCGGCGTGATCGTCCCCTCCAGCGCCTGCACCACCTCGTCCATCCCGATCTCCTCCGCCGGCCGTGACAGCCAGTACCCGCCGTGCGCACCGCGGGCGCTCATCACGAGCCCGGCCCGGCGCAACCGGGCGACCACCTGCTCCAGGTACGCCAGCGGCAGTCCCTCGGCATCGGCGATCGCCTTCAGGCTCGTCGGATGCTCGGGCTCCTGGCGCCCCAGCTCGACCATCAGACGGACCCCGTATTCGGCCTTCGAGGAGAAGATCATCGGCCTCAAATCCTACCATCCGGCTAGGTAATGCCCTTCGTGGGTGGAATCTTCCGCTAAAGGATCATTAGGGTGGGCTCATGGAGGTTGGGGGCCTAGCCACCTCGCACGACATTGCACGCGCTGCCGCGCTCGCGCGTGAGCACGGACGCCTGGGCATCGACACCGAGTTCATGTCCGAGGGCCGCTACCGGGCGCTGCTGTGCCTCGTGCAGGTCGCCGTCGACGACCCCGGCAGCGACGGGCCGCTGATCGTGCTGATCGACCCGACGACCGGCGTCGACCCCGCCGCGCTCGCCGAGCAGCTCGCCGACCCGGCGGTCGAGGTGATCATGCACGCCGGCCGCCAGGACGTGGCGATCCTCCGTCGGGCCTGGCGGACCGAGGTGACGAACATCTTCGACACCCAGATCGCCGCCGGCTTCACCGGGACCGGAGCCCAGATGGGCTACGGCAACCTGCTCGGCGCGGTGCTCGGCCGTCGGGTCGGCAAGACCGCCAGCTACACGCGCTGGGACTCGCGGCCGCTGAGTGCCGAGCAGTTGAGCTACGCCGCGGAGGACGTCCTGCACCTGCTCGAGCTCACCGACGAGCTCCAGTCGCGGCTGGCCGAGTCCGGCCGGCTCGACTGGGCGCGCGAGGAGTGCCGCCGGCTCGAGGGCACGACCGACGAGCGCGACCCGCTCAGCGCCTGGGAGCGGCTGCCGCGCATCAACGGCCTCGATCCCCGAGCCCGCGCCGTGGCTCGTGAGCTCGCGGCCTGGCGGGAGCGGACCGCCTCCGGCGAGGACCGCCCGGTCGGCTCGGTGCTCGCGGACGCGCCGCTCGTGGAGCTCGCCAAGCGCCAGCCGGCCAGCACCGGCGGCCTCGAACAGATCCGGGGCATCCACCCCCCGCTCGTGCGCCGCCGCGGCGAGGCGATCCTGGCCGCGATCCGCACCGGCCGCGACGGGGACCCGATCCCGCGGGAGGAGGCCCGTGGCCGCTCGGAGCCCGGCGACGCGCCGCTGATCTCACTCGCCGAGGCGCTGCTGCGCTCCCGTGCGCTCCAGGCCGGCCTGGCCTACGAGCTGATCGCCTCACGCTCCGAGCTGGAGCAGATCGTCGGCGCCGCCCGTCGCGGCGAGGCCGAGCCGAAGGTGCGAACGCTCACCGGCTGGCGCCGCGAGCTCGTCGGGCAGGAGCTGTACGACGTGCTCGGCGGCCGGGCGGCACTGTCGGTCGGGCCGGGCCGCCGGCTCCAGCTCCAACCCGTGCGCGCCGAGGAGCCCGAGCCGGTCGAGTGAGGATCAGCCGGAGCCCTGCTCGAGCAGGATCGAGAGGGCCGGCGTCCCCGCGAACGAGACGTGTGAGAGCGCGAGCTGCAGCGCGTTCGAGCGGTGGACACCCTCATCCCCGGTGCCGATCAGCTCATTGGTCGGCGTCGCGTAGGTGACCCGGAGCTTGTGGCCCGGCGAGTCCGCGGCGTGCTCACCGCTGGCGTCACCCTGCGCCCCGCTCCACCCGGCCGAGAGCAGCAGGCGGTGCTCGGCGCGGAGCAGCTCGTCGGAGTCCCGGAGCTTCGGCGCGACGACGAGCAGCTCCCACGCGCAGAACGCGCTTGAGCCGATGTCGCAGACCTTCACCTTCAGCGACACATTGGCCCCGGGGACGAGCGGAAGCGCGCCGAGGTTCGGCGTCTTGGAGCCGCCTCCCCCACACCCGGCGAGCGCCGCGGCGAGCGCCACGACTCCGGCCGCGCCTACGCTACGCGCGCTCATGCCTGGCAAGGAAAGCACCCGCGGGCGATGACGGCGGCCCCCGGCCCCGGCCGGTTCCTCCTCGGGCTGATCGCGCTCGCACTCCTCGCCGGCGCCCTCGGCCTCACCGCGGTCCGCATCCGCCGCCGCTTCCTGCCCACGCTCACGGGCGCCCCGGCCGCCCTCGCCACCACCGTCCTCGCCCTCGCGGCGCTCACCGCCCTGCTGGAGCTGCTCGGCACGGTCGGGGGTTTTTCGCTTTTCCCGCTCTGCCTGGGTGCGGTCCTGCTGGCGGCCGTCGTTGCCTGGCGAATCGCGCCACGCGGGAGCGATCCGCAGACGCGCCATGGCGGCCCTTGGCGCGACATTCGCGCAGCGGTGTCGAGCCGGGGGCCGTCAGTGGCGCGCCACCTTCTCCTCGGCCTCGGCATCGCCCTCGTCTTCGCCCTCTGGCTCGGCCCGACGCTGGTCTCGTACCAGCAGGGCATCCGCTCGTTCGATTCGCTCTGGTACCACCTCCCGTGGGCTGCGGCATTCGCCCAGACGGGCCAGATCACCACGCTCCACTTCACCGACGTCGAGTACCTGACGGCGTTCTACCCCGCCGGTGCCGAGCTCGTCCACGGCCTCGGGATCGTGCTGCTCGGCGGCGACGTACTCTCGCCGGGGCTCAACCTCGCGTGGCTCGGGCTCGTGCTGCTGGCGGCGTACTGCGTCGGCCAGCCGTTCGGCCTCGGCCCCGCGACCGCGCTCGGGGCGGTGCTGGCGATGGCCACGCCGATGGTCCTCGGCTCGCAGGCCGGGACGGCGGCCAACGATGTGGTGGCGATCTTCTTCGTGCTCGCCGCGGTGGCATTCGTCGTCCGGGAGGACGGCGGCGACGGCACCTGGGTGCTCGCCGCCGTCGCCGCGGGCCTCGCGGTCGGCGTCAAGCTCTCGGTCCTCGCCCCGGTGGCCGCGCTCACCGTCGGCGCCCTGCTGCTCCGCCGCGGCCGCCGGCCGGCACTGCTGTGGCTCGGTCCGCTGCTGATCGCCGGTGGGTTCTGGTACGCCCGCAACCTGATCGCCGTCGGCAACCCGCTGCCCTGGCTCCACATCCCGCTGCTCGCCACGCCCGCCGCGGGCCTCCAGGAGCACACCGGCTTCACGGTCGCGCACTACCTCGGCACGGGCGGGCTGTGGAGCCACGTCTGGGAGCCGGGGATCGCGGCCGGCCTGGGGCCGTGGTGGTGGGCGGTGCTGGCGCTCGCGGTGATCGGCCCGATCCTCTGCCTGCTCCCCGGCGCCGGCGGGCCGGTCCGCCTCGCCGGCGCGGTCGCGCTGGTCTCCCTGCTCGCCTACTTCGTCACCCCGGAGACGGCCGCAGGCCCCGCCGGCCATCCGCTCGGCTTCGCGTTCAACCTGCGCTACGCCGCGCCGGCGCTGACGCTCGCGCTCGTTGCGCTCCCGCTCGCCCCGTTGCTCCGCGGCGAGCCGGCGCAGATCGGTCTGCTCGCCGGGCTGGCCGCCGTGATCGTGGCCACGGTCGCCGAGGGCCGCCTGTGGCCGTCGGGACAGACCGGCGCCCAGGTGACCGCCGGGATCGTCGTGCTCGCAGTGCTCGCCGGGCTCGTCGCCGGCCGCGCACAGCTCGCGGCGCTCTCGCGCCCCGCGCTCGCGGCGGCGCTCGTCGTCCTCGTACTCCCGGTGGCGGCGCTCGGATATGCCGGTCAGCGGAGCTACTTCGCGGCGCGCTACCGCCACCGCTACGGCGTCTCGCAGCTCGCCCGCACGTGGGCGCGCTTCCGCGGGATCGCCGACGCACGGGTCGGCATCGTCGGCACCTACGGGGGGTTCTTCGCCTACCCGCTCGCCGGCCTGCGCTCCACGAACCCGCTCGTCTACGTCGGTGATCGCGGACCCCATGGCTCGTTCACCGCGATCACCTCCTGCCCGGCCTGGCGACGCGCGGTCAACGCCGCCCGGCTCCGGTATCTGGTGACGACGCCGGCCCGGGATCCGTGGGCCCCGAAGGTCCTCCACGGCTCCTCCGAGCGGGCGTGGACGGCCGGCGACCCGGCGGCTCGGGTCGTGCTGCAGTACCGCGTCGCCGGGCAACCGGTGACGGTGTTCGCACTGCGCGGCGAGCTGAACCCGGGCTGCCCCGGGACCGCCGGATAACCTCCACCACCATGTCCGCAGCCGCCGAGTACCTCAACGATCCCGACCTCCTCGCCACCGAGTGGGATCTCACCCCGCTCCAGGCCGACGGCGTGAGCGAGCAGCTGGATCAGGCGCTCCGGCGGGCGAAGGAGTTCTCGGCCGCCCACGCCGGGCGGGTCGCCGAGCTCGACGGCCCCGGGCTCGTCGCCGCGATGCGCGAGCTGGCCGCGATCTACGAGCTCGTCGGCAAGGCCGGCTCCTACGCCTCACTGCACTTCTCCACCGACACCGCCGACCCGGCCCGCGGCGCGCTGCTGGCCAAGGTGCAGGAGCGCGGGACCGAGATCGAGACCCTGCTGCTGTTCTTCGACCTGGAGTGGGCGGCCGTCGCCGACGAGCGCGCCGAAGAGCTGCTCGAGTCCTCCGAGCTCGCCTTCTGCGCCCACCATCTGCGGAGCGCCCGGCGCTATCGCCCCCACCTGCTCACCGAGCCGGAGGAGAAGATCCTGGCCGAGAAGCAGATCTCCTCGGAGTCGGCCTGGAGCCGCCTGTTCGGGGAGCTCGTGTCGGCGATCCGCGTCGAGCTCGACGGCGAGGAGGGCTCGCTCGAGGTCGCCCTCAGCCGCCTCCAGGACCCCGACCGCAACTCGCGCCGCACAGCGGCCGAGGCGGTGAGCGCCGCCCTGACCCCGGGCCTGCGCACCCGCGCGTTCATCTTCAACACGCTCGCCCAGGACAAGGCGACCGAGGATCGCCTGCGCCACTACCCCAACTGGCTCGCCGCCCGCAACCTCGCCAACGAGGCCTCGGACGAGTCGGTGATGGCGCTGATCGAGGCGGTGCGCGGCCGCTACGCGATCCCGCAGCGGTGGTACCGGCTGAAGGCGAAGCTGCTCGGCGTCGAGAAGATCGCCGACTACGACCGCGCCGCCCCGGTGCTCGAAGAGGAGTCGGCCTACTCCTACGGCGAGGCCCGGGACCTGGTGCTCGACGTCTACCGCTCGTTCTCCGAGGAGGCCGGCGGCGTCGTGCGGCGGTTCTTCGACGAGAGCTGGATCGACGCCCCCGTCCGCGAACACAAGCGCGGCGGCGCGTTCTGCGCCTACACCGTCCCGAGCGTGCACCCGTACGTGATGCTCAACTTCACCGCCCGGCGGCGCGACGTGCTGACGATGGCCCACGAACTCGGCCACGGCCTCCATGCCGCCCTGGCCCAGGACCAGGGCGTGTTCCACCAGTCGACGCCGCTGACGCTCGCCGAGACCGCGTCGGTGTTCGGCGAGGCGCTCACGTTCGGGCGGATGCTCGCTGCCGCGGACGACGATCGCGCCCGTCTGTCGCTGCTCGCCGACCGGATCGACGGAGCGATCGCCACCGTGTTCCGCCAGATGGCGATGAACCGCTTCGAGCACCGGGTCCACACCACCCGGCGCGGCGAGGGCGAGCTGTCGGTCGACCGCTTCGCCGAGCTGTGGGTCGAGACCCAGGCCGAGCTGTTCGGCGACTCGGTCGAGATCACCGACGGCTACCGCAACTGGTGGTCCTACGTCCCCCACTTCATCAACACGCCGGGCTACGTGTACGCCTACGCCTACGGCCAGCTGCTCGCGCTCTCGGTCTACAGCCGCTACGTGCAGGCGGGACCGGACTTCGTTCCGAGCTACCTGGCGATGCTGTCCGCCGGCGGTTCGCGCAGCCCTGAGGAGCTCGGCCAGATGGTCGGGATCGACCTCGCCGACCCGAGCTTCTGGGACGCCGGGCTCGACCTCGTCGATCAGCAGCTCCGCGAGGCAGAGGAGCTGGCACAGCGCGTCTCCGGCACCTGATCGCCGCCGGGCTGGCCGGACCGCTGCTCGGCGTGGCGGCGGGGGGATGCGGCGGTGGTGCCGCGCCACGGACGCCGGCGCCGGATGGGGCCAGCGTGTTCGCCACGAGCTGCCGCGGGTGTCACTCGCTGCAGGGCAATGAACGGCGTCACACCCCGGGCGGCGACCTGCTCGGCTACACGATGGGCCGCGCGGAGATGCTCGGCTACGTCGCCGAGATGCCGACCCGTCGGCCGCTGTCCGCCGCCGAGCAGCAGGCGGTCAGCGACTACGTGCTCGCCGCCGAGCGCGGCGCCCGGCGTCAGTGATGGTGGTCGCCGAAGCCGTGTGAGGTCCAGACCGCGAAGTCCGGGATCAGGACCACGGCGAGGACGAGGCCGGCGACGATCGCCCCGGCGATGGCCAGTCGGCGGCCGGCCGCACCGCCGCTGACGAGCGGCGCGGTGCGGGGATCGAGCGAGCGGGTGACGAGCGGCAGGTGGCCGAGCACGTGCAGGGCGGCCGCACCGATCCAGAGGATGAAGCTGGCCTTGTGGATGAACAGGACGCTGCCGCGATCCTGAGGGCCGTCGGCGAGCAGCACGATGCCGCTGATGAACACGATCAGCGTCAGGCCGACGACCGCCGGGGCGAGCAGCCGCATGAACAGCTGCGGCGGCCCCTTCTGAACGTAGGCGGGGTCGTGCGTGTAGTAGCGGGTGAACCGGTAGCCGGTGCTGGCCAGCTTCATCGCCAGCGGCCCGAGCAGCGCGAGCCCGACGAACAGGTGGAGCCAGATCAGCTGATGGATCTGCAGGATCGTGATGCCGAGAACGGCGAGCATCACGATCAGCACGGTCCCGGTGATGACGGTGAGCCGCTCGTTGCCGTCGGTGCCACCGCCCGTGATCCCGCTCGGCCGCTCGGACGGTTCGATCCTGGCCCCCGTCATGCCGAGCCGCGGCCCGAAGTCCGACTCACCCCGCGCGCTCTCGGTTCTCTGCACGCCAACACCTTGACCGTCTCGGTTCAAGTCACCCGAAACGAAAGATGAGACGTTCTTCAGTGACGCGCACGGCGCGTCCGCGTGCGCTCCTCCTGGCGCTCGACGACGTTGGCGATCAGCTTGAGGATCTGATCGACACCGGTCGCCTTCGCGTCCCCGTGCACGAACGCGTCCCGCCAGTCCTTGATCGTGCCCTTCGTGGCCAGCTCGTTGAACGACGCACGCGGAACCTCGAGCCGGACCTTGGCGTCGGCGGCGATGTCCTTGGTCACCTTCGGCCCCGGCATCTCGATCCGGTACATCTGGATGTCCCCCCGCCCGCGGAGCTCGAGGCCGGCGACGAGCTTCAGCGGCTCGAGCGCCGGCACCTCGCTGAGGAAGCGCTTGACCCCGGTCTCGATCAGGGCCTTGGTGTCGGACGGCGAGGAGATGCCCCCGAGTCTATTGACACCGGTTCACCCGGGCGCGAGGATGGTCGGCGGGCAACCTGCAAAGGAGGGACCATGTCCAGAATGATGGCCGACTGCCGTCGGTTTCCGAGCGAGTCCAACTGCTCGCTGGTGATCATCGGCGAGCAGCAGGAGGTGGTGCAGGCGGCGATCGCGCATGCCGTCAGCGTCCACGGACACGAGGACACACCGGAGACGCGCGCGCAGCTCAGTCAGTTCCTCGAGCCGGCAGAGAACTACACGCTCGAGGCCCGGCCGCAGGAGGCGATGCCGGCGAGCTGAGCCGGGCGGCCAGCCCGGCGAAGCGAAACAGGGGCGGCCCCCAGAAAGGGCCGCCCCCGATGTTCCTAGATCTTGTGGCGCTGGAGCAGCTTGCGCCCGATCACCATGCGCTGGATCTCGCTGGTGCCCTCGCCGATCAGCAGCAGCGGCGCGTCGCGGTAGATCCGCTCGATCTCGTACTCCTTGGAGTAGCCGTAGCCGCCGTGGATGCGCAGGCACTCCTCGGCGCAGTAGCGACCGGCCTCGGAGGCGAAGAGCTTCGCCATCCCGGCCTCGATGTCGGAGCGCTCGCCGGCGTCCTTCAGCCGGGCGGCCCGCTGGGTGAGCAGCCGGGCGGCCTCGACCTGGGTGGCCATGTCGGCGAGCTTGAACTGGATCGCCTGGTGCTCGGCGATCGCCTTGCCGAACGTCTTGCGCTCCTGGCTGTAGCGCAGCGCGAGCTCCAGGGCACGCTGGGCGAGGCCGACGCCACGGGCGGCGACGTTGACCCGGCCGAGCTCGAGCGCGTCCATCATCTGGCTGAAGCCCTTGTTCAGGCCGGCTTCGGCGCCGCCCAGGATCTGCTCGGCGGGAACGCGGTAGCCGTCGTAGACGAGCTCGGTCGACTCGACGCCCTTGTAGCCCATCTTCTTGATCTGGGGCGGGACGTTGAGGCCGGCGTAGTCGCCGGTGTTCTCGTGGACGCCCGGCTCCTTCTCGGTGATGAAGCAGGTCATGCCCTTGTAGCGCGGCTCGGCACTCGGGTCGGTCTTGACGAGCACGAACACGAGGCCGGAGCGCAGGCCGTTGGTGACCCACATCTTCGAGCCGTTGATCTCATAGGTGTCGTCGTCCACCAGCTTGGCGCTCGTCTTGATCGCCTGCACGTCGGAGCCGAGCTCCGGCTCCGAGAGGCTGAAGGCGGCACGCAGCTCGCCGGTCGCCATCCGGGGCAGGTACTTCTGCTTCTGCTCGTCGGTGCCGAACTTCATCAGCAGGTAGGAGCCGATGAAGTGGGTGTTGACGATGCCGGAGATCGAGATCCAGCCGCGGGAGAGCTCCTCGACGATCATCGCGTAGGTCGTGAGGTCGAGCCCCATCCCGTCGTACTCCTCGGGGATCGTGACCCCGAACAGGCCGAGCTCCTTCATCTGCTCGACGATCGGCTCGGGGAACTCGTCCTCGTGGTCGTAGTGCTCGGCGTTGGGGAGGATCTGCTCGTCGGCGAACTGGCGGACCATCTCGGTGATCGCGCGTTGCTCGTCGGTCTTTTCTGTGAAGGGGGAAGTCGTCGTGGCCATGGTGTTACAAGTTAGCCCCTTTTCGCCGGTTTAGTCCGGATCTCTGGGACGCTCGAAGGGTGGCCGGGCGCGGGGGTGATGGAAGAAAAGGGCGCTATAGCCCCTTAACTTCCACCGCCCCTGACGTGGCGATCGCCGAGCTCGCCGTCCGGCAGCACGGCAACGTGACCCATCAGCAGCTCCTGGCCCTCGGCGTGAGCGCCGACGCCGTCAAGCACCGGGCGCGCACCGGCGCGCTGCACCGGATACACCGCGGCGTGTACGCCGTCGGCCGCCCCGCCCGCACCCCGCTCGAGCGGGCCTCGCCGCGCTGCTCGCCTGCGGCCCGGGGGCGCTGCTCTCGCACGAGTGGGCGCTCGCCCTGTGGGACCTCCGCGACGGCGGCTGGCCGGCGGGCCGCGTCGAGGTGCTGGTGCCCGGCGACCGGCGGCTCGGGGGCGTCGAGGTCCACCGCTCCCGCACGCTCACCCCGACCGGCCGCGCCCGGCGGCACGGCCTGGCCGCGACGAGCGTCGCCCGCACGATCCTCGATTGCGCGCCGCGCCTCACCGATGGCGCGCTCAGCCGCGCGGTCAACGACGGGATCCGGGCCGGGCGGCTCACGCGGACCGAGCTCGCGAGGTCGCTCGAGCGGCTACCGGTCACCACCGGCGCCAGACGGCTCGCGTCCCATGCCGCCGCCGACCACAACCCCACCCGCTCCGTGTTCGAGGACGACTTCCTCGCCTTCTGCGCCCGGTTCGCCCTGCCCACCCCGGAGGTCAACGTCCGTGTCGCCGGCCACGAGGCCGACGCGTACTTCCGGGCCGAGCGGGTGATCGTCGAGTGCGACGGCTGGGCGTTCCACCGCGACCGAACCGCGTTCGAATCCGATCGCGACCGGGACGCGGACGCTCTCGCCCTGGGGATCGCCACCGTGCGGGTCACCCGCCAGCGGCTCGACGCGCGCCCGGATCGCGAGGCCGACCGGCTTGATCGGATCCTGGCGAACCGGCGCCGGCCGCGCGCGGCCTAGTCGAGCTGCAGCTCGGCCCTCTCGGTGTAGAAGCAGACCCGGCCCTCGACCGCCGCCGCCTCACCGAGCGGCGACGGGTAGAACCACACGAGGTCCTCGGCCACCGTCCCGTCGCCGAGGCGCAGCGAGTGGTAGGAGGCCTGGCCCTTGTAGGGGCAGATCGTGTGGGTGTCGCTGTCGAGCAGCTCGGCCCGCACGTCCGCACGCGGGAGGTAGTAGCGGGGCAGCAGCCCGCTCTCGAACAGGACCACGGCGCCCGTGCTGTCGGCGACCAGCTCACCGCCGAGCGAGATCCGCACGCGGCGGCTCGTGCGCAGCGTGTCGATCCGGTGGTAGGGGTCGCGCGGATGGCCGAACATCTCCTCGTCCTCCTCAAGCCAGCGGTCGACCTTGCCGTCGTAGAACGAGATCAGGCCGCGCAGACCGGCCGGGGCGTGCTCGAGCGGCTCGGGGTAGTACCACGCCGCGTTCTCGGTCAGGGTGTCCCCGACCCGCACCGTGTAGTACGACGCGTCGCCCTTCTTCGGGCAATGGGTCGTGTGGTCGGTCGGCTCGAGCACGTCGGCGCGGACATCCTCGGGAGGCAGGTAGTACCGCGGCAGGTGACCGGACTCGTGGAGCAGCATCGCCCGCCGCGAGTCGGCGACCGTCTCGCCGCCGACCTCGACGCGGATCCGCTTCGGCGTCGGCTCGAGATACAGGGCCATGCCCGGCGGCGGCGTCGCGAAGTTGAATGCGCCGGCCGGCTCGGAGCCCTTCGGAGGCCCGCTGAACGGGCCGTCGCCGGTCATCAATCCCATGCCCTCTGGCTACCCGCCACGGCCCGCGACGATCAGGGAGTCAGCCCGCGACGACGATCCCCAGCCAGACGATCGCCAGCGACACGACGAAGATCGCGGCGTCGAGGGCGTGCCAGGTGGGGCGGCGCATGTGAGCGAGCACGAGCACCCCGACGAGCACCACGAGGCCGAGCTTCACCTGGAGCGTCGAGTCACTCCAGCGGTGGCGGTGGGAGGCCATCGCCGCGCCGGTGATGACGAGCACCCCGACGGCGGCCAGCGTCCCGAGCCCGAACCTCCGCGCGGCGGCACGCAGCGAGGCGCGGTCGTCGTCGACGCGTCGCAGCACCGGGACGACGATCGCGGCGAGCATCAGCTGGCCGCCGACGAAGAACGCCATCGCCAGCAGGTGCAGCCACAGGACCCCGTTCCAGAACGTCATTCGGTCCGATCCTGGCAGACTCGGCGACCCCATGAACTTCGCTCGCGACGTCGTCGATTCCGCCCCGGCTGAGCGTCGCGCGCTGCTCGAACTCGCCCGTGACGGGAGCCGGCGGGAGTGGACGTTCGGCGAGGTCGCGCGGCGGAGCGCAGCGCTCGCCGGGCACCTCGCCCGGCACGGGGTCGGCCGCGGCGACATCGTGCTCACGCTGATCGGCAACCGGCCCGAGTGGGTGCTGACGATGGTCGCCTGCTTCCGCCTCGGCGCGGTCGTGCTGCCCGGCAACGAGCAGCTCCGGGCCAAGGACATCCGCCTCCGGCTCGAGGCCGCCCGACCGAAGCTGATCGTCGCCGACGAGCGCAACCGAACCGAGCTCGAGGCCGCCCGGCCCGACTGCCCCGTGGTGCTGGTCCCCGACGAGAGCCTGTTCGCGGGCCAGCCGGCGCCCGCCGCCGATCTGGAACCCACCGACCCGTGCCTGATCACGTTCACCTCGGGCACGACCGGCGAGCCGAAGGGAGTCGTCCACGGCCAGCGCTACCTCCCCGGCCAGCAGCTCCAGTCCGAGCACTGGCTCGGCGCGCGGGACGGGGACCTCGTGTGGTGCACGGCGGCGAGCGGGTGGTCGAAGTCGGCCCGCAACGTGTTCATCGCCCCGTGGATCCGCGGTGCCGCCGCGCTGCTGCACGACGCCCGTTTCGATCCCGCCGAGCGGCTCGACATCCTGGCCCGCGAGTCCGTCGACGTGCTGTGCATGGCTCCGACCGAGTACCGGGTGATCGCCAAGCGGACCGAGTTGCGGCCGCTGCCTGCGCTGCGCGGGATGGTCGCCGCCGGCGAGGCGCTCAACCCCGAGGTGCTCCGCGTGTTCGAGGACGCGCTCGGGATCCAGATCCGCGACGGCTACGGCCAGACCGAGACCGGCCAGCTGACCGCCAACCCCGCCTCGGCCCCGGCCCGGCCGGGCTCGATGGGCCGCCCGCTGCCGGGGGTGGACCTGATCGTCGATGACGGCGAGCTCGTGCTCGGCCGACCCGCGGACGGACCCGACGTTCTTCGTCGGCTACCTCGACGGTGAGCCGGCCCCCGCCGGGACGCCGTTGGCGGACCGGGGACCGGGTCAGCGTCGACGAGGACGGCTACCTGTTCTTCGAGGGCCGCACCGACGACGTGATCATCTCGGCCGGTTACCGGATCGGGCCGTTCGAGGTCGAGTCGGCGCTCGTCGCCCACGACCGCCGTCGCCGAGGCCGCGGTCGTCGCCGCTCCGGACGAGGAGCGCGGCGCGGTCGTCCGCGCCGTCGTCGTGCTCCGCGATGGCTACGCGCCGAGCGAGGATCTGGCGACCGCGCTCCAGGACCACGTCAAACGACGAGACCTCGCCGTACAAGTACCCGCGGATCATCGACTTCGCCGCCGAGCTCCCGAAGACCGCGAGCGGCAAGGTCAAGCGGGCCGTCCTTCGTGACGGGAGCCCTCGCTAGCCTCGGCGCCATGAGTGAGAGCCGTCCCGCGATCGGCATCTGCACCGCGATGGAGCGGGCGAAGTGGTCCGTGTGGGAGATGGAGGCCGCGCTGCTCCCGTTCGACTACATCGGCGCGATCCAGCGTGCGGGCGGCCTGGCGCTGATGATCCCGCCCGACGAGGCGTTCACGGCCGACCCCGACGACGTGCTTGGACCGGCTCGACGGGCTGATCCTGGCCGGCGGCGCCGACATGGATCCGGCCTCCTACGGCGCCGAGCGCCACGCCGAGACCCACGGCACGGTCCCGCCCGCGTGACCGCGCCGAGATCGCGCTGACCCGCCGCGCGATCGAGCTCGACATGCCGTTGCTCGGGATCTGCCGCGGGATGCAGGTGCTCAACGTCGCGCTCGGGGGGACCCTCCACCAGCACGTCCCGGACATCGTCGGCAACCACGAGCACCGCCGCCGGCCCGGGACCTTCGACGGCGCCGAGCACGACGTGCGGCTGGAGCCCGACACGCTCGCCGCCCGTGCGGCCGGGGCGCAGCTCCACGAGGCCTTCTCGCACCACCATCAGGCGGTGGACCGGCTCGGCGACGGCCTCGTCCGCAGCGGGACATCCGCGATCGACGAGCTCGTGGAGGCGATCGAGCTGCCGGACCGCCGGTTCGTGCTCGGGGTCCAGTGGCACCCCGAGGCCGATGTCCGAAGCCGGGTGATCGCCGCGCTCGTCACGGCGCCGCCGCCGCGCGCGAGGAGCGCTCGGCGCGCACCGCGGCCTGACCGGCGCGCCTTCCTACGGCAGCCCGATCACCGCGTCGATCATCACCTTCGCGCCCCGGGGCAGCGAGGTGACCCCGACGGCGACGCGGGCCGGGGGATCAGCCTCGAAGAACAGCGAGTAGACCTCGTTGGCCTCGGCGAACGCGTCCATCTCGGTGATGTACAGCGTCAGCTTCACGGCGTTGCCGAGCGTCGTCCCGGCGGCGTCGCAGACCGCGGCGAGGTTCTCCAGGCAGCGGCCGACCTGGTCGGCGAGGCCGTCGCCGATCAGCTCGCCGGTCTTCGGGTCGAGCCCGATCTGCCCCGAGCAGAACAGCAGCTTCCCGGTGCGGACGGCGTGGACGTACGGCCCGACGGCCTCGGGTGCTCTGGTGGCGGTGATCGATTGGCGGTCTGCGGGCACAGGGGGTCTCCTCCCCTCGAAGCGTTCGGGGCAAGCCTATTCATCCGCTGGCCGCGTGAGTAGCCTGAACCGACGTGGCCAACCGCCTCGCCCTCGAGACCTCGCCGTACCTGCTCCAGCATAAGGACAACCCGGTCGACTGGCGGCCGTGGGGCGAGGAGGCGCTCGCGCTGGCCCGCGAGCGCGACGTGCCCCTGCTCGTCTCGATCGGCTACTCGGCCTGCCACTGGTGCCACGTGATGGAGCGAGAGTCGTTCGAGGACGCGGCGATCGCCGCGGTGATGAACGAGCAGTTCGTGCCGATCAAGGTCGACCGTGAGGAGCGTCCGGACGTCGATGCGCTGTGCATGGAGGCCTGCCAGGCGATGACCGGGCAGGGCGGCTGGCCGCTGAACGCCTTCCTCACCCCCGATGGCGCCCCGTTCTACGTCGGCACGTACTACCCGCCGGAGCCGCGCCATGGGATGCCGGACTGGCGAACGGTGCTGGAGGCGATCGCCGATGCGTGGCGGACGCGACGGGACGAGATCCGTGAGCAGGGTGAGCGGCTCGTGGCCTCGCTCGGCGCGACCGGGCGGATGCAGCCGGCCCCGGAGGGCGTCGTGCCCGAACTCCTCGACCGCGCCGGTGTGGCGCTGCAGGCCGGCTACGACCGCGGCGGGGGCGGTTGGGGCCAGGCGCCGAAGTTCCCCCAATCCTCGAACATCGAGTTCCTGCTCGCACGCGGCGAGCCCGAGATCCCGCTGCACACGCTCCGGGCGATGGCGGCCGGCGGGATCTACGACCAACTCGGAGGCGGCTTCTCCCGGTACTCGGTCGACGCCCGCTGGGTCGTCCCCCACTTCGAGAAGATGCTCTACGACAACGCGCTGCTCGCCCGCTGCTACCTCCACGGCTGGCAGGCCAGCGGCGACGAGCGGCTGCTCACCGTCTGCCGCGAGACGCTCGGCTGGGCGCTCCGCGAGATGCGCGGGCCGGAGGGCGGCTTCTGCTCAGCGCTCGATGCCGACTCCGAGGGCGTCGAGGGCCGCTACTACGTGTGGTCGGCGGCCGAGCTGCGCGAGATTCTCGGTCCCGAGCTCGCCGGCCCCGCGTTCGGTCACTTCGGGGCGAGCGAGGCGGGGAACTTCGAGGACGGGGCGAGCGGCGTCGGACAGAACGTGCTGCAGGCCATCGGCCCGCGGCCGTCGCAGTTCCCTGAGATCCGCGAGCGACTGCTCGCCGCGCGCGAGCAGCGGGTCCGCCCCGGTCTCGACGACAAGCGCCTGACGTCGTGGAACGCGCTGATGATCGCCGCGCTCGCCGAGGCCGGCGCCGCGCTGGACGAGCCCGAGTACATCAAGGCCGCCGTTGGCTGCGCGGAGTTCGTGCTCGGCTCGCTCCGGGACGGCGACGGCAGGCTGCTGCGGACCTGGAAGGACGGCCGGGCCCACATCGACGCCTACCTCGAGGACCACGCGTACCTGCTCGGCGCGCTGCTCACGCTGTACGAGGCGACGTTCGACGCGCGCTGGTACGCCGAGGCGGTGGAGCTCGCCGACACGATGATCACGCGCTTCGGAGATCCCGAGCGGGGCGGCTTCTTCACCACCGCCGACGATCACGAAGAGCTCGCCGCCCGGCGCAAGGACCTCGACGACTCGCCGATCCCATCGGGCAACTCCGCCGCGGCGCTCGGGCTGCTCCGGCTCGCCCGGCTCTCCGGGGAGGATCGCTACGAGCAGGCCGCCATCGGGGTTCTGGCGCTGCTCGCCCCGCTCGCCCATCGCCACCCGCCGGCCTTCGGCGCGCTGCTGTGCGCGCTTGATCTCCACCTCGCCCCAGCCCGCGAGGTGGCGATCGTCGGGCCCGACCCCGAGCCGCTGCTGCGGACCGTCCGCGCCGCCCACCGCCCCCATCTGGTGCTCGCCGGCGGCACCGGCGAGGTTCCGCTGCTGGCGGGCCGCGGACCGGTCGGTGGCCGGGCCGCGGCCTACGTGTGCGAGCGGTTCGTGTGCCAGGCGCCGGTTACGACGCCCGAGGAGCTGGCCGCGCTCCTATAGGACCGGCAGGTAGCGCTCCAGCTCCCAGGGAGTGACCTGGACGCGATAGTCGTCCCACTCCTGGCGCTTGATCTCGATGTACCGGTTGAACGTGTGCTCGCCGAGCGTGCGGAGCACGAGCTCCGACTCGGCGGTGCGCTCGATCGCCTCGCCGAGCGTCTCGGGCAGCTGCTCGATCCCGAGCCGCCGCCGCTCCTCCGGCGAGAGGTGGTAGAGGTTCTTCTCCATCGGATCGGGCAGCTCGTAGCCGTGCTCGACCCCTTCGAGTCCGGCCTGCAGCAGTACGGCGAACGTGAGGTACGGGTTGCACGCCGGGTCCGGGCAGCGGAGCTCCATCCGCGTGGTCTGCTCCTTGCCGGGGTGATACATCGGGACGCGGACGAGGGCCGAGCGGTTGCGCCGCGACCAGGCCACGTACACCGGAGCCTCGTAGCCGGGGACGAGCCGCTTGTACGAGTTGACCCACTGGGCGAAGATCGAGCAGATCTCGGTGGCGTGACGGAGCTGGCCGGCGATGAACGCCTTGCCGACGTCGGAGAGGTAGTACGGATCGTTGGCGTCGTAGAAGGCGTTCGCCCCGCCCCGGAACAGCGACTGGTGGGTGTGCATCCCGGAGCCGTTCTTGCCGAACAGCGGCTTCGGCATGAACGTCGCGTGGAGGCCGTACTTGAGCGCGTACTCCTTGACCGTGATCCGATAGGTCATGCAGTCGTCGGCCATCTTCAGCGCGTCCTCGTAGCGCATGTCGATCTCGTGCTGGCTCGGGCCGACCTCGTGGTGGGTGTACTCGGTGTGGATCCCGAGCTGCTCGAGCGCGAGCACGGTCTCCCGCCGCAGGTCGGAGCCGGCATCGAGCGTCGTCAGGTCGAAGTAGCCGCCCTCGTCGAGGACCTCGGTCGACTTCGCGTCGCGGAAGTAGAAGTACTCCAGCTCCGGGCCGACGTAGAAGTGGTCGAAGCCCATGCCGTGCGCGCGGGCGAGCGCGCGGCGGAGGATGTACCGGGGGTCGCCCTCGTACGGGGTCCGCTCGGGCGTCTGGATGTCGCAGAACATCCGCGCCACGCCCTGCTCCTCGGGCCGCCACGGCAGCACCCGGAAGGTGGACGGGTCGGGCATCGCGATCATGTCCGACTCCTCGATCGGGTTGAAGCCGGTGATCGAGGAGCCGTCGAAGCCCATTCCGCCCTCGAAGGCGTCGGCGAGCTCGGTGGCGTTGATCGAGAAGGCCTTGAGCTGGCCGAGGATGTCGGTGAACCACAGGCGGATGAAGCGGATGTTCCGCTCGGCCGCCAACGCGATCACGTCGGCGGCCGTGGTTGGTGCCTGGTCGTCACTCATCCGAGGGCGGAACGTTACCCACTGGCCGGGTCGGGCTCGCGCCCGGGCCGCGCGGGGCGCCGGCAGGGCGCGCGTCCGGCGGCTCGTCGGGGCCGGTTCGGAGTGGCGCCAGGGCGCTACCGGCGGGTACCCTGGGGCCCGTGCATCGGGTCCGTGGATGGGATCGGAGGCCGCTCGCGCTGACGGTGGCCGCGCTCGGCGTCACCGCGCTGCTGTTCACCGTGCCCGGTCGGGCCGCGGGCCACACGTGCGGGCCGCACGCCGCGCGAACGCTCGCCCACGACTCGGCGGGCCGCGTGTACGCCGTCGGCGCCAAGGTCTCCGCGTGCTCGGATCAGACCGGCCACACGTTCGTGCTCGGCAACCGCGCAACGTGCATCCGCGCCGATCTCGTCGGGCCGTTCGCGATGAGCGGCGGCGTGGTGGCGGTCGCCGACGAGTCGTGCGGGGTCGACACCGGGTCGACGACGGTGCTCGTCCGGCGGCTGCGCGACGGCCGGGTACTCGCCACGGCCGAGGCCGGCGATGTCCCCGGACCGGAGTCCCACACCGCGGTCACGGCGCTCGTCGTGAAGTCCGATGCCGCGGTCGCCTGGATCGCCCACGCAACGTCGATCGGAGGCGGCGGCTCGCTCGTCCAGGTCCGCCGGCTCGATCACCGCGGGGCGCGCCTGCTCGATTCCGGGTCCGCCGTCCGGACGGGCTCGCTTCGCCTCCATGGCTCGACGTTGAGCTGGCGCCACGGCACCGTGACGCGGTTCGCATCGCTGGGCTGAACGTCGCTGGCTGATCAGTGAGGCGAGGCGGCGCGGCTGTCCAGCCAGCGCTTGGCCCACTGCTGGATCTCGGCCAGGGCGGGCTCGAGTTCGCGACCCATGCGCGAGAGCTCGTAGCGGACGCCCGGGGGGCGCCCGTCGACGACCTTGCGCTCGACCATGCCGCGCGCCTCGAGCTCCTTCATCCGCTCGGACAGCAGGCGGTCGGAGAGCTCGGGAATGGCCTGGGCGATCTCGGAGAAGCGGAGCGGCCCGTCCATCAGCACGCGAAGGATCGCCCCGGTCCAGCGGCGGCCGACCAGCTCGACCGCCTCGTGGTAGTACGGGCAGCAGCCGCCGGCCGCAGGGGCCGTGCGTGACCCATCAGTGTCCTGCGGGGCACTCATCCTCTCTCGGATCACAGGTTACCCGGAACGCGGATGGTGCAGACGCGGATGCTCAGGCCGCCCGCAGGGCTCGCGACTGCTCGGTGGAGCCGTCAACGGGAACCTCCCCGGCGACGTTGATCATCGCGGTGAATGCCTCGAGGGCCACGGCGGCGATCGCCTCCAGGATCTGCTCGTCGTCCCAGCCCGCCTCACGCGCCTCCTCGTGGAGGTGCATCGGCGGGCGGCCGTCGACGAGGACGGCGCGGAGGTAGCGGAGCAGCGCCGCCTCACGCTCGTCGCTGGAGTTGAACTGGCGCGCGGCAGCGACCTCGTCAAGCGCGACGCCGGCGCTCCGCGCGGTCCGCGAGTGCATCGCGATCCCGGGCTCGGAGCCGTAGTGCTCGGCGACGGCGAGGGCGATCCGCTCGAGCGTGGCCATGGTCAGCTTCCCGTGGCGGAGTTCGGATCGAAAGCGGGCGTAGGCCCGCAGCGAGGCCGGCGATCCGGCGAGAACGCCGAGCAGGTTCGGGAGCTGGCCACCGCTGGCCAGCGCACCGCGTAGGACCGGGATCGAGCCGTCTGGCGCGGTCAGGTCATCGTGGATCTGGAATCGGCTCATCGAATTGTTCATGGCTGAGCACCTGGGTTGGCTGCCTGGGCAAAACGTAAGCGGCCTCGTCCTGCCCTTCACTTTCGAGACCTGCTTACGGTCGGTAAGTGTATCCGGCTGAGGTGAGTACGTGCAAGGGCTCTGTGCGGATCAACACAGACGCGAGGACGCGCCCGTGGGGGGCGCGCGCGACCCGCCGCGCCGAGGCGTGCCAGGTGCGGCGGAGACGAGTCAGCTGAAGGGTGGGGCGGAGCTGCGGCTCAGCCGGCGTGCGCGCTGAGCGCCGCGGCGAGGATCATCAGCACGCACAGGAACACGGCCCACATCGCGGTGCGATCCGGCTGGAAGCTCGGCCGCTCGAACGCCCGCTGGGCCGCGCGGCGGCGGACGGCGGGCGGCTGGATCCGGTCGACCGCGCCGCGGCCGGTGATCGTCACCGTGCGGCGGGCCGGGGGCGCGAGCGCCTCGGCCTCGGCGTCGGCGAGCTCGATCGGGTCCTCGGCGAGGACATCGTCGAGCACGTCGTCGAACTCCGGAACAGCAGCCGGCGCCGGGGCGATCGCGCGCACCGGGGCGAGTGCGCGAGAAGGCGCCGGCTGCCGCGCCGGAGCGGGGCGCGCGGGAGCGCTGGGGCGAAGCATGGTTGCGGGAGCAGCACCGGACTCGCGCGCGGTCTCGCGCATGACCGAGTCCTCCCAGGCCTGGAGGATCTCGTCGGGATCGAACCCGAGCTCCTCCGCGGAGGCACGCCGCGACCGGGGTCCGGAGACCCGACGGCTCGATGACCGGCGGGGACGGTCCTCGGAATCAAGTGGGGCGCGAACCGGTGCGGGAACGATCCGCGGCCGGAAACCCTCTGCTTCCCTCGGCTCCTCCACACGGCGTGACGCCAGGCCTGCGTGCGGCATTCTGTCCTCTTTCTTGTGCTTGCGGGGTTAGCTGTCGGGCTCGCGCCGAAAGAGCGGCGCTACGCATTTGCGATTAGCCCCAACTACGTGGGTCCCCCGCTTCCTTCGCGCGGCAAATACCGCACGAAACGGGAATTCAGCTGTACGGGCGTGCACTGTAACAGCGGTGTCGGCGGAACGAGGTCATGCAGCGGCAAAGAAGCCGCTCATCGCGGAAAAATGTCAGTTGTCGCCGGGCTCCAGCGAGGCCGGCGGAGGGCGCGCTCCGGGGTCCGGCGGAGGGCGCGCTCCGGGGTCCGGCGGAGGGCGCGGTCCGGGGTCCGGCGGGCTAGCCGATCTCCGGTCCGCGGGAGTGCGCGGTCTTGGGTCCGGCGGGGCCCGCCCGGCGGACCGGGCGGCTACTCCCGGCCGGCGACCTTGGCCACGAAGTTGGCGACGTTCGCGGCGTCGCGGCCCTGGAGCAGCTGGGCCGGCATCACGCCCTGCCCGAGGCAGGTCTGGGGGCTGCCCGCGGGCGGGTTGGGCAGGCAGCCGTTGTTGATCGTGTTGACGACCAGCGAGTAGGGCGGCTTCAGCTGGTCGAGGTTCGGACCCACCTTGCCGTTGGCGTTCGCCGCGGCCAGCGTGTGGCATGTCCCGCACACCTGCCCGAAGATCTCGCGGCCCTTCTTCTCGTCGGCGGTCAGCTTGATCCCGCCGATCTGGCCACTCGCGTTGGCGTGGTTGCCGGCGAGGAATGCGATGGGCAGCGCGACCCCGAACCCGACGTAGATGATCACGAAGGTCACCCACACCGCTTTGCGTCCGCCGCGGGACTGGGTCTGGAGCGTCTGGCGGGCACCGCGCATGCCGCCCCGCGAGGCGACGAAGAACAGCCCGAAGGCGAGCACCACCCAGAACGCGATGAAGATGATCGTGGCGAGCACCGCGCGGGGACCATACCGTGCGCGCGGGCCGAATGCTCACCTCCGCCTCCCCGAGGCGAAGCTCATCACCGGCGGTGCGACGGCGCGGAAGTCATCCGCATCGCCGGGCGTGTCCACCCCACCGCCCGCTGCCGCCACGGCCGCCCGTTCGGCCTCGGCCTGCTGGTCGGCGAGACCGACCCGCACCTGCTCGTCGAGCAGCGAGAAGTCCTTGACCTCGGCGAGCAGCCGGTCCGGGGCCGAGATCGGGGCGACCGTGTCGACGAGCACGTTGACCACACCGCCACCAGCCGCGAACCGCTCGAGCCGGCCGGTGACCGTCATCAGCGGCTCGGTCCGCACGGTCAGCCGGTTGCGTTCGTAGATGGCGGGCGGGACGATCAGGTTGATCGTCCCGAATTCGTCCTCGAGCAGGATGAACACGACCCCCTTGGCCGTGCCGGGCCGCTGGCGGGCGACGACGAGCCCGCCGACCCGCACCCGGCTGCCGTGGCGCAGCCGCTCGAGGTCCGCACTCGTCACCGCTCCCTCGGGCATGCGTGCCCGCAGCAGCGCCATCGGGTGGGTGTCGACGGTGAGACCGGTCGTGCCGTAGTCGGCGAGCATCGAGTCCCAGGCCGAGAGCGGACGTAGGCGGGGCGCGGCGGGAAGGTCGAGCGGGAGCGCGAGCTGGGTCCCGCCCGGCACGCGGCGGCCGGGCGCCGCGACGCCGAGCTGCCACAGCGCCAGCCGCCGGGCGAAGCCCCGTGGCATCGGGTCGCCACCGTCGGTGGCCACGAGCGAGTCGCAGGCTCCCGACCACGCGAGCAGCTCGAGCGCCCCGGCCCCCGCGCCGGCCCGAGAGGCGAGATCGGACAGCGAGCGGAACGGCCCACCCCGCTCGCGGGCCGCCACCAGTGCGCGCACGTCCTCCTCCCGGACGCCGCGGATGTAGCCGAGCCCGACCCGGACGCCGAACCCCGGCCCACCGCCGAGGCACGGGGCCATCTCGCACTCCGCACCGCTGAGGTTGACGTCAGGGGCGAGGACCTCGGCCCCCCGGCGCTGGGCCTCGTGGACGAGGGCATCGGGCGGGTAGAAGCCCATCGGCTGCTCGTTGAGCAGCGCGCACAGGAACTCCGGCCCGTGGTGGACCCGCAGCCACGTCGACTGATAGGCGAGCAGGCCGAAGGCGGCGCCGTGGGCCTTGGGGAAGCCGAAGCCCGAGAACCCCTGGACCATCGCGAACACCCGCTCGGCCAGCGCCTCGTCGACCCCGTGGAGCTGCTGCGCCCCGGCGACGAACCGGCGGTGGTAGGCCTCGATCGCCGCCTCCGAGCGCTTGCGGCTCATCGCCCGCCGCAGTCCCTCGGCCTCGCCGACCGAGAACCCGGCGAAGGCGATCGCCACCTCGAGCACCTGGTCCTGGAAGATGATCGTGCCGAGCGTCTCCCCGAGCACCGCCTCGAGCGACGGGTGCTCGTAGGGGACCTGGAACCCGGGTTCCTCCCGGAGCCGCTGCTTGCGCTCGATGTACGGGTTCACGGCACCGCCCTGGATCGGCCCGGGCCGCACGATCGCGACCTGGATCGTGATGTCCTTCAGCGTCTCGGGCCGGGTCCGCCGCAACGAGGCCATCTGAGCCCGGCTCTCGATCTGGAACACCCCGGTCGTGTCCGCCTCCTGGATGCAGCGGTAGGTCTCGGGGTCGTCGTAGGGGATCCGCGAGAGGTCGATCCGCTCGCCCCGCGTCGCGGCGATCATCTCCACCGCGCGCTCGACGGCGGAGAGCATCCCGAGACCGAGCAGGTCGATCTTGAGGAAACCGGCGTCAGCGCACGAGTCCTTGTCCCACTGGACGATCTGGCGGCCCTCCATCGCGGCGGGGACGATCGGGCAGCAGTCGATCAGCGGCCGAGTGGCGACGATCATCCCGCCCGAGTGCTGGGAGAGGTGCCGGGGCAGGCCGTGGGCCTCCGCAGCGAGCCGGGCCAGCCAGGCCCACCGCCCTCCCGCCCCACGGCGCGCGCCGAGCGGCGCGTCCGCGCCCGGGACGCGGCGGCTCTCGTCCCGGCGCGGGTCAGGCGCGGGCGGAGGTGGATCGTGGGGGTCGCCCCGCTCGCGCACTCGGCCCCCCTCCTGGGGGCGGTCCGCGGTGAGCTCCGCGTCGAGCTCGACCCCGAAGGCGCTCTCGATGTCGCGGGCCACCGCACGCGCGTCCCAGCCCTCGCTCCCCCGGGCGACGCGCTCGATCTCTCCCGGCGGCAGCCCGAGCACCTTGCCGAGCTCCCGGATCGCGCCACGGGAGCGGTAGGTCGGGAACGCCGCGACGAGCGCCGAGCGGTCGTGGCCGTAGCGATCGTGGATCCGGGGGATGAGCTCGGCCCGGATGTCGCGCGGGAAGTCGAGGTCGATGTCCGGCAGCGAGGTGAGCTCCTCGTTGAGGAACCGGCCGATCATCAGATCGTTGGCGATCGGATCGACGTGTGAGAGGCCGGTGAGGTAGCAGACGATCGAGGAGACGCTCGATCCCCGGCCCCGCCCCGGCGGGAGCAGCGACCGGGCGCTCTCCGGCCCCCGGACCTCGGCCGCAACCTCCCGCGCGAGCTCGAGCAGGTCGTGGTGGAGCAGGAAGAAGCCGGGCAGCGCGAGCGACTCGATGATCCGCATCTCCTCGCCGAGCCGGGCGAGCGCCGTCCCCCGGTGGGGGCTGCCGGCGTACCGCTCCTGCAGACGGTGGCCACACAGCTCCGTCAGCCGCTGCATCGCCGCCCCGTCCTCGGCTCCGGGATAGCTGTAGCCGAGATCGCTGGCGAGGTCGAAGCGCAGGCGATCGGCGAGCCGCAGACTCTCGGCGACGGCATCGGGGTGGTCGGCGAAGCGGGCGGCCATCGCCGCCGGCGGGGCCATCACGTGGCTGAAGTTGCCCCGCCGCAGCGGCTCGGATGCATCGAGCGTCGAATGCATGCGGATGGCCACGAAGGCGTCCTGGAGCGGCGCCCGGGCGCGGCAGTGGGCATGGACGTCGCCGGTGGCCACGCAGCGCAGCTCGAGCCGGCGGGCGAGCGCCGCGAGGCGACGGTTGCGCGCGCGGTCCTCGCGCAGGAACGGCCGCTGGAGCTCGACGCGCAGCCGGCCGGGCCCGAACGCATCACGGAGCAGGCGCAGCGTCGGCTCGTCGTGGATCCCCCGCAGGGCACAACCGCTCAGACACACGAGTCCCTCGGCCAGGCCGGTCACCTCGCTCAGGGGGACACGGGGCTCGGCGACCGGTCCGGGGCGCTCGCGCGTGTGCGCGTGGGCGCGCGTGAGGATCCGGCAGAGGTTCGACCACCCGCGCGCGTCGCGCACGAGCAGCGTGAGGTGGCGGCCGTCATCGAGATCGATCTCGGCGCCATGGATCGCCCTCAGTCCGAGCGCGCCGGCGGCGATCGCGAACTCCATCGACCCCGAGACCGAGTTGTGGTCGGTGAGCGCGAGCGCTTCATACCCGTGCTCGACCGCCGCCGCGGCGAGCTCGTCGGGCAGCGAGGCCCCGTCGAGGAACGAGTAGGCCGAGTGGCAGTGGAGCTCCGCATATGACACGAACACATGTTCGCATTCGTCGCGGCGGAAAGGAATGCTTGACATCGCTTATTAGTGACTGCTAACTTCTTTGTAGTTAGTACTCACTAAGGAGCTTCGATGACCTCAACTCACACCCCCACACGCCGGCCGGGCTGGACGCTGGGCATCGTGTCCGTCGGGCTGTTCATGGTCGTCCTCGACAACCTCGTCGTGAGCGTCGCGCTCCCGAGCATCCACCGAGAGCTCGGAGCGTCGATCCAGGCGCTCGAGTGGACGGTCAACGCATATGTCCTGACGTACGCCGTGCTGCTGCTCACCGGCGCCGCCCTCGGCGACCGGTTCGGACGCAAGCGGATGTTCATGGCCGGGATCTCGCTGTTCACCGTTGCCTCCGCGACGGCCGCCCTCGCCCCCTCGATCGGAGCGCTGATCACCGCCCGGGCCCTCCAGGGCGTCGGCGCGGCGATCTCGACACCGCTGACGCTGACCCTGCTGGCCGACGCCTTCCCGCCCGAGCGCCGGGGCGTCGCACTCGGCATCTGGTCCGGCGTCAGCGGGATCGCCGTGGCCCTCGGTCCGCTCGTCGGCGGTGGCGTGATCGAGCTCAGCTCGTGGCACTGGATCTTCTGGATCAACGTGCCGATCGGAATCGTCCTCGTTCCCCTCGCCGGCCTACGCCTGACCGAGAGCCATGGCGAGACCCGCCGGCTCGACCTCCGTGGCCTCGTGCTCTCGGGGACAGGGCTGTTCGGGCTGATCTACGGGCTGATCCGCTCCCAGTCGGTCGGCTGGGGCCAGGCTGAGGTGATCGGCGCGCTCGTGGCCGGCGTCGTGCTGCTCGTCGCGTTCGTCGCCACCGAGCTGAGGACCGAGCAGCCGATGCTGCCGATGCGGTTCTTCGCCAAGCGCTCGTTCGCGGTCACGAACGCCGTCTCGCTGGCCATGTACTTCGGCATGTTCGGCTCGATCTTCTTCCTCAGCCAGTTCATGCAGAACGTGCTCGGCAACACGCCCCTGCAGGCCGGGGTGAAGCTGCTCGTGTGGACCGGCGCGACGATGGTCGTCTCCCCGCTCGCCGGGTTCTTCTCGGAGCGGTTCGGCAGCCGGCTGTTCATGGCCGCGGGACTCGCGCTCCAGGCGATCGCGCTCGGGTGGCTGGCCAGCCTGGCGACGACCCACACGAGCTACGTCTCGATGCTCGCGCCGTTTATCCTCGCCGGCTCGGGCATGGCCCTGGTGTTCGCCCCCTCGGCGGCCGCGGTGCTCGCCTCGGTCCGCACCGAGGAGGCCGGACAGGCCTCGGGCGCGACCAACGCGATCCGTGAGCTCGGCGGGGTGCTCGGCATCTCCGTGCTCGCGACGGTGTTCACCAGCCACGGCGGCTACACCTCGCCGCAGGCCTTCGTCGACGGGCTCACCCCCGCGATGTGGGTCGGCACCGCGGTGCTCGCCGCCGGCTCGCTGCTCGCCCTCGCGCTGCCGTTCGAGCGGCGCTCGGAGAGCCCGGCTCAGATCCCCGTCCCGGCGGCCGCCTGAGGCCATACGATGGCGATGATGAGCGCCAAGGCCGCTGTCGACGCGAAGCCCGCCCGCCAGCGCATCCCGGCTTCCGAGCGCCGGGATGCGCTGATCGATGCGGCGATCCACGAGTTCGCCCACGGCGGGCTCCACGGAACTCCGGTCGATCGGATCGCGCGGCGGGTCGGCGTCGCCCAGCCGTACGTGTTCAGCCTGTTCGGCGGCAAGCGGGACCTGTTCCTGGCCGCCGTCGAGCGGGCGTTCGGGCTCGTCGGCGCGTGCTTCGACCGGGGCGCCGCCGAGTTCGACCCGGAGCTCGCGCTGCCCGACAAGACCGTGCTCAGCGCGATGGGCGAGGCCTACGTGCGGATGCTCGAGGAGGACCGCGACGTGCTGATGCTCCAGCACCACGCGTATGCGGCCTGCGACGACCCCGTCATCCGAGAGCGCGTGCGGACGCTGTTCGCGGGGCTGGTGGCCCACGCGCAGCGCGTCTCCGGCGCCGCGGCCGAGGAGATCGACGACTTCATCCGCTACGGGATGTGGCTGAACGTCGCCGCCGCGATGGGCGTCGAGGACCTCTCGGTCGGGTGCGAATGGATGCGCGCCGAGACCGTCCCCGAGCCCTGAGCGAAGACCCTTCGCCGGCGGGGCCCCGGTTGTGTCACGCTGGCCGCCCATGGGCAGCGGCGGAGCCGAGCCGAGGCGGTCGACGGGCCGGGCGGCGTTTGTCGTCGCGATGGCCGTCGCGGCGCTCGTCGGAGTCGCGATCGGGGGGGCCGTGTTCAGCTCGTCGAAGTCCGGTGGCTCCGGCACCAGCGGCTCGAGGAGTGGATCGAGTTCCCAGACGTCCGGTGGGGGCGCCGACACCGCGCCGATCACCCTTCCGTCGAGGCTCGGGAGCTATCGCGACGCGATCGAGGCCTTCCGGGCCCACGCAGGGTTGGCCACGGCGACCGGCAGCCAGCAGCGCAACCAGGCGGCGATCAAGGCCGAGACAGAGGCCGCGTACACGAAGGCCTACGGTGGGGCGGCGGCGGCGTATCAGGGGTACGCCAGCGCGGACCTCACCCAGCTGCCGTACGTGATCGCGGTCCGCGGGCACACGCCGGGACTGACGCTCGGGCCGGTGGTCAGCGCGGCCTATCTCGGCCTGGCCAAGCCCGAGCACGACGTGGTGAACGTCGGCGACGTGCAGTGCCTCGTGGCGTGGAGCCCGACCCCGGCGGGACAGACTCCGCCTCCGTGGTCGGAGGTCGTGAGCATGTGCCAGCGCACCGGCCCCAAGCTGACGGTGTTCGCCGGCGGTTCGGGGTTCACCGGCCCGAGCGGGCTCCAGGCACTGGTCTCGCTCACCGACGGCGCGTGGAGCGCCACGGTCGGCGGCTGAGCCGCGGCCGGCCGGTCCGGTGCCAGAGGGTTCCGGCGACCTCGCGGGCCGGGAGCGAAGGGTTCGCATCGGGGCGCTGCGAGGGGTATAACCGGTCGGTGACGGATTTCGTCGCCGGGCTCAGAGCCTGGGCGCGGCGATCACTCGGGATCGAGCGGCTCCACAACCGCATCGATCACCTCGAAGCTCAGGTGCGGGCGATCCAGCCCGGCGGCTCGGCGTCGTCGAGCGAGGGCTGGGAGACGTCGCGCGGACGCTGGCGCACCGTCGAACCGGATGCCGGTCTGACGTGGGGCAGGCAGATCTCGGGCGACGCGTTCATCAGCAAGGTGTCCGAGCGGGGCGGATTCGGTCCGGCCGTGCGCATCCTCGAGATCGGTCCCGGCTATGGGCGTCTGCTCAGGGCGTGCCTCACTCTGAACATGTCGTTCGCCGAGTACCTCGGCCTCGACATCTCCCCCTCGAACGTCGAGTACCTCCAGCGGCAGTTCACCGACGCGCGCGTGCAGTTCATGCTCGGCGACGCCGAGAAGACCGCGCTCGACCGGCCGTTCGACCTGCTGATCTCGTCGCTCGTCTTCAAGCACCTCTACCCGACCTTCGAGGAGACGCTCCGCAACTGCGCGACGGCCCTCGTGCCCGGAGCGCTCACGTGCTTCGACCTGATCGAGGGGGCACACAGCCTGTTCGAGGACGACGGGCTGACCTACATCAAGACCTACGAGCGTCCGCAAGTCACGGCGATCCTCGACCGGACGGGGTTCGACCTGGAGGCGTTCGACTCGGTCGAGCACGACGAGTCCCACGTGCGACTGCTCGTCGTCGGCCGCCGGCGAGCCGCGGCCTGACCGAGCTAACGGATGTCGGCCGCCTCGCGCCAGGCGATCTGGTCACCGGCGGAGAGCAGGGGGGTCCACAGGCGCCCCGGCTCGACCACGTAGTGCGTCACCTGGCTGCGGCGGGTGCTGCCCGGCACCTTCACCGGCGAGCCGCCGTGCAGGAGGTTGGCGGCCCACACGACTGCGCGGCCCTTGGCCAGCGTGGCGTAGCGCGGCTCGAGATGCTCACGCTCGATCACCCGCTCGATGTACGGCTCGTAGTGCGCCTCGTACTCGGCGTGGGAGACCTCGGTCTGACCCGGAGCGACCTCGATCCCGACCTCGCGCGGGGAGGCGTAGGGGAGCTTCTGCGAGCCGGGGTAGTAGACCAGCGGCCCGCAGTCCATGTCGATGTCCTCCATGGCCACCCAGACGCCGCACATCAGTCCGGCCGGCTCGGTGTTGAAGTGGACCGCGTCGGCGTGCGCCTTCTGCTGGGTTCCGTACTTGAAGTTGAGTGTCTGGAACGGGCGTGCCTCGCTGCCGTAGATCTCGCGGAGCACCGCCAGCACGCCGGGCGCGAGCGCGATCTGCTTGACGCTCGGGGAGATCGCCCAGGCATCGGTGACGCGGCCGACATCGGAGGCCGGTGGGTGGCGCAGGAACGGCAGCCACCGTCGCCGGGTCCCCTGCTCGACGTCGGCGACCGCGCTGTCGATCGTGCGCAGCGGAATCCCTGGGTCGAACTCGAGAAAGCCGTCGCGCTCGAACGTCAGCTTCGCCTCTCCAGCGGTGCCGGCTTCGACCACAGGATCACCGTAGATCAAATCGTGCTCAGCAACAACTGCCCGGTCGGCCGCCGCGCCGCCGGGCAGCATGACCTCGCCACCGCCCGGTGGATCAGCCCGGGCGCGACTCCGGGTAGCGCGGCAGCCCGTCCTCGGGGATCGGCTCCCATGGCGCGGCGTCGGCCACGAACTGGCGCCACTGGGGCCGGATCCCGGGATCGCCGTCGATCGCACCGAGGCGGACGCTCAAGACGTCGTGGTCGGCAGGGTCGCGGCTGAACAGGGCCGACCCGCAGTCGCCGCAGAACCACTTCTCCCAGCCGCCCTCGGGCTTCCACGCCCGGATCCGGTCCTCGCCGGTGAGCAACCGGAACGAGCCCGGCTCCACCGCCCCGCTCGCCCCGGCGGCCACGCCGGTCCGGTGCTGGCAACGCGTGCAGTGGCAGTAGCCGGCGCCGCGCAGCGGGGCGTCGATCTCGAAGCGGACCGTGCCGCAGCCGCACCGGCCGGTGAGCACCGGGCTCACGCCAGCTTCACGAGGTCGCGCTCGGGCTCGATCCGCCAGCGGCGGGCGACGTCCTCCAGATGGGCGTGGACGCCCCAGGAGTCGGCCCGTTCGTCGCCCTCGTGCTGGGGCGTGGCGCCCTTGAGCAGCATGCTGCCGGTGTTGTCGCCGATCGCGCGGATCTCCGCCACATCGGCGTCGGTGAGGCGGACATCGGTCGGGAGCGCGGCGAGCTCGGTCCGCTTGTCCTCGACCGGTCGGGCGTGGGGCCCGGCCTCCTGGATCAGCGTCGGGACGACCGAGCTGACGGCCGGGTGGGCGAGGTCCCACTGGCTGGCGAGCCCGATCATGCTCAGCGCCCGGCGCTCGGCGTACGGGCGCATCCGCTCCATCCGCTCACGTGCGGCCTCGATCCAGCCCTCGGGCCGGAACCGGCGGTGGTCGTGAGGGGCCATCTCCTGACCGGGCAGGACGTCGTCGAAGAACACTCCGCCGTAGTCGACGACGCGGGTGACGACCTTGATCCCCTCGCGCTCAGCGGCGCCGAGGCACAGCTCCCCGGGCCACGGCTCGAGCGGGTTGAGGATCACCATCGCCCAGTCGATCAGTGCGCCGAAGCGCTCGAAGCAGTCGATCAGGTCGAGCGTGAAGCCGTTGGCCGGGCCGGGGGCCACGCCGATCTTCCGGGCCACGCCCTGCTCGCGCAGGTCGGCCATCGCCCGCCACACCGTCTCCGACGTGTAGCCGACGCGGTCGGGGTTGTGGAGCAGCAGCACATCGAAGACGTCGATCCCGCACCGTTCGAGGCTCCGCTCGGCGGCCATCGCCAGGTAGTCGGCGTAGCCGTCCTCGCCGCGGAGCGTGGGATCGGTGAACCGGGGGAAGCCCTTGGCGCCGTTGCGCTCCCCGGTGTAGAAGTCGTGGCCGATCGTGCCCACGATGCACATCTGCTCACGGGGAGCGGAGAGCCGGCCAGCGCGCGGCCGAGCATCGCGTCGGCCTGGCCCTCGCCATAGACGTCGGCGGTGATGACGGTGGAAATCGCCTCGTCGGGGGCGATCAGCCGCAGATATCGCTCGTCGTCGATCGCCTCGCCGAAGCGCATGAATCGGCCGCCGCTCCAGGTGCCGACGGCGACCACCCCGGGGTCGGTGTACGCGGTGGGTGACATGGACCGGAGTGTATGGACGGCCCGCCGTGGGCGTGGCCGGGACTGGCTCGCGCGCTGCGGCGGAGCACGGTCGGCGTCGGCCCCGCGGGTCGTGGCAGCAAATCGGTCAGCGCTGGCGCCACCACCTCCCCCCGCGGAGGTCGTGGAACACGACCTCATTCCGACCGCAGACGGTGACGATCTCCCAGTAGCGCCGGCGCAGGGGCTTCTCGGTCCACCAGCGGTCCTCGATCAGCCACGACTCGCGAACGGCGTCGACCTCACGGCCGTCGACGAGCTCCGGAATCCCGTCCTCGCTGCTGCGGACCGCGACCCGGCGCGGGATGCCCAGCCGCCGCGGCGCGCTCATCGCCCGACCTGCGCGCATCGCCCGACCTCGGCTCGCCCGACCTGCGCGCTCATCGCTCGAACGGCGCGAGCACCGACCGGCGCTCGGGGAACCGGGACTCGGGATCGATGTCGAGCACCCGCAGGGCCGCATCGGGCCCGGCCGCCGACCGAGCCTGGCGGACCGCCTCGCGCAAGCGGCCCAGCCGCGCCTCCGACGGGTCCTGGAGAATCGTCCGCTGATCGCCCGCCGCCGGACCGAACCGCTCGACGGCGAGCCGCAGCCGCTGCGCGGGGGCGGGGAGCAGCGCAAGCCGGGGGGTGAGTGCGAGCCGCATCCGCACCGGGTCCGACAGCGCCTCGCGGAAGCTGACCTGCTCCCGCCAGGTCCCACCCTGCTCGACGAGCGCGGCCGAGATGACGACCGAGCGCAGCGTCCGGCCCCGGCGCTCCCGCCGGGCGAGCAGCCGGTCGATGAGCAGCGCGAGCGCCTGGTGGAGCTGGTCCCCGGAGGTCGACTCGGGCAGCTCGAGCTCCTCGCGCAGGGTCTCCGACGGTGGCCGGGGCCGCAGCTCGGCGTCGCCGCCGGAGGCGAGCTCCCGGGCCTGGAGGCCGAGCGCGCCGAAGCGGTCGGCGAGCGCGGCGGCCGGCATCGCGGCGAGCTCACCGAGCGTGCGGATCCCCAGCCGCTCGAGCGCCTCCGGGAGAGAGGCGAGCGCCGGGCGAGCGCGGAGCAGCGCGACGGGCATCCCAGCGAGATACGCCCGGGCGCCGGCGAGCGACCCGGACACGATCTCCGGCCGCCGGACCCGGGCCCGCGTGGCGGCGGCGACGGCGGCGAAGCGCGACGGCGCCACCCCCCATCTCGCCGGCATCCGCAGCGCTCGGCGGCCTGCGGCGAGGACGCCCTCGATCCCGCCGTGCAGGCGGAGCAGCCCGGCGGCGTCGAAGCAGGCAAGACCGGGGCGCTCGGGCTCGACGGCGGCGCCGATCGACTCGAGCCGGACGAGCAGCCGCTCCCACAGGTCCGCGACACCTGCCGGGTCGGGCGGGACGAGCACGAGCCGCGGGCAGCGGGCGAGCGCCTCGCCGAGCCGCATCCCGGGAACGACGCCGAACGCCTCGGCGGCGAGCGAGACCTCCCCCACCTTCTGCGTCCCGCCCGGCTCGGGCGCGAGCGCGGCCGGCGTCCGCAGCAGCCCGGTCCGGTCCCCGGCCGCGACAGTGAGCTCGAGGCGCTGGAAGAGGACGCAGACGACGGGGGCCATGATCGAACGTATGTTCGCATAGGATGACGACGACCACAACCAACTGGCGACGGATCTCGGCCGCCGCCGACGCGGGCCGCCGATGATGCCATCGCCCCCGTGGTAGGTTGGCTCCGTGGCCCCGAACCTCGCCGACCTCGCCGTCCGGAGCGCGCACACGCTGCGGGCGTTCGGCCAGCGCATCCCCGTCGGGGGCGGCGTCCTCGCCCAGTCGCTGTCCGGCGTCGTCTCCGATCGGCAGACGATGATCACCGGCGCCTCCCAGGGCATCGGCCGGGCCACTGCGCTGCAGATCGGCCGGGCCGGCGGCACCGTGATCCTCGTTGCCCGCACGCGCGCGAAGCTCGAGGAGGTCGCGCGTGAGATCGAGGCCCTCGGCGGCACCGCCCACGTTCACCCCTGTGATCTCTCGGACACCGACGACGTCGAGCGGATGGCCGACGAGGTGATCGATGAGCACGGCCTCGTCGACATCCTCGTCAACAACGCCGGGCGGTCGATCCGCCGATCGGTCCACAACTCCTACGACCGCTTCCACGACTACCAGCGGACGATGCAGCTCAACTACTTCGCACCCGTGAAGCTGATCCTCAAGCTGCTGCCGATCATGCGCGCCGAGAAGAGTCGGGCACATCATCAACATCTCGACGATCGGCCTGCAGACGAACACGCCGCGGTTCAGCGCCTACCTCGCCTCGAAGGCCGCCCTCGACGCGTTCAGCCGCTCGATCGGAGCCGAGGTGATCGGCGATGGCGTCCACTTCACGACCGTGTACATGCCGCTCGTGCGCACCCCGATGATCGCGCCGACGAAGCTCTATGACCGCTTCCCCACGCTCAGCCCCGACGAGGCCGCGGACATGATCTGCGAGGCGATCCGCAAGCGGCCGAAGCGGGTGGCGACGACGCTCGGGAACATCGGCCAGCTCACCTACGCGATCGCCCCCGGCGCCCAGGACCTCGTCGTCAACCGGGCGTACAAGCTGTTCCCGGAAGGCTCGAGCGGGAAGCCGGACAAGCAGCCCGAGCAGATCGAGGACGAGAAGAAGCCGACTGCCGAGCAGCGGGCGTTCGCTCGCGCGACGCGCGGCGTGCACTGGTAGCGGCTCCCGCGGGGCGCGGTTGGGCGGCCCCGCCGCGAGGGGAACCCGGGGAATCGGCGACGGCGGGGTCGGAAACCCGTCATATGCGGCGGAAAGTGTCATCGCCCCCGGGGGCGTGGACGAAAATGGACCGCAGAGGTGCAGAATCGACATCACCTCGGGCGCGGAGGGGTGGTGCGCTCGCGAACAGGCGATCGGTGCGCCGAGCATCCGGCGAGCGGCTGGGGGTGATCCGGCCAGGAAGCAGGGAGCGACGCGTGCAAACGCACGCGAGCGACGGAGGACGCCGCCAGGACCAGCGAGACGCCGTCGGGCGCCCCCGGGCGCCGTCGGCTAGACGGTGGCGCCGGCGTCGGCCATCAGCTGACCAACCGGCACGGCGGAGAGGTGCTGCACGTTCAGCTGGTCGTGCAGCTTCTGGAGCAGCGGGATCGCGTCATTCATGCTGGCCGCGGTGACCTCGATGACCTCGCCGGGGTGAAGGGCGCCCGACGGCGTCGCCGGCGTCCTCGAGCCGGACGGCGCCGGCGATCAGCCGGCCGCCGGCGCCGTGGGCGACGAGCCACTGGCCGACGCTCGGGCCGCTGGAGGCGTAGAGGAAGTGGTGGGTGAAGCCCATTGAGTGGAGCAGCCGGTGGAGCTGCCCACGCGTGCCGAGCCAGCGGACGAGTCCGCCGCCGCCGAGCCGCGGCACGGCCTGGTCGCCGGTCCCGAGGCGGGCGAGCTCACCCGAGGTGAACGGCGAGCCGAGGGCGAACGAGGCGTGCATCCCGGATGAGCTGACGGTGCTGGCGAGGCTGGGGAGCTCGGACCGTGGGGCGTCGACGAGCACGCCGACCTCAGGCCGGTTGGTGTTGACCGTGGTCAGCGCGCGCATGTGCACGAAGTGCGACACGAGCGTGTACGAGGTGCCGGTGGTGAGCGTCCAGCCGGCGATCACGAGGACCACGGCAGCGGCGATTCCGGCCCGGACGGCGCGCGGCCGCCAGGCGGCGATCGGCTGGATCCGGCGCTCGGAGGAGAGGATCAGCGAGGCCGTCGAGGGGCGCTTGGCGAACCGGCCATCGGGCTCGGGGTGCTCGCTCGAGCGCACGGGTGAGCGCCGGCCCGAGCTCGTCCTCGGAGCGCGCGACCTGGGCCAGGCCGAACCGCTCGAGCGCGCGGTTGGAGGCCCGGACGTGGCCGACGCCGAAGCCGTAGGAGACGACGGGGCAGCCGCGGATGATCGCCTCGAGAACGGTGAGGCCGGCGCTGGAGTGCACGAGCGCGTCGACGGCGGCGAGCACGTCGCCCATCCGGTCGGTGAAGCCCATCAGCCGCAGCCGCGGCTCGTCGGGGAAGCGCTTGGCGACGCGGGCGCGGAGCTTGTCGTTGCGTCCGCACATGCAGAGCACGATCGCCTCGGGGTCGGTCTCGAGCGCCACCCGCGTGGCGCCGCACAGGTCGCCGACGCCCCAGCCGCCGCCGGAGACGGCGATCACGCGCGCATCGGCGGGGAGCGCGAGCGCCTTGCGGGCGTCGGCCCGCGAGCGGGCGGCGAGGAACGCCGGCGAGGTCGGCGGCTTGGCCCAGCGGACGCTGCCGGGCCCGGCGATCGCCTCGACCTCCTCGGCCGACTCGGGGTGGGTGATGAAGTGCAGGTCGATGCCCTCGCTGGCCCAGAACTGGAGCCCGGCGAGGTCGGTGATCGACGAATAGCAGGGGACTTTGAGCCGTCCGGTCCGGCGCAGCTCGCCGAGCACAGCGGTCACCCCGGGGTAGGTCGAGACGATCACGTCGGGATCGTGGGCCCGGATCATCCGCATCAGACCACGGCGGCCGAACGCCGTGAGCAGCCGACGGGCGAGCCAGCGCGTCGGCGCGAAGTACATGAACAGCGTGTACTGGAGGTCGAACAGCCAGGGCAGCCAGCGGAACATGATCTGGGAGTTCTCGCGCAGGACCTTGGTGAGGATCGGGCCCATCGCGGGGAGACCGTTGACGATCGAGACGAGCGCGTCGGGATCCTCGTCGCGGAACTCGCGGGCGACCGCGCGCGCCGGGAGGTCATGGCCCTCGCCGATGTCGGCGGAGATGATCAGCACCTTGCGCGGGCCGGCCTCGGCGTCGGGCTCGCCGGCAGGGATCACCGCGGCGTCCTGCACCTCCTCGGCCTTCGCCGCCTGCTCGCGGCGCCAATCGACGTAGCGCCGGACGCCCTCGCTGAACGGCGTGGAGGCCGTCCACCCGAGCTCGGCGCGGGCACGCTCGCCGGAGACGATCTTCGTCCCCAGGTCGCCGGGGCGGGCGGGCATGTAGACGATCTCGGTGTTGCCGACGATCTCCTGCACGAGCTCGGCGATCTGCCGGATCGTGACGTTCTCGTCGCTGACCAGGTTGTAGACCCGGTTGGTCGCGACCTTGTCGAGGCCGAGCGCGACGCCGTCGGCGAGATCCTCGACGTACACGAACCGGCGCGACTGCATGCCGTCGCCGGACAGCGTCAGAGGCTCGCCGGCGAACGCCTTGTTGACGAAGGCGGGGACGACCGCAGCCTCGCGAGCGCGCGGGCCGTACGGGATCCCGAAGCGGAGGATCGTGTAGTCGATCCCGTACAGCTCCTGGTAGCTCTTGCAGTAGAGCTCGCCGGCCAGCTTCGTGCTCGTGTAGAGGTGGCTCGGCGGGGGGAGCAGCGTGTCCTCGTCGACCTCGTCGGATTCCGTGTCGCTGTACACCCAGATCGTGCTGGCGTAGACGATCCGCTTGACGCCGGCGCGGCGGGCGGCCTCGAGCACCGCGACGGTGCCCCGGGCGTTGACCCGCTCGGCGTCCTCGGGCTAGGCGTGGACGTCGTTGACGTCGGCCACAGCGGCGAGGTGGGCGACGGCGTCGCAGGAGTGCAGCGCGCGCTCGAGCGCCTCGCGGTCGGTGATCGAGCCGAGGACGGTGTCGACCGGGTGCTCGGAGTCCTGGTGCCACGGCGAGGGCCGGAGGTCGTAGATCACGGGCTCGTGTCCGCGCGCGCGGAGCTTGTCGACCACGTGGGAGCCGATGAACCCTGAACCGCCTGTGACGAGAACTCTCAACGTGTGACCTCGGGCCTGTAGTACAGCGGGGGGCACGAATGGTTGCGTGCGACCCAGTCGGAATTGGGCAGATCGACGTCGTGGCCGAGGATCCGGTGGCACGGCTCGTCGTAGACGCGGCCGGTGGAGCGCTCGAGCCAGTCGAACACGATGTACTTGTAGAGGCCGGAGGTCATTCCGTCGGGCAGCTCGAGTCGCGCCGGGAAGCGGGCGTCGAGGTGCTCCCGCGCGATCCGGTTCTTCCACTCCACGATCTCCGGCATCCGCTCGATCTGGATGAGCCCGAGCGCGGCGGTGAACTCGCTCATCCGGTAGTTGAGGCCGTGGACGTCGTAGCTCGGCTTGCCGTAGTTGCGGAACGCACGGGCGTGCTCGATCAGCTCGGGCCGGCGGGAGACGAGCACGCCGCCCTCTCCGGTGGAGATCGTCTTCGTGGCGTACAGCGAGTAGACGCCGGCGTCGCCGTAGGTCCCGGGCTGGCGACCGTTCCAGCTCGCGCCATGGGCGTGGGCGCAGTCCTCGATCAGGAAGATGCCCTCGGCGGCGCACAGCTCGGCGATCCGCTCGGAGTCGAACGCGATGTGGCCGCCGATGTGGACGAGGAATGCCGCCTTCGGCTTGTGCTGGGCGACCTTGGCCTCGAAGTCGGCGAACGACATGCACAGGTCCTCGCGGTTGCAGTCGACGAACTGGACCTCGGCGCCGGCGCGGATCGCCGCCAGTGGCGTGGCCATGAACGTGTTCGAGGGGCAGAGGACGGTCTCGCCGCGGACGCCGGCGAAGTGCAGGGCGGCCATCGCGCCGCCGGCCCAGCTCGACAGCGCCACGGCGGGGGCGCCGTTCCATTGCTCCCACGCGGCCTCGAAGCGGGCGTTCATGTCGGCCTCGGACCAACGGTTGGAGTCGAGGACCTCGTCGATCAGCGCGTGGAACCGGGCTCGATCGCGGTCGTCGAAACCGATGGCGAACTGCTCGAAGTTCGGGGTGGCGGAAGCGGTGGTCATGGTGGGTCTCGGGCAGCCGAGCCTGGGGGGTGAGACGCGCGCAGAGATCGCCCGGCCGGCGATGCGCCCCCTGCGCAGGTTGTCAGATCCCTCGGGCGACGGCCGGCCCGGGAACCTGTCATGCGGGCAAGACGGTAGCGATTTCCTGTGCGATGAGGTCGTCGAGGATCAGCGTGAGGGCCCGGGCGGTTCGCCGGTGGGAACCCGCAGCGCTGTAGAAGTCCGCGTCGTGCAGGAGGATCACGTCCCCGGCGGCGAGCCCGGGGAGCACCCGACCCGCGATCCGCGCGGGAGTCGTGAATTTTCGCCAGTCCTTGCCCCAGCGTGACCACAGCAGCGGCCGCATGTCGGCCCCGCGGACCGCGCGGCAGGCCCGCCGGGCTGTAGATCCCGAACGGGGGGCGATGCCATCCGGGCGCGACGCCGAGCAGCTCGCCGAGCAGCTCGGATCCCCGTCGCAGGTCGTCCCGAACGGCGGCGGGCGAGAGCCGGAGCTGGAGCTGGTGGCGGAAGCCGTGGAGGCCGATGAGATGACCGGCGGCGCGCGACCTCACGGACGAGCTCACGCCGGCGGGCCACCTGCTCGCCGACCATGAAGAAGGTGGCCCGCGCGCCCGCGCGCGCGAGAAGTTCGAGCATCGCCGGGGTCCCCTCGGGGTGGGGTCCGTCGTCGAAGGTGAGCGCCACCCCGCGGGCTGCCGGATCCGGAAGCGTGCGCGGCAGCCGCAGTGCATCGGCAGCGCCGGCGTTGACCGGGGCGAGAGCGTGACGGAGCACATGGCGATGATGTCGGGTACGGCACGGCGGTGCCGTCCGCGCCGGTAGCCTCGCCCCGCGGATGGGCCGGTGGACGTATCTGACGGCAGCGTGCCTCACCGCGACGGCGCTCGCCGCCGGGGGCTGCGGCTCGAGCGCGACCGCCCCGGGCGGCGGCGCCCGGAGCGCGCTCCCCTCCCCCGGCAGCCGCCCGGCCGCGGTCCCCGTTCACCTCCAGCTCGAGCTGCCGCTCGTCGGCCTGTCGGGCGCGCCTGTCGTCTCCTACGCCAGCCCGAGCGGCACATCGACGCTGCGCGGCTCGGTGATCCCGTCCGGGGCGACGGTGTTCATGCTCGGTCCCGACGGCAGCCGCCAGGTCGTCAATCCGCGAGCCGACGGGCGGTTCGCGATCCCCGCGCGACTGCTCCCCGGCGAGAACACGTTCAAGTTCACCGCCGCAAGGCTCGGCGCGCGGAGCGTCACCGCCAGCCTCGCGATCAGCTTCATCGGCCCCGCGGCCGACGCCATGCGCCGCCGGGTGGCGGCCGATCCGGCGAAGTACATGGCGGCCGCGAGCGCCGGGTTGAACCGCCGGCTCCCCGGTCTGGGGAACCTCCCGGCGATGGCCGCCGGGTCGCAGTCGGTGACGTTCTCGCTCAACCCGATCCAGGCCGGCCCGCCACCGGCGAGCGGCGGCCCGGGGCGGTGGCTGGGCGGGTTCGAGCTGACCGAGTACTACCCGGCGCTCGAGGCGTGGTTCCGGGGCGCGGCGGTCAGTGCCGCCGGCCTGCCCGGCCGCCACCGGATCGACTGGCTGTACTCCGCTCGCGGGCTCTCGATGGAAGGGGACGGGATCGGCCTCGACGGTCGCCAGTACCACGTGTCGAACGTCGGCTCGGGTGGCTGGCTCACCGCGACCGGCGGCGGCGGGGCGCAGTTCGGGATCGGGGCGAACGCGCCCTACTGGCGGACCGGCGGCTTCTGGCGGACGGCCACGGGCACGCTCACGTTCCCGCTCGGCGCGGGCGGCTGGTCGGCGGGCAACGGTGTGCGGTACGTGCCGCCGCCCGGCATCACCTTCGCGACCGGGCAGTCACGGCCGCTCTCCTACCTGCGGAGCGTCGCCGTCGACCCAAGCGTGATCCCGTTCGGCAGCCACATCTTCATCCCGTCCTACGCCGCGATCAACGGCGGCTGGTTCGAGGCCGACGACACCGGCGGCGCGATCATCGGGCGCCACATCGACGTGTTCCGCCCGCCGCCGGCCGATCCCTCGGACCTCGGCAACTTCGCCAGCGGCCAGTCGGTCTACATCGTGCCGCCCGGCGCCCCGCTGCCGTGAACGGGGTCGTGACCGCGGCCACCCTCCGCGACGACCGCGGACTCAGCGGGCCTCGTCGTCCGGCGTGACCGTGCCGGGCGCGATCGTCCACCGCCGTCCGGACTGACGGGGCGGATCGTCCGGCCAGCGGCCGTGAGCGTCGAAGTAGCGGCGGGCCTCCTCCTCACGCTCGCGCTCCTGATCGCCCGAGACGCCGAGCCGAAACAGGAAGTTGATGAGCAGGACCGAGAGACCGCCGCCGGCGGCGAGCGCGAAGCCGTCGACACCGAGGCCGGCCGGGGAGACGGCGAGCAACACGATGCCGGCGATCACCATCACCCCGCCGATGCCGTACCGCACGGCTGTGAGCCAGGGCGAGGTTCCCCGGTCAGGCATCGGGCGTCCGCGGCGCGTACCGATGGTGAAGCATCAGCGCGTTGCCGTCAGGGTCGCTGAAGAACGCCATGTGGCAGACGCCGGTGTCGAAGGTGTCGCCGGCGAACGGCACGCCGCGGCCCTCGAGCTCGGCCCGCACCGCGGCGACGTCGGGCACATGGAGCGCGACGGGGTTCTGGACGGCATGGTGCTCCAGCCCCATCTTCTCGGCGTGCATGATGTTGAGGGTCAGGTTGCCGGTCTCGAACTCGGCGTGGTGGCGGTCCGGCCGGTAGGCGGACCGGTGCAGTCCGAGCGTCTCGCCGTAGAACCGCACCGCGGTCTCGAGATCCCGGGTGGGAATCCCGATGAAGTCGACGCCGGTGACGAGCTCCTCGGCCACGAATCCATCCTAACCGCCGGTGCGGCCCGCCCGGAGCCCGGATGTGAGCGGACCACGCGTCTGTGACATCTGTGGAACAGCCATGGTCAACCGCCCCCGCGACGGCTACCGTCCGGAGGATGACGGACGGCTTCGACTCCGAGGTGACCGTCCGGAGGGCGAGGTACGCGGACGAGACCACGGGCTTCGCGGTGCTCGACGCCCGGGCGGCCGACGGCAGCCCGGTCGTGATCGTGGGCCCGATCGCCCACCTCGAGCCCGGTGACCGCGCCCGGGTCCAGGGCGCGTGGGTGACCGACAGCCGCTTCGGCCCCCAGGTCAAGGTCACCCAGGCCGCGCCACTGGCCCCGACCGACGGCGCGACGGTGCTCGCCTACCTCCAGCGCGTCCGCCACGTCGGCGCCCGCCGGGCCGAGCGGCTGCTCGATCGCTTCGGGGTCGCCGACACGCTCGATGCCGTCGACCGCGATCCCGCCGCGGCGTTCGCGCTCGCCGGCCTGCGCGGCGCTCGTGCCGCCGAGGCCGTCGAGGCGTGGGACGAGCTGCGGGTCACCCGCAGCCTCCACCTCCGGCTGGCCCCCCACGGGCTCGCCTACCTGGTCCCGCGCGTGCACGAGGAGTACGGGAGCGCCGCGCACCGCGTGATCGTCGAGCGACCGTACGAGCTGACGAGCGTGTTCGGCGTCGGCTTCGCGCTCGCCGACCGGATCGCCCGCGCGGCCGGCGTGCCCGACGGTCACGAGCGGGCGCGGGCCGGTGCTCTCCATCTCCTGGCCGAGGCCGAGCGGAGCGGCTCGACGTGCCTGCCCGCCGACGAGCTCGATCGCTCCCTCGCCGAGCTGCTCGGCACCGATCCGCCCGCCGGCGCTGCTGGACGACCTCGAACAGCGCGGCGACATCGTCCTCACCGGCGGCTGGGTGTACCGCCGCGCGACGGCCGAGCTCGAGGCTGAGCTCGCCGAACGCGTTCGCGAGCTGACCGACGCCGCGTCCGCGGACTGGGCGGCGGAGGCGGACCCCGATGGCGGCGACCTCGGCGGGAGCGCGAGCCGACCGCCGAGCAGCGCCAGGGCCTCGGCCACGCGCTCGCCCACCGGCTGTCGGTGATCACCGGCGGCCCGGGCACCGGCAAGACGGCCTCGATCCGGGTGATCGCGACGGCCGCGGCCGGCACCGGAGCCCGGGTGATGCTGATGGCGCCGACCGGGCGGGCGGCGATCCGGATGAGCGAGTCGAGCGGGCTCCGCGCCCGCACCGTCCACTCCGCGCTCGGCTGGATCCCCGGCGAGGGGCCCGAGCACGACGAGGACGATCCTCTGGCGTGCGATCTGCTGATCCTCGACGAGTCCTCGATGGCCAACCTCGAGCTGCTGGTGACGCTGCTGCGGGCGGTCGGGGCGAGCACCCACGTCGTGCTCGTCGGCGACGCCGACCAGCTCGCGCCGGTCGGGGCGGGCAAGCCGTTCGCGGAGCTCGTCGAGTCCGACGGTGTGCCGACGGTGCGGCTGACCCACATCTTCCGCCAGGCGGCCGGGCAGCATGATCGTCCAGGGCGCCCACGCGATCCGTCGCGGCCAGCCGCCGTCGCTTCTCGCCCGAGGACGGGATGCGGCGGGACCTGTTCCTGATCGAGCGGCGGAATCCCGCGCGAGGCGCTGGCGCGAGATCGTCTCGCTCGTCAGCGAGCGGCTGCCGGCGCACTACGAGGTCGATCCGGTGGCCGACATCCAGGTGTTCGCGCCGGTGTACCGGGGCGAGCTCGGGATCGACGCGCTCAACACGCGCGCTGCGGGACGCGCTCAACCCCGACGGCCAGCCGCTGCGCGGCGGACGGCTGCGGATCGGCGACAAGCTGATGATGACCGGCCGCAATCTCCACGAGCTCGGGCTGATGAACGGGACGCTGCTGCGGCTGCTCGACGAGACGACCGGCGAGGACGACGACGCCGCGCTGGTGCTCGCCGGCGAGGAGGCGGTGTTCCGCGTCCCGCCCGAGCAGGCCGACCGGCTGCGGCCGGCCTACGCCTGCTCGGTCCATCGCGGCCAGGGGATCGAGCTGCCGGTCGCGGTGATCGTCGCCCACCCGGCGGCCGGCGCGTTCTTCCTGCGCCGGGAGATGCTCTACACCGCCGTCACGCGGGCGAAGCTCGCCACGGTGATCGTCGGCACGGCCGACGTCGTCGCGCGGGCGGCTCGGACGGCGGACACCGGCCGCCGCCACAGCCGGCTCGGCGGACCGGCTGGCGGAGGCCCGGCGTGAGCCTGCGGCAGCTGCACATCGCCTCGCCGCGCGGAACGCTCGAGGCGACGTTCGTCCCCGAGGCCGGGATGGTGTGCGCGTCGCTGCGCCACCGCGGCCGCGAGCTGCTCGAGCAGCGGCGGGGGCTGGAGGCCTACGCCACCCGCGGCAAGACGATGGGCATCCCGCTGCTCTACCCGTGGGCCAACCGGCTCCAGCGCTCTCGCTACGTCGTCGCGCTGAAGGTCGTCGAGCTCCCGGATGACCCGGCGCTCGTGCCCCGCGACCCGAACGGCCTGCCGATCCACGGCGTCGTTCCCGGGCTGATGCGCTGGGAGGCCGACGCCGAGGGAGGACGGTGCAGCGCGCCGGCTGCCGTGGAGCACCGCCGAGCTGCTGGCGGTCTTCCCGTACCGCGCACGAGGTGGCCTTCGAGGCGACGTCGAGTCGAGCACGCGCTCACGGTGACCACGACGGTGCGGGCGGACGGCGGAGACCCGGTCCCGGTGTCGTTCGGCTTCCACCCCTACCTGCGGCTCCCGGATCGCCCGCGATCGGTGCTCGATCGAGCTGCCGCCGGCGGAGCGGCTGGCGCTCGACGATCGCGGGATCCCGACCGGCGCCCGTACCGCTGCTCGCCGCGCGACGGCGCGCGCTCGACGGAGCCGACTGGGACGACGGCCTCGCGCTCGGCGAGCCGGTGTCGCGGTTCTCGGTGGCCGGTCCGCAGGGCTCGATCGCGGTCGAGCTGCTCGAGGGATACAGCTTCGGTCAGGTGTTCTCGCCCTCGGACGCCGACTTCATCTGCTTCGAGCCGATGACCGCGCCGACGAACGCGCTGATCAGCGGCGACGGACTGCGCGTGCTCGCACCCCGGCGACGAGCACCGGGCGACGTTCCGGGTGTCGTCGGCCACGACTGAGCACCGCCAACCCGCTGGCCGAGGCACGACCCGGCCGACCCCGGCCCCGGCTCACGCGAGCAGCCGCACGATCGCGCCGATCCCGACGACGACGATCAGCAGCCCGAGCGCGTCTGGCGAGAGCCGCCGGCCGATCCGGGCGCCGAGCACGCCCCCGAGCGTCGAGCCGACGGCGATCAGCCCCGCGACGTCCCACGCGACGTGGGCCGCGAAGGCGAAGATCAGTCCGGAGACGAGGTTGACCAGCCCCGCGAGCACGACCTTGATCGCGTTGATCCGGCCGAGCGGCTCGTCGAGGGTGAGCCCGAGGATCGCGAGCAGCATGATCCCCTGGGCCGCGCCGAAGTAGCCGCCGTAGATCCCGGCCGCGAACGTCCCGCCCAGCGCCGGCAGACCGCCGTGGGGCGACGCGCTCGTCGCTCCGGCGGCGGGCGAGCGCGGCGTCGAGGCGGGGCTGGAGCACGACGAGCACGAGCGCGATGGCGATGAACACCGGCACGATCGCCTTGAACGCCGAGGCCGGAAGGGTGAGCAGCAGGACCGCCCCGATGATCCCACCGGAGACCGACGCGGTCGGCAAGCCGCGCAGTGCGCGGCCGCCCTGGCCGGGGAGCTCCCGCCGGAAGCCGACCGCGCCGCTCGCCGAGCCGGGGACGAGACCGATCGTGTTCGACACGTTCGCCGTCACCGGCGGATAGCCGAGGGCCAACAGGACGGGGAAGGTGATCAGCGTGCCGCTGCCGACGACCGTGTTGATCGTTCCAGCGGCGAGACCGGCCGCGCCGATGACGAGGGCGTGGAAGAGGCTCACCGGGGGTGAGCTTAGGCCCCGTAAGATGCGCGCCTGTGGGTGGGGCAGCGGATGGAGGGACCTTCATGCCGACGCCGGCCGTCGCAACGATCGCCGCGCGGTCGGGGCTCCGGCGACGCTGCGGGTGTACCGGCGCGGTGCTCCGGGAGCCCGCGTGAGCTCGGTCCGGCGGTGAGCACCGCTCCACGCACCGCCGCGCCCGATGGCCGCTTCGCGCCCTCTCCGACCGGACCGCTGCACCTCGGCAGCCTGCGGACGGCCCTCGCCGCGTGGCTGTTCGCGCGCTCGCAGTCGGCCCGATTCCTGCTCCGCGTCGAGGACCTCGACCCGCAGCGGTCGCGGGCCGAGTGGGAGGCGTCCCAGCTCGCCGACCTGCGCGCGCTCGGCCTCGACTGGGACGGCGAGGTGGTCCGCCAGTCCGAGCGCTTCGCCCAGTACGACGCCGCGCTCGCCCGATTGGACGCCGAGGGTCACCTGTACCCGTGCTTCTGTACCCGGGCCGAGATCCGTGAAGCGGCCTCGGCCCCGCACGGCGATCTGCCGGAGGGCGCCTACCCCGGCACCTGTGGAGAGCTGAGCGCGGCCGAGCGTCGGACCCGGATCGCCGCGGGCGAGCGGTACGCGCTCCGCGTCCGGGCGGCTGGTGCCCGGGTGGCATTCACCGACCGCATCGCCGGGCCCCACGACGGCATCGTCGACGACTTCGTCGTGCGGCGCGCGGACGGGATCCCCGCCTACCAGCTCGCAGTCGTCGTCGACGACGCGGCCCAGGGCATCGGCGAGGTCGTCAGGGGCGCCGACCTGCTCGACTCCACCCCTCGCCAGATCTGGCTCGGACGGCGGCTCGGTCTGCCGATCCCGGCGCTACGCCCACGTCGGACTCGTCCTCGGCGACGATGGCGCGCGGCTGGCCAAACGCCACCGGGCTGCGACGCTCGCGGAGCGCAGCGAGCCGCCGACCCGGACGCTCGCCGTGCTCGCCCACACCCTCGGGCTGGCCGCGGAGCGGACGGACATACGGGATCCGGGCGAACTGCTCTCCGACTTCCGTCCGCAGGCAGTGTCCCAGACCGCGGTCCGCATCGACTGATTTCTGGAAGCTCGACACACCGCGATAGAATCGATCGGCCATGAACGGAGTCAGGCAGGGGCTCCCGCGACGGAACGCGTGTGCCCGTATCAAGACCCCAGCGGCGGCGGCGCTGCTGGTGGTGGTTCTGATGCTCGCCCTGAGCGCCGGAGCCGCTGCGGCCCGGTCGCCGCTGACCGCCGAATGGTCGGCCCAGACCGGCAACGCAATCGCGGCCAAGCCGGTCGTCGCCGGCGGCCGCGTCTACGTCGGCTCCTGGGACGGCCGCGAGTACGCCTACGACGAGCTGTCCGGCGCGCGGCAGTGGAGCTCATACCTCGGCCGGACCTCGGCCTACTGCGGCGGCAACACGTATGTGCAGGGCGTCACCTCGGCTCCGACGATCCTCGGCGGCCGCGCCTACCTCGGCGGCGGCGGTTCGACCTGGGATGCGCTCGATGTGCGGACCGGACGCGTGCAGTGGACGGTCCCGACCGGCGACAACTCCAAGTCCGGCGGGCACTACAACTGGTCGAGCCCGCTCGTCTACAACGGATACGCGTACGTTGGGATCGCCAGCTTCTGCGACGAGCCGCAGGTCCATGGCGAGCTGCTCCGGGTCAACCTCACCACCCACAAGATCGAGAATGTGTTCAACGTGGTCCCGTGGGCCAGCCCGGGGGGACGATCTGGACGAAGCCTGTCGTCGACCCGGCGACGAACACGGTCTACATCGCCACCGGCGAGCCCGACGTCTACGGCCAATACCTGGCCTCGGCGATGGTCGCGCTCGACGCGACCACGCTCGCGGTGAAGGACTGGTGGACGCTGCCCTCGGCTCAGCGGCCCGATGACGGCGACTTCTCCACCACACCGGTCCTGTTCAACGACGCGCACGGCCGCCCGATGATCTCCGACGCGGGGAAGAACGGGGTGGTCTACGCCTTCGATCGCACCGCGCTCTACAAGGGCCCGGTCTGGCAGCGAGCGCTCGCGATCTCGACCGGAGTCAACGACAAGACCGGCGGCGTGTTCTCCAACGGGCTGTTCGACGGTCACAGGGTGATCTACGCCGGCGGCCAGACGACCGTCCGCGGCAGGACGGTGGTGGGCGCCGTACGGGCGCTCGACCCCACCACCGGCGCGATCGAGTGGGAGCGAGCGCTTCCGGCGATGACGTTCGGAGCGCTGGCGGGCGCCGGCGGACTCGTCGCGGTACCGACCGGCAACGGCAGCCTGTACGTGATGCGGGACTCCGACGGGGTCACGCAGTACGCCAACGGGCTCGCCGGCGCACCCGGCGCCTCCGCGATCTTCGGCCCCGTGACGATCGCCGATGGGATGCTGTTCGTCGGCACGACGGACGGGGTCGTTCACGCGTTCGCGTTCCCGGCCGCGGCGAACGCGGGCGGCTCGGCCCGCATCTCCGACGCGAACTGCTCGTTGAAGGGCCACAGCACGATCGGCCTGCACTGCGTGGCCGCGAACGCGGCCTGCACCCGGCTCGAGTCGCTCCCTGACACGGTCGGCGGGATCAACCTCGACGAGATGTCCGTGTTCGAGGGCGGCGCGTCGAGCCGCACGCCGATGACGGTCCGCGTGTTCCTCAACGGCTCGTGCGCCGGCGGCTCCAGTCTGCGCCTGCGGCTCACGGGCGGAACCGTCACGAAGAAGTTCGCACCGCCGTGGCACCTCACGGCGGGCTCGGTGATATCGGTCTCCTTCACCCAACCGGTGAAGCTCGGTGTCCGGCTCACCGCGCACCTGCCGCGGCGCGTTCGCTAGCCCTCACGCTACGCCGATTTTCAGTCAGGGCCGGCCGGGCGGCCGCCCTCAAGAGTCACGTAGGTTCGACGGACACGGACAGCGATCCGGTGCATTGTGCCTGGGATAAGCTGGCATAAGTGTCAGGCAACCCAGGCGTTGACGCGCCGGACCTCGCGGCGGCCGACGATCGACTCCGTCGGCTGCTCCACGTCGGCGAGACGCTCGTCTCCGAGCTTGATCCGGACCGGGTCTTCGATCAGATCCTGGCCGAGGCTCGCCGCCTCACCGGGGCGCAGTACGCCGCCCTCGGAGTGCTCGACGAGCCACGCACCGAACTCGCCCGATTCGTCACCGCCGGCGTCGATGATGAGACCCACCGCAACATCGGTCAGCTTCCGCGCGGCCGCGGCGTCCTCGGGGCCCTGATCGAAAACCCGCGCGCCCTGCGGCTGCCTGACGTCGGGCGGCACCCGGAGAGTTACGGGTTTCCCCCGGCCACCCGCCGATGCGGACGTTTCTCGGCGTGCCGATCATCATCCGCGGCGAGGCGTGGGGCAACCTGTATCTCACCGACAAGGCGGACCACGAGGAGTTCTCGGCCGGCGACGAGGAGGCCGCGATCGTGCTCGCGCGGTGGGCCGCGGTGGCGATCGAGAACTCCCGCATCCACCACCGCTCCGAGCAGCGCCGGGAGGCGCTCGAGCAGGCCGTCCGGGGTCTCGAGGCGGCCCGGGACATCGCCGACGCGATCGGCAGCGTGGCCGACCTCGACCGCGTGCTCGAGCTGATCGTCAAGCGGGGCCGTGCCCTCGTCGGGGCTCAGACGCTGCTGATCCTGCTGCGTGAGGGGAGCGACCTCGTCGTCGCCGCCGCGGCCGGGCGCGCGCGTGCCGCCCGCGGGCACGTCCTCTCGATCCGAGGCTCAACCCCCGGGGCGGTGCTCGAGCGCGGGCGCGCGCAGCGGGTCGAGGACGTTGCCGTCGCCTTCGGTGAGGACCCGAGCGCGCTCGGCGTCCCGGGCGCCCGGACCGCCCTGTTGATGCCGATGCTCCACCGCGGTGCCGCGATCGGCATGCTCGCTGCGTTCGACCGCGGTGAGCAGGGCGGGGAGTTCTCGCCCGACGACGAGCTCCTCCTGCGCTCGTTCGCCCAGTCCGCGGCCAACGCGGTGGCGATCAAGCGGAGCGTTGAGGCCGACCGGCTGCGCTCCACGATCGCCGCGGCCGACGCCGAACGCTCGCGGTGGGCGCGAGAGCTCCACGACGAGACGCTCCAGGCACTCGGCGGCCTGCGCGTGCTGCTCGCCTCGAGCGTCGGACGCGGCGACTCCGACACGCGGGACGCCGCGATCCGCCAGGCGATCTCGGACATCGAGCTCGAGATCGCCAACCTCCGCGAGATCATCACCGACCTGCGGCCATCGCTGCTCGACGACCTGGGACTCGCCCCGGCGATCGAGGCCCTGCTCGAGCGGCGCCGCGAGCCGGCGCTCACGATCGAGAGCCGGCTGGCCGTCCCCTCCCGCGACGGACCCGATGCCCAGCTGCTCCCCCCGGAGCTCGAGACGACGGTCTACCGCTTCGTCCAGGAGGCGCTGACGAACGTCGCCAAGCATGCCCAGGCGAGCCACGCCCACGTCTCGCTCGTCCTCGACGGGCCGGAGGTCGTCGTCGAGGTACGCGATGACGGAATCGGCTTCGACCCCGACAGCCGCTCGACCGGCTTCGGCCTGGAGGGGATGCGCGAGCGGGTCGGCCTCGCGGGCGGTCGGCTGTGGATCCAGAGCGGCGAGCGCGGAACCGTGCTCCGCGCGAGACTTCCCCTCGCAGGCGAGGAAACCGCTTCAGGTACCGACCAGATGGTGTCCTAGGGCGTAGCGGACGAGCTCGGCGCGCGTCGTCGTGCCGAGCTTCTGGTGGATGCGGGCCCGGTGGGTCTCGACCGTCCGCCGCGAGAGGTGAAGCTGGTCGGCGATCTCCGCACTCGTGAAGCCGAGCGCGATCAGCCGCAGGATCTCGGTCTCGCGCAGCGACAGCCCGTTGCCCCCAACGGCCTGGCGGAGCGCGGCGAGCGCATCCGCGACCTGTGGGCTCACGTACTCGACGCCGCGGGCGGCCAGCCGGATCGCCTCCGAGAGCTCGCTGTCGGCGCGGTCCTTGAGCACGAATGCGATCGCGCCGGCATCGAGCGCGTGCTCGGCGAACAGCGGACTCGGTTCCATCGTCAGCACGACGACCTCGGTGTCCGGCGCTTCGCCACGGACACGCTTGATCATCTCGACGCTCGACCCGCTCGGCGTCTGGAGGTCGAGGACCAGGACATGGGGTGCGTGGCCGGCGACGTGATGCAGGACGCCGGGGACGTCGTCGACCTCGGCCACGACCTCGACGTCTCGCTCCTCATCGAGCAGACGGCGCAGGCTGCGCCGGACGACCGCATGGTCGTCGGCGAGGATCACGCGGATTGGCATCGGCGAGACGCCCGGCCGCGTCCCGGGTGGATCGCCGGCAAGATGGAGATGAGCGGCCATGGCCGGGAAGCTACACCGGCACCGGCACCGGTTCGTCCTGAGAAACGCGCCGCTCGGCTGCGGTAAACCCGCGCCTCGGTCCGCCGAGGACCGGCGGAGCGGCCTCGCCGGCCGGCGTGCGGCAAACGTGGCGGAATCTGCGGGGATCTACTGACTGCGCCCGCACAACGGCTGGGAAGACTCCCGTCCACGCGATGTACGGGCGAGTCCTCAAGGAGTCCGGTGTGAAGATCAGGTGCATCCACTGTCGGGAACTGATCGGCGTGTATGAGCCGATCATCATTCTGAGCGGTGCCGACGCCCGCGTCACGTCGCGCGCGGCCGAGCCCCAGCTCAGCCACGAGCGCTCGGATTGCTATCACCGCCACTGCTGGGAGGAACTCGGCGATCCGCCGGACTGAGGCTGACGGCGCGGCGGTGCACCGGCGCGCGGCCGCGCCTACGCGCCGGGCGCATCGGTGAGTTCGTGACGTTTGCGCCCACGCGTCGCCGCGATCTCGGCCGAGGGGACGACGATCACGGTGCGGTCGGCGTGCTGGAGAACGGCGTGGGAGACGCTGCCCATCAGCATCGACTTCACTCCGGTGAGGCCGCGCGTGCCGATCACGATCGCCGCGGCGCGGACCGCCTCGGCCTCGGCGAGGATCGCGTCGGCCGTCGTCATCGTCTGCGGGCGTGAGCGGCCCTCGGCCTGAAAGCCGTCCCGCCGGGCGAGCGCGGCTCCCTCATCGGCGAGCTCCGCCGCCCGCCGCCGGCTCGCCGTGTCGACCTCCTCGGTGTCGACCATGCCCGGGCTGAGGCCGAAGCCGGCCGAGGTGTGGGAGAGCACCTCGACGAACGGCTGCCACACCGTGAGCACGGTCGCCGTCTGCCCGCCGAGCAGCCGTCCGGCCTGGGTGATCGCGGCCTTGGCGTCCGCCGACCCGTCGTAGCAGATGAGAATCATGTCGCTGCCTCCTGGAAGTTCGTGGGACCAGTCCGACCGGCGAGCTGGCACATCCGGCCGTCATGCAGCTCGACAACGCGATCGAAGTCCTGCCGTCCGGCCATCGAGTGGGTGATGACGAACACGCCCCGCTGTCCAGTGCAAGGACGCCGGGAGACCGGCCACCGCGACGGTGTGAGCCTGGAGCATGACCGACAGATTCCCGGTGAGACCGACGTGCGCCATCAGGACAATCCGCCCGGGCCGGAAGGGAAAACTACGGATGCGTCTCGAGGCCGTCGAGAACGACCATCACCGGTGTCACCACGATCCGGAGGCGGAATTGTTCGACAGAGTCCTGGTTGGGGTCGACGGGCGCGAGGGCGGCCGCGACGCGATTGCGCTGGCGCGGAAGGTCGCTGCCCCGAACGCGGAGATCCCGCTGGCCCACGTGTACGGCGGCCGGACGATGGGCGGATCGTCGCCACCGGCGCCCGGATGACGCGGAGCCGCAGCGACTCCCGCGGGAGGCGACCGTGGCGATCGAGGCGACGCCGCTGCGCCGCTCCGTGCGCGACGCCTCCTCGGCGGCCGCCCAGCCGCTGTGGTGGCCACCGGCCAAGGTCGCTGGGCGCTACCTCGCACCGATGCTGGCCACCGCACGGCCACAGTCGCTCAGCGCCGAACCGCTCGTCGACCGGGTCGCCGTCCCCGGCCGCGCGGTCGGGCCCGAGGAGTTCCAGGACGCGCTCGAGCTCGCCCTCCTGCTCGCCGACTGCGACGCCCGCTGGGGAGACTACGGCGCGGCGCTTGAGGCCCTCGACGCCGCCGAGGCACTCCAGGGCTCGCTGCCGCCGGAGTGTGAGGCGCGTCGCCGGGAATGGCGCGCGGCCCACGCCGCGGGCTGAGCGTCGCCCGCCAACCCCGGGCCACGCCGCTAGCCCAGGTAGTGCTCGGGGGCGTCGGTGTCGGACGGCGTCCGCGCGCCGGACACGGTCCACGCCCGAATCCGCATCCAGTGCGGTTTCTCGCCCGGCGCCCAGGCCCGCAGCCCGAGTCGCGTCAGCCGCCGAACCTCGGCCGGGGTGTCGACCTCCTCGGTCCGGCCCCGGATGATCACGCTCCACCCGCTGCGCGTCGCATGATCGACACCGTCGATCTCGAACGCGGCGTCCGCCGAGCGGGTGAGGGCATGGAGCTTGGAGCCCGGCGCGGTGCGGAACACGACCGACTGGAGGCGGTGGTCGAAGAGGTAGTTGACGGGCCGGATGATCGGCGGGCCGCCCTCGGCGTTGACGGCGAGGCGCCCGACCGAGGTGGCGGCGAGCAGTCGCACGCACTCCGCCCGGGGGATCGGCACCATCCCGCCGCCGACGTGGGCGTCGGTCGCACCGGCCGGCGGCGTCGCCTCGCGGCGGGCATCGACGGCGTTCTCGCCGGCGGAGCGGGGCTCGGTGTCGGGTCCGCGGGGCATGTCGTGGACCGTAGACCCCGTCCGGCCCGCGGTCAGCCGGGCAAAGCCAGCGCGCGGGTGCACGAAACTACGGAATGCCGGACGGTTAAGACCTCACCAGCATCCGCTTGACCCGGTGGTCGGCGTCGCCTCCATGTGCTTCGATCTCCGGCAGTGAGCCCCGACCGACCCTGGGGGCCCCAGTCCGGCTCCGCTCACCGTCTCCGAGGCCTGCGCGGAAAGGCCCGCTTCGGCCTGCTCGCGCTGCCCCTGTTGGGGCTCGGCGTGGCCCGGGTGGCGACGAGCGCCGACGCCGCACCGGCGGCCAAGCCCGTCCCGACCGTCGTCCACGTCGGGCGCGACCGCGACGAGTCAGCCGATCGCGCCCGGGTTCGTCGGGCCTCTCGATGGAGTACGCCTCCGTCCCGGCCTATGCCGGGACCAACCCGGCGGCCGTCAATCCGGTGTTCACGCGGCTGATCGCGGGGCTCGCGGCCCCGGGCAGCCTTGTTCTGCGGATCGGAGGCGACAGCTCGGACCGCACGTGGTGGCCGGTGAAGGGGAGCGGCGCCCGCCCGGCGTGAAGTACGTGCTCGGGCCACGGTGGGCCGCGGTGGCGCGGGCGGTCGACGACGCCGCCGGCGCCCGCATGATCCTCGGCATCAACCTCGAAGCCGGCTCGACGAGGTGGCCTCGACGGAGGCTCGCGCGCTGCTCGCCGGAATCGGCCTCTCGCGGGTGACCTCGCTGGAGATCGGCAACGAGCCGGAGTTCTACACCTAGCCCTGGTATCGCCTGCCCAGCCACATCGGGTTCCCTGGCCGGGCCCACAACTACGGCTTCACTCGCCTACGAGCGCGAGTTCCGGCGATGGGCGCGCGCGCTGCCGCCGGTCCCGCTGGCCGGCCCCGCCACCGGCACCCTGGACTGGCTCACGCGCGAGTCGGAGTTCCTCGGGCAGGAGCCGACGGTCGATCAGGTGACGCTCCACCGATATCCCCTCAACCGCTGCATCGGGGAACCCCCGCTCACCGGCCTTCCCGAGCCTCCCCCACCTGCTCTCGCTGCTCCTCGTCCGGGGCGTGCTCGCCGGTATCGCCGGTGACATCGCGATCGCCCACGCCCACCACGCGGCCTTCCGGATCGACGAGCTCAACTCCGTCACCTGCCAGGGCCGCTGGGGCGTGAGCAACACGTTCGCCTCGGCCCTGTGGACGACCGACATCCTGTTCGAGATGGCCCGGATCGGCGTCGACGCCGTCAACGTCCACATCTGGCCGGGCGCGCGTCCGAACCAGCTGTTCACGTTCCAGCATCGCGGCGGGATCTGGACCGGGAACGTCAGGCCGGCGTACTACGGGCTGATGATGTTCAACGCCGCCGCGCCGGCGGGCTCGCACCTCGTGCGACGATCACACCGGTCCCCCGCTGCGGTCGTGGGCGACGCTCGGCACCGACGGCCGCTACCGGGTCGCGCTCCTCAACACGAGCCTCACGGCACGCGCGCGTCGTGCGGGTCATCCCGCCCGGCCGGTCGACGTCGGCGACGTTCTTCCGCCTGCGCGCCCCGAGCGCGTCGGCAACGAGCGGGGTGACGTTCGCGGGCCGGCGGTTCGGCGCCGCCACCGCGACCGGGATGCTCGTCGGCACGCCGAAGGTCACCAGCCGCCGGCCCTTCCGAGGCGCCTACACGCTCACCGTGTACCCGGCGAGCGTCGTGCTGCTCACCGTCACGCCGCGGTAGGCGGACCGACCGGCAGCGGCCGGGCGGCGATCTCCGCCGCCTCTCCGGCCCCGATCCCGAACGCCCGCAGGATCCCCTCGGCGTGGGCGATGTCGGCGCCGGCGGCGAGCCGGCCATCGAGCACGCCCCGCATGACCGCCAGCAGCGCCCCGCCGGCCGCGTTCAGGGTCGTCGCCTCGTCGGTGACGGCGAACCGGCCGGCCCGGACCCCGGCGCGGAGATCACGTGCGGCGAACGGGCCGAGCGCGCTCACGGCGACGTGGTGGGAGATCTCGAGGCGGATCAGCAGCCACGCCCAGTCCGGGTCGGTGCGGGCGAGGTGGATGAAATACCGGTGGGCCGTGGCGACGATCTCGGCCGGGTCGTCGAGATCGGCGGTCAGCGCATCGAGGCGGGCCGCCTGCGCGGCGACCGTCTCCCGGAGGACCGCCTCGGCGATCGCCTCCTTGGACTCGAAGTGGTTGTAGAACGATCCGAACCCGACGTCGGCCTGCTCGGTGATGTCGTTGATCCGCGTGCTCTCGACCCCCTGGGCGGCGAACACCGTCCTCGCGGCCGCGAGGAGTTTGCCCCGCGTCTCGAGGCGCCGTCGTGCCCGGCGGTCGGGGGCAGCGGCCTTGATATCCGATACTTGGCTCATTGTTGACAAGTCTATCAGTTTTGATGTACGGTGGCGATATGAAACTGCGAACCGATGACCAGGGGTTGCTCGTCCAACGCGGGGAGCGCTGGGTCTCGCTCCCCGCGGCGGTCGCCGCGGCGGGCAGCGAGGACCCCGAGCTCACGACCGCGGTCACCGACGCGCTCGCGTTTCTGCGCGCCGACCCGGGCGTCCGCGTCCACGTCGAGCGCGTGCTCGCGGCGGTCGACGGCGACGATTCGGTGAGCGCTGACCCGGCAGCCGCCGGCCTGCCCTTCACCCCGCGATCGATGCGCGCGTTCATGCTCTGGGAGGACCACGTCGTCGCGTCGAGCCGGATGCTCGTCAAGCATTTCTTCCCCACGCCGGCTTGGCGGGTGGTCGAGACGTACGAGCGGGTGACCGGGCGGACGTTTCCCGAAGCTGAAGCCGAAGGAGCGGTTCTGGAAGGCCCCGACGTTCTACGTCGCCAACCACACCATGCTGCTCGCCGACGGCGACGAGATGTGGTGTCCGGCGCACACCCGGGCGCTCGATTTCGAACTCGAGCTCGCCTGCGTCCTCGCGCGTCCGCTCGTCGACCCGACCCCGGAGGAGGCCCGCGCGGCGATCGGCGGCTGGTTCGTGCTCAACGACTGGAGCGCGCGCGACGTGCAGGCCGATGACGCCCGCCACAACGTCTTCGGCCCGGTGATCAAAGCGAAGACGTTCGCGAACTCGATCGGCTCCGACGTCGTCACGGCGGACGCCTTCGGCGACTGGACGAGAGCCACCGGTCGCGTCCGCGTCGACGGCGAGGTGTGGTGCGAGGGCACGACGGCGAACCCGGCGCACGGCATCGGCGAGATGCTGGCCTACGCCGCGCGGGGCGAGCGGCTCGAGCCCGGCGACGTGATCTCCACCGGGACGATGCCCGGTTGCTGCGGGCTCGAGCTCGAACGGTGGATCGAGCCCGGCCAGACCGTTGAGCTGGAGATCGACGGCATCGGCACCGTGGCCAACCGGCTCTCGAGCTCGGCGCGGCCGAGCACGCGGCTGCCCGCCGGCCGATGACGGTCGTCCCGCCCCCGACCGCGACCGGCGGACCTGGGAGCGCCCCGGCAGCGATGGCGACTGCGACGTGCTGATCTGCGGCTTCGGCCCCGTCGGCCAGCTGCTCGCGCTGCTGCTCGGCGACCTCGGGGTTCGCGTCACCGCGGTCGAGATCGGGCAGGCGCCGTACGACCTCCCCCGCGCCGCGGTCGTCGACGACGAGGTGCTGCGCATCTTCCAGAGCGCCGGCGTCGACGAGGCTGTTCTCCATACCGCACAGGTGCAGTCGGCGGTGAGCTTCGTCGACGCGTCCGGCCGCAGACGGCGAGGTGTTCCGGCCTGATCACGGCGACCTCGGCCACCCCCCGCTCGTCTCCATCCACCAGCCGTCGATCGAGCGCGCGCTCGTCGCCGCGCTGGAGCAGCGAGGCCTCGACACGCGTCCGCTGGGGCCACGCCGTGGACTCCGTCGATCAGTCCGCCACCGGGGTCAGCGCGTGGATCCGGCCGCTCGGCGGCGGGCCGGCCGAGAAGCTCTCCGCGCGGTTTCTCGTGGCGTGCGACGGCGGCCGGAGCGCGGTCCGCTCCCGCCTCGGGATTCCCTTCGGCGGCTCGACGTTCGTGCAACGCTGGCTCGTCGTCGACGCCACTGTCGACCGTCCGCTGGCCAGCGCTCCCCACCCCCACTTCGTCGGCGATCCCGCCCGGCCGATCGTCTCGCTGCCGATGTCGCCCGGGCGCCACCGATGGGAGTGGATGATCCACCCCGGCGAGTCGGCCGAGCCGTTCCTCGATCCCGCCCGCATCGCCGAGCTCCATGGCGCCATGGATCGGCGACGAGCGAGTCGAGATCGAGCGGGCCGTCGTCTACACCTTCCACGCCCGGACCGCGGCGCGGTGGCGGGCCGGGCGGATGCTGCTCGCCGGCGACGCCGCGCACGTGATGCCGCCGTTCGTCGGCCAGGGCTTCTCCTCGGGAGCCCGCGACGCGGCCAACCTGGCCTGGAAACTCGCCGCCGTGCTCCGCGGAGCCCCTCCACGGCTACTCGACACCTACGAGGCCGAGCGGCGGCCCCACGTCACCGGGATGCAGCGGATCGCCGTCCGGTGGGGCGGCGTCGTGCAGACGACGAGCCCACGGGCCGGACGGATCCGCGATGCCGTGATCGCGATGATGGACCGCACCCGACTGCTCGAGCTGGTCAAGGACAACGCCAAACCGCTGCCCACGTACCGCGCGGGTGCGTTCGCGCGGCGGCCGGTCCCGGTGCCGCCGCTGCGCACGGTCGGGATGCTGTTCCCGCAGCCGACGGTCGACGGCCGCCGCCTCGACGAGCTGCTCGGGGGCGGCTGGTCGGCGGTAGCGACCTCGCCCGAGCCGGCGACCCGCCTGCGGGAGAGCGGGCTGCGCACGGTCGAGCTCGGCCCGGGGTCGTGGCTGCACCGGCGACGGCTCGATTGGGCGATCCTCCGGCCCGACCGATTCGTGTTCGCGTGCGGCCGTCCGTCTGACATTCCCAACGGGATCGTCGCGCTCCAGCGTCTGCTCGGCACGGGACCGCTCGCGACGGCGCCCGCCCCGCAACCGGCGGCGGTGGCGGTGGCGGTGGCGGCGTGATCGCGGTGCTCGGCGCGACCGGCCGCATCGGCCGCCACATCGCCGCCGCCTTCGCCGACCAGGGGCTACCCGCGCGGGCAGTCGTCCGCGACCCCGCGTCGCCGGCGGCCACCGCGCTGCCGTTGCCGGCCGTCCGCGGCGACCTGTGTGACCCGGCATCGCTGCGCGATGGCTTCGACGGCGCCGAGCAGCTGCTGCTGCTCACTCCGCACGGGCCCGAGCAGGACCTCCGCGAGGCGAGCGCGATCGACGCCGCCCGTGCGGCGGGCATCCGGCGCGTGGTGAAGGTGTCGGGCGCCGCCGCCACGCTCGGACCGAACGGGACGGCGAGCACCGCGGTCGGACACTGGCGCACCGAGCGGCGGATCGAGGAGAGCGGACTGGCGTTCCAGTTCCTGCGGCCCTCGTTCCTCATGCAGAACCTGCTCGAGGCGATCGCCGCCGCCGTCGCGCGGACCGGCCTGCTGCTCGCGCCGATGGGCCGCGGACAGATCGCCATGGTCGACGCGCGGGACGTCGCCCAGTGCGCCGTCGCCGCTGCTCGCCGACCACGGCTCGCCCGACCGTGCGTGGACGCTCACCGGCCCGCGCGCCGTGTCGTTCGATACCGTCGCCGACCGGCTCGGCGTGCCCTACGTGCCGGTCCCGCTCGCGGCGGCGGGCCGCGCGCTGCGGCGGGCTGACGCGTCGCCGTTCGAGGTCGACCACGCGCTCCGCATGGCCGCCCACTTCGCGTCCGGCGCCGAGGCATCGACCAGTGACGCCGTGCGCCGGCTCACCGGACGGGCGCCGCGCACCGTCGAGGCCTTCCTGAACGAGAATGCGAGCGCGTTCGCCGGGAAGCGGCTCCCCGGCCTGCGGGCGGCGCTCGGTGTCATCCCCCGCTCCAGGAAAGGTCACTGATGGTCACACGCATGGGTCACATCGCCCTCCGGGTCCCCGATCTCGACGCCGCCGTCGAGTTCCAGCACCGGGTCGTCGGGATGGTCGAGACAGAGCGCAGCAACCGCGTCTCCTACATGACCTGCAACGAGCGCCACCATGAGCTGATCCTGATCGAGGACCCGGTCCGGCGGGGCTACGACCACATCGCGCTCGAGGTGCCGGGGCCGGACGAGCTGCTCCAGACCCGCGACACGGCGCTGGCTGCGGGCGGGCGTGTGCTCGGCGACGTGTACGACGGCGAGCCCGGAATCGAACGCGCGCTGCGGATCATCGGCCCCGGCGGTCATGCCTTCAAGCTGTTCTGCGGGATGGAGCGCGGCGTCCAGCTGCCGGCCGGCGACCGGCCCCTGAAGTTCGAGCACGCGTCGGTGAAGAGCCGCCGGCCGCCTGTCCTCGAGCGCTTTCTGCGCGAGGGTCTCGGCTTCCGCTTCAGCGACCGGATGGGTCCGTTCGCAAGCTGGTTCCACTGCGACAGCGACCACCACGGGATGGCGATCGTCTGGGCCCCGAACGAGGAGCTCTCGCACTACGCCTACGCGGTCGGCGACCTTTCGGCGTCCGGACGCACGCTTGACCGGCTGAAGCTCCACACCGGCCGCCGCGCGATCTGGGGCCCGTCCCGCCACGGCCCGGGCAACAACCACTTCACCTACTTTCACGACCACGACGGCGCGATGATCGAGCAGTGCTCGGAGCTCGCCCAGATGGAGCCCGGCGGCTACCAGCCCCGCAACTGGCCGATCGGCGCGGCCACGATCAACCAGTGGGGCGGACGGCCGCCGCTGCGGTTCCTGCTCGCCGGCTTCCCGATCGCCGGCTCCGATGAGCCGGGGCGGCCGGCATGGGCGATGGCGCCCGGCCGCACGGTGGTGGCTGCACTTTAGGTGCAGCATTAGATAGCGTCCGTCGCCGTTGGCGACGGGGACGCGAATACACCTGTGCGGGGGACTCCGCTATGAGGTCGCGGGGACGCAGCGCGAGACGGCGCTGCGCGGACGGCAGGGGCGTCTGCTGTTCGCGTTCCTCGTGCTCCGCCGCGGACGCCCCGTCACGCGCGACGCGCTGATCGACGCACTGTGGGGCGAGGACGCGCCCCCGCCGAGCGAGGGCGCGCTCGCGCCGGTGCTCTCGCGGCTGCGCCGCGCGATCGCCCCAGCGACGCTCGAGGGCCGTGACGGCCTGGTCCTGTCGCTCGCCGATCCGGCCTGGATCGACGTCGAGGCCGCCCGCGCGGCGGTCACCCATGCCCGGTCGGCGGCCGACGCGGCCGCGCGGCTGACCGCGGCGCAGGAGTCGATCGCGATCGTCGACGCCGGGCTGCTGCCGGGTCTCGAGGCCCAGTGGCTCGAGGAAGAGCGGACCGCCCTCGAGCACCTGCGGATCGATGCGCTCGAGCTGGGCGCCGAGGCCGCCCGCGGGGTCGACCCTCCGCTCGCCGAGCAGCTCGCCCGGGCGGCGATCGCCGCCGCCCCCTACCGCGAGTCTGCGTGGGTGGCGCTGATCGCGGCCCTCACCGCCCGCGGCAACGTCGCCGAGGCGCTGCGGGCCTACGACGAGGTCCGCCGGCTGTTGCGGGACGAGCTGGGGACGACACCGGGCCGCGAGCTGATCGATCTCCATTCGAGGCTCCTGGCCGGCGACGCGCCCGGCCGGCGGCGCAACCGGCCTCCGCGCCGGCGCCGCCCCCGCGCCCGCCGGTGGACGATCTGCGTCCGCTGCCGTGCGCCCCGTGCCGGTGCCCGGACTGGTCGAGCGCGAGCACGAGCTCCGCGCGCTCGATTCCGCGCTCGGTCGACTCGCCGCGGGAGACGGTGGGGTGGTGCTGTTCGAGGGACCCGCCGGGATCGGCAAGACCCGGCTGCTGTACGAGCTCCGCGACCGCGCGGCGACGAAGGGAATCGGGTCCTGGAGGCGCGGGCCGGACTGCTCGAGCGCGAATACGGGTTCGGCGTCGTCCGCCAGCTGCTCGAGCCGGCGGCGGACCCGAGCCTGATGGAGGGCGCGGCGGCCGCCGCGCGGGTTGTGCTCGGGGAGTCCGAGGCCACCGAGGGCACCTTCCCGATCCTCAACGGCCTGTTCCGGTTCGTCGAGCGGCTCGCCGCCGGCGGCCCGCTCGCCCTGTGTGTCGATGACCTCCAATGGAGCGATCCCGCCTCGCTGCGCTTCGCCGCCTACCTCGCGCGGCGGGTCGGCGGCCTCCCCGTACTGCTCGCCGCGACGATCCGGACCGGCGAGCCGGAGGCCGACGAATCGCTGCTCGGCGAGCTCGCCCAGGAACCGGTCTCGGTGGCGCTCAACCCGCGGCCGCTGACCGCGGAGGCGACCCGCGAGCTGATCGGACTGCGCCTCGGCGGCCCGGCCGAGGAGAGCTTCATCGCAGCCTGCCATGCGGTCACCGCGGGAAACCCGCTCCTGCTCGGGCAGCTGCTCAGCGCACTCGCCGCGGAGGGCGTCCGCCCTGACGCGGCCGGCGCGGGAGAGGTCCGCGGGATCGGGCCGCGCGCCGTCGCCCGGACCGTGCTGTTGCGCCTGCGCCGCCTCCAGCCGCCCGCCGTCGCGGTCGCCCGGGCCGTCGCTGTCCTTGGTGAGCTGCCCGCGCTGACCGAGGTCGCGGCGCTCGCCGGGGTCGAGGAGGCGAGCGCCGCCGCCGCGGTTCAGGCGCTCGCCCGGGCCGAGATCCTCCGGGCCGACGAGAGCCTCGGCTTCGTCCATCCGCTGATCCGGGACGCGGTCTACGGCGAGCTGACCGCCCCCGAGCGGGCGCTCGAGCACGAGCGCGCCGCCCGCCTGCTCGCCGACCGGAACGCCGGACCGGAGCGGATCGCCGCGCAGCTCCTGCTCGCACCGGCCCGCGGCGATGCATGGACCGTGACCCGCCTGCGCGAGGCCGCGCAGCTGGCGCGGCGGCGCGGGGCCCCGGATGCCGCGATGCGCCTGCTCGAGCGCGCCCAGGCCGAGCCGCCACCCCCCGGTCAGCAGGCGGCGCTCGCGTTCGAACTCGGCGGCAGCGCGGCGTACCTGCGCGGGCCGGCCGGCGTCGAACCGCTCCACCGTGCCTACGCGGACCTGACCGATCCGGCCGAGCGCGCGCGGGCCGCGATCCAGCTCAGCCACCTGCTGCTGTTCGTCCGCTCTCCGGCCGAGGGCGTCGCCCTCGCGCGGCAGGCGAGCGACGAGCTGCCCGATGGCCTCGACGACCTCCGGGACGGACTGCGCGCCGTGCGCCTCGTCGGGGCGGCGTTCGGCGCCGTCGATCCGGCCGAGTTCCGGGCGCTTGAGGACGTGCGGCGTGGCCCGCGCGGCACGGGTCCAGGTGCCCGCGCGCTCACCGCGATGGCGGCGCTCGCGGTGGCCCTCACGTGCGGGCCGGCGGCCGAGGCCACGGTGCTCGCCCGTGAGGCCTTCTCCTCCGGCCTTCAGGTGTTCGAGATCACCGCGCCGGTCGCGCTCGGCAGCGCCGCACTGGCGCTCGGCGATCCGGCGGAGGGTCTTCAGGCGATCGCCCGATACAGCGAGCACGCCCGACGACAGGGGGAGATCCTCGGCTCGATCGGCGCCGATCTGTGGGGCGGAATCGCTGAGATCTGGGCCGGGGACCTGCGCGCCGCGATGCGGCTGCTCGAGCGCGCGCACGAGGGCGAGCGGTTGTGGGGGACGAAGCTCGACGCGGTCATGGCCTACTCCGCCGCCTTCACCGCCCGCGTCCAGCTGGAGCGTGGAGATCCGACGAGCGAGGTGGGCGCCACCCTGCACCGTGTGAGCGCCGAGGACCCGCGGCCCGACGGCGCTCGGTTCTGGCTGGCCAGCCTCGCCGAGCTGGCGATCGCCGAGGGCCGCCCGCGGGAGGCGGTCACGATCACCGAGCGGCTCGAGTCCGCGCGACCGGCTGACACCCATCCGGTGTGGGCACCCTGGCGCTCGCTGCGTGCCCGGGCCCTCGCCGCGCTCGGCGACCGGACCGAGGCTGAGCGGCTCGCCCGCGAGGATCTCGCTCTGGCCGAGCGGATCGGAGCCGGGTGGGTCATCGGCCGCGGCCTACGCATCCTCGCCGGCCTCGGCGGCCCCGATCAGGTGGACCTCGCGCGGGAGGCGATCGCCCGTCTGGAGCCGGGCTCGGCGCGGCTCGAGCTCGCCAAGGCCGAGGCGTTCCTCGCCGAGGGCCTCGCCCGGGCCGGCGCCGGCGAGGAGGCGCGCGCCGAATGGGCCCGCACCGCGCAGCTCGCGCACGGCTGCGGAGCCACCGGCCTGGCGCGGCTCGCAGGCGAGGCCGCGAACGTCACGCCGGGCACGATGGCTCCGCGCGCTGCGGGGTGACCGGGGCACCTCCGAGGAGACGGCCGGCCCAGGGGACTATCTGTGCGGACTCAGCCGGAACGTCGTGTCGCCGGTGCAGACGTATGGGGTGGCGCTCGGCGGCCAGGTCGGCAGGATCATCAGGTACGAGTAGTCGACATGGAGCTTGCCGCTCACTCGCCCGGTGCGGTCACGCTGGGTCGAGACGACGAAGTGCTTCGTCGGATCGGCACCGGGATACATCGCGTTCTTCCGCTTGGCGTGGGTCGAGTCGGTGTGACCGAGCCGGAACGAGCCGGGCGGGTCGAATGGGTCGGTCCCGGACATCGGGGTGCCGTGCGTCGGCAGGCAGACGGTCGGGACGTAGGCCTTGAGTTTGCTCACCTTGGAGCCGTTCACCGTGAAGCTGATCGGATCGTCGGCACGGGTCCTGCCACGGTAGGAGACGGCCGTCGACCGAGCGGCGCCGGCGCGGGAATCGGGGGTCTGCCGGTTGCCGCCCTTCACCTCATGGACCGGGCGGAGCGTGATCGTCCACCTGATCGTCGTCTCCTGCCAGCCCGTGGAGTCCCGGAACACATAGCGCCCGGCGCCGGTCGTCTTCCGCGCCAGCCCGGACGGGCTGAACAGCGAGGCCACCGAGATCGACCCAACGATCTGCGAGCGCTTCTGCGAGGTGAGGATCTCCGGGTAATGGATCCCGTTGACGGTGCAGTTGTGAAACACCTCGACCGGCGGGAAGAAGCCGGTATCGAGCGTGATCCCCCGCCGACCGGTGGGCTTCCAGCCGACCATCAGGTCGAACCTCGGATACTTCGTCCCGCAGTCCGATGGGGTCACCTTGCCCCCGCCGCCGTTGCCCCCGCAGTTCGCAGGGAGCGTGCCGTGCCACTCCGAGCGGCGGCGGGTGAGCTTCGCGTTCATCATCACGTCGTCGTCGGCGGCGTGGCCGTTGCCGAAGACGACGAGGTTCGGACCGAAGCGGTTCGCGTCGATCAGCTCGGGCTTGCGCGAGGCGAACCGCAGGACCTCCGTCCCGGAGCCGTGACCGTCGACGTCGCACACGAACACCTTGTGGTGCGAGTAGCGGTACGCATCGGTCTGCACGCCGGAGACGGTGACCTCGAACGCCCGGGTCTCGGGCTTGAACGAGGTCGCTCCTGCTGCGGCCGGGAGGGCCGTGACCGCGGCGAGGGCGACCCCGGTGAGGATGGATGGGATACGGGATGGCATGGCGGGTGATCTCCTCTGTGTTCTCAGTGGTTGTGGTCAGTCGGTCGGCAGATGGGAGGGGACGAGCAGGCCGTCCGGGTCGAACGCGGCCCGGGTCCGGGCCAGCCGCGCGAGCGTCGCGTCCGGGACGCAGGTCCGCAGTGAGTCCGTGCGCTCGGCGAAGCTCGTGAACCGTGTGCCGGTCGCCCACGGCGCCATCGCAGCCAGGTAGTCGTCGAGGAACGCGTGGAGCTCACGCTCTGACGCCGGGGCGCCCGGGATTCCGACGCCGAACAGCAGGTACCGACCCTCCAGGTGGCCGCGTGCCCCGGCCCCGGGCGGGGGGATCCGAGCGCGCCACCGAGGTGGCGGAGCTCGGCGGCGAGCAACGGCGAGCCCGGGCCAGCTGTCCGGACGAACGTCTCGATCGCCCAGTCGTCAAGCTTCTCGAGCAGCAGCCCGTCACCGACCCCGGGGACTGGATCCTCCGGATCGCCGTGGAGGCGGACGATCGCGGCACTCGGCATCAGGCCGAAGCCGCCCGATGATCGGCGTCGCCGCGACCCGAGGTGCGACTCCAGGCACGCGGCCTCGCCGGGATCGAGCGCGACGCCGTTGACGCACACCGTCGGCACGGCGCGCAGCGGCTCCGGAACCTCGGGCAGCGGCGGCAGGCAGAGGATCCGGAACGTCGTGGTGATCCCCTCCGAGGCGCTCGCGGTCCAGTTCCGCCACGCGCGCAGCACCGCGCGGGCATGCTCGGCACCGAAGAACAGCGATCCCGCGGTGACCTCGGCGTACGGCAGCAGGCCGAGCTCGACCGCGACCACGACGCCGTAGCCGCCGGCCCCGCCGCGGAGGGCGTAGAACAGCTCTCGGTGGTGCTCGGCGTCCGCTCGGCGGAGCACGCCGTCCGGGGTCACCACGTCCAGCGCACGGACATGGTTGGCGGCGAGCCCGTGGCGGCGTCCGTAGAACGACAGGCCCCCGCCGAGCAGGTAGCCGATCACGCCGACCGACGGCGAGGAGCCGTGCATCACGGCGAGGCCGTGCGGCGCGACCGCGTCGACGACGTCGCCCCACGTCGCCCCGGCGAGGATCCGCGCCGTGCGCGCGACGGGGTCGACCTCGACGGCGCCGGCGTGGAGGCACGTCTTGAGCAGCAGCGTGCGCCCGAGCGAGGGGAGCGTCTGGGCGAGGTGGCCCGTCGTCTGGGCGGCGACCGTGAGGCCGTGATCGCGGGCATATGCGAGCGCCGCCTGCACGTCGGCCACAGAACGTGCGTGGCAGATCGCCGCCGGGCGCTGATCGGCGGCGAGGTTCCATGGCAGTCGGGCGACCTCGTAGCCGTCGCTGCCGGGGAGGATGAGGTCGAGCGGGGAGCCGTCGACCGCGGGACCGGCGACCCGGAGCGGACCGTCGAGGAGGAATGAGTGTGTGTGGGTATCGGTCATGGCCCGGACTGTCCGATACGGCCCTTGCCATCCCCTTGGCGGCAGCTTGTCGCCGCCTTGCCGCCCGGTTGCCGTCGGGCCCCGTCCGGCCGACCGCATCCGTACTTTGCTGCAAGATCGTCGCGGCGTCCTGCTGATTCAAGCCGGCGGGGCATGGCTTTAACGTGGCGTGATGGACCGTTCGGCTGTCCGACCGAAACCACCCTCCCCTCCCTTGTCGGGCCTGGCCGTCAGCGACGAGCTCCTCGCGAGTGACCCCCTAAGCGAGCACCACTGCGTCGAACTGCTGCTCACAGCTCGCTCGATCGGGACTGGTGTTCCGGCAGCCGGGATGCACGATCCCGAGTCCGGCGCTGCAGGCGCCCGGCACGGCTAGGCTCTCTCCCGCCCCGTCGTCAGGGAGGTCCGCTCCGTGTCCCATCGCCTCGTCAGGTTCGGCGCACTGACCGCCGCCACCCTCGCTGCGCTTGTCGGCCTCGCGCAGGCGATGGGCGGGTCGGGTCAGTCTCACGCCCGTTCGACCGCCGCCACGTGCGGCTCACGGGTCACGCAGATCGCGCACGGTCAGGGCTCGCCCGACGACCTCGCCTGGGACGGCCGCTCGCTGCTCGTCAGCGACCTCAACGGCGGCACGATCGACATTGTCGCCCACGGGCACTCCCGGACCCTCGTCCGTGGCCTCAGCGCACCGGAGGGGATCGTCCCCGGACCCGGGCACTCGCTGATCGTCGCCGCCCAGGGGACGAACAGCGTCGTGCGCGTGCGGCTGCCGGACGGAAAGCAGCGGACGCTCGTGCGGCTCCCGCTGCCGAAGGGGATGGAGGGGATCGACGGCATCGACGCCAACGGCCCGGAATCGGTGTACGTGCCCGACAGCGCCCGCGCGCGGCTCTACTCCCTCCGCCTGGCCACCGCCAAGCTGACCCTGATCGCCGCCGGCCACGGGCTGATCCGCCCCGTCGCCGCGATCAACTGGCACGGCCATCCGGTGATCGCCGACGAGTACACGAACGCGGTGTGGACCGTCGGCCGGAACGGGATCGCGGTGAAACTCGCCCACGTTCCCCTGCCCGACGACCTCGCGGTCGTCTCCGGCCATCTGATCGCGAACAGCCTGGTCGGTCAGATCTGGGAGGTCGCGCCCCACCTGCGGATGCTCTCCTCGGCGTTCATGCCGACGGCGACCGACCCGCAGGGGCTCGTCGCCGATGGTCCGGATGCGGTCCTGATCGCCGATCAGGGTCGCAACGGCATCTACCGCCTATCGAACCTCGCCGGCTGCCTCTAGCGTGGCGCCCGGATCTCGGCCGGCGCTCGCCTATGGTGGAGCCATGGCGCGGGAGCTGAAGGTCGCCCCGGAGGTCGCTGAGTTGCTGCCGGCGACCCATCTCGCGCAGCTGGAGAGCGACGTGGCCAGCGAGGACAACGTCTGCGTGGCCTGCGGAAGCCTGATCGAGGGTGCCGCGGCCGAGCTCGTCGTCCTCCACGACGAGCGCACGATGCTCGCCCGCCTCGCCCATCCGGACTGCGTGAGCTCAGGCATCTACGAGTGGGAGGGCACGAGCGCCGCGGCCGCCGAGCTCACGCTGCGGCCCGATGGCGTCGATGTGGCCACCGCGCTCGTGTGGCGCCCGGCGCCGACCCCGCGGGCGATCGTCCTGATCGAGCCCCGGATCCATATCTCCCTCGACGATGGCGAGCAGGAGCCGCTCGAGCGGCTGTTCGCGGGACCGCTCGGACTGGCGGCGGTGAGCGGGTCGATCCGCGACCTGTCCCCGCCGCCCGTCGAGACCTGCCGGCTGCGCGTGACCGACGGCGGCCTCGCGGTGGAGTCCGAGGCGCTGCGCGTCACCGTTCCGGCCAACGCCGAGACGCTCGGCCGGTGGCGCCAACACGTCGACGACGGGCGGGCGTTGCTGATCCTCGGCCGCGGGCTCGGGATCACCCGTCCCGACGAGGAGCTGGCGGCGAGGCTCACCGAGGCGCTGCGCCTGCGCCCGTGCTGGGGCGCCACGCTCACGGTCGGCTGAGCCGCCCGAGGCGAGGCGGGGCGGGGCGGGGCGGGGCGGGGCGCAGCCTACGAGCGGACGATCGCGGCCGCGAAGCGCTCAGCCGCCCCGGGGCTCGTGGCCAGGTACAGGCTCGGCTCGATCAGCTCGAGCTCGGACAGCACCGGCCGGCCGTCGCCGTCGGCCATCAGGTCGACCCGGGCGTACAGCGGCGGGCCGAACCGCTCGGTGACCTCGTCGTGGACGGCGGTGGCCAGCGCGATCTGCGCCGCGTCGGCCCGGCCGGCGGTGACGAGGTCGGGTTCGAACATCGCCGATGCCGGTGCGAGCACCCCGTCGGCGAGCGGAGCGCGACCCTCCTCACGCAGAACGGCGCGCTTGGCCAGCGCGTGCGAGAAGTCGCCACCGATGAACACGAGCGAGGTCTCCCCGCGGTCGTCGACTGACTTCAGGTAGGGCTGGACGAGCGCCGTGCGACCCGAGGCGTGGATCTCGGCGAGCAGGGCGCCGGCGCCGGTGCGGTCACGGAATCGACCCGTCGCCCGCGCTCCGGCCGAGACGGTCGGCTTCACGACGATCTCGCCGTCGAGCTCTGGGAGGTCCTCGCCGGGCGCGACGAGCACCGTCGGCACGGTCGGCACCGAGAGATCGGCGAGGTAGTGCTTGTCGGCACTGAACGCGACCAGCTCCGGGGCGTTGCGCAGCCGGCCCGGCCCGAGCTCCCGGCACCACGCCAGGAAGCGGTCGAGGTGCGCGGTGTAGTCCCAGGTTGAGCGGATCACGACCCGGTCGTACACCGACCAGTCGGCGTCGGGGTCATCCCAGGCGCGGAACTCGGCGCCGACGAGCGCCGCCGCCGCGCGGTCATCGTCCCACCCGTCGGGGACCAGCGTGCTCGTGGCGAAGGCGACCCGCACCGGCGACACCCTGCCAGATGGGCCGGGGGGCGCCGCCTGCGCCGCTACGGTCGCACGGGTGAGCGGCGACCGGACATGGCGCGGGCGGGTGTTCATCGCGATCAGCCTCGACGGCTTCATCGCCCGGCTCGACGGGAGCCTCGAGTGGCTGACCGATCCACCGTCGGACATCGACCATGCGGCGGTGGCCAGTGACCGCCACGCGCTCGACTGGGCGGCGTTCCTCCCCAGCGTCGATCACCTCGTGATGGGCCGTGGCACCTACGAGAAGGTGCTCGAGTTCGACATCTGGCCGTACGAGGCCCAGTCGGTCCTGCTGCTCAGCACGACCGCGCACGAGCCGTTCGACCGGCCCGTGACCGTCGCGCGGTCGGTGACCGAGACGGTCGAGCTGCTCGCCGAGCGAGGGGCGCGGAGCGTCTACGTCGACGGCGGGAGGACGGTGCAGGCGTTCCTCGCCGCCGACCTCATCGACGAGCTCACGGTCAGCGTCGCGCCGGTTCTGCTCGGCGCGGGCATCCCCCTGTTCGACACGCTGCCGAGAGAGGTGCGGCTTCGCCTGCGGGCCGCACACGCGAGCCCGGGCGGGATGACACACGCCACCTACGACGTCGTGCGCTGAGCCTCAGATGTCGCGCTCGGGGTCGGCGATCCGCGCGATCCCGTCGGCCAGCTCGGCGAGCACCGGCTCGCGGATCCGCCGCTTCGTCGCCGCGTGCGCGTCCATGTTGACCCCGGTGAGCTGGACGGCGGCCTCGCGGGCCGTTGCGCCGACCGCGTCGGCCTCGACGACGCGATCGAGCAAGCCGGCGGCGCAGGCCTCGTCCGGGTCGATGACGACGCCGGTGACGGTGCAGCGGTCGTAGTAGGGCCGGGTGAGGCGGTGCTTGGCCAGTGCGATCCCGAAGTACGGCAGCGTCAGTCCGATCGCGACCTCGTTGAGGCCGAGCTTGTAGGCGCCTCGCGCGCCGATCCGCACGTCGGCGGAGAGGAGCAGGAATGACCCCATCGCGAGCGCGTTCCCGTTGCAGGCCGCAACCACCGGCCGTGGGAAGGACAGCATCCGGCGGGCCAGCTCGGCTCCCGCGGTGAGCATCGTCGGCCAGTCATCGCTGCGCAGGTCGAAGCCGGCCGAGAAGGTCTGTGCCCGACCGGCGAGGACGACGACCGCGCCGTCGGCCTCGGCTCGGTCGAGCTCAGCGGAGATCGCGCCGAGCATCGCCGAGGACAGCACGTTGACCTTGCCATCGTCCATGGTGATCGTGGCGATCCCGTCGGCGAGCGCATATGTCGTCAGCTCGGTCATCGCGGCGGGCGAAGCATAGGCGTGCCGCGCTACCGCGGCCGGTAGCCCGAACAGACCACCCGCATCCAGTCGATGCGACCGTCGCTGACCGTGTAGTAGGCCTGCTGCTCAACGACGAACGGGCCGTCCTCGTTGTGGCCGTGGAGCCGGTAGACGAGGCGCTCGCGATCGGCGACCGACCCCGTGTCGACCGCGGCCAGCTCCTCGACGTGGTCCGAGTCCTCGAACCAGTGGGAGAGGATCTCGGTCACGAGCTGCTCCGGCGTTGTCGCCTGCCACTCGCGCCGCGGCGTGAGCGCGCGGAAGTCGAGCTCGGAGGCGAACAGCTCCCGTGCGCGCGGAAAGTCCTTGCCCGCGATCGCCTCGGCAAAGGCCCGCCCGAGGGGGATCGGCTCCTCCGTGACGGTCGGCTGGCTGTCTGTGGTGGTGACGGACTCCTGCGCCATGTGAATCTCCCCGGTCGGTGGTTGCTCGCCGGACGCGGCGACCCGCGCCGGCGTGTCAAGCATCTTCGCTCGCGCAGCCGTGGCCAAGCGTGCGATTCCGCACAATCCGGACCGCTCAGACGACTGCGAGCCGCCGCCCCGTCCAGGACCGCGGCGTCTGCCCGAAACCGTCGACGGCCCGGACGAGGATGCGGTAGGACCCGTGGCCGAGCCGCCCCGGCAGCGTCAGGGACCAGCGACTCGTCCCGGCGGCGAACAGCACCGACCTCGGTGCCGCGCACCGGGCGAGCGGGGTGAACGTCCCCGCCGTCGTGAGCTGCGCGCAGCGTCCGTGGACGCGGCGGACGACGGCAACCTGCACGAACGCGACGCCGTTGGCGCCGGCGGCGGTTCCCGACAGGGTGAGCCGCGTGCGGTGGGAGACGGCGAGCGGCCGCGGGCTCACCGCGGCCCCCGGCGGCTGACGCGAGCGACCGACCGGCGGCGGAGGCTGCCGTGGCGGCGTCGGCAGCGCCCGGATCGGCGCGCGGCTCGCGATCTTCAGCCCGATCAACGGCACGCCGTCGCTCCACGTTCCGATGAAGCGGTTCTGCGGCGTGTCGCCGAGCGCGAACGCGCAGTCGGCGCCGAACAGCGCGCATGCGCGCAGCGCATCGAAGCTCCGCCAGCAGAAACCCCAGTCCGAGGTGTCGATCGGGAACACGCTTCCCGATCCCCCGGCGCACACACCGTGCCCGGAGGAGAGTCCCGGGGTCCCGTGATGGTCGGTGCTCGTCAGGACGAGGCTCTTGTGGGAGGGCGGAATCTGCCCGATCTTCGGGAAGACGGCGTTGCAGCTCGCGTCGGCCAGGCTGAGGCCGGCGGCGTTGTTCTGGCTGATGACGCCGTCCCCGCCCGAGTGGCAGACGAGCCGTGCGCTCGGCGGAATGCCCGAAAGCGAGCTGCCCAGGGCCGGCTCGGTGTTGCCGCTCAGCCCGCCGTCATGAGGGTCGTCGAGGAACACGGCCCGCGGCCTCGGCAGGCCGAGCGAGCGATACCGGCTCAGCATGTCGGCGGTGATGATCCCGCCGAACGAGAAGCCGAAGTAGCTCGTCTGATCCAGTCGCGGCTGCACCTCGCTCGGGTGCGCGCGCAGGTACGCGATCGCGCTCTCCACCGCTCCCACCGCCGACGTGATGCACGGCTCGATGTCGAACGGACCCGGACACGGAGTGGCGACATTCGTCTGCCATCGCGGATACACGACGACGTTGCCCTGCCGCGCGACGTGGGCGGCGATCGCCCCGTTCCCCCCGTACCCGGCGAACTCGTAGTAGCCGTGCATGACGACGACGAAGGGCGCCGATGGCGGCGCGGGGTCGGCGGGCAGCAGGAGCTCGTAGGCGTTGTAGCCACTGCCGAGGAGGATCGTCCGCACGCCCCCGAACGGAGTTGCGCTCCCTCCGGGCCCACCGGACGGCTGGGTCGAGGATGTCACCGCAGCCCGCCCCGGAACCGGGCTCGACGCCGCGACGAGCAGCGCCGCCGCGACCATCACCGCGGCGATCAGCACGCGCCCACGCGCCCGGACCCGCCTCGGCGCGGCGGCCGGGGTCATGCCTGCGCGGGGATGGCGCCCCCGAGCTCGTCGCCCGGCGAGCGGAGATCGCGGCAGGCGAACACCTCGACCGGCATCGCCTTGCCCTTGAGGGCGATCGTGCCCCGGGATTCGAGCTCCAGCGGGCGGGTGAGGGCATCCCGCGTCTGGCTCGTGAGCAGCAGGTCGTCGCCGAGCTCCCGTGTCGCGGCCTCGACCCGGGCCGACACGTTGACCGGATCGCCGATGACGCTGAAGTTGAGCCGGCCGGCCCCGCCGATCGACCCGGCGATCACCGCTCCGGTGTTGATCCCCACCCCGATCTGGAGCTCGACATCGGTGCGATGGACGGCCTCGAGCAGCTCGCGGCCGGCGGCCACCGCGCGGTCGGCGTGGTCCGGAAAGCCCTCGGGGGCCCCGAACGCGGCCATCAGCCCGTCGCCCATGAACTTGTCGACATGCCCGCCGTGGGAGACGATGATCGGAACGATCGTCTCGAACAGGGCATTGAGCGCGGTGACGACGTCGGTCGGTGCCGCCGACTCGGCGAACGAGGTGAAGCCGCGGACGTCGACGAACATGATCGACACCACGACCTCGACGCCGCCGTCCGGGAACTGACCGGACAGGAGCAGACGGGCGATGTCCCGGTCCAGGTAGGTGCCGAACGCCTCGCGCATGCGCTCGCGCTCCTCCATGCCGGCGGCCATCAGGTTGAACGTGTGGGAGAGCTCGCCGAGCTCGTCGCTGGTGACGACCGGAACGCGCGCGGCGTAGTCGCCCTCGCGGACGCGGGCGAGCCCGAGGCGGAGTGCGGCGATCGGGCCGGTCACCGAGCGCGACAGCAGCACGGTGAGCTCGAACGACAGGATCAGACCGACGCCGCCCGCGGCGAGCACGCTCAGCCCGAGCGTCCGCGTCCCGCCGTGGCCGGTCATCAGCGCCGCGACAGTCAACCCGACGAAGCCGGTGAACACCGGCAGCAGGATCTTCAGCCGCTTGCGGATCAGCAGGCCGTTGCTGGCGAACGGGAAGTCATCGGGAAGGACCTCCGCGATGTCCTCGATCACCGGTCGGATCAGGAGCTCGGCGATGAAGTAGTTGAGGATCGTCCCGTAGGCCACCGGCAGCAGCGACGCCGCGAGCAGCACCACGCCGTCGCCGACCCCAAGGCCGAGAGTGAGCACGATCACCGCGACCGCGGGGAGCGCGGCGATCACGCCGACGACCAACACGTTGGCCCGGAAGCTCCGCATCGGGAAGTTCGTGGCCGCGTCCCACGCCGCCGCCGACTCGGCGGCCGTCGGGTTCCCGAGCTCCTGCCATTCCGTGACCCGCTCGAGATACGGCATCGCCTGCCACAGCGAGTAGCCGATCGCGAGCACCGTCGAGACCCAGGCGCCGGCGATCATGATCAGCGTCTGCTCCACCGACGGGTGGTAGTAGGACGTCATCAGCAGGATCGCCACGGTGGCGATCGCCAGCGCAGCCGGTTCCTGCAGCAGCAGCAGGACGAGCTTGTAGCGGCGGCCGAAGTGCAGATAAACGCGCCGCGCGAAACGTTCGAGCACCGGATCGCTCCTTGCGGGGACGGGTGACTGATTCTACGGATCGCGCCTGCCGCCCCATCGCGGACGCCCGTCGGCGTAAGGTCGGGGCATGAACTACCGCACCCTCGGCTCCTCCGATCTCCAGGTCTCGGAGATCTCGCTCGGCTCCTGGCTCACCTTCTCCGGCGGCGTCGCGTTCGACCAGACGCGGGCCTGCACCGACGCGGCCTTCGAGGCCGGGATCAACTTCTTCGATACGGCCAATGTCTACGGCCGGGGCGCGGCCGAGGCGGCGTGGGGCGAGATCCTCTCCGGCCGCCCGCGCGACTCCTACGTGCTGGCCACGAAGGTGTGGGGCCAGATGTCCGACGACAACGACGACCGAGGACTGTCCGGGGCCCAGATCGCCAAGCAGATCGACGCCTCGCTCGCCCGCCTGCGGACCGACCACGTCGACCTCTACCAGGCCCACCGCTTCGACCCCGCCGTGCCGATCGAGGAGACGATCGAGGCGCTCCAGCAGGTCGTCGCGTCGGGCAAGGCCCGCTACCTCGGCTTCAGCGAGTGGAGCCCGGAGCAGATCCAGACCGCGATCGACATCGCCGGCCCGGAGCTGTTCGTCTCCTCGCAGCCGCAGTACTCGATGCTCTGGCAGGCCCCCGAGGTCGAGGTGTTCCCGCTCTGCCACGCGAACGGCATCTCCCAGATCGTGTGGTCGCCGCTCGCCCAGGGATTGCTGACGGGCAAGTACCGCGCCGGTCAGGACCCGCCCGCCGACTCCCGCGCGGCCCATCCCGAGATGGGCATGTCGATGGGCCTGGTGATGAGCGATGAGCGCCTGGCCGCGGTCGACCGCCTCCGGCCGGTGGCCGAGCAGGCCGACCTGTCGATGGCCGAGCTCGCGCTCGCCTGGGTATTGCGGCGCCCCGAGCTCGCCTCGGCGATCGTCGGCGCCTCGCGTCCTGACCAGGTCCACGCCAACGCTGCGGCGTCCGGGATCGAACTCACGCCGGACACGATCACCGCGATCGACGAGGCGCTCGGCGACGCGCCGGTGAAGCAGCCGACGCCGGCGCCGTTCGCCAGGCCGGGCATCACCCGACGCTGACGTTCCCGCGCGCCTCCAAGGGACGGGAAGACCTCCGTCGAATCCGCGTGGGTTAGGGTTGGCCGATGACCGGGTCACCGAGATCTCGCGCCGGGGAGTGGCACGCGCGCGGCGCAACGTTCACCTGGCGCCCGGCCGGTGGCGGCGCCGAGGCCGTGGAGATCTTCCATGTCGAGCTCGGCGATCCCGCGGCGCCGATCCTCTCGCTCGTCCACGGATTCCCGACGTGCAGCATCGACTGGTTCGAGGTCGCCGAGCGCCTGAGCGACCGCTACCGGGTGTGCATGCTCGACTTTCCCGGGTTCGGGTTCTCGGACAAGCCGCACGGGTGGGGGTATTCGCTGCGCCGCGATGCGGAGCTGCTCGACCACTACCTCGCCGAGGTCGTCGGCGCCGAGGCGGTGATCATGGCCGCCCACGATCGAGGGGATAGCGTGGCTCTCGTCCACGCCGACAACGTCGCCCACGGCCGCGCCCGCACGGCGATCCAGCACCTCGCGCTGGCCAACGCCAACATCTTCCTCGGGCTGAGCGAGCTCACCGACGCGCAGCGGCTGATGCTCCACAGTCCTGAGATGCTCGAGCAGCTCCCGCCCGAGACGCTCGCCGCCGGGATGGGCGCGGTCACGTTCACTCCGCCGCGCGGGCCCGAGGATCCCGAGGTCCAGGCCCTCGCTGCGACGTTCGCGCACGACGATGGCGTTGCTGTCCTGGGCGAGACGATCCAGTACCTCGTCGAGCGCTCGCAGGACGAGACGGTCTGGCTGCGTTCGCTGGCGGCGACCGAGCTTCCCACGACCCTGATCTGGGGCGTCTACGACACGATCTCGCCGGTCCGCGTGGCGAGCTACGTGTGGCACGAGCACCTCATGTTCAAGCCCGGCCAGAACGCCTTCTACCTGATTCCGGGCGCCAACCACTACCTCCAGAACGACCGCCCCGACGCCTATGTCGAGACCCTCACCCATACGATCGCGGCTCCCGAGGATGCCGTCCCGGGCGCGCTGCACAGCGCGGTTGACGCCCCGCTCCTCGTCGACCGCTCGCGGACCGAGATCCCGGACTCGGCCGAGCTGATCGCGCAGCGCGCGCCGGCGCCGGACCTGTAGGCGAACGTTGGGACGGCGTGGCCATCCGAGGCCGCACCGCACAGCTCACGGCCGGAGTTCGGCCTCCCCGATCCCCACTGCCCGGAGCCCCGGTACGCCAGCGACGAAGCGGATCGGCACGGGCGGTTCCTCGCCGATCCAACGCGTGAGCTGATCGCGATCGGCGGCGAGCTCGAGCCACGTGATCCGCGGCCCCACCCTCGCCTGCGGGCCGCCGGTCCGCTCGATGAAGAACGGCAGCGCGGGGCTTGCCAGTGCCTCGTCGACCCCGGTCAGGCGGGCGACCATCCCGTCTCGACCGACCTCAGCGATGCGTGTGCGGAGCCGGTCGGCGGTGGGGCCGACCTCCCGTACACCGATTGCCCAGCCGATCAGCCCTCCGTCGCTGGCGATCGCCGCACTCAGGGCTGCGCCGAGGTCTGATCGCTCGGCCTGCTCGCGGTCAGCCACAGCGAGCAGCTCGATGAAGCCACCGTCGAGCGGAACGATTCGATTGTGGGTCCCGACGCCCTCGTGCCGGCCGCCGGCGATGCTCATGAGGCCGAGGGAGTCGCACACCGCCTGGGCGGTGGAATCGAGGTCCGCGGTTCCGTAGATCACATGGTCGATCCACATGGCGTCCGCTCCTCGGGGCTCCGGCCTCAGCCGGCCGCTGCCCCCGCTGTCACCCCCTGGAGGTCCCGGAGTGAGGCGCGCACCAGCGCGGCGAAGTCCGCGTCGCTGCCCGAGTCGATCCAGCGCGCGAACGCGCTGCGGAACACCGCCAGTCCGGCCTGGGCGACGAGCGAGGCCGCCGGCTCCGGCACCCCCCGCTCGCGCAGGCCCGCGGCGAGCGCGGAAGCGAGCCGCGCGAGCTTGATCAGCTCGCGCTCCTGGAGCTCGGGGTTGGCGTCGATGATCGCCTGGCGCGGGCCCGAGAAACCGCGCCGCTCCTCGAACAGCGGCCCCGCGGCCTCGAGCGCGAGGGCGAGCGCGTCGATCGGCGCCGCGTCCGGGGGCGCGGCCGCGAGCGCATCGACAATCGTCTCCTGGAGGACCTCGCCCCCGGCGAACAGGACCTCGCGCTTGTCGGTGAAGTGGCGGAAGAACGTGCGCTCGGTGAGGCCCGCCCGCTCGGCGATCTCGGCGACCGTCGTCTGCTCGTAGCCCCGCTCACGGAACAGCTCGAGCGCAGCCTGTTGAAGCCGTCCGCGCGCGTTGGGTTCCCATCGGGCCATCGCCGCGAATGGTAATGATGCCAGCCACTGTCATCGAGCTGACGGCGGCCGGGCGTCCCGCAGACGGTGACGGGGCGCTGCCGCGGTCAGCGGTTGACGAGCGTCGCCACCCCGTGGACGTTGCCCGCCGCCGACATCCGGCGGGCAGCGCCCGGGAGGCGCTTGAGGTAGCGGTCCAGGAACGCGATGCTCACCCGCTCGACGATCGTGCGCTGCCGCACGTTCGTCGTATACGGCGGCAGGTGGCCGGCGCCGAGCAGGCGGAGGAGGAACTTCGGCTGGCGCACCGGATCGAAGAACGTGTACGTCGAGGCCGGAACGTTCGTCGTATCGGCCGTCCCCTGCACCGCGAGCACCGGCGGTCCGGCCCCGGCCAGGGCGTAGCCGCCGAGGCCGGGGATCAGCGCCCCGGAGAGGATCACCGCGGCGCGGATGCGGCGGTCGGCGACGTGGCGGTCGTACGCCGCCGCGAGCGCCGTCGAGCCGCCGTCGGACTGACCGGCCACCGCAACCTCACGCGAGTCGATCCACCCACGGAGCAGCCGGTACGCCCGGGAACTGGCCCCGATGAGCTGCGTGATCGCAAAGCTCATGTCCCGCGGCTGGTTGGCGAGGTCGGACTCGTCGGCCCCGCCCGGAGCGTCGTGGTTGCCGAGCGGAAACACCGGTGCGGCGACGACATACCCGGCCCGAACCCAGTCCTCGATCAGCCGCGTGTACGTCGCCGGGGTGACATCGAACCCGTGCCCGAATACGAGCAGCGGGAACGGCCTCGCTCCGGCCGTGGGGAGGAACACCTCGGTGGTGACCGGCCGCGACTGCGATCGCCGGCCGGGGAAGCGGATCGAGCGGCTGTGATCGACGAAGTGGAAGGTGAGCTCGCGCACGGATGCCGCGGCGGCGGTCGCCGGCCGTGGTCCGGCGCCCTGGGGACCCGCGACGAGGACCGCCAGCAGGAGGGCGACGGCGGCGGCCGAGCGAGTCCGTCGGAGATGCACCTGATACTCCATCCTATGGTGCGGGCACGCGGTCTGGGGAGAGTGTGGCCTGGTGTGGCCGGCGCGCTGGCGTCAGCGGTGGTGCTGGTCGGCTGCGGCGGGGGCGGCGGCTCGGACAGCTCGGGTGTCACGACGGTCACCTCGCGGTCGGCAGGCGCCGCGTCGTCCATCGGCGGGCACCCGGCCGCCGGCCAGCGCACGGCGCGCCGCGCTGCCCACCGCGCGCGGCCGCACCCGCGTCCGGCGACCGCCGGCCTGGTGACGAGCACCGCGAGCGCCTTCGTGGTGCAGCCCCAGCCGTCCCCAGGCTCCTGTCGAGCTCGCGGGTCGAGCCTCGATTCACTCCCGGATCCGGCATGCACTCCCGGAGCGATCGATCCGGCGGTCACGCAGGCGAACATCGATCAGACGATCTGCCGGAGCGGCTACACCAGGTCGATTCGGCCGTCCGAGTCGATCACCGAGCCCGAAAAGCTCGCGAGCCTCGCCGCCTACGGGGATCCGGGGAGCGCCAGCGGCTACGAGTACGACCACCTCGTCTCGCTCGAGCTCGGGGGCGCCCGGAACGATCCCCGCAACCTGTGGCCGGAGCCGGGCGACAGCCCGAATCCCAAGGACTCGATCGAGAACGCCCTGCACAGGGCCGTCTGCGCGGGCGAGATGACGCTGCGGGCGGCGCAGATCGCGATCGCGCACGACTGGCGGCACACGGGCGTCCGCTCAACCGTCACGCGCCCACCCCCGGCCCCGGTCGCGCCCACCGCGCGCGTCGTTCCCGTCGCTCCCCCGCTCCCGCCGGACCGAGCGAGGGACCGGGGTCACTCTCGCACGCAGGCGACGGCGCCTTCTGCGCCGCGCACGAGTGCATCGCGAACTTCCCCAACGGCCACGGCGCGGTCGTCCGGTGCGCCGACGGCAAATGGAGCCACTCCGGAGGTCTGCGCGGCGTCTGCAACGGTCACGGCGGAGCGGGCTGAGTCACCGACCTGTCGGGAGGGATTCCTACCTCGTGAGCCTCACCGAGGTCGCCCGCAGCGTGTCTCCGGCGGTGACGCTCAGGCGCCCCGAGCGACGCACGGTGACGACGGCGGTGCCCGATGTGCCGGTGTGGAGCGTCCGCGTGCCGAACCGAAGCGCGGCGTCGTTCACCGGGCTGACGTCCGTGCGGGCTTCGTTCGGGCCCATCGAAGCGATGCTCGACGTGACCAAGACCCGGTAGGTGCCCCGGCCGAGCCGCTTGGCGGTGACGTGGAGGGCGGGCTCCTTCGGCTGGATGCTCGGGCACGCGCCCTTCGCCGCCTGCTCCGCAGACGGCCCGCGCACGGTGTGGCCATCGAGCGTGGAGGTACCGCCGACCGCTCCCGCGGAGTCGAACGAGACATGGGTGCTGCCGGTATGGGCGCCGGTCATCGCGAGGCTCGCCGAGTAGGTGCCGACCCCAGCTGAGGACTCCGTGATCGTCGCGGTTCCAGAGACGAAGCTCCGCCCGTCCTCGGAGTAATGCGCATAGGTCTCGGACCAGTGGCCGGCGAGCACGTTCGAAGCGCCGTACACGACGGTCACCGTCCCGCCGCGGGGCCCCGTGAACACCCGGGTACCGGTGTAGCCGTAGGTTGAGTGGTACGCCGTCGGTGCGACCGCCCATCCGCCCGGCTCCGAGCTGACCGCCGCGAGCGGCCGGGTCGGCCTCCGCGCCGTGAAGTGGGCGACGAGCAGGAACGGCGCGTGCGCCGGATAGCCCGAGCCGGCGGTGTTGTTCGTCGTATTCAGCGCCAGCATCATCCCGTTGGGGCTCCACTGCGGCCAGCCGGTGAGGTTGTTGGTGACGAACACGTGGGGCACGCTGTAGTCGACGATCGGCTGTCCGGACAGCGTCCCCCCTCGGTCACCGCTCGAGGGCAGAATCCAGATCGGGCCGTGGCAGCGCTTGTTCGAACTGCTGAGCGAGAGGCTCATCAGCGCGGCCGGCGTGTCGATGAAGTCGCGGACCTGCGGCAGGCCGGCGAACCAGTCGGTCATGTGCATCGTGCGGTTGCTCCACAGCGCGAGCAGGCTCCCGTCCGGAGAGCCGGCCATGTCCTCGTCATAGTCGGGATGCGAGGTGAGGCGAGTGCGCCGGCCCGTGGCCAGGTTCACCGACCAGACGTTGGGGTTGAGCAGTGCGCCTCCCCCGGACTCGACGTACGTAGCGTCAGCCCCCCCGTGGGTGAACGTCTTGAACTCGTACAGCGCACCACCGTCCGACCACCGGCCGAGATCCTGATCGAGAACCGACGTCGGGCCCGCGGGGTTGATGACCTTCGGGTCAGCGACCGTGTACGCCCCGGCGGTCCGCGTCAGCGTCCCGATCACCATCGTCTCGATGCTGTCCGTGCGGATGTCGGAGAACCCGACGTGCATCCCATCCGGGGACAGCTTGGCCGCATATGCGCCACCGGTGTTGAGGGCCGGTGCGCTCGCCGGTCCGCCCGCGGGGATGAGCGGTGGCTCGGCCGCCGTGAAGTCGACCGGAAGGATGTGCGCCGTTGCGCAGTCCGCGACGCTCGGCGTGCATTCCAGCACTCCGTAGTGGCTCGATCCGGGCTGGAAGAAGGAGCCGAAGAACACGCGCTTGCCGTCGGGGAACGGCGTGATCTCGCCCTCGCCCTGCGAGGTGGGGTCGTTCGTGACGCCGCACGAGAGACAGTGCGCCCCCTTGCCGTTCACGCCGACGATCCACAGCTCCGCGCTCGCCCCCGGACCCGTGCTCCCGCCCGGTGTGTTCGCGCCCGTGGAGTAGAACAGCAGGTGCTTGCCGTCGTGGGCGAAGACCGGCCAGCCCGCTGAGGTGACGCCGTGCGGCAGGTTGATCCGCTGGATCCCGATCGGCTGGAACGCGAACGGCGCGGCGCTCGCCGCGGCCGGGGCGAGCGTTGTGGCGGCGGCGAGGGTGGCCGTCACGAGCAGCCGACGGGACATGCGGGACCTGCGGGACGTGCGACGGGCCATCGAGCTCTCCTCCAACGACGATCGGGCGGCCGGACCTCTGAGCCTCGCACGTTTGCCGACGGCGCCGCGCCGCCCCGATCGGCCGAGCACCGCCGGGGCGGTAGGTTTCCGCCATCGGACTGGAGCAGGAAACGCGCGCACGCACGGCGCGGAACACCGCCGAGGCGTTCGCGAGCCTCCGAGCCGCGGGCGCCTCGGTTCGCGACGAGCAGGTGCGCAACCCGGATCATCTGGCCAGCCGTCTGATCGCCTTCGGGCCACGCCTGACGGCCCTGGTCAAGGTTCCGGCGCTGCGCCCACTCGCGCGGCGCACGGCCGAGCGGATCAGCCCGGGCGCGTACTACTACGAGCTCGCACGCGTAAAGCACATCGATCTCGTCCTCCGCGACGAGCTGGCGCTCGGGCTGGAGCAGCTCGTGGTCCTCGGGGCCGGGTTCGATACCCGCGCGTACCGCTTCGCTGATCAGCTCTCCTCGGTGCGGGTGTTCGAGCTCGACCATCCGGTCACCGCCGCGCTCAAGCAGGCCCGCGTCCGCGCGGTCTTCGGGGCGCTCCCCACGCACGTCACGTACATCAGCTCAGACCTCGATCGGGAGGATCTCGGCCTCGCGCTCGAACAGGCGGGCTATCGACCCGCCGCCCGGACCCTGTTCATCTGGTCGGGCGTGTCGTTCTACCTCTCCGCGGAGGCGGTCGACTCGGTGCTCGAGTTCGTGCGGCGCCACTCCGCCCCGGGCAGCTCGATCGTGTTCGACTACCACTACCAGGGCTTCACCGACGGGACCGGCGACTACTACGGCGGCCGCGAGGGCCGTCAGCGTGTCGAGGAGCTCGGCGAACCGTGCACGTTCGGGATCGAGGAGGGCGAGCTGGCGCTGTTGCTGGAACGGCATGGCCTGGAGCTCGTCTCGGACCTCGGACCGAAGGACCTCGAGCGCCACTACCTGCGGCGCAGCGACGGGACTGTCGATGGACGGCCGTTCGGCTTCATCAGCATCGCCCACGCCCGCGTGCCCGCCGCCGGCTGAGGGCGGCTATCCGGCGACCACTGCGGTTTTCGGGGACCGCGTGATCCCGGGCCGGGCCGGACCGTCCGGCCCGACCTGACCGGGCTCATCCTGGAGGATCGGAGATGGCCTGAAGCCGTGGACCGCGAGATAGATGCCGAGGGACAGTTCCCAGAGGAATTCGGGGACGGTGGCGATCGCCTGTGCCGCGGAGCCACGCCCGATGAGGTCCATCGCGACGGCGGCTCCCGACAGCAGGATCAGCGGGCCGCCGACCAGGCCGAGCCAGGCCATCCCCCGGGGGACGAGGCGGGTTGCGTACATGAGATAGCCGAGGATCAGCCCGTTCCCGATGCCGACCACGAAGCCCGGTCCGAGGACGAACGTCCAATTCCGGACGGCGATCAGCGACTTGCCGGTGGTGACGAGCGAGCTGGCATCTGCACCCGCGGCGCCGCTCCGCAGCGTCACGACGGCCAGGACGCTGACGATGCCGATCGCGATGAACGTCGACTCGATGAGCCGCGCCCCGACGTAGCCGAGCGCGAGGCCCTCGTTCTGCCGCTTGAGGATCGGGAACAGGACGACCGCCGTGCCGACGTTCGCGACGATCAGGATCATCTCGCAGACCGCTCCGAACCGCACTCGGGTGTCCGCACCGGCGCCGACGACGTACTTGGCGGGGTGCAGGACGGGCGCGTACAGGAGCAGTGCCGCGATCGAGGCGACGAAGGTGATGAGGAACAGCACGCCGGCGACCAGCGCGATCTTTCGGGTGGAAGTCACGTGGACTCCTCTCCCTCGGTGAGCCGACGGGCGCCCCGAGATTGTCTGCGGCGAGGTCGTGATCCATCCGGACCAACGCCGAGAACTCTCAATTGATCGACCGTACTCCTTCGTGGCACGCGTTACAAGCGCGTGCTCGGAGCTACGCGAGTGGTTCGGCGGGAAAGCGAACGCCGAAGCGCTGGACGAGCTCAGGCACACTGCCGGGGTCCATCTCGAGCGAGAAGCGCTGACAGAGTTCGCCGAGCCGCTCTGGCCCCGCTTCGGCGACGCCACCCAGGTCGACGAGCTCCGCGAAGAAGCGCTCAAAGCCGGCGGGCGAGATCACCTCGAGAATCCGGCATGGCTCCTCCCCGGCGTTCCAGAACGTATGCCACTGCCCGCGCGGCTTGTGGACGAGATCCCCCGGGCCCGCTTCCACGTGCTCATCCCCCAGGAGCGCGCCCATGCGCCCCTCGACGACGAAGCTGTACTCATCCTCGTTGTGGTGGCGGTGCAGGGGCGCGGCGAGCGCGTGTGCCGACATCGGATGCTCGACGAGGGAGAAGCGATCCCCGGCTTCGCCACCGTCGATCACGAAGCGCACGCCGATGCTCCCCAGGAAGCCTGCCCTGCCGTCGCTCGGTCCAACAACCTTCGCTGCGGCGATGCTCACGGTCCCTCTTTTCATTGTTGGGTCTGTCTCGACAACCTAGTCGATGCGGAGGGCCGGCCCGCCCGCCCAGAGGCCGTCGTCGGTTGCGCGAAGGGGCCAGCTATTCCACCAGTGGCGCTTCGAGCAGCGAGGAATTGATGTGCTCGGACAGCGCGAGCGCTGCCGCCCGCTGCGCCGCCAGTCGCTGCTGGTCGTCCTGAGCGTCGAGCAGTGCTGCGGAATACGCGGTCGATGCCGCGTCCCACAGTTCGCGCATCCGGTCCGTCTGCAGGCGCGCCTGCCGGCGCATCGTCTCGACGTCGCCGGCGATCAGTTCGGCCGGCGCGTCCGCCCCGTGGAGGTGCTCGATGTCGTCCGCGCGGACGAAGGTGAACGTGTTCCGCTCGGTGAGGACCGGGCGGTGGATGAACCGCTGAACGCGCGTCGTGGCGTCGTCACCGACGGACGTTCCGACGCTGAAGCGGGGGTACGGCTCGATCGTGGCCAGCCACCTCTGGCGCTGGGCGTCGATCTCCCGCGCCTGCCGCGCGTCGATCGTCAGGCCGACGTACTCGGCGACGTGCACCCACCCCCAGTGTGTGGCCACGAGCACGAGGCCGATGACGGCGAGGACGGCGTCGAAGGTGCCACCGCTGTCAAACAGGAGCCGCCCGCCGCCGTACAGCAGCAATGCCGCTCCGCCGATCAGGCTCGCGCCGGTGAGCACCGATCCGGCAGCGACGAGACGATCGTGTCGCTGGGTGGACACGGCCGGCTGTCGGTGCTGCTCAGCACCGGGGAGATTGATCAGGTCGTCATCGAGCAGCCGGGGGTCGGGTGCGACCCCCAGGAACGCGAGCATGTCCTGGCTGCCGGCGCTCATCGCCAGACGTCCAAGCCGCTCCGGGACCTGTCAGCTCGCGGGCGGCCGGCCTACGGTTGCGCCTGGCGGGCGCCGTTCTTTCCGCCCTGCGTGGCGGCGTCGGCGGCGAGATTTCCGGTCAGCATGCCCTCCTGGACCTGATCCATGAGCGATCCGACCGCCGCCGGGGAATGGGGCAGCAGGAGCGTGGTCATGTTGCCGTTCTCCCCCACGGACCGGATCGTGTCCATGTACTGGGTCAGCGCGACCAACCCCATCGCCTCCTTGGGATCGATGCCGACGTTGTCGGCGAGAACGGCCAGGGAGTCCTTCAGGCCCTCGGCGATCGCCTTGCGCTCGGCCGCCACGCCCTCTCCGTGCAACCGCATCGACTCCGACTCGGCCTCGGCCTTCTTGATCCGGAGCGTCTTGTCACCCTCGCCCTGGGCCGTCGCGGCCTCCTGGTTTCGGCGCGCGGCGTTGATGTTGTTCATCGCATCCTTGACGCGCTGGTCGGGCTCGATGTTCGTGATCAGCGCCTTGATGATCTCGTAGCCGTAGTCCGCCATCTGGGTCTGCAGCGTGTCCTGGATGTGCTTGGCGATCGTGTCGGCGTCGGCGTATGCCTCGTCGAGGTCCATCGTCGGGATGTGCGAGCGGACCACGTCGAAGGCGTAGGACTTCATCTGGACCTCGGGATCGTCGAGCTTGTAGAAGGCGTCCTTGACCTTCTCCTCGCCCGCTCCGACCATGTACTGGATCGCGAGCTGGACCACGACGAACACGTTGTCCTTGGTCTTGGTCTCGATGTCCGCATTGAGCTGCTCGACCTGGAGGCTCATCCTCCCGGCGACCTTCTCGACGAACGGAGACTTGCGCTGGAGGCCGGGGCTGGCGACGCGGACGAACTTGCCGAATCGCTCGACGATCGCGCGTTCCTGCTGCTCGACAGTGAAGAAGAAGAGGGGCATACGGCGTCCTTTCAAACGGGCGGTCCCGGAATCAAGAATGCCGGTTTCGGCGTCTGATCACACGGGTGTGGGCGGTCTTCTCGTCGCTGGGGACGAAACGTCCGTGAGGGTCGCCGTCTGGCGCAGCCGACGGTGCTCTGCGCGAAGTCGCTTCGCACAAGCGGTGAAAAAGCCTGTCCTCACATGCTACTCACCCACGGGCGGGGTCGCTGCCCGCGTCAGGACGGTCGGATCGCGTGGAATTCGATGCGGTACACGAGCGTGTCCTCGTCGATCGGTCCGGCGTGCGCGGCGCGCCGGCGGAGCGTCTCGCGGTCGGGCTCGCCGGCCAGACGGACGTCATCCTCGGTGATCGCCGCGAACGGGACCAGCTCAATCGCGTCGACCTCGATCTCACCGGGGCCGACCCCGTAGCGACCGCCCTCCCTGACCTGGGGCCGCTGCCAGAGCCGGACCGTGATCGTGATGTCCCCGGCGAGGACGTCGGAGCGCAACTCGCGGCTGAACTGCACGCTCGGGACGCTAGCCGCTGAGTCGGGGCGGACGCGTGTCGGCCAGTCGCGTCAGTGGCGCAGCAGGCTCGGTCGCGCGGCGATCCGGCCGGCGAGTCGCATCGCCGTGGGTGCGCGACGGGCGAGGTTGACGGCCGCCCGGTCACGCAGCTTCATGTGGTCGGAGGCAGGTGCCAGCGCGAGCCGCGGCTGGCCCTCGGTTTCGAGGTTGAACAGCCGCCAGGTACCGGGAACACCCTTCAATTCGTGCTCGCCCGCGTCCGCGAATCGCAGCGCCGATCCGACGACGAGATCGCGCACTGTTGAGGAGACGAGGATCTCGCCACCGCCGGCCTTCCCGCTCACCCGTGCGCCGATGTGGACTGCGACACCGGCGATGTCCTGGCCGATCAGCTCCACCTCGCCGGTGTGGACGCCGGCACGCAGCTCGAGGCCGAGTTCGGCGGTCTCATCGATCAGCGCCTGGGCACAGCGGACGGCGCGCGCCGGACCGTCGAAGACCGCGAGCATCCCGTCGCCGAGCGACTTCACGACCCGGCCCCTGTAGTTCTCGACCTGCTCGTGGCAGAGGGCATCATGACGTTCGAGCCGCTTGCGCCACTCCGCATCGCCCAGCCGTGCCGCGGTCACCGTCGAGTCCACGATGTCGGTGAACAGGACCGTCGCCAGCACCCGATCCGGCTCGCCGACGACCCGCGTCCCGGTCACGAACGACGCGATCTCATCCGTCACCGAGTCGACATCGCCGCCCCAGGGGACATGGTCCTTCCCGCTCAGCTCGATGAGCTTCGCCCCTTCGATCCCAGCCGCGAGCTGGCGACCAGCCTCGAGCGGAACCGCTCGGTCGTCCCGCCGGTGCAGCACCAGCGCCGGCACCTGAATCAGCGGCAGGGTTGCCGTCACATCGATCGACATCACGACATCGATGACCGCTCGGGCCATCGCCGGACTCGCTGCCGCTCGGGCGAGTGTTCCCAGGAACCGCCGCTGAAGCGGCGTCGCGCTCGGAATGAACACCTCCGCCAGCCGCTCGCCGTCGCCCCAGTGCGCCAGGAGATCGTCCAACCTGTGGCGGACCTCCGCGCCGCCACCCGGCGGGATCCGCGCGAAGCTGCCGAAGATCACGAGCGCGCGGGTGCGATCCGGGTGGGTCGCCGCGAACAGCGCGGCGGCGGGCCCGCCCTCCGAGACGCCGAAGACAACCGCCTGCTCGGAGCCCACCTCGATCGAGCAGCAGGCGCATGTCGTCCATCCGCTCCTCGAGCGCGGGAAGGTGCGCGATCGGGTCGGAGATCCCGGTGCCCGGCTTGTCGTAGAGGATCACGCGAGCGAACGACGACAGCCTCTGGATGAGTCGCTCGTATCCAGGGTCACTCCAGAACAGGTCCAGATGTGAAACGAACCCCGGACTCATGATCAAGTCGATCGGCCCCTCACCGACGACCTGGTACGCGATGCTCACTCCGTCGCTCCGCCGCGCGTATTGAATCTCTGGAGGCCGCATGATCGGGCGCAAGGCTACTCCCGGGGGCGAGATTGGTTGCCCCGCCAGCCCGGTTGCCCGCCCGCCTCGAGCGCCCACCGAACGCACCGCTGGCGGGTGGGAAATTCGCCGCTCAGTTTTGCCCGCCCGTGACGCCATGACTTCCAGACCGATCAAAACCTGGACTGGAGGCTCGAATGGCACCGAAGAGGCACATCAATCGCTGGTTCGCATTCGCATTGCTGGGCGTCGCGTACTTCATCACCACGATCGACCTGACGATCGTGAACGTATCGCTGCCCACCATCGGTCGCGATCTGCACTTCAGCGAGGCGAACCTGCAGTGGGTCGCCATCGCGTACGCGCTGACGTTCGGCGGCTTTCTGCTGCTCGGCGGAAGGGCGGCGGATCTGCTCGGCCGCCGGCGGATGCTGATGGTGGGGCTCGGCGGGTTCACCGCGGCATCGCTCGGCTGCGCGCTCGCAGACGGATCGGCGCTCCTGATCGCGATGCGCGCAGCTCAGGGACTGGGCGCAGCGCTGATGCTCCCGGCCGCCCTCTCGATCGTGATGGCGATGTTCAAGGAGGGCGCCGAGCGCAACAAGGCGCTCGGGATCTGGGGCGGGTTGGGGGCCGGTGGTGGGACCGTCGGGCTGATCGCCGGCGGCTTCATCACCCGCTACATCGGGTGGCAGTACATCTTCTACCTGAACGTCCCGATCGGGGCGCTCGCGCTGGCCCTCGCGCCGCGGATCGTCCCCGACACTCCGGCCGAGGGCACCCGCCGTCGCTTCGACCTGGCCGGCGCGATCGCCGGTACGGGTGGTCTGGTCCTGCTCGTCGCCGCGATCTCGCAGGCGCCGCAGTACGGATGGGGCGCGACGAGGACGGTCGGGCTGCTGACCGCCTCGGTCGCGGTGCTGACCGCGTTCCTGGTCATCGAGAGCCGCACCAAGGACCCGGTGTTGCCGCTGTCGATCTTCCGGCTGCGGACACTCGCCGCGGCCAACGTGGCCGGCTGGCTGCTGGGCGCGAGCTTCTTCGCCTTCGTGTTCTCCGGCACGCTGTACATGCAGCAGGTCCTGCACTACAGCGCGCTGCAGACCGGAGCCGCCTGGCTCGCCGCGTCGGTCACATCGATGGCGCTCGCCGCGATCTCGCAGATGCTGGTGACGCGGATCGGCCCGAAGATCGTGATGGCGATCGGAATGACGCTGATCGGCACCGGCATCCTGTGGGCGACCCAGGTCCCGGTCCACGGCCACTTCCTGGCCAACCTCGCGGGGCCGTTCCTCGTCACGGGCGCCGGGACCGCCTTCTCGTTCATCCCGATCTCGGTCGCCGCGCTGGCGGGCGTCGCCGAGCATCAGTCCGGACTGGCGTCGGGGCTGCTGAACACGTCCACGCAGATCGGAGCCGCGATCGGGACCGCGATCGCGTCAACGGTGGCGGCGAGCCGCACGGGCGCTCTGCTCCATGCCGGAGCGTCGGGGCCCAGCGCCCTCGCCGGGGGCTTCCACCAGACGTTTGCGGTGCTCGCCGCGATCGCGCTGATCGCACCCCCCGCGATCTTCGTGCTCGCCCGGCGGACCCGGCCGACGGGTGCCGCGTCCGAGGCCGTCGGCGGCGAGGCGGCCCCTGCCCTCGCCACCACCAACTGAGTCGGGGCACGCCCACACCAGATCACAGCCACCGAAGGGAGACCGCAATGAGTCAGCGACAGGACACCGACGGACGGCGGAGCGGTGACCGCGGGCGAGTCCCCGCGGTCACCGACCGCACCACATGGCAGGCGCAGATCCACGAACTGCGGGTCCGCGAGAAGGCACACACCCGCGCGGGTGACGTGCTCGCCGCGGAGCGCCGACGGCTGCCGAGCAGCAACTCACTGCTCGACCGGACCGTGTACGGGCGCCAGGAGACCTGGGAGGACTCGCCCGCCGGATGGCCACGACGACCGGCCGGCGAGTCGAACCCCTTCCGCGCGGAAGGGCGGCCAATCCTGCAGTGGCCCCGGATCGAAGCCGGACGCTCCGACGACCTCGAGGGCGGGAGGAGGAGCGGCTGATGCATCCGAGGCCCATCGGCCGAGAGCTGCTCGCCGAACCGACAAACGAGCGAACATCATGCGAGGACCCGACCATGACCGATCAAGCGCTGGCCCGGGCACGCCGCGGCGACGAGCAGGCGTTCCGCGAACTGACGGAGCCGTATCGCCGTGAGCTCCAGGTGCACTGCTACCGGATCGTCGGCTCGGTGCAGGATGCCGAGGATCTGCTCCAGGAGACACTGCTGTCCGCATGGCGGTCGCTGGATCAGTTCGAGGGCCGCGCGTCGTTCCGCGCCTGGCTGTACCGGATCGCCACCAACCGCTGCCTGGACGCGCTGCGCACCGGCCGTCGCCGCGGCGAGGAGGAGTTGCCGCCGATGAACGACCCGCCCGCTCCGACCCGGCTCGGCGAGCCGATCTGGCTGGAGCCATATCCGGACGTCCTGCTCGAGGGCATCCCCGACGAGCGCCCGGGACCCCAGGCACGGTACGAGAGCAAGGAGGCGATCGCGCTCGCGTTCACCGCCGGACTGCAGCACCTTCCGCCCTCCCAGCGCGCGGTCCTCGTGCTGCGCGACGTGCTCGGCTACCGGACCCGCGAGGTGTCCGAGATGCTCACGACGACCGATGCCTCGGTGAACAGCCTGCTGCAACGCGCACGCACTGCGTTCGAGGCCCGCCTCCCGGCCACGAGCCGTGACCGGGCGTCGGTCCCGGACTCCGGGCGCGAGCGGGAGCTCGTCGGCCACTTCGCCGACGCGGTCCAGGCGGGCGCCACCGACCAGGTCGTCGCCCTGCTCACCGATGACGCGTGGCTGACGATGCCGCCGCAGCCGTTCGAGTACCAGGGAGGGGCGGCGATCGCGGCGTTCCTCGCCGATCGCCAGACCCGCCGTGGCGGCGCGCTGCGACTGGTGCCGACCCGCGCGAACCACCAGCCGGCGTTCGGGTGCTACTTCCCGGCCCCGCACACCGAGATCGCGCGGCCCTACGGGCTCGTCGTCCTCACGCTCGAGGCCACCGGGATCTCGGCGATCACATGGTTCACCGACACCAGCCTGTTCGAGCACTTCGGGCTGCCGCGGATCCTCCGCGCGCGGAAGGGTTGAGGCGCCGGGCCGCTAAGCGTGCGCCATCCGCGTCGTCTGTGCCAGCTCGGCCGGATGACGTTCCCGGGGCACGCGCGCAGCCGCCCGTCCCGCGTTCCAGGAGCGTCGCATCCGCTTCCGAAAGGCCTGGGGCTTCTCCGCGTAGACCCGCTCACCGACCCGGAACGCCTCGCTCTGCAGCCCGGCACGGCGGTGGTCGATCAGCCGCACAACGGCGTCCAAGTCAACGGCAGCGTTGATGCGACCGTCAGTCAGAACGTGGCGGAGCACGCCGAGATCGTGATCGTCACCCAGGAGGTCGGCCAGGTGGTGGGCGTCCTTCGCGTGACCGCGCACCGCGGGACCGCAGCTCGGCGCCAGCAGCCGCTCTTGGTACCAAAGGTCTTTCACTCGCTTGCGCCACTCGTGCAGATTCTCGAGCGTGGGTCGGCGTCTGGCCTGGGCCGCCGCCTTCCGGCCCCGCCGGTAGCCGTGCAGCAGACCGGCGTCGAGTGCGCGCCACCCGCCACGGGCGAGATCCCAGTCGTCGACTCGCAGCCGCACCGCGCCGAGCTCCTGGACCGCGTGACTCTCGAGTACCGACGCCGTGCTCCTCTCACGCTCCGCGTCGCGCGCGCGCTCCAACTGCTCGACGATCTCCGTGAATGTCCGCTTGGGCAATTGGCCCGCAAAGCGCTCGGACAGTTGGACGGTCGTCTGGACCATCACGTCGGCATCCCGCGCGCCAGACAGCCCCCGAGCTGCCTCGCGGAGTGCGCGGTTCTCACGACGGCGCTTCTTCGGGGACGTCGCACCCCGCGCCAAACGAAGCAGCGAGCGCTCCTTCTTGACCGCCTTGCGCGCCGCGTGCACCGCCGCAACCGGGTCCTGCCCGATCTCCTCGCTCAACTCCCGGACCGCGTGATCCAGCTCCTCCCGGGCGCACCGGGAGATCCCCTCCCGCACGCCTTCGTCAGGCTCAATTCGGTAGGCCATGCAACTCCTCTCGGTCGGCTCACTCCTCCGCGTACCCAGCGTTCTGACCGGGAAAGCACCCGCCGGTCACGCTCGCCGGACCTACTCGGTCAACTGGCGGTGGCGCTCGGAGCCACAGGCGGGTTCTCTCCGTGGGCGCGGCAGCTCGCGAGCGTCATCTGTATGTCAGGCGCGCGCGGGAGCCTCAGCGGCGCGGCCAGCCTTCGTCGCTTCAGATCGAACATGTCGACGAGGTCCCAGGCGGCCGCGTCGCGGCGGGTCATCGGCGGCAGGTTCCACTTGCGCTCGATGAACGCCAGGATCGACGTCAGGTCGGCCGACCGGTGCGAGACGTAGCGGGGCCGACCCCAGGGCGAGACCACGGTCAGCGGTACGCGGAATCCGTAGCGGTCAAAGCGCGGCGGGGAACGTTCCCTTGGCGGACAGCGTGAGATCGGGCGGGATGTCGTCGGGCGGGACGGCCCGCGGGGGCGGCACGTGGTCGTACCACCCGCCGTGCTCGTCGTAGGTGATGAACAGCGCTGTTCTCGGCCACAGCGGGCCCTCCATCACCGCCGTCGCGACCTGCCTGAGGAATGTCTCGCCGTACGCGATGTCCTGTGGGTTCTCCTCCGACTCGTAGCCGAAGTTCGGCTCCACGTACGAGACGGATGGCAGACGACCGGCGGCGGCGTCGGTGAAGAACTGCTCGTTCTTGACGCACCGGGCCACCTGAGCGGGTTGTTGCGGACGTTGGGGAAGTAGAACGGGCTCGGAGTGCCGTCGTAGTAGACGCGCCAGGAGACCTTGCCCGCGTCGAGGCGATCGAAGATCGTGCCGTTGGCGGCGCGCACGAGGATGCCGGAGGCGTCGTCATTGACCTGACCGCTCGAGGTGCCGCTGAAGAAGTAGCGGCGGTTCGGCAGCGTCTGGCCCAGGACCGAGCAGAAGAACCTGTCGCTGAGCGGGAAGGGCTCCGCCAGCGCGTAGGTGACCGGCAGCTGGGGCGGAGTGAGGTATCCCATCGGAGTGGGCGAGCCGGCGTTGGTCACGAACCCGTCGTTGCGTCCACCGTCGCCACTGGTTGTGGCTCGAGTTCCAGTTCTGGGTCAGCCCGTGCGCCGGGCACATATCCGGCAGCGCGAACGACCGCACGCGATGCGCCGCTGCCGTCCGGGATTGCTGGCAATCGGGATACCGCGCCGGTTCGACCGGCAGCCCATCGAAGTTCGCGGCGGCGGCCGGCGGAGACCTGCGGCAGCATGCCGAGGACGTTGTCGGCGGAGTGGTTCTCGAGCATCAGCACCACGACGTGCTCGATCTGCCGGATACCGGGCTCGCCCATCGGGCGGTCCGGGAAGGGCAGGTGGTCTGGCCGTCCTGGGCGCCACCGCGGTTCGCTCGTCAGAGGCGTGCGGGCCCGAGCGGGAAGGCCGCCCACGGCCAGGGCAGCTGCAGCGCCGGCACCGACCCCGAGTGCTGACCGGCGGGTGAGCAGATCTCGATCGTCCGGCCTTGACGGCGTGCGCGCCGAACTCGCACCCGGATCGACCCCTGACGGACCACGCTGCTGCATCTACCCGCGACTCTAGTCCTCTCCCGGTGGTCTGTGTGAGGCAGGATGTGAACGCCGGGGTCGCCTCTCATTCCGGCCATCCTGGCTGTACGTCGCCGCGGCACCTCTGAGAGGCTGTGCCGATGCGTGTCCTGATCCCGCTCCCGGACCACGACTTCGATGTGACCGAGGTCTCGGTGCCGTGGCGGCTGCTGGCGAACGCCGGTCACGAGCTCGTGTTCGCCACCGAACACGGCGGCATGGCTCCCGAGGCGGACAGGCGACTGCTCGACGGGGTGATCTTCGGCCGGCTCGGGGCCTACGAGGAGCCGAAGGCCTTCTACCGGCAGCTTGTCGAGACGACCGCGTTTCAGCGACCGCTCGCCTGGGCGGACCTGCGACCCGCCGACTACGACGGTCTGCTGCTCCCCGGCGGCCACGCGCCCGGCATGCGCCAGTACCTCTCGTCGCCGGTGCTGCAGGACAAGGTAGCCGAGTTCTGGAGGCTGAACCGACCGGTCGGTGCGATCTGCCACGGCGTTCTCGTGTTGGCCCGCACCCGCGACCCCGATACCGGGCGCAGCGTGATCGCCGGTCGGAGGACCACCTGCCTGCCGAAGTACATGGAACGAGGGGCCTACTACCTCACGGCGTGGAAGCTGGGCCGCTACTACCGCACATACCCGGCGTACGTCCAGGACGAGGTCACAGTGCCCTGAACGACCCGAGCCTGTTCGTGCGTGGCCCGCGCACCCAGCGTCGCGGCACCTCCACGGACGACAGCGCCGCGTTCGTCGTCCAGGACGGCAACTACCTGTCGGCGCGCTGGCCGGGCGACGCCTATCTGTTCGCCGAACGGTTCGCGGCGCCTGCTCGAACACACGCCGGGCCCGAAGGCCGCCTGACCGTCCCCATGCCGGGCGTGTCCCGGTGGGCCGTCAGCGCTCCAGGGGCCTGCTGGTTCGTCGGCATACGATGCGTCTGTGATGGACGTTGTCACGCGGTACGCGCGTAGTGGTGATCTGCAGATCGCCTACCAGGTGGCGGGCGAAGGGCCGCTCGACGTGTTGGTCGTGCCGAGGTGGTTCTCGAACATCGAGCTCGACTGGGACGCTGCCGCCGTCGGCGCGGTTTCTCACGCGGCTGGCCTCGTTCGCGCGGCTGATCCAGTTCGATCGGCGCGGTGCCGGGATGTCCGGCGGGGTTGCCGGTGCGACGCCGCTGGAGGAGCAGATCGACGATGTTCGTGCGGTGCTCGAGGCCGCGGGCTCTGACCAGCCGGCGTTGATCTCGATTGCCGAGGGCTGCGCCCTGGCGGTGCTGTTTGCGGCCTCGCATCCCGACTCGGTTCGCGCGCTGGTGCTGATCACGCCGACGCCGCGCGTTGTCCGCGGCGCCGGGCTACGAGTGGGCGCAGAGTGTCGAGGAGCGCGCCGCGTGGGTGCAGGCGGTGGTCGAGCATTGGGGTAGCAGTTCGCCGGAGCAGCCGTGGGCGCGTTCGCCGGTCAGGACGAGCAGCGACGACGTCCTCCTCGCGCGCCACCGGCGCCTGTCGATGACTCCGGATGCCGCCGCCGCGTCGCTCGCGATGGTCGGCGAGTTGGATGTGCGCGACGCGCTCTCCAGCGTGCAGTGTCCGACGCTGGTGCTGCACCGGGCGAACGACGCGTTCATCGACGAGCGCCACTCGCGCTACGCCGCGGCCCACATCCCGGGCGCGCGATACGTCGAGGTCGCGGCGCGTGGGCAGGCCGCGGATGAGATCGAGCAGTTCTTGACCGGGGTACGACGACCGGTCCTCAGCGACCGCGTGCTGGCGACCGTGCTCTTCACCGACATCGTCGGCTCAACCGAGCGTGCCGCCGAGCTGGGCGATGGCGGTTGGCGCGCGCTGCTCGAACGGCACGACGCGCTCGTGCGCGAGCAGGTCGAGCGCTACCGGGGGCGGTTCGTCAAGTCGCTCGGTGATGGGATGCTCGCCACGTTCGACGGCCCGAGCCGCGCGATCAGCAGCGCGATCGCCATTCGAGACGGTGTCCGCCAGCTCGGCCTCGACGTTCGCGCCGGTCTGCACACCGGCGAACTTGAGCTGCTCGCCGACGACGACATCGGCGGCCTCGCGGTTCACATCGGTGCGCGCATCAGCAGCCTCGCCGGCCCGGGCGAGGTGCTGGTCAGCAGCACCGTCCGCGACCTCATCGTCGGCTCCGATCAGATCCTCACCGACCGCGGGGAGCACCAGCTCAAAGGCATTCCCGGCTCGTGGCGGGTGTTCGCGGTCGCCACGTAGGCGACCGGACCCGCTCCGGGCCGGCCGTCCCGGCGACTAGCCCACTCGGTGGTCCTCCCAGATCAGCGACCCGCCGCCCACCCACACGGTCACCGTGTAGTCACCCGCCGGCGGCATCCGCTTGTTCGCGCGGAGGGTCAATGTCCGTGTGCTCGTCCCCACCCGCGCGAGGTGGGCGCGGGCGACCACCTCGCCCTGGCGCTTCAGGACGACGTCGACGTTCGAGTGGGATCCGCGGGGAGTCCGCAGGGCCACCAGGATCCCCCCCGCGCGGGCGCTTCGGCCGAGCCAGCGGAAGCGCAGCAGCTTCGATTGCGGCACCGGCGTGGGGGTGAGCGAATTGCCCGGCGTGATCGACGCGCAGCCGTCGACCGCCGGCTGTCCGCTCAACCGCTGCGCCAGGAATGCCGCCGCCTGCGGTTCGAACGCGACGGCCGCGACCGTGTGGCTGTCGCCGAGGTACTCATGGAACTGCACCGAGACGCCGCGGCGGCAGTACTCGTAGGCCAGCTGCCGCACGTCCCGGCTGATCATCACGCCGTCACCGGTTCCGTCCGCATTGCCGACACCGAGGAGCATCGGCAGCTTCGGTGTGCCACTGCGGCCCATGATCAGGTGGTCGCCGACCGAGACGAAGCTCGGGAGGGCTTTCAGGACGTCGGAGTACTGGGGCTTGAACAGCTTCTGGTAGGTCAGGCCCGGATAGCGGCCGATGAACTGCGCGATGCACGCCTGCTTCACCTGGCCGGTCAGCTGGAGCCCGTACGGCGAGAGTGCCGGGCGCAGGTCCAGGCCGACCGCCCGGGCGGTTGCGACGGTGCTCGGCGGAATCGTCGAGGCCCAGACCGGGCTCCCGTTGATGTAGCCGAGGTTGTGCAGCAGATCAACCGGAACGCCCCCGGCCGCCGCGGCCACGATGTGCAGTGACGGGGCGTAGCTGGGAGCGAGCTCAGCGGCGAACTCGGTGGCGATCGATCCCCCCGAATAGCCGGTGATGCCGACCGGGGTCGTCTTCGCCGGCACGTGGAGGTACTGCTCAGCGGCGCGGATGCTGTCGAGCGTGTCGTAGCCCGATTCCTGCCCGGCGGTCCAGTCCAGGCCCTCCCCCTCGTAGTCGGGGACGAGGACGGCGTCACCGCTGTTCACGTAGTTGAAGATGAATGGGAGCTGCGAGCGGGTCACGTCTCCCACCGGACCGCCGCCGCGCAGGGTGTAGGACGGGTCGCACTGCGCGCCGAGCGCGTCGTACGCCGACTGATACGAGACGATCTTCGTCGGCTTGGAGGCGGAGGCGGTCGAACGGAGGAGCGTCGTGACCGTGACCGTCGGCTGGCCGAGCTCGCCGCTCGTCCGGTACAGGATCTGCGTGGCGGTCACGGGAGCGGAGGCTCCCGCCACCGAGACCGTCCGGGTCCGCAGCACCGTGCCGGGCGCGATCTTCCCCAGCGGCCGGGTGTAGCGATAGAACGGGTCCTGTCCGGGAGGGGTCGGACCGGTAGCGGCCGCAGCGGCGAAGGCTGCCACCAGCACCGTCGCCACCAATGCGAAGCCCACCGTGGCGGCGCGAGCCACCCGTCGGCCACGTGCCGAGTTCGAGATCATCAGTCCCTCCTCCTCTTCAAACGGACGGGACTCGATCCTACGGCGAACCGGGGGGCTCTGCCGCACCGCGAAACTGGGAGGACACGACATGGGCCAGGTCATCGTCATCAACCACCTGACGCTCGACGGCGTCATGCAGAGCCCGGGCCGCCCCGACGAGGACACGCGGGATGGATTCGACCAGGGAGGCTGGGCCGCTCCGCAGAGCGACGACGCGATGGTCGCCAAGATCGGTGAGCGGATGGGTGGCGAGCGCGAGTTCCTGTTCGGACGACGGACCTACGCGGAGCTGCTGAGCCACTGGAACGCCGAAGGTGGACCATTCAAGGATTCGCTCAACGCCACGCCCAAGTACGTCGCGTCGAGCGACCCGCGGGCGGAGCTGGGGTGGCCGAACTCGACGCTGCTCCACGGCGACGTCCCGTCCGCCGTCGCGGAGCTCAAGCAGAGCTCGGACGCGAATCTCGTGATCATGGGCAGCGGCGTGCTGATCGGGTCGCTGAGCGCCGCCGGCGTGGTCGACGAGTACGTGCTGCTGATCCATCCTCTGGTACTGGGACGCGGGCGGCGGCTGTTTGACGGAGACATCCGCCAGAACCTCCGGCTGACCGACAGCATGACCACCGAAAGGGGCGTGGTGATCGTCACCTACGCGACGGAGCGAGACGTGCCGTGAGCGCGGAGCCGGTGATCGCGACGAGCGGCCTGTCGAAGGACTACGGCTCCGGCCGGGGCCTGTTCGACCTCGATCTGGAGATCCGGCAGGGCGAGGTGTTCGGCTTCCTCGGGCCCAACGGGGCGGGCAAGTCGACCATGATGCGCTTGCTGCTCGACCTGATCCGACCGACGTCGGGCACCGCCACCGTCCTCGGGCTGGATTCGACGAGGGCGAGCGTGGCGATCCGGCGTCGGGTGGGGTTCCTGCCCGGCGACCTCGCGATGTACCCGAAGCTGTCCGGACGCGTCGTGCTCGGTTACCTGGCCGAGCTCCGGGGCGGGGTCGACCCGCGCGTGCGCGACGCGCTCGCCGAGCGATTCGACGCTGATCTCGACCGCCCGATCCATCAGCTGTCGACCGGCAACCGGCAGAAGCTCGGGCTGATCCAGGCGTTCATGCACGAACCCGAGCTGCTCATCCTCGACGAGCCGATCGCCGGCCTCGACCCGCTGATCCAGCAGAGCTTCCACGCCCTCCTCGGCGAGGTCAGCGCTCAGGGCCGCACGGTGTTCCTGTCCTCTCACACGCTGTCGGAGGTCGAGCGGGTCACCCACCGCGTGGCGATCCTCCGCCAGGGCCGGCTGGTCGTCGTCGACACGCTCGCAGAACCTCCGCCAGGTGGCCGTCCAGCGCCTCGAGATCGAGTTCGCGGCTCCCGTCGACCCGAGCGGGTTCCGGGCGCTGCCCGGAGTCACCGAGGTCCGGGCCGAGGGGCCGCTCCTGACGGTGGCATTCGAGGGGTCGGCCGACGCCGTGGTCAAGGCCGCCGCCGCCCACGACGTCCGGGCGATCCGTCCGCGCGAGGACGACCTTGAGGACATCTTCCTCCGCTACTACCGGGCCGCAGAGCAGCCGTGAGCTGGCCGGCGACCACGATCACGCTTCGACTGCGGCTCCCGGCCGCGGCCGCCGCCGGCGTCGGGTTGATCGCGGTGATGGCCGCCGTCGGCGCGCTGTTCCCGGCCGTCGGACACACGATCGGAAAGCTCAACGTCCCGGCGAGCGTCTCGAACCTGCTCGGCGGCGCCGACTACGGCACGATCACCGGCTGGTTCCGCAGCGAGATCGCCGCCATCTACGGCCCGCTCGTGATCGGCGCGCTCGCCATCACCGGCGCGGCGGCCACGATCGCGGGCGAGGAGGAGGACCGGATCCTCGGTCTGGTGCTGGCGCACCCGATCCGCCGCTCGCGACTGGTCGCCGCCAAGGCAGCGGCCATCGCCGCCGTCGTCGTCATCGTCGCGTTCGCCACCTGGATCGGGCTGATCGTCGGCGTCGCCCTCGGCGGTGGCGGCATCACCGTCGCGCACATCACCGCGCTCGCCATCCAGCTCGCCTTCTTCGGCTCGGCGATCGGTGCGCTCGCGCTCGCCCTCGCCGCCGGCACCGGCCGCAAGTCGCTCGCCACCGGGGCGGCGGCAGCCGTCGGCATCCTCGGTTGGCTGATCAACAGCTTCGCGCCGCTCGTCAGCGGAATCAGCTGGCTCAAGTACCTCTCCCCCTTCTACTACTACAGCGGCCACGACCCGCTCTCCCGCGGCGTCGACATCCCCGGTCTCGTCGTCCTCGGTGCCCTGGCACTGCTGCTCACCGCACTCGCGATGGCCGGAATCGAGCGCCGGGACCTGCGGGCGTAGATCCGATCCCCGATCACCTTGCCGCGCTCGAGACACGAGCGGGAATTCGCCGCACTCGGCATCGGGACGTGAGAGCTAGCTCCGCTTGCCGAGCAGCGCGCGGAGATCGCTCACCGGTCCCAGGTGCTGCAGCTTGTCGGGGTTGACGATCGAGCGCACGGCCTGGATCTCCCCCCCACGATGTCGAGGACCATCACCCCGGCCAGCTTGCCGTCGCGGTCGAAGAACAGTGCGCCCGGTTGGCCGTTGACCGCTTCGCGGCGCCACGTGAAGCCGCCGAAGCGCGCGCCGGCACGCCGCCCCGCGACCAGCGTCCGCGCGACCCGGGCTCGGCCATCGACCGCCCGGCGCCGGGCCGGGGCCTTGCCGCCGCCGTCGGCGTGAAGAACCACGTCCTCGGCCAGCAGTTCCTCCAGCCCGTCGAGATCGCCCTTCTCGGCGGCCGCGAAGAAGCGACTGGCGAGCGCCTCATGCTGCTCGCGGGAGGCCTCGAACCGTGGGCGCTGCTCCTCGACGTGGCGGCGGGCACGCGTGGCGAGCTGGCGGGCGTTCTGCGCGCTCGTGCCGATGATCTCGGCGATCCGGTCATAGGGCTCGTCGAACACCTCGTGGAGCAGGAACGCGGCGCGCTGCTCGGGCGACAGGGTCTCGAGCAGGACCAGGAAGGCGACCGACAGCGAGTCCGACATCTCGGCCCGACGGGCCGGATCGTCGTCGGCGCTCGCCAGCAGCGGCTCCGGCAGCCACTCGCCCACGTAGGTCTCCCGCCGCGCCGTTGCCGAGCGGAGATGGTCGAGCGAGAGCCGCGAGACCACCGTCGAGAGGTATGCGCGCGAGGACTCGATCCGCGCCCCGCCCGCGCGCGCCCGGTGCAGGCGCAGAAACCCCTCCTGCACCACGTCCTCCGCCTCGCTCACGCTGCCGAGCATCCGGTAGGCGATGGCGAACGCCGATGGGCGGAGCTCGTCGAACTCCTCCTCCGTCATCGCTCAGCCGAGCCCCTCCGCAGAAGCCCTGGCGCCAGCTCGCGTACCGGGGCTGCCAACCGAGCTCACGCTTGGCCTTCGCGTTCGAGGCACCCCGCGCTTCGGTCATCATCACCGTCGCCATCCGACCGGCCGCGAGCCGCCCGAGCCACCGTGGGATACGCCTCGGCGGTTTCGCGTCGAGCGCGCTCGCCAGCACGGGCAGCCACTCGCGCACCGGCGCCGGCTCGTCGTCGACGACGTAGTAGATCCCTGGCGCTCCGTGGTCGATCGCGGCGACGGTCGCCGTCGCGGCGTCCTCGACGTGGATGTGCGACCAGACGCCCCCACCGTCGCCGACGATCGGAAACCGGCGCTTGCGGATCGGCGTTGCGATCTCCGCGTCAGGGTCCCGGCTCACCGAGGTTCCCGGACCGTAGAAACCGCCGTAGCGCAACGCGAGCCCCTCGCCCCAGTCGATCGTCGTCACCGCTCGTTCGACGTGGAGGATGCCGTCCAGGGGAGCCCGGAGCGCGGCCGGCAGGTCGGACTCGAGGGGATCGGCTTCGGTCTGCACCGGCCCACCGGTGTTGGCGAAGCGGAATGCCCCGAAGCTCTGCGCCACGAACCGCCGAGCTCCGACGGCACGGCCGGCGGCGAGAAGGTGATCCGTGGCCTCGGTCCGCAGACGATTGGTCATGATCGCCGCGTTGGAGCGCTCGGGATGGCGCATGTCCCGCGCGGACAGCTTCCCGGACAGTGCCGTGAGCTCGTGGACGATCACCTCGGGCTCGGCGGATGCCACCGCCTCGGCGACCGCGTCCGGGTCGAGCGCGTCGGCCACGACCGGCTGCGCGCCCAGGCTCCGCACCAGGTCCCGTTTTGATGCGGTCCTCGTCATCCCGACGACGTCATCGCCTCGGGCGACGAGTTGCGGGACGAGTGCTCGGCCGAGAACGCCCGTGGCACCTGCGACAAAGATCTTCATGACGGCTCCTCTCGTCGTAGTGCCCGTTAAGACGAGATAGCCGGGCCATCTGTGACAGCGCGACCGCATCAGCCCGTCCCGATGCGGCGGCTGAGGGCTGTCATCCGACGTGCGTGGCGACGAGGTCATCGATCGCCTTGACGACCGAGAAGTCGCCGGCGATACGGTTGCGCATCACGGCCACCGCAATGCCCGAGTCGATGTCGGCGTAGGCGGCCGTCCCGTTGGAGCCGACCATGCCGAAGCTCGAGCCGGGGCGCGGCTGAGCGCTCCCCAGGCGCGCCGGGCTGTACCCGAGCGCCCACGTGGTCGGGAACCCCATCACCTGATCCACGCCGGAGAATGCCGGCGCCGCGACCATCGCCAGGCGCTCGTCGGAGATCAGCTCGACACCGTCGATGTGACCGAGCAGCGCGGCGTACATCCGGGCGACGGCGCGGGCGGTCATCGTGCCCTGCGACGGGATCTCCGCCGAGAGGATGTCGGGGCGGTTCGCGAACGCAGCGGTCGGCTGCACTCCGGGCGGGAGCGCCCGCTCGAGCGCCGACCCGGCGTCCGGCGGCGGTGGCTCGGCGCCGTCGGGGCCGGCGCGGGCGACACGGTCCAGCAGCCGGTGCGGCACCCCGAAGTGCAGCCCGTCGGGGATCCCGAGCGGCACCGCGATCTCATCGTGCAGGATCGACGCGAGCGAGCGCCCGGTCGCGCGATGGACCATCTCGCCGAGCACGAACCCGAACGTCAGCGCGTGGTAGCCGGTCATCGTGCCCGGCGGCCACCACGGTGTCTCGGCCGCGACGAACGCGCAGACGCGATCCCAGTCGCAGAGCTCGTCGGGGGTGATCTCGGGCCACAGCCCGGGAACCCCGGCGGTGTGCGTGAGCACGTCGGCGAGCGTCACGCCGTCCTTGCCGTGCGCAGCGAACTCGGGCCACACGTCGGCGACGCGCTGGCCGTCGGCGAGCTCGCCGCGCTCCACGAGCAGGTGAGCCACCGAGGACGCGACCCCCTTCGCGGTCGAGGTCGCCTGGAACAGCGTGTCCGGCCCCACCGCCAGCCCGGTGCGCTGATCGGCGACTCCGGCGACCGCGTTGACGACGCTCTCTCCCCGGTGCAGGACGGCGACCTGCAGGCCGGTCTCGGCTCCGGAGGCGACGAACTCGTCGATCGCCAACTGGACCCGCCGCTGGAGCTCGCCGTCCGCCATCAGCCTGGAAAGCGCCACGTCGTCTGACTGAAGCTGTCGCCCTTGCGGAATCCTAGGCCGCGCGCCGGCACCACCCGGAACACCAGCGCGCGGCCGCCCATGGCCCGGTGGGTGAGCGCTCCGTCGCGTACTGCGAAGTCCCAGATCTCGGTCCCGTACTTCGCGGCGATCGCCGCGGCGACCGGCCCGAGTTCCGCGTCGCTCGTGATCTGCTCGGCCTGTCCCTCGAGCACCACGTCGAGGGCACCGTCGACGAGGTCGCTGCGCCCGGTCGTCAGCACGCACGCCGGGTTCGCGGCGAGATTGTGGGCCTTGCGCTCTTCCGGCCCCGTCGTGAACCAGATTGCGTCGGCGTGCCAGACCGCGATCAGCGGCGTGACGTGCGGACGGCCGTCCGGACGGACCGTCGACAGCCAGAACGTCTCGGCGGCGGCGACCTCCCGGAGGCCCACCGCCCACGGCGTGGGCGCGGCGTCCGGATTACTGAAGCCGTGAATCTCGGCCGTCACATCGTCGGGCGACATGGTCATCAGGCACCTCCCTTTCAGATCGTGTTCGGTCCGAAGCTCTCGCTCGCAAATCGCTCTGACCCCGACAGCATCCGGGACGGGCAGCCGGCGATCAACCCGGACCGGCGACGGCCGGAGTCACCTGGCCGTGGCCTAGGCTGGACAGTCCGCATGTCTCTCAGCAGCGGTCCCGCTCTCTCCGCGCAGGGGCTCACCAAGCACTTTGGTGATCGGGTGGCCTTCGCCGATGTGTCGTTCGAGATCGCGTACGGCGAGGTGTTCGGGTTTCTCGGGCCGAACGGCGCTGGGAAGACGACGACGGTGCGGACCCTGGGGACGCTGATCGCGCCGAGTGCCGGGTCGGCCACCGTTGCCGGGGTCCCGCTCGTGCCGGAGAACGGCGTCGAGATTCGCCGCCGGATCGCGATCATGCCGGAGACGCCGGGTCTCTACCAGCGGCTCAGCGTGGCCGAGAACCTGCAGCTCTTCGCCGACCTCTACGAGGTGCGCGACCCGGCCACGCGGATCGCACAGGCACTGAGTGCGGTGAGCTTGACCGACCGGGCGCAGGATCCCTGCGGGGCCCTCTCCAAGGGGCTGCGCCAACGAGTCGCACTCGCGCGCGCGTTGCTGTCCGAGCCGGAGGTGCTGTTCCTTGACGAGCCCACGGCGGGGCTGGATCCGGTCGCCAGCCGAGAGGTCCATGAGCTGATCACCGGGCTCGGCCAGAGCGGGGTGACGATCTTCCTCACCACCCATCGGCTCGAGGAGGCGGAGCGCCTGTGCGACCGCGTCGCGATCCTGAACACCACGCTGCGCACGGTCGGTGCCCCGGTCGAGCTGCGTGACCGCGTGTTCGTCAAGGCGCTCACGGTCAGGACCCGCGCTCCGCTCGCCGATCCCGAGCGAGTGTTCGGAGCGGCGCCCGCCGTCGAACGGTGGCGCCGGGACGACGACGGCTCCTACCTCGTCGCGGTCTCCGACGCCGGGGTCGCGGCGCCCGCCATCACGCGTGCGCTCGTCGCGGCCGGCGCCGATGTCCTCGCCATCGGCGAGGCCCGTCACTCGCTCGAGGACGTCTACCTGACGCTGATCCACGAGGACGCCGAGGTGGCGTCGCGATGAGCCGCCGACGCATCCGCGCAATCGCACTCAAGGAGATGCGGGCCTACCGACGCAACCGCTCGATCACGATCGGTATGGCAGTGATCCCCCTGATCTTCATGGTCCAGCCGCTGATATCGGTGTTCGCCCTGGGCTCCGCGGCCGCGGCCCAGCTCAGACAGCACCATGAGCTCCTGTACATGCTGGGCATACCGGCGCTCGTGCCGACGATGCTCGCCGCCTATGCAGTCGTCGGGGAACGACAGGAGGGCACGCTCGAGCCGGTGCTCAGCACGCCGATCCGCCGCGAGGAACTGCTCCTCGGTAAGGCGCTCGCGGTCTTCGTCCCAGCCGTGGTGATCGCGTACCTCGTCTTCGGGTTGTTCCTGGCCCTGGTCGGTCTGTTCGCCGACCCGCACGTGGCGTCCGCCTTCGTCCGCGGGTCCGATGTCCTCGCCCAGGTGATCTTCACGCCGCTGCTCGCCGGATGGTCGATCTGGCTCGGGATCGCGATCTCGACACGGGCGAGCGACATCCGGGTCGCCCAGCAGCTCGGCGTGCTCGCCAGCCTGCCGTCGATCGCGGTGACGACGCTGATCGCCTTCAACGTCATCCACCCCTCGCTCCGTCTCGCGTTCGGCCTCGGGGTGCTGCTGCTGATCGCCAACCGGGTGGGGTGGCGGATCGTCTCGGCCCTGTTCGACCGTGAGCGGCTGATCGCGGGCACGAACTGACCGGCGGACGCGGCCGGAGCGTCGGGCTACGGGCGTCGCGTCACTTCTCCGCCAGGCAGCCGCACCACCGTGGCGCGGACCAGGCGATCGCGGCACACACCAGCGCGAGCGGCAGCTCGACGACCGCGGCGAGGAGCATCGCCTGCAGGTAGTCCACTACGACGAGCTCGATGCGCTCGCCGAGCGAGCTCGACCCCACGGTGGCGGACGGGTCGACGGACCCACCGACACGCGATGGAACACCCGGGATCTGACACCGTCGACCCCGACGGGTACGTCGTCGTCCTCACCGCCGCTCGCCCGCCTGATCAGGTCGACGCGGCGTTCGACCGGCAGATCCGCGAGGGCGGAGCGCCCCCTCCCACCGCGTAGCGCCTCGCCGTGCGCCGGCGGAGCGTGGCCCATCGGGGCGCTCTTCTCTCGCGGCCGGGACCGCGCGCATTATCGTTCCCGTATGCCTCCGGCAGAGCCGCCTCGCGACGAGGCGGAGCGACTTCGCGTGCTGCTCGGGTACGGGATCCTCGACACCCCCCGCGAAGAGGATTACGAGGACCTGGTCGTGCTCGCCTCGACGATCTGTGGCGCACCGACGTCGCTGATCACGCTGATCGACGAGAACCGTCAGTGGTTCAAGGCGCACCACACGCCGCTCGGTGATCTGTTCCCGCGGGAGTCGCCCCGGGAGATCTCGCTATGCGCCCACGCGATCCTCCAGCCGGATGAGCTGACTGTGGTCGACGATCTGGTCGAGGACGGTCGGTTCGCCGACAATCCGCTGGTCGCCGGCGGCGAAGGGGTGCGCTTCTATGCGGCCGCGCCACTCGTCGTCCAGGGCCAGGCGCTCGGAACGATCTGTGTCGCGGACAACTCGCCCCGCGAGGGACTGACCGAGGACCAGGAACGAGCGCTGCGGGCGCTCGCCCGGCAGGTCGTCGCCCAGCTCGAGTTGCGGCGCAACCTCGCGCTCGTCACCAGCCTGGCCGATCAGCACCGGACGTTGTCGGAGTCCGACCCGCTCACCGGCCTCTACAACCGCCGGTTCTTCGACGCCGAGTTCGGGCGGCGCCTGATGCACGGCGGCTCGGGCGCGTTGCTGATCATCGACCTCGACGGCTTCAAGACGGTCAACGACCGGCTCGGCCACAGCGCCGGCGACCAGTTGCTGGTCGACGTCTCCAGGGGAATCTCGGAGTGCGTCCGCGCGGAGGACTTCGTAGCCCGGCTCGGCGGGGACGAGTTCGCCGTCGTCCTCGGCCGGATCAGCGCTACGGCGACAGAGACGGTGGCCGAGAAGCTCCGCCGGGCGGTCGGCCAGATCAGTGCTCCGGGCGCCGAGCTCAGCGCCTCGATCGGGTTTGCCCGGTTCGAGCGCGGCGGCGACTTCGACGGGCTGATCCAGGAGGCCGACCGCAACATGTACGCCGCGAAGCCGAGCGGCCGCGCGGGCCCGGCGCCTCGCTGACGGAGCCCGACGCGTCCGAACAACTCGTCAGACCCCACCTCGGTCGACCGGCTGCGCGAAGCGCACCATGTTCATCGAGGGGTCCCGGACGGCGCAGTCCCTGGCCCCGTACGGCTGGTCCGTCGGCTCCTGCACGATCGGCGCACCGGAGGCGACCGCCCGGCGGAACAGCGCCTCGCAGTCGTCGGTCTCGAAGATCGCCGCGGTCAACGACCCCGCCGCCATCACGGACCGGAGCGCGTCGAGGTCCCCCGGGCGACCGTCGGGAGTCTCGAGCGACAGCACGGGGCCGTTGGGCTGAGCCGGCGGGGCGACGGTCAGCCAGCGCATCGATCCCATCTGGATGTCGTCGCGGACCTCGAGTCCGACCACATCGCGGTAGAAGGCGAGGGCCTCGTCGAGGTCGTGAACGGTGATGAAGGCATGCGACAGCGTCAGGGTCACGTGAGCGGCTCCGATCGTGAGAAGTGGTCCTAAAAAGCAACTAGATGATCTTTCTAGCAGATGCTGAGGTCTTGATACCGTTCAATGGGTGCCCGGACATGTGCGCTACTACGACGGCTGCCCCACGGCGCACGCCCTCGACCTGATCGGCGAGCGCTGGGCGCTGCTGATCGTTCGCGAACTTCTGCTCGGACCGAAGCGATTCACCGACCTCATGCGTGGCCTGCCGCGCGTCAGTCGGAACGTGCTGACCCAGCGGCTGTCGGACCTCGACGAGGCCGGGGTCCTGGTCCGGCGCCGCATGCCGCCGCCGGCATCGACGGCCGTCTACGAACTCACCCCCCGAGGGCTCCAGCTCGAGTCCGTCCTGCAGGCGCTGGGCCGTTGGGGCGCGGCGTCGCCGACCCTCCCGCCGCGCGAGACAGTCGGCGTCGACACATTCGTCCTCGGACTCCGTGGGTCCTACGACGCCGACCGGGACCCCGGCACAACGCCGGCCCGCTTCGAGGTGCGGGTCGCCGACGAAGCCTTCGACTTCTTGTTCGGCGGCGCCGGGCTGTCCGTTCGCCGCGGGGGTTCACCCGATCCGGCTCCTGTCATCGAGGTGAACCCGCACGCGATGGCCGGGGTGGCCTCCGGGGAGCTCCCACTGCTCGAGGCACTCTCTCCGGCGGGCGCGGGCCCAGGCGACGACGCGTGCCGTGCGTTCGCCGAGCGCTTCCCGGCTGCTAGTGGTGATCGCGGGCCGTCGCGAGGCCCAGCGCGCCACCGAACCCCAGCAGAGCGAACCCGGCGATCGCGTCAGCGAGACGCACCGCGCGAAGACCAAGGGCCCGCCTCGAGAGCGCGGTGAGCGTCGCGAGCGTGCCGACCGCAGCGAAGCTGCCGACCGTCACGCCGCCGATGAGCAGCATCGCCGCGGGGGTCGTGCGGGCCGCCCCAGCGACGTTCGCGGCCGCGAACACCGCCGCCCACGAGGCGATCGTCAGCGGATTGGAGGCGGTACCCGCCAGCGCCGTCAGAAACGCCCGGCGGGCGGTCGCCGCCTCTGCCGGCGTCTCACCGCCGGCGCGGACCCGCCACGCGCTCCAGAGGGTGCGCACCCCGAGCCAGATCAGGACGACGACGCCGACCGCGCCGAGGATGAGGCGCAGCGGCCCAACCGTGAGCAGGGGGGTGATCCCCGCCGCCCCGGCTGCGGCGTACAGGCAATCGATGATCGCGATACCTCCGCCGATCGCCAGTCCCACCGTCCACCCGTTGCGCAGCGTGCTCCGCATCAGGAACAGTGACATCGGACCGATCTGAGCCCCGACCCCAGCACCGAGGCCGACGCCGATGAGCAGGGGGTGCATGGAGCGATTACATCAGCCGCGACGCTCCCCGCGTCGCTGTCCGTGGTCTCGCGATCAGCGATGATGGGACCGTGCCCGAGCGACTCTCCGGTTCCCGCCCGACGGCGGCGTTGCTGTGTTACGACGGGTCGGACGACGCCGCGGCCGCCATCGCGAAGGCGGGCGAGCTGCTCGGGCCCCGCCCCGCCGTCGTTCTGACCGTGTGGGAACCGGTGCGGGTGTGGGAGGCGTGGGATCCGGTCACGATCGCCTCGGCTCCGTTGACTCGGCTGATCGCCACCGAAACCGGCGTCGATGAGATCGTCTCCGATCTCGCGCACGAGAAGGCCGAGCACGGCGTCGAGCTGGCGCGGGCCGCCGGGTTCGATGCCACCGCGAGGGCGAGCGGTGGGAAGGCGTGGAAGGTGATCTGCGAGGTCGCCGGAGAGCTCGAGGCCGAGCCGATCGTGATCGGCTCGCGCGGCCTCGGACGGACGGCGTCAGCCGTGCTCGGCAGCGTGTCCGCCGCGGTGATCGCGCACGCGGAGCGCGCGGTGCTGGTCGGGCCGGCGGACTGCGGACCGGAGGACTGAGTCGCAGCGGGTTGCCCGCACTGCGCCACGCGCACTGCTGCTCAGGGGCGCATCCGGAAGGGCGGGTACTCGTCGGTGATGAGGATCAGGGCGTAGCCGACGACGCGGGTGTGCCAGCGGATCGCTCCCTCGACGTACTCGAACAGGCCCTGCGGGTAGCGCCCGGTGAACAGGATCGCGAACCACGCGGCGATCACCGCGACGATCGCGCCGAGGTCGATGAAGAAGAGCGCGATGTAGTGCGGGATCGCCAGAAGCCATTTCACCAGCGGAAGCCAGCGATTCAGCTCGGTTCGGGTGTCCGGGTATTCGAAGTCGAGATGGACCGCCTGGGGGTCCTCGGTCGAGGGGTACGTGTCGTCCATCAGCGCCACGTACGCCGAGATGCGGGTCGAGAAACGCAGAAACTCCCGGTTCCAGTCGAACCACCACCGCGGGTATCGCTCGCGGAAGACGATCATCAACAGGGGCGGGACGAACAGCAACCCGGTGCCGCCGATCACGATCGTCTGAGCTTCGGCCGAACCGCTCCCGAGCTGAGTGCTGAACCCGGCAATGGCCCCGATCACGATCGCGATCGGGATCACGGTGAAGATTCGGAAGGCCGTAGTCAGCCGGTTCAGATCACGATCGGGGTAGTCGACTGACAGCTGGACCGGATACTCGACCCCCACGGCCGGCCCCGGCGGTCCCTGGTCACCCGTCATCCGCTCTGAGCTCATGGTCCCAGTCTCCCGCCTGCGATCGCACTGCGTATCGCGTAAAACCCGCAGGCTTCGGATTTTGTGCAGCACGACGGGTGACGGCTAGCGTGTCGGCGGAAACCCACCGGGGTAGGCTGAGCCATCGCTGTCCGAGGCCAGATCGAGCTGCTCGACCCAGACCCGGAGGTCGTCAGCCCGACCGGAGTGATCCGTGGCCCTGACGACCGGATCTGGTTCACCAGCATCGGCAACGATCGGGTCGGTTGCGTTGACCCTCGCGACGGACGGATCACCACCTTCGCCGATCCCGCAGGCGCGGTTCACCTGCCGGCCAACATCTACCCCGGTCCGGACGGCCGGCTGTGGTTCACCAGCCTGGGCAGCGACCGCGTCGGCTCCCTGGATCCCTCCGCGGAGGATCCCGCGCGAACGATCCGGACCTTCACGGCGAGCGGCCTGAGCAAGCCGGTGGCGATCAAGCGTGCGGCCGACGACCGGATCTGGTTCAGCCTGCGCGGCGCCGACGCGCTCGGAGCGATCGACCCGCTGGCGAACGACCCCGCGGCCTCGATCGAGATCTTCCGCTCCGAGGTCATGCATGCGCCCGCGGCGATCTTCCCGGCCTCCGACGGCTGTCTGTGGTGGGTCAACTCGGGCAACCGCACGATCGCCCGGCTCGATCCCTGTGCGGCCGACCCCGCCGCAACGGCCCAGGAGATCGCGGGCCCGCCGCTGATCGACGATGCACGTGCGTGGGCTGCGGACGCTCGCGGAAGGATCTGGCTGACGGTCCGCGGAGCAGACGCGATCGTCCGGATCGATCCCGGGGCTCCTCAGCCGGCATCAACGGCGACGACCGTCAGCTCGTCATTGGTCGATATGCCCGACGGTGTCTGGCTCGGCGATGACGGCGGGATCTGGTTCGCCAACGCCGGGGCAGCGTCGATCGGCCGGCTCGATCCAGAGGCAGAAGACCCCGCGGCCACGATCGAGACGTTCACCGATGGCGCGCTGACGGAGCCCTTCGACATCAAGGACGGGCCCGACGGCTGGCTGTGGTTCACCGACAAGTCGAGCGGCACCCTGGGGCGGATCTTCGCCGGCGCATGACCCGGTTCTCCCGGCCCTGAAATGCGCCTGGCGGAGCTTCCGGTTGACTTCAGGTCGACCCCTGCCTACGGTGCGGAGTTCCGTGTGGGGCCCACGCCAGCAGGACGCCCCGGGGGGCGAAGCCAGGCGGCCACGGCAGGCGCGCCGCAGTCGGCGTGCGCGGAGCAGGCGTCTGCTCGGCGCGGCCCTGCTCGCGGGGACGCTGATCGGGAGCGTGGGCATGACCTTCGCTCGAGCCACCTCCGGCACGGACCTGCTCCCGCATCTGGTTGCCGACCCACCCATGCGGGCGTACCTCAGCAGTGAATCGGGGCGGCTGCTCCTGCGCTTCGACGGCTACGTGCACAACGCCGGGCCTGGGCCGCTCGAGGTGACCGGTCAGCGCTCCAGCGTGACCGTTCCGATGGTGCCTCATCAGCGTATCTACCGGTCGGACGGTTCCACGTATGAGGTCGTGATGCCCGGAGCGCAGATGGTGTATGCGAGCGCCGATGGACACCACCACTGGCATCTGCAGTTCATCGTTGCCTACTCCCTGTGGAACCATCAGCGCACGCGTGAGGTCGCACCAGCGATGAAGGTGGGCTTCTGCCTCGCCGACCACGCCCATGTCGATCCCAGCCTCGGGCCCGCGGCGCCGGTCTACAGCGACGACCACGGCCGCGACTTCTGCCAGAAGTACAACCCCGACGCACTCAGCGTGTGGGAGGGAGTCTCCGCAGGCTGGCGCGATCTGTACGAGCGCTCGCTCACATTCCAATGGATTGACGTGTCCGATGTGGTTCCCGGGGTCTACTGGCTGCGGGAGGACGCCGATCCCAACCACATCGTCCGCGACGCGCATCCGCACGATCGCAAGCCGGCGTACGCGGCCTCAGCCACAGTCATCCCGGGGTACACCGCATCACCGATGGAGCTCGGCTCCTCCGCCCCGGGTCGCCCGGTCACGGTCATCCTGGACGCTCGACGCTACGGACCGACCGGGGATGTGCAGTACCGGATCGTCACCCCCCCGCGGCATGGCCACCTCGACGTTCAGACCGGGGGGATGCTCGGTCACGCCACCGTCGTCTACCGCCCGGACCCGGGGTACCGCGGACCCGACAGCTTCATCTACATAGCCAAAGACTCGGCGAGCCGCTATCCGTACGATCCGGTCCGCGCGGCCGTCAACCTCAACGTCGGACCGCCGGTGATCAGTTCCCTCGGCATCTCGCCGCACGCGTTCCGGCTGGGCCCCCTGCGCCCGGGCTTCGGCGGCCACCCGCGTGTGGGGACCACAATCGGCTTCACCCTCTCCGAGCGCGCCCGGGTGAAGCTCGCCTTCACGCGTTGCGTCCGAACGGCGGGACGCGGCTGCACGGCTTCGACTCACGCGGGCGTGATCGTGCTGCGCGGCCGCCGCGGAACCCAGCGGCTCAGATTTGACGGGCGCCTGGCGAGCGGCACCTCGCTTCGGCCCGGCAGCTATGTGCTCACGGTCACGGCGAGTGACAGCGCGGGGCGGTCCGCCGGCCCTCGCGGGCAGGGCTTCACGCTGCTCCCCGCTTAGTTCGGGAAGCCTCGCTGCAGGCGCGCGACCCCGGCTGGTAGGTTCGATGCTCGGAGGTTCAGCCACAACCGAGGGGGCACGATGAGTGAGCAGAGCATCGAATTCGTCAAGGGCGTCTACGGATCGTTCGCGCAGGGGGATGTGCCCGCCGTCCTCGGCGCATTCGCCGACGACATCGAGTGGTACGAGGCTGACGGGATGCCATACGGCGGCCTGCATCGCGGCGGCGAAGCCGTGGCGCAGAAGGTCTTTGGGCCGATCAGCGAAGACGTCGAGGGTTTCGCGGTCACGCCTGAGGAGTTCATGGGCTCCGGTGACACCGTGGCCGCGGTCGTGCGCTACACCGGGACCGGCAAGGCGACCGGGAAGGCGCTGGACGTACCGGTCGTCCACGTCTGGGACCTTCGTGACGGCAAGATCGCGCGCTTCCGGCAGTTCATCGACACCGTCAAGTTCGGCGAGGTCGTTCCGACGGGCTGAGGGCGCGACGGTGCGCTACGCTGGCGCGGTCAGACAGCGATGGCAACCAGAGGGCGAGACCTTCTTCTGAACGTCCCCTTCCCGCGAAAGCAGCCGGATCTTCTGATGGCCGAGAGTCCACCCACGGGTGGGCTTTCCGCGTTTAACGGGCGCCGGAGTGCGCGTGCCTCAGGGCAGGATGTCGTTCAGCGTGGCCGTGAACCGCTCGCCCGACTCCTCGAGCTCACCCTCGATGTGCAGGCGCGCCGGGCCAGCTTCGGTCCACAGGTCAAGGAAGTAGGACCAGCCCGGTAGGTCCGGCTCGTCAGACTTGGCGATCGCCTCGACCCGGTAGATCTCGCGCGGCGGGAGCACCAGCGACTCGGGGCAGTCGTCCTCGACCCGACGGCGCAGGTCCTCGACGCTGAGTCGATCGCCAGAGGCGACGCGGAGCTCGTCGTATTCGCCGTCGACGACGTGGGCGACGATGCCCTCCAGGACCCGGTACATCGGCTCGGGCATCAGCTCGAGCGTCTCGCCGACCTCGCCCCGTCCATCCAGCTGGTCGCTCGGCGCCAGCTCAAGGCGGCTGTAGAAGTAGTCCTCGCAGGCCGCGCGCGCCTGCCGGCGGATGCTCTTGGGCAACCCCGCGGCGGCGAGCCCAAAACCGGCCGCATCGATCGCCTCGGCGAGCGTTCCTTGCCGGCGCGTCAGCTGGGCAGTCACCGCGCGGCCGTGCTCGGTGTCGCGCGCCATTGAGGAACCGTCGAGGAGAATCGATGGAGCGTCGTGGCGGTTGTAGCCGGGACACGCGCGCACGGCCGAGTGAAAGACGAGGAGGTGGTCGCCCACTATGTCCCCGCGGACACTGCGCCGGCGAGCGTCATCCGGCTCGGCCGGCGTGCTGAACCGCGTTGTCGTCGCGCTGCCACGACTCCGCATCCTACGATCAACGACGAACCGGGCCGCTTCTGGCGAGGACCCATCGAGCGCAGCCCGGCCGGACGGAGGGCGGCCGCGGTCTACGATCGCTGCGATGGCGGTGAAAGCGTGTTTGAACGGTGGCCGCACCCGCGAGCAGCACCCCGCAGTCCCCCTTGCCCCCGCGGAGCTCGCCGCCGACGCCGTTGCCGTCCGCGATGCCGGTGCGTTCGCCGTGCACGTGCACCCGCGCGACCCGGCCGGCAGGCAGACGATGCAGGCCAGCGCCTGTGACGCGGCCGTCGCCGCGATCCGGGCCGTCGCCCCCCACCTGCCGATCGGGCTCTCCAGCGCGGAGACGATCGATCCCGATCCGTTCGCACGTGCAGCCGCGATCACGGGCTGGCGTCAACGGCCCGACTTCATCTCGGTGAACATCTCAGAGCTCGGCTGGGCCGGGATCGCCCGCGCGGCGCTGCATGCGGGCATCGGTATCGAGGCTGGTCTTGCCAGCACCGGCGACGCCGAGGAGTTCGCCCGCAGCCCGTTCGCCCACCAGGCGCTCCGAGCCCTGGTCGAGGTCGAGGGCGGAGCCGAGGAGGCCCGCGCGGTCGCGCAGCTGATTCCCGACGGTGTCCCGCAGCTCTGGCACGGCTACGGCGAACAGACGTGGGCGGTGATCTCGGCGGCCGGCGCCGCCGGGGTCGACGTGCGAGTCGGCCTGGAGGACGTGCTCGCGCTACCGGACGGTCGGATCGCGGCGGACAACACTGAACTCGTCTCCGCCGCGATCGACCTGATCAGCCCGCGAACGTAGGGCACTCGCCTCCCCGGCGACCCGCCACCTCGGCAAATCCGGCTGCCGACAGACGGTGCGCTACGGCGTCTGCGTGTGCAGCGTTCCGACCCGGACCGCGGTGATCACGACATGGCGCGCAAAGCCCAGACCATCCGGATTGCAGGTCAGGCTGACGTTCGAGCCGTTGCCGGTGTCGACGGCGGCGGTGAGCGTCATCTCCTCGTCGAACGCCGCGACGTTCGCGGGGAGGTCAGCTGAACCCTCCGCGACCGGGTTGGAGTTCTGGAGCAGCGTGCAGCTCGCCAGGTTCAGGGTGGTGGCTGCGTTCCCGGCGAGTTCCGTCGCGGCGGTGACGATGTACGAGCCGCGCACCGTCAGGCTCAGCTGCGCGACCTTCGTGTCACTGCCGGCGTCGAGTCGCTGCTGCGGTGCGACGTTGATCACGAACCCGTCGGACGGCCCGGCGGGACCGCGATACCCGCGATACCCGCGATAACCACGGGGACCGCGAGGCCCACGGCTGGCAGTAGTCGATGCTTTTGGATTCGTCGCGCGCGCGGACCGCGCGGAGTTCGGGCTTCCGGTGGCAGCCCAGGCGCCGCCACCGATCGCGACGAACAGCGCGATCGCGGCCACGATGAGCGCGGGAGAGGGACGGGACAGCTTCGGCATGGATGGCTCCGCTCAGATCGTCATGGACACGCCGCCCGGGTCGGTCGGCGCGGGACATGGTTCGGGTGGCCGCGTTCAGCGCCTCCCACGCGACACGTGTCGCGGTCGCGCGCAGGCCTCCTCACGCGGTCAAGCGCCCCCATCGTCTCCCTGGAGCTTCTCACGATCGCGGTCGGGCTGGCAACCTGATTGTCGTTGGGGCTGACAACGCACGCGTCGGCGCCCGTCACCCCCGGGCGCCACGCACCAATCCACTTTGGGTGAGCGCAGAACCGGCCGAGAGCAGGGCGCGCTTTGGACGCGACCCTCGTGGACCCGGCTCGTGGTCCACGCGTTGCCCTCGGCAACTTCCGGATGTGTTTGCCACATGCCTTCGATGATGGGATCGTTACTGCACCCACCTGCGACCAATGGAGGTCGACATGAACGCAACCCCGGCCGGCAGCGACGACGCGGGCGGGGCCGCGACCGCCGCGAGCGTCGCGACGAATCTCGAGGTGATCGTCATCTCCGTTTCGGATGTCGACCGCGCCAAGGAGTTCTACGGACGGCTCGGATGGAGGCTCGACGCAGACGTCGCCGGTGACGGGTTGCGTCTGATCCAGTTCACGCCGCCAGGTTCCGGGTGCTCGATCCAATTCGGGACGAACCTGACCTCCGCGCCGCCCGGCTCGGCCCGGGGGTTGTACTTGATCGTCGCCGATATCGAGGTGGTCCGCGGCGGGCTCCTCGCCGAGGGCGTCGAGGTCAGTGAGGTGTTCCACGAGGGGGCACTGGGCGGGCGGTTCCATCGGGCCGGCGCCGATGATCGCCTCAGCGGCCCGGCGCCCGAGGGCCAGAGCTATGGCTCGTTCGCCTCGTTCAACGATCCGGACGGCAACGGCTGGCTGCTCCAGGAAATCACCGCGCGGCTGCCCGGGAGGGTCAGCCCGGCGGCGACCTCGTTCGCCTCGACCGGCGATCTGTCGGAGGCGCTGCGGCGCGCTGCGGCCGCGCACGGCGAGCACGAGAAGCGGATTGGTGCCGCGGATGCCGACTGGCCGGACTGGTACGCCGAGTACATGGTCCGCGAGCAGGCGGGCGAGGAGCTCCCGTCGTGACCACCCACTACGACGTCATCGTCCTGGGTGGGGGGCGGCCTGGGCGTGCATTCCATCGAAATCGCTGCTGCGCCGTCAGAGGCGGTGCACGGCGCACGTGAGGCGGGTGCCAGGGCTGACGTCGACGGGCAGCTCACTGGCCATCCGAGCAGACGACTTGAGAGACGGTTCGGGTCATGCGCTCCGCGATCTCCCTGCATTCTCGAAACGAATGACTCAGGCGAAGCAGAGCTCGACGACGAGCAGCGCAAGGATCGATACAGCGCAGAGCTGATGCTCGCGGTAGATCGATTTCGCGAGTTGGTGCTGTTGAGCGACCGAGTCGTCACGAGCCCCAAGTCGCACGGCAGAGGGCACGGTTCGCAGACCGGCGAGGAGGATGGGACCGGCGGCGAGCGCGAGCGCAGCCCACCCGACCCAGGTCGGGTGATCGCCGCGCGCGATCTGCACGGTGATCGCCGCGATGGTGGCCACCATTGTCGCCGCGACGAGGCGGTTCATCGGTCGCGCGGTGGTGGTCACTCGGCGGTAGTACGCGGCGATCGAGCCGAGGGCATCCTCAGCCTGACCCGCCTCCGATGAACGCCCGATCTGGACGTCGAACATCAGGTCGAACCACAGCACCGCGAGCAGGAAGCCAGCTCCTGCACAGACGAATGGCGACATCGCTCCGAGGCTAACCGGCCCGATACGGCTCTCGTCCCGGAGGACACCAGAGCCGCTGGACCGCCGACGAGGCTCCTAATCGCCCGTCATCAACCCGGTCGTCGCCAGCCCGAAGCCCCCGTCCACCCTGACCACCGCCCCGGTGATGTACGCCGCCGCGGGCGAGAGGAGGAACACCACGGCACCCGCGAGCTCCGCGGGCAGGCCGATGCGCCCGAGCGGAATCGAGCGCGACATTGCCTGCTTCACCGCGCCGGGCAGCGCATTCACCTTCGGCGTCGCGATCAGGCCGGGCATCACGACGTTGCAGCGCACCCCGCGGGGAGCCCACTCTGCCGCGAGCGTTCGCGCCATCCCGACGACGCCCGCCTTCGCGGCGGTGTACGCGACCTGACCCGGCAGGCCGGTCTCCGCCGAGGCGGAGGAGATCAGCACGACGCGGCCGTCGCCAGACGCGGCCAACGCTGCGAACGCCGCCTGAACGACGTTGAACTGCCCGGAGAGATTGACCTCGAGATCTTTGCGCCACGCCTCCTCGGGGAAGCGCTCGGCGCGGTGGATCGTGTCAACGACGCCAGCATTGGCCACCACCGCATCGCAACCTCCCAGGCGCTCGACCATCTCCGCCACCCCCGCCTCAACTGCGGCGCGGTCGCGGACATCAAAGCACGCGGTCGCGCTCACCGCCTCCGTATCGGCGAACGCGCGCTCGACTTCGGCGGTGACGTCGCACGCGGCGATCCGGCACTCGCAGACCGCGAGCCCCTCAACGAGCGCCCGCCCAAGACCCCCGGTGGCTCCGGTGACTAGGACGCGGAGCCCCTGCGGCGCGGTGCTGGCCGGCATCAGGGCTCCCCGGCGACGCCGTGCTTGCTGAGGCCGTACCTCGTCCAGTGGCGCTCCGGAATGTCGGCCGGATCCTTGTACCAGTACCAGGTGCACGGGTCTCGGTCGTAGTCGTCGGGCGGGTCCGAGGGGTACATCGGGTGGCCGATCCACTCGATCGGCTGTATCTCATTCATGAACGAGCAGTGGGTGCAGTACAGCGGAAAGCCCTTGCGTCCATAGCTCCATTCGTGGGCCTCGTTGGTGACCCCCATCGCATCGGGCCCTCGGTAGGCGCCGTTGCGCCACAGCCGCTGGCCGGAGCCGCACGGGTTCATCCGGAAGGTGAACTTCTCCTCGTCCTCTTCGATCTCGAACGCACCGGGATTGGGGCCGCTCCCCGACGCCGAGTGCGCCCGCCAGGTTGCCGCCAGCGCGTACACGATCTGCTTACGGTCCGCCTGCTCGATCTTCTCGACATCGGCTCGCCACTGCCGCTCGTTTCCGTAGCGCCACGCCTCCGCGACGCCCTCATCGCCCAGCCTCTCCTGAACGAAGCTGATCAGGCCGAGCAGTCCGCCGGCCATGAGGTCGTGCAGGTAGCGCCACTCGTGCTTCATCTCGTCGCACAGCTGTCGGGCATGGGCCACGTCGCCGGCGTCGAGCGCCTCAATCGCCCGGTCCATCGTCGGCCTCGACAGCTCGCGAAGTTCCTCCTCCCCGAACCAACGCTCGTCCGGCATCGCTCCTCCTCGCGTTGTGGTGGTGGCAATCGTATTGGGGGGATCGCCTGGGACATCGCTGCTCGTCAGCCACGTCGCCCGCCTGTCAGGGCAGCGTGCTGAACGCCTGTGGTGTGCGCAGTGCAGCGAGGGTGGGCGCGTACATTCCGGCCTTGATCGCGGCGAGCGTGGTGGGGTCCTTCGCAGCGAGCGGCTGAGCCCGCTCAAGCGCCACGCTCAGGACCCGCTCCTCCTCTACGGCCTCATCGACCAAACCGCAGGCCGCCGCTTCCCTCCCGCCGTACCGGCGGCCAGTCGTCATCGCCTCGTGGGCGGTCAACTTCGGGATTCGGCACATCACGAGCTCCGTCATGCCGGGCGTGAATGGAATTCGAATGTCTACCTCTGGCAGACAGAAGAAACCTCGATCAGCGCGCATCACGCGCTGGTCGTGAGCGAGCGCGAGCATCGCGCCGGCGGCGAATGCGTGACCCTGAAGCGCCGCGACCGCCGGGACGCTGGAGCCGAGGAAGCGCGCGAACAGTTCGTGGACGGTGACCATGAACGGGTCGATCTGCTCGACGTTGGCGCCCATCCAATCCAGATCGAGACCGTTAGACCAGATCTTCCCAGTCGCGGTCGTGACGAGCGCACGCGGCGCTGCGGTCGCCTCGACCTCATCGAGGAGCCGCGACACCGCCGCGACCCAGTCCGGGTTGAGGCGCTGCTCGCCACCGCCGAGATGCATCACAAAGACATCGCCGTCACGGTCAAGCCGCGGGGGCTCGGACATGCGCTCACGATATTGCCTCACGGTGTCCTGCGCCCTCGAGCCCGACAGTGAGCTGTCTCGCGTTGGTCGCCGGTCTCGCCGGGGTATCGCGGGATTGGTTGATTCGGCTGTCGTGGACCCGGTGGTAGGGTCGTCCTCGGGGTGGAGGGCAACGTCAACGTCTCCCTTTTGGGCGGTTTTGCAGCCGCCGTGGGAGGCGTGCCGGTTCCGGAGACGGCGTGGCGGCTGAAGAAGGCGCGCGAGCTCGTGAAGCTGCTCGCCCTCGCACCCGGGCATCGCCTGCACCGCGAGCAGGCGATGGATGTGCTGTGGCGCGACCGTGGACCGCCGGCAGCGGCGAACAATCTCCATCAGGCGGTGTATGTCGCGCGACGCGCGCTCGGCGCGGCCACGATCGAAGTACGGGACGAGTTTCTTCGGCTCGCTGCCGAGGTCGATGTAGATCAGTTTGAGAGCGTCGCTGCCGATGCACGCCGTCTGGGAAATCCGGCGGCCTACCGCGCGGCACTATCCCTGTACGGGGGCGAACTGCTGCCCGAGAACCGATACGACGACTGGGTCGAGGGCCGGCGAGTCGAGTTGGCGGAGCTGGCAGAGGAACTTGAAGCTGGCGCCGCCCGCGACCCCGGCGACGCCGACCGGCTGCCTCCGCTGCCTGTGGAGGTGAGCTCGTTCGTCGGGCGCGATCATGAACTCGCCGAGCTCAGGGCACTGCTCTCGAGCACACGCCTGCTGACGCTCGCGGGCACCGGCGGCGTGGGCAAGACGCGGCTCGCGCTGGAGCTGGCCCGGGCAACCGAGACGTCGTATACGGGGGGAGCGGCGCTGATCGAGCTCGCCGCGCTCGGAGACGCTGCGCTCGTCGCCGACGCGGTTGCCGTTGTGCTCGACGTGCGCGCCATGCCCGGGCAGACGGTCGTCGACGCCCTGGTCGACTACCTCGGGTCGCGCTCGCTGCTCCTCATCGTGGACAACTGTGAGCATGTCCTCGCGGCGACGGCAAAGTTGGCGGACGTGCTCCTCCGCTCCGCGCCGGAGCTCACGATTCTCGCCACCAGTCGTGAGCCCCTGCGCGTATCAGGGGAGGTTGTCTTCCGGGTTCCGTCGCTGGACATTCCCGACCCTGAGCAGACGGTCGAGCCGCGGGAGGTCGTGCGCTACGAGGCCGTGCGCCTGTTCGTCGAGCGGGCAGCTGCGGCGGCGCCAGGCTTCGCGGTTGACGAGGAGAATGCGGTCGACGTCGCCCGGATCTGCCTGCGGCTCGATGGGCTGCCGCTCGCTCTTGAGCTCGCCGCCGGCCGGCTGGGTGCGCTCGGACCGGCGGCGATTGCGGAACGGCTCGAGGACCGGTTTCGGGTGCTCCGCGCCTCGGGCCACACCTCGCCGACACGGCAGCAGACGCTCAGCGCCGCGCTTCAATGGAGCCACGACCTGCTCGAGCCGGAGGAGCGGACGCTGTTTCGGCGGCTGGCGGTGTTCGTCGGTGGTTTCGAGCTCGCCGGGGTCTGAGAGGGTGTGTGCGGGCGGCGATCTCGACGTGCCCGTCATCGCCGACGTGCTCGGGCGCCTCGTCGAGAAGTCTCTTGTCGCCGCGGAGGGGGCCCCCTCCCGAGAGCGACGCTACCGGCTGCTCGAGACCGTTCGTCTGTACGCGATTGATCGGCTCGCTGAGGCGGAGGAGACTTCCGTGCTCCGCGAACGGCACGCGCGCTGGGCGCTCGCCCTGGCCGAGCAGGAATCCGGCTCGCCAAGACTCGACCGCGACGCAGCGAACCTACGTGCTGCCCTTGACACGCTGCTCGACGGCGCGCCCGGCGATGCCCTGCGTCTTTGTGTCGCGCTGTGGCCGTTCTGGATGCGTCGCCTCGACCTCCAGGAGGCACAGCGGCGGTTTGACCGGGCGCTCGCAGGTTCCATGGATCGCACAGAACTCCGGGCGAGAGCGCTGCTCAGGGCAGCGGCCGTCGATTTCCGCAGTGGCGCGCTGTCCCGCGGGCGCCCGCTCGCCGAGGAGAGCTATACCGTCGCATCTGCAATCGGCGACGCACACGCCGAGTGGCGCGCCCTTCAATTCCTGGGCGAATTCGGTTTCGCCGGCGACGCGATCGATGTGGCGATCCCGCGGGTTGAGGAGGCGCTCGAGCTAGCGCGGCGCGAAGGGTTCGCGCCCGAGGAGGCAATCGGCGTCTACTCGCTCGGGGTCGCCCATTGGGTTCTTGGCGATGCGGCCCGGGCGGAAGAGCTCGTCAGCGAGAGCGTTGACCGGTTCGGCGCGCTGCGGGGCTCAGCCGAGCGGATCATCTCTCCGGTCAACATCGCGGAGATCCGAACGGGTCCCATCGGTGGCCGGCCGGGGCTGCGCATGGTGTTCGAGGACACCCTGCAGCCGTTTCTCGAGACCTCGTGCGACGCCGCCTTCGGCTACGTTCTCGCGAACCAGGCCGGGCTGGTCAGCGACCACGGGGACCTTGCCCGTGCGCGCCGGTTGCTGGCACAGAGCGCGTCGCAATTCGAGGCATTGGGCGACGAGCGAGGCCAGGCAGCCGTGTTCGTCAGGCGGGCGTATCTCGACCTTGCCGAGGACGACCTCGTGGCGGCGAGACTGGCCTTGGAGAAGGCGCTCGAGCTCCGGCGCCGCCAACGTGATCGACGTGGTTTCGGACTGGCGCTTGTGGGGCTCGGTCTGATCGACACGACGGCGGGTGAGTACGGGAGCGCCAAGGATCAGCTCGACGAGGCCCGTGAGATATTTCGGCGTGCCGGCGATCGGTGGGGCCTGACGAGCGCCCTGTGGCGGACTGCTGACCTGGCGTTCGCGCGGGACCGCCTCGACGACGCCGAGGCCGCCTTGGAGGAAGCGCGGGTGGTGCTCCGGCCGACGGGGCGAGAGCGCTGGATCGCGAACACGCTCTCTGGACTTGCCGAGGTCGCGTTGCTGCGCGACGACGTGGAGCGGGCGCGCGCGCTACTCGGCCAGGCGCACGATCGCTATGCCGCTCGCGGCGACAGGATCGGCGTCGCGGAGGTTGAGGAGCGCCTTCGCGCGCTTGCTAAGCGGGCTCAAAGACCGCGCAAAGCGGCGGGGACTAGAACTGCTCGCTCGTCCCCTACCAAAGGAGAGCAGACATGAGACCCACCATCCCCCCCGTCCTTGGCGAAGCAACGATTCAGGAGCTGCGAGAGGACGTCCGCGGAGAGGTGCTGACCCCCGTCGATGACGGCTACACGGAGGCGTGCAGCATCTGGAACGGCGCCCATGACGGGCACCGGCCGGCTCTCGTCGTGCGCTGCACCGGCGCCGACGACGTGATCGCCGCGGTTGGCTTCGCGCGTGGTAACGACCTGCGAATCGCAGTTCGCGGAGGAGCCCATAGCGTTGCCGGGTTCTCGACGATCACCGATGGGATCGTGATCGATCTCTCGCCGATGAACGCCGTCCGCATCGACCTCGCGGCGAAGCGAGTGGTCGTGGGTGGCGGTGCCGTCTGGGCGGACGTCGACTCCGAGACACAGGCGCACGGCCTCGCGACGACGGGCGGACTCGTCTCGACCACCGGTGTCGCCGGGTTCACCCTCGGCGGCGGGATCGGCTGGACGATGCGGAAGTTCGGTCTCGCCTGCGACAACCTCGCTGCCGCCGACGTGGTGACGGCCGACGGCCGGCTCGTCCGGGCAAGTGGGTCCGAGAACGTGGACCTGCTCTGGGGGCTGCGTGGTGGGGGCGGCAACTTCGGCATCGTCACGCAGTTTGAATTCGAACTGCATCCGCTCGGACCGGTCGTGTACGCCGGGCCGATCTTCTACCCCGCCGACGCGGCAGGCGACCTGCTGCGCGTGTTCCGTGACTGGGCGCCCGAGGCCTCTGACGACGTGACCGCGGTGGTGAACCTCACGACCGCACCACCGCTGCCCGTCATCCCGGAGGAGTGGCACGGCAAGAAGGTCGCAGCTTTCATCGCCACCTCGGCCGGTGCGGTCGACGAGGGTCCCGGCCTCGTGGACACGATTCGGCGGGTGGCGGAGCCGGTCGTCGACCTGCTCGGCCCGATGCCCTACAGCGCGATCCAGACGTTGCTCGACCCGCTGTGGCAAAAGGGAATCAATGCCTACTTCAAGGCAACGAACCTGGCACGGCTCGACGACGACCTGATCGACCGGCTCTGCGAGATCCACCTCACAGCGCCCGGGCCGCAGTGCGAGATCCACGTCCACCAGATGGGCGGTGCGGTGGGGCAGATCGCCGACGGCGCGACGGCGTTCGCTGAGCGCTCAATGCCGTTCGTGCTCAATGCCGTGACGGGCTGGCATGACCCTGCCGCGGGGGAAGCCCACAGGCAATGGGCACGCGCAGTGGTCGACGCCGCCGCCAACTCATCGACCGGCCGAGCGTACGTCAACTTCCTCGGCGACAGCGACGCGGCGCGCTCGGCGTACGGTGCGGAAACATACGCCGGCCTGGTCGCGCTGAAGAACAAGTACGACCCGACGAACGTGTTCCGGCTGAACCAGAACATCGAACCGTCGACGCGGGGTCGCTGACCGCCGCGTGTGCCGATGAGAGCCAACACAGTCGTGGTCCGCATTGAGCCGCACGTGCAAGGGTTCCCAAAGGCGGCAGTCGTCCTCACATAGGCAGGCATGGGCACGGTGACCCGCGTACTGGCCTCCGGTGTGCCTCTCGTCTGCCTGCCGGCGGGCCGCGATCAATTCGACGTCGCGGCCCGCGTCGTTCACGCTGGTCTGACCATCGCGTGGCGCACCTCCGTGGCGGAATCCCGGCGCCCTCGAGGCGACTGCGCGGGGCCCCCTTGTCCGATGCGCGGCGGTCACCGTTCGCCGGCCGGTCGGCGAGTAGGGTGAGGATGATCGGCATGCAGCCCAAGACCCAGTACGCGCAGAGCGCAGGGCTGAACATCGCGTATCAGGTGGTGGGCGACGGGCCTATCGATCTGGTGTTTACGTTTGGCTGGGCATCGCACCTCGACTTCCAGTGGACCGATCCGACACTGACCCGATTTCTGCGGCGTTTAGCGCAGTTCACGCGTGTGATCGTGTTCGACAAGCGTGGCGTGGGCCTGTCCGATCCAGTCGCCCGTGCGCCGACGCTCGAGGAGCGCACGGACGACATCCGCGCGGTGATGGATGCCGCCGGGTCAGAGCGGGCTGCGCTGCTTGGCTATTCCGAGGGTGGGGCGATGGGAGCGCTCTACGCCGCGGCTCACCCGGAGCGGGTGACGTCACTGGTGATGTACGAGACGTGGGTGTGCGGACTGCTCGACCGAGAGCAGAATCCGGGTGGCGAGAAGTGGCTTGAGGTCGATCGCAGGGTACGCGCGGTGATCGAGTGCTGGGGCGATGGCGCGTCGCTTGATGTGATTGCTCCGAGCTTGGCAGCAAGCGCGCTGGATCGGCGCATGTACGGAGCTTTTGAGCGCGCCTCGATGAGTCCAGGTATGGCCCTGGCGCTCTGGGAGTCGTTCATCCAAGGCGACGTCCGCTACGTGCTCCCGACGATCACTGTGCCGACGTTGATCGTCCACCACACCGGCAGCACGATCCCGGTCGAGAATGCACGCTACGCGTTGCGGCACGTTCCGGGAGCGCGATTTGTCGAATTGCCGGGCACCGATCATGCGCCGTTTACTCACGATGCCGATCGGATCGCTGACGAGATCGAGGAGTTTCTCACCGGGGCGCGAGGCGCCCGCGAGCCCGACCGACTGCTGGCAACGGTCATGTTCACCGATATCGTCGGCTCAACGGAGCGCGCGGCCGAACTGGGCGACAGCGGCTGGCGAGAACTTCTGGAGCGCCACAACACGGTCGTACGCGGTGAGCTCGAGCGCTTCCAGGGCCGAGAGATAAAGCAGACTGGCGATGGGTTCCTAGCAACGTTCGACGGACCGGCCCGTGCGATCCGTTGCGCCTGCGCGATTCGAGACCGTCTACTCGAGTTGGGAATCCAGAATCGCGCGGGTCTGCACACCGGCGAGTGCGAGCTCGTCGGCGGCGACGTTCGCGGAATGGCGGTCCACATCGGCGCTCGCGTCATGGCTTCGGCAGGCGCCGGTGATGTTCTCGTCTCCGGCACCGTCAAGGACCTGGTTACCGGCTCCGGGATCGGGTTCGACGCGCGCGGCATCCACACCCTCAAGGGCGTAACGGGAGAATGGGCGCTATTCGCCGTCGCGGACGACGCCCGCCAATTCCACGCAGGTGCCACGGCCGAGCTCGCCCCCGTTCGCCCGCACCTCAACGACCGCCTCGCGCGGACCCTAGCCCGCCGAGCACCTGGGATCGCGCGTGGCGCGATTCGGGCGCTTCGGCATTGAGCCGGCGAAACCGTGCACGGTCGCTGACAGCACAGGCCAGGCCTCCAGCAACCGTGGCGCGGGATTCGGTCCTCGCGCGCGACTGAGCGGGCGTGCTGGGAGGACGTGGTGTTCAGGGCGATCTGTGGAATGCGCGGCGAGCCGAGGCTGACTCGGTCACGGCGGTGAGCCGTGTTCCGGCGGCGCCTCTGGAGACGCCATCTCGTGTGTCCGCCCGGTATAGGCTGGAGGTTCTGCCCGAGAAACAGGAGGTCGTCGTGCGCGCGATTATCGGTCGCTACTGGGTGAAGGTGGTACGGGTCCTCGTCGCTTGCGCGATCGTCGTCAGCGCTTCCGTCCTACCGGCGTCGGCCACCGCCCGGACGCGTGCGGTCCACAACAGCCGCCCTGCCCCGTACCTGGTGGGGATGCGGTCGTACACCTTCGTCGACGCGAGTCGGCCGACCGCCGCCAACGGGAGCTTCCCCGGTGCCCCAACCCGGACGTTGCGGACCCTTCTGCTGTATCCCGCAGTTGGTGACCCGAACGGTCCCGCGGTTGCCAACGCCAAGCCGATCCGACGGAGGGACGGCTTTCCCCTCATCGTCTTCTCACACGGCTTTGGCGCGTCGGGTCCGGCCTACGAGTTTCTGCTTGAGCAGTTCGTCCGCGAGGGTTACGTGATAGCCGCGCCGACGTTTCCGTTGTCCTCTGCAGGCGCGCCCGGCGGGTCGGATGGCGGCGACTACATCAACCAGCCCGGCGATGTGAGCTTCGTCCTCACAAGTGTGCTGAAGGTTGCCCGAATGGACCCGAGCCTGCGGAGGACGATCGACCGGCACGACGTGGGCGCGTTCGGTCACTCGCTGGGCGCGATCACCACGCTCGGCGTGGCGACGAACAGCTGCTGCGTCGATCATCGCATTCGCGCCGCGGTGTCCTTTTCAGGCATCGAGCTGCCGTTTCCCGGCGGCAGCTTCTTCGCCACAGCAACGCCGCCGCTGATGCTGGTTCACGGCGACGCCGACGGGACAGTTCCTTACGTCGGAAGCGTGTCCGCGTACGGGCAAGCGCCCGCCCCGAAGGCCTTCCTCACCCTCCACGGCGCTGGGCACGTGCCGTTCCGAGCGCCGTGGCTCGACCCGGCCGTGCGGTCCATCACCGACTTCCTCGACGGTTTCCTCAAGCACGACCATCACGCGCTCCGGCGACTGGCGAGCGACGGGAATGTGCCGGGCGTCGCATCGCTACAGGAAGACCTGCCCATATTTCGGTGACACTGGCGCGGGCCTGGCCAAGCAAGTCTGGACGGCCGTTCCGCGCCTTTCCGACGGCTCATCGCGATTCGCCCGACGTGGGTTGTTTGCAGGCACTTCTCAGAGCCGACGGGGGGACTCGAACCCCCGACCCCTTCATTACGAGTGAAGTGCTCTACCAGCTGAGCTACGTCGGCGAGTGCAGCGAGTTCCTGGGATCTGCGGCTTCTACACCCCGATTGCCCGGTGGCGCCGGAGCCGCGAAATACTGATCAGCCGCTACGACGCGCAAGCGTAGCCGACGCAGGCTGGCCGTCGACGCCGTCCGGTGTCCCCGCCGCACACCGTCAGCGTGCGGCGGAAAGCCGACTCGCGGCTGACCCGATCTCGATGGCTCACGCCACCCACGAGTCCTCGACGTTCTCCCCGTCCCCCCCGGGTGTGCGCGCCCACGACGAGGAACCTCCGTGCGGGCCATCAAAAAAGGGGTCAGGGACCACGCCGAGCGCATGGGGGGTTGCGCCGAAGCACGTTGTCCTGACCGTCGATGAGTTCGGCAACACGTCCTCGACGACACATTTCATCGCCCTCTGGAAGTACCTGACCGAGGGCCGGTTCGCCAAGAACGACAGGGTGCTGCTTGCTCTCGCCGCGGGACTGGAAGTGGGGATCATCATCTCCAAGATCGATCAGCTGGTGAATGGCCATGGGCACGACCATTGAGGCGAGCGCAGCTGCGAGAGCTCACCGCCGCCCGCACGCCGCGGGATCGTTGAATCTCGCGCACGCCGCCACCCTGGGCCTGGAGCGGGCCGACCGGACCGCCGATCAGGTTGACCTGTTGATCAATGTCGGCGTCTACCACGACGACATCCTCAGCGAGCCAGCGTTTGCGTCGCTGATCCAGGACGACATCCGCGCCAACCGGAGCGCCACTCGGGCGTTGGCCACGGGACGTTCTCATTCGATCTCAAATGGGGCGTGCGGCATGCTGACCGCGATTTAGCTGATCGACGGCATGCTCTCGTGGGGACGGTCGAGCTCGGGATGATCGTCGCGAGCGACACGTATCCACAGCCGGGCACCTCTGAGGGGTTCGCCTTCCCCGCGGCCGGCGGCGCGATCCTGTTGCGCGCAGACGACTCTCACCGGGGTTCACCGCCTTCAGGTTCGCGACGTTCCCCGAGTTCGCGGATCTGTTCGAGGGCTCCGTGGACTGGCACGAGGATGGCCGGCACGGGCTGGCCCATCACGGCCGGAACATCCTCACCGTGACGATCGCCCAGACGTACGCCGGGCGGGCGCTCGAATGCGCCGAGTCGACCGTCCGCGAACTGGCGAGCGCTGAAGGGTTCGAGTTGGGCGAGGTCGACCTACTTGTGGCCACGGCGTCGATCCCGGGCTTCGCCGAGACCTTGGCCGACGCGCTTGGCGTCTCTGGCCAGCACGTCGCCGCGCTTGCGCCAGACCTCGCGCAGGCGCACACCGCCGCGCCCGCTGGCGCTCAGTCCGTCGCTCTCGCACAGGCGCGCACGACGCTGTTCGCGTCCGTGGGAGCCGGAATCTCAGTCGCCGCCGCGCTCTACCGAGCATGAGGACCGAGCGGCCGGCGCATTGCCTGCCCTGGCCGAGGGGCCGACCACATCGGCGGCCCGTGACGGTTTCAGCTGACGCTCGATTCACCGGCCCGTGTTCCCCCGCGCCTGCGATTGGGCCGACTGACCCGCGCTGCTCGGCTCTCCCCGGTTGTCCTCATGGCTTGTGGGCCAGTACCTGGTAGATGGATGCCAGCCGGTCATGAAACCGAGTCGCGCTGCCCTCAAATACAGCCGCCAGATCCGGGCGCGCTCCTCGCCGGCGAGTCGCACGGCGTCCGGGTAGCGCTGCTCGAAGCGGTCGATCCAGTGGCGCAGGGTTTTCGCATAGTCGGCTTGGAGTCCCTCGACGTGCGTGGTGACGAGCTCGGCGCGCTCGAGGGCCAATACGACGCGGGACAGCGGCAACGGCACCCCGTCGGGAAACACGAACCGCTCCGAGAACGGACCTTCGTCGGGCGTGTCGAGATCCTTGAGCTTCGCGATGCCATGGTTGAGCAGCCGTCCGCCGGGCCGCAGCAGGCCGGCGAGCCGGTTCGCGTACTCATCGATTCGCTCCTCTCCGACGTGCTCGACCATGCCGATGCTCGAGATCACGTCGAATGGCTCGCCCGTGAGCTCGCGGTAGTCGGCCACCCGGATCTCGACACGGTCGGCAACGCCGGCCTCGTGCACCCTCTCCCGAGCCAGCTCGGCCTGCCGCTCAGCGAGCGTGATCCCGAGCACCCGTGCGCCGTGGTGGACGGCAGCATGAATCGCGAAGCTGCCCCAGCCGCAGCCGACGTCCAGCACCCGCTCGCCGGCGCCGATCCCCAACTTGGCGCACACGAGCTCGAGTTTCGCCGCCTGCGCTTCCTCGAGCGTCGTCACGCCACCGGAGAAGCGAGCGCAGCTGTAGGTGAGCGAGCGATCCAGGAACAGGGCGAAGAACTCGTTGCCGACGTCATAGTGGTGCTGCACGGCGCGCCGATCGCGCGCCAGCGTGTGACGCTCGCCCCCGAGGCGAAGCTCGGTCTGAGGAATCCGGGGCGGCACCACGACCCCGCAGGCACGGATCAGCCCGAAGGCGATCCCAAGTTGCCGGCCACGGGTCAGCACCGGAGGCTCGAACGTATCGACGATCTGCAGCGCGAGGTCGAGATCGTCGACCTCGACCATCCCAGCGACATACGCACGGCCCAGCCCGAGCTCACCCGGTGCTCGCAGCACGTGCGCGAGCGCGAGCGGCGTCTTCACCTGGAACGTCGGACCCCCAGGCTCGGTGGCCGCCAACTCAGACCCGTCCCAGAACCGCACCGAGAACGGGCGGCTCGGCAGCGCTCGTTCGAGTTCGTGGCGGAGAGGCGCGGTCCGGGCGAGCACCGCCCCCAGTGAATCATTCGCCTTCCTAGCCTGCGACGCCGGCCGATCGCACTCCGGCTTCGAGTGAGCGGTACGGAGGGCTGGACTTCCCCAGGTTTCGTAGCCATTCGAGCGCTTGCGGTCCGCAGGCCGCGAAAGGATGTGCTCGATGCCGAAGTCGCGCCCGCCGTACCCGCTGGAATTCCGTCGTGAGGCCGTCGGGATGCTCCGTTCCGGACGGACCCGCAAGGACGTCGCGGGGGCACTCGGGTCACCGAGCAGTCGCTGCGCAATGGGGTCAAGCAGGATCAGCTCGATCGCCGAGAACGCGACGACCGTCTGACGACGCGATCTCGGTGGCGGTCGGTCGCCGCCGGCCGCCACCGGGGCTGATCCACCACTCTGAACTGGGGCTCGCAATACGTCAGCCTCGGCTCGGCCAGGCATGCACCAAGGCTGGGATCGCCCGGTCGATGGGCTCTCGCGGGGTCTGATGGGATAACGCCGTCGCCGAGACGTTCTTTGCGACGCTCAAGAAGGCAGCTCGTCTCCCGCCCCTTCTTGGCCCACTCGCCGCGAGCTCGGTGTCGAGGTGTTCGAATAATCGAGGCGTTGTACAACCACCAACGCCGGCACTCCACCCTCGGCTATCTCTCCCCGGTCGCCTACGAGAACCGCAGGACGCTCGACGGTTCAGAGACTGGATGACTGACAACCAACAACCAACCCCAACAACCCCGCTTGCCTGGCAAGCGCTCAGCTGTCTACCGAAGCGTGGGAAGTCCAACGAAACGCGGCCTCCGAGAGCGCCACGACCAGCTCGAAAGCCCAGCGATCAAGCCGCGGCAGCCACCCTTCCAACCGGGAGCCCATCTGACGTCGCTCAGGCCCTCGTCGCCCCCCGAAGCCGCGCGCGAACCATCAGCCTCTGCGACGGACCCAGAAACACGAAGTCACTGCAACCCATTACGAGTGAAGTGCTCTACCAGCTGAGCTACGTCGGCGCTCGCACCGACTGGCGGTCGCAGATGCCGGCGTCGCGCGCCAGATCCCCGTCTCACCAGGCCGTGCCGGACGGAGGCTAGCTCACCGATCCGGATGCGTGCGGGCGCCGCGCACCATCACTGATCACGCCGCGTCACGCCACCCACGGATCCTCGACGCCCTCGCCGTCCCCCGGGTGATGAGCGCCGACGGCGAGGAACTCGAGTCCGTCGGGTCCGGCCTCGAACGCCCGGGCCACCTCGGGGGCGATGCGGATCGCGTCGCGCGCGCCGATGTCGAGCACCTGGTCGTCGAGCTTCACCCGGCCACTCCCGCTGAGGATCACGTAGACCTCCTCGGCCTCGGCGTGGCGGTGCATGAACGGCGAGCGCTTCCCCGGGTGCAGCCGGAACAGCGTGACCCCGGTCCGCTCGGCCTGGAGATCGGTCCGGGCGACACGTGCCTCCCAGCGGTGGCCGAAGCCGTTGGCCACGGCCGCATCCTCAACGTCATCGAGCCTGACTCGGGTGTACGACGCCATCACTTCCGCCCCGGCTGATCGGTCCCGTCCGGCCCCGCGCCGTTCTGCGCCACCTTCCAGTCCTCGACGGTGAGGGCCCACCGCTCGTGGTCGCGCCACATCCCGTTGATCCGGAGATACCGCGGCGAGAACCCCTCCCGCACCAGGCCGGCGCCGACGGCCAGCGCGATCGACGCCTGGTTGCCGGGCTGGATGTTGGCCTCGACCCGGTGCAGACGCAGGTCGACGAACGCGCGCCGGAGGACGAGTGTCATCCCCTCGCGCATGTATCCCGATCCGGCGTAGGGCGCGCCGACGGCGTAGCCGAGATACGCGCTCTGCAGCGAGCGACGGACGATCTGCGAGAGGTTGAAGAACCCGACGATCGCGCGGTCCTCGGTCCGGCACAGCAGCATCGCCTCGAAGTCCGCGCGGGCGGCGTCGGTGAGGTAGGCGGCGAAACGTTCGGGCTCGGTCGGCGCACTCGCCCACGGCTGGTGGAACTCTCGGCTGCGGCGCATCAGCCCGATGAACTCGTCCTCATCGGACGGGTGCGGCGCGCGCAGGTACACGCGGCCGGCGTCGGCGCTCAGCCGGCGAGCCCGAGCTCCAAGCGATAGGCGAGCGCTTCGCACGCCAACTCCTCGGTGACGTTCAGGACAAACCTCCGGCGGGTCTCCTCGACGGACTCGATCGCCGCGCACAGCCGGCTCGGATCGACCCCGGCGAGCCCGCGCAGCGCGTCGAGCCGGTCGACGTTGCGCACGAGATCGTCGGCTCCCCAGCCGAGATGCGCCAGATCGGCCAGCCACAGCGACACGAGTTGGAGCGCCAGATCGAGCGCCGTCGTCTCCGCGCGGCGGCGGGCCCGCTTGGCCCGCTCCTCCCATTCGCTCTTGATCCGCCGGTGCTCCTTCTTGGGATAGAGCTCGAGCTCGGCATCCTGGCGGCCGACGACCTCGGCGCGGGCCAGATCCCCCCGGGCCTGCGCCGACTGGAGCAGTGGCATCCACGCCTTTGCCGCCGCCGCCTCACCGGCGAGCACCGCGCGGGCGAACCCCTCGGCGGACTCGCGCAGCGCCATTCCCTCCGCCGATACGAGCTCCTCGGCGCAGCGAGCGTCACCGAGCGAGAGCCGGGCGCAGGCCAGCGCGCGCTCTTCGGGCACGCCGACGCGGGTTAGCCGCTCGGCGACCTCGACAGCCGGTCTGGCGTCGAAGCGAACAACCTGGCAGCGGGAGCGGATCGTCGGCAGGACGTCGACCAACCGATCGGTGAGGAGCACGAGATGGACGAACGGGGCGGGCTCCTCGAGCGTCTTCAGCATCCGGTTGGCGGCCTCGTCGCCGAGCCGGTCGACGCTCTCGATCACGAACACCCGGCGCGTCGACTCGAAGGGGGTCTTGCTCGCGGCCGCCACGACCGGCCCGTCGATGTCGCTGACCAGCATCTCGTGCGCGCCGCTCGGTACGACCCACGTGAGGTCGGTGTGGGCGCCGGACAGCACGCGCTCCCGCGCGCCGGCCTCGTCCGCGGCCCCCTCCGCGAGCAGCTCGGCGGCGAGCGCGCGGGCGATCGTGCGCTTTCCCGCACCACCCGGCCCGTGGAACAGATACGCGTGCGAGGCCATCGACGCGTCCGCGAAGACCGGGGCGAGAATCGCCTTGGCGTGCGGGTGCCGGTCAAGTTCGGCGAGCATCGGGACCAGGATGCTAGATGGTTGATTACACCCCGGGTGCCCGCTCGACCCCGGCCACCGCGCGGCGGTCGGTAGGGTCGGCGGCGATGGACGACGTCGCCGATCGGCTGCTTCCCGACGGGTTCGAGATCGGGCACTGGACCGACGCTGTCGGGCGGACCGGCTGCACGGTCGTGATCGCGCGCGCGGGAGCTTCCGCCGGGGTCGACGTGCGCGGCGCGGCACCGACGACGCTCGGCACCGACACGCTCCGCCCCGGCACGCTCGTCGACCGGGCCCACGCGATCGTCCTCGCCGGCGGGAGTGCGTTCGGGCTCGAGTCGGTGGCCGGCGTGATGCGGTACCTCGAGGAGCACGAGGTCGGCTTCGAGCTCGTCGGCGTGCGCGTCCCGATCGTCGCCGGGGCGGTGCTGTTCGACCTGCCGACCGGCGACCCGCACGCCCGGCCCGATCGTGACGCCGGATACGCGGCGTGCGCGGCGGCGAGCGACCGGCCGGAGAGCGGTTCGGTCGGCGCCGGAACCGGCGCCACCGTCGCCAAGGCCGGGGACCCCGGACAGTTGCAGCCGGGCGGCATCGGGATCGCGAGCTCGACGGTCGGCGGAGCGCACATCACCGCGGTCATCGCGGTCAACGCCGTTGGCGGGATCTGGGACGACGAGCACCATGAGTGGGTCGCGCAGATGACGCCGCCCGCGGACGGCCCGAACCTCACCCCGGGCGCGAACACCACGATCGGCGTGATCCTCACCGACGCGACGCTCTCGACCGAGCAGGCCAACCGGCTGGCCACGGTCGCCCACGACGGGATCGCCCGGGCGATCCGGCCGGCCCACACCATGTACGACGGCGACACGCTGTTCACGCTGGCGTCGGGCAGGGTGAAGGTCCCCTACGACGTGCTCGAGTGGTCCACCGCGACGCTCACTGCCCGCGCGATCGCCGCAGGGGTGCGCGCGGCCCAGGATCCGGTCTAGGGTCCACGCCGGACATGGCACGTGGGCGGCTCATCACGATCGAGGGGATCGACGGCGCCGGCAAGTCGACGCTCGCGCACGGCCTGATCGCAGCCCTGCGCGAGCGGCAGATCGACGCCGAGCTGCTGCGCGAGCCGGGCGGCGTCGCGGCCTCGGAGCGGATCCGGGATCTCGTCAAGGACCCGGAGCTGACGATCGGCGGTCGGGCCGAGGCGCTGCTCTACGCCGCGGCCCGCGCCCAGCTGCTCGAGCAGTCGGTGATACCGACGCTCGGCTCCGGTCGCTGGGTGCTCCTGGACCGCTTCGTCGACTCCTCGCTGGCCTACCAGGGCGCCGGTCGTGAGCTGGGCATCGAGCCGATCCGCGCGATCAACGCATTCGCGATCGGCGACCTCCGACCCGACCGGACGTTGCTGCTGCTGATCGACCCCGCGGCCGGGCGGGCGCGGACCGCGGATCGGGGAGAGCCGGTCGACCGGCTGGAGCGCGAGCAGCGCGACTTCTTCGAGCGGATCGACGGTGCCTACCGCCGCCTCGCGGCCGAGGAGCCCGGACGGATCCGTCCGCTCGACGCCACGCAGCCGCCGGACGCCGTGCTCACGGCAGCGCTCGCCGCGCTCACCGACCTGCTCTGAGCCGGCCCGCGGCGTTCAGTCGGCGCCGGCGTAGCCGTGCGGCTTGGCCTGCGCGAACGTCCATGCGTCGGCGACCATCGTCGTCAGCTCGGGCTTGCGCGGGCTCCAGCCGAGTTCGGAGCGAATCTTCTCCCCGCCGGCGACGAGCTGCGGCGGGTCGCCCGGACGGCGGTCGGCCTCGACGACTTTCACCTTCTGTCCGGTGACCTCCTCGGCGGCGGCGATCACCTCTCGCACCGAGAAGCCATTGCCGTTGCCGAGGTTGAAGATCCGGTGCTCGCCCGCGCGCGTGTTCTGGAGCGCGAGCAGGTGGGCAGCCGAGAGGTCCTCGATGTGGATGTAGTCCCGGACCGCGGTTCCGTCCGGGGTCGGGTAGTCGGTGCCGAAGATCTGCACCTCGGGGTTGACGCCGAGGACGGTGCGCAGGACGTTGGGGATGATGTGCGTCTCGGGCTCGTGGTCCTCGCCGCAGCCCTCGATCGCCCCGGCCACGTTGAAATAGCGCAGGCTCACCGCGCCGAGCCCGTGGGCGATGCAGAAGTCACCGATCATGTAGTCGACGGCGAGCTTCGACGCGCCGTAGGCGTTCGCCGGGCGCGGGACCGCGGTCTCGCGGATCGGGACCTCGTCGGGCTGCCCGTACACCGCGCACGTGCTCGAGAAGACCAGGCGCGGGACGTCGTGGCGGCTCATCGCCTCGAGCAGGTTGAGCGTGCCGCCGACGTTCGTGCGGTAGTAGCGCTCGGGGTGGCTGACCGACTCACCGACGAGCGCCAGCGCGGCGAAGTGGAGCACCCCGTCGAAGCCCTCCGAGACGGCCTCGTCGACCGCGGCCGCATCGCACAGATCAGCGACGACGAGGCGGGCCTCCGGCGCGACGGCCTCGCGGTGACCGCGCTCGAGATTGTCGAGGATGACGAGCTCGTGGCCGTCGGCGAGCAGGTCCCGGCTCACGATCGAGCCGATGTACCCGGCACCACCGGTGACGAGCAGCTTCATCGTGATCTCGGGTCGGTCGGGGTCATGCGCCCGGTGGGTATAACAGACCGCGCCTCGTGGCCGGGCTCGCGCGACGACCCTGATCCGGGCATAGAATCGCCGGGAGGTGACTGACGGCGTGGGCTCCATCCAGCTCCAGGGCTTCGAGCAGGTCGACGCCGCCCTCGGGACGACGCTTCTGCGCGTTTCGCTGCGCACGCGCGAACCGCTGAGCGCCACCGGGGTGTCGCTCGTGCTCGACGACGGCCGCCGCCGCTACACGCTGGCGCCCCTCCCCGGCCCCGAGGCCACGGCCGAGACCGTGCGGCTCGCGTTCTCCACGCCGAGTGCCGTGCTCGACGGCGAGCCGACGTTCACCCTCGAGCTGCCCGGCGGGCTGACGCTCGCGCTGCCGGCCCCCATCCGCGGCGAGTACGGAAGCCGGGCCGGCGACCGGGCCGCCCCCGAACCGGACCGAGGCGGCGAGCCCGAGACCCTCGGCGAGGAGCGACGCCGGCGCATCGAGGCCGAGCGACGGGCCGACGCCCGGAGGCTGGCGATCGACGAACTCGAGCGGCGGCTGAAGACGCAGGCCGAGCAGTTCGCACAGGCCGAGGCGTCGACGAAGCAGATCGAGTCCGAGCACCGCGCGCTCCAGGGCGAGGTCGCGGCGCTCCAGGAGGCCCGGCGCGAGGACGCCCGCGCGGCCGACGAGCTCCGCCGCCGGCTCCGGCGCGAAGCCGAGTCCCTCCGCCAGCTCGATCAGGCGCTCGACAGCCGCGAGGCGGCGATCCTCCGTCACGAGGCCGCGCTCGAGCAGGCGACCGAGCGGCTGAAGGCGGCCGAGGACGCGCGCGCGGGCGCGGAGCGCGAGGCGGCCAACCAGATCGCCGACGCGCAGGCGAGCGTTGAGCAGGCGGCGCACGAGGTGGAGCGCGAGCAGCGCAAACGGGCGACGCTCGAGCAGCAGCTGCAATCGACACGCGGGCGTGAGACCGAGCACGAGCAGGACCGCGCGGCCGCCCAGGCGCGCCTCCAGGAGGCGATCGAGGCCCGGGATATCGCCCAGGCTCAGGCCGCCGCGGCCCAGCGGGAGCAGCGTGAGTTGGAGGACCAGCTCGAGGAGGAGAAGCGGCGCGGTGAGGCCGGCGAGACGGCGCTCGCCGACAGCCGTCAGCACGGCCGCGACCTGTCCGAGCAGATCGTCGCGGTCCAGTCCGAGCTCCAGAGCGTGCAGGCGGCGCAGCAGCGGACGGTCGAGCGGCTGCGCGAACGCGAACGCGAACTCGAGCGCGAGCGCGAGCAGCGGCGCGAGGAACACGAGCGCGCGCTCACCGCCGAGGAGCGGGTACTCGGACTCCAGACGGGCATCAGCGAGCACCACGCCCGCGACGCCGAGGCCCAGGACGCTCGCCGGGAGCTGATCGAGGCATTGGAGCAGCGCGCTGCGGAGCTCGAGGCGGTGCGGGCCGCGCTCGCCGAACGTTCCACGTCGGCCGACGACGCCGGTGCGCAAGTCGGACGGCTCGAGGAGCAGCTTCAGCACGCGTTCACTGAGGCCGAGGTGCTCCGAGCCCAGGTCGCGGTTGCCGAACACCGGGCCGGAGAGGCAAGCAATGAGCTCCGCAGCGCGCTCGACGTCGCCACCGCGGCTCGGGCCGAGGCCGAGGGCCGCGTCGCGACGCTCGCCGAGCAGCTCACGGCGGCGCAGGTCGACGGCGAGGAGCTCGCCGCCGTCGTCCGGGCCGAGACCGGCCGCCGCGAGCAGGCCGAATCGCACCTCGAGCGACTCCGCAGCGAGCTCAGCCACGCCGACTCGACCGCATCCCGGATCCGCGAGCTCACCGCGGCCCGCAAGCGCGCCGAGCAGCACGCGACGGAGCTCGGCGAGCAGCACGCGCGCGACCTGGCGACGCTCGAACGGGCCGAGACCCGGGCGGCGGCACTCACCGGACAGCTCACCGCGGCCCGCGGGGACCTCGAACGGGCCGGCGCGGACCGTGCGCTGCTGCGGGAGCGCCTCCAGTCGGTGATCGCGCGGGCGGCCGAGGTCTCGGCGGCTCGCGCGGCAGCGGAGTCCGAGCTGCTCGTGCTGGCGGCCGAGTGGAGCGCGTCGAGCGAGCACCGCCGCAGTGAGGTCGACGGCGCCCGCGCCCGGGAGACAGAGGATCTTCGTGACGAGCTGGCCCGCACCCAGGCCGGCGCCGACACCCTCCGCCAGACACTCGAGGAGTCCCGGGCCTCGCTTGAGGGCCAACTCCGCGCGGCCACCGAGCGCCACCGCACCGAACTCGCCGAGGCCGTCGAGCGGACGGCCGAGCTCGAGCGCCGGCTTGCGGCCCTCGACGAGCAGCGGCGAGAGGCGGGGCTCGAGGCCGAGGGGACGGCCGAGGAGCTGAGCCGGGCAGCCGAGGAGCGCGAGTCACTCCGCCAGGCGGCCGAGGAAGCGCACCGGCGCGTCGCGGAACTCGAGGCGCTCCTCCTCGTCCGGGCCTCGGACAGGGAGGACATCGCCGAGCAGTTGCGCACCGCGCTCGCCGACCTGGAATCCACGCGGACGGCACGCGGCGAGGCAGAGGATGCGCTGGCCGCGCTGCGCGGCGAGCGCGAGGACGGGCTCGCCGAACTTCGCGCGAGTCGCACCGCGCTCCAGGAACGGCTCGTGCAGGCTCAGGCAGGGTTCCGTGATGCCCAGGCGAGCGCCGGCGAGGCACAGACCGCGCTGCGCGAGGCCTACGCCGATGCGACCCGCGCACAGGCGGCCTCGGAGCGCGCCCGGGCGATGGCCGCCCAGGCCGAGGCGCTCGCCCAGGCGGCCGAGAAGCGTGCCGACGCCCAGCGCGCCGACCGCGAGGCTCGGTTACGAGCCGAGCGTGCCGCGGCGGAGGCGGGAGCGCGGGCCCAGCGGGCCGAGCGCCAGCTCGAGCTTCAGGCCGAGGCGCTCGACGAGCTCGCCGGGCTCCAGGCGCGGGAGCTCGCCCGCCGCGAGGTCGCGGCCGCGCTCAGCGAGCGCGCCGGCTGACGCCCGAGGCCGCTGTCGCGGTCCCGGAAACGCCGCCGCGTGACCGCCGGCCAGCTGCGCCGTGGTCGTCCGCGGCGAAGCGAGCAAGGTAAAATGATGCTCAGCAGGTAGTTCGCCGCCGGCCTGCATTCAGTGGGTTCAAACCCAGGTTTTCCGTCCGAGGTCTGAGGCAGGATCCGCTGCCCGACTTCAAGGCCACAGGGGCCCCCGCAGAGCAGACGACGCGAGCGGATCTACGAGAGGAGCAGGACCACATGGAGCACGCACCGCAGACCCAACTCACGACCCGTCAGAACGGACAGGGACTCTCGGTGCGGCGTGCCTTCACGACCGCTGGCGAGCATCCGTTCGACGGGGTGCAGTGGGAGACGCGGGACGCGCGCATCGGTCACGGCGACAAGGTCTCCTTCGAGCAGCGCGACGTCGAGTTCCCGTCGACCTGGTCCCAGAACGCCACGAACATCGTCGCCCAGAAGTACTTCCGCGGCCAGCTCGGCTCGCCGGTCCGGGAGCGCTCGGTCAAGCAGATGATCGGCCGGGTCGCCGGCACGATCGCGACCTGGGGCCGCGAGCGGGGATACTTCGCCACCCAGGCTGACGGCGAGGCGTTCGAGGCCGAGCTCACGTACATCCTGCTCCACCAGATGGCGGCGTTCAACTCGCCGGTCTGGTTCAACGTCGGCTGGCACCCGGTCGGGGATCCGAAGATGCAGGCCAGCGCCTGCTTCATCCTGTCCGTGCAGGACAGCATGGAGTCGATCCTCGAGTGGAACACCAAGGAGGGGATCATCTTCCGCGGGGGTTCCGGCTCGGGCATCAACCTCTCCCGCATCCGCGGCTCGATGGAGCCGCTCAGCCGGGGCGGCACGGCCTCCGGCCCGGTGTCGTTCATGCGCGGCGCCGACGCATGGGCCGGTTCGATCAAGTCCGGGGGCGGCACCCGCCGCGCGGCGAAGATGGTCGTGCTCGACATCGACCATCCCGACATCCGCGAGTTCATCTGGTGCAAGGCCAAGGAGGAGGACAAGGCCCTTGCGCTGCGTGAGGCCGGGTTCGACATGTCGATCGACGGCGACGGCTTCCACTCGATCCAGTACCAGAACGCGAACAACTCGGTCCGCGTCACCGATGAGTTCATGCGCGCGGTGGAGAACGACGAGGATTGGCACCTGCTCTCCCGGACGACCGGCGACCCGATCGGCGAGTCGGTCCCGGCGCGCCAGTTGATGAGCGAGATCGCCGAGGCGGCCTGGCGCTGCGCGGACCCGGGCGTCCAGTACGACACGACGATCAACCAGTGGCACACCTGCCCGAACTCCGGCCGGATCAACGCCTCGAACCCGTGCAGCGAGTACATGCACGTGGACGACTCGGCCTGCAACCTCGCCTCGCTCAACCTGATGAAGTTCCGCCGCGCCGACGGGACGTTCGATGTGGAGTCGTTCAAGCATGCCGTCGACATCGTGTTCCTCGCGCAGGAGATCATCGTCTCGCCGTCGAGCTACCCGACCGAGCAGATCGGCGCCAACGCACGCGCCTTCCGCCAGCTCGGGCTCGGCTACGCGAACCTCGGCGCCTACCTGATGTCGAACGGGATGCCGTACGACTCGGACGCCGGCCGTGGCACCGCGGCGGCGATCACCTCGCTGATGACCGGTCGCGCCTACCTCGAGTCGGCCCGGATCGCCTCGGCGATGGGTGCCTACGACCGCTACAGCGAGAACCGTGAGGCGCACAACGGCGTGATCGACATGCACCGCGAGGCCTCCTACGCGATCCCGGACGCGGCCTGCGCCGACGAGCAGCTGCTGTCGGCGGCGCGCTCCAGCTGGGAGGAGACCGCCCAGGCCGGTGCCCGCCACGGCTACCGCAATGCCCAGGCCACGGTGCTTGCGCCGACCGGCACGATCAGCTTCCTGATGGACTGCGACACGACGGGCGTCGAGCCCGACTTCTCGCTCGTCAAGTTCAAGGAGCTCGTCGGTGGCGGTCAGATGACGATCGTCAATCGCACGGTCCCACTCGCCCTCCAGACGCTCGGCTACACCGATCAGCAGATCGAGCAGATCGAGGCCCACATCAACGAGCACGGCACGATCGTCGGCGCCCCGGACCTCGTCCCAGAGCACCTGCCGGTGTTCGACGTCGCGGTCGGCGAGCGGGCGATCTCGCACGTCGGTCACATCAAGATGATGGGCGCCGTCCAGCCGTTCATCAGCGGCGCGATCTCCAAGACCGTCAACCTGCCGCAGACGGCGACGGTCGACGACATCGCCGATGCCTACCTCCAGGCGTGGCACCTCGGGGTCAAGGCCCTCGCGATCTACCGCGACGGCTCGAAGACCGCGCAGGCGCTGCGGACCGACGCGCAGAAGGACAAGCCGGCCGACCTGGTGATCGAGGTGACGGGTGACGGCATCTCGCAGGCCGACCTCGACGCGGCCGTGGCCAACGCACTCGCCGAGGCCCCACCGAAGCGCCGGCGGATGCCGCGTGAGCGCCAGTCGATCACGCACAAGTTCTCGCTCGGCGGCCACGAGGGCTACATCACCGCCGGCATGTACGAGGACGGGACGATCGGCGAGATCTTCCTCACCGACATCGGCAAGGAGGGCTCGACCCTGCGCGGGATGATGAACTCGTTCGCGACCGCGATCTCGATCTCGCTCCAGTACGGGGTGCCGCTCGAGACGCTCGTGCGCAAGTTCAGCTACATGCGCTTCGAGCCCGAGGGGATGACGACCAACCCGGAGATCCCGTTCGCGAAGTCGATGCCCGACTACATCATGCGCTGGCTCGCCTCGCGGTTCCTCGATGTCGACCTCCAGGAGGAGCTTGGGATCCTCACCCCCGCCGTCCGCTCCCGCAAGGCCGCGGAGGACGCGATGTTCTCCACGACCGGCGATACCGCCGGTCCGTCGAGCGAGGCCGACCCCGAGCCAACGGCCGGCAGCGTGTCCGCCGTCGCGAAGCCCGCGACATCCGCGCTCACCGATACCCCGCCGGTCCTCCCGGCGGTCGGCCAGGGCCTCGACCTCGGCCCGGCGTGCCAGCAGTGCGGCGGGATGATGCAGCGCACGGGTAGTTGCTACACGTGCTCGTCCTGCGGCTTCAACACCGGCTGCGGTTAGCTAGCTAGCTGCTTCTGTACAGGTTCAGTCGAATGTCGCGGTCAGGATGACGACATGTCCTCGCCCGCTGGCGGAGACCGTCCTGGAGCCCCGCCGGGGCTGGTAGAGCTTCGCGTTCGGCGGCGCACCTGGAGCCCCGTCAGTGGCGGGGCTCCAGGGCGTCCGATCGGCTTCGGTCAGTGTGCGGCGGCCACCGGGCCGGAGGTCCGATAGATCGCGACGGTTGTGGTTGAGCCCGGCGAAGCGGTCTTCGCCGCCCAGTCACAGCCGGCATCGTGCGCCGTCTGGTAGTCCCACTTCATCTTGCCCAGGGCGTCACTCGCCGCCTGGGTGTTCCCGGCGCGCACAGCGGCGCCGTAGTCGGCGAAGTCGCTGTTGAACCAGCCGGCCCACTCCGCGCACGTTGCGTCGTCGACGGTCTGTGTCTTGGCGGCCGCGCTAGCGAGCGGCGTAGCCGGTACGGCGGCAAACGCCGCGGTGCCGACGAGGACGAGCAGGAAGTACTTGGCTCGGCGGAGGATGATGGTCATCTGATCTTGCTCCCGGTGGAGTGGATTTGTTTTGCCGCTCCATCTTCGATCGCATCCGGGGGTGTGCATAGGCACCCTGGGGTGGGACCGGGGCACCCCAGGCGTGTCGGTGGGCACCTCCCGCACAGAGGCCGGCGGCACGTCGCGAGGCAGGTCAATGGGGCCCGTGACCGCTCCGGTTTGACCCCGGGGTCGGTGCCTGTCTACTGTCGTGCAAACAGCGATTTAGGCTGGGAGAGCGATGCTGCAGGAGGTCAGGCGTTCACACATTGCAGAGCGCATCCGGGCGCGCTCGCTCTGCGCCCTGACGGTGGCGCTCGGGCTGCTCGCGTTCGCGACGCCCGTAGCCCGGGCGCGTCCGGTGATCATCGTAGGCAACCTCCGAGCGGGCACGGTGACGGTCGTAGACGGCCGCGCCCTGAAGGTGCTGGGCAGGATCGACGTGACTCCCGACGGCAAGACGCCACAGGATCCGATCCAGGCCGCGATCTACCCGGTCCTGGTCCGGTCGAAGGGCGTCAACTACGTCCAGGGGCTGGCGCTGTCGCCAGATGGGCGCACGCTCTACGTCTCCCGCGGCTACCTGGGCGACGTGGCCGCGTTCGACATTGCGTCGCGGCGGCTTTTGCGGCGCATCGAGGTGAGCGGCCTCCGCGCCGATCACATAGCGTTGTCGAGCGACGGGCGGCGGCTGTTCGTCTCGGCGCTGACCGCGAACGAAGTACAGGTGATCGACACCGCGACGCACTCGTTCGTGGGCAGCTTTCCAACGGGCGATTGGGCCCACGTGCTGGAGTTCACCCCCGACGGCAAGTTCGTCGTCAACGGGAGCCTCGGCGACCAGTTGCTGCCAAGCGGCGTGTCGACCCACGACTGGCTGACGTTTGCCGATCCGCGCACGCTGAAGGTGAAGCGCGTGCTGAAGTTCGACGCGGGGGTACGGCCCTTCGTGTTCAGTCCGCACGGCTCACTCGCGTACGTGCAATTCTCGTTCTTCAACGGCTTCAAAGTGATCGACACGACCACCGGCCAGGTGCTCCACACGGTCAACCTCCCGATCGAGGGCCCGGCGGTCGGCGAGTCGCCCTCTCAGTATCCCAACCAGGCGGCGCACCACGGGATCGCCCTCTCGGGCGATGGCCGGACGATCTGCGACGCGGCCACCGTGTCCGACTATGTCGCGCTTGTCGACCGCAAGTCGCTACACACACGGGCGATCATCCGTGTCGGCCAGCAGCCGGCCGACACGGTGACGAGCAGCGATGGGAAGCTATGCCTAGTCACCAATCGCGGGACCGGGCCTGGGGGAGACACCCTGTCGGTGATCTCCTACCGCCTTCGGCGTGAGGTGGCACGGTTGCCGATGGGACAAGGCCCGCAGGAGCTCATCGCCGGCAACGTCCCGGATGCTGTGCTGCGCCGAGCGGGCTTCGCGCTGCCGGGACCCAGCAAGCGAACCCCGCACAAGCCGGCCCGCCACCACAAGGCCGCGCGCCACCAGACGCCGTCCGCGGATGGCGGCGACGATTCACCGTAGCGTCGGCGCGCCTGATCAGAAGGTCCAGGCGATCGGTTCCCGGGAAACCGCGCACCTACCCTCTGAGAGGAACCTCCGGGGCCGGCTCCTCGTGAGCCTCGCTGCCGCCAGTTGCGCTCAGCGTGAACCAACCGTGTTGCCGGCCTCCGCGTCCTGCTCGAAGCCCGATCCGCCCGGACGCATCCGTGATCGAACGGCTATCTCGCCAACGGTCGCCGGACTGCGGCTTCAGCCGTAAGCTCCAGCGGCGCCGGGAGGCTCACGGCGATTGCTTTCACGATCTGGGCGCTCGTCAGACCAGACCATCGCTTCGGCGACCGAGCGCGACTTTGGTTCGCTCGAGTCGAACCAGTGGCTGATCGCACCGATCATCGAGCCGGGTATTCCTCCTTTTGGCGACGAGCAGGTGTGCACCGCGGCCCGATTCGGAGACTCGCATCTGTGTAGTTCCGCGCCTGGGAGGTGCCCGTCGTTCGAGCCTGGCTGGGTGCTGGCGGGCGTTATGGTGCCAGCGCATGGGTAACGCGTTCGAACCCAAGTGGCAGGGGGAGCGAGGCGGAAACCGCGTTGCCAGGCTGGAAGTTGCCGCGGGCGCGCAGCGGCTCGGCGCGAGCATCGTCGAGGTCGCGTCAGGCACGCTCAGCAGCCCTTACCACTTTCACCACGCCAACGAGGAGCTGGTGATTGTGCTCAGCGGCGCGCCGGAGCTGCGTACGCCCGATGGCCTGCGCGAGTTGCAGCCAGGCGAGGTCGTCTCGTTCCCGCGCGGTCCTGAGGGAGCGCACCGGCTGCGCAACGCGTCGTCGGAGCCCTGCCGGCTCCTCTTCATATCCGAGCGGAACTTCCCCGACATCGTCAGCTACCCCGACACCGGCACCACGCTCGCCGTGACCGATCCGACCGCCCGACTCGCGTTCCCCAGCGGCAGCGACGGGCCGCTGACGGACCTCATTGCCGCAGCGTTCGATGCTGACCCGGGCAGCGCCTCGTAATGGGATCGCGTTACGAAAACCTGCTTGGGTAGCAACGCGTGCATTTCTATCCGCCGACCCGCATCCCTGCGTCGCACGGAAAGCGGGCAACTCCTGATGATCGCTCTCGCCCAATAAGTCGTTGGGGAACTCACGAGCGCGTTGGCGACCGAGCGCTCGCGGAAAGGCTTGCGCTGCTGCCGGTTGTTGGCGCCCTTACAGCGACGGCCTGCCAGCGCCGGCATGGACACGACCGGGCAAGGCGTCTTCCGTCACACTCGTCCGATGGGCGGCGAGAGTGTCCGTAGCTCCGATCGGGAGGTGTCCGAGGTGGTGCACGGCGGCTTTCTGCCTGACACCGCGGAGGGGCTGCGCACACACTTCGTGCGGATCTCAGGGGCGAGGATCCAGAGCGTCACTTGAAGGCCTGGCGGACACGAGTCGATCAGGCACCGTCGAAGGACCCGTCGTTCCTACACCGCGACGAGACGCTGTGGACGGCCGGTGGACTGCTAGCGCTGCAGCGAAGCGAAGATCCCGTCGGCCGCTGGCGCAGCATTCTGAGCAGACTATTCGGATCGCTCCCGCCGACTGCCGAACGCCTCGAATGGGATGACCTTCTTCGACCCGATCTCAAGCATTTTTTGAGGTCGGCCTCCCGTCGCCACCAGCGTGTCGGTCCTGGAGGTTCATACGCCGGATGATCCTGAGGCCTCCGTCCGCGTGGTGGCGTGACGACGAGTGCGAAAACGCTGGCGCGGCCGTCAGTCGTGGACAAGCAATTGACCAGACGTGGACAATCAGATGACGGTCTACGACTAGGCGCGGGTCCGGGGGCGCTGGGCGCCCCGCGCGTCAGGGGGCCGTGGGTCACCACTGTCCCCCCGACGCCCACGGCGCCCCGCATCCCCCAGCCACACGCCTCGGGCCCGTGGGTTGGCCACTGCGCGCCAGCGGCGTGCGGCCCCTCCCGTCTCCGGGGCCGCGCCTCTCGGCACCGCGCAGGTCGCGTTCTCGTTGCTCTGACAGCCCTGCTCGCGGGTCATGCTGCCGACGCGCCCGCTCGTATCCGCCCGTTCGACGCGGCCGTCCATCGTCGGGCGACAGCCCCCGCGGTGGCACCCGGCGGCGGGCTCTCCGAAGCCGGACTACTCAACCGGCTCGCCGATCCAGTCAAGTCCCTCTCCCCCCTGCCGCAAGGCGTGAGCATCAGCGAGGTCAGCAGCCACGATCTGCTGGGCGGGAACTTCGACGGCGGTTCGTACGGGCAAGACTCCTCGGGGAACGGTCCCACCGGCGTCATGCATCCGTCGACATACCTGAGACGGGAAGTCGGTGGCTACGTCCTCCTGGATCAGCCCGGGCCAGGCTGCCTCGTCCGGTTCTGGATGACGTCCATCGGCGGCGGACTCCTTGATCCGAACGTCGTTCTCGGCGACGTCAGTGCGTTCGGTCGGTTGCAGGCATTCTTCGACGGTCGGACTCGGCCGAGCATCGATGAACCCACCGGCCGGTTCTTCTCAGGCAGCGACCCGCGATTTCCGAAGCCGCTGGTGAACGACGAGCGGTCGTCGGGCGGAGGCAACTATTCGTATGTGCCTCTCTGCTTCTCCACCCGTCTGAAGATCCGTGTGACACGTGTTCCCACCGACGATTTCGGCTACTACCAGATGACATTGCTCCAGGCCCCGCAGGGAACGAAGGTCGAGACGTTCCGCGGGCAGCGCGTCACTCCTCCCACCCCCAGGCGGCCGCTCAGCGCGCCAAGGCTGGTCTCCTCACGGCGACTGAAGCCCGGGCAAACCCCGGTGATGGTCCGACTCCGCGGCCAGGGAACCGTGCGCTACCTCCGCCTGCGCATCGCTCCCTTCACCGAGTCGGCCCTTCAATCCCTCTCGCTGCGCGTCAGCGTCAACGGGGCGCCGAGGCCGCAGATCGATGTTCCCCTCGGCAGCCTGTTCGGGGACGGTCTTCAGACCAGGGCGATCTCCTCGCGTGGGTTCGGAATGTCACCCGCCACGAGTACCGGCTACCTGTCGCTGCCGATCCCGTTCAGCAGCGGCGCGTTGTTGGCCGTCCATGCCGCCACTCACGCCTCGGTGCGCCTGGAAGCCTGGACAGGGCCCGCCACACATCACAGCGGGATCCTCTGGGGCGAGCGTCACGTCGAGCATTCACAGCTCGGACGAGATCTCCGTGTTCTCGAGGTCTCAGGCTCTGGACGCCTTGCGTCTCTCGTCTACGAGGTGATCGACGGGGGGTCGAATGGCGGAGGGGTCGCGCCGCTCGGAGTTCCGGATCAGCAGTACATGGAGGGAGACGATCGGATCTACGTCGACGGCTCCCGCTCGCCGGCGATCTACGGCACCGGCACCGAGGACATCTTCAACGGCGGTTGGTACTTCCGCGGTCTCACCTTCGCGCTCCCGATGAGTGGCGCTGGTCCCCTGGTCGGCACGGCGGACGGGCATGGCTCACGAAGCATGTACCGCGTCTGGGCTGGCGACGGCCCCACGTGGAGTTCTCACCTCCGCTTCGGCATTCAGCACGGCGGGGGAGATGATCGGGTCGGTGAGACCGTGGCGATCACCACCTTTTCGTACCGGGGACGCTCCAGCCTGCTGCGCACGGACTCCGTCCGGTTTGGCGATCATGTGTCGCTGGTCGCCCATCGCTTTGCGGGACGCCCTCGCCGTCGCATCGTTCGCTCGTACTTCGAGGGTATGTTCAGTGGCAACGGCTATCGCGCCGCGGATCGTCTCGGAACGCTGTATCCACTGGCACCTCCCTACTCGAACGCTGATGCAGTGACACGGTCCGGAATCGCGTTCGGCAGTCCGGTGTCAATCACGTTGCGTGTCTCCTCGCGCAATTCAGGCGTCGTCCTCCGTCGCCTCCTCGATCAGTCATCCGTTGCTCCGGTGGAGGTCTCGGTCGACGGTCGCCCCGCAGGTGTGTGGACCGGAAACGTGATCCCCAACCCCGCCAAGCGGTGGTTGGAGTCGGACTTTGCGCTTCCTGTCGGCACGACGGTCGGCCGGCCGCACATTCGCGTGACGCTGACGCCCTCACCGGGCCGCGTGGCATCCGCGTTCGAGCTCCAGGCGCTGTCACGCCTCAGTCCTGGCTGAGCAGGCGTCGGCAGCTAGTAGTAGATGCTGAGAACGCCCGTTTGAAGGCTGACGAGCGAGGCGATCAGCAGTGCAGCCGGAAGCACGACCCGCGCGCGCAGAGCCCAGCCACGGCGCTCAAAACCGAGGGCGGCGAGGCAGGCGATCGCCGGTAGTCCGACGAAGCCGGTCCGCGCGTCGACCTGTGGTGTCGCCACCCCCAAGATCCCGATGATGGCCACGCCGCAGAGTGCGAAGGCAGCGAAGAACCGGACGGCCCTGCGGCGCGGGTCACGGGACACCGCCGCCCCCCCGTCACCTCGCGTAGCGGCGCCGATGCCGATGGCTGTCAACGCCCAGAAGGGGAGGTACGCCCACCACGGCCACGCCGAGCGAAGCCAGCCCGTCGTGTACCAGAAATTGGCCCATACGTGGCGAGGGAGCTCGACGAAGATCTCCCGGATCGGGGCGGTCACGGGAGTCGCGAATTCCCTCAGATAGGCGCGCGTGGCGCCGATCGCGAGGGGGTCGCCGTACCACGCGGTGTTGAGGATGAGCCACGGGCTCGCAGTCACGACCGCGGTCGCGGAGGCAACGAGCACGAGCATTCGGCCTTCGGCGCGGGTGCCTCCCGATAAGAACGCGGCGACGCAAATGGCGGGGGCGAGCGCCACGGCGCTCATCTTGCTCATCACCAGGGCGCCCAAGAGGAAGCCGAGCGAGGCGGCGACCAATTGCTTCTGCCGAGCGGTCATTCCTGGACGGCTCACCGCGACGGCACCGACGGCTGTGGCCGCCGCCGCGATCGTGTTGGCGAGGTTGTCGTTGGTCACGGCCGCCGACAGCGAGATGAACCTCGGAACGAACGCCACGACGGCTGCGGCGATCACGGGAGTCCACCGGTCGCGAGCAACGCTCCGAGCTGCCGCCGCGGTGAGCAGGATCGTCAGGGCGCCCAGGAGCACCCCGATGATTCGAAGCCCGCGGACGCGGCCACCGTCGGCCGTCTCCAGCCGGGTCGTGTGCTGGTACGCCGCCTGACCAGGTTGCGGAGTGACCACGAACCCGGTGGTGTGCTTGGGCACGACGGAGGGGGTGAACGCCGGCTCGCCCTCGAGCTTCTGCCAGGCCGCGAGAAGCACGTAGTAGAGGGGCGGTTGTTGGGGCTCGAAACCGACGAAGTGGTGGAGTGACGGCGGGATACGGTAGTAGTGCCCTCCGACGACGGTCTCGACGTTATGCACGTGGTCAGATTCGTCCTTTGTCTCATAGGGCGGCACCAACATGACCGTGGCGCACGCGAGCAGGAGGTAGAGGCCGACGACGACGCCGAGCGCCGCACGCGGTCCGAGGTGTCCGAGCTCCTGAACCATCTGAGCCTGAATGGCCACCTGGTCGGTGGCACGGTGTTCCGCGACGACGCTCAAGAGGGGTCAACGATCGCTTGGCAAAGGGCGCACGCGGTTGAGGAGCAGGTCCGGCTAGCTGGTCGTGAAGGAGAACGTGCTCGGCAGGGCCAGGTGGTTGCCACCGGTGCTCATCGCGGCACTCGAGACCGTCGCCTGATACTGCGTCCCGGACGCGAGGGGCGCAGATGGCGTGAAGACCGCGGTTCGATCGCCGTTCATGGTGACCGTGCCCGCCACCGGTCGGTTGTCGCTCTTGCGCACCACCGAGACGGCTTGGGCGAGCGAGGACGAATCCATCGGCAAGTCGAACTGGTATTGGACCTGGGCGTCCACCGACACCCCGGTCGCCCCGTCTCTCGGAGACGTGGACGTCACCTCCGGCAGACGTGAGATCACCGACACGCTGTTGCCGTAGGTGTTGGTGGCGTATGCCGTATGCGTCGCGGGGTCAACGGCCATACCTTCGGGATGGTTTCCGACTCCGACAACCGCGGTGACAGCGCCCCCGGAGATCACGGACACGCTGGCGGCATCCTGGTTGGTCACGTAGACCGCGTGCGTCGAGACGTCGACCGCCACCCCGTCCGGTTGACTCCCGACGGGGATGGTCGAGGTGACGGACCCGCCGTTGATCACGGAGACCGTGTTGGCGTTGTCGGCCTCGTTGGCCACGTACACCGTGTGGCTGGCCGGGTCGACGCCGACTCCGACCGGCCCGCCGCCGACCCGGATCGTCGCAGTCACCGCCCCTCCCTGGATCACCGTCACCGTGTTGTCGAAGAAGTTGCTCACGTAGACGGTGTGATCGGAGGGATCCACCGCGGCGCCCAGTGGCGCGTTGCCGACCTTGATCGTCGCCGTCACGACTCCTCCGGAGATGACCGAGACGTTGCCCGTCGCGCGGTTGGTGACGTACGCGGTGTGCGTGCCCGGGTCGACCGCGACGCCAAACGGCCCCGTGCCGACGGGCACGGTCTGCACCACCGCGCCGCCCTGGATCACCGACACCGTGTTGGCTCCTGTGTTGGCGACATAGACCGTGCCGGTCGAGGGATCAACACCCACGCCGTTGGGCGCGGCGCCCACGGGAATCGTGGCCGAGATGACGCCCCCGGTGATCACGGCGACGCTGTTGCCGGCGTTGTTGGCGACGTAGACCTTGTGGGTGGCGGAATCCACCGCTACCCGACCAGGCGAGCTGCCGAGATCGATCGTCGCGGTCACGCGGTAGCACCCCGACAGGCCCGCCACTACCGCCGCCAGCAGGAGGAGAAGCGCGCTCCTTTTCAGCATGAATGGCATGGGAGGAAGACGCGATGCGAAGTGTGCGACCGCGGCAGCGCGGACGGAGCAGACGTTCGGGGCGTTGACAGGGCCGCACCCGAAACGGGCTGTGACGCCCCGGACGGGAGCGGGAAGGCATCGAAGTTCCCGTAGACGTCGCCGATGAACAGCAGACCGTCGGCGACCGTGGCCTGAGCGTAGAACGACCCGGTGTTGGCGTAGTCCAGGCTGCCCGTGGCAGCATTGACCAGCGAGAGGCTGGCGTGACCGCCCGCATCGTAGGTGGGGACTACAACCTCGCCGTTGGCGACGGTGAGGGCGGCCAGCGGAATGCCCACGAGTCCGCGCTCCCAGACATAGTTCCCGGTCGCCGGGTCGATCGCCCGCACCGACCCTGGGTATGACCGGCCCCCCACCGTCGTCGTGCCCCCGGCGTAGTAGAGATATGTGCCGTCAAAGGCACCCGTCGACACCGGTCCCTGACCCTGCTGCGGGTCTTGGCCACCGGCGCCGATCTGCCGCTGCCATATCGGACCGGCGCCCAGGTTGTTGCGATCGAACGCGTAGAGGAAACCGTCCTTGTCCGCCGCGGCGATCAGTTGACGACCCTTCCCGTCCGTCATCAGGGATGGCGTGGTGCCCCAATCCAGGTCCTGGCACGTCGGGTTGCAGTCATCCGGGGCTTGCCAGTGGGCCTTCACCGCGAGGCTGTCCGCGTCGAGCGCGACGAGGGATTCGCTCAACGTCTGTGCGGCCGAGGTCCGGGTGCCCGTCGTGACGAATATCGTGTTCGTCGCTGCATCGACGACCGGACTCGTCCATATCCCGCCACCGAGATCCCCGTCCGGTACCGCCGCGAACACCGCGTCCACCCGGTGGGTTGCCAAATTGATGCTGAGGAGCTTCCCCTGAGTGAGCGGGGCGTCGCACAAACTCGAGGTGCCGATGTACGCGTGGCCCTTGTACAGCACGGGACTCGACCAGTTGTAGTTGCCGGGGGCCGAATCGGTGGGGATCGACCACTTGATTGCGCCGGAGGCTGGGTCGAGCGCCACGAACCGGCTCGCGCCGTCGCCCAGATAGAGCAGGCCGCTGCTCGGATCGAACGCCGGCGCAGAGGTCACCCCCGCGATGGCAAAGGCATTGCTTTGGCACCCCCCGGTCTGCCCAAGGTTGGTCGCCCATTTGAGGTTGCCCGCTTCGTCGTAGGCGCGCTCGTAGCCGTCCCACGAGCCGACGTACACGGTGTGGCTGATGACGACGGGCTTGGCGGCATACGGCCAGCCATCGAAGGACTTGAACCACAGCGCGGTCAGAGTGCCGTCCGTGGACGCGGGCGCCGTGAAAAAGGACACCGTGCCCGCGAGGTTATGTTGGGGTCCAAGGCAGGCGGCACCACTCCAACTCGATTCCTGACCGCAGGCCTGATACTCGTACTTCGTATCCGGGGACAGGCCGGCGATCCCCTGGGAGAACGCCACCGCCGGGTTGACTCGGCCGGCGGAGACGGGCGCCGTCTGGGTCCAGGCTGATGAGCCGACCTGGCGATAGCGGAAGTACTGGACGCAGGCCTGATCACATTGGCCTTCACCCTCGAGTTGCGCGCTGGTCGCCGCGACCTGGTCGGCTCCTGTCGCGATCCACGCACTGCACGACGACAACGCACACGCCATCACCCCCGCAACAGCGAACGTAGCGACCCGTCTTCCGGCGCCCCTCGTTGAGGAGAACAGCCTTGAGCTTCGAGAACCGCGCCTCGACAACCGACGGTCCGTCGGATGCGATCGCCAGCGTGCCACGCGAGCCGCCAGTACAGAACCCCCTTCCCCGACTCCGGATCTCGCCCACCAAGACCCAGAGATTCGAGTGCGCCACTCCGGATTCTAGCCGCCGCCGCCGCTGCGGTCAATACGATCCGCGTCCGGACACGGCGCGCGTAGGGATCAGCGAGCAAGCAGGTGCCGACGCTTCGACATGCGCCGGCTCTTGCTGTCCGCGCGTCGGGGGCCGTGGGCCATCACAGTCCCCTGACGCCCAGGGCCCCGCATCCCCCTCCACACGCCTAGGCAATCGACAATCCACTGGTGCTCGGCGGCAGCCGGGCAGCCCGGCTCGGCCCGGATCGTCCGAGGTGTGGACGGAGCCCGTTCGCCACTCCTTACAACCTGGTGAACGGCCCCCACCGGGCGCTACGGTTAAGGGCATGAAGATTGGCTCTCGCTCCCACACCGAACCCGACCGTGAGGTCAAGCTCTCCGACGCCGAGTGGCGGGAGAAGCTGACTCCCGAGCAGTACGAGGTGCTCCGCGAACACGGCACCGAGCGCGCCTTCACCGGCAAGTACTGGGACGTGAAGGAGGACGGGACCTACCGCTGCGCCGGCTGCGGCGCGGAGCTGTTCGCCGCCGGGACGAAGTTCGACTCCGGCACCGGCTGGCCGAGCTTCTACGAGCCGATGGTGGCCGAGAACGTCGAGACGCGGACCGACCGTAGCTTCGGCATGTCCCGCACCGAGGTGCTGTGCAAGAAGTGCGGCGGCCACCTCGGCCACGTGTTCGACGACGGTCCGAACCCGACCGGCCAGCGGTTCTGCATCAACTCCTGCGCGATCGAGCTGGAGCCCGAGAAGGGCTAGCCTGCCGGCGCCCGGGCCAGGCTCGGGCGCCATTCGTTCGCCCGCGGCGCCGTCGCAACCGACGGGCGCTACGCCGCCGGCCGGTCCCCCATCCACCACCGCGGTCCCGGCCCCAGCCGGGCCGCACGGTCGCCCGGGTTCGACAGCGCGCAGCGCTCCAGCGACAGGCAACCGCAACCGATGCAGTCCGTGAGCGAGCCGCGGAGCCGCTCCAGCTCCGCGATCCGCTCGTCGATCCGCGCCGTCCAGGTCCGGGACAGGCGCTGCCAGTCCCGCTTCCCGGGCGCGCGGTGCGGCGGCAGCTTCGACAGCTCCTCGCCGATCTCGTCAAGCGTCAGGCCGACGCGCTGGGCGAAGACGATGAACGAGATCCGCCGGAGCACCGTCCGCGGATAGCGGCGGTGCCCTGACCCGGCGCGGTCTGACTCGATCAGGCCGCGCTCGTCGTAGAAGCGCAGGGCCGACGCGGCCACGCCGCTGCGCCGGGCCACCTCGCCGATCGTGAGCATGTCAGCCATCGCGACGATCTCATCACAGATCGCCCTTGACTTCAAGTTGACTTGAACTTGTAGTTTGCTGAGCCATGTCATTCGCACTCATCACCGGCGCGTCCCGAGGCCTTGGGCTCGCGCTCACATCCACTCTGCACGACCGCGGCTGGGAGCTGATCGTCGACGCTCGCGACGGCGCCGCCCTCCACGACGCGATCGGCCACCTCGACCACGTCCACGCCGTCCCGGGCGACATCACCGACCCCGACCACCGGGCGGCTCTCGTGGACACCGCGCCGAGCACGATCGACCTGATCGTCAACAACGCGAGCCTGCTCGGCCCGAGCCCCCAGCCGGCCCTTGCCGACTACCCCCTGTCGGTGCTGCGCTCGGTCTACGAGACGAACGTGCTCGCGCCGCTCGGCTTGATCCAGGCCGCCCTCCCCCGACTCCCTCGCGGCGCGGCGATTCTCAACATCAGCTCGGATGCGGCCGTCGAGGCCTACGAGGGGTGGGGTGGCTACGGCTCCTCGAAGGCCGCCCTCGACCACCTCACCGCGATCCTCGCCGCCGAGCGGCCGGACCTCCGTGTCTACTCCGTCGACCCCGGGGACATGCGAACCCAGATGCACCAGGAGGCCTTCCCCGGCGAGGACATCTCCGATCGCCCCGAGCCGAGCACGCGGATCCCGGCGCTGCTCGCCCTCATCGACGGCCACGAGCCGAGCGGTCGCTACAGCGCCGAGGCGCTGCTCGGCGCGGTGCGAGCATGAGCGCGCTCTCGATCCCGGCCCCGCCACCGGCCCACGAGCCGCCCGAGGCGAGCGGTCTGCCCCGGGATGCGGTCACGCTGCTCGTCGCCGAACGGGGCAGCGGGGAGCTCACCGATACCGGGTTTCGCGCCATCGGCGAGCACCTCCGGGAGGGCGATCTGCTTGTCGTCAACACCTCCGCCACGCTGCCGGCCGCGATCGACGCGTCGATCGACAGCGAGCCGGTACTGGTGCACTTCTCGACGCCGGCAGAGGACGGTGCGGCCGCGGCGCTCGACCGCCTCGCCCCCGCCCGCTGGTCGATCGAGATCCGTGCCGCCGACGGCACCCAGCACCCGGCGCCCCCGATCGGCACCGTGATTACGCTTCCGGCCGGAACCAGCGCGACCGTGGAGTCGCCGGTCGACGGAAGCGATCGGCTCGTGGTCGCCCGGCTTCGTCTCGGCCGGCCGGTCGAGCGGTTCCTCGCCGCGTACGGCCGGCCGATCCGCTACCCGCACGTCCCCCGCCCCTGGCCGATCCGGGCCTACCAGACGATCTGGGCCCGCGAGCCCGGCAGCGCCGAGATGCCCAGCGCCGGCCGCCCGTTCACGACGTCGCTCGTCACCGAGCTCGTCGGCCGCGGGATCCGGTTCGCGCCGATCACGCTCCATGCCGGCGTCTCATCGCTGGAGGTCGGCGAGGACCCGCTGCCCGAGCGGTTCGCGGTGAGCGCGGCCACGGCCCAGCTCGTCGGGGCGACCCGGGCGTGGGGCGGGCGAGTGATTGCGGTCGGGACCACCGTCGTCCGGGCACTCGAGTCGATCGCGGCCGCCGACGGCACGCTCGCGCCGGCGTCCGGCAGGACCGACGTCGTGATCACGCCGGAGCGCGGGGTCCGCGTCGTCGACGGGCTGCTCACCGGGTGGCACGAACCCGAGGCGTCGCACCTGCGGATGCTCGAGGCGATCGCGGGGCCGGAGCTGCTCGAGCGGGCCTACCGAGCCGCAGTGGAGCGCGAGTACCGCGGTCACGAGTTCGGGGACATGAACCTGATCCTGCCCTGACGCTCCCGGCTCCCGTCCGCGTGCCCGGCCCCACGCCCGGCTCGCCCACCGCATGGCGCGTGACTCGCCCGCGCGCCCGAGACGTGAAATTGCACAACGACCGCGTTCTCCAACGGTGGGTGTGCGGTTTTGCGTCCCAGAGACGCGAGATTGCACAACGACGTTGCCGGGCCCGGGTGGGTGTGCAATCGTGCGGATCCCGCGTCCCGGGCGGCCCACCAGCCGCTCGCCCACCCCACCACTAACCGAAGGCCAACAGACTCTCCTCGACCGGCTCACGTCACCCCCGTAGGCTGCGTTCCTCTGCGTCAACACGCACGCCAGGCCACCCGAAGGAGATGTCGATGAGGAAACGGTTTCTCGCGCTGCTGAGCATCCTGCTCATCTCGCTGACGCTGTTCGCGAGCGGATGCGGCTCGAGCAGCAACAGCACGAGCAGGTCCGGCGGCAACCACGCGGTGCTGAAGTCGGTGGCGGCCGGAGTGATCGCCCACCACTTCCTGAAGAAGCACGGCTCCAAGCACGCGCTGCTGAAGTCGGCCGTGGCCGCCGGCGTGGTCCACCACTTCGTCAAGAAGAAGTGAGGTGACGCGACCGGCCCGGCGTCCAAGCCGGGCCGGTCGTGTTTCGGCCCGCTGGCCCTTCCGGCCGACGTGCCCACCCGCGAGGCTCCGGGGTATGTCGGTCGGCATCGTCCTCCCCGGCGGAGGAGCCCGGGGCGCGTACGAGATCGGCGCGCTCACCGTGCTCCTGCCCGCCCTCGCCGAGCGCGGCGAGACCGTCGAGGTATGGTGCGGGGCGAGTGTCGGCGCGATCAACGCCGCCGCGCTCGCGTCCCTCGCCCACCTGCCGGTGGCCGAGCAGGTCGCCCGGGGCGAGCTCCTGTGGCGGGATCTGCGCAAGCAGGACGTGATCGCCCGGCTGATCGGCAGCGGCGGGATCCGGATGGCCACGCGAGCTCTCGGGCACGCGCTCGGCATTCCCGGGTTCGGCCTGGCCAGCGTGCTCGATCCGAGCCCGCTGGCGGACAGCCTCGACCGCTGGATCGAGTGGTCGCAGCTCGCGGCGAACGTTCGCAGCGGCCAGATCAGCTCGGTCTGCGTCGTCGCCACCGCGCTGCCGGCCGGCCGACCGGTCGGCTTCCTCAGCTCCCGGGGTGAGGCGCCGCGGCGGATCGACGGTGAGATCCGGTACGTGAAGACGACGCTGCGGGGCGAACACGTCCGCGCCTCGGCGGCGATTCCGGTCCTGTTCCCCACGGTCGAGGTGAGCTCGCCGCGGACGGCGGCGGGCCACTACACCGACGGCGGCGCCCGGCTCAACAGCCCGATCAAGCCGGCCCTCGACCTCGGGGCGAGCAAGCTGATCGTGATCGGGCTCGAGCCGCTCGTGCGCGGACGGACCGACGGGACGGTCGGGACGCCGCGCGCCCCCGGCATCGCCGACGTCGCCGCGAACGTGCTCGATGGGCTGCTCGTCGACCAGGTCGCCCAGGACGTGCGACGGATGGCGGCGATCAACTCGTTCTTCGTCGAGTCCGGGTCGAACGGCACGATCGGCGCCTCCCGGACCTACCGGCTCGCCAGGGGCCACGCCCCGTACCGCCCGATCTCCTACGCGCTCGTCGCGGCGTCGAAGCGGGCGAGATCGGCCGGCTCGCCGAGGCGACGTTCGCCCGACGCTACGGCGGGCTCAAGGGCCTGCGGGATATCGACTTTTCGGTGATGGGCCGGGCGCTCGGCAGCGCGAACCGCTCACGCGGGGACCTGCTGTCGTTCCTGCTGTTCGACCACGAGTTCATCACGGCACTGATCGAGATGGGGCGTCGGGACGCCGGGCGGTGGCTGCGGCGACATCCTCGGTTCTGGTGCCAGGACGCCGAGCACGACCTGACGATCGGGCCGCTCGATCGGCGGCAGGTCGTGGAGGCCGAGGTGCTGGAGGAGTTCCGAGCGCGCCGGACGTTCGGCGGCGGGTAGATCGCGGCTCAGGCCGCGACCCGCGGCGCGCCGCGGCCGTGCAGCTCCGCCCGGCGGGCCGCAGCGACGAAGGCCGCGAACAGCCGCGCGTGCGCCGTCTCGGCCTGCAGGCACTCGGCGTGCCACTGCACCCCGATCACCCACTCCCGATCGGTCGCCTCGACACCCTCGATCGCGCCATCGGGCGATTCGGCCACCGCCCGCAGCCCGTGGCCCAGCTCGTCCACCGCCTGGTGGTGGAACGAGTTGACCGCGATCCGGCCCGCGCCGAGGATCGTCCGCAGTTGGCTGCGGTGGGCCACCGAAATCGAGTGGGTGGTGCGCTCGCCGGCGGCGTTCTGTCGGTGGACGATCTCCTCACCGACGGCATCCGGCAGGTGCTGGTGGAGCGTTCCACCGCGTGAGACGTTGAGCACCTGGATCCCGCGGCAGATGGCGAGGATCGGAGTGCCGACGGGCATCGGCGGCTCGGATCAGCGCGAGCTCGAAGTCGTCGAGCTCCCGCCAGGTCGGGCCGATCTCCAGATGGCGCCGGTGGCCGTAGCCCTCGGGATCGAGGTCCGGGCCGCCGGAGAGGCAGACGGCGCTGACCCGATCGAGCAGGGATTCGATCATCGACTCGCCGAGCGGGGGTACGACGACCGGGATCCCGCCCGCGCCCTCGATCGCCTCGAGGTACTTCATTCCGAGCGCCATCTCGGGCTGCGGGGCGCCGCCCTGGAGCACCACCGACACCGGATGCTTGGGTCGGAGCTCGGATGTGCTCACGGCGATCAGCGGAGGCGGCGCCTCCCCGCGCGTCACAACCTCGGCGATGTCGGTGACCGCCACGGGCAGAGCTTCTCTGCTCGCCCGGACGGAGGCATTGGCCATCGGGCCAGAACATCGCTGCGATGTTGGGCCCAAGGTCTGCGCAGCCCGCGTGTCGTCACAGCCAAGATGCTCGGGTGCGAGCTCCACCGCAGGCCACCGAGCAGCCGTCTCGCGGATCGAGCCCCTTCCCGCGTGGGCGGCCTGGTCCCCGTCGACCCGGTACACGATCGGCGTCGAGGAGGAGGTCATGCTGCTCCATCCGGCGACCTGGGCGCCCGCCAACGAGAGCGCCACGGTGCTGGAGCACCGTCCGCTCGGGCGGTCGGGGACGATGTCGGCCGAGACCCACGCCTGCGCGCTGGAGCTCGCCACCGACCCGCATGCCCGGATCGGTGACGCCGCCCGCCAGCTCCGTGACATGCGCGCTGAGCTCAGTGGCCTCGTGCGCGAACTCGGTCTCCGCGCCGCTGCGGCCGGGACGCATCCCACGGTCCGGTTCGACGAGATCGAGGTCTCCGAGGGCGCCCGGTATCAGAGCCTGCTCAGCTCGCTGCGCGAGCTGGCGCGCCGCGAGCCGACGTTCGCCCTCCACGTCCACGTCGGCGTCGAGGACCCGGAGCGGGCGATCAAGCTGCTCAACCGGATGCGCAGCCATCTGCCACTGCTCCTCGCCCTGTCGGCCAACTCGCCGTTCTGGCAGGGCCGGGACGCTCGGCTCGCGTCGGCCCGGATCCCGATCTTCGATGCCTTCCCCCGGGTCGGGCCGCCGCGGACGTTCGCCGACTACGCGGACTACGTCGCCGCGGTGGACGGGCTGCTGCGCGCCGACGTGATCCCGGAGCCGACGTTCCTGTGGTGGGACGTCCGGCCGCAGCCACGGCTCGGCACGATCGAGATCCGGATCATGGACTCCCAGACTCAGCATGAGCGGGCGGCGGCGCTTGCCGCGCTCGTGCAGGCGCTCGCCCACCTCGAGCTCGAGGAGTCCCGGCGGCCGCACCAGCCCGAACTCAGCTCCCGAGATGCTCGCCGAGAACCGCTTTCTCGCCTCTCGCGACGGGATGGCGGCGGAGCTGATCGACCCGATGCTCGGGCAGGCGTTCACCGGCCCAGGATCAGTTCCGGACGCTGCTCACCCGGCTCGGCGACCACGCGGCCGAGCTCGGCGGCGAGCGACGCGCTCGCGAGGTGCGCCGAGATCGCCTTCGACGGAGGCGCCGACCGCGCAGCGGCGCGTCGCAGCGGACCGCGGACTGCGGGGGCTGCTCCGGCGGCTCGCCGACGAGTTCGAGACCGGCTGGCCTGCCGTCCGTCTCGCCGGCCCCGGCCCCGCGCTGCTCCCGGCCCCGGCCCCGCGTTCCCGCGGCCCCGGCCGCGCGACCCCGGACGCGCTCTCAGCCTCGCCGACCGTACCGGCCTCCGCGCGGCGCCGCCGCATGCGGACGACGACGATCGCCACCAGGATCGCGACGGCCAGGGCGATCGCCGCGCCGACGCCGACGTCGGTGATGACACGGGCCGCGGCATGGCCCCCGAAGTAGCCGGCGAGCCCGAACGTGAGGCCCCAGGAGATGGCGCCGAGCGCGTTCCACATGAAGAAGCGGCCGACCGGCATGTGGTTGATCCCGGCCAGCCAGGCGGCGGCGACCCGCACGAGGGCGACCCAGCGCCCGAAGAACACGGCCTTGTCGCCGTGCTTGGCGTAGAAGCGGTCGCCGGCGGCGATCGCGGCGACCCGGTGGTGCTGGAACGGCCCCGGCGCGGTGAGCGACGTCGCGCCCGATCGAGCGGCCGAGCCAGTAGCCGATGTTGTCGCCGATGATCGCGGAGGCGATGCCGATCAGCAGCACGAGCACGATGTCGAGCTTGTGCTGGCTGGCGAGGATCGCGGCGAGCACGAGCGCCGTCTCCCCCGGGCTGGGGATGCCCATCGACTCGAGCCCGATGATCGCCGGGAGCAGGTAGCCGAGGCCCGAGGAGATCCCGAACAGGGCGGCGAGCTGGAGGCTCATCGCTCCGGCCCGCGGCGCCGTCGGTCCCGACCGGCCGCCGGCATCACCCGGGGTTGCGCAGGACGGCGAGCAGCGACAGCCCGGCCGGAAGCGTCCGGCCGCGCTCGAGCCATCGGGCCTCGGCGTGCAGCGGCCGCTCGAGCAGCCGGTTCAGCCAGGCGGGGCCGAGTTTCACCGTCGACTCGAAGTTCTCGTCCATCTCCCGCTTGCGCTGGGCGAGCCGGACGACCGCGGCGGGCGGCAGCAGCACGCTGTTGAACGAGGTCATCCGCGCCACCTCCCACCCGCGGCCACGGCGGCGGTGCGCAGCGAGGTGCGGTTGTAGCGGCGGTAGTGGTGGTTGGCGACGTCGTGCAGGGACCACAGCGACTGGTAGGCCGGGACGGTGACGAGCAGGTGCCCACCGGGCCCGGCGACCCGGCGCAGCTCGGTCAGCGTGACGACGTCGTCGGCGGTGTGCTCGATCACGTCGAGGCAGGTGATGAGGCCGAACTCGTCGTCGGACCATGGCAGCTCCTCGAGCCGGCCCTCCTGGACCTCGAAGCCCCGCCCGCGGGCGAGCTCGGCAGCCCCGGGATCAAGCTCGACGCCGCGGACGTGGCCGTAGCGGGTGAGCTCGGGGAGCGTGCGACCGGAGCCGCAGCCGGCGTCGAGGACCTCGAGCTCACCGCTCCGGGGCAGGCGATCCAGCTCGACCCGCAGGATCTCGCGCCGGCCGCGATACCACCAGTGGTGCTCGTCGACCTCGAGCATCGACTTCATCAGGCGTTCGTCCATCGCATCGGATGCTGCCAGCTGCCAGCCGATCGTGTCGGCGCGGTCCGCGCCGGGTGCTGCGATGCGCCGCCGGGGCGCTCAGTTCTGACCTTGGTGCTCGTCGGCCGGCAACCGCAGGACGAACGAGGCGCCCCGGCCGTTGGCGTCCTCGAGCTCCAGGTCGCCCTTCATCCGGGCCGCGAGCTCGCGGCCGATGGCCAGGCCGAGGCCGAAGCCGGCCTGACCGCCGGTGTGCTCGCCGCGGTTGAACCGCTCGAAGATCGCCTCGCGCTCCTCCGGGGCGACCCCCGGACCCTCGTCGTGGACGCGGATCAGCGAGGCCCCGTCGTTTCGCGCCTGAACGCTCACCGTCGAGCCTCGCGGCGAGACGCGGACCGCATTGTCGAGCAGGATCCGGAGGATCCGGGCCACGCTGCCGGGGTCGGCGCGGACCCACACCGGCCCGTTCTCGTCCAGCACCGTGCTGATCCCGCGCTCGGAGGTCCCGAGCTCGAACTCGGCCAGCACCGCACGGCTCAGCTCGGTGAGCTCGACCGGCTCCGAGCGCAACCGGACCTCGGCGTCGATCCGGGAGAGGTCGAGCAGGTCGGCGGCGAGCCGCGCCAGCCGCCTCGATTGGACCCGCGCCCGGTGCAGGAGCGAGCGCGCGTCGTCGAGGTCCGGCGCGGGGCTGCGGAGGTCCTCGTCGAGCAGCTCGAGCATCCCGTCGAGCGAGGTGAGCGGTGTGCGGAGCTCGTGCGAGGCGGTGGCCACGAACAGGCGCCGGGCCTCCTCCTGGTGCTGGAGCTGCTCCTGCATGCTGGCGAACGCCTGGTTGAGATCGCCGACCTCGTCGCGGACACGGTCCTCGGGCAGCTGAATGCCCCGGCCGCCCCGGGCGAGCTCGAGCGCCGCGAACCGGAGCCGGCGCAGGCGGCGCACGAGCCGCGCCGACAGCGGGATGCCGAGCAGCAGCGTGAGCACGAGTGCCGCGATCGCCGCGGTGATGAACGCGGTGCGCACGACGCTTGTGGCCTGGCTGAGCTCGCCGACCGGGCGGCGGATCGCGAGCACGAACCGCAGCCCGTTTGCGCCGTTCTTGAACGGGATCGCGGCCCGGGTGAACTCGGCGCTGTCGATCAGGCCGAAGCTGCTGACGCGCTGGCCGGTGCGGAACGCCCGCGCGGCATCGGCGTAGCCGTCGCTGGCCAGATCGACGTCGCCGGGAAGCGGCGGCGCGATGAGGTGGCCGCGGGCGGCCTCGCCGTTGCCGGGGTAGCCGAGCACGAACACGACCGTTCCGGCCCCGACCTTGGCCGACAGCTCCCGCTGCTGCACTCGAAGCGCGTCGATCACGCGGCGCTCGCGGGAGGCGATGCCGAGATCGGTCAGCGGCAAACGGGCGAACGCGGCCTCCGGGGTGTGGCCGAGGTCCTTCTGGAAGCTCTGCTGGGCTGCGGTGCGCAGCTCGTTCTCGAGCGGACCGAGCAGCGCGACCGCCGCGACCGCGAGCGACGCCGCCGCGGCGATCAGGACCACACCGACGATCCGGGCCCGGAGGCCGAACGCCCCGAGCCGCCGTCGCCCGCTGGCGCTCCGGCGGATCCCGCTCAGCTCAGGCTCCTCGCAGGCGGTAACCGGCCCCACGCACGGTGAGGATGAAGCGCGGCTTGTCCGGCTCGGGCTCGAGCTTCTCCCGCAGGTGGCGGATGTGGACGTCGATCGCCCGGGGATCGCGGTAGGCGCTGTCCCCCCAGATCGCTCGCAGCAACTCCTGGCGGTTGAGCAGACGGCCGGGATCGGTCATCAGAGCATCGAGCAGCTCGAACTCCGAGAACGTGAGCCGCACCGGCTCGCCGTCGACGGTCACCTCGCGCTGGGCGCGGTCGAGGCTGATCGGCCCGACGCGTGAGGAGCTCGGCCCCGAGCGCGCGAGTCCCCGCTCGGCGGAGCACGGCGCGGATCCGGCTGCGCAGCTCGGCGAGACCGAACGGCTTGGTGACGTAGTCGTCCGCACCGGCCTCGAGCCCGAGCACGGCGTCGGCCTCGGAGTCCAGTGCGGTGAGCATGATGATCGGGACGACGTTGCGCCGGGTGCGCAGCGTGCGGCAGACCTCGTAGCCATCGGGGCCGGCACCGAGCGCGACATCGAGGAGCACGATGTCGAAGTGGTCGGTGCTCGCCCGGTCGATCGCGGCTCGGCCGTCGGCCACCGAGGTGACGCGGTGGCCCTCCCGTGAGAAGGACCGCGTGAGCATCTCGCGCAGATCGGACTCGTCGTCGACGACGAGGATGCTGAGCGTCGCCTCGGCGGTGCGCGGAGCACTCGCGGACCCGGAGCCGATCGGAGGGTCGGCGCTCACCGACGCGTCGGCCTCTCCGAGGCCCTCCCGACCGCCGTCACCGCGCCACCAGGCTCGACTCCGGCGCGGAGGCCGCCGGTCCGGAGGCCCGCTCGGTGAGTGGCTGCGGCCGTGGCACGAGCCGCCCGGCGGCGGCGACGGCCCACAGCAGTACGACCCAGGTGACCGTGGCCAGCGCGACGTGGACCCAGACCATGTCGGTCGGCAGCTTGAGCTCGTACTGCACGCTGCCGACGAGGCCCTGGGCGGCCATCAGCACGCCGAGCACGGTGAGCGGCTCGAGTACGTCCGCCCGCTCGCCGCGATGGCGGACGAGCAGCCACACGGCGATGACCGCGACGCCGAACAGGGCGGCGATCGTGGCGTGGCGGTGGATGACCCACTGGAGCGTGTCGGCGCCCTTGAACGTGAGGCGATGGATCCGCTGCCCGGATGTGCCGCCGGCGTGCGGACCGGCGGCGGTGGCCGCGGTGCCGGCGAAGATCGTCACGGCGCCGAGCGGCGCGAGCGCCCGGATCGACCACACCGTCGCACGATCCGGCGAGCGGGGCCGCGAGCCGGGCTCGTGGCGGGCACGCCAGGCGAGCGCCACGGCGGCGATCAGGATCAGCATCGAGAGACCGAAGTGGGCCATCACGAAGCCCGGCGCGAGGTGCTCGCGGACGGTGAACCCGCCGAGCACCGCCTGGGCCACGACCCCGAGCGGAAGCAGCAGCGCGAGCCACATCAGATCGCGCCGGTACGGGCGACGGGTGAGGGCGAGGACCCACGCGATCACCGTCAGCACGCCGACGATCCCCGACAGCGCCCGGTTGCCGAACTCGATCAGCGCGTGCGCCGAGAGCGGCGGGTACGGGTTTCCGTAGCACTTCGGCCAGTCCGGGCAGCCGAGCCCGGAATCGGTCAGTCGCACGGCGGCGCCGGTGAGGACGATCAGGGACAGCGCCGCGAGCGTGACGTAGGCCACGCGCCGGTACTGAAGGGGGGTCACGGCGAGGCGAGCGCGCATCGGCAGTCAGGGGGCAATGTAGCGGTCGAACGGCTGCTCGAGCTCACCCTCCGCGCCCAGCCTGAATCGGCTGGCCAACTGTGGACTCGCATGTCGCGGCGCCATGGATCACGCGCGAACGCCTCATCGCTTGAATGGCGGAAGGATCACCACCGGGGCGCGCTTCCTAGATCGGAAGCACATCGTGATCTGCGGGCCGGGAGCCGACGACGGAAGGATCGCAGCCGGCGCAACGTTGGCAAGCTCCCGTGGTCCGCAGGCCTGAGCGGCTGACAGGCTCAGGGGTGACGCTGCTGTTGCGCGGAAGCGACGGCAGCCTGGCGCAGAACTTCGACCTCGGCGCTGGTCTGCTTCAGCGAGTACTGCAAGGCCTCGATCTCACGCGGCTCGTTCGGTTCCAGGCGTTCCAGGTCAGCTTGGGTGACCTCCACGTTTCGGCGACGCCCCACATAGAAGCCATGGCCGCCGTCCGGGCCCGGGGTGATTGACAAGGTCTCGAACAACCGCCCCCAGTGCGCAAGGATCCACCACCTCGAATGGATGACGCTCGGGCCGCCTTCGTCCCAGGGAGTTCCCATCCCGATGGTGTGCATGCCGACCTGCTCTTCCATATAAGGCGAATGCCACCCCAGACGATCGAGCGCGTGGGCCACTCCGGCTCCGTGGAACGTCGCGAGCAACAGACCATCGGGCTTGAGCAGCCTCTGCATTTCGAGCAGCCACGCACTCCAGTGTTCGGTGAGGTGGGTAAAGACCGAAATTGCGTAGATGAGATCGAACTGGGCGGCCGGGAGATCGAGCGGCGGTTCCTCGTTGCACGGAACGACGGTGAGAGGAGGCGAGAGGTTCGCTCGCAGCCACTCCACGCTGCTGTGATCGATGTCGCAGCCCCACAGCTCCACGCCCGGTGACTCGCCGATGAACTGTCTGAGTACGCGGCCCGAGCCGCACCCGAAATCTAGAATTCGCTTTCCGTTCGGGGACCAACCCGGCGGGAGCGCTTCGAGGATCTGATCCTTTACGGAGCGGCCGATCCGCCTGTACGTCTCGATCGGATCGGCGAGCCATGGGTTCGCAGCGATGACGTCATCCGGAAAGCTCGCCGCTCGTCCAACGCGATCGATGAGCTCAACTGGTGGAGTGGGGAACACCCGGAGATCGTCGCGTTCTGCCAGGGCGTCGTCTTGCCGCACATCGTCCATGCGGGACTGTATAGCCGATCGCATCGCACCAGCCCAGCGAGCTTGCGCGCCATACGGCGACGATGTCGTGGGTACCAGTTTCTCAAGATGACCCGCGGGATCACCACCGAGATCGCCCTTTTGTCAAGCGCCCAGAGGATCCAACGCCTGGCGCGACGCTCCTCCCCGTCCGGACCTACCATGTGCCCGCGTGAGCGACCTGGGTCCAATGTCGGCAGCCGTCCACCAGATCGTCGCGGCCGAGGCCAGGCGGGTCCCGCAGGCAGTGATGGAGGCCCCGTCGATGCTCTCCTACGACGAGCGGGCGCTGCTGCACTGGGCGGCTCGGGAAGGCGGCCCCGACGAGGGGGCGATCATCGACGCCGGATGCTTTCTCGGCGGGTCGACGCTTGCGCTGGGGTACGGAGTCCGCGCGCGGGATCCGGCCCGCACAAGCGCCCGGATTGCGTCCTTCGATCTCTTCAAGATCGGCGACGAGCGAGAGCGCGTGTACTTCGCTGCCGACTACCCGTTCGTCGTGGGCGCATCGACACTCGACCTGTATCAGCAGACCATCGCTCCGATCGCTGACCGGGTGACGGTCCACTCCGGCGACATCGCCGGTGGCGAGGCGTGGACCGAGCCGATCTCCGTCCTGTTCATCGACGTGGCTAAGTCCTGGGACACAAACGACGCGGTGTTGCGACGGTTCTTCGGCGCGCTCCAGCCTGGAGCGCTCGTCGTCCAACAGGATCTCGTCCACTTCGGGCATCCGTGGTGCGCGATCACGATGGAGCTCCTCTCCGACCGGTTTGAGTTCCTCGGCTTCGTGCCGTTCAGCAGTGCGGTCTATCGCGCGCGCGGACCGATACCCATCGAGGAATGCCCGCTCGACATCGAGCACCGGGTCTCCGTCGAAGAGATGGCCGTCCTGATCCGGCGGGGAGCGGACCGCATCGGCGACCCCGCCGGCGGCTACCTGCGCCTCGCCGAGGCCACCGCACGCACTCTCCGCGGACAACCCGAGGCGGCCATTGCGGTCGTCGACGCCGTCGAGCGCGACCCGCGCTACCGCAAGCTGCCCTGGATCGAACAGCACATCGCTACGTGCCGCGAGTTCGCGGAGCGGACGGAAGCCAACGATTCAGGGTGCTCCACGGGGGCGCCGTGAGCGTCGAGCTCGCCTTCGTCCTGGCGCCGCGGCAGAACCTGTTCTTCCGCGAGCTGGTCGAGGCGCTCTGCGCTGAGGTGCGCGCGGCGGGAGCCCGGGCCTCGGTGCACACCGACGGCGACTTCCCGCCGCCCCGCCCCGACCTCGTGTACGTGCTGACTCCGCCGCACGAGTACTTCACGCTCATGCACGGACGACGCGGACCGAGTCCGGAGACCTACGCCCGCACGATCTTCATCTGCGCCGAGCAACCCGATACCTCGTTCTTCGACGAGAACCTCCAGCTCGCCCCGCGGGCCGGCGCCGTGTTCGACATCAACGGCGAAGCCGTCCGCGCCTTCCGGGCAGATGGCATCTCCGCCGAGCACCTGCAGATCGGCTGGACGCCGGCTTGGGACCACTTCGACGCCGAGCAGGAGCGCAATATCGACGTCCTGTTCATGGGTTGTCTCAGCGAGCGTCGGCGCCAGGCGCTGTCGGAGTACGCGCAGACGCTGTCGCGAGCGTCATTCGGTCCTGATCCTGTCGGACAACTCGCGCCCCAACTGGCAGACCCGGCGAGTTTCGCCCAGGACGCGCCAAGTGGGACATGCTCCGGCGCGCGCGGGTGGTGCTCAACATCCACCAGGGCGAGAGCCCGTACTTCGAGTGGCTGCGCGTCGTACAGGCGGCGGCCAGGGGCCGTCGTGGTCAGCGAGACGTCAGCCGACACGGCGCCGCTTCGCCCCGGCCGGCACTTCCTCAGCGGCTCGCTGGAGAGCCTCGGGCTGCTCGCGAGCGGGTGCTCTCGGACCCGGGCTACGAGGAGCAGATCCGCACCGAGGCGTATACGGCGGTCCGCGAGCAGATCCCACTCGCCGAGGGCGTCGGACGGCTGATCGCCGCCGGCGAGCGACTGGCCGCGACCGCGCCGGTTCCCGGACCCGCACCGACCCCTTCTTCTTACCAGGCCCCGCACGACCCCGGCCGGCTCGCGCTGTTCACCGAGGCCGACCGGCCGCCGTCGACGGAGAACCACGACGCCGCGGCGCTGTTCGCCGCGCGGTCAAGGCCCTGAAGCTCGACCTCCTCGACATCCGGCGGGACCTCGATCGACGACAGCTCCCGGCCGGCCGATCGTCGGGTCGAGCTCGTGCACCGCACGCGGGGCTACGCCACCGCCGCTCCTCGGGTCTCGGTGCTGATGGCGCTCTACAACTACGCCCATCACGTCACTGCGGCGCTCGATTCCTCGATCGCGCTCCGCGGCGTCGACTGGGAGGTCGTGATCGTCGACGACGGCTCGACCGACGAGTCGTGCGCGGCCGCGTTGCGCTGGCTCCGCGGCACGAGACCCGGGCGGGTCTTGCTCCTGGCCCACCCGGTCAACGAGGGGCTCGGCCCGACGCGCAACGACGCGCTCGACTTCGCCCGCGGTGAGTTCTGCTTCGTCCTCGACGCCGACAACGAGGTCTACCCGCGGGGCTCGCTCGGCTCGGTGGAGTCCCTCGATGTCGACTCCGAGTGCGGTCTTCAGCCTACGGGATCCACGAGCGGTTCCGGGGCCACGAGTCGGTCGGGCTGGCCAACGAGCTGCCGTGGGAGCCGCAGCGGCTGCGCGTGACGAACTACATCGACGCGATGGCGCTGATCCGCACCGCGGTGCTCCGCGAGGCACGGCGGGTACTCCACCGACGTCGGCTGCACGGGTGGGAGGACTACGTCGCTGTGGTGCGACATGGCCGAGGACGGCCGACGGGCGGCGTTCGTCCCGGAGATCGTCGCCCGGTACCGCACCACCTCGCACTCGATGCTCTCGCTGACGAACATCTCCTCGGCCGACGCCTTCGGGGTGCTGATCGATCACCACCCGAAGCTGATGGCCGGGATGCGCCCGCCGGCCGAGAGCGCTGATGCTCAGCTGCCCGGTGATCCGGGCGCGGAGCCGGCGCAGCTCGGCTGCCGAGGCGCAGCAGCCGAGACTGGCGGAGGTCGCCAGCGCTCGCTCGGCGTGCGCCAGCCGCATCCGGCCTCGACTCCAGCCTCGGATCGCCGAGCCGCACGAGCTCGGCGAGGCCCGGCGTGTTCGCGCCGAGCGCCGGAAGCGCGGCAAGCTCGGCGAGCTCCTGCTCACGCTCGTCCAGCAGCCGCAGCGCCTCGAGCCGGTCCTCATCGCCGCCGTAAGCGCTCGAACTGCGCGCCTGCTCGTCGAGCACGCGCTGCTGGCCCTCGATGTGCTCCACCAACCGCCGAACCTCGGTGAAACTCGTCAGCCCACGAGCGGGCCACCGGCCTCGGGCAGCTTCTCGCCGGCCATCGCGACGGTGTAGGTTTCGTCCGCCGCGCCCGGGCTCGGACGAAGCGGCTACATCGGCGGTGCATGATCTCGTCGGGGCCGAGCACGCTCGCCGTCATCACGTGCTGCTGGAGCAGACGGACGGCGGGCAAACGGCGTCGCAGCGCTGCGTGCAGCTCCTCCGGCAGGTATTCGTGGCGGTGGTGTGGGTTGCCGGGCACGTAGCGATCGCGGTTGGGGGAGGAGACGAGCAGCAGGCCAGTCGGGGCGAGGACGCGGGCGAGCTCGTCCAGAACCCGCTCTGGCGTCGTCGACATGTTCGATCGCCTCGAAGCAGACCACGAGATCGAAAGAGCCGGTCCTCGAACGGCAGGCGTGCAGGTCGGCGACCGAGAACTCGACGACCTCCACCGCCCGCGCGCCACCTCGATCACCGCGTCGGCGATGTCGACCGCCGTCACGTGATCGGCGTGCTCGGCGAGCATCGCCGCGCCGTAGCCGATCCCGCAGCCCGCATCGAGCACCCGACGGCCGGCGGCGAACCGGGTGGCGAAGGCGTAGCGGATGACGTGCTCGGCCTCGACGAGCTGGCCGTGCATCTCCTCGGGGACGAACCGCTCGGGTACGCCGTCGCTGGCGCCCGTGAGATCGACTGCGCCGCGCGGCTCCATCGTCACCGGGAGTCGCCGCGGTGCCGCAGACGGCGGAGCGGCTCGGTCAGCCGCCAGCTCATCGACCCCTCGATGTCGGCGACCCGGCGGCGGGAGAGCTCGAGCTCACGCCGGAGCGTCTGCTCGACCGCCGCCGGCGAGGCGGCGTCGAGCGGCGTGCCGCGGGCCTCGATCTCCCGCATCACGTCGCGGGCCGGCCGGATCAGCGACACGAGCTCGTGGAAGCGATCATCGCGGCGAGCGCCGGACCGGGGCGCGGAGGCATCGACGACGATCAGCCCGAGCCCGCCCCACAGGTCCAGGCGGTACGGCTCGCGCCGGGCCAGGTAGCCGGGAACGAGATCGAGCTCGACCCACGCCACCTTGTCGTGGGCGGTGTAGTCGACCGCTTCCAGCCCCCTGCGAACGACGTCGTTGAGGGTGTCGTGGAGCAGGATCAGCGTCTGGCCGATGGCTTCGGAGGCGAGCAGATCCTCGACGTCCTTCCGGGCCCCCTCCGCGCTGTGGTCGCCGTCGACGAGCACGAAGTCGACGTTCCGGCCCGCCTCGGCGAGCTCGGCCAGCACCTGCGGAAGCAGCGCGTGGCTGTCGCCGGTGTGGCGGACGACGTTGGCCAGCGCGGCCACATCGGCCGCCGGCTCGACGAGATCGAAGGAATGGACCTCGGTGCTCCAGGCCGCGATGCGAGTGAGGCTGCCGCCCTCCGCGGTCCCGATCTCGACGGCCAGTTCGGGGCGCAGCTGGGCGAGGACACCCTCCAGCGCGGCGCGCTCGCCGTAGGACATCTGCCAGGGCGCGGCTCCGAGCATCGGCAGCTCGGCGAAGGGCTGAGCGGGCGCTTTCACGCCGCCAGCCTAGTACAGCCGTGCGCCGGTTGTGCGGAGATCGCGGTCGTGGCGCGCGCCGGCCGGACGTCCCCTCCGCGCATATCATGCGCGGCCTGTCAGCGCTTGCCGAAAAGCGGCGAATCAGCCTGCCGAGAACCGCCCCGGCGCTCGCGTTCGCCGGGCTCGTCGCGCTCGGCTTCCTGATCGTCCTCTACGAGACCCGCGGGCTCAGCTTCTACTTCGACGACTGGGAGTTCGTGCTGCACCGGCGGGGGCTGTCGGCCGATGTCCTGCTCCGGCCGCACGGCCCCCACCTGTCGCTGATCCCGATCCTCGCCTACAAGACACTGCTCGCGGTCTTCGGCGGCGGGAGCTATCTGCCGTTCCGGGTGCTCGCTGCGCTCGATCTGGCGCTCCTCGCCGCCGTCGTCGGGCTCGTCTGTCGCCGTCTGTGGGGGCCGTGGTGGGGACTCGTGCCGGTGCTCCTGATCGTCACCCTCGGCCCCGGAGCGTGGACGTTGCTGTGGCCCTTCCAGGTGGGGTATGCGGTGGCGGTCGCCGCGGGGCTGCTCGCCCTGATCGCCCTCCAACGGCCCGGTCCGGCGTGGGAAGCGGCTGCCGCGCTGCTGCTGATCGTCTCCCTGGCCAGTGGTAGCCAAGGCGTTGGGTTCCTGGCCGGCGCGGCGGTGCTCCTCGCCCTGCAGCGGCGCGGGTGGCGGAGCGCCTGGACGGTCGCCGTACCCGCCGTCCTGTACGGCGCGTGGTACCTGAAGTACGGCCATCAGGCGAGCGAGACCCACCTCTCTCTGTGGCGCGACACCCTTCCCTACACCGCCCGATCGCTCAGCTCGACGGTCGCCGGGACGATCGGCCTCGGCGCGCCCACCGGTGACCTCCCACCCCAGCTCGACCCGAGCTTCGGGATCCCGATCGTGCTCGGCGCGGTGGTGCTCGGAGTGCTCGCATGGCGCCGGGGCTGGCGTCCGCCGCCGCTGTTCTGGGCCGCGGCGGCGACGGTGCTCGTGCTGATCATCGCCGCATCGCTCTCGAACGTCGCGGACACCCGCCGTCCGACCGACACCCGGTACCTGTCGACGAACGTCGCGCTGCTGCTCGTCGCGCTGTGCGCAGCCGTCCCCCGCCCCCGGATCGCCGGGCGGGCGGCGCTGCTCGTGGTCCTCGGTGCGGTGCTCGTCGTCGCGCTGACGAACGCCGGCCAGTTCACCCCCGAGCGCAACCAGATGCTCGCCACGAGCGTGGCCAGCCGGGCCGAGGTCGGGGCCACGCTGATCCTCCGCGGCGTCGTCCCGCCGACGTTCAGCCCGGTGCCGCCGTTCACGACCGGTCTCGTCAACGACGTGCAGGCCGGCCCGCTGTACAGCGCCGTCGACGCCTTCGGGATCCTCGCCGACTCGCCCGCCGAGCTGGCGCGCCAGGGCGAGGGGACGCGGGAGCTCGCCGACGGAGTGCTCGGCGCGGGGCGAGGAGCTTGGACTCGTGTTCACCGCGACGCGGCCGGCCGGCGGGAGCTGCACGGCGGTCTTCCCCGCCGCCCGGGCGCTCTCGGCCCCGCCGGGCACATATGTGCTGCGCGCCGCCCGGACCGCCCCGCTCCAGGCTGCGATGGGGCGCTTCGGCACAGCGTTCTCGGTCACGCTCGGCACCGTCCCCGCCGGCCGGACGGCAACGGTCCACGTCCCGGCCGACCGCGCCCCGGGGGTGCCGTGGCGGATGCTCGTCAGCGGCGCCGGCGCGGTCTGCCGGTGAGCGTCGGCGCTAGGCCGAGTAGGTGAACGGCAGCCGCGGCTCGAGCTCGGCGAGCAGCGGCGCCGAGGAGTCCCGGGCCGATGGAGTGAGAGCGACATCGCTCGGCCACTCGATGCCGACCGCCGGGTCGTCGAACCGGAATCCACTCTCGGCGCTCGGGTCGTAGTAGGTCGAGACCTTGTAGACGACGTCGGCGACGTCGCTCAGGACGCAGAATCCGTGGGCGAAGCCGTCCGGGCACAGGAGCTGGCGGTGGTCGGTGTCGTCGAGCACGAAGCCCTCCCACTGACCGAACTGCGGCGAGCCGCGGCGGATGTCGACGACGACATCGAGGATCGCGCCACGAACGCAGCGGACGAGCTTCAGCTGGCCGGGCTGGAAGTGCATTCCCCGCACGACGCCCTGGCGAGAGCGGGAGTGGTTGTCCTGGACGAACTCGGACGGTGATCCCGAGCTCGGCCATCCGCTCCTGCCGGAAGGCCTCGAGGAAGAAGCCCCGCTCATCGCCGTGGACCGTGGGCGCGAGCAGCACGGGCCCGCTGAGCTTGGTCTCGAGGCGGATCGTCGATCACGGCGCGCGATGGTAGGCGGTGCGGCACACTGGCGCTCGATGCGAGTTCTCGTCACCGGCGGCGCCGGCTTCATCGGCGCCAGCACCGCCCTCGGCCTCGCCGCCCGCCACCCGGACTGGGAGATCGCGGCGCTCGACAACCTCCGCCGGCGGGGCAGCGAGCTCAACCTCCCCCGGCTGCGCGAGGCCGGGATCGACGTTCGTCCACGGCGACGTCCGCGTCGCTCGACGACCTGCTCGCGGTCGGCGAGATCGACGCGCTCGTCGAGTGCTCGGCCGAGCCGTCGGTGCTCGCCGGGGTCGACGGCAGCCCCGACTACGTCGTGTCCAGCCAACCTGATCGGCGCCTACCACTGCCTCGAGCTCGCCCGCCGCCGCGCGGCGCAGGTGGTGTTCCTCTCCACGAGCCGCGTCTATCCGGTGGCCGGCCTGCTCGGCGCTTGCAGCTCGACGGAGACCGAGGATCGCTTCGAGCTCGAGCGACGAGCAGCCGCTGCCCGGGGTCTCGCGCCGCGGGATCTCCGAGGCGTTCCCGCTCGACGGTGCGCGGACGCTGTACGGCACGACGAAGCTCGTCGGCGGAGATGCTGATCGAGGAGTACCGGGCGAGCTACGGGCTGCGGGCCGTGGTCAACCGCTGCGGGGTGATCGCCGGGCCGTGGCAGATGGGCAAGGTCGACCAGGGCGTGTTCACGTACTGGATGCTCGCCCACCACTTCGGCGGCGAGCTGCGCTACATCGGCTTCGACGGCACCGGCAAGCAGGTCCGCGACCTCCTCCACGTCGAGGACCTGGTCGACCTGATCGAGCTCCAGCTCGTCAGACCCGGCGGGCTGGGACGGCGCCCTCGTCAACGTCGGCGGCGGCCGCGAGGTGCAGCCTGTCGCTGCGCGAGACGACCGCGCTGTGCGCGGAGATCACCGGCCGGCAGCTTGAGGTGACCGCCGACGGCACCGACCGTCCCGGCGACGTGCCGGTGTACATCTCCGACTGCACGCCGGCTGTTCGAGCGGACCGACTGGCGGCCCCGGCGGGGGCCGCAGGAGATCCTGGCCGACATTCACGGCCTGGATCGCCGAGCACGAGCAGGCCCTGCGGCGCGCGCTGTAGGCCGCGGCGAGCCCGCTCGGCGGCCCGAGCGGCCCGCACGGCTAATCTCAGCGCCATGCCTACCGCGATCGTCACGGGCTCAGGCGGGCTGATCGGTTCGGAGTCCGTCGGCCACTTCGTCCGCGCCGGGCTACGACGTGATCGGCCTCGAGAACGACATGCGCTCGCGATTCTTCGGGCCGACCGCGTCGACCTCGGCACACCACCGAGCGGCTCACGCGCGAGCTCGCCGACTCGTTCCGCTCGCTGGAGATCGACATCCGGGACGCCGACGCCGTCGACCGCGCCTTCGCCGAGGCCGGCTCGCAGCTCGAGCTCGTCATCCACACCGCGGCCCAGCCCTCGCACGACTGGGCGGCCTCCGATCCGCAGACCGACTTCGGGGTCAACGCCAACGGCACGCTCAACCTGCTCGAGGCCACCCGCCGCCACGCCCCCGGACGCGACGTTCATCTTCTGCTCCACCAACAAGGTCTACGGCGATCTGCCGAACTACCTGCCGCTCGTCGAGACCGACACGCGGCTGGAGCTGCCCGAGGATCACCAGCTACCGCCGCGGGATCGACACGACGATGTCGATCGACCGCTCCACCCACTCGCTGTTCGGCGTCTCGAAGGCCGCGGCCGACCTGCTCGTGCAGGAGTACGGGCGGTACTTCGACATGCCGACCGTCTGCTTCCGCGGCGGCTGCCTCACCGGCCCCAACCACGCCGGCGCGCAGCTCCACGGCTTCCTGTCCTACCTGATGCGCTGCACGATCACCGGCGACCCGTACACGGTCTTCGGCTACGGCGGCAAGCAGGTTCGCGACAACATCCACGCTGCCGACCTCGTGGCCGCGTTCGAAGCCTTCCACGCCGCCCCGAAGCCGGCGGCGGTCTACAACATCGGCGGCGGCCGGGAGAGCAACTGCTCGATGCTCGAGGCGATCGCGCTGTGCGAGCAGATCGCGGGACGCGAGCTGAGCTGGGAGCTCTCCGATCAGAACCGCGATCGGGCGACCACCGGTGGTGGATCTCCGACCTCGGGCCGTTCAAGGCCGACCATCCCGGGTGGGGGATCACCTACGACATCGAGGCGGTCCTGCGCGAGATCCACGACCACAACGTCGAGCAGTGGCTCCAGACCGCATGAGCGGAGTTCGCCCCCAGATACCGTGAGCGAGCCGCTGAAGCTCTCCGTCGTCATCCCGGCCCACAACGAGGTCGACTCGATCGCCGAGACGGTGACGCGAACGACGGCCGAACTTCGCGCTGCCGGCATCGACTACGAGATCGTCGTCGTCGACGACGCCTCGCGGGGACGGCACGGCGGCCGCGGTCGCCCGCGATCAGCGCCGAGGACCCCCGGGTTCGGTGCGTGCGCTCGCCGCTGCCCCCGGGCTTCGGCCACGCCGTGCGGGCGGGCCTTCAGGTCTACACCGGCGACGCCGTGGCGATCATGATGGCCGACCTCTCCGACGCCCCGCGTGATCTCGTCCTCTACTACCGGATCCTGGAGCAGGGCTACGACTGCGCGTTCGGCACGCGGTTCGGCAACGGCGGCCAGACCGTCGACTACCCGCGCTTCAAGCTGGTGCTCAACCGGATCGTCAACAGCGGGATCCGGTTCCTCTTCCAGCACGGCTACAACGACACGACCAACGCCTTCAAGGCCTACCGCCGTCACGTCATCGACGGAATCCAGCCGCTGCTCTCCAACCACTTCAACCTCACGGTCGAGATGCCGCTGAAGGCCGTGACCCGCGGCTTCAACTTCGCCGTCGTCCCCGTCTCGTGGACGAACCGCGCGCACGGCACCTCAAAGCTGAAGCTCAACGAGATGGGCAGCCGCTACGCGTTCATCGTGCTCTACGTGTGGCTCGAGTACCACCTCAGCCGCGGCGACTACCGGCGCAAGGACATTCCGCCCACGGCGCCGATAGCCGACCGCCCGGCGGATCACCGTCTCGGCGCTCGGCGAGTCCGGCGACGACAGCTGAGTCACCCGCGCGCTTCGCGCAGCGCGATCGCCCGCCGCAATGCCGCCTCGACCTGGTCGGTCGCCCGGTCCCAGGTGTGCACCTGGACGTACTCCAGACCGGCCCGGGAGTGCTGCTCCCAGCGGGCCTCGTCGTCGAGCAGCCGCTCGAGCGCGTCGGCGATCGCACCGGGATCGAGCGGAGCGAGCTCAAGCGGGCCCTCGGCGCCGAAGATCGACTCGGCGGCGGCACCGGCGAGCTCCACGCAGGGCAGCCCGCAGGCGATCATCTCCTTCGGCATCAGCGAGAAGTTGGTGAGCGACAGGCACAGCCCGGCCGTCGCCTCCGAATACAGCCACGACAGCTCGGTCGGGTCGAGCACGCCGAGGTGGAGGTGCGGGAACGAGGTCTCGATCGGCGGGCCGCCGAACAGGACGATCCGGACATCGGGGCGGCGCCGATGGAGCTCGGCCAGCGCCATCAGGCCGAGCGGGACGCCGCGGCGCCCGGTCGAGTGACGCGCGTAGTAGACGACCGTGTCCCGGCGGCGGGCGACCGGCCGGGGCCGGTAGGCGTCGTGGTCGACCCCGTACTCGAACACGTCGGCGGTGGTCCCGTAGCGGTCGCGGAGCACATCGGCGAGCCACGGCGAGCCGGCGATCGCGTGGAGGCCGCGCTGATAGGTGTCGGCGGCGATGACCGACTCGGTTGAGGTGGCGAAGAACTCCGGCTCATGATCGTTGACGAGGTATGCCCGCGCGTAGGCACGGTCGAGCGCGAGTGCCGGGTGCACGGTCTGCCAGCCGGTGGCCATCACGATGTCGGCGCCGTGCCACTCGTCGAAGCCGTTGTACACCGGTCCGTCGAACCGGGCGAAGAAGTCGTTGATGTCGTGGCGGAGGACCCCCGGCCACAGATTCCGCAGACGTTCGGTGTAGTCGTGCATCCAGACGCTGCACACGTGGCCGCGCCGCTCGAGCCGGGAGAAGATCTGCATCAGCAGGTTGTGGCCGCCGCTGCCACGGTTGAACGGCGGCAGCAGCATCGCCAGCCGCAGCCGCTCGCGCTCGGAGGTCCCCGGGGCGGGCGTCAGCAGCGGCGCCGGCCCCCGCGCCCAGGCGTCGGCGACGAGCGAGTAGAACTCGTGATCGATCCTCGCCGGGACCGCACCGGCCCGCGCGAGCTGGGGACCGCCGGCCGCCCGCACCGTCCTCGGGTCGGCGACCGGCGGCCCTCGGGCAGCACGTCGCGCGTCATCGCGTCCCTCCAGCGAGAGCCGCCGCCGCGCTCCGGCCGGGAGCCGCTCGGCCCGCGAGCCGAGCGCCGAGAACACCCGGCGGCCGCCGTGGTGGGCGGCGGAGCGCACCGCCCACTCCGCCCGCTCGGGGAGCGGCAGGCCCCGCTCTCGCAGCCAGCGATCGTCGCCGCGCGACCGAGCGGCGGACGTGGCCGAGGACGCCACGGAGCGGCTCGACGTGGCCGGTCGTCGCCCGCAGCCCGCGGTACTCGTCGAAGTACCGGCGCATGAAGTCGGCGAGCGGGTAGTCGTGGGCGTGCAGTACGGCGGCGGCCGGGTGGTAGACCTTGCTCCAGCCGGCGGCGAGCAGGTCGGTTCCGAAGGCCTGGTCCTCGGCGTAGGCGACATCGCGGAAGCGGATCTCGCGCCAGCACTCGCGGGCGTAGCAGGCGTTGACGTTCGACAGGAAGTGGGGATCGCCGGCCCGTTGCAGCCGCGGGACCGCCGTCGGGTGAGAACCCGGCGAAGAACTCGACGAGCTCACGGGCGATCATCGGGGAGGTGTCCGGGCGTGGGAGGTGCGGCCCGTAGGCGGCGCCGACGCGGGCGCCGAGCATGAACGCCTCCCGGTACGCATCGGCCCAGCCCGGCGCTGCGGCGTCGCGTCCTGGGTGAGGAAGCAGATCAGTTCGCCGGTGGTCGCCTCGGCGCCGAGGTTGCGCGTGCGGCCGTGGCCGAACTCCGCCCGGCTCGATCTCGAGCACCCGGGCGCCCGCGCGCACGCGCGAGCTCGGGCGAGCCGTCGGCCGAGCCGGAGTCGATCACCAGCACCTCGTCGACCGGCTCGGCCGGCGAGCGCCGCGAGCAGCTCGCCCAGATACCGCGCGCCGTCCTTGACCGGGATGACGACCGAGATCGTCGCGGCGCCGCGCCCCGGCGCTCACGGCAGCATGGCGCCGGCGCAGCGCTGTCGAGCGCGCGGTAGACGCCGCGCAGCTTCGCGCGCGGCGCCCGGATGCGGCCCGCGGCCGGCCGCCGCATCACGGCGTTCAGATCGACGTGCCAGCGATCGAGCCAGTAGGTCTTCTCCTGCGCCTCGGCGACCGCGCGGTTCGCCCAGGCCTCGACGTCGGCGAGCTGATCCTGGAGCCGTGCACGTGCGCCCGCAGGCGCGCGTTCTCGGCCCGCAGCCGCTCGAGCTCGCCCGCCTCGGTTCGGGCCTCTGAGCGCTCGGTGCTCATAGGTTCTCGGCGATCCGCGGCGCTTCCCGCGTGAACACCCAGGCGCCCGAGGACCGGCGAGCGCCGAGGATGATGCCGAGCGGGATCAGCAGCCGAGGCGCCCCGCCGATCTCCCGGGCCGCGCTGAATGCGCGGTCGGGATCGATGAAGGCGTGATGCATCTGGGTGAGGATCGCCGCGATCGGGTTGATCATCGCGACCCTGATCAGCGCCTTGTACTGGGCCGCCGTGTAGATGATCGGCGAGGCGTAGAACAGGATCTGGCTGCCGACGTCCCAGATCGGCTGGACGTCGCGGAAGCGGACGTAGAGGACCGAGAGCAGCATCCCGACGCCGACGGCGAGCGTGGCCAGCAGCGCGACGAGCAGCGGCAGCTCGAGCCACGCCCACGCGGGGCTCGACACCGGTGGCGAGCGCGAACCCGATCACGACGATCGAAGTTGACCGCGAGGTTGAACAGCGCGGTGAGGCCGACCGAGAGCGGGATCACCAGCCGGGGGAAGCGCATCTTGCGCAGCATCCCCTCGCGGAAGAGCAGGCACTGCACGCTGCCCGTCGTCGTCTCCAGGAAGAACGTCCACAGCATGATCGACGTGAGCAGGTAGACCGGGTAGTGCGGGCACGCCCTTGCCGGCGTGGAAGATCTGGGTGAACACGACGTACAGCACCCGAAGTACAGCAGGGGCCGCACCAGCGACCAGGCGTAGCCGAGCGCGGAGCCGAAGTAGCGCAGCTTGAAGTCGGTCTTGGCGAGCGTCAGCGTGAGGTGGAAGAAGCGCCGGGCGTCGTCGCCGAAGGCCGAGGGCGCGACGTTGCGGGCGACGGTCAGCTCGGCGCTCATGGCGTCGCCGATCTCGAACGCGTGGGGCAGCTCGACGATCCCCCCGGTGAACGGACCCCGTGGATGAGCAGCGTGGCGAGGTCCTCGCGCAGGTCGAGCGCGTCGGCGCCGGTGCCGTGGCGCGCCACCGAGGGCGTCAGCGAGTAGCGGCTCGGGGTCAGCCAGTTCTCGAACTCGCATCCGCACGACCACGGTGCGGTCCGGCGGCGAAAGCGCCGGTGTCCAGCCGGTCGCTGTCGGTCGTGGTGGCGAACACCGTGCTGCCCACCTCGTTGCGCAGCGTGAAGCCGAAGATCGGGTCGGTCGAGCGACTCGTTGAAGCTGAACCTCCATGCACGCGCGGCACCGGGCTCGCCGCGGCCGAGCGTGGCCACGCGCGCGCCGTCGCTCGTCCTCGAACCACGCCGTCGAGGATCGACGACCGGCCCGGCCGCTCTCACCCGCGGCGGGCTGCGGCCGCGCTGGTGCACCGTCCGGCCGAAGTTGAGCTGCGTTGTAGCGGCGGGCGACCTCGGCCGGCTCTCCGATCATCACCGTCGCGCCCTTATCGAGCAGCATCGCGCGGTCGCAGAAGCGCTCGATCGAGCCCATGTCGTGGGTGACGAACAGGATCGTGCGCCCGGCGCGCTTGAGCCGCTCGAACTCGTCGAAGCACTTCTGCTGGAAGGCCGCGTCGCCGACCGCCAGGACCTCGTCGATCAGCAGGATCTCGGCCTCGACCTGGATCGCCACCGAGAAGGCCAGCCGCACGTGCATCCCGCTGGAGTAGTTCTTCAGCCGCAGATCCAGGAAGTCCTGGAGCTCGGCGAAGTCGATGATGTCGTCGAAGCGCTCGCGCGCCTGCCGCGGGCGTCAGGCCGAGCATGATCGCGTTGATCATCACGTTGTCCCGGGCGGTGAGATCGAGGTTGAAGCCGACGCCGAGCTCGATGAACGGCGACAGCCGGCCGCGGACGGTGAGCTCCCCGCTGTCGATCCCGTAGATCCCGGCGATGCACTTCAGCAGCGTGCTCTTGCCGCTGCCGTTGCGTCCGACGATCCCGAAGAACTCGCCCGGCTGGATCTCGACGTCGGCGTCGGTCGACGGCCTGGAGCACGTCGTAGCCGGTCGTGCGCATCGGGTGCAGCAGGCGCTCCTTCAGCGTGCTGTAGCGCTGATGGGGAAGCCGGAAGGACTTGCTGACGTCGTGGATGCGCACGGCCGGCTCGCCCGCCGCCGGCGCGGGCGCCGGGCGCTCAGGCTTGCGGGCGGTCGCGCTCATGGCACGGTGACGCTAGCAACGGTCAGGGCGCGGCCCAGCCGCGCCTCACGCGCGCCGGAGCACGTAGACGTCCTGGTTGTGGCCGTTGCGGCCCGGCGGCGTACTCGACCACGTGCCACTGAGGGCACAGCTTGGCGAGCACCCACTCGGGGCTGAGGAACGCCGTGCCCCAGTTCGGGATTGACGCACCCCGTCGTCGCCGAGGTCGCCGAACTCGGCGGCGTACCAGAAGCCGTCGCGGTACAGCGCGTCGCGGATCTCGACGCACTGCTGCGACCGGGCGCAGCCCGCCGGCGTAGTGGGCGACCGACTGGAGGCCGTGCGTGGTGAACACGAGGTGGCCGCCGGGGCGGATCACCCGGTGCATCTCGTCGAACCAGCGCAGGCCGAGCCGCGGGGCGAAAATGCGACCAGATCGAGATCGCGAACGCCGCGCCAAGCGCGGCCTCGGCGATCGGCAGCGGCGGCGCCTGGGGGCTGACGAAGGCCTCGATCCGCGGCAGGTTGGCCCCGAGCCCACTCGATCGCGCGCTCGTTCGGGTCACAGCCGCGCCAGCGGACCGTGGGGAAAGCCGCGGCGAGCACCCGCAGCACCCGGCCGGAGGAGCAGCCGAAGTCGAGCACCTCGCCCGCCTGCGCAAGGTCGGCCCCGGCGGCGCGAACGGCGTTGAACACCATGTCGGCCTCGTACAGGCCGCCGGCCGCCGCGAGCGGGCCGCGGGCCATGGCATGGACCTCCTCTGGCGGCTGCGCGGCGGTAGACCGGTGCGCTCGAGCACCGCGGGGAGCTCGAACCACACGCCGTAGTTGAGAACCAGCCAGGCCTCGCTCCGCGAGCGTCCTGCCCGATCTTGGGCTGGCCCGCGAGCTCCGGGGCCTCGGCCGCCGCGTGCCGAGATCTCCGCGATCTGGGCCGGTCGAGGCGGTCGTAGAGCAACCGCGACACCGACGGCCGGTCGCCAGCGAGGACGCCGGGCGTGACCGAGCGGTCGACGGCGCCTGCCGGCGCCCCGGAGGGCCCGAGGGCCCCGGGGGACCCCGGTGCCGCGCTTCGGCGCGAGCGGATCGACGGGCTCACAGGCTCGCCAGGATCAGCCGCAGCCCGTCGCGCAGAGGGCAACTGCGGCTCCCACAGCAGCGTTTCCCGCGCGCGCGTCACATCGAGGCAGCTGCGGCGGACCTCGCCGGGCCGCTCGGGCGCGAAGCGGGCTCGGGCAGCGTCCGCCCGTCGTAGCCCGACGTCGCGCAGCGCCCGAGCAGGTCGAGCACCGAGGTCTCCTGGCCGTGCCCGATGTTGACCGGGCCGGTGATCTCGGAGCGCCGCGGCGAGCAGGTTGGCCTGGACGACGTCGGCGACGTCGACCCAGTCCCGGGTCTGGCGGCCATCGCCGAACACCGTCGGCGTCCGCCCTTCGACGAGCGCGCCACAGAAGATCGCCACCACACCGGCCTCGCCATGGACGTCCTGGCGGGGCCCGTAGACGTTCCCGTAGCGCAGCGAGACCGTCGAGAGGCGATGGAGGCGGGTGAACAGCGCGCAGTAGCCCTCGGCGGCCCACTTGCTCATCCCGTACGGCGCGAGCGGACGGATCGGATGGTCCTCCGGCGTCGGCAGCGTGTCGGCGTCGCCGTACAGCCCGCCCGCCGGTGGACGTGTTGACGACCCGGCGCGTACCGGCCGCGAGCGCGGCCTGCAGGACGTTGATCGTGCCGAGCGCGTTCGACGTGGCGTCGGCGGCGGGATCGTGGACGGACAGGCGGACGTCGATCTGCGCGGCCAGGTGAAACACGACCTCAGGGCGGACGCGACAGGATCGCGCTCGCGGACGGCATCGGCGTCGCGGACGTCGAGCTCGAGCAGCTGTCGCTCCGGCCGCGACGGCCTCGGTCAGGTTTTCGCGCTTGCCGGTGCTGAGGTTGTCGAGCACGGTCGACCCGGTCGCCGCGGCAAGCAGGGCGTCGACGAGATTCGAGCCGATGAAGCCGGCGCCGCCGGTGACCAGAGCATGCATCGCGCGCGGAGGTTAGGGCCGCTGTCCGAGATCCGACGGGCACTAGCTGGGTCCGCGCCGCGAAAAGCGACACGGACCCAGCAGGTGGACGACCCTGGTAGGGCTGGGGGCCGTCCAGAGAACCCGCGAGAAAGGGGGCGATGCTCGCGGGCTCGGGTCGACTTCCGTGTCGAAGGTCCAGCATATCGGCCACCGAAGTCCCGCAAACAAGGAAATTTTCGTCCAGAACCTCCGGCAACAGCGAAACCTCCGGCCCTGTTTCACGTTCTGTATCTGAGGTTTCGCGTCACAACCAACGCGGACGTTTCGGTACCTACAACCAACGCGGACATGCGGTACCTCGAGAGCTCCCTGATGCGACCTGAAAGCCTCTCAGGCTCGACCGGCGGCCGTGCCCGCGTCCAGACGGTCAACGTGCTCGGCACGCCGCTGGCCCTGACCGACTACACCCGGCGCTCGACTGGATGGACGAGATGATCGACGCCGGCGAGAGCGGTTACGTCTGCGTGTGCAACGTCCACACGGTGATGGCCGCCCAGGAGGATCCGCGCGCTGCGACACGGCGCTGCAGCGGCTCGGCGCTCAACGTTCCCGACGGCCAGCCGCTGGTGTGGGCGATCAACTCGCTCGGCCACAACCTCGCCGCCCGCGTCTACGGGCCCGGAGCTGATGGCCCAGGCGTGCGACCACGCTGCCCGCGAGCCGGCCATCGCTTCTACCTGTACGGCGGGCGCAATCAGGGCGCACTGGTCCAGCTGGCGCTAAACCTGCGCCAGCGCCACCCGGGCGTGCAGATCGTCGGCGGCTACTCCCCACCCCACCGCCCGCTGAGCGCCGAGGAGCGCGAGCGGTCGCCGAGGAGATCAACCACTCCCGCGCGGACGTCGTTTGGGTCGGGCATCGGCGTGCCCAAGCAGGAGAAGTGGATGGCGCAGATGCGCCCGCTGATCGACGCGCCGCTGCTGATCGGCGTCGGCGCCGCGTTCGACTTCCACGCCGGGCCTCGTCCCGCAGGCCCCGACGTGGATTCAGGAGGCCGGACTGGAGTGGGCCTACCGGCTCGCCCACGAGCCGCGCCGCCTGTGGCGGCGCTACCTGCGCTACAACCCCAGGTTCATGGCCGCCTTCGCTTCACAGCTCGCGTCACACCGACGCACCGCGTAGCGCGATGCCGCGCGATACCCGCCCGGCGAACGGGGCGGGGGATGCAGGCCTCGGGGCCTGACGATTTCCTCTCCGGCACACGCGGTCAGGTGGTGGGGCCCCGGCTTCGCAGGCCCACGCCCTGCTCAGCGACATGCTCGATCGCGGCACCGCGATGCTGACCCTGCAGGGGCCCCGCCTGGCCCGGGCCGCCTCCACGATGGAGCGGCGGCGGGTGCTGGCACTGGCGGTCGAGCGGCCGCGGACAGCCGGGGCTGCTCGCCGGCTGCCTACGCGGAGCTGCTCCGGCTCGCGCCACCACGTCGAGTTCGTGACCCGGGAGATGGGTGAGCCGCGGGCAAGTTCGAGAACCTCAAGCGCTGCTCGACGAGCATCCGCCGTGGACGTTCGACTGGCTGCTCGTGCTCGACGACGATGTCGCGCTACCGCGCGGGATTCCTCGACCGGTTCCTGTTCCTCGCCGAGCGCTTCGAGCTCCGCCTCGCCCAGCCCGCCCACCGCCACCGCTCCCACGCCGCGTGGTCGGTGACGCGCCGCCAGCCGCGGCGCGGTCCTGCGCGAGACGGCGTTCGTGGAGATCGGCCCGGTGACCGCGTTCCGCCGCGCCGACGTTCGAGAAGCTGCTGCCGTTCCCGCCGTCTCGGGGCCGGCTGGGGCCTCGACGTCCACTGGTCGGCCGTGGCCGGCGCCGAAGGCTGGCGGCTCGGCGTGATCGACGCCACCGCGGTCGCGCACGGGGTGCGCCCGGTGGCGTCCGGCTATGACGGCTGGCTCGGCGATCGCCGAGGCCCGCGAGTTCCTCGCGAGACGCCCGTACGTCACCGCCGCGCAGGCGCAGCGGACCCTCGCCACCCACCGGTCATGGGCTCGCTGAGACGCGCCGGCGTACAGGGCCGCTGCCGTGGCGGCCTGGTCGCGTGGTCGCTCGCGGCTCGCGGCGAGCCCGTCGCCGCGAAGGCGCCGGCCCGGGTCCCCCAGGGGTTCATCGGGACGGTGCTCGACGGTCCCGATGTTCCCGATCGCCACGGGCATCGACATCGGCGAACCAGCTCACGCGATGGCCGCCAGCGGCGTCGAGAGCCTCCGCGTCGAGTTCGACTGGGCGAGCACCGAGCCCTACGCCCACTGGAGCGACGTCCTGCCGCCGACGCAGCGGTCGCAGTTCACCGACGTCGACGGTCTGCCGCTGGACCTGTCAGCGACCTCGACCAGCCTCGTCGGACTCGCGGCGGACGGGGCATCACGGTACACCCGGTGGTGACCGACGCGCCGAGCTGGGACGCGGTGCCCAGAGCGGCTTCCACTACGCTCCACACGCCACGGCTGACGACGCCATACGGCGACGTTCCTCAAGGCGCTGATCGACCGCTACGGGCCGCACGGCAGCTTCTGGACGGGGCGCGCGCACCGCCTGCCGATCCGGAGCTGGCAGGTCTGGAACGAGCCGAACTTCGTCGTGTTCTGGAATCATGCCGAACTGGCCGCAGTCCTATGCCCAGCTGCTCAAGTCGCCCACGATGCGATCAAGCGCGCCGACCGCGGTGCCCAGGTCGTGCTCGCCGGGCTGGCCAACGCCTCGTGGCAGGAGCTCCGCTCGCTCTACCGGGTCCACGGCGTCGGCAAGCTGTTCGACGCGGTGGCGATCCACCCGTACACGCGATATCCGCAGGGGGTGGTCACGATCCTCCGGTACGTCCGGCAGGACGATGAACAAGCGCCGGCGATCGCCGAAAGCCGATCGTCGCCGACGAGGTCGGCTGGAACTCGTCGCTCGGCCAGAGCCGCAGCATCTCGGCGGGCTTCGAGACGACGGAGGCCACCCAGGCCAAGGAACATCTGCGCCGTGATGGGGCTGCTGGCCAAGAACCGAGGCCGCTGAACCTGATGGGCTTCGACATCTACGACTGGGCGAGCAACGGAGTCGCCCGTGGCGAGCCGGAGTTCTTCTTCGCCGGGCTGTTCAAGGCCGCTCGGCGGCGAACTCACCGCCAAGCCCGCGTTCGGAGCGTTCCGCGACGAGGCGCTGAAGCTCGAGCGCTGCTCGCGTCAAGGAGCTCCGCCACTCACTGTGCGAAGACGTCGTAGCCGAACCGCCCGTTCCTGCTGGCCTTCGCCGGTGCGCTCGCGGCCTGCCTGGCCGTGGGCACCTCGGCGCCCGCCCGTGTACCCCAGGGATTCGTCGGCGTGGTGCTCGACGGTCCGGTGTGGCTCTCCGGCCGCGAAATCGGTCGATCTCGGCCCGCCAGCTCGACGTGATGGCCCGCTCCGGCGTCGAGAACGCCGTGTTCGCCGTCGACTGGGCCGACACCGAGCCCTACGCCGCGTGGTCCGATGTCCCGGCCTCCGAGCTCTCGCAGTTCACCGACGTCGACGGGCTCCCGCTGCGCCTCGACCGGCTCGATCAGATCTTCACGCTCGCCGCTGCGCGTGGTCTCACGGTCCTGCTCCCGCGCGTCCTCGACGCCCCGGACATGGGACGCGCTGCCCAGCAACGGCGGCCCCGTGCGCACGCCCGCGCATGTCGCCCCGTACGCGGCGTTCCTCACCGCGCTGATCCACCGCTACGGCCCTCATGGCAGCCTGTGGGCGAGCCGTGAGCACCCCGGCGGCCGATCCGCATGTGGCAGGTCTGGAACGAGCCGAACCTGTGGGGCTGGTGGTCGGTGCAGCCGAACTTCGCCGACAGCTACGCCGCGCTGCTGCGCGCCGCCCACGACGGCGATCAAGGCCGCCGATCCCGGGGCGCGGGTGGTCCTCGCCGGCCTGGCCGACAGCTCCTGGATCGATCTCGCCAAGATCTATCGGGTCAAGGGCGTGCGGTCGCTGTTCGACGTCGCCGCGGTCCACCCCTACACGGCGCGCCCCGCCGGAGTGCTCACGATCCTGGACAACTTCCGCAGGGTGATGGATCAGTCCGGCGATCGCCGCAAGCCGATGATCGCGGACGAGGTGGGGTGGAACTCCTCACTCGGCCGGAGCCCCGAGCACTTCGGGGTGGAGACCGACGAGGTCGGGCAGGCGAAGAAGATCGACGCGGTGATGGGGATCCTCACCGCCCGCCGGACGCGCCTGCGCCTGCTCTCCTTCTCCATCTACGACTGGGCGGGCACGGAGCAACTCGGGAGCTACGAGTTCAACTTCGCCGGTCTGTTCCGGTTCACCGGCACCAGCTTCATCGCCAAGCCCGCCTTCCGCATGTTCCGCCGGGATGCCCTGCGCCTCGAGGGCTGCCGGGTCAAGGCCTCGGCCACGCGCTGCGCGCGCCGCGCGTAGGGCCTGGGCGGCCAGAGTGGACGACATCGCGATCCTCTCCCTGGGGACGACCTCCGGCTGGCGGCGCGCCGACGCCGCGCTGGCCGAGGATCTGCGGGCGCTCGGTTACCGCTGCCGGGTCATACCGGTCGCCGTCGGGCGGGCCGGCCGGCTCCGCCGGTCGATGCTGCTCACCGACGTCGTCGAGGCGCTTGCCGCTCGCCACGCCGCGAGCAGGCTCGACGCCCGGGCGGTGATCATCTGCAGCATCACCGCCGCGTTGCTTCAGCGCCGGCCCCGCGTACCGCATGCGGTCCGCTTCGACAGCCTCGCCGCCCTGTCCCGACCGGGGTCAGGTGGCGCATGGCAGCGCCGGCGCGAGCCCGACGTCCTGCGGCGGGCCGAGCTGCTGCTGCCGTGGGGCGCGGTCGCGGCAAAGAGCGCCGAGCGCGTGCTCGGCCTGGACACGGGAGGACCGGCCATCGTGCCGTTGCCGGTGCCGATCACCCCGGAGCCCGACATCGTGTCGGCGCGGGCCGCCGCCCGTGAGCCGGGGCCGACGGCGGTCGCGTATGGCGCCAACCCGGAGAAGCGAGGGCTCGACGTGCTCCTCCCGGCCTGGGAGCGGGCCGCGCCCCCGGAGGCCGAGCTGCGGATCGGCGGGATCGACCGACGCACGGCCGAGCGCTGGCTCGACCGCCGCGGAGTGGCGATCCCACCCGGGGTGAGCTTCATCGGGATGATCGATCACGCCGCCTGGGGCCGGCTCGTGGCGAGCGCCGGGCTGTATGTCAGCGCCGCGCGCTACGAGGACTGGGGGATTGCCCAGCTCGAGGCCCTCGCCGCCGGGCGCCCGCTCGTCACCCTCCCCTCCCCGGGTCCGAACGAGGCCCTGCCGCTTGCCCGTCGGCTCGCCCCCGAGCTGGTCGGCGCGGATCTCGGCGTGCCCGAGCTCACCCGGGCCATCACCGCCGGGCTCGAGCTGTCCGCCGAGGCGCGGACGGCGTATCGCTCCGAGGCGCGCCTGCTGCTGGCGCCCTACGGACCGGAGGCCGTCCGCCGCTCCGTGGCCGATCGCGTGCTGCCCGCGCTGCTGCCGAGCTCGGCGTAGAGCGTGGTCCACCGCTCGCGGAACGGCGCGTAGCCGTAGCGCGCGGCGGCGCGCGCGGCGAGCGCCTCGGGGTCGAACGCGGTGTGCGCGGCCGCGTCGATCGCCTCGGCGAGCGCCTCGGGGCGGTGCGGCGGGCAGATCACCCCGGTCCCGGGCGCAAGCAGCTCGGCCACGCCGCCGACGTCGGTCGCCACCGACGGCAGCCCACTGGCCATCGCCTCGAGCAGCACGCACGGGAGGTTCTCGTGATGGCTCGAGAGCACGAACAGATCGGCCTCGCGCATGAGCGCGGCGACCCGCTGCTTTGGAACCGCACCGACGAATCGGACGGCGCCGGCGAGGTCGAGCTCCCCGGCCCGCTGCTCGAGCTGCGCGCGGAGCTCACCGTCGCCGGCGATCGTCAGCGTGACCGCCGGATGGCCGGCGTCCCGGAAGGCGGCGAGGGCGGCGAGCAGGTCCATCTGGCCCTTCTTGGCGGTGAGCGCGGCGACGTTGAGCAGTCGGAGTGGAGCGTCCGCCTCCCCGCGCGGCCCATGCGGGGTGAAACACGGCCGTGTCGACGACGTTCGGCACGACCTCGATCCGCGTCTTCGGCGCGAGCGCCCGGACGTGCGCGGCGAGCGGCCGGCTCACGGCCGCGACGAGGTCGGCGCCGCGGAACGCGAGCGTCGCGGTCACCCGGTCGTACCCCCGGATCAGCCCGCGTTCGAAGCCGGTGTAGTGCTCGGTGATGACCAGCGGCGCCCGGCAGATGCGGGCGAGCACGAGCGCCGGGAGACCGGCCGAGTAGACGTGGGCGTGGACGATGTCGGGGCGCCAGCCCTCCCGCCGCAGCCGCCACACGGCACTCACCATCCCGGCGAGCTGGCAGACCATCGCGGCGGGGCGGAAGCGTGGCCGCCGGTAGCGGACCCGGATCGTGCGCAGGCCGTCCTCGGTCGCCTCGGCGCGGGCGAACACCCGGAACGGCGGGCTCCGCACGGCCCGCGAGGCGAGGATGACGACATCGTGGGTGTCGGTCAGCGCGCGGGCCTGCTCGCGGCAGAACACGCCGAGGACCGGCTCCTCGGGCCACGGGTACCACTTCGGCACGACGAGGACCCGCCGCGGCCGATCGGGATTCATGCTCGCAGGCCCTCGAGCGCCCGGGCGACCCGGCCGGCCGCGTGCGCGCCCATGATCGGCCCCTGTGGGCACCGATAGCGAACGGTGTGGACAGCGCACCCGGCGAGCACCCGGAGCTCGCGCGGCAGGATCGGCGCCACCCCCCGGCGCTCGTCGCTGCGGCGGGCCGCCCTGCCGCGGAAGTAGGCGGCGCGGGCGAGCGCGGCGAGTGTGGCGTCGGTCGGGGCGCGGCGGTGCTCGACGCCGGCCGCCGCGAGGTACTCGATGTGGCCGCCCGCGGCCCGCAACCGCAGCAGCCAGTCCTCCTCGTCGCCGTGGCCGTGGATCGTCTCGTCGAACGGTCCGACCCGCGCGAACGCCTCGCTGCGCAGCGCCATGTTCGCCCCCCAGACCATCTCCGCCTCGCAATCGACGGGGCCGAGGTCGAGCGTCGTCACCGGCGGCTTCTCCCGCCCGCACGACCGCGGCGGCCGGCCTTCGAGCCGTGCCCGGATCGGTCCGCCGAACGCGTCGGCGGACCGGTGTTCGGCCGCCCCCCGCACGAGCGCCCCGGACCACTGCGCCGGGACGAGCACGTCGTCGTCGAGGAACGCGACGAGCGGGGCGCGCGCCGCCTCGACGCCGAGGTTCCGGGCCGCGTTCAGGCCGATCGGGTCGCGTCGGCGGAGGTGCCGCGCACCCCACCGCCGGCATACCGCGGGCGTGCTGTCCCGCGACGCGTCGTCGACGACGATCACCTCCAGCGAGAAGTCGCCCGACTGGGCGGCGAGCGAGGCGAGCGCGACGTGCAGGTAGCCCGCCCGATCGCGGGTCGGGATCACGACCGAGACGTCCATCGCGCCGGGGAGGTTAGGCGCTCGTGTGCCGGCGCTCCCGTCAGCCCCGGCAGACGGGCGGGGGCGGCCCGGTGGGCGCTCCGGGCCACACCTGCGCGCTCGCCTTCGCCCCGCCGAGGCTCGTGAGGGTGGCCACGGGCACCGTGACCGGCCGCGGCGCGGCGAAGCAGACCAGCGTGTAGCTCGCCGCGTCGCGCCGGCCCCGCAGAACGAAGCCGGGCGGTGGTAACGGCGTCGGCCCTCGTCCGCCGCCGACGTCGGCCCGGGGCAGCGGCCGGATCAGGATCACCTGCGTGGCGGCGAAGCCGGCCGGCGCCGGCGTGGCACCGTGGCGGTAGATCGACAGCGGGTGGTCGCCGAGGTCCGGCGTGACGACGACCTGCCGCGCTCTCCGGGGCGCCGATCGCCGCCGATGCCCGACGGTAGTCCGGTCGCTGCAACGCCGGGTCGATCGCGCCGGCGACGGTCAGGGCAAGGAAGGCGGTGGCGATCGCCCCGGCGGCGCCGATCGCCACCGCGCCGCCGCGGCGGCCGCCGAGCACCAGCCCGAGCGCCGATCAGCAGCACGGTGAGCGCCGGCATCACGTTCTTGGAGATCAGGTAGTGCAGCCCGGCAAGGTCGACGAGCAGCGGAAGCAGGAGGGCGGCGGTCCCGGCGAGCAGGGCGAGCCGGGCCCCGTGGCGCTCATCCGCCTCGAGCCTGCGCCAGGCGAACACGCACGCGGCCGCAGCGAGGACCAGCGCCGCGACGAGCACCACCGTCCCCCGTGGGGCGATCTCGCCGGTCATCCACTTCTTGGCCACCTCGCGGATCCGGCTCCCGAGCCCGAGCGCCTCGATCCACTCCGTCCGGTGGCCGGACTGGCGCACGGCGAGCGGAACGAGCGCGCCCCCGACGACGATCGGGAGCCCGACCGCCGCGAGCGCCAGGCGGGAACGCAGCCTCCACAGCAGCCACGCGGCCTCGGGAACAACAAGGAATGCGGCGAAGTAGTGGCTTCCCAGCGCGAGCGCCGAGGCGACCGCCCAGGCGGACAGCGGTCCCCGCCCAGGCCGCTCCAGGGCGGCTGACGAAGGCCCAGAACGACAGTGCGCTGAGCAGCGCCAGCAGGGCGTAGGTCCGGGCCTCCTGCGAGTACCACACCATCAGCGGGTTGACGGCGACGAACGCGGCCGCGAGCACGGCCGCCCGCGGCGATCCCCCGCACCGTCGGGCGATCGCCGGCGTGATCGCCACGAGCGCGGTTCCGCACACCGCCGACAGCGCCCGGAGGCCGAACGCCCCGAGGCCGAACACCTGACTCCACAGCCAGGCGAGGACGTAGTACAGCGGCGGCGAGGACTCGGTGATCGGGATCGTGTGCAGCGCGTGGCCGAGCGAGCCCCCGAGGACCACACCGACCGTGAACGACTCGTCGAAGTCGAAGCTCTGGTGACCGAGGGTGGCGAAACGCAGCGCCGCGGCCACCGCGCACACCGCGAGCAGCACGGCCCGATCGCCCACCGGTCCGCGCGCGGAGGTCAACTGCCTAGACCATCTACGCCAGGATGGCCGGCTCAGGATCGACGAGCGACGGCGGCAGCGCGCCCGGTCCCTGGGCCGCGCACATGGTGCGCATCAGCTCCTCGTAGCGGTCCGCGACCGCATCCCACGAGTACATCTGCGCCCGCTCGAGCGCGCGACTGCGGTACTCGGTGACGAGCTCGGGGCTGTCGAGCAGCCGCTCGAGCTGCCGCGTGAGGTCCGAGACCCCCTCGCGACCCGAGAACAGGACCCCGGCGTCCCCGACGGTCTCGACGTTCGGCTGGTGGTCGTTGACGAGCACGCAGTTGCCCGCGGCCATCGCCTCGAGGATCACCGGATGCGTGCCACCGACCTCGGTGGGGGCGCAGAACAGGTAGGCGTGGCGCTGGAGCTCCCAGTAGCCCTGACCGAACACGTAGCCGGGGAAGACGACCCGGGGATCGGCCGAGCGCCGCACCTGACGGATGTAGTCGTCGGCGTAGGGCGCGCCGCCGACGATCGCCAGCTTCATGTCCTTCGCCCGGGCGGCCGAGATCCGCGAGAACGCCTCGACGAGCAGGTGCGGGTTGTTCTCCGGCTCGAGCCGGCCGACGAACAGGATGTACTTGCCGGGCTCGAGGCCGAGCCGGCGCAGGGTCTCGGTGCCGACGTAGCCCGGGTCCTGGACGCCGTAGGGGACGACGCCGATCCGCTGGCCGTAGCGGCGCTCGAAGATCTCCGCCACGGCCTGGCTGTCGGTGATCGCCTGATCGGAGAACCGCGGCGCGGTGCTCTCGGCGAAGCGCAGGTAGGTCTTGGCGAAGGCGGGCCACTTGCGGCGGTCGGAATCGAGACCGTCGATGTTGATCAGCGCCGGGATCCCCGCCCAGCGCGGGATCATGCACAGCGGCGAGTTGCCGGCGATGAAGAACAGCGCCACGTCGGGCTGGGTGACGAGCGCGGCGTGGGCCGCCGACAGCGCGGTGTGGACGAACGTGTCCAGGTACTTGTTCTGAACCGTCGGAAGGTGGACGAGCTGGGCCCCCTTGTACCGCCGCAGGGTCCGGTCAACGACGTGCGGCCGGCAGTAGACCACGACCTCGTGCCCCCGGGCGGTGAACCGGGAGGTGAGCTGCTCGACGGCCGTCTCGAAGCCGCTGTAGGACGCGGGGATTCCGCGCGTGCCGAGGATCGCGATCTTCATCCGCTGAGGGCTAGAGAGTAGGCGGCGGCGTGGACCTCTGCCGACGCGCACCACGAGAAGGCCCGTGCCGCGCGACGAGGATCCGCTCTGGCGCGACCGCCCACAGCTCCCGGACATCGCTCAGGGCTCGCATCTCGTCACCGCAGCTCAGCCGCGGACCGCTCGGGCGAGCAGCAGCTGGCGGAGCAGCGGCGGCCCGGCGGCGCGGCTGATCGTCCGGTCGATGAAGCCGAACTCGGCGAGCACCGTGTCGAGCGAGCGGGAGCTGTACAGGTGGAGGTGATCGCCGAGCGGCTCCGAGAACCGCTCGATGCCACCGAGCGCGAGCCGCACGCGCCCGTGCGACGGCGTCGTGATCAGCAGCCGCCCGCGGGGCGTCATCACCCGCCGGAGCTCCGACAGCCAGGCCCCGGTGTCGGCCACATGCTCGATCACCTCGCTCGCCCAGACGACGGTGAACGTCCCGTCGGCGAACGGCAGCGGGCCGGAGAGCGGGACCCGCGCGAAGTTGAGCTCGGGGTGGGCCGCCCGGGCCCGCGCGATGGCCGCGTCGGCGACCTCGGCGCCGACGACGCGGGCCGCCGCGGCGGCGAGTTCGGCCGTGAACGTGCCGTCCCCGCAGCCGATATCGAGAGCGACGTCAGCGGGCGTGAGCTCGGCGGCGAGGAACCGCCGGCGCAGCTCAAGGTGGGGATGGTGCAGGTCGGCGGGCAGGCGCTGCCACAGGTCCTCGAGGTACTCCTGCACCCCGCGACGGTACCGCGCGGGTCCTCACTACAGTCGCGCCGACGATGCCCGGCTCCGCCTCCCGTCCCCGGCTGCTCGCGGTGATGCTCGCCGAAGCGGTCGTCGCCGTGCTGGCCCACCATGAGAGGATGTCCCGGGCTGCCAGATCCGCGGCCCGGCGCTTTGCCATTTCGGCCTACGTCGACAGGTGGAGAACCTGCTGAAGAGATGAAGGTCGCGTTTGACAGCCGTGCCACCAAGGACTCCCGCGGAATCGGGCGGTACTCGCGCAGCCTGCTCGAGGCGCTGAGCGCCGACGGCCGCGGCGAGATCGTCGAGACCTCCCGCCCGCGCGGCTGCGACGTGTATCACTCGCCGTGGATCGACGGTGCGCTGCTGCGGTCCCCGGTGCCGATGGTCGTCACGCTCCACGACCTGATCCCACTCAAGCGGCCCGGCGAGTACCTCCGGTCCGGGATCCGCTTCAAGCTCCGCTATCTCGCCGTCCAACGCGCCGTCCGGGTGATCGTCCCGACGAGCACCGTCGCCGCGGACGCGACGGAGATGCTGAAGCTTCCTTCCGAGCGGCTCGTCGTGATCCCCGAGGCGGCCGCGCCGAAGCTCACGGCCCGTCCCCCCGCCGAGGTGGCGAAGGTCCGGGAGCGCTTCGCCCTCCCCGAGCGCTATCTGCTGTGGGTCGGGGGACTGCGCACGCCCGATCCGCGCAAGCGGGTCGGACAGCTCGCGAAGGCTGCGCGGACGCTCCCGCTCGTGCTCGTCGGTGAGACCGGCCCATGGGCCGAGGAACTGCCGGACGTCACCCTCACCGGCGAGGTCTCCGACGACGACCTGGCCGCGATCTACACCGGCGCCCACGCCCTCATCTACCCCTCCGACGACGAGGGGTTCGGACTGCCCCCGATCGAGGCCCTGGCCTGCGGCACCCCGGTCGCCGCGTGCGACGTGCCGGCGGTGCGCGAGGTGCTCGGCGACCGGGTCGCGCTGCGGTCGATCGATGACCTCGACGGCCTGATACGGGCCGCCGAGGCGAGCCGTCGACCGGCCCCGGCTCCCCCGGCGTGGACCTGGGGGGACGCCGCCCGCGCGACGTGGGACGTCTACGAGGATGCCGCGCGCTCGGCGGAGCGGGCGCGCACGATGACCGCGCGCCGCCGCCGTACGCCGAGCAGCGACGTCGGCTAGCCGCTCACGCGGGGGGCTCGAGACCGAACGGCGGCCGGGCGACCCGCCGCCGCCCCTGCACCTCGTGCCGGCGGGCCGTGATCGCCCTCCGCAGCCGCCAGGCGTCGCCGTAGCCGGCGAGCAGGTGACGTTCGCGCAGGGCGGCGTGGCCGAGCGCGAGCACCTCGTGGCCGACGATCCGGAGGCCGTCGCGCCGCAACCCCGCCCCGGTCTCGTTCTTGGCCACCATCACGAGGCGATTGCGGAACTGCAGTCGCCGGTCGGCCTCACTCACCGTGGCCCGGGTCGAGGGGCTGTAGGTCCGGATGTGGGCGGCGACGGCGGCGGGCTCGTACATGCACCGCCACCCGAACAGACGGGCGCGCCACGCCAGGTCGGCGTCGGAGGCCCACAGCGCCATGTCCTCGTCGAGCACCTCGCCCGAGACCATCCGACAGTCCGCGAGCGTCTCCCGCCGGTAGAGCGCGCACGCGCCGTCGGCGCCGAACGCCTCGGCCGCCGTCGCGTGGCCCGCCGCCGGGCGACCGTGGGCGACGAGACCGCTCTTGCGCCGGCGGTCGATCCCCATCGCGGCGGCGTCGAGCTCGTCGAAGAGCACGGGTCCCTCCGCGCCGAGGGTGGCGCGGACGAGCTTCGGCGCCACCGAGCCGACGCCGGGTCCGGCGAGCCGGGCGACCATCGCGGCCAGCGCGCCCTCGGCGAGGAAGCAGTCGGCGTTGAGGAGCAGAACGGCGGTGCCCGCGGTCGCCGCGATCCCGCGGTTGATCGCCGCCGCGTAGCTCAACCGCTCTGGGAGACGGAGGACCCGGGCGCCGTGGCGCTCGGCCACCTCGGCGGTGTCGTCGGCCGAGGCGTTGTCGATCACCCACACCTCCGGCGCCGGGGCCTGAGCGAGCACCGGCGGGAGCGAATGCCGCAGCAGCTCGCCCTCGTCGACGCTCAGCATCAGCACCATGACCGGCTCGGCCGGCGGCTCGGGCCACTGCCGCCCGAGCTCGGCGGGGAGCCCTCCTACCGGCTCGGGTGCACGAGCACGGCGGTGCCGCGGGTCAGCGCATCGAGCGCGGCGTCCCCGACGTAGCCGCGCAGCTCGGGGGGCACCGGCGTCGCGCGCGTCGATCCTGATGACGAGGCCCATCGCGGTGAGCATTCTCCCTCTCAGGCGCCCCGCCGATCCCGCGGGGATCACCAATCCGTCCACGATGCGGGTTGCCCGGGGGTCGTGACACCACAAAGGCGTACCCCCGGCTCGACGTCGTCGGAGCGCACCATGGGTGCTTCGATCTCGACTCTCCGCACAACGATCGGGTGATCGAGAACATCAACGCGCACCGGCCGAGCATCGTGCTCGTCGGCATGGGAACCCCGAAGCAGGAGCTCTGGGTCGACCGCCACGCTGATCAGCTGCGCGGATCGGTCGTCTGGACCGTCGGGGCATTGTTCGACTACGTCTCCGGCCACACCCCCGGGCGCCGCGATGGCTGGCCGACAACGGACTCGAATGGATCTTCCGACTCGCGATCGAGCCAACCCGCATGTGGCGGCGCCACCTGATCGGCAATCCGATCTGCGCGGCACGGCGAGCCGGACGGTCCGCTCGAGCGCCGTCTCCGCCCCGGCGGGTGCAGCGCCGAGGCTGAGGTCGCAGTCACGAGCTGGCTGAACAGATACCGGTAGCGCACGGTCCCCGGGATCATCGGGCCTTCGGCGGACTCTCCAGCACGAGCGTCATCGGCCCGTCGTTCACCAGCTCGACGGCCATCATGGCGCCGAACACCCCGCGGCGGGCCCCGGTGCGCTCGCAGAAGCGAACGTAGAGGGGCTCGGCGACCTCGGGCGGAGCCGCGGCGACGAAGCTCGGCCGCAGCCCCTTGCGGGCGTCGCCGAGCAGCGTGAACTGGCTCACGCACAGCAGCTCGCGCTCGCCGAGCGGCTCGTTCATCCGGCCGGCGGCGTCGGGGAAGATCCGCAGCGCGGGGATCTTCGTCGCCAGCCAGTCGGCCTCGGCCTCGGCGTCCCCCTCGGCCACACCGAGGAGCACGAGCAGCCCAGGTCCGATCGCCGCCACCGCCTCACCGTCGACGGTGACCGACGCTCTGCTCACGCGCTGGAGGACCGCCCGCATCAGCGCGCTCCCGCCCCCGTCGGAGCCGCTCACGCTTCGCGCAGCTCCGCCGCGGCGCGCTCGGGGGCGACGATGTTCAGGTTCACCCCGGCCCCCAGCTCGAGGCCCGCGAGGTGGGTCAGTCGTGGCACGATGTCGATCCGCCAGCAGAACTCCTCGGCGCCGCGGGGAGCGGTGCGCACCCACAGGTTGAGCGGCGGGTTGGTGCCGAGGAGCCGCGCAAGCCGTCCGAGCGCGTCGTGGAGCATCCGCGCGCCGTCCGGCCCCTCGTCCTGGAAGCGTGCGCGGGGCACCCGGGGGGCGAGCTGGAGCTGGTAGGGGACCTGCGAGGCGTAGGGGGCCATCAGCACCGACTCGTCGTCGATGGCGACGATCCGCTCGCGCCGGCGGACCTCCTCCTGCACGAGGTCACCGAGCAGGTTGCCGCCCATCGTCCGCGTCGCGTACGCGCGGAACCGCTCGCGCTCCCGGGCAAGTGCGGCCGGGACGAACGGCAGGGCGTAGAGCTGGGCGTGGGTGTGAGGCAGCGAGGCGCCGGCCTCCCGCCGCTCGTTGACGATCAGGTGCACGCATGCCGCGCCGTCGTGAGTCCGCATCCGCTCCCGCCACACCGCGATGGCGGCACCGACGTCCTCGGGTGTGAGCTCGGCGAGCGAGATCACCGGCCGGGGGTGGTTGACGATCACCTCGTGGGCGCCGTGGGCGGCGGCCGACAGGAACAGGTCGCGGCTGGCGTTGGCCCCGGGTCCGGGCGCGACCGGCGTGTCGGCGTCGGCCACGGTCTCGCTCACCGGGAGCTGCTCGCCCTCGCCCGCCGGGGCGGGATCGAGCGCTGGATAGAGGTTCGGTACGACGCGGACCCGCCACCCCGGCGTGTCGGGCTCATCACCGTCCGGGCGGACGGCGAACAGCTCCGGCGGGGTGCGGTCCTCGTGGCCCTCGGCGAACGGGTCCCTCTCCGGGTCGATCGGCTCCGGGGGCGCGACGGCCGGGGCTCCACCGGGGCGGCCCGCACGCTCGCCGGCGACGATCGTCCGGTTTCCCGTCAGCGGGTCGATGCGCAGCTCGGGCACGGCTGTCGAGGATATGGCCGGCGCCCGTCGCGCCACCGCCCCGGTCCCGCTACTGCCGGTACGTCGGGAACGGCGAGAGGAAGAAGGGCTTGCCCGGCTTCTGGTTGAAGTTGAAGTCCGCGCGCAGGTCGCCGGCGGCCCGGAGGGAGTCGCGAACGTCGGGGCGCGGGTCGGGTCGGCCGTCGGTCTTCGGGTCGATCCGGGCACCGCCGAGGAAATCGTCCTCGATGAACTTCACGATCGCGTCCTGGCTGAACTGGCCGTGGTTGATCGACTCCGCGCCGCGAGTACGGGCTGATGGTGATGAACGGCACCCGGAGGCCGTAGCCGTACGCGTCGACGGTCGGCGGCTTGACGTGGTCGTAGAAGCCGCCCCAGTCGTCCCAGGTGAGGAAGATCGCGGTGCTGCTCCAGTCCTTGCTGTGCATGACCGTGTTGATCAGCCGCGTCGTATAGGTCTGGCCGGAGTAGACGCTGCCGGGCGGGTGCTCGGAGACGTCCTGGCTCGGTGTGATCCACGACACCGCCGGCAGCGTCCCCCGGTGGGCGTCCCGGTAGAACTGGCTGAGCGAGGTGACGTTGCCGAGCTGGTGGTCCGCCTTCACCGTCTGGAAGTACGGCAGCGGGTTCCAGATGCCCGGAGTCGTCGCGCTCTGGCGGACCGGGTTGCACACGCTCTGGCTGGCGTTCTCGCAGTCCGGCTCAGTGCCCGTCATCACGTAGTAGCGCCAGCTCACGCTCTGCTTGTGCAACAGCCACGTGAGATCGGTCCAGGCGTAGTCGGGCGGCGTGTGGGTGGGATTGTTGAAGTCCGGCGGGAACTGCGGCGCCTCGATGTTCGACTTGCAGCTCATCGCGCTGCTCGTCGCGCAGCGGGCCGACCACTCGGAGACCATGTACAGGTGCTGGGGCAGGCTCCAGGACGCGTTCGGCTCGAACATGTGGTCGTTGAGCGTGAAGTGCTTGGCGTAGGCCCAGTAGTTCGGGAGCTCGCGCGCGGTGTGATAGCCCATCACGTTCTGGGGATGTTCGATGACCTGGCAGCCGGGGGCGTTCGGGTTCAGGCACACGTTGGCCCCGGACTCGGCCTGCTTGATGAAACCGTTCATCTGGCCGCCGTTGATGTCCGCGGTCGCAGCGGCGGCCTCGTGCGGACCACCGAGGTTGGTGTAGCTCGTGTCGTGGTAGGGCTTCACGCACTGGCCGGTCTTCGGATCGGTCGAACAGACCGTCGGGACGCCGTTCTTCATCGGGATCCCATCGGCACCAGGATAGGTCCCGAAGTAGCTGTCGAACGACCGGTTCTCCTGCATGATCACGACGATGTGCTTGATCTTGTGGATCCCGCGCAGGACGACGGGACAGCCACTGGAGCCGGAGCACGTCGGTGTCGTCCGCGCGACCGCGGCCGCGGGCGCCGGAGCGGGTGAGCCTCCACCCCCGCCGGCTGTCAGGGCGAACACTGCGATGGCGAGCGCGACGACGAGCCCGACGGTCACCCACATGCGCGGCACGCGAGGGGAGCGCGCGGCCGGGGCATGGGCATGGGCAGGGTGGCGAGTCACGGCGTACGACGGCTGGACGGTGCCGCCACACGCGACTCTAAGGAGCGGGAGGTCCGGCCGCAACCCGCGACCGCGCGAGGAGGACCGACACCCCCTGGTGGCCTACAGGCGCTTCTCCATCGCCACGTGCTCGATGCCGGCCTCGACGAAGATCCGACCCCGCGCGTCGGTAGCCCGCCTGCTCGTACAGCGCTGCGGGCGTATGTCTGGGCGTGGAGCACGAGCCGGTCGGCACCGGCCGCCTCGGTCTCCTGGTCGGCGGCGACGAGCAACGCGGTGGCGATCCCGCGCCGCCGGGCGTCGGAGCGCACCGCGAGCCGGCTGAACTGCGAGGTGCGCCCGACGATCACGAGGCGGCAGGTCCCGAGCAGCGCACCCCCACCGATGGCGACGAGGTGGATCCCCTCGCTGTCGCGGCCGTCGAGCTCCTCGCGTTCGGGCACGCCCTGCTCGACGCAGAACACGGCATGGCGCAGCGCGAGCGCGGAGGCGATCTCCGAGGCGTCGGCCGCACGACGGATCTCGTATCCGACGGCGCTCGTCATCGCAGCACGTAGAGCCGAATGTCGCGGAGCAGCTCGGACGGGGTGAGATACGGACCGGCATGCACGAACACCCGGTGGCCGGTGCGGTCGTAGAACGCGGTCTCCGGATAAGCGGCCGTGATCAGCTCGGCGCTGGCAATCGTCGCGCTCGGGTCCACGTAGCTCGGGTAGCTCACCGGGAAACGGCGCAGGAAGGCGGCGGCGGACGGGTTCGCGTCCTTGCCGTCGATTCCCACGAACGCGACCTGCCGGCCGAGCGACGCCGACACCTTCTGGAACACCGGGAACTCGCTCTGGCAGGGCCCGCACCACGAGGCCCAGTTGTTGACCACCACGGGGTGGCTGCGCAGCGAGCGCGAGCCGAGCGCGGAAGGCGCTGAGGCCGCCGCCGAGGAGCTGGTTGGCCTGGGCGTGGAGTGCGGCGAGCGGCGCCGGGGAGTCGTGGAGGTCGGCATTCAGCTGCGTGCTCGTCGGGGCCGCGCTCTTCGGCTGTGCCCGCGCCGCAGCCCGCCGCGAGCGCCGCGACGGCAAGCAGTGCGACGATCACGGAGCATCGGAGCACGATTCGCTAGCTTGTCACAGCGGATCGTCGAGTCCGCTGCACGCCGCCGCACGGGCGCCAGGCGTCTGCTTAAATGTCCGCTATCCTGTCATCAGGTTTGGCGAGGGGGCACATGCCGTACGTAGGAGATCCTCGCCTTTCCGGCAGACGCCGGGCCGCCTGAGTCGCTCCGAAGTTCCGCCGCGACTCGCCTATCCAAGAGAAGGCTTTCAACCCGTTCATGGGTGATTCCACCCCGTTTCCCAGTCCTGCTGCGATTGCACGCGCAGAGCTCTTCACCAAGGAGCGCTTCGTCTACGACGGCGAAACGCTCCAGGAAGCGCTTGCGCCCGGTTCGGCCCGCCGCCGAGCGCTCGACGCTGCCCTGGAGAGAGCTGAAGGACGGCGCCAAGCAGCCGTCGGTGCCGTGGCGCCGGCAGTTCTCGCTGCTGCTCGGGCTGGAGCGGCTGCTCTCCGAGGAGGAGCCGAAGCTCGTCGACGGCACGGTCCTCTCGGCCCACCAGGTCGATGCGCTCTCCGGCACGCTGACCGCGCTGCTCGCCGAGGCCCAGCTCGCCGGCAACGGCGAACGGCAACGGCGCCCGGCTGCTCTGAGCCGCCGTGGAGGTCGACATCGAGCCCACGCCCCCCGCCACGTCCGCCGAGGGTGACGACGACGAAGACGACGACGGGGAAGAGGACGGGGAGACCGAGGACGAGGAGACCGACGAGGAGCCTCAGGACTGGAGCGACGACGATGCGGCGCTCGACGAGGACGTCCAGCTCGACGAGCAGCCCGAGGACCCGAACGCCAGCCGGCGGTTCTGGTTCGAGCATGCGACCGGCGCGGGCAAGACGGTGGCCGCGCTCGGGTTCGTCGAGGCCTCCCGCACCGGCGGCGTCCTGATCCTCACCCACCGCCGCAACCTCGTCGACCAGTTCAACGGCGAGCTGCGCGACCGCGGCTACCGCGACCGCATCTGCCGCGCCGCTGCTCGGCGATCAGGACTCGGCCAAGGGCCCGGTCACGGTCGAGACCTACCAGTGGTTCGTGCGCAACGCCGGCAAGATCTCCGACGCCTACACGATCGTCATCTGCGACGAGGCCCACACCGCGCTCGGCGAGAAGACCTCGGCCTCGATCCGCAGCTGGGCCGGGCCGGTGTTCATCGGCATGACGGCCACCGGCGCGCTGATCGCCCGTCACGTCACCGACCTGTTCCCCACCCAGACCTCGCGCTTCGACCTCGCGCAGGCCGCGCGGCGCGGCGTGATCGCGCCGCTGCGCTGCATCCGCATCCCGCCGGGGCCGGGCGTCCGCACGATCGCCAAGGTGCCGCTGCGCCGCGGCGAGGTCGACACCGAGTTCGACCAGGAGATGCTGGCCGAGCTGCTGGACCAGACGCCGTTCAACCTGGCCATCGCCGATCTCTACAAGACCCGCTTCAACGGGGTCCCGGGGGTCGTCTACGCCGCCGGCGTCAAGCACGCCTACAACGTCGCCGAGGCGTTCCGGGAGATCGGGATCAAGGCCCGCGCGGTGTCCGGCGAGACCCCGAAGCGCGAGCTGGCCCGCGTGCTCGCCGACTACGAGTCCGGCAAGGTCGACGTGCTGGTCAACGCGCAGCTGCTCGCCGAGGGATGGAACAGCCCCCGGGCGACCGTCTGCATGCACCTGGCGCCGACCGCCTCCAAGCGGATCTACCAGCAGCGCGTCGGTCGCGTGACCCGCCGCCATCCCGGCAAGGAGGCGGGCATCGTCGTCGACTTCGTGCATCCCGCGACCAAGCACGATGATCCCGTCGTGACGCTGCACTCGCTGCTCGACCGCGACGTCTACCGCGGCGGCGCGATCGTCGTCGGACCGGTCCGCCGAGGCCGTGGCCGGCGTGTCCGCGTCGAGCGCCGCGTGCTGCCGGTCACGCCCGATCCCGAGCGGCGGGCAGAGGTGTTCGAGCGGGAGCTGTGGCGGATCGCCGTCGAGCACCTGGACTACGGCGAGCAGCACGTGTGGGCGGCGCTGGCCGGCGCGCGCGTCGCGCCCAACGGCTGGCGCCGCGCGAAGGCGATGCTCCACTTCGACCGCCAGGGCGAACTCAAGCGCCGCTTCCTGCTCACCGCCGTCCAGCGCAACCGCAACGCCCAGCTGCGCCTGCGCGCGCTGTCGGAGATCGCCGCCAGCCGGGACGCCGAGGCCTTCGATACCTCGATCGACATCATGGCCGGCTGGCCCCGCGATGAGCGCCGCGAGGGCGTGAAGATCATGCTCCAGGCCCTGGCGGAGCGACGGATCGGCCGGCGCGATCAGGCCAATGCCTGGATCTGGCGGATGGCCGAGTACACGCGTGAGGTCCACGAGGAGTACGCCGCCCAGCGCTGGCCGGAGACGAAGCGGCTGCTCGGCCTGCTGGTCAACTCCAGCGGCGCCGCCCACGCCCGCAACGCCCGCCGGCTGGTCCACGCCGCCCGCAAGGAGGACCGGCGCCTGTCGGCCGCCCTGCTGGCGGCCGCGCTGGCCCACACCCCCGAGGCCGAAGAGGCGCTGCGCGGCGCGCGAACCCGGCTGGCGCGCAAGCCGGCCGCGCTCGCCCGCGAGCTGCTGCGCAACTTCCCCAAGGGCCGCCGCGGATCGAACAAGCGACGCCGCCGTAAGAGTGCCGGCGGGAGGCGCTGGCGCAGGCGAGACCGTGAGCGGTGACCGCGGTGAGCAGGCCGACGGCGCAGTCGCGGCGGTCGACGACGCGCCGAGGACAGCGACGGCGAGGAGGACGCGGTGAAGGTCGAGCGAGACTGGTGACGACGACGAGCAGGACGAGAGGCGACGAGGAGCAGGACGCGGCATGAGGCGCGGGCTGGGAGTGCTCGTCGCGTTCGTCGCCGCACTGGCTCGCGCCGGCCGCTGCCGGCGGCGGAGCTGCCACGCCGACCCTGCACGACTTCCCGGACTCCACGTCGTCTCCCAGAAGCAGCTTGACTCGCGCCTGCTGGCGCTGAGCGTGTCGACGCGACGCTGCTCGGAACCCCTGGCAACAAGGCGGTCAACGGCCCGGCCAACGTGCGCATCCTGCTGCCGGCGGACTACGCCAGCCATCCGCACCGGCGCTACCCCGTCCTGTACCTGCTGCACGGCACCAGCGGCGGCGCGTCCGACTGGACGACCGTGGGCGGGGCGGAGGCGACGACCGCGGGGCGCGAGCTGATCGTCGTGATGCCGGACATCGCGCTGCCGGACACGGGCGGCGGGTGGTGCACGAACTGGGTCAACGGCGGCGCCTACGGCGCGCCGGAGTGGGAGACGTTCCACATCGACGAGCTGATCCCGTGGGTGGATCGCAACCTCCGCACCGTCGCCAATCGCCGTGGTCGCGCGATCGCCGGGCTCTCGCAGGGCGGCTTCTGCGCGATGAGCTATGCCGCCCGCCATCCCGATCTGTTCGGCACCGCGCTGTCTTTCTCCGGCGCGCCGGACATCGCCTTCGACGCCGCTGGCGATCACGCTCCGAGCACCGCGATCATCAACGTCACCGAGGCGGCGTTGGACAACGTGCCGGCGAACTCGATGTTCGGCTCTGCGAACACCGACGAGATCAACTGGGCGGCCACGATCCGGCCACGCTGGCGGAGAACCTCCGCGGAATGAACCTGCTGATGTACACCGGGCAACGGGCTCCACGGGCCCTTCGACCACGGGGTGGCCGTCGGCGGGCGTCGGCGATCGAGAGCCTGGTGCACGAGGACACGATCCTGTTCCACAACCGCCTGCAGGCGCTGGGGATTCCTAGCCTGTTCGACGACTACGGGCCCGGAACCCACTGCTGGCCGTACTGGGCGCGCGATCTCCAGCAGAGCATCGGCCCGCTGATGGCCGACTTCGCCCACCCGCCGCGCCGTGCCGGCACGGATCACCTACACGACGGCGGAGCCGGATTACGCCGTGTACGGCTGGTAGGTCACCATGCACCGCAAGGCCGGGGAGTTCAGCACGCTGCGCGGCGCCTCGGCGGCCGGGTTCTGGGTGCTCGGCAGCGGCTCGGCGACGGTGCGCACGCCGGCCCAGCTGTTCACTCGCAACCGCCGGTACACCGTTCGCATCACCGGCCAGGGGATCCACCGGGTGCTGACGCTACCGCCCGGCCCGCGACGGCAGCCTCACGATCTACGTTCCGCTCGGTGCCGCGAACCCGTACCAGCAGTACACCCCGCTCGCGCTCGTCGCCGGCACGAAGGTGTTCACGACGAGCGTCGCGATCAGCCGCGCGCGCTAGCGACCCCGCTCGATCCTCAGGTGGACCTCGCCGGCGTCGAGTGCGCGCCGGCCGTCCGCGGTGAGGACGACCAGCCGGCCGTCGCCGTCGATCCCGTCCGCCCGGCCCGCGCCGCCCGCCCAGGCGACCTCCCGCCCGCGCAGCGCGTCGCGGGCCCGGACCGCGTCGAGCACCTCGGCCTCGTTCCGGCGCGCAGCCACCGCTCCGAGCGCGGCGAGCAGCCGTCGCGAGGACGGCCTCGATCTCCTCGGGCTCGAAGCCCGAGCCCGCCGGCCCGATCGCGCAGCTCCGGCGGGAGGTCCTCGGCCCGGACGGCGACGTTCACGCCGATCCCGACGACCGCCCAACCCTCCTGCGGGCCGGCCCTCGACGAGGATCCCGGCGACCTTGCGTGCGTCGAAGCAGGACGTCGTTCGGCCATTTGAGCTGCGCGGCGGGCCCGACCGACCTCGGCCACGGCGACCCCGGCGAGCGAGCGGCAGCAGCCGCGGAGGCTCGCGGACGAGCACCGAGCAGAGCAGCGCGCGACCCGCCGGCGCCGCCCACGTCGCGGCCCTGACGGCCGCGATCCGGCCGTCTGCTCGGTGCGCGGTGACGAGCGTGCCGTGCGGCGCGCCGCGCCGCGGCGAGCTCGCGGGCGCGAGCGTTGGTCGAATCGGTGCGCCGGAGGTGGACGCGCGGACGGCCGAGGCGCAGGGGCCCCGCGCGCTCACGCCGGCTCGATCCGCAGCTCGTCGCCGGGCTGCACCCCAGCGCCGCCGCGGCGTTGCCGTTGCTGACGGCGCCAGCGCGAGCCGGCGCTGCGGCGTCCTCGTAGACGAGCAGCCGGCCGGCTGGCACATCGGCGAACGTCCGCGCGTACTGGGCCTCGTGCTCGGCGGCCGGCGAGGCGGATGCGCAACCGGTGGCCGAGCCGGAGCCCGGCGCCGGCGAGCGTCTCGTGGCCGAGCATTGAGCGCGACGTTGCCGAACCGGTCGACGTACAGGGCGTGGGCGACGAGCGTCTCGCCCTCACGCCGTGCCACCGGCAGCTCGAGCGTCGACCAGCTCGTCGACGGCGAGCGGCGTCCCCGCCTCGGCGAGCGTCAGTGCCGGCAGCGAGGTGGGCGGCGAGCGGGGCGAAGATGTCGCGGCCGTGGAAGGTCGCCGAGACCGGCTCCAGGCGAAGCGGCGAGTGCGAGATCTCAACCGCCTCGACGACGCCGCCGAGCCGCTCGGCGGCGGGCATCAGCAGGCCGTTGTCGGGTCCCGACGAGCGACCGTCCCTCCGCCGTGCGCAGGGCGACCGCCCGGCGCTCGCGCGCCGACCTCGGGATCGACGACGGCCAGGTGCACGCCCGGCCGGCACGAACGGCAGCGCGGCCTGGAGCATCAGCGCGCCGGCACGGACGTCGTGGCGCGGGACGCCGTGGCAGATGTCGATGACGCGTGCCTCGGGCAGATCCGCGCGATCACACCGTGGCAGATCCCGACGAACGGGTCATCGAGGCCGTAGTCGGAGAGGAAGGTGACGATGGGCCGGGCACGTCCTGAGCCTATCTCCGAGCGACGACGGGGCTGCCCAGAGGGCCGGCGCGCAAGCCAAACCCCGGTGTCGATCAGCGGCTGTCAGACGCCGCTGTCCGGCGCCGCGCCGGGCGTCGCACCGGCGTCGGCCACCAGGGCCTCCACCAGCCCGTCGATGTCGTGGCGCTCGGCCTCGACGTCGGGCTCGCGGCCGTGCTCGCGCAGCGTGTCGCTCGTGACCGGGCCGATCGAGACCAGCCGGGCTCCCGTCGGCGAGCGCCTCGCCGGCGGACGCGAAGAAGTAGCGTACGGTCGAGGACGAGGTGAACGTCACGTAGTCGGCCCGGGCGACGCGCCGCGAGCGCCGCCTCGTCCAGCGGCTCGACCACGGTCTCGTACAGCGCCAGCACGTCGACCTCGGCCCCCCGCTCGCGCAGCGCGTCGGGGAGCACGTCGCGGGCCTCGGCGGCGCGGGCGACGAGCGCCCGCGTGCACGGGCACGTCGGCCAGCGCCTCGACGAGCCCCTCGGCGACGAACCGCTCGGGAACGATGTCGGCGCTCACCCCGGCCCGCGCAGCGCCGCGGCGGTGCCCGGGACCGATCGCCGCAACCGTCGCGCCCGGCCAGGGCGCGGGCGTCGCGGCCGGCCGCGCCGCAGACGCTCGAACAGCGGCGCGGACGCCGTTCGGGACTGGTCAGGCACACCAGGTCGTAGGCGCTCGAGCTCGGGGGCCGGCCCGGCGAGGTGCTCGATCCGGATCGCCGGCGTCTGGACCACCTCGGCCCCGAGCGCCCGCAGCCGCGCGGCGAGCCCGCTGGCCTGCGCCCGGGCCCGGGTCACGGCGACCGTCGCGTCCGAACAGCGGGCGGCGCTCGAGCCACGCCAGCCGCTCGCGCATCGCGGCCACCGGCCCGAACACGGCGATCGCCGGCGCGCGGATCTGCTCTCGCGCTGCGCCGCGTCGGCGATCGTCGCCAGCGTGGCCATCACCGCGCGCTGGTCGGGGAGGGTTCCGCGCTGTACGAGCGCCGCGGGCTCGTCGGCGGACCGGCCGCCGTCGATCAGGCGCTCCGCGATCGCGCCGAGCTGCTTGACCCCCATGTACACGACGAGCGTGCCCGGGAACGCGGCCAGCGCCGCGCCAGTCGAGCGCCGACTCGGGCTTGTCGGGATCCTCGTGGCCGGTGACGAAGGCCACCGCGCTCGCGGCGTCGCGGTGGGTGACCGGGATGCCGGCGTACGCCGGCGCCGCGACGCCGGCGGTGACGCCCGGCACGACCTCGAAGGGGATCCCCGCCGCCCGCAGCGTCTCGGCCTCCTCGCCGCCGCGGCCGAACACGAACGGGTCGCCGCCCTTCAGGCGCACGACCTCGCCGCCCGGCCCGCCCGTGCTCGAGCAGCATCCGCTCGATCTCGTCCTGTGCCGACCGACGGACCGCCGCCCTCCTTGCCGGCGTAGAGCAGGTCGGCGTCGGCGCGCGCACCGGCTCGAGCGCCGTGTCCGGGATCAGCCGGTCGTAGACGATCACGTCGGCCCGCGCGATCAGCTCGAGCGCGCGGGCGGTCATCAGCCCGGGATCGCCCGGGCCGGCGCCGACGAGGTACACGGTCATCCGCGCCGCCGCCCGCTGCGCAGCAGATCCTCGGCGCCGACCGACCGGCAGCCGCTCGGCCAGCACCCGCCCGAGGCCCTCCGGCTCGCCCGTCGATCCGGTCGTGGATCCACTCCGACCCGTCGGGCAGCCCGATCCACGCCTCGAGCGCGATCCGGCCGTCGCCGAGCGGCGTGGCGTGGGCGCCGACGGGGTGTCGCAGTCGGCCCCGAGAGCTGCCGGTGAGCTCGCGCTCGGCGGGCACGCAGGCGGTCGCCTCGGGGTCGCTCAGCGCATCGAGCTCCGCCGGCGGTCGAGCTTCCCAGCCCGCGCCTCGAACGCGAGCGCGCCCTGGCCGGCCGCCGGGACCAGCTCGGCGAGCACGCCGCCGACGGCCTCGCGGCCGTCCGAGCCGTCTGCAGGCCGGCGCGGGCCAGCACGAGCGCATCGACCTCGCCGGCGGCGAGCTTGCGCAGGCGGGTGTCGACGTTGCCGCGAAGCTCGGCCACCGTCAGGTCCGGCCGCGCCGCGCGGATCTGGGCCGCCCGGCGCAGGCTGGCCGTGCCGACCCGCGCGCCGGCCGGCAGTGCGGCGAGCGACGCGGCGCCGCAGATCGCGTCGGCAGCGTCGGCTCGCACGGGGATCGCGGCGAGCTCCAGGCCGCCGGCGAGCTCGCCGGGGACGTCCTTGGCGGAGTGCACGGCGAGGTCGATTCGCCGCTCGATCAGCGCCCGCTCGAGCTCGGACACCCAGCGGGCCTTATCGCCGCCGGCTGCGGTCGCGATCGCCCGCGGGTCGTGATCGTGACGAGCTCGGCCCCGTCGCCGATCCGCTCAGCCACCCAGCGCGCCTGGGCCAGCGCCAGGGCGCTCCCGCGCGTCCCGATGCGCATCAGCCGCGGGCGAGTCCTCACCGGCGCCGCGCGCGGGCCTGAGCGAGCTCGGTCACCGGGGCCTGCTCGCGGTCCTCGTCGAAGCTGGCGTCGGACTCCTCGAGCCCGAACAGCTCGCGGACGAGCGCCATCCGGGCGTGGACCCGGTCGTCGCGGAGCTCCTTCATGCGCACCGTCGGCTCGTGCAGGATCCGGTTGACGAGAGCCCGGGAGAGCGCCTCCACCCGCTCGAGGTCACGCTCGGAGGCCGAGTCCCACTTGCCCGCGTTCTCGGCCACGACCTGCGCGGCGATCTCGGTCGCCCGCTCGCGCAGCGCGGCGAGCGTCGGCAGCACCTCGAGCGAGCCGAGCCACGCCGCGAAGCTCTGGATCTCCTCCTCGACGATGCCCTCGGCCCGCCGCGCCTCGGCCTGGCGGACCTTGCGGTTGCGGACCACGACCGCCTGAAGGTCGTCGATGTCGAACAGCGACACACCGGCGATCTCCCCGCAGGCGGCGTCGATGTCACGCGGGACCGCGAGGTCGATGAGCAGCATCGGCCGGCCGTCACGGGCCTCCATCACCTCAGCCACCTCGCGCGCCTCGAGCAGCAGGTGGGGCGAGGCGGTCGCCGTGAGAACGATGTCCGCGTCCTGGAGCGCGTCGGGCAGCTCGTCGAAGCTGAGGCTCGTCCCGCCGTAGCGGGTGGCGAGGCTGACGCGCTCGGTCGCGGCGGCGGGTGGCCACGAACACGGTGTGGCAGCCGCTGTCGGCCAGCGCCCGCGCCGTGAGCTCGCTCGTCTCCCCGGTGCCGATGATGACCACGCGGCGGCCGGTCAGATCGCCGAGCCGCTCGCGGCCGAGCGTCACGGCGACGGCGGGCAGGCTGAGCGCCCGCTCACCGATCCCGGTCTCGGTCCGGGCCCGCTTGCCCGCGGTGAGCGCGGCGCGGAACAGGTGGTTGGTGAGCGGCCCCGTCGACTCCTTGGCCAGCGCCGTCTCGTAGGCCCGCTTGACCTGGCCCTGGATCTCGGCTTCGCCGACGATCATCGACTCGAGCCCCGCGGTGACGCGGTAGAGGTGGCGGGCGGCGTCGCAGTTGCGGTGCGAGTAGATCGCCCCGGCCAAGCCCGTGGGACGGATCCCGGCCTGCCGGGCGAGCATCGCCAGCACGGTGCTCTCGGCCTCGACCGGCGTCGCCGACGACGAGATACAGCTCGGTGCGGTTGCAGGTCGAGATCGCGACCGCCTCGTGGATATCGGTGTCGCCGCGAAGCTCGCGCAGGAACTCCCCGACCCGGGCCTCCGGGAGGGCGAGCCGCTCGCGCACCTCGACCGGCGCCGTCTTGTGCGAGACCCCGATGGCGAGCAGCTCGCTCATCGCGCTAACCGGCTCGACCTCGCGCTCGGCCGCCTGGGCGGCGGCATCGTCCCGCCGGGCCTGGACGTCGCGGGCGAGCTCGGCGATCTCCTTCTCGGTCCGCCCGAGGCGGATGGCCATGATCGCGACGTAGATCAGCACCAGGGCCAGGAACACGACGTACGCGCCGGCAACGTATTTGCCGGCGGTGTGCAGCGGGAGCGCGGGGGCGGCGGCCAGGAGGGTCATGAGGGCGCCGCGCTCCGGCGGACGGGCATCGAGGTCGTCGTCGCCGAGGATCATCCGGCGCAGGCGGCGGGTCTGCATGCGGGCGTTCTTGGCCGCCATCTCGAACCGCCACAGGGTCGCGAACAGCAGCGCCATGCCGATCAGCGAGACGAAGAAGGTGAGGCGCATCGCCCCGGGGAGGTGGCCGCCGGTGAGCGTGAGGACGCGCGGGTGCACGAACCCCTGGGCGAGGCGGACGGCGAGGAAGTTCAGCGGGACGAAGGCGCCGGCGACGATCGAGAACACGCTGGCGTAGCGGGCCTGACGCTCAGGGTCCTCGATCGAGAACCGCAGCGGCTGGTAGGTGGCGAACATCAGCACGACGATCAGGAACGAGACGAGCGTCGGCTCGTTCCACACCCACCAATGCCCCCAGGAGGCCTTGGCCCAGATCGAGCCCGTGATCAGCGCGCCGACCGAGAAGATCAGCGACATGTGGATCGCCACGTACGAGCGCATGTCCCACTTGCGGTCGCCGCTGCGCAGATGGCCGATGGCGAAGATCCCGCCGAGGATGAACCCGCACAGCGACACGATCGCCAGCGGCACGTGGACGTAGAAGATCTTCTGGATGAAGCCCTGGTCGGCGTCGAGCGGCGCGTAGAAGAACACGAGCGCGAAGGCGAGCGTGATGAAGCCGGCGGTGGCCAGCGCGAGGGTCTTCAATCCGCGGCCGTAGGTCGTCATTACGTCAATCCTCCAGCAGGTAGTCGAATACTGCGTACGCAAGGAGGGCGAACACCAGATCATAGAGCGCGAGGATCGCGATCCACTTGCCCGGCGGAGCGCCGGAGGCGTGGGCCCGGAGCAGCGGTCCGAGGCCCCGCGCGGCGCCGATCAGCGCCGGGATCAGCAGCGGCAGTCCGATGATCGGGCCGATCAGGTCCCGGGCCCGCGTCTGCACCGCGATCGCCGAGACCAGCGTCCCGATCACCGCGAACGCGATGTCGGCCAGCGCGAGCACCGCGAGCACCCCGGGCAGGTGCCCCCACAGGGAGGGACCGAGCAGGAGCAGAGCGAACGCGGGCAGCGCGATCACCTCGAGCACAACGAGGTACACGAGCAGGGCCCCCGCCTTGGCCACGAACAGCGCGGTCCGTTCGACCGGGGCGAGCAGGAAGGCGTCGAAGCCACCTTGCTCGCGCTCGGCCACGAACAGCCGGTTGATCCCGAGCAGCGCCGCGAACAGCAGGGTCGCGGTGAGCACCCCGGCGGCGAGCTGACCGTCGACCGTCGTGCGGTTCAGGGCGAAGTGGAAGATGACGAACGTCGTGACCGAGAACAGGACCATCGCCGGGACGGTCTCCATCGAGCGGAGCTCCAGCCGGAGATCCTTGGCCAGGACGTGGCGGGCGGTCCTCATCGGTACAGCTCCCGCAGCGCAGCACCGTCGACTGCGGCAGCCGGCTCGCTGATCGCCACGCGGCCGTCACGCAGCCCGAGCACGAGGTCGGCCTCGGCGATCGCCGCTTCCGGATCGTGGGTCGTGAGCACTCGGGTGACACCGGCCGCCGCGCCGATCAGGGGCTCGACGAGGGCGGCAGCCGCAGGATCGAGGTTGGCCCGCGGCTCGTCGAGCAGCAGCAACGCCGGACGGTGGAGCACCGCACGGGCGACCGCCACCCGCTGGGTCAGGCCCCGGCTGAGCGCGCCGACAGGATCCGCGCCGCGCGCGGCAACGCCGACCGCGTCGAGCACCTCCTCCACGCGGGCGTCGTCGACGCCATGCAGGCGTGCGTGGTAGCGGAGGTTCTCCCTGGGGGTGAGGTCGCGGTACAGCAGCGGGTCGTGGCCGAGCAGGCCGATCCGGCCGCGCACCGCGAAGCCCCGCCCCGGGAGGGCCTCGCCGAAAATGCTGACCTCACCGCGGTGGGGGCGCAGGAGCGTGGCGAGGATCCGCAGCAGTGTCGACTTGCCGGCGCCGTTGTGGCCGAGCACGGCGAGCGTCGCCCCGGCGGGGACGCTCACCGAGACCTCCCGCAGCGCGATCCGCTCGCCGAAGAAGCGACTCAGGCCACGCAGCTCAATGGCCGCCGGCGCGTCCACGCTCACGACCAAGGGTCTGAACGACATGCGGCAGCGTCGGCGCGATCACGCCGAACAGCTCCCGCACCGCCTTCGGGCTGCCTGGGAAGTTGATGATCAGGGTCCGGTTGGCGATCCCCGAGACGCCGCGGGTGAGGATCCCGAGCGGCGTGTGGCGCTGGGACTCGGCCCGCATCGCCTCGGCGAAGCCCGGTGCCTCGCGGTCGATCACCGCGCGGGTCGCCTCGGGCGTGACGTCATCCGGTGTCAGTCCGGTCCCGCCGGTGGTGAAGATCAGCGCAATCGCCCGGCCCGGGTCGCTCAGCTCGCGCAGCGCCTCCTCGATCGCCGCTCGGTCGTCGGGCAGCGTCTGCTCGTGCACGACCTCGGCCCCGGCTGCCACGGCGAGCTCGGACAGTGCCGGGCCCGAGCGATCCTCGCCCTGCCCGGCGGACAGCGTGGTCGAGATGGTCAGCACGGCGGTCCGCATCGCGGCCCGCGAGGTTACCCGCGGGCTTGGCGGCGCGGACCGCCGGCTGTGGCTACTTGACCACGAAGAACGACGTCCGCAGCGGCTTGACCTTCGACAGGTCCTTGTCCGTGTAGGCCAGCTGCACCCACTTGCGCCGCGAGTAGAGGCGGGTCATGTTGGCGAACCACGGCGACGTCGGGTCGGTGGCCTGCGAGTAGGTGAGGATGCCCTGCGAGGTCGGACCCGAGCGGTTCAGCTGCGTCGTCATCACGAGCGAGGAGCCGTCGTACACCTCGCCGTACGGCGCCTGACTCGTCGGCGACGTGCTGAGCCCATTCGAGGCGTAGATCGCGTTGAAGCAGCCCGTGTCGCAGCCGTGGATCGGGATCGACTGGCCGCCCCGGGTGGCGTGCTGGACGTCGCCGAGCGGGGCGTCGAGCGCGATGTTGTGGCCCTGCAGCTCGAGCACCGCGTCGGCGAGCGCGGTGAGCGTCTCGGGGTCCGCGGTATCGAGCTTCGACGGCGTCGTCAGCGGCGCCGCCGGGTTGAACGTGTCAGCCCAGAAGGTGCCGGTCGTAAACTGCTGGTTCCACTCCGAGAACAGCCAGGCGCCCTTCGCGCTCAGTGCGCCGTTGCGCGCCGGGCCGTACTCCGACAGCGCCTGACAGGCCCCGGTGAGGTTGACCGTCTGGCCGTTGGTGGCCTTCGCCGACGGGTGCGCGCGGCAGGCCGCGACAAGCGAGCCGAGCGTGAGCTCGGCGAGCTTCGAGCGATCGTTGCCCCACATCTTCTGGAGAGTGTGGATCGTGAACTTCGGCGCGCCGTAGCCGTCCGTTCCGGCGACCCGCTGAGAGATCATCTCGTTCCCCAACCGGGTCCGCAGCCCCTGCTGGGTGCCGGTGAGGCCGATGATCGGCGAGAACCCGGTGAGCGGCGCCGACGGGTGGGCCAGCCAGTAGGAGTCGTTCGAGTTCTCGACGTAGTCCTTGCGGAAGATGTGTGGCAGGTGGCTGCCGTTGAACACGCCGGAGACCGGGGTGCCGGGATCGTTCGCCGGGGCGCACGAGGTCTTCGAGCCGTCGAGGGTGACGATCCGCGCCTGCGCGAACACCACCTGCGGCAGACCGGCCGGTGTGCACGTCGTGATCTTGGACTGGGTGACGTTCGGCGTGTCGCCGACGTCGCCGTAGTACGCGTTGCCGTGGTCATCGGCGGCGATCGTGTTGAACGTCGGAATCGCGAGGAACTTCGCCTCGACGTTGTAGAGGCCCTGAACGGAGGTCGCCTGACCCATCCTGAAGTACTGGTTCGCCGCCCGCGGACCGTCCGGCGCCGTCGCGTCGTACAGCGCGTAGGCGTGGCTCGTGTCCCAGGCGTAGTGGGCCGGCGGGACGTTGGTGACGAGACCCCAGCGGGTCGAGTAGAAGGTGTGGTTGACCGTCGTCGAGCCGTACTTGAGCGAGACGGTCGTCTTGGTCATCGGCACCGCGTGTCCGTCGACGATGTAGCGCGTCGGGTTGCCGGGGACGAGGTTGAGCTCGTAGAGGACGAACCGCCGCGAGGTCGAGACGGTGTGCGTCCAGGCGATGTGGCGGTTGAAGCCGATGCCGATCAGCGGGAAGCCCTCCAGCGTGCCGCCCTCGACGTTGTACTTGCCGGGAACGGTGAGCTGGGCCATCCAGAAACGCTCGGTCCCCCGCCACGGGAAGTGCGGGTTGGCGAGCACCATCCCCTGGCCCGACTGGGTGTCGCTGGTGCCCAGGCCGATGCCGTTGGAGCCGAGCGCCCGCTCGGGGTTGTCGCCGAACTGCTTGCGCAGCGCCCCAAGGTCGGGCGAGGCCGCAGTGTGGGTCCGCGCATCGCGAGCGGTGGGCGTCGGCGGCGCGGTCGGGACGATCCCGCCGATGAACTGCTGCGCCGAGCCCTCGGTCGCAATCTGCTCGCCGCGGAGCAGCATGTCGGTGAGCGTGATCGGCCGGACCCACGGCTTGCCCTTGCACTGCGGGTCGCGCAGCTTGCCCGAGCGGAGGTAGGCGTTGTAGCCCTGCGTGTAGCCGGTGTAGACGTCCTTGACCTGCGGCAGCAGCGCGTCCGACCCGGTGCCGTGCAGCCAGGTGTGGATGATCCCGCTGGCCTTCACGTAGCGCCAATAGAGGTCGGAGTTGAGGTTCGTGTTCGAGACGCCGGCCGAGTAGTTGACGGCGTTCCCATTCGGCCCGAAGTACTGAGAGCGCTGGCCGTTGAGCGTCACCACGTCATCGGCGAACGTGCACAGGTTGTCCTGGGCGAAGGCGTAGCCCTCCCCGTAGCCGAGAGCCCGGAAGCTGGTGGCCGAGATGTGCGGAACCCCGGAGCCGTCGCGGATGACCGTGACCCCGTTGAGCTTCTTCGTCGACCGCGCCGGGGCAGCGGCGACGACGGCCGCCAACACGGCGGCGATGATGATCAACAGTCCGGCACCGATACGGGCACGGCGAACGACTCGGGTCACGCTCTCCCCCTCTGGAGTTGGTCCGGCCCGCGCGGTGAATCTAGTCGGTCGGCGCGGCGGGTGCGTCGCCCCGCCGCCAGGTCCCGGAGCGGCCGCCGGACTTCTCCGTCAGCCCGACTGACACGATCTCGGCGCCGCGCTCGATCCCCTTCACCATGTCGTACACCGTGAGCGCCGCGACGCTCACCGCGGTGAGGGCCTCCATCTCGACCCCGGTGGGACCGGTGGTGCGCGCCTCCGCGGTGAGCTCGATCTCGCCCCGCTCGGCGTCGATCGCCCCATCGACCCCGACATACGAGAGGGCGAGCGGGTGGCACAGCGGGATCAGCTCGGACGTGCGCTTGGCGGCCTGGATCCCGGCGATCCGGGCGACGCCGATGACGTCGCCCTTCGGCGCGTCGCCGGCGGAGACGACCGCAGCGGCCTGGGGCGAGATGCGCACGACGGCGCGCGCAGTGGCCGACCGCTCAGTGGCGGGCTTGGCACCGACGTCAACCATCCGGGCGCGGCCGCCGTCGTCGAGGTGGGTGAGCCGCCGGTCGGCCGGGTCGCTCACGCCGGGCGCCTCGCGGTCGTCACCCATGCCGGCGGTTACGCCGGGGCGTGGGTCCGCTGCGCGGCGGCGATCAGGTCGCGCACGGCCTGGCTATCGCCGGCCCGCAGCAGATCGATCGGGTCCGGCTCGCCGCCGACGATCGACTCGAAGAACTCCTTGCGGTCGGCGTACGTCGGCAGCGTCGCCTTCGCCCAGCCGCGCGCGTCGTTGAGCAGCACTGCGAGCTCGGCGTAGGGCTCGCCGAACATCTCGGCGATCTCGCGCTTCATCCGCTTGGCCAAGGCCGGCGAGGCGCCGGCCGTGGAGATGGCCACCGCGAGCGGCCCGGTGCGGACGATCGCCGGGAGGATGAAGTTGCACAGCGGCGGAACGTCGACGACGTTGATCAGCATCGCCCGCTTCTCGGCGTCGCGGAACACGCCGATGTTCACCTCGGTGTCCGACGTGGCGGCAATCGCGATCAGACAGCCCTCGAGGTCCTCGGACCGGTATTCGCGCCGCTCCCAGGTGATCGAGCCCTCGGTGGCGAGCTCGTGGAGCGCCGGGATCGCCTCCGGCGCGACGAGCGTCACCGACGCGTCACACGCGAGCAGGCCCTCGACCTTCTCGAGGCCGATCTCCCCACCGCCGACGACGAGGCACCGACGTCCCTTCAGCCGCAGGCAGGCGATGTAGAACGGCGTGTCCAGCATGTCCCGCACGCACGACTGGTCGCAGATACCGCGCCGGAACTGGCAGACGCATTCCTTACCGGCGTAGGCTTGGGCGGGCATCGTCTGTGAAGGGTACTTCCCGGCCGGTGCTCGGTTCATGAGGGGACCGGACTCACCCCGAAGGAGAGCGGTCACGATGCCCGACAAGCCCACCCTGTACGTGTGCCACGGCGACGACGGGGGCCCGTCCATCCACCCCTGCCGGCGGGTCCAGGAGGCGATGCGCGAGGCGGGGATCGAGTACGACAAGGTGGTCGCCGCCCACGGCAACCCGATTCCGTTCCTGCGCAAGGGCTCGCGCGACGAGCTCCGCGCCGCCACCGGGGACACGAAGTTGCCGACGCTGAAGCTCGCCGACGGGACGGTGATCACCCACTCGCGGAAGATCCTCGCGTGGGTGCGGGAGCAGGCAGCCGCCAGGGCAGCCTGAGAGCGGCGTGTCCGCGGCCGGCGCCGCGGCCGCTAACGGTACTCGGGGTTGGGGTGGTCGAACCGCGCGCCGGCGTCCCACTCCGAGCGCTGATTGCCATGCGCCGGGAACCCGCCCGCATCCTTCAGCAACCGCGCGGTGTGCATCAGGTTCCAGGTCATGAACGTCGTGTTCCGCTGGGTGAACTCGTTCTCCGGGCCACCGCTCCCGGGGTCGCTGTAGCTCGGACCGGGGCCGATCTCACCGATCCAGCCCGCGTCGGCCTGCGGCGGCACGACGAAGCCGAGGTGTTGGAGCGAGTAGAGGACCTCCATCGCCACGTGCTTGACGCCGTCCTCGTTGCCGGTCACGACGGCACCGCCGGTGCGGCCGTAGTAGATCCACTGGCCACGGTCGTTGAGCTCGCCGGAGTAGCCGTACAGCCGCTCGATCACGCGCATGCAGAGCGAGCTCTTCTGACCGAGCCAGATCGGCGTGGTCAGCAGCAGGATGTCGGCGGCGAGGACCTGGCGCTGGATCGCCGGCCAGTCGTCGCGCTCCCAGCCGTGCTCGGTCATGTCCGGCTGCACGCCGGGCGGGATCTCGTGGTCGGCCGCGCGCACCACCTCCACGGTGACGCCGTTGGCGCGCATGATCGCGATCGCGTTGTCGGCGAGCGCCTGGGTGTGCGAGTGCTCGGGCGAGCGCTTCAGCGTGCAGTTGATGACGACCGCGCTGAGGTCGGCGAATTCGGTCCCGGGAATCGGATGTTCCTTTCGTTTACCGCCGGGCGGCGTCGCGGGCGAGCCGCGCGCCGACCTTGAGCAGGGGGCCGAGGCCGGCCTTGAGCGCGCCGGCGCGGATCGACGGGCGGCCGTACAGGATCGTCGCCGTCTGGCGGAGCGCCTGGCCGAGGGTCTCGTCGTAGGGGTGCCACCAGGCGTTGCGGACGAGCGATGGCTCCCACACCCGGGTCTTGATGTTCACGCACTCGTACAGGCCGAACTTGGAGTGGGTGCGGCCCAGGCCGGAGTCCTTGACCCCGCCCCAGGCGCACTGGCAGGCGCCGTGGCTGAACATGTGGTCGTTGATCCAGACCATCCCGGACTCCAGGTCGGCCGCGATCCGCTCGACCGCGCTCGCGGTCGCTCGTCCACACCGACGCGCCGAGGCCGAACTCGCTGTCGTTGGCCAGCGTGACGGCCTCGTCCTCGGAGTCGACGACGATGATCGGGAGCACGGGCCCGAAGATCTCCTCGCGCATGATCCGCATGTCGTGGGTCACCTCGGTGAGGACCGTCGGGGCGTAGAACGCGCCGGCCTCCATTCCCGCCGGCGCCTCGGCCGCCCCGCCGCACAGCAACCGCGCACCGCTCGCCACCGCGTCGTCGACGAGCTCGCGGACGAGGTCGTGCTGCTCGGCGGAGATCATCGGCCCGATCTCGGTGTCCCAGCCGAGCGGATCGCCGATCCGCAGGGCCTTGCGCGCCGGCGACGACCCCGTCGATGAAGCGGTCGGCCACCTCGCGCACGACATACACGCGCTCGATCCCGGAGCAGGTCTGGCCGGCGTTGGCGAACCCGCCCCACAGCGCACCGGCGACGGCGTGCTCGAGGTTCGCGTCGGCGAGGACGATCATCGGGTCCTTTCCGCCGAGCTCGAGCACCGAGCCCTTCAGGCGGCTGGCGCACCCTTCGGCGACGGTCCGGCCGGCCTCGACCGATCCGGTGAAGAACACCTTGGCCACGTCGGACTCGACGAGCGCCGGTCCGGTGCCGGGGCCGTGGACGACCCGCACCAGGCCGTCGGGCACACCCGCCCGCTCGAACACGCGGGCGATCCGGTCCCCGATCAGCGGGCGTCGCGGAGGCCGGCTTGAGCACCACCCCGTTGCCCGCCATCAGCGCGATCGCGACCTCGCCGAACGGGATGCTCCAGGGGTAGTTCCATGGCGCGATCACGCCGATCACGCCGAGCGGCTCGTAGGCGAACGCCGCCCGCTTCGTCTTCAGGAAGGCCTGCGGCATCGGGATTCGCTCGTCGACGAGCAGCTCCTGACCGGCGCGGCCGATCCAACGCAGGGCGTCGATCGTCGGGAGGACCTCCATCGAGAACGCCTCGTTGCGCGGCTTGCCCTGCTCGCGGGAGATGAGGTCGCGGATCTCGTCGGACTCGTCGATCACGACCTGGGCGACCCGCTCCAGGTACCGGGCGCGATCGCCGAGCGTGAGCTGGGCCCAGAACGGCTGCACGGAGGCGACGTCGCGGACGACGCCGGCCACGTCCTCGGGTGCGGTGATCGGGACCGCGCCGAGCCGTGCGCCGGTCGCGGGGCTGTGCGACTCGAGCTCGGCTGTGGCGGTGGTCGCCATCGACGCCAGCCTACCGCGCCCGCCGAGTCCGCACGGCCGAGTCCGAGCGCGCCCTCGGGGGCGCGCAGACCGAGGAGGCGCTCAGGCTGCCCGGCCGGCAGCGATCGCCGCGGCCCGGCCGCTCAGCGCCTGGCACAGGAGCTCGTCGAGGCCGTCGGTGTGGTGATGGTCGACGATCACGCGGGCGTACTCGAGCCCGTCGTCCTCGGAGATGTCGATCGAGCCGATCCCGATCAGGGTGTCGCGTCCGTCGATCAGCGCGCTCGCGCAGATCGCCACGAACGACCGCAGATCGCTGCGGAGCAACCGGGCGAGCTCGAGATCGGTCAGCTCCTCGTCGGAGCGGGCGTACAGATCCCGGATCTGTTCGGAATCGAGCGGGCTCGGGAGCCGCAGCCGCACCCGCGGCCCGCGCGGCAGGGCGTACGAGCGGGCGAGCAGCGCCCCGGGGTCGAAATGCGCCATAGCTACACCGTAGTAGCTTCGATTACGCCGCCCGTGAAGTGCACGTGATCGTGCGATAAGAGCGCGAGCGCGCTCCACATACGGGAGCTTTATGAAGTTTCGCGCCCGTCGGCGCGCCCGCGGGCCCGCCGCACCGCCTCCAGCCGCTCGCGCAGCCGCTCCTCTGCCTCCTGGGGATCGTAGAACCGGCGGCCCGCCGCCTCGGCCGGCATCAGCTCCTGCTCGGAGACGCGGCCCGGGCCGGCGGTGCGGGTTGTCGTACTCCCCGTCGCTCCGCGTCGAGGAGCGCAGGTGGGCCGGTGGGGGCGCGGCGCCCCGCCTCGCGGACGTACCCGCGGGCCGCGAACACCGCCCGCTTCGCGGCATCGGACTTCGGAGCCAGCGACAGGTAGACCGCGGCCTGGGCCAGCGCGAACTGGCACTCCGGTAGGCCGACGTGCTCGACGGCCTGCGCGGCGGCCGTGGCCACGACCAGCGCCTGGGGGTCGGCGTTGCCGATGTCCTCGGAGGCGAGCACGATCATCCGGCGGACGATGAACCGCGGGTCCTCGCCACCCTCGAGCATCACCGCGAGGTAGTAGAGCGAGGCGTCGGGATCCGATCCGCGCGTCGACTTGATCCAGGCCGAGATCGTGTCGTAGTGGCGGTCGGCCTGGCGGTCGTAGAGGATCGCGCGGCGCTGGAGCGCGTCCTGGGCCCGGGCGAGATCGACCTCGCCGCCGGCCTCCTCGGCCTCGCAGGCCAGCTCGAGCGCGTTGAGCGCCGTCCGCGCATCGCCCCCGGACCGGGCGGCGAGGAAATCGAGGGCCTCGGGCGCCACCTGGACGGCGCCGCACTCGCCCCGCTCGAGCGCCCGCTCCAACAGCCGGCGGACGTCCTCGGCGCTCAGTGCCTGCAGCTCGTACACCCGGGAGCGCGAGATCAGGGCCGAGTTGACCTCGAAGTACGGGTTCTCGGTCGTCGCCCCGATCAGCGTGATCAGCCCCTCCTCGACGGCCGGCAACAGCGCATCCTGCTGCGCCTTGTTGAAGCGGTGGATCTCATCGAGGAAGAACACCGTCCGCCGCCCCTGGCCCTGGCGGAGCCGATCGCGCGCACGCTCGATCACCGCCCGGACCTCGGCCCGGCCGGCCTGGACGGCCGACTCCTCCTCGAACGCCGCGTCGGAGGCGTCGGCGATCAACCGGGCGAGCGTCGTCTTGCCGGTGCCGGGCGGACCGTGGAGGATCATCGAGTGGACGTGGCCGTCCTCGAGCGCCCGGCGGAGCGCCGATCCGGGCGCGAGCAGCTGCTCCTGGCCGACGAAATCAGCGAGCGTGCGCGGGCGCATCCGCGCGGCGAGAGGCGCGCCGGGTTCGCGCCCGGGGCCTGCCGCCGGAGACTCCCCCTCCGGCTCGCTGTCGAACAGCCGCTCGATCGATGCAGTATGGCCGGGCCGCCGCGCTCCGTCAGACCGCGACGGGCACGAAGTTCGCGATCTCCTCGGCGAGCCGCTGCGGATGGTCGTGCGGAACGAATGTGCGCCCGCCCTCGATCTCGACCAGCCGCGCGTCGGCGAACGTCTCGGCCAGCCGGCGGGCGTGCTCGAGCTTGAAGAACCGGTCGGCCGCTCCCCACACGAGCTTGGCCGGGCCGCCGAATCCGCCGAGCCGGCCGGAAACCGCCGCCAGCTCGCGCGGGTCGATCGCGCTCACGAACCTGGCCATATCGGAGCGGACGCCGGCGTCGGTGAGGCAGGGCTGCACCCAGCCACGGGTCAGATCGGCGTCGAGCTTCTCGTTGACGAGCAGGCCGTAGCCGGCGGGCGAGTGACGGACGGCGGCGGCGCGCATCGGAGCCATCAGCGCGCGGACCCGGCGGGCGCTGCGGAAGGCCTTGAACAGGCCGTCGAACGGCGCCGGCGGGAAGTGCTCGAAGCTGTCGCAGTTGGTGAGCACGACCCGCCCGATCCGCGAGGCATCGGCGTCGAGCAGGAACTGGCAGATCGCACCACCCGTGTCGTTGCCGACCAGGGTCACGTCCTCGAGGCCCAGCCCCGCGATGAAGGCACCGAGCTGACCCGCCACCCCGCGCGGCGACTGGTCGGCGCGGTCGCCGAGGGCGATCGGGTGTGAGCCGAGCGGGAGGTCCGGCGCGTAGGCCCGCACCCCGCGTTGGGCGAGCGCGTCGGCGGTCGCCGACCACAGTGTCCCGTTGACGAGGAAGCCGTGGGCGAACACAACGGGTGGGGCGGCCGCGGTCTCGGGTCCGCTGACGCGGTAGTTGACGGTTCCGTGGGGAAGCTCGATGGTCGGCATTCCGTCCTCGCTGAAGGTAGATTGCGTACAGACTGTACGCAACATACATACTGTCTGTATGCCTGTCAATCCCCGATCCCAGACCGACCGTTCAGCGGCCACGTCCGCCGCGCTGGTGAGCGCCGCACGACGGCTGTTCGCCGAGCACGGCTTCGCCCACGTCGGCACCGAAGCGATCGTCCAGGCCGCCGGGGTGACACGCGGGGCGCTGTATCACCAGTTCACCGACAAGGCGGAACTGTTCGCCGCGGTCTACGAGCAGATCGAGCAGGACATCATGGAGCGGCTCGACGCGCGGGTCTCTGCGTCGGGCATCAGCGACCCGATCGAGCTGATGAAGCTCGGCGCCGAGGCATGGCTCGACACCTCGACCGAGCCGGAGGTTCAGCAGATCGTCCTGCTCGACGGCCCCGCTGTGCTCGGCTGGACGCGCTGGCGCGAGATCGGGCTGCGCTACGGGCTCGGCCTGGTACAGGCGGTCCTCGGCGCGGCGATCGACGCCGGCCGGATCCCGGACCAGCCGGTCACGCCACTGGCGCACGTCCTCGTCGGTGCCCTCGATGAGGCCGCCCTGTTCGTCGCCCGGGCGGAGGACCAGGCGGCCGCGCGCGAGCAGATGCGCTCCGTCGTGACGGCGCTGGTTGCCGGGCTCGAGGTGCGCTGAGGTCCCGCGTCCGGAGCGATCACCGGGCCCGGAGCCGTCAGCGACGGATCAGCTCGAGCGCTGCGTCGTGCACGAGGCCGTTCGTGGCCAGACCGCTCCCGCCGTCCGCCCGCCGGTCGCCGCCTAGATCGGAGAACCGCCCGCCGGCCTCCTCGACGATCGCCTGCACGGCGGCGAGGTCCCACAGCGACACCTCCGGATCGACGGCGATCTCGGCCGCCCCCTCCGCGACGAGCATGTACTGCCAGGCATCCCCGATCCCACGGCTACGCCAGCAGGCACGCGCCAGCGCGACCACCGCATCGAGCCGGCCGACGGCGTCCCAGTCCTCGATCCCGCTCCAGCACAGTTGCGCGTCGCCGAGCGAGTCGACGCTCGACACCCGGATCGGCCGTCCGTCGGCGAACGCGCCCCGGCCGCGCGCGGCCCACCAGCGCCGGCCACCGGCCGGCGCGGACACGACCCCGAGCTCCGGGGCCCCATCGACCTGCAGCGCGATCAATGTCGCCCAGGTGAACATTCCGCGCATGTAGCTCTTGGTGCCGTCGATCGGGTCGAGGATCCACCGCCGCCCCTGCCCTCCGGCCTGCCCCCCGAACTCCTCGCCGACGATCGCGTCGCCCAGGCCGCTCGCGTTCCAACATCTCCCGCAGGGCTCGCTCGGTGGCACGATCGGCTTCCGTCACCGGGGTGGCGTCCGGCTTGGCCTCGACGTGGAGATCCTCCGCGCGGTAGCGAGCCATCGTCACCTCGTCGGCGAGATCGGCGAGCGCCAGGGCGAGAGCGAGGTCGTCGGTCACGGGCCGCGACTGTAGTGATGCGCGGGACCGGCGCGCCCGCCGAGTAGGCTCACCCCATCGCCGTCTCCTCCGACAGTCTCCAGAGTGAGGCGACCGAGCTGCTCAGCCGGCTCGTCCGCTTCAACACCGTCAACCCGCCGGGGAACGAGCGTGCGGCGATCGAGTACCTGGAGCGGCTGCTCGCCGAGGTCGGGTTCGAGACCGAGATCCTCGGCACGAGCCACGAGCGGGCCAACCTGATCGCCACCCTGCGCGGCACCGCCGACGGGCCGACGCTGCTGTACCTCGGCCACGTCGACACCGTGCTCGCCCACGCCGACGAGTGGACACACGACCCGTGGTCGGGCGAGGTCATCGACGGCTTCCTGTGGGGCCGCGGCGCGCTCGACATGAAGTCGCAGGTCGCGGCCGAGGCCGCGGCGGGCATCGCACTCGCCCGCGACGGGTGGCGGCCGGCCGCCGGGACGCTGAAGCTCGTGTTCGTGGCCGACGAGGAGACCGGCGGGGACCTCGGCGCCCAGTGGCTCTGCCGCGAGCACCCGGACAAGGTCCGCTGCGACATGCTCCTCAACGAGGGCGCCGGACAGGCGCTGACGCTCGGCGGCCGCCGCCGGTACGGGGTGTGCTGCGGTGAGAAGGGCGTGTTCCGCTTCAAGCTCACCGCCGTCGGCCAGGCGGGCCACGCCTCGCTGCCGAAGACCGGCGACAACGCGCTGCTGAAGCTCGGCCCGGTGCTCACCCGGCTGGCCGCGGCCGAGCCGAGCTTCGCCGTGACCGAGGCCCCCGCCGCGCTGCTCCGCGAGCTCGGCGGCGATCCGGCTGACCCGGCCGCGACGCTGGCCGAGGTCGCGCGGGAGAACCCGGCGATCCCGATCTTCCTCGAGCCGATGCTCGGCGTCACCCTAACCCCGACGATGGCCGAGGCCTCGCAGAAGGTGAACGTGATCCCCTCGCGCGCGTCGATCAAGGTCGACTGCCGCGTCCCGCCCGGCCTCGGCGAGGACGCGGCCCGCGCCCGCATCGCCGAGGTGCTCGGCGAGCTCGTCGACGACCTGCGGATCGAGTTCACGGAGACCGTCGTGGGCAACGCCTCACCGCCGGACACCCCGCTGATGTCGGCGCTCTCGCGCTGGGTCACCGCCAACGATCCCGAGGCGTCGACCGTGCCCGTGCTGCTGCCCGGCTTCTCCGACTCGCGCTGGTTCCGCGAGGCCTTCCCGGAGTGCACCGCCTACGGGTTCTTCCCCCAGCGCCACCAGACCCTGCTCGAGGCGGCGCCGCTCATCCATAACGCCGACGAGCGGATCGACGTCCGGGACCTCGGCTTCGCCACGCACTGCTACGCCGACCTCGCCCGCGAGCTGCTCGGCGGCTGACACTCCGTCTTGCCGCGGGTGGGTGGCGGCCGTACGCTCCGGCGATGAAGGAGAGGGCGGCGGGCCACGCCCGCCGGGCGACTCGGGGGCTCACGACGTGCCTGCTCGTGCTTGCCGGCGCCGCGGCTTTCGCCGGGACCGCGGACGGGGCCAGCCAACTCTCCACCCCGGAAACCGTGCTCCACTTCCCGTCGCGTACGGCGGCCACGACCACCACGGCGCTCACGACCGGGGCGTTCAACAAGGGGCCGTCGCCAATCACCGTCGGACAGGTCAGATTGACCGGAGCCGATCCCGGCGCGTTCACGATCACGTACGACACGTGCAGCGGTCTGACCATGCCCGCGGACACTGGGTGCACGTTGTCCGTCAACTTCACCGCGCCCGGTAGGGGCGCGGCGAGCGCCAACCTCTCCATCTCGTCAACCGACAGCGCGAGCCCGCTGGTCATCGGCCTCACGGGATCTGTCGTGCCGCCGCCGCCCGTTGCGCCGTCGCTCACCTGGAGCGACGAATCCCCGTATGGCGGATGCTGCAACGGCGAATCGATCGCCCGTGTTGGCCTCGACGGCAGCAACCCCCTGGATTCACTGGTCTCGGCCAGCCCTGTTGCACTCGCGGAAGACGCTCAGCACCTCTACTGGGCGACGAACCAAGAAGATATCGCGCGCGCCAACCTCGATGGCTCCGGGGTCAACCCGTCATTCATCGCAGGTCAGAGTTGTTGCATCGGTCCGCCCGCGGGAGGCCTCGCGGTCGACAGCCAGCACATCTACTGGATCTCGAGTTCGCTGACAATCGGCCGCGCCAACCTCGACGGCAGCGGTGTCAATCGGAGCTTCATCACCGTCGCGGCGCCCGCGGGCGATTCAGGAGTGCTAAACGGCCTCGCTGCCGCAAACGGCCATCTGTATTGGACGTTCAGCTTGAGTGACGGCTTCTTCGATGGCAACCACACCGACACGGTCCAGGTCATCAGCTCAAACCCGGAAGGCACTGGCGTGACGACGCTCGTCAACCTCACGTGTCCGTACACGGTCACGGGGATACCCCCGGCGCTTCACGCCACCGGCGGATGCAACATCGGAGCGATCGCGGCCAACGCGCGGTACCTGTTCGTCAACTACACCGATTTCGGCTCGTTGTATCTCGGGTCCGTTGTCGAGCGCTACAACCTCGATGGCAGCTCACCGCTGACCGTGTCGGCCCACAGCGTCAGCACGCTCGCCGCTGACGTCCACCACGTCTACCGGGTGAGCTCAAACGGGATTGCCCGTACGAACCTCGACGGGAGCGCGCCGGTCGATCCGCTCGTTGCCGACCCACTCCTCGACACGAGCTCCGTGTACTTCACCCCGCTTGCGACGTCGCCGCCCGGTGCCTCGGCGGTGTCGACGTTCCCGGCCGACGGAGCGAGTGGGGTGCCGGCGAATGCGAACGTCTACACGGTCTTCTCGCAGCCGATGAACCAGGCGGCGACGGCGGCGGCGTTCACCGTGCGAGACACGACCGTAGGCCGCAGCGTCCCCGGCACGGTCTCGTGGTACGGCAGCGTGGTGCCCGTGTTCACGCCGAGCGCCGGCTACCTGACCCCCGGCCACGCCTACACCGCGACAATCTCCACCGCGGGGCAGGCCGCCGACGGGACGCCGCTCGCCTCGCCGATCGTGTGGTCGTTCACGGTCGCCGCCGATCCCGTCGTGACCGCGCGCTACCCCGGCTCCGGGGCGGGAGGGGTGTATCCCAACGTCCCGGTCGGGACGCTGTTCAGCCAGCCGATGAACGAGGCCGCGACCCACGCCGCGTTCACGCTCACCGACGCCGGTGGACATCCGGTTCCGGGTCAGTTCACGTGGGACGACCCAGCAGGTTTGGTGTTCACCCCGAGCTCTGACCTCGCCCCCGGCGCCACCTACACCGCACGGATCTCGACCGCGGCGCAGGACAGCGCCGGCCACCCGCTCGCCAAGCCCGTGTCGTGGTCGTTCACGACGACGATCGACCCGGTGATCGACGCGGTGTCCCCCACCTCTGGCGCCACGGGCGTCGGGACCAACGCCCCGGTCGTGACGATCCTCAGCGCGGCCATGGACCCGTCCAGCACCTCCGCCGCGTTCACACTGCGGCAGAGGTCGACCGGCGCGCTCGTCCCGGGTCACGTCGTGTTCTACGGCCCCCGGGTCCCGATCTTCCTGCCCGCGCAGCCCCTCGCGCCCCACACCGAGTACGTCGCGGTCCTCGCGCCGGGGGCGACCGACTCGCTCGGCCATCCGATCGCCGATCCGACCTTCTGGGTGTTCACCACCGGTGCGGGCACGACCGGCGCCCGGGCGATCAGACTCGCCGCCGCGCCGGCGCGCTCGGCCGACGTGACCGCGCGGAAGCGCCATGCGGGTCGCGCGCACCGCTCGGCACCCGGGACTCGTCGCGGCGGGCCGTCACTCCCGGCGAGGGTTCGTGGTCTGCGTGGACCGCCCCCGCACCCACTGTCAGCGGCCCTGCAGCAGCTGCAGTCACAGCTCCGCGCGGCGCTGGGGCCCGGTCCACGGCACCCGGGCCGAGGTCGCGCACCGACCGCGAGGCGAGCGCCAGCCCGAGCAGGCCGAGGCCGATGACGGCACCGACGACCATCACCTCACGGGCGCCAAATGCGCCCGCCAGCGGCCCGGCGATCAGGTAGCCGAGCGGCAGCAGCGCGAGCGAGCCCATCCAGTCCCAGGCGCTCACGCGGGACAGCGCGCCGGCCGGGATGTGGTGCGCGAGCGCGGTCTCCCACCACACCATCAGCAGCGACCAGCCGACCCCGGTGACGAGCGCGGTGACCACGAGTACGGCGACCGGGGCGCCGAGCGCGAACAGGCCGGCGTTGACCGGCCACGCGAGCACGAGCAGCATCCCGACGCGGAGCGGGTGACGTGGGCGCCAGACCAGACCGGCGAGGCCACCGACGACCGCGCCGGCCCCGATCGCCGCCTCCATCAGGCCGAAGACTCCAACGCCGCCATAGTGCGATCGGGCGATCCCGGGCGCAAGCGCGTACCACTGCGCGTAGACGCACAGGATGCTTCCGGTGAACACGGCGATCGTCACCCACACCCACGTCCGCGAGCGGACCTCGAGCCAGCCGGCGCGGAGTGACTGGACGACCGTCTCCTCGGCTGCGTCGGCAGGCGCCGCCGCGCCCCGGCGCCGCGGTCTCACGCGGAGCAGCAGCGCCGCGCTGAGCACGAACGTGAGCGCGTCGAGCGCGAACGCCTCGCCGGCACCGAGCCCGAGCACGAGCGCCGTGGCGAGCGCCGGGCCGAGCAGGAAGGCGACGTTCGACATCGATTCGGTGATGGCGCGAGCATCCTGGATCTCCGCCTCGGGCACGGTCTGCGGGAGCAGGCCGCTGTAGGCGGGCTGGAAGAACGCCTGCGCGGCGCCGAACAGCGCCTCGATCACGACGAGCTCCCAGACGGTGATCGCGTCGGTGAAGATCAGCACCGCGACAAGGCCGTGGAGCACCGCGCGGGCGGTGTCGGTGGCGATCATGATCCGGTGGCGCGGCAGCCGGTCGGCCCACACCCCGCCGAACAGGAGCAGACCGACGAGGGTCAGCGCCTGCGCCCCGAGCACGAGCCCGAGGTCGGTCGCCGAACCGGTCCGCTGGGTGACGAAGATCGCGATCGCCACGACGACGATCCGGTCGCCGACGTTGCTCGCGGCCTGACCGAGGAACAGGTATCTGAAGTTGGGGTGGCGCAGGACGCCTAGGGACTGACTCATGACTCGACTCGGGACGGGGAACGACAGGGCAGGACAGCGCGGCCGTCACGGTGTGACGGCAGAACGGGCGCAGTCAGCGGAGAGCGAGCATGGTCAATCGAACCTAGCAACCGGGTCAACCCCGAGTCGGGTGTGGCGCGACCCGGCGCGAGTGAGGCCGACGGGCGAGGGCGGCCGCATCGTGCGGCCGCCCCACCCGCATCGGCTCAGCCGCCGAGCACCGCCAGGGTGTTGTTCGAGTCGTTCACGAAGAACAACCTGTGGTGGACGACCGTGAGCCCGAACAGCGCCCCAGCCCCGAACCCGGTGTCGAGCGTGGAGACCTGGTCACCACCGCGTCGGGTCTCCACGAGGAGCCCGTCGTTGCCGTTCGCGGTCAGGATGTCGCCGCCGGGGGCGAGCGTCAGCCCGAGCGGCGCGTTGAGCGCACCGCCGGAGCTCACCGTGATGCCACCGTCGCGGATCGGGCGGTTCCGGCGCGCCGCGTTCGGGATCGCGGCGATCCGGTTGGCCTCGGTGTCGGCGACGTACAGCGTGCCGTCTCGGCCGAGTGCGGACCCGGTCGGCCCGAGCACGACCGCGCTCGAGCTGGCCAGCTCCGGGAACCCGGTGGCGATCACGTCCTCGTCGAGCACCGCCGGCCGCGCCCGCGGCACCGTGAGCAGGTCGATCCGCACGATCGTCCCCTTGTTGACCGGGGTCGGCGAGGTGGCGACGTCGCCGTTCAGAACGTTGCTCACGAACAGCGTCGTGAACCAACCGTGGTCGACGGACGACATGTCCCACGGACCGTTGATCCGACCCCCGGAGATCGTGCGCACCACCCGGCCATGGCTGTCGAGGACAAGCAGGCAGCCCGCCCCCGCGGTGTCGAGCTGGCTGTCGGTCGTCGGCAGACTGCCAACGATCACGAACCCACTGCGCGTCACCGCAAGCGCGGTCGTTAGACCGACGCCACCCGGGCACGGAACCCGGAGCTGCGAGGGATCGATCTGGGCGAACACGTCCGCCGTCCCCCCATCTGGCTGTTACCGCGTGACGGGATCTGAACGATCGTGGTTCCCGTGCCCTGCGTGTTGGCGCCGTTGTTGAAGTTGCTGACCAGCAGCTCACCCCGCCGGAGATCTCCCACGCTCCGTGGCACGCGGACGATGCCGTAAGGGTTCTGGTCGAGGTTGGACGGCTGCGTGGTGGCGATCGTCGTTGGCGTCTGCCCGTTGAGGAATGGTCGCCCGCCGGCCCGCGCGATCGCCGGCGCGAGCACCCACCACGCGGCCAGGGCGACCAGTCCCGCGACGAGCGCTCGCGCGAGGACAGCCGGCGCCGCCGACACCACCTCGCCCGAGGGTCGCCGGGTCGAACCGAGCCGCACCTTGGATGCGGTCATCATGGGCCTCCTTCGTCGAGCGGCGCCTCCTACCCGCTAGGACGACGGCGGACCGCGATCCCTTCCCGACGAGCGGAAAAAGAGATCAGACGCGCGGGATGAGCGTGACCTTCAGCCCGAAGAAATCAAGCGCGTGCGGCAGCGGACGGGCGGGATCGAGCGAGCCCGAGGTGAGCTGCGGCTCACTGCCGACGAGGATCGTGGTGAGCATCTCGCGGCCGACGAGCAGCGCGAGTGCGGCGCCCGGGCAGCCCTGAGGGCCGTGGCTGAAGTGGTTGAACTGCCAATCGTCGGCGGCGTCGCCGGCGAGCCAGCGCTCGGGCTGAAACGAGTCGGCACCGGGTACCTCCTCGCCATCGCGGTGGTTGAACGAGTTGACGATCAGCAGCTGGGTTCCCTCCGGGACGGTGACGCCGTCCCAGTCGACGTCCCGGGTCGCCGCGCGGGAGAGCATCGCGGTCGTCGGCCACAGCCGCATCGCCTCCTGGAGGCACGCCTCGGCGTATGCACGGTCCTCGCGGGCCCGCTCGCGCTCGGTCCCGAACGCGGCGAGCAGGGCGAGCGCGCGGAAGGCGTTGATGGCCAGCGTGTCGCCCATCGCGAACAGCCAGTGGATGACCTGGCCGGCGGGGTCGACCGATGGGCCCTCGGCGGGCTCGGCGTCGGCGAACAGGCCGGCGAGGCTGCCCGTCTCGGCGGCCGCAACGTGCTCGGCCAGCCGCTCGTCGAACCGCCCGCGGAGATCCTCGTCGCCGCCGCCCGGCGGGTTGCTCTTGTCCATCAGCTCGCCGAGCATCCGGTGGAGCTCGACGTCGTCGGCCGCGCCCTCACCGAGCACGATCCGCCGCGTGGCGCGGCGGACGGCCTCGTTGAACGTCGTCCAGTCGACCTCGCCCGAGAGGCGGGCCGCCTCCTCGGCGGCGACGGCCTCGAAGCGCTCGTGGAGCCGGTGCGAGGGCCGGCCGGTGTCGAGCACCGCCTCGGTGAAATCACGGCGCCGCCGCCAGTCCTCGCCGCGGGAGATCGTGAGCGCCTCGGGCTGGAAGTGGCGCCATCGCGCTGCGCTTCGGCTCGGGGTCGGCGGCGAACGGCTCGGGCGCCTGCTCAAGGGCGTGCCGGGCGCGCGTCCCGGCCGAGCAGGAGCAGCGCCTCGTCGGCGGCCACCCGGATCCACAGCGGCCCGTCGCCGTAGGAGCGCCGCAGGCCGGCCATGAACCCGCTGGCGAACCCCTCGACGTTGATCGCGCCGGCCGCGCCGGTCACCGTCCGGCGGCGGCGGAACAGCCCCTGCGACGACGTTCGGCACCGCGACCTGCGCGGTGAAGCGCAGGCCCTCGACGAGCGACGCGTGGGGGAAATCTCTGTCGGCCACCTCGCGGGCGACCCTACCCGATGGACGCAGGCCGGGAACCCCAGGACGGTTCGTAGACTCGCGCCATGAGCGGCCGCCTCGATCCCGAGATCTTCCGCCTGCCCGTCGGGCGGATCCGCAGCGGGTACTACTCCGACGCGTACTTCGTGCTCACCAAGGAGCTGCTCGAGGCCGAGGGCGATCACCCGCAGGTGACGATGCAGGTCTTCCAGAAGCACGACTCGCGTGCTCGGCGGGATCGACGAGGCGCTCGCGATCCTCAAGCTCTGCTCGGGCCACGAGCAAGACGGCGAGTGGGTCGGCGGCTGGGACGAGCTCGAGGTCCACGCCCTGCACGAGGGCGACCGCGTCGCCCCGCGCGAGACGGTGATGACGATCGAGGGCGACTACAGCCTGTTCGCCCACCTGGAGACGGTCGTACCTCGGCGTGCTCGCCCGCCGCTCGCTGATCATGCGCAACGTCACCGAGGTCGTCGAGGCCGCCGGCGGCAAGCAGATCTTCTACTTCCCGGCCCGCCACGACCACTGGCTCGTGCAGACCGGCGACGGGTGGAGCGCCCACGTCGCCGGCGCGATCGGCGTCTCGACCGACGCCCAGGCCTCGTGGTGGGGCGGGCGCGGGATCGGGACCGTGCCGCACGGGCTGATCGCGGCCTACGGCGGCGACACCGTCCGCGCGGCGCGAGCGTTCGCGGCGCCGCTACGCCGAGCAGATGAACATCACCGTGCTCGTCGACTGGGAGAACGACTCGGTGCGCACCGCGCTCGAGGTCGCCGACGCGCTCGGCGACGAGCTGTGGGGCGTCCGCCTCGACACCTCGGAGAGCATCGTCGACCGCTCGCTGCTCGACGAGCTCGGCGACGTTCCGGCCGACCGGCGTCAACCCCCGCCTCGTCGCGCAAGGTGCGCGATGCGCTCGACGCGGCCGGGCACGAGCGCGTGCGGATCGTGGCCAGCGGCGGGCTTCACCGCCGAGCGGATCGCGGAGTTCGAGGCCGACGGCGTGCCGGTCGACGCCTACGGGGTCGGCTCGTCGCTGATCCGCGGCGAGAACGACTTCACCGCCGACGTCGTGATCGTCGACGGCAGGCCGTGCGCGAAGGTCGGACGGGGCCATCGCCGAATCCCCGTCTAGAGAGGGTTGAGTAGATGCCGGGTCCGCTGCCGATCGACAATGATGGTCCAGATGATGATTTGCCAATTTCCTGTGGGAGCCGGACGTGCAGACGTTCATGCTGCACTGGCTGCCGATCGTGTTCATGGGGCTGCTGGCCGTCTCGGTGCTGGTGCTGATGCGCCACATGCCGAAGACCAAGCCGGTCGAGATCAAGCCGGAGGCCTCGCCGTCGATCAGCTGGGGCGAGATCGCCGGCGCCGACGAGGCCAAGGACGAGCTCCGCGAGGTCGTCGACTACCTCCGGGACCCGAAGCGGTTCCGCGCGCTCGGCGCCAAGGTGCCGAAGGGGATCCTGCTCCACGGCCCGCCCGGCACCGGCAAGACGCTGCTGGCCAAGGCCGTCGCCCACGAGTCCGGCGCCACCTTCTACTCGCAGTCGGCGGCCTCGTTCGTCGAGATGTTCGCCGGCCTCGGCGCCGCCCGCATCCGCCGCCTGTTCCGGATCGCGCGCAAGCACGCGCCGGCGATCGTGTTCATCGACGAGCTCGACGCCGTCGGTGGCCAGCGCGGGCATGGACATCAGCGGCGAGCGCGACCAGACGCTCAACCAGCTGCTGGTCGAGATGGACGGCTTCAGCGCCCGCAAGGACGTCGTCGTGATCGCGGCCTCGAACCTGCTCGACAAGCTCGACCCGGCGCTGCTGCGCCCCGGCCGCTTCGACCGCCAGATCTTCGTCTCCCCGCCCGACGTCGGCGGCCGCGAGCGGATCCTCGGCGTGCACTCGCGCAACAAGCCGCTCGCCGAGGACGTCGACCTCGCGCTGCTGGCCCGCCAGACCGCCGGGCTGACCGGCGCCGACCTGGCGAACATCTGCAACGAGGCGGCGATCTTCGCCGCCCGCCGCCATGTCGACCGAGGTCGGCGATGCGGCGACTTCGACGCCGCGCTCGAGCGGGTCGTCGCCGGGATGCAGTCACGCCGCGCGCTCACCGACCACGAGAAGCGGGTCGTCGCCTACCACGAGGCCGGCCACGCGCTGTGCGGCGAGCTGCTGCCCTCCGTCGACCGCGTCCACCGGATCTCGATCGTCCCCCGCGGCACGCGCGCTCGGCTACACGCTCAACCTCCCCGAGGAGGACCGCTACCTGAAGACCCGCGAGGAGCTGATCGACTTCATGACGATGCTCCTGGGCGGCCGCGCGGCCGAGCAGCTCGTGTTCGGCTCGGTCACCACCGGCGCCTCCGACGACCTCAAGCGGGTGGCCGAGATCGCCCACGCGATGGTCTACGAGTACGCGATGGGCACCGGCGACCGGCTCGCTGCGCGTCGTCGTCCGACGACGCCGCCGAGGCGACCCGCCGGATCCGCGACGAGGAGATCCGCGCGCTGGCCGACGAGGCGTTCCGCTCGGCGCTGCGCGATCCTCGACGCCCACCGCGGCCCGCTCGACGCGCTCGCCGCCCGGCTGCTCGGCAACGAGGTGCTCGAGCGTGCGGACATCGACGAGATGATGGGCGAGGTCCCCGGCCGTCGCGCCGCCGCGGATGGGCGTCCACCGAGCTCGGGATCGCGGCGGCCACCGCCGAGAACCCGCTCCGCCGCCGAGTAGCGGCGGCACGCGGCCGGACCCGGCCGCCGGGTATCCTCCGCGCCGATGCTGTCCACGATCGACCACGTCGGAATCGCCGTCGAGTCGGTCGACGAGGCGCTCGCGCTGTACCGCGACGCGCTCGGGATGCCGCTCGTCCACCGCGAGACGGTGACCGAGCAGGGCGTCGACGCCGCGCTGCTCGACGTCGGCGACTCGCACGTCGAGCTGCTCCAGCCGCTCGGCGAGGACACGCCGGTCGGCAAGTTCCTGGCCCGCAAGGGCCCGGGCCTGCACCACGTCGCCTACCGGGTGGCGGACATCGACGCGACCCTCGCCGAGCTCGCCGAGGCCGGCCTGCGGCTGATCGACGAGACGCCCCGGATCGGGATCCGCGGCTCCCGCGTCGCCTTCCTGCACCCGGCGAGCGACCGGCGGCGTGCTCACCGAGATCGTCCAGCCCGGCAGGAGACCACTGAGATGGCAGACAAGCCCCAGCGCGTGAGCATCGGCTTCCTCGGCACCCAGGTGCTGACCGCCCGGGTCGACCGCCGGAGGAGCTGACGCAGCTGCGCGGCGCGCTCGGCCAGCGGCGGCTGGCACGACCTGACCACCGAGGAGGGCACGGTCGCGCTCGACCTGGGCAAGGTGGTGTACGTGCTGGTCGACCACGAGGGCCAGCGCGTCGGCTTCGGCAGCTGAGCGGCCGCGTCGCTCGGCGCGCTGCGACGCTGGAGCCTGCCTGCCGGCTCGCTGCGCACCCGCGCGCCACGCCCGCGCCGCTGGAGCGGGCGGTCGCGCTCGGCTCGCGGCCGGTGAGCACGGCGCCGGGTGGCTCGCGCTCGGGCTGATCGGCGGCGGCGCTGCGCGATCGCCGGCCCGGCGCCGGCGCGCTGGCTGCGCGGGGTGCGACGATCGTCGCCGCTGCCTACGGCGCCAACACGGCGCTCAAGTACCTGATCCGTGCGCCGCCCCGCCCGCAGCTCGCCGGACCTGCCGCCGCTGACCGGGGTCGTGTCCGACCTCTCGATTCCCGAGCGCCCACGCGACGACGTCGTTCGCCGCCGCCCGGGCCTATCGCGGCCTGCTGCCCGGCCGGCGCTGCTCGTACGGCCGCGCCGTCGCCTTCGCGCTCAGCCGCCCGTACCTCGGCGTCCACTACCCGAGCGACGTGCTCGCCGGGGCGCTGCTCGGGACGCGCTCGCCACCGCGTGGCCCGCGCGGAGTCCGGGCGAGATGAAGGTCGGGATCGTCGGGATGCCGAACGCCGGCAAGTCCTCGCTGTTCCGGGCGCTGACCGGCGTCGCGGCCGAGGCGGCGAACTACCCGTTCACGACGATCGAGCCGAACGTCGCCGTCGTGCCGGTCGCTCGACGAGCGCCTCGACGCCGTCGCGCGACACCGTGAAGGCCTCGAAGACCGTGCCGGACACGATCGAGTTCCACGACATCGCCGGCCTGGTCGCCGGGGCGCACCGCGGCGAGGGGCTCGGCAACCAGTTCCTGGCCAACATCCGCGAGACCGACGCGATCGTCCACGTCGTCCGCGCCCACGAGGACCCGAACGTCGTCCACCCCGACGGCCGCGTCGATCCGCTCGGCGACATCGAGACGATCGAGACCGAGCTCGATGCTCGCCGACCTCGAGCAGGCCGAGCGGCGGCTCGACCGGGTCGTGCGCCAGGCGCGCGGCGGCGACCGCCACGCGGTCGCCGAGGAGGGGTGGCTGCGAGAGCTGATCGAGGCGCTCGGCGCCGGGCGCCCGGCGCGCACGGTCCCGCCGCCCGATGAGGCCCCGGACGCCGTCACGCTGCTCTCGCCCGCTGACCGCCAAGCCGGTGCTGTTCGTGGCCAACGTCGGGGAGGGCGAGGACGAGGTGCCGGCCGCGCTCGCCGAGCACGCCGCCGCGCAGGGTGCGGGGATCGTCGGCGTCAGCGCCCGCCTGGAGGCCGAGCTGTCCGAGCTCGAGGCCGAGGACGCGGCCGCGATGCGCGCCGACCTCGGGGTGGCGAGTCCGGCCTGCAGCGCGTCATCCGCGGCGCGTTCTCGCTGCTCGAGCTCGTCGCCTTCTTCACCGCCGGCGAGGACAAGCCGGCCCAGTCCTGGCACCTGCGCCGCGGGCCTCTCGGTGTGGCACGCCGCCGGCCTGATCCACTCCGACATCCAGAAGGGGTTCGTCCGGGCCGAGGTCGTGGGCTGGCAGGCGCTCATCGAGGCCGGCGGCTATGCCGGGGCCCGGGAGCGCGGCACGCTGCGCCTCGAGGGCCGGGACTACGTCGTCGCCGACGGCGACGTGATCACGGTCAAGTTCACGCCCGTAGCGACCGCTCCGCGTCAGCGAGCGAACGCCGGCGCACGTCAGCTCCCCGCGCCGAGGAGCCGCTCGGCGAGCCGGTTCATGCCGAGCTCGCGGGCCGCGGCCGCGCCCCCCAGATGTCGGTCTTCGCGTCGGGCGGTCGCTCCAGTTCGACGGTCCGCAGCGTCGCGATCTCCCGGAAGCTGCGCAGCTCGTCGGCGTGCTCGGTGAGGGCCGCGGTGACCCGCGGGCGCTCGTGGAGCGCGCCGCCGATCGCGGCCTCGAGCGAGCCGTGGCGCTGGAGCAGGTCGGCCGCGGTCTTGGCCCCGATGCCGGGCGCGCCGGGCAGGCCGTCGGACGGGTCGCCGCGCAGCGCGATGAAGTCCGGGACGAGCTCCGGGCCGATCCCGTAGCGACGGCGGACCTCGGCCGGGTCGACCTCCTCGAAGCCGCTCGACGCCGGCTTCAGATACAGCACGCTGACGTGTCGTCGGTGGCGCACTGGTACATGTCGCGGTCGCCGGTGAGGATCAGGGTCCGGCCGCCGGCGGCCGTCTCGGCTGCGGCCAGCGAGCCGAGCAGGTCGTCGGCCTCGAGCGCCGGGTCCGACAGCGAGGCCCAGCCGAAGGCCGCGAACAGCTCCGGCGCCCGCGCGAACTGCCAGGCGAGATCGTCGGGGACCGGCGGACGGGCGGCGTGGTAGTCGGGGTACAGCTCGGTCCGGTACGCGCGCCGCCTCGGCGCCGAAGCAGATGACGACCGCGCGCGAGGCTCGCCGGTCCTCGACGATCCGCAGCATCACGTTGACCGCGCCGAGCAGCGCGTTGACCGGCCGATCCTCCGCGCCCGCGGATCGAGTCCGGCAGGGCGAAGAACGAGCGGTAGAGCAGGAACGGGGCGTCGACGACGAGCAGCGGAGCGTCCACGGGCCAGAGTAAAGCGCCCGGCCCGCCATGCGGAGCTGTGGCCGCGGCGGTTCGACGGCTGCCGATGCGGTTAGATAGGAGCGGATGGCGCCGCGCAGAGCCTCAGACGTGTTCGTGGAATGCCTCGAGGCCGAAGGCGTCAAGTACGTCTTCGGGATCCCCGGCGAGGAGACGCTCGACCTCAACGAGTCGCTCGCCGAGTCCTCGGTCCAGTTCGTCCCCGTCCGCCACGAGCAGGGCGGCGCCTACATGGCCGACGCCTACGGCCGGCTGACCGGCCGGGCCGGGGTCTGCCTCGGCACGCTCGGCCCGGGGGCGACGAACCTCGTCACCGCGGTGGCCGACGCGTTCCTCGACCGCGCGCCGCTGGTGGCGCTCACCGGCCAGTCCGACCTCGAGCGGATGCACAAGGAGTCCCACCAGTACATCGACCTGATCGGGATCCTGCGGCCGGTCGTCAAGTGGAACGCCCGGGTCAACAGCCCGGAGATCATTCCCGAGGTCGTCCGCAAGGCGTTCAAGGTGGCCGAGTCCGAGAAGCCCGGGGCGACCCACCTCGAGCTGCCCGAGGACGTGATGGGCCGCGACGCTCGACGCCTCGCCGCTCCCGCGCCGCGCCCCGTGCAGCCCGAGCCCGGCGCCCGCGAGCTCCAGCGCGCGGCCGAGCTGATCGACGCCGCCGAGCACCCGATCGCGCTGGCCGGCAACGGCGCGATCCGCGGCCACGCCGCCCGGGCGCTGCGGGCCTTCGCCCAGGTGACGGGGATCCCGGTGGCCGAGACGTTCATGGCCAAGGGCCTGCTCGACTACGAGGACCCCCACGCGCTCGGCACCGTCGGGCTGCAGTCCCGCGACTACGAGATGGCCGGCTTCGAAGACGCCGACCTGGTGATCGCGATCGGCTACGACCTCGTCGAGCACGCGCCGAAGCACTGGAACCCCCGCTCGCGACAAGCGGATCATCGTGATCGACAGCGTCGCCGCCGAGATCGACGAGAACTTCGTGCCCGAGGTGGAGCTGATCGGCGACATCGCCGGCGTGCTGGCGCGGCTCGCCACCGGGCTGCACCCGCACGCCGACGCCGTCGGTCGTCCAGCGGGCTGCGGGACGTGACGCTGCGCGCGCTCGGCGAGGCGCGGGACGACGAGCACTTCCCGATGCGGCCGCCGCGGATCCTCTACGAACTCCGTCAGGCGCTGCGCGGCGACGACATCCTCGTCTCCGACGTCGGGCTGCACAAGCTGTGGATCGGGCGGATGTTCCCGGCCCACGAGCCGGGCACGGTGCTGATCGCCAACGGCCTGGCCGGCATGGGCTTCGCGCTTCCGACCGCGATCGCCGCCAAGCTGGTGTACCCCCAGCGACGGGTGGTGACCGTGAGCGGCGACGGCGGTTTCCTGATGAACTGCCAGGAACTGGAGACGGCGATCCGGCTGCGGCACCCCGATCGTCAACGTCGTCTGGGAGAACGGCCAGTTCGGATCGATCGCGTGGAAGCAGGACAACAAGTTCGGGCGCCACTTCGACGTCGGCTTCGGCAACCCGGACTTCGTCAAGCTCGCCGAGGCGTTCGGGATGCCGGCCTGGCGGTGTTCGGGTCCGGGGGAGTTCGCGCAGCTGCTCGACCGCGCGCTCGGGCTCGACCTTCCCTCGCTGATCGTCGTGCCGATCGACTACTCGGTCGACGTCTCCGGCGAGGGCGTGATCGGGCTCGGGACCGAGACCGTCGCCACCTGAGCGTGCGCCGGGCGCAGGGCCCGGCCCTCGCGCTCGTCGCGGCGCTCGTGCTCTTGCACCCCGCCTCGGCTGCGGCGCTGGCGTTCACGACCAGCCCGGACGTCCCGAACCTGCCGGGGCTCACCCTCAACGGCAAGACCCAGACGCTGACCGCGACGATGAACGCCTTCGGGGTCTCGCTCGGTTTGACCGACGCAACCGGATTCAACATCACCGCCGTCGGCGACTCGAGCGTGGGCAAGAGCGCAGTGTTCAAGGTCTACTGCCCGGGCCCGTCGGCCTGTGGGAGCGATCCCGCTGGCGCCTACGTGAGCGGGGGCGCGACGCTGCCGGCCCGCTCGCTGACCCTCAACAGCACGGGAGCGAGCTGGACGCGCGTGAGCGGTGGCACCACCGGGGCGCCACCGACACTGCTCTGTGGCTCGGGATGCTCGCTTGACAGCGCCACGGCAGTCAAGATCGCCTCCCAGGCCGCCGGCCTCGCCGTGAGCGTCACCTGGGCGACGACCGGCTGGAGCTCGACGAGTATCTCAGCGGCCGCGCCGACCACGCTGCGCAAGCCGCTCAACAGCGGCGAGGTCTACCGAGTCGATCTGGTGTGGACGCTCGGCTCCGGCCCATGAGCGGGCCGTCAGATCGACTCTCGCCGTGATCGGCGGGCGAGGACCGTCGCGAGGGCGGCTGCACCGAGAATCGCCCCGGCGAGGACCGCGGCAGCGATCAAGAGCCAGGGCGGGCCAGAGCCACCGCCGGCCGGGCGGCCACCGAACTGCTGCTGGACGACCGCGGCTCGGTGGCCGAAGACGAGCCGACGGGTGAGATGGACGGTCGTCCGGCCATATACGAGCGAGGCGTCGAGCCGGTAGACCGCGCCCTCCGCGGGCTGCTCGCCCGGCGCCGTGACGGGCAGCGTCACCGAGGTCCCGCTCACGAACGTCCCGGGACCGAACGAGCGCTGGGCGACGACGCGACTCCCCTGGGTGACGTGGATCAGGGCGCTCACGTTCCGCTCGATCTCGTCGCTCGGGTTGGCCGCCGCGACCATGAACGTGAGCCCGGCAGGCTGGCGCCCGAGGCTCGCGCCGGTGAGCAGGATCCGCGGGTGGCGTGGGCCGGGGACCGTGGTCTGGAGGCCGACGGCATATCGGACGACGCTGGACACCGCAACGTTCGAGCGGAGCCTCTGCTTTGTCGCCTCCTGAGCTTGGATGGCGACGCCGCTGAGGTACTGGCCGGTCGCCGTTCCGGGAGCGACCGTCTCGGAGACCCCGACCGCGTTGGTCTGCCGGGGACCGAGTGCGACCCGGCGGCTGCTCAGTCGGGTCCACGTCGCGGGAGCCTGAGGTGAGGTTCCACGGAGCGCGTAGGTCGATCCGAATCCGATCGCGGTGAGGGCGTTGACCGGATCGAGCAGAACGACGATCGTCTTGTCAGTCCGGTTCGTAAGCACCAGTCGGCCGGCGGTGAGCGACGCTCCGGGCCGCCCACGGACGTCGAAGAACCCGACGACGACGCCGCTCGCATCGTGGGCTGAGACCGAGAAGGGAACCGATGGGAGGCCGGCATTGACCCTCGCCCGCGCAAGGCCCACCGGAAGCAGCATCATCGCGGCGACCACGAAGCGCAGGCACCCGGTGAGCGCCGCACGGCGACGACCGAGCATCACAGGCCGTCCCTCCGGGCTACGGGCCGGTGCTCAGAGTCCAGACCAGATCGAGGTGGTAGACCTCGTTGGCCGGGAGTATCTTGACCGTCGTCGGAGCCGACAGGCCCAGGCTCGTGGCCGTGAACGCGCCGGCCTGGTAGGTGCCCATGCCGGCGCCAGCGGCGGCGGAGACGATCTTGTCCGCCGCAGCGCTGTCGACTGCGCAGCCCGAAGCGCACTGGAACGTCGGAGCGGTGCCCGTCGTCCCGTTCTGCGCGGTGAGCGTCGCGCCCGTGCTGTTGAGCGTGAGCGAGTTTGCGGCGAGCGTGGCTCCACCGGTGACGTAGCCGAGCGAGTCGCTGCCGCACGTCGCCTGTGTGCAGTACTGCTTGAACACGGGGCTCTTCAGGGCACCCGAATCGCCGTTGACGGTGACGTTCCAGCCCGAGCCCGAGCCCGTCGCGTCCGCGACGGTGAAGGGGTTCATCGTGGCGTTCAGCGTCTGGGACTGGCCCGAGAGGGTGAGCGAGGGCAGGTTGGGCACGTCGGGGCTTGTCGTGAACCCGAGCGTTCCGGCGGTGACCGAGAACTGCGTCGTGTCGGAAGATGTGGCCGCCCCCGCGGCGGCGGGGGTCAGGAGAGCGGCAAGAACGGCAGGGAGCAGCCAGCGGCTGAGACGGCGAACAGGCAAGGTTGTGGTCCCGGTGGAGGAGGCAGGAAAGCGGCCCGAAGGGGGTCGGACCGCGGTATGAGCGAGCTATCGGCATCCGGACTGCGGAACTTGAGTTCGCTATCGACGAACGCGGTCCTGCGCAGGCGCGCGCAGTGAGCGCACCCAGACCGCCCGCCTGAGGGCTACAGGTTGCCCTGGGCCATCTTGCGGAGGTCCATCGCCTTCTCGTAGGTGTCCTCGTCGACGCCCTTCTCGTAGGCGACCTCGCGGAGCATCCGCCCGGACGCCGCGGCCTCCTTGACGATCTCTCCCGCGCGGTCGTAGCCGATATGCGGGTTGAGCGCGGTCGCGGCGGCGAGCGTCGACTCGGCCGAGCGCTTGCAGCCCTCCTCGTTGGCCCGGATCCCCTCGACGCACTTCCGCGCGAACACGGTCGCCGTCGAGCTGAGCAGCTCGATCGACTCGAGCAGGTTGCGCGCGATCAGCGGCACCCGGACGTTGAGCTCGAACTGGCCCTGGGTCCCGGCGATCGTGATCGCGGCGTCGTTGCCGATCACCTGCGCACTCACCTGGAGGACGACCTCGGGGATCACCGGGTTGACCTTGCCGGGCATGATCGAGGAGCCCTTCTGGAGCTCGGGCAGGAAGATCTCGCCGATCCCGGCCCGCGGGCCGGAGCCCATCAGCGCCAGATCGTTCGCGATCTTGGTCAGCGACACGGCGACGACCTTGAGCGCACCGGACAGCTCGACGAGCGCGTCACGGTTGGCCTGGGCCTCGAACGGATCCTCCGGGGCGGAGACCGTGAGATGGCTCTTCTGGGCCAGCCGGGCGCGGACGCGGTCGGCGAACTCCTTGTGCGTGTTCAGCCCGTGCCGGTGGCCGTACCACCGAGCGGGATCTGGGCCACCTGCGGCAGGGCGTTGCGCACTCGGCGGGCGCCGAGCCGGACCTGGGCGGCGTACCCGCCGAACTCGTGACCGAGCGTCACCGGGACGGCATCCATCAGGTGGGTACGGCCGGCCTTGACGATGTCCTTGAACTCCTCCGCCTTGCCCGCGAACGCCTTCTCGAGCTCCTCGAGCGCCGGCAGCAGCTTGTGCGTGGCCGTGTCGAGCGCCGCGAGGTGGACGGCGGACGGGAACACGTCGTTGGAGGACTGGCCGAGGTTGACGTGGTCGTTGGGGTGTGCGCCGTCGCCGGCGAGGTTCGCGATCACCTCGTTGGCGTTCATGTTCGACGAGGTCCCCGAGCCGGTCTGGAAGACATCGATCGGGAACTGGGCGTCGAACTCCCCTGCGGCCACCCGGTCGGCGGCGGCTGCGATCCGCTCGGCGAGGTCGGGGTCGAGCAGCTCGAGCTCGGCATTGACGCGCGCGGCGGCGGCCTTGATCTCACCCAGCCAGCGGATCACCGGCGCGGGCACGGCCTCGCCGGAGATCGGGAAGTTGTCCACGGCCTTCGTCGTCTCCCCGCCCCACAGCTGCTCCTGCTCCTGCACGCTCATGCCGGTTCCTTTCGCAGTCATTTTCGTCCCTCCAAAGCTACACCGAGCCGGGCGGCCCGCCCGCGCTCAGCCGCAGAACGAGATCAGCTCCCGCGCGAGCCCGACCGGATCGTCATAGGCGACGAGGAACCCGGCGCCGGGCAGCGTGCGCAGCTGGCCGTTGGGGAGCAGGTCGAGGGCCTCCTGCGCGCCCGTGAGGGGATGCCACTGGTCATCCTCGGCCCACAGCAGCAGCACCGGGACGGAGATGCGGGCGTACGCGTCGAGCAGGCCGCGCTGGGGCTGTGCGGGCCAGCGAGCGGCGAACTTCGCCCACGACCGCGCCCGGTTGCCGTTGCCGCCGACATCGGCGAATGCGTGGCGGACGAGGTCCCGGGCCGCCGGGTTGTGCTGGGCCGAGAGGCGCTCGCCGACCGCGGGGCGGAACACGAGCCTCGCGCCGTGCGAGAGCAGGCGGTCGAGCCCCGGGAGCGCGGCGAACCGGCTCGCCGTCCGCCACGCGACCCGGCCACCGCCGAGCGCCTCGCGGCGGTGGAGCCGGTTGCCCATCAGCACGAGCCGTGCCGGCTCGATCGGCCCGCCACAGACCGCCCGCAGCGCGAGCTCGGCGCCGAGGTCGTGGCCGGCCAGGCGCGGCCGGGGACCGGCCACCTCGCCGCAGAACCCAGCGAGCACCTCGGTCATCCACTCCGGCGTGTAGGGATGCCGCGGCCGATCCTCGGAGTCTCCGTGGAGCGGGAGGTCCGGGAGGATCACCCGGAAGCGCGAGGACAGCGGCGCGACGACCGGCTCCCACTCGCGGTAGGAGAGCCCGATCGAGTGCAGCAGCACGAGCGGCGGTCCGGCCCCGGACTCGCGGTAGGCGACCCGCGCGCCGTCGGTGTGGTGGTAGAGCCGAAGCCGCATCGCGCCGGAATGGTCGCATTGTCGGCCCGCTCGGCGAGCGAAGTTGTGCAAAGCCCGTGCACCCTCCCTCGACATCGCCGCCTTTGGTGAGGATGGTGAGGATGAGTCAGCAACGGACAGGTGCCCTCGGCCTGACCGCCTCGCAGGCGGCACACGCGCTCGGCGTGTCGATCGGGACGATCCGCCGCTGGTCGGATCTCGGGCACCTCGGCTCCTACCGCACCCCGGGGGGCCAGCGCCGGTTCAGCGAGGCGCATATCCGTGAGTTCATCGACTCACTCCAGCGCGAGGCCGAGGCGATCCAGGCGGCCCGCACAGCCGAGGGCGATGCCTCGGTGGAGGACGCCGGGACGAGTGGGGAGACGGCCCGCACCTCCCCGGTCGCGCAGCCCGCGGACACACCCGTGGCGCGGCGGCGGCCGACCAGCGAGCGGGCACTCGGTGGGGCTCGTCCCACCACCGGCGCGCGCCGCTAGGAGCCGTTCACACGCAGGACGAGCGCATTCGTCGCGCTCGGAGGCACCGTTCCTGCCCGTGCAACCGGCGGCCCGTCGTGCACGCCGGGTTGCGGGGCTTGCCCCCACGCCCCAGGTCGGCGATAAACCCCCGGAGATGAGCGGCATCCGGACCAACGCAGCGGCGGTCATGCTCGGGGTGAGCCCCAACACCCTGCGCAGCTGGGAGCGCCGCTACGGCTTCCCCCAGCCCCAGCGCTCCTCGGGCGGCCACCGGCAGTACGCGCTGGCCGAGATCGAGGCGCTCCGGCTCACCCTGGCCGAGACCCAGAACGTCTCGTCGGCGGTCGCGCTCGCTCAGCAGCGCGGCGAGGGACCGTCCTCACCGTCCCGGCTCGCCACCGCATTCACCAGCTTCGACGAGGAGAGCGCCAACCGCCTGCTGGAGGAGAGCCTGACACTGCGCTCGCTGGAGCGCACAGTCGAGGAGGTGCTCCTGCAGGCGGTTGAGTCGCTGGGCCAGGGCCCGGAGGCGGGCGCCGAGTACGAGTTCGCCTGGCGGCACGCCACCGGCTGGATGTCGGCGATGAAGCGGCTCTCGCCACCGGCCTCTCACCCTGAGGGCATCCTGATCCTCGACGGCGCGGGCCAGTGCGAGCTCGATGGCCTCCACGCCCAGGCACTGGAGCTGCTCCTCCGTCGCAGCGGACTGCGGACGCTCACGCTCTCCCCGGCGATCGATCCGACTCGCCTCGGCCGGGCGCTCCGGGCGCTCCGCCCGCAGGGCGTCGTGCTCAGCGGGAGCTCGGCCTCGCTCGAACTGATCGGCCGTCTCGTCTACACGATCCGGCGCACAGTGCAGGACGTCAAGGTCTTCGACCACCGCGGCGCGGTCCCGAACACGGGCGCGAGCACCGTCACCCGCCTCGGCGAGAGTCCCCTCGCCGCTCGAGACGCCGTCCTCGGCTGGCTCTCCGGCGCGCCGGTCGCGGCCACCGGCACCGGCTCAGCCTAGTCCCGAGCGGCGCGGATCGCCGGGTGCAGCGCCCGTCGGCGGGCCCAAGGGCGGCGCAGGCACCGCCATACAATCCTGCGCCGATGACCTGGCTTCGCCCATGACCTGGCCCCACCGGCCCGTCGATCCCCGCGCCGCGTTCCCCGAGCTGGAGCAGCGCGTGCTGGAGCGCTGGCGCGAGCAGGACGTGTTCGCGCAGTCGCTCGCCCGCCGCGAGGGCGCCGATCCGTGGGTGTTCTACGAGGGGCCGCCGACCGCGAACGGCGCCCCGGGCTCCCACCACGTGCTCGCCCGGGTGTTCAAGGACGTGTTTCCCCGGTACCGCACGATGCGCGGCTACCGGGTCGAGCGCAAGGGCGGTTGGGACTGCCACGGACTGCCCGTCGAGCTCGCCGTCGAGGCCGAGCTCGGCTTCACCTCGAAGGCCGACATCGAGCGCTACGGGATCGCCGAGTTCAACGCCCGCTGCCGCGAGAAGGTGCTCAGCCACGTCGAGGACTGGAACCGGCTCACCGAGCGGATCGGCTTCTGGATCGACCTCGACGACGCGTACCGCACGCTTGACACCGACTACGTCGAGTCGGTGTGGTGGGCGCTGAAGACGATCCACGAGAAGGGGCTGCTGTACGAGCGCCTGAAGGTCGTCCCGTACTGCACCCGCGATGGGACGACGCTCTCCAGCCACGAGCTCGGCCAGCCCGGCGCCTACCGCGACGTCATCGACCCCTCGGTGTACGTGCGGCTCCCGGTCACCGCGGGCCGCGGCGAGGTTCAGCCCGGCGACGAGCTCGTCGTGTGGACGACGACGCCGTGGACGCTCGTCTCCAACGCCGCGGTCGCCGCCGCGCCCGAGCTCACCTACGTCCGCGCCGAGGCCGACGACGGTCGGGTGCTGATCGTCGCCCGCGACCTGATGGAGCGGGTTCTCGGGGAGGCCGCCCGCGAGCTGTCGGCATTCCCCGGATCGGCGCTCGAAGGGGTCCGCTACGAGCCGCCGTTCGACTTCATCGCCGGCTCGGAGTACGGGCCCGCGCGCCCACTCGGTCCTGCTCGCCGACTTCGTCACCGCCACCGACGGAACCGGCCTCGTCCACACCGCCATCGCCTTCGGCGAGGACGACTTCCGGCTCGGCGAGCAGTACGGCCTCGCGCCGGTCAATCCGGTCCGGCTCGACGGCACCTACGACGAGCGCATCGGGCCCTACGCCGGCCGCTGGGTCAAGGACGCCGACGCGGACCTGATCGAGGACCTGCGCGATCGGGGCCGGCTGCTCCGCGCCGAGACCTACGAGCACTCCTATCCCCACTGCTGGCGGTGCGGGACGCCGCTGCTCTACTACGCCAAGCCGTCGTGGTACATCGCCACGAGCCAGATCAAGGACCGGCTGCTGGCGGCCAACGAGACCGTCGCCTGGCAGCCCGAGCACGTCAAGCACGGCCGGTTCGGGAACTGGCTGGAGAACAACGTCGACTGGGCGCTCTCCCGCGAGCGCTACTGGGGCACGCCGCTGCCCGCCTGGCGGTGCGTCGCCGGCCACGTCCACGTGATCGGCTCGCTCGACGAGCTCGCCGAGCTCTCCGGCACGCGGCTCGACGATCCCCACCGGCCGTTCGTCGACGACGTCGAGTTCCCGTGCGCCGAGTGCGGCGAGCCGATGCGCCGCGTGCCCGAGGTGATCGACGTGTGGTTCGACAGCGGCTCGATGCCGTTCGCCCAATGGGGGGCGCCGCACCACAACGAGGAGGCCTTCGAGGGTCGCTTCCCGGCCGACTTCATCTGCGAGGCGCTCGACCAGACGCGCGGCTGGTTCTACTCGCTGATCGCCGTCTCGACGCTGCTGTTCGACCAATCCTCCTATCGCAACGTCGTGTGCCTCGGGCTGCTGCTCGACGAGCAGGGCCGCAAGATGTCGAAGTCGCTCGGCAACGTGGTCGACCCGTGGGAGGTGATCGACCGCTACGGCGCCGACGCGATGCGGTGGTACTTCTTCACCTCGAAGTACCCGTGGGACGGCTACCGCTTCTCGCTGGGCACGATCGGCGAGGCGGTCCGCCAGTTCCTGCTCCAGCTGTGGAACACCTACGGCTTCTACGTTCTCTACGCGAACGCCAACGGGATGCTCGCCGCCGGCCGACGGGGTGGCGGGGGCAGAGCTCAGCGACCTCGATCGCTGGGTGCTCTCGCGGCTGCACGCGACGACCGAGGCGGTCGACGCAGGGCTGGCGGCGTTCGACGCGACCGGCGCCGGCCGCGCGATCGCCGAGTTCCTCGACGAGCTCTCCAACTGGTACGTCCGCCGCTCGCGGCGGCGGTTCTGGGACGGCGACCCGGCGGCGTTCGCGACCCTCCACACCTGCCTGACGACGATCGGCCAAGCTGCTCGCCCCGTTCATCCCGTTCCTGGCCGACGAGATCTACGACAACCTCGACGGGAGCGAGCCGAGCGTCCATCTGTGCGACTTCCCGGTCGCCGGCGAGCGCGACCCGGGGCTCGAGAACGCGATGGCCGTCGCCCGCGAGAGCGTCCGGCTCGGCCTCGCCGCGCGCGGGCAGGCGAAGCTCAAGGTCCGCCAGCCGCTGCGGCGCGGCGGTCGTCGTGGCCACCGGCGAGGAGCGGGCGGCGATCGAGCGGCTGACCGAGATCGTCCGCGAGGAGCTCAACGTCCGCGAGCTGAGGTTCGTCTCCGAGGCCGACGAGCTCGGCGAGATCGAGATCAAGCCGAACTACCGCTCGCTCGGGCCACGGTTCGGGCCGGAGATGCCGACTCGTCGCCGCCGCCGTCGCCGGCCTCGACGCCGCCGACGCGGTCGCGGCGCTGCGTGACGGCCGAGTGGTGGCGATCAGCATCGGCGGCCACGACCACGAGCTCGCCAGCGACGACCTGCTCGTGTCGATGAAGCCGCTGGCGGGCTATCAGGTGGAACGCGAGGGCTCACATGCCGTCGCGCTCGAGCTCGAGCTCGACGACGAGCTGCGGGCCGAGGGCCTGGCCCGCGAGATCGTCCACGCCGTCCAGGCCGCCCGGCGCGACGCCGGACTCGAGGTCTCCGACCGGATCGTGCTCGACGCTCGACGGCGACGACGCGGTGCTCGCGGCCGCACGGGCTCACGAGGGCTACATCGCCGGCGAGACGCTCGCCGTCGGCGTGGCCTACGAGCCGCTCGACGCGGTCGAGCCCGTCACCGTCGACGGGCTCGCGCTGCGGGTGGCCGTCGCGCTCGCGTAGGCCGCTGCTGACTCGCTTCCTCGATCTCGTCGCGCCGCCCACGACGAGATGTGAATTCTGTACCGCAGAGGGACCGAAGAACCTCTACGCCAGCGCCGGCTCGATCTCCGCCTCGAGGCGGTGCTTCGGGTAGGCGCCGATGACCGTCTTCGCGGGCTGACCGTGGCGGAACAGGATCAGCGTCGGGATCGACATGACGTTGTACTGGATCGCCGTCTGCTGGTTCTCATCCGTGTTCAGCTTGACGACCTTCAGCGCGTCGCCGCGCTCCTGGGCGATCTCCTCGACGACCGGGGCGACGCGTCGGCACGGGCCGCACCACGGGGCCCAGAAGTCGACCAGCACGGGCACCTCGGACTCGAGGACCTCGGCCTGGAAATTGTTGTCGGTGACTTCCGTGACACTGCCAGCCATTGCGAAGTGCTCCTTCCGGGCGGTGAGTCGAATCTTTACTTCAGAAAGTATAGCGTGGACGGCGGGGCCCGTCCTTCGGGGCCTCGTTGCGCCTGCGCGAGCAATAGCCTAAGTCGAAGTGGCGGATCCGACCAACAGCGAGATCGCGGCGGCGCTCGACGAGCTCGGCGACCTGTACGAGCTCGACGGCGCGATCATCCACCGGATCGTCGCCTACCGCAACGCTGCGAAGGCGGCTCGCGACGCCTCCGTCTCGATCAGCGCCCTCGCCCGTGAGGGCCGGGCCACCGAGCTCCCGGGAATCGGCGCGACGATTCAGGAGAAGGTGCTCGCGCTCGCCGACGACGGCGTGATCCCGGCCGCGGCCAAGCTGCGCAAGAAGTTCCCGCCCGGACTGCTCGAGATGACCCACCTCTCCGGTCTCGGCCCAAAGCGCGCCCGCAAGCTCTACGACGAGCTCGGGATCGACTCCCTGGCCGCGCTGCGCGAGGCTGCGAGCGCCCAGCGGATCCGCACCCTGAAGGGCTTCGGGCCGAAGGCCGAGGCCTCGCTGCTCGCCGCGGCGAGCGCGGCCGGCGCCGGCGAGCGCAAGGCCCGGATCGTCCTCAACCGTGCGCTCGCCGCCGGGGAGGCGATCGTCGCCGCCCTGCGCGACCACCCGGCCGCCGATCGTGTCGAGCTCGCCGGGTCGGCGCGGCGGATGGCGGACAGCGTCAAGGATCTCGACGTGATCGTCACCGCGACCGACGCACTCGCGCTGGCCACGGCCGCGACCGAGCTCGAGCTGATCGAGTCCGCGGGAACGCCAACCGACGCCGGCGTGCGGATGACGACCCACACCGGGATTGCGGTCGACCTGAAGATCGTCGCCCCCGACCAGTTCGGCAACCTGCTCCAGCACTTCACCGGGTCCAAGGAGCACAACATGGCCCTCCGTGACGCCGCGGTCCGCCGCGGCCTGCACGTCTCCGAATACGGAGTCCTCGACGATGCCACCGGCGAGACCCACCGCTGCGCGACCGAGGCGGAGGTCTACGAGCTTCTCGGGCTGGAGTACATCGAGCCCGAGCTGCGCGAGAACCGGGGCGAGCTCGAGGCCGCGGCGGACGGGCGGCTCCCGAAGCTGGTCACGGTCGACGACCTCCGCGGCGACCTCCACTGCCACACCACGGCCTCCGACGGCACGGCCTCGATCGCCGAGATGGGCGAGGCCGCGCGCGAGGCGGGCCTGGAGTACCTCGTGATCACCGATCACTCGGCGAGCTTCGGCTTCGGCGAGGACCTCTCGGCCGACCGCCTGCGCCGGCACATCGAGGCGATCCGCTCCACCGAGGTCGACGGGATCCAGCTGTTCGCGGGCAGCGAGGTGAACATCCTCCCCGATGGGACGCTCGACTACGACGACGACACGCTCGGCCGAGCTCGACTGGGCGATCGCCAGCGTCCACTCCTCGTTCCAGATGGCCGCCGGCGCGATGACCGAGCGGATCATCGCGGCGATCGAGCACCCGCTCGTCGACGCCATCGGCCACCTCTCGGGGCGGAAGATCGAGCGTCGCGCGCCGTACGCGTTCGACGTCGACGGCCGTGATCGCCGCCGCCGCGGCGAACGGCACGATGCTGGAGATCAACGCCAGCCCCGACCGCCGCGACCTGAACGAGGTCAACGCTCGCGCAGCCGCGGGGGCCGGCGTCCCGATCGTCATCAACTGTGACGCTCACCGCGTGGCCGGGTTCGCGGTCGCCCGCTACGGCGTGGCGACGGCCCGGCGCGCATGGCTGACCGCGGCCGACATCGTCAACACCCGGCCGTGGGACGAGCTCGCGCCGCTGCGCAAGCGGGCCCGGGTGGCGGCGTGAGGGCGCGGCGGATCGCGCCGTGGCTCGGCGCCGCTGCGATCGTCTGCGGCGTTGCGGGGTGCGGGGGCGGGTCCTCGACGAGTTCGGCCACCCTCACGTCGGCGAGTTCGACCGCGGCCCTCGGACGGGTGACGGCGCGGGCCCGGACCGCGGCGCCCACGTCCAGCACGAGCTCGACCTCGGTGGCGGCCTCGAACACCTCCGCCCCGGCCCAGCGCCCCGTCCTCGCCCGCGGCTTCACGGTCAGCAGCCCGGCGTTCCGCGACCAGGGCGCGATCCCAGCCAAGTACACCTGCAAGGGCGCCGACGTCTCGCTCCCCCTGACGATCTCCGGGGTCCCCCCGAGCGCCAAGGAGCTGGTCGTCGCGATGCGCGACCCCGACGCCTCGAGCGGCAACTTCGTTCACTGGGCGCTCGCCGGGATCCCGCCGAGCACGCACGCGATCCAGTCCGGCGGGGTTCCGGGGCTCGTCGCCCCGGGGCGGAACAGCTACGGGACGCTCGGCTACCGCGGCCCGTGCCCCCCGACGGCACAGACCCACCACTACGTGATCACGGTCACCGCTCTGGGGGCACCCTCCGGACTGCGGCCCGGCTTCACGCTCGATTCGCTCCACACTCCGGCGGTCGCGCTCGCCACCCTCACCGGGACGTTCAAGGGCTGAGCGCTCAGGCGCGCGACCCGGCCCGCGGCTGACCGCCCCGCTCGCCGTTCAGCTCGTACAGGTTGGAGCGGAAGCCGGGTGTGCGGACGAGCCGGATGGGCTGGAGCGGCGAGGTCCGCTCGACGTAGAACCGGGCGCCGTCGCGCTCCTCGATCGCGGTCACCGCCGAGGCCTGGCGGCGCCAGGCGAGCGCCCAGATGATCGCGAAGCCGGTGGCCACCGCCGGGCACCTGCGGGAGCAGGAAGGCGAGCGCCCCGGCCCCGATCGTGCACAGCAGCAGCGGCCACAGCCGGTTGAGGACGATCCGCCACGGGCCGGGCTCGGGCAGCGTCGGCTGCGTCCGGGCGCTGGCCAACAGCGAGGCGATCTGAGGTGAGGTCGCGGCCCGGCGGCCGAGCAATCCGCCCGTGACGGCTGCGACGACCCACCATCCGGCGGCGACGGGGACGAGCACATCGTCGCTCGACCCTCCCGCCCCGGCGACGGTCACCGCGGCGAGCAGGGTTGCGGCCGCCGCACTGATCAGCACGGTCGTGCGCAGGAAGTCGGTGAACCGCATCAGCGAGGGGGACGGTCGGGAGCCATCGGCCTACAGGAGCGCCGACAGGAGCTCGCGGACCCCCTCGGTGCCATCGACGACGATGTCGGCCTGCTCGGTGATCTCCGGCGGCCCGTCGTCGCCGCTCACCCCGACGAGCAGCACGTGGCGCAGCTCGCCGCCGTCGCGGAGCTCCCGGAGCGCCCGGAAGGCGTCGAGGTCGGTGACGTCGTCCCCGGCGAACAGCGCGTTCTCGACCTTCTGATCGCGCAGCAGGTTCGTGATCCCGACGCCCTTGTCGAACTCGACCGGGGCACGCACCTCGAGCACCTTGCGGCCCCAGTGCGTGGCGAAGCCCTGTTCCTCCGCCCGCCCCGCGATGTGCTCGACCCGCTCGCGGGCCGCGGCCTCGTCGGCGCTCGCGCGCCAGTGGAAGGCGACGATCGGACCCTTGTTCTCGATCCGGATGCGATTCAGGCGGAGCTCCGAGCTGTCGACATCGCGGACGAACTGCGGTGATCTTCTCGGCCCAGGGCTCGAGCTCGGGATCGACCTGGGGCTCCATCCAGCCGGCCCGCAGCAGCTCCGCCCCGTGCGAGCCGAGGTAGGTGATCGTGCCGATCGACACCATCGCCCGCGCCTGGGTGGCCCGCCGGCCGCTCACGCAGGCGACAACGGCGTAGGTCCGGGCGAGCTTGATCAGCACCTGGCGCGTCGACTCCGGGACAGTCGCGTCGTCGGCGTGCTCAACGATCGGCGCCAACGTGCCATCGATGTCCAGCAGCACCGCGGTCTGCCCCGGATCGTCAACCAGCGGCGCGAGCGCTTGGGATGAGAGCGCTGACGTCACGCTTGACAGTATGCCCGCTCATGCCTCGGGCCCGGTTGCTCAAGCTCGCCGTGACCGGTACCGCCGCCGGACTGTTCAGCGGACTGTTCGGAGTCGGGGGCGGAACCGTGATCGTGCCGCTGCTCGTTCTATGGCTCGGATATGACGAACGACGCGCGACCGGCACGTCGCTGGCGGCGATCACGGTCATCGCGATCGCCGCCACGCTCGCCCAGGGCGCCTACGGAAACGTCGTCCCGAGCAAGGGCCTGCTCGTCGGCCTGCCCGGCGCTGGCCGGCGTGCTCGGCGGCACCTGGCTCCAGCAGCGGATCCCCACTGACGCGATCACGATCCTGTTCGCGATCGCGCTGGTCGCGGTCGCCGCCGACCTGGTGCTGTCGTGATCCTGGCCGCGATCCTCGGCTTCCTGGCCGGCGCGCTGAGCGGGATGCTCGGCGTCGGCGGCGGCATCCTGTTCGTCCCGCCCTGACGCTTGTCCTCTCGCTCTCACAGGTGAAGGCGGAGGCGACCTCGCTGCTCGCGATCGTTCCCGTCGCGATGCTGGGGGCCTGCGGCAGCGCCGCTACGGCAACGTCAATGTGCAGGACGGCATCGTGCTCGGGGTGCTGTCGGCCGCCGGGGTGCTCGCCGGCGTGTCGCTGGCCAACGCGCTTCCCGCAGCGCGCGCTCCGCTACGCGTTCGCTGCCCTGATGCTGATCGTCGCCGCCCAGATGCTCCGTCGCCTGCGGCGACGCCGCCGCGCAGCGGCACAGGAGTAGGATCCGGGCGATGGCGGAGTCTCCGGGATACGCGGTGTCGAACATCGACGAGATGGGCGACGGGCCGGGTTTCCGCAAGATCCGCCATGCGCTCGACGTACACGCCTTCGGGATCAACGCGATCGTGCTCCCGCCGGACTACGCCACCGGCGTGCACTTCCACGACGAGCAGGAAGAGGTCTATCTCGTCCACCGCGGCGAGGTCGAGATGCGGTTCGGCGACGGGACGACCCACCGGCTCGGGCCGGGCGGGATGGCGCGGGTCGACGCCGCCACCCACCGCGGCATGCGGAACGTCGGCAGCGAAAACGCCGTCGTCGTCGTGGTCGGCGGCAAGGACGGGTACGTCGGCCGGGATGGCCAGGCCGTCGACGAGCACGGCCAGCCTGTGTCGAGCGCGGATCGCAGCGGGCCTCCCGGCGCCCCCTGACGACGCCCAACACCCTTCGCTGTCGGCATGGCCCCGCCTTCCGTCGTGCTGCTCCACGGCCAGCCCGGCTCGGCTGAGGACTGGATCCGTGTCCGCGACGCCCTCGACGGTCGCGCTCAGGTGCTCGTCCCCGACCGGCCGGGGTGGGACGGACGCCGGGCGCCGGTCGGACTCGCCCAGAATGCGCGAGCCGTGGCCGCGCTGCTCGACGAGCACGGCATCGAGCGGGCGACGATCGTCGGGCACAGCTTCGGCGGGGCGGTCGCCTGCTGGAGCGCGGCCGAGCTCGACGACCGGGTGGCCGGGCTCGTGCTCGTCGCCCCGGCCGCCAACCGAGCGTCGCTGCTGCCGGTCGACCGGTGGCTGACGGTGCCCGTCGCCGGGCCGCTGCTCACCGGCGCAATGCTCGGCGGTACCGGGCTGGTGCTGGCCGTCGGTCGCACGCGGCGGCGACTCGCGTCCCTGCTCCGGATCCCGGAGCCATATCTCCGTCACTCCTCCGCACGGCTGCGCTCGCGGTGGGCGTGGGAGTCCTTTCAGGTCGAGCAGCGAGCGCTGCTCGGCGAGATGTCCGCACTCGAGGCGAAGCTCGGCGCGATCGACGTGCCGACGCGGATCGTGATCGGCTCCCGCGACCGGATCGTTCCGGTCGACTCCGCCATCGAGCTGGCCCGCCAGATCCCCGGTGCCCAGCTCGAGCACATCGAGGGAGCCGGGCACCTGCTGCCGCTGCTACGCCCGGATCGGATCGCCGAGGCGATCCTCGCCACCGCGGGCGGATGAGGCTCACCGGCCCGACGGGGGGCCGTTTGGCCGCGCTCAGATCGGCTCGGGCTCGCTGTCGGGCTGAGGGTCGGGGTCCGCCGGGGTGGCCGGCTCCTCGGGCCCGGGGACCGTCGAGGGCTCCTCCGGGAGCTGCCGGAGTGCCGGGATCCGGGACCGCCGGGGCGCTCGGCGCCTCCGGGACGACCGGCGTTGGGGCCTCGACGGGCTGGGGAACCTCGAGCACTGCGGTCTGAAACCGTTCGTCGTCCATGCCTCTGCCCTACCCCGTGAGTTCACTGTCAACCGCGTCCCGGTTCGCATGAGGCCCCGGTGGCGGTGATCCTCGCTGCGCTGCCCGGCGGCCACGAGCTCAGCTCGCTGATCGCTCGCTGGGGGGAGGGGCTGGTATTCGTCGTCGTCGCGGCTCAGGCCTTCGGCGCCCCGCTCCCGGGAACGACCGCGCTGATCGCGGCAGCGCTGTACGCGGGGAGCAGCCACCGCCTGGCGATCGCAGGAGTGATCGTGGCCGCCTTCGCGGGAGTCCTGGTCGGCAGCGCGGCGGCGTACGTGCTCGGGCGACGAGGCGGTGCCAGGCTGCTCGATCGCCACGGCCACCGTTTCGGGCTGAACGCCGAGCGACTGGCGATCGGACGGGTGCTGATGCGCCGGTACGGGAGCCGGCTGGTGTTCTTCGGGCGATTCATCACCGGGCTGCGCAACGCCGTCGCCTTCCTCGCCGGCACGAGCAAGATGCCGGCGGGGCGGTTCGCGGCCGTCACGTTCGCCGCGGCCCTCGTGTGGTCGGTCGGGAACGGACTCGCCTACTACCTGTTCGGGAACGCGGTGCTGAGCACCGGCTCGGCGCTGAACATCGTGCTCGTGGTCCTGTTCGTCGTCTCGATCGTCGTGTCCGGCATCCTCCTGCGCCGCCGGGCCGGCGGCATCATCGCTGCCGCGGCTCAGGAGGCTCGCGCCGGCGATCCTCCACGAGATGGTCGTCCCGGCGGAGCGCGTCGGTGAACCGTTTCGGCACCTCCGCGCGCTCACCGCGCTCCCACAGCGTCACGACGACGAGTTCGTCGCGGTCCGGCCGGCAGACGTAGACGAGATCCGGCCGCCGCAGGTCGCGAACGAGAACCGTCCCCCGCTCCCCGGCCTCGGTCGCGCCGGCTGCCCGGGCCGCGGCGACCCGGCGGATGATCTCTGCCTTCGCCTCGAGCGTCCCGCGCACTCGCTGCCGGAACCGCTCGGCGGCATGGTCGGTGACCGCGACGAGCACCGGGCGAGGCCAGGCGTCAGGCCGCCGACAGGGTCCGGCCGAGCAGCGCGAACAGGTTCTCGTAGTGCCGTCGCGTCGCCGCCTCGTCGTACACGGGTGTGTCGGACATCGTGTAGCCGTGGCCCGCGCCCTCGTAGACCTCGGTCGTGTAGGTGACGCCGGCGTCGTCCATCGCCTGGTTGAGCGCCGCGATCTGCTCGGGATCCATGCTCGGGTCCCCGTCGGCGTGGCCGAAGTAGACCTCGGCCCGGACCTTCGGCAGCACGGTGTGCGGGCTGTCGGGGCCGTCGGCCACGATCCGGCCACCGTGGAACCCGCCGAGCGCCGCGACCCGGTCGGGGTGGGTTCCGGCGATGATGACCCCGAGACGAGCGCCGAGGCAGTAGCCGGCGATGCCCACCGGCCCGGGCGCGTGCTGGGCGAGTGCCTGCAGGTACGCGCCGCCGTCGCGGGCGACGGCCTCCGGCGTCATCTGCGCGAACAGCGGCCCGAGCGCGGCCATGAACTTCCCGCGCGCAGCCTCGTCGGTCATGTCCGGCATCGGCGGCACGGCGTCGCGGCCGGAGCGGTAGAACACGTTCGGGGCCAGGACGGTGTACCCGTGGTCGGCGATCTCCTCGGCCATCTCGCGGATGCGCGGCCGCAGCCCGAACGCGTCCATCAGCAGCAGCACGCCGGGGTGCTCGCCGCCTCCGTCCGGGGTGGCGAGGTAGGCGTCGGCGGTCCCGTCGGGCGTGTGGATCTGGATCTCTTCTGAGCTCATTCGCCCAGGATCACAGGTCGCGCCGTTCACATGATCTTCACCGCTCGGGCACATCGCGGAAACGAGCAGCCACGCGGGCGGACCTACGGTCGCGCCGTCTGCCCACGAACCGCAAGGAGTGTCCTTTTGCCCCTCACCCCGAAACTCGCCGCCGGCGCACTGGCCGCAGCCGCGGTCGCGATCCCCGTCGGCGCCGTCTCCGCCCGCCCGCACGGTCACGGCCACACGGGCGGCGATCCGCACCGCCACGGGATCGCCCACGTGCTGCTGATCTCGGTCGACGGCCTGCATCAGTCCGACCTCGCCTGGTTCGCCACGCACCACCCCGGCTCCGCGCTCGCCCGGCTCGCCGGCGGCGGCGCCAGCTACACCGAGGCTCGGACCCCGACCCCGTCGGACTCGTTCCCCGGCATGGTCGGCCAGGTGACCGGCGGCGACCCGTCGGCAACCGGGGTGTACTACGACGACACCTGGAACCACCGGCTGCTCCCGGCCGGCACGACGGACTGTTCGACGGCGAAGCCCGGCACCGAGGTGACGTACTTCGAGGCCCTCGACCGCGACCCGCTGTCGATCGACGCGGGCCAGGGGCTGAGCGGGCTGCCGAGGAGCATCCTTCAGATGACCGGAGACCCCACCACATTGATCGACCGCAGCCAGCTGCCGGTCGACCCGCGGACGTGCACGGTCGTCTATCCCCGCCAGTACCTCAAGGTCAACACCGTGTTCGAAGTCGCGCGCCGGCACGGCCTGCGGACCGCGTGGTCGGACAAGCACCCGGCCTACGAGATCCTCAACGGACCGTCGGGCACCGGCGTCCAGGATCTGTTCACGCCGGAGATCAACTCGAACGCCATCGGCACGCCGTGGGCGAGCGGAGACTGGACCCAGGACAACGCAGCCACTGAGCAGTACGACGGCTACAAGGCCCAGGCGGTGCTCAACGAGATCGACGGCCTGGACCACAGCGGCACGGTCCCCGTCGGCGTCCCGGCGATCTTCGGGGTGAACTTCCAGACCGTCTCGACGGCGGAGAAGCTGCCGACCTCGGACGGCCTCACCGGTGGGTACCTGCCGGGAACCCGAACCCCGGGACCACTGCTCCAGCGCGCGCTCGGCTACATCAACGACAAGGTCGGCGCGATGGCCACCGAGCTCCGCGCCCGCGGCCTGGCCGGCTCGACGGCGATCATCCTGTCGGCCAGGCACGGCCAGTCACCGGTCGACCCGAACCGCCTCACCCGGATCGCCGACGGGCCGATCATCAGCGGACTCAACGCGGCATGGCAGGCCGCGCGTCCCGGGTCCGGACCGCTCGTCCTCGGTGCCACCGACGACGACGCGATCATGATGTGGCTCACCGACCGCTCGCAGGCAGCGGCCGACTTCGCGGCCCGCTACCTGATGCGTCATGACGCCACCGGCAACACGGCGGCCGGCGGGAGCCGGACACTCACCCACTCCGGGCTCCGCACGGTCTATGCGGGCGCCGGCGCCGCGGCGTACTTCCACGTCCCGGTCGGCGATCCCCGCCACCCGGACGTGTGGGGAGTCGTCCAGCACGGCGTCGTCTATACGGGCGGCAAGAGCAAGATCGCCGAGCACGGCGGCGCGGCCTACGACGATCGCGCAGTGCCGCTCGTGGTCTACGCCCCGGGCACGGTGCGGCCGCTGAGCGACGGCCGCCGCGTCGAGACGACGCAGATCGCGCCGACGATCCTGCGGCTGCTGGGACTCCGGCCGGCGGAGCTCCGGGCGGTCGCGATCGAGGGCACCCAGGTCCTCCCCGGGATCCGCTAGCGCAGTCCGCTCCGGGCGGGGGCCACGAGCTCTCGCCCGGACGGCGGTCCCCGGCTACGGTGCGCGTGCGCCGGAAACCGCGGTGCGTGGGCCGGGCCACCCGAGCGCCTCGGCGAGCAGGAACAGGACCGCGATCAGCAGCACCGGCGCGAGCGTCAGGCTCGGGATCACGTCGCCGTTTCCGATCCCCGACGCGACGATCGCCACCACCATCGTCACCCCGAGGACCGCGGAGACCGGCGCGACCCTCCGGCGAAGAACGAGGAGGACTCCGCCGCCGGTCTCGAGCACGCCGGCCGCGATCTCCAGGGCCGACGGCCACGGCAGACCGAAGTGGCGGAACGCAGTGAGCTCCCAGTGGTGAAACACGAACTTCACCAACCCGGCGCCGACGAACACGAGCCCGGTGAGAACCGCGACGCGACTGGTGAGTGCGCGCCGGCGGACGCGGGCGTCCGGCTCCTGCACCCCGGCCCGCCACAGTTCGCTCCACATGCCACCGGACGATACGGCCCGGCGGGATCGCGGTCAGGGCAGGCGCGACGGGATCGGCTCGAGCAGACCGCGCCGGCGTCCGACCGTCGTCACCGTCCGGCCGTACGACGTCCGGAGGGTCGAGGTGGGCGCCTCGTGGCGGGCGAGGGCGTCCCCGATGGGCAGCACCGTGTAGTCCGGGTGGCGGTCGTAGGTCGGCAGGTACGTGATGTTCGTGAGCGACGCGCGGCCCGACAGGACGCGGATGTGAAGGAAGACGAGCATCCCGTCCTCGGTCTGGACGGGGCAACAGGCGGCCGACTCGTTGGAGAGCACCTGGCCCTCGCCGAACACGACGAGCTTGCCGTTGACGCGGAGGATCGGCTGGACCACGTGGACGTGCTGGCCGACGATCGCGGTGATGTCCGGATCACGCGTGAGCGCACGGGCCGTCGAGAGCTGGAGTCCCGAGGGTGCGGCCTGGAACTCCTGCCCCCAGTGGAAGTTGACGATCACCACCTGTGCGCCCCGCCGGCGGGCGCGCCGCGCGGCGCGCTCGACGGCGCCGACGTTCGCGAGGTTCACGGACCACGGATGGGGCAGCGGGATGCCGTTCGTCATCTCGGTGTAGGCGAGGAACGCCACCTTGACCCCCTTGACGGTGACGATCAGCGTGCGGGTCTGAGCCGACGGCCGGTTGAACGAGCCCGTATGGAGCACCCGGGCCCGGTCGAGCGCGGCACCGGTCTGGTCGATCCCGTACTGCCCCTGGTCGACGGAGTGGTTCGACGCCGTGTCGCAGATCCGCCAGCCGGTGTGGCGGATCGCCCGGGCGAGTTGCGTCGGGGTGTTGAACACCGGATACCCCTGAGGCGGCCGCGGGCTCATCGGCGTCTCGATGTGGCAGATGGCGAGATCCGCACGCCGGACGTAGGGCGCGATCTCACGCAGCATCGGGAAGAAGTCGAAGTTGCCGTGACCGTCGGCCCGCGCGCGGTCCCACACCGGCTGGTGGACGAGGATGTCCCCGTTGACCTCGACCGTCATCTCGACGGGCCGCCGGCGTACGGCGTGGCTCGCGGCGGTTCGGCCGGAGGGCGCCCGGGCGGAGGCGCCGACGCGGCCGAGGGCAACCGCGAGCCCGAGCGCGGCCAGGCAACAACTCGCGGCGAACAGCGTCCGTCGGGCTGCCGTGTGACCCATGCCGCGGATCCTAGATCGAGGCGTGGCCCCGTCGGGTAGGCTCGGCACGTGGCGTTCTCCGGGGCACACGGTGTGCATCGCGGCGGGAGCGGCGAACCGCTCGTGCTCATCCATGGCTTCTCCGGCACTCGGCTGATCTGGGAGGCGGCGCTCGGCTCGCTCCAGAACTCGCACGACGTGCTCGCCGTCAACCTCGCCGGACACGTCGGCGGCCCCGAGCTCGGCGACGTCCCCGCGACGGTCGAAGCCCTCGTCGACGCGGTCGAGCGCGACATGGACGCGGCCGGGTTCGCCACCGCCCACGTCGTCGGCAACTCGCTCGGCGGCTGGATCGCGCTCGAGCTCGCCGCCCGCGGCCGGGCCCGCTCGGTCGTCGCGCTCTCGCCGGCCGGAGGGTGGGAGGCAGGCTCCCGCGACGAGCGCCGGCTGCGCGGCCTGTTCACCCGCACCCACAAGCTCGCCTCCCGGATGCTCCCCCGGATCGACGGGCTGATGCGCCGCCCCCGCCTGCGTCGCCTGCTCATGGGTCAGACGGTGGCCCGCGGGGATCGGGTCCCTGCGGCGCACGCCGCTCAGATGGTTCGGGACGCGGTCGAGTGCACGGTCTACTTCGAGCTGATGGACGCGATCCTCCGGGACGGCCCGCCGCGCGACTTCGACCAGGTCACCTGTCCGGTGCTGCTCGCGTGGGGAACGCGTGACCGGATCCTCCCGGCACCCCGATACTCGCGACAGCTCCAGGATCTGCTCCCGCACGCCGAATGGACCGACCTGCCAGGTCTCGGCCACGTCCCGATCTCCGACGACCCCGGGCTCGTGTCGGAGACGATCACCGCGTTCGTGCGCCAGGCCTCGACCGGCGCACCCGCCGACGCGCCCCTCGTCGCCTGATAGCGCCCGCGTCCGGGCAGGCCCGCGGCACGGGACCGCTGGAGATGCCGGCCCCCAGGAGAACACCTCTGACGAGTCCGAGCAGCCGACCGGCGAGACGCGGGCGATCGACCCTCCAGGAGATGGTCGCGCTGCGCTCGCCGGTCAGAGGCCGGCGAGTGGTGTCGGCTCCCCGCTGGAGAGCGCGACCGAGCGCACCGCCGCGTCCGGCACGTCGGGCACCGGCACGGACGCCAGGCTGGCCAGGTCGTGCGCGCGGGCTAGCTCCTGCTCGCGCTCGGCCTCGAAGCCGGGGAACCGACTGAGCAGCGCCGCCCTCACCACGGCGTGCCAGGCAGCGAGCTCGGGCTCGTCCGGCGGGGCGACGGCCCCGCCCGATTCGGACATGTGGACCTCGCCGCCGCGGATCGGCGCAGCGGCCAGCACGAGGTCGAAGCCCAGGTAGTACAGCCACCCGCCGGCCTCGTCGATGACCGCATCGCAGTACACGTTGCGCGCCGACACCCCGCCACCGTATCGCCGCGGTCTAGTCGTCGTCGACGATCGTCACGACGCCCGACGGAGCGTCGAGCAGCTCGATCGTCCGCCGCGCCGCGGCGTCGATCTCGATCCGCGGCGGCGGGGGCACCCGCTCGGTGCCCGAGTAGGTCCCGGGTCCGTAGAAGATGCCGTAGCGCACGACGATGCCGTCGGCGGCCAGGATGAGCCGCTCGTGCTCGGCGACGGCGGCGTCGGTCGCCTCGGAGGACCAGGCGATGCTCTGGGCGATGCACCGCCGCGCCTCCGCCGCCGCGGAGGCCGCGAGCAGGTTGCGCGTGCCCTCGGTCCGAATCCGGTTGTTGCGCTCCGAGTACTCCGGGATCTGCTCGCGCGTATCGGGTAGGTCGGTGAGTTGGTGCATGACGAGCTCCGGCCGGAACGCGCTCACCGTGGCGACGAGCGTGTCGGCGTCGAACACGTCGCAGACGACCGGGGTCGCGCCGAGGTCACGCAGGCCGTCGGCCTTGCCGGCGGAGCGCGTCATCCCCGCCACCTCGTGACCGGCCGCGATGAGCATCGGGACGAGCCGCACACCGATCACGCCACTGGCTCCTGCCAGGAAGATCCGCACCACTCCATCTCAGCACACGACCCCACGGCCGAGACGAGTCCGGCCCGCGCTCGGGCGGACCAAACGAGCAACGGCTGAGAGGTCCAAACGCGCGGGCGACGACCGGACGGGATGTCGCCTCGGCCGGCCCCTGAGTCTGCGCGCTCCGCGCGGGCCCTGCGCCTGAGGTACGTCTTTTTGCGTATTTACCGCCGGGGGTCCCGAGGTTAGGGTTCCCCGCGCCGGGGCGCGTCCGGTTCGCCGCGACGGCTGTGACATAGGGGAAAAGGTGGACGCTTGATGAGAAGGCTGATCAGGATCGTGGTGCCGGTGCTCGTGCTGGCCGCACCACTGCTCGCCGCGGCGCCCGGGGCATCCGCCGCCGAGTTCCCCGGCCCGGTGCCCCCGGCGTGCACGATCGACTACGGACCCGGGGTCAACTGCCTGATCCAGACTCGGCTCGGCGCCTTCTCGATCAGCCCCCACATCGTCCACTCCGGGAAGACGGTCACCGGAACGATCTCCGGCAGCTGCGTGATCGGCTACGGCAACAACAAACCGTGCCCGATCAGTTGGGCCGGGATGGAGGCGCTCGGCACGGTCATCGGCGGCTGCGAGCAGTTCAGCCACAGCTGCTCGATTCACATCCCCTCTGACCGGAGCAGCGCCAACTACACGGCGATCTACGTCTCGCTCGCGAACGCCCAGGGAACCGGGTACTCCAGCGACTACCTCGCGATTGCGGGCAAGGACTACGTGATCGTCAGCGGCCGCGTGACCGACCAGGAGTCGGGTCAGCCGATCCGCGGGGTGAAGGTGCAAGGACGGTGCAGCAACGGTGGCGCGTCGACCACCACCGACGCCGAGGGGAAGTACTCGCTACCGGTCAAGAAGGGCTCGTGCACGTTCTCGGTCGTGCCGCCCAAGGGCGAGGCGGCGATCCCGGCCGAGCGGCAGCTCGAGATCAGCCACGACGTCGACAACGTCGACTTCTCGATCGGGACGGGGTCGCTGAAGGTGCAGCTCTCACCTGACTCGACGACCGGCTCGGGCACCGGCATCGTCCAGGGCACGATCACCGATCTCGATGCCCAGGGTTCCCCCATCTCCGGTCGCACGATCTCGGTCAGCCCACCGCTGACGGTCGACGAGGGACAGCCCCGGGTGCTCGTCTGCGACCAGTCCAACCGGCTCGTCTACCCCACCACGCTGAACAGCGGCACCCTGCTCGGCTCGCACTTCAGCCGGGTGACGGACGGCTCGGGCCAGGTCCACTTCACCGCCTTCGTGGGGACGACGGCGGGCGACTGGCTCGTCGATGCCGACGAGACCGGGGTCACCCGCCCCAAGCATGCGAGCGCCACCCTGTCGGTCGGCCCGTCCGGCGGCGCGGGGCAGCTCCCCGTCGAACTGTCCTCGCTGCTGCTCGCCGCCGGCGACAGCACGCTGGCCAACTTCCACCAGAGCGGCCTCCAGAACGCGCTCGACTGGCTCGGCGCCCTGAAGTTCGGCGGCGGCCCGAACAGCGGCGCGATGTCCGGAATCGACTTCCTGCCGATCTGGGGCGTCGATCCCTCGGGGAAGCCGCAGGCCGGCGTCGTCCTGTTCGCGGGCACCCCCACAGTCCGCTCGGCAGTGCTCGACTACCTCTCCGGCTCCAGCACCTTCCCACCGCCGGACTCCGAGGCTGTGGTGATCGACATCGCGAGCATGCAGGAGCTGCTGTTCGGCACCTACCTCGCCGGCCAGCGCTTCACCGCGCCGCCGTTCCGCCTCCCCTCGCTCCAGGAGTGGGCGATCGGAGGCGACATCCAGATCGCGCAGGCCGACGTCCAGGCGTTCCACAACAACACGCACATCCCGGTCCTCGCCCATGGCCGGCCCCACCTCGGGTACTACCAGCCGCAGGGCGCCGAGAACCTGCTCTACGGGCTCGGCCCGTACCCCGCCTACGGGGCTGATCAGTCCGTCCAGGACGGCTTCCGCAACTGCGTCCACGGACCGGCCGCGACGACGATCACGATCCACTCGCCGCTGTCGCTGCTCGTCAGCGGAGCAGGCGGCACCGCCGGCGTGACCAAGGCCGGCACCCCGACCGACACGATTCCCGGCGCGATCGTCCGCTACTCCGGCCGCCGCGTCCTCAGCGTGCGGCTGCCCGTCGGCAGCTACCGGGCCGCCCTCACGGGCACCGGGAACGGGGCCGCGACCGTCGCCGTGAGCACCGGCAGCTCGAGCGGCGTCTATGTCCTCCGGGTGCGCGGAGGCCAGACCGGCGCGCTCTCGATCACCGGCCGGAGCACCGGCAGCCTGAAGTTCGGCGGTCACACGATCCGCCCCGCCGCGGGTCTGACGCTCCGGGTCAGCGGGCTCCCGCGCAGGCTGCGCCGCGGTCGGCCGGGGACGCTCACCCTGCGCGTGCGCGACCCATTCGGTCAGCCGGCGACCGGAGCGACCGTCCACGGACCGGGCCGGTCGACGGCGATCGTCGACCGAGGGGGACTGGCCAGGCTGCCATTCGGGAAGCTCCACCGCGGCCGCATCACGATCACCGTCACCGGAGCCGGGCTGCGGACCTACCGGGCGACGGTCGCGGTGAGCTGAGCCGGCGCGGTCAGCCGAGCCCGTTGACGTTGGTTCCGATGCTGACCCGCGCGCTGAGTGGCGTGCCGGTCACCCCGGCGGCGTTCGCGGCGGTGAGGGTCAGCGTCGCCGGAGAGCCCAGCCGGCGGCTCAGCGCCCGCCCGAGGCGCGCGGTGTTCGCCCCGGCTCGATCGTGGCTGACGATCCGAGTGATCGTCCGTCCGCGACGCGTGAGCGTGAGGACCGTGGTCGAGCGGACGCTGTCGCGGTAGGTGAGGGAGACGATCCCCCGGTGGTCCGCGATGCGGAGCCCGGACAGCACCGGCACAGCGGGCCAGAAGCCGTTGAGCGGCAGCGCGAAGCGGTCGTTCAGGGTCAGCCGGGGAAGGCCGAGGGCCGTCTCGAGCGTGCGCAGCAGGCTGTAGTGGTTCATGTACGCGCCGTCGCGGACCGGGCCCGTCAGCATCCCCGACCGGGGCGAGGGGATCACGATCGTCGGGACCCGGTTGTCCTGGTTGTCCTGGTTGAACGTCTTGTTGTTGAAGTCCTCGTCCCAGGTGACGAAGATCGCCGAGCGCTGCTTGGTGAACGCGGGCGAGCGCATGATCTGGCCGACGACCCCGCGCAACCAGCGGTCCCCGGCCGCGACGCCGCCCTGCTCCATGTCGTCGAAGTCGTTGGCCTCGAACCACACGTAGTTCGGGGTCGTGCGCGCGGATGCGAGGTCAGTCGAGAGCTGGCCGAGCGGAAAGTCATGGGCGTGGCAGCGGGTCGGGTTCCCGAGCAGGTCGCTGAAGTAGGACCACGGGAGCAGGTCCGGCGTGTAGTACGGCCCGCCCGGTCCCACGGGACCCGCGCTCGAGAGGTAGCACGGCGAGGGCATCGTCTCCTCGTAGAACCGCCACGACTTGTGCGCCGCCTCGACTTCATCGGCGAGATTGCGCTGCTTGACCGGGCATCTCGGCGCGCAGTTGGCGTCGATGCCGTACGTCGACCCGCCGAAGAACGCGACGTAATTGTCATCGCTCGGATGCTCGACGCCGTGGTAGTCGGTGGCCAACCCGTTGCGGCGGATCAGCGAGTTGAGGTACGGGGCCGCGGAGTTGCCGACGATGTCGGTGAACCCCTCGTTCTCCATGAAGACCATGAACACGTGGTCGAGCCGCCCGACCCGGGACGGCGGCGAGACCGGTGCCGGCGGCGCGAGAAGTCGGGCCGAGATCCGCAGCGACAGGTTGTCGGCGTAGGCGTCGTTGTAGCTGTTGGCCAGGTACTGGTTCGGGGGTGTCGCGTCGGTCATCGTGAGCGTCACGCGTGCGCTGCGGGCAGCCGCCGGAACCGTCCCCGTCAGCTCACGCTCGAGGAGCGCGGTGAGGGACGTCCGGTCGAGCACCGTGACCGGCCCGATCGTGGAACTCGCCAGCGAGCGCCCTCCGGCGCTGCGGAATGTGACCGTGACTCGGGTCGTCGAGCCGTTGACGAGGTTCCCCCCGAGCCAGCCGCCGAGCGTGAACCGCACGTGGCCGCGGGCGATCGCGCGCGCGGCTCCGGCGAGCGACACCGTCTGGACCAGCGTGTCGCTGCCGTCCTGGCCGCCGACGAACAACTGCCGCCCGCGACTGGACGGACCCGGTGTGGCCGCGGTCGGGAAGGTCCCGGCGACCGCGAGCCCGCGGGGGGTGCCGGCGGTGCCGATCACCCCGTCGGTGTGCTGCCCGTAGCGGACGACAGTGGGCATCCCCGCGATGTTCCAGCCCGGGATCGTCACCGTGTCGTAGCCCGACCCCGCCGCCATCCCGCTCTCCGCGCCGCCGTTGACGATCAGGTTCGGGCCGCTGGTCACCGGCGTCGCGGCCCCCGCGGATGCGGCCTGGGCCACCGCGGCGGCAGCCGCCGTGGCGATGACGATCGCGACCATCGCCCGCGCGCGGTGAACTCGGCGAATCACCGACGCGAGCCTAGACCGCGCGCGCCCGCCGGTGCGCAGGTTGCGTGGCGCGGTCAGCACTCACCCCCCCCGGCGGAGCGAGCAGCATTGCATCGCTCTCCCGGAGCGTGGCCGCGATCTCACGCTGCGTCGGGGTCTCGTCCGGACTCTCCTGGGCGAGCTGGAGCAGACCGATGTACGTCGCGTAGGCGAGCCGCGCCCGGCGCCCCGCCACGGCGGGCGTGAACCCGAGCTCGCGGAACGTCGCCTCGAGCCGCGCGATCCGCTGCCGGCTCACCCGCTGGAGCGCCTCCCGCACGCGTGGGTCGCGGTGCTCGCCGAGCAGCCGCACGTGCACGGAGGGCCGATGGCTCCCAGCGAAGGTGATCGCGTAGCGCCACGCCTCGCGGAGCCGGGCGCGTGGGTCGGCGATCGACCGCAGCTCGTCGAGGCTCGCGCCGTGCGATCGCTCCCACCGCGCGAGCGCGGCGTCAACGAGCTCGTCGCGGGACGCGAAGTGGGCATAGAAGCTCCCCTTGGTCACGCCGAGCCGGGCGGCGAGTGGCTCCACCGCCACAGCAGCGAGCCCGTCGGCAGCGATCGCGGCGAGCGCCGCCTGCTCCCAGTCCTCGCGGCTGAGCCGTGGCTTGGCTGGCGGACTCACGCGTCCATCATACGGTGGCGTATGCCGGAATGCGATCGCTTGCCATACCGCACCATATTCATACGCTAGGGTATGCATACGGTGGCGTACGCAACACGATGGAGGCTCTGATGGACGAAGTCGCGGACGGTGTGTTCAGAATCGGTCTGAAGGTCGGCCGCCGGCCGATGATCAACGCCTACGTCGCGGATGGTGTCCTGTTCGACGCCGCCCGACGCCAGGACGCGCGTCGGATCGTGACGGCGATCGCCGGGCGCGGGATCGAGGTGCTGGCGCTGACCCACGCCCACCCCGACCACCAGGGGGCGGCCGCCGCGGTGTGCGACGAGCTCGCACTCCCGCTCGCCTGCCACGCCGATGACGTCGCGGCGATGGAGGGACGGCGACCGATGAGCGGCGGCCACCCGATCAGCCGGGTCGTCAACTGGGCCTGGGGCGGACCTCCCCGCCACGTCGACCGACCGCTGAGCGAGGGCGACGAGGTGGGTGAGTTCCGGGTCATCCATGCCCCGGGGCACTCCCCCGGTGAGGTGATCTTCTTCCGTCCGCGCGATCGTGTCGCCATCTGCGGCGACGTGATCCGCAACCTCAACTACGTGACCGGCCGCGCGCAGCTGAGCGAGCCACCCGCGTTCTTCAACGCCGACACCGAGCTCAACCGGACCTCGATCGCCCGGCTCGCGGCGCTCGAGCCCCAGGTCGTCCTGCCCGGGCACGGCTTTCCCGTCACCGACGGGCGGGCGCTCGCAGCGTTCGCTGCGTCCGTGGCCTCGGGCGAGCCGGCGTCCGCCGTCGCGGCTTGATCTCGCAGGCATTTCGCGGCTCCTGGTCCGTAGGTCCGGCAAATTACCACAAAGCCAATTGCCTTTGTTGGCTTTTGCTCGTCCCGTGGCTGTGGTGCCGGCACGTTTTGTGGTTCAGGCGGACGCGATGGATTAGCGTTGATCGAGGCCAACACGACGGGACCGGAGGGCGTGATGAGCGAGTTGGATGTGGGTTCGCTGAGAGCCGCGATCGAGGGCACGGTTTCGCTGCCGGGAGACCCGGCATACGACGCCGCGGTCGCCATCTGGAACGGGGTGATCGAACGCCGCCCGGCGGTGGTTGCGGCCTGCACGAGCAGCGCCGACGTCGCCGCGGCGCTCGGGTTCGCTCGAGCCTCGGGCCTCGAGGTGTCGGTCCGGGGTGGCGGCCACGGCTACGCGGGTCTCGCGCTGAGCGACGGTGGGCTGACGATCAACCTGAGCCCGATGAACACCGTGGCGGTCGATGCCGCCGCCCAGCGCGCGCGGTGTGGAGGCGGCACGAAGTGGGGCGAGCTCGATCCCGCCACGCAGGAGCACGGCCTCGCCGTCCCAGGCGGCTTCATCAGCACCACCGGGGTGGCCGGCCTGTGCCTCGGGGGAGGGTTCGGCTGGCTCAGCCGGATCGCGGGGCTGACCTCGGACAACCTCGTGGGCGCGGAGGTGGTGACCGCGGACGGAAGCATCCTGCAGGCTTCGCAGACCGAGCACGACGACCTGTTCTGGGCACTCCGGGGCGGCGGCGGCAACTTCGGCGTCGTGACGTCGTTCGAGTTCAAGCTCCACCGAGTCGGTCCGCTCGTGCATCTCGGCGCGTTCTTCTACGCGCCGGAACAGGGCGGGGACGTGTTCCGGTTCGCGCGGGAGTACGTCCGCACGCTTCCCGACGAGTGCGGCGTGTTCCTGGCCGGCCTCAACGCGCCGCCCGAGCCGTTCGTCCCCGACGAGCACAGGGGTCAGCCGGTGTATCTCTTCGCGATCGTCGGTCTCACCGACGAGGTGGCGCACCGCGAGCTCGTCGCGCCGGTCCGCGATGCGGTGACACCTCTGTTCGAGCTCGTCACGCCGATCCCGTATGTCGCGCTCCAGCAGATGTTCAACGGTTCGGCTCCGTGGGGGCTGCTCGCCTACGAGAAGGCCGTCTACCTCGACGAGCTCACAGACGGCGCCATCGACGTGATCCTCGAGCATCAGCAGAGGAAGCAGGCACCGCTCTCATTCGTGCCCATCTTCGTCCTCGGTGGGGAGTTCGCACGCGTCGGGGACAACGACACCGCATTCGGCGGGAGCCGCAGCGTCCGGTACATCGTCAACGTCTCGGCCGGCGCCATGGAGCGGGAGCTCTACGACGCGGACCACGCCTGGGTGCGGGCCTACTGGTCGGACCTCGTGCCCCATGCCGTGGGGGTCGGCAGCTACGTCAACTTCCTCTCCGATCCAGAGGAGGACCGTGTGCGGGCGGCCTACGGACCGGACAAGTACGCGCGGCTGGCGGATGTCAAGGCCCGCTACGACCCGGACAACGTCTTCCACCTCAACGCGAACATCCAGCCCACCACGCTCAAAGCCTGAGGAGCGCGTCGAGCGGACGGGTGTTGAGCACGTCGGCCGCGGTCGCCCAGCCGCGGCGGGCGGTGGCCACCGAGAGCGGCATGTTCTCGAGGCCGTCCGGCGAGTGCGCGTCCGTGGAGCACACGATCTGGACCCCGGCGCGCAGCGCGTCACGCACGTGCTCTCCGCTGAGGTCGAGCCGAGCGGGCAGACCGTTGACCTCCAGGGCGACGCCGTGTGCGCGCGCGATGCCGTAGATGTGATCGAGGTCCAGCGCGTTCTCGGGCCGGCGGTTGATGAGCCGCCCGGTGGGATGGCTGAGGCAGCGGACGGCCGGGTGGTGCAGCGCTTCCTCCACCCGCTTGGTCATCTCCGCGCGCTGCATCCGCTGTCCCCCGTGGACGCTGGCCTGGACCCAGTCCAGCTCGCCGAGGACGTCATCAGGGAGGTCGAGCCGGCCGTCGGGCAGGATGTCGCACTCGATCCCGCGCAGGATCCGGAACGGCGCCAGTTCGGCGTTCGCCTCGGCGATCTCCTCCCCCTGGCGACGGACGTCGTCGGGGCCGAGCCCCTGGACCGCGCCGACCGCCGGGGTGTGGTCGCAGATCGCCAGGTACTCGTATCCGCGGGCCTGCGCCGCCCGGCCCATCTCCACCACGCTCGCCCGTCCGTCGGACCACGTCGTGTGGCAGTGGAGGTCCCCCCGGATCTGCGGGAGCTCGAGCAGCGGCGGCGGGTCGAAGCGAAACGGCGCCTCGCGCAACTCGGGCGGGCACCACGGCACGCCGAGCGCGGCGTAGACGGCGTGTTCGTCCGGCGCGACGGGCAGGGGCTCGAGCGCCGCGACGTACTCGGCCGATCCCGTTGCGCGCACGAGCGCGGTGCCGAACGCGTCGGGCTCGGCGACCGTGAGCTCCACCGGCGCGCCATCGACGGTCACGCCGATCGCCCGGCGGTCCCCCTGCTCCAGCACGGCCACGATCTGCGGCAGCTCGCCGAACCGCGCGAGGACCTCGTCGGGTCGCTCCGCGGCGCACACGACGGCGAGCCGGTGGCATGAGTCGCACCAGCGCCGCACGTCGCCGGCGGCCTCGCCGCCGAGCGCGCGAGCGATTCCGTCGACCAGCTCCCGCCCGCGATTGATCCACAGCCCCCGCTCCGCGCGGGCGTCAGTGCCGCGGGCGAGGGCTGCCACGATCTGAGCCTCGATCTTCGGGCCGATGCCGGGCACCGCCCGCAGCCGACCCGCGGCCGCCGCCTCCCGCAGCTCGATCTGCGGTCCGGATCTGGAGCGCCCGGGCGATGTCGATCGCCCGCTGGGCGCTCAGCCCGAGGTACCGGCAGAGCCCGACGAGGTCGGGCACGAGATCGCGCTCGAGCTCCGCGAGCTCGGCGATGCCTCCGGTGCTGACGAGCTCCCGCAGACGGGTCTCGATCCCGCTGCCGATGCCCCGCAGCTCCCGGCCCCGTCCCGCTGCGACGAGCTCGTCCACCGGCACCGCGCTACGGCGCACGGTCTCGGCCGCGCGGCGGTACGCCCGGATCGTGTACGGATTGGCGTCGCCGAGCTCGAGCACGGCCGCGAACGCGTCGAGCCGGTCGGCGATGTCGGCGTTGTCCACGGCTCAGAGGCTCACGTGCTCGGCGGCCCAGCACGCGCTCGCCGAGTGACAGCCCTCCATCCGCCCGAGCTCGGCGTGGAGCCGGGTCTTCGTCCCGGACGGCAGGCCGGCATACACGTTGTGCAGCTCCTCGGGATCGGTGTGGAGGTCGTAGTACTCGCGCTCGCCATCCCGGTACTCGACGTAGGTGAACGCAGCCGTGCGCATGGCCTCGTAGGTCGTGGGGTCGCCCCGCGAGGCGGCCTGGGCGTCCGGATCGTGCGCGAAGTCGAAGTCCGGCCCATGGTGCTCGACGAGTGCGGCGTTGCGCCATCCACTCGGTGTTCCGCCCGCCAGCGTCGCCATCACGCTGTGACCGTCACCCGCACCGGGCACGCCGGCGATCTGCTCGAACGTCGGCGCGAGGTCGATGTTCTGCACCGTTGCCCGGGTCCTGACCCCGGCGGGTACGCCGGGGCCGTCGATCACCAGCGGCACATGGATGTCGGTGTCGAACGCCGTCTGCTTGCCCGGCATCAGCCGGTACTCGCCCATGTGGTAGCCGTTGTCCGAGCTGAACACGACGTACGTGTTGCGCAGCAGGTGGGCCTGCTGCAGGGCGGTCTCGATCCGCGTGATCATGTCGTCGACGCCCTGCACGTCGCGCACCCGCTTGCGGTAGGCGCGATTGATCGTCACCTCCTGGAGCGCGTTGAGCGGCGGCCGGCCCGCGAGCCAGCTCGGCGCAGCCGTCGGCAGCGTGTCGTAGCTCGGCGGCCGCGGGGCCTCCAGGAGCGGGAACGTCCCGCGATAGCGCGGGGCCGGCACGTACGGCGCGTGCGGCGCGAAGGTCGCGAGCTCAAGGAAGAACGGCCGGTTCGCTCTCGCCGCGTCGGCGATGAAGCCGGCACCCTTCGCCGCCATCACATCGACGAGGTAGTCCCGGGGCTGGTGTCCGTAGCGCTGGAGGCGGCCGTTCTCGTTGAGCGCGTAGTTGAACTCGTGGTAGCCGTTGCCGGCGACGTCCCACGCGTCCCACCCCGGCGGCACGAAGGTGGCCGGCACCGGCGAGGCCGCGGTCAGGTAGCCGTTGAGGTACTTGCCCATCAGCGCCGTCCGGTAGCCCGCCTGCTGGAGACGGATGTTGAACCCGTTCTGCTCGTTCCCGTGGCTGTAGAACGCGCCGATCCCACCGTCGGCGCCAGAGTTCGTGAACACCCCGGTGTCGTGCGGGAACTCGCCGGTGAAGATCGAGGACCGCGACGGGCAGCACAGCGAATCGGTGACGAAGTAGTTCTGGAAGCTCGCCCCCTGCCGGGCCATCTGCTGGACCCGGGGCATGTAGCGCAGAAGGTCGAGCGAGAGGTCATCGGTGAGGACGAACACGATGTTCGGCTTCGATCCGCGCCGGTCGATCGCGGGGGGCATCGTGCTCGTGAGCGAGCCCGTCGCCGTGACCGCAGACGACACCGTGGGAGCCCGCTTCGCGCCGCCGCCGTTGTCACCGCAGGCGGCGAGAGCAAACGCGACGAAGCCTGCGAGGACGAGGGCGACGAGGGCGCGACGGGATGGCACGAGGCCCAACGGTAGAAAGCCCGCTGCCAGTTCGCCGTCAGTCGCCCTCGTCCGAGCGCCACGGCGGCTGGGCCGGCGCCGAGACGAGCGCGCGGCGAAGCAGTGCGAGCAGCTGGCTTCGCTCAGCCGCGCTCAGCCCGCCGAGGACCTCGCCCTCGACATCGGCCGCGAGCCCCTTGGCCCGCTTCAGCGTGCGCCGCCCCTGAGGCGTGATCGTGATCTCCCAGGCCCGGCGGTCCCGCGCCCGACGCCGGCGTTCGGCCAGGCCCGCGCTCTCCAGCTCGTCGATCAGGCTGACCATCGTGCTCGGATCGATGCCCATGTCGGAGCTGAGCTCCTGCTGGATCGCGCCGTCGCGGGTGCCGAGGACGTTGAGGACACCGAACAGCGCTGGTGTGAGCCCGATCGACTGCAGCGACTCGGCCGTACGCGTGTGCGATGCGCGCCACAGCCGGAAGAACAGCTGGCCCGCGAACTCGGCGACCTCCTGGTCGGTGGAGCTTGGTGTGGACACGGCACGATCTTCGCATGACTGATGCGGAGCGTCAATCTTATGGTTGACAAATAGTTGATTACCTCTATTATCTTCCACATCGCCACCCGGGCTCGTTCGGCCCACGACTCAAGGAGGGACCCATGACCGCAACGACCACACCGCGGATCAAGACGGTGCTGCACCCCGTCTCCGACCTCGCTGCCGCCAAGGCCGTCTACACCGCCCTGCTCGGCTTCCCGCCGCAGAGCGACGCCGACTACTACGTCGGGTTCGACGCCGGGGACCAGCACATCGGCCTGCTTCCCGGCGGCGGGCCGCAGGGCATGACCTCGCCCGTGGCGTACTGGGAGGTGGCGGACATCGAGGCCAAGCTGACGGAGCTGACGGCCGCGGGCGCGACTGTCACCGAACCCGCACACCAGGTCGGCGGCGGCCGCCAGGTGGCCACCGTCACCGATCCCGACGGCAATGTCCTCGGGCTGCTCCAGGACAGCTGAGCGTTAGCCCCCGCCCGCGCGCTCCCTCAGCGCATCGCGGATCGCGGTGATCGCCCGCGGCCCCATGCCGTGCAGCTTCTCCAGGTCGGCGTCGGAGACGTCGGCCAGCTGCTCGAGGCGGGTGTATCCCGCACCAGCGAGCGCGCGGCGCGCTGGGGCGGCCAGCTTCGGAAGGTCGTTGCTCATCGTTTCGCAGTCCTCCTGGTCGGTTGCAGGACAACAGACCGGCCCGGGGCCCGAAATTCATCAGGCGCAGGCAGTAACCGCTCAGACTGTGGCGTGCACGGGTTGCGCCACCGGCGTGTAGGTGCCGGCGTCGGTGGCGAACTCGGGCTTGCCGTAGGTCGCGAGTCGGCGCCGCAGGACGCGGATCGCGTAGTTGTCGGTGAGGCCCCGGAGGCCCGGGACCCGGCTGGCCGCGGTCACGGCGACCATCCGGCCGATCACGAACGGCGCGGTGACGCCGATGCGGACGACGTCCCCGACGCCGAACGAGACGCCCATCTCGCGGGCCGCCTTCCGGCTCCCGCCACGGAATGCCCGGATGAAGAAGGCCTTGCTGTAGCTCTTCTCGACCGCCTCCGCGGCGCGATCGAACGGCGTGTCGTCGGCGCGGAGATACGCCGACATCGTCGCGCGGACGAGCTCGCCGCAGGTGGCATCGTCGAACCCGTCGCGCAGGAGCGCCGCGCGGGCGTGCATCACGTGCAGGATCTCCTCCGGCGTGGCCGGCAGGAGCTCCTCCGGCAGCCCGAGCAGCAGGCACCGGTAACGACCGAACTCGACGATCGCGCGCTCGCGGTCGTCGAACTGCGAGCGCCCCTTGCGGAGAAGCTGCGCGGCGAGCAGATAGATGTTGATCAGCCCCGCGGGCATCTGATCGACCTGCGGGACCGGGATCCCGTACACCCCGATGTCCCAGCGGTCCGAGCGCTTCAGGGCGTTGTAGCGGACCATCGAGTGCATCAGCCGGACCATCGCCGCCGCCTCGAAGCCCGGCCCATGGCGCTCGAGGGCGCCGGGGAGCGTCGTCAGTGCGAAGAAGCTCGCGGTCTCGTTGACCCGCCGCGCCGCTCGTCGACCGCCGAGCGCGCCGGTGAGGGCCATCGGCAGCGCGGCGTAGGTGTTCATGAAGGTCGCCACGAACGCGCCCCGGGTGACGAACGGCGCCGCGAACGCCGCCGGGATCCGCGACTGCCGGGCACCCTCGTGCACGAGACCCATGTCGAGCCAATCGGGTGTGACCTCCATCGACGCGATGAACGCGGCCAGCTCGGGCGGTGCGTCCGGAACTGCGTCGACGCCCTCGCGGCAGGCGAGCCGCAGCATGTCGATGAGCTCCTTGAAGCTGCGATCGCCCATCAGCGAGGCGTACGGGTCGCCGACGACGTCGCCCAGCATCGTCGCGGTGCTCATCAGCTCGACGACCCGCTCGTCGGCCAGGATCTGCTCGCGGTCCGCGACCCAGCGGGGGAGCGAGGACTCGTCCCCTGCGGCGGTGGCCAGCCGGTACGGCTGCGCGGTGAAGTCGACCTCGCCGTACAGCGCGGGCTGCAGCTCCTGCTGACGGTGGACGCGCTCGGCGAGCTCGGGATAGTGCGGGGGCATCGTCATCTCCGGACCTACTTACAGGTTGCAAGTGACAACTTACATTCCATAAGTTATGCTGTCAAGCGTGGCCGAGCTGACCCAGGTCCGGCGGCGGATGACCGCCGCGGACCGCCACGAGCAGATCCTCGACATCACCCACGCGATCGTCGACGCCGAGGGCTTTCACGCGGCGACGATCAACCGGATCGCCACCGAGGCCGGGGTCACCCGCACCGTCGTCTACCAGCAATTCGGCGACCTCGCGGGGCTGTTCGTCGCACTCGTCGACCGTGAGGCGGCCCGGGCCGGCGCCCAGTTCGCCGAGGCCATCGCCGCGTCCGGCGAGCCGAGCGAGGAGGACGGCGCGTTCGGGCACGCGTTCGCCGGCGTCCTGCGCGCCGCCGACGCCAACCCGGCGACCTGGAGGCTGTTCCTGTTCCCGCCCCAGGGGGCGCCCCCGGAGCTCCACGAGCGCCTCGCCCAGGCGCAAGTCCTCGTCCGCCGTTACTTCACCGGCGTGCTGCTCCAGATCAACCCGGACCTCCCCGACGCCGAGTACACCGCGCGGATCCTCAACGCCGCCGGCGACGAGCTCCTTCGCCTGCGGCTCAGCGATCCCGACGCGGCGACGCACGAGCGGCTGCTCGCCCACGTGCGCCAGCTCACCCCGGGGCTGCTCCGGCAGGCCGGCTGACTGCCGTTAGAGTGGCGGCAATGGAGGGTTCGGATGGACCGGTGCTCGTCACGGGCGGCACGGGCTTCCTCGGGGGCTGGTGCATCGTCCAGCTGCTCGAGCGCGGGCACGACGTGCGGACCACCGTGCGCTCGCTCAACCGCGAGCAGGCCGTGCGGGACACGGTCGCTGCGGCCGGCGTCGATCCCGGGTCGCGGCTGCAGGTGTGTGCCGCCGACCTGACGTCCGATGCCGGCTGGGCCGAGGCCGTGGCCGGCTGCCGCCACGTGCTCCACGTGGCCTCGCCGTTCCCCCCCGAGCAGCCCAAGGATCCTCAGGAGCTGATCGTCCCCGCCCGCGACGGCGCCCTGCGCGTGCTGCGCGCCGCGCTCGACGCCGGCGTGGAGCGCATCGTGCTGACCTCGTCGGTGGCCGCCGTCCGCGGAGGCCGGACCGGCTCGGCCGACGCGCCGCTCACCGAGGCCGACTGGACCGATGGCAACGACCCGCAGCGCACGCCCTACGTGCGTTCGAAGGCACTCGCCGAGCGCGCTGCCTGGGATCTCGTGGACCAGGCCGGCGCGCGTGAACGACTGGCCACGATCCAGCCCGGCGCGATCATCGGCCCGGCGCTGAACGACGACCACTCGTACTCGCTCCAGGCGATCAGCCGACTGCTCGGTGGCATGCCCGCCGTGCCGCGGATCGGCTTCACCTTCGTCGACGTCCGTGACGTCGCCGACCTCCACATCCGGGCGATGGCCGACCCGGGCGCCGGTGGCGAGCGCTTCATCGCGACCGACCGGTGGCTATGGACCGCCGACGTCGCCGCGATCCTCCGCGAGCGCCTCGGTGACGCGGCGAGCAAGGTTCCCACTCGCGTCGCGCCAGACTTCCTCGTCCGCCTGATGGCCCGCTTCGACGGCTCGATCCGCTCGATCGTGGGTGACCTCGGCCAGCAGTCGTGGATCTCGAGCGACAAGGCCCGCACGACGCTCCGCTGGCCCACCCGGCCGGCCGAGACCTCGATCGAGGAGACCGCGCGGAGCCTGCTGTAGGCGCGGTGGCGTTCGCCGGTGCGGGGCCCCGGGAAGGCTACGACCTGGAGACGCGTTGACTTCCTTCGCGTTCAGGACTACGGTCGGGCGAGGTGGACTTCTCCGTCCGGGACCCGGGACGGTGGGCTGTGAGGAGACGGCTCATCGGCGGTTTGATTGTGGCCTTCTGGGTCGTGATCGCTCCCGCGACGAGCGCGGCTCGGGGCTGGTCGATCCAGCCGACGCCGAACCCGGCCGGGGCCAACCTGAGCATCCTCTACCGGGTGTCGTGCTCGTCCCGAAACGCCTGCACCGCGGTCGGGTACGACGTGACTCCGGGGGCGCTCTTCCGGACGCTGGTCGAGCGCTGGAACGGATCGGCCTGGCGGATTCAGCCCACCCCCGTCCCCGCCGGCCAGACCGGCGGGACCCTGACGTCCGTGTCGTGCCCGAGGCGACGCGCCTGCGTCGCAGTGGGAGCGACCGGCAATTCGCCGTTGGTCGGGCGTTGGAACGGGTCCACGTGGACGATGGAGTCCGCTCCGCTCCCGTCAGGGGCCCACCTGGGGTACTTCGAGGGGGTCTCGTGCACGACGCCGAGGGCATGCACGGCGGTCGGCAGCTACTTCACGAGCACCAACACCTACTTCACCCTGGCCGAGCGTTGGGATGGGTCGAGCTGGCGGATCCAGCCCACGCCGACGCCCCCACTTTCGCTCGCCAATCAGTTCGACGACGTGTCGTGCCCGGGCGCGCGGACATGTACCGCCGTCGGGTTCCCGGCGAGCGCACAGTGGAATGGCACCACGTGGACACCCGCGGCCATCGTGACTCCCGGCGGCACCCTCCAGGGCGTTTCCTGCACATCCCCGCGAGCCTGCACGGCCGTCGGCTCGAACTATGCCGAGCGGTGGGATGGCTCCACCTGGCAGCTGCAGACGCTCCCGACCTCCGCGCCCACCACCGAGTTGGTCAACGTCTCATGCACGACCCCCCTTGGGTGCACCGCGGTCGGCAGCTACTCGACGGATACCAACGGCATTGTCTTCTCCACCATCGCGGAGCACTGGAACGGTGTGCGCTGGTCCATCCAGGTGACGCCGAACCCGACCGGCGGTGGCATCTTCGGTGGTGTGTCGTGCACACGCTCCGGCGTGTGCATCGCGGTCGGGGAGACGATGACAGGCTCCCAGCGCACGCTCGCCGAGAGATATTCCCCCTGACGCTGAGGTCGTCGAGCCGCCGCGTCGCCGCCACGCCGTGAACCGGTGGAGTCGCAACTCCCGACCGGTTCACGCGGGCGACGGACCGGCGCGGTAGCTTTCACGATGTGACCGGGCTCGCTGGGGAGCAGGAAGTAGCCTCGAGCGCCCCTGCGATCAGGGTCCCGGAGGCTCACGAGGAAGGCGTCCCACCGGGCACCGGTACCGGCCCGGACCAGAATCGGCGCCCGCGCTGGGCCTACTGGCTCCCGCTCGGCGTGGTGCTCGTCGGCCTGCTCGTGACCGGCGCCCTGGCGTTGATCTCGAACGGCCTCTACACCAACAATGAGAAGAAGCTGCTCGATCTACGGGCGCGCGAACTCGGCGCGGTGCTCACCGCGACGCTGCCGAATGTCCAGACCCCGCTTGCCTCGACCGCTGCGCTGGCGGACGCCACCAACGGCGACACGAAGAAGTTCATGGCGCTCGCGGCTCTCTACGCCGGTGCACCCCCCAAGCACCAGTTCGTGTCGATTTCCCTCTGGCGCGCCGATTCACCCCAGCGAGGCCCGATCGCCGTGGTGGGCGTCAAGCCCAAGCTGAGCGGACCGACTGTCCAGGCAGGGACCTTCCTTGAGGCGGCGGCACGGACGAGGAAGCTCACTGTCATCGGGCTTCTGCAGCAGCCGTCGCTCCGGCTCGGGTATGCGTTCTCCACACCTGGCCCGGGAAGCCGATTCATCGCCTACGGCGAGAGCGCCCTTCCGACGAACCGCCGCTCGCCGATCCAGAGCGACTCGGCGTTCTCCGAGCTGAACTACGCGATCTACCTCGGCCCGTCTGTCACTCCCGGGACGCTCCTGGTGACCAGCCTCGCTCACCCTCCGATCCAGGGGCGGCAGGCCAAGGCGACAATCCCATTCGGCGATACGGCGTTGACGCTCGTGGTGGCGGCGCGGCACCCGCTGGCGGGTTCGCTTCCAGAGCGGCTGCCGTTGATCATCCTGCTCGCCGGCGTGATCCTCACGCTCATGGCCGCGGCGCTCACCGGACGCCTGATCGATCGCCGCCGCGCAGCCGAGCGTCTCGCCCTCCACCTCGAGAGCGCCGTGGGCGAGAACCAGCGGCTCTATGCCGAGCAGCGGACGATTGCGCAGACGCTTCAGCATGCCCTGCTGCCGGAGGAGCTGCCCCAGATTCCGGGCACCGAGGCGAGCGGGCAGTACGTGCCGGGAGAGCATGGCGTCGACATCGGAGGCGATTGGTACGACGTGATCCCCCTCGGCAGGCAGCGGCTGCTCGTCGCCGTGGGCGACGTCAGTGGTCGCGGACTCCGCGCGGCGGCGACGATGGCCTCACTCCGGTACGCGATCCACGCCTACGCGGCCCAGAACGATCCGCCGGCGACGATCTTGACCAAGCTGTCGAAGCTCCTCCACGTCGATGTGGATCAGCAGCTTGCGACCGTCCTGTGCGCGGTCATCGACCTCGGCGAGCTGACGCTCACGATCACGAGTGCCGGTCACCTTCCGCCGCTGATGCTCACCGACAGCGGGGGCGAGTTCATCGACGGCGTGGTCGGGCCCCCGATCGGCGTGGAGGACGGCTTCTCCTATCGGTCGACCACGGTCTCCGTACCGCCGAGCGCGACCTTCCTCGCCTTCACCGATGGCCTCGTCGAGCGCCGCGATGAGGGGCTGGACATCAGCCTCGCTCGCCTCCGAGCGGCCGCCGCCGAGAACCATGCCGGCCTCACTGAGCTGCTGAGAGAATTGGTCTCGCTCCGGTATGAGCCGGCCGACGACGACGCAGCGATCGTGGGAATCCGATGGACTCTCGCGACAACGACGCCGGGAGCACGATGACGTTTCACATCGCGAGTGGTGACCACGCAGCGCCGATCGTCACGATCAGCGGCGAGCTCGACATCTCGAACGCGTCCGAGCTCGAGTCCGCAGTGGCGCCGATCATCGCGCAGGCTCCGGAGCGTCTGGTGGTCGACGTGAGCCAGCTGCAGTTCGCCGACACGTCGGCGATCGCGGTGTGGGTCCGCTGGTCAGCCGCCGGATGTGACGTCGAACTGCGAGGGGTGTCACCGCTGCTGCGGCAGGTGATCACCCGGATGGGACTCTCCGAAACGCTGCGGGTCAAAGATGAAGAAGACGCGTAGCTTCGCCTACGCCCCCGAGTCGGTCCCCGCCGCTCGGCGCTTCGCCGTGCAGGCGCTCAAGGGCGTCGACGGGGATGTGCTCGACGCCATCAAGCTGATGGTCTCGGAACTGGCCACGAACTCGATCCGCCACGCCCGCACAGCCTTCGACCTCGCCGTCATTCACGCCGCCGGACAGGTGCGAGTCGAGGTGACCGATCGGGCGGATGGCTGGCCGGCGATGCGCTCCCCGAGACCCGAAGAACCCACCGGGCGCGGGCTTCGGATCGTCAACATGCTGTCGGCGAAGTGGGGCATCGACCAGACGGGCAAGGCGGGCAAGACGGTCTGGTTCATGATCGACGCATCGCCTGCCGGGTCACCGGCCGACGCGTCCCGCACGTAGGCGCGTCACTCGAGCCAGTCCGTGACCGGCGGTCGCCGGGCTGGCGAGTATCAGTCGCGGGTCAGCTCGAACAGGACGCTGACTTGCCCGGGGCCATCTCGGCAACTTCCGCGGCGACGGGCACCGAGCTTCTGCACCGCGCGCTGGGAACGATGGTTCTCCGGCCCGACGCGGAAGATGACGCGAGCCACCGCGGCGAACGCGTGATCGACCATCAGCCGCTTGAGCTCACGGTTGGTCGCCCCGCCCCAGTGGCTACGCGCCAGAAACGTCCAGCCGATCTCCACCACGCTCGCCTCCCGATCAAAGCCGGCGAATCGCGAGGAGCCGACGAGCTCGCCGGCGTCGGTGAGAACCGCCAGCGCCCCACCGGAGCGCAACGCCTCGGCGAAGAACGCGTCGAACACCTCGGGCCGATAGCGATCGTGCGCCGGGTGCTGCTCCCAGAGCAGCGGATCGCTCGCCACCGCGAACAGCGCGTCGTGATCGTCTGGCTCGAGCGGACGGACCCAGACGCCGTCGCCATGGAGGACGGGCTGCGGATTGAACGTGGCCATCTTCGTGACCGGTTCGGCCCTAATGGAGGAGCTGGTGCAGCTCCGAGGCGTAGATCACGTCGGCCTGCGTGGGGAACACCTTGCCGATGAGGACCTCGTGGACCTCGGAGTCGCGGTCGGCACAGAGGTCGGCGAGCACGATCAGGCGGTAGTCGCGGTCGTGGGCGTCGCGAACCGTCGACAGGACCACCCCGGAGGTGGAGATGCCCGCGAGCACGAGCGTGTCGATCCCGCGCGCCCGGAGCTGCTCGTCCAGGTCGGTGCTGCCGAACGGCCCGACGCGGGTCTTGCGCACGACGATGTCGCCGTCCTCGGGCGCGACATCGGCATGGATCCGGGTGTTCGGATGGTCAGCATGGAGGTGCTCGAGTGCGGCCGCGCCACCCATCCGCTTGCCCATCGAACCGGCGATCTCACTCGTGTCGTCAAAGGCGACGCGCACGTAGCCGATCGTGCCGCCGTGGGCGCGAACAAGGTCGATCACCTCACGAGCTCCAGCCAACAGCCCATCCGGGTCCGGGGCCATCGGGATGATCCCGTTCTGGTAGTCCATGATCAGCAGCGCGGTCGTGGACAGATCGATCGGCTCGGTCGGGTCGGTGCTCATCGGGGCGCCTCCTGGTCTGGTGGTCTCAGGTCCTGCGGGTTGCTGCGGATGGCATGGTCGAGCCCGCCGTCTAACGTGCCCCGCAATGGAGAGGACGCGGTTGATGTTCGCAGCCGTCGTGGTTGCGCTCGGCGTCCTGGTGGCGCCGACGCTCGCGGCGGCGAGTGTCCGCCCGGCGACGTTCGCCAGCTCCGTGATCACCTCGACCGGAGAGACGCTGACGTCCGTCGCGGTCGGCGACTTCAACCGCGACGGGAACCGCGATGTCGCCTTTGCCGCGACGAGCTTCTGCGGCGGCTGTTCAGCCGGGGCGCCTCCGGCGGTCGAGGTTGCGCTCGGCGACGGGCACGGTGGCCTGGGCCCACTCAGCACGACTTTGCTCCCGGCAGGGTTCGAGGCCGGGGACGGCTACGCCCAGCTCGCGCTCGCGGCCGTTCGGTCTCGCAATGGCCGCCGGACGGACCTGGCGGTCGGTGGGGGCGCCGGTTCGGTGCTGGTCCTCAGGGGCAACGGCCGCGGTGGCTTCACCACCGGTCCCACGTATTCGCTCGGCGGGCCGGTGACGCAACTCATAGCCCGCGATCTGAACGGTGACGGCAGGCTTGATCTCGCCGCGATCGTCCACGACCCGGTGACCAACGTGGGGCACGTCGCGGTGCTGTTCGGTCAGCGGTACCGAGCGTTCTCCGGCCCGCACATCCTCGACGCGGCCGAAAGTCCGTCCTCGCTCGCGATCGCCGACATAAACCGCGACGGACGCCCTGACCTGATCGTCGCCACGAACACCCCCACCGGCACCTCGACCGGCGTCTCGGTCCTGCTCGCGAACGGTCGTGGCGGTTTCGGCACGCCGCGACACCATGTCGTCGCTGAAGCTTCGATGCTCCTCCCGTGGGACGTGACTGCCGGCGATGTCACCGGCGACGGACGAGCCGACGTGATCGTGCGCGGCTGGCTGCTGCGCGGCCGCGGCGACGGCACCCTCGGCGTGCCGCGTGCGATCCCGGTCGACGGTCCACTCGCCCTCGGCGACTTCAACGTCGACGGCCGGCTGGACATCGCCGGATCCTTCACGCCTCCGCCCTCGTCGACCTCAGGCTCCCCGGCACCGTATGTGCGGATCCTCCTGAGCGAGGGCCGTCGCCTGTTCTCGGCGCCCCTCGACCTCGCGACGATTCCCACCAATTGCTGCACCCAGGACATCCTTCAGCAGACCGTGGTCACTGACCTGAACAACGACCGCAAGCCCGACCTGATCAGCGCCGGCCTGGTCAACACCGGCTCCGGCTTCCAGTTCGGGTTCGCGGTCGAGCAGCTCAACCAGACCGCGTTCCCGTAACGACGGTCTCGGCCCCGGCCGCAGATAACCGAGCACTAACACCCCTCCACGGTCGTTCATATAGCTTCGCGCGGATCTGCGGCGAGCGGGTCATTGACGTGGGGGTACGACGGCGGTGAGTGGCGACGACCTCGCAATCGCGCCGCTGCGCTCGCGTCACGTGTACCTGCGCCCGATCACGCCGGCGGACTACGGCTTCCTGCAGATGCTGGAGACCGCCGGGGACGTCGCTCCCCGCTGGCGGCTCCGCGGCGTCACCCCGAGCCCGGAGGAGTGGGCGCGCGCGCTGTGGGCCGACGTGCTCGTGCAGTTCCTGATCATCGGCGTGACGGGCAACAAACCGATCGGGCGGGTCGTCATCTACCACCCCAACTTCCAGGACCGCCACGCGTACTTTGCGGCGGTCCGCTTCGAGCCCGCCGACCGTACCCCGCTGATGGTGCTCGGCATCTCGTTGTTCCTCCGCTATGTGTTCACGAACTGGGAGTTCGAGAAGCTCTACATGGAGGTACCGGAGTACAACCTCGAGCAGTTCGCCAGCGGGCTCGATCGCTTCTTCTCGATCGAGGGGCGGCTGACCGGGCATCTGCGGACCGGCACGCGGAGCTGGGACCAGCTGATCCTCGCGATCCACCGTGACCAGGCGGCGGCGAACGCCGAGCGACTGCGGCTCGACCTCGGTGAACGCACGACGTTTGACCCGACTTCCCCGGTCGGCGGGTCCCCTGCCGGGACACGCGCTGTCGGCTTCGACGAGTTCCGCGCCGAGATCGCCAATGTGGCCGACCTTCCAAGCGGCGAGGTCCGCGCCGAGAGCCGGGTGCTGGAGGATCTGGCTCTCGACTCGCTGGCGCTGGCCGAGCTCGGCGTCGTGCTCGTCGACCGGTTCGACACGTACAGCCTGTCGCAGGATCTCGAGACGCGAGCCTGGACCAACGTGACGGTCCGCGACCTGTACGACGAGTACCTGAGCGGCGCTCCGCCCAAGCCCCCGCCGGGCGCCCACCCCCGGCGTGACGAGTGAGCCTCTGGCAGCGGATCCTCGATCAGACGGGTGCCCCCGGATGGGCGTGGTTCTGGACCGGCGAGCGCTACGAGCGGCGTACCTACGAAGACGATCTCCGCTCGGCGGAGCGGGTGGCCGCGGCGCTGCGGGCACGGGGGCTAGAACGTGGCGGCACGGTCGCCACCATCCTCACCAACTCTGTCGCCTCGCTCCAGGGCGTCGTCGGCGCCTGGTGGCTCGGCGCATCGGTGGCATCACTGCCGATCATCGCCCGTGGCCAGAGCCTGCCGGGGTACGTGGAGCAGCTGTGCCGGCAGTGCGAACTCGTCGGCGCTCGCCAGCTGCTGATCGAGGACCGCTACGCCGCCTTCCTGCGCGATCTGTGGCCCGAGGGCGAGACTGAGCTCGTCGTCTGCGAGGAGCTCCTCGACAAGTCCGCGCGGGTTGAGGCGGACCCGCCCGCGGAGGACGACGTGGCGTTCATCCAGTTCTCCTCCGGCACGACGGCCGCTCCCCGCGCAGTCGAGCTGTCAGCCCGCTCAATCGACGCGCAGATGGCCCGCCTCTCCGCGCGCCTGCAGGTCGATCCGGACCGCGACGTGGGGGGCATGTGGCTGCCGCTGTCGCACGACATGGGCTTCTTCGGCGGTGTGCTCCTTGCCTGGTACACGGGGATGCGCGGCGTGGTATCGACGCCTGAGCGGTTCCTCGCCCAGCCGTGGACGTGGTTCGATGATCTGGCTCGCTTCGGGGCGACGATCACCATCGGCCCGTCGTTTGCCTACGGGCTGGCGGCGCGCGCATCCGGTTCGCATCCGCTGCCGGACACGCTCCGCCTGCGCCTGTGCATGCAGGGTGGCGAGACGATCGTCAGCGGTCACACGCGTCGCTGTCTCGAGGCGTTCGGCGCGTATGGGCTCTCGTCATCCGCGTTCACGGCAACCTATGGCCTGGCGGAGGCGACGCTCGCGGTGGCGACCGCCGACCCTGCCGAGGAGCCGAAGAGTGTGTGGGTCGACGGCCAGCGACTGCTCGAAGGGACGCTCTCATTCGCGCTGCCGGGCGATTCGGGCAGCCGCGAGCTCGTGAGCTGCGGGCGGCCGTTGCCGGACTTCTCGGTCGCCCACGACGACGGTGTTGGTGAGTTGCGGATCAGCGGCCCCTCTCTGGGCCAGGGGTACTTCGGCCAGCCGGAACTGTCCGCGGCCCGGTTCACGGGAACCGAGCTCCGAACCGGGGACCTCGGCTTCGTCCACGAGGGCGAGGTCTACGTGGTCGGCCGGCTCGATGATCGGCTGATCGTCGGCGGCAGGAATGTCGACGTCCTCGAGATCGAGCTCGCGATCGGGGAGAGCACCGCCGTCCGCGAGGGCAGGTGTGCCGTCGTCGACGTATCGCTCGGCGACGTGCAGAAGATCGTCCTCGTCGCTGAGCTGGACCCCGGGGGGGACGCTCAGGCTGCGCTGCGCGAAGCGCGCATCATCGCCGCACGGCGCGATGGGCTGCGCATCGACCGCTGCGTGATTCTCGAGCGGGGCCAGTTCCCCAAGACTCCGAGCGGCAAGTCGCAGCGTTATCGCTGTCGGCAGCTCGCCCTGGCCGAGCTCGCCGGCTGAGTCCGGCTCGCTCGCTCCGACTCAGCGCGTATGGGCGCGGAGGGACGATTGGTGCGGGCTGGCCGGCGGGGCCGCGCTGGGACGGTCGGCGCCACCCGCCTGCGCCTGCTGCCACGTGTAGGTGTACGTGGGGTGGTAGTTCGAATTCCCCTGGAAGTACAGCGCCGTGAAACTGGCCTGGTTGCCCTTGGTGCTCTGCGGCGCCGCACCCATCGCGAGAGCACTGGCGAACTGTGAGACCGGAGCGAGGATGTTGTGCCGGTGCCCCCAGCACCCCGGCGCACCAGGTGACGGGCAGTCGAAGTTGCCGCTTCCATAGCCGTCGTCGTAGACCCACAGAGCGTGGGAGAGCGGCATGTTGCTGTTGCCGCTCCCGAAGCCGCCGGCCCAGTTCGACCCCCAGTACGCGTACTCCCCGTTGAGCGACGAGTCCGGTACCGGGTCGCTGTTGCTGTTCGCGCCGGTCGTGGCATCCCCGTCGAGTTGCGACGTGATCCCGGTGAACGGCGTCAGCCCGTACGCGACGCGATCGGAGTCGGTCAGCACGAGCTCCTGCTTGTCCGGGCTCAGGGAGTTGAAGTTGGCGGGGAGCTGGTAGCTGGGCAGCCCGACGCTGGCTCGCGCCTGGTCCAGTTCAGCGACCGAGTCGTTCAGGCACTGCGTCGACTCAAATCCGCCCTGCAGGCACGAGTTCGGCGCCGTGACGTTGAAGTTGTGCGAAGGGTCAGGCGGGAGCACGTTCGCCGCCATCGCATTCCCACCGGCGAGGCCAAACGCGAGCGGCACGAGCCCGCCGACCTTCGAGAGTGTGCCCACCTCGCGAACGTACCACAGGATCATCTCCGTCACCGAGTTTCTTGCCGGTGCGCGCCACGCGCTGCGCTCGCCACGACCCGCGCGCTGTTGGGATGATCGCTTGCATCGTGCCGGCTACGTCTGGATCGCCTGCTGCTCGGATGCCGGGGGAGCTCCGATCCCGGCATCTGCTTGTTCGCGTTGCAGAGGTCACGGCGGTGATCCTGGTGGCAGCGCTCGCGATCACCGCCCTACCGGGGCTCGGCGAAGTGCGCGGGCGTTTGCAGGGTGCGGATCCGGTCTGGATCGCGGTGCTGGTGGTGGCTGAAATCGCGTCGTGTGGCGGTTACGTGCTGGTGTTCCGCTCGACGTTCTGCTCGCGGATGTCGTGGGGGCTGAGTTACGACATCGCGATGGCCGAACTGGCGGCCAATTCGCTCTTGCCGGCAGGCGGCGCTGGAGGGCTCGCGCTCGGCGTCTGGGCGCTGCGCCAGGCCGGAATGTCGACCGGTCATATCGCGCGGCGCACGGTTGCGTTCTTCATCATCACCAGCGCCGCGAATTTCCTCGCGCTCGTTCTCGTGGGGATCGGCGTCTTCGTCGGGATCGTGGCCGGCCGCGGGTCCGCGGCGCTGACGCTTATGCCCGCCCTGATCACGGCGGTGGCGATATTGGTGGTCGGGTTCAGCCCGAGGCTGCTGCGGGCGCTGGGGCAGCGTGGCACGAGCGCCGACCCGGCTCGCGGGCGCTGGCGCCTCGCGCTGCGTCGCGGATTGGGCACCGTTGCCGATGGCGTCGATGACGCGATCGCACTGCTCCGCGCGCATAGCTTCGGCGTCGTGGTCGGCTCGATCGCCTACATGGCGTTCGACATCGCCGCGCTCGGATGCGGCTTTGCCGCAGTGGGACCGGCGCCCACGTTCGGGGTGCTCGTGCTCGGGTACCTGATCGGCCAGCTCGGCAACCTGATCCCGGTGCCGGGTGGGATCGGCGGCACCGAGGGAGCGCTGATCGGAATCTTTGTGCTCTACGGCTTCAACCTCACCAAAGCCACCGCGGCAGTACTCATCTACCGACTCTTCCAACTCCTGATACCCGCATTCCTCGGTGCCCCGGCTTTCGTCCTGCTTCGACGCACGCTCGCGCGTGCCGACAAGCCGGCGCTGGTGTGCGCCCCGCTCGCACTGGAGCCGGTCGAACTCCCGGGCCGCGGCTCTCCTGGATAACCCAGCCACGCGCTGATCGGAAGCGGCTCCGACGACCACACGGACACGACGCGGCGAAGGAATCGAACCTTCCAAGCGCCGGGTTACGACGCCCTGCCGGTTTTGAAGACCGGATGGGCCACCAGGCCCGTGCCGCGCCGCTGGCCATCGTAGATGCCCGCGGTCGTAGCGAATCTCCCTGCCCATAGGCAAATCCGCACATCGAGCCCGCTGAGAACATGCACCGCAGTTGCCCGCACGAGTGGGCAGGAGCCTGCGTACGAATGGCCCATCCCTGGCCCATTTGAGCAGTGCCCGCAGTTCGCGCGAGTAGTGCCACGGATACGCATGGCTGGCGGCAGTTCGGTGGGGTGCCAGCGACTTCTCGGACGTGTCGCTGGCCGTGCCGCTGGCGTGTAGCCACGGAACGTGCGGGACAACGTGGGAGCATGGTCAAGGGGCCGACCCGCCATGGGTATCCCGAGATGCTCCGAGATGCTTGTAGTTTGTCGTTTCGCGCCGGCGGGCGGACTCCGTAAAGGCGTCGGGATTAGAACGAGTGCGCTGTGGCAGGAGTCCGGCCCACGAACGATGCGGACCTTCGCGGACACACGCGTGGATGTGTTCGCTGCTCGGCCGCTTTCGCTTCTAGCCCATAGCGGAAGCGATAGCTGACAAGTGCTTCTCGCGCATCTCGATCGTCAGCACCGCCGACCCCAGAGGTGGGACTCGGTCGATTCTGCGTAGGCACCGGGAGCTGAAGCCGGCCACGGGCGCGACCCCTCTTCCTGGCGACGAGCAGGTCTGCCCAATCGCGCCGTGATCCCCTTTCGTTCCGTCGGGGTGCAGAGCATGGCGCGGCCGCGCGCAACTCCTTGGCGCGCGCTGCTAACCGGCATCGGCCGAGCTGCACGCGGCTGAGTGGCGACTCCTGTCGACGCTTGCGCTCTCGAACTCGCTGCGAAAAGCGGTCACCAGATCGTGGGGACCGCTTGAGGCGTCACTCAGGCCTGAGCCTTGGCGTCACCGAAGTCATTCAGCGGTCATTGCGCGGTCGTTGTGCAGCGGGCTAAGTGGCCAGACAGGCGAGGGCGGGTGATGTTCGTCGTCGTCGACGCCAGGACAGACCGTGTCGATGCGGTCCGGTACAAGCGCGACCACGCGTCGGCGCGGCGATCTCTTTAAGGCTGGGACGGAGCTCTTAGCCCGCGGTGATCGAGGCGGGCTCCGTTCTCTGCCAGCGCTGACAACCATGCAGCATCCCTCAGTCCACGGTGGTCAAGCCGGGCTCCACTCTCTGCTGTCTCAACGGACGCGGTCGGACTCGCGTCTGCGACGCGAGGAGCGGCGACGTTCCGGTTCGACGCAAGGAGCACGATCGCGACTGACAGACCGAGGATCGCAATGCAGGCGCCGGCGAGCAGCGACCGAACGCGCGCGTACTGGGAGCGAGGTACGACGGCTGGTTGGGTGGTGGCTAGCGGCTGGCTCATGGAGGGCCTCCTGGTAGCGGGCTTGCCCAGCTTCAAGGTCATTTCGGTGGAGCCCGCGCCCGGCTGCGCATGCTCCGGAGTGAGAAGGCCGGTCAGGATCTTCATGCCTTCCCTTCGTTTCCTGGCGGTTCAGAACGATGGCGGCCAGACCCGACGCGCGGTTCGTCCCGCGAGTACTGGTTCTCGGCCACTGGACTGCGGGTTGGGGCGGGCGGGGTGGTGAGCAGTTCCTCGATGGCGGTTGCGGCCGCCCGTGGGCCGCCGGCAGTCGCGAATGCTGCGGCGACGTGCTGCGCGCCAGGGCGCTTGGTGATCGTGGCGTGGACGGCGGCGCGGAGGCGTTCCGGGTTCAGGCGTTTGTGGTGCAGCCGAACGCCTGCGTCGTTGAGCTGGACGCGGCGCGCGACGTCGAACTGGTCGCGGGAGAACGGCACCACGCATGCCGGAACGCCGGCGGCGAGTGCTTTCTGGGTGATTCCCTGACCGCCGTGGCAGACGACGCAGGTGGCGCGGGCGAGGATCGGGTTGTGTGGCAGGAACTGCTCGACTCGGGCGTTGGAGGGTGGGTGAAACTGGGCTGGGTCGTGGGCTGCGGTGGTTGCGACAACGGCGAGGTTCTCGCCGGCGAGCGCGTCTAGTGCGGTGCTGATCAGCTTCGCGTCGAGCTGGAAGGCGGTCGATGCGGTCACGAGCACGATCGGCCGCGTCTCTGCTGCGAGCCAGGCGGGCGGCTCGGCCGGCGGCTCCCACAGCCCCGGTCCCACGAGCCGCACTTGGGGTGGCCAGTCGCTCCGCGGATACTCGTATGGTTCCGCGGTGAAAGCGATGAACCGGTCGGATTTGAGGAACTGGTCGTCGAATTTGCGAAGCGCTGGCAGGCCGAGTCCGGCTCTGAGTTCGTTGAACCGCTGCAGCTGTCCGGACAGGAGACGGTCGCCGACCCTCCTCCGGGCGCGATCACGAGCTCGGCCGAGCGGTCCGCGCGCGGGACGGAGCCCGAGTCCGTGCGGAGGAACGTCTTCGGAGCGAAACGGGGGTGGGTACGGGCAGTAGAGCGTCCACGGCAGTCCAGACGCTTCGGCCACGTACATCGCACCTAGGCAGTTGCTGTCGACGATCAGAGCGTCCGGGGCGACGTCGGCGATCGCCTCGCGCAGGTCGGGGATCTCGAGCTCGGCCCACGCGTAGTAGCCGCGGATTAGTCGCAGCAACGAGTCGATCTGGGTGCGCCCGCGCCAGTCCTCGATCTCGATCTGCTCGATCCCCGGATCGATCGCTGCCGCGTGCAACCCGAGCGTGCGCATCAGCTCGAGATCGGACGCGCGCACGCGCACATGTAGTTCGTGGCCTCGGCGGGCGAGGTCGAGCAGCGTGTCGATCGCCGGGTATGTGTTGCCCGATGACGCGGAGAGATAGACCAGCAAACGTCCCATTAGGACGCTCCTTTCGTTGCGGTGATCATCTCGATCACGATCCGCTCGGCCGTCGCGCGGCTGAGCCCCATTTCACGGCGCAGCAGCTTCCAGACCAGCGCATCGGTCGCCACCACCAGCGCGATTAGCCGCCGCTCCCGCGCGGCGCCCCGCCGACCCTTGAGCAGCGGCGCGAACGTTCGCTCCACCCACCCGCGGTGCCACGCCCGGCCGAAGTCGGCCATTGCGTGAATCGCCGGGATCCGCTCCTCCGCGGCCAGCATCCGAAAGACCGCGTCACCCTGAAGCTCGTAGGAGTCGTAGAGCAGCCGCACCGCTGCGCGGATATCGCCGACCGGCGCCGCGTCCCGGCGAGTGCCTTCCGGTCCGATCGTCGAGGCCCATGCGGCGACGAACAGCTCGTCTTTCGTCCCAAACCGCATATGCAGCGTCTGCGCCGAGACCCCCGCGTCCGCGGCGATGTCCGCGAGCCGGACCTGCTCGTAAGGGTGCTCGGAGAAGCGCCGCCACGCCGACTCGAGCAGCCGTTCCTGGGTCGCGGCCGCCGCCTCGGCCCGGGCGACCATCCGATACCTACGTTTGGGTGAGCCTTCGTCTGCCATTTCGCTTGATACAACATAAGATGAATCTGGCCGGATGTCAACTAGCGCTAGCACCGGCACCGCTCGTCGAGACCGCCGTGCAGGACGACAACGAGCAGCCACGGCTCACCGGAGCTCTCCTGGCGAAGCAGGAGACTGAGCCCGCAGCCGGCGTTATCGAGTTTCGAGGAAAGCGGCTGCGGGACTGGCAGACCCCTTCAGGCGTGGGCAGCAGCACGTGACCATTCGGCGCGCTGACCGGCCAGCTCTGCATCCGTGGAGCCACGGGTATCTTGGAGCCGGCGCCGACAGTCTCGTAATGCGCGGGAAGCAGGGTCGACGCGGCGCACTCCCGCAGGCCGCCCATGCTTAAGCACCGGCAACCGGATCGGCACCACGCCGAGCGGAAACCGCGCGATAGCTATCGCGTGAAAGCAGCTACGACAGCGGGCGAGGTCGGCTGCCGGTTTGATCGACATCCAAAACTCTGGGGCAGGCGAGAGCGATCGCCGGACCGCGCGCCATCTCAAGAGGCACGGGCGTGCGCCATGTCGCCAAAGCAGCTGCCAGGTTCGACGCGCGCACGATGTCGAAAGGGATCGTCAGCCGAACCAGCGAGATCACCGGTTCGGTCGACGCGCAGGGCGCCGATGCCGGGGCCGCTCCCCGTTGGGATTACACGTGGGAGTCGCGACGCGCTCGACGCTAGGTTCTCGTGGTCCAGCTCGTGCTAGACCCGAGATTGGCGAGGGCGGCCGTGCGCGACGTGCCGGTCGCGTCCCGGCTTTGTGTCCTCACGAGCATCGAGCGTCGGCCGCTTTCAAATGGATCAGTGACTGCGTGTTCTCGGGCGTAGGTACTGGTTTAGCGGTCACGGCTACCGACGGGCCTGCGTGTCGAGCTTCTTCATGATGCGGATCAAGTCGGCGAGGTCACGGTCGTTGAGGACGTCGCCGAAGATGTGTTGCAGAAACGGGTGGTGCCTTCGGCGTGTCTTGCGGACTAGAGCGCGACCGTCGGAGGTGATGCTTGCGAAGGTCGCGCGGGCATCGTCGGGATCCGGCTGGCGTTCAATCAGCTCCGCCGCCTGCATGCGGTCGAGGAGCTTCGATAGGCCGGACGGTGATAGGACGACGGCGTTGGCGAGCGCGTTGAGACCGAGGCGCCCGCCTGCCAGCTCCAGGTGCACGAGCACGTCGTAGCGCGCGACTGTCAGGCCGCTGATCTGACGCACATCCGCCTCCACACGATCCCAGAGGCGTGCATGCGTGTGGAGGAAGGCCAGAAAGGCAGGCATCCACCGCGCTGAGCTGTCGCCGGCCACGGCGCTAGTCTAGCCCAAGTACTTGACATGCCAAATAAGGGGCGATATTACTTGATATGCCAACCAACCTCCGAGAAAGGCCCCCGCCCCCATGCCACAGATCGCTTTCGCCAGTCCGCTTCTGCCCGGAATGACCGCTGCCGACCGACAAGCCATGAGTTCCTTCCAGAATGGCGAACGCAAGGCTGCGTTCGAAGACTCACGGCGGCGCGCACGGATCACCCGAGAAGCGGCCTGGATCCAGACGACACCAAGCGGAGACTTCGCCGTCGTGTACATGGAGGCGGACGATCTCGGCCAAGCGTTCGCCACGCTCGGCAGATCAGACGACCCTTTCGATCAATGGTTCCGTGACCACGTGCGCCAAGTCCACGGGTTTTCGCTTGAGGACGGGTTCCATGCCCCGGAGCTGATTCTCGACTATCGCGGAGAAATCCCTAGCGACGAGTAGACACCGCAATGCCTCTTGAGATGGCGCGCGGTCCGGCGATCGCTTCGCCTGCCCCAGAGTGTTGGATCTCGATCAAAGCGGCAGCGGACTCAACCGATGCCTGCGAGTGCTTTCACGGGGAAGCGATTCCGCGGTGCGCTTGACGTGGCTCGGTGATTCCCGTCGCTGCATAGGCATCGGCCGGGTAGCGGCGGCCCGTCAGGTGCGGCGCATCCGCCCTCCCTTCCGCGCAAGGCGGGTGCTTGCCAAATCCAACCGAGAGACCTCTGCGGTGGCGAAAGCGGGTCGCGCGCCGGCTGGCGGACGCGGGCGTTGAGACGTCGTCCGAAGCCGAGCCGCCGCGCATACTCGCGTTCCGGAGCGGTCGTCTGGCGCGAGCCCATCCGCGCTGCTGCTATCGCACGCGAGAGAAGAAGTGCCGTCCTGGCTCTTCAGCCGCCGTTCGGCTTGCTGTGCATTGTCTCGCTTGCTGATCAGTAGGTACGTGCTCATTGGTCCCTTGCCCTCGACCTCGATCGTCCCTCGCTCGCGCAGGTCGTAGCGGTCGCGCAGCAGCTCGTTGGCGCGCTCGGTGACCTGGATCGCGCCGGGCAGACCGTGGGACTCCATGCGGCTCGCGGTGTTGACGGTGTCGCCCCACAGGTCGTAGATGAACTTCGCGCGGCCGATCACGCCGGCGACGACCGGGCCGGTGTGGATGCCGATGCGCACTTGGAGCGCGTGGCCGCTCTGCGCTGCGCACCGCTCCAGTTCCGCGCTCATCTCGAGCGCCATATCCGCGATCGCCTCGGCGTGGTCGTCGCGCGGGATCGGGAGGCCGCCGGCCACCATGTAGGCATCTCCGATCGTCTTGATCTTCTCCACGCCAAGGCGGGCGGCGAGCCCATCCAAGCGAGCGAACACGTTGTCGAGCAGGACGACCACGTCCGCTGGGGCGAGGCGCTCCGCGAGCCCGGTGAAGCCGACGATGTCGGCGAACAGCACGGTCGCGGCTGCGAACCCGTCCGCGATCACCTCCTCGGACTGTTTGAGCCGGGTCGCCACAGGGGCGGGCAGCACGTTGAGCAACAGCCGCTCGGAATCGGCCAGCGCCCGCTCGCGCGCCCGCACGAAGTACTGCAGCAGCACGTACACAGTGGTCGAGACGCCCAGCATGTTGAGCCCGAAGAACGCCACCACCACACCGGCAGGAATGTCGGGCGCGTGCGCCGCCAGCGTTGGGTCGATCGCGGCGGAGACGGCCACCAAACCGGCGAACGCGAGAAACCACGGAACCGCCTGGCGCGCGCCGACGAACAGCAGCGCGCCCATGGGCGAGGTGAGACCCCAGAGCGCCACTGCGGACGAATTGCGAAAGCCCCCGAGGCTCCACTGCAGGGCAAACGGCAACGCCAGGCTCATCCCTAGCTGGCTCGCCCGGAACAGGCCATAGCGGCGCCTGCGCGCAAAGGCGTAGATGCTGGCCGCCGAAGCGAGCTGGTACGCGAACGGGATGGCCGCCGACAGCCACAGCCCCAGGGCCGCGTACGTCCCGACCCACACGAACGACAGCGAAGCCATCAAGGACGACGACAGCACCAGCACCGACTTACGAACCCTGACCTCCTCGGAGTCCGTCGGCAGCGCGCCGACATCAGCGAGCCGCCGCAACCAGCCAGGAACTCGCTGCCACATCAGACGGCGACGGAGGACTTCGCCGAGCACGCGAGCAGCATAAGCTCAAGCTGGCACGAGCACCGGAGTCCGGCCACGCAGCCGCCACCGCGTAACCGTTGACGCTACTGCCGCGCGATCGGGCCGAGCATCGCGCACGGCCGCCCTGCGTCGAGCTCAGAGCGGCGTTCGATACAAACAGCGGCGCTGCCAAGTGGGCCCTCACCTGGAGGGACCGCCCTGAGCGTCACCCGCCCGCGCTCAGAATCCCGAGTGCGACGTCCTGACCGCGACCTACTGCTGGCGCGCGCGGCGCTTGTCAACCCGGTCTTACTGCTCTTCGTCGATGCGGCAGTCTCCGACGGCGTCGAGCGTGCACCTGCTCGTGAGGACGACCAGCCACGCGACCGTCACATGGACGCCCTGGCGCTCCGCGATTCGGAAGTAGCAGTGGGGCCCGCGAGCGTCGCGCATCCCGCGCTGAGCGGGGCGGAGAGCGCAAACGACGCGATGCCCGTTGCACGATCAAAGCGGGCCTACTCCCCGCCGAGTGAACGCAGACCGCCTCGGCGCGAGCGTCAAGCTGGGATTGCCGCCGATCTTTGCCTACCCCGCCCTATCCAGCCAAGTGCTGCGATGTGGCAAAGCTTGCCACGGCGCTGGATCGAGGTCACGCCGGGGGACGCAGGCTCGTGCGTGTGTTCCCCCGGCGCCACGTGCCGGCCGATGATTCTCCCCACGGCGCGAAGGTCGTCCGTGTCCGGACTTCACCCGCATTCACGATCCGCCGCGCGCGGAGCACAGTTCTCTGAGAGTGTTCCGCGCAACCGCCGTCATCCCCAAACTGGAGCGTCCTCCTGATGCGAACTCGCGCGCGCTACCTCCTCGCTTCTGTTGTTGCCTCTGCTGGGCTGGCCGGTCAGGCGCACGCCGCCAGTTGCCGCAGCTGGGGGTGCGTCGAGCGCCAGATTTCCAGCCTGCAATCTCAACTCAAGCAGGCGCAGAATGAGGCCAAACAGGCTCGGAGCCAGGTCAATGCACTGAAGGGCTGTCTTCAGGAGTTGCCGGTTACGCGATACCCGCAAGCGGGGTCAGGTGGCTACGTGTATTACAGCGGCGGCGGATCGGAGTACACCAATGCGCTGGATATCACCAACACCGGAACAACCGTTGACGAATGGGTGTTGGCGGACCAATGCAACAACCAACCGTTGCCCGCCCACGACTCGTCGGCACCAGACTCGAGCGTCTTTGAACCGATCGCGCCTGAGGCTCCACAGATGTTCAGCAGGAGCCCAAAGTAGCTCGGCGCTGCAGATCATGAACACGTGCCAAGCCGGCTCAGGCCACGTCGTCCTATAACCACAGTCGGGCCCGTCAGGGCGAAAACAAGCCAGCCTCGACCCGCGACAGCCGACGCTCGCTCTCCTCAAGGCGCCGTTCGGCGGCCGTTGCGGTCCCGAGTGCTGACTTGAGTAGTAACAGCGTGCCGACGACTATCGGACCCCTGCCGCGCGACCCACGACGCATGAAACCGAGCGAGGCGAACTATTCGAGCGTCGGCTCGCTCGCTCTCATCGCTCGAACAGAGCAGCCTCGAGTCTTGACAGCGGTCCTCGATCTGCGCGAGGCGCTGCTCCTCGGCTGTCGCCGCACCCAGCGCCGCCTTGAGCATGAACGCCGTCCGGTTCATCCCGCCACGGGCAGCGCGCTCATCAATCTCGGCCAGACGATCGCCAGCTGCGATTCCGAGAACGAGCGCGAGTGACATCAACGCGAGCCCAAGCACCACCTGAAGGCGCCGTCCCATCCCGATCAGGATGACGGCAGCGAGCACAAAGAATGGCGATTGACCGAAGCATGAGACGCCCTTCAGCGGCTCGGCTTGGATCCCCTGCAATCGTTATCGAGCCACACATTGCGAGGTTCCCGTGTGCTTGCACGCCTTCGGCGTCCGTCCCGGCCAAGCGGGGCGAGTCTTCTGCACGACTGGCCCATCCTGTGGCCCTTGGCGCAGGCGGAGCGGCCCAAGAAGCCCGCAGGCAAATAGGATCTGCCCTAGGAGCCCGCCGGTTTTGAAGACCGGATGGGCCACCAGGCCCGTGCCGCGCCGCTGGCCATCGTAGGTCGCTGGACGCGGTCGGCCGCTCAGCCCTCGAGCAGCGTCTGGCCGACGTACCCCCCGGCCCGAGCTCCCGGAGGAATCGCAGATACGGCCGACCCGGTGTGCGTGAGGTACTCGTGCAGGTGGTCCTTCTCATCAAGCCGCCGCTGGATCGTCACGAACTGGGTCCGTGGATCACGCTGGAAGCAGATGAACTGCAGTCCACCGGTCGGAGCCGACGAATGGTGCCCGTACCCTTCGTAGAACGAGAAGCCGCGCCGGAGGATTCGTTCACGGGCTGACGCGGCCCCGCTCCGCGGGTTGGAGAGGCGGACGTGGGCGTCAGGCGCCATCGCTGCGACGTGCACCGGATCGAACTCGTGTCGTCCGCCGAACGGCGCGCCGGAGGCCTTGTAGCGGCCGATCGACTTCTGCTGCTCGTCGAGGCTGCTCTCGTCCCACTTGCGCACGTCGATCTCGATCCGGCGGAACACCTGGTAGCTGCCGTGGGTCATCCAGGCCGGCCCGTCGCCGGGCTGGACCCAGACGTTGCAGTTCATCAGCGCGGGATCCGACGCATCGAGGTTCGCCGTGCCGTCGCGGAAGCCCATCATGTTGCGCGGCGTCGAGGAACCGCCGCGGGTCGGGCGCTCGACGAACCCGATCTGCGTCCACCGCGGCACCGCGCTCCGGCCGGCGAGACGCACCAGGCAGCGCACCGCGTGTTCGGCAACCGTCCGCGTGTTGGCGCACACCTGCACCGTGAGGTCGCCACCGCAGTACTGCGCCTCCAATGCGTCGTGGCGAAAGGCGGGGAGATCGACGAGCGCGCTCGGACGGTGGCCGGCCAAACCGAATCGCCGGTCGAACAGTGACGCCCCGAAGCCGATCGTCATGGTCAGCGCCTCCGGCCCCTGCCCGTCGCTCTCGCCGGTGTCGACCGGGGCCTTGAGCAGCGTGGCTGATGCCGGGCCGCCGGATCCGTACCCAGGCAACGGGCGACCCTCGGTCAGTGCGGCGATCGCGTCCTGCCACGTCCGCAGGAGCGACACGAGGGACCGCCGGTCGCCGACCGTCAGGTCGAAGGCCGCCATCACGAGCGAGCTCTGCTGAGCGGTCGTGACACCCGCCTGATGGCGGCCGTAGCAGGGGACGACCCGCGCGTACGGACTGGGCCCGGGATGCCCGGTCGTTGCGCTCTGAGCCGCCTGTGCATCGAGCGAGAGGGCGGCCACCGCTGCCGGTGCGCCCAGCGCGCCGCGCTGGAGGAAGCTGCGGCGCGAGAGGCCGGCCGCACCGGTTTGCTCGCTCACCCCTCCGCGCGCTTCTGACTCGCGCCGCGCGACGCGCTTCGTGTCACCCCCCTCCTCCATCGCGCACACGATAGAGCGAACCTGGCGAGGCGCCGCCGGTTGCGCGCTAGCCGTGAGTGACCCGAGGGTTCAGAATTCCGAGACACCGATGGCCACGGACCGCGTCGATCAGCCCGCCGCTCGCCGCCCGCTGTGGGGCGCCGTGACCGAGTGGCTGGGGTCGCACGACCCCGAATACGACGCGCTGCGCCGTGCGGTGCGCACCGCGGTCGTCGTGCCGATCGTGTTCGCGTTCGTCGACAAGGTGATCGCCAACACCTCGATGGCGACGTTCGCGGCGTTCGGGGCGATCGCGATGCTGCTGCTCGTCGACTTCTCCGGGCCGATTCAGGATCGAGCGCTGGCCCAGGCCGCGCTCGGCTTGACGTGCGCGGTGCTGATCGCGCTCGGGACGTTCGCCTCTCGCAGCCCGTGGGTGGCCGCGGCCGCGATGGCGGTCGTCGCGCTGCCGATCCTGTTCGCCGGCGTGGTGAGCTCGGAGTTCGCCGGCGCGACCACGGCGCTGCTGCTCGCGTTCGTCCTCCCGGTCACGCTCCCCGGCGACGCCGCCGCGATTCCTGACCGCGTCATGGGCTGGAGCCTCGCGGCGGCGGTCTCGGTGCTGGCGATCATCGTGCTGTGGCCGGCCCCCGAGCGCAACCCGCTTCGCGCCGGGGCGATCGATGCCGCCGAGGCGGTCGCGCGCCGTCTGCGGGCCGACGTCACCTACCTCACCGGCCCGGCGACCGACGCGGCCCGGGACGCGCACCGCGCCGTCATCACCGAGGCCGACGAGGCCGTCCGCACCCTCTACCGCCAGTTCTTCGCCAGCATCTATCGCCCCACCGGCCTCACCACCGAGGCCCGCGCCGTCGTCCGGCTCGTCGACGAGCTGCGGTGGTGCAACGCGATCGTGCGTCGCACCGCGCCGATCACACCGACGCCGAACCCGAACAGCGAGGCCTGCGCGGTCAAGCTCGCCGCCGCCGATGTCCTCCAGCGCGCCGCCGAACTGCTGCGCGACCCGCACGGATCGACCGAAAAGTTGCACGCCGCCGACCGCGCGATGCACGATCACCTGATGGCGCTCGAGCGGGCGGCGACCGCGGGACTGCCGGCCGACGTCAAGGCGGCGAGCGCCGACGGCAACTCAGTCATCACCGCGCTCGACCCGAGCTTCCGGGCCCAGGAGCTCAGCTTCATCGTCGGCCAGATCGCGTCGAACGCCGGCCTCGCGGCCGCCGCCGCGAGCCGCTCCTGGGTCGACCGGATGCTCGGCCGCCAGCCCGGAGAGATCGGCGGCCCGGTCGCGGCCGCGTGGGAGCGCGCTCGGGCCCACTTCGAGCCCCACTCGGTGTGGCTGCACAACAGCCTGCGGGGCGCTGCTGCGCTCGCGCTCGCGGTGTTCATCGCCGACGCCGCGAACGTCGAGCACGGCTTCTGGGTCGTCTTCGGGACGCTGTCGGTCCTGCGCTCCAACGCCCTCAGCACGGGTCAGAACCTGCTCAACGCATTGATCGGCACGACCGCCGGGTTCGTCATCGGCGGCTGTCTCGTGTACGTGATCGGGACGGACACGGCGCTGCTGTGGGTGCTGTTCCCGATCGCGCTGTTCTTCGCGGCGCTCGCGCCGGCCACGGTGTCGTTCGCCGCCGGTCAGGCGGGGTTCACGCTCACCCTTCTGATCCTGTTCAACCTGCTCGCCCCGGCCGGGTGGCAGATCGGGATCGTCCGCATCGCCGACATCGCGATCGGCGGCGGGGTGAGCCTCGTCATCGGGATGCTGTTCTGGCCCCGCGGCGCACGGCTGGCGCTCCGGCGCTCGCTCGCCGAGGCCTACGCCGATGGAGCGCATTACCTCGCCGAGGCGGTGGCGTTCGGAATCGGCCGCTGCGACGGCTCAGGACCGGCTGCCCCACCCCCGAGCGCCGAGGCGCTGAGAGCCGCGGCGGCGTCGCGGCGGCTTGACGACGCCTTCCGCGAGTTCCTGGGCGAGCGCGGCTCGAAGCCGCTCCCGCTGGCCGAGGTCACCCGGCTCGTCACCGGCGCCTCGGTGCTGCGGCTCGCCGGTGACGCGGTGCTCGACCTGTGGACCGGCGACAACTCCGCCGGTGGCGATCGCAGCGTTGTCCGCCACGAACTCCAGCACACGGCCGCCTCGCTCAGCGCCTGGTACGGCAACTTCGCCAAGAGCCTCGTTGTCCGCGAGGACGTCCCGGACCCCCAGGACCCCAACCCCGAGGCCGACGCGCGACTGCTCGCCGCGGTGATCCGGGACCTGCGCGCCGACGACGGCGAGGCGACGGCGACCGGCGTCCGGGTGATCTGGACCGGCGACCACCTCGATGCTGTCCGCCGCCTGCAGAAGATGCTCGTCCCGACCGCCCGGGAGGCGCTCGCGCCCGTCGTCGACGGGGCGACGTTCTCAGTGGGCGCCTGAGCGCGGACCGAGTCCGTGCTCGAGCACGTCCTTGACCCCGGCATCGAGCGAGTTGAGCCGGAACAGGGCGGCGGCCTCGGCCGAGGCGAACCGGCCGCCGGGCGCGCTCGACGGCCCGTGGTGGCTGAGCACGCAGTGCAGCAGCGCGAGGCGGCGCTTGTCGTCGAGTCCGCCGGCCCGCTCGGACACGATCCGCTCGCCGATCACGAGGTGCCCGAGCAGCCGCCCCTCCTCCGTCAGGCCGATCTCGGCGCCGTAGGTGAACTCGCGCGTGCGGCCGAGGTCGTGGACCAGAGCAGCGGTGAGCAGCAGATCGGAGTTGAGCTTGGGATGGAGCTGGCACAGGTCGTGCGCGAGCGTCGTCACCGCGACCGTGTGCTCGAGCAAGCCGCCGAGGTAGGCGTGGTGGCCGGCCCGGCTGCAGGGGGCCCGGCGCCACGCCGCCCGGAGCTCCCGATCGGCGAGCAGCGCGTCGAGCAGGCCGCGGAACGGCGCGTCGTAGACCTCGCGCGCGAGATGCTCGAGGAAGCCGTCGAGCTCGTCGAGGTCGCGGTAGGCGGTGGGTAGGAAACGGCTCGGGTCGCTGTCGGCCCCGGCCGGCTCCACCCGCGCCACCGACCCGACCTCGATCACGAGCTCGTCGCGGAAGCGCTCGACGGCACCGGTGACACGGACGAGATCCCCTCGCTCGAACCGTGCGCCGAGCGCGTCAGCATCGCGGAACGCCCGCGCCGAGACCGACCCGGTGCGGTCACGCAGCTCCAGTGCAAGATAGGCCGACCCGGTGCGGGTCGTCAGGCGGTCCTTGCGTGTGCACGCGAACACGGAATCGACCGGCTGGCCGGGCCGGAGCATGCTGATCGTCTGCACTGGCGGCATCTACCCATCATGTACGGTGAACCGGATATGCAGCCACTCGATTGGGAGTACCGCCCCGATGGTCTGCGTGCCCCTGCACTGATCTGCGCGTTCAAGGGCTGGAACGACGCCTCCGACGCCGCCTCGACGGCGATCACGTTCGTCGGCGGGGCGCTCGGCGCGCGACGGTTCGCGACGATCGACCCCGAGGAGTTCTACGACTTCCAGGCCACGCGGCCGAAGATCAAGCTGATCGAGGGCCAGGCCCGGGAGATCGTGTGGCCGGCCGTCGAGCTCTACGAGGCCCGCGTCCCCCGCGCCCCGCGCGATCTGATCCTCCTCGGCGGGGCCGAGCCGTCGTTCCGCTGGCGCGGCTTCAGCAAGGTGATTGTCGAGGTCGCCGAGGCGCTCGGGTGCCAGCTTGTCGTGACGCTCGGCGCGCTGCTCGCCGATGTCCCCCACACCCGGCCGGTCGCGGTCACCGGCCTGGCCTCGGATCCGGCGCTCGTCGCACGGCTCGGACTCGCCTCCTCGTCGTACGAGGGCCCGACCGGCATCCTCGGGATCCTCCACGCGGCGTGCTCGGACGCCGGGCTGCCATCGGCGAGCCTGTGGGCCGCCGTTCCCCACTACATCTCGGCCACCCCGAACCCGAAGGCCGCGCTCGCGCTGCTGCGCAAGCTCGAGGGGCTCGTCGGGGTGGCGATCAACGCCGCCGAGCTCGAGTCCGCGGCGGCCGACTACGAGCGCCAGGTCAGCATCGCGGTCCAGTCCGACCCGGAGGTGCAGGCGTTCGTCGAGCGGCTCGAGCAGGCCGCCACCGAAGAGGCTGCCGACGATGAGCCCGGGCCGCTGCCCTCGGGCGACACGATCGCCCGGGACCTCCAGCGGTTCCTCCGCCAGCGCGGGGACGACGGGCCCGCCCAGCGCGGGCCGCGGATCTAGTCCGCCGCCCTACCGCTCGGCCGCGGGACAGACGAGCCGGTAGTCGCAGATCGAGCAGGCGCTGAACGAGGGCGTCGGCTCGAACCCCTGGGAGAGGATCCCCTCGGCGACACCGTAGGCGACGTCGGTGATCCAGTCGGTGCGGTCCTCGTCGCCACCGACGCTGATCTTCTCGTCGTCGAGCAGGTAGTAGTACGCGCCGTGGGAGGCCTCGAGCTCCCACGCCTCGCGCGCGCCGACCGCATACAGCGAGAGCTGTACGTCGTCGGCAAGTTGGGCGGCGGTCTTCGGGCGGCCGGTCTTGTAGTCGATCAGCTCGTAGCCGCCGTCGGGCAGCCGGTCGACGCGGTCGACCCGCCCCCGCAGCAGATGGGGCCCGAGCTTGAACGTGAACTGGCGCTCGAACCACACCGGCTCGGCCTCCTCCTCCTGGTAGCGCTCGTGGTAGCGCGTCAGCGCGGACGCCGCCTTCCCCCGCAGCTGGCGCTCCTCCTCGGAGTCGCCGAAGCCGCCGCGGCGCCAGCCGGCATCGAGCAGACCGAGGATCTCGGCCAGCGACCCGGCCGTTCCCTCGGCGGCGTGGAAGCGCTCCAGCACCTGGTGGACGAGGATCCCGAACCGCTGGTGGATCGTCGGCTCCTGGGGGATCCGGAACACCCGCGCGAACTTGTACTTCAGCGGACAGGCGCGGTAGGTGTCGATGTCGGTCGCCGACAGCATCACGCCCTCGCCGCGGGTCGGCAAGAAGGACGCCAGCGAGGGCTCGTCGCGGGCGGCGATCGCCTTCGCGCGGTGGCGCTCGTCGCGCTCGGCATCGAGCAGATAGCTGTCGAGCGCCGAGGAGGTGAACACCTCCCGCTGCTCCGCGGTGACCGCCTGGAGGATCCGGGCGTTCACGTCACGCAGGGCCTCGGCCGTCGGCTGACCCTCCGGCCGGGCGATCAGCGCAGCCACCTTCAGCAGCTCGAGGTAGCGGACGACGGCGTGGGTGACATCGAGGTCGGTGTCGAAGCGCAGCTCCCCGAGCCGGCCGGCGGCCCGAATCGTGCCCTCGAGCAGCTCGTCACGGAGCAGCCGGTACGTGGAATGGAGCGTCTCGGCCGGTCCGAACAGCTCCTCGCGCTTGACCGCCCATTCGCCGCCGACCGCCTCCCGTGCCGCCTCGACCTCGGCCAACGGACCCGGGTCCCCGGGCCGATCACCGACGACCGCGGCGAAGCTGAGCACGAGCCGGGTCCGCGCCCGGGTGCACGCGCGGTACAGGGCCTCGCCGAGCATCCGCCGCACGCCGGCCGGGTCGTCGGCCGGGAGCGGCTCCGACAACAACGCATCCGGGATCGGCTCAGGCGCAGGCAGCGAGAGCCCGGCGCTCAGCCCGACCAGATAGACGTGCTCGGCCTCGACTCCGCCGGTGCTCTCGAGTCCCATCACCTGCACCGACGGGCACCCGCTGAGCTCGGGCTCCTCGCGCTCGCGCAGACCGAAGTCGGCGACGGCGGCGATCGACCGCGCGAACTCCCGCGGCGTCGCCTGCGGCCGGCGTCGGACGTAGGCCGCGGCGAGCTCCCCGAACTGGGCGAGCGCCCGGAGCCGCTCGGCGACATCAGGGTGGGCGGTGAACAGCTGCTGGCGGCGGAGCGCGAGCCGGTCGACCAGGCGGTGGACGTAGAGGTCCGGCCGGGAGACGTCGATCGCGGCCGACGCCGAGCGGTAGAGCTTGAGGAACACGCGGATCCGCTCGCGGGCCTCGGGCGGGACCTGGGGCGACTCGATCGCCGCGGCGAGCGCCGCGATCATGTCGAGCTTGCGGCGCCGGGCGATCTGGGTGCACCGCGCGATGTCGACCGAGCGGAGCTCAATCGGCGCCCGGGCCAGCGCACGGACGACGGCCGGGGCGTCGGAGGGGTCCGCCAGCAGCCGCAGCCAGGCGAGCAGGTCGCGGATCTCGGCCCGCTGGAAGAACGCCGCCTCGCCGACCAGCCGGTGGGGCACGGCCCGCTCCTCGAGTGCCACCGACACCGCCTGTCCCTCGGCGACGATCGACGGCACGATCACCGCGATCCGGCCGGGCTCGACGCCCTCGCGGGCGATCAGCCGCTCGATGTCCGCCGCCACCGCCTGGGCCTCGGCCCGCTCGCCCTCGCAGCGCCAGAACGCCACCTCGCCCCCGGCCTCGCCGTCGAGCGCAGCCGACTCCACGAACGTCCCGGCGACGTCGAGCACCGCCTGCCGCGATCGGTGCGAGCGCCGCAGCTCGACGACCGTCCCGGTCGGGTGCTCGAACGCCCGCAGCGCCTGGGCGCCCGCACCGCGCAACCTCAGCAGGCCGCCGTCCGGGTCGCCGGCCGCGGTCAGCCGCCATGCCGCCGCGGCCCGGATCAGCCGACCGGCCGCGAGGTCGAGCTCCTGGGCGTCGTCGATCAGCACGTGGTCGAAGCGTTCGGCGAGCTCGGGCCGGCGCTCGACCAGCCGCAGCGCATCGCGGAGCAGATCGCCCTCGTCGCGCACGCGCGCGCCCGCGAGCATCCGCTCGTGCGCGTGGTAGATCTCGGCGAACTCGCGCTCGCGGAGAGCCTCGCCGGAGCCGGGGCCGGTGTCGTCGAGCGAGCCGGCCCAGCGGGCGTAGGCCTCGGGGCCGATCAGCTCCGCCTTGCAGGCGTCGATCCGGCGGATGAAGCCACCGATGAGCGCGCCGGCGCTCCCCCCGATGTCGTGGTGGGTCAGCGGCAGCTCGTCGATCCGCTCGGCGAGCATCGCCAGGCGCTCGCCGCGGCCGAGCGTCGGCATCTCCAGTTCACCGCCGCCCGGCGCGGCCTCGAGCAGCCACTGGGCGAACCCGGACGGGGTCAGGGCGTGCAGGGTGTCGTAGCCGCCGGCCAGCTCGCCCTCCAGGAGCAACCCGAGCGCCCGCGCACGGGCCTCCCCCGGCGCGAGCACGAGCAGCCGTTCGGGGCGGTGCCCCTGCCCGGCCAGCCACAGGAATCGCTCGGCGATCAGCGTGGTCTTGCCGGTGCCGGCGAGGCCACGGATCAGCAGCGGTCCGCCGGTGTGGGCGACGGCCGCCCGCCGCTCCGCATCGTCGCCGCCGGTGACGGAGGCGCGCGGAACGGGAAGGAGACGTTCAGTGCCGCCCAAGACGTCTGCAAGCATAGGCTGACGATGAGTTCACCTCAGACGGCGGTGCAAGCGGATTGGCTGAGCTCGTGCCGGAGCGCCGTCGAGGGCCTGCGCGCGATGCTCGCCAGCTCGCCGGACACCGCTGAGCGGGCCCGGGAGACCGGGTCCCGCGGCCACGGCGGTGACCGCACACTGGTCATCGACCAGTCTGCCGAATCGCTCGTGTTCGACCAGCTCGACGCCCTGTACGCCCAGGGCCACCGGTTCACCGCGCTGTCGGAGGAGCGGGGCGAGGTCAGCTTCGGCGACGCCGGCGTGCGGGTGATCATCGACCCGATCGACGGCTCGCTCAACGCCAAGCGCTGCGTCCCCCACCACGCCCTGTCGATCGCCGTCGCCGAGGGTGGGACGATGGCCGACGTGGAGTTCGCGTTCGTCTACGACTTCGGTCCCGGCGAGGAGTGGTGGGCCCGGCGCGGCGAGGGCGCGTTCCTGGACGGCCGCCGGCTGGATCCCGATGCGCCCGAGCGCCGCAGCCGCTCCGGCCGACTCGAGGTGCTCGGCATCGAGTCCGCCGATCCACGGTGGGTGGCCGCGTCGATCGAGGCGCTCGAGGCCTCGGCCCACCGGCTCCGCGCCCTCGGCACGATCGCGGCCTCGCTGTGCCAGGTCGCCGCCGCCCGCTTCGACGGGATGGTCTCGCTGCGCAACAGCCGCGGCGTCGACGCCGCCGCCGGTCAGCTGATCGTCCGCGAGGCCGGCGGCCACGTGAGCTTCCCGCGGTTCGCCGACCCGCTCGGCGCCCCGCTTGATGCCGAGCCCACCTCGCCCGTGATCGCCGCGCGCACGGTCCAGGGGCTGCGTGAGCTGGAGCGGATCCCGACGTGATCGACTGGATCCTGGCCGAGAAGATCGCCGGCTACGTGGCCGGGGAGAGCGATGCCGAGCCGCCCCGGGTGGACCTCGCTCCGCTCGCCGCCGAGTCGGCCCGCCGGGTGATCGAATACACCGGACTCACCCCGGCGCGCGAGCTGCCGCCGCCCGAGGGGATCTCCCGCCAGGAGTGGATCGCCAGCAACATCGCCTCGATGCGGCTGCTGATGGACCCGGTACTGGAGAAGGCCGGCCAGGGCCTCGGCCCGCTGCGCCCGGCGATCCAGCTCGGCGTCGGCGCGGTGCTGAGCGCCGAGGTCGGCGTCGTGCTCGGCTACCTCGGCCAGCGGGTGCTCGGCCAGTACGAGCTGGTGCTGCTCGACGAGGCCGTCGCCGACCGCCCGCCACGGCTGCTGTTCGTGATGCCGAACCTGGGCGGAGCGGTGAAGGCGTTCCGCGCCGAGGAGACCGAGTTCATGACCTGGGTGGCCCTCCACGAGGTCACCCACGCCGTCCAGTTCTCCGGTGTGCCGTGGCTCCACGCCCACCTCGCCGGCCTCGTCCGCGAGCTGCTCAGCCAGGCGGAGCTGCGGATCGACACACGCCGGCGGTTCCGGCTGCCGAGCCGCGATGAGGTCCGGCGGGTCGGCCGGGCGCTGCGCAGCGGCGACATGATCTCGATCCTCACCAACAGCACCGAACGCGAGACGCTCAATCGTGTGCAGGCGGTGATGGCCGTCGTCGAGGGCCACGCCGAGCACGTCATGGACGTCGTCGCCCCGGACCTGCTGCCGTCGCTGCCGAAGCTCCGCCGCGCGCTCGACGAGCGGCGCCGCTCGCAGTCCGGCCTCTCCCGCATCCTCGGCCGGTTGCTCGGGATGGAGATGAAGCTCCGCCAGTACGAGCGGGGGAAGATCTTCTGCGACGCCGTCGTCCGTACCGCCGGGCCGGAGGGCCTCCAGCACGTGTTCTCCTCTCCCGAGGCGCTGCCGACGTTCGCCGAGATCGAGGACCCCGCCGCGTGGCTGCGCCGGACCGGTCTCGATCGACCGCGGCCGCAGCTGAAGAGCGCCCACGGCTGAGCCGCACCCGCGAGAAATGACGACCCCGGCGTTCATCCCGAGCCCGGCCGCCAACGGCCTGCGCATCGGCCCGGTGTTCCTGCACGCCTACGGGCTGATGTACGTGCTCGCACTGCTCGCGGCCGTGCTCATCACGCGCCGGCGGTGGGCGGCGAACGGGGGCGACCCGGCGGTCGTCGGGGAGGTCGCGCTGTTCGGATTCCCGGCCGGCCTGATCGGGGGGCGGCTGTACTTCGACCTCACCAGCACGAACCTCGTCCCCCCGCACTGGTGGGGGCCATTCGCGATCTGGGACGGCGGTCTCGGCATCTGGGGCGGGATCGCCGCCGGGACCCTCGCCGGACTGTGGGTGCTGCGGCGTCGCGGCGTCGCGATCACAGAGTTCATGGACGCCGCGGCCCCGGCGCTGCTCGTCGCGCAGGCGATCGGACGGATCGGCAACTACTTCAACCAGGAGCTGTTCGGCGGCCCGACGACGCTCCCATGGGGCCTCGAGATCAGCCCGGCCCATCGGCCGCCGGGCTACGCCCATTACGCGACGTTCCACCCGACGTTCCTCTATGAGCTGATCTGGAATCTCGCGCTCGCCGGCGTGCTCGTCTGGCTCGGCCGCCGCCGGACGATCCGCCACCCCGGCCTGTTCGCGCTGTACGTCGCCGGGTACTCGCTCGGTCGCATCGGGGAGGAACTGCTCCGCGTGGACCCGGCGCATCGGATTCTCGGCCTGCGGCTCAACTTCTACGTCGCGACGGTGCTGTGCCTGGCCGGGGTCGCATGGTTCGCGCGGATCCAGCGGGGCGGGGCGGCCCGTGACCCGCGGAGACGACGGCGACGGCGGACGGGCGCGCTGCTCGCCACCGGCGGCGCGCTCGCGCTCGCCGGCTGCGGGCACGGCCCCGCGAACCGGCCTGCGGCGACCCCCTCCGCGCCACCCCACCCATCGCCCGTGGTGGCGCCCCCGGCGCCGTTTGAGACGCCGGTCGTGTAACGCTCGCCGGTCGCCGGTTTACAAACATGTGTTCGGTGTTGAAGCGCCGGGCGACATACACCGCGAACGACCTGAGTGGAGTACGAGCGAATGGCTACTGACAGCAATCCGACGGGCACCACCAAGCCCGCCACCCCCAAGACGACTTCGGCCCGCAAGACCACGCGACCCGCCGCACCACGGCGCGTAAGTCGACGCTCGAGCCGCACCACGCGGACGCGCAGCACGACCGCCCGCAACACCAGCCGGGCATCGACGACGCAGCCGAAGACCCCGGTGCAGCAGGCCCAGGAGATCGCCGAGCGCGTCGTCCTCGTGCCGGTCGGCGCGACGATCCTCGCCCGCGAGAACATCGTCTCGACCGCTCGTGGCCTGGCCACGAAGTACTCGAGCCGCGCCGCGCTGGAGCGTGAGCTCAAGCGCTACGAGCGCCGTGGCACGACCGCGCGCAACCGGTTCGAGCGGCAGGTCCGCAAGACCCGCACGCGCTTCGAGCGCGAGCTGCGTCAGCGCCGGACCCGCGTCGAGCGTACGGTGCGTCAGAACCGTCGTCGGCTGGAGCGCGAGGTGCGCTCGGTGCGTCGGGACTTCGAGAAGCAGTCCACGCAGCTGACGAAGAACGTCGAGAAGCTCGTCGGCGAGGCCCAGGAGCGCCTCACCAGCGCGCTCTAGGCGCCACTGATTTGTCCCGTCCGGCCCTGCGGAGAGGCGGCCGGACCGGGCGAGGTTCGTCGGCCTCATATCTCGCCGGCGAATGAAGCACCCTCTCCTCCCTCAACCGCCGGGGCGTCACGCAAGTGGCGCCCCGTCGGTCCTTAAACCGGCGGCCGTGCGCCGGCCGGCCGGCGGGCGAAAACCCGTCTGCCAGAATGGTCATATGCCCACGAGAGAACAGGTCAACGACTCCCTCCGAGCGGTCATCGACCCCGAGCTGCGCAAGGACATCGTCGAGCTCGGCATGGTCCGCTCGATCGACATCCACGAGAACGGCGTGGTCGACGTCACCGTCTCGCTCACCACCGCCGGCTGCCCGATCCGCAGCCACTTCCAGTCCGGCGTCAACAATGCCGTCCGCGCGCTCGACGGCGTCGCCGGCGTCAACATCAGCTTCGACGTCCTGTCCGACCAGGAGAAGGCCGCGCTGGGGATGAAGCTCGGCCGCGGCAAGCTCCCCGAGGGCGCCCTGGCCCAGGTCGCCAACGTGATCTGCGTCGGTTCGGGCAAGGGTGGCGTGGGCAAATCGAGCGTGACCGCGAACCTCGCTGCCTCACTCGCCGCCGAGGGGCGCACCGTCGGCGTGCTCGACGCCGACGTCTGGGGCTACTCGCAGCCGCGGATGCTCGGCCTCGGCGGCCAGCGGCCGAAGGTCAACGGCGACCGCAAGCTGATCCCGCTCACCGCACACGACGGCATCAAGGTGATGTCGATCGGGTTCTTCGTCGAGCAGGACGCGGCTGTGGTGTGGCGCGGCCCGATGCTCCACAAGGCGCTGACGCAGTTCCTGGAGGACGTCGACTGGGGCCAGCTCGATTACCTGCTGATCGACCTCCCTCCGGGCACCGGCGACGTCTCGATGACGCTCGCCCAGCTGCTCCCCCAGGCGAAGTTCCTGATCGTCACGACGCCGCAGCCGGTGGCCCAGAAGGTCGCCCGGCGCTCGGCCGAGATGGCGGACAAGGTCAAGCTCGAGGTGGCCGGGATCATCGAGAACATGTCCGGCTTCGTGACCCCGTCGGGCGAGCGCTTCCAGATCTTCGGCGAGGGCGGCGGTCAGCTGCTGGCCGACGAGCTCGACGTGCCGCTGCTCGGCAAGGTGCCGCTGACGATGCCGCTGCGCGAGCAGTCCGACGCGGGCACCCCGCTCGTGTTCTCGAACCCCGATGACCCGGCGGCCCAGGCGCTGCACCAGGCCGCGCGCGGGCTGATCGCGATCGCGCCGCCGGCGCCTGTCGAGCTGCCGGTGATGCAGGCGGCGGCGCCTGCGCCGGCCGAGCAGAAGCCGCTCGGCATGTCACTGCCGATGGCCTAGATCAGGCCGTCAAGGGCCAGGATCCGGTCGCGCTCCCGGTCAGGGAACGGCGGCGAGAACACCTCTGGATCGTGGTGGTGGGTGCGGAACAGGTCGACGATGAAGTTCATGCGGTCGTGGATGTCGGTCCAGTCGCGAGCCCCGCTGCCGTCGGTGCTGTCCGGGGTCCGGTCCCACCCCGCGGGCCCGGTCAGGAATGCCTGCAGACCGGGCGTCTCGATCGTCTGCAGCGTCGCCGGAAAGCCGCCCGCGGACGTCGGGACGTCGCGTCCGATGCGCAGGCGCTCGCTGCCGATCGTGACGTCGAGCAGATCGTGAGTGACGATCCGCCGCGCGAACCGCGGCAGTGACTGAGCGATGAAGCGATCGAGGCGATAGTGCTCGTGGAGGATCGCGTTGAGGTTCCCGAGCAGCATCAGCTCGTCGGCGGCATCGGCATCCACCGCCCCCGCGGCCGACAGGTAGCTCGTGTACGCGACCCGGAGGAGGTCCTGGCCACCCGCTGGGCCGGAGCCCTCGCGTAGGGCGGCGAGGAAGCGGTCAAGGGCGTCGGCCGTCCGCTCGGCCGGGTCCAGGAAGGCCGCGACGAAGCGTCCGGTCTGCCGCCCGATGTCGTCGAGGACGGTGATGTTCCCGGTGAGGATCCGCGCCGAGGCACGACGGAGCACCGAGGATGCGTATGCGTGCCCCGCGACGCCGCCCGCAGAGGCGGCCGCGACCGTCACCGTCCGGCGGTGGCGGCGGCTGAGCCGGGCGCCCGTCGCCCCCGCGGCGGCGCCCACTCCGCCCGTCGCCGGCCGCACCCACGGCACCTCCTGCTGACGGATCGCCGCCCCGGCCTTGCGCGAGCCCCAGACCGCCCACGTGTGGAAGTTCGCGCCGCTGTCCGGTCCGGTGACGGCGCGGAGCGCGAGCGCGAGCTCCTGGTGGGCGACCGTGATGCAGCGGTTGCACTCCGCGGCCTCGGCGACCGCGATCACCCTGTCGATCCGCCGCTCCCAGTACTCACCGTCCGCCCATCGGCGGCGCCGTTCGGCGGGCCAAGGGGCGGCGGCGTTCATCTCACGGAGCTACTTCTTGGCGTAGTAATCCGCGTTGAGCTGGGAGAACTTGGTCCACTCGTCAGGGAGCTGGTCCTCGGCGAAGCAGGCGTCGACCGGGCAGGCCTCGACGCAGGCGTCGCAGTCGATGCACTCCTCGGGGTCGATGTAGAGCATCTCGACCGTCTCGTAGTCGGGCTCGTCCGGGGTCGGATGGATGCAGTCGACCGGGCACACCTCGACGCACGAATTGTCCTTCGTGCCGATGCACGGCTCGGCGATGACGTAGGCCATGGGTTCGTTGATTCCTCTTGTTCAGACGTCGGGGAGCCGGGCATTCTACGACCTGCCGGTCGCGGGGTACGCTGCGGGCGTGCTTCTGCTGACGGGCGCCACCGGAACGATCGGGATGCCACTGCTCCGAAGGCTGACGGCCGCCGGCACCCCGGTGCGCTGCCTCGTCCGTGACCCGCGCCGTCTCGGCGACGAGCGGGTCAAGGTCCAGATCGCGCTCGGCGACCTCTCCGACCACCTCTCCTACCGGCACGCGCTGCGCGGGGTCGACACCGTCGTGCACCTCGCATCGGTGATCCGCGACCAGCCCGTCGGGTCGATCGAGGAGCTCGCCGGGGTCGCGACCTGGCGGCTCGTCCGCGCCGCCGAGCGCGAGGGCGTACGCCGGTTCGTGTTCGTCTCGGCCCTCGGCGCCGGCCCACGCTCCAGCTCCCGGCTGATGCGGGCCAAGGCCGTCGCCGAGCACGCGGTGATCGACTCGCGCCTTGCGCACACGGTGATCGCCCCGTCGCTCGTGTACGCCGTCGGCGACCCGTATCTCACGCTGCTCCGAAGGATGTCGCTGCTGCCACTGATGCTGATCCCCGGTGCCGGCCGGGCCTCGTTCCAGCCGATCTGGGCCGAGGACGTCGCCGACTGCATCCTCGCCACCCTCCCCGGCGGCAGCTCCGTGGAGGATTCGGTCGGCGCCCGCTACGAGCTCGCCGGCCCGCAGACGCTCAGCCACCGCGCCCTCGTCGCGGCCGCGCTCGACTCATTCGACCGCCACCGGCCGATCGTCGGTGTCCCCGAGCCGATCGTCCGCCGCACCCTGAAGCTCGTCGAGCTGCTCGGCGGCCCGACGGCGTTCGCCACCGCTGACGAGGCCGAGCTGCTCGACATCGCGATGGTCTCCCGGCGGGGCACGGCCGACGCCGAGCGGCTCGGGGTGCGGCCGCGGCCGATCCGCGCCGTGCTCGGCACGGGCTAGCGCCTCGACGTGCGGGCCTCGGGCGGGCGGTCGCTCAGGCGACCGGGCTGGCCAGCGGCGCCTGGCGGTCCGCCCACGGGTGGGCGGCCTCGAGCTGGGCGGCGAGCGCGAGCAGCGCACCCTCGGCGGCCGGGCGCCCGATCAGCTGCGATCCGACGGGCAGACCGTCGCCACCGTGGACCAGCGGGAGTGAGAGCGCGGGGAGCCCGACGACGTTGACGAGCGCCGTGTAGGGCGTGAACAGCCCGGAGCGACGGAAGTGCTCCCAGGGGTCCGGACCCCGACCGTGGACCTCACCGATCCGCAGCGGCCGCTGGGCCAGCGCCGGAGTAAGGACCGCGTCGTAGGCGCCGAGCGTCCCGATGATCACCCGCGAGACCCCCGCGAGCCGTTCCTGGGTCGCCAGGTAGTCGAGGGCGCGGGTCTCCTGGGCGTGCTGGTACATCCCCCAGGTGAGCGGCTCGAGGTCATCCTCGGTGGCCTCGCGGCCGGACAGCTGTGCGGCGAGGAAGGTCGCGAACGAGACCTGGGTGCCGAACAGCCGGGTGAACTCGGAGACGAGATCGTCGGTCGGCCACGGCGACTCGATCTCGATCACTTCGTGACCGAGCGCCTCGAGCATCGCGGCCGCCTCCGTCGCGCCCCGGGCGCACTCCGGGTCGAGCTCCGCGTCGGCGAGCGGTGAGGCGAGCGTCACGGCGATCCGCAGCCGGCCCGGGGCGTCCGTGGCGGCCTGCGCGAACGGCACCGCCGGCGGTGGCGCCCAGTTGGCGTCGCCGGGCTCGTAGCCGGCGAGGATGTCAAGCACCGACGCCGTCTCGCCGACCGTCCGGGTGAGCACGCCGTCGACCGTCAGCGGACTCTCGCCGCTGAACGGGCCGACCGAGACACGGTTGCGCGTCGGCTTCAGCCCGACCAGGCCACAGCACGCCGCTGGGATGCGGGTCGATCCGCCGCCGTCATTCCCGTGGGCGATCGGCACCATGCCGGCCGCGACGGCCGCGGCCGAGCCGCCGCTCGAGCCACCAGGGGTGCGATCGAGATCCCAGGGGTTCCGCGTCGGGCCGAACCGCCGCGACTCGGTCGTGGGGAGGATCCCCATCTCGGGCAGGGCGGTCTTGCCGACGACGACGAACCCGGCGTTCTTCAGGCGGCTCACGAGGAACGCGTCGACGCCCGGGGTGAAGTCACCCCACAGGTCGCTGCACATCGTCAGCGGCATCCCGGCGACGGGCCGGTTGTCCTTGATCGCAATCGGGACACCGGCGAACGGCCGCGGGTCGCCGGGACCGATCTCGTCGGCGGCGGCGAGCGCCGAGTCGGCGGCGACGTGCGTGAACGCGTTGACCTGAGGCTCGAGCGCCTCGATCGATCGCAGCGACTCCTCGACGAGTTCGCGGGCGGTGAGCTGGCCGTCGCGAACGAGGCCGGCGAGCTCCTGGACGGGACGGAACATCAGCTGATCGGCCATGAAGGTGAGCCTATAGCCTTGAGCCCGATCACCGAACTACGCCTACAGCCGCCGAGGAGCCAACCGATCAGATGAGCGCAAACCCCGAAGTTCAGTCTGGCCTGGAAGGCGTCGTCGCCTTCGCCACCGAGATCGCCGAGCCCGACCGCGAGGGTGGCGCCCTGCGCTACCGCGGCGTCGACATCGAGGAACTGGTCGGCCAGGTGCCGTTCGAGCAGGTCTGGGGCCTGCTCGTCGACGGCCAGCTGAAGCCGGGGCTGCCGCCCGCCGAGCCGCACCCCCTGTTCGTCCACTCCGGCGACCCGCGGACCGACGTGCAGGCGGCGCTGGCGATGCTCGGCCCGCAGTGGGGCTTCGGCGAGCTGATCGACATCTCCGACGACGACGCGCGGGACAACCTCGCGCGGGCCTCGGTGATGGCGCTCTCTTTCGTCGCCCAGTCCGCCCGCGGGATCGGCAAGCCGCCGGTCCCCCAGCGGGAGATCGACAAGGCCACCTCGATCCCCGAGCGGTTCCTGATCCGCTGGCGCGGCGAGGCCGACCCCGGCCACGTGAAGGCGATCGACGCGTACTGGAACTCGGCCGCCGAGCACGGGATGAACGCCTCGACGTTCACCGCCCGGGTCGTCGCCTCGACGGGCGCCGACGTCGCCGCCGCCCTGAGCGCTGCGGTCGGCGCGCTGAGCGGCCCGCTCCACGGCGGCGCGCCGAGCCGGGTGCTGAAGATGCTCGACGAGGTGGAGGCGTCGGGCGACGCCGACAAGTACGTCAAGGACGCGCTCGACCGCGGCGAGCGGCTGATGGGCTTCGGCCACCGCGTGTACCGCGCCGAGGATCCCCGCGCCCGAGTACTCCGCCGCACCTCACACGAGCTCGGTGCCCGCCGGGTCGAGGTCGCCGAGGCGCTCGAGCAGGCCGCCCTGGCCGAGCTCAAGGCCCGCCGGCCGGACCGCGTGCTGGCCACCAATGTCGAGTTCTGGTCGGCCGTCGTGCTCGATTTCGCCGAGGTCCCACCGGAGCTGTTCACGCCGATGTTCACCTGCGCCCGGACGGCCGGCTGGTCGGCTCACATCATGGAGCAGAAGCGTGAGGGCCGGCTGATCCGCCCGACCGCCAAGTACGTCGGGCCGCCGCCGCGGAAGCTCGCCGACGTCGAGGGGTAGCGCGGGTCGGGGCTGCCGCTCCGTCACGTCCGCCGCGGCGGATGCCCCGGGTCGGTACCTGCCGGCTTCGGCGGTGTCCGAAGCGGCGTCGGATAGGCGTATTTGACCGCGCGGGCGAGCAGCCGCGTGAATCCGGTCGCGCCGGCGGTGGTGAGGTGCAGCCCGTCGGGCTGGAACCAGTCCGGGTGGCCGGCGCTGTCGTGCACCCAGTCGAGGACCTTGATCCGGTGGGGGTGCATCCGGCCCTCTGCCCGCACCGTCTGGGCATCCGCGCCAGAGCCTCCGCCGAGCTCGCGCGGGGTGACGAGCACGAGCAGGTGACGACAGCACAGCTCGCCGAGGACGCGCCCCAGTTCGCCGGCTGGGAGCGTCCCGTCGGCACCGAGCGCGATCACCACCATGTACGGCAGCGTGTTCGCCCGTTTGCGCGCGCGGATCAGTGCCAGCGCCTCGCCCAGCTCTCGGCAGCCGTGCGCGTTCGCCTCGTAGCCGATCGCCGCGAGGTTGTACAGGGCGAGCAGCATGGTCGAGTCGCCGATCGCCAGCGGTGGCCGCTGATGGTTCTGCCGGCGGGCCGGATTCGCCACGCGAACGCCACCACAGCCCGCCGCGTCCGCGCGCGCCCCCGGAGTTGACACGGGGGCGGCGGCCAGCACCGCGGTCACCACCGCCGCCGCCGTCACCGCCGATATCACGTTCCTCTTGACCACCAGCGCAGTTACTCTGCCAAACGGTCCAGCGGGACGCCGGCTCCGCGGGTCACCGATCTCACCGTGATCTTCCCGTCGATTCAGTTCGCCCTCTTCTTCCCGATCGTGCTGGCGCTGTCGTGGTGGCTGATGCCGCGCCCAGAGGCCTGGAAGCCGTTCATCATTGTCGCCAGTTACACGTTCTATGCCTGCGCAAGTCCGTGGTTCTGCCTGCTCCTCGGCGGCATCACGTTGTGGAATCACGGTGCGGCCCAACTGCTCGGCCGCGTTTCGGATCCGCGACGGCGGCGGACGATCACCGCCGTTGCGGTCACCGGAGACCTGCTGTCGCTCGGCATGTTCAAGTACTACTCGTTCTTCGTGCAGTCGGTGGCGCATGCCCTCCACGGACTGTCACTCGGCATGCCGTTGCCGCTGTTGACGATCGCGCTTCCGGTGGGGGTGAGCTTCTTCACCTTCCAGGCGATCTCGTACACCGTGGATGTCCACCGGCGGTTGATCGAGCCGGCTCGTTTCGTCGACGTGGCCATCTATCTCAGCTTCTTCCCGCACCTCGTTGCCGGACCGATCGTCCGGGCCCGCGAGTTCCTCCCCCAGCTGGAGGCCCCCCGCGACCCCGAACCGGGTTGCGGTCTCCGCCGGGCTCACGCTGATTGGGCTCGGGTTGGTAAAGAAGGTCGTCCTCGCCGACTACCTCGGACGCACGGTGGTCGACCCGGTGTTCGCCGTACCGCAGGCCTACCACGCGCCCGATGTGCTCCTGGCCGCGTACGCGTATGCCGCGCAGATCTACTGCGACTTCTCCGGCTACACCGACATCGCGATCGGGTTGGCGTTGCTGCTCGGGTTCGTCTTCCCGCAGAACTTCAACAGCCCGTACCGGGCGACCGGGTTCCGGGACTTCTGGCGCCGGTGGCACATGACGCTGTCGCGCTTTCTACGCGACTTCCTGTACATCCCGCTGGGAGGAAGCCGACACGGCCGTCTGATGACGATCCGGAATCTGCTGATCACGATGGTCCTCGGCGGGTTGTGGCACGGCGCCGCGTGGACGTTCGTGCTCTGGGGCCTGTTCCACGGCTGTGGCCTGACGTTGGAGCATGTTCTCGGCGGTCGCATGCGCCTGCCGGGATGGGTGCGGTGGTTCTGCACCTTTCATCTGGTCGTCCTGGGCTGGGTGCTGTTCCGGGCTCAGAGCCTGTCCGACGTCTGGCTGTTCCTCGGCCGGCTCACGTCGTTCGGTGCGGCCACGCTGTGGCGAGCCCCGGCGCTCGTCGCGATCGCACTGGTGATCGGGCTCCAGCTCCTCCCCGAGCGCTCGACCGACGGGCTGCTCGCTCGCCTCGGTCGTCTGAAACCGTTGCCGCTTGCTGCCGGCCTCGCCGCGCTCATTCTGCTCGCGGCGGCGACGGTCCCGTCGCAGGGCGTCCCTCCGTTCATCTACTTCCGGTTCTAGATGGCTGACTCACATGACCAGCAACCGGCCACACGGCCGCCCGAGCATCCGGATGACAACCTGATGGAGCGCTTCGACCGCGACGCAGCGCGACGGTTCGGTGCCCGCGAGGCGGTCGCCGCGGTGGTGCTGATGGCCGCGGTCCTCGCCGTGTGCGCCGGCGGGGCGGTCCGGCGGGCGGGCGATGAGATGAACCCCGGGATCGGACGGGACCTCGTGCTGGCAGTCGGGTCGACCGCTCGGCTGGGTGTCAGATCAGCTGCCCCTCCACAACGTGACGCACTCCCTGACCGCATGGCTCTCCCCCGATCGGGCGCCTTACCAGCACGGGCAGCTTCGTGAACGGCCACGTCGCCGGCGAACGCCAGCGCATCGGCTGTCGCGCCGGTGACGGCTGATGCCTTCGACCCCACGATCATCGGGGTGCCCCCACCGCCCCGACGGCCCCTGCGTTCCCTGCTCGTCACGGGCGACTCGATGTCCCAGCCCCTCGACCAGGATCTCGCCCGGACGCTCTCCCCCGAGGGGATCGCCGTCACGCGCGATCCGCACATCGGCACCGGAATCTCTAAGAGCCTGCTCGTTGACTGGGGCAGCCTCTCCCATCAGCAGGTCGCCCAGTTCCATCCCCAGGCGGTCGTGGTCTTTATCGGGGCCAACGAGGGTTTCTCGATGTCCGACGGGTCCGGCACCACCGTCAACTGCTGCGGAGTCCGGTGGGCGGCGGTGTATGCGGAACGGGTCCGCGAGATGATGAACACGTACCGGCAGGCCGGTGGAGCTCGGGTGTACTGGCTTACTCTCCCGACGCCGCGGGAGCCCGCCCGGGCACAGATCGCCCGCACCGTCAACGCCGCAATCGAGGTCGCCGCTGAGCCGTGGCGTGATCAGGTCCGGATCCTCGACACGGTCCCGACCTTTACTCCGAGCGACCGCTATCGGGACTCGATCACGATCGGCGGGACACCCACGATCGTCCGCCAGGCGGACGGCATCCATCTGAACGACCCGGCTCGGCACTGCTGGCCAAGCTGGTGCTCGCGGAGCTCGACCGCGACTTCACCCGCTGAGGCGATCCACGCGGTGGGTGGACGTCCACCCACCGCGTGAACGTGTCAACTCAGGTGTTCTGGGTGTACGTCCACTGCACCTGGCGACTGCCGCTGTGGCAGGTCATACGGGCGTCGTACTGGACGGGGCTGCGGTCCAGGATGCGACGCGAGCAGCGCCATCCGTGAGCGCGGCCGTGCTTGTGGGCCAGCGAGCGTCCCGTCGAGCAACTTGTGCGGTACACCCACAGGTAGGTGAGATAGCTGTAGCCGTATCCCCGGCCGTTGCCCACGCTGCACGTTCCTGCCTTCTGCGCCACGGGGTTGGACGCCGTCGCTCCAGCTGACCCCACCGCAGTCACTGCCAGTGCCAGGCACAACACATGCCGAACACGAAAACGCACCATCGACCCCTCCCTCACAGTTTGACGTACGTGATTTGCGCGCATCTTAGAGCCATGCGGCAATCGGGGTTAGGCTCTGGTCCGTGACACTGCGGCGGGGGTTGAGATGTGACTGCGCGGACCCGGACGGCGGCCACGGACCGAGGACGCCACCGCGGGCGAGACGGACGGCCGCGATCGCCGCGTTTGCCGTCGCGCTCACGCTCACGACCGCCTCGGCACTCGGGGCGACGCCCAGCGCGACCCCGCCGGCGCCCGGACTGTCACTGTCCAGCACGTCGAGTCCGGTCGGATACGTCTCGGTGCGTGTCATCGCACCGGCCGGCTCGGTCGTCACCGTCGGCGAGCGATCAGGCGCCGCTGTCCATGTCCTGCGCCGCGTGACCGTCGGCACCACGGGCACGGCCACGCTCTCCCGGCTCCTCACCTGGCGGTGTGATATCCGGGCACGCAGCCTCGTCGCCACGCTGACGCCCGCTGCGGGGGCCCCGGTCACCGCCGGGCTCGCCGTCCACACCCCGGACTGCCGTCATCGGGTCGTGGTCGCCCTCCCGCGACGTGCGGTGGTGAGCGGCGCGACGGCCGTGCGGGCCCGGGACGCATGGGGCATCGGGAACCTCCGCGCCACGCTGTGCATCACGCCGCCGGGCGGATACCACGCCTGTCGGCCGGTCCGTTTCCGGCGCGGGCAGCGGCGAGTGGTCGTGACGCTCCGGCCCCCGCGTCCCGGCGGGTGGCGTCTCAGCCTCTCGACTACGTACCACGAGGTGCGGAGGTCCGAGCTCTGGGTGTCCCACCGCAACCATCTGCTGCGCCTGCTCGCCGCCGGCGACTCGGAGATGCAACTGCTCGACGACATGCTCGGGGGCGCGCTGTACGGGCGTGGCGTACGGGTCACCGACGACGCTCGGATCAGCACCGGCCTGACGAACTCGTTCTTCTTCAACTGGCCGCAGTACGCCCGCGGACAGGCTCCAACCCTGCGGCCGGACGTCACGGTGTTCTTCCTCGGCGGGAACGAGGGGTTCTCGGTCTCGCTCAACCGCCACCAGGTCGCCTGCTGCGGTGGCGCGTGGAGCCGCGGCTACGCGGCGCTGGTGGCGCAGCTGATGCGCAGCTACCTACGGGGCAACGCCGGGAGGGTGTATTGGTTCACGCTGCCGACACCAGCGGCGGGGAACTGGCGGTACGTCTTCAACGGCGTCAATCGCGGAATTCGGGAGGCCGCGGCCGAGTTCCCCGGGCGCGTGCGACTGATCGACGCGAACCACATCTTCACCCCGGGCAACCGGTACCGCGACTACATGACCTACCAGGGCCAGGGGTTCGTCATCCACGAACCGGATGGCATCCATCTGAGCGTCGCGGCCGATCGCGTGGCGGCGTCCTACCTGATCCGACAGCTGCGAGCCGACCGGGTCATCCACTAGATCGCACCCCCACCCTGCCCGCCGGGGCTCGCTGTGCGATCTTGCGGGTCTGAGCCGGGAGATCGCCCAACGAACCCCGCCCGAGGCAGTCGTTGTGCGATCTCGTGGATCGGTGTGGCGCAATAGTTCGGCTCGCGGGATGCGCGGCTTGCGGGCCGGGCGCCGGCGCCGCCGCGCGTGCTGGCCCCACCGCGGTTCAGGCCGCCGCGGCCGCCCGCTCGAACACGAGGATCGCCGTCTCCCCGGCCGGCTCGACCCGGGTGAGCTTCAGGTCGCGCGGCTCGGCGGACTCGCCGAACAGGCGCGGGCCGCCGCCGAGCACGGTCGGGTAGACCATCAGCCGAAGCTCGTCGAGCAGCCCGGCCTCGAGCAGGCCGCGCACGAGCTGGCCGCTGCCGGCAACGAGGATGTTGCCCTCGTGGCGATCTCGTAGGGCCGGGATCTCGCTCGCCAGGTCACCGCTGATGACCGTGGTGTTCTCCCACGTCGGGTCGGTCAGCGTCGAGGAGACGACGTACTTCGGCATCTCGTTCATCTTCTGGCCGAAATCATCGCCCTTCATCTTCGGCCACGCCTCGGCGAAGCCCTCGTAGGTGGTGCGGCCGAGCAGCTGCGCGTCGGCGGCCATCAGCTCCTCGTACTTGAAGCGGTTGCCGGCCTCGCCGCGCTCGAACTTGAACGCCCACCCACCACGGCCGCCGTGCTGGCCACCGGGGTCGTCGATGACGCCGTCGAGGGTGATGAATTCGGTTGCCACGATCTTGCCCACGGTGTCTCCTTCGACGAAGTTGCGTTTCCCCCTAAGACCGGCGCCCGTACCGAAAGTGAGCGCGCGGCCCCGCGATCAGGTCCTGTACGGGCCGTCCACGTACTCGGCCAGCATCCGGGCAGCCGAGAACCGCGGCGCGAGTGTGCGCAGCGAGGCTCCGATCGTCTGGAGCCACCTCTGCGGCAGCCCGTGCTCGTCGCGCTCGTAGAACATCGGCACGACCTCATCGTCGAGCACCCGGTGGAGCTCGGCCGCGTGGCGCTCGTCCTGGAGCGCGTGGTCCGGCTCGATCTCGCCGGACAGCGCCCAGCCGTTGGAGCCGTCGTAGGCCTCGGCCCACCAGCCGTCGAGCACGCTGAGCTGCAATCCGCCGTTGACGACCGACTTCATGCCGCTCGTCCCCGAGGCCTCGAGCGGTGGCCGGGGAACGTTCAGCCACACGTCGCAGCCGCGGACGAGCCAGGCCGCGGTGCTCAGGTCGTAGTCGTCGAGGAACACCACCCGCTCGCCGATCACCTGGGCCCACTTCATCCCGAACAGTCGCTGGAGCGAGCGCTTGGCCTCCTCGTCGCGAGGGTGGGCCTTGCCGGCGAGCACGACCTGGACCGGCCGCTCGCCGGACAGCAGCTCGATCGTCCACTCCGGATCGCGCGTGAGCAGATCGAGCCGCTTGTAGGTCGCGACCCGGCGAGCGAACCCGATCGTCAGCACGTCGGGCCGGAAGGCGCGATCGGCGGCCTCGACGTACTGGCGCACGTCCCCACGACCGAGCCGGTCCGAGGCGCTCCGGGCACGGACGAACTCCACCAGCGCGGCCCGCTGGCGACAGCGCGCGCCCCACAGCTCCTCGGCGGCCACCGGGTCGAGTCCCTTCCACAGCCCGGGCTCGGCCACGCGCTCGCACCAGTCCTCACCGAGGTGGCGCTCGAGCAGCTCGCTCATTGCCGGCCCGACCCACGTCGGGACGTGGACGCCGTTGGTGACATGGCCGATCGGGACCTCGGCCAGTCCCCGGCCGGGCCACAGGCCCTGCCACATCTCGCGAGCGACCTCCCCGTGGCGCTCGCTCACGCCGCCGGCGGCGCGGCTCATCCGCAGCGCGGCCTGGGTGACCCCGAACGAGGTGCCGTCGCCGGGATCGCCGAGGCGGACGACCTCGTCGACGGGCACGCCGAGGTCATCGGCCAGCCGGCCGATCGCCTGCTGGAGCAGCTCCCGGGGGTAGGTGTCGTTGCCCGCGGGTACCGGGGTGTGGGTGGTGAACACGGTGCGGTCACGGGCGCCCTCGAGCGCGGTGCGCAGACCGGCTCCGGCCCGCAGCGCCGGAGCGGCGAGCTCCAGCGGAGCGAGTGCGGCGTGGCCCTCGTTGAGGTGGACGACCCCGGGCTCGATCCCCATCGCCCGCAGCGCGCGGATCCCGCCGATGCCGAGCAGCACGTACTGCGCGAGCCGGGTCTCGGAGTCGGCGACGTACAGCCGCGCGGTGATCCAGCGCTGCACCGGGCCGTTCTCGGGGGTGTCGGTGTCGAGCAGGTAGAGCGGGATCCGGCCGACGTCGACGCGCCAGATCCGGACTACCATGCCGGCAACCCGACCGAGATGCTCGCGGTTGCAAGCCGGGCGTCGCCGGCACTCCCGCAGCAACCCTCCGTCAGGACGCGCTTTCTGGCGATGACCACGCTCGGGATGGCGCGGATCCTCGGCGGTGACGCCGCCGGCCGGAGCCGACTCGATCCACGAGGCGATCACGCTGGTCGAGGGCGCGCCCGAGCTGCACGACGACCTGCGACTGCTCCCTTGGCTGACGCTCGGGCCGATCTTCCTGCGCGAGACCGGCGTCGGCCGCTCGTTGATCGAGCACTCGCTGAAGATCGCCCGGGAGCGCGCAGCGGTCGGAGCGCTTCCGTTCGTGCTGGGTCTGCTGGCACGAGACCAGGCGACGACCGACCGCTGGGCGGTCGCCGAATCGACGTATCGAGAGGCGATCGAGCTGGCGCGCGAGAGCGACCAGCGCACCGGCCTGGCCTTCGGTCTGTCGGGGCTGGCGTGGCTGCACGCTCGGCGCGGGCGCGAGCAGGCCTGCCGGCAGGCTGCCACCGAGGCGATGGCGGTGTCGGTGGAGCTGGGCACGCGCCTCTATGAGGTGTGGGCCACGGCGGCGCTCGGCGAGCTCGAGCTCGGGCTCGGCGACGCGGCCCGCGCGGCAGAGCACCTCGAGCAGCGCCGCAACCTGCTGGCGAGAGCTCGCGATCACCGACGTCGACCTGTCCCCGGCGGCCGAGCTCGTCGACGCCTACACGAGGCTCGGGCGCGTCGAGGAGGCGCAGCAGGTCACCGCCGAGCTGACGGCAGCCGCCAACGCGAAGGCCCAGCCGTGGTCGCTGGCGAGGGCGGCGCGTTGCAGGGGCCTGGTGGCGCCCGACGCCGAAATCACGCGTGCATTTCGAGCGGGCGCTGCGCCACCACGAGCAGACGCCCGACGCGTTCGAGAAGGCGCGCACCCAGCTGGCTTATGCGGAGCGGTTGAGGCGTGCACGCAACCGAGTCCTGGCCCGGAAGCAGCTTCGCGACGCGATCGAGGTGTTCGAGCGCCTCGACGCGCGCCCCTGGGCAGAGCGGGCGCGCACCGAGCTGGCGGCGACCGGCGAGAACGTGCGGCGTCGCGACCCCAGCACGGTCGACGAGCTCACCCCTCAGGAGCTGCAGATCGGGCTGTTGCTCGCGTCTGGGAAGACCACGCGGGAGACCGCGGCGGCCCTGTTCCTGAGCCCGAAGACGATCGAGTACCACCTGCGCCACGTCTACCAGAAGCTCGACATCCACTCGCGCGAGGAGCTCGCCCGGGCGCTCGCCGAGCGGGCCGACGACGCCGGCGAGCGGCGCGGCCGAAGTGGTGAGCTGATGCTGTTCGAGGACCGCTCGCGCGCCGAGTCGTTCGGGAACGTGGCGCGGCTCTACGATCGCGCCAGGCCGACGCTACCCGCCCGAGCTGGTCGACTGGCTGCTGTCGGATCGACGCCCGGCGCGTGCTCGACGTCGGCTGCGGCACCGGCATCGCGGGCAGCGCTGTTCGCGGCGCGCGGGTGCGAGGTCACCGGAGTCGAGGTCGACGCGCGGATGGCCGCGGTCGCGCAGACCAAGGGCCTCGACGTCGAGGTCGCGAGCTTCGAGCAGTGGGATGACCGGGGACGGCGCTTCGAGCTGGCGATCTCCGGCTCAGGCATGGCACTGGATCGAGCCGCGCGCCGGCGCGGCGAAGGCGGCCGCGGTGCTGTCCGATCGAGGCCGGATCGGGTGCTTCTGGAACCTCGGCGATCCGCCCGCGGAGCGTGCGCGAGCGACTCGCGCCGGTCTACGACCGGCTAGGGCCCCAAGCTCGCGAACCTCTCGGTCGTGCTCGGCACACCGGCCGCCGCGGCGAGGACACCGCGGCCGCGCTCGACGAATCCGGGCTGTTCGACGCAGCCGAGATCAGACGCTTCGAATGGTCACGCACCTATACGACCGACGAGTGGCTGTCGCTGATCGCCACCCACAGCGACCATCAAGCGCTTGGCGAGGCGCGCCTGCAGGCGCTGTGCGACGCCGTCGGCGCCGAGATAGATGCGATCGGCGGGTCGTTCGAGTACCCGTACGAGACGGTGCTCGTGACCGCGACGCGCGCCTGACGGTCAGGTCTGCCCCGCCAGCCAGGGGTAGCGGGCGGTGTCCTTGCCCGCGTAGTCGGGATCGAGGTAGATGAAGCAGCGCTGGATCTTCCAGTCGCGGATCTCGAACACGTCGCACCAACGGCCCGCCTGCCACTCGGGGAGGCCCGCGCGCCACGGCCCGTCGCGATGCTCGCCGTGACTGGTTCCCTCGCACACCACGACGTCGCTGCCGGAGAAGACCCAGTTGAACGTGCGAGTAGTCGTGCGTGATCGACTCCAGCGTCGCGCCGACGTCGCCGAACATCCGGCCGATCTCGTCCTTGCCGTTGGCCAGCCCCCACTTCGGGAAGTACACCTGGGCGTCGTCGGCGAACAGGTCGAGGATGCTGCCGCCGGTCGAGGTCGTCCCGCCGTTGTCGAATGCCTTGAGGTACTCGATCGCGACCGACTTGCGTTGCTCGTCGGTCATCACACTGGTGGTCAGCGCCACGGTGGTTCCTTTCTAGTGATCGCGTCGCCGGCGGCCGGCGCGAGAACGATGTCGTAGGTGATGCTCCAGTAGGGCCTTGCATCTCGCGCCCGTCGGGCGCGCGCCCCGGCTCGTGCGCCACGACCGGCGCGATCAGCTCGCTCTTGACGCCGAACACCGCGTCGGAGTCCAGGTCCGGATCGCCGTCGGCGAACACGTGCGTGGTCACCGACTCATAGCCGGGCGCGCTGACCATGAAGTGCACGTGGCCGGGTCGCATCCCGCCGCGGTTCGCCGCGCGCAGCAGATCGCCGACGGGGCCGTCGCCGGGAATCGGGTAGCCGACCGGCTTGACCGCCCAGAACCAGTAGCGCCCGTCTTGGTCTGAGTACAGGTGCCCTCGTCCGCGGGGCTGCTCCAGGCCGGCGTGCTGGACGTCGTAGAAGCCGTCGTCGTCGGCCTCCCAGACCTCCATGTGTGCGCCCGGCACCGGCTCGCCGGTGACCGACACCACGCGGCCCTGCACGAGGCAGGGCTCGCCGGGTGCGCCGTTTGAGATGTCGTCGCCGTTTTGAAACCGCGGCGAGCCATCCACGAAGAACGGGCCGAACACCGTCGACGGCGTCGCGCTCCGCCGGCTTGCGGTGGTTCATCCCGACCACCAGCATCGACAGGCCGAGCACGTCGGAGAGCAGGATGAACTCCTGTCGCTTGTCGTCGGTGATGTGGCCGGTCCGGGTCAGGAAGTCGATCCCCGCAAACCATTCCTCCTCGGTCAGCTCGACCTCGGAGGCGAACGCGTGGAGGTGCCGGACGAGGCTCTGCATGATCTCCTGGAAGCGCTCGGAGCTGCAGTTGCCGAGGCTGCTCAGAACGGCCTGCGTGAGCTCCTCGTCAGCGAGATTGCGCGTGCTCAATCGTTCCCTCCTCGGCCTCGGGACTGTTGAGGAATTCTAGGCGCGGTGTCAGGGTTCCCACCGACGTTGCGCAACACGCGAGTGAGGAGCCGTGATCAGATGCTCGACAGCACAGCCAGCACTTCCGCGCCGCTGACCGGCCAGGAGTATCTGGAGAGCCTGCGCGACAGCAGGGAGGTGTACGTCTACGGCGAGCGCGTCAAGGACGTCACCACGCATCCCGCGTTTCGCAACACGGCGCGCTCGATCGCGCGGCTGTACGACGCGCTGCACGACGACCAGTACCGCGATGTGCTGACGACCGAGACCGACACCGGCAGCGGCGGGCGCACGCACAAGTTCTTCCGCTACCCCAAGAGCGCCGAGGACTGCGTCGGCGACCTCGGGGCGATCGCGCAGTGGGCGCGGCTGACCTACGGGTGGCTCGGCCGCAGCCCCGACTACAAGGCGGCGTTCCTCGCGACGCTCGGCGCGAACTCCGACTTCTACGAGCCCTACCAGGAGAACGCCAAGCGCTGGTATCGCGAGGCGCAGGAGCGGGTGCTGTACTGGAACCACGCGATCATCCACCCGCCGGTGGACCGCAACCGCCCGCCCGACGAGGTCGGCGACGTGTTCATGCACGTCGAGGAGGAGCGCGACGACGGGCTCGTCGTCACCGGCGCGAAGGTCGTGGCGACGGGTTCGGCGCTGACGCACTTCAACTTCATCGCGCACTACGGCCCCGTGCCGCTGCAGAAGAAGGAGTTCGCGATCGTCTGCGCGGTCGCGATGGGGACGCCCGGCGTGAAGCTGATCTGCCGGCCGTCGTACGAGATGGTCGCCGAGGTGATGGGCAGCCCGTTCGACTATCCGCTGTCCAGCCGCCTGGACGAGAACGACGCGATCTTCATCTTCGACAAGGTGCTCGTGCCGTGGGAGAACGTGTTCGTCTACGGCGACATCGAGAAGGCCAACAACTTCTTCCCGTTCACGGGCTTCATCCCGCGCTTCTGCTTCCACGGCTGCATCCGGCTGGCGGTCAAGCTCGACTTCATCGCCGGGCTGCTGATGAAGGCGGTCGAGGCGACGGGCACCAAGGACTTCCGCGGCGTGCAGGCGCAGGTCGGGGAGGTGCTCGCCTGGCGCAACATGTTGTGGGGCTTGGCGAACGCGATGGCGCGCGATCCGCAACCGTGGAGGGAGGGCGCGGTGCTGCCCAACATGGACTACGCGATGGCCTACCGCCTGTTCTCGACGATCGGGTACCCGCGCGTGAAGGAGATCGTCGAGCAGACGGTCTCCAGCGGCCTGATCTACATCAACTCCAACGCGCGCGACTTCAAGAACCCCGAGATCCGCAAGTACCTCGACCGCTACGTCCGCGGGTCGGACGGAACCGACTCGGTGCAGCGCGTGAAGCTGATGAAGCTGCTGTGGGACGCGGTCGGAAGCGAGTTCGGCGGGCGGCACGAGCTGTATGAGCGCAACTACAGCGGCAACGCCGAGAACATCCGGATGGAGGTGCTGTTCTCGGCGCTGGCCACCGGCCAGGCCGACGAGTACAAGGGATTCGCCGAGCAGTGCATGGCCGAGTACGACCTCGACGGTTGGACTGCGCCCGACCTGGTAAACCCAGACGATGTGAGCTTCTTTACGCAGCGGACGTGAGCGAGAACGGCGCGCAACAGATCGACGCGGACGAGTACCGACGGGCGCTCGGCCGGTTCGCGAGCGGCATCACCGTCGTCACGACCAGCCACAACGGTCACACGCACGGGATGACCGCCAACGGGTTCATGTCGGTGTCGCTCGACCCGCCGCTGGTCGTGGTGTCGCTGGCCAACACCTGCCGGCTGCACGCGCTGCTGCCCGCAAGCGGCCGCTACGGCGTGAGCGTGCTCAGCGAGTCACAGGAGCCGCTGTCGCGGCACTTCGCCGCGCAGGGGACGCGCATGGTCGCCGAGATCCCGTTCGTGTGGCGCGGCGAGATTCCGTTGCTGGAGGGGGCGCTGACGCACCTCGTGTGCACGGTCGTCGACAGCCACCCGGCCGGCGACCACACGCTGTACGTCGGGCGCGTCGAGCACCTGGAGTACTCCAACGGGTCGCCGCTCGTGTTCTACACGGGCGAGTACGGGCGGCTGGACGTGCAGCTCTGGGACCACTCGTACATCTGGAAGCCCGACCCCTGGAGCTAGCCGGCACCGGCCGTCGCTGCCGTGGCCGCGCGGTACACTGGCGTACCGATGCCCGAGCCAGGGACGCCAACCGATCACCGACAGCGGCTGATCGCCGCGATGTCGGAGTCGGTCGCCGACAAGGGCTACCGCGAGACGACCGTGGCCGACGTGGTGCGGATCGCGCGCACGTCGCGGCGCAGCTTCTACGAGCACTTCGACGATCGCGACGCGTGCTACCTGGCGCTGTTCGATGCCGTCAACGACGCGCTGATGGCCGAGGTGGCGGCGGCGGTCAACGCCGAGCAGCCCTGGGAACGGCAGGTCGACCAGGCGCTCGGGGCCTACCTCGACGCCGTCGCCGCGCAGCCGGCGCTCTCGCAGAGCTTCGTCCGGGAGCTGCCCGCGCTCGGGAAGGCCGGCTCTGACCGCCAGCTCGCGGTCGTGGAGCGGTTCGCGCGCCAGCTCGTCGGCCTGGTCGAGCTCGGGCGGCGCGAGCAGCCCGGCCTCGAGGCGGGGCCGCTGACGCTCGACATGGCGCTGATGATCGCGGGCGGGATTCGCGAGCTGACGGTGATCTCGATCCAGCAGGGCCGCGACGTGCGCGAGGTGCGCTCGGCGGCCGCGGACGTGATCAAGGCGATCCTGCGGGCGTGCAACGTCCCAATCGACGCGTGCGCCGGCCGGCTTGGGACGTTGACCGCGCTCAGCGCGGCTAACAGCCCAACGCGGGGCTGGCGGCGTCGAGTGGGACGTTTTCTCGCCCGGGAACCGGGTACGGTCGCGTACCAGGAGTTGGTACGCTCATGTACCCGGGCCGCACCCGAACCCGCCGCCCCGACCCGACCGCACCCGAACCCGACCGCACCCGAACCCGACCGCGACAGAGAGGCTGCGATGCAACCCCAGACCGAGCCCGACAGCGCACCCGCCCCAACCGCGGAGCAGCACTTCGAAGTCGCGATCATCGGCGCCGGCTTCTCCGGGCTCGGCATGGCGATGGCCCTGAAGCAGGACGGCATCGACGACTTCGTCGTGCTCGAACGCGCCGGCAGACCTCGGCGGCACCTGGCGCGACAACTCCTATCCGGGCTGCGCCTGCGACATCCCGAGCGTCCTGTACTCGTGGAGCGACGAGCAGAACCCCGAGTGGAGCCGGCTGTTCGCCCCGCAGCCAGAGATCCACGAGTACATGAAGGCGGTCGTCGCCCGCCACGACATCGACAGCCACCTGCGCTTCGACACGGACGTGCAGCGCGTCCAGTGGGACGACGAGCGCTGGGAGATCGAGACCAGCCAGGGCACGCTGACCGCCGACATCGTCGTCTCCGGCGCGGGCGCGCTCGCCGATCCGAAGATCCCGGACCTCCCCGGCCTCGACCGCTTCAAAGGAACCGTCTTCCACAGCTCGCGCTGGAACCACGAGCACGACCTAACCGACAAGAACGTCGCGGTCGTCGGCACCGGCGCCTCGGCGATCCAGTTCGTCCCGCACATCCAGCCCGACGTCAAGCGCCTGCACCTGTTCCAGCGCACGCCGCCGTGGGTCCTGCCGCGCGCCGAGCCCGAGATCCCCAAGCGCTGGCGCCACGCCCTGGCCAGACACCCGCGGCTGATGCACGCGACCCGATACGCCATGTTCTCGCTGCTCGAGACGTTCCACTTCGCGTTCCGCCACCCGGCGCTGATGCGCCTCACCACCGAGCGCCGCGCGCGCCGCCACATCCAAAAGCAGGTCGCCGACCCGGAGCTGCGAGCCAAGCTGATCCCGAACTACCGGATGGGCTGCAAGCGCGTGCTCGGCTCCGACCGCTGGTACCCGGCGATCGCCGCCCCCAACGTCGACGTCATCGCCGGCGGCGTGCGACCACCTCACCGAGCACGGGATCGTCGACGAGCACGGGGTCGAGCACGAGGTCGACACGATCATCTTCGGGACCGGGTTTGAGGCGACCGACCCGCCGATCGCCCACCGGATCCGAGGACGCGACGGCAACACGCTGGCCGAGACCTGGCAGGGGAGCCCCAAGGCCCATCTCGGAGTCACAGTCGAGCGGCTTCCCGAACCTGTTCTTCCTGCTCGGTCCGAACACCGGCCTGGGCCACAACTCCGTGCTGCTGATGGTCGAGGCGCAGACCGCCTACGTCCGTCAGGCGCTCGCGTACCGTCGCCGCCACGGCCTCGCCACGATCGAGCCCGACCCCGCCGCGCAGAGCGCGCTTCCTCGCCGAGGTCGACGAGGGCACGAAGGGCAGCGTGTGGACGGCGGGCGGCTGCGCCAGCTGGTACCTGGACTCGACCGGGCGCAACTCGACGCTGTGGCCGTGGAGCGTGCGCGCCTACCGCCGGCGGCTCGCGCGCTTTGATCCCTCCGAGCACCGCGTGACCCACCCACGCCCTGCCCGTGTGCTCACACCGCGTGAAAGGAAACCTGTAAGGCCTGAAACCCTGGCGACGCCAAACCTGTGAACACCTACGAAACCTGGCGATTGGTCTCGCCCTAGGAAGGTAGGCTGCGTGGATTAAGAGGAGAAGGTGATCGCGCGATGGCGGTAAAGGCGGCCGACCTCGAGTCGGAACTAATCGACGGGATCTGCGAACGGGTCCGCCGCAAGCTGGCCACAGATCGCGTCGCCGCCGTGCGAGTCCTTCATCCGGCAGTTCTACCACTGGGTCCCCGCCGTGGATCTGTCCGATCGCAGCGAGATCGACCTGTACGGCGCCGCGATCGCCCAGTGGAACCTGGCCCAGCAGCGCGCGCCCGGTGAGACGAAGGTCAACGTCTACAACCCGGACTTCGAGCAGAACGGCTGGCAGTCGCCGCACACGGTGATCGAGATCATCTCCGACGACATGCCGTTCATCGTCGACTCGGTGACGATGGAGCTGGGGCGCCAGGGCTACGGCATCGACCTCGTGATCCACCCGGTGGTACGCGTCCGCCGCGACGACGACGGCCGGCTGATCGACGTGCTCGAGCCCGGCGCGCAAGATGACGGTGCGATCGCGCGAGTCAGTCATCCACGCCGAGGTCGTGCGCGAGCGCGACAAGGCCGAGCTCGCAGAGGCTGCGCGAGAACCTCGAGCGCGTGCTCGGCGAGGTGCGCCTGGCGGTCGAGGACTGGCAGGCGATGCGCGCCAAGACCGAGGAGCTCGTACGAGGAGCTCGAGCGCGAGCCCCCGCCGGTCGACCCGGCCGAGGTCGCAGGAGGTCAGGGACTTCCTCAAGTGGGTCTCCGCGCACCACTTCACGTTCCTCGGCTACCGCGAGTACGACCTCGTCGCAAGAGGGCGAAGAGGCCGGGCTGCAGGCCGTGCCCGGACTCCGGCCTGGGGATCCTTCGCAACGCCCCGCCGACGGCGTTCAAGCGCCTGCGGCCCAAGGCGCTGGAGCTCGCGCGCGCGCCGCACGTGCTCGTGCTGACCAAGGCCAACTCGCGATCCAACGTCCACCGGCCGGCGTATCTCGACTACATCGGCGTCAAGAAGTTCGGGCCAGACGGTCAGGTGACCGGTGAGCGCCGCTTCCTGGGCCTGTACACGACCGCCGCCTACAAGGCCAGCCCGCGCGACATCCCGCTGCTGGCGCAGAAGGTCGAGAAGGTGCTGAACAAGGCCGGGTTCCCGCCGGCCAGCCACGACCGCAAGGCGCTGCTGGAGATCATCGAGTCCTACCCGCGCGACTCGCTGTTCCAGATGAGCGCCGACGAGCTGTTCGACGTCGCGATGGGGATCCTCGGGCTCGGCGAGCGCCAGCGCGTGCGGCTGTTCGTCCGGCGCGACGCCGCTGGACCGCTTCGTCGAGTGCCTGGTGACGATCCCGCGCGACCGCTTCAACACCGAGAACCGCGAGCGGGTCGGCGCGATCCTGCTCGAGGCGTTCGGCGGCAGCCATCTCGACTGGACGCTGCAGCTGTCGGAGTCGGTGCTCGCGCGCGTGCTGTACATCGTGCACTGCCCGGACGGCGTGCCCGAGCGCTACGACGTCGCCGAGATCGAGGCGCGGCTGGCGACGGTCGACGCGCGCATGGACCGACGACCTGCGCGCGACGCTGATCGAGTGCCAAGGGCGAGGACCGCGGCGTCAAGCTGTACCGGCGCTACGAGGGCGCGTTCCCGCCGGCGTACCGCTCGGACTGGCCGGCGCGCTCGGCGGTGTCCGACATCGACCGCGTCGAGCAGCTGGCGCAGGGCAAGGGCCCGATCATGAGCCTGTACCGGCCGCTCGAGGCGCAGGTCGGGACGTCTGCGCTGCAAGCTGTTCAGCTCGGGCGGGCGTGTCGCTGTCAGACGTGCGTGCCGACGTTCGAGCACATGGGGGCGAAGGTCGTCGACGAGCGGCCGTACCAGATCACCCCGGTCGACGGGTCGAGCGCATGGCTGTACGACTTCGGTCTGCGGTGTGCGGCCGAGGACGTCGAACGCGTCCGCGACATCTTCCAGGAGGCGTTCCTCGCCGCGCGGCGGGGCGAGCTCGAGGACGACGCGCTCAACGGACTGGTGCTGCGCGCCGCTCTCACGGGCCGCGAGATCACGGTCGTGCGCGCGGTCGCCAAGTACCTGCGTCAGGCGGGAATCGCGTTCTCGGACGCGTACATGGAGCGCACGCTGCTCGGCCACGCCGACATCGCGGCGCTGCTCGTCAAGCTGTTCGGCGCGAGGTTCGATCCCGACGGCCCGCGACGACGAGCGAGGCGGAGCGGCTGAAGACCGAGATCGGAGAGGCGATCGACTCGGTCCAGAGCCTCGACGAGGACCGGATCCTGCGCAGCTTCCTGGCGGTCGTCAACGCGATGCTGCGCACCAACTACTTCGTCGTCGACGAATCCGGCTCGCGCCGAGCCGTACCTGTCGTTCAAGCTCGACCCGTCGCAGATCCCGATGCTGCCGGCGCCGCGCCCGAAGTTCGAGATCTTCGTGTACTCGCCGCGGATCGAGGGCGTGCACCTGCGCGGCGGCAAGGTCGCCCGCGGCGGGCTGCGGTGGTCGGATCGCCGCGAGGACTTCCGGACCGAGGTGCTGGGCTGATGAAGGCGCAGATGGTCAAGAACGCGCTGATCGTCCCGGTCGGCTCCAAGGGCGGCTTCGTGCGTCAAGCGGCCCCCGCGCGAGGGCGGCCGCGAGGCGCTGCTGGAGGAGGGGATCGCCTGCTACCGGATGTTCCTGTCGGGCATGCTCGACATCACCGACAACATCGTCGGCGCGGCGACGTCGTGCGCGCCCGAGCGGGTCGTCCGCTACGACGAGGACGACCCCTATCTGGTGGTGGCGGCCGACAAGGGCACCGCCACGTTCTCGGACATCGCCAACGAGGTGTCGGCCGCGTACGACTTCTGGCTGGGCGACGCGTTCGCGTCCGGCGGCTCGCAGGGCTACGACCACAAGGCGATGGGCATCACCGCCCGCGGCGCCTGGGAGTCGGTCAAGCGCCACTTCCGCGAGCTCGGCACCGACGTGCAGGCAGACCGACTTCACGGTCGTCGGGGTCGGCGACATGTCGGGCGACGTGTTCGGCAACGGCATGCTGCTCTCGCGCCACATCAGGCTGGTGGCGGCGTTCAACCACCTGCACGTGTTCCTCGATCCCGATCCCGATCCGGAGCGCAGCTTCGAGGAGCGCAAGCGGCTGTTCGAGCTGCCGCGATCGTCGTGGGGCGACTACGACGAGTCGCTGATCTCCGAGGGCGGCGGCGTGTTCGCGCGCACCGCCAAGTCGATCAAGCTGTCGCAGCAGGTCCGCGAGGCGCTCGGCATCGAGGAGGAGGTGCTCGTCGCCCGACGAGCTGATCCAGGCGATCCTGCGGGCGCCCGTCGACCTGCTGTGGAACGGCGGCATCGGCACCTACGTGAAGGCCTCCACCGAGACGCACGTCGAGGCCGGCGACAAGGCCAACGACGCCGTCCGCGTCGACGGCGACGAGCTGCGCTGCAAGGTCGTCGGCGAGGGCGGCAACCTCGGCTTCACGCAGCGCGCGCGGATCGAGTACGCGCTGCGGCGGCGGCAAGATCAACACCGACGCGATCGACAACGTCGCCGGCGTCAACACCTCAGACCACGAGGTCAACATCAAGATCCTGCTGGGCTCGCTCGTCGCCAACGGCGACATGACCTTCAAGCAGCGAAACGTGCTGCTGACAGCTCCGAGCAGAACCAGCGATTCCTCGAATATTGCATCGCGCGCGGGCGCTTCCGCGAGGGCCTGGCGTTCGCGCTGTGGCTCGGCGACCCCGAGCTTCTGTTGCTGGCGCGCGCCGGCGCGGAGGCGGCGGCCGAAAAAACGGCGCTCGGCGCCGTCCGCGAACCCGCCGCGCCCAAGAGCCGCCTCGTGTCGCTGCTGCGGATCGCCGGCGACCGCGCGCGCGGATTGGCGGGTCTCGCGGCTGCGGACGTGCGCAGCGCCGACGGGCAGGCGATCGTTCACCCCTTGCGCGGCGGCGTAACCGTGGTCAAGGCCGCCAATATCTGCCCGCCGAGCGCCCGCCGGCTCCTCGCGAAGGTCAGCGCGGGCGCGGCGACGCGGGTCGCGCTGGTCGCCTGCGACCGCTTCGCGGTGCTGCGGCTCGAAGGCGAGACGCTGACCGGAGCGGATCGCTTCGCCTGGACGGGCTGGCGCGCGCCGGGCGCGCTGACGCTCGAACTGGAGCCGCCGTTCGAGGAAACCGCCGATATTCTCCTGCTCGCCGACGGCGCGCAGGCCGAGCCGGTCGCCTGGACCGCGCTCAACGCCGAGGTCGCCTTGTTCGATTTCAGGACCGCGAGCGCCGTCTCTATCGAACCCGGCGTGACGCCGCTGGGCTATACCGGGCGTCAAAACGCAGGCCGCGATCGCCACCAAGGCCTCGCGCCTCGCGCTCGAGCCCGATCAGCTCTCCACCTATATCAGCATCAACCAGGACGGCAGCGCGGTCGGCTGGGTCGGCAAGATCGACATGGGCCAGGGCACCGACATCGGCTGGATCAAGATGATCGCCGAGGAGCTCGACCTGCCGACCGACCGGGTCAGCATGGTGCAGGGCCACACCGATCTCACCACCGATCAGGGCGGCGCCTCCGGCTCGACCGGAATCTGGAAGGCCGGCGCGGCGCTGCGCAATGCCGCCGCCGAAGCCCGCCGGGTGCTGGTCGAGATGGCATCCGAGAAGCTCGGCGTACCGGTCGAGCGGCTGGCGGTCGCCGACGGCGTCGTCAGCGACAAGAGCGACGCCGCCAAAAAGGTGACCTACGGCGAGCTGATCGGCGGGCGGCAATTCGACATCCCGCTCGAATGGAACCACGAGTTCGGCAACGAGCTCCTGGTCAAGGGCAAGGCCAAGCCGAAATCCCCCAGCGAGTACAAGATCGTCGGCAAGTCCGGCACCAGGCGGCGCGATATTCCGCCCAAGGTGATGGGCAAGCTCGAATACATGGTGGACGTGAAGGTGCCCGGCATGGTGCACGGGCGCGTGATCCGTCCGCCGATCGCGGGCGCGGTGCCGGTCGCGGTCGACGAGGCCTCGGTCAAGGACATTCCGGGCGTGCAGGTGGTCTGGCAGAAGGGCTTCATCGGCCTGGTGGCGCCGAAGGAATGGGACGCCATCCGGGCCGCCAAGGCGCTCAAGATCACCTGGTCGGACGTCAAGCCGCCGTTCGCCGGCAATGCCAGCCTCTACGATCACATCCGCAACGCCAAGGTGGCGAAGAAGGACGAGGAGACCAACGCCGGCAACGTCGATGCGGCCTTCGCCGGCGCGGCCCGGGTGATCGAGGCCACCTACGAGTGGCCGTTCCACTCGCATGCCTCGATGGCGCCGGCCTGCGGGGTCGCCGACATCCGCGACGGCGAGGCCACCATCTGGACCGGCTCGCAGAAGCCGCACCACTGTCGCGAAGGCATCGCCAAGATGCTGGGCTGGCACGAGGAGAAGGTGAAGGTCGTCTCCATGACCGGCCCCGGCTCCTATGGCCGCAACGACGCCGGCGACGCCACCATGGACGCGACCGTGCTGTCGAAGGCGGTCGGCAAGCCGGTGCGGGTGCAGGGCATGCGCCATGAAGGCCATGGCTGGGACCCGAAGTCGCCGGCCTCGATCCATATCTCGCGCGCCGCGATCGAAGGGACGGCAAGGTGACGGGCTGGTATTTCGAGACCAAGGCGTTCTCGCGCCGCGAGTTCTTCCGCGACGAAGGTTCGCCCGAGCGCACCCTCGCCGGCCAGCTGCTGGATTGGCCGTTGAAGCCGGTTTGGCTGTTCGGCCTGCCGGGCGAATCCTACACCTTCGGGGCGACCCGGAAGATATCGACGACCATTCCGCCGCTGCTCGACCGCGCCTCGCCGCTGCGCAGTTCGCATATGCGCGATCCGGGCGGACCACAGATGCATTTCGCGGTCGAAATCCTTCATGGACGAGGTGGCGCTCGCCACCAACACCGATCCGGTCGAGTTCCGGCTGCGTTATCTGGAGGACCCGCGCGACCGCGCCGTCATCAAGGCGGCGGCCGAGAAGGCCAATTGGCAGCCGCATGTGGGCGCGCGCAAGCAGCAGGACGGCAACATCCTCAAGGGGCAAGGCATCGCCTATGCGGTGCGCGGCGTGACCCGGGTCGCCGTCATCGCCGAGGTCGAGGTCGACCGCACCACCGCCAAGGTGTGGGCGCGGCGCTTCTACGTGGCGCATGATTGCGGCCAGATCATCGCGCCCGATCTGCTGCGCCTCACCATCGAGGGCAATATCGTGCAGACCACCAGCCGCGCGTTGAAAGAAGAGGTGATGTTCGACGACAAGAACGTCACCAGCGTGGATTGGCTGACCTATCCGATCCTCGACATGAAGGAGGCGCCGGAATCGATCGAGATCATCCTGATCGATCATCCGGAGATCCCGCCCGGCGGCGCCGGCAAATCCGCGTGCCGCCCGACCGCGGCCGCGCTCGCCAACGCCATCTTCGACGCCACCGGCATCCGCCTGCGGCAGGCCCCGTTCACGCCGGAGCGGCTGAAGCCGGGGTTGGCGTAGCGAGCCGCCCTCTCATCCGTGCCAGCAAGCCGTAGCCTGGATGGAGCGTAGCGCAATCCAGGAACGGCGGTCCCGGATTGCGCTACGCTCCATCCGGGCTACGATCTCTCCGTCGTCCCTGCGAAAGCAGGGACCCATATCGCCGTGTCCTCTCGAAGGGCTGCGGCGTATGGGTCCCGGCTCAAGGCCGGGACGACGCGGCGATTGTGTCAGCGAAAGTCTGATCATGAACTTTTCATCCGGCTGCGCATCCACCTCCTGCACCCATTCGCGCCGCGAGGTGCTCGCTTGCGTGGCCGCCGCCGCGGCCAGCGTCGCGTTGCCGTCCGTCGCCCCGCGCGCGCAGCCGGCGCCCAGCCCGCGCCGCATCGACGTGCACCACCATTGCTATCCCAAGCTCTGGTTCGACAAATATCGCACCCAGCTGCTCGCCGCCGACAGCGATCCGGAGGTGCTGCGGGACTGGAGCCCGCAAAAGAACATCGAGCACATGGACCGCAACGGCATCGCGACCGGCATCGCCTCGCTCGGCAATCCGAGCGTCTGGACGCCGGACGTCGAGGTCGGGCGCAGCCTCGCGCGCAGCAGCAACGAGTTCATGGCCCAGATGGCGCGCGACTATCCGGGACGCTTCGGCCTGTTCGCCGCCATCCCGCTGCCGGATCAGGAAGGCAGCCTCAAGGAGATCGAGTACGCCTTCGACACCTTGAAGGCGGACGGCATCGGGCTCCTCACCAGCTACGGCGACAAGTGTCCGGGCGACCCGGCGTTCGCGAGCGTGTTCGCCGAGCTCAACCGCCGCAAGGCGGTGGTGTTCATCCATCCGTCGGTGGCGAACTGTTGCCGCAGATTGCAGCCGGGCATCGCCGACACCGCGGTCGAATATCCGTTCGACGAGGTCCGCTGCATCATGAGCCTCCTGTTCGGCGGCACATTCTCCAAATTCTCCGACATCCGGTTCATCTTCACCCATGCGGGCGGGCCGCTGCCGGTGCTGGCGGCGCGGCTCGAGCAGCAGATGCGGCATCCCGAGTTCGCGGCCCGCATTCCCAATGGCCTCTCCTACGAGCTCAAGAAGCTGCACTACGAGGTCGCCAACTCGACCATCAGCGCGCCCGCCATGGCGGCCATCACCGCCCTGGTGCCGCCCTCGCAGCTCCTGTTCGGCACCGACTTTCCCTATGTGGCGATGGAGAAGACGGTCGGCGGCCTCGGCGAGCTCGGCTATGCGCCGGAGATCCTGCGCGCCATCAACCGGGACAATGCGGAGAGACTGTTCCGCGTTTCCGCGCCTGAGGCCCCTGCCCGTGACCGAGGAGGCAGCCCGAAACGAGCCGCCCGGCGAATGGACCGCCGCCGAGGCGGCGCTCATCGCCGAGGTGCGGGCGCTGGCGCCGATCTTGCGGGAGCGCGCGCCCGAAGCCGAGCGCCTGCGCCGCCTGCCGGACGAGACGGAGGCCGCGTTCCGGCGCGCCGGCTTCTACCGCATCCTGCAGCCGGCCGTTATGGCGGCCTCGAGGCCCGCTACGGGCTGCAGACCATGCTGGGGGCGGAGGCGGCGCGCGGCTGCGCGTCGAGCGGCTGGGCGCTGTCGATCACGGCGAGCCATTCCTCGATTCTCGGCATGTTCCCGCAACAGGCCCAGGACGAGTTCTGGAAGCCCGATCCGCAGCGCACGCTCGCGAGCTCGTTCCTCGCCGTGCAGCCGAGCCTCACGCCGCAACCCGGCGGCATCCGTTTGAGCGGCCGCTGGCGGTTCTCCAGCAACGTCGATCACTGCGACGGCATTTTGCTGCTGGCCATGATGCCGGGCGAGGACGGTCCGCCGCGGCAGACCTTCGCGTTCCTGCATCGCGAGCAATACGAGATCGAGGATACCTGGAACGTGGTCGGGCTGGCGGCGACCGGCAGCAACGATGTGGTGGTCGCGGGACGCTTTCGTTCCGGAGCATCGCCTGCTCGACGTGATGACGACGCGTGAAGGCCGCACGCCCGGGCGCGCAGGCCAACCCGCACTATCTGTTCGGGCTGCCGCTGTTTGCGGTGTTCGCCCATTGCCTGGTCGGCGCGGCGCTCGGCGCCGCGGAAGGCGCGCTCGACCAGATCGTCGACAGCGTCCGCGACAAGACCACGGTCGCCAATGTGAAGCTCGCGGCGCAGCCCACCATCCAGACCCGCATCGCCGAGGCCGCCGCCGAGATCGCGGCCGCGCGCGCGCTGTTGCAGGTCGACCGCGCCCGCATCAACGACCTGGGCCGGCTGCGGCTCCTGCCCGACGACGAGACCCGGGTGCGCTACCGGCTCAACGTCGGCTATGCCGGCCAAGCTGCAGCGTGCAGGCGATCGAGCGGCTGCTGCCGATCGTCGGCGGCCGCGGCCTGGAGCTGCGCCGACCCGTTCCAGCGCGCCTGGCGCGACGCCCATGCGGTGGCCCAGCACATCGCGCTGACGTGGGACCTGCAGGCCTTGAACTACGGCGCCGTGCGGCTCGGCGGCAAGGCGGGCGATCCGCGGATTTGAGTGCCGGCCGTTCAGCCCCGCTCGGGCCGACGCCAGTGAGCGCAGCTCAATCCGACAGCACCGTCCTCAGGTCATGGCCGTGCAGGGCGTAGATTTCCAGAACGCGATCGAACGTAATCCCACCCGCTGCTCGACTGCAAGCGGATGGTCGGTGGGCTCGAGCTTGATCAATGGACGCTGTCGGTCTGCTTGCGGATGAACGTGACATTTCAAGCCCAGAGTGTCCGGGTATCCATGCAATCGGTTCGAGAACCAGCCGAACCATGGCCCCAGACCGCCCTGGTCTCCGCTGTCGAAAGTGTCGAGGTACAGATCAAAATTCGCCTTCGACAAAGTTGACCAGATGCCAAAGCCGAGCGAGACGTCCGGCTTGCCGACGATGGGAAGACACAGCCGGCAGCGAACAAAAAAGTGCTCCCCGCCTATGACGCAGAAATCCTCGGTGAGGATATTGCTCGAGGTCAGAACCTCCGAATTCGGCATGGGCGCCGCGTCTCCCGGCCAGTAATCGGGCATGGCATACACCAGATCGAACAGCCCGCCATGCTGCAGACCGCAGCACGGGCATGTCCACTCGTGATCGTGCAGCCGAAGCCAACGCGGATCTCGATCGAGCAGCATTCGACGCCCCCTGACCCATTGAAGCATCGGATTTTATCCTCATCAATTCTGGATGGTCGAGGCAAATGTACGGGCGATTTGATCATTCAACCTCGATGGGTCAATATCCCCGCCATGCCCACCGCGCACCGCATCGACGTCCATCATCACATCGTCTCGCCCGGCTTCGTCGCGGAGCTGAGATCGCTGCTGCAGCCGCCGACCCTCAACTGGACGCCCGAGCGCTCGATCGAGGACATGGACAAGGCCGGCGTGGCGACCGCCATCACCTCGGTGACCACGCCAGGGGTGTGGATCGGCGATCATGCGCAGGGCCGCCGGCTGGCGCGGGATTCCAACGACTATGCGGCAAGGCTCGCCGCCGACTATCCCGGGCCGCTTCGGGATGTTCGCGGCGGTGCCGCTGCCCGATATCGAGGCGAGCCTGCGCGAGATCGAGCACGGGCTCGACGTGTCAAGGCCGACGGCATCGCGCTGTTCACCAGCTACCGCGACAAATGGCTGGGCGATCCGGCCTTCGAGCCGGTCATGGCGGAGCTCAACCGGCGCCAAGCGGTGGTGTTCATGCATCCGGAAGCGCCGCTCTGCTGCCGCGGCCTTTTGCCGGGCGTGCATGAACAGTGCTGGAATACGGTTTCGACACCACCCGCGCCATCACCCGCATCTTGTTCAGCGGCACGGCGCTGCGCTACGCGACATCCGCTGAATCTTCAGCCACGGCGGCGGCACCACGCCGTTCCTGGCGGAACGCCTGGTGCGCGCGCCCGGCATGAACAAGTCGCTGGCGCAATACGTGCCGGACGGCGTGATGGCGGAGCTGCAGCGCTTCCACTACGATGTGGCGCAGATCGCCCATCCGATGGCGCTACCGGCGCTCACCCGGCTGGTGCCGATCTCGCAGATATTGTGGGGCACCGATTTTCCGTTCCGGCTTGGCACCGAATACGTGAAAGGCCTGGCCGAGTTCGGCTTCGGCGCCGGGACCTGCGCAGGATCGATCGCGAGAATGCGCTGCAGCTGCTGCCGCGGTGGCGGTAGGAAGTGGACCGTAGGGGCCAACTCTTTTGCCCCGACCTGCCCCGACAACTG